>CAVRFT010000001.1:0-10163 GCA_963720505.1 uncultured Chloroflexia bacterium
TGGCCTGCGCGACGCGATCCTGCACCGCGTCCGAGGTAACTGCCTTGAGTTCGAGCGGGGAGGGCGCCACACCGAGCTGGTGCAATCGCCCGGCCCAGAACGGCTGGTCTCCGAGGTAAGGAATCACGACCGATGGCACGCGGGCCGCCACGGCCGCGTGCGCCGTGCCAGCGCCTCCGTGATGGATCACCGCCGCGGCTCGCGGAACAGGACCCGATGGTCGACTGTCCCCACGCTGAGCACATCGTCGCCGTCCAGCATGGCTGGGCCGCCCTGCAGCACCGCGCGCCGGCCTGCGTCGTGGATGCCGGAGACGGCAGAGGAGGCCAGAGCCGCGGGATCGCGGTGGCCATCGAGCCGAACGTCACGACCACCGGCGGCGGCCCTGCGTCCAGGAATGCATCGACATCCGCAGGGAGTGGAGCGGGCGGTGCGGGGTCGACCCACGCACCGGTGAAGTGGGTGCTCGGCGCGAGGTCGGCCGGCGGCGGCGCGATGTGCGGTGAGCAGCCGACCAGGTGCAGACGCCGGGAGCGCGCGCGGAACATCGTGACGTCTCGTGCCGAAGCGCTGCCGGCCTCTTCGAGCGCTCGCGCAGCGGCTTGTCGTGGCGGCGCAGCATCCGATCCAGCAGCCGCCACTCGAGCCGGTTCAGCGGGCCGAGCGACGGCATCCCGGCGGGCGGCGCGGTGGCAGTCGGCAGCAGGACCGGGTCGAACACCGCGCTGGCCCATGCCAGCCCGGCGTCGCGGGCCGCGGCCTCCGCCAGCGTGTGGATGCCGTGCAGGACCACGAGGTCGTGGCCGGGCAGGACGGCCCGCAGCTGCCGATGGTGATCCGCCGCGTCTCGCAGGTGGAAGTCGCGTAGCACGGTCACCTGGGCCAGCGGGGAGCCGGCCGCCGCAGCGCGCGACGCCGGTGTCGGCGATCTCCTCCCGAGTGGTCGGTGGACCGGCCGGCACGAATTTTGTCGTCACGCCCTCGAATGCTTCTCGGTGGACTCCCACGAGACGGCGGTGACGTCGTGGCCGGCGGCGGTGAGGCCGCGGGCAAGCGCCACGAATGGCACCACTTCACCGGTCGTGCCGACGGTCGCCAGCGCCACCCTCATGACGCGCGCTCGAGATGCCGGCGATGTTGCGCGACGGCATCCGTGGGCCGAGTTTCGGCGGATAGATGCCCGACACTTCCAGCAGGCGCTGGATGCGGCCACGTTGACCGCGATAGGGCTTCAGAAGCTTCGAGCATGCGGTCGTCATCGGCCTTAGGCTCCCGGGCCAGCGCCCAGGCCACCACGCTGGGGATGTGGTAATCGCCGACGCTGAGCGCGTCGGGATCGCCATACGCCACGCGGGTGACCTCCGCCACCGTCCAGGGACCGATGCCTCGCACGCGCGCCAGCAGCGTTCCCACCTGCTGCGGGGTCATCCCCTCCAGGCGGGGGGCAAGCGCGGCGCAGTGGCGGATCAACTCGGCGCGCCGCCGCTCGAGCCCGAGTCGATGGAAGCCGTAGTACGGAAGCTCCTCCAGCACCGCTGGGTCCGGCGCGACCCGCAGCCGGGCCGGTCCGGGCGCCGGCTCACCGAGGGCGCGCACGATGGCACGAAACACGGAGCGGGCCTCGACTCCGGTGATCTTCTGCTCGCAGATCGCGGGCAGCAGGGCATCGAACGGGCGCAGGCTGGCCGGCAGGCGGAGGCCCGGATGGCGGTGCACCAGGTCGGCGATGACCGCGTGCCGCGGCATGAGCGCCTCAGGCCGGTCGTTGGAACCGACCAGGTCAGCGGCATGGCTGGTGACCCAACCTGCGCCCGGCCCCCAGGCCGAGACGGTGATGGTGGCGCCCCGCGCCACCATCCGCATGGTGGCCGCGCCATGCGGCGTGCGGGTCGCGCGCCAGGCACCCCACGGCTCCAGGCGGATGGTCGGGTCGCCGCGGCCGTGCGCCAGCGGAGCCAGGCTGATCGGCAGGTCGATAAGCGTCGCCGGCTCAACGACCACCTGCGCATCGGGCGTCGCGTCGAGGTCCTGGGTCGAGGCCGTCGGAACGGCCGAGGTCACTGCCGCCGCATCGACAGCACGACCGGGGTGGCGGACTGCTGCGCGCGCTCGAAGTCGGATCGACTGCGAATGCCGTGGAACCCCTCCGCCACGATCAGCTGGCCCGGCAGATGCCGCCAAGCGAGTTGCCCGGGCCGGGCAGCACGACCACGTCGGGTCCGTACTCGCGCATGGCGACGCGCAGGCTGGTGGCGAAGCGGAACGGCGTCGTCTGCTGCTCTCCCAGGGTGTAGTCGCGCAGCGCCAGCGGGTCGGTCGACCAGGGTGACCAGCGTGCGCCGCGGCCATCGATGAGCGGCAGCACGGGCGATCGCCAGCCCAGCCCCGAGAGCCGTTCGGATGCACCGATGGCAACGTGCTCGACCAGCGGCGTGTGATATGGACCATGCATGGCCAGGCGCAGCGGGAAGAGCCGATCGCCGATCTTCACCGGTGGCAGCCGATCGATCAGTGTCGCGACCCCCGCGTCGTCGCCGGCCAGGACGGTGTAGGCGCCCAGGTCGACGCTCTCGTAGATGCGTCCGGAGCCGTTGCCATCTTCGTGCCCGTCAAAGACCCCGGCCACCGCCGCGCGCAGGTCTGGGACCGGGAGCCAGTCGGCATCGGTCAGGGGGTAGATGACCTGGCCGCCGGACCCGCCGTCCGGAAGCGGCTCCTCCTGTAGCAGGGCGACCTCCTGCACCAGCCGGAAGGCGTCGTCGATGAGAGGGCGCCGGCGATCGCCAGAGCGGAGTACCAGCCCAGCGAGTTGCCGATCACCACGGCCGCGTTGTGGTCTTCGGCCGCTCGTTCGGCATCGAGCAACGTGACCAGGAAGATCAGGGCCGATGCGTTCGCCGGCCGCAGGTGCCGCGGCAGGTCGAACTCCGCCGCGCCATCCAGCTCGAGCAACGGCTCCAGGCCGTACTCCCGGCGCAGGGTCTCCGCGCGCTGCACGGGGGGTGGTCGAGCGGCAGCGAGCCCAGGCTGCCGGCGCCGTACGCCCCGCGGCCCGCGCAGGCAATCACTGCCCGCGGCTGATCCATCAGCCCACCACGCTCCGCTCGCCGACCGCGGCCAGCGAGGCGGTCAACACCTGGTCCGGGCCGACGAGCACGGTGGCCGTCGACGGGCCGAGCGGTACGAAGCTGTCGACCGCCCGGACCGATGCGAGGCCGCGCGCCGGGGTTGCCCCGGATTCGACGAGGTCAGCGATGATCGCATCGGCCACGCCGCCACCAGTGCGACGGCACTCGTCGACCACCAGCACCGCACCCGATTCGGCCGCCTGGTGCCGCAGCGCATCGGTCGGCAACGGGTTGAGCCAGCGCAGGTCGAGCACCCGGGCGCGGATCCCGTGCTCGTCGGCCAGCCGGCGCTGGGCCTGCAGCGACAGGCGCAGGCCGTTGGCGTAGGAGATGATCAGCAGATCGGGCTGGCCCGCTCCATCGGCACCATCGGTGTCGTACACCGCCGGCTCGCCGGGCAGCAGATGAGAAGGCGGTGCCGGGTAATCGGTCAGCCAGGCGCCGTCTCCAGGCGCATGCAGATCCTTCTCGTGATAGAGCGCGATCGGCTCGATGAAGACCACCACGCGCCCGTCCTCGATCGCCATGGCGATGGCGCCGCGCAGCATGCGGGCCGCGTCGTCGCCACGAGCCGGGACGGCCAGGATCAGTCCGGGGATGTCGCGCAGCGCGCCGACGCTGTTGTCGTTGTGGAAATGGCCGCCGAACCCCTTCTGGTAGGCGAGGCCCGGCAGGCGCACGACCATGGGGTTGCGGAACTGGCCCGATGAGAAGAATTGAAGCGAGGCCGCTTCGCCGCGCAGCTGGTCCAGCGCGTTGTGCACATAGGCCAGGTACTGGATCTCCGGCACCGGCAGCAGGCCGATGTGGGCCGCACCCTGCGCGATGCCCAGGATCGACGTCTCGTCGAGCAGCGTGTCGAACACGCGCCCTGCGCCGAAGCGCTGCTGCAACCCATTGGTGACGTTGTAGACCCCGCCCTTGCGGCCGACGTCCTCGCCGAACAGGATGAGCTCCGGACGCCGCGGCCAGCTCATCGGCCAGCGCGGCGTTCAGATTGCCCGCCAGCGTCCGGGCATTTCGGTTGGCGGCGGTCTCGGGAAGCGGATCGGCCACGGCCTCGCGGCGCTCCTCATCGGTGAGCAGCGGGCGGGTGGCGCGCTCGGCCACGCGCGAACGGTGGTACGGCGCCATGGGTCCGACCACCGCGTCGGTGGTGTCCAACCGCGGCCGGCGGGCGGCTTCCTCGGCCGCGGCCATCACCCGGCCGCGCGTCTGGTCCACCAGGTCGCGAAGGGCGTTCGCCGAGATGGCACCAGTGCCAATCAGCCGCCGGGCGTTGCGCAGCAGCGGGTCTCCCGCCTCATTGGCGGCAATCTGTGCGGGGCTGCGGTATCCATGCTCGGCGTCGCTGCCGGCATGGCCCCACAGGCGCACCACGGGCAGGTGCAGGAACGCCGGTTGACGCGAGCTCCGGACGTAGTGCACCGCTGCCACCGCGGCATCCCACACCTCGTCCAGCTCGCCGGCGGCAAGCGTGTATCGCAGATGCGGTTGGGCGGAGAAGGTGTCCCGGATCCAGTCATCCGGCGTCGGCACGCTGATGCCGGTCCCGTTGTCCTCGCAGACGAACAGGATGGGCATGGGCAGGCCGATGCGCGCGGCGTAGCGCGCGGTGTTGATGGCCGCCAGGGCGGTGGCGTGGTTGGCCGAGGCGTCTCCGAACGAGCACAGCACCACCGCGTCGGCGGGGAGCTCCCCGTCCACGCCCAGCCGCCGCGCTCGGGCCAGGCTGAAGGCAAGGCCCATCGCTTTCGGCAGGTGGCTGGCGATGGTGGAGGTCTGCGGTGGCACCCACAGCGGGCGGCTGCCCCACACCTTGTGCCGGCCCTGGGCAATGGGCTCGTCGCTGCTGGCCACGATGCCGAGCAGCGCGTCGAAGGCCGGCGTCATGCCGGGCAGCTGCCGGGCGCGCGCCATCATCAGCGCCCCGGAGCGGTAGTGAAGGAACGCCGGATCGGTGATGCGCAGGATCGCCCCCAGCACGGCGTTGTTCTCGTGGCCGGCGGAGCTGATGGTGTAGAAGGATCGATCCGTCTTCTTCAGCTCGCGTCCGGCGACATCGACCGCGCGCGAGGTGACCTGGTCCTCGAACAGCTCAACCGCCTTCCGGGCAGTGAGGCCGCTCCCCTCATGCAGGGGGGCATCGGGGGCCAGGTACTCGGCCGCGTTGGCGGCTCCGGCGAGGTAGTCGTCGAGCGCGCGCTCAACGATGGCGACACGGTCGAAGGTCATGCGCAGTCGGGGATGGCGTCCATGTGGAGTGGCCAATGATACGCGGCTCCATCGGGCTGGTAAGCGGGTGGTAATCGGGCGGTAAGGCCCGCAGCGCTCTCCTGTTCGTGCGCGTCACCCGATGCGTCACCAGACAGGAGATGGACCGATGAGGTGCCCTCGTCCGCCCCGCTCCCGAATCGCCTCCACCGGTGGCGGATGGCCCGCCTGACGTTCAGCCCAGCGAGATGAAGGCGATTCCCACCACCGCCAGCAGCACGGCCGCGATGCCCAATCGGGGAAGCGATTCGCGCAGCACGGCCCGCGCCAGCAGCATCGTGACGATGGGGTAGACGCCGGACAGTGCGGCGGCCACGCCCACCGGCAGGGTGCTCCGCGCCAGCACGAAGGCCGCGTTGCCGGTCACGTCCATGGTGCCCGCCAGCACGACGATCGGCCAGACGGCGCGGAGGCCGGCGTATCGGCCACGTATCAGCGCCGCCCCGCCGATCAGGACGGTGGCCGCACCGCGGCTGGCAACCAGCACCCACGCCTCGGATCCTGCCTCCTCGGCCGCGAGGTCCAGCAGCAGGAACCAGAGGCCGAAGAAGAGGGCGGCAGTGATGCCCAGCATCACGGCACGCGGCTGGACGCCCTGTCGCGTCGCACCGCTGGCGGCGCCCACCGCGGCCATGGTGACTACCACACCGAGCCACTGCGCAGGAGAGACGGGCGCTCGGCCCAGCAGGTAGCCGATCAACAGCGGCAGCGCGACCGAGCCAACGCCCGACAAGGCGGTCACCACGCCCATGCTGCCCAGCGACAGGCCGGCATACAGTGCGACCAGGCCCAGGCCGCCGCACACGCCGGCCGCGGCGGCAATGGCGATCGCGCCAGCGCCTGGGGGTGCGGGCCGCAGGACGGCCAGCAGGACCAGCAGCGCCACCAGGCCGATCGCCTGCGCCAGGCCGGCGACCGTGACCCCGCTGACCCGCCGCGAGGCCAGCCCGCCGCTGAAGTCGCCGGCGCCGAATGCCGCGGCCGACCCGAGCCCGAAGAGCACGCCCAGCTCCACAATCGTCTCCTGTGGCCGGTCCGCGGCACTCTAGCAGCCGCGTTTTGGCGGTTTCCGCGGCATGCGCGGTCCGCGGCTGCGGATTGCCACGCTGGGCCGGCGAGCCGTTGCGGGAATCGGCTTGACACCGCCGCGACGCACCGGCAGAGTGCCCCAATCCTCGGACGCCTCCCGAGTAAGCCGGGCCCACCGGCGAGGCGTGGTGCCGAGCAGCCTCGAGGAGCTTGTGGCCGTCGAACCGATGACCTCGCTGCCACCTACCGTGGCATCCTCTGACCCTTCGAGCAATCCAACGTCCGATCCTGCGGGGCCGGTCTCGGCGGTGCGGCTGGAAGGCGTCATCAAGCGCTTCGGCGACGTGGAGGCGGTCTCCGGCGTCGACCTCGATATCGCAGACGGCGAGTTCTTCTCGATGCTGGGCCCATCGGGCTCCGGCAAGACCACCACCCTGCGCATGATCGCGGGCTTCGAGCAGCCCAGCGAAGGACGGGTGCTGCTGCACGGACGCGACGTGACCGGCGTGCCGCCCTTCGATCGAGACGTGAACACCGTCTTCCAGGACTACGCCCTCTTCCCGCACATGACGGTTGGTCAGAACGTCGCCTACGGCCTGGTGGTGCGAAAGGTCGCGAATCGCGAGCGCCAGGAGCGCATGCGCGAAGCCCTGCGGATGGTTCGGCTGGAGGGCTATGAGGGCAGGAGGCCGGCGCAGCTGTCCGGTGGGCAGCGACAGCGCGTCGCGCTTGCGCGGGCGCTCATCAACCGGCCCCGCGTGCTGCTGCTCGACGAGCCGCTCGGCGCCCTGGATCTGAAGCTGCGCGAGGAGATGCAGATCGAGCTGAAGGCCATCCAGGCCGAGGTCGGCATCACCTTCATCTATGTGACCCACGACCAGGAGGAGGCGCTCACCATGAGCAACCGCCTGGCCGTCTTCAACAACGGCCGCATCGAGCAGATCGGGACGCCAGCAGATGTTTACGAGCATCCGGCGACTCAATTCGTAGCCGGCTTCGTCGGCACCAGCAACCTGCTCACCGGAGAGGCGGCCCGTGCTGTGATCGGCGAAGACGGCGTTTTCACGGTACGGCCGGAAAAGATCAGGCTGGCCGATCCCGCATATCAGCCAGCGGCAGACGAGCAGGCCGCCGACGGGCACGTCCGGGAGGTGATCTACCTCGGGCCTGATACGCGATACCTGGTGCACCTGGACGTGGGAGGCGATCTGGTCGTCACCCAGCAGAACCTGGAGACGTCGTCGATGGAGGTTCTCAGCGCGCAGGGCGAGGCGATTCGCCTCGTCTGGAAGCGCAAGCACGTGCTGCGTCTGAGCGGCGCTGATCCGATCTCCAGCGGCGAGCCAACCAACGGGGACGAGGAGGAGTGGAGACAGGCATGAAGATTCTCAAGATTGCAGGCCCGCTGACGGCCCTTGCGATGGTCGCGTCGGCCTGCGGCTCGGGCACGCCCAGCGGCATGGCGACCTCGCTACCTGACGCGGAGGATGAGCTGAACCTGGTCATCTGGACCGGATATGCCGAGGACGGAAGCAGTGACCCGAACTACGACTGGGTGACGCCGTTCGAGGACGAGACCGGTTGCCAGGTCAACACCACGGACGGCGTCGACTCGACCAACATGGTCTCGTTGATGGCGACCGGCCAATACGACGGCGTCTCGGCCTCAGGCGACGCCACGCTGCGGATGATCTCGGCCGGGACCGTGGCTCCGGTGAACCTGGACCTCATTCCGAACTACGAGAACGTCTTTGACGCCCTGAAGAACCAGCCGCACAACACGGTCGATGGCGTGTCGTATGGCGTGCCACATGGCCGTGGCGCGAACGTGCTGCTGTACAACACCGACACGTTCCCGGAGCCGCCCACCAGCTGGGATGTCATCTGGGATGCCGACTCACCAGCGGCGGGCAAGATCAGCATCTACAACTACATGATCTTCATCGCCGATGCGGCGCTGCACCTCAAGCAGACCAACCCGGAGCTGGGGGTCGACGACATCTCTACCAGCTGAACGACGAGCAGTTCAACGCAGCCGTTGCATTGCTTCGAGCAGCAGAGGCGGCGATGCGTGGGCGAGCGCTGAACCTGGCGACCGACCAGATCACCTCATTCGGGTCTCCGGCGCCATGCTGGCCGGGCAGCAGCTGGCCAGTACCAGCTCCAACACTCCATCCTGGCCGAGAACCCCGACGCACCCGGTGGCGGCGACGCTGCCCGACGAGGGATCGACCGGATGGTCGGACACCTGGATGATCGCCTCCAACGCGGCGCATCCGGGCTGCATGTTACCGCTGGATGAACTGGATGCTCGATCCGCACACCAGCGCGCTGGCCACGATCTGGTTCGGCGAGGCGCCGACCAGCCCGCAGGCCTGCGAAGAGGCAGAGGCGATCTCGCCGGGCCACTGCGACCACCTTCCACGCGACCGATCAAGGCGTACTTCGACAAGGTTCATTTTACTGGAGCACGCCGCGGGCCGACTGCAACGACGACGACGACAGCCACAACCTGCAAGGGACGTCGACGACTGGACGGAAGACCTGGACCACGATCACGGGCGGCTGAGCCGATCCGGCGAACGGTCCGTCACGCAATCTGCTTCCCCTGAGGGCCCTCCTCCAGGGGAAGCGCGTTGGCGTGGGTAGCCGATGACTGCGCGGAGCATTGGCCGGCCGGCGCCTGAAGCCGCCTCGCCCGGGCGCCGCCTGGCTGCCTGGCTGCATGGCAGGCCCAGGCTGCAGCTCGCCCTGCTGCTTGGCCGCGCCGGTGCTGTGGATGGTGATCACCTACGCGGCTCGCTGGACGATCCTGCTGCTGAATGCGTTCTGGAAGCCACGGATGCCTTCAGCGGGACAGGTCGAGTCCCCGAGTTCAGCCTCGAGTCGTTCGAGACGCTGCTGACCAACGATGTCTATCGCACGATCACGCTTGCGCACGGTGCCGACATCGCCGCGGCGGTGACAGTCACCGATATCCTGCTCGGATTCCCGATCGCGTACTACATGGCCAGGATTGCATCGCGCCGTACGCGCCGGATCCTGCTGATCGGGGTCCTTCTCCCGCTGTGGGCCTCGTACCTCGTCAAGATCTACGCCTGGCGCATCATCCTGCAGGGGAACGGGGTTCTTGACTGGGTGCTCGCACCGTTCGGCATCAGCGGGCCAGGCCTGAACGAGGTGAGCCAACTCCATGGCTCGTGCTTCAGCTACCTGGGGCTACCATTACATGATCCTGCCCATCTTTGCCGGTCTGGAACGGATTCCACAGCTCGCTGCTCGAGGCATCCGCCGACCTTGGCGGGCGCGCCGGCACGACCTTCCGCCGCGTGATCCTGCCCCTGGTCCTGCCGTCTCGTGGTGGCAGGCTCGATCTTCACCTTCTCGTTGACCCTGGGCGACTACATCACCCCGGACCATGGTCTCGCCGACGCGAAGTTCATCGGCGACGTCATCTTCGACGACTTCGAGCCTGGCGACCTGCCGCTGGCGGCCGCGTACTCGCTGATCCCGATCCAGATCATGATCGGCCGCTACCTGAGTGGCCAGGCGTCTGGGCGCCTTCGATTCGCTGTGAGACGGCTGCCATGAAGACGAGATCGAGCTGGGCTCGTGTCGGGCTGCGCCTGGCGACGGTGTTCGTGCTGGTGTCCTTTTTTTCCCTGGTGATCCTGGCCGTCTACGCCTTCGACCCGTGCACGTCTCCGAGTGTCGCCTGGGACAGCTTCACCC
>CAVRFT010000002.1:0-338800 GCA_963720505.1 uncultured Chloroflexia bacterium
CTAACGCCTTCACGTACGCGAAACGTACGCGACCGGGGGGCGCGCCCGTAGCCGTATCGGAGGCGAACCGCGGACGTGGAGACCCTTCATGGTCGGGCCGACGGGGGCGTCGCCATGCCCGGCGCGCCAGTCAGGGGAACTTTGAACCCAGCACACGCTAGGCGTAGATATTGCGTCAGGCGCACAGTTGAACGACGATGCCGACGGCATCGACCGCAATCCCCGCCAGTGCCCAACCGATGTCTTTTAGCTCGACCGCCTTCGACAGTGACTCAGAACCTTCGACGAACTTCTCCCCGGCAACATCGGCCGGACGGCCGCCGATGTCTCTGGCCATCCGAACCAATTGGATTCGGCGCAATTCCGTCGTGGTTGGCGGTTGCCCGGCCGCGGCGAGGGTCAGCATGTAGTCGTCGATGATCTGCGCCCAGGCGGCTGGCGCTTTGGTGCCATTGCCCCTCGCTTCTACCGGCAGGCACGTACAGCGACGAGCTTGCCGCGCCTAGCCCCTTGGTAGTCCCCGGCCTTCAGGGTGGCCCGCGCCGGACATCGGTTCTGCTGCGTCCGGCGTGGGCCGTTCTCCTACGCTGACGCTGTCGATCACACAGCGAAGGAGAAGAACTGTGAGCGAGCCCGTCTTCATGGCCCAAATCCGCGCCGCCGACATCCCCGAAAGCATGCCGGTTAGCCGCGCGATCAGAGACTTCATGGTCGCCCACCCACCAACGCCCGAGGGCCAACCTAAGGAGGAACTGTTGCAGCTCCTGATGCTTTCGGTCATGCGACTGGAGGGCCGAGTCGTAGTTCTCGAGCGCCGATCTGAAGCCGGCACCGAGTTTCTGGAAGCGCTGGCCGAGATCTTCCCGAAACAGAGCTAGTTCCTCTCGGACGATGGCGCCGACACGCTGCTCTGTGCGGGGGTCATGAGGCACCTATCATCGCGTGTTGAGCGCCGGAATGAGGGAAGCCGCGTCCCCCTCGGGCGATGATTGATACATGCCCGCAGTCGGCGAGCTTGTCCGCTGCACAGACGGCTCGTGGATGGTTCGGCCACCGCAGCGTTGCCCGGCTCGGCGCCGGCCGCACGCTGGTCGGGCACCAGCCCTGCGATTGTGTTGGCGGGCATACGACTTGGACGTGCTTGGCGTGCGGTGGCGTGGTGTACGCGCCGCCGCTAACGGCCGCGTGCCGTGTCCTGGCTGGCCCGGGCGCGGTGCGGTAACCGCGGTTTGTCAGCCGGCGACCGCGGCCGTCATCGCGGCGCGGATCTCGTCATCATCAACGGTGTCGGTGATCGGTACGACGCGTTTGCTTGCCGCCCTTGTCGTGGCGCAGGTTGGCGGCGGTGCGGTCGAAGACGGCTCCGGTCTCGCGGGGTGAGGCACCTGAACGCCGGGTGAGTAGGTTTAGCCGTCTTCCTTGCCGCGCCGGGTGAGCAGCCCCAGCAGCTCGCGAATCCGTGGTAGCGCGGCACGTAGGTTGGATGCCAGCCCGGCAGCGGTCTCGGGGTCGATGCTGGCGGGCAGGGTGTCTCCAAGGGGTGTGTCGAAGTCGGGGGTACTCCCCGTTTCATCGGGGAATTTCGCGATGTCGGCCACGTGGTCGACGTAGTCCTTCATTGCGGATTCCGCCTGGGTTTCGTTGATCCGATGTTCCCGCCGGATGGCGAGGTTTTTCATTAAAATGTTCTTCTCGTGCGGAGCGACTTGCCAACCAAGCGGGTGCCTGGTCAGGCCGCTGAGCGCCAGGCCGAGGTGATTCGGCACCGCTGAACAAGCGCGCCGTGCTGCTGACCATCCCTGAGGTTGCCACAGCACTCCGCATCAGTCGGTCGTCCGTCTACCGACTCTTCGATGGTGGCGAACTTCGCTGGGTGCGGGTTGGCAGCACCCGGCGCGTCAGCTCGGCGGAGATAAATCGCTTCATCGCCGCGCACACCGAAGCAGCCTCCTAACACCACCGCGTGCACCAGCCCATCTCGCGCACGATATGTCTGAGCGACGCCAGCTACCTCCGCAGATCCGACGCGTTGAACTCACACGACGCGCGGGCGGTAAACCCACCGTCCGCTACCAGCTGACCGTTGATACCGGCTCCGTCGACGGCAAACGAAAGCAACTGCGTCGACGGTATGCCACCGAGAAAGAAGCTCGCGTGGCCCTAGCGGAAGCCCTCGGCCAGTCGCCGCCGGCGAGTACGTCCACCCGTCCACGGTGACCGTCGAACAGGCATGCGCAGATTGGCACGTCCCGACACAAGATCAAGCCCACCACCGCGGCCGGCTATGAGTACATGCTCCAACCCGTCCGAACTGAATTGGGCGAAAAGCGCGTTCAGAAGTTGACCCGCCGCGATATCGACGATCTCCTACGCAAACTCCAGGACGGCGGCCTGCGGCGCCCCGACGGGAGCCGACGCAAACCGTGGAGTCCACGATCCTGCGACTGCATGGTCACTGCGCTTCGGCAAGTTCTCGCACAATTGGTCGCCGAAGGGTATCTCACCCGCAACGTCGCCCTTCTCGTCGATCGTGTCCCTGGCAAAGCAAAACGGTTTGAAACCTTCACCGCCAAGCAGGTACAAGTCGTCCTCGACGGCATTTCCACCGATCGCAACCGGCACGCCTGGCACATGGCCCTGGCAGGCATGCGACGCGGCGAGATCGGTGGCGAGCGCTGGGCCGACGTCGACTTCACAAACAAAGTCATCCACATCGGGCGCACACGAGTCGATGTGCGCGGTCACGCCCTCGACCAGACCGATCCGAAAACCCAGTCAGCGGCCCGGACCCTACCCATCCCGGATGGGCTGTTGGCAGAACTGAAAGCCGCCAAAGCCCGCCAAGCCGCGGAACAGCTAGCAATGGGCGACGCACTACAGCGCCCACGGACACGTCGTGTGCAACGAAGCCGGCGAGCCCTACCACCCGTCCACGCTGACCAAGCTCTGGAGCGCCGCGATCCGCGATCTCGACGTGCCACAAGTGCGGCTGCACGACGCACGCCACACTTGCGCGACGCTAATGCACCTCCAGAACGTCCCCATCGCGATGGTCGCCGCGTGGTTGGGGCACACCGACGTCTCCTTCACGCTCCGCACCTACGTTCACGCCCAGCCCGAGGCATTGCTCGAGGCGGCACAGAGCCTTACCCGCTCATCCGCGAACGCAGGGGACTGATTCGCACTCCCGACCGGAGTTGGGTGGAACCGTTCTGCAAAAGCGACAAGACTGCCATGGCTTCCAACGCCACTCACGTTCGAGTTCTGCAGGCGATCAACACGTTGAGATCGTCGGGTCGACGATCGATGCGATCTGACCTTCCCGGTCGCACCACGCAGACGCGCGCCACGCGAACCCGGCACCTTGCCCGGGGATGGATACATCCCCGGCAAACGCCTTATGGCGCCGCAAGAGTGTTCGAACGCGAGTTTGACGCGAGCTGTGACAATTTGTGGCAATTTTCGAATCGTTCGAACATATGAGCTATGAGCGACAGTTCCATCTTCGCAGCTCAGAGGCCATTTCAGTGGTCGGGCTGACAGGATTTGAACCTGCGACCACTTGACCCCAGTCAAAACAGCGACTCGCTGACCTGTGCGAATAGACGGGCCTGTGCTGGTCACAGCGTTTTCGTGCGCTCAGCGAACCGGGCGAACCCCCACTGAATCGAACCCAATTGGGGTGCGAATTGGGGTATCGCGTCGTCGGACGTCGCACCCGCCGGCCGCACGGCGCGTTCGGGCGTGTCATCGCGCACGGCGAGCGTCGTTTCGCGGCATCGGCCCAGGTCGGCACTCGGAAACGACGCTCGGCGTGTGCTCCCACGTTCGGGCGTGTCACTGCGGGCAGATGGAACGGCTGATCGCGTACCGGGACTACGAGCTCGGCGACGAGTGACCTACCTCGGTTGGTAGCTCGGGTTCTGACCCAGCATGTCGTAGGTCAACACCAGCTCGGGGTCGAGAGCCATCTGAGCGTCCAGCCTGGCGGTCAACTCCTCGGCTTCGGTCCACTTGCCGCTCTGCTCCAAGCTCTGGCCGTACCTGTACCTGTCCAACTCGCTCAGCTCGTGACCGACGCTGTCGCGATAGGTCATGACCCGTACCGGCGGGCCTGGGTCGATGCCCTTGATGTTCGTTGTGACCGGCTTCAGGCCGGTGTAGTCGACGGGGTGGGACCACCGGCTCATCGCTGGTGTTCTCCATCGCCATCAACCGCGCCATCGTGGCCTCGTCGCTCTCGTAGTCGTCGGGGTCGCCATACTCCACGCCAAGCTCGGCGCGGGCATCCAGTCGTCGCTTGACGGTCGAGCGGGACACGCCCGGTATCTCCTTCGCGATCTTGCGGGGCGACAGGCCCTGATCGGCCAGCCGGAATATCGCGGCGTCAAGGGCGGGGTCAGGCCGCTCATGGCCTCAGTGTCGCCTGCCCTGCCGACGACCCTCGGTCAACACGCTGGGGTGGTCCACAGGGGGCGGTCCACAGGGGTGGTCCACGGCGAGGTGTTGTGCCACAACGGCTTTCAAACAGCCCGTGTTGTGCCCCAACACCTTTCAAACAGGCCAGGTGCAGTGGGGAGTTTTCTCGGATACCTCTCTGGCGGGATCGTTGGCGGTCGAATCACTTTTGTCGTTTGACCTGCGACGATGCTCGGGAGAATCCTCTGAATCCCTACCAGTCCTCGGACGGTTCGCCAAGATCGAAGTCGTCTTCGTCGTCGTCGTGTCGGCGGCCACGCTGCCCCCGCCCCGCCGCACGCAGGTTCCGCACCCAGTTGACCTCGCCGTACGCGCCAAGGATCCAGCGGCGGCCGTCGACTTCCAGCACCGCGACCGCGGCGGTTCGCGGCTCGCCGGTCTTGCGTCCGCGCACCGTCAACATCGCATTCGGACCCATCGGCATGCCGCGCCGTAGCAGGCCCCTCATGACCGGGTCAACGGTGCGCACGACCCATGGCGGTCGCGCGGTCAGATTGGCATCACGAGTTTCGGTCTCCTCGTCACAGCGTGGCAGGCTTCGGTGTCATACGGTTGAACCCCGAAGGCCAGGGAATGTGACGAGATGAGCGGGACCGGACCGGGCACAGTTCGAGGAGCATCGGCCCCATCTGCGGACCGTCGCCTATCGGATGCTGGGATCCGCCAGTGAGGCCGATGACGCCGTGCAGGACGCCTGGCTGCGCTACAGCCGGACCGATACGGACGACGTTGCCAACCTGCGCGGCTGGCTGACCACCGTCGTCGCGCGTGTCTGCCTCAATCGGCTCCGTGCGCGCCGCCAGCACCCCGAGGACTCCCTGGAGGCCCACCTGCCGGAGCCGATGATCAGCGATCCCGGCAACGTGGATCCTGAGCAGGAGGCCCTCCTGGGCGATGCGGTCGGCATGGCGATGCTGATCGTGCTGGACCAGCTCACGCCCGCCGAGCGGGTGGCATTCGTGCTGCACGACGTCTTCGCAGTGCCATTCGACGAGGTGGCCCCGATAGTCGACCGCACGCCGGCGGCTACCCGGCAGCTCGCCAGCCGAGCGCGTCGCCGCATCCAGGGCACGGCACCTGAACCCGAGCTTGATCTCGCGCGGCAGCGGGCGGTGGTCGATGCCTTCCTGGCGGCATCACGGCGCGGCGACTTCGAGGCGCTGTTGCGGGTGCTGGATCCGGACGTCGTGGTGCGAGCGGATGCCGGTGCCCTGGCGCCGAACGTCGCGCGCGTTCTCCGCGGTCGTGACGCAGTCGCGAAGCGGGCATTCAGCTTCCGCGGTTTGGCGGATGGTGCGCGGTCCGCGTTGATCAACGGTGCGGCCGGCCTCGTGGTCTTCCGCGGTGAGACCCCCTTCGCGGTGATGGCTTTCACCGTCGCCGCGGGACGAGTCGTCGAGATCGACATCCTGGCGGACCCGGAACGCCTGGCCGCAGTGGACGTCAGCTCTGTCGCGCCAGCGAAGTAGGCGCACCCGCTCCCGATCGCGTCAGGCGTTCGAGCTTGTGGCGGGCCACACCGCGCGGACCGAATCGATGATGCTGCGCGACTCGGCCGCTTCGTTGACGTCGTAGATGAGGTGAGTCTCTCGCATCGTGACGCAGCCGCCCCCGATCTCCGACTTGAACCACAGTTGCGTGGCGGTCAGGAACACCGGCATGGTCCGCTGCTCGCCAATCAGCACGGGCTCGCCGCCTTGCTGGAGGTCCATCAGGAAGGCGTCGTGCGTCCCGTCCTCCTTGGGGACGGCATAGGCTATGTAGCGACCATCGGGCGAAATCGTCGGGAACTGCCACGCGATCCCGTCGAGGAACAGTTCCTCTCCGCCGCTTGGCGTCCACTTCCATACCGACCCATCCCGCCGGTAGTACAGGACCTCGTCGGTCGCCGACCAAACGGGCATCGCCGGCTGGGCGGCATCGGGCCAGCGGCCGCCGGGCGGCCGAAACATGAACGTGCGCTCCAGGCCGTGCAAACCGACAAAGACGGTCGTGTTGGCCATCGGCACATCCAGGGCATACAGGTGCTCCCCCGAACGGGAGTAGGCGCCCAGCTTCGAGTCGTCACCGCTTCCGCAGCGGCCTCCAACCGGAAAGAATCTCGCGACCAGGTGATCGCCATCTCCTCTCGTCAGGTGGAGACGGCGATTCTGGTCGTTGAAGTCCTCGCTGTTTTCAGTGCTCGACCACGCCACCTCATCCAGGCTGGGAGATACGGCGATGAATTCGCCGGAAGTGTTGCCATCAGTTGGCAGTGCGAACCAGTGATAGCGGACCTCGGGAAGATCCACGACCGCCAACACGCACTCAGCGCCACCACAATTCTCGATGACCACATGGCGCGCATCGATCAGCTGCTTGACCTCGCTGGAGCCGAACCCGCCGGTGCCGAATTCGCACACCGTTCGTGGATTCGCCGGGTCGCTGTAATCGCGCATGACGGTTGGCCCCAGCGCGTCCCGCGTCCCCTTCAACATGACAATGGCAACCGGATCGGAAGGACCGATATCTCCCGAACACGAAATCTGCGATGGACCGCCGGAGGGTGGATCAGCAGACAACAAACTGAACGTGGCACTGCTAGACGTCGGGGGCGCCGGAGTGGGGAGTGGTGATGGCGGCTCCGCCGTGGGCGTTGCCGCGGTTGGTGTCGGCGCCACTGAGGCCGTCGCGCCAGCGCTGGCTGAGACGCCCGGCGTGCTCGTCTGTTGTGACTCCGCGCAGGCCGTGGTCAGCAGCAGCAAGAGTGCCAGCGGAAAACGCACGCGCCCGAGGAAGCGGTGTCGAGTCATGGGCGCCAATCCTACCGTCGGTCCCGCCGCGGATTAGCCAGTACCTTGGTTATATCAGCCGCCCGCAGGATCGTGGTGGAGAGGCGCACCGCGCGAGCATCGTCCCTCCTGGCGAGCACTGCAGCCAGCACCTCTACGCCGTCCACCAGGCGTGGGCCGGGCCGCGACGAGGCCGATCCATCGATCGCCCACAGCTCGCCCGTCTGCCACGCCCGTGTGCGCATGAGCGGCTCCGGCACCTCGAACGCCGCCCACTCCTCCAGGCTGCGTGGCAAGTCGAAGCCGCACAGGCCCAGCACCAGCACCTCGGGATCGGCGGTAGCCAGCGCCTCCCAGCTGGACTCGCGGGAGCGCTCCCCCGCCTGACCGATGACCGACACGCCGCCGGCCCGCTCGAGCTGCTCCGGCACCCAATGGCCCGGCGCGAACAACGGGAACAGCCACTCGACCAGCGCGACCCGACGCCGCGCGGACGAGAAAGACACGGCGTCCAGCCGCCGCCAGAGGTGGTTGCTCAGCTCTCTCCCGCTCTCGGCACATCGGCCATGTCCGCCACCAGCTCGATCGTCGCCAGCACGTCCGGCATCGAGTGTGGCTCTAGCGAGACGATCATCGGTGCCGACCGCCGCCCGCCATCCGGGCCGCCTCCACAACCCGGGGATAGGCCACGGCGCACACGTCGCACAGCTCCTGGGTCAGGATCAGGTCCGGTTCCAGCTCGCCGAGCAGCGCCTCGTCCAGCGCATACAGCCCATGACCGTCGCTCACGGCCGCCCGCACGGCGGCATCGATCTCCCGGACCGACGCACCCTCCGGCAGGAGGTTGCTCGTAACGCGCGGGATGGCTGCCAGCGCATCGGCCGGGAAGTCGCACTCGTGGGTGACCGCCACCAATCGGTCCTGGAGGCCCAGCGCGCAGACGATCTCGGTGGCCGATGGCAGCAGCGACACGATCCGCCGCGCCGGTCGCGCCAGCGAACCGCTCCCCGACCAGGCCTGCGCGGGATGCGCCACGCCCACGGCCATCAGCCTTCGCGATGGGCGGCCAGCAGATGCACCGGTCCGGATATCCCCTTCAGCTCCACCGGTCCGATGTCGCGGTATGACACGCCGCCGTCCGGCGCCGCGTCGACGACCTCTCGCGTGACGAGCACCTCCCCCGGCCGTGCGTACTCGGCAATTCGCGACGCCAGGTTGACGGTCTGTCCGAAGTAGTCGCCCTCCTGGAAGAGCACCGGCCCGGCATGCAGCCCCACGTGCGCCGGCGGCAACCCGGCCGCGGCGACGCCTTCGACCATCTCGAGCGCCGCCAGCACGCCCGGCCCCACATCGCGGAAGTAGACCATCACCCCGTCGCCCAGCCACTTCACCGGGCGGCCGCCGTGGTCGATCGCGGACCGCTGCACCAGCGTCGACAGCCCCTGCGCCAGGTCGGCCGCCGCATCGTCCCCGCGCTCGTTGGTGAGCCGCGTGTAGCCGGTGATGTCCAGGAAGCAGATCGCGGGCGGCCGCGCGGGGGCAGTGAGCATCCCGGCACCGGTCAGGGCCTGCTCGAAGCCACTGATGACGTTGTTCGTCCAGGTGTGGCACCTGTCGCGCGTGCCAGAGCGCGACCAGGGCCTCGTTGGTGGTCTCGTCGAGGCGCAGCGACTCATCCGACGACGAGGTCATCCCCAGCTCTTGGGCCGTCCCGCCGCGGGCCAGCACCGGCTCCATGAGGTCGGTGCGCCAGGCGTCCGATTCCTGCTCAGCCAGGCGCCGCAGGCTGTCCCCGGCCACCCGCAACCACCGGCCAATGGAAACCGGCCGGAAGCCGATGGCCAGCTGGGTCTGGACGTGCGCGATCATCGGAAACTCGCTCTCACGCATCAGATCGCCGGGATCGGGCGTCGCGGCACCGGTGGCCTCGCGAATCGCCAGCAGCAGGTCCAGCGCCACGCCGGTCCGATCGCTGACCTGCTGGAAGGTCTCGTCGCCGAAGGTGGCGAAGCGCTCGAAGACCGGCGCGTCCATGAAGCTGAGCGTGATGACACCCTGGCCGATCCCCGCCGCCAGGTCTTCCGGTCGAGATTCCCGCCAGCTCCAGGGTTCGCGCGATCTGCGCGCGGCGCAGGTCGCCGATGCTGAGCCGATCCTCCGCATCGGGCACCAGCACGCCCAGCTCGATCAGCCGATCCAGGTAGTCGCGGTCGCAGCCGCAACGCCTGGCAGCCTCGTCACGGGCATAGGTGGTCATCGGCTCAAGGGTAGCGCGCGAGCCAGTCGCCAAACCGATTGACCGCGGGGCGTAGCGTAAGGCCGCCTACCTTCGTTGGAGTACCCACATGCTCGGCTCGATCTTCCTGTTCCTGCACATCGGTGGCGCCATCGCGGCGTTCGGGCCGACCATCGCCTTCCCGTTCATCGCCGCCAAGGCCGCCGGCGAACCGCAGCACGGCAGCTTCGCCCTGCGCGTCACGCAGTTCCTGTTGCTGCGCGTGGTGGAGCCGGGCGCGGTCTTCGTGTTCTTGATGGGCCTGGGCCTCATCTTGACGCGCGACTGGAACCCCTTCACCACGTTGTGGCTGGGGCTCGCCATCATCATCTTCCTGATCACGCTTGGGGTTCTCCGTGTTCTTCCAGCGGCCAACCATCAACCGGATGGTCGCGATGACATCGACGCCGCCCCCTGCGCCGGTGGAGGGCTATCCGCCGGCCGGGCCGCCGCCTGAGTTCGTGGCAGCGTCGAAGTTTGTCGCGCGAGGCGGGATGTTCATGACCGTCATGCTCGTCATCATCCTGTTCCTGATGGTGTTCAAGCCCACCTTCGGAGGCTGATCCCGAAGCCCTCCTGGCGTCTGGTCCGCGATACCGGCCGCGTGTCGGCTCCACGAGAATGCGCTGAATGATCGAGTGCCTGCGGTGCGGCACGCCCAGTCCGGATGGGTTCCGGTTTTGCCCTGCCTGCGGCGCCGCGCTTGGGAACGCTCCGGTCACCGACGCCGCAGGTGCCGGACCGGCCGCGGATGCTCCTGCAGAGGCTGCGACCACCCGACCGGCTGAGGAGCGGCGCATCGTCACCGCGCTGTTCTGCGACCTGGTTGGGTTCACCGCCACATCGGAACAGGCGGACCCCGAGGACGTGGATCGCATGCTCTCCGCCTACGGCGCCATGGCTCGGACAGAGATCGAGCGGCACGGTGGCACGATCGAGAAGTTCATTGGCGATGCTGTCGTCGGCGTTTTCGGCATCCCAGTCACCCATGAGGACGACGCCCTTCGCGCCGTGCGTGCCGGCCTGGACGATTGCGTCGCACGCGGCCGATCTGAAGGGCCCGAACGGTATTCCGCTGCGGCTGCGTGTCGGCATCAACACCGGCGAGGTGCTGGCCCGGATGGCCGTCGCAGCCCGGTTCCGGCGACCGGTTCCTGGCCGGCGATGCCATCAACACCGCCTCGCGGATCCAGTCTGCTGCTCCGGAGATGGGCGTGGCGGTCGGGCTGGAGACCTACGAGACGACCAGGGCCGCCATCAACTACGCGGAGCTGGAGGCCGTGCGCCTGAAGGGGAAGTCCGAGCCGGTGCGGATCTTCCACGCCACAGGGGTACGGTCCCGAACTGGCGTGGAGGCCACCCCGACGAATACCGGCGCCTATGTCGGCCGCGCCAGTGAGCTCGACCGGCTGCAGCGCTTGTTCACCGAAATCGGCGCCACGCCTCCCGTCAAGCTGGTGACCGTGATCGCCGAGGCGGGCATGGGCAAGTCCCGCCTGCTGCTGGAGCTGCGCGCAGCGCTGCAGCGGACGCATCGGTCCCTGACCTGGCGTCAGGGTCGCTGCCTGCCCTACGGCGAAGGCATCACTTTCTGGGCACTCGGCGAGATCGTCAAGGCCGAGGCCGGCATTCTGGAGTCGGATCCGGCGTCGGTCGTGCAAGCCAAGCTGGCAGCCGTCATCCCGCGCGGGACCGATTCGACCTGGATCCACGAACGGCTTCTGCCGCTCGTCGGCGTCGAGTCCGGCCAGACCAGCCGCGAGGAGTCCTTTGCGGCATGGCGTGCCTTCCTGGAAGGGCTCGCCGCCAAGGGGCCAGCCATCGTGGTGATCGAGGATCTGCACTGGGCCGATGACGCCCTGCTGGCGTTTCTCGAGGAAGCGGCCCGCGAGTCAACACGGGGGCCGCTCTTGCTGCTTGCCACGGCTCGTCCGGAGTTCCTCGGCACGCATCCGGACTTCGCCGCCGACCTGACGAATGCGCACATGCTGAGGCTTGCGCCGCTGTCGACGGAAGACACGACCGCTCTGGTCGCGTCGTTGCTCGGCAGCGTGGTGCCACCGGAATTGACCGGCCCCATCGTGGAGCGGGCGGATGGGAATCCTCTCTACGCCGAGGAGTATGTGGCATTGCTCCGCGATCGCGACCTCCTGGTGGAAGCCGATGGCGTGGCCAGGCTCCGCCCCGGTGTCGACCTTCCGGTCCCGACCTCCATCCATGGTCTGCTGGCCGCCCGCCTGGACACCCTCCCGGTTGATCGGAAGGCGCTCATGAGCGATGCCGCCGTGGTCGGCAAGGTCTTCTGGGACGGTGCGTTGGTGGCCATGGATCGGAAGGACCGCCCCGCTGTGGATGTCGCCCTGACCGACCTGGCCGAGCAGAGCTTTGTCCGACAGAACGTGCAGAGCAGCATGGCTGGCGAGGAGGAGTATTCGTTCTGGCACATGCTGGGGCGCGACGTCGCCTACCGCCAGTTGCCGCGCGGCGCGCGGGCGGAACGTCACGCGGCGGCAGCCACGTGGTTGGAGTCGAAGCTGGGCGAGCGCGCGGACGATCTCGCCGACGTCCTCGCCGATCATTGGCGCAACGCCCTGGAGCTATCGCGTGCGGCCGGCCAGGACGAACGTGCGGCCACCTATGAGCCCAAGGCGATCACCTTCCTCATTCGAGCCGGTGACCGCGCGCGCGGGCTGGATACGGCAGCCGCCACCTCCCGGTATGAGGCCGCGCTGGCGCTCACGCCTCCGGGCCATCCGCAGCGACCCGAGATCCTGCTTCGTTTCGGCAGCATTGCGTACCACCAGCTCCGGTTCGAGGAGGCTATCGCCGCGCTGGACGAGGCCATCGATGCGTGGTCGGGCGACGACGACTGGCAGCTCCGGGGGCGTGCCATGGTGCAGCGGCTGCTGGCGCAGCTGGAGACGGGCGACCTGGACTTCGGGCGCCGCTGGGCCATGACGGGCGCCGTGTTGGAGCTGCTTGAATCCCACGAGCCGACGCCGGAGCTGGTAGAAGCGCTCACGGAACGCGGCATCGACCTTATCAATGACTCCAGGCCCCAGGAGGCCCTGGACGTATTCGATCGTGCGCTCGAGGCGGCGAGCTCGCTGGGCATGCGCGTCCCGGGCCGGACGCTGGGATTCAGGGGTGAGACCCGCCTCCACCTTGGCGATGCGCACGGCATGGATGATCTTCGGGCGTCACGGGAGATCGCACGAGAGGTCGGACGGGGTCGGGACCTCGTCATCGCCACCGTGAATACCGGGAATTGGGAGGCGCATTACGAGGGCGCCCAGCCAGCGATTGAGACAGTCCTGGAAGCCATCGGGCTGGCTGACCGCTTTGGCTACGCGCCGCTCGCGAATGCAATGCGGCTCATGTCGTGCCAGTTCCTGATCGATGCGGGTCGCCTGGACGAGGCGGACGAGATGCTTGTCGCGGCACGATCACGTCAGGCCGAACCGATTCCCACGACCGCCGAGCATCGGATCCAGGCCCTGCGGGGCCAGGAGGCAGAGGCGTTGGCCGGCGTCGCGCGCATCGAGCAGGAGGTGTTGCCCCAGGCCGGCATCGATGACGAGCGGGTGGTCATCCGGACACGAATGATGGAGATCCGTGCCTGTTTCGGGCGTCACGAGGACGCGCTTCGGGACCTGGAGGCCGTGCTCGCCATCGAGCGCCGTGCCGAAACCGACAGCTACGTGGGTCAGGCCTTGCCGACGCTCATTCGCGCGGCCTGCAACGTGGGTCGGATCGACCTCGCCGAGCAGATCCTGGACGAGGCTGCTCGGGCCCCGTTCCCGTACTCGGTCCACGCTCATGTCGCTGCCAGGGCCCTCATCGCTGAACATCGGGGCCGGCTGGAGGACGCGGTCGAGGGGTTCCGCGACGCGGCCGACCGCTGGGCCTCCTTTACGACCCCCATCGAGGAGGCACATGCGCGGATCGGCCATGCCCGCTGCCTGGTCGCGCTTGGCCGTCACGCCGAGGCCGTGGCGCCCCTTGCCTCGGCTCGGGAAATCTGTGAACGCATGGGTGCCAACCCGATGCTGGCGGACGTCGCGTCGATCGAGGCCCTTTGTTCCTCGGCGCGCAGCGCTGTTTACTCGCCAGGCGAGTGATACGACGGAGGAAGGGCAGAATCAGCGACTTCCTCCGCGATTTACTCGGTGGGCTGGTGAACTGGCGGAGGAAAGGCCTTTCTGAAGGCGCTCTCGTTGGTCGTATCACTCGTCGGCCGAGTAACTCGCCGCCGGCGCCCCCCGGCGCGTCCCCAGCAACCATCGCTACCCGGCCAGCTCCTTGGCTCGTCGCAGGATGGCCGTCAGCAATCCGGACTCGTGAGGCCCATTCCAACGTTCCTTCGGAGAATCGGTCCGACCGCACAACGGCCGTGAGCAGCCGGCCGAGATCCTCGGTGCTGGCCTGGGCAACCGCCTCGGGATGGCGATACAACGCCCGCCCTTGATCGCTCGCCAGCCACTTCGACCAGTCGAAGGGCGTGACCCAGCTGCCGGCGCCGACATCGGCCAGGAAGGCTTCGGCGGCCGGACTGAGCCGATACCAGCCAAGGTGGATGACCCCGTCGGCATCGGTCCAGGACGGCTCCCAGTCTCCAAACGTGAAGTCGGGCGACTCGAAGGCGTCCAGGTGTTTGGCCAGGAGCAGGAGCCGATCACGTTCCGTGGTCACCCGCGAACGCTAGCCGAGCCAGTGTGCGAGTGGCGGCTTGCCTGTACGATTGCGAACATATGAGGCCATCCGAGCTGGATCGCACGATCCTCCATGAGCTGACGCCCGAGGCGGAACGCCTCATGGCCCGCCACCTCAGCGTGGCCCAGGAATGGTTCCCGCACGAGTACATCCCCTATCGCCTGGGTCGTGACTTCGACACGGAGCCCTGGACCCCCGATCAGCCGCGACTGACCGGCGTCGCCCAGACGGCCTTCGAGGTCAACCTCCTGACGGAGGACAACCTGCCGAGCTATCACCGCCTCATCCATCGCGAGTACGGGCATGGCGACGGCGTGTGGATGGCGTGGGTGGGCCGATGGACCGCGGAAGAGGGGCGGCATGCGATCGTGCTGCGCGATTACCTGACCGTGACTCGCAACATCGATCCGATTGCCCTCGAGCGCGGTCGAATGGCGACCATGCAGAAGGGCTTCGACTTCGAGGGGCCGGATGTCGTGCACGGCCTCGTCTACGTCGCGTTCCAGGAGCTGGCAACCAGGATCTCGCATCGCAACACCGGGAAGTATTCGGAAGATCCGGTGGCCGACAAGATCATGGTCCGCATCTCGACGGACGAGAACCTGCACATGGTCTTCTACCGCGGCATCGTGGAGGCGGCGCTCAGGTTGCGCCCCTCCGAGACGGTCTGCGCGATCGTGGACGAGGTGCTGGACTTCCAGATGCCGGGCATCGGCATTCCGGGCTTCCGGCGCAAGGCAGCCGAGATGGCGAAGGCCGGCATCTACGACATCCGCGGGCACCGCGACGAGGTGCTGATGCCGCTCCTCACCTACTGGAAGGTCTTCGAGCTGGAGGGCCTGAACCCTGCCGCCGAGGAGGCACGTCGCAAGCTGGCCGACCACCTCGAGACGCTGGATCAGGCGGCCAAGCGCGCGGCGGAGCGCCGCAACCAGGAGCAGGTGGCAGCCGGCGTCTAGCCGGCCGACTGCACCTTCTTCGCCACCAGCACCGGGCCAGTCACGGGCATCGGCTTCCGACACTGCACCAGGTCCAGCGTCATGCGCGTCCCGCCATGGATGTGGTGACAGAGCTGCAGATAGGTCAGGAAGCGCCGGTACGTCTCGCGCCCGACCAGCTCCTCCAGCCGCGCGCGGGACGCCTTCATGTTGGCCATCCAGCTGTCGACCGTCCGCTGATATTCCAGCAGCGGCATCTGCCGGATCGCCGCGACGTCGAAGCCGGCCTCGTTGGCCAGGGTCAGCTCCTCGGCCAGCGTCCGGTAGTTGCCGGTGGAGCCGAAGATCTCGTTGATGAAGGACATCGCTCGCGTCATCTCGGAGTGGCGGGCGTTGACCAGGTGCAGCTCCTTGTTGAGCATCCGGCCGCCGTCGCGCAGCAGGCTGTACACCTTCCTGAAGAAGTCGCCCAGGTCGAAGAAGTGGACGATCACCTCATCGGTGTAGACCGCGTCGAACGGCTCGTCGGCGACGTAGTCCTTCCAGTGGCTCTCGACGATCGTGACATCGGCGCCGTACCGCGCGATCCGCTCCTCGGCCGCCGCCTTCTGGACTGACGACAGGGTCAGGCCAACGCCCTGGACGCCGTACTTGGTGCTCAGGTAGGTCAGCGGGCCGCCCCAGCCGCAGCCCACGTCCATGATCCGCATCCCGGGACGCAGCTCCATCATCTCGGCCAGGATGTCCAGCTTCCGCTCCTGGCTCTCCGTCTGCGACTCCGAACCGGTCCACAGGTTCGCGGAGTAGACGTTCCACTCGCCGCCGGTGAGGGTGGTGAAGAACTCGACCGGCTGCTCGTAGTGGGTGTTGGTGCGCTGCCGGTCCTCCTCGACGGTGAGCGGCCGGTACAGCTGCTCGTCTTCGGCGAAGACGCGCTTGGACTTGCTGGCCGATGCGGTGCGCGACTCAGGCTCCTGCATGGACCACCTTCTTCGCCTCGCGCAGCAGCGCCGATGCCTCCTTCGCCTGCTTCGACAGCCCCGCCGCCTTGAATGCTCGGCCGCCAGCGTCAGCCGCTCGGTCGCGCCGGCCGCGTCACCGCGATCGCCGCAGCACGGCGCCCCACGCCAGGTTGGTGTGCGCCACCTCCAGCACGCAGCCGCCTCCCTCGAACAGCTCCAGGGCCGCGGCCAGGTGCTCGTCGGCGGCCGCAGCATCCGGCGAATCCTGTCGAGCCAGGGCCACGCCCCATGTCCGTTGCGCCACCCCCTCGCCGAAGACGCCGCCGATGGCGCGCGCCTTCTCGATGGCCGCCTGTGCGCGGGCCACGGCCTCGTCCAGCCGTCCCGCGGTGAGGGCCGCCTCCGCGCTGCCCGCCGCGATCCAGTCGGCCGCCACCAATCGGCCTCCGATCTTCTCCGCCTCCGCGCTGGACTCGGCGACGAATTGCTCGGCCTCCTCGAACTGTCCCAGCAGTCCGAGCGCCCATCCCTGGTAGCCAAGGCCCACTGAGATCATCAGGGAGTTACCGGCCAGGCGGCCGGTCTCGACGGCCAGGCGCGACCCTTCGCGGAACGCCTCCAGGTCACGGGTCAGGTACGCCTGGAAACCCAGGACGATGTAGCAACCGGCCAGAATGGTGGGGCTCTTCGTCTGCTTCGCCCGTTCCACCGCCGCGTGCTCCTCCGCCAGGCCGTCTGCTGGCTTGCCGGACGCGGTCACCGCCACGCCGTGATACGCGATCGAGAAGGCCAGATCCAGCCACTCGCCCGCCTGCTCGAGCGGACCGATGGCGCCCGCCAGGATGGGGATCGCCCGGTCGAAGTGGCCCTGCACCACCAGCGCCCGCCCCATGACGGCCATGGGAATCGCCACCAGTCCGGGGTCGGCCAGCTCCTGGCCGACCGACAGCACCTGCTGGAAGTAGCCGATGGCCTCACGGGGCTCGTCGCGGTAGTAGTGGATGCGGCCGATCCAGTACTGGACGCGGGCCAGCCGCACGCGGTCGGGTCCCGGTCCGCCATCCGCTGCGGGCAGCGCCCGGGCCACGGCCTCCGCCTCGGCCAGCTTGGCCAGGTTGCGCCCCGGATCCTCCGCTCCCCATGACACGACCATCTGCTGTACGACCAGGTCCACCAGCTGACGGCGGATGTCATCCGTGGGCGGCAGGTTGGTGAGCGCCTGCTCGGCGGTCGTGTAGTGCAAATAGGCCTCGGGGTAGGCATGCAGCCGTACGGCCGCGTCGCCGGCGGCCACGGTAATAGGCATGGGCCTTGTCCCAGATCTCGCCGTGCAGGAAGTGGCCGCCCAGGATCGCCTGGAACTCGCCGATGCGGTCGCCCACCAGCTCCTCCAGCGCCAGGCCCACCCGCGCGTGCAGGTCACGGCGTTGCGCGGCGGACAGGGTCTCGTAGGCGACCTCCTGGGTCAGCGCGTGCTTGAAGATGTATTCCAGCTCCGGATCGCGGCGCAGCTCCCGGATGAGCTCCTCGCGCTCCAGGTGCTGGAGCTGCGACTCGAGCTTCGCCACGTTATCGGCCAGGCGCTCGAGGACGCGTTCCTGGAAGATGCGCCCGATCACCGCCGCTTCCTGCGCCGTCCGTCGCGTGTCGGGCGCCAGCCGGTCAAGCCGGGCCATCAGCACGCCCTGCAGCGTGTCCGGCACGGTGACGCCCTCCATCTTCGGGGTGACGACCCAGGCGTCGCCCTCGTGCGCGCGCTCCAGGCCACCGCGCTCGATCAGCGTCCGGATGACCTCCTCCACGAAGAACGGGTTGCCCTCGGCCCTGCCAACGATCAGGTCGCGGACCGACGACGGCAGCGCCTCGGCGCCGGCCAGCAGCTCGCCGACCAGGCTGACCGCCGACTCGCGCGCCAGCGGCAGCAGGTCGAGATGCGTCAGGCGGTCGGCGTACTGCTCGGTCACGATTGGCAGCAGTGGCACGTCGCCCTCGCCGCGGCGGAAGACGCCCACGATCGCCAGCGGCACCTCGCGGACGAGCGGCAGCAGGTGCCGGATCAGCTCGATCGAGCTGTCATCGGCCCAGTGCAGGTCCTCCATGGCCAGGATCGTCGGCCGCTGCTTGGCGAGCCGCCGGATGAGGTCCTCGACCAGCGCGAATAGCCGCTCCTTGGTGGCCTGCGGCGTCAGGGCGGCCAGGTGCTTCTCCTCATCCTCCTGCAGGCGCATGCCCAGCATGCTGGCCACCAGCGCATCGGCCTCCAGGCCTCCCGGCAGGACCCGATGCAGCCCCTGGCGCAGGCGCGAGCGCGCGCGCGCCTCCGAGTCTTCATCGGTGATGCCGGCGTAGCGCCGGCTCAGGTCGGCGAACGGCCCATACGGCACGCCGGTGCTGCCGGAGTACGAGCGCCCCTCCAGCCAGCGAATGTCCCTGCCCAAGCGACCGATGCCACTCAGCCATCAGCCGCGACTTCCCAATGCCGGCCTCGCCGGTGACGATCACGACCTGGCCGCCGCCGGCCCTCAGCTGCTCCGTCACGTGCTGGAGCTGCTCGAACTCCAGCGAGCGGCCGACCATCGCCGCCGCCAGGCCCTGGACGCCGCGGCCCTGGCCCGGGAAGAGCCGCGCGCGCTGCAGCTCGAACACCGTCACCGGGTCGCGCTTGCCCTGCACCTTGATCGGCTTCAAGCGGCGGAAGTCGAATGCCTCGCGCGCCAGCCGCTGGGTGCTCTGACTGACCAGGATCTGGCCGGGCTTGGCGGCGACCTGCAGCCGCGAGGCGGTGTTGACGGTGTCTCCGGTGACCGAGTACGCGCCGCCGCGGTCGGCCGCGATCTGGCCGGCCACCACCGGCCCGCTGTTTACGCCGATGTGGAGCTCCAGCGTCTGACCCAGCCGATCGACCCAACGGTCGTTGATGCCCTCCATCCGCTCCCGCATCGCCAGCGCGGTGCGCAGCGCGCGCTCCGGGTCGTCCTCGTGGGTCAGCGGCGCGCCGAACAGCGCCACGACCGCGTCGCCAACGAACTTCTCCACGAAGCCTTCATGGGCGTAGACGACCGACGCGATCTGGTCGAAGAGGTCGTCCTGGAACTCGCGAATCAGCTCCGGGTCGAACCGTTCCCCCAGCCCGGTGAAGCCATGCAGGTCCGCGATGAGGACCGTGATGTTCCGACGCTCGACCTGGGATCGGGGGGCGGCGGCGGTGCGACGCGCCTTGTCGGCCAGTTCGGCGGGCACGCGTGCCTGCAGAGCGGAGAGGGCCTCCTCTTCGGTGGTGGCCGCGGGCCGGTCACCGGTTGCGGACGCGTTCTGCGCCTGAAGCAGGTCGAGCTGTGCCTGCAGGACCGATACGGCGGCGTCCACCGCCTCATCGCCCACCACCGGCCGCAGCTGATCCTGTGCCGCGATCGCCGCTTTCAGCTGTTCGATACGGTCGGCAACCAGCGTCACGTCGTGCTCCCTCGCAGGCGCGTCAGCCTATCGGTCCGCCTGACCCGAGGCAAGCCTCAGGCGCCTGAATCGGTTGCATCGTTGCGGACGAGGCCGCGCTCCAACGCGATGGTCACGATCCCGATGCGGCTGTCGGCCGCCAGCTTGTCCTTGATGTTCGCCACGTGGACGCTTGCCGTCTTTCGGCTGATGAAGAGCTCCTCGCCGATCTCGGCGTTCGAGCGGCCGGCCACCACCAGCGCCAGCACCTCGCGCTCGCGTGGGGTCAGGTCGAAGGGTGATCTCGGCGCGGCGTCAGGTGCGGCAGTTTCGTGTAGCTCCGCTGTCTGTATCGCCAGCTCGGCCGCATCCAGTGCCTGCTCGAGGGTTGGAACGCCACCGGGGGTTGGCGCCTTCTCCGGCAGCGGCGGATGTCCACCGAATCGCTGGCGCACCCAATCCAGGGGGTATGCGAGTGGCGGATCCATGCCATGTAGGACTGCGAGGTGCTCGGCGGTCAGCCATGTCGCACGCGCCTCATCCGCAACTCCGACCCTGTCGAGCCATGCGGCAACGCTGGCCAGGCTTCCAATCAGGTCCGGCATGGCTCCCGCCTCGCGCGTGATTCGAACCCCCTCGAGCAGCGAGGATCGCGAACCCTCGAAGTCGCCGTTCTCCAGCTGGCCAACACTGAGGGGCAACAGCAGGCTGCCAAGGAACGCCCGCTCACCCCACTCACGCGTCAAGCGGACGGACTCCTTCCAATATTCCAGCGCGGCGTGACTATTCCCGGAGTCCCACTCGACACCTCCCAGGTGATTCAGGCTGAGGGCGACCCGCTGCAGGTCGCCAGCCCGCTTGGAGGCGTCGATCGCAGCAAGCAACAAACGGCGTCGATCCGCGAGCCGGCTGCTGTCGACGTGGCTGAGGATCACGGAACGCGCGTACGTGAGCCGGCCCTCCAGGTCCGCGTAGCCCTTGCTCTCGGGCGATCGCCAACCCTCGTTCGACAGGAGCTGTAGCCAGATCGTCATCACCCAGGTCGGACAAGGTCGATCCGAGGTGGTAAAGGGTGTCCGCAATGCTGCGCCGGTCGCCAAGCTCTTCAAAGAGTTGGAGCGCCTGCTCCAGTAGATCCCGGCCTCCTGCGACATCGCCGCCCACGGCGTCCAGCCAACCGGCCGTCATCAACACCGCGGCGCGCGACGAGGGCGCGGCATCGGCGCTGCCTGTGAGAGCCTCCATGAGCCAGGTGCGACCCTCGCTGATGCTCCCGTAGTAGCGCCAGTAGGTGCCCATCGGGGCGGCGAGCCGGCACAGTCGCTCTGAATCGCCGCTGTCGGAGAGCCGGGCGCGAGCGGCACGAATGTTGTCGAGGTCCTGGTTCAACCGTGCCAGCCAACGCGCGTGATCCGGTCCCTGGAGTCGTGACCCGGCGGACTCCGCCAGCCGAATGCAGAAGTCCGCATGCCGATCCCGAGTCTGGACAACATCGGCCTCCGAAAGCTCGGCCAGCCCAAACTCGCGGATGGTCTCGAGCATCGAGAACCGCGGCTCACCATCGCTGCCGACGGATGCAATCACCAGGTTGTGATCGACAAGGAGACCAACGGCGTCCAGCAGCAATGCGTCGTCGCTGTGCGAAACAGCCTGGATGCCCTCGAGGTCGAAGCCGCCGACAAAGACGGCGCAACGGGAGAACAACAAGCGCTCGCCCGCGGGCAGCAGGTCGTAGCTCCACGCGATGGTGGCGCGGAGGGTGCGTTGGCGGGCCGGCGCATCAGCCGCCCCTCCAGTCAGCAGGGCAAGTCGTGCCCCCAAGCGCGCCAGGATAGCGTCGGGCGAAAGGACCTTCAGGCGGGACGCAGCGAGCTCGACCGCAAGCGGCAGTCCGTCGAGCTCACGGCAGATTTCGGCCACAGCGGTGGCGTTTTCGTCCGTCAGCTGGAAGTCCGGTCGCACCGAGCGCGCCCTCCCAAGGAAGAGCCGCACGGACTCGATATCCTTCAGATTCTCGGCCGATCGGGCGGTTCCACTGGGAGGCGTTGCGAGTGGCGGGACCGGATACTCCTGCTCCCCCACTAGGTGCAACGGCACGCGGCTCGTGACGACGACACGTAAGGACGGCGTCGCATCGAGCAGCATCCCCACCGTCGGGGCAGCGGCGGCAATCTGCTCAAAGTTATCGAGCAACAAGACTGTTTCACGGCGCCCCAATCGCTCGCTGACGACGGTCATTGGATCGATGGCGCTCGATTCCCGAACTCCCAGTGCTGCGCCGATGGCGGGCAACAGTTGTTTTGGATCTAGAACCGAAGCCAGCTCGACAATGTGGCGCGGTCGCCGGTCTGAAGGGGTCCCGATCGCCTCCACCGCCAACCGAGTCTTACCGATACCACCGGGGCCGGTCAGCGTGAGCAGCCTGGTCCCCTCCAACAGGCGTCGGACCTCCGCTATCTCGCGCTCGCGGCCGACGAACGCGCTTCGCCACTCCACGGGCGAAGTCTAAGCGCGGCGATCCGGAACTAAGACGCGAGACTCAGAAATGAGTCAGGCCCTAAGGCGCGTCCCGATGTGTCCAGCGCGGCTTAGGCCGAGGGTGTGCAGCCAAGGGCAGCAGCCCGAACACAAAGCGGAGGACACGGACATGGTTGCATCTCAAGGGACGCTTCAGCGGCCAAGCGCACGACAGGCGAGCGGCTGGGCCGCTCTCGTGGTCGCGGGGTTCATGGTTGGTCTGATCGTCGCCTACGCGATTACGCTGGGACCGCTCGCCCAGAAGTCGCCGGCCACCGGAGGGCCTGCGGCACCGAACGACGCCGGCCAAAGCGCATTTGCCGCCTACCAGCACACGGTTTCCAACCTGGCTGCCGCCGTCCAGCGCCATGACTGGCAGTCCATTGCGCGCTTCCAGTCACAGCTCGAAGGCCAGATCGGTGCGGAAACGATTGGGGCGGTCTATGCGGAGCGATCGCGTCTGCTCGGCAACCTGGCCGCCGCCGAACAGCGACACGACGTGCGCATGGCTCTTGCGTTCCGCCAGCAGATAGACGACTTGTGCCCGGCAGCGCAGGTCAGCAGCGCGCCGGCGTTCTGCCGATAACCCGTCCCTCCGCCGGGAGCCGAGTGGTTGGCACGCAGCCAGCCACTCGGCTTTTCTCTGTCCGAAGCCTCTGATTGCTTCGCCGATGTGACGCTTCTCCGTCCCTATTGCACGCGGCAAAATGAGTTTCGTTACCAAGCCGCCGCCAGCCTGGATGATTCGCTTCAACGCGGCCCTGCTACGTCGAGGGCTCAGCGTCGGCTCCCAGTACCTGCTTTCTGTTCAAGGGCGCAAGAGCGGCGTGATGCGGAGCACGCCAATCTCAATCGCCACGGTCGATGGGGTCCGCTACATCGTTGCGGCATTCGCTGACGCCGCATGGGTGGGCAACGTTCGCGCCGCCGGCGAGGGCGTACTGAGCCGAGGGCAAAACGAAGAACGCGTCAAGCTCGTCGAGCTTCCTGTCCTAGAACGGGGGCCGATTCTCCGAGCCTTCATGGCGCAGGTTCGTGGTGGGGTGCGGTTCTTCGGATCGTCCGATCCAAGCGTCGTCGCGGCGGAAGCCGCTCGCTATCCGGTCTTTCGGCTCGACTCCTACTGAGATCCTGCCCGGCGACGCCAGCCGCGAGCAAAGGCACCTTTTCCACGCCAGACCTCAGGTGTAGGGTGCGTGTGCGCACGGTGCGTCCGGGCACGGCGGGCCGATGCGCCTGCAGAGGGAGGAATCTCATGGGCACGCCCACCCTTTTGACCGCTGTCCGGCGCCCGCTGCCATTGATGTTGGCAATCGCCCTGGGGCTGATGCTGACCGCATGGGTCACTGGAACGGCACGCGCCGGCGGTAACTGCTCAATCTCGGTTGATCCCGACACTGTCCCCGTCGGCGGCCAGTTCGTCGTATCGGGCAACTTTGGGGCCGGCGCCGAGGTCCACCTCGTGCGCGGCGAGAATGCCAATCCACCGGAGGACAGTCAGCCGGTGTACACGTCCCCGCAGAACCGAAGCAGCTTCCAGGCGACCATCACGATGGGACAGGGAACCGACGGCGTCTGGACCGTGTGGGGCATCCTTCCCGCCACGGAGTGCGGCGACTCCGCCGTGGTGACCGTCACCGGCGTCCCCGACACGGCCATGGATGCGAGCGGGTGGCCGCTGGCGACTGCCGTCGGTGCTCTCCTGCTTGTGCTCGCCCTGCTCCTAGGCGCCGCCGCTGAGAATCAGGTAGAGGCCAAAAGCAAGCGCCGCCCATAGCAGGAGCGAGACCCCGGTCAAGAGCGTCCATAGCAGGAGATGCCGGCCCATGCCGGAATGGTCGACCGTCCGGGAAGGTAATGGCCCAACCGTACTAGCCGATCGAATATCACCGTCCGTACACTCGTTGGCCCACGCGCCGTGGAGAGGACGGAAGGTCCATGCAGCGAGTGAAGCATGACTGACGAAGATCTGGTCGATCTGCGCGCTCAAGCAGCAGCCGGGGATCTGGACGCCGTCGCCCAACTGTCGAGCTCGCCGGCGAGCGAGGCGACCTTGACGAGCTACGCCGCCTCGCAGCAGATGGCAACACAGATGCCGTGGACCTGCTCGTCGAGCTCGCCGGCGAACGGGAGGACTTCGATGAGCTTCGGCGTCTCGCGGCGAGCGGCAGCACGGACGCGGCAGATGTGCTGGCCGAGCTCACCGACGACGAAGAAGACGACGGCGGAGACGCCGACGACGGCGAATAGTCGGTTACGCCGCGCCCGTCACCTCGAACAGCTGCCACTCACCGGGCACGCCGCGCAGCGCGTGGGTTCCGGCGTCACGCAGCGCCAGCTCGCCTTCGAGCTCGTCCGCCAGGTCGCGCGACAGCATGACCTGGTCCGCGACCGGCCTCGGCCATGACCCGCGCGGCGGCATGCACGGCCAATCCGGTGACCTGCTCGCCGCGCATCTCCACCTCGCCGCAGTGCAGGCCGGTCCGGACGCTCAGCCCCAGCTCCTTCACGCCATCCCGCATCGCCACGGCGCACTCGCACGCCGTTCGCCGGTCGGTCGAACACCGCGAAGAAGGCGTCGCCAGCCGTGTTCACCTCACGACCCCGATGTCGCCCCAGCTCGTGGCGCACCATCGTCCGATACCGGCCCAGCACCTCGCGCCAGCGCTCGTCGCCCAGATCCACGATCGCCTGCGTCGACTCCACGATGTCCGTGAACAGCAACGTCAGGCGCGCGCGAGCCGGCAGGACCCGGTCGACCAGCGGCTGGACCGCGCGCCGCATCGGTCTGAAGGCGAGCCCGGCCGCCAATCCCAGCGCCAGCGGCAGGAAATCGGAGGTCTGGTTGAACCAGGCCACCATGGCGCGTTGGGCCAGCACGTCCACCACGCCGATCGCCACCAGCAGCATCCCGGTCACCGCGCCGTACACGATGGTGCGGTTCAGGAAGAGATCCAGGTCGTACAGGCGGTAGCGCAGGATCGCGATGCCGAAGGACAGTGGCAAGGCCACGCCGAAGCCCAGGATGTTGACGAACGTGATGACCAGCCCGGCCGTGGTCTGCTGCAGGAAGAAGATGGCGTAGATGGCGCCGCCAAGGCTCGCCAGGATCGAGAAGATCGCCGCATAGACAATCCACCGCATCTGAAGCCGCTCGTCCCCGGTCGCACGCCGTAGACGGAAGACCAGTGACGAACCGCCGACCAGCAGGAGGCCCAGCCCGCCCAGGAAAAGGGCGGATCCGATCGCTCCCTGATTGACGCCCGCCAATGCCGGCACGCCCGTTGGGTTCGCGACAAACGGAACCCCTGGAAAGAAGAGCGCGTTCGGGTCGAGGATGATTGCCAGCACCAGTAGCGTCGTGACAGCAACGCCCGCCCACTGCACCAGCCTCCACCGTGAAGAGAGGAGCTGGCCGTTCGGCATGCGGATGATGGCCGCCAGCGCCAGGCCGGCGGGATAGACCAGACTCGCGGTCACGTAGCCGATCCACGAAATCCACGGCGAGAACGGGGCGCCCGGTTCCGTGACCAAAGCGAAACGGGTGTACTGCGACGTCAGGCCTGGCAGTCCGTTGCAGAACGAGATCGCCAGGAACAGCCAGCCCAGCGCATTGCCCGGCTGCCGTGACGCGACCAGGCCGCCCAGGATGGCGAAGCCGATGGGCAGCACGATCTCGATCGCGTTGGCCTCATCGACGTCGTGGATGGCGTCGAGGTTGACGATCGCCAGCCCGATGGCGCCGGCCACCACGGCCAGGGTGATCAGGCAGATCCCCCACGCCAAGCCGCGCGGTCGCCCGATTGGCGCCGACCTCGCTGCTCATCGGCCCCATCATGCCCCGCGGAACGTCACCGTGAGCCAGCAGTTCTGAGCGCGTCGCCAACGCGTCCGCGTGGCGTAGGGTTCGCAAATGCTCGTGTGCCCCAGCTGCGGTCGGGAGAACGCCGACGACGCCCGGTTCTGCAACAACTGCGCGACCGCCCTGAGCCCCGTGCCCGTCACGCGCAAGGAGCGCAAGTTCGCGACGGCCCTCTTCGCCGACCTGGTGGGCTCGACTGCGCTCGCCGAGCGCGAGGATCCGGAGGTCGTCCAATCCGTCGTCGGGCGCACCTTCGACCGGCTCTCGGAGGAGATCGGCCGCTACGAGGGACTTCTGGAGAAGTTCATGGGGGACGCCGTCCTGGCCGTCTTCGGGGTCCCGCGTTCCCACGAGGACGATGCCGAACGGGCGGTTCGCGCCGGCCTGGAGATGCAGGCGATCCTGTCCGAGCTGAACCGCGGGTTCGCGGCCGAGGGCAAGCCGAACCTGAAGATGCGCATCGGGGTCGAGTCCGGCGAGGTCCTCGTCGACATGGAGCGCGCGTCCGGCCCACGTGACCGGATGCTGACGGGCGACGCCGTGAACACCGCCGCGCGCCTCCAGACCGCGGCCGAGCCGGGCCAGATCGTGGTTGGTCCCAGCGTCTACGCCAGCACCAAGGACGTCATCGAGTACCGACCCATCGAGCCGCTCGAGCTCAAGGGCAAGGCCGATCGCGTCCCGGCATGGCACGCGCTGCGAATCAAGGCCCGGACCCGCGGCGAACGTGCGCGCCTTGGCCTCGAGGCGCGCCTGGTGGGACGCGACGAGGAGCTGACGGTCCTGAAGCAGACCTTCCAGCGGGTGCAGACCGACAGCCGGCCGGCGCTGGTGACCGTCATCGGACCCGCAGGCGTCGGCAAGTCGAGGCTCGTCGCAGAACTCGAGCAGTACGTGGAGGGGCTGCCCGATATCGCGTACTGGCGTCGGGGCCGATGCCTGGCATACGCCAATACCTCGTATTCAGCATTCGCCGACGCGATCAAGGCGCAGTGCGAGATCTTCGACGACGATTCCGCCGAGGTCGCGGCCGGCAAGGCGGAGGCGGCCGCGCGGGAGCTGTTCGGTGACGACAGCATCGCCCCACAGCTGCGGGCGCTCGTCGGTGCCGGCGAAACGCGCGACCTGAGCCGCGAGGAGCTGTTCGAGGCCTGGCGCCGCTTCCTCGAACGCCTCGCCGCCCGGTACCCGCTGGTCCTCGTCCTGGATGACATCCACTGGGCCGATGACGGGCTGCTGGACTTCATCGACCACGTGGTCGATTGGGCGCAGGGCCCGATCATGGTCATCGCCACGGCGCGCGGCGAGCTCCTCGAGAAGCGGCCCACGTGGGGCGGCGGCAAGCGCAACGCGACATCGACCTACCTGGACCCGCTGTCGGCAGCCGAGGGCGAGGCGATGCTCGACGATCTGCTGCCGGGACCCATCCAGCCGGAGCTCAAGCGCGAGATCGTCGAGCGCAGCGAGGGCAATCCCCTCTTCGTCGAAGAGATCGTTCGCAAGCTGATCGACGACGGCGTCCTCCGCGCGACGGAGGCGTCCCAGTGGGAGGTCGCGCGACCGATCGCCGACATCCAGCTCCCGCGCTCCGTGCAGGGGCTGATTGCGGCACGCCTGGACGGGCTGCCGGAGGACGAGAAGGCAGTCCTCCAGGACGCGGCCGTGGTGGGGCGCGTCTTCTGGGTTGGTGCCCTGGCCGAGCTGACCGGCCGGCCCGATGGCCCAGGTGCGCGACGCGCTGGGGCGGCTCCGTGTGAAGGAGCTTGTCGTCCCGCACGAGCCCTCCTCGTTCAGGGACGAGTTCGAGTTCGCCTTCCGCCACGGGCTGATCCGCGACGGAGCCTACGACTCCCTGCCGAAGTCGCTTCGGGCCGACAAGCATCTGGGCGTCGCCAAGTGGGCAGCGGATCGGGCCGGCGACCGCGCCGAAGAGATCGCGGAGCTGCTCGCGACGCACGAGATCGAGGCGCTTGGCTACCTCGACGAGCTCGGGGAACGACGACCGGAGGTGGTCCGCGAGGCGTTCGATCGCGCGTGGGCTGCCGCTCGGCGCACATCGGCCCTGAGCCTGGGCGCGGAGAGCACGCACTGGTACCGGGAGGCAGAGCGGCTCGGCGATCGGCTGGAGATCTCGCTGGAGGAGCGCAGTCCACTGGTCCGCCAGCACGGGACCGAATCGTGGGGCCGGGACAACGTGATCGAGAATGAACGCGTCGCTCGACGCGCTGTCGAAGTCTTCACCGCGCTCGGGGATGATCGCGGGGTTGGCTGGGCGGACGCCCACCTGGTTCTCCCCCTGATGCAGCAGTCCCGCCACGACGAGGCCGAGCAGGCGGGCCGCGCCGCGGTCCAGATCCTCGAGCCGCTCGGGGACAGCGAGGAGCTGGCAGACGCCATCCACCAGCTGGGCTGGTTCCTGTGGCGGCGCGGACGCGAGCCGGAAGCCGAACCCCTCCTGCGCCGTGCAATCGACATCGCCGACCGGGTAGACGCAAAGGTTGTCCGCGCGCAGGCGACGCAGACGCTGGCCGTCTGCCTCTTCTCCCTCGACGCGTTCGCCGAAGGTCAGCAGCTCATGGAGGAGGCCTTCCGCCTGGCGAAGGAAGCGGGGAACAGCGTGAACCTCATGCGCGCCTACAACAACATGGCGGCAACCCGGGGCGCCACCGCCGGGCCCGGTGGGGACCGTCGACGTGCTCCGCGAGGGCCTGGAGCTGGCGCTGCGGTCCGGAACGATCGCCAACGGCGGTTGGATCGCAGGCAGCCTTGGCGACCTGCTGCAGCTCATGGGTCAGCTCGAGGAAGCCGAGGAGAAGCAGCGGCTCGCGCTCAGCCTTGCCCAGCGCGTGGGCGACGAACCCCTGATCGGCCAGCGGTTGGCCTCGCTGGCGATGGTCATCCTGTGGCGCGGACGCATCGACGAGGCGGTCACGATGCGGGACGAGGCAGCGCCGGTCATGGCGGCGAATCCGGAGCCGCAGGCGTTCCACTTCATCCCCGAGTTCGACGGCTACGTCAAGCTCGGGCGCCTTGACCGAGCGGGCGCGGCAGAAAAGTTCGCTGAAGCCGCCGATCACGTCCGCGCACACAGCATCGACACCTACCCGGAGATCTTCACCGAATGCGCGAGGGCGTTCCTTCTGCTCGGCGATCGGGAACGGGCGGGGACCTACCGAGATCTCGACGCCTCGACCGCCTCCGTCCAGAGCGCGGTACACGCGCGAATGGTCGCCGGCCTGCTCGAGGCCGATCCGGCCAGGTCGGTCGAAATCCTCCGCGAGGCCATCGCCGAGTACGAGCGGCTCGGCATGCGCCCGTACGCGGCACGCGCCATGGTCGACCTGGGCCGCGCGTTGGCGCGCTGCCGGCCAAGATCCGCATGAGGTCCTTGAGGCGGCGCGGGAGATCCTCACGGAGTGCGACGCGCGCCTCTTCCTGTTCGAGGTGGACGAGGCGCTCGCCGGCCTGGGCGACGCCGGAGTGGCATTACAACCGCCAATGACTGAGCTGGCGGTGCGACGACGCGCGAGGTTGACCAAGCGCTAAAGCTCGGGGCAGGCGTGCTCGCGGTATCGATCGGGTCGACCTGAACGGTTGCGCGCGGCGAGCAATCTACGCGTTCCTTGGCCTCAACGGATGGCGCGGCAAGTCGACCACGATCCGGATGCTCCTCGGCATGATCCGGCCACTACAGTGACGCAAGCGAGCTGTTGACGGCGATTGCCGATGAAAACGTTGGGCCTAACGGATAGTCCGAGTACATCTGGCGGCGAGTGGGCCACCTCGGACTGGAGAGCGCGACGAACCGAGCCTCGACGTGCCGTCGGCGGAAAACCCGAGGTCGCCCGGCGCATCTGGCCGGATGCGGACAAGTCGAGCGCGGCGAGTACTTCCTCGCGCTGATAGCTGCGCATGAACCTTCAAGGGCAGGGCTGCACGCGACCCGGGAGGTCGATCGGCACGCGTCGAGCAGCTCGTATGCGATCTCCAGCGCCTCGCGCTTCAGGTCGGGCGCTGCATCGCGACGGAGCCGGAATCCTTCGTCGTAGGTCTCAGGACGAGCCGGCCAGACGGCCCGAAAGAACCAGCCGGCAGCTGATCTCGGCGAAAGTTCGCGAGCTTCATCCGCAAGAGCGGAAGTCTCGCCGCTGGGTCATCGACGTGCGTGAACGGCGAACGGTCTTCAGTCGGGCTTCCACTTGCGAGCCAGGTGGATCGCAGCCAGCGTCGCGACGGGCTCAGTGCATGATCGCGAACCCTTGCGCAGGACGTCGAGGAGCTCGATGCTGACTCCAGAGGAATGCTGGCACGAAATGGCCGGATCGGCCATGCCCGCACTCGGCCGAGATCATCTGACAGCGCGCGATCTGAGAGCGTCGCGAGAACGGCCCTGCGCGCTCCAGGCGATCTGTCGCCGAGCGCGCCGGGATCCCGAGGGTCACGAGCATCTCGAGCTCCGCGAGCAGCGCGCGCTCGACGCGCCGGACCGATGAGATTGCTCGCCTGCTCGTGTCGGCTGGCGTGCCGCCGGCCACCTTGCGATCGGGCGCCAGTCGCCTGGAGGAGCACTTCATCCGGCTCACGACGACCGCCGATGCAGACGCAGGCGACGTGACGACGCTCCGCACGGCGATCGGCGTGGAGCTGTTGAAGGCGCGACGGTCGCGCGTTCCCGTGGTTCGTGGCGTTCGCTGTTCACCGTGGCCCCGCTCGTGTGCGGCCTGTTCATGGTGATCCTCAAGGATCCGGAGATGGCGCGGTCACTGGGCCTGCTGGGTTCAAAGGCAGCGCTCACGGCCGGATCCGCCGATTGGCCGACGTTCCTGAGCTTGCTCGGGCAGGCCGTAGCCGTGGGCGGGGCCGTTCTGTTCGCGTTCCTGACGGCATGGGTCTTCGGTCGCGAGTTCGCGGATCGAACCCTTCGCAACGTGCTCGCAAGCCCAACGTCGCGCCGCAACATCGTGCTGGCGAAGGCATGGTCGTCGGGGCTTGGGGAATCGCGATCTCTTCCTGGGTGATGGCGCTGGGCATGGGCATCGGTGCGGCAGTCGGCCTACCCTCCTGGTCGAGCGACGACGCCCTCGGTGCGCTCGGCTCGATCGGCCTTGCCGCGGCCCTCACGATCGCGCTCCAGAGCGGCCCCGCCCTGGTGGCTGGCATCGGTCGCGGCTACATCGCGCCGCTCGGCTTCGCCGTCCTGACAGTGGCACTCGCCCAGATCGTCGCCGTGCTCGGCTGGGGCGCATGGTTTCCCTGGTCGGTGCCCGCGATCCTCGCGGGTGCGGGAGGCGCCGAGGTCGAGCCGGTCACGCTCGGCGGCGTGGCCGTCACCCTGGCGACTGCCGCAATCGGCGGCGGCTCTCGGCGGTGAGCCACTGTGGCGTGGTGGGAACGAGCGGACCAGACGGGCTGAGCGCCTCGCTCAGGAGACGGTGATCACGACCTTGCCTCGCGCCCGTCCCTCGTCGACCAGGCGCAGCGCCTCCACCACCTGGTCCAGCGGATAGGTCCGGTCGATCACCGGCCGCAGCTGCCCCGCCGCGATCAGCTCCTTCAGCCGATCCACGTCCGGCACGTTGAATGGCTTCCACCACAGCGCCAAGCCGCGTCCACTTGTCGCTGAACAGCGAGATCAGCGGCCCGCCGATCATGGAGCCCAGGATCGACCCGGTCTCGCCGCCGAGCGTGACGTACACGCCATGCGGGATTCAGCGCCCGCCGCACGCTCAGGATCGAATAGTGCGAATCGCACTCCAGGATCCAGTCCCAGCGCCGGCCGGAGCGCGTGTAGTCCACCGACTGGTAGTCGAGCACCTCATCGGCCCCGAGCTCGCGCACCATGTCCACCTTGGATCGGCTGGCCACGCCGGTCACGTGCGCGCCCATGGCCTTCGCGATCTGGACCGCGAACGGCCCGACATTGCCCGATGCGCCCACCACCAGCACCCGATCCCCCGCCTTGAAGGTGGTGCCGTCGCGGCGACGCAGTCCCTGCAGCGCGAGCACGGCCGAGTGCGGCAGCGTCGATGACTCCTCGAAGCTCATGCCCTCCGGGATGCGCTCGAAGGCATCCGCCGGAGCCGATACGTACTCGGCGAAGCTCCCGCCGCCGTGGTTGGCGAGATCGGCGAAGACCGCGTCGCCGGGCTGCCATCGGGTCACGCCAGGGCCAACCGACTCGATCTCGCCGGCGACGTCCCAGCCCATCCTCGGATCCTTCGGCGCCCGGAACCCCAGGAACAGGCGCACGAATCCCGGTCGCGGCTTGAGCCAATCAAGGTCCGCCCGGTTGACCGATGCCGCCCGCACCCGGACCAGCACCTCCCCCTCGCCAGGGACCGGCACCTCGACGTCCCGGACTTCCACGACCTCCGGTCCGCCGTACCGATAGCGCTGCGCCGCCTTCATGCCAACATCATCCCAGCCGCCGCCAGCCCATCCGCGCTGGCCCGTACCAATGGCCCATACCTGCCAGTTGGCGAGGAGCGCACGCTGCGGGTGGTGCGTCTGCGCACCGATAGGAACGACGCAGCAATGGGGTCTTGCATGGTGTTCACAGGCTGGCGAACTGGGGTGGGCGGTCTCGCCATCGCGGCTCTCGTGTCCCTTCTGGGCACGGCCACGGTCGCAGCTGCAACCACGACGACCGAGTGCGGACTGTTTCGCGACTACGTCGCCCCTGATCCGCTCGCGCCGACAGACGGTTCGATCTCGTTCGGACTGTCGGGCAGCCCGGAGGTCATCGCCGCCGACGCCGCGCTCGTTCCACCGGCCGACACCAACCTCTCCAGCCTGACGGGAGGCGCGCCGACGGCCTTGACGGTGGTTCGCGACGCCGGAAGCATCACTTCGCTCGCGTTCGCCCCATCGTGCGTCCTCAACGGCGACGTCACCTTCGTCCCGGACCTGTTTGGATCGGGAACCGATGGCTACACGGTCGACGACCGCCTGGTCGCGCCGGTCGATCTGATGGCCATCAATGATGGCCTGGCCGCGCTCATTCCAACGGCGGCGGCCAATGCGACGCCGCTCTCGATCGAGTTCACCATCGACCTGAGCACCGGCGCGCCCAGCGCGTTTCACGCGGAGGTGACCCTGGTCGGCGAGGTCCAGCCGAAGCCAAACGGCGACGTGATGGTCGGCCAGGCCCGCCTTCCCGCCAGCGTCGTCAGTGACGAGGCACGTGATCTCCTGGTCCAGGCACGTCAGCTAGGCGTCCCCGCCACCGTCGAGGTCACCGGCGAGGGAGTTCCCGACCAGGGCAGTCCTGGCGGCGTAGCAATGTCGATCACGCTGGCCGTCAGCTTCCAGGCTCCCACGCCGTCGCCAAGCGATGGCGAAGAGATCCCTGACACGGCCATCGCAATGAGCGACCACGGCACGGTGCCAGTGCTACCCATCCTCGGCCTCGGCGCCCTGGCCACCGTCGGATGGGTGCTTGTCGCGCGGTCGGCTGACGGCCGACGGGCCAACGCTCGCTGAGTCGGCGGAGACGCTAAACCTGCCGGACCGACTCCAGGTTGGCGATGAGGATGGTCGCTCCCCCATGCCGCACCAGCGACGGCAGCTCGTCCTGCAGGCGGCCCTGCACGACTAGCGGCAGCTCGATCTCCCGGCTGGAGCAGTAGCGCTCGATCACTGCGACGACGTCGTCGACCTTGTCGTCGTCGACCGCCAGCATCAGCGTCACGTTCTCGATACCCAGGAAGCCGCCGATGGACGGGATCTGGGTCAGCCGATGACCGGCCTCCTCGAGGGCGGTGACGACGTTCTCAGCGTCAAGCTTGTGCAGGACAACCAACAGGAGCTTTGCCACGCCTGCAATGGTAAGGGTTGCCCGCACGAGCTCCGGCATACGATTCCGCCATGCGCCAGAGCGACCTGACTGCTCTCCTCGAACGCCACGCCTCGCAGCATGGCGTGCCCGGAGCGGCTGTTGGGATCCTCCGCGACGGCGTGGCCACGACGTCCTACTCCGGAGTCGCCGACGTCGCGACGGGCGTCCCCGTCACGGCCGATACACGCTTCAGCATCGGGTCCCTCACCAAGTCCATGGTGGCGACGGTGGTCGCGCGACTGGCCGATGCAGGTCGGCTCTCATTGGAGGACCCGGTGGCGGCACATGTGCCCGAGTTGCGCGCGGTCGGCTGGGCCGGACACGCGACCATCCGAGACCTTCTCGCCAATCGCTCAGGGCTTCCCCTGACGGACGACCTCGAGTTCGGCTTCGAAGCCCGACCGGAACGCGACGACGGAGCGCTGTCGCGGCTCGCCCAGGACGTTGCCAGTGCCGAGCCGGCAGGCGCCTTCTGGTCGTACAGCAACGCTGGCTGGTGCCTGCTCGGCCGCGTCATCGAGACGGCCGCGGACGAAACCTGGGAGGACGCGATGCGGCGCCACCTGTTCGAAGCGCCGGGATGGACCAGACGACCTTCGCCACTGAGGATCCTTCCGTCCCACGCGCATCGGGCCACTCCGTCACCGCCGACGGTCCACGTCCGGTCGAGCCCTTGGTGGCTCGTGCCTACGGACCAGCCGGAGCGAGCGTCCTCTCCACCGTGCCCGACCTCTTGCGGTTCGCCGCGCCTGCATCTCGAAGACCCGTCGCTGGCGGCGCTGCGCGATGTGCATGCTGACGTCGCGATCCACGGCTGGTTCGATGCCTGGTGCCTCGGTTGGGCGTGGTTCGACTGGGATGGCGGTCAGGTGTGGGGCTGGGACGGCCTCATCAACGGCGAACGCTCCGTGCTGCGGATCGTGCCGGAGCACCACGCCGCCGTCGTCCTGCTGACGAACAGCAGCAACGGCCGGGCGATGTATCGCTCGCTCTTCACGGAGCTGATGCCATCGGCATTCGGCATCACGGTCCCACCGCTGCGCCTGGCGACCGGCAGCCGATGCGCCCGACGACCTCTCGCCGTACGCCGGCGTCTACGGATGGCCCGATCGACAGGTCCAGGTGACGGCCGCCGGGAGCACGTCTCCGAATCGAGAGCGAGAGCGGCGAGACGGAGGCGCGTCCGATCGACTCGCGGATATTCCTGGTAGACCCCGACGACCCGGACAACCCAACGGTGACGTTCGGAGCATTCGATGCTGCCGGACGACCAACGGTTCTCTACGACGATGCTTTGGGGACTTCCCCGCCTCAGCGAATAGGCGCCGCGACCGCGCGCCCCGTTGCCGCCGATTCCCAGTGTCGGCGGGACCAACGACGAAGAAGAGGCCGATTTCGCCCGAAACGGGCCCCAACTTGGTGCGGATTCCCATGACCCGGGAATCGGCACCACGTTTCGCGGCGCTTACTTCTCCGTTAGTCCCCTGGGCTGGGAATCCCCGCCAAGCTGCCCTCGTCGCGCGCCCGACCAGGTACCAGGTCTCCATCTCCCCCTTGCCCCTGACCTCGATGGTGCCCCGCGGCTCCAGCACGAACTCGTCCTTCAGCAGCTCGTAGGTCGACCGCGTGACCTGGATGCGGCCCGGCGTGCCGTGCGTCTGCATCCGGTCCGCGATGTTCACCGCATCGCCCCACAGGTCATACAGGAACCGCTTGCGGCCGATGACCCCGGCCACCACCGGCCCGGAGTTGATGCCGATGCGCAGCTCCAGTCCCCGGTTCCCCATCGGGCCATTCGCAGCCACGACGCTGAGCATGTCCAGGCCGATCAGGGCCAGCGCTCGCGCGTGATCCTTCCGTGGCATGGGAATGCCGGCGGCAGCCATGTAGCAGTCGCCAATGGTCTTGATCTTCTCCACGCCGTCAGCGCTCCGCCAGCGCGTCGAAATGCCCGAACAGCTGGTCGAGCATCCCAACCGTGTCGGCCGGCGACAGCTTCTCGGCCATGGGCGTGAAGTCGGCGACATCGGCGAAGAGGATGGAGGCGGCGCTGAAGGAATCGGCAATTGGTTGCGGAATGGGCCTTCAACCGATCCGCAATCGAGCGTGGCAGCACGTTGAGCAGCAGGCTGTCCGCCTGCTCCTGCGCGTCCTGCCGCTGCTGCGCGAAGATCGCCAGCAAGGTGAACACGACCGCGCCGCCCACGATCACGTTCAGCGCGATCATGGTGGTGCTGAACCAGCGCGGCAAGGTGGATAGGCCGCCGGTCAGCTCGCCGGCGAATTCCCGCCCCCAGGAAGGCGACCGCGAAGAGGACGAACCAGCGGATGCTCGACCGGACGGTGCTGAAGACGAGGGCGCCCAACGGCCCCAGGATGCCCCAGATCCCAACGGCTCCGGAAGCCAGGAATCCGCCGGTGGGCCACATCGACAGGGTCGGCGCCAGGGTGATGGCCAGCAGCTGAATGAGCAGCACGAGCCCGAAGTTGCGCGTGAGCGCGAATAGGCCGATGGAGGCCGCCGAGATCGCGAAATACGCATAGGCGACGACGCCGGATACCGCCCCCAGCGAGAGGTACAGGGTCCCCCACACCAGCGAGATCGGCAGGATGAGGACTGCCAGGTAGACCAGCAGCGCCTTGCGCTTCCGCGTCTCCTGGTCGTCGTTCGGATCGGCGCCGATGCGTCCCAGGCGATCCAGCAGCCACGTCACGATCCGAGCATAGCGATGGCCGAAGTCGCAACCCGCCATCGAGGCGCTATGAAACCGCGAGCTTGCGGCCCTATGCTGCATCGTCGTATGAGCCCATTTGAGCCGATGGAGGCTCCCCTTCCTGTGCTGACCTGTGCCAATTGCCACACCCAGAACGACCCCGACCGGAAGTTCTGCGTGGAGTGCGGACAGCGCCTGGCCGCCGCCTGCCCGGTGTGCGGCACCGAGAACCCGACCGGCGCGAAGTTCTGTGGCGAGTGTGGAACCACGCTGGCCGAGGCGGGACAGGCAACGGCAGCGACCGGAACCCCGGCAGCCGAGGCCCCGGCGGCAATCGATCCGGTCGCAGAGCGCCGGCTCGTATCGGTCCTGTTCGTCGACCTGGTCGGCTTCACCTCCGCCTCCGAGCAACGCGACGCTGAGGACACTCGCGATCTGCTGACCCGCTACTTCGACCTTGCGCGGGAGACGGTCGGCCGCCACGGAGGCGTGATCGAGAAGTTCATCGGCGACGCGGTCATGGCGGTGTGGGGCACACCGACCGCGCACGAGGACGACGCCGAGCGCGCGGTTCGGGCGGGCCTGGAGCTCGTTGCGGCGGTATCGGTCCTTGACGAGAGCCTCCGAGCCCGAGCCGGGGTCTTGACCGGCGAAGCGGCCGTGACCATCGGCGCAGGAAGGCCAGGGCATGGTCGCCGGGGACATGGTCAACACCGCGTCTCGGCTCCAGTCCGCGGCCGAGCCGGGCACCGTGCTCGTCGGCGAGTCAACCCAGCGGGCGGCCTCTGCCGCGATCGCATTCGAGGATGTGGGGACCAGGGAGCTCAAGGGTAAGGAAGAGCCCGTGCACGTCTGGCGCGCCGTGGCGGTCGTCGCCCGTCGTGGCGGCCAGGGGCGAACGGCGGCGCTCGAGCCTCCGTTCGTGGGGCGGGACGAGGAGCTTCGGCTGCTCAAGGAGCAGCTCCACGCAACGGAACGCGAGGGAAAGCCGCGCTTGGTGACGATCGTGGGCCAGGCCGGCATCGGGAAGAGCCGCCTGGCGTGGGAGCTGGAGAAATACCTGGACGGCCTGGTCGACACGGTGCTGTGGCACGAGGGCCGCTCCCCGTCATACGGCGAAGGGATCAGCTACTGGGCGCTGGCGGAGATCGTTCGCGGCCGAGCCGGCATCACCGAGTCGGAGGATCCGGATGCGGCCCGCGCCAAGGTCTCGGACATGCTCGCCGGGCTGACCCTGGAGCCGGCGGAGCGGCACTGGATCGAACCGCGACTGACCGGGCTGCTGGGGTTGGACGAGCTGCCCAGCGAGAGCCGGGAGGAGCTGTTCGCGGCGTGGCGCATGTTCTTCGAGCGGCTCTCCCAGCAGGCGACGGTCATGCTCGTGTTCTGGGACCTCCAATGGGCCGATCAGGGCCTGCTCGATTTCATCGAGCATCTGCTCGCCTGGGCGCGCACCTCGCCCATCTTCGTGCTGGCCGAGGCTCGGCCTGAGCTGTTCGAGCGTCGCCCGGGCTGGGGCTCGAAGGTTCGGAGCGCGACGTCGACCCACCTGGATCCGCTGTCCGAGGCCGATATGCGCCGGCTCCTCACCGGCGTTGCGCCCGGGCTCCCCGAGCAGGCGATCCGCGGGATCGTCGAGCGCGCCGAAGGCATTCCGCTGTACGCGGTCGAGACGATCCGCATGCTCATCGATCGCGGCGCACTGGTCGCGGACGGCGAGCAGCTGGTGCTGGCGGGCGAGCTCCCGCCGCTGGCGGTGCCGGAGACGCTCCATGCCCTCATTGCGGCCCGCCTGGATGCGCTGGCGCCCGAGGAACGGACCCTCGTCACGGATGCGGCGGTCCTGGGCCTGAGCTTCACGATGCCGGCGCTCGAGGCCATCGGCAACATCCGCGGGGAGGCTCTCACCCAGCACCTCGATGCGCTCGTCAAGCGCGACATCCTGGGTCTTGACGTCGATCCACTCTCCTCGGAGCGCGGCCAGTATCGGTTCGTCCAGGGCGTCGTGCGCGAGGTGGCATACCAGTCGCTCGCCAAGCGAGACCGGCGTGCCAAGCACGTCGCCGCGGCCCGCTACTTCGAGTCGCTGGGCGAGGACGAGCTGGCAGGCGTGCTCGCCAGCCACTACCTGGCCGCCTATCGAGCCAATCCCTCCGGTGACGAGGCCGATGCCTTGGCAGCCCAGGCGCGCGTGGCCTTACGCGCGGCGGCCGACCGGGCAACGGCGCTTCATGCGCCGGTCGGCGCCCTGGACTACCTCGAGCAGGCGCTCGAGGTGACGAGTGATCCACTCGAACAGGCTGCGCTCCACGAGCGCGCAGGTTCGGCTGCCATCAGGGCTGCGCGGACGCAGGTCGGAAAGGACCACGGTCGCAGGGCGAGCGAGCTCTACGCCGAACTGGGCGATCGGCTGGGCGTGCTGCGGAGCCGTACCGTGCAGGCTCGGGTGATGCTGTCTGAGCACGGGGACCAGGCCACCGTCACCCTCATGCAGGAAGCCCTCGCCGAGGTCGCGGACCTCCCACCCTCGGCCGAGATCGCCAATGCGCAGGCGGAACTGGCTCGCGCCCTGATGCTCCAGGGCTCCCCCGAGGCCCTGATCTGGTGTGAGCGCGTGCTCGAGAACCCGCAGCTGACCAGCCAGAGCGTGCTCGTCCACACGCTGATCACGAAGGGCGCAGCGCTGTCGATCAGCACGTGGACGGTCAGCCGAAGCGGAGGCGGTCCTTCGCGGGGCCATGGTCCTGGCCGACCGGCTGGGCGAGCCGCATGCGATGCTGCGCGCGCGAAACAACCTGACCGGCATCGTGGATCAGCAGAGCACGCAGGGATCAATCGACCTGGCGCGCGAAGTCTTCGAGATCGGCCAACGATACGGTGAGCGCACGTGGGTGCAGCAGGCGATCGGTGGTCTTCTGACCGGCGAGCTTCGAGATCGGTCGCTGGGACGACTGGCAGGAGGAAGCGCGGGTCGAGGCTCCCGAAGCGGCAGGGTTCTATCGGGCCTGGTTCGACGCCGAAGAGGCTCGCAGGCTGGCCTTCCGCGGGCGACGCCGACGACGCTGACCGGATCCTCGCCGACGATCTGGACAGAGCCGGCCGTGCAGAACAGCGCCCAGGCGAGAGCAGGCATCTCCGGTCGTGGAAGCGGAGATCAGGTTGACGCAGGGTCGCTGGATCGAGGCCTTCGACGCGTCCCGAGCGAGGGTGGAACCAGACCGATAACTCGCGCGCTGGCAACCCAGCTCGCCCAGTTAGCCGCCGCGGCCGCCGGTGACGCGTCGCGCCTGCGAGATGCCGTGCAGGCGCAGGATTCCATCCTGTCGGACGATCTCCCGATGTCGCTGGCGGCCCGCCAGATCGCGCAGACCCTGACCTCGCTCCTCGATGGACGCTGGGATGAAGCACGCCTGACATACCTGAAGGCGCGGCGCATCGTCGAGGAGGTTGGAAACCTCCAGCTCCTCGCCCTGCTGCAGCTGGCGGTTGGTCACCTGGCCGCCGATCACTTCAGCGAGGCAGCCCAGGCCGCGCAGGAAGCCGAGGACGTACTTCCACGATCGCGGAGCGGACGCGTTCGTCGCCACCTATCGGGCGCATGCGGTCAAGGAGCCGACCGCGGGCGGGCAATCCCCCACCAAGGTGGCTGACGCCGAGGTTGTCGAAGCCGAACCGACCTCTCGCTGAGTGCCGGTCGAATCAGCCAACCGCCGAGATCGGCGGCTTTCGAGCAATGTGAGCACGGCCGATGGACCGGTTGGACATCCCCGCCCGAGAGGCGGAGCATAGAGGTGCCGGACGGGCATCGGGAGCGGTCCTCAAGGATCGCCAGACAGTGTCAACTGACGACGCCGCCGATCAGATCCGTCCGCGGCAGCTGTCCTGAACAGGCTCGGCAGGAGCCGCCTACGGATGCTGCCAGGAAGGGGTTTTACCCCATGCAGACTTTCCAGACGTTCATTGTTGAGGCAACCAACCGCCCGGGCGAGCTTGCCCGAGTGACCGATGCAATTGCCCAGCGGGGCATCAACATCGAGGCGTGGAGCCTCGGCTATGGCAGCCACGGCGCCCTCGCATTCCTGGGGCACGACGAGAAGGGCATCAAGAGTGCGCTGACCGCCGATGGGATCTCCTACAAGGAGGTCTCGTGCCTCACGATCTGGCTCGAGGACAAGCCTGGCACCGTTGCCAAGGCAACCAGGCGCCTGGCCGATGCCGGCGTGAACATCGAGTTCTTCGCACCGGTCGAGTACAAGACCGATCGGCGGGCCACCATCGCGATCGGCGTCGACAAGATCGATGCCGCGCGGACCGCGCTCCAATCTGCTGGTTGACTGGATGATCCCGGAGCCTGCCCTCGCAGGATCCGCGACCCTCTAGCAAACGCTTGCAGACGCCGTGCCGGCCTGCCCGGCACGGCATCGGCGCATCCGCCTGCAAGGTGTCGCGATCCCCTGGCCCTTACCCGCCGCGCGCTGCCTCGACGACCTTCGTGATCTCGTCGACCACCAACTGCGGATCCTCGCCCGCGATGTAGTGGGCCGTGTGCGCCACCACCTGCTTCGCCTGCGGGCTGAGCACGAACCAGCCCTGCTGACCCTCGATGTTCTCCACCTCGTCGAGGTTCTCCGGGTTCTCGTACTCGACCGTCATGACGGTGACCGGGATGTCGCCGATCTCGGTGCGGGCATCCCACGCCTCGTGCTCCACCGCCAGGTAGTCGCGACGCTCGTCGTTGGTCGGTGAATCGCAGGCGGTCTCCGCGATCAGCTCCGGCGGTGGGTCGGTGTATGGCCGGAACGTATCGAGCAGGACGATGCCAACCACATCATCGGGCCGTTCTTCGGCGAAGCCGGCCGCGATGTAGCCACCGCCCGATGCTCCCACCACGACATACGGGCCGGGAATATCGGCCGCCTCGAGCAGCTCAGCCATGTCCCCGGTCAGGTCGGTCAGGTGCCGGCAGCCGGTCACCGGGTCGCTGTGACCCAGGCCGCCGCGGTCGTAGGCGCAGACCTTCGTCACCTCGGCGATCTGCGTGATGACCGGGTTCCACTCGGAGGCGTCCGACCCATCACCGGCGTTCAGGATGACGGTGGGCGAACCCTCGCCACGGCAGACCCGATACAGCGAGCGACCATCGCCGATCTCGACTGACCCCGCCTCGATGAGATTCGGACTCGCGGACGGCGATACCGTCGCCACCGACGGGGACGACGCGTCTGGCGATGCCGGGCTCGCGCTCCGGCGCCGCAGGCAGTCAGCGTGAGCATTGCCGCAGCCACCAGCGCAAGCAGTCGGCTCTTCGTCACGCCGGCATCATCGGGGTTGTGTCAACGGCTTGGCCGATCAATTGGTGGCACGCTGCTGTCAGGCCTCCGTCGTGCTGCACGGTTGCACGGCCCTCGTGCATCACGAACACCTCCGACAGGCGGGTCACCCCCCGTCGAGGCAGGCCCTTCGGCGCATCGGCCCATAACCCCGGCCCCCGCTAGCATGGGCAACTCATGACCAGCCTTCGGACCCCCGATCTCGCCGTGCGCAGCGACCTGCGCAACCTGGCGATCATCGCGCACGTCGACCACGGCAAGACGACCCTGGTGGACCAACTCCTGCGCCAGACGGGCACGTTCCGCGCGAACGAGACGCTGGTCGACCGGGTCCTGGACTCCGGCGACCTGGAGCGCGAGAAGGGCATCACCATCCTGGCCAAGCAGACCACGGTGGACTACCAGGGCGTGCGGCTGAACATCGTCGACACCCCCGGCCACGCCGACTTCGGAGGCGAGGTGGAACGCGGCCTCCTCATGGTGGACGCGGTGCTGCTCCTGGTTGATGCCAGCGAAGGCCCGCTGCCCCAGACGCGGTACGTGCTGCAGAAGGCCATGCAGCGCCACCTGCCGGTGATCGTGGCGCTGAACAAGATCGATCGCTCCGACGCGCGACCGGCGGAGGTGCTGGACGAGGTCTACGAGCTGTTCATCGACCTCGGAGCCGATGCGCACCAGATCGACTTCCCGGTGGTCTACACCAACGCCAAGGCCGGCACCGCCACCCGCGACCTGGCCACGCCCGGGACCGATCTCACACCCCTGCTCGACCTGCTGGTCGAGATCACTCCCCCGCCGCAGCACGAGCCCGGGCATCCCCTGCAGCTGCTGGTGACGAACCTGACCGCCAACGACTACGTCGGCCGCATGGCGGTCGGGCGCATCCGGAACGGGAGCATCCGCATCGGCCAGCGAGTGAGCGTCGTCCGCGAGGAAGAGGAGGACACCGCCGGCTCCGTCGAGCCCGGACGAACCGTCACGCTGACCGGCTCGGTGACCTCGCTGCAGACGGCCCACGGCATCGATCGCGTCGACATCACCGAGGCGCAGGCGGGCGACATCGTGTCGGTGGCCGGGCTGCCGGAGGTCACGATCGGCGACACCATCACCGACCCCGGCGACCCGCGCCCGCTCCCCCGCCTGGACGTGGACGCGCCCACGCTGCGCATGACGTTCGGGGTCAACACCTCGCCGCTGGCCGGGCGCGACGGCAAGTACGTCACCTCGCGCCAGATCAAGCAGCGGCTGGACCGCGAGGTGCTGGGCAACGTCTCCATCGAGGTCTCGCCCACCGAGTCGGCCGACACGTTCGAGGTGCGCGGTCGCGGCGAGCTGCAGCTGGCGGTGCTGATCGAGCAGATGCGGCGCGAGGGGTACGAGCTGACGGTGTCGCGCCCGGAGGTGATCCTGCACGAGCGCGACGGCGAGACCCAGGAGCCCTACGAGCGGGTGACCTTCGACATCCCACCGGAGTTCATCGGTGCGGTGCAGGCGGCCCTGGCAGGCCGCAAGGGCTCACTGGAGCAGATGTCGACCGATGCCGACGGGCGTGCCCGCCTGGAGTACATCGTCCCGGTCCGCGGCCTGATCGGCTACCGCGGCCAGCTGATGACCGATACCCGCGGCACCGCGCTGATGCACCAGATCGGCGAGGGCTACGGGCCGTGGGCCGGCGACGTCACGCATCGGACCAGCGGCGTGCTGGTGGCAGATCGGTCCGGGCTCTCGAACGCGTTTGCGCTGAACAACCTGGAGGAGCGGTCGGAGCTGTTCATCGGCACCGGGGTGGAGGTCTACGAGGGCATGATCGTGGGCGAGAACGCGCGGCCCGGCGACATGAACGTGAATGCCACCAAGTCCAAGCAGCTGACCAACATCCGCACCCACAGCCACGACGACTCGCTGCGCCTGACGCCGCCGCGGCCGATCACCCTGGAGTCGGCCATCGAGTTCATCGCCGCCGATGAGCTGGTGGAGGTGACGCCCTCCGCCATCCGCCTGCGCAAGCGCGTCCTCGCGGCCGGGGATCGCAAGCGCTAGATCGCGACGGCCTCAGCGCACGAGCGCCGTGCCGTTCAGGTCACAATCCCGCCGATGCAGGATTCGAGTCGTCACGGTCACGAAGCCGGATCCCGGTCCGCCGCGCGATCCGAGCAAGCGACCGGCGTTGGAAGGCTGGCGTCGGATCGCCGGCACTTTGCGCCGGACGATGACGACCGCGCCGCTGACGCCGTACGAAGAACGCCGCATGGGCGACCTTCGATCCGTGCGCGCCGCGCTGCTGCAAGGCCGCGCGCCGGCCGAACCATGGACGCTGCTGGCGATCGCGCGCAGCGCGGACGGCGCCGACTGGCTCGATTCCTTGCTGGTCAGGAGCCGACAGTATGACAGCTGGTGCCGGTCGATCGCGGCTTGCCGATTGGCAGAGCTGGGCCGCCGGCCTTCGGCGCTATCCGGTCGCCGCTTCGCCGGTCCAGGGGCGCAGTCGAACGACGCGGCACGAACCGCAGTCAGGCGAACGCGGCTAATGCCGGCGTCCTGGTCGCGTCGATAACAAAGATGCCCCCGCCAGGGGCCCGTCCTGGCGATGGAACTAGGGGAAGCGCGAACAGATCCTCGTGCAGGCCATGGACGGCTGCCATCGCGATCTGGGCGTACTCCTCCAGCGCATCTCGCGTGACGACATCCACCAGCGTCGCACTCGGATGAGCTTGCGATCCATTCCACCTGATTCTTTCCCAGGGGGAAGGCTCGGCTGAGTCCTCGCCCGGCTTTCCGTGTGCTCGTATCGGAACAACGGAGCCTCCGTAATTAGACCGGCAGGACCACCAGGTGGTTGCCGTATCCGTATCCAGCTGCGATCCCTACGGCGGCGCTGATCACTTGCTCAAGCGCCGAGTGTGCTCGGTCGTTCCGGTCGTTGTGAGCCTCGACGACCGTGAATGCGTAGCGATCTGGGAGTGGCAGCTTCTTGGTGATGAGATCGACTCCGATCCATCCGGATCCGAGAGCGTCATTCGCAGCGCGCCCTTGGTAACCGGAACGGTCGGTTCCCTGGATAGTTGTCGTGGTCAAGGCAACCCACGGCTTGTCGGATGCGGCTTTGCACTCGATCACCATGGCCACTAGTACAGGGACATCCTCGTGCAGCCAGGCGACTACATCGGTCTCACGATTTGTCCCTTGCTGGACGGGGTCGAGGTAATGCTGCCCTTGGTCCGCGAAAAAGCCGGCGGCCCGGAGAACCCGCGCCGTGTGGTACTCGAGCGGGAACCCGCCCTTCCTGAGCCAAGTGAGAATGCTTTCGGCGACTGGCTCCATCGCGTCATGGTTGCACAAGGCCATTGGCCTAGTCGGCCGTAGTGGTTTTGAGTTTTTCCTGACGAGCCTGCGCCGCGGACACGGCCCGCTGTCCGAAATCTCTCCCTGCTGAGCATTCTCGGCCGATTCGACCGAGCGATCTGGTCGGTTCGATTCAGAACGATCGTCGAATCAGCCGGATCCGCTCGGCAGACGCCGTGAATCGACTTCGCGGACGCGCGGTTCGTTCATGGCGTCACCGTCAATCGGTCAGGAAAAGCAAGGACGCGAGGTTTCCCTCGCGCCCTTGCGCTCATTGTGGGCCAGCCGCCCACGGTTAACGTCCCCGCTGGTCGAGGATGATGTCGGCGACGTCACGCGGCATGCGATAGACCATCATGCCGTCGTCGTCGCTCCACCAGTCGCCGACGAACCACTTGTCGCCCTGGCCGTACCGGTTCTTCCAGCGACGGCCGAACGCTCCGAATGTGCCCGGCATCGACGTAGGTCGCGGCCGATGCCCTTTGCCAGCTCCACCATCGTGAAGGGCTCCTCCGGATGATCGGCCAGGAAGTCGAGGATCGACAGCATGCCGGTTCCTCGCGATTCGTCGTAGGCGCGCCGGATGAGCCGTTCGTCATCTGGCGCCGACGACGAAGGGCTCGGAGCCTCGTCCGCCACGGGGCCCCCGGCATCCGAGGTGGCCGGCAGCTGGCCGATGAACCGATGGACCGCAGTTGCCTGGCTGGTGTGGACCCACATCGGGATATAGTCGCTCGCGTTTCCGTTCATTGTCTCTCCTTACTCGTTCTGACCGGTAAGCGCGGGTTGGCGTTCTGAATAACCGCAGTCTGCGACGAGCAAAGAAGGATGGCAAGTAAGATTGTTAGACCCTGTTGACTGTAGGCACCGTTAGTCTTTCCTACTCGAGGAGCGAACAAGCTGCAGAGCCGCGCATGCTGCGGGCTGCCCGGCCATCCTGGATCGCCGTAGACTTCGTCGGCCTAGACGGATGCGAACGGCCGGCGCTACTTGGCGGTCCGCCATTTGACGCGCATCTGGCCTTGCTCCTGAGCCGCTTGCTTGCTTGCATCGGAGTATAGGATTCCGATAACGGGAGGCTGCGATGCGCGAGCGAACCCCATGGTCGCCCTCACTGCCGATCGCTTGCGCTGAGCCACTGGCGAAACCGGCCCGTTGCTGGGGAGGACTCGATCCATGCGCCGTGCCCGCGTATCACTGTCACTCGCTGCCTCGGTCATTCTCGTCCTGACCCTGAGCAGCACCACGCTTGCAGCCCCGCATAAGGCGGCGGTCTACTCGCCCAACGCCCACGTCAACGGCGCGTCCCTGGTGGACCTCGCGGTGGCGTGGAACGATTGGGCCTGGCAGCCGGCCGATACCAACCCGCTCCTGAATCCTCGCTGCGAGGCGAGCGGGATCGGCAAGATCTGGTTCGCACCCGTCTCGATCGATGTCGCACAGGAGCTGGACTGCACGCTTCCGCCGGGTGGAAAGCTGCTGATCACCCCCGGTGGCTACGAATGCTCCACTGCGGAGGGCAACGGCGAAACGCTCGCCGAGCTCACCGAATGCGCCGAGACCAACTTCGCCAACGAGATCTGCTGCGCGCAGGTGATCGTCGATGGCGTGGAGCTCGCGAACCTGGATCCCTACGAGTTCCTGACGCCTGGCCAGGTGCTGGATGGACCAAACCTCTTCGGAGACGACCCGACGCTGTCGATCGAGCGCGGCTGGTTCATCCTCTTGCGCCCGATGAGCGTCGGCGAGCACGAGGTCTTCATCTACGACGAGGCCCCGAACTTCGGCCTCGTCTTCAGCACCACCATGCATATCACCGTGGCGCCCTGAAGCAATTGCTTCTTATCGGTCCAATAGGGAGGGAACAAGACCATGCGACGCATCGTGGCAATCATCGCGGCGACCTGTGCCCTGGTCGCTCTCGCGTCACCGGTCGCGGCCGCGAAGCCGGACCGCCACCCGGAAAACCTCGAGGGTTTCGTCCTGACGGGGGCCTGCGAGTTCGACGTCCAGCTCGACATCCTGAGGGACCGCTCGTACGCGATGGACTTCTACGACCAGGACGGCAACCTCGTTCGCACGCAGTACTTCGGCAGCATCGTCATCAGGGCCACCAATGTGGAGACCGATGCATCCGTGGACCTGAACATCGGCGGCCCTGCCCGTGATGCCTATAACGCGGACGGCACCATCACGACCACGTTCCTGGGCCTTGGCCTGCCGCTCATAACGGACAACAACCTGACTCGCGGACGCTTTGAATTCACCTTCAGCGCCGGTTTCGAGGAGCTGTTGAGCGTCGGGAAGTCAGCCGGATTCACGGAGGATTTCTGCGCGCTCATTGACTGACCGCTAAGGGGCGAGGCGCCCCGCAGTCTTTCCGTAGCGCAGGCGGCGCAGTATCGTCCCCTGCGCGGAGGGACTCGGAATGGACACGATCATCGATCTGCTCGACCGAGCCGTGGCCGAGCACGGTTCGCAGGCCGGCGCTGATCATCAAGCCTGGCTTCAGGACGCGGATCTGGACGTACGCCGATATCGGCGACCTGGTCCCGCGCGTGGCCCAGGTGCTGCGGGGAGCCGGCGTGCAGCCGGGCGATCGGGTCCTGATCTGGGCCGTCAACCGCCCGGAGTGGGCCATCGCCTTCCTTGGCGCGCTGTGGGCGGAAGCCGTGCCCGTGCCGGTGGACGTCCGCTCCACCGACGAGCTGGCCACCAAGATCGCGGCCCAGACCCAGGCCAAGCTGGTGCTCGCCTCCATCCCCACCATCAAGGCCGCCAGCCGGCTGGAGCTGCCGGCGCTGACCGTCGAGTCACTGGTCGACGTGGCGCGCGACGCGCAGCCGCTCCCCCGCCCGACTCCCGATCCGGACGCCCTGGCCGAGATCGTCTTCACCTCGGGCACCACCGGGGATCCGAAGGGCGTCATGCTCAGCCACCGCAACATCACCTCGAACGTCACCTCGCTGGGCAGCGTGGTGCCGCTGGGGCCGGAGACCCGGCTGCTCTCGATCCTGCCGCTGTCGCACATGTACGGGCTGAACCCGGGCTTCCTGGCGCCGATGCTGACCGCGGCGCATCGGTCGTGTATCCGACCAGCCTCCAGGCGCCCGTGCTGGCACGCACCTTCCGCGAGCGCAAGGTCACGATGCTGCTGGCGGTGCCGCAGGTCGTGAAGCAGCTGAACAACGCCGTGGAGCGCCGGGTCGACGCCGACGGCCGGCGGGCGATCTTCGAGCGGCTGCACGGCATCGCGCGCCATCTGCCCATGCCGTTGCGACGGCTGCTGTTCCGACCGGTGCTGTCGCGGCTCGGTGGCAGCCTCGAGTACCTGGCCGTCGGCGCCGCGGCCATGAACCCGGTGATCGCCCGCCGCTGGGAGGAGATGGGCGTGGTCTCGCTGCAGGGCTACGGCGCCACCGAGACGTCGCCGGTGGTCGCCTTCACCCGCGTGGAGCGCAACCGCGTCGGCACGGTGGGCGAGGTCATCCCCGGCGTGGAGGTGCGGATCAGCCCGGAGGGCGAGATCCAGGTCCGCGGCCCGAACGTGTTCCAGGGCTACTGGCAGCGGCCCGATGCCACCGCGGCGGTGATGCAGGACGGCTGGTACCGCACCGGTGACGACGGCATGCTGGACGCGCGACGGCTTCCTGACGCTCCAGGGCCGCAGTCAAGGACATGCTGGTCATGCCGGACGGCACCAAGGTGCACCCGGCGGACGTGGAGCAGGCCCTGACGCGCGACGCGCGCGTGCGCGACGCCGCGGTGGTCGGCCTGGAGCGGCCGGGCAGCGAGGTCCAGGTCCACGCGGTGCTGATCCTCCACGACCCCACCGAAGCCGATGACGTGGTCCGCCAGGCCAACACCCAGCTGGGCGGCCACCAGCAGATTCGCGGCTTCACCGTCTGGCCGGAGGACGAGTTCCCCCGCACGCCCACCCTCAAGGTCAAGAAGCCGGAGATCCTGAAGTGGATCCTGGCAGCCAAGACCGATGAAGCCCCACCGTCCGGGACCGATGCTCCCGCCGCAGCCGGCAGCCCCATCGAGCGCCTGGTCGCCCAGCTCGACGGCGTCCACGCCGATGCCATCCGGCCCGACGCCCGACTCTCCACCGACCTCGGCATCGATTCGCTCGGCCGCGTCGAGCTGCTGGGCATGGTCGAGGAGTCGCTGGGCGTCTACATCGACGACGGCGAGCTCGACCCGGAGGAGACGCTGGAGCAGCTGCAGGCCAGGGTCGATGCCGCCCCTCCCAACACCGCCGCGCCGGAGGGCATCTTCGGCTGGCCGCTGAATCCGGTGGTCGGCGCGCTCCGCATCGGCCTCCAGACCTTGATCATCCTGCCGCTGGTGAGCCTGTTCTACCGCCGCCCGGTGCGAGGCCTGGAGCACCTGGACGGGCTGCAGGGGCCGGTCATGTTCGCCGCCAACCACCACCTGCACAACGACAACGCGCTGATCCTGATGGCCATCCCGGTCGGCTGGCGCTGGAAGCTGTCGGTGGCCGCCGCCGCGGACGACATCTTCGGCTCCTGGTGGCGCGGCACGCTGTCCGCCATCCTGGGCAACGCCTTCCCGCATGGCACGCGAGGGCGCCGTCCGCCGCAGCCTCGACCTGCTGGGCGCGCGCCTGGACCGCGGCTTCAGCGTGCTGATCTACCCGGAGGGCAAGCTCACCGTCGACGGCCCGCTGCAGGAGTTCAAGTCCGGCACCGGCCTGGTCGCCATCCACGGCGCCATCCCGGTCGTGCCGATCCGACTGAAGGCCCGCACGCACAGCCGGATCGACGAGGACACGGACGGCACGGCCTGGCGCGGCGAGGTGGAGGTGGTGTTCGGGAAGCCGCTGCGCTTCGGGATCGACGCCGACCCGACCCAGGCCACGGCCGAGATCCGCGCCGCCATCGAGGCGCTCTAGGCCGGCTGGCATGAACAAGGAAGAGGCCGCCGGAGCAGATCCGGCGGCCTCCTTCGGGTGGTTACGGTAGGGGTCAGTCGCCGAGCTCGGCCCTCGTGCTGACGTAGATGTCGGCGGTCACGCCGCGCCCGAAGTACAGGCGCTTTCCGTCTCCGGAGAGCGACGGTCGCGACTCCGGCTCCGCCGTGTTCACCGCCGTCACCGGGACGGGAGTCGACCACAATCCGGTTGAGCCGTCGAAGGTCGCGGTGAAGATGTCCATGTTCCCGTTGCGACTCGACGCGAACACGATCTCGCTCCCATCGGCGCTCACGTTGGGCATCTGATCCACGGCCGCCGAGTTGAGCTCCGTCACGGCCTGGGGCGTTCCGAACCTGCCGTCACTGCCCAGGATGCTTCGGTAGATGTCGTGGTTCCCGGACGTTCCCGTGCTCGAGAAGTACAGGTACGTCACTCCGCCGATCGTCCTCAGCGACGGTCCGAACTCGCCGCCCGTGAAGTTCGGGCCGCTTCCGTCCGCGACACAGCCGAGGTTCTGCGGAGCGTCCCACGTCCCGTCGTTGCGCTGCCGTGTGATGTAGATGTCGCCGACGGGCGGCGTCATCCCGGGAGTCGCACCGCAGGCGGTGCGATCCGAGACGAAGAGCAGCCAGCCACCGCCGAGCGGCGTCGGGCAGAACTCGTTGTCAGCGCTGTTGATGGCCGAGCCGAGGTTCTGCATCGGTCCAAAGGGGTCGCTCTTCTTCGAGCGGTCGGCCACCCAGACGTCGTTCTTGCCATACCCGCCGGGCCGCGTGGAGGCGATGTACAGCTGCTTGCCGTTGGGCGACTCGATGGGGCAGCCTTCGTGAGCGGCCGTGTTCACCTCGGCCACCGCCGTGGGCGCGCCCCACGGGCCGTAGTCCGATGCTTGGGCGGCGAGCCGGCAGGACGCCGGCTACCACGAGGAGGATGGCGCCGACGATGGACGTCATGGCGCGCTGTGCTCGGGAGCGTGGCCAGAGGCCCGGGGCCGTGAAGTACGGAGTCATCTTCCTTCTCCATCTGCTAACTGGCGGGACGTTGCCCGCTTCTCGATGGAGAAGGTGGTCCTAAGGGTGGGCCGGCCACATCGGGACGGTCCTTAGGCGACGGTCGTCGGTTGCCTCATTTTCTCAGACCGGACCTCGCAAAGAATCCACTCGAGCGGGTCGTCCTCGTTCTCGTCCCGCTCGCTTCCGCGAAAGCAGAAGGCCGGGCGTCCTGCCCGGCCTCTGCTCGTTCCCGCGTCAGCCGTCTAGCAAACGATGTCGCCGGTGGTGTTGCCGTCGCTTGACTGGCGCCACACACCGCAAGCTCCAGCTTCGAACGTCCCCGCGAACTTGAGGAATTGGAGGGAGTCGAAGCTGGAGAAGTAGTTCCTCGCGTTGAAGGCAGCCCCGAGGCATGTGCCGTCCTGCTGGCACTGCAGGTCGAAGTCACCGACGAAGCCGCTCGTGGCGAGGTTGGGCGCGAAGGTTCCCTGGATCACGATGACGAGCTCGCCGTACCACCGGCCGGTCACTCCGGCGCTGACCGTGCCGGTCCCCGCCGGGCTCACGCCTGCGAAGCTGGTGAACGTGCCGATGTCCTGGCGCTTGAAGCAGTAGGTATTCGTCCCGATCTGCCAGATCTGGATCGACTCGCGAGCCGCGTCGAGCGCCCAGACATGCCCGTCATTTCCGACATCGGCGCTGTTGCGGTACGTGCCGTACGCGTTTACCACCAGGGGGCCGCCTCCGGGACACTGCGCCACAGTGGCTGCCGCGGCGGTCTGGGGCATCGTCGCCAGCACCGCAAACACCACGCCAACCACCACGGACTTCATTGCGCGAAGTCCTCGCGGTATCCGCGAGGTGCCCGGGGCCGTGAAGTACGGAGTCATCTTGCTTCTCCATCTGCTATTGGCGGGAGTTGCCCGCTTCTCGATGGAGAAGGTGGCCCTAGAGGTGGGCCGGCCGCATCGTCACAGTCCTTAGGCGACGGACGTCGGTTGCCTCATTTTCTGAGGCAGCGTCAGCAGGTGTACAGGGGCGTACCGTCGATCAGCTCGGCGACGACGTCCGCGGCGGAGATGATCCGTGCGCCGTCGATCAGATCGGCCTCGGTGATGCCACGGGGCTTCGTGCACGCGCCGCAGGCCCACACCTGGCCGCCGTTCTCGAGCAGCGAGGCAAGCACCTCGCTCAGCGGTTGCATGCCCTCGTGGTGGATGTCGTCGGCGTAGCCCTTCGTGGCCAGCCAGACTCCCTCGATGGTGAGAAGCACGATCGCTTCCTGGTCGGCCGATGCGGCGACATTCGCCACGATGAAGGGCAGCGTCGCTCGCTCATGGTCGTCCTTACCGTGTGTCGCTTGCGCCATGAATCTCGCCATCGATTCTGTCCTCTCGGCTACTTGCGACGTAGGAAATAACGAGTCCGCCCCGGTGCCGTCCTCGATGATGGCCACCAGGGGATTTCCGGTCAGCCTCGACCAGGAAGCCAGCCCACTTCGCGCGGTTGGGTCGTCGGAGACGACCTCGAGCACCTGTCCACTCGGCAGTTGGCGCATCCGGGCCGCGATCATCGGAGTCAACGTCGCGCAGTCCTGCCCGACGAGGTCCATCCGAACATCGGCGGCCGGAGCACTCGATGCATCCATCATTCGTTTCTCCGATTCCTCTGCGATGCTGGCGCGAGGGTATGCCGCCGTACCGAGCGCCACGGCAATGGGCTGCTCCTTAGTTGCCGGGAGCGGAGTTCCTTAGTCCATCGTGCGTTGGCAGGCAGGATCGCTTGCGCGAGTCCGGATAATCCGCGGATGAACCCGCGGATCTCGAGCCCCGTGTTCGTCGGGCGCGGCCAGGAGCTTGTGCGCCTGCGCGCGGCTCTCGAAGGCGCCATGTCCGGAACGGTCGGCACCACGCTCATCGGCGGCGAAGCCGGCGTCGGCAAGAGCCGCCTGCTCGCGGAGTTCCGCGCCGGCGCCACCTCCGAGGGCCTGCGTGTCCTGGAAGGCGGGTGCGTCGACCTGGGAGACGGCGCGCGCCCGTATGACCCCTTCGTGGCCGCCCTCCGCCCGTGGCTGCGATCACTGCCCGCGGAGGACTTCGACCGCATCGTCGGGCCGGCCCGATCCACCGTCCTCCAGCTGATTCCCGACCTGGGATCTGATGGCGAGGCCGAGGCCGAGGTTCGGGCCACGGCCCCTGCGTCCGCAACGCAGTCAACGCTTTACCTCCAGGTGCTTGGCTTGATCGAGCGCATTGCCGCCGATGCCGTCACTGTCATTGCGTTGGAGGACCTGCATTGGTCGGATCGGTCCACCCGCGACCTGCTGCGCTTCCTGGTACGAAACCTGACCCAGGGTCGCGTGATGCTGATCGGGACGTACCGCACCGATGAGCTGAACGAACGTCATCCGTTCCTGACCCTGCTCGCCGAGCTGGGACGGAGCGGGCAGGTGGATCGGTTCGAGCTCGCGCCGTTCACACGGAACGAAGTCCATGACCAGATGGCGGGCATCCTCGGCCGTCCTCCCGATCGCTCCCTCGTCGCGCAGCTCCACGACCGCGGCGGTGGGAACGCCTTCTTCACGGAGGAGCTCCTCGCCGTCGCGGAGCGGAGCGAGCAACGCATCGGCCTCACACTTCGCGAGACGCTGCTGGCCAGGGTCGGTGGACTCTCCCCTGCGTCCCGGGATCTCTTGCGCGTGGTCGCCGTGGCCGGTCAATCCGCACGGCACGACGTCCTGGCAGCGGTGGCGAAGATGCAGCAGGCGGAGCTCGGCGCGACCCTGCGGGAGGCAATCGATCGCCAGCTGCTGCTGGCCGGCGACGACGAGGTCATGCAGTTCCGCCACGGCCTCCTGCAGGAGGCGGTGTACAACGAGCTTCTGCCCGGTGAGCGGTTGGCGCTGCATGCCGCGGTCGCGGCAGCCATCGAGGTCCTCAACCCTGATCAGGAGACCGATGCGGCGGTCGCCTCAGAGCTGGCTCACCACTGGTACGAGGCGCGCGATGTGCGCCAGGCGCTGCCGGCCCTGCTGCGCGCCGGGCGCGCGGCGGAGCGGATGTTCGCCTTCGGGAACGCGTTCGCCCACTTCCACCTGGCGTTGAGCCTGTGGCCGGCGGGGATGGATTCCGTTGACGGCATGATCGCGCCAGGACCTGAGGATGCGGACGGCCCAGGCGGCTGCCATGACCGGCGCCTACGATCGGGCGATCGCGCTGGCTATTGGGGCGCTGGACGACGATTCGGCCCTCGAGCCGGACGCCGTGCGCACCGGCGCATTGCTCGAGCGTCTCGCGGTCTATCACCTCGGAGCCGCCAACCCGGACGCCGTGGAGCCGGTCGCCCGTCGTGCCCTGGAGCTTCTCCCGACCGATCCGCCTTCGGTGGCGCGAGCCCACGTGCTGGGCATCCTGGCGCACGGACTGGGGATGCAGGCTCATTTCGACGAGTCCGATCGCTTCGCCCAGGAAGCGCTCGCAACGGCGCGGCAGGTGGGTTCGGCCGAGGCCGAGATCCGCGCGCTGGGCTGCATCGGCCGCAATGCCGCCGCGGTTGGAGATGCCGCCTCGGGGGTCCGAACCTTGCGCCAGGCGTTGACCCTCGCTCGCTCGGTCGGCGACTTCTCGGGCGCCGCCGAGATCGCCATCGAGCTGGCTCTCGCACTCCACTGGGCGGGAAAGCTGGAGGAGGCATGCCAGGTGGCCGATGAGGCGATCGCCGAGAGTGCCCGTTGGGGGACCGAGGGGTTCGGGATCGCGCTGCGGGCGGTCAGGGGTCAATCGGCCTTACTGCTGGGACGATGGCTCGAGGCGGAACATTGGATCGACGCCGCAATTGCGGGAGAGTCCCTGGGCTTGCCCGGCGTCATGGCGAGCGGGGCTCGGGGCCTCCTCGATCTCGGTCGGGGCAGCCTGGACTCCGCTGAGGGTCATTTCGAGACCGTGCTGCTGATGTGCCAGAACTTCAGTGCGACCGTCTATGGGTGGAACGAGCTGTACGCGAGCATCGCCCTGCTGTTGATCGCGCGCGGGCAGCCAACCGAGGCGATCGCGTCCGTGCGCGAGAGCCTGGCGCGCTCTGCGCAGCCCGAGCGCGATGTCCACATGCGCGTCTGCCACCGCCTGGCGATCCGTGCCGCGGCGGACATCGCCGACGTCGCTCGCCCGCTGGGCGATTCGGCGAAATTGGAGGAGGCGCTGGCCATCGGCCGCGAATTCGACGCCCTGATCGATCACCACGCGCAGCTCGTGCGCGCATTGCCGGATGGCGGCGACCCGCACCTCGCGCTGGACGTGGCACTCGGCAAGGCCGAGCTGAGCCGGCTCACCGGTCGCTCGAGCGCCGCCGCGTGGGCCACCGCCGCGGCGGCTGCGGACGAGCTGCAGCATCCCCACGAGGCCGCCTACAGCCGATTCCGCCAGGCGGAGGCGCTCCTGCTCTCGCGCGGGCCGAGGACCACTGCCCGCGCCGCAGCGCTGGAGGCGCACCGGATAGCGCGTGATCTGGGGGCCACTCCCCTCCAGGGGGAGGTCGAGCGGCTTGCAGCGCGATCGCGGCTGGACCTTGCGAGCCCGCCCGTCGATTCCGACGGGGATTCCGGCGCTGACGCAGTTCCGGCGCTGAGCATTCCGCCGCTCAGGCGGTCGGCCGCGCGATCCCGTTCCGTCTGACGCAGCGCGAGCAGGACGTCCTGGAGCGCCTCACCCTGGGCCACACCAACCGGGAGATCGCAACTGACCTGTTCATCAGCGAGAAGACGGCCAGCGTGCACGTGTCGAACATCAAGTCGAAGCTGGGAGCGAACGGCCGCGCGGAGATCGCCGCGATCGCTGTGCGTCTCCGGCTCGTCCCGGAGCCCATTGAGGAGAGCGAGTAACTCGAGCGCTCGCTACCCCACGTTCGGCGCTGCAGCGCATCGGCCGGGACAGCCAAGGAAGCGCCGGCCGTCCCGTGAGTACCATGCCGGGGTGGCACGCCTACAGCTGAGATCGCTCGTCCTGATCGTCGCGATCACCGTCGCGGCGTGTCTGGTTCTCAGCCTCCTCATCCCGGCGCTCCGGAATCCAGCTGCGATCTTCCTCGCGTGCATGGTCGCGATCTGCGCCTACGGCGCCCCGACCCAGTTGGTGGCGCGAGCCTGACCTCCTCGTCTTGCTTGGGCTGGCCTCTGCGGTCGGCCTGGTGCTCTTCCTGGTCGCTCCAGGCAGCCTGCCCCGCTGACCCGCTCCAGCGCTTCGCGGTTCAGGCCACAATCCCGCCGATGCAGGGTCTCGAGATTGCAGGGCTCTACGCCCTGGTTGCGTTATCCGTGTACGCCCTGCGCGACCGGATTCCGGAGCTGAATACCGCGCCGGTGGCCGTGCGCCTGACCGTCGGGACCCTTGTCGGGCTGACGCTATGCCTGCCCATTCTCGTGCGCGGCACCAACCTCATCCCGGATGACCTCGAGCCCGCTGGTCGTGATTGCCTTCGTCGCGACGCTCTTCGCGCTGGTCCTCTGGCTACGCCGTTGACGCCGCTACCCGTGTGGCGGGCTGACGGGTACGCGGCTCAGGCGACCCAGGGCAGCTGGATCGGCAGGATCGCGTTCAGGAGCAGGCCCAGGATCAGCAGGGCGCCGGCTCGACGGGTGTGCACGAACGCCGCGCCCACGAACCACAGCGGCCAGCCGACGTACGAGTGCGGCGGCACCTCCGGCCTCGGCTTGGCGAACACGCCCAGCACCTGGACCAGGCGCGGGATGCCCAGCAGCACCAGCGCCACCCATGGACCGATGAAGCCCACCAGCGCCGCCCCGATCACGATCGGGTAGAACGCGACCATCAGCCCCTGGGCCACCAGCCTGGCCCGGGCTTCGCCCAGGATCACGGGCAGGGTGTGGATGCCCTTGGCCGCATCGGCGGTGATCTTGTCGATGTGCTTGCCGAACAGCACGGTCGTCACCAGGATCGCGTACGGCAGCGACGCCAGCCAGACCCAGCCGGGCAGCTGGCCGGTGGCCACGAAGAACGTGCCGCCCACCATCAGCGGTCCCCACACGATGAAGACGCCGGGCTCCCCCAGCCCGATGTGCTTCAGCCGGATCGGCGGCGCCACGTAGAAGACGGAGATGAACAGGCCCGCCAGCGCGAAGGCGATGACCAGCGGCCCGCGCTGCGACGCCAGGAACAGCATGATCCCGAAGTCGATGGCGTTGGCGATCAGGATGGCGGCCGCCAGCTGTCGCTTGCTGACCCAGCCGGACAGGATCGGGTGCGGCGCGTACAGGGCGCGCACGTACTCGTCGGTGTCGACCCCGCCCTCCAGGTCGAAGTAGTCGTTGATCATGTTGTTGGCGGCGTGCGCGACCACCAGACCGATGATCGACAGGGCCATCAGACCCCAGTCCACCTGGATCACGCCCGGGTCCAACCGCGCGGCACCGACGGCCAGCAGCCCGCCGATCAGCCCGGCCGTGGCCGTCATGCTGAAGACGGCGGCGCGGGTGATGACCAGCCACTTGCTCACCGCATCGGGTGGGCGCGTCATGCCCACCGGCAGGTTGGCGGTGTTGAAGACCGTGCGCCAGACTCCCAGCCGCTGGCCGAGGGTCATCGGCTCCGATGGGGCGTGGGTTCCGGCGGTGGTGCTCTCTGGAGTGCTCATACGTGCTACCCGGTGGGAGCCACTATTGTACGCCTCGCTTGGTCTTGGCGCAGATTCCCAGGGGGCGGGACTAACGGAGAAGAAGCGGCCCAAACGTGGTGCGAATTCTCATCCCGCGGGAATCCCCACCAAGAAATGGCCTGCAAATGGCCCGATTCCGCCTCTTCTTCGTCGTTAGTCCCTGGGGTGGGAATCCGCGGCAACTTCGCGGTGAGGCCGATCACCAACGGGCAGAGCTGCGCCTATCGGTCCAGTCCTGTGACGCCCCGTGATCGTCCCAGTCCAGGTGAGCCTCATCGGCATCAGACGCCATGTGGATGGCCTGGCCAAGGGCGCTGCCCAGCTCCTCGAGCCCATCGGGCGGGACCGCGTGAAACTCGATTTCGTCCTGCAGGTCGGTGGCCTTGACCTCGGCCAGCACGACGCCCTCCGACACGATCTCGACATGGCGCCCGTCGCCGCGCCGGCGGAGCGTGAACCTGCCCGTTGGACCGGAGAAGCGCAGCGGAATGAATGACGCGCCGTTCCCCCTCACACGTGTCCCATGCCTGGCTGCATAGGCCAGCACTGACGCAAAACACAGCCACAGGGCCAGCAGCAGTCCGCCCTGGGCGAGCACCGAGTTGTCCGCGGGCAGGGCCGCCAGCATCAGGAGACCCAGGGTTCCGACGAGCGCACCCCGCAGCGCAAGCACCCAATCTCCGTGGTCTTGCTGGATCACGGACTTAGGCTGCCAACCGCGCGCCGCCACGACCAGCAGTACTTTGGGAGTACTTCCGGCTGCCAGTGCTCCCAGTCGGTGACTTGCTTTACCCGAGTACGCTTTGGCTGCTGCCCCCGCAAGTCGCGCCCGGCCGTCGCGACGGCCCACGAAATGGCCACTCTCTGGAGGGAGACCCATGCGTCGCATCAGTGCCCTGCTGCTCGCGTTCCTGCTCGCCCTGACGCTCGCAGCACCAGCGTTCGCAGCCACGACCATTCCCGGTACGCGCTTTTGTGAAGGAGAACTTCGAGCGCGCGCCTTCTGATCGGCCGTGTGAGTTCGACGAAGCAACCGAAGAAGTCACCTGCTTCGGATTCGGGAACGCCAAGAGGTTCGGCCCGCTCACGTCCGTCATCGTCTTCTCGAGCACGGGCGAGTCAGTTCGCACCCTCACCCTGCGAGACGGATCGACCGTCATGCTGGAAGAGACATACGACAACTTCCAGACGCCCGGCAAGTCCGGCGAGGCCCCCGGGATCTTCCACTCGTTCGGCAATCCGGGCGTCCTGACCGGGACGTTCGAAATCATCGGCGGGACCGGCGCCCTTGAAGGCGCGACTGGCTCCGGGACGGTCAAGCACATCGTTGCCGGAAACACCCGTCAAATCTTCTTCACGGGAACGATCACGCTGCCGTAACGGCAACCGTTGTCCTATCACTGGCGTCGGGCGACCCCGGTCGCCCGGCGCCAGAGCAACCGAACAGCTCACATTCGGACAGGCTCGGGGGTTGGAGGGTGGTGACGTGATTCGCGGTGCGCGCTTCGCATACGCGGCGCTGGCCTGGGCATTCGTGGCGGCGATCGTTCTCCAGGTGTTCTTCATCGGCCTTGGGCTCTTTGTCGGGCCCGAGAACCTGGAGCTCCATCGCAACTTCGGTTGGATCCTGCACCTCGCGCCGTTGCCCATCCTGGTGGCGGCAGCGCTCGCACGCGCGGGTCGCACGCGCATTTTGCAGGCGGCGGGCCTGGTGGTCGTCATCTTCTTCGTCCCGATCCTGGCGGCAGTCCGCACCGATCTCCCATATGCCGCCGCCTTCCATCCGGTTGGGGCGCTCATCGCCTTCTGGCTCGCGACTGTCATCGCGCGCGGCGCAACCAGCCTCGTTGGCTCCAGCGACACCGAGGATGTCACGAGTCGAGCCGAGTGGGTGCTCGTGGCAGTGTTGGTGGTGCTCGTGCTGTTCGTCTCGCTCAGCGGAAGCCCGGACGCCTGACACTCTGCTGGTGGGATCCGCGGCGCCTACGCTTGGCGGGTGACAGAGACAAGCCGGCGCCCCGTCTTCGGCATGTCAGTGGTCCCCGTGGCCGCCGACTACCCGCAGATCGTGGACGACGTCCTGTTCGGCGAGGCGCACGGCCTGGAGCTGGTCGGCATCCAGGACCACCCATACCAGCGGCGCTACCTCGACACCTTCGCCCTGATCGCCGATCTCCTGGCCCGCACTCACGCGACTTCGCTTCTTCCCTGATGTCGCTTCCCTGCCGATGCGCGGTCCCACCATGCTGGCCAAGGCCGCCGCGTCGCTGGACGTCATGAGCGGCGGCCGCTTCGAGCTGGGGCTGGGCGCCGGCAACTTCTGGGATGCGGTGGCCGGCATGGGCGGTCCCCACCGCACCACCGCCGAGGCGGCCGATGCCCTGGAGGAAGCGATCCCCATCATCCGCGACGCGCTCGACGTCGGCCCGGAGCGTCGCGTCGTGCGCGGCGACGGCCCGCATTACACGGTGCCCGGCTATCCGCCCGGTCCCCCGCCGGCGCATCGGGTCGAGATCTGGATCGGCGCCTACCGGCCTCGCGGACTGCGCCTGATCGGTCGCATGGCCGATGGGTGGGTCCCCTCCTTCGGCTACACCGGTGTCGACGGCCTGCGCGAGGGCTCGAAGCGCCTGGACGACGCCGCGCTGGCGGCTGGGCGCGATCCGGCGGCCATCAAGCGCATCCTCAATGTGGGCGGCCTGGTGACCGATGGACCCCTCGGCGACAACCCACTGGACGGGCCGGTGGACCGATGGGTGGCGACACTCACGGACCTGGCGGTCGACATCGGGATCGATACGTTCGTCTTCTGGCATGCCGACCGCACGTCGCTGGAGCGCTACGCGACCGAGGTCGTCCCACGAGTCAGGGAAGCCCTCAGGGTTTGAGACACATGAGCTGTCACGCGCGGTCGCCACGCTCGGGACATGCACACGGTCGATTACCGCCAGTTCATCAACCGCAACCTGCCGCTGCAGGACCGCGGTTGCACGTCCAAGGCGGTGTTCATCAGTCGCCGCGAGGCGCAGAGCCTGCTTCGCAATAGCCGGCACGGGTCGACGGGGCTCAAGCCCTATCGCTGCCGATGGTGCGAAGGCTGGCACCTTGGCCATCCGCGGCGAGCGCACTGAGTTGATCCCCGCCACGACCGCCCTGCCGCCGTGCCCGCGCTGTGGCGCGAGGGATCCGGTCCCGATCGTCTACGGCTACCCGGACTTGGAGCTGGGCGAGGCCGAACGGCGTGGCGAAGTCATCCTGGGCGGCTGCCTCGTCGGCCCCGAGTCGCCCGAGTTCGAGTGTCGCGCCTGCGGCGTTCCACTGCCATGGACGACGGGAGCCGATCCCTTCGAGGACTAGAACTGCGGGAAGGGCTGGCGCGCCGTGCGGCCTTGATGCCGGAGACCGGCACATTCCAGGCCGTATCCGTCGGGTGGATACTCCCCTCAAGTGACGGCACGCGGCGTCTGGCTCGCGATCGATATCGGCCTCAAGCTGGCCCTGATCGGCCTGCTCCTGATGGCCGTCCTGTTCCCGCACCTGCCCCAATTCGAGGGCAAGGCCATGGGTGGACGGGCGCTGGCCTACCCGCTGTCCACCCTGATCGTGCCGGTCGTCTGGTTCGTGTGGTTCCGCCGCTACCCCTACCCGATCGCCATCGACATCCTGATCGTGCTGCCGTTCCTGATCGACACGGCCGGCAACGCCCTGGACCTGTACGACACCATCGAGTGGTGGGATGACGCCAACCACCTCGTCAACTGGGCGATCCTCACCGCCGGCGCGGCCGTTGCCCTGTCCTACCTGCCGCTCGGACGCCTGAACCGATTCGCCCTGGGCGTGGGGTTCGGCGCCGTGACCGCCATCGGCTGGGAGCTGGCGGAGTACATCACCTTCATCCGCAATTCTCCGGAGCTGGCGACGGCCTACACCGACACCCTCGGAGACCTGGTGCTCGGCACGCTTGGCGCGGTCATCGGGTCGGCGGTCGTGGCGTACCTCTTGCCGTCGCGGTCATCGGACGCCTCGATGGTGGAGTTTCCCGCCGCCCCGAGATCCTGAGCTTCCCCGCCTGGTCGCTCCCCCGGCAAGCCGCGTCCTAACGACTTCGTAGGCCGAACGACCTACCGGCGCGATCAGTCATCGGCTCCGCCGCCGACGGCCGCGGCGATATGGCTACGAAATTCCGTTAGGCGGCGCCCATCTATCCGATGGTCAGGGTTGCCGGTTCAAGACGCGACCCGACATCCTCCGTGACCTGCTGCCCACGCTAGCCGCACGCAACAGGAGGAACGTATTGAGACATCTCAGATATCTCGTTGTGGCCATCGTGGTTCCCGCCCTGATTCTGGCTGTGTTCGCCGTCAGCGCGGTGTTCGCCGGGGGACCACAGGGAAAGACGACCATTTGCCATGCCGCGGCGAAGAAGTACGTCGAGATCACGGTCTCGAACAATGCTTTGCCGGCGCACATGGCCCATGGCGACGTGCTGCCTGACGAGTACGGCGACTGCCCGTCCTAGCGTCGAGACAGCAAGAACACCGATGGCGCCCAACTCGGGCGCCATCGCGCGTCATGGAGGACTGACCGATGGCTATCGGGACTGCCGCCGTTCGCCCCATCCCGGAGGGCGTGACCGAGCGGACTGCCGATTCAACGGCGCCGAGCGTGTCGATCGTCATGCCGTGCCTCAACGAAGAGGAGACGGTCGGCATCTGCGTCGAGAAGGCGATGAGCTGGCTGGCGCAATCCGGCACGCCGGGTGAGGTCGTGGTCGTCGACAACGGGTCGACCGACCGCTCCGCGGAGATCGCATCGGCCGCCGGCGCGCGGGTGATCCACGAGCGGCGTCGCGGCTATGGCCAGGCGTACCTGCGCGGCTTCTCGGAGGCGCGTGGCGACTACATCGTCATGGGCGACGCCGACGACACGTACGACTTCTCCAACCTGGATCCGCTGATCGCGCCGCTGGCCAATGGCGCGGACATGGTGCTGGGCAACCGCTTCTCCGGCGGCATCGCGTCCGGCGCCATGCCCTGGGCGCATCGCTACCTGGGCAGCCCGATCATCAACGCCGTCATCCGGCTCTTCTTCGGCACCCGGATCGGTGACAGCCAGAGCGGGCTGCGCGCGTTCCGGAAGGACGCTGCCGAGCGTCTGGGCCTGCGCTCCACCGGCATGGAGATGGCCTCCGAGATGATCGTGAGCGCGGCGCGAGCCGGGTTCCACATCGTCGAAGTCCCGGCGCCGTACGCCGTGCGGCGCGGCGAAAGCAAGCTCAGCACCGTGCGCGACGGCTGGCGCCACCTCCGCTACCTGCTGCTGGCGGCACCCGATTTCCTGTTCACGCTGCCGGGCGCGGCGTTGATCGTGCTCGGCGCGATCGCCACCGCCATCACGCTCGCCGGCCCGGACGGCATCCAGATCGGCCCCTGGCCTGGCGCCCGGTGTTCGCCGGCTCGATCCTGCTGGCCATCGGCGTCAATGCCTTGCTGTTCGGCGTGATCGCCAAGCTGTTTGGCGTCTCGCGTGGCCTCCTGGCCGAGGACCACTGGTCGCGCCTCTATCGGCGCTGGTTCAAGCTCGAGGTCGTCCTGGCGATCGCCGCGCTGCTGTTCGTCACCGGCTTCGCGCTGGAGCTCACCCTCTTCGGGGCGTGGACGACCAACGCGGTACAGGTCGACGGACTGCAGCTCGCCGCGCTGGCGCAGACCCTGATGATCGTGGGTGCGGAGCTCGGCTTCGGCGCCTTCCTGCTGGTGACGATCCAGTCGCCATGAGTGACCGCCGCCTCCGGATCGCCTTCGTCTACGACGCCCTCTTCCCCTACGTCAAGGGTGGCGCCGAGCGGCGATACCACGAGCTCGCTCGACGGCTCAGCCAACGGCACGACGTGCACATGGTCAGCTGGACGTGGTGGGACGGAGCGCCCGACGAGTCGCTGAATGGCCTGACCCTGCACGGCGTCGGCAGGCCACCGGCGCTGTACGGGACCGATGGCAAGCGGACGATCCGCGAGGCCGCGGCCTTCAGCGCCCGGGCGCTGCCGACGCTGCTCCGCGGCAAGTGGGACGTCATCGACTGTTCCGCCACGCCGTACCTGCCGCTCATCAGCACCTGGCTCGCGTCGCGGCTGACCGGCACCCGCTTGACGGCAACCTGGCACGAGTTCTGGGGTGAGCACTGGCGCGAATACCTGCCGGAGCGTCCGGTCGTGGCCCGCGTGGCGATGGCGCTTGAGTCTGCCTGCCGCCGGCTGGGTGACGAGATCGTGGCCGTCTCCGACTTCACGGCGGCCGCGCTGGCACTGCCCGAAGGACGCGTCCAGGTCGTGCCCAACGGCGTCACCCTGTCCGAGATCGACGCGGCGCCGCTGCCCAGCGATCCGGCAGACGTCGTGTACGTCGGGCGCCTGATCGACGAGAAGCGGGTCGATCTGCTCCTGGACGCCGCCGCCAGGCTCCGCCAGCGAGTGCCGGGCGTGAGCTACTCGATCATCGGCTCCGGACCCGAGGCGGGCACGCTGCAGGCGCGGGCCGTGCGCCTGGGAGTCGCTGATCGCGTGCGGTTCCACGGCCACCTCGAGGCCGCCGAGACCTACGGTCGCATCAAGGCCGCCAGGCTCCTGGTGCTGCCCTCCGTGCGAGAGGGATTCGGCATGGCCGTGGCGGAAGCGCAGGCAGCCGGCACCGTGCCCGTCGTGGTGCGCAGCCCGCACAGCGGCGCCGCCGACCTCGTGCGCGATGGCGTGGACGGACTCGTGGTGCCGCCGACAGCCACCGCGCTGGCGGACGCCATGGCCACGGTCCTGGCCGACCCGGCTCGCCTGGAGACGATGGGTCGGGCCGCACGCGCGACCGGCGCGAGCGTGACTGGGAGCAGCTGGCCGACCGGATGGAAGCGCTCTACCGCGGGCCGGTCGCAGCGCTCACCCCCGTCCCAAGCGTCGACGCCGCGCCATGACCGACGACCGAGCGGCAGCTGACGCCGACCCGCGGCTCTGACGCTCATGCGGGCTGGGCCGCCGCCCTGGCGCGCTGGCGCCCGAGCGAGGCCGACATCGGGCGTCGCCTGCCGGTGGCTCATCGCGCATGGCCGTGTGGCGGGCCTGGTCTTCGCGATCGTGATGAGCACGCCAATCGGCAGCGGCGACTACGGCCAGTGGCTCATGACGTCTCGGCTGTTACCTGGGCGAGCCGGTGCCGGATTACCGCGACGTCGCCGACGCTGCCGCCCTCGTGCCCGGTCTTGCTGGCGGGGATCCGCCTGCGTCGTCCCCGACCCCGTGCTCGCGCTTGGACGCTGCTGAACGCGCTCGTGCTGGCGGGCCTGCTGGCGCTACCTTCTACGCTTCTCGGCGCGATGGTCGGTGCGCGAATCGATGGGCCGGCGTCCTCAGCGCTGGTGATCGGGCTGCTGGTCACCGATCGGTTCCTGGAGCTGTTCGCGTTCGGCGGTCTGCTCCAGATCGCGGCGATGACCTTCATGGGTTGACCGTCGTGGCATTCGTGCGTGCCGCCCGCGCGCCGACACGATGCGAGCGCCGCTGGTGGCTCGCCGGCGTGGCTGCGCTTGGCCCTGGCGGCCTCACCCACGTCGGCGACCGGCATGATCGCGGTGCCGGTCGGCCTGTCGCTGGCCGGCATGGTCGCTCATCCCGCGGCGCGAAGCTATGGGCTGGCGTCGACTGAGCGATCGCGGCTGCTCCCCCTGGTGCTCGGCCTCATGGCCGTCGGCCGGCTACTGGCTCCTCGTCCTGCTGCCGGCCAGCGCCGACTACGTGACGAACCCGGCCAGCCTGGCCTACCGCGGCCCGGATCGCCTGCTCAGCTCGCTCACCTCGCTACGTGGCCGACGGCAGTCGTCGCGATTGTGCTGGGCGCTCGGCGCGATTGCGCTCGGGAGTCTTGGCGAGCTGCTTCGCCGTCGAGCGCGATGGATACGATGCGTGCTGCTCGCGCCTGGGCTCGCGATCGTTTGGGGGCTGCTCGCCTACTCGATCGCTGTCGCGGCGCCGCCACCGACTACCCGCGCTTCGCGACGCTCCTCTTGGCTCCCGCTCGTGATCGGCGCCGCCGGCGCGGTGCTCTGGCTGATCCGCTGCGCTCGCCACGCTCGACCCGGGAGATCGGTGCGCTGCCGTCCCGCAGCAGGCAGTGGTCATCGCGTGTCGTCGTGCTGGTCCGGCGATTTCCACTCCGTTCACCGTGCAGCGCTTCGGCCGGCAGGCCGTCGTTCTACCAGCTACGAGACGCCGACGGCGCTGACGTCCGCAGCCCTGGCTCATCGAGGCCGCTCTGGCGGGCAGCCGGAGCGGTGCTGACCGACGTCCGCGAGGGCAAATGGGTCGAGGGCCTGACCGGTCGCGAGGCCCTGTTCAGCCAGCCGGTCCGCTACGCCTTCCGGCCGAACGAGTGGCAGCGCAGCGTCGATGCCGACGCCGCTGCTGCGCTCGACGCACGACCCTGACCAGTGGCCTCGTCTCGGCGCATGTACATCGGTCGCATACGGAGGTCGACGGCAACGCCCTTCCGACCGACCTGCTGGTCCGGGCAACCATGGCGGCGAGTTCGTCGATCTGCTGCGCATCAATCCCGCGCCGTCGAGATCAATGCGGGTCGCGGTCAGTGGACGGCGGCGAATCGCCTCGCGCCGGTGCGCGCGACCAGACGGTCAAGCGACCGCCAGGCGACGGCTGACGCACGGTCTGGGCAAGCGGTCGCAGCCACGGATGCTCGCTCACGCAGACGAGCCACCGTCTTCGAAGGACGGGGCGACGCTGGGCGTCCGAATCGACTCGCCAGAGCACAGGATGCGCGGCGACGCTCTACGCCGCCGGCCGGTTCCAGCTGGAGCGTGACGGACCTCTCGGCCACCGAGGCGACGATCGTGCCTGCCGCATGCGTCGGTGACGCACCGCCCTGTGCCTGAGGTTGGGCCGGCCACCCTGAGGCGTCGCTTGCGCACCGACCGAACGGCGGACTGCGGGTTCGCAGCGACGAGCGACGGCCGGCATCGACGTGCTGGTCACGGCGCTCACGGCCGGCAACGCGTCGGTTGGCCTGGGGCTGCTGGATCCGGCGCAGGTCGCTGGCGGAGCACGACGTCCGCGCCGCGCTGCTCTGGCAGGTTCGACCCCGCCTTCGCAGGACCGCGTCAGCCGCCTCGAGGACGCTTGGCTTCCGCGAGGCCGCAGCGTCGGCCCATACAGAGTCCTCGTGCGCGAGATCGCGGCTTCGGTCCGATGAGCGTCATCGGGCACCGGCTGCGCAGCCCCGTCCTGGTGGTCGGCGCCTACGGCTACGGCAACGTCGGGGACGAGGCGATCCTGAGCGGCCTCCTCGACCCGGCTGGAAGGCCACGCGGTCACCGTGGTTTCGCGCTCGCCGGGCGATACGTCGGCCCTGCATGGCGTGCGATCGATCGGCATCGACCAGGCCGTACCGGCCCTGCGCCAGCACCGTTCGGTCGTCATCGGCGGAGGTGGCCTGTTCGGGCGGGACATGGGCCGGATCGGCCGGCTGCTGCCGGCCTTCGGTCTCCTGGCCGCCGCGCTGGGCAAGAGGGTGTGTGTCGTCGGGGTCGACCTCGACGACCACCTCTCCGGTTCGGCGCGCGTCCTGGTCCCGCTCCTCATGCGGGCCGCGACATCGGTCCAGGTGCGAGATCGCGCGTCAGCAGCCGTCCTGGAGGCTCGTGGCGTCAGCGCCGGCGTGGAACCTGACCTGTCCGCCTGGATGCAGCCGCGAGACGCGGAGGCAGGTCGCGAGGCGCTGCAGCGCGCCGGTCTTGATACGGAGCGGCCGATCATCGGCCTGGCGTTGACCGGCGTGAACCCGGCCCTGGCCGATCGCGTCATCGAGGCAACGACCGCCGCAGTGGACGCGCTGCCGGAGGCGCAGTTCTGCTTCATTCCCATGAGCCGTCACCCCTGGGTGCCAGCCCACGATGACCGGCTCGTCGCGGAGCGTCTGAGGCAGCTGCGGCCCGCGAGTCGCGGTGCTGGACGGTCCCCTGCCGCCGGACCTGGTGCTGGCCACCATCGGTGAGCTGTCGGCGCTCGTGGCGATGCGCTATCACGCGATGCTGTTCGCGGAGCGCGCCGGTGTCCCGCTGATCCCGATCTCGTACGCGGACAAGACCGAACGATGGGTCACGGAGCACGGGCTGCGCTCGGTCCGCCCCGATGCCACGGACCTCACCCGGCCCTGCGCGAGGCGCTGTCCGCCAGTGCCTCCCCCCGGCGACCGCGCCTCCTGAGGACCGCATCCTGATGGCCGATGCGCGCCAGGTTGGCCGCCCGCGTGGCCCTGGGCGTCGCGATCCTCGGGCTGGTCCTGCTTGCCGTGGATCCGGCGGAGGTGGCGCGGGCGCTCGCCACCGCGGACCTGCGACTGGTGATCGTGGGCATCCTGGGCCTCACCGCCATGCACGCCGTGGCCGCCGCCGGCTGGCGCTGGATGATCGCCCAGCGCTCTGGCCTGAAGCTGTCCTGGGGAGCGGCGCTGCGCGTTCACTACGCCGCGCAGGCGCTGGGCAGCGTGACGCCCGGCAACCTGGGCAGCGATGTCCATCGCGCGACGGTGGTCCGCCAGGCAGGTCACGGCTGGTCGGCGGCCATTGAGCCGATCGTCGTGCAGCGCGCGACGAGCTACCTCGCCCTCAGCCTGCTGGCCGGGATCGGGCTCGTGGTCGTCTCGAGCGACCGACGAGCTGAGCCGGGTGATCGTGCTGATCGGTGCCGCAGTGGCGGGATTGCTGCTGCTCACCTCATGGCAGCTGCTCCGGCCCATCGGGCCGTTTCGCGGACTCCACACGTGGCTCCGCCGGCGAGTCGATGGCGCAGCGTATGAGCACGGGACCGATGACGATGAGGTGACGCAGCACACCTGGTCGATCCTGTTGATCGGGCTCGTCACCGGTCTCATCTTCCACGCCGGCAGCGTGGCGCTCACCTGGCTGCTGGTGTTCGCCATTGATCCGCAGACGCCGGTCTGGCCGGTGCTCGGCGCGATTGCGATCGCTCGCCTCAGCCTGGCCGTGCCGCTGACGCCAAACGGGCTCGGGGTCCAGGAGGGGACGCTGGCTGCGCTCCTCACCGCGATGCAGGTCTCGGCGCAGCCGGCCCTCGCCGCCATGCTCCTCGCCCGGCTCTCGACCGTCCTGCTGGCGGCCATCGGGGTCGCGCTCATGGTCAGGGGGCATCGGGCGCGCGCCGCTTCCCTCCCGTTACTCGGAGCAGGCTGGCAAGGTGGTCCACCCGTAGGGTCCGATCCGGCCCACCCGCAGGCAGAAGCGGCCTGACCTACGATGGTCGCGATGGACTCAGTAGACGACAGGGGCTCCCAGGTCGACACCACCGAAACGGGACCCGGTGGCCTTGGCTGGGACGCGGTGTATCAGCAGGACCAGGCGCCCTGGGACATCGGTCGACCACAAGCCGTCATGATTCGCCTGGCCGATGCCGGTGAGATTGCCTCCCCCGTCCTCGACAGCGGCTGCGGCACCGGCGAGCACACGCTGCTCTTCGCCTCCCGCGGCCTGGACGCGATGGGCGTCGACGTCTCTCCCACGGCCATCGGTCGCGCCCGACAGAAGGCGGCCGAACGTGGCAGCAACGCCGACTTCCGGGTCGGCGACGTGCTGGCGCTGGATCGGCTGGGCCGCACCTTCGCGACCATCATCGATTCGGGCGTGTTCCACATCTTCAGCGACGCCGATCGCGTGCGGTACGTGGCCAGCCTGGCCTCCGTCCTCCAGCAGGGCGGCGTGCTGCACCTGCTGGCCTTCTCCGAGCTGACGCCGGGCGAGCGAGGACCGCGCCGCGTCACCCAGGCGGAGCTGCACGCTGCCTTCGCCGATGGGTGGGAGATCCAACGCATCGAGGCGGCTGAGCTCGAGGTCCGACCCGACTGGGCCGATGAGGCTCCACGCTGCTGGCTGGCGCGAATCGTCCGCACCGGCTCGCCCACCGTCGAGGCCAACGCCACGACCCGCCTCGCGGCGCTGCCCTCCCGTTCGGGCGCCGGGCAGCTGGTGATGGGCATCCTGGCCGGCATCGACCACCTGATCGCGAACCGGCCGCGGGCCGTGCCGCAGATCGAGGAGGCGTATCGCGATCCGTGGGCGACCACCGATGGGCTCACGGTCGACGGGTTGGATGAGCCGATGGATCGGCCGGAACCGCCGGATCGCTCCGGAGCCCGCCTCTAGGCTGATCGCCGCCACGGACCGCGGGCGCTGGCCGAGGCGACGTTCTCAGTAGGTCAGAACCGCGATCCCCTGCCGCTCGAAATCCGGCCGGTTGCGCGTGACGACCGTGGCGTCCAGGACCGATGCAATGCCCCCGATGAGGGCGTCCGCCAGGGCGCGCCGTCCACCGGCCTCGTGACGAAGCCGCCTGGACTCGCCCGCCCAGCGAGCCATGTCGGGCGACGTTGCGACGTAATCGAGCGCGTCGAGCAGCCTTGCCAATTGCTGTCGCTGTCGTCGTCACCGCGGGAAAGGGTTTCGCAGGTCACGACGTCGCAGGTGAACAGCTCGTGCCCCTCCTCGAAGAAACGATCAAAGAGCGCATTGGCTGCCGGATCCCCGTTCGCATGGTCGATGAGCAGGGTCGAGTCCAGGAGGTATCGCACGGTCAGTCGGACTCTTCGGATCGCATGCGCTCGACCCACTTCGACACCTGGGCGCGGCTCATCCCGTGTTCTGTCTCCGCCAGGATGCCAGCAGTGTCGCGAATGGCCTGCCCCAGCCGATCGCGCCGGATGCGTTGCGCTACCGCCTCCGCGACGTAACGGCTTCGTCCGCGCGGCCCAGCCATCGCGTCGACCTCATCGAGCAGCTCGGCCGGTAAGCGTCAGGTTGGTGCGCGCGAGTGCCATGCTGGGCTCCATGAGTGTGCAATGCTATGCGCATACCCTAGCACACTACCCGTCACCCTAGCTCGGCGACGTCTGTGAAGGCCCGCGGCGGAATCACCCTTGCGCGGGAGCCACGATCCGGTGCATAGTCCCCGCGGCACTCACGCCACGTACGACCAAACAGGAGGACCGCTGTGCAGATTGGCATTGCTGGACCTCCCGGCCGTCCGGAGTAACGCCCCCGCCCTCTGATTGAGGCGACCCAGGCGCTCCTGACTGGTCGGGACAGGACCAACCCCGACTCCCCTTGCTCAGGAGCGCTTTTCCGTGTCATCAACCGCGCCGATGCGGTCGGACCTCGAATGGCCGGAGCACGAGCCATACGAGGACGTCACGCTCGGCAACCTCAAATCAGGCAAAGAGGCAGAGATCTTCCTGGTGGAGCGACGCTACGCCAGCGGTCCGCGCCTGCTCGCCCACAAACGCTACCGCCCGCGCTACCCCACCAAGGGCCAGCTGCGGGAGGAGGGCTTCAGCAACTCCACCTCGTACCGCGGCGACTCGGTGTATCGCGGCGGCTGGGCGTTCCTCAACGCCCGCGACCAGCGCGCGGTGGCCTCCGGCAACAAGAGCGGCTATGGCCAGGAGCTGGCCGGCCAGCTGTGGCCGGCGCTCGAGTGGGTCATGCTGCGCCGCGCCTGGGAGGCGGGCGCATCGGTCCCCTACCCCGTCGAGCAGACCGATCACGGGCTGCTGATGGAGTTCATCGGCGACGAATCCATGGCGGCGCCCAAGCTCGCCCAGGCTCGCCTCGAGCCCGATGCACTGGCATCCGCCTGGGCACAGCTCCACGCCAACCTGCGCGCTCTGACCGAGGCGGGGCTGGTTCACGCCGATCTATCGGTCTACAACCTGCTCTGGTGGGAGGGGCGGCTGGTGCTGATCGACCTGCCGCAGGCGGTGGAGTTCACGACCAACGCCGATGCGTGGGACCTGCTGCACCGTGACGTGGCCAACGTCGGCGACTGGTTCACGCGCCATGGCGTGCCGGTGGAGGTGGAGGAGGTGTACGCCGATCTGCTGACGCTGGTCCACTGACTTCCGCGGGACGATGCTCGCGCGCACACTACGGCCATGAGCGGAGCAGAGAACAGGTACAGCACGCGATCGGCGAAGCCGCAGACCAAGAATCTCGATGACCCCGACGAGAGGCTGACGTTCCCGAAGGGCGTTGTCACCAACGTTCGGTTGGGCGACCTGGTGGTCGGCCGGATGGTGCAGCAACCAGGCTGGCGTTGGTCGGAACAGGTGAAGCCCATCGCGAAGACCGAGAGCTGCCAATTCCACCACGTCGGGGTTGGACTGTCCGGCACCGCCATGATCCGCATGGACGATGGCACCGAGATGACCATCCGCCCGGGCGACGTGTTCGACATCCCGCCTGGGCATGACCAGTGGGTCGTTGGTGACGAGCCCGCCGTTTCGATCATCTGGGGCGGTTGGCGCGGGTTCGGCAAGACCCCGGCTGGCGATCGGGTGCTGACCACCATGCTGATGACCGATATCACCGGATCCACCGACCGTGCCGCAGCGATGGGCGACGCCGCATGGGACCAGTTGCTGGAGCGGCACAACCAGCTGGTCCGCGACGTGATCGAGCAGTACCGCGGGCAGGAGATCGACACCACCGGCGACGGTTTCCTCATCGTCTTCGATGGCGCCGCTCGGGCGCTGCAGGCGGCCGCGGACATTCGCACTGCCGTCGGAGGGATCGGCCTGGAGATCCATGCCGGGATCCACACCGGCGAAGTGGAGCTGGTGCCGGGCAACATCCGCGGCCTGGCCGTGCACGAGACCGCCCGCATCATGGCGCTGGCGGGAGCGGGCGAGATCCTGGTGTCGAGCACCACGAAGGAGCTCGTCTCGGCGCCCGGCGTCACGTTCGAAGACCGCGGGCGGCACGTGCTCAAGGGCGTGCCCGGCGAGCGGCAGGTCTACGCGGCCACGGTGGACGGCTGACTGCCCGCGTCCGTCGGCCTCCGAGTTTCTGCCTGAGCAACCAACGGACACGAAACGGCTAAATCCGGGCGTTTGCGGCCGCAGAGGGTCTGGGAATTGCTCGTCAGCGGCAACAGACGACCAAGTTACGGGTGCTTCTTCTCCGTTGGTCGCCACAGGAGAAACAGCAAGCTGCGGCCGCAGCGTCAGTCGCGGCCGACCTGGCTGATCTCGAAGGCCGCCTCGTCGCCGATTCCGACGCCGACCGACTTCAGCATCGCCTTGTTCACGCTCAGCGCCAGGCGACCGCCGCCGGCCGGCATGACGTTGGAAGCGAACGCCTCCCCGCCGATGGTGCCCTGCACGTGCTGCTGCTTTAGACCGCCGAGGGCGGCGTGGTGCGCCTCCGGGATATCGGCGACCGCCAACCCGCTCGCTTTCTCAGGGTTCCAGTAGCGGATCTGGCTGGTGAAGGAGATCGGCAGCATCGGTCAATACCAGCCCGGCGCAGCGCAACTGTCAACGGACGATGCACCGAACGGATTGCGACACACAAGGTGTCAGGAGCGCTCCGCAGTCTTGGGCGCATGAGGAGCGCCAACACCGTTCACGTCGATGTCAGCCCGGCAGCGTCCGCCTGCGTCTTCTCGATGCGACTGGACCCGCTGGGCGAGCGCTGGGTTGCCGTGGTCGACTGCGAGCACGAACGGCACCACGGCATCGGCGCAAGTGCACGCGAGGCGTTGGTGGCCGCGCTGGCGCCGCTCGGCAAGCGAACCGCGGCCAGCGTGATGGCCGATCCGGCGATGTTCGGCGCCAGCCTGGCGCTGCTGGCCTAGGCCTCGGCCTCGGATCCCTCCTCGGCATCATCAGGCATCGGCGGTGGCGCCTCGGGCTGGTGGCTGGCCTCCACGATGGTCGGCTGTCCGTCGCGCTCCTTCCAGCGCGTCTCCAGGCGGATCGCGCCCTCGTCCCCCACCAGGTGCAGCACCGCCAGGTAGCCCGTGCCGGTCATATCGACCGACTCGACCGTCGCCTCCGGTCAGCGGCAGCGGCAGCATGGCGACCACCGGTCCCATGTTCCGCTGCAGCTCGGGGCTCATGGCCTTGGCGGCCTCGCCGATGTCCCCGCCGCGCAGCGCATCGGCAAAGGCCTGCGCATGTTCGCGGATCGATTGCTCATCCATACGGCGAGCATAGGGCGAGTGGATGGGTCCACGTCGCGTGCCGCGGGCATGGAAAGGCCGGCGACCCCGCGAGCAGGGCCGCCGGCGTGAGTCGACGAATTACTCAGGACTGGTGATGGATCGGACCAAGTCGTCGGTGAATGGGTTGAGCTGGTCGAGGACGTTGTCACCCTCGCCCCCATAGCCAGCTCCCCAGGTGGCGACAAGGATGGTGTCGGTCCCGATCTGCACCTCGTACAGGCGGTGATGCTCACCGGCGGAGAAGCTGATTGCCGGGCTTCCAGGCGGGTTGTCACCCACATAGCAGTCCGGCCCGAGCTCGATATCCCAGTACCGCACACTCACGTTCGAGTTCGTGAGTTGGCCCATCGGCGAGACGATCAGGCCTTCGCTGCCGGCGATCCATTCCTCCACGTTTGGCAGGTCGGATGTGACGTCGGTTGGCTGGCAGAGATCGTTCGGCAGGTCGAGCCCGTCATGGATGGTGATCGCGCCGCCAGTTACCGGTCGCAAGCGGAACGTGTGGCCGCCAGTCCACATGTCCTCGCTGAGTCCGTGAAGCTCTGGCCGGCGCGGTGAAGGCGAAGGCGTGAGTGAACGTGCCGGAGTCGTAGGTGACGCCCGCATGGAGAGCGCCGTCGACGACAGGCAGCGCCGTGATGGAAGAGAGCGCCGTGATGGACGGCGATGGCGTCGGCTTATTACCCGGTGCGAGCCGGCTCGCCATGAAGATGCCCGCGCCGGCGACGACGATCGCAAGGACCGCGGCCGACGCCAGGAGAGTACGCATGATCGGGAACCTCCACGGACCAACGGCGGTCCGTTGTCGAAGTCGATGAACATCGTCCGCAATCGCTAGCAACGCGCGATCAGGCAGGACCTCCGGTCCCTCATCGAGGAAGGCCTGGAGGAGCAGATCGGGATCGCGGGTGGCACTCATGCGGGACGCTCCTTGGAATTGGCGGGCACGCGGGCATCAGCCTCCAGGGCTCCCCGCATGGCCACGGTTGCGTAGCGAAGCCGGGACTTGGCGGTGCCGAGCGGGATACCAAGGTGATCCGACACCTCGGCGATCGTCAGTCCCAGGTAGTGATGGAAGACGAGGACGGCGCGCTGCTCCGGAGAAAGCCTCCGGAAGCCGCGCTCCAGCTGGTCACGGTCGTGAACGGTCAGGGTGGCATCGGGCGTCTGCAAGTCGTCCGGCACCATGGACAAGACGTTCGCCGACGCGCGTCGGCGGCGCTTGGCCTCCCCGTAGCAGATGTTCACGAGCGTCCGATGCAGCCACGGCTCAAATCGGTCGTGGTCACGAAGGGACGGGAGCTCTCGCCAGGCCGTGGTGAGCGCCGTCTGCACGGCGTCCTCGGCCAGCGCGGCGTCGCGAAGGATCCGGTACGCGATCGCCATGCACCGATCACCGACCGCCTGGGTCAGGGCGGCGAAGGCTTCTTCGTCACCCTTCTGCGCACGATCGACGAGCGTTGCGAGCACTCCTGCTCCCTCCAGTTGACGCGCCTCACTGACGCATCTGTCCTGAAGAGTGTCGGACTGCTGTCGATGGATCTAATTCTCTGCAGCGGCCTGCGCCACGCCGGTCTTGATCAGGTGCCAGTGGGGCAGGTCCATTCGAGCGTGCCGGTCACGTCCCCGTCGGTGCCCAGGATCGCAGCCACCTCGCCGGAGGTGACGGCCAGGCCGGAGAACTGCACGATCTCGTTGTTGCCGGTCTGCCGGTGCTCGATCGTGGAGGAAGGATCGGAGTCCAGCCACAGCTCGGTGGGCGCGCCGTCCGCCGGCACCAGCGCCGCGTTCATGTAGATCGACACGACCAGGCCGTCGTCGCGGCTGCCCTCGTCCGGCTGCCATCGGTCGCCGAAGGCGAAGGTCGACGAGACGAACGGGTACGCCTGCGGTTCCACGCCCGGAATCTCAAGGCGCGTGTTCGGGTCCATGGTCACCTGCAGCTCTTCGCCGCTCGGCACCGTGGAGCAGTCGGCCGGTCCCGTGGCGACGCCCTGGACCGGTCCGCCCAGGGTGAGCGTCATGGTGCCAGTCGAGACGGTCAATGGCTCGCGGGATGGCCCGATCCACTGGCCCAGCAGAAGGCCCACGCCAATGGCGAGGCCGATGAAGGCCAGCCGCGTCGTGAGCGTGCGGCGAAAGAGGAAGAGCAGCCCGGCCAACAGAATGGCCGCGATGGCCACCAGGGTGATGACGATGGCCTCGCTCGGGTGCCACCACAACCAGTCCAGGTAGGCACCGATGGCCGCGGCGGCCAGGCCGACCACCACCAGAACGCCAATGAACACGCCTCGTCCGCCCGTTGTCGTGCTGTTCTGAGTCACCGTCATCCACTTCTCCGCTTAGCACGAGCGCCGCGGCCGATGCCGCGACGCCGAATGCAGGGCGGATCATGCCCGACCCGAGCGGTATGTGCACTCGGCTACTCGGCGATCTGCAGCTCCCCGAGCCAGATTGCGGAGGCGCGCCGAAGCCTTGACTACTCGGGCCTCAGCTCGACGAGGTCCACGAGGTCGTTGGTGGCTGCCAGGGCTTCATCGGGCTCGGCATCCATGGCCTGCAGCACCTTGCTGTAGAACACCCGCGCGGCCGCCGCCAGGGTCACGTCGAAGATCTCCTTGTCGCTGAGGCCGTGGGCTCGCAGATGGTCCACGTCCTCCGGCGCGATCCTGTTCGCGTCGAGCGCCACCTTCTCGGCGAAGACCATGACCTCCTTGTCGCGAGCGTCCAGCGAGTCGGCAGAGCGGAAGTCCCTGGCGATCTGCTCCACCTGGGCGCGATCGAAGTAGTCGGAATCCATGACCACCGCGGCATGGGCGCTGACGCAGTACCGGCAGCGCACCGTCGCGGCGGCAGCCAGGGTCGCGAGCTCGTAGCGCCGATGGTCCATATCGGCGTTGATCGCCTCGACCAGCTGACGCCAGGCGGCGCGGGCAGCCGGGTTCAGGCTGAACAGCCGAACCTGGTTCGGCAGGTAGCCCTCTGACGCCTCGGCCGCGTCGTACATGGCCTTGACGGCGCCATCGGCTTCCTTGGGCGAGGGTGTGCGGACGTACATGGGTCGAGGTCCTCTGCGACTCTCCCATTGTCCGCCCGTGCGCCAAGCGCGGGATGGTGACGTTCAGGGCTCTGGGCGGTAGGCTGGACGCTACCTGCTGCACACATCCGGAGGCCCGAGCGCCATGACCCGCGTCCTGCGTCGCGTCCTCGCCCTGCTGACAGCCATGGTCCTCATCGCGATCACCGCCACGCTGGTGTTTGGCGTGGAGACGCGGCTGCTCGACGGGAAGCTGCGCACCGGTGACACCGTCACGGTGCCATCAACCGAGACGTGGGACGGGAACCTCTACCTGTTCGCGGGTCAGGTGACGGTCGACGGGAACGTCGACGGCGACCTCACCTCGGCAGGCGGCTTGGTCGAGATCAACGGCAGCGTGTCCGGCGACGTGCTGGTCGCCGGCGGTCGCGTGCTGGTGGTCGGCGCCGTGGAAGGGGACGTGCGAGCGGCCGGCGGCCAGATAGAGGTCTCCGGGTCCGTCGCCGGCGATGTGCTGGTCGCCGGTGGCCGGGTCACGACGATCGCTGGCTCATCGGTGGGCGGTGACGTGATCGTGTCCGGCGGCCAGGTCGTTGTCGACGGCGACGTCGACGGCAGCGTGATCGGATGGGCGGGCGCGTACAGCAGCAGCGGCGTGATCCAAGGCGAGGAAAACGTCCAGGTCCGCGAGACCAAGGAAGAATCCACAGGGGCCACCGAGTTGGAGACCACCGCATTGAGCGGTGGCCGCCAGCTGCTGGTGATCGTGGTCGTCGGCGGCCTGATGCTGCTCTTCGTGCCACGGGTGCTGCGTGCCGCCGACAACTCGCTCCGGTCCAGCCCGGTGGGCTCCTTCGTGGGAGGGATCCTGGCCTGCCTGGCCTACATCGGCTTCGTGATCGTCACGATCCTGGTGATGCTGATCCTGGCCGTGGTGTTCACGATCATCCTGTTGGGCCCGCTGGCAGCCTTCTCGATCGTTGGTGGGCTGCTGGCGATCGGCCTGGCGACCTACGGCTTCTGGCTGGCGGTCGCCTACCTGGCCGACGTGGTGGTGGCGCTGGGACTGGCGCACATCGTCGTCGCGGCCCGGCCCCAATGAGAGCCGATGGCGCGAGCTGCTGCTGCTGTTGCTCGGCGCGATCGTCGTGGTCGTGCTCACCAGCCTGCCGGTCGCCGGCGGGGTCGCGAAGCTGCTGATCGTGCTGTTCGGCCTGGGCGCGCTGGCGCTGGCCTGGTGGCGCTCCCGCAAGAAGGACGACGACGTCGACTGGAGCCAGGTCCCGGCCGAGCCGCCGGCGCCGACGCCCACGCCACCGCCGCGGGCTGAGGGACCGATGAATCCCGCGGTCCATCGGCGTCCTATGCGTGAGGACCATCAAGAGGAGTGACCCATGCTCAAGGACAGCGACGCCTTTTCGGGCTTCTCGGTCGATGACATCGAGAAGGCCAAGGCGTTCTACGGCGAGACGCTGGGGATCGAGACGGACATGAGCGATGCCGGCCTGGCGCTGCGCATCCCGGGCCGCCGCCCGGTGTTCATCTACCCCAAGGACAACCACCAGCCCGCCACCTACACGGTGCTGAACTTCCCCGTCGAGAGCGTGGACGCCGCGGTGGACCAGCTGGCAACGCGGCGGGCGTGCAGATGGAGAACTACGGCCCGGACATGGGGCAGGACGAGAAGGGCATCGCGCGCGATCCGCGCGGCCCGGTGATCGCCTGGTTCAAGGATCCGGCGGGCAACATCCTCTCGGTGTTGGAGGGATCACCGGACTGAGTCGCGATCAGGCCGCACCGGCCACGAACGGTCCCAGATTCACACCAGGTGCACATGATGCGGCGGCGAGGGGCGTTGAAGCGTCCTGATTCCCACCGGGTGTGATTTCGGACGCTCCCAAGGCGCTTTTCCCGCAGCTCGTGCGCGTGTGGTGTGAATTCGGACGCTTCACGCGCGCGCAACTGAACTCGCGACCCTGGCGCTGCGTAGTCGGTTTGGATGCTCCACACCGTCAAGACGGTCGTCCTCGCTTGCGCTCATGCAGCCCTGGTTGCCGGCTGCGCCACCCCTGACGGGACCGATACGACCCAGCCCACGCGCATCCGGCTCGCCCTCCGGATCTGCGGACGCCAGCGAACCGGCCGATGGCGTGAGCGAGCTGCGCTCAACGACCGAGCCGCTGCCGGCCGGCGACTACATGCGCGCATCGTTCACGCCGCCCACCACCTTCACGCTCACCGAGGGCTGGCGCGCGGTTCAGCTGTTCGATGGCTTCTTCGACGTGCAGCAGAAGGTCGGCAGTCCCGAACGTCATCGCCGTGCAATTCGCCCGACCGTCCACGGTCTACGGCGCGGCGGCCAGGGCGTGGAACCGGCCACTGCGGCCGAGGCGGCGGAAGCGCTGCGGCAGCAACGAGGCGTTCGAGGTCTTCGGCGACAGTGAAGCACAGGTCGGCGGCATGGATGGCCGCGTGATCGAGATCGAGAACGCCGGCGATGCGCACGCCACGGTGATGGTCGTGCCGCCCGGGTCCGCTGGGGATCGATCCCGGTCGACGGCTGTGGGTCGCCTTCCTGGACACGCCGGACGGGCTGATGGCGGTCATGGTCGGCGGCTCGGTGGCGGAGTGGCAGGAGGCCATGGACGCAGCCGAGCCCGTGCTCGAGTCGATCCATATCGGCTCCTGATTTCGCACCGGGGCTGGTGCCTGCACCCATCGGCCCTAGGCTGGGACGCAGCCATTCAGAACGGTGCGTCAATGCGCGCCGGTGGCACCGAGGAGACCCAGATGGACGAGCATCCAAACGTGGCGGTGCTGCGCCGCCTGAGCGACGCCATGAACAGCGGAACCGATCTCGAGGCCGCGGTTGCAGACCTCATTGCCGATGACATCGAGTGGCACGAGATCGGGCGATCCGAGCCCACGGTGGGCAAGGAAGCCCTGCGCGAGCGGTATCAGCAGGCGATGGGCACGTTCGAGATCAAGGCCGACGAGCACGATACGCTCGCGAACGACACGCACGCCGTGCAGCTGATGAACGTCACCGCCACCAAGGACGGACGCACGCTCCAGTACCGGACGGCCGAGATCTATCACCTGAAGGACGGCAAGATCACCGCCCGCTGGGCATTCTCGGACGACACCGCCCGGATCCTGGAGTTCTTCGGCAGCTAGTCCCGACTAGGACTCCGCCGCGTACTCCTGGGAATGGTCGCCGCGATCGATCTCAAGGGTGCGCTGCCAGATGTCGAGCGTCTCGGCGACCGAGCGGTCGTTCTCGTCAGCGGCGTCCTTGAGGTCTTCGTAGCGAATGTTCTTGGGGCCCATGTCGAGATGGGCCTGCATGCAACCGCACGTCAAACACATGCCGTGCCATGTCGCTGCACGTTCGGTGCCGGGCTAGACAGGCACCTGCCAGAAGACGGGGCGCGCTGGATCGGCACTGACCGTCAGGATCGTGCCGCGCAGCACGTCCATGCCCACCAGGATGCCGCGGCCATCCACGTCACCGATCACGACCAGGCGGGGCATGGGAATGTCCGCCTCCCCGAGCTCGCAGCACCTGGTCGACCACCACCGCGCCGAACAGCTCGGTCCCGCCGACGCCGCGACCGCTGCTCTCGGTCAGGCCGCCGGTCAGCCCGGGCACCGCCGACGCGACCACGTCCGAGACCTTCCCGCCCGTGTCCATCAGGGTGATGACCGGCTGATGTGGCTTGATCGCGCCGCGCACCAGGATCGTGGTATCGCCATCTGCCCGCGCCAGGCGCAGCAGGCGGAAGTCGGGCGCCCGCGTAGCGAGCCAGTCGGCGACATCGGCCTCCGATCCGGACAGGGCCGTGAATCGATCCGCCGGCCATGTCCAGGCTCATCCAGGCGCCCGGCACGAGGTGCTGCGGGCTCAGGATGCCGCCGATGCCGCGCGCCTCGAACGGACCGGGGGCCGCGATGGCGATGACGTTCGAGAGCTGATGCGTGGTACGGCCGATCTCGACCGGCACCTCGCCGAGGCTCCATGACGGGACCGATGCACCGGTGCTGTCGGTCCCCTCCTCCCCCGGCTCCGCGCGCAGTCCCACCCGATTCGCCAGCTCGATGGTCAGGATGTGGTCGGTCGAGCCGGTGTCGACGATGAGGCGCGTGGCCTCGCCACCGACCGTGGCCGCGACCATCGGTGCGTGGGTTGGCTGGCCATCGGCGCCGACGAAGGTGATCGGCTCGTCGAAGAGGATCTCCACGCGCACAGGCTAGCCGATGCCGGACGCGCTTTCCGGCACGGGTTAGAGTCATGGCATGGCTGCCGAGCCCAGGCAAAACGATCCGGCCAAGCGCGTCGAGCGGACCTACCTGGCGCTGACCCTGATCAGCACCCTCGCGTCGTCCTTCATCTGGGGCATCAACACCATCTTCCTGCTGGATGCCGGGCTCTGACAACGCGGAGGCCTTCGCGGCCAACGCCTTCTTCACCGCCGGCATGGTGCTGTTCGAGATCCCGACCGGCGTGGTGGCCGACACCCGCGGCCGGCAGTTCTCGTACGTGCTGGGCACCGCCACCCTGCTGGTCTCGACGCTCCTGTACCTGCTGATGTGGCAGGTCCACGCCCCGCTGTGGGGCTGGGCGATCGCCTCGATCCTGCTGGGCCTGGGCTTCACCTTCTTCTCCGGCGCCACCGAGGCGTGGCTGGTCGATGCGCTGGCCGCGACCGGCTTCACCGGCCACCTGGAGCACGTCTTCGGCCGCGCCCAGACCGCCACCGGGGCGGCGATGCTGGTCGGGACGGTGGCCGGCGGCGCCGTGGCGCAGGTCACCAACCTGGGCGTGCCGTACATCCTGCGCGCGCGTGCTGCTGGGCGTGACCATGGTGGTGGCGCTGGTCTACATGCGGGACATCGGCTTCACGCCGCAGCGCAACGTGGGACCGATGCAAGCGGTGGGCAACGTGGTCCGCGGCTCCATCGACTCGGGCTTCCGCAACCCGCCGGTGCGCTGGCTGATGCTGGCCATCCCGTTCACCGCCGGCACCGGCATCTACCTGTTCTACGCCGCCCAGCCGTACCTGCTGCAGCTGTACGGCGATCCGACCGCGTACAGCATCGCCGGCCTGGCGGCGGCCATCTTCGCCGGGCGTGCAGATCGTCGGCGGCCTGATGGTGCCCTGGACGCGCCGCCTCTTCCGGCTGCCGGACCGATGCGCTGCTGGTCGGGGCGGTGATCAGCATCGTGCTGCTGCTGGGCCTGGGGCTGCAGCCGACCTTCGTGGTGGCGCTGATCCTGCTGGCGGCCTCGTCGTTCGTGCTGGCCATCACGCGCCCGATGCGCCAGGCGTACCTGAACGGCGTGATCCCTTCCGAGCAGCGCGCCACCGTGCTGTCGTTCGACTCGCTGATGGGCTCCGCCGGCGGCGTGGTGGCGCAGCCGATCCTGGGCCGCGTGGCGGACGTCAGCGGCTACGCGGCCTCGTACGCGGTGGCGGCGGGGATCCAGGTCGTGGCGCTGCCGTTCGTGCTGCTGGCACGCCGCGAGCACGCGCCGTCGGATCCGATCGAGCAGGACGCCAGGCGTCGGCGGCGGAGGCCGGATCCGAGGCGACCGGTCGCCTAAGCGCCCGACGGTGGCTGCGCTCGTCGATCCGCATCGATACCACCTCGGTCAGCTGCTGCCGGCCCTTCAGCTCCAGCGACTTGTGCGGCAGCGTGGTGGTGTCGACGCCCGCCGCCAGGGCCGCATCGGTCGTGACCAGGATCTCGCCGGCTTCCGCCAGCGACGCCAGCCGGGCCGTGACGTTCACGCTGTCGCCGAGGGCGGTCAGGTTCGCTGCAGCGCCATCGCCCACCGCTCCCATCCACGTCCTGCCGGTGTGGACACCGGCGCCGAGTGGCAGCCACGGTCCGGATGCGCTGCCATAGCCGACGTTGGACATGAGCGCGCGCGCCGCATCCACCGCGCGGATGGCGTGTTGCTCGCCGGTCATGAGCGGCACGAAGGTGGCCACGACCTCATCGCCCACGAACTTGTCCAGGAAGCCGTCGTTGGCGAAGACGGCGTCAGCGGCCACGTTGTAGAAGCGATCCAGCAGGGCGCGGTACTCGCCGGGCGGCATCGTCTCGGCCAGGCTGGTGGAGCCGCGGATGTCCGCGAACAGCATCGACATGTCGATCTCGGCGCCGCCGTGGTTGCTCGTCACGAATGAGAAGCAGACACCGCACAGGTTCGGGTTCTGGTCCGCCGGCCGCTTGCCCCACAGCGTGCGCACAATCGGGCCGCCGATCCCGCCGAATGGCGCAGCGCACAGCCGGCAGCGCGGATTGCTGGGCAGGCGCCGAAAGATGGCCCGGTTCCGCCGTTCGCTCGGGTCGCCGTGGAGCAGGAAGTTCCGCCAGAACTCCTCGTTTTCGCCGGAAGGTGCTGGCTGCGGCGATGGCGCAATCCTCCGATTCGCGCCAAGCCTAGTCCCGAACGCCGGCCATGTCAGTCGTCTGTGACGGGCGGCGGGAAGCGCGCCGGCAGGTCGCTGACCGTCACCTGGTACAACGTCTCGTGCTCGGGCAGGCCACGCAGGCGGAAGGTGCCCAGCTCCACGAAGCTCAGCGCCTCGACCAGAGCCTCTCCGATGACCCGCGTTGCCGCACCCGTGAGCAGGATCTGCCCACCGTGGGCCGCCGCGCTGACGCGTGCCGTGGTGTGGACCGCCAGGCCCACGTACCCGCCCTCGGTCAGCGTCGGCCGGCCGCTGTGCACGCCAGCCCGCAGACATGACCGCGCCATCCGCCGGCCAGTCGTGATCCCGCACCGCCCGCTGGATGGCGACCGCCGCCTCGACCGCCGACGGCGCATGCTTGAAGACTGCGAAGAACTCATCGGCCCGGGCATCCACCTCGAACTCCGCCGGCCCGTCGCACCGCGCTGCGGATCAGACGACGCGTATCGGCCAGCAGAGCGGCATATCCATCGCCGAGGCGGTGAACAATCCCGGTCGAGTCCTGGATGTCGGTGAGCAGGAACGTCACTGCGCCGGAGGGCAGGGTGCGCTGGCCCTGGCGGCGGAGCTGGCCGTCCATGAAGCCGATCGGCACGATCCCGTACTTCTTGGCGGCCTGCAGGAGCCGCCGCCGGGCGCGATCGCGGGCATCGTCGTCCTCGAATTGCACCTGGTTGAATCGGGCCAGGGCGTTGCGAACGTGCGGTTCGTCGTGGATCGGCAGCCGCCGCCGACCCCGGGAATCGACGTAGGCGAAGGCGCTGTCGCGCAGCGCCCCGCGCTTCCGGGCGCTGAGTCTGTGGTCACGTCAAGATGGTATCGGTCCCGATGGGTGGTGTCCTGAGGGGTTGACCGGGCCTTTAGGGTAGTCACACGGAGGATCGGCCTTGCTGCAGGCCACGGGTGGGGGCCCGGAAGTCGGGAGAATTGCGAGTGGACCCGATAGCAGTACGCGACCTGATCATCCTCGTCACCGTGGTGGCGCTCGTCGCCGGCACCCTGCTGGCGCTGCGCGCGACCCAGCCCGAAGGAACGGCGGCGCCGTCGCGAGTAGCCGCCCGCTGCTTCCCTAGCTGACCGCCTCGCCGACTTTCCCGGCCGGCATGAGCACCAGCACCACCAGCGCCGCCAGCAGGGCGGTGACGATGCCGACGACAAAGGCGGCGCCCGTGGCCATCGAGAACGCCGTGTAGATCGCATCCACCATGGCGCCGATGAACGGCTCGACGGCTGCCTTGAACTGCTCCGGCACCTGGGCCAGGATCGTCGTCCCCAGGTCGCCGCCCACGTTGGTCAGCTGGTTCGTGGAGAAGCTGCCACCGGCTCCGAACTGGCTCGTGATCTGGGCCGGTACGCCGTTCTCGGTCATCTGCTTCGGGATCTGCTCCAACAGCACGGAGCCGAACAGCGTGCCGGTGATGGCCAGACCGATGGTGCCGCCCAGCTGCTGGAAGAGGGTCAGGCTGCTGGTCGCGGTGCCGAGGGCCCGGACCGGCACCGCGTTCTGCACCACCAGGGTGAAGACCGCGAAGGTGGGACCGACGCCCAGCCCGGTGATCGCCATCCAGAGCCAGATCTGCCACAGCGGCGTGTCGGGCCGCAGGTTGGTCAGCAGGAAAAGGCCAACTGCCGTCACCAGCAGCGCGCCCACGGTCAGCGCCTTGTAGCGACCCGTGCGCGCCACGATCTGCCCCGTCGAGACGGCCGCGATGATGAGGCCCAACAGCAGCGGCAGGATCTGATAGCCGGACTCCGTCGCGGAGTTGCCGAGCACGAACTGGAACCAGCGCGGCAGGAAGACGACGGCCGCGAAGAAGCCCATGGCCGCCAGGAAGAAGGCCATCACGCTGGCGGTGAACGAACGGATGCGGAACAGGCCGAGCGGCACGATCGGCTCCTTCGCCCGCGTCTCCGCGAAGACGAAGACGGCCCCGAGGAGGAAGCCCAGCGCGATCAGGCCGCCGACGTCCGGATCGGTCCATTCGCCGAACTGCTTGTTGGTGAAGCCGATGAGGAACGGCACCAGCGCCGCTGCCAGCAGGAAGGCGCCGGGATAGTCGATGTGCCGGTCCGCGTCCTCCGCGCGGCGGGTGGGGAGGGTGCGCCAGATGACGACGAGCACCACGGCGCCGATGGGCACGTTCACGTAGAAGATCCAATGCCAGCCGAAGTTATCGGTGATGAACCCGCCCAACGCCGGTCCGACCAAGGTCGACACGCCGAACACGGCGCCGAAGAAGCCCTGGTACTTGCCACGCTCCGAGGGGGCGAAGATGTCGCCGATGATCGCCAGCGCCACCGGGAACAGCGCACCGGCGCCCAGGCCCTGGATGCCGCGGAACAGGATGAACTGCCACATCTCCTGCGACAGGCCGGCCAGGATCGAGCCGAGCAGGAAGATGCTGACGCCGATCAGGAAGATCGGCCGACGGCCGAAGATGTCGGACAGCTTCCCGTAGATGGGGCCGCTGATGGTGGCCGTCAGCAGGTACGAGGTGAACGCCCAGACGTAGACGTCGTTGCCCTGCAGGTCGCTCACGATCGTCGGCAGCGCCGTGCCCACGATCGTCTGGTCGAGCGCCGCCAGGAAGATGCCCAGCAGGACGGCGATCAGGATCTCGATCCGCTGCCGGTGCGGCAGCTGGATGGGTGCTACGTCATGCAGGTTTTCGGCTGTCTGGGGCTCGGGCTGCTCGGCGGCAGGGGCGGCGGCGGTCATGGACGGTCAGATCTCCAGTGGTGATGTGCTCGGGGGAGGAACGCGCTCGGGGCTGCAGGTGTGGCGCGTGCTTCGGAAAGTGTAGCGCCTCGTTGAGACCGCGCCACGCGCCAATCCTCATCGGTCCGCCGCCGCGCGGGGGTGTTTCTCCTGTGGCAACTAACGGCCATCGACCGGCGCCACGGTGTCATGAATTCTCGCTCCGGAGCAATAAACGGACATGAAACGGGCTCCATAGGGGCCGATTCGGCCGCTCCTTCTCCGTTGGTTGCCACGGCTGCAACAGCGGTCCCAGGGCATGGCTGGCCGCGTTCCTGCAGGAAGCGCAGGCATGACACTCGACGAGAACAAGGCCGTCGCGAAGCGCTTCATCGAGGAGGTCTTCGTCAAGCAGGATGAGCGCGCTGCCGACGAGCTGACTGCCCCCGACTTCATTCCCCACAGCTGGCCGGGCATGGAGCCCGGCGTCGAGAGCCTGAAGCAGGCTCAGCGGCGCGTGAACGCCGGGCTGGAGGATGCCCGCATGACCATCGAGGACGTGATCGCCGAGGGCGACAAGGTGGTCGTGCGTCTCATCTCGCATGGTCGCCACGCCGGCGAGTTCATGGGCATGCCCGCATCGGGCAAGGAGTACGACATCTCCGAGATCCACATCTTCCGGATCGTCGACGGCAAGGTCGCCGAGCACTGGCGTGACGCCGACATGCTCGGCATGATGCGGCAGCTCGGAGCGCTGCCCACGCCGGCGGCTACTGGCTCGCGCTGAGGACCACCACCTCGGTCGCAACGCTCTTGCCCTTGAGCGCCAGCGACCGATGCTCCAGGCTCGACGCATCCAGCTGAGCTGCCTCGGCGGCCGCGGCCGTCACCAATAGCTCATCGGCGCCCGCGGCCGAGGCCAGGCGGGCGGCCACGTTGACGGGATCGCCCATGGCCGTGAACTCGGCCACGTCATCGGCGCCGACCGCGCCGACGAACGCGATGCCGGTGTTCACGCCGACCCCGACCGGGATCCATCCCGCCGTCCGCTGCAGCAGGGCCCGACCGGCCTCGATCGCCCGGCTGGCGTGCAGCTCGCCGGTGAGGACCGGGATGAACAGGCCGATCACCTCGTCGCCGACGAACTTGTCCACGATCGCGTCGTGATCGACCAGGACGTCGGTCGCCACCGCGAAGAATCGGTTCATCTGGCGTCGGAATTCGGTCGGCGACGTCTGCTCGGCCAGCTCGGTGGAGCCGCGCACGTCGGCGAACAGCAGGCTGCACGGGATCTCGGCGCCGGACCGATGCTTGACCATGTCCTTGAAGCACATGGCGCAGTACTTCGGGTTCTTCTCCCACGGGCCCTTGCCGACCACCGACATGACGCTCGCCCACCCGCCCTGCAACGGCGACGCGCAGAGCTTGCAGTGGACCTCGCTGGGAAAGACCTTGAATACGTGGCGGCCGATCCGCATCATTCGGTTCGTGCCCATCAGGACGCTGCGGCTGATCTCCTCGTCGAAGCGCTTCCGCTCCTCGTCGAGGTCGTAGCCGCGCGGGTCGAGCTCGTCGCCCGCCCTGCGTCATCGCGCCAGCGACTCCATCTCGGTGACGGTCCGATCCAGCTCGTCCACCAGCTCGGGCAGGTGCGCCGGGTTGGCGCGGAACGCATCGACCAGCGCGCGGTAGTACCAGAGCGACCCGTCGCGGCGACCGTTGAATCGGTCCCAGGTCGCCGTCGCCGAAGCGACGCAGGTCGCTGACGATGGAGCGCGAGTTGTGCAGCTTGTCGGCGGCCGAGACGAGGAGGATCGGCGCATCGTCATCGGCCACGCGCGCGACGTAGGCCTCCTTGCGCTCCCGCCACGGCGGCTTGGGGTGCGTGTCCGAATCGGTGCAGCCTTCCACGATCCGCAGCACCTCCGGCCCGAAGGCGGCCACCGCCGCCCGGGCGTCGGCCGTGGGCTGCACGTCCTCGATCACGTCATGCAGCAGGGCCGCGATCGCCTCATCCTCCCCCGCTCCGTAGTCGAGGGCGATGCCGCAGGTCCCCAGCAGGTGGCTGAGGTACGGGATATCGCTCCCCTTCCTGCGCTGGCCGGCATGCAGTCGCGCCGCCACGCCCAGGGCGTCGATGAGCCGCTCGGAATAGAGGGGCTCATCGGCCATGGATCACCTCAGCAGCGGTAGTTCGCGTCGAACCCGTTGTACAGGTACTGCGCAAGCGCCACGCCGCCACCGGTGAAGCCGTCGCCCGTGCATCGGGCCTGCGCGCCCTTCAGCGTGCTGGCGCCAGCCACCCAGGTCGGGTGCTCGGCAAAGGCCGATGTGCCGCCGGTGATGTCGTCCCACATGAAGGGCGCCGAGTAGAAGCCCACGGTCGCTGCGCCCACCGATTCCAGGTAGTCGACGCCGCCGTGCAGCGCCGCGATGTTCAGCGCCAGGTTGGCGCGCCACGAGTTGGCCGTCTCGACGTCCAGCCACCAGCGGTTGGCCACCGGCGTCCGAGTGCTGCCGGGAGCCGCCCAGCCCAGCGCGATGTATGCCTTCACTGCCGTCGCGTAGGAGTCCGCCGCCGCGTTCCAGCCGTAGTCGTAGGCGCAGTTGGCGCTATCCGGATTCTGGGCTGAGCATCGCTTCGGACTCTGCTGCCCGACCGGCCAACGGGAGCTCAGATGCGGGCCGGGATTGCCGGTGTTGGCGTACAGCTCCGCACGCTTCCCCGCCCAGGCCAGCTGGCTCGGCCCATTGCCGGTCCCCAGGCACGGGTTCGGGCTGAAGACGATCCCTCGATTCACGCCAACGATCCCGAAGGCCGGGTTCGGCGGGATAGGGCTTGCCGCACTGCGGATACGAGATGTCATACCCGACCGGCTGCGCCTTCGATAGCTTCGCCGGGCCTGCGTGCGCGGGATCGGCCGCGGACAGGTCGCGCCCCAGCGCGGTAGCGGGAGCGGCGACGAACAGGGCAATCAGCAGGCCGGAGATGGCCAGCATGCGTCGATGGGGCAAGGTCAGGGCACTCGGGTCCACAGGCTCGGGTTGGCGGTCCCAAAGCGTACGGTGGCGCGCAACGCCTCGCAAGCGAGCTAGCGATCGCCGGCGAGCATCTCGTCCAGGATCGGCCCAATGGAGTCGACCGCCAGCGACAGGTGCCCGTGCTCGGGATGCAGGTGCGGACAGGCGGAGCCGACGCGCGCGGCCAGCCACTCCCCGTGCGCGAACGGCACCATCCGGTCGTGGCCGCCCTGCCAGATGTGGACGGGCACGCGAATGGAGCCGATGTCGAAGCCCCAATCGCGGTTGAAGGCCATGTCGTCGTCGAACCAGCCCCAGTAGCTGGTGCGCAACCCCTCGCGCGTGGTCGCCGCCACGGCCTCCGCAAAGTCGCCGGTCAGCGCGCCGCGGTCGACGTCATCGATCAGCCCGCCGAACGCCTCGGCGACCTCGTCCGCCGTCACCACGCTCCAGATGGGCCAGGCGCGCTCCTTGAAGGCGATCAGCGCCTCTGGCCCCTCCAGCGACGCTCCGAACTCCTCGATGTTCTCCGGGCCCATGCCCTCGAACCAGTCGATGCCCTCCGCCGGGTACGGCGCCACGCCGCCGATGGTGGTGGCGCCCAGGATCCGATCCGGCAGCCCCGCCGCCGTCGCCATGGCGTGCGGTCCCCCGCCCGACCAGCCGAGGGTGTAGGCCCGATCGGCTCCGATGTGATCCAGCACCGCGGCCGCATCGCTCACGACATCCGCCACGCACGCGTCCGGGTTGGCGCGTCGAGTCTCCGTAGCCGGGGCGGCTCCAGGCGACGTAGCGCAGGTCCCGCTCCGCGAGTGCCGCCACGAACGCTGCGTCAGGCAGGCCCGAGGCCGGCGACCCGTGGTGGAACAGCAGCGGCGTTCCGCTGGCCGGTCCGTCAACGAAAAGGTCCAGGTGGCGGCCGTCGGGGAGGCTGATGGACTCGGGCATCGGGCGCAGGATACGCCGTGCCTTGGCGTCAAACGTAGACTCCTGAGATGCCGAAGGACTGCTGCTCCGTCGACTACGACGTCCACTTCGACGCCGAGGAGGCGCGCCGCGACCTGCTCGCCTACCGCCAGGACGGCGCCGATGGCAGCACCCAGCGCCTGATCGACGTGCTCGTGGCGGAAGGCATCGAGGGAGCCAGCCTGCTGGACATCGGCGGCGGCGTGGGCATCGTGCAGCTCGAGCTGCTGAAAGCCGGGATGGCGAGCTCGATGGACGTGGATGCATCGGGCCCGTACCTGCAGGTCGCCGAGGCCGAGGCCGAGGAGCTTGGCTTCAGGGACCGCACGGAGTACCGCCACGGCGATTTCGTCGGGCTTGCCGACGAGGTCGAGGCGGCGGACGTGGTGACGCTGGATCGGGTCATCTGCTGCTATCCCGACGTTCGGGCACTGGTCGGCAGCTCCGCCCGCCACGCGCGCCGTCTGTATGGGCTGGTCTACCCGGTGGACCGATGGTGGACCCGGAGCGTCGCTCGGATCATGAATTTCTTCACCATGCTGTCGCGCAGCGACTACCGGATCCATGTCCACTCGCAGGCCCTGGTCGACAGCCTGATCCGGGACGCCGGCCTGCAGCCGCACTATCACCATGCCGGCATGGTGTGGCAGACGGCCGTGTATGCGCGTCCGGAGGAATCGGCCTAGGCTGTTGCCATGTCAATCAACCTCGCCGCCACGGGCGGCAAGACGGGCTCGAGCGCCAAGATCCAGCCAGATGGCTACCAGGCCGGTGCCTGCAATATCGGTCCGGCCGAGATCGCGCGCCGTCGAATGTCCGGCCACGTCGGCCTCATCACTACGGTCGTGCTGCTTGGCGTCCTCTTGGCCCTTGACGCACCAACCTGGATGCGGCTGATCGTGTTCCTGCCCGCCGCCGTCGGCGCCGCGGGCTACCTGCAGGCGTATTTCCACTTCTGCGCGAACTACGGCTGGCGCGGCGTCTTCAACGTCGGCGAGCGGGCCGGGCACGATCGCACCACGGACGTGATCGATGTCGAGGCGCGGCGGGCGGATCGTCGGCGCGCGATGCTGATCTCGGCGGGGAGTGGCGTGATCGGGCTGGCGGTGACGCTGCTGGCCTTGGCGCTCTAGCCCGAACCTTCATCGCCGCTCTCCGGAGGCGGCCGGTACTCCACCGTCCCGACGGGCGCCTCGTCCAGCGCGTAATCGCGCTCCCACGGCGCCTTTGCGCGCGCCGGTTCGTCGCGGCTGGCGGCCGCTCCAGCTGCCGCGGCCGACACCCGCCGCGCGTCTTCCGGCAGCAGGTTCAGCCGCGCGTCCTTATATCGGCGTCGACGGTCGAGCAGGATGGCGATGAAGCCGATGAATCCAAGCGCGCCAATGGCAATCAGCCCGCCGACCAGGATGGTGATGAGCTGACGCTCGGCCTCGTCGGGCGTGACGGGTCCGCCCGCGCCATCCGGCGTTGGTGTCGGCGTCACCACGCCGCCACCGCTCAGGCCCGTCTCTCGGGCGCTCGGCGCGGGCGTCACGGCCGGCTGGCCGCTGGGTGAGTGGCGCGGCGGCTTGGGCCTTGGCGTCCTTGGATTGGTGGTCTGCGGCGCCGCCGAGGGACCGTGCGGCGCGCTGGAGGCCGGCGGCCTGGGCGGCGGCTTCGGCGTGGGCCGCGGAGTCGGTTTCGGCGTGGGACGCGGCGTCGGCTTAGGCGTGGGCCGCGGAGTCGGTTTGGGCGTGGGACGCGGCGTCGGCTTGGGCGTCGGCGCAGGCCCGACGGTCACGGTGGGTCCCCCCAGGGTCGGGTCGTTTCCCTGCGCCGTCGCCTGGAAGGTCACCTGCCAGCTGCCCTGCGGCAGACTCGCTGAGCCCGCGTACCGGCCGTTCGATGGCGTGCCCGAAACGAGTGACAGCGGAACCACCACGTTGCCGGCCACCGCAGTCACGCTGGTGGGCGCGTTGCCCTGGGCGTTCCGGAAACGCACGCGGAAGGTGAACGTGGTTGCGGTGTTGCCGTTCACCGGCTGAACGGTCGGGTTCAGCAGCTCGTTGGGGGGTGCGGCCTCGGTCGACACCGCGACGCGGAGCAGCACGACGCCGGCGAGGGCCACGGCCGCAGCCCAACGACCGATCGCTCGCTGCCGGGCACGCATGGTGGCCGCGGGCGTCATCGGCCGCAGGATCGGCCAAACGGTGACTGCTGTCCACGCCCGAAAGGGCTACCGGCGCGTTGGGACCGAACGTCAGACAGCCTGCACGTACCCCGGGGCCTGCCGCCGAGCGGGCGTGACCAGCTGCTCGGTCTGCTCGCCCTTCAGGATGGCACGCCAGTCCAGGGTCTCTGCGAACCGCTCCCCGATGTCCTGCAGGGCGGCCATCTCCCTTGCGTTGTCGAGCGAGAAGTCGCGCTCCAGCTTCACATCCAACCGGTAGAAGGTCGACTCGTGATAGTGCCGGTCCACCAGCTCGGTCTGCTGCTCGCCCGGCGACCGCAGCAGCTCGGCCAGGACCCAGCCCAGCCAGCTGTAGATCCAGGTCGGTGGCGACCGCTTCAGCAATTGGCCCGTCCCCATCGAGACAACGACCGTGTTGGCGGGCTCGTAGCCCTCCGTGTAGTGGAAGGCCTCGACGCACGCCTGGTAGACCGGGTTGCCCGCCACGCCCGTGCCACCGTCGACCATCGGTCCGCGCTCTCGCAGGCCGTCGACCAGCCACGGTGCGAAGAAGGTGGGTGCGGCAGCCGAGGCGGTGAGGCAGTCGGCCAGGCTCAGCTCGCCGGTGAGCCCCTTCTCGCCCGGTCGGTCTTTGACGAAGTACCACTGGTGGCTGTCGAGCAGTCCCTTGGCGGTGATCATGATGTCCAGCGGCACGTCGTTGAGCGTCCAGTCCCCCGCGCCCTCGCTCGCAAGCTCCTCGCGGATGAACCGATGCAGGCGCTGCACGTCGTACTTGCGGCCGAACAGGATGCGGCGAATGGTCGAGATGAGCGGCACCGTGCGGAACAGCTCCGGTGCCCGATCGACGTACATCGCCACGATTCGCTCGCCCGGCACGCCAGCGGCCACCGCCGCGGCGATCAGCGCGCCGGTCGAGGTGCCGGCGACGAAGTCGAAATGGTCACGCACCCGCCCGCCGACATTGCGCTCCAACGCCGCCAGCGCCATCGCCGGGATCACGCCGCGCACGCCGCCACCATCGATCGCCAGGATTCGCCGCGTCACTGCATCAGCCTACGCGGCCGGCGTGACAGCTCGAGCGACACGTCGCCTTGCGGCTAACGGTCATGGCGTGCTAGTTCCGCGGCGCGACGCCACTGGGAGGCGTCCGGATTCTCGCGTCATGCGATTTAGGGCCCGGCCCGGGCCGGATCGGCGCAATAACTCGCGCCGGGTGACAGTTAGACGGACTCCATCGGCTCCGGCGGCGACTGGGGCTCCCCGCCCGGATCCAGCGTCAGCGACGCGGAGTTGATGCAGTAGCGCAGCCCGGTGGGATTCGGGCCGTCATCGAAGATGTGGCCCAGGTGGCTGCCGCAGCGCGCGCAGTTCGCCTCGGTGCGCGTCATGAAGAAGGACCTATCGGTCTCCGTCTCGACCGCGGAAGGATCGGCCGGCTGGTAGAACGACGGCCAGCCCGTGCCGGACTCGAACTTGGTGTCCGACCGGAAGAGCTCGTTGCCGCAGGCAGCGCATCGGTACACCCCGGGCGTGTGCTCGTCCCAGTAGGCGCCGGTGAACGCGCGCTCGGTGCCCTTCTCGCGGAGGATGTGGTACTGCTCGGGTGAGAGCTCGGCGCGCCACTCGGCCTCGCTCTTTTCGATCTTGGTCGTCATGGGAATAGCGTACGCCGATCCACGCCGGACCGATGTTCCCGGCCCGATGCGATACTTCGCCTCGCTGCGCCGTCCAAGGGGGGTGAATCCGATACTTCGAGCCGTCGCGCTCCTCCTCGCCGTCCCCTTGCTGGGCGGCTGCCTGCTGCTGGAGCCGGTCCCTACGCCACAGCCCATTCCGACGCGCAGCCCCTCCCCCGTTCCGACCGCGGCACCACCGTCTCCCACCCCGTTCCCGACGCCGCGAGCCGACGCCCGGCCTGGCCGACGTGCCGGTCTTCAGCGCCGGCGATCCGGCTGCCACCGCGGCCGGTGGCCTCAGGCTGCGGACACGGCCAGGTCTCGACCACCTCGTAACGGCCGTGCTGGGGCCCGATGTCGGCCTGCTGATCGGCCTGGGCCCGGTCTTCGTGGACGGGCAGGGCTGGTACCTGGTGCGCGACCCGGACCGCACGGTGCCGCCGCGCTTCAACGAGGGCTGGGTGGCCGCCGGCTTCGCGCCTGACCCGTTCCTGGTGCCGGCTGGCTTCGAGGTGCCGCGCAACCCCTACCTGGCCGGCTTCGCGGGCGATCGCAACGGCGAGTTCGGACCGATTCGCCTGCCCGACCCCAACGTCGCCATCCGCTGGATCGCAGCCGAGCTCACGCCGGACGGCTGCCGCTTCTCGGTCGACCTGCTGCCGGCTGGTGGCAAGCCCGTGCCCGCTCATTCGGGCGGAGGTCGGCGGAGCGCCGGCACCCGGAGACCTGTTCAGCAACTTCTTCGAGGATCACCCCGAGCTGATCCACACCGACCTGGCGGTGATCGTCGACTCGACCTGCTCCTGGGCACTGAGCTTCATCCGCGTGCGGCCGGCACCCTCCCCCGACTGAGCCCCGTGCTGGCCGCGCAATCGTGACCGTCTAGCTGTCACATCGGTCCCGTAGGCTTCTGGTCATGCGGGGGATGACCTAGCCGCCATGCAGGACCTGGACGGCACCACTGTCTACAGCGCCACCGACCTGGTCGGGTTTCTCGAGTGCGAGCACCTGACCACGCTCGACCGTGTGGCGCTGACCGGTGCCATCAGCGCGGAGGACCGCCCGGATGAGGAGCTGGACGTGCTCCGCGAGCGTGGTGAAGAGCACGAGCGTCGCTATCTGGCCTTCCTCATCGCCCAGGGTCGCACCGTCGTCGAGGGGCGCCACCCGCGCCGTGACGGCGACCGCAACGACCGAGCCCAGCTGGAGGCGGACGCCCAGCTGACCCGCGAGCTGATGCAGCAGGGCGCTGATGTCATCTACCAGGCGACCCTGTTCGACGGCACCTGGCGCGGCTACGCGGACTTCCTGCTCCGGAAGGATGGCGCATCCAACCTCGGCTCGCACCACTATGAAGTGGCGGACACCAAGCTGGCGCGGCGCGTCAAGGGCGGGGCGCTGCTGCAGATGTGCGTCTATTCGGACCTGGTCGCTGCCATCCAGGGCGTGATGCCCACCGAAATGCACGTCGTGCTGGGCGGCAGCGGTTACCAGCAGGACAGCCACCGCCTGGATGACTACCTCGCCTACTACCGCAGCGTGAAAGCGCGCTTCCTGGAAGCCATCGGCGCCGGGGATCCGATCTTTCCGCTGCCGCAGACACCGGAGCCGGTGCGCCACTGCGAGGTCTGCAAATGGCAGCCGACCTGCGACGCGTGGCGCAAGGCCGCGGATCACTTGAGCCAGGTCGCGTCGCTGCGCACGGACCAGGCTCGGCGGCTGCGCGCCGGCGGCATCGAGACCATGACCGCGCTCGCCACGCTGCACCAGCCATTGCCGGAAGTCCCGGACATCGCCGATGTCACGCTCGCGGGACTCCACCAGCAGGCGCGGCTGCAGTACGTGTCGCGTGACCGGCCGGTGCCCGCCTTCGAGTTCCTGCCGGTGGAGCCGAATCGTGGCCTCTGTGCGTTGCCCGAACCCAACCACGGCGACCTGTTCTTCGACATCGAGGGCGATCCGTTCGCCGAGCTGGACGGGCTCGAGTACCTGTTCGGCGTGTGGGATCCATCCAATGCCGCTGAGCCGTTTCGCGCGTTCTGGGGCCACGACCGCGCGCAGGAGAAGGTCGCCTTCGAGGCCTTCATCGACTTCGTGATGGCGCGCTGGCAGGCGTACCCGGACATGCACGTCTATCACTACGCCGCCTACGAACGCGCCCGGATGGGCATGCTTTCGACCCGCCACGCCACGCGCGAGGCGGAGGTCGACAAGATGCTCAAGGCCGAGCTGTTCGTGGACCTCTACAAGGTCGTGCGCCAGTCGATGCGCATCGGCCTGGACAGCTACTCCATCAAGCGCCTGGAGCCGCTGTACGCGCTCGACCGAGAGGCGTCGCTGAAGGACGCCGGCTCGTCGATCGTGGCCTACGAGCGCTACATCCGCTCAGTGAGCGCCGGCACGCCGGATACGGGCATCCTGGAGACGATCCGCCTCTACAACCAGGATGACTGCCGCTCCAACGCGGAGCTGCGTGACTGGCTGGAGGTACAGCGCAAGGCGCTGGCGCTGCAGCTTGGCGTGACCACCCTCGACCGACGCACGCCGCCGGAAGAGAAGGAGCGGACGTCGAGCCAGCGTGACGAGCGGGTGGCGAACCTTGCCAGCCAACTGCTCGAGGGCATTCCCAGCGAACCGGAGCAGCGCAAGCGCGATCCTGCATTGCAGGCGCGCTGGCTGCTGGCCAACCTGCTCGAGTGGCACCGCCGTGAGGAGAAGGTGGATTGGTGGGCCTTCTTCGACCGCTGCTCCCGCTCCGACGAGGAGCTGGCCACCTGGGATGACGAGGCGATCGGCCAGATCAGCTGGATGCGCGAGGTCGATCGGCCCAAGAAGTCGGTCGTCCATCGCTATCGGTTCGACCCGGAGCAGGCGTACCGGCTGAAGGAGGGAGACTCGCCGGTCAATCCGAGGACCGGCGCGCTCGGCGGGCACCATCGTCCGGCTGGACGCCCTGCAAGGCACGCTCGACCTCAGCTGGGATGCGAAGGACGAGCGACCGCACCCGACGTCCCTGATCCCGCAGGGCCCGCGCAATACCGATCCACAGCGCGGCGCGCTCGAGACACTGGGTGCCTGGGTCGCCGATCACGACATCACCGATCCAGGTCCGTGGCGGGCGGCCCGTGACTTCCTGCTGGGTGAGCACCCGCGCGCCGGCCAGGCCAGCGGCGCGCCGGTCCTGCCGCCGGCCGATTCCATCCAGGAGGCCGCCCGCGAGGTCGTCCGTCGCCTGGACGAATCGGTGCTTCCCGTGCAGGGTCCGCCAGGAGCCGGCAAGACCTACATCGGCGCGGAAATGATCCTCTCGCTGGTGGCCGCCGGGAAGAAGGTTGGCATCGTCGCCTTCACGCATCGGGCGCTGACCAACCTGCTGAACGAGGTCCTCGAGCACGCCGCTCGGCAGCGCGTGCATGTCTCGGCCATTCGCAAGCTGGAGTCGAACGAGAAGCCCGACGAGTCGTGGACCGTACCTGTCTGCCACCAGCAACGACGCCGTGGCCGACTCCATCCGCGAGCATGGCGTGCACGTCGCGGCCGGCACGTCCTGGATGTGGGCACGCAATGAATTCTTCGGGAGCGTCGACACCCTCTTCGTCGACGAGGCGGGCCAGATGTCGATGGCCAACGTGATCGCCGTGTCCGGCGCGGCGCGCAACGTGGTCCTGCTCGGCGACCCACAGCAGCTCTCGCAGGTCAAGAAGGGCGCCCATCCGGAGGGCGTCGACCTGTCAGCGCTCGAGCACGTGCTGGGCAAGGACCCGGTCATCGATCCGCGGCGCGGCATCTTCCTGCCCAAGACCTACCGCCTCCATCCGGACGTCAACGCCTTCACGAGCGAGGTCTTCTACGCACGGCAGCTGAGCTCCGCGCCGGAGGCCGCCCGGCAGGACCTGCTGGCTCCGGGCCGGCTCACCGGCACGGGCGTGCGCTGGGTGCCGGTCGTCCACGCCGGCAATCGAAACTCGTCGGAGGAAGAAGCGGAGGTCGTCCGCGGGCTCTATCGGGAGCTCCTGGATGGCCGCTGGACCGATGCGTCCGGCGCCTCCACACCGCTCACGCCGGACCAGATCCTGGTCGTGGCGCCGTACAACGCCCAGGTCGATCTCCTCACCGAACGGCTGCAGGACGAGGCGGACACGGCGGGCGGGACACTGAAGGTCGGGACCGTCGACAAGATCCAGGGACAGCAGGCGGCCGTCGTCATCTATTCGATGGCCACGTCCTCACAGGACGAGCTGCCGCGCACGCCTCGAGTTCCTCTACTCGCTCAATCGCCTGAACGTGGCCACCTCACGCGGCCGCTGCATGGCGGTCCTGGTGTGCTCGCCAGACCTGCTGCGCGTTCGCGTCCACACGCCGTTCCAGATGCGCCTCGCCAACGCACTGTGCAGGTTCGTCGAGATCGCGAACGAGCAGTCGCTGACGCTGGGGCTTGACTCGCTGCCCAGCGCCTGAAGCAGGCAGAAAGAGGCCTCCCCCGGCGGAGGAGGCCGGGGGAGGCGGAAGGGCACCGAAACCGGATCAGCGCTCCGGGTGGCTTACGCGGTGGGCAGTGACCGCGCTCGCCTGGTGCCCAGATGAGCGGCGATGATCAGCAGGACGCCGATCGTCGCGAGAACGCCGCTTGGCTGGACGGGAATGGAGGTGTCGGGAAGGTCCGAGGTGCCACCGTCGGCCGGTGCGGCACCGCCTTCGGACGCCGGAGGCGAGGCCACAGGACTCGGGTTGCCGGCCAGGACGCCCTCCTCGGGCGACGGGTCGGCCTGATCGGTCGCATCGGGATTCTCCTCATCGGGGTTTTCCTCATCGGTCGGCGGGGCTGGCTCCTCGCCCGCGCCCTGCTCCTCACCGCTGGGATCGCTCTCATCCGTGGGAGGGGTCTCATCCGTGGGAGGGGTCTCCTCAGTCGGATCTGAGCCGGACTCCGCGGTCTCGCACTCCACCCAGAAGGTCTTGTGCTTGGAGTTCGAATCGGAAGCGGACTCGGTGTCCAGTCGGTAGTGGCCGTCCGCGAGGGCTAAGACGCCGCTCGTGTCCACGCCGTCTGCGGTCGTGTCGTAGGTCCCCGAGGCGACGACGGTTCCGTCACCCGTGGGCGGCCAGCTCAGGATCTGCCACGTGCCCGTATCCGCCGAATCCGATCCGTAGAAGCCGACCCAGAACTCGCACACGTGGGGCTCGTTGCCTTGCTCGACGGCCTCGAGCGCGGTGGCTGCGTCGTGGATCTTGACGTTGGCCGCGTTCGCGTTGGCCGCAATGGCGGGGGCGATGGAAACGACCATCGAGAAGGCGATGGTGGCGACGCCGGCGACCATCAGGGCTCGCCGGGAATTGTGCTGCTGGGCTCGGTGGATACGGAACATTCAGGTCTGCTTTGATACGAATGACTTCACCGGGAGGATGACCGCGCATGGGCCGACCTGCCTATGGCGATCTAGTACCTCCGGTGTAAGGCACCGCACGGCGCGATCGCACCTATCCGACCAGGTGCGGTGCGGTGCAGTACGGCAGGCGTACTTCCAGGTGGCCCTTCATCTCGACGTAATCGGGCCGCGAGGACGGTGAGCAGCTGGCGCCGCCGGCCTAGACTTGACCCGAATGTTCGTCGAGACCATCACGGCACCCCGCGACCGAGTGGGAGCGGTGGAACGAGCGAATCCGACTGCTGACCGATCCTCCGGAAGCTCTCGTCGCGTCAATCGCATGGGACGCAGGTGACGGCACGGTCACGGGCGTGAACGTGTGGGACTCCGCGGAGGCGATTGGCGAGTTCTTCGTTGCCCGCATCCACCCCACCATCCAAGAGCTGGGGGAACCGAGCGCGAAGCCAATGCGCCACGGACCGCCGGTGGCCGTCTATCTCCGCCCGCGACCCAGCGTCTAGCTCGGGGACGGTCAGCCGGCGAATCGGTCCAGGCTGAACAGGCCGATGTCGTGGCGCGTCCGCCCATCCGTGGCGAGATCCGCCATGACTTCCCCCACCAGGCTGCAGAACTTGTAGCCATGCCCGCTGAAGCCGGCCGCCACGCTGACCTGCGGCGTTCCGGGCAGCAGGTCGATCAGGAAGTGCTCGTCGGGCGAGTTGGTGAAGATGCAGGCCTTGAGCATGACGGTCGGCCCGGCGGCATCCGGGAAATGCCGTACCACGAAGTCGCGCAGGATCGCCTCGTCGTCCGGTCGCGTGGAGCGGTCCGGGTCATCCGGATCCATCGGTTCGCGCAGGTGGTGGTAGCGGCCGATCTTGAATCCCGGCACATCGTGGACCGGGAAGCCGTAGTGGCTGCCCTCTTCCGTATCGAGCAGGAAGACCGGGAAGCGGTCAGGGCTGAAGAGCTCCGGCGCGCGAGGTTGGAACCAGGCCAGCACCTGGCGCTCCGGGCGCGCCAAGGGCGCTAGCTGCGGCACGACCTTGCCGGCCCAGGCCCCGACGCACAGGATCAGTCGATCCGCCTCGTAGGTGGCGCGGTCGGTACGGACCACGACGCTGCCGGCGGCGGTTGCCTCCCACTCCCGCATCGGCTCGTGGAAGTGCAGCTCCGCGCCATGCGCGATGGCCTGGTTCAGGTGCGCCAGCATGCTGCGCTCGGCCAGCAGGAAGCCACCATCCGGCTGGAACACGACACGCATGGCGGCATCGAAGGCGCGGTAGCCAGGGAAGCGGCGGCGCAGCTCGACCGGATCGAGCACCTCGTGCGGCAGGTCGTGCAGCTGCGCCGCGGCCAGCGAGCCGCGGAACGTGGGTCCGTCCTCGGGACCGCCCTCGATGCTGCCGGTGGTGATCAGCAGCTCCTCGCCGGCCAGCGTCGCCAGCTCGTGCCAAAGCTCGTAGCTGCGGCGCAGCAACGGCACATAGGACGGGTGCTCGTGGTAGGCCAGGCGAATGATGCGGGTCAGGCCATGGGACGAGCCACGCTCGTGGAGCATCTCGTACTGCTCGAGGCCCAGCACCCGCCGTCCGCGACGCGCCAGATGGAATGCGGCGGCGCTGCCCATGCCGCCCAGGCCGATGACGATCGCGTCGTAGCGGCTGGCCATGGCCGGAGTCTACCGGCGTCGACGCGATGTCACGGCGTGCGCAACACAAACGAACGCCCGGTGTGGTGCCACACCGGACGCCCGTCGTTGGTCCAGGCCAGACCGCTGCTCGGGCGGTGGACGGACCTCGCGCAACCGACCCAATCCTCGGTCGCGCGTGCGCGGTAGCCCTAGCGCCAGTCGGCGGCGGGCTGCAGGGTTGCGTCTTCCTGGGCGAGCCGCTCGCCGAGGCTCACCAGCCATCCGCCGAACCGACGGCGGACCGTGCCGCTGCGTGCGGCATCCATGCTGGCGCGCAGCTCGGCGCGCCGTGCCTCACCCTGGAGGCGCAGAGCCAGTGGATCAAGCAACTGGAACATCGTTACCTCCTTGCCTTGCTGATTCTCGATCGAAAGAATCTTCATCTCAAACGATCTCCCGCCGAGTCTAGCAAGCGGATCTCTTGACGTCAAGACACTTGACGTGGAGAATCTACGGATGACAAAGAACCCGACGGCCACTGCCGTGGCCACAGCCCCCACGCAGCTGGATGCCGTCGATCACATGCTGGAGGTCTGGAAGCACGAGCTCCCGGAGCTCGACCTCGCCACCGAAGGGATCGTCGAGCGCATCCAGAAGCTGACCAAGCTGCTCGACCGGACCATGAACGAGACGCTGGCGGAGTTCAACCTCGATCGCGGCGAGTGGTGGCTGCTCGGCGCGCTGCGCCGCTCCGGCCCGCCCTACCGCCGGTCCCCGGGCAAGCTGGCCGAGGAGATGGGGCTCTCGTCGGGCGCCATGACCAACCGCCTGGACCGATTGGAGGCGGCCGACCTGATCCGCCGCCTCCCCGATCCTGACGATCGCCGCGGGCTGAAGGTAGAGCTCACCGATGCCGGCTGGCGAGCGTGGCAGGACTCGACCGGTGCGCAGGCACAGAAGGAGGCACTGCTCGCATCGGCGCTCGATCCGACGGAGAAGGACGACCTGAACGGACTCTTGCGCCGGCTGATGCTGGAGTTCGAGCGCCTGGCCGCTGCCGGCAAAGTGCCGGTGGTCACTGACGAACACAAGAGCGCCGACGCCGACTAGGTTCGGGTCTCCGTCCCGGCTTGCCGACCGCGGCTTGCCGCATAGCGACTGACGAACCGCTCCTGCTCTGCCGTTTCCACGGCCGTCGGGTGGCGCAGCCCACGCACGACGTTGATCGCCTGCTGGTCGGAGCTCCCCGCTCGAACCAGGGCGCAGGCCGCCACCGTCCCCGTGCGACCCACGCCACCCATGCAGGCCACGACCACGTCACCGGTGGCCCGCCCCTCGTCGACCTGGTCCAGGATCCGATCCATCGCGTCGACCGACGCCGGCGGCGAGCCATCGGCAATGGGGTGCCGCAGCACCTCGACACCCGCGCGCGAGCCGAGCTCCACGATGGCCGGGTCGCCCCAGGCCTTCAGCTCGCGATCCTCGACCAGCAGGATGAGCCGGACCACGCCCATCCCGCGCATGGCGGCCAGGTCATCGGCCGCGTCCCGACGGTAGGTGTGCCCCGGATAACGGAACGAGGCACCGCGCTTGCCGGGGAGGAAGGTCAGTCCCAGCCGGCCAGGGCGAGGCGGCAGGAGCGCATCGGGCAATATCCAGTCGATCCGCATCTCCGGATCGAACCCCGCATGCGGCGGGGCGGCACCGTCGCTCATCGCTGACGGCTAGTTCAGCAGGCCGTTGGCGCGGGCGCAGAAATGACCGGCGGGATCCAGCGGCTCCCCGCAGTACGGGCAGGTCGGCCGCCCACCCGAGACCAGCCGCTCGGCACGGCCCACGAAGGCCTGCGCCTGCTCCGGCGCCAGCCTGACCCGCATCAGGTCGGGGCCATCGTCGTCGTCGTCGGCCACCTCCAGGTACTCACCGCCGGCGTCCTCGGTCTGCGCCTCGATCATCACACGCTGGCCTGACGGATCCCAGGCCAGGGCCATGGCACCTACGCGAAAGACCTCGACCAGCGGCTGGTCGAGCGGGGCATCGTCGGCGATCGGCTTGAATGCCGGCGGCGGCCGGTCGACGGTCGAGAGCAGCTCCGTCATGCGGGCCGCCAGCACCGCGACCTGAGATTTCTCGAGCACCACGCTGACCACCGCCCGCCCCTTTCGGGCCTGGAGGTAAAAGATTCGATCGCCCGGCTCACCCACTGTGCCGGGCACGAACCGGTCGGGCTCGTCGATGATGAACAGGCGGCGCGGCATATGGCCATCCTAGCCGCTGCGCCATCGGTACAGTGAAGGCCGTATGGCGACCCGCCGGTCACAGGCCCGGCGCTTCCAGACCGCACGGCGGTCCACCCGTCGCTCCCTTCAGGCAGCCCGCAGCTCGACGCGGCGCTCCCTCCAGACCAACCCCCTGGTCGGCTGGCTGGTGGCGGGCGGCCTGCTGGTGGTGCTGGCATTCATCGTTGGTGGGCCCGCGGCGGAGCAGGGGCTGCTGGGCAGCCGATCCTCCCCCACCCCTTCCGCTGCTGCGGCACTCCCCATCCGGTTCGGACTGGCCCTCAACGCGGACACCAACCGCGCCACGCGGCCCGTCCGTGGCTTCCATGCTGGACAGCCGTTCGCCTACTCGGTGACGCTGAATCAGCCGCCGACGACCTCCACCATCTTCGTGGAGGTGGAGCGCGTGAGCGGTCAGCCGCGCGTGGTCCAGGAGCGGTCGATCCAGCACATCACCGCCGGCCGCCGGACGTTTGCCTTCACTGTCCCCGCCAATGACCTGCTCGCGGCATGGGGCGCCGGACGCTTCGAAATGCGGATCTTCCTGGGCCAGCAGACCACGCCCATCGCGATCGGCCGCTTCAGGCTGGTCGCGGCTCCATCGGCGAATCCCGGGTAACACAACGGGATCGGAGATGTGCCCGCTCTCCGATCCCGTCTCCCCCGATGCTCGAGCCGGTCCGTCGAGTAGGACGACGGGTGCCCACACCAGCTCGTTGCGTGGAGCCTATGCGCACCGCACCACCCCTGTCAATACTTAATTGACAGGTCGGGCGCGCGATCAGTTGACCGCGAGCGCCTCTCGAGTGAGCTCGTAGGCCCCGCGATGGTCGCCGCCCTCCGCCCGCAGCTCGGACCACTCGCGCAGGACCTCGCGCAGGCGCGAGGGAACATGACCGTCGCGCGCAATGGCGGCGGCGGCGGCGTACTGGCTCTCCGCCTTGTCGGCCTCCCCACTGGCCCGCAAGCGCGCGCGCCTCGGTCAGCATCGCGCCCAGCTGCACGGCCTGGTTGCCGGACTGCTCGGCCAGCGTCACGGCGCGGCGGGCGAGCTTGATGGCTTCTCCCTCGTCGCCGGAGGCCAGGGCCACGCGTGCCTCGGTGTCGAGCACCGCGGATAGGTAACGCTCGTCACCAGCCTCCTCGAACTCGCGACGGGCTTCGCCGGCCAGCTCCCTGGCGCGCGCCACATTGCCGGTGGCCAGGTAGGCCATGGCCAGGTCATTCTCGATCTGGGCCGATTCGAACGACGAGCCCGCCGCACGCAGCAGGGCCAGCCCCTGAGTGCCGGTCCTGATGGCGGCCTCGACGTCGCCCGTCTCGCGGTAGTTGATGGCGAGATTGAAGAGGAACATGGCGCGGCGGCGATCGTCCAGGTCGTCGGCCATGCCACGCGCCGCCTCGAGATGCGCCAGCGACTCGGCGTAGTTCCCGACGCGGGACTCGACCGCGGCGAGCGCGATCAGGAGCCGCATCTCGAACTCGGGCTCGACCTTCAGTCCCAGGCGAACGCGCTCCAGGAGAGAGATCAGCATGCTGCGCGCATCGGCCTCGGCATCGGACAGGTAGAGCCCGTACGCCAGCCAGTAGCGGCTGAGGGCCTCCTCGGAAGTCCGACCCAGGGTGCTGAAGATGCGCGCCGCCTCGGCGGCAGCAGGTACCGCTTCGCGCCCACGGTCCAGACGAACCAGCGCCTCGGCCTGACCGCGCAGGACCTCAGCGCGGATCTGGTCATCCATTGAGTCGCTGAGCAGTGTCTCGTAGCCGTCGGCTGCCGCCTGCCACTCGCCGGCGGCAAGCTGCATGTCGACCTCCAGGCGCGTCCAGGCCGGGGTCTGCTCATCCAGGAAGTGGCTCGGCGGCAGGCCCAGCCGTTCGGACAGGAAGCTCAACGCCACCATCGAGGGGCGCGCGATGCCCGTCTCGAGGGCGCTGACGTAGGCCTTGGTGTAGCGGTCCCCCGCCAGCTGCTGCTGGGTCAGGCCGGCTCGGCGCCGCGCCTCGCGGATCCGCTGGCCGATCTGCTGCGCCAGGGCGGCGTCATGCTCGGTCGGTCTGGCGGCGGCCTTCATGCGCGGCATATGCGTGCAGTCTACACACGATGGCAAGCGTTACTTGACTCACTCGTGAGCAGAAAGTACTGCGCTCGCGGCAGTGGTCCCCTACCCATGGGTCATTGCCTGCCGGACCTCCCTCCACGAACGTGGTTTGCGGACGTGATCGCAACCGATCGCGCCGCACCTGGGAGATTCAAGAATGCGCAGCCACAGCACTGGCGGCGGCTGGCCCGTCTAGGGCCCGACACCCGCAACCGCGGGGGAGTGACGCGCCTCGGTGCCTGCCCTTGGGCCGGCCACCGCGGCGCGTTTTGCGTGCCGGCCGCTACAGGGGAGGGAGCTCCTGGGCCAGCTCGGCGGCGGGCGCGTACAGGTCTCCCACCTTCTTGATGCGCGCGCCCATGCTCTGGATGGTCCATCGGTCGGAGCGAATGGCACGGTCCTCCAGCTCGTCCCAACGGATCGGCGCGGAAACCGGCGCCCCGGCGGACGGCCTGACCGAGTAGGGCGCCACCAGCGTCTTGTTCACCGCGTTCTGGGTGAAGTCGAGGCGTGCCAGGCCCCTTCGCGAGCGCTTGGCCCACTCCCAGCTGACGAGGTCCGGCACCAGTCGCCCGATCATCAGCGACAGCTGCTCCACCCAGCCGCGGGTCTCGTCGAAGCCGTAGCCGCGACGCACCGGCACCCACACCTGCAACCCGCGCTTGCCGGTGGTCTTGGGCAGGCCGATGACGCCCAGGTGCTCCAGCGCGGTCCGGTACAGCCGGGTCAGGGTCAGCACCTCCTCCCAGGTGGTGTTGTCGCCCGGATCGACGTCGATCAGCGCGAAGGTCGGTTCGTGCGGCGAGATGGTGCGTGACGTCCAGGGATGAAGCTCGAGGGCCGCCTCCTGCGCCAGCCAGGCGAGGGTGGCGACCTTGTCGACCACTACGTAGTCCTTCTTGCCCTCGTGCCCGGTGTAGCTCCAGCGGCTGACCCATTTCGGGGCGTGACCCGGCACGTCCTTCTGCCAGAAGCCCATCTTCCCGGTGCCATCCGGGAAGCGCTGCAGGTTCAGCCCGCGCCCAGCCAGGTGCGGCAGCATGGTGGGACCGATGGTCGCGTAGTAGCGCAGCAGGTCGCGCTTGGTGACGGCGACATGGTCGCCCTCCGCCGGTATCAGGACCTTGTCCAGGTTGGTGACCCGCACCTCGTGGCCGGCCACCGTCCAGTGGCCCTCTCGCTCCAGCTCGTCCAGCGCCTGCAGCTCAGCACGGCTGGCCGGCGTGGGGTCCAGCTCCGTTGGCGGCCAAACATCGCTCGCGGCTTTGGCCGCTGACCTGGCAGGGGGGTCAGCTCCCGCGGCCTGGCGCTTGGTCGGCCGGCGGTTGGCCGATGGCGCCTTCTGCACCACCCGCGCGGCCGGAATCGCTTCCTCCCGTACCACCGTGGCCGGATCGCGATCCAGCTCGATCCCCTTGAACGCGGCCTGGCGCAGCAGGCCGTCGCGCGTCCAGTCCGTGAACTCGGCGCGGATGACGATCCGCGGCTCGACCCAGCGCGCCTCGGGCAGCCGCGGCTTCTTGACCAGTGGCGAGTTCGGCCGCCGGATCGGCTCCATGGCGGCCAGCAGCTCCTTGCGCATCCGGGCGTTGATGCCGCTGCCCACCTGCCCGGCGTGGCGCAGGCCGCCGTCGTCGTTCACGGCCACGATCAATGAGCCCAGGTCCTTGTGGGTTCCCTGCCCCGGCAGCCAGCCGACGACCACGATCTCCTGCTCGCGGCGCAGCTTGATCTTCAGCCAGTCCCGGCTGCGGCGGCCCGCCTGGTAGGTGCTGAGCCGACGCTTGGCGACGATCCCCTCCAGTCCCTTCTCGGCGGCCGCCTGCGTGAAGTCGACACCCTCTCCCACGACGTGGGAGGCGTACTGCACCAGGCCGTCCGGCCGCAGCACACGCCGCAACAGATGCTTGCGGTCCTCCAGCGGCACGTCCACCAGCGACCGCCCGTTTAGGTGCAGCAGATCGAAAACCATGTAGGCCATGGGGATCGCCTCGCGTTCCTCGCGGGTCAGGCGGGGCGCGTCCGGATCGGCACGTCGGGTGGCCATCTCCAGGGCGCGCAGTCCGGTCTTCTCCTGCAGCCGACTGAAGGACGGGCGGCCCTCCTCGTCGAAGGCGACCACCTCCCCGTCCACGACCGCCTGGTCGGCATCGATCCACGGGGCGGGACCGGCCAGATTCGGGAAATAGGTGGCGGCATCGACCCGGTTGCGCGTCCAGATATGGGCCTTGCCATCACTGACCACGGCCTCGACCCGATAACCGTCCCACTTGACTTCGTACAACCAGTCGTCGTCGTCAAAGGCGGCATCCGTCAGGGTGGCCATCATGGGCGGCACGAAGTCCGGCTGCCGTTCCTCGCGCGCCAACGACAGGTCCGGCGCCACGTCCGGGCCGGGCGGAGGCTGCTCGAAGCGCGGCGGCAGCCCGTCCTTGACCTCGTCGTTGGTGCGGCCGGTCTTCACGCTGGACGGGAGGTCCTCCGCATCCCAGCCGTCGACCGCCGCCTCGTCGCGCTTCTTGATGAGGAGCCATTGCTCGCGCTCGTCACGACGACCGCCACGGCCGCTGGTGCGGACGATGGTGTACCGGCCACGCAGTCGCTCGCCGAAGAGGCGGAACTTCAGCTCACCGGCGCGGATGGCGCCCGCCGGGTCATCGGTCTCCTCCGGCTCGAAGGTGCCCCAGTCCCAGATGATGACGTCGCCGGCGCCGTACTCGCCGTGTGGGATCAAACCTTCGAAGTCGAAGTACTCGATCGGATGGTCCTCGGTGCGCATGGCCAGGCGCTTCTCGTCGGGATCCAGGGTCGGCCCCTTGGGCACCGCCCAGCTGACCAGGACGCCGTTCACCTCCAGCCGGGTGTCGTAATGAAGGGCGGTGGCCCGATGACGCTGCACCACGAAGCGCCCGCCACCATCGCCAACTTCGCCGGGCTCCGGCTCGGGGGTGCGCGCGAAATCGCGCTTGGACCGATAGGTCTCGAGAGGCATCGCTCCGATGATGCCATCACCGCTTGGCATGCCGCTTGCGGCCCCGTGGGGAGCGCGTGACCGACGCCCAACATTGAGGTGACCCGATGGCACTGACCTTCACACGCGACCTCGACCCGCTGACCAGCAGTGGCCTGGAGCTCGACGATCCGTCCCGCGACCTGCGCGGGCGCGACGTGCTGGACCGCGATGGCACCACCGTGGGTGTCGTGGCCGAGATGCTGATTGACCCTGCGCTCCGCGTCCCCCGCATGCTGGTGCTGGAGACCGGCGGCGGCCTGCTGGGACTTGGCAAGAAGCAGTACCTGGTGCCGCTGGAGGCGGTCCACGCCGATGACAGCCAGGTGCGCATGCGATTGGACCAAGGACGAGATCACCAACGAGCCGGAATACCACCTGGCCGATGGCGAAGAGGAGGAGCTGCAGTACGTCCAGGTGTATGCCGCCTACGGCATCCACCCGTACTGGGAGGTGGAGGCAGAGTCGCCCAGCACCACCACGATCGAGCCGGAAACCCGCTAGCCCGATCCTCCAGCGCCTGCGATGGAGCTCCGCCTGGAGCTCCATCAGCGTGTCCGTCACCAGGACCGCTCCGACCTCGCGCAACGCGTCGGCCGTCACAGCCGCGCCCGCGGTGACACCGATGCCCGTCATCTGCGCCGCGACCGCCGCACGCATATCCCAGGTGGAGTCGCCGATGCACCAGCAGTGCGTCGGCGATTGATGCAGAGCATCGGCCGCAGCCAGCAGGAGGTCCGGCGCGGGCTTGGCATGCTGGACGGACGAGCCGTCGACGATGGTCGGCTCGCGTCTCAGCGTCCAGGGCCCGCAGGGACGTCCCGACCTGCGCTCGCCGTGACGACGTGGCGATGGCCCACGGCCACGCCTGCTCGTCCAGCCAGCGGAGCAGCTCCCGTGCGCCGGACAGGGCTTGCGGATCCGTGTTGAGCGACTCATAGATCTCGCCGCAGCGACGATCGATCTGCTCGTCCTTTGCGTCAGGAAGCGAGCAGTCCGCCAGCTTCGGCCACGTCGCGCGCCAGCCGCTTGCCGTCGATCCCGATCATCGGCGCCACCAGCTCACGACTGGCCGGGATGTCGAACTCGGCGAAGACCTCGAGCCAGGCCCGGATCCTGGTCTCGACCGTATCGACCAGGGTGCCGTCGAGGTCGAAGACCAGGGCCGCCGGGGCGAGATCGAGCGCGTGAGCCGGAGTCCATCGGTCTACGATAACCACCGATGCCGTCCGAGCACGCCCGCCACTGGCCGCTCGATCCGCGCATCGACTTCCTGAACCACGGCTCCTATGGCGCCGCCCCGCGCGTGGTGCTGGAGGCTCAGCAGACCTGGCGCCTGCAGCTGGAGCACGAGCCGGTTCGCTTCATGGTCGAGCAGCTGGAGCCGGCGCTGGACGCGGCGCGCGCCGCGGTCGGCGCCTTCGTGGGTGCCGCGCCCGATGACCTGGCCTTCATCACCAATGCCACCACCGGCGTGAACACGGTCCTTCGCTCCCTCCGCTTCGAGACGGGCGACGAGCTGCTGACCACCGACCACGCTTACAACGCGGTGGGGAACGCGATGGAGTACGTGGCGGCGCGCGATGGCGCGCGCGTGGTCGTGGCGGCCGTTCCGTTCCCCCTCGAGTCGCCTGACGCCGTGGTATCGGCCGTGATGGGCGCCGTCACGCCGCGGACTCGCCTGGCGGTGCTCGACCACGTCTCGTCGGCCACCGCGTTGATCCTGCCGGTGGCCGAGCTGGTCGCCGCGTTGGCGGAGCGCGGGGTCGATACCCTGGTGGATGGCGCTCACGCGCCCGGCATGGTGGAGCTGGATGTGGCCGGCATGAACGCCGCGTACTACACGGGCAACCTGCACAAGTGGGTGTGTGCGCCGAAAGGGGCCGCCTTCCTGTGGGTCCGTCCGGACCGCCAGGAGCGCATCCGCCCGCTGGTGATCTCGCACGGCGCGAACTCGCCGCGCGCCGATCGGTCGCGGTTCAGGCTCGAGTTCGACTGGCTGGGCACTGGGGATCCCTCGGCTTGGCTGGCGGTGCCGGACGCCATCGCACTTCGGCACGTCCCTGCTGCCGGGCGGCTGGCCGGCGCTGCGGGCTCGGAACCACGAGCTCACGTTGAGCGCGCGCGAGCTCCTGGCGTCGGCCACGGGCGTGGCGTCCCCGGCGCCGGACGACATGATCGGGTCGATGGCCAGCCTGCCGCTGGGCTGGGAGGCGCAGCTCGGCACGGACCAGGACGTAGACCTGTACGGCGACCGCGTCCACGGCGCACTGCTGGCGGCGGGGTTCCAGACCATGATCGCCCCGTGGCCGCAGCGGCCGCAGGGGCGGCGCTGGCAGCGCGTGCTGCGGTTGAGCGCCGCCGCCTACAACGATCGAGCCCAGTACGAGCGCCTGGCGGCCGTCCTGCCGCAGATCCTGGCCGCGGCCGCCTGAGCATGGCGGCGCGCGGGATGTGGACGGGCTGGGGATAGGTTCGTCAACTCCCTGTCAAATTCGTGGAGAAAGCCCTTGAGCCAGCCTGGCCACGCCGATACGGTAGTTGCAGGCCGGGCGCCTCGGAGGTGCGACCCGATCAGCCACCGGAGGTGACACCGGACGCAACACTCGGCGCGACACTCGATCGCTCACTCGAGTCGACGGCGGCAACGTCTCGACCACGGGAGGCGGCACGGGATCGCACGCGGGACTGCGCACCGGACCATCCACTGGAGCTGACGCGGGGGTTCCTCCGGGTCCCCGGCCTATTGCTGCCCGGATTCCGGGGAGCACGATAGGAGGCGGCCGCCTGCAGCCCTCGGGACGATGGTTTCTGCGGCTGCCTCTATCCGGTTCCAGCCCCCGGGACCGATGCCGCGAACCACCGCCCCTCATTCGCCAAGCGCGACGGCCGCATACGCCAGCGCGCCGATGACGGGCACGAAGATGAGCGGGGTCGTCCCAGTCGTCCGGCCCGGACCAATCAGGGCCACCACCAGCGCGGCGACGCCCATGGCTGCCAGCACGATTCCGAGACCCCTCGCCCACGAACGACGCCGCATTGCCTGGACGGCCACGACCGCGCCGGCGGCGCCATAGACCGCCAGTCCAAGGCCGATGGCACCGGCAACGCCGGCAAAGCCCTCCGGCACGGCATCGACGTAGGCAGGCAGCGCGTCCGGATTCGAGTTGACCATGACCACGACCAGCAGGACCAGGCCTATCAGGCCGGTGAACACGCCGACCGTCAGCAGGATGAGCGCCGCCGCGGTAACGCTCAGCGGTCGCTCGTCAGGATCGGGAGAGGTCGGTTCGGATGCGCCCACCACCTGGCAGCCTCGCGCTAATCGGTCCTCAGCGGAGTCTACCCACGCGTCAAAGTCGCGCCCCTACCGGAGTTCAGCATCGCGGCTGCCTCCCAGGACGCCTCGGCCTGGACGATCAACCGGCTGATGCGTCATCTGGTCACGATTCCGGTTGGCCGGCGGCGACAACGGCGGGCGGCAGCCGGCGCCGACGGCGCTCCGGATCCCGGACACCGGGGTAGAAGAGGAGCACGCCCATCAGGACCGATCCCACCAGGCCGGCGGCGATGATCGTGTTCTGCGGGCCGAGCGTGCCGGCGACTGGGCCCGTCAGAGCGAACGAGACCGGCACCAGGCCGGTTGACACCAGCCAGTCGAGGCTCGAGATCCGGCCGAGGAGATCGCGCGGCACTTCGGTCTGCAGCAGCGTCACCCAGATGATCGAGCCGATCTCGAACAACGAGGCGGTCAGGAGGCCGATGAGCATGCCCTGCCACAGCGACGTCATCAGGCCGTACCCCGCCAGCAGCGCGACGCCAAGCGCCCAGGCGGCGTACATGACGGTCACGTAACGCCGCGGCAGGCCGAGCTGGCCAATGGCGATCGCCGAGACCACGGAGCCGATGCCGCCGATCGCAAAGATCGCGCCGAGCGCCTCCGGCCCCAGAGCGAGCTGGTTCTTCACCAGGAACGGCAGGAGCACCTGCACCGGGCCGATGAAGCAGAGCAGGCTGAACATCGCCGACAGGAGCGTCGCCCACAGCCAGGGCGTCCGTCGAGCAAATGCGAGCCCTTCCCCTACCTCCGCGATGGCCTGGCGCACGCCGTGGGAAACGATCTCGCGAGCCGGCGGGCGGCTGATGGCCGCAATGGCCACGGCCGAGACAAGCGAAGCTCGCCGCGTCGATGAGGAACGCGGTGCCGGCGCTGGAGAGTGCGACGACGAAGCCGCCGACGTGCCGGACCGATGAGTCGGATGGTGAGCGGCCTGATCAGGCCGTTGAGCGCATTCGCCTGAGGCAGGAGCTCGTCCGGCAGCAGGTCGGGCACGATCGCCGTCGCCGCCGGATTGAAGAACGCGTCGCCCAGCCCGACGAACGCGATCAGGACGATGACGTGCCACAGCTCGATGACGCCGTACAGCGACAGGATGCCGAGCAGGCCGATGGCAGCCGCTCGGATGATGTCGGCACCGATCATCAGGCGGCGGCGGTCGTATCGGTCCGTGAAGACCCCGCCCAGCAAAAGGAAGGCGATGAGCGGGACGGTCCAGGCCACACCGACGATGGAAAGCGCGGTGGGCACGTTGCTGATCTCATAGACCTGCCATGCCAGCGCGATCGAAAAGAAGCCGTCGCCCAGGAGGGAGACGACCGACCCGGTGGTGAGCAGCGCGAAGTCGCGACGCACGAGCGGCTGGAACAGCCGCACGGCGCGGAGCCGCTCGCGGAAATTGGGAGGCAGGAGCGCCATTCGTCAGGCCGCTAAAGCGGTGTGGTGGTGGACGACACTGGACTCAAACCAGTGACCTCGTGCACGTCAAGTATGGCAACCGCCCGCGCCCTCCGCCCCGGCGCCAAGGGGATTGCTGCACTGAGGGTTTAGGATCGCGCCATGAAGACAGTCGTGGGTGGCAATGGCAGTGGCGATCGCGGCAGCCCTCGGCGCCTGCAGCGCGCCGCCGCTCGCGCTGGAAGAGCGTGTACTCAACGAGGCCGATGTGCCCGGCTCCCTCCCCGATCCAGTCGAGACGCGGCAGACCGCAGAACCCTCGGCGAGTTCGCAGCCTGGCGGGACGTCCGGGCCGCCGAGATCGACCCGGACAAGCTCGAGGAGGCCGGTTTCGTTTCGGCCATCCACGACACGCGTTTCATCCCGGACACCCCCGGCGGATCCGCATACGCGCGATGCAGCTCACGTTCGAATACTTGTTGTCCAGTTCGACTCGCAGGGCGGAGCACGTACGGCCGTTGACCTACTGCACGAGAACGCGCTTCAGCCGTGCCCGGGTAGTTGCGCGGCGCGGATCGAGGAGTTCGACGTGTCCGGGGTGCCCGATGCGAAGGGGGTACAACGCCCCGTCACCGCCGAGCGACTGGCGGAAACTGGCGAGGAGGGCGACCCTTCCGACTCCTACACGATCACGTTCGCGGACGGCCCATTCGTGTATCAGATGGAGGGCTTCGCGCCTCCTGGAAAGATCACCGAGCAGCAGATCGAGGATATTGCGAAGACACTGCATGACCGCGTCGCGGGCGCGCCTGACCCAGCTACCTAGACCTCTCGTCATGGCGAAGCTCAGGCCCGCGCCACTCGCGAAAGCACTCGCCGAAAACGCGATTACCGCCGATGTGGGGGTCATATGGTGCTCGGGAGGGTCTGGTGGGCGACAGTGGACTCGAACCAGTGACCTCTTGCATGTCAACTATCAAGGCTTGCACGTAGTGCGCACAAGCACCGCGGAGCGTCCATCGAAGTCTCTGTTAATACGGTCAGTGGTCTTGGCGAGTTGCCGGGCCACTGGCGATCTAGGCGATGGCCGCCAAGGCCTGCGGTAGAGCCATTCCCGTTGAGCTCCCGCAGAGGACCTCCCACCCATATGGGTATGGCCCGGCGTTGGTACTAGCAACACCGGGCCATGACGACAGACGCTGCCGTGAGTGACAAATGTAGCGGCGCGGGGCGACGCCAGCCGCTTGCCATCCTGGGGATGGCCACGCTGCCACGGGACCGCCGGTGGGTGTCTTCATTCGACTTCGACGAGGGAGCCCCCACACGGGTCATCGCAGCGGCTCAGCCTGATCCAGGCACACAACGGGCCTGGCACGTGGTGGTACGCTCGCGAAGGCAGCCGTGATCCCCCGTTCTCATAGGTAACTGAGCCGATGCAGCCCCGCCAGATCGCCCAACGTCCTCGAAGCGTCACGGTGCTCATCTGCGCCCTGGCTCTCCTGCTGATGGCGAGCTGTTCCACGGCGCCCGCGGCGTCCAGCGCGAGCGTGGCGTCGAGCCCGAGCGTCGCCCCCTCCGCCTTTCAGCAGCCATCGCCGACCGAGGCGGCCACCCCGTCCCCCCAAGCGAAAGCCAGGCCGAGGTCGGCCTGACGGGCACCTGGAGCGGCACCTGGAAGATCGACCCGCCCTATTCCGGCACCGGCGGCTGGACCATGAAGGTGAAGCAGACCGGCAACAAGTTCAGTGGGACCGTTGACCTGACCAAGACGGACTGTTCGGACGGCACGGTCGACGGCAACGTCGACGGCTCGACGCTCAGCTTCGGCTGGATCGTCACGCCGCAACCCATCCATTTCGAGGGCCAGGTCAACGGCACGTCGATGTCCGGCACTTGGTCCGCCAAGGCCTGCAGCGATTCGAAGATCTCGCTGACCGGAACCTGGAAAGGCACCAAGCAGCACTGATTCTGGCGCCGGATCCAAAGGGTGAACGCAGACGCTGGAAGGACCGATCGTCCCCGATGGAGCAGGTCTAGGGCCGGCGACGCCAGCCGCTAGGGAGCCCGCTCGAACTCCCTGCCATCGATCGCGCCGCGACGGCCCGGGCATGCGTCATCAACTAACACGAGACGAAGGACGTCGTCCTCGACGGACCATTGGTAGGTGCCCACTCCACACATGCCGCCCAGCAAGGTCACTTCCCCTGCCTCGACGTTGAGCATGCCCAGCACCTGCTCAATACCGGTTTCGAGGCGGTAGGTCGCATCTTCCATGATGTCCAGCATGACCGTGTCCCCGCCGGCGGTTTCCGCTCGCCACTCGCCTACCAGCTCAGGCGGTGGAGTGGGTCGTGGCGTTCGGGCCGCTGTCGGTATCGCTGAAGGGGAGGCGCTGCTAATCGAGGCTGGCACGGAAGCGCCTGGGGCGGCGCATGCGCTGAGGAGGAGCATCGCAAGCAGCGAACGCGGCACGCGCGACGTCGAGGCGGTCAGCGCGATGAGGCTTCCCATCATCCCGTCGTCGACCCGCGCCGCTCGCGCAGCCGGTCGCTGAGCCGCCGCAGGGCCTGGCGTACTGCTGGTGGGGCGTGCCGTGTCACGAAAATGGCTTGATCACCATGTCGAAGATGATCACAAAGAACCAGGCGATATCGATTGCCAACACCGACAACGTCCGGCGGTTCATGAACAGGTCCTGGATCTCAGGCGTGAGCGGTCCGTCCGGGGTTCGTTTGACCGCCTCAGCGAGACGTAGCGGCCATGTCCGGTTCGCGGTGAGGCCGGTGAGCATCGCGATCGCGAAGGCGACGTAGGCGATCACCAGCCATGGTGCGAGCAGGTCGAACCCGAAGGCGATCGCGGTGAGCCCCCCGAAGATCCCTCCGAACAGGTACATCAGAAAGGTCAGCAGCCCCAGACGCGAGTGCACCACGGCCAGGCCCCGGATGTTCCCGACCTCGCCCGTCTGGTAAGCCACCCGCAGGAGCACAAGCGGACCATAGGAGATCGTGATCGCGGTGATGAAGAAGGTGATGTGTAGGAACAGCAGAAGGTGCGGCATGTGGCCTCCTTGGGCTGGGGTGACATGACGCTGGCCGCTCGCGGCTCCGTGCAAGACGGCGCCGTCGGTCCGATGCGGCGAGTATGCGACGGGGCGTCAAAAGTCCGCAATGCCGACACATTGGAGCGAGGGGCAGATCGGCATCATCGCCGCCGAAGCCCAGCGGGAGCTAGATGCGCTCCCGGTCCCTGACGACCTTCCCGCAGACTGAGTTGTGTAGGCTCTCGGGGTGGTGAGCTCAGCGCTACGACTGCTTCTTCCTGCCCTGTGCGTCCTCGCCGCCTGCTCGGCTCAGGGAAACTCGTCAGCTACCACCGCACCGTCGGAAACCAAACCGGCGGGGACCGCAATCCCGTCCCCAGGCGCGTCGTCCATCCAGACAACGCTGCCTAGCCCGACGGTGGATCAGTCGAGACTGGCCATCGACGGGTTCGCAGAGGTTGTGACAAGCGATCTCGTTGTCCGGTCAGCGCCAGGAACCGGTCAGGACTCTGACATTCTTGGAACCGTCACCCATGTCCCGGTCACCGTTTTGGACGGCCCGGTCCAGGCCAACGGTTACGAATGGTGGCTCATCAGACCGATTGATTCCGATGGGTTCGAACCGCCGCCATCGGGCTGGGTCGCCGCGGGAGGCCAGGGCGAGGTATGGCTCCGACCGACTGCCCTCAACTGTGAGGATGCTCCCACGAGCGAAAGACTTTGGGCGATGCCATCTGCTATCTGGGTGGGCTGCTACGCGGGCGAGGAGCTGACGCTTCGCGGCACACTGGACGGCTGTGCGACCGATACCAGCGGAACTGCCTGGCACGATAGCTGTGCACTCCGCAACTGTTTGCCGGACATCTGTGAACGCCTCTCTGACGACCGGCGCATCATCGTGCACTTTGATGCGTTACCGGCCACGCACGAAGGCCGAATCGGTGTCACCGGACATTTCGATGATCCGGGGGCCGAGCAGTGCGGCACCGACGGCGATCCGCTTTCACGCCTGGATATGTTCGCGTGTCGCACTCACTTCGTGGTGACGTCTCACCGCTTCGCCGACTGAAGACGAGGAGTAGTGCCGGACGCCAGCCGCTCGCCAGGGGGAACGGGCGGCCGCAGAGCGCCTAGGAAGGAGCTTGCGGCACCGCGAAACGGGGCAGCGGCTCGGTTCCTGTCTGCGCGGTCAGCGATCGGGTCGCGCGGCCTGAATTCGCCACGTCGTGCCGTCGTAGTGACTCCACACCGCCAGGGCGCTGCGACGGGCGTCTATGGCCACCGGGGGATCTGAGGCCCGCGGGCCTGGCACTGACAGGGTCTGGACCATGCCGAGGTGGCCCAATGCCGTGCGGCGCCGGAGCTGGATGGATGCGAGGCCCGTCGCGTCGAACAGCTGCCAGACCACCAGCGCGTTATTGGCGGCATCGATCGCCAGCTGCGGACGGTAGGCCTCGAGGCCGGCCGGCGACAACATCTGTACCGCGTTCAGGCCGCCCGTGGCCGAGCGGCGGCGAAGCTCGATCCTCGGCTTGGGGCCGTCGTAGCCTTGCCATACCACCAGCGCGGCACCGTTCCCGTTGATCGCAACCTGTGGCAGGTCACCACCTGCCGCTGACAGGGTCTGGACCGCGCTGAGCGTGCCCGCTGCCGAGCGGCTACACAGCTGGATGCCCCCGACGCCCGACCACACCACCACCGCATTGCTGTTTCGATCGATCGCGACCTGCGGACGGCTAGCATCTCCACCGGCCGGTGACAGGGTCTGCACCGCGCTGAGGCTGCCGGCGGCCGAGTGGCGGCGGAGCTGAATGCGGTCGTTAGTGCCGTCGTGGTGCGTCCACACCACTAGCGCGTTGCCGTTGGTGTCCATCGCCAGCTGTGGATACGCGGCGGCCCCGGGAGACAGCGTCCTGATCGGGCCCAGCGTGCCCGACGCGGAGCGGCGACGGAGCTGGATACGGTAGGGTCCTGCTTGCTCGGCGCCGGTCCAGACCACCACCGCATTGCCGTGCCGATCGATCGCGACCTGCGGTCCGTATGCGTCAAACCCGAGGCCGGAGAGGGTCTGCACCGGGCCAAGCGTTCCGGAAACCGCGCGGCGGCGCAGTTGGATGACGTGGTTGTTCCCATTCCACAGCGTCCACACCACCAGCCCATTGCCGTTCCCATCGAGCGCGACCTGCGGCTGCGAGGCGTCGCGGTGAGCGGGCGACAGGGTCTGGACCGGGCTGAGGCTGCCCGACGCAAAGCGGCGGCGGAGCTGGATCCGGCCGTGGAAGCCGTCGGAGCGACCCCACACCACCAGCGCGTTGCCCTTGCTGTCGATCGCCACTTGCGGCTCGTTTGCATCCCCGGCAAGGGGAGAGATGGTTTCCGCCAATGCCGCCTGCTGCTGACCGGCGAGCGACAGAATCTGTGGATGCGATGTGGCAACTCGATCAGGGGCAGCTGCTCCGGTAACCGGAACAGCGGGCAAGGTGAGAGCTCCTGCCACCATCAACGAGACAAGGCCGCGCTCGAGGTGTCTCCTGGGAGAAGGCATACGGCTCTTCACGGCGTGATGCAGCGGCTGGGAAGCCTCAGTTGATTCCGCGTCCCGTCTTTGCCGCCAGACGATGAAAGCGACAACCTCGACGGCAACCGCGATGCCGGCGACGGCCCAACGGATCAAGCGCCAGTTCATGGCTGGCCTCCATCTGCACGACTCTCACTGGATCGTTGCCTCTGCGGCTCAATCCCGCCAGTGCCGAAAGTCATTCCCATGGGATCACTCGGTGCCTGGCCGACGCACACGATAGGGCCGGCGACGCCAGCCGCTCGCCATCCGAGGTACAGATGGCCCCGCTGCCACGGAGCGCCGGCCCTGATCAAGACTGGCGCTGGCCGCTTACGCGGCACGCTGCGAACCACGGCCTAGGCATCGCCCTCCAGCAGCGCGATGTGTCACCGCGTCGCCCGAACCTCGTCCATACGAAGCCCGACGATTTGGCGCACGAGGTCAGCCGGGATCGGCTCGTCGGCTGGGAAGCGAATAGTTCCTTTGCCATACATGTACGGCTTCAACGCATCGCCCAACTGCGCGGCCATGTGGTCCGACCACGGAAACAGGCTGTAGTGATTCTTGAACGCCTGGTAGGAGAGGAGAAACCTGCCGTCTAGCCGCAGCGCCGGCATGTTGTAAGCGATCGTTTCGGTCGCTTCCGGCGCGGCCGCCGTTACCGCCCGCCGCAGATCCTCCATCGTCGCCCGACGGTCTCGTGGAAGGCCGGCCATGTAGTCGGCGACGCTCGCGTACTTAGTCACACCTACTCATCTCCCACTGAGCTGGTACCGCGTTGCAGGCAGCGTGTCATGGGCCGGCGCAGCCAGCGGCTCAGTCGGCGGTCGGCGGCATCTGGGAGGCGAACAGCTGCGTCAGATCTGGCGAGGTGATCGGGTCGTCTTCGACGATCTTGCCATCTGCGAGCCGGTAGTACGTCAGGCCGCGGGCGACGATCGGCTCACCATTGTCCGGGGTGATCACGTAGCTGAAGCGGGCCACCACCGAATCTCCCTCGGCGACTAGGTCTCTGATTTCCATCCGGCTACCGGGACCGGCGGAGGCGACGTTCAGCCATGCCTTGAAACTGGCGCGGTCCATATCCCCCATCCCGCGATTCACATAGTCCGCACCAAGCAGGTCGTCAACAAGGTCGACCTGGCCACCGACCAGAACGTCATTGATGAACCGTCGGACGACCGCCTTGTTCTGTTCCGTGGACATGCATTGGCCTCCCTAGAGCTGGCGATAGAGCGGTGGCATGGACGCACATGGTAGGGCGGGCGACGCCAGCCGCTCGCCATAAGAGGATGGAGGCGCTGCAGCGCATCGGCTGGCAGTGACCTTTGGCCCGGAAGACAGTGCCGCTTGCCACCTGTGCTGTGCTCTTCGTCGGCCGATGATCAACTCGGCGACCGTCGAATCGCCGTCAATCACAAAGCTGCTCGCACAGCGAATCCCGCCAAGAACCAGGCTGGCACGGGCGAGGCCGTTCCTGGATGCAGCGGGTGTGGGGCGGCGATTCGGCGGTCTTCATCTGGCCGCCGTCGATCGTCGTGGCTCGTGTTGATTCATGAAAAGGAGATAGACCTGTGACTACCACCGCAGCCTTCTCACGAGATGACGTCGCCGCCCTGGCCGCTGAACTGGGAGTGGCGGACGAGGTGGACCTGGAGCAACTCCGTGCCGGGATGGAAGTCGAGCTGGAGCATGGTCGCCGCGACCCGCTCACCAACGTGACCGGCGACGACCCGCTGCTCACAGCGAAGATCGCACTGGCCCACCTGCGCGAGCTGCCCGAGTACTACGTGCGTCTGGCGGTCATGGAGGCCGCCGCTGAGGGCCGCCCGCCTGCCGTGGGCGACCGCTAAATCCGCTTTGGTGGGCCGGCGACGCCAGCCGCTCACCATCTCACGGGAGGGCCGCGCTGCCACGGATCGCCGGCCCAGGCGATGTTGTCAGTGGCCGCTTACCCAACGGCTTATCGGGGCCATTACCTCATCGCCGAGCAATACTCGTGCGGGATCAGACAGTTTCCCCAAGACACGTAGAGCAAGAACGTCACGCCGAGCACGGCGATCACGATGGTGGCGGTCCGCCCCAAAGCTGAGCCGTTGAAGGCGTACCACAGCAGCCCGACCACGACCGCCAGGCCAACCGTCACCATCCCGTTGGTGCTGATGACAGTGTCCACCATCCCCTCTGGCATCCCCGCGCCGAACGCATCGGCACTGGGCAGGAACTGGGACACCAGGATCGGGACCGCCACGCCCAGCATCACCAAGACACTGGCCGTGGCCGCTCCGAGGAGCCGCGAGGACTGCTGACTCAACGCTCCCACGTCCCCGCCTAGCCCGTACTAGACCCGCGTCGCTCCCGCAGCTGGTCGCTGAGCCTCTGCAGGGCCAGGTATTCCCATCGCCCCACCCCGCTGGCGTAGTCATCGAAGGCCGGACCCTCGGCGACCGATACCCACTCCTGGCCGAACCGCCACACGCCAAGGATCTGCCAGCCGAGCGGCAGCGATGCCTCAGCGGATATTCAGGCTTGCGAGAGGGCGCCCAAGGGTGCCATCCACGAAGTCTATGACCTTCGGCTCCGATTCTTCAGGTTGTACGACTCTGGCGTGATTGGCTGAAGAGCGCGATGTTGGCCAAGGCGACGACGCGGTTTTGGTCGTCGACACCCAAAGGAGGGGTAACAGTCATGTCAAAGCCAACAGTCACCAAGGTCTTCCTGAGCAGCATCGTAGCGGTGATCGCCGGCGTCGTCCTGGGATTCGCTGCCGTCTGGTACGCGTACATCAACGACGCCTTTGTGATGAACGGGCCCGACGTCGTTGGGATTCAAGCGACGCCGGCGGCGTGGGGTATGGTCGGCTTGGCATTCGTCGCGGTGTTGACCATCGTTGGCGGATTCGTCGGCGGGCTCGTCTCCTGGATCGGAGCACTGCTGAACACTGCCCAACTCGAGGACAAGACGTGGTTCGTCGTGCTCCTGGTCCTGGGCGTGCTCAGCTTTGGCCTCGTGGCGATGATCGCGTATGTCATCGGCGGGCCGGACGGAACCAAGCCGAAGGATGCCCGGATGGGCGCCATCACTGCCGCGACATCCACTGTGGTGATGAATCCCAAGACCTGAACCAACACACGATGCGGTTCGCCCACTCACGGTGCGTGGGCGGGCCGCACCGTCGCGTTCGGCGGCCTTTAGGGCCGGGCCGCCAGCCGCTCGCCATCCGAGATACAGATGGCCACGCTGCCACGGAGCGCGGCCAACCTCACTCAACGCCTCTGACACCGTAGCTGGCCTCCACACAAACCAACGCGCCGTAGGCTTGGACCGAGCCCGCGACGGTGCCAACGTCGACAGGTAATCCGTCCTTTGCCGCGGCATGCCAGTTTGTGGATATCTTCGCCACGCTGTTGACGGCGTAGAACGGGCCGTCTCGAAGTTCATCCACCGCCCACAATCCGATGTCGCCCTCCCCCATGAAGTCTCCTCCGTCGATTTCTGCTGCGACGACGAAGTCGAAGTCCGAACTCGGCGGCAGCGCCACTGCGTACGCGTGGTGGAGGAACTCCCCGCCCTGGACGGCGAGTCGCTCGGAGATCGCCGTTTCGGACTCCGGCGCGGATATGCACTCGGCGTTTGTACCGGCATCGCCGCACGCGACGAGTGCCAGGGCGAGCACGGGAGCCGCGACGAGTCGGGCCATAGGCTCAATAGTAGGGCCGCCGACGCCAGCCGCTCGCCAATCCTGGGGGATGGTCACGCTGCCACGGAGCGCCGGCCCTGGGTGATGCTGGCAGTGACCGCTTGCTGGCGGCTTAGATGCAACCGCCAGGCTCGGCGTCAATCCCCTCAAGCCACGGACGCAGCGGCACCTCCGTTCCCCCGGAGCTGGTGTAGATGGCCGTGTCGGGGTCGCGGAGCACGATGCTGCCGTGGTCCCAGACGGAATTGCCGTCGGTCACCTTCACATCGGCCCCAACCACCAACGCCCCGGTGGGCACCTCCGCCGGTATCCAGACCGCGCCATTGATGTAGACCAGCTGAAGGCCGCAGTGGACCGATGCGGTGTGCGGGTAGTGCACGCCGATGGCCGGGTTTTGCAGGTTCGAGTTGTGCTCGGGAGTTGGCGAGGCAAGCAGGCCTTGGCATCCCGTCGTCAGGACGGCAGCAATGGCGAGGAGGAACCCCTTCGTCATGATTCGTCCCAGCAAGGGACTTCCTGCTCGAACTCGACGCCCGTGTCCCTGAGGAAGGCCGTGACCGTGCACCGATCCACATAGCCCCACAGCGCCTGCTCCATCTCGAGCCGCTCGATGTCTAGGGCGTCAAGCCCGTCGGGGTATTCGAGGTCCTTGCGGAGGATGGTGACTCCCCATGCTCCACATGCGGGGATCCCCTCGGAGGTGAAGTGGTTGTCGGTATGCGTCGACCCGTCGCACTCGAACTCGGTTGGCACCCCCGCCAGTGACGTCGCACTGCCGGAGTGGTACAGGCTGGCGGCGACAAGCAGGCCAACCACCGCCGCCCCGATGTACGTCACTGCAACGCGCATCAGCCTGTCGTCGACCCGCGCCGCTCGCGCAGCCGGTCACTCAGCCGCTGCAGGGCTAGGTATTCCCATCGGCCTACGCCGCTGGCGTAGTCATCGATAGCCGGACCTTCGGCCACCGATACCCACTCCTCGCCGAACCGCCAGACGCCAAGGATCTGCCAGCCGAGCGGCAGCGAAGCCTCAGCCGAGGTCCAAGCTTGGGAGAAGGCGCCGAGCGCGGTCATGAGGAGGCCAGGACCCGGATTGCGCCGTTGTGGAACCGGACACACAACTGGGTCCGGCCCGCGACGTCGCGAAGGAATAGCCGGGCCCGGTTGATGTTTGGCGCCTGGGGGTTGGCGATCTCCGCCAGTTCGATGAAGCGGTTGGTGAAGACCTTGCCGTCGAAGTAACCCGCCCAGCCGTCGTCGCTGCTGCCGCGGACGCCTTGACCCTTGGGGCTGTGGCCCCACACGCCCTTGCTTAAGGTGTCCTGGGCCGCGTACCCATATACGCCGGTCTTGCGATTGCCGACTGGCGGCGTAGCGGAACTATTGCCGCTGTAGCCGACGACCCCAGTGTGGTTCCCGTCTCCCTCTCCCCGGATGGCCGGCTGATTCGTCGCGAACGTGCGGCCGACGATACCCACGTATTGCTGACTGGCTCCAAACAGGCCCCCTCCAACGACGCATTGCGCCCCGAGACCCACGCCACCGTCCGGATTGGTGTTCACCAAGCTGGTGTTGCTGGTCGATGTGTTGTCCACCCCGATAATCAGCGGATCACCGCTGGCGGCCTGCGCCGGATTGGCGCGACTGGCGACACCGACCGCCCAGGCGCCGACGCCGCCAAGGGCGCCGGCCAGCAGGGCTCGACGGCTGCGCGGCTTGGACGTGGAGGTTTGAATGGGCGCGGTCATAGCCGACTCCTCCGTGCCTCGCGGCGCACTGCTGACATTCCAGTGCGCCTGCAATCACGCAAAGGCTAAGCCCGTCGTCCATGCCCAAGCGCCGCCTCACGCTGCCCACGGAGCGCCGGCCCACGCGGATTCTCCAGTCGCTTAGTGGCTTGCGTGTACGCGACCGTCCAACCCGTCGAGGAATTCCTCAGCTGCCCGTTTGGACCCGAGCGCGTGAAGGACCGCGTGCTGCCCGCACTGCGAGATGATCTCGTGTTCGCGCTGGGGCTCTGACCGGCGGTTCCGCCAGATGACGATGGCCAACCGCCACTCGTCGCGCAACCGTCGCCAGGACGAATCGTCGCACCCTTCGGGCATCTCCCCAACCGGCTTCCGCAGGCCGCGCAGGAACGCGCGTCCGGCGCACACCCACCAGGGCGTGTCGAGAATGACAACGGTGTCCGCGCGTTTGAGGCGGAGGTCGAGTGTCTCGTGGTAGTTGCCGTCGGCGATCCACGCGGCGCCGGCGAGCAGGCCGCTTTGCTTCTCGCGCCACTCGAGCTCCGACGGCGCAACCCAGCCAGGCTTCCAGAAATGGAGGTCGAGATGAATGACCGGCAAGCCGGTCTTCGCCGCAAGCGAGCGTGAGAAGGTGCTCTTCCCGGACCCTGCCATCCCAGTCACGAGGACCCGGCGGCCTATCTCCCTGGCGGCATCGCTCATCGGCGTCAGTGTCCCTCAAGTGCTGCAGCAGGCCCATCACCTCGCCGCAAGCAACGGCCTGCGCCGCCCGGTTATGGGCACAAGCCGGGTACGAAACCTTGGGCTGCGCGAGGGTACCAATATGCCCGCTACACCGTAGAAGCCGGCGACGCCAGCCGCTCGCCATCCGAGGTACAGATGGCCAGGCTGCCACGGAGCGCCGGCCCTGGTCGATGATGGCGGTGGCCCCTTATCGGCGGCTTATTGCCGCGACGCCTGTCGCTCTAGCAATTCCTTGAGAACCGGGAGGCCTGCGGCGATTTCGCGTCTCAGGCTAGCGGCGATCAGCGGCGTCGCGAGTCGAGACAGTCCGCCCGGCTGCATCTCGACTATGGACGTCACCTTCGTACCGTCGGGCGTCGCTTCGAATAGGTACGTGCCTTGGCCCTGCATGGGACCTGACGCGAACCGGAACTGGACCTTCCGGTTCGGCTCGTATGCCACGAACTCGTTGGCGGCCTCCATCTTCCGCCCCATGAACTGACGGACGAACACGTATCGCGTGCCTACGCCGACGGGGCCGTCGGTCAGTTTCCGCGCCTCCAAGAGCTGGGCCTGCCAAGCGGCCGAGTGAGTGAGGTCAGTCACATACGCGAAGACTTCCTCGATGGGGCGGCGGATGATAACGCTGCCGTGCTCCTTGACCATCCAGCCTTCCTCCAATCTCCGAATCCAGTCATGAGCATCTCGAGTTGGCCGGCCCTGGTCGATGGTGGCGGTGGCCGCTCACCGGCCCGCTTAGCTCAGTTCGTCGACGGAGAATTCTATCTGCCAGTCCTGCCCTTTCAGCCAATACGATGGGAGGAAGACGTGCGGCTGATCAGCCACTTGGATCACATAGCGACCGAGATCAGGAAGATCGGTGACCTCCCAGAAGAACTTGCACCCGACCGGATGGAATTCATCCGGAGGAGTGATCCCCTCACTCAGCTGCCCTTCGCCAAGTAACTGTTGGGTCGGACTGGTCACCCGCACCAGGGCGCCTGGCGCGAGGTCCGCGTATTTTCCGGCTCCCACGCACGTCCCGTCTCCGAGGTCGGTGAAGTCTTCGCCGGCGGGCAGTTCGATGGTGAATGACCCAGTCATCGTGCGGCGCACCGGGGCCGGCGATTCCGCTGGCGTACACGCCACGAGCAGCACGACCACAGCCAGCCCGGCGCTGAATCGCTCGGTTGGCGTCATCCGGTGGTTGGCCCTCTCCGCTCCCGCAGCCGATCGCTGAGGCGCTGCAGAGCCAGGTACTCCCATCGCCCGACGCCACTGGCGTACTCCTCGAACGTCGGACCTTCGGCCACCGATACCAACTCTTCGCCGAACCGCCACACGCCGAGGATCTGCCAGCCCAGCGGCAGCGATGCCTCCGCACTGACCCAGGCCTACTAGAGGGCGCCCAGGGCCGCTCTAACCCGGATCGTAGACCGGCGGTTGTTGCGCGACTAGGCTCCGCTCTGCGCGGCAGTCCGCCGCTTCGAGCAGGAGGGAACTCATGACCGCTGAATCAACCCAAACCGCGCCGCGCTCGCGTCGCGCCCTGCTGGCCGGAGCCTTGGGCGGCCTCGGCGTCTGGGCGGCTTCAGCCATCGGACGCGCTGCCCCCGCTGAAGCCGCCGCCGGCGACCCGATCCGGATGGGTCGGATCAACCGGGCCGGCACCTCAACTACCGAACTGCAGTCTCAGACGAGCCAACCAGTCTTCCGAGCGGTGCAGTATGGCCGGGGCTGCTTCGTGGGTCCAGTGGTCGTGGAGGGGCAGCTGCAAATGTTTGTGACCGGCACCCCCCCCCGCCGGGCACCTTCATCCTGAACAAGGCAATTCTCTTCTCCCGGCTCACCGGGGGAAGGTGGAACTCTGCGTTGCCCTTCCCAGCGGCCCGATCCAGGTGCTCGCGACAGAGCCATAGGAGGCTGGGGTCACCTGCACCGCCCGACCTTTGCGGGATCAGCAGCCGTCAACGTCGCCACGGCCCACGCGTGTAGGGCCGGGACCGAAATGAAGGTGATCAGGTAGAGGATGCCCGCGACGAGCGCGGTCTTGCGCATCGAGTCCATTGGGACTCGCTTCGCGCCTTGTGAGTCAGACACAGCTGAACTCCTCTTGGACCTGCCGTCGTCCAGGTAGTGGGAGCTCAGATCCTGCCCGCGATGATTGCCCGGCAAGGAGGCCGCGTGTAGCTGGCTGAGACGAAAGTATCTCAGCGTTGCGCTCGGACACCGAACGATACGCGGAGCGCGACCGAAAAGATAGGGGCGGCGGCGAGCCATCCGAGCTACAGATGGCCACGCTGGCACGGAGCGGCTCAAACGATGGCAGGCTCCTCGCCGGCGGTGAGTGCGACGACAGCTCGCTCCGCTGTCTTGCGGACTCTCGCGTTAGGGTCTTTCCGCAGTCGCTGCAGTCTCGGGAGGGCGCCGCGAACGTGATGACGGATTACCACCCGCGTCGCCATCTCCCGGACGCGCCAGGCATCATCGCCCAGAGCGGCGAGGACCGACGGCGTCGCCTCGTCATCCCATACCCACAAGAGCCCACGCGCCGCCCACACCCGCAGCCAGTAGGTCGGGCCTGGCGGCTCATCGAAGCCAGCCGCCCAGCGAGCCGGCCGACCACCAAGCGCCAGGATCAGTCGCGGATCTGCCTCGCGACCCGCTAGCAGTGCGCGGCAGCCCTCCACCACCGCGGCCTTCCCCGCACGCTTGACTTCGGCCTCAACGCTTTTGCGTGGCGTCGTTCCCCACTTGGGCTTGGCAGACACCGAGCGAGTATGCGTTGACGTGACGCCCGTGTGCGCGAAACCAATCTCAGCTAGGGCCGGCGAGGCCAGCCGCTCCTTATCGTGTCACTCCCGCGGCGTAGAGCAGCGGCGACGATGAATCACTTGCGGTTAGGGCATGCCGCTTGCTGAACTGAGTAGTGCCTGGGTCCGCGTCGGCCGTATGTGCGGTAAGACGTAATCCGTACTCCCAACGAAGAGATCTTGATGGTAGGCAACGACACCAGAGTCCCGGCACATCCTGGTCGTGAACGACACGGAGGAGATCCTCGATCTGTTTCGCGACATCATTGAGAACCTGGGCCACCGCATGACGGCCTGGAGCTTCTCGCCTGACGATTTGGCCAAGGTCACGGAGATCCAGCCTGATCTGATCATCCTCGACATCATGCTCGGACCCACCGAGCTGCAGGGCTGGGCGCTGCTTCAAAAGATCAGGATGAGCCCGCCGACAGAAGACATTCCGGTGATAGTGTGCAGCGCCGCGACGCAGTGGGTGCGCGAGCAGGAGGGTTGGCTGGCGGCCAACGCCGTAAAGGTGGTCCTCAAGCCATTTAAGGTGGCCCATCTCGAACACGCAATCTCACAGGCCTTCGCCCTGCCCGACGTGACGGCTTCGGCAGCGATGGTCGACGGTGGGATCCGCGACACGGGAACGGTTTCCGCGGACTCGTCACGTGGTGGCAACGCGGCGAAGGAGCCGAATTAGTCCGCTTCCTCGGCTTGATCTCTAGCGGTAAGACCATTCACCGCAGTTCTGCCCCTTGCCAATAGCGCTAATAGTTCAAGGTCGGCCTCGGATTGGATTTCGATAGCGACGGCGTCGAGCAACGCCGAGGACCGCTGCGCGAGATCTTCGAGGTCCCGACCCTGCTTCCGCCGCGCTTCGGCACCTACGATCGCCACGATCAATCGCAGCTGAAGCTTGACCCGCCGACGGTCCACGTCGTCCCCCGGTGCGTGAGCCGGCTCCCATCGCAAGCCGCGTGCCGGTTGCTAGGGACTCGGGACGTCAGCTGCACTCGATGCTGCTACCGCACGCTCAGACGATCTTTCCGAGACGTTTAGCGAAGGGGAAAGTGGCGGACAGGTTCTGCCAGGACCGCGCCGTCTCTGGCTCAGCGAGCGGCCCACGTCGGCGCCCGCGGCATGCTCCACCGGTTGGCACGCGAGTTGCCTTACCCCGCGTCGGCGAGGGCCTTGAAGCCAGGCCATCGAGTCGCCGCCACGCAGACAGGGGAACCAGAGTGAGGGATCGCGGTAGAGAGGCGTCGCCTCGGGAGGGACGGCTTTGCGACGCCGTGGCGATGGTGGAATGGACCGAGGGCTGGGAAATCCAAGAATCGGACCATGGATCCGAGCTTGTATTCCACCATCACCAGGATGGTCCGTATCGCGCCTCGTTTCGGACCGATGGATGGGGCACTCGGACAGCCCGATGCTCGGCATGTGGACTGACTTATTCCTGGCACTCCAGCGAAGGCGTGAGTTTTGCTAAGGAAGCGCGGCCATAGCTCAGTCTCGTGTGGCTTCGCTGTGAGCGGGCACGGCGGATGCAGATTCAGCGCTCATGGCTATCGTCCTTGTCGTCAACGACGATCGTGACATGCTCGAGGTGTACGAAGCACTCCTCGCCGAGATGGGCCATCGTGCCGTGCCGCGCCTGGAACTCGATCCCAATCCGGAAGAGGTCCTAAAGGCGCGTGCCGATGCCCTGGTAATCGACCTCCAAGCCGGGGCGCACCCCGTAGCGGGCCTCAAGGTCATCGAGGCGCTGCGGAGCAATCCGGCGACGCAGAAGATTCCGATCGTCCTTAGCACAGGCGCTGCGAACGAGGTCAAGCCGCTCCTGAACCGTCTATCGAAGCTCGACGTGCCCGTGCTGATCAAGCCCTTCGCCACGGACGAGTTCAAAAACGTGGTCGGGCGCGTGCTGCCACCCGGCACCTAATTCTCACCGGGTGGCAGGGCGCCGACCCCATTCGGCCCTTCCAGGTGAAGGCCCGAAGCGAATGCCTTCAGCGGCTCGGCCTCAGTCCGCGCCATTTGCACCAGGCGTGGCACCTAGGAGGCGGCCCAGCCGAAGGGCGCGTTTTCGATTAGCAACTACCTATTGCCCCGACCCGAGGTGTTCTGCATCCGGACCCAAACGATGCCGCCCATCACGACGAACTCCGCTCCGGCCATTCTGTCGGGTGTCGGAACGGTTTAGCGTGGGCTTGCTCGCTTTACGGTGGGGCGGGCACCGGCTCACACTGCGGGGAGGGACCGGGAGGGCCTGCCATGCAGAAGACCACCGCGTTGCTCGCTGCCGTTGTCCTGTGCGTGTCGGCTGCAATTTCGCTCTCTGCGTTGCGGCCCGCCCTCGCCCTCGCTGCCCCCGATCCGCTGACCTGTGCCGGCTACGCGGAGCCACGCGTGTTCCTCGAGGCTCAGTCGTGGTGGACCCAGGGTCCCGGCCAGCCGGACCAGCACCTCCACATGGGGACCTGCTTCCCGCTCAATCAGACTGTCAGCGGCCTTGTGGCGTTCGATGTCCGCCTCATGAAGCATGGGGCGCTGGGACGGACCAACTTCTTCACCATCCACGACGAAACCGAAATTGAATGCCACCGTTCCTACCCGCAGGTCGCGAGCGCGGATCCGGATGGCATGCTCATCACGCACGTCATGGTGGATACGACGCTGCTTCAAGGACGGCTACCGCGGCCTGATCTTCAACTGGACGGTCAAGCAACCGAATGGCAACCGCTTCATCGTGCGCCAACGTCTCGGCCTTGACATCGAGAACGGCAAGCCGGACACCAACTGGAATGCCAACGAGTTGATGGGCGGTTCGTCCTTCGAAGAGCCCGGCAAGATCGACTGGCACTACGCCCAAGCCATGATTCGAGGCGGCCAGGGGAAGACATCGGCCTACTCGATGGCGCCGCGCTCGGGCAAGTTCACCCTGGCGCTCAAGGCCACGCCCGGCCCAATGCCCGGCTTCACCGAGCGCAGCTTCGTCGGAACCATCGATCCTGACTTCCACAACGGAAACCCCGGCACCGAAATCCTTCGCGTGGCAGGTGGCTATCAGGGCCCGCTGACGATCGACACCACGGCCTTTGCGAACGGGGTGCACCGGCTTGTCCTGATCGAGTGCCATGAGATCGTCTCGCAGGGCAAGGTCCTCTGCGGTGTGCTGGCCGTGCCCTTCATCGTCCAGAACTAACCGGTCCCGCTGGCGTCGTCATCAAGGCCGGACCTTCGGGTGTACCGTCCCTAGTCAACGAAGGACAGCGCACTTGGGAACCCGCCGATGATGGTTGTCGGCGAGTTCTCGACACCGATCCGCACCGCCAGAGGAACACTCGATGTCGCGCTTCCGTCTCGCCACGTTCGCCACCCTCGCGCTGTGCCTGACCGCGATGCTGCCCGCGCCGGTCCTGGCAGCCGCGCCGAAGCTGGGAACTGGCGTCGTCCAGCATGGACTGACCATCCCTTGGGACGTGGCCTTCGCGCCGGGCGGCCAGATGTTCGTCACCGAGCGACCGGGTCGGGTGCGCGTCTTCCAGAGCGGCAAGCCCAATGCGCCGTTGCTGGGCACTTCGACCATCCCTCGGGTGCATGCGGACGGCGAGGCCGGCGCGATGGGCATCGCCCTCGATCCCCATTTCGCAGTGAGTCGCTTCGCGTATGTCTGCGCCTCGCGCCAGGTCCAGGGTCAGTGGCGCAACCAGGTGATCAAGTACCACGTCAACCGCCGGTGGAAGCTGGACTTCCAGCGCTTCATCATCCGGTTGGGTATGCACGCGGCCGCCAGCCACAACGGCTGCGCCGTGCAGGTCGGGCCGGATAACAAGCTGTGGGTGACCATGGGCGACGCCGGCCACGCCAAGTGGGCCCAGATTCCGAATCGGCGCAACGGCAAGGTGCTCCGTGTCAACCTGGACGGGAGCGTGCCGGCCAGCAACCCGATCTGGCCGGGCAACAGCGCGCCCGACCATCGTGTACTCGATCGGGCATCGCAACCCGCAGGGCATCACCTTCGAGCCGATCACCCATCGCGCGTATGCGGCCGAGCACGGTCCCGACCGCGACGACGAGATCAACTGGATCCGGCCGGGCCGCAACTATGGCTGGCCGTGCGTCACCGGGATGAATCACGTGAATACGGGCTGCGCCGGGACCTTCTCGCTTCCGGCATGGTCGTCCGAGGGCCCGACCCTGGCCACCTCCGGCGCCACCTTCGTGAACAACGCGAACTGGGAGAGCTGGAACAAGAGCCTGTTCGTGTCGACGCTGAAGGAGTCGGACCTGCGGCGCTTCAGGGTCAAGGCCGATACCTGGAAGCTCACGATGCGCGACACGTTGTTCAACATGCGCTGGGGTCGCCTGCGGGCGGCGGTGATGGGCCCGTTTGGCAAGCTCTACCTGACCACCTCAAATGGCAACAACGACAAGGTCGTGCGCATCACCCCGAACTGACCGGGCTCCAAGGCGGCTCACGCTAGGCCCCCAGCTAAGCGTCGAGGGCTGCCATCGGCACGGATTTGGGGCCGGCGCCGCCAGCCGCTCGCCATCCGAGGTACAGATGGCCACGCTGCCACGGAGCGTCGGCCCTAGGCGATTCTGGCGGTGCCCGTTGGTCGACCGATTGCTGCGATTGAAGGATCGCCGCCGCGGCGGCCCCATACGTCGTAGAGGCGGTCGCTTTGGCTGCCAACGTGGAGGGTGGTTGTGGCTGAGCACCAGCAGCAGAAGTCGCCAATGCGCACCTCGACTCCAGCGACCTTATCGGCCGTGGGCGCGCTGGTCCCTGCCGGCCGTGGCCGGACGAAGGGAAAGCGTATGCTCGCTGAGGCGCGCTCCGTGATGAGACGCCCAGCCATCGATAACCGTCTCGCTATCGTGGTGGCCCTTGGGCTGTGCGTCACCGCATGTGGAGGCGACCGTGGGCTCTCCCCGACGAGCTCCACCGCAGTCCCCACCGAGACCACGCAGACTGCTAGCGACAGAGGCCCTCTGATCCTGTTCGGCCGCGCCATGCCTGGGAGCGATCAGTTCGAGACCTTCATCATCGGCGTCAACGGGGACCCGCCAGAGACCGGGCTGACCGACGTGACTGAATGCTGTCCGTCCTGGTCACCGGACGGAACGATCATCATGGTGCCGGACACGCAGGCCTCATCACGTGTGCTTCCAGCCACCGTCAACGCCGATGGCACCGGCTATGAGGTCTACAAGATCGGGCCGCCGACCTTGAACCTCGGACCGGGCGGTTGGTCGCCTGACGGGAACAAGATCGTGTTCGAGGGATGGGATGACACAGACCCGAGCCGCACTGGTGTCTATGTGAGTGAGGGGTTCACGCTGAGCGGGGCAGCGCCAGTCCAGATCACGCAAGCCCCCGTGCACGATATTCCGTTCGAGTGGTCGCCGGATGGAACGCGCCTTCTCCTGATTCAGGGGACGCGCTGCGGCGAGGTCGACTGCAACGGGGGCGACCTGTACGTGGTGAACTCCGACGGTTCTGGCCTGACTCGGCTCAACCCCGAAGGCACGTTCGTTTCATGCTGCGCGCCGGCAAGCTGGTCACCCGACGGCACGCAAGTCGCCTTCGGTGCGCCCATCCTCGATGATGCCGGAGCCGCCGACTTCACCACCTCCGCCGTCTACGTGGCCCAGGCGGACGGCTCCGGGGTGGAGGCCATCACCGAGCCGGGCGCGTTCACGGAGGCTGCCGAGTGGTCTCCCGATGGCGACTGGATCGTTTTCAACAAGAAGAGTGGCCCCATCGGCGTGAAGGGCAGTGATCTGTATCTGATTCATCCGGACGGCAGCGGACTGAAGGCCATAACCACCGCGGGAGCAGCCGGCAAGAGCGATCAGGGCGGAGCTGTCTGGTCGCCCGACGGAACTCGCCTGCTGTTCACTTCCATACCGGGTGGCCCGGATCAAGGGCAGGATCTGTGGATCGTCGACGTCGACGGGACAGGCCTCACCCAACTAACTGACACGCCGGCACAGGTATTCGGGTACAGCTGGCAGCCAGGGAACTGAGCGAGCGGTTGTCCGACATCAAGTAGGCTAGTTTGCTAAGGGGCCGGCGACGCCAGCCGCTCGCCATCCGAGGTACAGATGGCCACGCTGCCACGGAGCGCCGGCCCGGAGGCGATCCTGGTGGTCGCCCGTCATCGGCGCCTATCCAACGCTTTCGCAGGTCGCGCTATTAGGCATGACCGACTCCCGCCGCTAGCGCGGCCCCGCTACCGGTTCCGGCGCCATATCGCGAAGTTGAGCGCCGTCGCAAAGCTGACCCAGCCCAGGTACGGGAGGAGCAGGACACCTGCGACGGGCCGTCGTGAGAAGAACGCCGCCACGGTCCCGACAAGGGCAACCCACAGCAGGACGATGTTGATGAGCGCTAGCCCCGGTGCCCGGAGGCCGAAAAAGACGGGGGTCCACGTGGCGTTCAGCGCCAGCTGCGCACTCCAGAGCGCCAACGGTGTGCGAGATGCCGAGCCGCCCTTGCCTGCGACGAGCCACGCCGCGATGCCCATGAGCGCGTACAGGACCGTCCATACGGGGCCGAAGAGCCACCCCGGCGGTGCCCAGGACGGCTTCTCAAGACGAGCGTAGTACTCGGGCGCAGGAAACCGGTAGCCAATCACAGCCGGCACGAAGGCGAGGACGAGCCAGCGAAGGAGTCGCATGGCGGCGTGCGCTTGCACATCGAGTGCCTGAACGACACAAGTCCGATGCCAGCCGCTCACTATCACGGTGGATGGTCACGCTGTCACAGAGCGCCGGCCCGACCGGACCATACGCGGCGGTACTTATTCACGGCTTACCAGGCAGATCAGGACCTTCGTAGCATGCCGTCAGGTCGGCGGGGCGGGCTGCGCGTTTCCCCAGGGGGCCCGCTGGCTCCCTCCCTGGAAGGGGTAAGGCATGCAACCCAGCTCGCACGACTTCGCGCAGCTACTCTCGATCGCCGGACTCATCGGCGCGACGATCGAATATGCAGAGATCATCAAGCGGCGCGGGATCAGTCGAAGGGCAGACGCGCTCCGCGAGGAGAGTGCTGACCTCGGGCTGCGTGGCCTCGTGCGCGTGCTGCTCGCCGACGCTGAGCCAGACCCAGCCAGCATGGAGCCGCAGACCTAGTTCGGACCGTTAGGCATCGCTGCACACTGACGGTGTGGATGGGACCTCGCTCATCGCCGTCGCTGCAAGCCTGCTCGGGGTGTGGCTGCTGCTCATCGCCGTGCTGTGGCTGCTCAGACCGCGCGACGTGCAGCTCGGGCAACTGGTCCGCGTTGTGCCCGATGTGCTGCGCCTAATCCGGCAGTTGCTCGGCGATTCGTCTACCCCGCTCGGGGTGCGACTGGCCTTGATCGGACTGCTGGCCTGGCTCCTCAACCCCATCGACCTGATTCCCGAGTTCATCCCGGTGCTCGGTCCACTCGACGATGTGGTGGTGGCGGTGCTGGTCCTGCGCTACGTCCGCCGCCGCCTGGGTGACGAGGAACTGCGCGAACGATGGCGTGGCACACCCGATGGCTACGCGCTGCTTAGCGGGATTCTCGGCTCAAACGGCCGTTCATCGAAGAACGGCTGACCCGTTGTCGGTCCTCTCCGCCCCTGCAGCCGGTCACTGACCCGCTGCAGGGCCAGGTATTCCCATCGGCCGACGCCACTCGCGTAATCGTCGAATGATGGGCCTCCGGCTACCGATACCCACACCTCGCCGAACCGCCATACCCCGAGGTTTGCCAGCCGAGGGGCAGCGATGCCTCAGCTTAGACCCAGGCTTGGGAGAGAGCTCCGAGGGGCCATCCCTGGATCGTAGGGGCGTGGTCCGAACCTACTGGCTGGGCTGTGCAGCGCGCCGGGCCACCGCCACGCCAGCGCCAATCGTTGCCACCCAGATCCCGTAGGCCAACCGAGGCGGGCGGACTCGCGCGGAGTGGATGCCACTCGCGCCGTTCAGGATCACGCATGGCGTCCCAGGCTGAAATCGACCCGATGGCAAGGCCTAACCCGATCACAACTGAGGATGCCGGGATGGTACCTGATGACAGGCGTTAGGCCGAAGCCGACCAGCGCGTACTGGGTGCGACCGCGCTAGCCATCTACCGCCTCCCCCAGTAACCGGAGCGGCGGCACCGACAAAGACCCGTCGCCTAGCCGGCGACCGAAGCGGCCCGCCATCCGAGGGACCAGACGGAAGACCAGCCAACGCGGCTGCCCTAGCGCAGGTGAGGGGAGACCCTATTGAACCCGGCGCTAACACGCGTTGACTGGCCTCTGACCCGAAGGGTATTCGGCAGACCAAGATTGGGCAATGACTATGGGCCCCGCTGACCGGATTACCGATCGGGGGACTATTGGCCCGCGAACACACTCGATTTCGCAGGCCCGCCACTTGCGAATGTGCAGGTTCGTGACATGGCAGCTGATCGAGCGGCCCTTGGTGGCCGCGGCATACGCAGTCAACCTGGCTGTGCGCGCTCGGCACGGCCTTCGCAGCCGCGGACGGCAGACTGGGACAGCGGAGGGCATCATCCGCTCGTGTATCGACGAGTGCTGGGATGGGACCCACTATCGAGCCAGCGCAGGGCATTTCCGGCAGTTCTGGACTCGGGACCTCAGTTTCAGCGCCCCGGCCCTGGCTCGCCTCAGTCCGGGGCATGCCGACCGCGTCATCCGATCCTATGAGTGGGCGATCCGCACTTGGCAGCGCCGCCGCAGCCATGTCACGACCACGATCCACTATTTCGATCAACCCGTCGACGTCTTCGACTTCGGCGTCGATTGCCTGCCGCTGATGTTGGCCGCCCTGCGGCGGGTGGGGGCCGAGGATCTCCTTGAGGAGCACCGAGCGTGGCTGGAGGGCGAGGTGCGGCACTACGTGGATGAGGTGGTGGACCCCCGCACCGGCATGGTGCGGGGTGACCGCAAGTACAGCGCCCACCGCGACACCATCGTCAACCGCTGCAACGCCTTTGGGAACAGCATGGTGGCCTTGCTGGCCATGACGGTCGCGGAACTGGGCTGGGAGCTACCCGAACGCTTGCGCCCGCTCGCGCTCGCCCCCCAGAGCATTCTGCTTGATCGCTTCTGGGATGCACGGGGCTTCTTCATCGACTCCATCGGCGATAACACGCCATCCGGCGAAGGCAATATCTGGCCCTTCTGGACGGGCGTGGTTACCGATGACGCCGTCCTGCGCACGGCCCTCCACGAGCTGGAGGCGCGAGGGTACGCGGACCCCTACCCGCTTAAATACGAGGTCGCCCGTCGACCGCAGCTCGAGCCGCTGTTCGTGCGAACGTTCATGCCTGACTACCAAGGCGCCACGGTGTGGACCTCACTGGGCTCGATGTACCTGCAGCTGCTCCACACGTGCGACCCGGCGTTGGCGCGCCCTGAGATCGTTCGCTACCGGACCTGGATCGAGCGGGATGGGACCTTCTGGGAGGTCATCGATGATGAGACCGGAGAGCGGTACCGCTCGACCTTCATGACCCGCAGCGACGAGGGCATGCTGTGGTCCGCGATCTTCCTCGACCTACTTGAAAACCCCGATCTCCCGCCGGCCACCATGCGGCCGTAGCCCTCACACCCGCTGCCAGGTGTCGCCGCCGTTCGCGCCAGAGGAGCACGATGGTCGCCATCGCCATGATGGCGGTGAGTAGTAGGTTCCGCGCGCATTAGCCGCTCGCCGGTCCTCGCCGCTCCCGCAGCCGGTCGCTGAGCCGCTGCAGGGCCAGGTATTCCTGCGGCCCCTGTTAAGGCGGTCTAGTTCGTGCTCAGAAAGGGTGTTTGGTGGGCGACACTGGACTCGAACCAGTGACCTCTTGCATGTCAAGCAAGTGCTCTAACCAGCTGAGCTAGCCGCCCGACGGCAGGCGCGCAGCCTACCACGGCACCCGACGACCTGCGAGCCCCGCTCCCTCCTTGCGTCGCAGACCGAAGCGGCGGACGCAGGCAGCCTCAGCGCGGATTCGCGGGCGCCACATTCGGGTTCACGTGGAAGACATTGTCGGGGTCCCAGGTCCGTTTCAGCGATGAGAGGCGGGTGAGCTTTTCGTCGCCGTAGAACCGGCGGGTCTCTTCCGGGCCGGCGTCGCTGTTGCCGTTCGGGTATGCGCCGATCGTCCGATCCGGCTCGACGACGGCCATCGCCCGGCGGCACCAGCCAATGACCGTCTCATCCTCGGCTGGATCGGACCAGTTCGCGTCGGCGCTCAGGTCGAACGCCGCGGCTCGACCCGCATACGCGGTCGCGTCCTCGGGCACGCGCGCGATGGCCCCGCCGAGGGCTGTGACCGAGAAGGTCCCCTCCCCAGGCGCCGTTGCGATGAGCTCGACCAGCTCCTCGAGCGCCTCCGGTCGGACGTCGTCCGCGTTGTGGCTCTTGATGTACGAGCGGCTGCCCCACTGGTACGCGAGGTCGTGGGCGGTCTGGACCTCGAGATACGGCGAGCTGCCGATCGTGGTGGTCAGGGGCGTCGGGCCTTGCCGCAGCGCGGCCGTGTCGCGTTCGACATCCTCGATCGCACCACTGTGGTTCCACGCGAAGTAGGCGATCGGCTTGCCGATCATGTCGTCGGCATAGCCGCCGTCAGGCGCCGCTCGATCGAACCCGAAGATCGCCGACACCGCTTCAGGTGCGCTAAGGGCGTACTCACGGAAGATGTCCCACAGCTCGCGGACCCGGGTCGCCGCGAAGGTCAGGACGCCTCGATGGAGGTCCGGCCCGAACGGCTGGAGTCGGAACTCGAACGCAGTCGCGATCCCGAAGTTCCAGCCCGCGCCGCGGAGGCCCCAGAAGAGATCCGGCTCCTCGGTCTCGCTCGCGCGAACGAGTCGACCATCGGCCGTCACGATCTCGACAGCGGCCAAGTTGTCGATCGTCAGCCCGAAGTGGCGCTGGAGACGGCCAATTCCCCCACCGAGCGTCAGCCCAGCGACGCCGGTATGGCCGACGACGCCAACCGGGCAGACCAGCCCGTGGGCCTGGGCCGCGACATCGAGCTCGCCCAGGAAGGCACCCCCGTTCGCTCGGGCGGTCCGCGTCCGGGGGTCGACCTCGACGCCGCGCATCGCCGACATATCGATCAGGAGCCCGTCATCCGGGCCGCGGAGGCCGGCTGCGCTGTGGCCGCCGGACTGGACCGCGATCACCAGGTCGTGGTCTCGCGCGAATCGGACTGCCGCGGCGACTTTCTCGGCGGTCGACGGCCGAACGATGGCCGCCGGCCGCCGATCGTGGATCGCGTTCCACAGGCGGCGCGCCGCGTCGTAGGTCGCGTCGTCGGCGGTGATCACCTCGCCGCAGGCTCGGCGCAGTTGATCGAGATCGTGGGCCGCAAGCCCCACTGTGGCGTCAACCATGGGTTCCTCCCTTGGCGATCAACGGTGGACAGGCCCTCCGACCACCATCCGGCTCGGACCCTGACGGTTCAGGCCGTGGAAACCACGGGCTGCGCCAGCGCCGCCGGCGGGCACCGTCGCGTCTCTCCGGACAGCAGCCAGCGACGAACAGTCGGGTTCATCGACTCGCCCAGCGGCCGATCCAGCCCGAAGTAGTTCCCCGCGCCGATGTAGCCGATGAACGCCGTGACCAGCGCGTAGGTCAAGTGCTGGTTCACGATGCCGAATTCGAAGTCCCAGGCGGCCACGAAGAAGAACAGCATCATCAAGGTGCCCATGGCCGCGCCGAATCGGGTGAACAGGCCAAGGATTAGGCTGACCCCGATGCCAAGCTGGCCGAACGGCACCAGGAAGTTGATCACTCTCATGGCCGAATCGTTCTCGGACAGCGTCACCCAGAAATCGTGGGTCGGGTTGTAGATCGTGCCCTCGGCCGGCGTCCCGGTGACGAACGGCCAGCCCAAGGTGCCCATCGTTCCGAACTGCAGGAAGCCCGCCGCGTCAAAGGGCTCGGGCGCCATGAGCTTCTCCAGACCCGCCCATAGGAATATGACGCCGACCGCGATACGCAGGAGTGCGATCGCGATCTCCAGCCATCGGTCCAGTACAACCATGCCCGGGTTCCTCCGTTGCTCGGTTCCTCCGTTGCTCCCCGCGCGACCAGCGTACGCCCGGGACGCCAGCGTCAACCGCCCGCGATCGCGTCCATCGACTGAATCAACGTCTCGCGATCGATCTCGCCGGTCACACGCTGCGTCACCTGACCCTGCGCGTTGACGAAGACGAAGCCCGGGAAGGCCGTCAGGCCGAGCGTGTGCAGGCCCTCGGAATTGGCATCGTCGATCAGGGTTGGCTGCTGCCACCCTTCCCGTTCGAACCAGGCCGATGGCGGATAGTTGCCGCGCAGCTCATTGATCGCGGTCGACAGGCCCACGACCGAGACGCCGTCGGGGACATCGCCGGAATTGATCATGTCGACCAGCATCGGCAGCTCGCGCTGGCAGTGCGGGCACCAATGGGCCAGCGCCACGATCATCTGGGCACCACCCGCCGGACCGATCTCCATCGGCTCGCCATCCAGGCCAGTCCCCGCCAGGGTCGGCAACGTCATGCCAACGGCCGGATCAGGCCCCTCCGCCGTCAGGTCGGGCAGCGGCTCGCCGGTGATGACGAGCGGTTGCTCCGCCGGCTCCGGGGGTCCACCTGACGAGCCAAGCGCCAGGACGGCGATCACCGCGGCAAGGACCACCACCCCGATCGGCGCCGCCGATGAGGATCCAACGGGTGCGGCTCGACTGGGCCGCCGGCTGGGCGCTGCGGCGCGGCATCCCGCGCGATCGGTTTGACTTGGTCATTCGTCAGCGGTCTCCGGGGCGGAGTTGAAGTTCGGCGCGAACGCGAACAGCACGGTCAGGATGGCGGCAAAGGCCACCAGTGCCATGAACGGGATGGTCACGAATCCAAAGCGCTCGAGGTCGATCGCCGAGCAGGGGGCGGTGAGCGAGCAGCCGGTGCTCGGCAAGCTCGGCACCCGCTGCAGCACGACGTGGTAGGCGGCGATGACGGCACCGATCGCCGCCAGCGGCGCCACATACCGTCGAACGCCCCAGTCGCCGCGCCAGGCGGCGATGCCCAGGATCAGCGCCAGCGGATACATCGCAATGCGCTGATACCAGCACAACGTGCACGGTTCGAGTCCGGCCACGTTCGAGAAATAGAGGCTGCCCGCAGTGGCGGTGAGTGCGACAGCGAATGCCAGCCACAGGGCGCCGGACGCCAGCGCGCTCCGGATCGGCTCCAGGCGACCGATGACGGCCAGCACGACAACCGCAACGATGCCCGCGGCCGTGACCAGGGTCAACACCGCCAGGAAGGTGGCAACGGCAAGCGTCATGGCGCCAGAGCGTCGGTCCCCATTGGCGGGCAGCCTAACCCTTTGCCAAGCCGGTCCGTCGCAGTGCTTCGGAGTCTTAACACGAGCTTGAGGTGCCTTTGTTGACGGAACTCCGGACGGCGGTACAGTAGAAGTCGATCCCGAGGGGCAGTTCCCGGGCAGAAATGACAGCTGACTCCCACCTGCGGGACCGCGCCGCCGTGCGACGTGGTGCCAACGAGCTCCAATTTGCGTCCCCGCGCCTTCCTGAGCCGTTCGTTGACCGACCACGACTCCGGCAGCGTCTCGCTGAGTCTCAACTAGGCGCACTGGTGCTCGTCAGCGCGCCCGTTGGCTACGGCAAGACCGCCGTGGTGGCCGACTGGCTGGCACGCCCGCCCCGGGCGCGGCCTCGGATCTGGATCACGCTGCGGGCGGGAGAAGATGCACGCGGCTTCTGGTCGCGCCTGATCGATGGCTTCCGCACGGTCGACCGTGGCTTTCGCGCGGACGACTACCTGGCCGCGATCGCGGCATCCGATGACCGGCTGAGCGGCACCGTCCGCGGTTTCCTGGATACGATCGCCCGTCGTCAGCCCGCGGTCACGATCGTGCTCGACGAGTACCACGACGTTCACGACGAAGCGGGCTGCTGCGAGCCACTCCGGGCGCTGGTCGAGGATCTGCCGATCTCGGTGCAGCTCGTCGTGATCAGCCGCGGCGAGCCAATGCTGCAGCTCCCCCGCCTCCGAGTTCAGGGCCGGCTGATGGAATTGCGGGCGGAGGAGCTGGCGTTTACTCGAGAAGAAACCGCGGTGCTTCTGGCAGCCCACCTTGGACGCACCGCCCTCCGCGCCAGCTCGATCAACGTGCTCCATGACCGCGCCGAGGGGTGGCCCGCCGCGGTCTCCTTGGCCGCACAGGCCATGAGCCGCCTTGAGAGTCCGGATGCCTACGCTCGCGCATTTGCGGGCGACCTGCGGGAGATCAGCGACTACCTCTCCAGTGAACTGCTCGATCGACTCAGTCCGGCGGATCGCCAGCTGCTGCGTGACTGTGCCATCGCCGAGGAGATTTCCGGACCGCTGATCGAGGCGATTACCGGGCGAAGCGACGCCGCCGATGCGTTGGGCGCGTTGCGACGAGCGAACCGCTTCGTGGTGGCGATGGACGGCCGCGGGCAGTGGTTCCGCCTCCATCGGCTCTTTCGACAGACGTTGCTCAGCGAGCTGCGGACGACGCAGCCCACGCGCGAGGCCGAGCTCCATCGGCGAGCCAGCGACTGGTACCTCCAGGAAGGACGCATCGACGACGCGATCAATCACGCGGTGCGCTCGAACGCGCGTGATCGGGCCGCCGACCTGATCGTCGCCAACTGGGTGCGGTATGTCGCACGCTGGCAGGTCGGCCCGGTCGCCGGATGGCTGGCGCAGCTCCCCGACGAGATGATCCGGGCGGACCGGCGACTGAGTTTCGTTGCGGCAACGATCGCGCTGATCGACGGCGACGGCCCTCGATTCGGCGAACACTTGAGCGTGCTCAATCTGAGTGAGGCCTACGACGGGCAGCCGCCGGGCGACGTCCTGGCCGCCTTCGCTCCGTTCTATGGCATCGAGGCGATGCGGGCTGCCGCCGGGCGCGCTGTCGCCAAACTCGCCGGGAGCACAGATCAGTACTGGCTCTGGAACGCCCAGAGTGCTCAGGCACGTGCGCTGTACCTGGCCGGCGAGCCCGAAGCCGCCCTGGCGGCCATGGCGGTACCGATGAATGAGCTCACCCTCAGCCGCTACCCGGCTCTCTTGGCGTGGGCGATGGGCTGGGCGGCTTTGATCTCGGACGCCTGTGAGGAGCACGAGCAGGCGCGCCGACTGCTCGTGCGCGCCAAGGAGGCCCTGGCCACCGCCCGCCTCCATCATGTGGCTCGGATGGGGATCGTCGAGGTGGTGGAGGGCCGAATGCTGGCGCGCAGCGGCAGCCTGGCCGAGGGAAGGACGCACCTGGAACAGGGCCTGCAGTTCGCGGAGTCGACCCACGATCCGCTGGATCAAGCGGTGGCGCTCCTGGAGCTGGTGCCGGTACTGGTGGCTATGGGCGAGCACGCGGCCAGTCGGGCGCGCATGGCGGAAGCGGCGGACGCGCTGGCGCGCATCCCGGACGCTGACTGGCTCCAGGAGAGCGTGGCCAGCCTCCGCCACCGGCTCCGTCTGCGCCTTGGGCCCCGCGATCATCTGCCGGAGCCGCTCAGCGATCGAGAGCTGAGCGTGCTGCGGCTGCTCGGTGGCTCCCTCTCGCAGCCCGAGATCGCGGCCGAGCTGGGGATCTCGGCCCACACCGTCAAGAGCCACGCTCGCGCCATCTACCGCAAGCTGGGCGTCTCCACTCGTGACGAGGCATTAGAGGAGGCGCGTTCGCTGGAGTTGCTGCGCCCCGCGCGCTGAGCGGCGGCTCATCCTGCGGGGGATGGCACGTCATCGCGCGGCCCGACAAGGTGAGCATCGTGATGACCACTCGAACCGGGTGGCAGTCGACTTCCGGCGGAGCCAGTCCCTCACCGGCCGCCTTCCTGCGGGCGGTGGCACGCGCCGAGGTATCGGTGCTCACCTACACACCCGCCATGGCCGAGATCGCTTCGACCTCAGGCCTCGACGAGCGGTCGCACGCCCTGTCGAAACTTGCCGCCACCATCGGCACCGGCGCTCCGACTGCGGTCTACGTGTGGCAGGTGAACGCGGCACTGAAGGCGGGGGTCACCGTCGAGGAGCTCATCGGCGTGCTGGCGGCTGTTTCGCCGCTGGTGGGCGCGTCACGGACCGTGGCTGCGGCCGGGCATCTTGCCTTCGCGCTGGGACTCGACACCAGCCCAAGCGACAGCGAAACTGACGCCGGAGGGGACTTCGGCTAGGAGGATCACGCACTGTGGATGTCTTCGTCGCACTGATCACGGCGGCGATCGGGCTTCTTGCCCTGTTCTTCGGCTACCGCATATTCAAGCTGCTGCTGCCACTGCTCGGCTTCTTCGTCGGCCTGGTGGTCGGTGCGCAGGTCGTGGCCTCCATCTTCGGGGAGGGCTTCATGGCCAGCATCATCGGCGTGGTCGCCGGACTGGTCGTTGGCCTCCTGTTCGGAGCGCTGGCGTACGTCTGGTGGTGGCTCGGTGTGGTCCTGGTCTTCGCGGGCATGGGCTACGCGCTCGGCGTCTCCATCCTGCCTGCCTTCGGTCTGGATCTCGACTTTGTGAGCGTCCTCGTCGGCCTGGCGGTCGCGGCCGTCTTCGCCGTTGGCGCCATCGTCCTGCGCATGCCGAAGCTGATCGTGATCGGCGTCACCGCCCTCTGGGGCAGCGGCGCCACGATCGCCGCCTGGCTCGTCTTCACCAACCAGATCGAGCCCGACCAGCTCGGCTACGGCGCCGTCAACGCGGTGGTCGTCCAGTCAACCTTCTGGCTGATCGTGTTCTTCGCGGTTGCCGTGGTCGGCATGGCCTTCCAGCTGGCGAGCACCATGGAATACGAGCTGATGTGGGACGAGGAATATCCCTGGGAGACCCCCGCCAGCCCCAGCACCCCGAGCGCTCCCAGCGCGCCCTGACCCAACGACCAGCCCGCAGGTCGACATTTGAACCGGGGGGTGACAGCCGGTCCACCCGCGACCGGCTGTCATGACGTGCGCAACCGGACACTTACTCGGCTACCCGACGGGGGATTCCGGCTCATCCCGGATGTGCGAGACTCCGCTCAGCCCGTGTCGGGTTGCGGCGGGCGTGGTTACGGATGGAGGACTCAATGACGAGCGATTCCGAGCAGATGGACAAGGAAGCCGGCCGGGCCGTCGGCGCCGTTGGCATGATCTTCTTCGCCAGCGTGATGATGGTCATGATCGGCTTCTTCCACGCCATGTACGGCCTGGCGGCGATCCTGAAGGGCACCGCCTTCATCCCGACCCAGGAGACCATCTACGCGCTTGACGTCTCGACCTGGGGCTGGATCCATCTCATTGCCGGCATCCTGGTGCTGATCGCCGGGTGGTCGCTCTTCTCTGGCGCCACCTGGGCCCGCGTTGTGGGAATCACGCTGGCGCTGGTCAGCGCCATCGCCAACTTTGCCTCGATCCCGTACCAGCCGTTCTGGTCGATCCTGATCATCGTCCTCGACGTGCTGGTGATCTGGGCGCTGGCGGTGTACGGCGGCGAGCTGGGTGAGGGCCAGGCCGGCTAGCGGACCTTAGCCTCAGCCAAGCTCACGCAGGTTCTGGGTGATGACGAAGGCGCCGGCGACGAGCGCGGCGGCAATGACCAGCAGCACCCAGAAGTGAATCGCCAGGATCACCGAGGCAATCAGTGCGAGCGCGACGCTGATCGTGTTGACCAGCGCCACGACGGTGCCGCGCAGCACTGACTCGATGAAGACGAACGCCCCAATCAGCACGATGGCGGCGATCACCCCGTAAGCCGGCGCGACCAGCAGGGCCACGACCAGGCCGATCAGCAGCAGCCCGATGCTGAGTGCTGCCCACAGCTCGAGCAGCCGACCATATGCAACCGAACCCGATGGCGTCGGCGTCGCGATGCGAGTGACGTGGGCGAGCGGCGCGTCCTGGATGCCGGCTGCCAGCCGTTCTCGCCGCCGATCGATCGCCTCAGTCCGGGGATAGGTCTCGGTCAGGGCCAGACGCTGCTCCCGGTTCCGACTGCGCAGCTCGGCGATCCGAGCTCGCATCGCCTCCGCCTCGTGCTGCAGGTTGGCGTCATGCCGGATCGCTTCCAATTCTGCGCCGGCCGCGACCAGCTGCTGTCCGATATCGTCGATCTCCTGACGCAGGACCTCTCGCTCGGCCACCACGTCCTTGGCGCGGGTCGCCAGCTCCTCCACCTCGTGTTCAGGCGGCGGCACGCGGTCCAAGCCGGAAAAGCCCAACGGATCGAACCAGGAGCCACGAACCGAGCCGTCGCGGTTGAACAGGGGCCCGGCCGGCGCGTCCTCGCCCTGGAAGGGGTCCTGGATCGAGACACCCCACAGGCCGGCATAATCGAACGCCCACGCCTGGGTCTCGTCCAATAGCACCGGTGACCACTCCCTGGCCTCTCCAGGACCGACGCTCTCGCCATCACCCCGGGCGTAGTCGACGAAGGCGATGGGCACCAGCCGATGAGACCCCTTGTCGTCATCATCACCGGGGAACAGCCGGCCAATGGCGTCCGCGATGACGTAGATCCAGCGCGGCAGGCGAAGTTCCTGCTCCGCCAGATACTCACCTGGCAGGAAGTAGGATGCGTGTGAGCCCGCTCCGGCGAACACGACCGGGTGGCCGTCGATCACCTGCAGCTGGTCGGAGTCGTCCCAGCGCCGTCGCAGCGCCTCGCCGTGGTAGTCGTGTTGAGCATAGGCGGCCCAGCGAGGGACCTCTTCGCCCGTCGTCATCCGTCGACAGGAAGAGGGTGATCTGCTCCCAATCCGCCTCGTGGTCGTTGGCGCCATGGAATGCGCTGCGCCAGTCGTTGTAGGCGTAGAAGAACCAGTACTGCAGCACCGTCCAGCCGGCATCGCGGTAGACGCGCCCGTAGTACGGATGCGGCCCCTGGCGGGCGGTGGCCCGATACCACAGGGCGGAACTGCGAGCGATCCCGCCAGGCACGCGGCCCCGCAGCAGGAGCGACCCGGCAAACCCGGCATCAACGAAGCGTGACAGGTAACCCACGCGCGCCAGCCGCCCCGGGCCGCGCCGAAAGCCCTCCGCCTGGGCACGCTGACCCGGCAGTAGGGCGCGGGCCATGTCAGCCGCCGATGCCTCCGTTGCCACGTTCAGGAACGTGCGGCCCGTCGACGCCTCCGGCCACCAGCTCCCCGATATTGGTCTCATTGAGCTCGCCCGGCTGCGCCAGGGCGTGCACCTGGCCATTCGCGTCGCGCTCCCAAAGCGTGGCGTGGGCGAGGTAGGTGCCGACCTCCATGGGGAAGAACGTTTCGCCCCGGGTGTAGCGCACGATCGGCTCGTGCCGCCGCAGCAGCTCCAGGTCCGCGGAGCCGGTCTTTCCAGCTGAGCTGTCGTTCATTGCCCGTCCGCTCGGTAGGCGTGACGCATCGCGCGCGAGCTGAGCAGGAAGACGACCACCACCCCCAGCGCCATGCCGATCCAGCCAGGCTCCCCGATCCACCACAGCACCAGGAAGTAGCCGACGTTCCAGCCGGCCAGCGACATGGCCAGGATCCAACCGAAGCGCATGCCCGACACCAGCCCAACCGTCGCGATGAGGTTCAGCACGGCGAAGAGGTCGCGACGTCCGGCAGCCGGGCATGGACACCGCAGATCGCGAAGGAATGGGAAGGCGCTGAGCGCCTGGTAGGCAGCCTCCGGCAAGGAGGATGACCAAGACCGGCAACAGCAGCAGCATGCGGGGCCGCGGGCGTTGGATCGCCTCGTCGTCCAGGTGTGCGCTCGAGCCGGTCATGGCGCCATCATGATGGAAATTCGGTCCGGCGCCAGACGTCCCCTGGGGGACCGGTGGGACGTCAGTCCATACGGAAGGCCATGATGATCGAGGCGATGCCACCGACCAGGATGAACGCCCCGAGCACGACCGGCAGGCCACCAGCGCTGCCACGAGCGAGTTGAAGATCAGCGCCAGGCCGATGACGATGTCCACCGCGCCCAGGATGCCCAGGCCCCAACCGCCTCCGGCACTGAAGGCGCGTACCAGGTTCATGACGCCGAAGGCCAGTGCCAGAATGCCCATGAAGATGACCAGCGTGCTGGTGACCAGGATGCTCGAGTAGAGCGGATGCTGGATCACGGCCATGCCGGCGACAATCCCCAGGATGCCGCCGAAGATCTTCCAGCCCCACTGGCTGCGGTCCCAGATCAGTGAGACCAGGCCGATGGTGCCGCTGATCAGCCAATAAAGAGCCAGGAACTGGATCAGGATGACGGTGCTGGCACCCGGGGCCAGCAAGAGCATGAGGCCGAGCAGGATGCCCGCCACGCCCTGGATGACGATCAGCCATTTCATTGGAGCCAGGTCGTCGGCAACTGATGGCGGCTCGGGTGACACGCTCTCGGTCATCGGGTCCTCCAGTTCGGGATCGGAGCCTCCGTGCCCCGATCGAGCGCGGCAAGTGTACGCGGGACTCACAACCGGGCCGGTCGACAATCGGGAGCTCATGAGCAGGAACCTGGCCGGCGCTGCGCAGGTTGCTTGCCATCTCTGCGTAGCGTGGCACGCGACGTGATCTCTAGGATGGCGCCGTGCGCACGCTGGGTTGGTTGCTGGTCGTCTACGCGGCCCTTGGGCTGATGCTGCTGGTGGCCGCCGTGGCGGTGGGCCTGCCGATGGTGGCCCGCGTCCAGCGGATCGCCGACTCGGCCAGCGGTTCGATCGCGGCCGCCGCCGGCTCCGCGCGGGCCGCCAGCCAGGCACTGGCGGGCTTCGATGACAGCCTCGCGCAGGCCCAGCAGTCGCTCGTCAGACGCCGCCACGCTCAGTCGGGATGCGGCTCGCACGCTGGACAGCCTGTCGACCGCCATGAACGTGTCCATCCTGGGCACGCAGCCGCTCATCGGGCTGGCCGACGACTTCGCGGCGAGTGCCGACCAGCTGGCTCAGCTGGGTGACAGCCTGGAAGGGATCGGCGAGGCGATGGCCACCAGCCAGGGCGACGTGGATGACGTGTCGGTCGAGCTGCAGGGACTGACGGATCAGCTGACCGAGTTGGCCGGCGCGACGGAAGCGGAGCTGGCGGGAGCCGATCCGCCACTGACCTGGCTCTTCGCGGGCTTCCTGGCCTGGCAGGGGGTGCAGGTCGTCGCGGCCGGGTTGGCCGGGATGCTGATGCTGCGCAACACCTCCGGGAGGTCCGCGGAAGGCTCCTAGACGCGCCGCCTCAGGCGGCACCGCGCAGGATCGCGCGCATGCGCAGCGAGCGAGACGAGATAGAGCACCACGCCGATCCCGACCAGGGCGGCGATCATCCACGGCTGGGTCACCATTCCCCGCAGCATGGCGTCCTGCAGGGTGGCGATGCCATGGGTCACCGGCAGCACGTAGGCCAGGTATTGCACCGGACCGATGAAGTCCTGCACCGGCAGCACGAAACCGCTGAAGAAGACGGAGGCCAGCAGCACGAGCATGGCCAGCTGCACGGCCATCCGCTCCGAGTCGGCCAGCAGCGAGATGAGCAGGCCCACGCCCAGCGAGGCAAAGGTCAGCAGCAGGACGATCAGGATGGCCTCGAGGTAGCCACTCAGCACGGGGACCTGCAGCCCGAAGATCATCAGCGCGCCCACCACGGCGGTCACGAACAGGCTGAGCAGGGCGAAGGCCACGTATTTGCCGGTCAGCACCTCGATCGCGTTGACTGGCGCCACCCGGAACAGGTCGATCTGGCCGCTCAGCCGCTCACGCACCATCGACAGCGCGCTGAGGGTGATGGCCAGGTGCTGGATGACGAGCGCCAGCACCGCCGGCCCGAAGAAGTTGAGGACGCTGGGCTCGGTGGGCGCCACGTTCTGAGTCTTGGCCGTGGTGGGCTCGGCGATGACGTCCGGCGACAGGTTCTCTACCCGCGGACCGAGCTCGCTCTCGGCGATGTCGATGCCCTCTGCCGCGGCCTGGCGGATGATCTCCGCATTCAGGGCGCTGACCATGGTCGATACCGCCAGCCGGGCGAGTCCGTCGTAGATCGGGTCAACCTGGTTCCAGGCCACGCCGATCTCCGTCTGCTCCCCCTTCCGCAGCTGCTCGGCGGCGTCCTCCGGCGCGACCACCACCAAATCGGTCTCCAGGTTCTCGAGTCGCTGAATGGCGGCCTGGCGATCATCGGTCACCGCCGTCACCTGGATGCGGCCCGGCGCCAGGTCCTGGTAGAACTCGGTGTCGCGGGGCAGGTTGGAGCCCGGCGGAATGACGACCTCGGTGGCGAATGGCTGTCGCTGGCCCGTGTAGCCGAGACCGAAGAGCAGCATCACCAGGAACGGTCCCAGCACCAGCGCAAACAGCATGCCAGGGCGGCGCAGCGTCTCGCGCAGCTCCTTGCCGGAGAAGGAGGTGATCCGCACGAGGCTGCGCCAGAGGTCACCCATCGGCCGATTCCTTCTCCCGACCTCGCCCGGGTGGTCGTCGTCGGTCGCGCGCTGCCGTTGCACCAGCTGGGTGAAGACCTCGTCAAACGACGGCTGGTGCTCCTCGACGCTGACCAGGGCAATGCCCGCCGCCCGGAAGGCCTCGATGAGGCGGGGCGTGGCGAGGCCCGCCTGGGTGACCGTCACGATCAGTCGCCGGTCCCCTGCCTGCTGCACGGCGATGACCTCCGGCACGTTGGCCACCAGCTGCGGGTCGATAGGCTGCTCGGCGTCCACCTGGAGCACGTCGCCGCCGAACACGCTGCGACGCAGCTCCTCCGGCGCGTCGAGGGCGATCAGCTTCCCCTCGGCCAGCAGCGCGACGCGGTCGCAGTACTCCGCCTCGGCGACGTACTGGGTGGTGACCAGCAGGGTCCGGCCCTCGTCGCGCATGGCACGCAGCTCGTCCCAGATGGCGCGCCGCAGCAGCGGGTCGATGCCGGCCGTCGGCTCGTCGACGAACAGGACCTGGGGGTCGTGGACGATGGCACAGGCCAGCTCCAGGCGCCGCTGCATCCCGCCCGACAGGTCGCCGGCACGGCGATCGCGCGCGTCCCATAGGTCGACCACGGAGAGCGCGCGCTGGATGCGACCACGACGACCGAACCACGAGATGCCGTACAGGGCGGCGACGAACCCGACATTCTCCCTGGCGGTCAGGTCGGGATACAGCGAGAAGAGCTGCGGCATGTAGGCGATCCGCTCACGCGTCTTGCGGCTGAACCGCTGCGGATCCTCGCCCAGCACCTCGCGCTTCCCCGTGGGTGGGGCGCAGGGTTCCGGTCAGCAGACGCACGGTCGTGGTCTTGCCGGACCCTGATGGACCGATGAGGCCCAGGATGCTGCCGGCCGGGACCGCCATGCTCACGTCACGGACGGCCCACAGGCCATTGAACCGGCGACTGACGCCGGACATCGCGATGACGGGGTCGACGCCCTCCGAGGATTGCGGTCACGAGGGCGGCCAAATGCAAGCCCCGTGCCGCGTGGCCTCAGGTGGGAAGCGGTCAGCGCGACCAGTCGATCGAGGACGAGACGGTGCCCAGCACGCGCCGGATCTCGCCCCGATAGCGGGTCCCGGACGGGTGCTTCTCCAGCCAGCGCAGGTAGTCGGGATCGGCGCCGGCCAGCTCCTCGATGGTGCGCCCGGCGTAGTGGCCGAAATCGAGCCGGGTGGGGTCGAACGACGAGGATGCGTTGCCCGGCCCTACCGGTCGGAGCCGATCCTCCTCGATCTCGAATGCCTGATCTGCCCCCATCCCCATCTGCCATCGCTGCCTCCGTCTGGCCAGGGAGCGTGGTCGGTTCGGCGGCATCCTACGCTCGGCGCATCGACCTCGCAACGCCTTTTGCGCTAAGCCCGATGGACTTCGCGACCCCCGACCAGCGTGAGGTCCGCGCCGATATCGGCCAGCGCGTCATCGGCCCTCATGAGGGTGGCCAGGTCGACGTTCAGCACCGCCAGGTCGGCGTGAGCGCCCGGCCGCAGATGGCCCTCATCGGTGAGGCCGGCCGAGACCGCGGACCCAATGTGTACGCCGACAGGGCGGCCTCCACGCCGATCGCCTGTTGCGCCTGCCAGTCCGGGGTCCCGTCGCGCGGAAAGCGACGGTGCACGGCGGCGAAGATGCCGGTCCACGGGTTGGGCGACTCGATCGGCGCGTCGGAGCCGAACGCCAGCCGCGCCCCCGCCGCGCGCAGGGCGGCCACCGGATACGCGTCTGGCCAGACGATCGGCCCAGCACGCCTCCACCATCGGCCGGTCGGCGGCGCAGTGCACCGGCTGCATGCTGGCCGTGATGTCGCGCGTTGCGAGCCTGGGCAGGTCGGCGGGCCGCACCAGCTGCAGGTGCTCGATTCGGTCCGGGGGCGTTTCCGCGCCGCGGGGCGACGGCTCGTTCGAAGGCATCCAGCACGTCCGCAACGCCACGGTCGCCGATGGCATGGATGGCCAGACCGATCCGCGCCGCCCGGCCCGCGGCGATCAGCGCGTCGAGCTCGTCGGGTGACAGGCGCGGGATGCCTGTCTGGCCCGGGCGGGCCGCAGGTGTAGGGCTCGAACACCGCGGCCGTGCGCGAACCGAGCGCGCCGTCCACGAACGCCTTCGCCCAGCCGATGCGCACCGACCGCTGCCCTCGACGGACGCGCCGCTTCGCAGTCCCAGCTCGGCGGCGTCGGCAATCGCTTCGGCAGGCAGGTTCACGGTCAGCCGCAGCCTGCCCTCCAGCCGGTCGCGCAGCGAGAGCAGCGCCGATGCGCGGTCACCCAGCGCCGCGTAGGGCCCCTGCCGCCATCGGGCGTCGAGTCGCCCGCATCGACCACCGCGGTCACGCCCAGCGCCGCCAGGTCCGCGACGGTCTCGTCCACGGCGCGCGCCAGCTCCTCGCCATTCAGCCGCTCGGCGACGGACGTCCACCGGTCGGTCGCCGTCTCGCGCAGCACGCCGGACAGCTCGCCATCGGGCTCGCGCTCCAGCCGTCCACCGGCAGGATCCGCGGACGACCGGTCCAGGCCGGCGCGCCGCAGCGCCGCCGAGCGAGGCCCACGCCGAGTGGCCGTCGTGGCTGTACAGCAGCGCCGGGCGGCCGCCGACAGCGTGGTCGAGCGTCTCGCGGTTCGCTCCGGTCATGGCGTGCTCGCGCCAGCCACGCCCTCGCAGCCAGGCATCGGTCGGCAGCCGCTCGGCGCCGGCGCGCAGCAGGCTCGCCAGCGCGCCGATGTCGGCGGCGTCGTCCAGCAGCGACCTCGCGCCGCGCGCGCGCCATGCCGACCAGGTGCAGGTGGAAGTCGCGCAAGCCGGGAACCACCGCCCGACGGCCCGTCGTCCAGCGGGTCGCTCCGGCGCGCGCGGCGTCCAGCACCTCGTCCCGCGTGCCGGCGCTCACCACGCGCCCATCGGCGATCCCGATCGCCTCGGCGGTGACCAGGCGGTCCGCCTCGGCAGCGATCACGACCTGGCCGATCACCACGGTGCCGGCGCGCGGCGGGCTCATCGGTCCACCATCGAGCGTCGCGCGGTCCGGGCGAAGTCCGTGGTCGGCGGCCAGAGCGCGATGCGCAGCAGGGCGGCGGGGACCACCAGCAGCCAGTGGCTGAGGAACAGGGCGCCGCGCAGGCTGCGGCCGAGGAGCCGCACCGAGCGTTCGCCGGCGGCCGCCAGCCCGGCCAGGCCGAACAGGTAGGTGCCGAGCAGGTACGCGATGAACAGGGTGACCGGCACCGTCCAGTCGGCCGGTCGCGGCAGGACCACCGTCACCAGGCTGGCGACGATGGACGCGGCGAAGAGCGGCGGGATCACGAACTCACCGACGAAGACGATGAAGTCCAGCCGCCGCCCGAGCGGCAGGGCGCGATTGGCGACCAGCGGCGGGCCCGAGCTCGATCAGCCGTCGCAGGCTGCCCTCCGCCCAGCGCATGCGCTGCCGCCACAGGGCGCCCAGCCGACTCGACCGCCTCCTCCACCACCGTGACCTCCGGCGCCAGCGCCACGTGCTCGCCGTGCAGGGTGAGGCGGGTCGACATCTCGAGGTCCTCGGTCAGCGCCGTCGGCGACCAGCCACCGACCGCCTCCAGCCGCTCGCGGCGAATGAGCATCCCGTTGCCGCGCAGCTCGGCCGTGCCGTCGGTCGACCAGCGGCCGCACTGGCTGGCCATGTCCATCAGCTGCTCCTCGTCCTGGGCCGCGGTCAGCCAGCCGCATGCGCCGGTTGGCGTCCCGTCGCTGCACCTGGAGCGCGGCCGCACCCGGGTCACGCGACCAGGCGGCCATGGCGCGCGACAGGAAGTCGGCCGGCCAGGTGCGCGTCGGCGTCGATCACGGCCACCACCTCGCCACGGACCTGCGGCTGCGCCCAGGCCAGCACCGCGCCCTTGGTGCGCGGGCCGGTGCCGGGCTCACGGCGGCAGACCGTGACCGCATCCGGCGCCGACGCGGCGGCCGCGCGGGCCAGCTCGCCGGTGCCGTCCGACGACCCATCGTCCAGGATCAGGACGTCGAAGCGCCGCCGGCCGGCATCGGCGTAGTCCTGCGCCAGCAGGTCGGCCACGACCGTGGCGATCACCGGCGCCTCGTCAGCGGCCGGAACCAGGACCGTCACCCACGGTCGTTCGCCAGCATCCGACGCTGGCTCCAACCGGGCGTCGCGCATCACCCGCAAGCCGCGCCAGGCCAGAAAGCCGACGTAGAGCAGCGAGAGACCGATGGCTCCCTGGAGCAGCCGCGCAACGGGCCAGGCGCTGATGGCGAGCCAGGCGATGAGCCCCGAGGCGACAAGGATGGCTGCGGCCGGGAGCCTACTGCGCATCCTCGCCCGCCACGCTGGGCTCGGGCTGGGTGCCGCCTGAATGCAGGCCGGCGGCGGCGTTGTGCCGCCACGAGGCGATGCCGATCCACAGCGTGAGCGCGCCCAGCACCGCCATCACGACCGGGATGCCCGCCCCCTTGAAGACGAGGTTGATGCAGGTCGGCCGCGACCGGCGCAATCAGCACGGGCAGGAACGACGCGACCGACAGCAGCGTGTTGAGGATGCCGAAGATCCGTCCGCGGACGTCGACCGGCAGCTCCTCCTGCAGGGCGGTCTGCGACGGGATGGCGACGAAGGCGTACTCGATCCCTGCCGAGACGCGCGATCAGGACGACCACGGCGATGAGCGACAGCAGCGGCGCCAGCGCGTCGGGCAGGTTGCTCTCGATCGGTGCCGAGGGCGGGCGCCACGGCCGAGGTGACCGGCTTCACCAGGGCCAGGCCGATGAGGGTGATGCCCATCGCCACCAGCCCGATGTCGATCACCAGGCGGCGCGGGATGCCCTTGCCGTAGGCGTTCAGGAAGAGGATGCCGATCACGGCGCCCAGGCCGGCCGGTCCCATGATGAAGAAGAAGTCCTCGGGCGTCAGCTCGAGGATGTCGGTGGCGAAGCCGGGGCCGATGGCGCCCATCACCGCCGATCAGGCTGGCCGCGATGCCCAGGTAGCCAAGCGACCAGGCGATGCGCCGATGGCTGCGCACGAACTGGATGCCCTCCTGCACCTGGTCGATCACCGCGCGCAGCGCATGCACCGTCGTCTCGGTGACGAGCGCCTCCACGCGCTCGGGGCGGACCGACGGCAGCGGCACGATGGCCAGCGCCGCCAGGCCGAACATGACCGCCACCACGACGAAGACCGCGTCAGCCCCGGCCGTCGTCAGCAGCAGCGGCCCAAGGAACCCGAAGCCGATGGCGAAGGTCGCGTTCACGGTCAGCACGAAGATCGAGTTGGCCGCCATCAGGTTGCGCCGATCCACGAGGCGCGGCATGGCAGTCAGCTCCGCCGGCGCGAAGAACGCGGTGACCGTGGCGATGAAGAAGTTGATCACCAGGATCAGGCCGACGTGCGTGCCGACGAAGATGAACAGGACGGTTCCGCCTGCCCGCAGCAGGTTGGAGCCGAGCATGATGATGCGCGCGTCGCTGCGCTCGACGAAGACGCCGGCCACCGCGCTGAAGATGACCGCCGGCACCAGGAAGGTCAGGATCAGCACCGCGTTGGCCGTGTTCGAGCCGGTGGCGCTCACGACGGTTGCCATCAACGCGGCCAGCACCATGTTGCTGGCCAGCTGGCTCAGCAGCTGCGCCACCCAGAGCAGCACGAAGTTGCGGTTCTGGAACGACGCTGCCGGCGCCCGACAGGTCCTGGCTGCCGATGTCCTGCGGCAGCTCCAGCTCGGTCACGCCGTCGGCCTCGCGGGCCGTGCTCGCGGTGACCGGTGTAGCGCCGCTCGACATCCAGCCGGTCCATCAGGATCCGATGGCCGCAGCCGGCGCAGACCAGGCCGATGTCGGCGCCGATGCGCTGCACCCGCCACTCCCGGGCTCCGCACGGATGCTCCTTGCGAAGCGAGATCAGGTCACCGACGCGCAGCTCGACGGCCGGCCAAGGTCACGCCCCCGACTCGGCAGCGGTCGCGCCGGTGAAGGCGAAGCGACCGATGCGCAGGGCGGGAACGCGGGCGTTGATGCCGCTGTACTCGGCGCCGACCATCTTGGTCTCGGGCCGTGATCGCCTCGATGCGGCTGAAGGCGGCGGGGATCTCCTCGCGTGAAGCGCAGGTTGCGGATGGGTCGCACGATGCGGCCGTTCTCGATCAGGAAGGTGCCGTCCTTGGTCATGCCGGTGAGCACGCGCCTTGCGCGGATGGACGATGTTCACGTAGTGGAAGCGCGTGACCCAGATCCCGCGCTCGATCGATGACAGCATCGCCTCCTTGGAGCTGGAGCCGGGCGCCATGAACAGGTTCCAGGCCATGGGACCGAACGTGTTCGGCGCCGGCAGGGCGTGGCCGGTGGATGCGACTCCCGCCCGTCGCGCGGTGGCCGTGTCGTGCACGACCGCGGTGGCGACGCCATCGGTCACCAGGTCGACCCGCTGCTTGGCGACCCCCTCGAAGTCGGACGCCGATGGCAAGCCCGGTCGCATCGGTCCCGTCGTCCCAGAGGCTGACGTTGTCGCCCATGACCCGGTTGCCGAGGTCCATGAACGAGCGACCCTCCTCGACCGCCAGCGCCGAGAAGCCGGCATACGACGAGGTACTCGAGGATGGTCTGGACCGCGTACTCCTCCAGGATGACGTCGTAGGCACCCGGCTCCAGGTCCGTGGCGCCGGCGGAGCGCGCGGCCTTGTCGGCCGCCTCGGCGCCGACGGCGGCGGCGTCGATGGCGCCGATATCGGTGCTCACCGCCTGGGCATAGCCCGAGGCGCCGTCCGCCCCGGTCATCACGGTCAGCAGCTTGGCCTGGGTGCTGGTGTGGCAGGAGCGCAGCCCGTTGGTGTTCGCGATGGCGATGGTCGAGACGCTCGGTGGAGAAGGCGCCGCTGGCGATCAGGTCGTCCGCCTGGGCCGCGGCGATCACGGCGCGTGCGCCTTCGGCGCGCCGCTCCGGCTCCGCCTGGGCGGTCGCCGCCACGTACCCCAGCTCGCTGTCGCCCGCGCCGGCCTCGGCGGGGCCAGCGGCGTCGGGATCCGGGTTCGGTGCCGCCCGGCGACAGAGCTCGCGAGGCCCGCGCCACGACCTCGGCGATCCCCTGGTCGTCCAGGCGGTTGGTGCTGGCCACGCCGGTGCGGCCGTCCTCCAGGATCCGCATCCGCAGGCTGGCGTCGTGCTCGGACACGTTCTGGTGGATGCGCGAGCCGGCGAAGCGGGTCAGCGCCGCGTCTTGCGCCACGGTACGACGGCCTCCGCCTGGCCGCGCACCATGCGCAGCGCCAGGTCCAGCACCTCCTCGGGCGCGGCTCGCCGGTCGGTATGCGTGGCTACCATTGGCCGACTCCCACCTGGACGTTCCGGAACCGCGCCGGCGCGGCACCGTGGCCGACGCGGTGCGTCTGCATCGGCTCGCCCTTGCCGCAGTTCGGGACACCCCACAGCCGCCACTCCGAGTCGCTGCAGATGGCGTCGCAGCTGCCCCAGAACTCAGGCGTGATGCCGGTGTAGGTCGGGTTGCGGATCATCTCGGCCAGCTGCCCGTTGCGGATGCGCCAGCCGATCTGGGTGCCGAACTGGAAGTTCAGCCGCCGGTCGTCGATGCTCCAGGACCGATTGGTGCTGACCAGCAGGCCGTCATCGGTGTCGGCGATCAGGTCGTCCAGCGTGCCGGCCTCGCCCGGCCGCAGGTTGACGTTGGTCATCCGGATCAGCGGGATGACGTTCCAGCCCGACGCCCGGCTGCTGCCCATGCTGCGGCGGCCGATGATCGGGGCCGTCTCGCGGCTGGTGAGGTAGCCGACGAAGCGCCCGCCGCTCACGATCGGCACGTTCTGGGCCGGCACGCCCTCGTCGTCGAAGCCGAAGGTGCCCAGCCCGCCGGGCGCGGTGGCATCGGCGTCGATGTTCACGATCTCGCTGCCGTAGCGCAGCGTGTCCAGCTTGTCGAGCGTCAGGAACGAGGTCCCGGCGAAGCTGGCCTCCATGCCGAGCACGCGATCGAGCTCGATGGGATGGCCGCACGACTCGTGCACCTGCAGCGCCATCTGGGAGGAGTCGATCACCAGCGGTCATCGGTCCGGACGGGCATTCCTCCGCGGTCGAGCAGCGCCACCGCCTCCTCGGCGATGCGCTGGGCGTTGCCCGGCAGGTCCATGGCGCGGACGGCCTCGAAGCCACCCGTCACGTGCTGCCCGCCAGCCGAGTTCGGCCAGCTGCGGACCTGCGACTCGGACTCGTTGACCGCCGTCGCCTCGATCCCGGCGCCCGCCTCGGTCAGCTCCTGCTCGATCCGCGCGCCCTCGGTCGAGGCGAAGGTCTTGCGCTCGCGCCCGCCCTCGATGGAGCCCTCCCGCACGGTGACGCCGGGCACGCGGGCCATGGCCGCATCGGCCTCGAACAGGATCGCCAGCTTGTCGTCGATCGAGACGCCGAACGGGTCCTCCTGCAGCGGCGTCGCGTAGCGCGCGACCTGCGGCGGCGTGTCGTCCAGCTGCACCGGGTCGCCGGCCGCCAGCCCGCTGGCGCGGGCGATCTCGATCGCCTCGCGCGTCACGCGCTCGACCTCCGCGTTGGTCATCACCGCCGATCCGGCAAAGCCCCAGGCGCCGTCGACCAGCACCCGCACCCCGAATCCGGTGGTCAGATTGGACGAGGCGGCCTCCAGCGCGCCGTTCTTGACGGTCAGCGATTCGGTCTCGCGCTCGGTGATGCGGATGTCCGCGTACTGCGCGCCGGCCGCCTGGGCGGCATCCAGCGCACGATCGATCAGCTCGTTCATGGCGCCCCCAATGCTACCGAGGGTGGCGATCGTCGGGGCGGCGTTCCTCATTCGGCCGGCTGCGCGACCTGCGGGATCAGGTCGACCTGGGTCGCGGGCAGCTCAAGGTCGTCCGACTGGCTGGCCACGATGGAAGCGTCGATGAACTGCTCCAGCTGCGGGATGATGCCGCCCGGCCGCTCGATGGTGGAGAGCAGGCCCTCCGGCGACCCGATGGCCCGCAGCGTGAAGCGACGGCCGACCGGCACGCCGTCGACCAGCAGCGAGGTCGGCCCCTGGACCGCCACCGAACGGTGCGTGATGCGGATCTGGTCCACCGCCAACGCCTCGGCGCCGGCGTTGCGCAGCTCGTTCAGGAGGTCGTTGAGAGCGATCGCGTCGAGGTCACCTTCCACCTCCAGCGTGATCCCCTGCCCCATCACCGGCGCCAGGCCGCCGAAGGCGGTGATGCGCCGCAGGTCCTCGCGGCTCACCTGCAGCGCGCTCTGGCCCACCGGTCCTGCGGCCTGGTAGTCGCGCAGCGTGTCGCGCTTGGTCGCTCAGCGCCGTGCGCAGCTCAGCGTTCCGATTCGAAAGCGTCTCGATCAGCTGCGACAGCTCCTGCGCCGACAGGCTGCTGATCTCGGTCGGGCGCGCCTGGGAGCGCAGCTGCCCGATCAGCAGCAGGCCAACCAGCAGGCCGACCGACGAACAGGCTGATCTGCGCCACGTTGCGGGTCATGGCGCCTCCTCGGACGGGACCGCCCAACGGAAGCGCGTGTTGCCGACGAAGGCCGGCAGCGTCAGGTCGGTCGAGATCTGGGAGGCGAACTCCAGGCCGAAGAAGTCGATCCGCTGGGCCACCCGGCCAAGGAATGCGGGATGGGACTGGAACCGCTCGAGCAGCCCGTCGCTGCCAATCGCCTCGATCCGGAATGGCGGCGACAGGAAGGCGGTGTTGACCAGGACCGATGCGCCCACGCCGTAGATCGAGGAGGTCGCCACCAGCCGCTCGCCGTTGATGCTGATCGCCTCGGCGCCGGACGCCCACAGGGCGGTGACGATGTCACGCAGGTCGTCGACCAGCACGATGAAGCTTGACGGGTTCTCGCCGGGCGGAACGACGCGCTTCGAGTCGGCGATCTCCACGGCCACGCCCGGCCCGCGAACCGCGGTCAAGCCCGTTTGCAGGCGCGCGGTCGCCAGCTGCCGGTTCAGCTCCTCGAGGGCCACCGAGCTGCCGGTGGACTGCTGCTGCAGGCGCAGCACCTGGGCGTTGGCTGTCGCGAGCTGCCCGCGGAGCTTGTCCTGCTCCGCCTCGAGGATCGGTGACCTGGCCGGCCAGCACCTGCTGCGCCGAGGTCGTGAACTGGTCGCGTGCCAGCGAGCTGTTCCACTGCATGGCGCCGATGAAGCCAACCACCGCCAGCGCCACCGCAATCGAGATGCCCCAGGTTGACGCGGTGCGAAAGCGCCGGCGGCCCGGGCTGGCCATCACGCTCATGACGGCTCATCCTTGCCGGCGCGGCGTCGCGCCGACCAGGCGGCGAAGCCCGCGATGCACAGGATCGCCAGGCCAACCACGGCGACGACGATGACGATGGGGGCATCCGCGAATGTCGCCGACGGCGCCGGCCGTTCGGAAGATGCTGCCGGGGATCCGCCGGCGGACGCTCCGGGAGCCTGTGCGCTGCCCGGCTTGTCGACATCGGATGGCGGAATGGCGGCTGCCTCGACCGGCGCCGGCTCGTCGACGCCGAACGAGTCGTAGTAGTCGGCGTAGAGCTGGTCGGCGGGCACGCCGGTCCCCTCCTGCAGCGCCTCGTCGTCCGAGTCACCGGCGCGGTAGGCCGTCGCGATCCGCGCGATCGCGTCCTCGCCGTAGTCGTCGATGATCATGTCGACCATGGTTGTGCCCATCGCGTACGACAGTGTCGTCCCACGCGTGCCAAACGGGAAGTTATACGTGATCGCGTCGAACGAAAACAGGCCGCTCCCGGACGCCTCCGACTCGACGGTTGCCTGCTGCGTTGCGGCCGAATGCTGCTCCGCCCACGTCGCCAGGCCCTCGTTCAGCCACTTGGCCGGGTCGTGGAACGGGTTCCTGGTCGCGTCCCCGAAGACGATATGCGTCACCTCGTGGACGATCGTCGTATCCAGGTAGCTGGCCGGGCCCGCCCCCAGCCACATGAAGGTGGTCCGCAGCGGTGGGAAGGTGGCGGCACCGAACCACTCGCGCGCACCCGGCCCCAGCGCTCCGAAGAAATCCTCGCGCGCGTCGTACACGAAGATGTCGACCGGACCGTCCATCTGGTGGCCCAGCAGCTCTTCGGCCTGGGCCGCGCCACCGGCGGTCAGCTCGCCCAGGTGGCGCGCCTCCTGCTCGTTGCCGCCGTACCAGTGCACCGTCGCGTCGCCGATCACCGCCGACTGCCAGTCCAGCCCCGGCCGGTCGTCGTCGTAGAGCAGCGACCCCTCCGCACTGAGCGTCGTCCGTCCGCCCTCGGTGGCACGCCATTGGTAGTCGATCTCCGTGTTCGGCACGACGTAGCGCTCGGCCGCGTCCCAGACGTAGGTCGCCTGGTCACCGGTCGGCCTGCACGGGGGCAACCAGCGTCGAATCCGCGCCGGTGAAGTGCATGAGCAGCTCCAGCTCGTCCGGCGCTCCGCCCGGAAGGTCAACGCTGAACGTCATCTGCTCCCCGAAGGTCGCATCCGCCTGCAGATTGGCGAAGCCGGTGAATCCGAAGGCCGGGGCCGGCAGCGCGCCGAGCAGCAGCACGGCGACGACCATCGGTCCTGCCAGCCTCAGCCGTCCCACGACACCCTCCCGAAGTCCAGGATGCCGGTCGTCAGGTTGCCCAGCCCGCGCAGGCCGGGCCGCACCAGCCACCAGCTGGTCGGGTACGACCACGGAATCAGTGGCGCCTGCTCGTCGACGTACGCGTCCACCTCGCGGTAGGCGGCCGCCTGGGCGGCGTCGCCTTCGGCGGCCGATGCCGCCTGCAGCAGCTGCACGAAGGTCGCATCGGTCCATCCACCGTAGTTGCTCGCGGCCCGTGGCAGCAGCAGCAGGCTGTAGAGCGCGTAGGGCGACGGGTAGTCGGCGATCCAGTTGATGGTGAAGACCTGCGGCGGGTCCTCCTCCAGGGCCACCAGGTAGTCGGCGAAGTCCATGCTCTCGACCGTGACCCGTGCGCCCAGCTCGTCGCGCCAGACTTCCACCGCCGGCCCCACCCCCAGCCCGACGTCCGCCACCACGATCTCGCCCAGGTCCTGGCGGTCGACGTAGCCCGCCCGGTCGAGCAGGCGCTGGGCCTCGGCCACGTCATGGGGCAGGTCGTCCTCGAGCCCCTCCGGCCACAGGGCCGGCGGCACGACGCTCGAGGCCGGCTCGCCGGTCGCGCCCTCGGACAGCGGCACCAGCCGCGATCGGTCCAGCGCCAGCGCAAATGCCTGGCGCACCCGCGCGTCGTCGAACGGCGGACGAGTGGTGTCGAAGCCGAAGTACTGCACGTTCAGCGGCGCGCGCCTCGTGCAGCGCCGGACCGAAGTCGGGGTCGTAGGCGATCCAGCTGGCGTCGAAGCCGCTGACGCCCACCAGGTCGACCTGGTCGTCGGCGTAGGCGCGCCACGCCGTCGCTCTCGACCTGCGTCAGCCACTGCACGCGGGTGATGGGTGGCGGACCGGCCACGTACTCCGGGTTGGCGACCAGCACCAGCGCCTGGTCGTCCAGGCTGTCGGCGACGTATGGGCCGGAGCCGATGAAGCTGTCGACCGTCTGCCAGCCCTGGCTGGCATCGGCGCTTCGGCGGCACCACGAACGCGGTCGGCGTGGCCGCGATCTCCGGGAAGTAGGTCGCCGGGTGGCGCAGGCCCACGACGAGCGTGGTCGCGTCCGGCGCCTGGATGGCGACCTCGTCCTCCGAGCCGCCGGCCAGCCGTTCGTCGGCGCCGGCGATGATGCTGAGCACGTCCGGTGCGGTGCTGCCGGTGGCCGGGTCCAGGATGCGCAGCCACGAGCGCCGCACGTCCTCGGCGCCGCAGCGGACGACCCGTCCGAGAAGTGCAGGCCCGTCTCGCAGCCGGAAGGTGTAGGTCCTGCCGTCGTCGCTCACCGTCCACGACTCGGCCAGCGATGGATAGGGCTCGCCGTTCTCGTCCAGCCGGGTCAGGCCGGCGTACAGCTGCAGCAGGAGCTGCACGTCGGACGCGTCGCTGATGAAGGCGGGATCCAGCGTCTTCGGCTCGCCGCCCAGGTAGCGGAGGACGTCGTCGGCTGCCTGGGCTGGGCGGGCAGGCAGCGACGCATTGAGGGCGACGATCAGGGCGAGAGCGAGCACGGCGACCCCGACCGCCAGGCGGGTCCACGAGCCCGCCGAGGTCAAGCGGGGCATGCGGCGGCTAGTATACGGGCCCGTGCAGCAGACCCATGAGCACCGCTTTCGGCCCCAGCCGGCCGGCGGCCTGACGCTGCGCCAGTTCGTGGAATCGCTCCGTCGCTGGACCCCGGAGATGCGCCAGGTGGCGCAGATCGCGCTCACCCGCACCGAGGCCGAGCGGCGCAGCTACCTGCAGGGCTTCCACGCCCAACACCACGAACGGCAGCCGCAGGCGATCGACTCGTTCGTGCGCTGGGCCTACTCCGACCCACGGCTGGACCACGTGCCCGCTCTGCTGGCCGAGCTGCGAGCGGACCGACGCCGACTACCAGGGCGCCCTCACGCACGAGGCGGACGTCCTGGTGCGCATGCGCGCCCAGGGCAAGACGCCGGCGCAGCGGGTGCACGACTACCTGGCGCTGCTCGAGATCGAGGGCGCGGAGCCGGTGCGGGCGGCGATCGGCGGGCTCCTGCCGCCTGGCACGCCGGAGGAGGCGGTGATCGCCACCATCCGCCAGATGCGACGACGCTGGCTGGAGCTGTACGGCGACGATCCCTTCTTCGCGGAGGATTGATCCCGGTTCGGCACGGGTCCTGCACCGCATCGGTCCCAGACACGCAGGAGACAGACCGATGCCAGAGCTGAGCACCAAGGATCGCGACAAGCTTCGCAAGGACCAGTTCGCGTATGTCGACCGCGATGGCGGCGAGCACCTGCCGATCCACGACGAGTCGCACGTCCGCAACGCCATCAGCCGCTTCGACCAGACCGACTTCCAATCCGACAACGCCAGGCAGGAAGCGGCCAAGAAGATCATGAGCGCGGCCAAGCGCCACGACATCGAGGTCGATGAGGACTCCGACGTGGCCAAGGCGGCCCACTGATTCGTCCCTGAACCCCGTGGCGCGAGGCGGGCCAACGTGCCCGCCTCCGTATACTCGCTCGGCATTTCCCCGATTGGCCGAGCGAGGATTTGATCCGAACATCGCGCGTATTCCACCCCGGTCGAGCCGCCGCCCTGTGCCTCGCGCTGCTCGCGCTGGGGATCCTCGTGCCTGCGCGGACCTTCGCCCACGCCGAGCTCGTCTCCTCGACCCCCGCGGCCAACGCCGTCCTGCCCGAATCCCCGGCCGAGATGACCATGGTCTTCTCCGAGGCCATCGACGCGCCGTCAGCCATCGTCAAGCTGCTCGACACGCGGCAGCACCTGATTCCCGGGCGTGGGCGCCGTGACCGTCGACGATGCGGGCACCACCGCCACCATCAGCCTGCCGACCCTGACGCCGGGGACGTACACCGTCTCCTACCAGGTGACCTCGGCCGTGGACGGCCACGTCGGGAGCGGGATCTTCGCCTTCGGCATCGACCCGACCGGGTACCGCGCCGCCGCCGAACGTCACCAGCTCGTCGACGTCGCTCTCCTCCGGCCTCGACGTCATCGCGGCGCGCTGGCTGGCGCTGGCCGCGGCGCTGTCGCTGGCGGGGATCGTGATCTTCTGGCTCTTCTCGGCGCGGCCCGCGCTGGCCGCCTCCGGCAGCAACGAGGTGCCGGCACCATGGGGCCCGATCAGCGTTGCCGCGGCCATGGCGCTGCTGGGCCTGGCCGTGTACCTGACACTGGCAGCCCGCCCGATCGTCGCCTCCGGCGGCCACCTGGGCCACGGCGGCAGCTTCCCGCTCGATTTCGCCGCGCCGTTCGGCTGGACCCCGTTTGCCATCAGCATGCGAGTCGCACTGCTGGGGGCGCTGGCCTCGTTCGGCCTGGCCGTCAGCCATTGGATCGCGCACAACGAGGCGCGCCGCGGGCAACGCGAGGCGCCGCTCTCGGCGCGATCGCGGCTGGCTGAGCGTGATGCTCGGGGCGGCGGTGGTGACGCTGGGCGGGATGAGCTTCGCCGGGCACGCGGCGGCCGAGGGCGGACCGCTGATGGGCGCCATCGACCTGGTGCATCTCCTGGGCGTGGCGACCTGGGTCGGGACGCTGGTCGGGCTCTTCCTGCTGGTTCGGCGCGCGCGCCCGACGGTGCCGGAGGCGCTGAAGCGTCACTCGCGGGTCGCGATCGTGGCGGCGCCGGTGGTGGTGCTGACCGGACTCGCCAACTCACCGCTCCTGCTGGGCAGTCCGCGGGAGCTGGTGGCCAGCGAATACGGCAACCTGCTGCTGTCGAAGGCCTTCCTCTTCTGCGTGGCGGTCGGCATCGGCGCGGTGAACCACTTCCTGGTCCGGCTGGGCCGTGCTCGGCGGGCACTGCCGCTGATCGGGATCGAGCTGGCGGTCGGCACGCTGGCCGTGCTGGCCGCCGCCGGACTGGTGAGCGGGCAGCCATCGGTCAATCGTCAGCCGGCGGTCGCGCTGAACGCGGTCGGGACGCTGCACCTGTACGGGGAGGCCGGCCAGTCGTCGGTGCATGCCGCCATCGACCTGCCGGCGCCCGGCAACCAGCGCTACCAGGTCGGCGTGGCGGACCTGGACACGGGGCAGCCGCGGACCGACGTCCAGCGCGTGTTCATGGTCTTCACGCCGCCCGCCGACTCGGGCCTGACCGGTGAGCGGGTGCAGCTGAACGAGGGCACCGACCCGGGCCTGTGGGGCGCGACCGGCGTCTACACCCCGGTGGTCGGCGACTGGCAGCTGGAGGTGATCGTTCGCCGGCGTGGGGCTGCGCGACGAGTCGGCCGACTTCGACCTGCCGGTGGCGGAGCCCCAGCCACCCGAAACGGTCCCGCCGCCGGACACCGGCGTCGGCGTGTCGCCCATCGTCTCGACCATCTGGAGCTGGCTCCCCGCCGGCCTCGGCTCGTGGCTGCTGGTGGTGGCGCTGCTGGCCGTGGCCGTCGTGCTGGGCCTGCTGGCGCGCCGGCAGGCCGGCGCGGGCCTCGCCATCTCGCGCGTGGCGGTGGTGGCTCTGGCGGTGGCCCTTGGGCTGGCGGCGGGCTCGCGGGCCCTGGTGCAGGCGGCGAACCAGGTGCCGGCCGCTGCATCGGCCAAGCCAAACCCGATCGACGCGGACGCGCAGTCGCTGCCGATTGGCGAGTCGTACTACCTCGCCAACTGCGCCGCCTGCCACGGCATCGACGGCAACGGCGACGGGCCGACGGCCCAGCGGCTGGGCTGGAGCCTGACGCCGCTCGACCAGGAGCTGCCGCAGCTGAGCGATGGTGCGCTGAACTATCGGATCGCGGTCGGTACCGTCGGAACCGGCATGCCCGGCTTCGCGGGTACCCTTGCCGAACGTGACCGATGGGATCTCGTGAATTACCTGCGCGACCGCTTCGACGAGTCGGCGCCATGAGCCGGCGACGAGGGCTCGGCCTGGCCGTGCTGCTGAGCGTGATGGGGCACCAGCTGGCGCTGGCTGCGGGTCGGGTGGCCACCGGCGAGACCGGATTGCAGGCAGCCGACCACGGGCCGGTGTGGGGCCTCGGCCGTGGTGCTGGTGTGCGCGGGCGCGGCGCTCGCGACGAGCCTGGCTGCCTGGCGCATGCTGGCGCTGCGCCTGCGCCTTCGCCTGACCCCCACGCTGAGCCTGCCCGATGGCTCCACGCTCCTCCGCACCTGGGCAGTCATGGCCCTCGCTGGCGCTGGCCATCTTCCTGGTCCAGGAGAACCTGGAGCACCTGACCCAGCACGGACACCTGCCGCTGCTCGAACCCCTGCTCTCCGGCCAATACGCCGCCGTGCTGCCCGTCTTCGTCGGCCTGGGGCTGCTGCTGGCCGCCGCCGGCCTGGCCATCGGCACCACCCTGCGGCAGCTCGAGCGCGCCGCGGCCACGCCGCGGATCGACCATCGGCCTCCACCGCGGCGCGTCGGCAGCTGGCGCACCCTGCTGCACGATCGTCGCCGGCGCAGCCGGATGGTCACGGCCCTCAGCCCGCGACGCGGCCCTCCCCTGCCGGTCCGCGGCTGATTTCGCGAGGGCCTGCGCCCTCGCCCACCAGGCTCACGAGGAATGAACCGATGCGCAGACCTGCGCGATTGCTACTGATCACCCTTGCCACGCTGGCGCTGCTTGCCATCCCGGCCGTGGCCAGCGCCCACGTCGAGCTCGTCTCGAGCTCGCCGGAGGCCGGCGCCAACCTGGACACCGCACCAACCGAGGTCACCGTCACCTTCGACGACGAGCTCGACCCGGACCATTCCACCTTCACCGTGACCGATGCGGACGGCAACGAGGTCGGATCCGGCGAGGTCGACCTGACCGTGGCCGACCGCAACGTGATGCGCGGCGACGTCAGCATCTCGGATCCGGGCGTCTACACGGTCAGCTACACCGTCGCCGGTGTCGATGGCCACGAGATCGATGGCACGTTCAGCTTCGGCTACAACACCGAGGAGACGATCCCCGAGCCGACCGGCGGCGAGCACGACGAGGACCCGGACACCGCCCTGCCGTACGAGCCAGCCGTCGCCGCTGCCCGTCGTCGGGCTGCTGTTGATCGGCCTGGCCGCAGTGCTCGGCGTGCGGCGCCTGGCGCTCCGCTAGCATTTGGGCGGCCCGCCCATGGCGGGCCGCTTCGTGACAGGGTAACCGAATGTCGAATCCCGCTGCGCCGCCGGGCGAGCCCGCTCGCCGCGGCCGCGCTCCTGGCCGCCGTGCTCACCGCCTGCGTGGGCGACGCCGGGCTGCCGCCGACCTGCCACGATCCATCGGTCAGCTTCACGGCCACGCTGAGCGACGAGCACCTGGAGCCGGCCTCGCTCAACGCCTGCCGCGGCCAGGCCGTGACCATCACCTTCACCATCGAGCGCGACGGCGTGCTGCACCTGCACGGCTACGACGACCAGGTCTCCGCCACCGAGGTGCGTGCCGGCCAGAAGACCGTGTTCGAGTTCGACGCCGTGCGCAGCGGCGTGTTTCCGATCGCGTTGCACACGACCGACGGCCCGGCGGAAGCCACCGTCGGCACGCTGACGGTCCATGAGCCCTAGCCGCCGGCCGGCGGAACGCTGATGCGCTCCAGCGCAGTCCGGCTCTGGATGATGCGCGGCGGGCTGGCCGCCGCGGCGCTTGCCGCGTGGCTGCTGATCGTCCCGGCGCCGGCGCAGGCGCACGCCATCGGACAGGTCTTCACGCTGCCGGTCCCGCTGGCTCTGTACCTGGCGGGGGCAGCCCTGGCGGTGGCTGCATCGTTCGCGGTGGCGGTGGTGGTCGTCCGGCCCGCGCGGAGCACCCCGAGCTATCCCGCCTGGCCAGTCCCGGCCGGCCTCGCCAATGGCGCCTCCGTAATCCTGCGGTGGCTCGGCCCGATCATCTGGGTTGGCACCATCGTGCTCGGCTACCGGCTCGACTCGACTTCGGCGTTGCCAGCCGTCCTGTTCTGGATCTTCATCTGGACGGGCCTGCCGATCGCGTCGGTCCTGCTCGGCAATCCATGGCCCAGCCTGAGCCCCTTCCGGGCGCTTTTCAGCGCCTTCGAGCGCCTTGGGCGGCGAGCCGGACTGGACCGGCTGGATGCGGGCCTTTCCTACCCGCGCGGGCTGGGACAGTGGCCGGCGGTCGTCTTCCTGTTCGTCGCCCTGTGGGCCGAGCTGGTACTGCCGGAGAGCGAGACGCCGGTCACCGTCGCCAACCTGATGCTGGGCTACACGATCCTGACGCTGGCCGGCATGACGCTGTTCGGTCGCGTCGCCTGGCTGCGCCACGCGGAGCTGTTCGAGGTGCTGCTCGGCTGGTTCGGGCGCATCGGTCCTATCGGTCGGCGGGTGGTGGTCGCCGCAGCCTGCCAGGACTGCGGGGAGGAATGCGACCCCGCCCGATGCGTGGACTGCCCCGAGTGCTCGGTCGCCGCTGAGTCCGGTGAGCGCGCTGCCGAGCTCCGGCCGTGGTTCGTCGGCCTGACGGAGGTCCAGCGCACGCAGTGGTCGGATGCCGGCTTCATCATCCTGGCATTGGCCGGCGTGACGTATGACGGGCTGCAGGAGACGGCCTTCTGGGGCGCGCTGATGCAGCCGATCTTCGTGGCGGTCTGGGAGGTACTCGGCGCGCTCAACACCGTGCTGATCATCCAGACGCTGGGCCTGGCGGCGGTATGGGTCGTGTTCCTGGCTGCTTTCACCCTGGCCACGGCCCTGACCCGCGCCCTCCACGACCCGCTGCGCCGTCCACCGCCGATGGGCCGGATGCTGGGCGTCTACGCCGCCACGCTGCTGCCGATCGCGGCGGGCTACCTGATTGCGCACTACCTGACGCTCCTGATCCAGGGCGTGGTCTGGCTGCCGGAGCTGCTCCTGGATCCACTGCTCACCGTGGCGCCGCCGCTCGACTGGATCCCGGTGAGCGTGATCTGGTACCTGTCGGTCGGTGCGATCGTGATCGGGCACATCGTGGCCGTGGTGCTGGCGCATCGCATCGCGCTGCGTGACTCTCCCTCGCGCCCCGTGCTGGCGGGGCTGCCCTTGGTGGTGCTGATGATCGGCTATACGGTCATGTCGCTCTGGATCATCGCCGCGCCGATCACGCTGGAGCCCGGCGTCGTGCCGTCCGGGCTTCTGCCGCGGTGACGCCGGCATGAGCGAGGTGAGCCTGGCCCTCGCGTTCGTGGCCGGCGTGCTGAGCTTCGTCTCGCCGTGCGTGCTGGCGCTGGTGCCCGTCTACCTGGCCTTCCTGGGCGAGACGGCCGCCGCCGCAGGCCCGGGCACCCAGTCGATGCCCTGGCGCGGACCGGTGTTCGCCCAGGCGCTGCTGTTCGTGGCCGGCTTCAGCATCCTGTTCATCCTGCTCGGCATCTCGGTGGGGCTGCTCGGGCAGCCGCTGTTCGGCGGCGATCGGCCGCTGGTGCGCCAGGTGGCGGGTCTGCTGGTGATCGCGCTGGGACTGGTGACCACCGGGCTGTTCGGACCGATCCTGGATCGGCTCAGCGTCCGCGTCCCCGGTGGAGGCTCTCCCCGCGGCCCGCTCGGCCCGCGCGCTGGGGCTGGGCGTGCTGGTCGGCATCGGCTGGACGCCGTGCATCGGCGCTGTGCTCGGCGCGATCCTGACCATGGGCGCGTCGTCGGCGGACGTGGCCGTGGCCGCGCTGCTGCTGACCGCCTACTCCGCCGGCCTGGCGGTTCCGTTCCTGGCGGCCGCCGTGGCGCTGCCCAGCATGAAACCGGTGCTCGACTGGCTGCGGCGCCACCATCGGGCCGTGCAGGTCGTGTCAGGCCTGTTCATCATGGCCATTGGCGTCCTGATCTTCACCGACGCCTTCACCCGCATCGCGAGCCTGTTCACCTTCTTCATCTAGCCGCAGGAGGACCGCCCATGCATCCGGTGCTGTGGCTGGCGCTGGCGATCGGCACGGAGGTCGTGGCGACCACCGCCCTGAAGCTGTCGAACGGGTTCCACAACTGGGGCTGGGGCGCGGTGGTGGTGGTCGGCTACGCGATCAGCTTCTACGCCCTGTCGGTGACGCTGCGCAGCATCCCGCTGGGCATCGTCTACGCCGTCTGGTCGGGCGTGGGCACGGCCGTGATCGTGATCATCGGCTGGGTCGTCTTCCGCGAGGCCCTGGACGCCATCAAGCTGGCCGGGATCGGCCTGATCATCATCGGCGTGGTGATGCTGAACGGGTCCGGCGCCGAGGCCTAGAGGTCGGGCGTTGCCGGCGTGACCTCTGGCTCGGCCTCGCCCGCCAGTGCATAGCGGTAGATCACGGCGCCCACGATTGCGCCGATCAGCGGGCCGATCCACCACACGTACCAGTTGTCGTACGAGCCCGATGCGACCGCCGGACCGAACCAGCGGGCCGGGTTCATGGCGGCGCCCGTCAGGGGGCCACCCATCATGATGTCGGCCGCGACCGCCAGGCCGATGGCCATCCCGCCCAGCTTCGGCGCCCGCGGGTCGACCGCGGTGCCGAACACGGCCATGACCAGCAACAGGGTGAGCACGGCCTCGATGCCGATGCCGGCCGCGACCGTGATCCCATCACCGAGGGCCGGCGTTCCGCCGCCGGCCGCCGTGAACGCGGCCTCCGGGAAGACGGCCTTCACGGCGAAGCCGGCCGCCACTGCACCGACGAGCTGCGCCACGACATAGACCACGGCCGCCCCCCAGCCAATTCCGCCCGAGAGGCGGACCGCCACGGTCACGGCTGGGTTGAAGTGCCCTCCGGATACCGCGCCGAGCGCGGACACGAGGACCGCGAGCGCCAGGCCGTGGGCGAATGCCACCCCGACCAGGTCGGCCCCGGCGACGCCGGCGCCAATGCCCACGAAGAAGAAGAGGAAGGTGCCGACTGCCTCGGCGACGACCGCTGCCCCCATCCGGCTCATCATCGCGGGTCTCCTGCTCGGTTGTGGCTCGATTGTATGTCCCCAAGTACAGCCTTCGACCCCCGATTTCTCACGGGTGCCACGCGTCCTCCAGGCGGCGCCGGTCACTGGTCTCCAGCTGGATGGTCGAATGCTCCATGTCGAAGTCATCCGACAGGCACCGGCATATCTCGTCCAGCACGGCCGCCGGATCGGCGCCCGGCGCCATCACCACGTGCGCCGAGACGACGTTCATGCCCGAGGTGAGCGCCCAGGCATGCAGATCGTGGATGTCCACCACGTTCTCGGCCCGCAGCAGGTGCTGCGCGAACCTCGGCCATGTCAATGCCCTTCGGCGTCGCCTGCAGCAGGACGTCGATGGCGTCGCTGAGCAGACGCCACCCGCGCGGCAGGATGAGGACCGCAATGGCCACCGAGGCGATGGGGTCGGCCTGGGTCCAGCCGGTGGCCATGATCACGACACCCGCCACCAGCACCGCCACCGAGCCGAACAGGTCGCCCAGCACCTCCAGGTACGCGCCGCGCACGGTCAGGCTCTGCTGCGAGCCGGCATGCAGCAGGCGCAGCGACACGAGGTTGACCAGCAGGCCGAGCGCGGCGATCACCAGCATCGGGCCGGTCAGCACCTCCGACGGCAGTCCGAAGTCGCTGCAGTGCCTCGAACAGGATGAAGGCGGCCATACCGAACAGCAGCACGGCGTTGGCTGCGGCGGCCAGGATCTCGAGCCGGTAGTAGCCGAACGACTTGCCGATCGTGGCCGGGCGCGCCCCGAAGCCGATGGCCAGCAGTGCCAGGCCCACGCCCACGGCATCGGTCAGCATGTGGCCGGCGTCGGCCAGCAGGGCCAGGCTGTTGGTGAGGAAGCTGCCGACCACCTCGACCAATAGGAAGGCGCCGATCAGCAGCAGGACGGCCAGCAGGCGGCCGCGGCTGGCGCCGGCGGCAGAGTGCCGATGGCGATGGGAACGGGCAGCGCTTCAGACATGGCTGACGTCATTGTGGAGGGTGAGTGGCGCCCCCGGAGGGCGGCGAGGCCTCGCGACCGACACGACGACGCGCTCAACTGGTACGTCGCCTAAGCCTGCTCGTCTACTTCTCAGATGCCTTGTCGACCTCGACGGCTTCCTCCCACCAACGTCGAATGGGATTGGGTTCGTTTCCTCGAGAATCGATCCGTACTTGCCGGCCATTACCGCGGAGAACGGCGGGACGCTCCACCATCGGTCATCCGTACCGAATCTACGTCGTGCTACCGCTCCCTCGCGCCCCTCGGCTGTCACCAATTGCATTGACAGGGTTGCTGACGGACCATGACAATCCGGCGCCAGTTTCCGCCCAATACGCGCGGGCCGGATGTGCCCCTTCAGTATGGAGACCGACCTTGCCGCTCTACCTGGACACCCACAACCACATTCCCGGCCTCACCGCCGACGGAGTTGCTGCTGCGCATGCTCGTGACCTCGAGGTGCAGGGCAAGCACCGCGTGAGCTACATGCGGTACTGGTTCGACGAGGCGACTGGCAAGGTCTACTGCCTTGCCGAGGCACCCAGCGCCGATGCCATGACCGACGTCCATCGCGAGGCCCATGGCCTTCTTGCCGATGTGATCGTCGAAGTCAGGGAAGGATCCTAGCCAGCACAGCGTCGGGAGAGAGGCGCCGACCTTCTGCTCTCGCCTCCTCAAATACGGACTCCCCTAGCAAGGATTCGACCTTGCGCCGGAGCGCCTCGTACTCTTCGCGAACCGCCCGCGGTACCGGCGCGCGGATCAGGTCCCGTACCCGCTCGGCGGTACCAAGGAGCACTGCGGCGGCGCGCGGATCCCGTTCCGTAACTACCGACGCAAGCTTCTCCATTCCCGAAGCAGTGCCAGGCAGGTCACGGAGCGCCCGCCGAATCTCGAAGCTCTGGATGTAGAGCGACCTGGCACGCTCGATGTCGCCGGCCTTCGCGGCCGCGTCGCCCAGGTGGGCCAGCGCGCGCGCCACGCCGCGTTGATCGCCCATGGAGCGCGAGATCGCGAGCGCCTGGTCATGCAGTCCGGTGGCCTCATCATGTCGACCCTCGCGCGCGAGCATGACCCCGAGGCTGTCAAGCGCGAAGGCTTCGCCCCATTGGTCGCCCGCCTGCCGAAACACGGCGATCCCCTCGTCGTACTGCGCCTGCGCCACCTCCGGCTCGCCACCGAGCGCGACCGCCTCTGCCATGTTGACGATGGTGAACCCCAGAACTCGTGGGTCGGGTTGCTCCCGCGCCCAGGCGAGGCTGGTCTCATAGAGCTGGCGGGCGGCGGCGTAGTCGCCCGATAGCACCGCCGCGTTGGCGAGGTTGTTGGCCGCGAAGGCGATCCCGTCCGGCCCGCCGACCTGGCGGTGAAGCTCGAGGCTCCGTTCATGGAGCGCCGACGCGGCCTGGTGGTCGCCGAGCATTAATGCCAGGATCCCGGCACCGGTGTAAGCATCGGCCTGCAAGGAGGAGACCTCCTCGGCCGTCGCCTCGAGGAACGACTCGAGCCAGAAGCGGCCCTCGGCCAAGTGTCCACGGATCTCCCAGAACCGCCACAGCCCGGCCGCCAGGTGGAGGCCGTCGCGCTGCTCGCCCGGCTCGTCAAGGCTCCATTGGAGCGCGGCCCTCAGGTTGTCATGCTCGGTATCAAGGCGCTGCAGCCATTCGCCCGACTCGACGCCACGGAAGAATTCTGGCTCGGCGCGCGCGACCATCGCCAGGAACCAATCCCGGTGCCGGCGGAGGGCGTCCCTCGCCTCGCCGGATTCGAGCAGGCGGTCTCGTGCGTACTGCCGAATCGACTCCAGCTGGCGGTAGCGGGCCTGGATGCCCTCCGTCTCTGCCACGAGCAGTGACTTGTCGACCAGGCGCGAGAGGATGTCCAGCACGAAATCGGATTCCACTGGTCCACCGCTGCAGACCGCCTCGGCCGCCTCCAGCGAGCATCCGCCGACGAAGACCGCGAGTCGGCGGAACACCGCGCGCTCGTCATCCGCCAACAGCTCGTGGCTCCAGTCGATGGTCTGCCGCAAGGTCTGGTGGCGCGGGACGGTGATCCGGCTCGAACCGGTGAGGAGCCGGAACCGATCGTCGAGCCTTTCCGCGATCTGCTCGACCGGCAGCGCCCGCACCCGCGCCGCGGCGAGCTCGAGCGCAAGCGGGACGCCGTCGAGGCGCCGGCAGATCTGGGCGATCGCCGGTGCGTTGCGATCGGTGATCTGGAACCCAGGAGCGGCGGCGATAGCCCGTTCGATGAACAGCTGGACGGCCTCGTAGCTGCCGAGATCTGAAGAGGTCGCAGCGTCGGCATCGGGCAGCGACAACGACGGAACCGGGAACACCGCCTCACCCGGAATCGCGAGGCCCTCCCGGCTCGTGGCCACGACGCGCACCAACCCGCAGCCGCGAAGCAGCGCATCCACGGATCTCGCCGTGACGTCGAGCAGATGCTCGCAATTGTCCAGCACCAGCATCGCCCGGCGGCCGCGCAGGTGTTCGGTGACCGTGTCGAGGATCGGCTGCCCCGGGGCGTGCGTCACCCCAACCGCCGCGGCAATGGCCGGCACAACGAACTCGGGGTCGGTGAGCGGTCCGAGGTCGACGAACCAGATCCCGTCTTCGAATTCCTCGATCAGCTCGCCCGCGATCTCAATGGCAAGACGGGTTTTGCCCACACCTCCCGGGCCGGTGAGGGTGAGGAGGGGCGTTGAGGAAAGCACGCGCTTCGCTTCCCCAATGTCGGCCTGCCGCCCCACGAAGGTCGTCAGCTGCCGAGGGAGGTTGTTCGGGCGGGAGTCGATCGAGCGCAGCGGCGGGAAGTCCTCGCTGAGCCTAGGAGCGACGACCTGGAAGAGGCGCTCCGGAGTCGGCATGTCCTTGAGCTGATGCTCCCCGAGATCGAGGAGTGACACATCGCTGGGCAGGTCCCCGCCCGCCAGGCTACGAGTGGTATGCGAGACCAGGATCTGGCCTCCATGCGCCGCGCCCATGATCCGCGCCGCGCGGTGGACGTCCAAGCCTACATAGCCAGTATCGGTGCCGAGCGGCTCCCCGGTGTGCATCCCCATCCGGACGCGCAACGGCTGCGGCCAATCATGAGCTGCGAGCGCTCGTTGCCCCTCGACCGCGGCGAGCAGGGCGTTGCCAGCTCGTGGGAATGCGTAGAAGAACCCGTCTCCGGCGGTGTCGATCTCGGTTCCCCCCTGCGCGGCGAACGCGGCGCGCAGGAGGCGCCGATGGTCTTCCAGGACCCGCTCGTAGCGATTCCCCAGCTCCCGCAGCAGCCGAGTCGAGCCCTCGATGTCGGTGAAGAGGAGGGTAACGGTTCCCCCGCCGATGGCTGTCATGGGACGATTACTCGACACGGTCGTGCACGAACGAGGCCGAGGCGGTCCACCACGGAGGCGATGAAGGACGACATGACGCTAAGAGAGATCCAGCAGCCGATCAAGGAGCGGTACGCCGGTGATCCGGGAGCTGCACGAATCACGTTGCGGGCAAGCGGCAACCAGCTCGAAGGGGCCATGAGCTGCTCCGTGGACATCGGGCGCGCATTGTATGCCGCAGAAGCGCACCCCGGCGTGGGTGGGCCCGGCGAGGCAGCGTGCTCCGGCGACCTCCTGCTCGGCGCTCTCGTCGCGTGCGCTCAGCTCACGTGCCAGATGGTGGCCGCCAACATGGGCCTGGACGTGTCGGTGACGGTTAACGCCGAAGGCGACCTTGACCTGCGTGGAACGCTCGGGACGCCGGACGTCGCGGTCGGATTCGAGGCAATCCGCCTCAACTTCGCCGTCGAGGGGGTGGTGGACCAGGAGCGCCTCGAGAAGCTCAAAGCGCGCAGCGAGCGCTACTGCGTGGTGCTGCAGACCCTCCTCGCGCCCCCGCCGGTCACGGCGCAATGGACGGTGAGCTGATGCCGCTGCGACTCAAATCGAGCGCGGACCCGTACTGACCCGCCGGTTAGCCTGCGGCTGCTCGATTTGATGCAAGCGGAACATCAAATTGAGCAGCAAGATCGCTCATCGACGCCCGCTGGCCCATCGGCGCATCTTGATATCCGGGCTGCATGAAACCGAGCAGCAACCGAGTCGTAACAGCCTGACAGGCCCCGATCGGCTCAATTTTGATGCTGTGTGGAATCAACGGCGCCCGATTTGCCAGGGCTGCGCTCCATTCCAATCGCGACGCGGAAATCCTGCAAGAACTCGTTTCGCTGGTCGTGGGCCGCGTCGTCACGCGGGAGCGGCAGGTAATGGCTGTCGAGTGGGCACCGACCGCGGCGCCGTTCTTTGTGCAGCCCGACACTGCGTCGTTCTGGCGCCCCCGGAGGGAATCGAACCCCCGACGCAGGCCTTAGGACGGCCTCGCTCTATCCGCTGAGCTACGGGGGCGGCGCCGCTGGGAATGCTACCCCGGCCCCTATCATCGGTCCATGACGCCTCGGGTGCTGCTCTACGAGCGTGCGCGAATGCCACCTGTGCGAGGAAGCGCGGCAGGTGCTCGACGCGCTGATCGGTCCGGACCGATACGAGCGCGTCGACATCGACACCAGCGACGAGCTCGTCGTGCGCTACGGCTTCCGGATCCCGGTGCTGGCGGTCGACGGCGTCGACCGCCTGGAGGCCCCGATCACCGAGCCTGACCTGCGGGAGCTCGTGCGGTCAGCTCTAGCCCTCGACCACGTACAGGGTGCCGTTCATGTCGGCCGGGTGCACCGTGCAGTCGAAGTAGTACTCGCCCGCATCCAGCGCCTCGACGTCGTAGTCGGCCTCGCCCGGGCCGTTCTGGATCTCGCCGCGCATGATCTCGTTCGCCTTCGAGCTGTCGGCGTAGACGGACACGTTGTGCGGCATCGCGTCGCTGTTCACGAAGTGGATGGTGAATGCCTCACCGGCGTTGGCCACCATGCAGGGCTGCGTGAAGGCCAGGTCCTTGGCGCCGATGGTGATGACGCCACTCTCGACCCGCGCGCAGTTGCTGGGCGGCTCGGCGCCGGATGGCAGGGGCGTGGTCGACGTCCCGCCCGAGCAGGCGGCGAGCATCACGACGAGGAGCGTGGCGACCGGCAGCAGCCGGCGCGAGACAGTCGGAATCAAGGAGGGACACCCTTTCTGGAGAAACGTCGTGGCCGCGTAGCGGCTGCGGCGAGCATGATACCGGCGCGCAGCGTCCGGCTCAATTCAGCGGCTCAAATCAAGCCGATCGGACCCCGAAGCCGCCCTTCTCGTTCTGCTCGATCTGGACCGGCATGTCACCCGGATCGTGGGTGAAGTAGCACCACCAGCCCTCCTCGGCGGCGCGCCGCACCAGCTCGTTGCGCACCTCCACCGCCTCGATCGGGTAGTCGTCGAAGGCACTGGTCCAGCGCACCGGGATCTGCCAGCGGCTCGGGATGAGGTCGCCCCAGAAGACGGCCCGCTCGCGCGGATCGCCGGCACGGCTGCCGGCCTCGGCGGTGCCCAGCAGGACGGCCTGGGAGCCGCGCGTGTGGCCGCCGGTGCGGATTACGCTCACGCCGCGCACCAGCTCCACCTCGCCGGTCACTTCGGCCAGCTGTCCGGCGGCGCGGACCAGTTCCAGCTGCTCGGTCTCCATCAGCCCCGCCAGCCGCAGCTCGTCTCCGTGGGCGGCCTCCGCCTCCTCGCGCTGGACCACGTAGCGCGCGTTCGGGAAGTTCGGCCGGCCGTCGGCGTCGACCAGGCCGCCGGCGTGGTCGTAGTGCAGGTGGCTCATCACCACGAAGTCGATGCGGGCGGGGTCCTCGCCAACGGCCCGCAGCGCCTCGGCCGGGTCGCCGCCCTCGATGCCCTTGATGTCGCGATCCTTGTCGGTCATGCGCACGCCGGTGCCGGTCTCGACCAGCACCCGCTTGCCGGCCGACTCGACCAGCAGCAGGTTGAGGCGCATCAGCAGGCGGCCGCGCTCATCGGTCTCCAGGCCGAACCGCGACCATAGTGGTCGCGGCACGACGCCGAAGAAGCCGCCGGCATCGGGCCTGAACCAGCCGGCGCGCAGCACGCGAACCCGCACGTCGCCGGCGAAGGTGCGTGCCTGGTCGTCCGGGGTGATGGCGTGGAGTGGCTCGGGCACGCGCAGGGCTCCGAACTGTGAGGTGTGCGCCGGGGTCCCCCCGCTCAGCGGCGGATGCGACCTCGTTCGAAGTCTCGATGGTACAGGCTGGCCGTCGGGTCACGCTGCCCTCGGTAGCGGCTGCCCAGCCGGGAGTCGCCGTAGGCCATCTCGACCGGCGAGGAGAGGCGCTGGAAGCTGATCTGGCCGATCTTCATGCCGTCGTAGAGCGTGATCGGCAGGTTGGCGACGTTCGACAGCTCGAGCGTGAGGTTGCCCTCCCAGCCCGGGTCGACGTAGCCGGCGGTCGAGTGGATCAGCAGGCCCAGGCGGCCGAGCGAGCTCTTGCCTTCCAGCCGGGCCACGAGGTCGTTCGGCAGCTCCACGCGCTCCAGGGTCGAGCCCAGCACGAACTCGCCGGGATGCAGGATGAAGGGCTCGTCGTCGCGGATCTCGACCAGCTCGGTCAGCTCCGGCTGCTCCTCGCGCACGTCGATGTACGGGTAGCGGCTGTTGCGGAAGACGCGGAAGCGGTTGTCCAGGTGCAGGTCCACGCTCGATGGCTGGACCGCCTCGGGCACGTACGGATCGAGGACGATGCGGCCGGCTTCGATCTCGGCGCGAATGTCGCCGTCGGACAGGACCACGGCCGCTAGGTCTCTTCCGCGGTCCGCTGCCGCATGAGGCGGTCCACCTCGCGTTTCAGGGTCGAGATGTCCTCGTAGCTGTGATAGACCGATGCGAAGCGGATGTACGCCAGCTGGTCGATGTCGCGCAGTGACTCGGTGGCCAGCCGGCCGACCTCCTTGGAGGTGACCTCCGGCTCGCCCCGAGCCCGCAGCGTGCTCTCGATGTCGTCGACCGCCTGCTCCGCCCGCGCGATGGTCACCGGCCGCTTCTCGAGCGCGCGCAGGAGCCCGCCCAGCAGCTTGGTCCGGTCGAAGTCCTGTCGGCTGCCGTCGCGCTTGATGACGGCCAGCCGCGCGCCCTCGGGGCGCTCGTAGGTGGTGAACCGATAGCTGCAGGCCTCGCATTCGCGACGCCGGCGGATGGTGCTCCCGGATTCCAGGTCCCGCGAGTCGATGACCCGGGTCCCGTCGGAGCTGCAGCGTGGACAGCGCAAGCCTTCAATGCTCCCCGTGCAGACTACACAAGCAGTGGTACCGGCGCGGAGGATACCACAAGATATGGGCTCAGAGCTGACGGCGGCGGCGTGCCCATGGCGGCGCACGCGTCGCGGAGCCTGGCCTCGGCGCCGTGCGACACGCCGGAGCCGATGCGGTCCAGGCCAAGCAGGGCGGCGCCCACCAGCGGCGGGTTGTGCAGCGGCGCCAGGCGGGCACCTCGGCGCCACCGCCTGCACGGCGTCCGCCAGCCGGGCCAGGAACGCGTCGTCGTGGTTCTGGAAGACCCCGCCGGCGAGCACCACGTCGAACTCGCGGCGCGCCAGCCCGACGCGGCGGATCATGGCGATGGCCATGGTGGCCAGCTCATCGGCCAGGCGGTCGAGCAGGCCACGGGCCACGGCGTCGCCATCCGCGGGCCGCGTTGAACACCGTCGGTGCCAGCTCCAGGATGCGATCCTCCGGAATGCGGCCGTCGTAGATGGCACGCGTTACCGCTTCCGGCCGCTCGCAGCCCGAAGTGGCGGGCACCAGCTGCTCGAACGCGGTCCGCGGTCCACGGCCGTCGCGGGCCCGCACGGCGGCGCCGAGGGCGCCCATGCCCAGGTCACGGCCGCCACCGCGGTCGCCGGAGATGGGTCCCAGCGCGGCCAGGCGCGCCGTCCTTCCGGTCGCTCCCACCGCCGCGGCATTGACACCCGCTCCGCAGATCAGGACGACGCCAAACGGATGATCGGTGCCGGCCCGCAGCGCGGCCAGCGTGTCGTTGAGCACCTCGGTCCGTTGCGTCAGGCCCGTGCCGCCGCGAAGGCGTGCGCCAGCATGCGCGTCTCGCTGGCGAAGTCGGCGCCGGCCACGGTGTAGAGGCCGATCTCGGCCAGCGGACCGTGTCGGCGCCGGACACGCCGGCACGCTGCGCGGCCGCCTCTGCCAGGCGGCGCAGGCGCGACGATCCCCTCCTCCACGCCGACCTGCTGGTGCGAGATGGTCGGGCCTCGCACGGCCGACAGCAGCGTGCCGTCGCGCGCGACGAGCGCCAGGTCAGCCTTTGAGTTGCCGCCGTCGACCGCCAGCACCGCGGCGGGCGGTCGCGTCACGACGCGGCGCGGATGTCCGCCGGTCGCGGCTCGCCGACCGGTTCCAGGCCTGGCGGCAGGTCGAGCTGGTCGACGCCGACGAACGTGGCGCCCTGCGCGCCCAGGTCGGCCAGGATGCGCGGCAGCGCCGGCGCTACCGGACGCGGCCAGGTGTGCAGCAGGGCAATGGCCCCGTCGCCGTGGGCCAGCGCACCGTCAACCACGCTGCGATGGATCTGGTCGGCGGTGCGGCCCGGCTCCCACTCGTTCGACTCGATGTGCCAGCCGATGTGCCGGTAGCCCAGGCCCTGGAGCGCATCGACCAGGTCGGCGTCGATCGGCGCCGCTGCCGAACGGCGCGCGGAACCACGGGCGCGGATCGTGGCCGGTGACGCTGCGAATCACATCCTCCGAGCTGCGCACGTCGGTGGCCAGGCCGTCGCCGTTCAGGACGGGCAGCCGGGCGTGGTAGAAGGAATGGTTGCCGATCAGGTGCCCGGCATCGGCGATCGAGCGCGCCAGCTCCGGGAAGGCTTCCGCCCAGCGCCCCTGGATGAAGAAGGTGGCTCGTGCCCCGGCATCGGCCAGGGCGGCCAGGATCTGGGGCGTGGTGTCGCCATCGTTGGGCGATCCGGATGCTCGGCGTCGAAGGTGAGCGCCACCCGCATCGGCCCGGTCACTTCTCCACGCCGGTGATCACGATGCCGCGCATGAAGAACCGCTGCGCCAGGAAGAACACGATCATGGGAATGACGATGGTCATCAGCGTTCCCGCCTGGATGAGCTCGACCGATTGGCTGCGCTGGCTGTTGAAGTTCGCCAGGCCGGTGGCGATCGGCTGCAGGTCCGGTTCGGATGACAGATAGAGCAGCGGCTCGAAGTACAGGTTCCAGGTGTAGACGACGTGGAACACGGCCACCGCGATGATGACCGCCCACGACTGCGGGACGATCACGGAGGTCAGGATCTTGATCGGCCCGGCGCCGTCGATCTTGGCAGCCTCGTCGAGCTCGCGCGGCAGGGTCAGGAAGTACTGGCGCAGCAGGAAGACGTCGTAGGCGTTCGCGAAGAAGGCCGGCACCAGCAGGGGTAACCAGGTACCCACCCAGCCGAGCTTGACGAAGATCGTGTAGGTCGGGATCAGGGTCACCGCCGCCGGAAGGAAGATCGTCGACAGCAGCAGCAGGAACAGGATATTGCGGCCGGGGAACCGGAACCGGGCAAAGCCGTAGGCAACGAGCACGCACGAGAGGAGCGTGCCCAGCGGTCCCGATGATCGCCAGCAGGGCGGTGTTGAGAACCAGCCGCGGGAAATTCATCTCCTCCCACGCCTTGGGGAAGTTCTCCCAGTGCGGCGCGAAGGTCCACGCTCCGTCGAGCGTGCGGTACGACCCCTGCCAGACGATGACGCCCGGCCGCCGGGTCCGCGGGGTCGATGAACTCGCTCTCCTGGCGACCCTTCTTGGTCAGCGCCAGCTCGCGCGTGGTGCCATCCGGCATGGGCACCTGGTAGACGTCGTATTCCTCCCCCTCGAACTCGAACGTCCGTGGCTCTGCCGGCCAGAGTGGAGCGTTGGACGCGCTGATCTGCTCGCCCGTCTTGAGCGACATGGTGACCGTGCGCAGCATCGGCGACAGGAAAGCCGCCAGCACCACCACCGCGAAGAAGGTGACGCCGAACGAGCGGACCGAGGAGCCCTTGACGCGCCGGCGCGGCCGCGCGAGCTCGACCCCCTCGATGACGGGGATCGGCGGCGCCCCGATGACGTTCGGCTCGGCGGCCATCTAGCGCGTCTCCCCGGCGTAGTAGACCCAGTAGCGGGCGGTCCAGAAGAGCACCAGCGTGAAGGCCATGATGATGAGGAACAGGAACCAGGCCTGGGTCGCGCCGGCCGACATGTCCTGGAAGGTGAAGAAGGTCTTGTAGATGAGGACGTTGAAGAAGAAGGTGGTACCGGCTGGACGCCCATCGCCCGAGTTCAGAACGAGCGGCACCAGGAAGAATTGCAGGATCGCCGATCGTGCCCAGCACGATGTTGTAGAACAGCACCGGCGAAACCAGCGGGAATGGTCACGTTGCGCAGCTGCCCCCACCAGCCGGCGCCATCCACGCGCGCGGCGTCATACAGCTCCGTCGGCACGTTCTGCAGGCCGGCGATGTTGATGATGATGGCGCTGCCGATGCCCCACAGCCCAATGAGCACCAGGGATGGGTAGATCCAGGCCGGGTCGTTGATCCAGTCCGGCCCCTGGATCCCGACCTGCGAGAGCACGCCGTTGATCCAGCCGGTGGCGGGATTGAGCATGCCGGTCCACGCGAAGAGGGCTGCCACGAACGGAATCACGAAGGGCATGAAGAAGAGCGCCTGGAAGTAGCGCGAGCCGCGGAGCGACTTGCTGTTCAGCAGCAGCGCCAGGGCGAACGGGATGAGCAATCCGATGGGCAGCGCAAACGCGGCAAACCGGAACGTGACACAGGAGCGCATCCCACGTGCTCGGATCCGCGAACAGATCCTGGTAGTTCTTCAGGCCAACGAACTGCAGCGGCTTGTCCTGGACAAGGTTGATGTTGGTGAAGGTGAACACGAAGGTGGCGATCATCGGGATCAGCGTGAACAGCAGGAAGCCAACCATCCACAGGCTGATGAAGCCGTAGCCCCACAGAGCCTCGCGCTGGGCGAGGTTGAAACGCGGGGGCTTGTAGGCCGCTTGCGTCGTCCCTGGCGACTGGAGCTCAACGATCGCCATCTGACCCTCCGTTTCGAGTCAGGCCCGCCCGCCGCGGACGGCGGACGGGCCTGATTGTGTCACTCGGCTCTGGTCGAAGATGCCTTGGAGCTTGGTCATGAACTTGTCTATCTCGGCCTCGACATCGAGGTCGGGCTTGGTTCGCAGCACTGATAGCTCAGAAACGATCGCCGCGAACGACTTCTGGTAGTTCGGCATGAAGGCTTCGAAGTTCGGGTTGTCCGCGAACTCGACGCCATCGATGGCAACCTGCCAGTCGACCCCCTGCGTCCACTTCTCGTCCAGCCCGGCGAAGAAGGCATCCTGGTCCGCGATGCGGGCCGGCATGCCGCCGTAGATGCCGAGCAGGTCCTGTGACGCATCGCCCAGGAGGTAGGTCAGGACCTCGAATGCCTCCTGCGGATGCTCGGTGTCCTTCCAGATGCGGAAGGTGTCTGCATTGAAGTTCGCCGTGGTCGTGCCGTTGTAGGACGGCACGGCAGCGATGTCCCAATCGGGATCGATGGGATTGCCATCGTCATCCGCGGGAGATGCGCAGCACTGGTACCACAGGTGGGTCAGCGCCATGGCGGCCCGCTTCGCCTGGAACGGGTTCTCGTTGCCGAACTCCGCCGCATCGCGCAGCGCCTCGGTCATGATCACGTGGTCGGTGTGGGTCTTCTCGTAGAGGTCGACCCAGGCGTCGTGCCAGGCGTCGGGCAACTGGGCGGTCGTCTCGTCGTCGGCCACCAGGCTGCCGGCTCCGTAGTACGAGCCGATGGCCCGCAGGTCCTGGAACGTGTGGCTCGTAGCCGTACTGCTCGATCTTGGTGGGATCGAAGTTCGGGCTGGTGGCGTCGTTGCCGTTGACATCAACGGTCAGCCGCTTGGCCAGCTCCCACATGGTGTCCATGTTCCACTCGACCTCTTGGCCGTCGAGCATGTACGGATCGCCGTACGCGTGCGGCGGCTCCTCGAGGCCAGCCTCTTCGAAGGCGTCGCGATGGTAGTAGAGCATGGACGGGTAGATCGCGAACGGCAGGCCGGCCTGGCCCTCACCGCCCACGTTGTAGAAGTCGACCGACCCCTGGCTGAACTGGCTGAGGTCGTAGTTGTTCGACTCGATCAAGTCGGTCAGGTCCAGCCACTGGCCGTGGAACCCTTCAGATCCGGACACACCAACAGGTCCGACGATGTCCGGAGCGTTGCCACCCGCCACCTGGACGGACATGGTGTCGAATGCCGAGTCGTAGTCGACGATGTCGAGCACCAGGTTGATGTTCGGGATGGCTCGCGTTGAAGTCCTCGACGACCTGCTTTTCCACCGGTTGCTGGATCTCGTCATCTCCAGTGCCGAGGCAGCAGAACCAGCGGATGGTGACCTTCTCGCCGGTGCCGGCGCTACCTGATGGCTCGCACCTGCGAGCCGGAGCTCGTCGTGCCGCCACAGGCGGCGAGAATGAGCCCAAGGCTCACAAAGACCGCGCCCAGGCGCGGGATGGTGCTACGCATGACTGCCCTCCTACTCGGATTGGAACTCGGGACAACCCACTGTCAGGCGTGTCGTCTTCGGCCCGCCTCCTCTCCCCCGTGCACCGGCACCTCATGGGCACTGCGGCCCACCAGGCCGGCCGCCGCGACGAGCGGCGGGTCGGACTCTTCCTCCCAGCTGGCGCGCGCGACCGCGCGCTCGAGGTAGTAGCGACTCCGATCGCTGCGGACGAAGCTGAGCGCCGCCTCCACCGGCGAACCGTCCTCCGCATAGGCGACCCCCTCGACCTGCAGCGCCAGCGACTTCGGCGGATCGCCGAGCAGCCGGGCCTCGCGGGCGCGCAGCAGGACGGGCTCGACGGTCTCCCGGGCGCGAACCACCCGGGCGCCAAACTCAGCGGCGAGCACGTCGTACAGCGAACGCTCCTCCAGGTCGTGGGCAAGGAGGTCCGGGAACCGATGGGCCGGCAACCGGGCCTGCTCCAGGATCATTGGCTCGCCTCCGCCCAGGCGAAGCCGTTCCAGATACACAACCGGCGCCCCCGCCTGAAGGTTCAATGCCAGCGCGGATGTCTCGCCAGCACGCTCCACGCGCGAGGTGATGACCCGCGTGGCCGGCTCGAGGCCGCGCCGCTGCATCTCCTCGGCAAAGCTCTGGACGCCGGCGATGTTGCGCTCGATCAGCGAAGAGCGGACGAACGTTCCGCGGCCGCGGGTCCGTTCGATCCGTCCCTCGCGCACCAGCTCACCCAGGGCGTGGCGGATGGTGATCAGGCTGCAGCCATAGCGCGCAGCCAGCTCGCGCTCGGTGGGCAGGCGGCTTCCGGGACGGAATTCGCCCGATTCCAGGGCAGCCTGCAGGTCGAGGTACACCTGGTGGTGCAGCGGGATAGGTCCAACCTCGAGCTGGAACCGTGCCATCGGCCTCCCTCGGCAGGCAGCCGTCAACATGGACCCTTGACGGCTATTGCTCATAACGTTATAAGCAATGAGTCGCTGCGTCGTCAATACTTTTCCGTCCACGAGGTGACGATTGGGCATCAAGGTCGCCGTCATCGGCGGCGGCAGCACCTACACACCCGAGCTGATCGAAGGGCTCACCAACCGTCGCGACCGCCTGCCAATCGAGGAGCTCGTGCTCCACGACATCGACCTGAACCGGCTGCAGGTCGTGGGCGGGCTCGCGCAGCGGATGCTGCATCGGGTCGAATGGCCGGGTCGCCTGACCCTGACCGATGACGCCCCCACCGCGGTCGACGACGCGGACTTCGTGCTGATCCAGCTGCGAGTCGGCGGGCAGCAGGCCCGACTCTCCGACGAGACGCTCCCGCTCGAGTTCGACACCATCGGCCAGGAGACGACCGGCGCCGGTGGCTTCGCCAAGGCGCTGCGCACGGTGCCGGTGGTGATGGAGCTGGCCGAGCTGGTCCGCCAGCGGGCGGCGCCCGACGCCTGGATCGTGGACTTCACCAACCCGGTCGGCATCGTGACGCAGGCGCTCCTGGACGAGGGGCATCGCGCCCTGGGGCTGTGCAACGTGGCCATCGGCTTCCAGCGCCACTTCGCGGAGGACCTGGGCGTCGAGCCGGAGCGCGTGGTGCTGGACCACGTGGGCCTCAATCACCTGAGCTGGATCACCGGCGGTCACGGTCGACGGGACCGAGCGGCTGCCCGAGATCCTGGACGCGCAGGCGTCCACCATCGCGTCCATGGTCCGGCTGCCGGAGGAGAAGATTCGCGAGCTCGGCGCGGTTCCGTCCTACTACCTGCGCTACTACTACGCCTTCGACGAGGTGCTGGCCGAGCAGCGCAGCGGCCACAAGCGCGCGGAGGAGGTGATCGACATCGAGCGGCAGCTGCTCGAGATGTACGCCGATCCGGCGCTCGACACGAAGCCCGAGCTGCTGAACCACCGCGGCGGTGCCTTCTACAGCGAGGCAGCCGCGCAGCTGCTGGCCAGCCTGCACGACGGCGCGGGCGATACCCAGGTGGTCGACCTGCGCAACGGGACCGCCATCGCCGGGCTGGACGCCACCGACGTGATCGAGGTCTCCTCGCGGATCGGCACCAGTGGCGCCACACCGCTTCCCCAGCCCGAGCTCCCCGCCGAGATGCTGGAGCTGATCCAGGAGGCCAAGGCCTATGAGCACCTGGCCATCAGCGCCGCCGAGACCGGCGATCGCGAGCTGGCCCGCCAGGCGCTGGAGGCCAATCCGCTGGTCGGCCCGCGCATCGGCGACGTCGTCCCGCTGCTGGACGCCCTGCTCGAGGCCAACCGGCAGCACCTGCCGCGGTTCTTCGCGGGCTGATGCCCAGGGCCGCTCCCGCCGCACGGTCCGGACCGACCCGGATGCGACGCGAGATCGGCCAGATCCCGGCCGTGGTGTCCCGCGTGCTGGGCGAGGCGCCGCACGACCTGCGCGACGTGGCCGCCGCGGTGCGCAACGCGCGGCCACGGTTCGCGGTGATCGCCGCCCGCGGCACGTCGGACCATGCCGCCAACTACGCCCAGTATCTGATGGAGATCCACCTGGGGCTGCCCACCGGCCTGGCCAAACCGTCGATCACGACCATCTACCAGCGGCCGCTGCGCTGGCGCGGTGGGCTGCTGCTGGCCATCTCCCAATCGGGCCAGAGCCCCGACATCGTGGCGGTGGTCTCCGCCGCCCGGAAGGCCGGGGCGCTGACGGTGGCGATCACGAACCACCCCGACTCACCCCTGGGCGAGGCCGCCGAGCACGTGCTCCCCTGCCGCGCCGGCCGCGAGCTGGCCGTGCCGGCCACCAAGACGTACGTGGCCCAGCTGGCGGTGGTGGCGGCGCTGGTCGAGGCGATCAAGCCGTCGAGCGACCTGTCACACGGCCTGGCCGGCCTGCCCTGGCGTACTGCGTGCCACGCTGCGCGCCACCGACCGCTGGCTGGCCGGCGACGACGGTGCCAGGTCTGCTCCCGGACCGACCGCGGTGGCCGCCTTCGCCAGGGCCAACCGCGCCCTCGTCGTGTCCCGTGGCTACAACCTGGCCACCGCCCTGGAGCTGGCCCTGAAGTTCAAGGAGACCTGCGGGCTCTTTGCGGAGGCCTACTCGACCGCCGACTTCGCCCACGGCCCGGTGGTGCTGGCGCAGCCGCGGGTCCCGGTCCTGGCCATCCGGCCGGATGGACCGATGGGCAGGCTGGTCGACGAGACGCTGGACCAGACTGGCGCGCGCGGCGGCATCCCGGTGATCATTGGTGGTCCCGAAACGGCCGGCCGCGACGGCGCGCTGGCATTGCCCTTCGACCTGCCGGAGGCGCTGACGCCGATCGTCTACGCGATGCCCGGGCAGCTGCTGGTCGAAGCGACCGCGCGGCGGCGCGGGATCAGCCCGGATGCGCCGACCGGGCTCGGCAAGGTGACCCTGACGCGCTGACGCTCAGCCGGCGTCGCGGTGCAGGCGGGTGGTGACGCTGACCTCGGCGCGCATGCCCGGCTCCCAGGCGAGCAGCACCTCGACCACCTCGCGCCATGCGCAGGCGGGCGTGCACGATGTTCTGGTGCGCGCGCTTCCAGTAGTTGAACGGCTCCTCGTCGTCGTGGCGGGCGATGCGGCAGGCGCGTGATGGCACAGCCACGCTCGGCGGTGACGATGCCGCGCAGCGCGCGCTCGAGGTTGGCCTCGTACTCCATGTGCAGGCCATGCAGCTCCTGCGGCGACAGCATGTCCTCCAGCGCCTGCGGCCCGCTTGTCGAGCTCGTCCTCCTCGCGCCTGCAGCAGCTGGACCGCCTCTTCCACATCGAGCGCGCGGTGGCGCAGGGCGTCGATCGTGTCGGCCGCGCTGCCCAGCCGGCTGTCGATCTGCGACGTCTCCTCCGCCAGGCGGTCACGGTACTGCGTGCAGCTCCTTGCCGTAGCCGTGCGGCCGGCGGCGTTCGCCGCCGCGGCGCAGGAAGTTGGCCGGCAGGAGCGCCAGGGCCAGCGCCGGAAGGGCCAGCAGGAGCGCTGCTCGGTCGAGCATCTGCATCGGTCTATCTTCCCTTGCGCCGGTTGATCTCGTCGGTCAACTTCGGCACGATCGCGAACAGGTCGCCCACCACGAACAGGTCGGCGAACTCGCCGATCGGCGCGTCCGGGTCCTTGTTGATGGCGACCACGTTCTCGGCGGTCTGCATGCCGACCCGGTGCTGGATCGCGCCGCTGATGCCGATGCCCATGTAGAGCGCCGGCTTGACGACCTTGCCGGTCTGACCGATCTGCAGCTGGTACGGGACCCAGCCCGCGTCGGCGGCCGCCCGGCTGGCGCCAACCGCCCCGCCCAGCGCCGCCGCCAGCTCGTGCAGCGGTGCGAAGCCCGCTTCGCTGCCGACTCCGCGCCCGCCAGCCACGATCACGGTGGCCTCTTCCAGGTTCGCGACCGCCGCCTCGGCCGGATGCGACTCGGCGATGGTGGCCTTGCCGAACGCACTGTCGTCGGCCGCCGGCGCGTCGCTGACGGCCGCTGAGCCGCTCCCGCCCTCGACCGGCGTGAAGGTGTTGGCCAGCACCAGCACCACGGCCGGCTGCGGCGCGTCGTCGACCGGCTCGCTGACCGTGATGACGGTGCCCTGCAGCGTGGACTGCTCGACCCGCAGCCGCCCGTCCTTGATGGCGGCCGCACGGACCGGGCCGAACGCCGGGACGCCCAGCAGGCCGACCAGCGCGGCGGCCAGGTCGCGGCCGTTGGGCGTGGCCGGAGCGAGCAGCGCCTGCGGGGCCAGATCCCGCACCGCGGCCGCCAGCGGAGCCGCCAAGGTGATGGCCGGCGCGTTCTCGTCGCCCAGCACCACGACCTTCGCCGCGCCGGCAGCGCCGAGTCCCGCGGCGCCAGACTTCGCGCCCGGCCCGTAGGCCAGTCCAACCGCCGCGCCGCCGGAAGCCTTGGCGAGGTCCGCGGCGCCGGCGGCCAGCTCCAGCGCGCTGCGTGCCGGCTGCGTCGTCCGCGAATTCGGCGAGGAAGGCGATGTCGTTGCTCATCTCGTTCTCCTCGCCTAGATCAGCTTCCGGGCGGCCAGCCAGTCGGCGATCTTCGTCGCCGCCTCGTCCGCACCCACGTTCTCGATGCGCTCAGTCGGCGGCTTGGCCTCCGGCGGATTGGCCTCGACCACGCGGGTCAGCGCCGCACCGTGCACCGCGCTGGCGTCCAGGCCCAGGTCGGCCAGCGACCACGTCTCGAGCGTCTTGCGCTTGGCGGCCATGATTCCCTTCAGGCTGGCGTACCGCGGCTCCCCCACCTGATCGGTCACGCTGGCGACCACCGGCAGCGGCGCCTCCACGATGTCGAAGCCCGTGGCCGTGAGCCGCCGCACACGGGCCACGCCGTCGCCGAGCGTCAGCTCCGAGCCGTAGGAGAGCAGCGGCAGCCCGCGCATGGCCGCCACCGCGCCCGGCACCAGCGAGCCACGGGCGTCATCGGAGGCCATCCCCATCAGCGCGACGTCGGGCGCCAGCTTGTCCAGGGCCGCAGCCAGCACCTTGGCGGTCGCCCACTCATCGGCGCCGACCAGGGCGTCATCGGTCACCAGGTAGGCCGCCTCACCACCCATGGCCAGCGCGCGTCGCAGGGCCTCCGCCGCCGACTCCGGCCCCATCGACAGGAAGGCGACCTCGTCCACGGCACCGGACTCCTGGAGCCGCAGCGCCTGCTCGATGGCGTACTCGTCCAGCGGGTTGACGACCGATTCGGTGGAGGCGCGATCGAGCCGCAGGTCCGACGTGTAGCGCTTCTCGGCGGTGGTGGCTGGCACCTGCTTGACGGTGACGACGATCTTCACGGGCGAGGCTGCTCCTGCTTGCGATGGTCGAGGCGCGCCAACGCCGGCGCGCTGCAGGATCTGCCGCGCGATGATGAGGCGCTGGATCTGCTGGGTGCCTTCGTAGAGCTGGGTGATCTTGGCGTCGCGCATCATCCGCTCCACCGGGTACTCGGTGATGTAGCCGTATCCGCCCAGGACCTGGACGGCATCGGTGGTGACCCGCATGGCGGTGTCGCCGGCGATGAGCTTGGCGCAGCTGGTCCAGTACGCCAGGTCCGATGCGTTGGCGTCCACCCGGGCTGCGGCAGCATACGTGAGCTGCCGGGCCGCCTCCGTCTGGCTGACCATGTCGGCCAGCATGAACTGGATCCCTTCGAACTCGATCACGCGCTGGTCGAACTGCTTCCGATCGGCCGCGTAGCGGGTCGCTTCGTCGATCGCGCCCTGCGCGATGCCCACCGCCTGCGCCGCGATGCTCAGGCGCGAGCGATCCAGCGTGTTCATGGCGATCCTGAAGCCCTCTCCCTCGGCGCCCAGCCGGTTGCTCGACCGGCACGCGCACGTCGTCGAAATTCAGCTCGGCCGTCGGTGAGCCGCGGATCCCCATCTTGTGCTCGATCCGCGCCACCGCGAAGCCGGGCGTCTCGGTCTCGACGACGAAGGCGCTCATCCCCTTGCGGCCGCCCGCGTCTGCATCGGTCAGGGCGAACACGGTCAGCACGTTGGCCACGCTGCCGTGGGTGATGAAGCGCTTGGACCCGTTCAGGACGTAGCAGTCGCCGTCGAGGCGGGCGCGCATCCGGTTGCTGGCCACGTCGCTGCCGGCGGCGGCCTCGGTCAGGGCAAAGGCGATCAGCCACTCCCCGGAGGCCAGGCGCGGGATGTATCGGTCCTTCTGGTCGTCCGTGCCGGCCATCGTGATGGGCAGCGAGCCGAGCTTCTGGACGATGGGGATCAGGCTGGTGGTGGCGTCGGCTCGTGCGATCTCCTCGGCCACGATGGTCTGGCCGAGGGTGTCCAGCGCGGTGCCGCCATGGCGTTCCTCGAAGCCGGTGCCCAGCAGGTCCTGCTTTGCCAGCAGCTCCTTCAGGTCCCAGGGGAACTCGGCACTGGCGTCGATCTCCGCCGCGCGCGGCGCGATCCGCTCGACGGCGAGCTCGCGCACCACGGCAGCGCAGCTCATCGTGTTCGGCGGTCGGCAGATAGGTCACGGCATGCCCTCGTGCAGGCGGGGTGCCACAGGATAGCGAATCGCCCCGCTGCGGCCGCGGCCGCTAGTCGAGGGGGCCCTGGATCTCGACCTGGCCCTCGCTGATGCGCGCCCGATAGGCGACCTGGCGGTTGGTGGCCGGCCCGTGGCGCACCGCGCCGTCGGACAGGCGGAAGGCCGAGTGGTGCCAGGGGCAGACGATGGTGTCGCCGTGCAGCGTCCCCTCCGACAGCGGCCCGCCCGCGTGCGAGCAGGCCTCCTTCAGGGCGCTGACCACGTCGCCCCGGCGCACCAGCACGAGCGTGGTGGCACCGAAGCTGGCCTTGGTGGGCGTCGCCTCCGGCAGCTCGGCCGCGGGCAGGATCGGCGTGAAGTCGGCCGCCTTCTTGCCGCGAGCGAAGGCGCTGCGGTTGACCATGTAGCCGTACTTGAAGACCACGTGGCCGCCGATGTAGGCGCCCACCGAGATGACGAGGTAGCCGATCAGGAAGATCCAGAAGCCCCCGTCGTGCGCGCCGCCCAGCCGCATGAAGAAGGAGAGGGCGAAGAGGACGATCCCGATGATGTTGATCACGCCGTGGAAGCCGACGACGTTGCGCTCGTCGCCGGTGGCGGTGTCCTTGAAGTCGGTCAGGCCGGTGACGATCGCCCCAACGCCCGCCACCGAGACGAGGCCAATCGACCAGGTCAGCGCGTCCTCGAGCCCGGTCACGCCCAGGAAGTAGCGCAGCAGGTCCAGGATGACGGCGATGGTGGCGCCCCCGACCACCACGTCGGTGACCACCGGATGCACCGGGTGGCCGAGCCAGCTGCCGTTCAGGAAGTCCTGGAAGTACTTGCCCGGCGTGCCAAGCGCGCCATACACCGCGTTCGTGACGCCGGCGATGCCATTCCACAGGCCGGACAGGGGACGCGCCCATCGTTCGATCACCAGACCACTCCCTCGTCGCCCCTCACGTGCCGGGCCGGCACGCTCTGCGAGCACGCAAGCCGCATGCCGCTGATACGCGCCAGGTCACGCTCCACTGCCGGCTAGCCAGCCACCTCCTGGGCGAAGTCGCGGAAGACGGCCACGTGGCGCTCGATCTCCTCGTCGCTGTGCTGCACGGAGAGGGTCCACTGGTCGTCCGGGCCGGGCGGCAGCAGGATGCCGCGATTGGCGAGATAGAAGAAGCTGGCCTCCCACAGCTCGCCGTCGAGGCCGATGAAGTCGCGGTAGTTGGTCACCCGTTCGGGCGTGAACATGACGCATCCCTTCGGACCCACGTTGATGGCGTAGCCGGGCAGGCCGAACTCGTCCAGCACCTCCTGGCAGCCGGCGGTGAGCCGATCGGCCATGGCGTGCAGGCGCGGGTAGACGTCGCGGGTCAGCACCTTGGTCAAGCGTCACCAGGCCGGCCGTCACCGACAGCGGGTTGCCATTGAACGTCCCGAGGTGCGCAACCCGGGTCGCGCCGCCGCTCAGCGTGGAATGCTCGACACCGGATCCCGCCGCGTCGCGCTGCGGCACCTGCTCGATCGACCGCATGATCTCCTCGCGGCCGCCGAAGGCGCCGATCGGCACGCCACCGCCGATGCTCTTGGCCAGGCAGATGAGGTCCGGCTGGACGCGGAAGTACTCGGTGGCGCCACCGTAGGCCAGCACCACGCCGGTCTTGACCTCGTCGAAGATGAGCACGATGCCGTGCTCGGTGGCGAGCTCCCGCAGCCGCTCCAGGAAGCCGGGCAGCGGCGGCGCCACGCCGATGTTGAACTGCACCGGCTCCACGATGATGGCCGCAATCTCGTCGCGGTTCGCCTCCAGGATGGCGGCCAGGGTGTCGGCCTGGTTGAATGGCGCCACGATCGTCTCGGCCAGCCGGCTGCGTGGCAGGCCGGCGGTGGCCGGCACGCTGCTCGGCGAGTCGGCCGGCCCCATCGCTTCGCGCGGCGGCTGGATGCTGATCAGCACGTCGTCGTGGTGGCCGTGGTAGCCGCCCTCGAACTTGAGCACCTTCTCCCGACCGGTGAAGCCACGGGCCACGCGGATGGCGTCCATGGTGGCCTCGGTGCCCGAGTTGCTGAAGCGCACGAGATCGATGCCGAAGCGCTGCTTGATCTCCTCGGCCAGCGCCACCCCGTCCTCGACCGGGAAGGTGTAGCAGGTGCCGTTGGCCACGCGGCGCTGCAGCGCCTCCGCCACCAACGGGTGCGAATGACCGGCGGCCAGCACGCCGAACGCCATGTCGAAGTCGATGTACTCGTTGCCGTCCGCGTCCCAGATGCGCGATCCGCGCGCATCGGTCATGAACAGCGGGTACGGGTCGTAGGTCTGGAAGGAGCTGGCCACGCCCAGCGGCATCGCGCGCCGGGCTCGCACGTGCAGCTCGGCGCTGCGCGGGGTGCGTGCCCGGTACGCCAGCCTCCTCCCGTTGCCCTACCGCCCGGACCCGCTCGCGGTCCAATTCGCGCCTTTCGGCAACGGTCACGCTCGTCCTCCTACCTCGTGCCCCACCGGTAGCTTTCCTTGACGAATCGCAGCTCCACCATCGTCTCGGTGGCGCGGATCCCGTCGATCTTGGCCAGCTGATCGGCGAGCACGCGCAGCAGGTGCTCGTTGTCCTCGCAGACGACCTCACAGATCATGTCGAATCGCCCGGCCGTGACCACCACATAGGTCACTTCCTCCAGGGCGGCAACCGCATCGGCCACATCGTCCAGGCGCGAGGCGTCCACGTGCAGGCCGATGAAAGCCGGCTGCCCGAAGCCCATCGCCAGCGGATCGGTGACCCCAACGACCTGCACGATGCCGCGGCTGATGAGCCGCTCCGCTCGCTGTCGGACCGTCGCCTCCGGCACCTTCAGCTCACGCCCGATCTGGGCATACGGCCGACGGCCGTCCAGCTGGAGGGCCTTGATGATCGCCTTATCCAGATCATCGAGAAGCGGTCGGCGCCCCGACGTCCCGATTGAACGAACTGCCACGGCTTACGAATCGTAGCGGCGGCGGCAAAGCGTGGTCAAACTTTCCGCAACTTCTCGGCAAGAACTACGCGGATTCCGTTGACTCGTGCGGGATCGGTGGGTCGGCGGTCTGCCAGGCGCCGGTGGCGTCGGCCAGCCACTCGGCCACGTCGCGGACGGCCACATCGGTCCGTTCCAGGTCGGTCACGCCGTCGCGCAGCATGATCAGGCAGTAGGGGCAGGCGGTGGCGATGGCGTCCGCTCCGGTGGCCAACGCATGCTCCGTCCGCCGATGGTTGATGCGCTGCCCCTCGCGCTCCTCCATCCACATCCGCGCCCCGCCGGCGCCGCAGCACATCCCCTTGCGGTGGTGGAGCTCCATCTCGACCAGGTCGGTGCCCGGCACCGCGTCCACCACCCGCCGGCCCTCGTCGTAGACCTCGTTGTAGCGGCCCAGGTAGCAGGCATCGTGGTAGGCGACCATCGCCTCGTGGTGCTCGGTCGGCACCAATCGGCCTTCCTGCACCAGCGTGTCCAGCAGCTGGGTGTGGTGGATGACCCGCAAGCCGCGCAGGCCGAACTGCGGGTACTCGTTGCGAATGGTGTTGAAGCAGTGCGGGCAGCTGGCCACCACCGTCTGCACGCCGTGCACGTCGCGGGCCGAGGTGAGGGTGGTGACGTTCTCCTCGGCCAGCATCTGGAACAGGTACTCGTTGCCCGCCCGTCGGGCCGGATCGCCGCTGCAGGTCTCCTGCGTGCCGAGCACGGCGAACGGCACCTCCGCCTGGCGTAGCAGCTGGGCCATGGCCCGCACCACCCGGCGATTGCGGTCGTCGAAGGCGCCGGCGCAGCCGACCCAGTACAGGATCGGCGCGTCGCGCCGGCCCATGCCGTAGATGGTGCGCCACGGGCGCTCGTCGCCGGCGGACGGTGGCGCCGGCATCGGGTCACGTCCGAAGACTGGCACGTCCAACCCCTTCGCCCAGTCGAGGCGCGCGGACTTCGGCTGGCCCCATGGGTTGCCGGCGGTCTCCATGTTGCGGAAGGCGGCGTTCAGCTCGGTCGGGAAGGACGACTCCTCCAGCACCAGGTTGCGACGGATCTCGACGATCGAGTCGACGTGCTCGATGAGCACCGGGCAGCCCTCCACGCACCAGCCGCAGGTGGTGCATTGCCAGACCGCCTCCTCCGGGATGGCGTTGTCGACCAGGGGCAGCGCGAGCGCTTCGGCCGCTCGCTCGCGCGCCAGGCCGAGTGCCGCATCCGAGGCCTCCACGCCGCCGTTGGCCCCGCCCTTCGCCGCACGCTGGGCGGAGGCGGCGGCCGCCAGCGCGGTCTCGGCCATCACGATCTGGTCGCGCAACCCTTCCATGAAGTGCTTCGGGCTGAGCGTCTTGCCGGTCAGGCTGGCCGGGCAGAACTCCATGCAGCGGCCGCACTCGGTGCACGACAGGCCATCCAGCAGGTGGCGCCATGACAGGTCCTTGAGGGTCTTGGCGCCGTAGACCAGCTCCTCGCCGGGCGGCGGCTCTGCCTCCAGGTCCATCTTGCGCAGCGCGCCCCGCGGCTCCAGGTTGCGGAAGTAGACGTTCGGCTCGCTGGTGAGGATGTGCAGGTGCTTGCTGAACGGCAGGTACGACGCCGAAGGCCAGCACGAAGCCGATGTGCAGCCAGGCGAACAGGCCGAACCAGGCCAGGGCGGCATCAGGACCGATGGGTGCCAGCAACCCTGACAGCGGCCCGGCCAGGAAGGCCAGCGTCGTCCCTGGATCATCGGGATGCGCCACGTAGCGCATCGCGTCGCCGATCAGCTCGGTGGTGACGACGGCCAGGATCAGGGCCAGGATCACGAAGGCGTCGCGCGACAGCGCCAGGCGGGTCGGTCGCAGCACGATGCGGCGGAAGAGCGAGTACAGCACGCCCACCAGCACCAGCCCGATGAACAGGTTGGCCAACCCGACCGCCAGCATCCAGAGGACGCCGTTCAGGGGCCAGGCCAGCACGGTCTCGACCAGGCCGTTGGTGATGTAGTTGCCGGTCGTGACCAGCAGCGCCACGAAGCCCCAGAAGATGAAGGCATGCATCAGGCCCGGCACCGGGTCCTGCAGCAGTCGCTTCTGGCCGATCACGTAGACGAGGAAGCCCCAGATGCGGCGCAGCGGCTGGTCGATGCGGTTCAGCGGACGCCCGGCTCGCAGCACGGCGACGTGGTAGCGGGCGCGCCGCCAGAAGGCGGTCGCGGCCACCGCCAGGACGACGACGATCAGCGGGTAGATACGGGATGCCCAGGGTCATGCGGCCCAGATGCTACCGGCGCCGCGAGGCCGCCGAACGGTCAGGCGCGCCTCAGTGGTCGCCGCCGGCCAGCTGTTCTGTCGCGTGGCGCAGCACCGGAAGGGCCGCGTTCAGCGATTCGATGGCGCCCTTCGGCGAGCCCGGCAGGTTCACGATCAGGGTCGTGCCGCGCGCCGCCACCACGCCGCGCGACAGGGAGGCCATGGGCGTGGACGCCAGCCCGGCGGAGCGCATCATCTCGGCGATGCCCGGCACCTGGCGGTCGGCGACCCGCAGCGTGGCGGCCGGCGTGACGTCGCTCGGGGTGAGGCCGGTGCCGCCGGTGGTCAGGATGAGCCGATGGCCCGCGTCCGCCAGCTCGCGTCAGGGCGGCAGCGATGGCTGATTCGTCGTCAGCCACGACCACAGCGTCGGGCTCAGTGTCCCAGCCGGCCGCGCACAATGCCTCGATCAGGGCCGGGCCGGCCGTGTCGTCCCGATCCCCCGCCGCCGAGCGGTTCGAGCAGGTCACCACCACCGCCTCGTGAGCGGCGGCCGGCACGGCCCGATGGCCCTCCGCCGACCAGGTCCCGCTGCGGCCGCCCTCCTTCTCGAGCAGGGAAACTCGCTCGATGACGATGTCGCGCTGCAGCGCCTTGGCCATGTCGTACAGCGTCGAGCGCCGCGACGCTGGCGGCGGTCAGCGCTTCCATCTCGACGCCGGTCCGCGCCGTGGCCTTCACCTCGACGCGAACCGCGACGGTGCCGACCTCGTCGGTCCGGGGTCAGCGTCACCTCCACCTTGTCCAGCGGCAGCGGATGGCAGAGCGGGATCAGGTCCGAGGTCCGCTTGGCAGCGCCGATGCCGGCCAGTCGCGCCACGCCGAACGCGTCGCCCTTCGGCCCGCCGGCGTCCATCAGCGTGGCCAGCGTGTCGGGCTGCATGCGGACGATGGCCTCCGCCACCGCGCGTCGGGCGGTCACCGGCTTGTCACCCACGTCGACCATGCGCGCCTCGCCGCCCGGACCGAGATGGCTCGTCGTCATCCAATGGCTCCCAGCAGGAGGGCATCGTACGTCCGCCCCGCCTCGGCGGCCGGCTGCCCCTCCGGCACGATCAGCAGCGCATTGGCGGCGGCCATGGGTCGCAGCTGCGATGATGCCTGGCCACCGGCCGGCCGCGCCTCCAGCCCATCGGTCCCGCGCGCCAGCTGAACCCGCAGGTAGGCGCGGCGCTCCTCGTCCTTTGGCATGCGTTCGTGGGCAACCGCCGGCACCGTCACTCGGCCGTTGCCGGACAGGCCGAGCATGCGGCGGATGAGCGGCCGCGCGAACAGCTCGAAGGTGACGAGCGCGCTGACCGGGTTGCCGGGCAGGCCGATCACCGGCACGTCCTGCACCGCGCCGAAGGCGAGCGGCTTGCCGGGCTGCATGCGGATCCGCCAGAAGTCGAGCGAGCCCAGGCGCTCGATCACGTCGCGGACGTGGTCGTGGCGCCCGACCGACACCCCGCCGGACGCCACCAGCAGGTCGGCCTGCGCCACGCCGCGCGCAATCTGCTGCTCGATGCGCGCCGGGTCATCCGGGGTGCGTTCCAGCGGCAGCGGCTCGGCGCCGGCTTCCGTGATGGCCGCCGCCAGGGCGATGCCGTTCGCATCGTGAATCTGGCCAGGTGCCAAGCGGCGCGCCCGGTGGCTGCAGCTCGTCGCCGGTCGACAGGATCGCGACGCGTGGCCGACGACGAACCGCCAGCACGCCCAAGCCCAGCGACGCCAGCACGCCCAGCGTGGCGGCGCTGAGCAGCTCGTGCGGCAGGGTCACGGTCTCGCCGGCACGGGTGTCGTGGCCGGCCCTGCGTACGTAGGCACCGGGCGCGGTCGCCGGCACCGCCACCTCAGCCCCGCGCTCCTCGACCACCTCGATCGGCGCCACCGCATCGGCGCCGGGCGGCATCGGCGCGCCGGTCATGATCCGCACGGTCGTACCCGGAACCACGTCGGGCAGGGTGCCGGCGCCGGCCGCCACCTCACCGATCAGCCGAAGGGAGCCGGGCGTGTCCGCCGCGCGCAGCGGCGTAGCCGTCCATGGAGGAGTTGTCGAAGGCCGGGACGTCAACCGCCGCGGTGAGCTGGAACGACGCCGGCGCGCGGCCGAAGCACGCCTCCAACGGAACGTTCTCGGCCTCCGTCACCCGGGCCGCGGCCAGGATGCCGGCCAGGGCCTCCTCGACCGAGCGCATCGGCTCAGACGCCGAGCTTCATTCGCGTGTCGACCAGGCGCAGGATGCCGCTCCGGGTCAGCAGCCCCACCACCGTGCGCCCATCGTCCTCCACCACCGGCAGCTGGTTGACCTGGCGCTCCTGCAGGAGCTCCAGCGCGCCGCCCAGCTCGTCGTCCGGACCGATGCGGGCCAGGTCGGCGTAGCGGGTCATGATGTCGGTGACGCGGGCGTCCGCCCAGTGCTCACGGGCGACGCGCCGCACGTCCGACAGGCTCACGATCCCCGCCAGCCCGCCGTCGGCGTGGCGCACCAGGAACGAGCGCCCGTCGCCGCGTACCAGGCGGCCGTCGACCAGCTCGGCGATCGTCTCGTTCGGCGACACGGAGGCCGGCTCGGCGTCCATCACGTCGCGCACCTTCACGCCTGCCAACGAGCGCTGGATGCCCACCTGCTGGACCGTGGCGCCGGCTGCGTTCGACAGGAACCAGCCGATCAGCGCCAGCCACAGGCCCGAGAAGTCGCCGGTGAATGCCCACCAGACGCCCAGCGCAACGAGCAGGTAGCCGAACAAACGGCCGACCACCGCCGCACCGCGCGTCGCGGCGAACTGGTCGCCACGCAGCCGCCAGAGGCCGGCGCGCAGGATCCGCCCACCGTCCATGGGAAAGGCCGGGATGATGTTGAAGAGGGCCAGGCTCAGGTTGATGATGCCCAGCCAGCCGGTGATCGCGCCCACGTGCGGCTGGTCGACCAGCAGCGAGGTTCCGATGAGCGCCAGCGCCAGCAGCAGGCTGCTGGCCGGCCCGGCCACCGCGATCAGCGCCTCCTGCCCCGGGGTCTTGGCGTCGCCCTCCAACGTGGCCGCGCCGCCGAAGATGAAGAGCGTGATGTCGCGCACCTGGATCCCGAAGTGGCGCGCGACGACCGCGTGGCTCAGCTCGTGGATCAGGACCGATGCGAAGAAGAGCATGGCCACGGCGGCTCCGACCGCAACGTAGGCGGGCGCGATCCAGCCAGGGAAGCGCGACGGCAGGTCCCCCGCCGCCAGGGCGTACGTGACGAGGAACGCGATGACCAGCCAGGTCGGGTGCAGCGCGATGCGAATCCCCAGGACGCGTCCGATGGAAAACGAGCGCCAACCCACGCTCCGAGTGTAGCCGAGGGCGCCGATGGTGCCCTTCAGCCGCTCCGCCGCATGTCGCGCACGCCAAGCAGCGCCACCAGGACGAGACCCGATCAGGATGGTGACTCCCGCGATCAGCGCGATCTCGTACCAGAACGGCTCGGGAAAGAAGCGCAGCAGGTTCGAGTCGGGTCCGAACTGCCATGTCCCGGCGGCAAAGAAGATGGCGTGGAATGCCGCGAAGGCGGTGTCAAACGCCACGGCGAAGAAGATGCCCAGCAGAATGGCCGCTGTACCGATGCCCACCGCCGCGGTGACCATGGCGCGTCCCCGCCTGAATCGGTCCTCCCGTAACCGCCGGCCGATCACGATCACGATCGCCAGGGCGATCGCATCGGCCAGGATCAGGCCCCGCACCACGCCGCCGACGTCGCGCATGTGGCTCCGCTCCGCGTCGTCCAGGACCGGCCGCACCCCGTCGATGCTGACCCCGAAGTCGCCGCCCAGCAGCAGGTCGCCCAGCATCGAGGTGGTGGCCCGATCGACTGTGGCCAGGTCGGTCCCCAGCAGGGCCGGGACGTCGTGCCGCGACTGCTCGAAGGACACGAACGGCGGGACGAAGAGCAGCAACGGTCCGGTCAGCAACGCGGCAGTGGCCACGGCCAGCCCGAACAGCAGCACCAGCAAGGCAGGGGCACGCCGCGCAGGCATCGATTCAGGGCCAGGGCTGGGCGCGTCGGTCAGTCGACACCCGGGGTGATGGCGCCCACGATCAGCGACAGGGCCCAGCCGACGATCGAGATCACGATCGAGCCGAGCAGCGCCGCCCAGAAGCCGCCGACGTGGAAGCCGAGATCAAGCTGACCGCTGACCCAGCCGGTCAGCAGCAGCATCAGGGCGTTGATGACCAGCAGGAAGAGCCCCAGCGTCACGGCCGTGATCGGCAGCGTGATGATCTTCAGGATCGGCTTGATGAAGGTGTTGACCAGGCTGAAGATCACCGCCACCAGCAGGAACTGCCACCACTCGGTGCCGGACCAGTCCAGGTCGGGGACGATCGTTACCGCGACCCACAGGGCGGCGGCATTGACCAGGATCTGAAGGATTCGTGCCATCGGCACGTAGCCTATCCGATCGCCGCTTGCTCAGGTGGGAAGCAGCCGCCCGCGCACCCATGCCCCGCGCACCGTGTCCGGCTGGATGCGATAGATCAGCCGGCTCAGGATCTCGTCCGGACCATCGTGCGCGCCCGGGTTGCCCGCGTCGCCCAGCGGCAGCGTGGTGGCGGGATCGACCACGATCAGGTCCGCTTCCTTGCCGGCTTCCACCGAGCCGATCCGATCCTCCAGCCCCAGCGCGCGCGCGCCGCCCAGGGTGGCCAGGCGCAGCCACTCGATGGGTGGCATGGCAGGGTGGGCGGCCATGCCCAGCGAGTGCAACCCGTTCTGGGTGTAGGCACCGGCGCGCATCACGCCGAACATGGACACATCGGGGCCTGCCGCCACGTCCGAGCCGAGCCCCACGATCAGGCCGGCCTGCAGGTAGCGACCCAGCGGCATCGCACCGCTGGCCAGGAACAGGTTCGAGGCCGGACAGTGGGCGATCGCCGCGCCGCTCTCTGCCAGACGCCCGATCTCCCGGTCCGAAAGGTGCACCGCATGCGCCAGGATCGCCCCCGGGCGCAGGCCGCCGGCACGGTCGTAGACATCGGTGTAGTCGACGGCCTCCGGGAAGAGCCGCGCCACCTCGGCCAGCTCATTGACGTCCTCGGACAGGTGCGTCTGCCAGTACGCCCCGGTCTCGCGCGCCAGGCGCGCCGACTCGGCCAGCATCTCCGCCGAGCAGCTGACCGCGAAGCGCGGCGAGAACGCGTACGACAGACGCCCGTCGTCGGCCCCGTGCCAGCGCTCGGCAGAGCTCCATCGACTGCCGAGCGCTGAGCTCCAGCACCTCCCGCGGCTCCCGCTCCACGTCATACGACAGCCGATCCATCATCACCTTGCCCAGCACCGTCCGAATGCCGTGCGCTTCTGCGGCCCGGAAGCAGGCATCCAGGCTCGGCTGCCAGATGGCGCCGTAGGCGACCACGGTGGTGGTGCCGGCCCGCGCGAATGCGCGGAACGCGGCCGGCGCCACGCGGTCGGCGGTCTCCTCGTCGAACTCTCGCTCGAGCGGAAAGATGTAGCGCTCCAGCCAGGCCAGCAGGTGCAGCCCGGCCCCGACCCCGGCGTTCGGCAGCTGCGGCAGGTGGGCATGCAGGTCGATCAGGCCGGGCATCACCACCCACGGGCGCAGGTCGACCACGGCCTCGGCCTCCATCGGCTCCTGGGATGGCTGGTTGATGGAGCCGATGACGCCACGCTCGTCGACGCGAATGAGGACGTCGTCCTCCCAGCGGATGCCCCCGTGCGCATGGGGCGTGAGCATCCGCGCTCGGATCGCGAACGGCGGGCGCAACGGCAGGGCGGGCGTCACGCGCGGATGGTACCCGTCAGCTGGTGCGGATCAGCTCCAGGGCGCGGCGTGCCTGGTCGAGGTGAAACCGATCATGTCCGGCCGCCAGGGTGAAGGTCAGTCCGTAGCTCTCCGGCCCGCGCTCGCGGTGGATACCGAACCGGTCGCGCTGCTCCACGGAGGTTCGGGACCACAACGCCAGGTTCGCGCGGCGGAGCCCTTCAAAGGCCGCCAGCATCTCCCCCGGATCCTCCACCGGGTTGTGGAGCCGATCGACCCACAGATCCTGGTCGTAGCCCAGCAGCTCAGGCTGGTCGTGGGCAAGGATCCATCGGTAGCGGCCGGACACGACGACCTCGGCATCCAGCATGTGGGCCAGGCACTCGCTGACCGACCACTCGTGCTCTTCCGGGCGCCGATCCGCATCGGCTCCGGCATCCGCCAGCAACTGGCGGATGAGATCTGGGGACGCGCCCTGGACCTCGGCCGGATCGTCGTCGCCAACGAGGCCAACCAACAGATCCTGGTAGGCCTTCGGGTCCGATACGGGATCAGGGCTGGCGGCGTGCTGCATCGGCGCAGGGGGCCTCTTCGTGCGCTGAGATTGGTCGGGGCGAGAGGATTCGAACCTCCGACCCCTTGGCCCCCAGCCAAGTGCGCTGCCAGACTGCGCCACGCCCCGACCGACGCCAGCAGTCTACGACACAGCGGCACGGGAGACGACCCCGCCTCTTCCGTCGACCGATGCGCACATTTCGCATTTGACAGAAATCTTCGAGAGTCGGAATATCGTGGTCGACATGGCCACCACCCTGCCGGCCGCCGCGACAGGCCAGGATCCTCATCCTGACCATCGCTACGACGAGTTCATCGAGGGCTTCGCCCGCCTGATGGAGAGTCGCGGCATTCCCCGCGCCGCCGGCCGCATCTTCTCCTTCCTGCAGGTCTCCGATCCTCCGGAGCAGACCGCGGCCCAGATCGCGAGCGCACTGGGGATCAGCCTGGGAACGGTCAGCAGCATGACCCGCCTGCTCATGCAGGCCGGCTGGGTCGAGCGGAACTCGCGCCGCGGCGAGCGCCAGGCGCGGTATCGCAGCAGCGCGGGGATGATGAGCCTCACCGTCGATGGGGTGATGGAGCCAACGCGACGCGCGCGGCAGCTGACGCAGCAGGGGCTGGAGCTCATGGCCGACCGTCCGGCAGCTGATCGGGCGCGCCTGGAGGAGCTCAACGCCGTCTATGCATTTTTCGAGGAGTGGCTCCCATTGCTCCTCGAGCACTGGCACCAACGGGGGCAGAAAGAAGCACGATGACCGCAGCCATCCAGACCGAGAAGCTCACCAAGTCGTACGGCAGCCACCGGGGCATCATCGAGGTCGACCTGTCGATCGAGGAGGGCGAGACCTTCGGCTTCCTTGGCCCCAACGGGGCCGGCAAGACGACCATGATCCGGACCCTGCTCGACCACATTCGGCCGACCAGCGGGCGGGCCACCATCTTCGGCATCGACACCACCGCCGACCCGGTCGCCATCCATCGGCGCCTTGGCTACCTGCCCGGCGAGTTCGTCCTCTACGACCGCCTGACCGGCGGCCAGACCATCGAGTATTTCGCCAACCTGCGGGGTGGCGTCGACCCGACCTACCAGGCCGATCTCATCAAGCGGCTGGACATCGACCCGTCGCGGAAGTTCAAGGAATACTCGAAGGGCAACAAGCAGAAGATCGGGCTGGTCATCGCGCTGCAGCATCGGCCGGACCTGCTCATGCTCGACGAGCCGACCTCCGGCCTCGACCCGCTGGTGCAGCAGGAGTTCTACGCCATCCTGCGCGAGGCGAAGGCGGAGGGCCGCACCGTCTTCATGTCCAGCCACATCCTGGGCGAGGTGGAGCGCACCGCCGACCGGGTGGCGATCATCCGCGAAGGCCGGCTCGCCAAGGTCGACCGGGTCGAGGCGCTGCGCGACATGGCGCACCACCAGGTGGAGCTTCGATTCATCGGGCCGGTGCCGGCGGATGAGTTCGCGCGCCTGGACGGCGTCAGCGAGGTGGTGAGCAATGACCATGTGCTTCGCATGCGCGTGGCGGGTGACATCACCCCGGTCGTCAAGGCAGCGGCCCGATACGAGCTGGCCGACTTCGTGAGCCGCGAGCCGACCCTGGAAGAGACGTTCCTGGCCGAGTACGGCCCGCAGGCCGAGGCCGATGCGCCCGAGCCGGCGGAGTCACGTTCATGACCGCCGACACCGGCTCCCCTGTCCCGCCCGTCCCCGCTGAGCCGCGTCTTCGGGCTGGGCAGCGTTTTCGGCAAGACGCTGCGCGACTCGCGGCGCGCCACCCTGATTGTGGGCGTCGCGATCGGCGCCCTGCTGATCGTGGTCGCGGCCGGAATCATCAGCCAGTTCAACACGCCGGAGGCACGGCAGGAGATCAGCAACATCGTCAACGCGGTGCCGCCGATCATGGCTGGCCTGGCCGGCAAGCCAGTCAACGTCGAGACGCTGGGTGGCTACATCCAGTACAAGTACGGCGGCTTCCTGCCTCTCGTCACGGGCCTGTGGTCGATCCTGGCCCTCTCCGCCACCCTGGCCGGGGAGAGCCGGCGCGGCAGCATGGATCTGCTGGTCGCCGCGCCATTGAGCCGGCGCCGCATCGCCTGGCAGAAAGTGCTCGGCCATGTCCTGATGGTCGGGGTGGCGATGGCCATCATCGGCGCCGCCATCGCGGTGGCGGGAAGCGCGGTTGCCACACTGCCGGGTGACAAGATCACCCTCGAGGCAGCGTTCGGGTTCGCCATCTGGCTGTTCCTGATGTCCGTGGCCGCGGGTTCGCTGGCCTTCGCCCTGGCGCCGTTCGTGGGGCGTGGCTCGGCGGCCGGGTTGTCCGGTGCCGTGATGCTGGGCGGCTTCCTGCTGAACGGCTACCAGCAGGCGATCCCGGAGCTCGCGCCGTTCGCCAACCTGACCTGGTTCGGGTGGACCACCGACCACATCCCGCTGGCCAACCAGTTCGACTGGCCCTCGCTCGCGCTCGTCGCCGCCTTCGTGGTTCTGATGATCCTGGTCGGAGTAGAGGCATTCGCGCGTCGCGACCTGGGCGCCACCACCGCCCTTCCCGGCCCGCGTCTGCCAGCTGGGCTGCTGGGGCTGAGCGGGCCGACCGCCCGCGCATCGAGCGAGCGCTTTCCGACGGGCCTGTCGTGGGGCATTGGGCTCGGCATCTTCGGGCTGCTGATCGCCGGCTCGGGCGCCGCCTTCATCGACCAGATCGGCGAGTCGCCGGAGTTCGAGCGGGTACTGGCCGGGATCTTCCCGGGCATCAACCTCGGCACGGTGGGCGGGTTCCTGCAGCTGGTCTTCATCGAGTTCGGGCTCGTGCTGGCCGGCCTGGCGGCCGCCAGCATGGTCGGTGGCTGGGCCTCCGACGAGCGATCCGGGATCCTCGAGATGCTGCTGCCGACCCCCGTCCGCCGAAGCTGGTGGCCGCTCTCCGGCGCCATCGGCGTCGGAGCGGCGATCGTGGTGCTCGTGGTCGTGACCGCGGCTGGCATCGCCATCGGCACGCTGCTGGCGGGTGGCGAGCTGCTGACGCCTGTGGTGGGCACGCTCGCCATCGGGCTGTACGCCGCCGCCATGGCCGGGATCGGGATCGCCCTGGGCGGCCTTTTCAACCCACGCATCGCCGCCCCGGCGGTGCTGGCCGTGACGCTGATCACCTGGCTCATCGACCTGATCGGCGGTGACCTGGGCATCCCCGATGCCATCCATCAGCTGGCGTTGAGCACGCACATGGGGCAGCCCATGGTCGGGGTCTGGGATCCGGTGGGCATCGTCGCCTGCCTGGTCTTGGCGGTGGCCGGCGTGGCGATCGGCACCTGGGGCTTCAGCCGGCGCGACCTGAGAAGCTAGCGCGCGGCCAACACCTGCGCCGCCTGCTGGCGGACCTCAGCGCGCCGATCCCTTGACGCGCGCCGCAACACTTCGAGCGCCTCGTCCGAGAACGAGCCGGCGTTGCCGAGCGCGGCGATGGCATTGCGCAGGAGCCGATGCCGTCCCGCCCGCGTCAGCGCCGTCTCACCTACCGCCCGGTCGAAGGCGCGTGTCCCCAGCGGCAGCAGCCATTCGATCAGCGGCACCAGTGGCACGCGCAGCGGTCCGTCGTCGTCCGCCTCGGCGTTGACCGGGCAGACCTCCTGGCACACGTCGCAGCCGAAGATCCAGTCGCCGACGGCCCGCGCCTCCCACTCGCTCAGCACGCCACGGTGCTCGATGGTCAGGTAGCTGATACAGAGTCGCGCATCAATCGTCTGCGGGGCCACCAGCGCGCCGGTCGGGCAGCCGGACAGGCAACGGGTGCAACCGCCACAGTTGGTGCGCACCGGCTCGTCGGCCGGCAGCTCGGCGGAGCTCAGGATGGCGCCCAGGAAGACCCACGATCCGGCGCGGTCATGCGTCAGCAGGTTCGTGTTCTTGCCGATCCAGCCGAGCCCGGCGCGCGCGGCCAGCGCCCGCTCCGCCAGTGGCCGGTCGTCGACGTAGGCGGTGGCGCCGGCCGGCAGGCCAGCTTCACGAAGGTCACTCGCCAGCCCTTCCAGGCGCCGCCGCAGGGCGACGTGATAGTCACTGCCGACCGCGTATCGGGCGATCTGCCCGGCGGGCTCGTGCGGCTCGCCTTCGAGCACCGGGGCGAGCGCGCGGTGCAGTGCATCCGCTGCCCCGTCCCACGCGCGACGGTCGTGGCCGGCGTACGGCGCCGCGACCACGATCACCGAGCGCGCATCGGCCTCGTGCTGTCGCGGGTCCGTGGCCGTGACGGGTCGCTGTCCGCCCATCCAGTCCATGTCCCCCATTCGTCCCGCGGCGACGCTCTCCTCCATGCGCGCACGGTCATCGGGTAGGGGTGCGGCGTCCGTGATGCCCACCAGCTGCAGCCCGTGGCGTTCGGCCAGAGCCTCCAGGCGGTCGCGCCCCGCCATCGGTCAATCCGCCTCGAGAATGACCCCGGTCATGCGGCCGTCCTGCATGACGGCCTGCAGCTCACCGCGCTGCACGCGGCGGCGCACCGTCGAGACGCTGACGCCCAGCCGGTCGGCGGCTTCCGCCACGCGGTAGACCGGGCCCACCGACGGCGACTGTCCGAGCCGCTCCGCCACGACGTCGTCGTGGAGCTGCCGCTCCGCGTCGTCGGGGATCCAGCGCCGCTCGAATGCCTGGCCGTGGAACCGCCGCTTGCCGGCCGCGACGGTGCGTCGCTGCTGCAGCACTGAGCCAATGGCCAGCAGGATCGCACCGGTCACCAGTGAGACCAGGCTGGCCAGGCCGAGATTCAGGCGAACGCGCAGGCCGCTCATGCCGGCATCCCCGCCAGCTCGTCCTTCCGCTCCCGCGCCATCAGCGCTGCCACCGCCTCCATGGGCGCGCGGGCGTCGTGCACCACCGCCGCCACCTGCTCGGCAATCGGCAGCTCGACACCATGCTGCGCCGCCAGGTCCAGCGCCCCGCGAACCGTGCTCACGCCCTCGGCCACCCCGTTGAGCTGCGGGGCCGCATCGGTCCATGCCAATCCCGAGCCCATCAGCTCGCCGGCCCGGCGGTTACGCGACAGCGGGCTCATGCAGGTCGCGATCAGGTCTCCCACGCCGGCGAGCCCGGCGAAGGTCTGCGGGTGCGCGCCGGCCGCCACGCCCAGGCGGGTCATCTCGGCCAGGCCGCGGGTGATGATGCCGGCCTTCGCGGAGTCGCCAAAGCCCAGACCATCGACCATGCCGGCGGCCAGCGCCACAACGTTCTTGAGGGAGCCACACAGCTCTACGCCAACCAGGTCCGGATTGGTGTAGACCCGGAAGTGATCCGAGGCCAGCAGCCCGGCCATCTCGTTCGCCAGATCGGCATCCTCCGAAGCCACCACGCTGCCCGCCGGCTTGCCGGCGGCGATCTCGCGCGCCAGGTTGGGCCCGGACAGCACCGCCACCGGGCGGCCGGGCAGCTCCTGCGCGATCACCTCGCTCATGCGGCAATGACTGCGCTCCTCGATCCCCTTGACCACGCTCAGCAGCGCCGCATTCGAGTCCAGGCTGGGTCCCACGCGCCGCAGCGTCTCCCGCAGATGAGCCGATGGAACGGCCAGCAGGTAGGCACGATGTGGCTCGGCCAGGAAGGCGTCGTCGGTCGCGACGCGGACGTTGGGCGGGAAGGACACCCCCGGCAGGTACCGGCGATTCTCACGCTCCTGCGCCAGCTCCTGGTTGCCCTCCGCGGTATGCGCCCAGATGGTGACCGGCCGCTCGGCGGCGGCCAGCATGATCGCCAGGGTCGTGCCCCAGGCGCCGGCACCAATGACGCCGATCTGGTCGGTCACTCGACGGTGATCTCTTCACGCTCGGGCGGCGGCACCGCGGGCGGCTTCTCGTCGAGCTTGGCGATCCAGTGATCGAGGTAGCTGCGCGCGGCCAGCAGCTGCTCGCGGCCGGCGGCCCGCATGTGGGTGCGGGTCTGCGCCGGAAAGACCTCCCGCATTACCGCCCAGAACGCGGTCTCGACGCTCTCACGTCGCGCGCTGCTGCCCTTCTGACGCGCGTTCGAGCTCGCTGATCCGCGCCTCCAGCTCTTCGGTTCGCCCTTGCTCATCCACGGCTGCCACCTCCATTGCTGTTCCGCGGCGGGGCCGCGAAGCGGATCTTGAGTACATGTTCGTCGAACTTGGCGCCGAGCGTCGGCGCGTCGATCAGGGCACGGGGCAGAACCAGGTTGCGCCGCCAGCTGCCCACGTCGATCATGATCTCGTCGGCGTGGCGCGAGAGCGCGATCTCGTCCTTGGTCGCAAACGGCAGCTCCACGCTGAGCAGGAATTGGCCATCCTCGCGGGAGACGGTGTACGGCCGGCCGTGATAGTACTGGGCGGTCGGATCGGTCTCGGCGTACAGTGCCTGCCCCATCTCGCGCAGCATCGCCACACCCACCAGCTCGCGGTCGAAGAACGGCGCGTAGCGGACCGGGATCGGGGCGAAGGCCTGCTCCACCATCGGTCCATAGCGCTGCTGCGCTTCATACCAGCCCCGGAAATACTTCCAGCCGACATCATCAGGCAGGATCCGGTTGGCGATCACCAGGTCGGTCGGGTAGCCGTACAGGTGGAAGTAGGTGAAGGAGCGCTGCGCCTCCTTGATCACGACCTTCTCCAGGGTCAGCACTACACGGACCGAAGTCCGATCCGGATCGATCAGCAGGTCGTGCATGTGCTCCAGCTTGCGGAAGAGCTCCTCGCCGGCGTCGAAGACCTCGCTCGACGGGATGGGCATGCCGACCACGCGCTGGATGATCGGCCCGGTCAGCTTGCTGATCCGGCGGCCGATGGGCTCGATCTTCTCCATCCACCAGCGGCCCGCCTCGGGCATGGACAGGAGGCGGAGCGTCTCGCCAGTCGGCGCGGCGTCCACCACGACCACGTCATAGTCGCCGGAGTCGTGGTGGTCAGCGATCCACAGCAGGCTGCCCACCTCGTCCATGCCGGGCAGCACCGTCATCTCGTCGGCCATCACGTCGTCCAGGCCGCGCCAGCGCAGCACGCTGGCCGCGTACTCCTGGATCTGGCCCCAGTACTTCGCCACGTTGTGGAAGACGTCCGACTCCTGGCCCCACAGGTTCGGGGCGATCTCAGTCGGCTCCGGGCCGAGCTCGACGCCGAAGGCGTCGCCCAACGAATGGGCGATGTCGGTCGAGAGGACCATGGTGCGCATCCCGCGGTCGGCGCAAGTGATGGCGGTGGCAGCGGCCACGCTCGTCTTGCCGACGCCGCCCTTGCCCGTGTACAGAAGGATCCGAGTCACGTGCTGATTGTCGCGGGTCCGGTCTACCGTCGCTTGGAGCGCCCCTTGGTCGCTACGCGCCGCGGCCGGGCCGAGCGACGCGCCGACTCCTCCGACTCGCGGGCGCGGAAGATGAGCCGGATCGGTGTGCCAAGGAAGCCGTACTCGTCGCGAATCCGGTTCTCGAGGTAGCGCCGGTAGCTGAAGTGGATCAGCTCCGGGTCGTTGACGAAGATCACGAAGGTGGGCGGCGCCACTGCCACCTGGGTGGCATACAGGACCTTGCCCAGCCGGTTGCGGACGTGCGACGGTGGATGGGCGCGCACCGCATCGGTCACGACCCGGTTCAGGTCGGCGGTCGGCCACGCGCCGGTAGCGCTCCTCGGCCACGCGGCGCGCTTCGCGCAGGATGCGCTCCACGCGCTGACCGGTCTGGGCGGAGGCGAACACGATGTCGGCCCAGGCCAGGTACGGCGCCTCACGACGCAGCACCTTGAGCCACGCGTCGGCGGTGTGGCCGTCCTTCTCGACCGCGTCCCACTTGTTGATGACCAGCACGATGCCCTTGTACGCCTCCAGCACGTGGCCGACCACGTGCGCGTCCTGGGCGGTGTAGCCCTCGATCGCATCGGTCATGACCACCGCCACATCGGCCCGATCGATGGCCTTCATCGAGCGCAGCACCGAGTACCGCTCGATCCCCCGCTGGACCGATCCGCGCCGGCGGATGCCGGCGGTGTCGACCAGGATCATCGGCTCGTCGTCGACCACGACCGTCGTGTCGATCGGGTCGCGGGTGGTGCCTGGCACGTCGGAGACGATCATGCGTTCCTGCCCAAGGACCCGGTTCACGAACGTGGACTTGCCGGTGTTCGGTCGCCCCACGATGGCCACCCGCGGCGGCCCCATCTCCGTCTCGGCCAGCTCGGTGAGCTCGTCCGGCGACAGGGAGTCATCGGCCCAGTCCGGCTCCGCCGGTGCCGGCGGGGCGGGCGGCAGGGCGTCCACCACCATGTCCGCCAGGTCGCCGGTGTTGCGCCCGTGCTGGGCGCTGATGGTGATGGCCGGGTCCATGCCCAGGGCGTAGAACTCGGCGCCCTCCTGCTCCAGCCGTGGGTTGTCCGCCTTGTTGATGACCATGATGGTTGGCTTGGAGGTGCGACGCAGCCGGTCCGCCACCTCGTGGTCGAGCGGAGCCAGGCCGGCGGCGGCATCCACCACGAACAGGATGACGTCCGCCTCCTCCATGGCCACGCGAGCCTGGACCTGGACCCGCTCCTCGATGTCGGTTCCGGGCTCCAGCTCCAGGCCGCCGGTGTCGACCAGGGTGAAGTCGCGGCCGTTCCAGTCGCCGGTGCCGTAGACGCGGTCGCGCGTGGTGCCCGGCAGGTCCTCCACGATCGCCAGCCGCTCACCGATGAGACGGTTGAAGAGCGTGGACTTGCCGACGTTCGGGCGGCCCACGATGGCGACGACGGGCAGCGACAGGCTGGGGGACATGGCCCCAGTCTAGGGAGGACCTTGCTCCAGCAGCTCGCGGATGTGCTGGGCGCTGACCAGGTTCGCCTTGCGCTCGTGCTCAGCCAGGGAGCGCTCGAGTGCCGCCCGCGCAGCCATCCGGCCGGCCCGCACGTGCCTCGACGTGGGCGAGCGCCTCGAAGGTGTCGCCGCGCAGCTCCAGGAAGTCGGTCGGTTCGACCATGCTCGACCGCCTCGCCGATCAGCCGCTCGGCCTCATCCAGACGTCCGTCGTCGGCCGCAGCCATGGCCGCGACGTAGCGCCACTCGCTCTGGGTGGCGATGTCGTTCGGGGCGCCCGCTTGCTGGGCCAGTGCTATCGCGGCCTCCATCTCGTCGCGTCGGCCGAGGAGATAGAGCGCCTTGGCCTGCATGGCCGCCAGCGTCGACAGGACCCCCGTTTCGCCAATATCGCTGAGGATGGCAATGCCCAGCGGCAAGCTCGCGTTCGGCGGCCTCGGATATCTTCGGCGAGGAATTCGACCCATCCCCAGGAGAGGGCGAGACCCCCACGCCTCACGACTCAGTCCACGCTCCTGGAGGTAGTCGCCCGCTTCCCTGAGGAGGCCGCGCGCCTCGTCGAAGCGCCCTTGCATCGCGACGAGCGGGGCCTGGATTGGGAAGCTTGGTCCGGCCGCACATCCGTCGGTCGACGCCAAAGCCAGGCCGCGCTCCATGGCCTCCGGGACCGGCACGGGACCGTATCGCAGCGAATTCCAGATCTGAAAGATCGTAAAGGGCCACAGCCGCGGATCCTCGCCAGGCTCCATGAGATCCAGCGCATGTTCCAGCTCCGCGCAGGTTGTCCATCCAGCGGCACCGGCTGAGGTAGACAGCTGGCCCGGGCATGCGCGGCCGCGATCTGACCCCATTTGTTGCCACGCCTCTTTGGCCAGCTGATCCAGCTCATCCGCCAACGCCAGGACCTGATCCTCGTCGACGCGTTGGATCGGTGAACATGGATATCTCGAGGCGGGCGACCTTGGCGCGGAGGCGGAGCTCCTCGTCACCGCGCACGGGTCGCCGCGCTCTGCGCATCGTCAAACGCGCGCCACGCCTGCCCCATGTCGCCCATCTCCGTGTGCGCGCTGGCCACGTGGATGCAAGAGCTCACCGCGTTCCCGATCGTCGTCGATGAGCGCCGCGGCGCGGCTCAGCAGGTTCGCGGCCGCGTGCTGATCATTGCGGCCGAGCGCGCGCATGCCGGCCGGGCGCAGGTGCTCCGCGGCTCGCATAGCCGAGGGCGGTGGTCAGCTCATCGGTCAGGCCAAGCTCGGACCGATACCGGTGCGCCTGTTCCAGGTGGTAGCCAATGACCTCCTGGTACTCGAGCAGGCGATCGCCGGCGATCCGCTCCAGCCAGTCCGCAAACCGCGCATGCAGGTCCGCCCGCTGCTCCTTGGTGAGCGAGGCATATGCCGCGTCCCGCACCAGCAGGTGGCGGAAGCGGAATGCCTCGTCGCCGGTCGCTGCGGATCGATCGGGCCGGACGAGCTCCTTGCGGACCAGCGTCATGAGGCGCGGGCCGAGGTCTTCGCGCCGGTCGGGCGGCGACAGCTCGGCCACCGCAGAGCGCTGGAATGTCTTGCCGACGACTGCGGCGCGCCCGATGAGGTCGCGCTCGAGCGGTTCCAGATGGTCGAGGCGGGCCGCGACCAGCGCCGAGATGCTGGGCGGCACGGCAACGCTCTGCAGCTCGCCGGCCGCGCGCCAGCCGCCGTTCTCCTGCCGGAGGACGCCCTGATCCACGAGCATCGCGACCAGCTCCTCCACGAACAGCGGGTTTCCCTCGGCTGTTTCTCCGATCCGGCGCTGGACCGTTTCCGCCAGCTCGGGGCTGTCGAGCAGGTTGGCGATCAGCGAGGCTGAATCGTCGGCTCCCAGCGGCTGGAGCAGGATGGTGGTGGCATTCAGCTTGCCCCCACCCCAATGCGGGCGCGCATCGAGCAGCTCGGGGCGGGCGATCGCCAGCAGCAGGATTGGCGCTTCACGCGACCAATCGGCGATGTGCTCGATGAGGTCCAGCATCGTGGGCTCGGCCCATTGCAGGTCGTCGATCACCACGATGAGCGGTTTCGCGGCGGCAATCGCTTCCAGGAATTTGCGGACGCCCCAGAACGTCTCTTCGGTGGCGATCGACCTCATCTGAGAGGCCGATGGCGGGGCATACCCGATCCAGGATTGGGTCCCGGTCAGGCGTGTTCTCCAGCAAATCCCGAAGCTTTCGAACTGCCGCCGCGGGCGGCTCATCCAACTCGATGCCCGCTGCCTCCTGCGCGAGCTCGATGACCGGCCAGAAGGTAATTCCCTCGCCATACGGGCAGGCACCGAGCACGCAGGACCTGTGCGCGCTCGCGCATCTGGCCAAGGAACTCATGGACGAGCCGCGACTTGCCGACACCGGCAGTGCCAAGAAGCGTGAAGAGGTAGCAGGCCTGCTCCTCATTTGCCCGGTCGAAGGCCTCCTCGAGCGCATGCAGCTCGCGGACGCGCCCCACCAGCGGCGTGTCGTGCCGGCGGACGGGCGCCCCACCGCCCACGCTGATCAGCCGATGCGCCTCCACCGGGTCGGCCTTGCCCTTGAGCTCCAGCGGCGGCATCGGCTCCGTCTCGACCAGCGATCGCACCAGCCGATGGGTGGTCCCACCAAGCAGCACCTGTCCCGGGTCCGCCGCTTGCTCAAGGCGCGCGGCCACGTTCACCGCGTCGCCAGTCACCAGGGTGTGGCCCGCGGTCGCCTCCCCGGCGACGACCTCGCCGGTGTTGACGCCGATGCGCAGCGCAATCGGGTTCCAGCTTGCGCTTGCCAGCTCCTCGTTCAGCAGCTCGACCGCGCTCTGCATCTCGTGGGCGGCGCGGACGGCTCGAAGCGCGTCGTCTTCGTGGAGGGTCGGGATGCCGAACACGGCCATCACCGCATCTCCGATGAACTTCTCGACCGTGCCGCCATGCCGCTCGATGACGCGGCGCATGCCGTCGAAGTAGCGCGACAGCATCCGGCGAGTTGACTCGGGATCGGTCTGCTCGCCAAGCCGTGTTGAGCCGACGACATCGGCAAAGAGGACCGTGACCGTCTTGCGGACGTCGGTCGGATGCTGGGCGGCGACCAGCGCACTGCCGCAGTTCAGGCAGAAACGTGCGCGTTCGGGATTGTCCTCGCCACAGGTCTGGCACTGCACCATGTCGGCGCGAGTGTAGGTGAGGCCCCGCTGCGCCGCCGCCATCCCGGCTAGGATCGGGGCCGATGCACATCGGAATCGTGTCGACCCGGCTGGCCGGCGTGGACGGCGTCACTTTCGAGGCGACCAAGTGGGAGATGGCGCTCGAGCGCATGGGCCACGAAGTCTTGATGTGCTCCGGGGCGGTGGATGCGTTGCGGACCGACGCCCGCCTGGTGCCGCCGATGCATTTCGCCTGGCCGCCGGCCGCGCGCGTTACCGAGGCGGCCTTCGATCCCGAGAGCGATCCCGGCCGCGGTGCGCGCGCGAGGTCAGCCGGCTGGCCGACCTGCTGGTGCCGGTGCTCGATTATTGGATCGATTCCGAACGGATCGAGCTGCTGATCGTCGAGAACGCGTGGGCCATCCCGATGCACCTGCCGCTGGGCGTGGCGCTGCGCCGGATCGTCGAACGACGCCAGATGCCCGCCATCGGCCATCACCACGACTACTGGTGGGAGCGCAGCCGCTTCGAGGGCTGCGTGGTGCCGGACGTGCTGGACGAGGCCTTTCCGCCGGACCTGCCGACCGTCCGTCACGCCAGCATCAACTCGCTCGCCGCGGGCGAGCTGCGTCGCCGGCGCGGCATCGAGTCCATGGTGGTGCCGAATGTCTTCGACTTCGAGCGGCCCCGGCCGCGCCCGCATCCGGCCGTGCGGCGCCGGATGCGCGCCGAGCTGGGCATGGACGAGCATGGCCTGCTGGTCGTGCAGCCGACCCGGGTGGTGCCCCGCAAGGGCATCGAGCTGGCGATCGACCTGGTCGGGCGGCTTGGCGACCCGGAGTCGGTACTGCTCATCACCTCGCCGGCCGGCGACGAAGGGCTCGACTACCTGCTGGAGCTGGAGCGCCAGGCGGAGACCGCCAAGGTCCGGCTGCGGTATGCGGCCGATCGTTTCGAGCCTGACCTGGAAGGCAAGCCGGTGGGCCCGGCCCACACCCTCCACGACGCCTACCTGGCCGCGGACCTGATCACCTATCCCAGCCTGTACGAGGGCTATGGCAACGCCCTGATCGAGGCGATCTTCTATGGCAAGCCGGTGGTGGTGAACCGCTACTCGGTGTACGTGGCCGACATCGCGCCGCTGGGCCTGGAGTTCATCGAGATCGACGGCGAGGTGACCGATGCCACGGTGGCCGCAGGTGCGGCGCGCCATCGCCGATCCGGACCGCCAGGCGCGCATCGCATCACGCAACTTCGAGATCGCGCGCCGACGGCTCTCCTACAAGGTCCTGCGGCGTCGTCTGCGGCGGCTGCTCGGGGAGGTCGAGGGCGGCGTCACCGGCGGCTGATCAGGCCACCAGCGCGTAGATCCGGTCGCGGACCTCTTCGAGGTCGACCTCGGGCGTTGACGTTCCGCCGGTGATCCCGATCCGCGCCTTCCCCTCCAGCCACGAGGCGTAGTCGGTGGCGCAGCTCGTCGGCGTCGGCGACGTGGATGGTGTCATCGCAGATCTCGCGGCACTTGACGGCCAGCTCCTTGGTGTTCGAGGAGTTCTTGCCGCCGACCACCACCATGGCGTCGACATCGGCCGCGAGCTTCACGCTGTCGTCCTGGCGGGTCAGCGTGACCGGGCAGACGGTGTTGACCACCCGCAGGTCGTGGCATCGGCGCAGGCAGAAGGCAGCGAACTCCTCCAGCTTGTGCGGCAGGATGGTCGACTGCGACAGCACGCCCAGCTTCTTGGTGCGCGGCACGCGCTCCCAGGTGGACCGATCCATGTCGTCGACCACGACGTGCTTGTCGCCGGCGTACGAGCGCACGCCCTTGACCTCCGGATGGTCCTCGTGGCCGATGATGCAGACGGTGTAGCCGTCCTCCGCCAGCTCGCGCGCGGCCTTCTGCGACTGCAGGACCCAGGTGCAGGTGGCGTCGATGACCTCCAGCTCGCCTGAGTCCTCGGCCTTGGAGCGCAGCTTCTCCATCTCGGAGGCCGGGACGCCGTGGGCACGGATGACCAGGGTGCCGCCCTCGACCTGGTCGGCGAGGTCGGCGGTGCGGATGCCGCGGTCCGACAGATCGGCCTTGATGCCGGGGTTGTGCACCAGCTGGCCGAGCGTGGTCACGTCGTGGCCCTGCTCGCGGGCGTGCTTGGCCTTGTCGATCGCCAGGCGCACGCCATAGCAGAAGCCGGCGCGCTCGGCGATGCGCACCTCAGGACGCGTCGTGGCTGCGGTCGTCATCGGTTTCATTCTATCGGCGGAGCGCGTTGGGGCCCGATGCGTGCCCAGGAGGCAGGCTCAGACGGCGTCGCCCACCTGCGCCACTGCGTCCTCCGCGACCGGGTCCGCCGGCTGCGCGCTTGGCCCGCCCCAGCGCCCACGCTGCTCCGCCGGCAGCAGGGCGGCGATCGCCCGCATGATTGTGTCCGTCCCCGCGCGCAGCGCGGCGCGATCGAAGCCTTCGGCCTGCACTGGCAGGCGGAAGGTGGGCCCGATCCGGATGGTGACCTTCGACCGCCGCGGTATGAGGCGGCGGTCGCGGAAGATGTGCTGCGTGCCGGCCACCCCAACCGGCACGATCGGCACACCGGTCCGCATGGCCAGCAGCGCCGCGCCGGCGCGTCCCTCGGCCAGCCTGCCGTCGCGGCTGCGCGTCCCCTCCGGGAAGACACCCAGCGCCCCGCCCTGCTCCAGGGTGGTCAGCGCGAGGCGCTGCGCCGACCGATCCCCCGCGCCGCGGCGCACGAAGATGACCCCGGAATCGCGAGCCAGCAAGCCGGCGACCGGCCAGCTGCGCATCTCCTCCTTGGCCATGAAGTGGACGATGCGTCCGGTGCGGTGCCCGACCGCCCAGCCGACGGTCGGCGGGTCCAGGTTCGAGCAGTGGTTGGCGACCACCAGCATCGGGCCGGTGCGCGGGACGTGCTCCAGCCCATCGACGCGTACCGGCCCGACCACCCAGAGCAGCCAGCTGGTGACCACCGCGCCGGGGTGGAAGACCCACGTTCCCATCAGTCCTGGACCGATGCGGCCGCCGCCGCGGCCGTCGCGGCGGCTCGCGCGGGCAGGTGACGGATGATCTCGTCGACCGATGCGTCCACGCTGAGCTCGCCGGTGTCGATCACCAGCGCATCGTGCGCCTTGCGCAGCGGGGCCACCGCCCGCTCGGAGTCGGCGGCGTCCCGTTCCTCGATCTCGTGCAGGTAGCGTTCGAAGCGGTCCTGGCGGCCCATCTCGGAGGCGCGCCGCGCGGCCCGCACGGCGGCACTGGCGGTCAGGAAGACCTTCAGCGTGGCGTGTGGCAGCACCACGGTTCCGATGTCGCGTCCGACCATCACCGTGTCGCGCCGCCGCGCCTCGCGGCGCTGCAGGCGGAGCATGGCCCGGCGCACCGGCGCGTGGCGGCTGACGCCGCTCACCGCCCGGTCGACGCGGGGCGTGCGCGCCTCGTTGGTCACGTCGCGTCCAGTCGAGCAGCACCGTCTCGCGGCGACCCTCCTGGTCGGGCCGCGGCCGCTCGACCGTGATCGTCACGTCCTTCGCCAGCCGGCCGAGCGCCTCGCCGTCGTCGGGCGAGATGCCGCGCTCCAGCGCCGCCAGGGTCAGCGCCCGATACATGAGCCCGGTGTCGACGAAGGTGGCGTCGATCCGCTGCGCCAGCGCGTAGCCGATGGTGCTCTTGCCGGAGCCGGACGGCCCGTCGATGGCCACCGCCAGCGGCCCATCCGCGGTCCCAGCCTCGCGCCGCGGTCCGCGCTCGCGCGGCGGTCCCGGCGCCTGGCCCACCAGCCGTCGCACCTCGGTCGCGGTCAGCGGGCGCCACTCCCCGACGGCACAGGCCGCGGATGGTGAGCGGGCCCAGTCGGACCCGGACCAGCCGCGTGACCCGCAGCCCCACGGCGGCGAAGAGGCGCCGCACCTCGCGCTTCCGTCCCTCGCCCACGCGCGCGCGCAGCCAATGGCCGGCCTCACCGGGCTCGCGCGCCACTTCCCGAGGCGGCGCCGCGGGGCGGGCGGTGAGCAGGCGCGCCGGCCCGTCATCCAGCTGGACGCCGTCCAGCAGCGCCACCAGCTCGTCCGGGTGTGGGGCACGCTCGAGCAGCACGGCGTACTCGCGCTCCATGGCGTAGCGAGGATGCAGCAGGCGATTGGCCCACGCCGCCGTCGTTGGTGAGCACCATCAGCCCCTCGGAGTCGACGTCCAGCCGTCCGGCCGGCCACAGGCGGGCGCTCGGAGGCGACATCGGTCCCATCCAGCAGCCGCACCACGCTCTGCCGCCCGCGCTCGTCCTGCGACGACGACACGTAGCCGCGCGGCTTGTGCACGGCGACATGGATGGCTTCCTCCGCCTGCCCGATGGGTCGGCCATCCACCGCGATGGCATCGGTCTCGGGGTCGGCCGACTGGCCGACCTGGGCCACCTGGCCGTTGACCGTCACGCGCCCGTCGCGGATCAGCGTCTCGGCGCCGCGACGGGAGGCTACCCCGGCTCGCGCGAGCGTCTTCTGGAGGCGCTCAGCCGGCATCCGCCGGCTCGCCCGGCACCGCCTCAGCGGCACCGTCCTCCAGCGCGGTCAGCGCCGTCAGGGCGGCGGCCTCGCTGGTGAGCGGCGGCAGGTCGTCCAGCGAGGTCAGCCCGAAGCGCTCCAGGAAGGTGAAGGTGGTGCCCAGCAGGATCGGGCGGCCCGGCGTGTCGCGCCGCCCGACCTCGACGATGACGCGGCGATGCAGGAGCGAGCGCACCACGTAGTCCGAGTCCACGCCGCGCACCCGATCGATGTCGGCCCGCGTGCAGGGCTGGCGATAGGCGACCACCGCCAGCGCCTCGAGCGCGGCCGGCGTGAGGCGCGTCTCCTGGCGCGCGGCGTACGCGGCCAGCCGGCTGCCCAGCTCCGGCGCGGTGACCAGCTGCCACTCCTCGTCCATGCGCTGCAGGCGCAGCCCGCGGCCGTCGTCCTCCAGCCGCTGCCGCAGCTCGCCCAGGGCGGCCTCGACCTGCAGGCGCGGCACCTCGGCCAGCTCCGCCAGCTCGGACGTGGCCAGCGGCCGCTCGGCGATGAAGAGCAGCGCCTCGAAGTAGGCGGCCAGGTCGTGCGCGTCGCTCATCACGCGTTCCCCGTGCCGATCGGCCGCAGCACGATCGGCCCGAACAGCTCGTCCTGCTGCACCGTGGCCTGCCGCCGCCGCACCAGCTCCAGCATGGCCAGCACGGTGACCGCGATCTCGGTGCGGCTCTGGCAGCCGGCCAGGACCCGCTGCAGGACCACCTGCCCGGCGCGGCCCATGGCGCCACGCAGCGTCGCGATCTGCATGGCGATGGTCACCTCGCGCGCCACGATCTCCGGCGGTGCCGGGGCCGGCTCGGGGATGGCCGCCAGGCGCTCCAGGGCCTCCGACAGCAAGGACGGTCGGCATCGGCTCCACCGGGGCCTCCGGCAGGTCGGCCTCGCGCGGCTCGCGGCGGTAGGCCGGCCGGGCCATGTCCCACTCGCCGAGCACGCGCGAGGCATCGCGCAGCGCCCGGTACTCGACCAGGCGGCGGCGCAGCTCGTCCTCGTCGGGCTCTTCCTCGGCCAGCAGGCCGGCCGGCAGCGCGTCACCGGGCAGCAGGCGCCGCGACTTGAGCAGGATCAGCTGGGAGGCGATCGCCACGAAGTCGGCCAGCTCGTCGGCCGGCACCGGATGGTTGGCCAGGTGCTCGACGTAGGCATCGGCCATGGCGGCCAGCGGCACCGTCAGCACGTCCAGCTGGCGCGACTCGATCAGCTGCAGCAGCAGGTCGAGCGGGCCGGCGAAGACCTCCAGCCGCAGCTCGAACGGCTGCGGCTCGACCTCGATCGGGATCGGCTCGAGTGGCATCGCGCTCAGGATGCCTCGTCGGCGGAGGCGAAGGCGGCCGCCAGCGACGCATCGGCCTCGGTCGCGGTGCCCCGGATGAAGGCAACCGTGCGCGCGGAGCAGCCCGCCGCGCCCGCGGCATCGGCCGACAGGTCCGCGTGGTGGAGGTACAGGTGGAACGGATATCGCCACGACTGCGGGTCCGGATGACGCCAGGCGCTCGCAGCTGGCTCGGCGCCAGCGCCTCCAGCAGCACGCCCGGCGACCCGGTGCCAGAGGCGCATGCGATGGCCCTTGGCCGCGTCGTGCAGCAGCGCGGCCGCCAGCAGGTCCGGATCGTCCACGCCGGCGGCCATCAGGCGTCCCACCACGTCGAGTGCGTGGCGGCGGTCCGCCACCGGCATGGCCGCGAACAACGGCCACGCCGCATCGGGCAGCAGGCGGCGGGCGGTGGCTGTCTCGGCCGGCGTGACGCTGGCGCGCACGTGCCCAAGGAACTGCTCGACCCGATGCATCGTCAACCAGGCCCCAGACGCCGGTCAGCAGGAGCGGTGATGGTGTTGGCCGCCGCGAAGAGCCAGCCCAGCGGATCCACCCCGCCGGCGCCCAGCCGCGGCAGCAGCACCAGCAGGAGCAGGACGATCACCCCGTACTGCGCGTAGCGCTGCACCTGGTAGGCGACGTTGGCGGGCAGGAACGGCAGCACCAGGTTGTAGCCGTCCAGGGGCGGGACCGGCAGCAGGTTGAAGAGGCCCAGGATGACGTTGAACTGGACGATCGCGAACAGCAGCTGCCAGACGAAATCGGATGGGCTGTCGGCGACGCCGGACAGCACAACGCCGCGGAATACGACGGCGGCGACCGAGGCGACGACCAGGTTGGCCAGCGGACCGGCGGCCGCGACGTAGGCCATGCCGAAGCGGCCGGGACGCAGCGCATAGGGATTGACCATGACCGGCTTGCCCCAGCCGAAGCCGGCGATCAGGAAGAAGATGGCGCCCATCGGGTCGATGTGGTCGGTCGGGTTGAGGCTGACCCGGCCCATGGCGCGGGGCCGATGGTCGCCCAGCTGATCGGCCACGAACGCGTGCATGAACTCGTGGAAGGTGATGCCCACCACCAGCGCCACCAGCAGCCCGATCAGCTGCGGCGGGCATCCAGCCGGGCGAACAGCATCTAGACCAGCTCCGGCAGCAGCTCGCGCAGCACGCTGACCAGCCGAGCCGCCCCGATCGGCCCCATGGCCAGCACTTCCTCGTGGGTCACCTCGCCCACCATGTCGGGCGTGGCCTTGTTGGTGACCAGGCTGAAGCCCAGCACCCGCACGCCCATGTGGCGCGCCACCAGCAGCTCGTGGACGGTCGACATGCCGACCGCGTCGGCGCCCAGCGTGCGGAGCATGCGCAGCTCCGCGCGGGTCTCGTAGGCGGGGCCGGACAGCATCAGGTAGACGCCCTCGCGCAGGGCCACGTCCTGCCCGCTCGCCGGCGGCCCGGGCGCGGGCGCGCAAGCCCTCGTCCCAGGCGTCGGCCATGGCCACGAAGCGCGGTCCGAAGCGATCCAGGTTCGGGCCCAGCAGCGGGTTCTCGCCGGACAGGTTGATGGTGTCGCTGATGATCATCACGTCGCCGGGATCGAATTCGGGGTTCACGCCGCCGGACGCGTTGGTGAGCACCAGCGTCTCGATCCCCGAGCGACAGGACCGCGCGCAGCAGCAGGGTCGACTGGCGATGGCTCCAGCCCTCGTAGGGGTGCGCCCGGCCAGACAGGATCGCCACGCTGGCCTGCCCACGCCCGGCCGATCACCAGCTCGCCGGCGTGCCCCTCGACCTCCGAGCCGGGTACGTGCGGGATCTCGCGGATACGGGATGATCAGCCGATGGGCGGGCTCCAGCAGGTCGACCACGCCGCCCAGCCCAGAACCAAGCACGAAGGCGAGCCGTGGCATCGCGAGCTCCGGCTCGCCGTCCAGCCGCGCTCGGATGACCTCGGCGGCCTCGTCGATGCGGTGCTCGAGCTCCGCGCCGTAGAGCCCGTCGGGCAGCGCGCCCCGGCGGACCGGCTCCACCTAGAAGCGCTCCAGCAGCTCGCGCTTCTTCGCCTCGTACTCCTCGGGGGTGATGAGGCCCTTGTCGCGCAGCCCGCCCAGGCTCTCCAGCCTGGCCGCGACGTCGCCTGACCCACCGCTTGCCGCCGCGGCGACGGCGGGAGCCGCCGGTGGCGCGGGAGCGGGCGCCGAGCGTGCCGTCGGCCCGCACCTCGGACACCTGGGAGGAGCCGGCGCGCGGCGCCATCGGCTCGGCCCGCTGCATCTCGGGCGGCGGCGCCTGGTGCTGGGCAGGGGCCGGTGCCAGATCGGGGAATTCGAGGCGCTCCTTCTGGTTCAGCATCGCCACCTTGAACTTCACCGGCTCGGCCAGCATCGGGAAGTCGTTGACCATGCCGGTCTCGGCCATTTCGGAGGCGGTCATGATGTCGAGGTGGCCGTAGTCGAAGATGCGGCCCAGCCAGCTCTGCGTCAGGCGAGCGTCGTTCACCTTCTCCAGGCTGGAGTCGCCCATCTGCTTGTTGAAGATGCCCTCGGACTTGATCACGCGGCGGTTGGTGATCAGGTACTCCTGGTTGCGCCAGGCCCAGATCTTCAGGCCGAGGAAGGCCAGCGACACGATCAGCAGCACCAGGGAAACGACCTGCACGCCGCCCTCGATGCGAGCCGAGGTCGCTGGAGGTGGCCCAGATCAGGACCGCCAGGACCAGGATGGCGCCCATCACGAACAGCCATGTCTGCGCCGAGCACCGCCAGCCAGTGCTGTCGGCTCTCGAAGACGACCTCCTCGCCGCGGCTCAGGAGGTTTCTCGCGTAGGACATCGGGCGTGCTCCGTCCTCAGGCTCTCGGGTGCGCCCTCGCGTACACCTCGCGCAGGCGCTCGCCGGTCAGGTGCGTGTAGAGCTGGGTGGTGCTGATGCTAGCATGGCCAAGGAGCGTCTGAACCACCCGCAGATCGGCGCCGCCCTCCAGCAGATGGGTCGCGAAGCTGTGCCGAAAGGTGTGCGGCGTGACGTGCCCCACCACCCCGGCCGCTTCCGTCCAGCGCCGCACCAGGCGCCAGACCGATTCGCGCGCCAGCCGTCGACCGCGCTGGCTCACGAAGACCGCCGGGGTCGGCTTGCCGGCCGTCCAGGTCGCGCGCGGACCGGCCAGGTACCGATGCATCCGCTCGCGCGCCGGCTCCCCCATCGGCACCCGCCGCTCACGGTTGCCCTTACCGATGACGCGGACCTGCAGGCCGTCCAGGTCGAGCCGATCGGTGTCCAGGCCGGTCAGCTCGCTGACGCGCAGGCCGCAGGCGTACAGCAGCTCCAGGATGGCGGCGTCGCGGATCCCCACCGGATCGTCCGGTGGCGCATTCAGGATCCGCTCCACCTCATCCGGATCCAGCACGTCCGGCAGGTAGCTGCCGGGCCGCGGGCTGTCGAGCAGGGCCGCCACGTCTCGCTGGGCGATCCCCTCGCGCAGCGCGAAGCCGTAGAAGCTGCGAATGGCGGCCACCTTGCGCGCCTGCGTGGACGGCTGCAGGCCGTCGCGGCGCAGGCCGTTGACGAAGCTGTGGACCGGTTCCGGGTCGGCGCGCCACGAGCTGCCGGCCACGGCAGCGAACTGCCCCAGGTCGCGCCGATAGGCCGCGATGGTCAGCGGTGAGAGGCCGCGCTCGACCTGCAGCTCGAGCAGGAACGCGTCGATCGCTTCGGTCAGGGCGGGATCGGGGCTCGTCACCCGGCCGCGGCACGCAACAGCGCGTCCGCTGCCGCCCGCGCCTCGTCCCCGGCGCCTTCGCCGGCCAGCATGGCGGCCAGCTCGGCCGCTCGCGCGTCGGCGTCCAGGATCGACGCCTCGGCCAGCGTCCGGCCGTCCACGACCCGCTTGCCGACGTGGACGTGCACGTCGGCGAAGGCGGCGATCTGCGCCAGGTGCGTGACGCACAGCACCTGGTGGAAGCGGGCGAGGTCACGCAGCCGTTCGCCCAGCGCCGTGGCATGCCGGCCGCCGATCCCGGCATCGACCTCGTCGAAGACGAGCACCGGCGTCTCGTCGGCGCCGGCCAGCACCACCTTCAGCGCCAGCGACAGCCGGCTGGCCTCGCCACCGGACGCGATCCGGCCCAACGGCCGCGCCGGCTCACCGGGATTCGGGGCAAAGGTGAAGGTGACCCGATCCGTCCCGTTGGTGCCAACCTCCACCGTCTCGAGGGCGACGTCGAACGCGTCGGCCGGCAGGCCCAGCGCCGGCAGCTCACCATTTACCCGCTTCGCCAGCTCCTTCGCCGCCTTGCGGCGCTCGCGGCCCAGGGCCGCGGCTGCCTTTTCCAAGTCGGCGCGCTGGCGAGCCTCGTCCGCGCGCAGCTGCTCGCGAATGGTGTCCTGCTGCTCCAGCCGCTCCAGCTCGGCCGACGACGCCTGGCCGAACTCGATCACCGCCTCCAGCGTCTCCCCGTACTTGCGCCTCAGGTCATACAGCAGCGCCAGCCGCTCCTCCGCGGCCGCGCGGGTGGCAGGGTCGAGGTCCAGCCGCTCGCCCAGCTCGGTCACGTCGCGGGCCAGCTCCACCGCCTCGGCTTCCAGCGAGCCCGCTCGCTCCGCCGGCGCCGCGAAGCGCTCGTCCAGGGCAGCCGCCTGCGCGAGCTCCGCGCGTGCGGTGGCCAGCGCGTCCAGCCCCGCGGACTCGTCGCGCAGGGCGCGGACGGCGGCGTCCGCCGCGCGGGCAATCGACTCGGCGTGGGTGGCGATGCGCAGCTGTCGCTCGAGCGCCTCGTCCTCGCCCGGCTGCACGGCCGCGGCGGCGATCTCGTCGACCTGGTGCCGCAGCAGCTCCACCCGGCGCGCCAGCTCGTGCTCGTCGGTGAGCATCTCCGCGGCCTGCGCGACGGTCCCCCGCCAGGCACGGTGCGCCGCTCCCACCTCGGCGACGCGACCATCCAGCTCCCCGAAACGATCGAGCAGGGCCAGCTGCCGGTCACCGGCCAGCAGGCGCTGCTGCTCATGCTGCCCGTGGATCTCGGCCAGCCGCGCGCCCAGCGTGGCCAGGCCGCCGACGGTCACGCTGCGATCGTTGACGCGCACGACGGAGCGGCCGTCTGCGCCAACCTCGCGCCGGATGATGGCCATCCCCTCGCCGGCGGCGAGCACGTCGGCCAGGGGGTCGTCGTCATCGGATGCGACATCGGTGAAGACCGCTTCGACGCGCGCCGCATCGGTCCCGGCCCGCACCTGGTCGGTGGCGGCGCGGGCGCCCAGCGCCAGCGCCAGCGCGTCGACCACCAGCGACTTGCCCGCTCCGGTCTCGCCGGTCAGCACCGTGAAGCCGGGCGAGATCGGCAGTCGGGCGCGTTCGATGACGGCCAGGTTTTCGACGGTGAGCTCGGTCAGGGACATCGGGCCATCAGGATGCAGATCAGTACGGCAGTCGTGCGGCCTTGGTCCGCAGCAGGTCGTAGAACGGCGTGGCGCCGGTCGGCTCGATCAACCGCAGCGGTGCCGCCAGCGCCCGCACCTCGACCCGGTCGCCGGTTGCCAGGTCCAGGTCCCATTGCCCGTCAATCGACACCACGGCCCCGCTGCCGGCGCTGCGCAGGGACATGGTCACGACCTGGTCCTCGCCGGCCACCACACTGTGCAGCGAGGTCAGGTAGGCGGCGACCGGCGTGATGATCATGTTCCGCAGCCGCGGGTCCAGGATCGCGCCGCCCGCGCTGAAGGAGTAGGCGGTGGAGCCGGTCGGCGTGGCGACCACCACGCCATCGGCCACGTAGGTGGCGAGATGGCTGCCGCTGACGTCCACCTCGACCTGGATCATGCGCACGCGGGCGCCACGGGCCATGACCACTTCGTTCAGGCAGGTATGCGTCTCGCGGGTGCCGTCGGCGCGGACCACGGTGGCCTCGATCCGGAAGCGCTCGTCAATGGCGTAGTCGCCGGCGGCCACCTGGTCGAGCGCGCGCTCCAGACCATCGGCCTCGACCTTGGCCAGGAAGCCGACCCGACCCAGGTTCACACCCAGCGCCGGCACGCCGCGCCCGCCAATGGCGCCGGCCGTGCGCAGGAACGTGCCGTCGCCGCCCAGCACGCAGACCAGGTCGCTGCCTTCGCACTTGGCCGCGATCGCGTCCCGATCCTCCGCGGCCGCGTCCCACGTCTCGGCATCGTGCGACCGGCACCAGGCCATGCCGCGGGCAAGCAGGTCGCGCGCTTCGGGGTCGGTGGGGTTGTAGGCGAAGCCGATGCGCATCTATTCGTCGCGCGGTGGCGAGGAAGAGGGACCCAGGCGCGCCGCGATCTCGGCCACCTGGCGCCGCAGGGCGGCGATCTCGCTGCCGATGTCCTCCTGGACGGCGGCATAGGACCGATCCAGGCCAGCGGCGATCAGGGCGCGCATCAGACTGGACGGTGACACGCCCCGCGCCCGCGCGGCGGCTTCCACTCGCTCCAGCAGCGCATCAGGCATCCGCAGCGAGACGATCTGACGCATCGTGTCGGCAGCCGGGTCCTGGATGGGTGGCGCCACCACCTCCAAGCCCTCGAACCCGACGCTGAGCTGCTCCCCGGGCGGCTGGGCGTTCCGCTTTCTCATGGCGTGCGGCATCGTAATACGCGTCGGGCTAGGCCGATGCCGTGGTCAGCCTCTCGATCAGCGCCTCCAGCGCCTCCGGCGCCGTCCCGGGCGGCTCCCCCAGGTGAGCCAGGAACTCCGTGTTGCCATCCGTCCCGGTGACCGGGGACCGCATCAGGCCGTCCAGGCCAAACCCAGCCTCCGCCGCGTCCGTGGCGAACCGACGCAGCACGGCCGCGTGCGTGGCCGGATCGCGGATCACGCCGCCGCGCGGGACCGCCGCCTTGCCGGCCTCGAACTGAGGCTTGACCAGCGCAACCACGGCGCCCCCATCACGAAGCAGGCGATTGACGACCGGCAGCACCAGGCGCAGGGAGATGAAGGACAGGTCCAGCGTGGCGAGGTCGATCGGCTCCGGCAGGCCGTCCAGCGTGCGCAGGTTGGTCCGTTCCATGGACTCGACCCGCGGATCCCGCCGCAAGCGGTCGATCAGCTGCGCACGACCGACATCGACGGCGTACACGCGCGCCGCACCCCGACTGAGCAGGACGTCGGTGAAGCCGCCGGTTGACGCGCCCGCGTCCATGGCCGTCCGCCCCGTCACATCCACGCCAAAGGCGTCGAGCGCCGCCTCCAGCTTGTCGCCCGCACGGCTCGCCCACCGTGGTCGATGGCGCACGGTGAGCGCCGCGTCCAGCGCCACCAGGTTGCCGGGCTTCAGCGACCGGCCGCCGCCATCCAGCTCCACCTCGCCGGCCAGGACCATGGCCTGCGCCGCGGCACGGCTGGGCGCCAGGCCGCGATCCACGAGCAGCTGATCCAGGCGGACGCGCGGCATGCCTCAGGCGAGCCTGCGGATGACCCGCGCGGGATTACCCACCGCCACCACGTCGGCGGGGAGGTCGCGCACCACCACCGCGCCCGCGCCAACAACCGTCCGCTCGCCCACCGTCACGCCCGGACCGATGATCACGCCGCCGCCCAACCACGATCCGCTGCCGATGATGATGGGACGCGCCAGCTCCCAGCCGCTCGCCCGCTCGGCGGCATCAATCGGGTGCGTGGCTGTCAGCAGCTGGACGTTCGGTCCCATCTGCACGTCGTCGCCGATCGTGACCTCCGCGCAGTCGAGCATGACGGCGCCGGCATTCACGAAACAGCGCTCGCCCACCGTGATCTGCGAGCCGTAGTCACAGAAGAAGGGGGAAACGATGGTGCTGTCGGCGCCGATGGAGCCCAGCAGGTCGGTGAACAGCGCTGAACGCGCGTGGCGGTCGGCATTGCTGGTGCCGTTCAGCCGAAACAGCAGGTCCGCCGCCCGTCGATGGGCTGCCACGAGCTCGGGGTCATTGGCGAGGTAAAGCTCGCCACGGAGCATGCGCTCGCGCTGCTCGCCCATCCGCGGCGAGGTCAGGCGGCGCCGACGTCGCTGGTCTGGGTGACCGTCGGAGCCTCCGGCAGAGCCAGCGCCTCACGCACCTGGACGCAGATGCCCTCCGTGTCGATGCGCTGCTGGCGGCGCAGGTCCTCGACGGCTCCGTGGTGCACGAAGCCCTCGACCAGCGCGATTTTCAGCAGCGGGATACGCACGCCCGCGCGGTTCAGCGCGTCCAGCGCACCGTCGCCGAAGCCACCCATCGCGGCGGATTCCTCGGCCGTAACGATCAGCCGCTTGCCGGCCGCATGCTCGGCCAGGCACGCTTCGTCGAGCGGCTTCGCCCAGCGGGCGTTGATGACGGTCGTGGTGAGGCCGTGGTCGCGCTCCAGCCGGCCGGCAACCGCCAGCAGCCGCTGCACGATCGGCCCGAATCCGACCATCAGCAGGTCCTCGCCCGATTGCAGAACCTCTGCTCGACCGATCTCCAGTACCTCGCCGGTTCGATCCGCCAGGTCCTCCCCGGCATCGCGCGGGTAGTGGAGCGAGATCGGCCCGTCGTGCTGCATGGCAGTGACCACCATGTCGCGCAGCTCCTGCTCGTCCTTCGGCGAGCCGATCACCAGGTTGGGCAGGGCGCGCTGCGCGGACAGGGTGAACATGCCCTGGTGGCTGGTTCCGTCCTCCCCCACCAGCCCGGCTCGATCGATGGCCAGCAGCACCGGCGCACCGTTCTGGCAGACGTCGTGGACCAGCTGGTCGTAGGCCCGTTGGCTGAAGGTCGAGTACAGCGCCACCACCGGCCGCAGGCCGGCCAGCGCCAGGCCGGTCGCCATGGTGACCGAGTGCTGCTCGGCGATGCCGACATCGAAGAATCGGCTCGGGAATCGATCGGCAAAGCGTGACAGTCCGGTCCCGGTCGGCATGCCGGCCGTGATGGCGCAGATGCGCGCGTCGGCCTCCGCCAGGCGGACGAGCTCCTCCACGAAGGTGTGGGTGTAGGTCTTCGGCTTGCGCTTGGGCGCCGACTCGGTGGGAAGCGGCTCCTCGGTGGGGTCGATCAGGGTCAGGTCAACCGGCGGCAGGCTGGCGCCGTGGAACGACACGCTGTCCTGCTCGGCGGGAGCGTAGCCGCGGCCCTTGACCGTCTTGACGTGGACCAGCACCGGCGAGCGCATGGCAAAGGCACGTTCGAATGTTTCCTCCAGCTCGGCAAGGTCGTGGCCGTCCAGGACGCCGATGTAGGTGATGCCCATGTCCTCGAAGAAGCCGACCGAGGCCCACGAGCGCTTGAAGCCCTCCTTGGCCCAGGCCAGCACGTCGAACAGCGGCCGCCCGATCAGCGGCACCCGCGGCAGCGTGCGCTGGGTGACCGACTTGGTCTCCTGGTAGGCGCGCGTCAGTCGCAGCTTGTTGAGCCGGGTGGACAGCCCGCCGACCGACGGGCTGATGCTCATCTCGTTGTCGTTGAGCACGATCAGCATGCGGTGCCGGGCGTGACCCAGGTGGTTCAGCGCCTCCAGGGTGAGGCCGGTCTGCAGGGCGGCGTCGCCCACCACCGCTGCGATTCGCTGGCGGCGGGTCGGGTCGTTGGCGGGCTTCAGGTCACGGGCAGCCGCCAGTCCGATGCCGATGCTGACCCCGGTCCCGGCGTGACCGCCATCGAAGACGTCGTGCTCGCTCTCGGTGCGGCGAGGGAAGCCACCGACGCCGTCCAGCTGGCGGAGCGTCTCGAAGCGCTCGGCGCGACCGGTCAGCAGCTTGTGCGCGTAGGCCTGGTGGCCGGTGTCCCACACGATGCGGTCACGCGGCGAGTCCATGACCCGATGCAGCGCGAGCGTGAGCTCCACGGTTCCCAGCGAGCTGGCAAGGTGCCCGCCCGTCTGGCTGACCGTCCGGATCATCTTGGTGCGCAGCTCATCGGCGAGCTCTGCCATCTGGCTCGCCGTCATCCCGCGCAGCTGGGCGGGATCGCTGAGGGTGTCGAGAATCGCCACTCGTCCTCCCTGATCTTGGCAGCGCGAAAGTATAGGCAGATGCTCAGGACGAGCCCCGTTCGACGCTCGTTGCGTTTGACGCGCGGAGAGCGGGTGCTACGCCTGATGTCACACAGGTGCCCGATTTCGGCAGATGGAGCCGCGTGCGGTCAGACCATCACCGTTGCGGATCCTGGATTGGCCGCGTGCCCACGCCGCCAGCACCGTTACGACGCGTCTTGGACCGTCCGCCCTCCAGGGGAAGGGGGTGGGGCCTCTCGGCGACGACATGTACCCGCGATTGGTTACATCCGCGTTGCGAGGAGAGCCGTCGTGAAACGCTCTAACGATTCTGGTTGGCCTTGCGGTCATCCTGAACCTGTCTCTGATCTCTCCAGCTTTGGCAGCGCCGCCGGCCAATGACACTCTACGCCGGCCGCACCGTCATCGGGTCGCTGCCCTTCAGCGACTCGCTCGACACCACCGAGGCAACAACCGACGCCGATGACGTCGAGATGAACCCAGCCATCTGTGGCGCGCCGGCCACCGACGCGAGCGTCTGGTACGAGCTGACGCCCGCCGCAGACGGTGCCGTCGTCGTCGATGTCTCGGCGTCGACGTATCAGCGCCGGCGTCATCGTCGCGACTGGCAGCCCTGGCAGCTTTTCGTTCGTCACCTGCGGGCCGAACGCCGTGATCTTCGACGCCTTCGCCGGCGAGACCTACAGCATCCTGGCCTTCGACTTCCAGGACGACGGCGGCGGAAACGGCGGAACACTGGAGATCTCTGTCGATGTCGCTCCCCCGGCGCCTGAGGTTGCCGTCACGGTTGATCCGGTCGGCCACTTCACCAAGTCCGGGTCCGCCATCGTGAGCGGAACGATCACGTGCACTGGAACGAACGTCGAGTTCTCGTTCATCGACGTCCAGCTGCGAGCAGCGGGTCGGGCGCGTGCTCATCAGCGGGTTTGGTTCCGTTGATTTCCCGTGCGACGGGGACACCCATCGGTGGAGCGTCGAGGTGGTCGCGGACAACGGCCTCTTCAAGGGCGGCCATGCCGCGACCGTCATCTTCGCACTCGCCTGCGACCCGATCTTCTGCGGCGAAGCGATTCTAGGAGGCGACCATCAAGCTGCGGAAGTGACAGCGCTTCAGCCTCAGGGCTGACCGTCGTTGCGTGGACGGGGTGGCGGCTCCAAGCCGCCACCCCGTCACTCTGGCCAGTGACTTCTCGAAGATGTGCGAGGTCTTGTCCAGGCTGAAGCCCTTCACGCAGGTAGAACCGATGCGCCCGCTCGCGGGTGACGCGGGTCGCCACCATCAGTCGCTGGCAGCCTCGCGCCGCGGCCCAGGCGTCGCGCCGCGGCCACCAGCTCCCTGCCGACGCCCTCGCCACGCGCCTGCTCGTCGACGATGAGGGCCATGATCTGGGCAGTCAGCGGCGCGACCAGCGTGCGCTTGAGCTCGACGTGCAGCCAGCCGATGGCGCGGTCCTGCGGGTCGGTCGCCACCAGCACGGCCGCGTCGTCATTGGCCGTGATGGCCGCCAGCCGGCGGCGCAGCTCATCAGGCTCCACCGGATAGCCAAGCTGTTCGGCCTGGTCGGCCATGGCGGCGAGGTCGCCATCGCGTGGCGCCCGCACGGCGACCGTGACAGCCACGGTCAGCCTTCCGCTTCGGCGGGGACCGGCTCCTCGGTCAGGCCACGTCCGAGCTGCGAGATGGTCAGCTCCGCGTCGCGCAGCCGCGTCTCGCAGGCGGCATGCAGCTCCAGCCCGCGGCGGTAGAGCTCGATCGACTCCTCCAGGGGCAGGTTGCCGGCCTCGAGGGCCTGCACGATCCGCTGCAGCTCGGCGATCAGCTCGTCGAACGGCTGCGCCGCGAGATCGGCGGCCGGCGCGGCATCGGTCATGGCTGGGGCTCCTCGCTTGCGCTCTTCGACGCGGGTCGCCAGCGTGCCGCGCGCGACGGTCACGTTCAGCGTGTCGCCGACGGCGGCCTGGGCAGGGTCGCGCACCACCGTGCCGTCGGCCAGCCGAGCCACCGCGTAGCCGCGCTCCAGGGTGGCGGCCGGCGAGAGCGCGCGCAGCGCATCGGCCTGGGCGGTCAGGGACGCCCGTGCGCCACCGGCCCGGACCGTCAGCGCCCGGTGCCCGCGGTCGACCAGCTCGGCCGCTCGCTGGCGGGCCGCCGCCACGTCCGGCGCCAGCCGGGTCAGCGCTCGGTCCTCCTCGGCCAGAAACCGCCGACGACCGGCCACCGAGGCGAGCATGGCGGCCGAGGCGCGGTCACGCAGCCGGGCCAGGATGGTCGGGAACTGCGACATGTCCGGCGCGGCCTGCTCGGCCGCAGCGCTGGGCGTGGGCGCCCGGACATCGGCCGCGAAATCGGCCAGGGTCACGTCCGACTCGTGACCGACCCCCACGATGATCGGCATCGGGCGCCGCCGCGATGGTCGCGCACCACCAGCTCGTCGTTGAACGACCACAGGTCCTCCAGCGAGCCACCGCCACGCGCCAGGATGACCAGGTCGATCCCCTTGCTGGCCGTAGATGCGCTTCAGCGCGCGGGCGATGCCACGCGGCCGCGTCCGCTCCCTGCACGTTGGTGGGCACCAGCACCAGCTCGCCCAGCGGGTAGCGCCGGCGCAGGACGTTGGCGATGTCGCGCCACACCACGCCCACTGGCGACGTCACCACCCCGATCCGCCGCGGCCAGCGCGGCAACGGCCGCTTGCGCGCGTCCTCGAACAGGCCCTCCGCCGCCAGCTTGGCGCGCAGCTGCTCGTAGCGCTGGTGCAGGTCGCCGGCGCCGGCCGGCGTCAGCGTCGTCACGTACAGCTGGTAGACGCCCTGCGGCTCGTAGGCGCGCAGCCGTCCGTGGACGATGACCTGCATCCCGTGCTCCGGCCGCACGTTGGCGACCGACAGCTCCTCGCGGAAGAGCACCGCCCGGATCTGGCTCTGCGCGTCCTTCAGGGTGAAGAAGCAATGGCCCGATGGTGGAAACGAGGGCTGGCTGACCTCGCCCTCGACCCAGACATCGGCCAGCGACGGGTCGCTGTCCAGCAGCTGGCGCACGCGTCGGTTGAGGTCCGAGACGCGCAGGATGCGGGGCGCTGCCTGGACGGAGGACGGCGGGGCGGGATCCATCGGTCCGTCAGGCTCGGCGGCCTCAGGGGCATCCCACAGGCTGCGCTGCTCGGCGCTCACCGATCGGCCCTACTGCAGCCGGGTGACGTACTCGCCGGTGCGCGTGTCGACGCGCAGCATGTCGCCCTCGCTGACGAACAGCGGGACCTGCACCACCAGCCCGGTCTCGAGGGTGGCCGGCTTCTTGGCGCCGGTGGCCGTGTCGCCGGCGAAGCCCGGATCGGTCTGGGTCACCTGCAGGTCGACCGTCACCGGCAGGTCGACCCCGAGCACCTCCGCCTCGTACATGTTGACGAAGACGTCGGTGTTCTCCTTCAGGTAGCGCGCGTCGTCGCCCAGCATGGCGCCGCGAACCGCGAACTGGTCGTAGGTCTCGCTGTCCATGAAGTGGTAGGCGTCGCCGTCGCTGTAGAGGTACTGGACCTTGCGCGACTCGACCCGGGCGCGAGGCCAGCGGGTGCCGGCCTGGAAGGTGCGCTCCACGATGTCGCCCTTGCGCACGTTCTGCAGCTTCATCCGCACCTGGGCGGAGCCGCGCGCCATCTTGATGTGGGTCCAGTCCAGGACCTTCATGAGCTGGCCGTCCAGCTCGATGATGATCCCCTTCTTGACGTCGCCGGTGCTGATCAAGGGCGTCCTCGTGTCTCGTTCGGTGAGATTGCCAAGGATACGGCTGCCATGCGACCCACGGCGATGTCCGTCAGGCCGGGCACTCCGCGTTGGCCTTGGCGATGTTGGCCTCGTGCTCGGCCAGGTTGTGCGCGAAGTAGTGCGAACCATCGCGCACGCCATCCGGGACACGCCGCCACGAAGTAGTAGTAGCCGCTGGCCGTGTCGGCACGCGCGACTGCCTGCAGGGACTTGGCGCGCGCGGCGAGGCGATTGGCGTCGGCGGCAGGCCCTTGTTCAGGTAGGTCTGGTAGCCGGCCAGCCGATTCGGCAGCTGCACGTCCGCCCCGCCGGTCGGGCAGCGGCGGCCACCATTCGATGGCGCCCCAGTCGTCCACTGCCGCATCGCGATTCTCGGCGGTGGCCAGGCCGTATTGCAGGGTCGGGTCGGCGTTGAGCAGCCCCACCGTCTCCGCCTCCGGGTGGTTCAGCCGGTTCAAGTAGACGCCTGCGATCAGCGGCCGCTCCTCGTCCAGCACGGCCTCGCGCTCGACGATGCTGGCCAGGTTCACCGCCTCGTCCAGCGTCAGCCCATGCCGGCCGAAGCCGGTCAGCATGTGGTCGGTGAGGTTGTTGCCGAAGGCCGTCAGCAGCGTGTCGAGCACGTCGCGGGCGGTGGCGTTCAGGAAGATCCGGTACGTGTTCGGCGCCAGGTAACCCTCCAGCGTGCGTCCCGCGGGCAGGTCGGCCAGGAAGGGGTAGTCGCGGATCACGTCAGGCGGCGGATCGGTCGCCAGGGAGGCGAATTCTTCCAGGTTCATGGTCAGCTTGGTCGTGCCCGAGGTAGCCGACGATCTCCTCCAGCCGCCAGCCCTCCTGGAGGGTGATCTCCGTCTCGGGGCCGGCCTCCTGGCGCAGGGCCGCCACGATCTCGGATGGGCCGCAGTGACGGCGACAGGTCGTAGGTACCGGCCTGCAGCGAGCCCTCTCGCTCCGCCTGCATGACTGCCCACTGGAAGGCAAGGCGGCTCTTGATCAACCCTTCGGAGGCGAGCAGCTCACCGATATCGGCGTCGCTGGCGCCGTCCTCGATCGTGATGGTGATCCGGCCGCCGTCGTCGCTGGCGGCCTCGTCAGCCAGGGCCTGGGGCTGATACCACTGCACGAAGTCGCGAACGATGCCCTGCTCGATCGACCCGGGATGATCCTCGATCCAGACCATCAGGCGCGGCGAGAAGGCCAGGAAGCCCAGGAAGAGCAGCACCCCGGCGAGCGCGATGACGCCGGCGAACCAGGCCAGCAGCACCACGGGCTGAAAGGTTCGACGGCGGCCGTCTGGCGTTCCTCGTTCGGCGCGAACGCGGCGAATGCGCGCGTTCCGGCGTTCCTCGAGATCCCTCCGGGGATCCGGGGGTCGGGTCATTCGGCCTCCTGTGGGAAACGCGGGCGAGCGCCCGCGTCCAGATATTCTTGCAGGATCAACCGGGCGGCTGCCGAATCCAGCTCCCCCGACCGCCGATCACGGCCCCGCCGCGGCCCCATCTGCTCCAGCGCCTGCCAGCTGGTGAGGCGTTCGTCCTGGAAGTCGACGGCCAGGCCGGTGGCCGCCAGCCGCTCGCCGAACTTCCGCGCCGCGGCGGCCTGGACACCCTCCGTGCCGTCCATGTTGAACGGCAGTCCCATCACGATCGTGGCGGCGCCCTCGTCGCGCGCCATCTGCGCGATGGCGTCGATGTCGGCGGCGGTGCTCTGGCGCTGCAGTGCCGGCCTGGCGAACGCCATGCCGGTCTCGGTGTCGCCGACGGCCACGCCGATGCGACGGCTGCCGTGGTCCAGCCCGATCAGCCGCGTCACTGACCGCCTTCCGCCGGCTCGACGTTGATGCTGATACGCCAGTCCAGGCGGGGCAGGCGATCGACCCAGCCCGGCCACAGGTCCACGGTTGATGGACCGATGTTCGACAACGCCTCCTGGGCCTCCGCGGCGGTCATGCCCACCAGCGCTCGGCGGATGCTGTCCTGGTCCAGGTCCGGGACGGCATCCGCGGTGACGGTGGTCTGGACCACGATCGACTCGCCATCGAGCGCGGCCTCACCGATGTCGACCTCGATCGTGTCCTCGGCCAACGTCCGTGTTCGGCGGAACCGCCCCTTCGTCGGCCAGAAACGCTTCGACCGCCTCCGCTTCGACGTCTGCCCGCAGCACGAAGGTGCGATCCACCGGCATGGTGCCGGTCAGCTCGAACGTGAACGGGTCCTCGCTGACGTGGCCGACCAGGTCGTCGGGGACCGGGATGTCGGCACGGGGAGGCTGCACCGTCGGGTAAACGCGGTCCGGATCCGAGGTCAGGAGGTCGGCCAGCTGCGATTCCAGGTCGCGCGTGATGGCGCCCCGCACCCGGACGACGTCCGCGCGCCGCACGACGTGCAGCTCTGTCTCGGACCCTCCGCCGGTCGGGTCAACGTTCCGCACGCGCCGGTTCTGCGGCGCACCCTGGCGGAGCTGTTGATCAACGTCATCGTCCTCGACCCGATTGATGGCGTCCGAGCGGCACATTGCCGGCGGTGCCGGGCTCAACCGCTTCGACCTCAACGTCGGCCGTCCCGGCGAAGAAGAAGGCGCTGTCCGGGACGCTCACCGCCTGGCGTGTGGCGAAGAAGACGATGCCGTCGGCCGAGACCAGCGTGCCCTGGGGGACGAAGACCACGAACGGGGAATAGTTCGACAGCGTCACCACGCCCGTGGCCGACGTCGCGGCGCGTGCGGTGGCCCGTTGCCTCGCCGGCCTTGGTGGACTGCAGCGGCTCCGTATCGGACGGCTGGACCGGCGGCCGCACCGAGTAGCTCTCCGGCCCCACCACGACCGGATCCGGATGGATCGTGACGGTGGCGCCGGGCAGGACGGTCGCGAAGGCGCCGCCGGCCATCAGCAGCAGGACCAGGATCGCCGCGATCGCCGCACGCGGGACGCTGCGAGCCGCCGGCCGTGGCTTTCGTCGCGGTCGAGCCGGCGAGGGCGCCCGGGTCGAGGGCTTCGGCGGCGGCATGGCGCCTGGCGGACCGCCTGCGTCTCATCCAGCCGCGACGCGAGCGGCACCGCGGCTGCCACTGCCGCGGCGACCGCGGCAGGCTGATCGGGCGCCGCCGGCTCGCCGGCGCCGCGCACCACGTGGATCGGAGCGCGTGCGGCGGGCGGTGGCGCAGCCGGGACGGCGCCTTCCACGTTCGCATCGGCCACCGAGGCAAACGCCGCGATTCCCGCCTCGGCGGCCAACGCGCGTGCGCCCGGATCGGCCACCAGCGCAATCTCGCGCCCCTCCTCCGCGGCCACCTGCGCCAGCAGCCGGAGCGCCACCGCGCTGGTGGTGGCCTTGGTGCGCCCGGATGCCACCAGCACGACGCGCTTGGCATCGGCCTCGCGCAGCCGGCGGACAACGCTGGTGACCTCGTCGTCCGGCTCCAGGTAGAGGAGCTGGGTGTCGTCAGCCATCGGGTCCTACAGCTGCAAGGCGCGCACGGCCTGCCGCATGGCGCGGTCCGTGGCACTCGACTGCGAATCCAGGATCAGCGCCTGGTGGGCCAGCGCCATGGGCGTGACGTCCTGCCGCGTGGCGAGCGAGGCCGTCGCGTCCCGCAGGCCGGCCACCTCGTCAGGACGCAGCGCGGTCACCTGCGGCTTGCGGGCGAACGGCAGCCGCCGCCACCAGTCGTCCTGTGCCAGCACCGTCGGCAACCTGGGGCAGCTCCGCCCCGCCGCCGCACAGGTAGACCCGGGCCGGCAGCAGCTCGCCGTCGGCCAGGTCGGAGACCATCAGCTCCACGCCCCGCCGCCAGACCGCGGCATCCTCGGCCAGCGCGTCCTGCAGGCTCTCCGCGGGGACGGACTCCGGCAGCTCATCGGCCGATGCGGCCAGCTTCAGCGTCTCGGCCCGCGCGAACGACAGGCCGAAGCGTTCGGCCAGCCCCTTGGTGAAGGCGCGACCGCCCAGCGCCAGCATCTTGGTGCCGGCGATCCCGCCGTGCCGCACCAGCGCCACGTCGGTCGTGCCGCCGCCGATGTCCACGAACACGGCCCCGGCGTCGCCCAGCTCGCCCGGGTCCAGGCAGGTGGCCACGGCATAGGGCTCCGCGATCACGCCCAGCAGCTGCAGGCCGAGCCGATGGGCGACCGACTGCAGCGCCCCGAGGTGCACCATCGGCGCAAAGGCATTGAAGACGGCCAGCTCCAGCTGGCTGCCGGTGAAGCCGATGGGGTTGCTGACCGGGTAGCCGTCGATCTTCATCTCGACGATGGCGGCGTGCACCAGGCGCACCTCCATCCGTTCGACGCCCGATTCCCAGGCGATGCGCGACTCGGCCTCGTCGAGCGCCTCCGACTGGGCGCGCTGGACGATGCGCTCCAGCTCCGGCTGGGTCAGCGGCGTCTGCGGCTGGTCGCGATGCACGGTCCGGACCGAGGTGGCGCCCTTGACCAGCTCGCCGGCAATGCCGATCACCGCCGAGCCCGGCCGCAGGCCGGCCATCTGCTCCGCCTCGTCGAGCGCCTTGCGGCAGTTGGCGACCACCGCGTCGATGTCGCTGACCGTGCCCGACTGCATGTGGGTCAGGCCCTGCCGCTGCCGCCCGACGCCACGCACCACGCCGGTCAGCACGCCCTCTCGCTCCTCCAGCGCCACGACCAGCGCCTTGGCGAATTCGGTGCCGACGTCCAGCGCGGTCAGTGCCTGCGGGCCCTGTTGGCCCCCACGACTCGTGCCCGATCGGCCCGGACGGAGCCGATCCCGAACCCCGCCAAAGAGCTGCTGCACCGCGCCTCCCGCCAGGTCAGTCGGCCTCGAGGGGCGCCAGCGCCTCGAGCGCGAGGCGCGCCGCCTCCCGCAGGGCATCGTCAAGCCCGGCCGGATTGCTGCCGCCGGCCTGGGCAAGCTCCGCCCGTCCGCCTCCCCCGCCGCCGATCAGCGGCCCGACCTGCCGCACGATCTTGACCGCGTCGAAGCCCTCGCCGGCCAGGTCGCGGCTGGCGGCCACCACCAGTGCGGGTCCCGCTCCGTTGCCGGAGGCGATCGACACGAAGCGACCGGTCATGCCGCGCATTTCGTCGGCCCATCGTCTCGAAGCGCGTCCGCGTCCGCCTCGGGGTAGTGCTGGACGATGACCTTGACGTTGCCCGCCTGCTGGGCGCCGGCCAGCGCTGCCGCAACGTCCAGCGCCGCAGCCGCGGCGCTCCGTGGCTGCTTGGCGGCCTTCTCCGACTCCCGGACCCGGGCGGTGAGCGCCTCGACCCGGGCCGGCACCTCGAGCTCGGCCACGCCCAGCTTGGACGCCGCCTCGCGCAGCGCTTCCAGCCGATCCGCCACGTGCTCCTCGGCGGCCTCACCGGTCACCGCCTCGATGCGCCGCAGGCCGGCGCCGATGCTCGACTCGCCGGTGATGCGGAACGAGCCGATCTGTCCGGTGGCCGCCACGTGCGTCCCGCCGCACAGCTCGCGGCTGAAGCCCTCGACCTGGACGACGCGCACGTTCTCCGGCACGTACTTCTCGCCGAAGAACATGTCGGCGCCCAGCTCGCGCGCGTCGCCGAGGCTCATCCAGGTTGGCTCGACCGTGGCGTTGCGGCGGATCTGCTCGTTCACGCGCCGCTCGACCTCGCGCAGCTGCGGACGGGGCGTCGCCGCCGACGCCGGAAAGTCGAAGCGCAGCCCTTCCGGGCCGACCCAGCTGCCGGCCTGCTTGGCCTGCTCGCCCAGCACGTCGCGCAGCGCGCGATGCAGCAGGTGGGTGGCGGTGTGGTTGCGAGCGGCGGCCCAGCGCCGCCGCTCGTCCACGCGTGCCTCGACCGGCTCGCCGACCGCCAGCTCTCCGTCGAGCCGCCCGACGTGCACGATCGCGTCGCCAACCCGCTGGGTGTCATCCACGATCAGCTTGCCCTTCGGGCCAACCAGCTCGCCCTGGTCGCCGATCTGGCCGCCGCCCTCCGCGTAGAACGGACTGCGGTCCAGCACGACCTGCGTCGACTCCTGGTCGCCGGCGAGGCCGAGCACGGCCAGCCCATCGGCCGCGTCTCGTTCGGATAGCCGATGAACTCGGTCGCCAGCTCGGCAAGCGAGGGATCGGCGACAAAGCGAGCGCCCTTGCCACCGCGCGACCGCTCGCGCTGCTCTGCCATGGCCCGGTCGAACCCCTCCCGGTCGACCGATACGTCGCTCTCCGCGGCGATCTCCACGGTCAGATCGATCGGGAAGCCGAAGGTGTCGTGCAGGCGGAACGCCTCGTCGCCCGGGATGAAGCCATTGCCGCCGGCCGCCTCGATCAGCGCCAGCAGCCGCTCCGTCCCCGCCTCCAGGGTGCGGGCGAACTTCGCCTCCTCGGCCTCGACCTCATCCAGGATCCGGTCGCGCTGCTCGGCCAGCGCCGGATAGGCCTCGCCCATGATGTCGACCACCACGGCGCAGGTCTGGCGCAGGAACGGCGCCCTGATGCCCATCAGCCGGCCGTGACGCACCGCCCGTCGCATGATCCGGCGCAGGACGTAGCCCGCTCCCTCGTTCGACGGCGCCACGCCATCGGCGATGAGGAAGGTCATGGCCCGCGAGTGGTCGGCCACGACCTGGTAGCTGAAGCGCTCGGACTCGACCGTCTCAGGGTTGTGACCGATGAACTCGGCCAGCCGCTCGATGATCGGCGTGAACAGGTCGGTCCCGTAGTTCGAGTCGACCCCCTGCACCACCGAAGCGATGCGCTCGAGCCCCATGCCGGTGTCGACCGACTTGAAGGGCAGTGGCGTCAGCGTCCCGTCCGCGGCGCGATCGAACTCCATGAAGACCAGGTTCCAGACCTCCAGCCAGCGCGGGCAGTGCTCCGAGTGGTCCGGAATGCAGTGCTCGCCCTCGGACAGCTCCGGCCCGCGGTCGTAGTGCAGCTCGCTGCAGGGTCCACATGGGCCGGTGTCGCCCATCCGCCAGAAGTTCTTCTCGTCGCCCTCCGCGATATTGCCCCAGCGCACCAGGCGCTCCGCCGGCAGCCCGATCTCATCGGCCCAGACGCGGTGGGCCTCGTCGTCATCGGTGTAGACCGTGGCAGCCACGCGGTCCGGCGGCAGGCCGAGCTCCTTGGTCAGGTACTCCCACGCCCAATGGATGGCGTCGCGCTTGAAGTAGTCGCCAAAGCTCCAGTTGCCCAGCATCTCGAACAGCGTGTGGTGGCGCGGCGTCCGGCCGACCTCCTCGAAGTCGTTGTGCTTGCCGGCCACGCGCAGGCAGGGCTGCGAGTCGACCGCGCGCACGTAGTCGCGCTTCTCCTCGCCGGTCAGCACGCGCTTGAAGGGAGCCATCCCGGAGTTGACGAACAGCAGGGTCGGATCGTCGCGCGCCAGCAGCGCGGCAGCGGGCACGCGGGTATGCCCGCGCTCCTCGAAGAAGCGCTGGTATCCCTCGCGGATCTGCGCCGCCGTCATTGGCTGCAACGGTTCACATCCTCACCAGGTCCGTCTCACCACAAGAGCCGGCTCCCACCGGCTCTTGGACTGCGTGGCTGCGGTGGCAGCGCCCTGTCAGGCTGCGCCCTCTGGCGCGGCCCCGCCCTGCGACGCAGCCTCGCCCTCGGCCGGGGCAGAGGCATCGTACGCGCCCATCATCTCGGCGCGAGCCTTCTCGGCGGCCGCGCGGCCCTCGTTGACCGCGTCGTCGAAGGCGGCCCGCCGCTCGCCGACGAACTCGCCAACCTGCTCGCGCATCTCTTCGCCGCTCGAAGGCGACAGCAGCAGCCCAACCGCCGCACCGATCAATCCGCCGATGGCCAAGCCGGCCAGGAAGCTTCCGAGACCGGAGTCCTTCATGGGATCTGCTCGTCCTCCCGTGCGTGCGGGGATTGTACCGACCCGATCGGTTGGCGTCCCATCGGGTCCGGTTGGCGTTCCGATCTGGCCGTCCTGCCGGCTCCGCCGATCGGTGACGCGACCGTGCACCGGTGCCGCCATCGCCGGCGCGTGGCTCGGCCAGGTCGCTGGGCGGCACCTCGGCGTCGTGCATCTCGCGCGTGCGACCCGCCATGTTCGCCAGCTCCGTCTCGGCCAGCCGCGTCAGCCGGCGGGCGTCGTTGGCCAGCGCACGGGTGTCGCGCGCCAGCGGCCGCAGGGACAGCGCCACCATGATCACGCCGATCCCGACCAGCAGGGCGCCGAGACCGACACCGATCCAGAAGATGGTGATCGCGAGGTCCATCAGCGCCTCCCCCTCATCGGTCGGTGGAGTTCGAGTCCGCCCGCTCGTCGGCCGTCGGCAGCATGGCCACCAGCAGCAGCGTGCCCAGCATCAACAGCTGGGCGCCGATGCAGGCTGCCAGGATGTGATAGTCGCCCAGCACCAGGATGTCCAGCCCCGTGGCGCCACCGACTGCGTCTCCTGCGATCGTGCCCGAGCAGCGACGCCAGCGCCAGCAGGCCAACGACGCGACCCCAGCGGCCGCGCACTGCCAGGAAGGCCGCCAGGTTGATGACCGCCAGCAGGGCGGTGATCAGCAGCCACGGCGTCATGCTGCCCGAGCGATCCGCCCCCCGCCCAGGCAGACGTCGCCGTCATACAGCACCGCCGCCTGACCCGGTGCCGGAGCCCAGACCGGGGTGGCGGTCTCGACCGCGAACCGATCGTCACCAAGCAGGGTGATCTCGGCTGGCACGTCCGCGCGCGCGGTGGCGGATGCGGACCGATGCGCTGAATCGCTCGGCCGGCGGCTCCCCGGCCACGAAGCGGCGGCCATCGACCGTGAAGGCTGGAGGCTGCGACCTCGTCCCGACGGCCGATCACCACCGTGTTGCTGGCGGGGCGCACCTCGCGCACGTAGACCGCCTCGCCCAGCGCCACGCCCAGGCCGTGCCGCTGCCCGACGGTGTAGTGGGCGTAGCCGGTGTGCGTGCCGACCTCCGTGCCATCGGCGTCCACGATCGGGCCGGGCTCGCCCTCGTAGCCGCGCCGCTCGGCGAGCAGCGCTCGGTAGTCGCCGGCCGGCACGAAGCAGATCTCCTGGCTCTCCGGCTTGTCGGCAGTCGGCAGGCCCAGCTCGGTGGCGATCCGCCGCACCTCGGGCTTGGTCAGCTCCCCCAGCGGAAAGCGGGTGTGGCGCAGCTGCTCCTGGTCCAGCACCCACAGGAAGTAGGTCTGGTCCTTGTCCGCGTCGGCGGCACGCAGCAGCACGCGGCGCCCGTCGCGGTCCTCGACCCGCGCGTAGTGGCCGGTGGCGACCAGATCGGCGCCGTAGGCGGCCAGGCCGCGCCGCAGCAGCTCGTCGAACTTGATGTACTGGTTGCACGCCTGGCACGGGTTCGGCGTGGCGCCGTCCAGGTAGCCATCGGCGAAGGCGTCGATCACCCGCGCCCCGAACTCGCGCTCCAGGTTGAGGATGAAGAACGGGATGCCGGCGATCTGCGCCACCCGCCGCGCGTCGTCGGCGGCGTCCGGCGAGCAGCACGATCGGCTCTGCTCGTACCCTTCGCCGCCGTCGGCGTGCAGTCGCATCCAGACCCCGATCACCTCGTCGCGTCCGGGCCTCGCGCGCCAGCAAGGCGGCCGCCACGCTCGAATCCACTCCGCCGCTCATGGCGGCCACGGTCCGGCCCATCAGGCCGATGCGACCTCGGCGCGCTCCGCCAGCCCGCCGCGCATCCGACCGAGCACGGACGCCCATCACGTCGATCGGTGCGACGCACGTCGTCCTCGGTCGTGCTCATTCCCGGCGTCAGCCGCAGCGACCCGTGGGCCTGCTCCGGCTCGAGACCCATGGCCAGCAGCACGTGGCTCGGCTCGGTCGACCCGGTGGTGCAGGCGCTGCCGGTCGAGGCGGCGATGCCCTCCAGGTCCAGCGCCGCCACCAGATCTCCACCTTCGACCCCCTCGACCAGGAAGCTCGCGCTGTTGGGCAGCCGATCGGGGGGTGGCCGGTCAGGGTCACGCCCGGCAGGGCGGTGAGCCCGGCGATCAGCCCGTCGCGCAGCCGCGACAGGCGCGTGTTCTCCGCCTCGCGGGCAACGAGGTCGTCCTGCGCCAGCTCCAGCGCCTTGGCGAAGCCCACGATCCCCGCCACGTTCTCCGTGCCGGCCCGCCGCTGGCGCTCCTGCGATCCGCCGGACAGCTGGGTCAGCAGCGCCGTGCCCTGCCGCACGAAGAGGGCGCCCACGCCCTTCGGACCGTAGAGCTTGTGCGCGCCAAGGCTCAGCAGGTCGACCTGCAGGGTGTCCACGTCCAGCGGCAGGAAGCCCGCCGCCTGCACCGCGTCGACGTGGAAGAGGACCTTCCGCTGCCGGCAGATCGCACCGATCTCCCGGATCGGCTGGATGGTTCCCACCTCGTTGTTGGCGTACATCACGCTGACCACGGTCGTGTGATCGCGGATGGCCGATGCCACGTCGGCCGGGTCCACCCGGCCGTATCGGTCCACCGGCAGGTACGTGACCTCGAAGCCGAACCGCTCCAGCACGGCGCACGAGTGCATGACCGCCTTGTGCTCGACGCTGCTGGTCACCACGCGACGCCCATCGGCGCTCGCCGCCCAGGCAGCGCCCTTGACCGCCAGGTTGTCCGCCTCGGTTCCGCCGGAGGTGAACACGATCTCGCGTGGCTTGGCGCCCAGGATGCGCGCCACCGTCTCGCGCGCCTCGTCCAGGCCGAGGCGTGCCCGACGCCCGGCGCCGTGGATGCTCGACGGGTTGCCGAAATGCTCGGTGAGGTACGGCTGCATGGCGTCGAGCACCTCCGGCCGCAGCGGCGTGGTGGCGGCGTGGTCGAGGTAGACGCTCATGGGAGCCGATTATGCCGCAGCCGGCCGGGCTACCCTTCCGCGGCAGGGATGACGACCGCGTGAATTGGTGGACCGATGGAGGAGCCGCATGATCATTCGCACCCTTGACGAGGTGGTCGGTACCGAGCGCGACGTGGCCGGCGAGGGCTGGCGCAGCCGCCGCCTCCTGCTGAAGCGCGACGCCATGGGCTTCTCGCTGCACGACACGGTGGTCGAGGCGGGCTGGGAGAAGGAGATGGAGTACGCCAACCATCTCGAGGCCTGCTACTGCATCGAGGGCGAAGGCGAGGTCGAAGACCTCTCCACCGGGGAGCGCCACGCGATCGTGCCCGGCACGATGTACGCGCTGGACGCCCACGATCGCCATGTGATGCGCGTGAAGTCGGACCTGCGGCTGGTCTGCGTCTTCAACCCGGCCCTCGCCGGCGGCGAGGTGCACGACGAATCCGGAGCGTTCCCGCCTGACAGCGAGGACTAGTCGCGCTTGACGATCCGAAGCCCCAGCTCGTCCAGCTGCGCATCGGCGATCGGCGAGGGAGCATCGAGCATCAGGTCCGTCCCGGACTGGGTCTTGGGGAAGGCCATCACCTCGCGGATGTTGTCAACCTCCGCGAAGAGGGCCGCCCATCGGTCCAGGCCGATGGCGATCCCGCCGTGCGGCGGCGCCCCGTACTCCAGCGCGTCGAGCAGGGCCCCGAACTGGTCGCGGGCGCTTTCCATCGAGTGGCCCATCAGCGCGAAGGCGCGCTCCAGCAGGTCGCGGCGATGGATGCGGATGGAGCCGCCGCCCGACTCCCAGCCGTTGAGGACCAGGTCGTACTGCTGGGCGCGGATCGAGCCGGGATCCGCCTCCAGTCGATCCTCCTCTTCCCAGACCGGCGCGCTGAACGGGTTGTGGGTGGCGTCCCAGCGCTTCCCCTCTTCGTCCCATTTGAACATCGGGAAGTGACGGATCCAGGCATAGGCCAGCACACCGGGGGTCCGCAGCCCCAGCCGCTCCCCCATCTCCAGGCGGACGTGGCCCAGGGCTTCGGCGCCTCGGATCGGATCGGCATCGGCGACGATCAGGATCAGGTCGCCGGCTGCTGCGCCCGAGCGCCGTGCGGATGGCGCCGGCTGATTCGCCGAGGAACTTGGCGGCCGGGCCGGTCAGCGAACCATCGTCCTCGACCGCGAGATGCACGAGCCCGCCGGCGCCATGCCGCCGCGCGAGGTCGGTCAGCTCGTCCAGCTCCCGGCGCGACATCCCGCCGCAGCCGGGCGCCACGATGCCGCGCACGCGGCCGCCGGCGGCGATCGGCTCGGCGAACACGCGGAAGTCGACGCCGCGGACGGCATCGGTCAGGTCGACCAGCTCCATGCCGAAGCGCAGGTCGGGCTTGTCCGATCCGTATCGGTCCATGGCGTCGGGGTACTCGAGGCGCGGGAAGGGCTCCTGCAGGAGCGGGTGCTCCGGAAGGACCTCCCTGGCCACCCGGGTGACCATGCGCTCGATGGTGTCGAGCACGTCCTCCTCGGAGACGAAGCTCATCTCGATGTCGACCTGCGTGTGCTCCGGCTGCCGATCGCCGCGCAGATCCTCGTCACGGAAGGCGCGGGCCAGCTGGTAGTAGCGGTCGTAGCCCGCGACCATCAGCAGCTGCTTCAGCACCTGCGGGCTCTGGGGCAGCGCGTAGAACTCGCCGGCGCGCAGCCGCGACGGCACCACGAAGTCGCGGGCGCCCTCGGGCGTGGAGCGGATCAGGTTCGGCGTCTCGATCTCGACGAAGCCATCGTCTTCCAGCGCGCGGCGAATCGCGCCGGCCAGGCGTGAGCGCATCAGCATCCGCGACTGTACCGAGGGCCGCCGCAGGTCCAGGTAGCGGTACTGCAGGCGCAGCGACTCGTCGAGGCCGGGCTGCTCCTCGTTGATATAGAACGGCGGCACCTTGCTGGGGTTGAGGACGGCGAACCGATCCACCGCCACCTCGATCGCCCCGGTCGCCAGCTCCGCGTTGGCGGTGCCCTCCGGCCGCTCCCGCACGACGCCCTCGACCTGCACCACCCACTCGCTGCGCGCCGGCTCGGCGGCGGCATGGGCTTCCGGCGCGTCGTCCTGGTTGGTCACCACCTGGGTCAGGCCGTAGCGGTCGCGCAGGTCGAAGAAGGCGAGGTGGCCGTGGTCGCGCCGCCGATGGACCCAGCCGGACAGCGTCACCCGCTGCCCGACATGCTCGGGGCGCAGCTCGCCGCAGGTGTGGCTCCGGAATGCCTGTGCCATGGGACGCTGAATGGTAGCGAGTCAGCTGGCGGGCGCGAGCCGCGTGCGCCGAGCGGGTTCAGCCCTCGCTGACGATCCGGGGCACCTCGTCCAAGCGGCGCGTTCCCGCTGCTCTCCGGATCTCGAGGTCACGAAGCACGACCCTTCCGCGGTCCAGCTCTTCGCCCACGATCACCGCCCAGCGGGCGCCGACCTTGGCGGCTGCCTCCAGCTGTCGCCCGAGCTTGCGCTCGCTGCCATCGGGCCGCACGCGCAGCCCGGCCTCGCGCAGCTGGCCGGCCACCTGGAGCCGCGGCTCCAGGGCTGACGGGATCCGCAGATACCACCGCGACCAGCGCCCGGCCCGGCGCAGACCTCCACGCCCATCTCCTGCGCCGCCAGCACGGCCCGGTCGATGCCCAGCCCGAAGCCGATCCCCGGCGTCGGACGCCCGCCCAGCAGCTCCGCCAGCCCGTCATAGCGGCCGCCACCGGCCAGCGCCTGCTGCTGCCCGCGGCGATCGGCCACGAAGAACTCGAACGTGGTGCGCGTGTAGTAGTCCAGGCCACGGACGATGGTCGGGTCGACCTCGTAGCGCAGGCCGAGCCCGTCGAGCAGTCGCAGGACGGCGTTGAAGTGGTCGCGGCACGCGTCGCACAGGTGGTCGACGCTGCGCGGCGCGCCGGCAGCCAGCTCGGGATCGAGCTGCCGGTCGTCCAGGACCCGCAGCGGGTTGACCTGCAGCCGCCGCCGGGAGTCATCGGACAGGCGGTCTTCGTGCTTGCCGAAGTAGTCGATCAACGCCTGCCGATAGCCAGGGCGGCAGGTCGCGTCGCCGATGGAGTTCAGGTACGCGACCGCATCCTTGATGCCTGCCTCGGCGTAGAACCGATGCGCCAGCTCGATCAGCTCGGCGTCGACCATCGGTCCGGGATCGCCCAGCACCTCGACGTCCCACTGCGTGAATTGCCGGTAGCGGCCGGCCTGCGGGCGGTCGTAGCGGAACATCGGCCCCAGCATCCAGAGACGCAGCGGGCCCAGGGCGCACGTGCATGCCGTGCTCGATGTAGGCGCGCACGATGCCGGCGGTCGGCTCCGGCCGCAGCGCCCAGTCGGCGCGCGCCTCATCCGACCCGGCGGCACCGGAGACGCGGAACATCTCCTTCTCGACCGCGTCGGACGACTCGCCCAGGCCACGGGCGAACAGCTCCACGCGCTCGAAGAGCGGGATGTCGATCCGGTCGAAGGCATAGCGGTCGCTCAGGTCGCGGGCGATGCCCTCGATCCGGTTCCAGGCATCGCCTTCTTCGGGGAGCAGGTCCCGCGTGCCGCGGGGAGCGGTGATCTTGCCGGCCATCGGCTGAGTGTACCGACGGCGATCGGGCTAGCGCGCCTCTCGGGTGACGGTGGTGACGTCGCGGATCCGCTCGATCTTGGTCAGGACCCGCGACAGCTGCTCGAGCGACGTGACCTTGAGCGTGGCGCTGATGGTGGCCGTGCCGTCCGGATGCGTGCCGATCGACGCCGCCACGATGTTCACCTTGGCCTCGGCCACCACGTTCGTGATCTCGTTCAGCAGGCCGGCCCGGTCCAGCGCCTCGATCCGCACGGTGATCGGGTAGGTCTGCTGGTCGACCGACTCCCAGTCCACGTCGATCAGCCGCTCGATGTCCCGCTCGGACAGCACGGACGGGCAGTTGGCGCGGTGAATGGTCACGCCCTTGCCACGGGTCACGTAGCCGGTGATGCGCGTCGCCGGGGATCGGCGAGCAGCAGTTCGCGAAGCGCACCAGCAGGTCGCCCACGCCCTTGACCCGCACGCCGGTGGTGGACGGGCACCACGGACGGCGGCGCCACCTCGGGCAGGGTGATCGCCGCGTCGTCGTGGACCTCCAGCTTGGAGACAACGTTCCCGGGCGAGACCGCGCCATAGCCGATGGCGGCGAAGAAGTCGTCCAGCTCCTTGTAATGCGCCTGCTGCGCGATCTCGGTCAGCTTCTCGGACGTGACCGATCCCAGCGTCTCGTGCGCCACGCGCCGCAGCTCACGGTCCAGCAGGTCCTTGCCCTGGGTGATGTTCTCGTCGCGCTGCTGGCGCTTGAACCATTGGCGGATCTTCTCGCGCGCGGCGCTGGTCTGGACGATGTTCAGCCAGTCGCGCGACGGCCCGTGCGCGGCCTTGGTGGTGATGATCTCGACGATGTCGCCGTTGCGCAGGCGGTAGTCGAGCGGCACCAGCCGGTTGTTGACCTTGGCGCCGATGGTCCGATGCCCGACGTCGGTGTGGATGCGGTAGGCGAAGTCCAGCGGCGTGGCGCCGGCCGGCAGGTCCTTGACATCGCCCTTCGGCGTGAAGACGAAGACCTGGTCCTGGAAGACCTCCAGCTTGAGGCCCTCCACGAACTCGGTGGCATCGGCCACTTCGCGCTGCCAGTCCATCAGCTGCCGGACCCAGGCCAGCTTCTCGTCGTAGCGCCGATCGCCGCGCGAGCCTTCCTTGTAGCGCCAGTGCGCCGCGATCCCGGCCTCGGCCACGTCGTGCATGTGGCCGGTGCGGATCTGGACCTCCAGCGGCTTGGCATCGGGCCCGATGACGGCGGTGTGCAGCGACTGGTACATGTTCGCCTTGGGCATGGCGATGTAGTCGTCGAACTGCCCGGGAATCGGCTTCCACAGCGAATGAACGACGCCAAGGGCGGCGTAGCAGTCCTTGACGTCGTCGACGAGGAGGCGGACGGCGTTGACGTCGTAGATCTCGTCGAACTCGACGCCCTTGCGCTCCATCTTCTTGGCGATGGAATAGAGGTGCTTCGGCCGCCCGGAGATATCGGCCTTGATGTCGACCTTGGCGAGCTCCTTGCGCAGGATGCCGGATCGACTTGTTGATGAAGCTCTCGCGGACCTTGCGGCGGTCGGCCAGCATCTCGACCAGCTGGCGGTAGCGCTCCGGCTCGATGTACTTGAACGAGAGGTCCTCGAGCTCCCACTTGATCTGCCACATCCCCAGCCGGTGGGCCAGCGGGGCGTAGATCTCCATCGTCTGGCGCGCGATGCGGGCCTGCTTCTCCGCCGGCAGGAAGCCGAGGGTGCGCATGTTGTGGAGCCGATCGGCGAGCTTGATGATGACCACCCGCACGTCCTCGGCCATGGCCATGAACATCTTCCGGATGTTCTCGGCCTGCTGCTCCTCCATGGTCCGCGCGGACCCGAACTTGGAGAGCTTGGTGACCCCGTCGACCAGGCGGCCGACCTCGCGCCCGAAGCGCTTCTCGATCTCCTGGATCGTCATGTCGGTGTCTTCGGGAACGTCGTGGAGGAGCGCCGCGGCCAGCGTCTCCGCATCCATCTGGAGCGTGGCGAGGTAGTAGGCCACCTCCACCGGATGCTGGACGTATGGCTCGCCCGATGCCCGCAGCTGCCCTTCGTGCGACTGCTCGGCGACGGCGTAGGCACGCTCGATCAGGCCGACGTTGATGCTCGGCCGATGCTGCCGCGCTTCGGCGACAACATCCTCGATCGAATGGGACGGCTCTGCCCGGGGCCTGCGTGCGCGCGATGCGCTGCACTACTGCGGCCGGAGCCGCCCGCAGGCGGGCTAGATCCACCTGATCATGGTATCAGCAAGCACGCGTGAGCCTGACCGATGGAGTTGTGGGCGAGGCGGCAGGACCTGACGTCGGCTAGCGCGCGCACGGCCAGCGGAGATGCCGCCGTCGTGACCGACTGGACCGAAGCGGCGAGTGGTGTACCAGAAGCGGTTGGTGACCAGGTCGTAGAGGCCCGGGTGGCGCAGCGGCTCGCCGCCGAAGGTGCGCTTGAAGTCGCTGAAGCCCTTCCAGGCCGGATTGGCGCCCTCGTCGTCCGGCTCGACCACGCCCCACATGTCGACGGTCTTGACGCCATCGGCGGCGAGGGTGCGCAGCATCTCGGCCATCACGGCATGCGACCCGTAGTTGTGCTTGTACTGCTCGTCGCGGCGCAGGGCGCCGTAGAGGTAGTAGGCGCGGTCGGCGACGCGCGGGAAGGCCATCGCGGCGATCGGCGTGCCATCGACGCGGGCGATCCCCAGGTACCAGCCGCCGGAGGCTGCGAACTCGGTGGCGAGGCGCATCAGGAACTCGGGCGATCGCACCCGGAAGTCGGCGTGCTCGGCGACATCGGCCAGGAGGTCATGCAGGACCGATACCTCCGCCTCGTCCGGTTCGCGCGAGATCGTGACCTCCGTCCCCTCGCGGGCGGCGCGCTTCGATAGGCGCCGCGCGTCCGCGTGCCATGAGGCCTCCAGCTCCTCACCACCGTCCAGCAGGTCGACGATGCGGGTGGTCGGCGCCTGCAGGTCCTGGGCGGGCTGCAGGTCGTGCTCGGCGGCCAGGTGACTGAAGTCGAAGTCCTGCCCCGGCTCGTTGCGCGGATCCATCTTGACCACCAGCGCCTTCTCCTTCAGCGCCAGCGAGCGGAGGCCCTGGGCCAGCCAGGCGAAGATGCGGTCGGCGTTGGGGGCCGATCGGTCCCAGACGGGGCCGTGCGGCACGTAGGCGATCTGGCGGCCGAAGGCGCCACGACGGATCAGGGTCTGCGCGACACCCTGGATCTGCCCGCCGTCCTCCACCAGGATCCGATACGGCGGCTCGCCGGCCATGGCGGTGCACTCGCCCCAGGCCCACGCCTGGAGGAGATCCGCCTCCGGACGTGAGGCGATGAACGCGTCCCAGCGGGGACGATCCGTGTCGTCGGCGCGGCGGGCGATGGGTGGCACGCGCGCAGCCTAGCGGGACGCGATGATCAGAGGCGCCAGCGGGTCGCGCCGTGCGGCTCGCCCGTGGAAAGGCCGTAGATCGTCTTCGGCGGGACCTCGTAGACATCCCATGGGGGTGGGCCGGCGCTCGGGGCGCTGAACTCGTGCCAGAAGGCGCCGTCACGGACCTCGGGACCCCAGTCCTTGAAGAGCTCGGCGATCTGCCGCAGCTCGGCATCGTCCCGGACGATCCGCGCCTCCCCCTCGGCCACGACGTCGGTCCCGGCGCCGCCACGGTGATCACGCAATGCGGATCGCGAGCCAGGTTCTTCGACTTCTGCGTTCCCGCGCCGGACGTGAAGTAGAACTTGCCGTCGCTCCAGACGATGCCCACCGGCATCACGTGCGGCCGTCCATCGGGACCGGTCGTGGCGAGCCAGAAGCGACCGGCAGCGTCGAGCGCATCGAGCTCGCTCGTCTTGTCCAGGCTGTCGGTGACACGCTTCCATTCGAGCGGCGCGAAACCGTAGCCGTCCAGGTTCTTCTCGTCAGCGGGATGGGTAGCGATCATTCGAGGATGCTCCAATGCGGATGCTTTCTGATTGAGACCGGCTGAGACGCCGGACTCATCGGTCTATCAGTCGTCCGAGCCAGCAAGGCGCCTGCCGGACAGGCGCAGCCGGGCGCGCTGGGCGATCCCGTACGCAGGCAGCGCCACGCGCAGCGCCATGTCCTCGGCCGGCTTGATGGGCAGGTCGCGGGCGCCGACGTAGTCGACCTGCTGCCCGCCAAAGCCCTCCTTGAACTGCGCGATGCCGCCCGTGGCCAGGCCCCACAGGTCGTAGGTGGCGAAGCCATCGCGCTTGAAGCCGGCGATGGCCTCCCACTTCAGCAGGTAGTTGGCGCGCGAGTCCGCGCCGGCGTCCGTCATGCCGCCGAACGCCTCCGCCGCCCGATCGCCCACGGTGAAGTGGAAGAGCGTCGCCAGCCGCTCGCCGTCGCGCGTGGCGAAGGAGAGCCGGACGTGGCCGGCCGGCGCGAACAGGTCCCACACCCGTTGGTAGTAGGCGCGGGAACGAGCCACGAAGCCGGCACGCTCGGCGGTATGCGTGTAGATCGCGTAGAAGTCGTCCAGCCACTGGTCGGCGATGGGTCGGAAGGCGCCGCCGTCCATCCGCTCGACGGTGATCCCCTCGCGTTCGGCCTTGGCCACGTACTGGCGGTGCTTGCGCTTCATGGCGCCGCGCAGCGCCTCTTCGTCCTGGCGCCAGGTCGATCAGCCGCGTGTGCGGCGGCTGGACCCGGGTCGCTCCCCGCCAGGGCGGCTCCAGCAATGCCTGGCCGAACGGTCCATCCGGCGTGGCCTCGGGGTCCACCTTGATGGTGGCGATCTCCTCATCCCGGGCCAGCGCGCGCAGGGCCGATGTCATCGCCTCGCGCACCTCCGCGTCATCCAGGTCGCCCACCGGTCCGCGCGGGGCATAGCCGAGTCGCCACTTGACCAGCGGGACGTCGCGGATCAGGACCTGCGCGGCGGCCAGCGGTGGTTGGGCAGGGTCGGGACCGATGGCCACGCGCACCGGCCGCCAGCCGAACGGCTCGCGCAGCTCGCCCCACTCCCACAGCTGCGGGAAGCTGCGGTAGCGGCGCGGACTCGACGAAGGCGTTCCAGTCGTCGCGGTGGGTGACCCGCCAGGCGCGGAGCTCAGGCATCGGCTCCACCGTAGCCCGCGTCGCGCAGGGCCTGTCGCGCGACCTCCTTCTCGTCCCACCAGCGCCCCTCGGTGCCGTAGATGATCGTCTTCTCGTGGCCCTTGCCGGCCAGCAGGATCACGTCGCCGGCCCGCGCCAGGCCGATCGCGTGAGCCGATCGCCGTCGGGCGGTCGTCGATGACGAACAGCGTCTCGCCCTCGCGGGCGCCGGCCTCGCGGGCGCCGTCGGCGATGGCCTCGTTGATGAGGCGCGGTCCTCCAGGCGCGGGTCCTCGTCGGTGACGATGGTGACGTCGGCCAGCTCGGCACTGGCACGGCCCATGGCCGGTCGCTTGGTCGGGATCCCGCTCACCGGCGGAGCCGAAGACGGCGATCACCCGTCCGCTGGCCAGCGGGCGCAGGACGCGCAGCACCTTGCCCAGCGAGTCGGCCGTGTGCGCGTAATCGACCACCAGCCCGAACGGCTGGCCCAGGTCCACCGTCTCCATCCGTCCCGGCACACCGGGCACGTCGCCAAGTGCCCGCGCCGCCAGGTCGAGGTCGATCCCCTCCATCTTGGCCAGCGTCATCACGGCCAGCGCGTTGTGGACGTTGAAGCTGCCCGGCAGCTGCAGGTCCACCCGCCCGCTCCAGTCGGCGGTGGAGACCGAAAAGGACGTGCCGTTGGCACGGGCGTCCACCTCCGACGCCGAGGACATCGGCCTCGCTGTCCAGCCCGTAGGTCACCACTTCGCCGCCGGCGACACCGCGGAAGTAGGCGGCAGAGGGGTCGTCGGCGTTCAGGATCGAGATCGGCGCCTGTCGGAAGAGCATGGCCTTCGCCGCCCGATAGTTCTCCCACGACCCGTGGAACTCCAGGTGCTCGCTGGTGAGGTTGGTCAGGATGCCGATGTCGAAGTCGACGTTGCGCGTGCGGGCCTGCACCAGGCCGTGGCTGGTCGCCTCCATCACCACGCTGTCGTTGCCGGCCGCCACCATATCGGCCAGCAGCGCCTGCAGCTCGAGTGCCTCCGGCGTGGTGTTGCGGTTCTCGTTGGCCGCTCGCTCATCGCCGATACCCACCTCCACCGTGCCGACCAGTCCGGGGCGCCAGCCGGCTGCGCGCAGCATCGCCTCGGCCAGGAAGGCGGTGGTGGTCTTGCCGTCGGTGCCGGTGATGCCGATCACGTGCAGCCGCCGCGACGGGTGGTCGTACCAGGCGTCGGCAGCATCGGCCAGGGCGTCGCGTGAGCGCGCGACGACGAGCTGGGGGATCGCCAGGCCAGCAACCTCGCCGCTCGACCACGACCGCCAGCGCTCCGTTGGCAACTGCTTCCGGTACGAAGTCATGCCCGTCGACATGGACGCCCGGGACGGCGAAGAAGAGCGTGCCCGGTTCGACCGCGCGTGAGTCGTAGGCCAGGCCGCCGACCTCGCCCACCGGCAGACCGATCACCCGCTCCGGCCCGATCTCGTCGGTCAGCTGTCCGAGGGCCATGCTGCGCGGCCGGCTCATCGGTCCTTCGGGCGCACGCGCGCCAGCATGCTCCGCGCGCCGCTGCGCCAATCCGCGGCCATGTTGCGCATGCGGTACAGGGTGCGGTCCACCACGATGTCCCAGGTCCCGGCCCAGACCACCGGCCGCCCACCGAAGCCCTTCTTGAACAGGCCCACCCCGTACCAGGGATGCTCCGGTGGAGCGTCCTCTGGCGCGATCCCCCACAGGTCGTGGAGCTTCGCTCCGGCCGCCCGAGCGAAGCGCATCATCGCCATCTGCAGCGCGTACGAGGCGTAGCGCTTCGGCTCCCCCGCACGTTCCCGTCGCGAGCCGGAGAACAGGTAGAAGGACCGATCGCCCTCGACCACCAACATGGCGCTGGCCAGCAGCTCGCCCTCGCGGCGGGCCTCGAAGATGGTGGCGCGCCCGGCGCTGGCGAGGCCCCGCCACGCCAGCCGGTAGCGCTGCAGCGCGGGCTTGGGGAAGCCCGCCCGGCGCTGCGTCTCGAGCACCAGGGCATGCAGCGCGTCGATCGCCTCCAGGTCGCCGGCATCGGTCGACCGTGGTGATCACGACACCCTCACGCTCGGCGCGGCGGACGGCGTAGCGCGTGTCCTTGTCGAAGCCCGCCATCAGCGTCTCGTCGTCGGCCAGCTCCACGAGCCGCGTCTGGCCGACCTGCAGCGTGCGCGGCTCTGGACGGAGCTTGGCGAACAGGCTGGTCGACGCGCTGCCGCGCTCCACGCGCGGCTCCAGCTTCACGGCGATGGCCCGGTCTCGGCGAGCAGCCTCCCGCAGGCCGATGGCTACTGCCCGCAGCCGCTCGGCGGCGTTCGGATGGTCGTAGTCCATGACCGGACCGTGCGGCACGTACCAGAAGCTGCGACCCAGCGGCAGCCGCCGGACCTGGGCCGCGACCAACGCCACCAGCTCGCCCTCATCCTCGGCCACGAAGCGCCGCTGGGGTTGGCCGTCGAAGGCCGCGACGTCGGCCCAGGACCAGTCGTGCAGGAAGTCGCCGGAGGCGCATCGGCCCAGCAGCTCCTGCCAGACGGCATGGTCGGCGTTGGTGGCCGGTCGGACCTTGATCATGCGGGCGTCCGGTTGCGACGACGCATGAGATTGCGCAGGAGGGCGATCTCCGGCGAGCGCAGCGCGGAGGCGACCAGCAGGAAGATGGCCGCCCCAGCGGCAACCAGCACCGCGACGACCAGCAGGCGGCTGATGCCGCCGTCCAGTAGGGTGGGCAGCCAGCTCTCCACCAGCGTCAGCCCGCCCAGCATGATCAGTGCGGCGGCACCCGCCCCCACCGCCGAGCGCGCGGCCGAACGAAGGACCTGGGCACCCTCGATCGACTCGATCCGGTTGTGCAGCGCCCACAGGAGCCCGATCACCTCCAGGCTGGCGCTGATCGAAAGGGCCAGGGCCAGGCCTTCGACGCCCATCGGTCCCACCAGCCAGCGCCATGAGCGGCACGTTGATGGCCACCGCGACGATCGCCCACAGCACTGGCGTGCGCGTGTCCTGCATGGCGTAGAAGGCGCGTGTCAGCACGTGCACGACGATGTGCGCCACCAGGCCGATGGCGAAGTAGGCCAGTGCGTTCGCCGTGAGCACCACTGATTGCTGGCTGAACAGTCCGTACTGGAAGAAGACCGCGGTGATCGGTTCCGCCAGCACGATCATGGCCGCCGTCAGCGGCGCGGCGATGAAGATCAGGACGCGCAGACTGGTCGCCACCTGACGCCGGATCTCGCCGACGTGCCCGAGTGCGGCGTCGCGGCTCGATGGTCGGGAAGAGCGCGACCGCCACGCTGACGCCCAGCACGCCCACCGGGATCTGCGAGAGCTGGAACGCGTAGTTGTAGGCGGTCAGGCTGCCCGCCGGCAGGCCGGAGGCCAGGATGGTGGAGACGATGAAGTTCAGCTGTCCGGCCGCCAGGCCCAGCATGCGCGGCCCCATCAGGAAGGCGACCTTGAGCACTCCAGGATGGCGCAGGCCGATGGTCAGGTCGTAGCGCTGCCCGACCTTGCCCAGCTCCGGCAGCTGGATGACCAGGTGGGCCAATGAGCCGATGGCGACGCCGACCGCCAGCCCTTCCACGCCCATGATCGGCGCCAGGAAGATGGCGGCCAGGATGATGACCAGGTTGTAGGCGAGCGGCGCCAGCGATGGCACCGCGAACCGCTGGTAGGAGTTCAGGATGCCGCTCACCACCGCGCCCATCCCGATCAGGACCGGCGACAGCAGCATCACGCGGGTCATGCGGATGGTGAGCTCGGTGGTCGGGGCGTCGAAGCCGGGCGCCACGATGGGCACCAGCAACGGCGCGAAGATCGCCATCAGCAGCGACAGGCCGGCCAGCGCGATGACGACCAGGTTGATGATGCTGCTCGCCAGCCGCCACGCTTCCGCCTCCTGGCCGCGGGCCCGATAGCTGGAGAAGACCGGGATCAGCGCCGCGCTCAGGGCGCCGGCCACCACCAGCTGGAAGATGGCGTCCGGGATGCGGAAGGCGGCGAAGTAGGCGTCCAGCTCCCGGCTGGCGCCGAACTGGGAGCCGATCACCAGCAGCCGAATCCAGCCCAGCAGCCGGCTGGCGAGGGCGGCGACGGTGAGGATCAGGCTGGCGGTGGCCAGCACGCGAGCGGTTGACGGGCCAGGTGTCGGGACCTGCTCGGCGACCGGGTCCCCGGAGATGCCCTCCAGCGGAGTCGGCAGGTCCTCCTTCACCGCGCGCCGCCGGCGCTGCCACGCCCTGAGCGCGGATGCGCCGAGCGATAGGCGCTGCGCACGGCGGCGTCCGAGAGGTGGGTGTAGATCTGGGTCGTGGCCAGGTTGGCGTGGCCCAGCAGCTCCTGCACGGAGCGCAGGTCGGCGCCGCCTTCCAGCAGGTGGGTGGCGAACGAATGTCGCAGGGTGTGCGGCGAGGTGCGGGTGGCCACGCCAGTCGCCTCCACCCAGCGGTCCACGATCATGCGTGCGCCGCGCGCCGTCAGTGGACCGCCGCGCGCGTTGAGGAACAGCGTCGCGGTCGGCGGCGCCCCGGTGGCGTGCGCCGCAAGCCGCGGGCGGCCCTCCGCCAGGTATGCCTGCACCGCGGCCTGGGCCGGTCGCCCGAACAGCAGCTCGCGCTCCTTGGCGCCCTTGCCTATCACCCGTAGCCGCCGGCGTGCCACGTCGACCCGGTCGATGGTCAGCGAGGCCGCTTCGCTGATGCGCATGCCGGTGGCGTACAGGAGCTCCAGAAGTGCCGCGTCGCGGCGGACCAGGGCGTCGGCCGCCGCCAGGCCTATCCCCCTCCGCGTTCTCGGGCCGCGCCGTGCCGGCGCCTCGACCAGCCGCGCAGCATCGTCGGCGCTCAGCACCCGTGGCAGCCGGCCGGGCCGCCTTGGGGAGCGGACGCCGGCCATCGGGTCGGCATCGATCCAGCCCTGGCGCGCCGCGTGGCGGTAGAACGAGCGGATCGCGGCCAGCCGACCGCCAACCGTCGAGGCCGCCAGGTGCCGGTTGGCCAGCGAGGCCGAGGTACGCACGCACCGTGGCGCGATCGGGCCGACGCCAGTCGGTGCCGCCATCTGCCAGGAAGCTGAGGAACTCGGTGACATGACGCCGGTATTCGACGACCGTGCCGCCGGATGCGTTACGGGCCTCGAGGTGCGAGAGGAAGCGCTCCAGCGCGCCGGCGGCGTCGGCGGAGGGGCCGAGGTCAGCCACGCGCCCCGCCGGCGCTGGCGAGCTCCTGACCCTCATCCTCGGTCTTCTCGGGAGCGGCGTCGGGCGTGACGGCATCGGCCGCGGCGGCGTCGGCTGCGACTGCCGTAGGCTCCGGCCGCGTCCAGGTGGCGTAATCGCAATCGGGATAGCGGTCGCAGCCCCAGAACGGCCGGCGACCGCGCCGGGCCCGCTTGGTGACGACCGTCCCCTGGCCGCACTGCGGGCAGGTGCCGAACTGCTCGCTGGCGGGAGGCGGGTTCTTCTTGATGTATTTGCACTCCGGGTAGCGATCGCAGCCCACGAACGGACCGAAACGGCCGCGCTTGGCAACCAGGTGGCCCTCGTTGCAGAGCGGGCAGACCTCCCCCACGCCCTCCATCTCGGGGATCTCCTCCGGCTCCTCGCCGGGGAGCGGCTGGGTGTACTTGCACTCTGGATAGCCGGCGCAGCCCAGGAACCAGCCGTTGCGGCCGAAGCGTTTGACCAGCATGTCGCCCTTGTCGCCGGTCAGCGGGCACGGGATGTCGGTCACCTCGATCTGCTTGGCGATCTTCTCGCGGCCCTCGGTGACCTTGGCGCTGAATGGCACCCAGAAGTCGCGGACCACGGGCACCCACTCCCGCTCACCACCGGCCACCTCGTCCAGCTGGTCCTCCATGCGGGCGGTGAAGTCCAGGTCGACGATCTCCGGGAAGTGCTCCACCAGCAGGTCGGTCACGCGGAAGGCCGATTCCTCCGGGAACAGGCGTCGGTCCTTGATGTTCACGTAGCCGCGCTGCCTGATCGTCTCGATGGTGGGCGCGTAGGTCGACGGACGCCCGATCCCGCGCTCCTCCAGCGCCCGGATCAGCGTGGCTTCCGTGTAGCGCGGCGGCGGCTGGGTGAAGTGCTGCTCGCTCGACAGGCCCATCAGGTCCAGCGCCTCGCCGTCCTGCAGGTCGGGCAGGATGGTCAGGCGCTCGTCCTCCTCGTCGTCCTTGCCCTCGACGTAGAGGGCCTGGTAGCCGTCGAAGATCCGCTTCCGAGCCCCGGCGTGCAGGGTGTATCGGTCCGCGCTGATGTCCACCCCAACCTGGTCGAAGCGGGCCGGTGCCATCTGCGAGGCGAGGGCTCGCTTCCAGATGAGGTCGTAGAGCCGGAGCTCGTCCGGCTTGAGATGGGCGGAGAGCGACTCAGGCGTCCGGGCAAAGCTGGAGGGTCGGATCGCCTCGTGCGCCTCCTGTGCGCCGCGCGTCTTCGTGCGGTAGGTGTTGGGCCGCTCCGGCACGAACTCCGCGCCATACCGCTGGCCCACTACCTGGCGCGCCTCTCCCACCGCGCCAGTGGATATGGCCACGGAGTCGGTGCGCATGTAGGTGATCAGGCCCACCTGGCCCTCGGGTAGCGCAATGCCTTCGTACAGCGACTGCGCCACGCTCATGGTGCGCCGCGCGCCGAAGCTCAGCTTGCGCGACGCTTCCTGCTGCAGCGTGCTGGTGGTAAACGGCGGGGGCGCGTTCTTCTTCTGCTGGCTGCGTGTGACCTTGCTGACGGTGAAGGTGGCGCCACGCAGCGCCTCCTCGTGCTGCCGCGCCTCCTCCTCTGAACCGATGCGAGCCTTCTCCCCGTCGATTCGGGTCAGCTCCGCCGCGAAGCTCGCCTCGCTGCCGGAACGGCGCAGCTGGGCGAGCAGCGTCCAGTACTCCTCCGGCACGAAGGCGTCGATCTCGCGCTCGCGATCCACCACCAGGCGCACGGCCACGCTCTGCACCCGGCCAGCCGACAGGCCACGGCGGATCTTGCTGCTGACCAGCGGGCTCAGCTTGTAGCCGACCAGCCGATCGATGACACGGCGGGCCTGCTGGGCGTTCACCAGGTCCAGGTTGATGCTGCGTGGGTTGGCGAAGGCCTCGTCGATGGCGCCCTTGGTGATCTCGCTGAAGGTCACACGGCGGATCTGATCGGCGCCCAGGCCCGCGTACTCGGCGATGTGCCAGGCGATCGACTCGCCCTCGCGGTCGAGGTCGGTGGCCAACCACACGAGATCCGAGCGTCGCGCCTGGTCCGCGAGCCGGTCCAGCTCCTTGCGCCGATCCTTGAGCGGCACGTAGCGCGGCTCGAAGTCGTTGTCCACGTCCACGCCCAGGCTGCCCGGCGGCAGGTCGCGGACATGGCCGTATGAAGCCAGCACGGTATAGCCGGGGCCGAGGTACCGCTCGATTGTCTTGGCCTTGGCGGGCGACTCGACGATCACGAGATCGCCCGAACTTCGCTTCTTGGGGGGCATACGGTCAGGGAGTGTAGCACCGGGTCTGGGCCGTTCCGGGGTTCAGCGGAGGCGCCGCGCACATGCCTGCGGGCGCCTCGTGGGCTGCGGTATGACGGCGCGTCCGCCCGGTTGGGTCCTTCGCTAGCCGGCGAAGTCCCACACGATGATGACCTTGCCACCGCTCTGCGCGATGCCCACCCCGAGCCGGTTGTAGTGCGCGCTCAGGATGTTGCCGATGTGGTTTGCCACGCCGGGATAGGGCTCCGACATGAACGTGGCATGGCACCAATCCAGCGTCCCACGCAGGCCGAGACCGTTGTAGTAGCAGATGTTCTCGCCGGACCAGCTGAAGCTCACCCCTCCGGCCTGCAACCGACCGGCGATGGTCGAGCCGTCGCGCCCGGTGTGGCTGAAGTAGCCGTAGTTCAGCATGTCCCAGGCGTGCGCCGAGGCCACCGCCGAGACGGTCGCATCCAGGCGCAGCGGCGCGAAGCCGTAGTTCGCGCGAGCCTGGTTGACCTGCCACAGGGCGTACTGCTGCATGTCGGCCGGCGCGGCGGGACCCGGTGCGGCAGGACGCGGGGCGGTGCCAGCCTGCGTCATCTGCTCCGTCGCCGCGAACGAGGGCCGGCGGCGTGCGGAACGTCCAGCTGACGCTGACCGCGTTGCCGTCCTTGTCCTTGCTGGCCTTGCCGAGGCTGACCTCGATCAGGCCGCCGCGCGGCAACGGCGCGTTGAAGTGGTAGCGCAGCTGCGTGCCGCCGTGCTGCCAATCCACCCGGCCGCGGATGTGACGCCCAGTGGTCAGGTCCACCACCTTGATGGCGTCCGTCGTGGCATCGGTGTTCATCGGCTGGCTGAAGCGCAGGATCACCTGCTTGGCCTTTACGTTGGTGGCGTGCCGTTCCGGCGTGAAGCGGACCAGCTCCGCGTCCGCCCGGGTGGTGAACGAGAAGCTGACGTCGCCGCCCAGCCGATTGCCCGCCCCATCGTGCGCGCCGACCAGGGTGACCGAGTAGCGCGTGTCCGCCTTCAGCCGCCCGCGCGGCGTAAATGTCATCTGGTTGTCGCGCCAGGTGATGTTGCCGCGGACCCGCGGCTGAATGCTGAAGCGCGCCTCGACATCGGACATGTCCATGGGTGCGGTGAATGAGATCCGAATGCCCGTCCGGGCGCTGGCGTCGTCCAGCGTGTCGACCGGGGCGTCGATCAGCGGCGTGTCGCCCAGCACCGCGCCATCGGCGATGTCGTAGGCGATGGCAGTGCCCGGCTCCCGTCGATTGACCTGCGGCTGTGCGTGGTCCGACAGCAGGCGCACTTCGAACTCGGACACGCTCGGGGCTGTCTGGGTCGTGAAGCTGAGCGCCTTGTCCTCGCCAAGCTCGGCGCCGTGCGCCAGCCTGGCCGAGGCCGCGACCGTGACCAGGTAGCGTCGGTCCGTCTGCCACCGCGCCGCTGGGCCGCAGCGTGAGCTTGCGGTGATCGGCGCTCCAGGTGGTCTGCATCTCGGTGGCGGGACGAAGCACCAGGTTGTCCTCCACCGACGCCGGATCCATCGGCTCGTCGAAGGAAACGACCACCGCATCCGGTCGAGGCGACGCCGACACCGATGTTGGCGGGGAGGATTGTGGTTGGGCAAGCGGGGTCCGGGTTCGGACCCGCAACAGCATCCTGGAGGGAGAAGCCGAGGGCAACGGCGAGGGCGAGACCGGCGAGCGCGAGCCGGGTGATCGCCCGATGCTGTCGAAGGCGAGCGTAGACGCTCGGCTGAGTGGCGCGGACAGTCGCACCGATTCTTTGGACAGGACTCAATAGACCAAGGACTCCTACGGCGTGTTTCACCCAACGGGCACTGTGGGCGGACCACGTGAGGCGCGCGCAGTATACCGGGCTGGGCACTGGTTGCGCTCTCCTGCACGTCGCATGCCCGCTCAGCGAGCATCCCCGAGCCGGCGCGCGGCGAGCGTCGGATGGAAGGTCGCGCCGCCGTAGGACGTGACCAGTCCGCGTGCTTCCAGCAGGGTCAGCGCGCTCGCCAGTTCGGCCGTGGAGAGCTCGGTGGTGGTCAGCAGCTCCTCGATGGAGCCGGGGTGGTTGATCAACCGATAGAGCACCAGTCCCTCCGGATCGGAGAGGGTCTCCACGCCCAGCGGCTTGGCACCCGAGCTCAGGCCGATGGACGCCAACAAGCCCGGCCGCCGAGGTCACGATGCCTGCCAGGTGATCGGCGATGAGCCGGTTGCAGCCGCGGGAGGCGAGGGAGTCAATCGGTCCGGGCACGGCGTACAGCTCCCGTGCCGAGCTCGACCGCCGCGGCCGCCGTCAGCAGCGCCCCGGAGTGGTCCGGCGCCTCGACCACCACGGTGGCGCGCGCCAGCGCGGCGATGATCCGGTTGCGGCGGGCGAAGTCCGGCCGGCCGGGATTGTGCCCGGGGGCCAGCTCGCTGAGGAGCGCGCCGCCCTCGGCCACGAGGCGCGCCGCCAGCTGCCGGTGCCGCGGCGGGTAGATCCGATCCAGCGGCGAGGGCAGCACCGCCACGCTGCGACCGCCGGCGGCAAGTGCCGCGGCATGCGCCTCGCCATCGATGCCGATGGCGAGCCCGCTCACCACCGTCACGCCCGCCCGGGCCAGCTCGTCGGCGATCTCCTGCGGCGGCCGAGCGGCCGTAGCCCGTCGCCCGTCGCGTGCCGACGATCGCCACCGCCGGCCCGACGAAGGCCGCCGGGTCGCCGGCGCAATAGAGGACCGGCGGCCGCGGATCCGTGACGCGCAGCGCGGCCGGGTAGCTCGGGATCGACGGCGGTGAGCGTCGACTCCGCCGCTGGCCCGGACCGCGGCCTCCACCTCGCGTGCCACGCTGGTGGCGCCGCGCCGGCGGATGCGCGCCAGCCCCTCCCTCGCATCCTGCGGCCGCCGCGGCAGGCAGTCCAGCAGCTCATCGCCGGCGGCCCACGCGGCGCGCGCCGACCCGAAGCGCTCCAGCATGCGGGCGAAGCCGACGCCGCCGACGCCCGGGACCAGCGAGATGGCGATCCAGTACGGGCCGGTCCGCCTCCGCGTCGATCGACTCGAGGTCGAGTGCCTGCCAGCTGCCCATCAGCGCTCGCGGATCCGCGCCGTCGACCCGGTCGGCCGCCCGCGGACCGTGCGCGCCCGACCCCGATCACGCGGCCACCTCCGGCCGGTAGTGCAGCGCCTCGTCGACGTGCTCCGCCCGAACGTCGTCGATGGCGCCGAGGTCGGCGATGGTGCGCGCCACGCGGGCGACGCGATGCAGCCGCCGTGGCGAGAGCCGGAACTTGGCGCCGCGCCGCTGCAGAAGGGTTCGCAGATGCGGAGTCGAGCGCCAGCCCGGCATCCCCGCCCGTCGGCGGCAGCTCTCCATTGGCCATGCCCTGCCGCTCGAGCTGCCGCTGCCACGCCAGCCGAATCCGCTGCGCCACTGTGGCGCTCGGCTCGACGCCGTCCGGGTCCGCGTGCCGCGGCTCATCGGCCCGCACCCACAGGTCCAGGCGGTCGCGCATCGGCCCCGACAGCCGGCCGGCATACCGTCGCGCCTGACCGTCGTCGCAGCGGCACCGCCGCGAGGTGGAGGTCAGCCAGCCGCACGGGCACGGGTTGAATGCCATCAGCAGCGTGAAGCGAGCGGGCAGCATCAGCGCGCCCTCGACCCGGGCGATGGTCACCGCCCCGGCTTCCAGCGGCTGGCGCAGCGCGTCCAGGGCGTCGGTGCGGAACTCGAGCGCCTCGTCCAGGAACAGGATGCCGCGATGCGCCAGCGACGCCTCGCCGGGCCGCACGCGCGGCCCGCCGCCGACCAGGCCCTGGGTCGACACGGTGTGGTGCGGCGCGCGAAACGGTCGCTGCCGGATCAGCGGCCGGCGCCGGTCGATCAGGCCCGGCGGCCGAGTAGATGCGGCTGACCTCGATCGCCTCCGCGTCTTCGAGCGGTGGCTGCAGGCCCTCCGCGCAGCGCAGCAGCAGTGTCTTGCCGACCCCGGGCGGGCCGCAGACCGCCAGGTTGTGACGCCCCGCCACCGCGATCTCCAGCGCGCGCCTGGCTGTCGCCTGGCCGATGACGTCGCCAAGATCCGGCACCCCGTCGGGCGGCTGCCAGGGCGGCATGGGCGTCGGCAACCGCGGGCGTCAGCTCCCGAACGCCGGCCAGGTGCGCCACGACATCCCCCAGCCGCGGCGCCGGCAGCACGGCGATGCCGGCCACGCAGGCCGCTTCGGCCTCGTCGCCGACCGCGACCGTCACGCTGCCGATGCCGGCCGACTGCGCGGCGGCCACCAGCGACAGCACGCCATTGACCGGTCGCACGCTGCCGTCCAGCGCCAGCTCGCCGAGCAGCGCCGTCGTCTCGAGCCGGCTCAGGTCGGGCAGCTGGCCGGACGCGGCCAGGATGCCGACCGCAATGGCCACGTCGTACGCCGTGCCGTCCTTCGGCACGTCGGCCGGCGCCAGGTTGACGGTGATGCGGCGCGATGGCAGCTCGAAGCCGGAGTTGCGCAGTGCGGAGCGCACGCGCTCCCTCGCCTCCTGCACCTGGCTGCCGGCCAGCCCCACGATGGTCAGCGACGGCAGGCCGAAGGCCACGTCCACCTCGACCCGGACCGGCAGGCCCTCCACGCCGAGCAATGAGGCGCTGAGCGTCTGGGCCAGCATGGGCACTCCGTGGGGGAGGCGTCGCTGCGGGAAGTGCCGGCCGCCCGCCTGCTCGCCTCCCAAACTCCAGCGGCGACCGGCGGAGACGAGGCTAGGGACGCTCCCTTACCGCGGGGTTAGGAACGCGTTATCGGGATGCGCCGAACGGAGCGTCAGGCGCGGGCGGCGACGACCTCGGCGGCGAGCTGCTCGTCGACCTTCTGCGCGAAGTCGGCGACCGAGCGGCCCAGGGGTCCATCGGGCCGGGAGGACATGAACGGCTCGCCCGAGTTCAGGGCACTGATCGCGCCGCGATACTCGTTGATGATCTGGTAGTCGACCTTGCGGTTGAGGGCCGATTCGGCGTTGTTGACGTTGATGCCGGTGTAGGCGTTCGATCGGTTCAGGACCAATTGGACCTTCCCCTTCTCGTAGCCGAGGTGGTCCATCGTCTCGAGCACCGATCGGACGTTCTTCAGGCAGGACAGGTCGGCGGTCATGATCACGAAGATGACGTCGGCCTCGTCGAAGAGCTGCAGGTTGAAGTCGTCGATGGTCTTGACCATGTCGACGAAGGTGTAGTCGTACATCTTCCGGAACAGGTTGAGCAGCGTGCTGACGGTGGTCGGATCGGTCCGCTGCCGCTCCATCACGATGTCGGCTGCCTCTGGCGAGGGCGGTGCCAGCAGCAGGTCCACGCCCGAGTGGTGGTGGACGATCAGCTTGCGCAGCAGGTCGGCGTCCAGGTCGGGCTCGCTGACGGCGTTGACGATCGAAGCCGTGTCCAGCCCAAGGTCCAGGAACACGCGCAGGTCGCCGAACTGCAGGTTCGCGTCGATCAGCGCGGTGCGGCGCCGCAGCTCGCGACCCATGGCGATGGCGGTGTTGATGGCGATGGTGGTGGTGCCCACGCCACCCTTGGCGCCGTAGAGCACCGCCAGCCGGCCCAGCGTCGTGGCCTCCGCACCGGCCGCCGTGGGCAGGGACCCGCCGCGCGCCAGCAGCGCCTTGATGCGCGCCATCAGCTCCAGCGGATGGAACGGCTTGACGATGTCGTCGTCCGCTCCGGCGCGCAGGCCCTTGACCCGTTCGCCGACATCCGCCTCGGCGGTGAGCATGATGATCGGCACGCGCCGCCCATCGGTCTCCGCGGCACGGATCTGCTGGATGGCGGCGTAGCCATCCAGCTTGGGCATGGCCACGTCCATCAGGATCAGGTCGGGTTGCGAGTCCTTCGCCATCGCCACGCCGGCCTGGCCGTCCGAGGCGACGATCACCTCGAAGCCTTCCTGCTTGAGGGTGAAGACCAGGACGCGCTGGATGTTCAGGTCGTCATCGACGACGAGGACCTTCGTGGCAGCCATGCAAGGACCTTAGCCGCGTGGTGTGTCCGAACGGACAGGCGCGGTGCTGCGCCGGGCGCGATTATACGGGCGCCACCCCGTCCAGGTGCCGCTGGAAGAACTCGAGCACTCGACGCTCGTATGCCTCCCCCGCCACGGCGTGCGCGTCGCTGTGCGCGGCGCCGTCGACGACCATCAGCTCCTTCGGCTCCCTGGCGGCCTCGTACAGCCGCACCGCCTGGGTCCAGTCCACCAGGCGATCCTCGCGCGGCGCGATCAGCAGCAGCCCGCGCGGGGCGATCTGCGCGACCCGCTGGATCGGCTGCCGCAGGAGCGTCCGCGCCCGAACGGAGGCGGCGGCCACCACCAGCCGGGACCCCAGCCGCGCGAACGGATAGCGTCCCTCGCGCATGCGGTTGGCGATCGGGTTCTCGAGCACGGCATACGCGGCATCGGCCACCACCGCGGCGACCGGCAGGTCCGGTGCAGCGGTGATCGCCACGGCGCCGCCCATGCTGATCCCCATCAGGCCAATCGGTCCATAGCCCCGGCCCTGCAGGAAGCGGACGGCCGCTGCGACGTCGCGCTGCTCAAGGGTGCCCAGGGTGATCGGCGCGTCATCCGAGTTGCCGTGACCGCGGAAGTCGAACTGCAGGATGTTGAAGCGCGGCTGGATCCACGGCACGAACTCGGTCAGCCACGGGAGGCGGTGCCAGCTGAAGCCGTGCATCAGGATCACCGCTGCCCTGCGTGTCCCGTCCGGCGGGGATCAGCCACCCATCCAGGGTGTAGCCGTCATCGGTCGTGAAGCGCACGTCCTGGTAGGCCAGGCCGATGTCTCCCGGATGCGCCGGCGCCCCTTCCTCCGTCGGCTCCACCGGCTTCCGGGGCGGACGCACGACCCGGCGTGACCCTTCGATCGTGACGAAACCCAGGTAGCCTGCCGCTCCGGCCGCCACGATGCGGCCGACCCAGGCGGCCAGGCTGCGACGCGTGGAACCGTGACGCGCCATGGCCTCAGCCCGAGGTGGCCGGTCCCTCGCTCTCGCTGGTGATGCGGGCAGAGCGCATGGCGTCGCCGATCGGGCGGCTCAGCTCGGAGAGCTCCATCGGCACGATCCAGGTGGTCGAGTTGCTGGCAGCCAGCGACTTCAGCGCCTCCAGGTACTGGAGCGCCATCGTCTTGTCGTCCACGCCACGTGCCGCGCCGAAGATGGTCTGCAGCGCGTTGCTGAAGCCCTCGGCGCGCAGGACCTGTGACTGACGCTCGCCCTCTGCGCGCAGGATGCTCGACTGCTTGTCACCCTCGGCGACGTTGATCGTCGCCTGGCGGGTCCCCTCGGACTCGGTGATCACCGCGCGGCGGTTGCGCTCGGCGCTCATCTGCCGGTTCATGGCGTCCTGGATGTCGCGGGGCGGCACGATCTCGCGGATCTCGACGCTCGTGATCTTCACGCCCCAGCGCTCGGTCACCTCGTCGAGCTTGGCGCGCAGGATGTGGTTGATCTCCTCGCGCTTGGCCAGCACGTCGTCCAGCGGGATGTCGCCGATCACGGCGCGCAGCGTGGTCGCCGCCAGCGCCTGTGAGGCGCCCACGAAGTTCGTGACCGCCGTCACGGACTGCTCGGGATCGAAGACCTTCGAGTAGACCAGGAAGTCGATGCTGATGGGCGCGTTGTCCTTGGTGATGCAGGTCTGCTGCGGCACCTCAAGGTAGAACTCGCGCAGGTCGACCTTCACCGGCTGCTGGATGATCGGCACCAGCAGGACCAGGCCGGGCCCGGCGGCCCCGTTCGAGACGCGGCCGAGGGTGAAGATCACCAGCCGCTCGTACTGCCGGACGATGTTGATCGTGCTCCAGATCAGGAACAGGAGCACCAGCGCGACGACGACCAGGATCACGATCGGGACGATGTCTTCCATGGCGCGGGCCACACCTCGCAGATTTCAGTGCGGCAAGCATACGACGCATCCGGTCAGGCCTCTGGCGAGCCCCCCGGTCATGGAGCGAAGGCGACCTTGATTGCGCCCGATGGCCCTCGGCGCAGCACGGTGCGCATCGCCTGCCGCCACTCGGTCAAGCGGGTAGGTGTGGGTCACCATCTCGCCAATCGGCAGCTCCGGGTGCGCGGCCAGCAAACGGACGGCCTCATCCATGGTGTGCGGCTCATTCGGGAGGGATGGCTCAGGACCGTAGACGTAGGTCCCCTCGATCCGCAGCTCGCGCGCCCAGGCCAGCGTCCAGTCCAGCCCGCCGCAGCTCGGCCGGACCGCCCACCAGCACCACTCGCGCGCCGGCATCGGCGACGCTGAGCGCGTCGGCCACGCTCCCGCGACTGCCGACCGCGTCGTAGACCTGGTCGAAGCCGCCGCTCAGCACCGCCTGGCCCAGGATGGACCGATGCTGCCGCGCGCCGGCATGCTGGACCGCGGCGTTGACCGCGGCCCCGCGACCGCCGGGCGCAACGGTGGCCCCCAGGCGCTCACCCAGCCGGCGCTGCCGGTCATGCCGGGCCAGCAGCACGACCCGCGACTCCGGCGTCACGAGTCGCAGTGCCGCGACGGTGAGCAGGCCCAGCGTCCCGGCGCCGATCACGAGCACCTGCTCCCCTGCCGCTGGCGGTCGTGCCAGCACCGCGTGCAGCGCAACGCTGAAAGGCTCCACCAGCACCGCGGCCTCGTCGGAGAGCGCGTCAGGCACGGGATGGATCTGGCTGCGATGCACGGCCATCGCATCGGACCACCCGCCCGGCAGGTCCGCGCAGTAGCCGATCAGCAGACCCGGCGAGATCGCGCCCTCGGTCGCTCGCTCGCAGAAGCGCGCCTGACCGGCGGCACAGCGGCGGCATGGCTCCAGGCCACGCACCACGCAGCCGATGATCGGATCGACCACCACGCGCCGGCCGTCCTCCTCGACCACGCCGACCACCTCGTGGCCGAGCACGGCCGGGAACGAGGCGAACGGCGACAGGATGGCGCTGGCGTGCCCGGTGAGCAGCGCCATGTCGGTACCGCACACGCCGGCCAGGATGGGGCGCACCCGAATCCAGTCATCGCCACGGAGGGCGGGTGGGTCGTATCGGTCCAGCTCCAGCCAGGGCATCCAGCCGCCAGCCAACCGTGGCAGGCGATCCCCCAGCAGTCGCAGCGCCCGCTGGTTGGTGGCCGACGCACCGAAGCGCAGCCTCAGGCCGCGCGCCGATCCGGCCACCTGCAGGGTCGCGTCAGTCCATCGGGACCCGGCGCACGATGCTCGGACCGACCCGTTCCAGGATCTCGTCCAGGCTGTGGCCGGTGATGGTCAGGCCGTGGTTCTTGAGCCCGATGACGGCGCGGGACGGGTCCGGCGCCTGGCGGACCAGCTCGGCCACCTCGAGCGCAAGCTCCTCCGTGCCGCAGGGGTAGACCACCTCGGTTGAGAGGGCGCCCGCCATCCAGCCGTGAACGTGCAGGATGCCGCCCACCTCCGGATGCTCGCGGTAGATGGTCAGGTGCTCGATGGCGTCGACGGAGACGCGCCGCGGCCGGACGTGAGGCGGCACGCTGAGCCGCACCACGCCGGTGGCCGGGTCGTAGCCGGTCACCAGCAGGATCTCGGTGCCGACCTCGCGCAGCTTGCTCTTGTCCACGCCGCTGGCGCTCATCCAGAAACGATCGCCGTCATGCCGCGCGGACGCGTTCCCGTACGAAAGGCCGCCGATCCCGAACAGGCGCTTGACGTGCCGCAGCTCGTCCGCCGAGAGCAGCTCGTCGATGGGCCACGGGGCCGGCAGCAGGTCCAGCTCCCCCATCCGCAGGCCGGCCCGATGGATCGACTCGGTGTGCTGGTCGCCCTGCCACAGCTCCTGCGGCAGGTCCGGCACGAAGCTGTTCTCGATCACCAGCCGGGACTCGGCCAGCGGGATCAGGCGCTCGACCACGGCCTCGAAGAACGCGTTGTCGTCACCGTCGTGCTCGAAGCGATGGAAGCCCTGCTCCATGGTGATGAAGTGCGCATCGGTGCCTTCTGCGTCGCGGACCATGGGGATGAACACGTTCGAGAGCGAGCGCACCAGCAGCGAATAGCCGGCCTGCAGCATGTCGTCCGGACGCTGCTCGAGCTCCGCCAGGCCCACCACGAAGATGTCCTTCGAGCGGCGGCGGAAGCTGCTCGGGTCGTCAACGCTGACGGCGTTCAGGATGACCCGCACCTCCGGGTCGAGGTGCACGGCGTCGCGACCCTGCGGCCGATGGACCGGGTAGCCGCGCTCCTCCAGGCGCGGTGGTCACGCCATCAAGGAACCAGCGCACCAGGCCTGCCTTGCCGTCACCCACCACGGCGACTGCCGACGGACCGCTGCGAACCGCCTGGCCGGCTACGGCCAGTGGCGCGCCGTGACGGTGAATCAGCTCCTCGGCTGTGCCCGTCATTCGGGCGTCTCGCCCGCGTCCGTGCTCCTCTTGGTGGCGTCGCCTGGTTCCACGATCAGCTCCAATCCATCGACTGCGACGACTCGCACGGCGCTGCCCGGTGCAATTTCCGGTCCGGCGCTGCGCGCCGACCACGCTTCGCCGCCCGCGAAGGCAATGCCGCGCGGCGCGATCAGCGTCTGCGCCACGCCGCCGGCGCCCACCAGGCCCATCACCGGTCGCGCCAGGACCGGGCGGTTCCGCATGGCCATCAGCGCGCGAACGATCCCGTACACGTAGCCCAGCGACAGCGCCACCACCAGGGCCAGCAGCCAGGGGCTGATCGAGACGTTGATCGCGTCCCGGCGCGGGTCGACGCCCGTCCACAGTGCGAACGCGCCGAGCACGATCGCGACCACCCCGCCGATGGTGAGCAGGCCGTACGAGGTCACGTGCAGCTCCAGGATGAAGAGCCCGATGCCGAGCAGGATCAGCAGCAGCCCAGCCAGGTTCAGGGGCAGGCTGTTGGAGCCGATGAAGGCCAGCACCAGCGCAATGACGCCCACCGGGCCCTGAGAAGAAGTTCGGGTGGAACAGCTCGCTGACGATCCCGTAGAAGCCGATGGTGAACAGGATGAAGGCGATGTTCGGGTCGGAGAGCACGTGCAGGAACGACTGGCCCAGGCTCATGTTCACGTCCTGGACCGGCAGGCCGGAGAGCGGCGGCAGCGGCTGACCGTCGAACTCGTAGGGCTGCCCGTCGGCCCGATGGCCCGAGTCGATCTGCGCGAACAGGTCGTCGATATCGGTCGCCACCAGGTCGACCACCGGCGGATCCATGGCCACGGCGTCGGCGGCCGACACGCTGGCGGCGTCACGCACCGCCGCCTCGGCCCATTCCGTGTTGCGGTTGTGGGCGGCGGCCAGGTCCTTGATCTTGGCCGCGTTCGAGTTGTTGATCTTGTCGGCCAGGGTGTCGGGGAGCTCCGCGCCCCCGCTGCCGACGACCGACGCGGCACCGATGGTGGTCGACGGCGCCATGGCCGCCACGTCGCCGGCCAGGGTGATGAAGGTGGCGGCGCTGCCGGCCTGTGCGCCCTCCGGCGTCACGTAGGTGATGACGGGGACCTCGCTGCCCAGGATCGCCTTGATGATCCGATCCATGCTGGTCAGCTCGCCGCCCGGCGAGTCGATCTCGATCAGCGCCGCCGCGGCGTCGCCTTCGGCGGCTGTGGCCAGCCCCTGCTCGATGTAGGCGGCGTTGACCTGGTCGATCACACCCTGCAGCTCGAGGCGCACGACGTGGTCGTCCGCCGCGAACGCGGGCATGGCCAGCGAGAGGGTGCCCAGCAGCACGGCACCGAGCGTGAGAGCCCGCCGCAATCGAAGCATCCATCGAGTATACGCATCACTCCGGCGAGCTCCCGCTGGGCACTCCGAGCAGCGCGGTGGCCACCAGCTGGGACCACGTCTCGAGCCGCTCCCAGGCCGCCGCCACCTCCGATGCATCGGCCATCCGTCCGCTCAGCTTGTCGGTCTCCCGCACGCGAACGCGGCCTGCCCGCCGCATCGACCTGGAAGACGACCCCCAGGTGGACCGATCCGACCGGGTTGGTGTCGTCGTTCAGCAGCCCCAGCAGGTGGAACTCGGGCTCCCAGTCGGCCTCCAGCTCCTCGGCCCACTCCCGGCGCAGCCCGCCCTGCAGCGGATCCTCGCCCGCATCCACCGGGTTGAGATGCCCGCCCACGCCGATGCTCGCCTTGCGATGCAGCCGCGGATCGCCGCCCGCGCTGGTGCGCTCCATCAGGAAGGTCAGCTCCCCGTCGCGCACCACGACGTACGGGATCACCTGCTTCCATTCCGGTGACTCCTCGGCCACCGGCCGATCCAGGTAGCGCCCGTGCTCGGCCACTGCCTGCCGGAGCTCCGCCATCTCCGCGTCACCGGCCGTCGCGCAGGCCAATGAAGTCGCACCCACCCGGGCACCCGGTCGCGCGGCAGGACGAGCACCTGTTCGGTCATGTCGGAAGTATCCGGTGCCGGACGGTGATCCGTGTCACCACTTTGACTGTCTCGGAAAGGTGATTTGCAAGGTTGGCGGGGTAGCGTCCGGTGCACATCGGTGGACTGCAGGCGGGTCGCTGCGCTGCCCAAGCCCCCAATCGGCGCCCCCACCGACTATGGCCAAAGACGGGACCGGCCTAGTACGTTAGTCCGGGGTGTCCTCGGATTCGTCTGGGACGGTCCTATCGGGCGACTCAAGTAGCCCGAATGATTCGAAGGGAGCTGGCCGGCGCAGCCTGCAATCGCCGCGGACCTAGGGGAGCTCATTGCGAGATCGTGGCGACCGTGGGGTCGTCTGAGGGACCGGCTCACCACGAGGGCAATCGCTCGTCGAATTCGCCCTCGTCCTGCCGATGCTGCTCGTCCTGCTGCTCGGCGTCGCCGACTTCGGCCGCGTCTTCGCCGCCGGAATCACCGTCGAGGCAGCAGCCCGCAACGCCGCCGAGGCTGCCGCCCAGGAATACCTGCGCAACCCCCTGCTGCCCATCGATCAGCCAGCCCGCGCCTGGCGACCCCGCCTACTACCAGGCCCTGCACGATCTCGCCGCCAGGACCGCCTGCCGAGAAGCCAAGGACCTGGACAACACGACCTATGTCGCTGACAACGCGCGACGCCGGGCGTTGACGAGGAGTCCTGCTCTTCGATGCCGGCAGTCCAGGTCTGTGTCCACGACAACGCTGACCCTCTATGCGACCAGACGGCATTCGGCGCCTCGATTCCCAACCCCGGCTGCGAACCGATGGCTCCGCCGCCGGACAACACCATGCAGGGCGGCACAGAGCAGAGCCGATACGTCGAGGTCCGTATCTGCTACCGCTTCACCACGCTCTTCAACATGTCGAGCCTGCAGCTGCCCTTTGGCTGGAGTCTCTCGATCGGCGACATCTGGCTGAACAAGACCCGGAATTTCACGGTCGGCTGGTACCCGGCCTTGCCAACGCCCGTCCCGCCACCACCGCCGACCCCGCCACCCTCAGCGCCCGCGCCGACCGACACGCCGTCGCCGTCGCCGAGTCCGAGCGGAACGCCGGCAACCCCGACGCCGATCGCGACGCCGAGCCCGACTCCGACGCCCGCTTGTCAGAGGCCAGTCGCCAACTTCACCTTTGCGCCGAACAACAAGAACAGCCCAATGCTGGTGCAATTCACCGACTCATCCGTGCCGATCAATTGCCCGATCACGGCATGGGACTGGGACTTTGGCGACAACTCGGCGCATTCGAATACCGCCAATCCCGCGCACACGTACGTGAACCCGGGACCGCAGTCAAAGGCATTTACCGTCCGGCTGACCGTATCCAGCGCGGCAGGAACAGCAACGAAAACCGCGACCGTCACGGTCAAGAAACCATGAGGCGCGGCCAGTCGCTCGTCGAGTTCGCGCTGGTGCTGCCGCTGTTCGTGGTCGTGCTGTCCGGGATCATCTCGTTGGGCATCGGCGTCTTCTACCAGCAGCAACTCACGAATGCCGCGCGGGAGGCAGCGCGGTACGCCGCGATCCATAGCGCGACCTCCCAGTGCCCGACCACGTCGTGGCGGGATCCGAATCTCAGCCGCCTGCCCGACGACTTCGACCTGAACAACTACTACGCGTGTGACCCGCCCGATCTGCAGTGGCCTGAGATGACGGATCACGCCCGTCAGAAGGTGTTCGCTCTTAATCCCAACGAAGTGACGTTTGCCGCTTGCTGGTCCGGGTATTGGGACAACACGCCGAACGGCTGGGACGCGGGGCCGATCGATCCTCTCGATCCCGCCCACACGCCGAACACCTTCAAGAACTGCACGATCGCCGGTGTCGATCCGCGCTCGAATCTCAACAGCCTGGCTTGCCCGGCGCCGGCCACGACACCGGCCGATGACCAAGCCAGCGATCTGGCGGCCGCCGATGCCGCCAGCGCCAACCAGGTGACGGTCTATGCCTGCTACGTCTGGCGCCCGCCGCTGCTCGGCGACCTCATCGGCTCGACCATCACCATGCGCGCTTCCATCACGGAAGCCATGCAGAACCAGAAATGAGGGCCGCGAGAATGAATGCCCGCTCCGCAGATCGTCCCCGCGGCCAGGTCCTCCTGATCACGGCCTTCAGCATGCTGGTGCTGATCGCGATCACCGCGATCGTCGTCGACCTGGGCATGTCATGGATGCTCCGCCGACAGGAGCAGAACGCGGCCGATCCGGCAGCGATCGCCGCCGCTCGCTACATCCAGGATGGCGATACACCGGCCACCCGGACCGCCATGGACCAGGCCGCCTGCTTCTACGCGAAGGAGAACGGCTTCTTCCAGAACGACGACGGCGCGTGCACAGCAGCATTCGGCAGCGACCAGCTGCAGGTTCTGTGGCCGCCCATCGGCCCACTGGCCGGCGAGTTCGCCGGGCGGCCCGAGATGGTGCAGGTGATCATCTCTGCGAACCACGATTCGTTCTTCGGCCAGTTCCTGGGACAGCCGGAGGCGACCGTCACGACCGGCGCCGTCGCCGCTCGCGAGACCGAAAGCGCGAACTCGAACTCCCTCGTGGCTCTCGATCCGGACAGCTGCGCCGCCGGGTGGTTCACGGGCAACGGCGTCATTCAGATCGCGCCGGTGACCAATCCCGACACCGGCCAGCCATACAGTGGCGGCTACGTGCACGTCAACTCGTCATGCAACAACGGCTCGTACAACGATGCGTGCAGTAATGGCAATGGCGGGCTGAAGCGGTCGGGCAACGCGAGCGGGCAGCTCATCGCGCCCCATATTTACGTCCATGGAACGTGCGAAACCGCTGGTGGAACGATCACCAGCCCAGTCACGGAGGGTGCGCCGCAGATCGGCGACCCGTTAGCCGGATTGATTGGGCCGCGCCAGGAGGACTACCCGGCGGGCTATTGTCCGAAGAAGCAAGGCACCAACATCGTGTACATCCAGATGACGCCGACGATGGCTGGATGCCAGATCAATGCCCTGAACGGTGCGACGGTGACGCTGACCCCTGGCGTCTATTGGGGCGGCATCGCCGTCACCTCGAACAACGTCACAGTGAAGATGCTCCCCGGGATCTACATCATCGCGGGTGGCGGCTTCATGGCTACGCAGGGATCCATTACGTCTCTCGGCGCCGATCCGACATCGGACCCCGCGCGCGTCCTGATCTACAGCACTGACAACACCACCGACGCGTCCTGCACGGCGGCACAGGCCCGGTGCGTGCAGGACGCGATCAACCTCAGCGGGCAGACGAGCCTGATGATCTGGGGTCTCGACTCCGGACCTTACCGAGGGCTCCTGGTCTGGCAGGACGGGCGTGGGAGCAACCCGACAGCGCCGATCAGTCTTACCGGCACTGGCGCAATGGACATCGCGGGCACGATTTACGCGCCGAAGGCGCACGTGGACATTGGCGGCAATGGCAGCGCTAGTGGCGTTCTGGCAATCCAGATCATTTCGTGGACGTGGAAGATCAATGGGAACGGCAATCTCTACATGCCGTACGACCCGGCCCTCCTCTACACCATCCTGCAGCGAGGACTGGTCCACTAGCTAGGCGGGCGGCTCGGGTCCGGCCTCTGCCAGCCGCAGGGCCAGCGCCACCGCTTCTCCCGGATCGCGGGCGCGGTGGATGCGCGGTCCTGGGTAGCGATGCTCCGCTTCGAGGCGCCACGAGCTGAGCGTCACCACGTGGCGTCCCATGCGCAGCGCCAGGCCGATCTCGGACAGGGTGCCGTGGCGGCCGCCCACGGCCAGGACAGCGTCGGCGGCCGTGACCACCACCAGGTTGCGGACCACGCCCAGCCCGGTGGGGATCGACTGACGGACGTAGTCGTTCGCCTCGCGCGCGTCGGCGCCGGGCAGGATGCCCAGGGTCATGCCGCCGGCCGCGGCGGCGCCGCGGGATGCGGCGCGCATGACGCCGCCAAGGCCGCCGGTCACGACCGTCGCGCCGGACCGCGCCAGCAGCGAGCCAACTTCCTCGGCCCATTCCAGCAGCCGCGATGCATCGGGTCCGCGAGGGTCGCCCTCACCGATCACTGCCACGTGCGGCGGGCGGATGGGGGCGATCGGCTCGCTCATGCGGGCGCGCCCGCGGCAACCGGTGAGAGCAGCGGGATCGTCCGCCAGCGTCTCGTAACGAGCCGGGCCGCTCCCGAGATGGCTGCGCATGATCAGCACAGCGTTGACCGGGAGGTCTGCCGGCGGGTGGCCCTTCGGGTAGTGACGGGAGTGGCGAGCCGTCGCGATCTCGCGCGCGGGCCAACGTCACGTGCGGGCGGAACGGCGCGGCTTCTTCGGTTCCGGTGGAGGCGCGAACGACGCGCGCCAGCTCGGCCAGCCGCGGTCGGTGTCCTGGATGCCGTACCACAGCACGCGCGCCCGGCTGCGACCCGGAAAGGCACCGATGCCGCCGGCGCCAACCGAGAAGCCGCTCTGGCCCGCCAATCCGGCGACAGACGCTCGACGATGCCCGGCACCGCATCCGGCGGAGTCGCGCCCAGGAACGCCAGCGTGATATGCCAGCCCTCCGGATCGGCCCAGCGCCAATCGGCTTCGAGCGAGCTCGACCGCGCTTCGGCCACCCACGTACCCAACTCCGCGCGCAGGTCGTCCGGCAGCGGGACAGCCACGAAGCAGCGCCAGGGCCGGGGCGCCGCGACGTCGCTCACGCGCTGGCACGCTGCAGGCGCGCATCCACCAGCGGCACCAGCTCTGCCAGCGAGCGAATCAGCGGCACGCCGTCTGGGCAGATCGCTCCTCCGTGAACCGCTCCCGCCGGTCGATCAGCACCGGTGCGATGCCGACCGCCATCGCCCCCTGGACATCCGCGTCAAGGTGGTCGCCGACGTGGATCGCCTCCTCGGGGCGGACACCCGCCTCGGCCAGGGCGTGCTCGAAGATGCCGCGGTGCGGCTTCTCATAGCCGACGCGCGCGCTGGCCGCCACGAAGTCGAAGTGCGACACCAGCTCCAGGCTGTGCAGCAGCTCGGGCAGCTGCCAGATCCAGTTGCTGACCGCGCCGATGATCAGGCCGCGGTCGCGCAGCGCCTCGAGCGCGGGCATCGCGTCGGGAAAGACGTGCCAGCTGCTGACCAGCATGAACAGCTCGCGACAGCCGCCGGAAGAACTCCTCCGGCAACGGCGCCACGCCCAGCTCGTCGAGCGCACGGCGGTCCATCTCCACCGTTCGCCGAAAGCTCGTCTCGGGGGTCGCGTCGAAGCCGTCCTCGAGCCCATAGCGGCCATGGTGGTACGTGCTGCGCAGCGCGTCGCGCAGGGCCTCGGAGGGAACCGAGACGCCGTACTCCTCCAGGGCCAGCGTGTAGACGCCCTCCCACGATGGGTTGGCGCGCAGCACGGTATCGCCGATATCCAGGAAGACGGCGCGCGGCGGAGTCATCGGTCCAAGCGTAGCGTCCGTCGGACGCGGGGTCAGGCCGCCGACGAGCCCTGCCGGCCCAGGATCTGGTAGATCTCGGTGCGGTAGCGCAGGCCCGAGGCGTGGCGCGACAGCCAGCGAAGGTAGTCGGGGTCCTGCCGGGCCAGGTCGCGCAGCGCCCAGCCGGCATAGCGGCCGAATGCCAGCTTGGTGCCCGCGCGGGTTGAGCGCGGCGGCGGCGGTACCGTTGCCGACACCGGCTCCGGCCTGAAGTCGTACGTGACCCGTCGCTTGCTCCGATCCCAGTTGGCGCGCAGGTCCGGATCGCGGACGATCGCCCAGGCGGCGTTCAGCTCCGCCATGCGACGCGCCGCCAGCTTGCTGGCGTCGTGGTCAGGGTGATACTTCTGCGCCAGCGCGCGATAGGCCGCGCTCAGGACCTCCTGGTCGGCGGTGGACAGCACCTGCAGCACCTTGTAGGGGTCGGCGACCGCCATTCGGAGCGCTCCCGCTAATCGGTTTCGGCTGAGGGATCGGCTCAGTCGTTGTACAGCCGCTCCTCGATCAGCTTCTCGGCCGTCTGGCGGCCGGTCGGATCGAAGCAGCTGTATTCGAAGAGCTTCTCGTACTCGAGGTCGACGTTGTCCTGCCCGCCGCGGTTCTTCTCGATCGAGGCCACCACCCAGTCGCGGTAGCGCTGCGCCTGGTACGGATTGAACTCGATGTTGACCTTGGCGACGATGTGGTACTTGTCGTTCAGGATCAGGATGATGTCGCTCTCGTAGTTGATGGCCGATGAGCCGCGCAGGTGGTGGTTGCGCAGGCGCTTGGCCTTCAGGCCCTCCCGGTCGGCGGCGACGATCGAGACGACCGGCACCTCCAGGGCGAGGGCGATGTCCTTCAGGCCCGATACGACCCGCGTCACCTTCTCCTCCTCCGTGTTCGGCTCCGGGATGACCGGCACCTTCTGGAGGTAGTCGACGAAGAGGACCAGGCGCCGCTCGTCGTTGGAGCTGCGATGCTCGTCGACCAGCGACGCGCATGTTGTCGACCGTGGAGCTGGTGGCCGTGCCGCGCAGCAGGAAGAGGTTGCTGCCGTAGCGCGCGATGCGCTCCAGACTGGGGCGCAGGCGGGGGTTGGTGCCCAGCTTGGCGCGAGTGCCCGTCTCCGCGGCGGCGGTGTAGGAGCCCAGGACCTCTTTCTTGACGTCCTGGATCTTCACGGCGCCCGACTTCTGCGGCAGGTGGGTGAGCGCCGACTCCATGGCGATCAGCCGCTGGATCAGGTACTCCTCCTCGTGCTCGAAGCACACGTAGAGGACGGTCGCCTGGCCCGATGCGGCCATGTTGCGGGCCATCTGCAGCGCCATGGTCGTCTTGCCGGCGCCCTGGGCCCCGCCGATCAGCATCAGCTCGCCCGGCCGCAGGCCGCCGCCGATCGTCTTGTCCAGCGGCACGAAGCCGGTGGCGATGGGCATGAACTCGTCGACCTTGCCCGAGGCGATCCGCTCGTTCAGGTTGGTCAGGACGTCCAGGGCGGAGCGCGGCGCAAGCGTCCCCTCCCCGGCCTCGAGCTTCCAGTCCGCGGCTGGCGCGGTTTCGGCGAGCGGCTCCTCGATCATGGGTGTCGGCAGCTCCATTTCGTGCGTGATCGTGCTGCCCGCTCATGCTCGGTGCCAGCGCGCAACGGAGGCGAGTATACGATCCCACCTCCTACGGCCGAAATGACCCGATTGGGCTACCCATGATCACGACCGACGCGCTCGCGCTAGGCTGCACGTCTCACCCAGACAACAACCGTGAACGGAGGCTAGTGCGTGCACTGTCCGAGAGACCAGAGCGAGCTCGTGGTCGAGCGCCATGAGGGGATTGACGTGGACCGGTGTCCACAGTGCCGCGGCGGCTGGCTCGATGAAGACGAGCTCTCCCAGGTCGAGGCGACGGTGAAGTCGACCGACGAGCAGCGGACGGGCATGATCGAGTACGCCGACCGCAAGTCGGAGCTGGCATGCCCCAAGTGCGGCGGGAGCATGACGGCCTTCAACTATCGCGCCTACAACCTCGAGCTCGACGTGTGCGACCTGCGCCACGGGTTCTGGCTCGACGAGGGCGAGGCGGTTCGCGTCCGTGAGATCGTCGAGGAGCGCGTCGCCGGCCTGGAACGTGCCACGAAGGCCGAGGGCGACTGGGACCGATTTCTCGGTGACCTGCGCAAGGGACCGTCGTTCTGGGATCGGCTCACCGGCGGACACTGAAAGGCCGCAACACCAAGACGCCCGCCGATGGGTCGGCGGGCGTCTGCTTGGCTGAGGCTGCTGCGCTCTAGGCGGGTTGCGGTGCCGGCCCACGTCGGCGCTTCGTCGGCGGCTCCTCGCCGGTCGGCTCCGCCTCGACGTCGCCGGACTCCGGGGCCTCTCCCTCGGATGCCGGGATCGCCGTCGGACCGGAGCTGCGCGGCGGCAGCACGCCCTCGAACAGCGACTCGAACTCCTCGTGCTCGATGGTCTCCTTCTCGACCAGCAATGCCGCCAGCTTGTCCAGCGTCTCGCGGTGGGCGGTGAGGACCTCCTTGGCGCGGTCGTAGGCACGGTCGATGATCTCCCGCACCTCGGCGTCGATCTTGGCCGCCACCTCGTCCGAGTAGTTCCGCTGCTCGCTGATCTCGCGGCCCAGGAAGATCATCTCCTCCTTGCGGCCGAAGGTCAGCGGACCGAGCTTCTCGCTCATGCCGTACTGGGTGACCATGGCCCGCGCCAGGTTGGTGGCCTTCTCGATGTCGTTCGACGAGCCGGTGGTCGTGTCGCCGAACACGAGCTGCTCGGACACGTTGCCGCCCAGCATGCCGGCGATCTTGTCCTCGAACTCCGTCTTGGAATGGAGGTATCGGTCCTCCTGCGGAAGGCTCATCGTGTAGCCGAGCGCCATGCCCCGCGACACGATCGTCACCTTCGTCACCGGGTCGCACTTGGGGAGGACGCGCTGCACGACGGCGTGACCGCCCTCGTGGTAGGCGATGATCCCCTTCTCCTCCTCGGTGATGATCCGGCTGCGGCGCTCCGGCCCGGCGATGACGCGATCGATGGCCTCGTTGAACTCGTCCGCGCCAATGGACTTCTTGTTGCGGCGGGCCGCCAGGATGGCGGCCTCGTTGACGAGGTTGGCCAGGTCCGCGCCGGAGAAGCCCGGAGAGCGGCGCGCCAGCGCCTCGATGTTCACCGTCTTGTCGAGGGGCTTGCCCTTGATGTGGACGCTGAGGATCTCCTTGCGCCCCTTGATGTCCGGCCGGTCCAGCACGACCTGGCGGTCGAAGCGGCCCGGGCGCAGCAGGGCGGGGTCAAGGACATCGGGCCGGTTGGTGGCGGCCACCACGATCACGTTGGTGTTCGTGTCGAAGCCGTCCATCTCGACCAGGATCTGGTTCAGGGTCTGCTCGCGCTCGTCGTGGGAGCCACCCAGGCCGGCGCCGCGCTGGCGGCCGACCGCGTCGATCTCGTCCACGAACACGATGCACGGCGAGTTGCGCTTGGCCTGCTCGAACAGGTCGCGGACGCGGGAGGCGCCCACGCCAACGAACATCTCCACGAACTCCGAGCCGGAGATCGAGAAGAAGGGCACGCCCGCCTCGCCGGCCACGGCCCGCGCCAGCAGGGTCTTGCCGGTGCCCGGCGGGCCGACCAGCAGCACGCCACGCGGGATCCGCGCCCCGAGCGAGTTGAACTTCTCGGGGTACTTCAGGAACTCGACCACCTCGGTCAGCTCCTGCTTCGCCTCGTCGACGCCGGCGACGTCGTTGAAGGTGACGACCGTCTTGTTGCCCAGGAACATGCGCGCGCGGCTCTTGCCGAAGCTCATGGCCTGGTTATTGGTGCCCTGCGCCTGCCGCATCATGAAGAAGATGAACGCGCCGATCAGGAGCACCGGCAGCAGCGCGGTGATCAGCAGCGTGATGATGCTGCCGGCGGCGCTCGGCTCGACCGGGTTGAAGGCGATGTCGTCGGCGCAGTCGGCCGTGGTCTCATGGCCGGCGGCGCTGCAGATCTGCTTGTAGATCTCGGTGCCCTGCGAGCCGGGCGGGGCAACCGCGGTCTGTGTTGGCTCCGAGTCGCCCGGCGAACGTCACGGACAGGCGGTCGCCGTCCATGGTGATCGCGTCGATCTTGCCGGCGCCGGCGTCCGTCAGGAGCTGGCTATAGGTATACGGTGGCTGCCCGTTGTCGCCGAGCATGTACGTCCAGAGCAGCGCGAGCCCGAAGACGGCAAGGACGACGAGCAGAACGCTGTTGCGAACGAGTCGGCTGCTCAAGAGTTGTGTCTTCTATCCTCCGTAGGGATCGACGGCCGACCGGAGTCCGGCCAGTCGCCTGCCTGCGCGTTCGCAGGTGCGCGCAAGTATAGGTGCGGCATATCAAGCGGACCAATCGGCCCGATACGCCCATGCCTTGGCAGGACCGATGCCAGCATGGCTCCCCCTGCATGAGTTGATACGCGCAGGGGCACTCATTGGGTCAATTTTGGACCCCGTCCAGCGTGATACGCCGATCACGGACCGATGCGCGGCGGCCGCCGCCGAGCTCGATGGTGAGGCCGCCACGCGGGCCCTCGGCCGCATCCAGCAGCGCCTCGATGCGCTCCGCCGACGGTGACGGCTCCCCCGCCGCCAGGCGTAGCACGCGACGCCCGATTGCGCGGACCGGCGGCTCGCGCCAGTCGATGCCTCCGTCGGTCCGGCGCCGAGTGAGCTCCGCCGCCGCGACGGCGTCCAGCGCATCGTCATCATCGGCGGCGAGCCGCGCCAGCCGTTGCAGTGCCTCGACGGCGCGCGGATTAAGCCGCTCCAGGGCCGGCAGGACGTCGGCACGCACCAGGTTCCGCGCCGCGGCCGCGACGTCGTCATTGGTCGGGTCGAGCAGGTAGGCTGATGCCGGCTTCGTCCAGCGCGTCGCGCAGGTCGCGTCGCCGGGCGTCCAGCAGCGGTCGCACGATCCGGCCGCGCCGAGCCGGGATGCCGCGCAGCCCGCGCAGGCCGCTGCCGCGCGCCATCCGCAGGAGCATCGTCTCGGCCACGTCGTCGGCGGTATGCGCCGTGGCGATCAGCGCCATCGGGCCGAGCGACGTGGCCAGCTCCTCCAGGAAGCGGTAGCGCACCAGGCGACCGGCATCCTCGCGCGAGCGGTGCTCGGCGCGGGCGATGGCGGCGACATCGGCCACCTGGACCCTGGATTCCAGGCCCAGCGCCGATGCCATGCCCTCCACCCGTGCGGCATCCGAGCCGGAATCGGGACGCAGCTGATGATCGACGTGGGCCACCATCAGGCCCCATTGACGCGCGCCGTCCGACACAAGCCGCGCGGCGCCGTGGAGCAGCGCGGTGGAATCGGGCCCGCCGGACACGGCCAGCAAGAGCGTGGCGTCATCGGGCAGCCAATCGGTCCCGGAGGCGACGGCGCTCGCAAGCCGATCAAGGGCCGAGGGAGGAGTGGTAGCGGAGGGCGGATTCGAACCACCGGCCAAGGGCTTATGAGTCCCCTGCTCTACCACTGAGCTACTCCGCCGTCGGGGGCCGATTCTACCGATCCGGCTCGCCATGGTCCACCTAGCTGGAGGTGGCGGTCTACGCCCCCGCTCCGATCTCGACAGAGGACCCCCAGCGCTCCGCCAGCTCGGCCAGCAACGTGAGCGACGGGGCGAAGTAGAACGAGCCGGTGACCGGGCGCGAGAAGTCGGTCAGGCGGTCGTGGATCCCATCCTCCAGGCCGAACATGCGGGCCAGCATCCGGTCGAACCGGGTGCGATCGGCCGAGAAGGCGACGAAGTAGAGACCGGCTTCCATGACCGTACCGTAGGGCACGCTGCGGCGGTAGATGGGCCGCTCCTCGCCCGCCTCGTCCGTGATCTCGACGCGGGCGATGTGCGCATCCGCGGGCTTCTCGTCGTCCGTCAGCTCTCGGCTGGAAGGTCTGGTGCGGCCCACGGCCCTCTGCTGCTCGGCGACCGGCAGGCGCTCGAAGGCGTCGAGGTCGTGGACCCAGCGCATGACCAGCACGTGGCTGCCACCGGCACCCGGCTGGCCCTCGGCGACCAGCGCGACGTCCGGTGCCTCGTGGGTCGTCGGGTTGGCGGTGCCGTCGATGAAGCCGATCAGGTCGCGCGAGTCGCGGTGCACGAAGGCCGGCTGGTCGGTGGCCAGCATCGCCACCTCGGCAAGGGCCTGCACGGCGGCGCGGGCATGCTCGAACACCACGTCGCGCGAGCTGCCGCTGATCCACAACCAGAAGTCGTGCTGGGTCGCGGGCGCGCGGTGGCCGCCTACGGCACTGATCGGCGTGAACGGACGCAGCTCCTCCGGCGCGTGCTCCGGGGCGACGGCGCGCCACAGATCGCTGCCGAAGCCCGCCACCAGATTGACCCCACCGGCTGCCACGGCTGGGGCGCGCAGGCGGCTCAGCGCCGCCGTGGCGACGGTCAGCTCCACGTCCGGGCGCAGGTCGAACTCGATGAATTCGTGGGCGATGGTGCCCTGCGCGAAGATCCCGAACTGCGGCACCTGCATGGGGGCGTACGGTACAACGCCGGTCCCGGAGTGGCCATACGCGACAGTCGAGCTGTCGCAGTTGGGTCGCCAGATGATTCGGTGACGCGAGGGCTATGGTCCGAAGAAGAGGTCGAGCCACTGCTCCAGCAGTGGCTTGGCGGGCGCCTGGTGCCGGCGCTCCGCAGGCGCCTGGGCCTCGCTGCCGGGCGGAATGATCAACAGCCTCTCGTTCCAGTAGCCCAGGTTCAGGAGCTTGCGCGCCTCGACCGAGACGTAGGCGTCCGACTGCAGGTAATCGAGCTCCCGCTGCAGTTTGGCGTTCTGGGCTTCCGTGGCTTCGATCTCGGCGCGGATGGCAGCCGCCTCCTGGCCGATCGACCAGCTGGCATAGACCTGGCGCCCCACCTGGAACACGACGAACGCGCCAACCACCAGCAGGACCGCCAGCCAGGCCACGCCCCCGCGCGACGCGGGCAGCGTGTAGCGCGATCGCCGCCGGGCGGGTCCTGGCCGTGCCGCGGAGAGGTCGATGCCGGTCATGCGCGGACGAGTCTACCGGCCGCGTTTTCCACTGTGCAAACGATTCGCGCCATCAGTTATCCACATTTTCGGCGAGTTATAGAACAAGCGTGCTACCGTAACCGAACGCCCGTTCGGATCAGGATGAATCAAGCGACCAGGAGGCACCGATGATCCTCGACCGCCCGAGCTCAGTCGACGACACGATCGAGGCGCTCCTCGGCGACCCGGCGATTGCGCGGCTGATCACCACGCACCGCGTGATGGAGCCGCAGCCACCGCGGTACGCGCCATGGCCCGCAGGGCTCGATCCGCGGCTCGTCAACGCGCTGCGCGGTCGGGGGTTCGAGGCGCTCTACACGCACCAGGCCGCCGCCGTTGAGTCGGTCCGCGCCGGGACGCAACGTCTGCGTGGTGACACCCACCGCCTCGGGCAAGACGCTCTGCTACAACCTGCCGGTCATCGACGCCGTGGCGCGCGACGAGGCGGCGCGGGCCCTGTACCTCTTCCCCACCAAGGCGCTGGCTGCCGACCAGCTGGTGGAGCTGCGCGCGCTGGCGGAGGCGGCCGACATCCCCCTCAAGACCCACACCTACGATGGCGACACGCCAACTGCCATCCGCAGCGTGGTGCGCAGCGCGGGCCAGGTGGCCATCACCAACCCGGACATGCTCCACTCGGCGATCCTTCCGCACCACACCAAGTGGTTCAAGCTCTTCGAGAACCTGCAGTTCGTGGTGATCGACGAGCTGCACACCTACCGCGGGCTGTTCGGCAGCCACGTGGCCAACGTGATCCGTCGCCTGCGGCGCGTCTGCCGCCACTATGGCGCCGATCCCGTCTTCGTCTGCGCCAGCGCCACCATTGCCAACCCGGGCGAGCTGGCGGAGCGGCTGCTGGAGGCCCCGGTCGACGTCATCACCGAGAGTGGCGCGCCACGCGGCCGCAAGCACTTCCTCGTCGTCAATCCGCCGGTCGCCAACCCGCAGCTGGGCATCCGCGGCTCGGCGCTGCTGACCGGCCAGCTGCTGGCCGAACGACTCATCGGCGGCGGCGTGCAGACCATTGCCTTCGCCAGCTCCCGCACGCAGGTCGAAGTGCTGACCACCTATCTGCAGGAGACGTTCGAGCCTCCGCCCGGTCATCCACACACCATCCGCGGCTATCGCGGGGGCTACCTGCCGAACCAGCGCCACGAGATCGAGGCCGGGCTCCGCGATGGGCGGGTGCGCGGGGTCGTGGCCACCAACGCGCTCGAGCTGGGGATCGACATCGGCGGTCTCGACGCGGCCATCAGCGTCGGCTACCCCGGCACCATCGCCTCCACCTGGCAGCAGATGGGCCGCTCCGGGCGACGATCGGGCACCAGCCTGGCCGCGCTCGTCTGCTCGTCGGCCCCCATCGACCAGTTCCTGGCGGCGCACCCGGAATACCTGTTCGACAGCTCGCCCGAGCATGGGCTGGTCAACCCGGACAACCTGCACGTCCTGATCAACCACCTGCGGGCGGCCAGCTTCGAGCTGCCGGTGCCTGCCACCGAGCGCTTCGGCATCGAGGAGACGGCCACCCTGCTGGACGTCCTGGAGGAGGACGGCTACCTCCGCCACGCCGACGACGATCGGTACTACTGGAGCCACGACAACTTCCCGGCCAGCGACTTCAGCCTGCGCTCGGGGGCACCGGAGAACGTGGTCATCGTCGACACCACCGGCGACCGGCACCGCGTGCTGGGCGAGGTCGACCTGTTCGCGGCTCCTCTGCTGGTCCACGAGAAGGCGATCTACATCCACGAGGGCGTGCAGCACCACGTCGATCGCCTCGACTGGGACGAGCGCAAGGCCTACGTCACGCGTACCGACGTCGACTACTACACCGATGCCGACCTGGGCATCACGCTCAAGGTGCTGGAGGTCTTCGAGGAGGCGGACGAGCGTCCTGCCGGCAAGCGGCAGCGCGGCGAGGTGATGGTCGCCTGGAAGGTGACCATGTTCAAGAAACTCAAGTTCCACACTCACGAAAACGTGGGCTGGGGATCGATCAGCATCCCCGAGCAGGAGATGCACACCGCCGCCACCTGGCTCGTGCCGCCGGCGGAGCTGGTGAACCGATACGACCGCGACACCCTGGACGGCGCCCTCATCGGGCTCGCGCGAGTAGCGCGCACCACCGGGGCCCTGTTGCTGATGTGCGACCCGCGCGACCTTGGCGTGCTGGCGCAGGTCCAGGCGCCGTTCACCGGCCAGCCGACGCTCTATCTCTACGACGCGACGCCCGGCGGCGTTGGCCTGACCGAGCGCCTGTACACGCTGACGCCCGAGCTGATCCGGACGTCCCGCCAGGCAGTCGAATCCTGCCAATGCGCGGATGGCTGCCCGGCCTGCGTGGGCCCGGCGATCGAGGTCGGGACCCGGGGCAAACAGGTCGTGATCGAACTGCTCTGCGCCCTCGATGGTTGAGCCCGCGATCGCCAGCCGCTCTCTGGCCGATCGGCTGGCGGCCTTCCGGCAGCCCGTCACGCGGCCATCGGTCGTGCGCGACGATCGGCTGGAGCTGCTGGCCCGCTGGTTCGGGGCCCGGACGCTGGTGGTCGAAGACGGCCGGGCGCTGGTGGTGGAGCGGCAGCTGCCGCTACCCCACGCAGTGCGGCGCGCAGTTGCGGATCGGCCGGCGGCGGCCTACTTCGACACAGAAACGACCGGCCTGTCGACTGGAGCAGGCACGGTCATTTTCCTGGCCGGTGTGGCGCGGGTGGCCGATGACACGCTGGTCGTGCGCCAGTACCTGCTCCCCGACTACCCGTTCGAGCGACCGCTGCTGCGCGCGCTGGTAGCCGACCTGGCCGGCGCCGATCGGCTGGTGACCTACAACGGGCGCACCTTCGATATGCCGATGTTGGCGGCGCGCCTCACCTTTCACGGCCTGTTCCGCGAGCAGGCCACCATCCCCGATGCCCACGACGACCTGCTGCCCACCGCGCGGCGCCTGTTCCGGCGGCCGCTCGGCGGAGCGCGGCTGGCGGACGTGGAGAGCGGGGTGCTGGGGGTGCGACGGGAGGTCGACTGCCCGGGCAGCGAGGTGCCGGCACGCTATTTCGGCTACCTGGGCGGTGGCTCGCCCGACATCCTGGCGGTTGTGCTCGACCACAACTTCCAGGACGTCGTCAGCCTGGCCCTGCTGGAAGGGGAGCTGGCGCGCCTGCGCGCCGGCGGCTGGCGCGAGGCGGCGGTGCTGGATCCCCGCGGCATGGCGCTGGACCTCCTCCGCACCGGCGCCGTTGATGACGCGCTGGAGCTCGTTGAATCGGCCCAGTCGATCACCACCGATCCGGCCGAAGCGAACGCGTTACGACGGGTCGCCTCGCGGCTGCTGCTCGCCACCGGCGAGGTCGAGCGGGCCGAAGAGCTGTGGCGGATCGGCACGCGACGGGCGTCAGTGGACGCCGCCACCGCCTGGATCGAGGTGGCGCGCATCCGCGAGCGACACCGGCACGACCTGGCTGGGGCGCTGGCTGCCGCCACGTCGGCCTCGCGTGTACTGGACCTGGCACTGGCACTGGGGCGCGGCGGCAGCCTGGATGCCATCGGTCGCACCCGGCTGCGGGTCGAGAGCCGCGTCCGGCGGCTGCGGCGCTGGGTGGCCGCCGCCGAGCGACGCGCCGCCCGCAGGGCACGCGTCGCCTGAGCGTGTGTTCAACCGCTCCGGCGGCTGCGCAGCACCTCGGTCACGCGGCCCATCGCGGACAGCGCGGCGGCTTCGGGTTTGGCACCACCCGACCCACGCAGCTCCAACAGCATGAAGGCCGCGAACATGTCGCCAGCGCCGATGGTCGAGACGCCATCGACCTGCTCGGCCATTGGCAGGTGACGCGGGCCTGATCCATCGTCGAGCCACGGACCGTGCGCGCCATCGGTCACCACCAGCGGCGCGCGGTCGCCGAGCGTCTCACGGAGGGCCTGCATCTGTCCCAGGGGGTCGCCCGCGTCCGCCCGCAGGTCCTCGCTGCTGCCGATCACCAGGTCCAGCGCGCCGAGGGCAGCGACCAGCTCGCCGAGCAGGAAGGTGACGGACTGCGACCTGACGGGCTCGCCCTCCGCGGTGCTGCGCAGCCAACCCTGCAGGACCGCGCCACGAGTCGCACCGCGCCCGAGGCCCAGCGCGGCTACCGGGACCTCGTCGGCCACCGGCGCGAACAGGACCGCGTCCGCGCCCTCGATGGCGGCGGTGGGGACCTGGCCGCCACGGCGTTCGAGCACGAGCTCCCGGCCGGCTGCGGTCTCGGCGTGGCCGAAGGTGATGCTGGCCGGGCTGGCCGAGGCCTCCACCAGGACCGCCAGGTCGCGCAGCTCCATGAGGCCGGCCTGCGCCTCCGATTCGGGGCCGGCGGTGGTCACGATCCCGAGGCGCACGCCGCGCGCAGCCAGGGCACGCGTGATGTGGAGGACCGCTCCGCCCGGTGCCGAGGAGCCATCGGTGAAGCGGTCGACCGTCAGGCCACCCACCACCACCAGATCCAGGCCGCGCGACGGCGATGCGGAGGTCATCGGTCTATCATCGGTCCATGACCCGCCTCTACTTCTACGAGCTGCACGAAGGCGCCACCGACCTCCTGACCGATGCGCTGCTGGTCAGCGAGATCGAGCACGGCCGTGACGACTTCGCCGCCATCGTCGAGCGCGCTCGCGCCGCGGTGGTCGACACCTTCGAGGAGGACACGCTGGTCGAGGCGATCGCGCGGGAGCTGGAGCGCAGCCACGGTTTCACCTATATCGGTGACGAGAAGCTGACCGCTTCGATGAGCGTCGGGGCGGAGGCGGCCGACACGTACCTGGTCGACCAGTCCGAGGAGTTTCGCAGCATGATCGTCGAGCTCGACCGCTCGTCCTGATCGTGCCGCGGCATGCTGCGCCGCAGCTCAGCGCGAGACGTTGAACAGAACCTCGATGACGTCCCCGTCCCGCACCTGGTAGACCTTCCCCTCCGCGCGCAGCACGCCGCGCTTGCGTGCCTCAGCCATGCTGCCGGCGGCCATCAGGTCGTCGTAGGTGACGACCTCGGCGCGGATGAAGCCGCGCGCCAGGTCGGTGTGAATGGCCGCCGCCGCGTCCACCGCGGTGTCGCCGTGTGACAGGGTCCAGGCACGGCATTCGTCCTCACCGGCGGTGAAGAAGCTGAACAGGCCGAGCAGCGCGTAGGTCAGGCGGATGATCCGGCCGCGCGACGCCTCGGCGATGCCGAGGTCCTCCATGAAGAGCGCCGCGTCGTCCTCGGGCAGCTGCGCGATCTCCGACTCGATCTTGCCGGCCAGCGCTGCCACATCGGTCGAGGGTTGGGCGGAACGTGCCCGCCCTTCCTCCTCCAGCCGAGCTGCCTCGCCCAGCTGCGACTCGTCGATGCTCAGGACGACCAGCACCGGCTTCTGGGTCAGGAAGCGGAAGCCACGCAGCCGGCGCTCCTCGTCGACGTCGAGCCCGAAGGAGCGGAGCGGCTTGCCGTCCGACAGATGCGGCAGCAGCCGGTCCAGCAGGGCCTCTTCCAGCGCGTTCTGCTCTCGCTCGGCGGTGGATCCGTGGCGGCCGGACGTGCGCAGCTTTTCCAGCCGCTTTTCGACCACGGTCAGGTCGGCGACGGTGAACTCCAGCTCCAGCTCCTCCACGTCGCGCCACGGATCGACGGGGCGTTCGGCGGTGCCGGCATCGAAGGCGCGGGCAACGTGCAGCAGCGCGTCGGCGTTGCGGATCTGCGCAAGCACATCGGGCTGGATGGTGCCCTCGCGTGCGGCGCCGGCCGGGATGGCGACGTCCACGTAGGTGACGTCAGCGGGGATCGTCTTCTTCGGCTTGAACAGCTCGGCCAGGCGGTCCAGGCGCTCGTCGGGGACCTTGACGACGCCGACGTTCGGGGCCGCACGGCCGCCGGAGTAGCCTCCGATCTCGGCGTGCGCGCCGGTCAGGGCGTTGAAGACGGTGCTCTTTCCCGACCCCGGCAGGCCGACGATGGTGACCTGCACCGGCTAGTACCCGGCCTCCAGATCCACCACGTTCTCGAGCGGCTGCCCGTCGGCGAAGCGCCGCAGGTTCTCCACGAAGAGGCGCACCGAGCGCTCGACGACCTGGTCGCTGGACCAGCTGGTATGCGGCGTCAGGATCAGGTTCGGGGTGTCATACAGCGGTGAGTCGGGCGGCAGCGGCTCATCGGTGAAGACGTCCAGCACGGCGCCGGCGATCCAGCTCGCTTCGAGCGCGCGGCGCAGGGCCAGCTCATCGATCAGCCGACCGCGCGCGATGTTGATCAGCCAGGCGCTCTCGCGCATGGCCCGCAGCTGGTCGGCGCCGATCATGCCCGCGGTTTCGTCGGTCAGCGGCGCCGCCACCACGACCAGGTCGCTTGCGTTGAGGACCTCGTCCAGCTGGTCGTAGCCGAACAGCTGGACGTTCGGCTCCGTCGCGCCGCGATCGGCATGGCGCCGGGTAGCCAGGATCGGGGTGCCGAAGGGCTCCAGCAGGCGAGCGACCTCCGAGCCGATGCTGCCGTAGCCGATGATCCCCACCGTCAGGCCACCCAGCTCACGGCCGCGCAGCGGCTGCCAGGTCCGCTCGCGCTGCAGCTCCAGCAGCTGGGGAAGGTGACGCGCGATGGCCAGGCACATCATCACCACGTACTCGGCAATGGGTCGGCTGAAGACGCCGCGGGCGTTGGTGACGGTGAGCCCGCGCTCGCGCACCGCTGGCGAGGCGACGCGGTCGATACCGGCCGAGAACGAGTGGATCCACTCCAGCCGCGGTGCGCGACCGATCAGGTGGTCCAGCACGGACGACGGCACGCCACCCCGCAGGAGCACCCGGGCCGCTCCGAATGACGCCTCGGCCTCGTCGTGGACGGTGCCCTCCCGCGAGACGGCGACCACTCGCACGCCGGGAACCTCCTCGATCTGGGCGACATGCTCGCTCGCCAGCGGGGCCCCGAAGATCGGCGTGGCCAGGACGACAAGCGGCTCGGTGCTCAGTGCGGCTCCCCCGCTGCGGATCCCTCCATGCGGGCGATCCAGCGCGCCGGCGCCCGGATCTCGTCGAGGGTGGGCAGCGCCTCCGGACCCTGCCAGACGCGATTCATGAAGGCACGGTCGCGCGAGGTGATGACGGTGTCGACGAATAGCTCGCCGGCCTGGTACTGCTCCATCTTCAGGTCGAGCCCGGTGAGGCGCAGGATGGCGCGCTCCAGCGGTCCGCGATTCACGTTGCGGCGCTCGAAGCGCTCGTGGATCTGGGCGAAGCCCGGCAGCAGTCGCTCACCGGCGGCGTTCATGACGTGGTTCGAGTAGCCCTCCAGCAGGGACATGAGCGCCTGGGTGCGCTGGAACGTGTCCAGCTGGGCGGGGGTCATGAGGCGCTCCAGCCAGTGCCCGCCATCGCGGTTGGCGAGCGCGCTCCGCAGGCGGGCGCCCATGCCGCTCGAATCGGCGGCCAGCCGGTCGATGGACTCGGCGACGAGCCCGGCGAAGTGCGGCCGCAGCCAGGGATGGGCCTCGAACTCGAAGGCGTGCGTCGCTTCATGCAGGGCAATGAACGTGCGGAATTCGTCGAGCGGCAGCCGCATGTTCGCGGCAGTGGCGCGGATGTTCGGCTCCACAAAATGCAGCCGGCCGCGCGCCGAGGGCGAAGCTGCCAACAGGCTGATGTCGTACTGGCCGAGCACCTTGCGCGCCAGGAACGCCATCAGGAAGCCCAGCTGCTGGTTGCCGATCGAGCGGTTGACGATGCGGGCCAGCGCTCGTCCGGGCGTGTCCGCCGCGGCCTGGCTGGCCATGATCTGCTCGATCCGATCGAAGAGCTGCTCGAAGGTGATCAGGTTCAGGTCGATCCACTCGCGCCGATCGATCACCGCCGGAGTCTCGAGCGCGGCCGGCAGCTCCGCGCCGATCTCCTCCGCCACGAGCGGCTCGATCCGCAGCAGGGCGTCACGATAGAAGTCCTCGGCCGCGTCGTGGACCTCGGTGCGGAGCGGCGCGCCGTCGGCCCCCAATCGGCGGCGAGCGATGCCGCGCACCGTCTCCCAGTCGATCAGGCGTGTGCCGGCGCGGCGCATGATCTCGCGCTGCGCGACGGTGGCCCCCATGGCGAGCAGCCCGCCGACCACGATTCCCATGCCCAGCCGGCTGGCATTGCGTGTCATCGCCGTGAGTCTAGTGCGCTCCTACGGCGGCCGCCTCCACCACCGGAAGCCGCTGGCCGAACACGCGCTCCGCGACCGCGCTGAAGGCGACCACATCACCGGTAGTGGCGATTCGGTGACCTTCGGCGGCTTTTCCGGCTGCACCCGCCCGCCCGCGCGCCCCGAGGGCGTCCAGCAGGTCCTCGGTGGCCAGCGCCGTGGTGAAGGCGGAGTCGACGACCGCCACCTGCGGTCCGACCCGTCGCTCGATCAGCGGTCGCAACAGCGGGTAGTGGGTGCAGCCGAGCAGCAGCGTGTCGATCATTGGGTCACCGGCCAGCAGCTCGTCGAGGTAGCCATCGACCGCCGTGGCGGCCTCCGGGCCTTCGAGCGTGCCTGCCTCCACCAAGGGCACGAGGTCCGGACAGGCCTGTTGCCGCACGGCCAGCCGCCGATCGGCCTCGTTGATGGCGGCCGGGTAGGCACCGGACGCCACGGTCCCCACCGTGGCGATCACGCCCACGTGCCCGGAGCGCGTCGCCGCTGCGGCGGTCACGGCTCCGGGCCGCACCACGCCCAGGACCGGCACCGGCGATTGCTCCCGGACGTCGCCGAGGGCGTGCGAGGTGGCGGTGTTGCAGGCCAGGACCAGCGCCTTCACGTCCTGCCGCAGCAGCCACGCCGCGCACTCGAGCGTGAAGCGCCGGACCTCGTCGGCCGGTCGTGGACCGTACGGCGTGCGCTCGTTGTCGCCCAGGTAGACGGTCGATTCGTCCGGCAGGCGGCGACGGATCTCGGACAGCACTGTCAGGCCACCCACGCCGGAGTCGAAGACCCCGATCGGCCGAGCGTCGGTGGAACGGCTCACCGGGTGCGTCAGCGGGACGCGAGAACCGGAGCGCGCTCGCGCAGGTGCGCGCCGAGCGAGTCGGCGATGTGCTTGATCCCCTGCGAGATGGGCGCATCGGGGCTGCCGGAGACGAAGGGCACGCCCTCGTTGTTGGCCGCCACCACCAGGCGACCATCGGACACGATCTCGAAGTCGATGGGGCTGCCGAGTGCCGTCTCGACATCGGCCTTGCTGATGCCGCCGGTCGAGTCGGATCGGTTCAGGAGGGTGGCGAGCTTGGTGGCCGGATAGCCGATGGCGTCGAACGCCTCGCCGGCCATGGCCAGGTTGCGGATCGCCATCGAGTCGTAGGTCAGCACCTGCAGGATCAGGTCTGACGCGTCCAGGAAGACGAGGACGTCGTCACCCAGGCCGGCGCGCGTGTCGATCACCACGAATTGATAGAGCTGGCGCAGGATGCTGAGCGCCTTCTCAAGGTCGCGGACGGTGACCATCTCGGCCATCTCGACTCGCGGAGGAGCCAGCAGGATGTCGATGCCGGACGGATCCTTCCAGGCCACGTCCGCGACGTCGGCCTCGCGGATGCGGTCGGTCGGCAGGTTCACGATCGACGGCGCCGTGGCCGGCACCCGCAGCAGGCCGCGCAGATCGCTGAACTGCAGCGAGCCGTCGACCAGGCAGACCCGATGGTCGACGCCCAGGGCAACGGCCAGGTTGTACGCGATGGTGGTCCGTCCGACCCCGCCCTTCGGCGAGAAGAGCGAGATCATCATGCTGCCTTCGCGCGTCGCCTGGGCGCTGCGCAGCTCGTAGGTCTTGCGCACGATGGTCGTGAGGTCGAACCCCGAGAAGGGCATCTTCAGGACACTGTCGACGCCGCGCTCGGCGCTCTCGATGACCGGGTTCTGTGGCACGGTCAGCATCACCACGCCGACCTGCGGCTGGGACTGCCGGACGCCCAGCGCCACGTCTCCGCCGGAGACGCGGCCCTGCAGCAGCGCGTCGACGATGACCACGTCGGGCTTGAACTCGCTGACGGCGGCCACCGCGCGGTCGCCCGCTGTCACCACGTCAAGCATCTTGATCTGGGACTGAGCCTGCAGCAGCTGGCGCATGTGCGCCGCGACCTGCGGGACGTCCTCGATCACCAGGAGCCGGATCTGTTCTGCTGGCAAGTCTGCCCTCTACCCTGCGTCCTCAGCGGCCCCCCAAGCCGATGCCGCCTTCATCACTCACCCGCGCGGCGGACCACCAGGATCCGACGCTCACTGGCCGCGGTGGGCGGGTCCAGATCGTGCGAGCCGTACGCAAACTCGAGGGACAATCCGGCCTGCCGGATGAGCTCGGCGAGTGCGTCATCCGATGAATACCAGAGTCGATAGCTAGCCGGAAACCGCGCTATCGTACCATCGGGTCGTCCTACGTCGACGATCGTGGAGAAGGCCACGCGCAGCCCTTCGGGCGCCTCGCGACGCATCAACTGGCTGCGGCGGACCACCTCTCGGCCGTTCATGGTGCGGCGCCAATCGACGGACAGCGGCATGTCCCGCTCGGGCAGCAGCGCAGGTCCAAGGTCGTCCAGGATGAGCCGGCCGAGCGGCGCCAGCAGCGGCACCACGCCGGCCAGCATGCGCATGGCGTCCTCCGGGCCGTCCAGGTGCGGCATGACGCCGGCGGCCACCACCAGGTTGGCCCCCGCCGAGCCGAGCAGGCGGCGTAGCGACAGCTGCTCCAGGCGCCGGACGTCTCCCTCGACCAGGTGCAGCCGGCCCTGGGCCAGGGCGCCCGCCAGCAGCGGCTCGGCCGCGACCCGCGCCTCAGCCCGGCGCAGCAGGGCAGCGGACGCGTCGATGCCCACGATGCGCCGTCCCTTGCCGGCCGCGAAGCTGCGCAGCAGCCGGCCCGAGCCACAGCCGAGATCCAGCACCGCCGGCCCGGTGCGGCGCGTCTGCTCCCGATAGAAGACGAGGTCCTCGACCACCTCGTCGTGCTCCAGGTCATAGAGCTCCGCCAGCAGGTCCGCGTCGGTCGGCTGACCGGCGAATATGTCCGCCGCTCACGGCGAGTCGAAGCGCCGAATGGCCAGCCACTCGATGGCGGCTACCAGCAGCAGCACGAAGATTGCCACCGGCACCGTCAGCGCCCCGCCCAGTCGCAGGCCGCCGAGGCCCGCTACCGCGCCGCCAGCCAGCAGCCCGCGACGAGTGGCGCGCCCCCAGGCGCCGCGGTACAGCATCCGGCCGCGGATCACGAACTCGGAAAGCAGCGCGAACGGCACCACCAGCAGCCCGACAGCCAGTGCCGCAAACCCGATTACCAGGACGCGGTTGCTGACGGCACCCGGGCACGGCCGATCGGGTGTGTCGGTGGGACAGGCCACGCTGGCGAAGGCGAACACGAGGCCGGCCACCAGCACGGCGAGCAGCGCCAGGGCGGCGACGGCCAGCCTGGTGCGGCGGCTCACCGATGGACGACGCGCGCGGGCGGGCGGGTCATCGGGCGGCGTCCGGACAGATGTCGCGGAACGGGCAGAAGCCACACCGCATGGGCGATGGACTGGCCCCGAAGTCGCCGGCGCGAATCCCGTCACTCACCGTCGCGACCTGGCTGGCCGCCTTCTCCAGCCGCTTTGGCGTGGGCGCACTGCGGCCGACCATGCCGGAATCCAGGAAGTGCAGGGCCAGCTCATCGGGCAGGCGGCCGTGCTGCGATTCGTAGGCGAGCGCATACAGCGACAGCTGCAGCGAGTCCCGCGAGCGGCGCGCGGCGGTGGCCGGATCGCGCACGTCAGCCGACTTGTAGTCGGTGATCACGACCCGCCCGTCGGCGTCGAGGTCGACGCGGTCATAGCGGCCGCGCACCCGGTCCCGGCCCATGATCACCGAGAACTCCTCTTCCACCGCCACGGGACGGGCAGGGTCGATCTGCTGCTCGTCCCAGAAGCGATCAAGGGCCTCTCGGGCCGCGGCGCGGCGCGCCTCCTCGTGCTGTCGGGTGAGGAATCCAACCGACTCCCATGCGGTATCCAGCTCCGCCTGCAGCTGTTCGCGCGACGTGGCCAGACCCGCCAGCTGCCGGCGATGGTAGGCCTGCACCGCAGCGTGGAGGGCGCGGCCGTAGGCCATCTGGTGCGATGCCGCCGTTGGCAGGCGGATGACGTGCGCGTAGCGATAGCGCGCCGGGCAGTCCAGGTAGTCGCTGATCTGTCCGTAGCTCAGGCGCAGCTGTCGGTCGCCCAGGCTTGGTGGCTTGGCGGGTCCCGCCGGTGGCGTCTGTGCCCGCTGGTTGCGAGCCAGACGCTCGGCCACACTGGGCCGCAGGAGGTCGGCTGGGGTCGCCGGCGGCAGGTCGAGCGCCTCCAGCAGATAGGGGCTCGGCCGTCGCGCGGTCCGCGAGCCGTAGTCGCGCGCCCAGCTGAGATGGAGCGCTTCGCGCGCCCGGGTCATCCCGACATAGAACAGGCGGCGCTCTTCGGCCAGGTGGTGGTCGCCCTCCGGCGCCGACTCGCGGACCAGCGTCGCTGGCAGCGGCAGCAGGTCGCCGCGCGAACGGGTCGGGAAGCGATCGTCGACCAGGCCAACCATGTGCACGATCGGGAACTCCAGGCCCTTGGCCTTGTGGTAGGTCAGGACGTGCACCGCCTCGCCGTGATCGAGATCGACGTCCGCGGTCGATGGGTCGTCCCCGGCCTCCATCAGCGTGTCGAGCTGCGCCACCAGGAACGGCAGCCGGTCGTCGCGCAGCAGGCCGGCCTGGCGACGCACGATCTCGAAGAAGCGCGCCACGTTGGCGAGGCGCTCCTCCCCGCCTTCGCGCGCCTCGCGCGCCAGGCGCCCCAGCCAGCCGCTACTGGTGACGAAGTGGTAGAGCAGCTCCCCGGCATTGCGCTCCGTGCTCAGCTGACGGTGCTGATCCAGGCTGGACAGCAGGCGCTCGATGACCTCCATCGCCCGCAGGCCGAAGCGAACGGGCTCCCCGTCGCGCGCCTGGCGCAGCGACAGCTCCAGCGCAGTGCGGCGCCGATTGGCCGCGTTCAGCGCGACGGTCACCGCCTGTGGGTCGAGTCCAAAGATCTCGGAGGTGGCCAGGTCGTAGCAGCTGATGGAATCCTCCGGGTCGTTGACGGCGCGCAGGAAGCTGACCAGCAGTCGCACCTCGGGCTGGTGGTACAGGCCGGCCGTGCCGGAGAAGCGCCACGGGATGCGGGCCATGTTCAGCGCGCGCAGGATGGGGTCCGCGTCGCGGTTGGTGCGCACCAGGATCGCGTGGTCACCCGGGCTCCGGCCGGTGCGGAGTGAGTCGCCGATGCGCTCGCCCAGTGCATCGGCCTCGTCCGAGCCGGTATCGAAGGCGAGCAGCTCGATCGGTCCCGACTCCGCCGCAGGCTGGTCGAAGCGCGACCGGGCGATCAGCCGCTTGTCGAGGCCCTCGCGCGCCTCCAGCCGGTCCGGGTCGTTGTGCTGGATGAGCCGATAGGCAGCATCCAGGATCGGCTGGCGGCTCCGGAAGTTGTCATTCAGGACCACGCTGCCGGCACGCGGGAAAGCGGTTCGGAAGCCCAGGATGTTCGACAGGGCGGCACCGCGGAAGCGATAGATGCTCTGGTCGTCGTCGCCCACCACGGTCACGTTGGCGGTGGCCGCGCCAGCCAGCAGCTTGACCAGCTCGAACTGGGCGTAATTGGTGTCCTGGAACTCGTCGACCAGGATGTAGCGGTAGCGCTGCCGCTCTTCGGCCAGGACGGCCGGATGCTCGCGCAGCAGGCGCAGGGCCAGGCTGACCTGGTCGCCGAAGTCGAACCGATCGTTGGCCCGCATCAGGTCCTCGTAGGCGACATACAGCGCGGCCAGCTCCGCCTGCTGGGCGGCCTCCTCGGCCAACGACTCGTCGAACGGCGCCTCCGCGGCGGCGCCAGCCAGCGCGTGTGCGGCGACCAGGTACTCCGCCGGATCGACGTCCTCGTCGCGGGCGCGGCTGATCAGGGTGACCAGGGCGTGGAGGAAGCGGGTGGGATCGCCCAGCGGGCGGTATCGGTCCAGTGGCAGCTCGAACAGGTGCTCGCGCAGGAAGATCACCTGCTCGGCGCGCGACATGACCGTGGAACGGTCGGAGAGGCCGGCCTCCAGGGCGTGATCGCGCAGCAGCCGGTCGCCGAAGGCGTGGAAGGTGCTGATCACCGTGTCGGTGTAGCCGTACGGCACCAGCCGATCGACGCGCTCGGTCATCTCCAGCGCGGCCCGATCCGTGAACGTCAGGGCGAGGATCTCCGACGGCTTGGCACGCTTCTCGGCGATGAGCCAGGCGATGCGCCGCGTGATGACCGTGGTCTTGCCCGTTCCGGCGCCAGCCACGATCAGCAGCGGACCGTTGCCGTGGGTGACCGCCTTGCGCTGCCGGGGCGTCAGGTCGGCGAGCAGCGGTGGCTGGATGCGGAGGTGCGGACGGGGGCGGCGTGCCGGTGGAGCGGCCAACTCCTCGAAGATCGGGAGCTGGTCGGGTGACGGTACGACCGCTGGCATTTCGTCGATGGTAGCCCAGGAGCTATTCACCGGACCCTTATCGCGCGCTTACCAGACACCTCGTCTGTCGCGATCCATGGGCCTCTCGCGGGTGTACGTCACTGGACGGCGATGTGGGCCGTCAGCCGCTCCGGCGCCGCGGGTAGTGGCGCCGCCGCTCGGCACGCCGAAAGGCCAGGATCGCCTCCGCGTGGCGGCGGGACGTCCGCAGCTCCGCGCGGAGGCGCGACACGTTGATCGGTCCGTGTGCCGCCAGGCGGTCCACGCGCTCGGCAATCGACGACCACACGTCAGCCGGAAAATCCACGCCGGCGCCGACGTCGACCAGCTCCCCGCTCTTCCGCAGCTGGGCCAGGACGGCCGGCGTGATGCCCAGCCGCGCCGCCAGCCCGTCCACCCTCGGCGGATCGGCGCGCGCCTCGCGCAAACCTTCCAGCAGCCGATCAGCGCGCTCACGCATGACCGGGTCCAGGCCGGGCCGATGGCTGGGCAGGCGGATGCGGTGCCCGCGCCGAACCAGCGCACCCGCTCCGACCATGCCGTCGATCACCTGGCGCACACCGGCATCGTCCAACGTCAGGGGCGTGGACCCGCGGTGGCCCGCGGCCGCCCGCGGCGTGGTGCGCACCGCCCCCACGACCGTGTCGACCCGAGCATCGGCAGCCATCGGCTCTCGACGGTGGATGCGCTGCAGCGCGTGGATCACGCGTCGTTCGGCGATCCGTCGCTGGCGCTGGTCAATCGGTCCAGGATCGGCTCCGTCTGGAATCGCGGGCACGTCAGGCGGGATTGGCGTTCGTCCCATCCATGGCCGCTCGGATGGCCTGGGCCTCCTCGTCCGACAGGGCGTGGCTGGAGGTGCCGCCCTCGACCGGCTTGGCGAAGAGGCGCGTATTGGTGCGCCCATGCAGGCTGGAGATCACCACTCCGTCACGCCGGTCGTCGAGCATTGCCAGCGCGAAGCTCTGGTCGGAGCCGGTGTCCTCGAAGGGATTGAAGCGAACCAGCCCGATGTGCTGAATGCTGGTCTGGGTTCGATGCTCCAGCGTCGCCTGCATCGCGTCGACCTCGCCCAGTCGACCGCGGACCTCCTCCACGCGCGCCACGTGCGATTGCAGCACGTCGTCCAGCGATCCGCCGCTGCCATCGCGGACGAGCCGCCGGTAGGCATCCGCCACGCGCCCCATCCGAATCGACTGCAGGATCACCAGCACCAGCAGCACGACGATCGCGACGGCCATCACGATCAGCGCGGCGGCGAGGTTGTCGGTCAGGACGCGGTTGAGCTCGTCCATCGGTGGGCGCTCCGAGGCTGCGATGGGCCTTGCGGCACCGGGCGGACTGTCGGCGGGACCCGGAATGGCTGGTATCATACCGGCCCCGCAGGGCTGAACCCTGCTTCGACACGTGCCAGCGGCGGCGCCGCGGCATCCGAACAGCACCACGAGGGACCATGGCTCGACGAGGCAAGGCAGCCAACCGGAGCGCCCGGCGCAAGGGCCAGCGCAACGCGGCGCAGCGCCGTCCGGCGACCGGCGCCGCCGCACCGACGCCGCCAGTCGAGGAGGGCTCGCCCACCGGCGCCATGCCCGATGCCTTCGAGATCGCGGATGCCGAAGTGCGGGCCGCCGCCCAGCCCCCGCTTTCCACCTCCACGGGTGCCACGCGCGCAAGGGCGCGTGCCGCAGATCCGCGCGTCACGGTTGGCTCATCGCGCCTGACCGAGCGTGCCGTGGCCGAGTACCACTACGTCCAGCGCGACCTGCGCAACATCGCCGTCCTGGCCATCATCCTGGCCGCGCTGCTGGCCGTCGCGACCATCCTCGTCAACGTCACCGGCCTGATCTGATCCGCGCCGGGAGGCGCTCCGATCACACGGTCGACGACGGGCCCGACTCCTCCGTCGCGACTTCTTCTGCCGCGAGCTCCTTCTCTCGCCGTCGGGCGACGCGCTCCTCCACTCCCTCGGTGGTCCGATTGATGGTCTGCCGGGCAACCTCGGAGGCGAAGGCCACCACGACCCCCACCCCGGCGAGCACGAAGAAGATGGTGAAGAGCTTGCCCAGGGCCGTGGTCGGCGCGAAATCGCCATATCCAACCGTGGCGAGGGTCGTGACCGAGAAGTAGAGGGAATCGAGCGGGCTCCAGCGCTCGACCAGGCTGTAGAAGATCGTCCCCGTCGCCAACAGGCCGATCAGCGCCAGGCCAATTGCCCGCGTGCGCTCCTGCCGGATGACGCTGGCCACCGAACCGATGAATGACGTCCACAGGAAGCCGAGCGCGCTCACGGTCAGCCCTTGCTCCGATCGCGCCGCTGGCGTCGAAGCCGTTCCAGCCGGTCGCCAATCTGCTGCTCGAGCCCCTGGTCGGACGGCTCGTAGTAGACGTGGCCCACCAGCGCATCGGGCAGGTACTGCTGGTCGACGTCGGCGTCCGCGAAGTCATGCGGGTAGAGGTAGCCCTTGCCGTAGCCATGCTCGCGAGCCAGGCGGCGGTGGGAGGACGGACGCAGATGGAGCGGTACCGGCAGGCGCCCCTTTTCTTCCACATCGGCCAGCGCGCTGAAGTAGGCGGCGCCGGCCCGGTTCGACTTCGGCGCCGAGGCGACGTAGGCCGCCGCCTGGGCCAGCGCGTACTGCGCCTCCGGCAACCCGATCATCTCGACCGCCTGCATCGCCGACACCGCCACCTGCAGGGCCCGCGGATCGGCGTTGCCGACGTCCTCGCTGGCCGCGATCACGATCCGTCTGGCGATGAAGGTCGGGTCCTCCCCCGCCGCCACCATGCTGGCGCACCAGTACAGGGCCGCGTCAGGGTCGTTGCCTCGCATGCTCTTGATGAAGGCGGATGCCGCCTCGTAGTGCTGATCACCGACTCGGTCGTAGGCCAGCAGCCGCTGCTGGGCCGCCTCCGCCACGGCCTCCGGACCGATATCGACGCCGTCCGGCGCCACCGAGGCCGCCGCCTCCAGGATGTTCAGCGCCTGCCGCGCATCGCCACCGGACAGGTCGAGCAGCGAGGCCAGCGCGTCATCCGCCAGCGAAATGCGCCCACCCAGCCCCCGCTCTTCGCTCAACGCCCGCTCGACGATGATCCGCAGCTCCTCCTCGGCCAGCGGCTCCAGCCGGTAGACGCGAAGGCGCGACAGGAGCGGCGAGTTCAGCTCGTAGTACGGGTTTTCGGTGGTGGCGCCGATCAGGGTGATGGTCCCGTCCTCGACATGCGGCAGCAGCGCGTCCTGCTGGGCCTTGTTGAACCGATGCAGCTCATCGATGAACGCGACCGTCCGACCGCCCTGCTGGCGAAGGGCCTTCGCATCTGCCACCAGCGCGCGGACGTCGGCGACCCCGCTGGTGACCGCCGACAGCTGGCGCCAGGTGCCCTGCGAGCGCTCCGCCAGCAGTCGCGCCAGGGTTGTCTTGCCAGAGCCCGGTGGACCCCACAGCACCATGGAGGGCAGGTAGCCGGGCTTCACCACCCGGCTCAGGGCGCCATCCTCGCCGACCAGCGCCACCTGGCCCACGAACTCGTCCAGGCTGCGCGGCCGCATGCGGGCCGCCAGGGGCGCATCTGTGGGCGGCTCGGCGTTGAACAGGGGCGCGGTCAGGTCCGGCGGCTTGCGCGGCATCAATGGGCCTCCATCGGCCGATTATGATGCGGCCCATGGAACAGAACCTGCGCATCCCCGGCCCCACGCCGATCCCCCGGGACGTGCGCGAAGCCCAGGCGGCACCGATGATCGATCACCGCGGCAGCGAGTTCGCCGAGATGCAGGCGGAGATCACCAACGGGTTGGCCGCGCTGATCGGCACCTCCGGCGACGTGGTCCTGCTCACCGGCTCCGGCTCGGGAGCGATGGAGGCGGCCATCGTCAACAGCCTCTCTCCCGGCGACCGGGTGCTGGCCGTCATCATCGGCGGCTTCGGCGACCGCTTCGCCGACATCGCCCAGGCCTTCGGCGCCGACGTCGACCGCTTCGAGGTCGAGTGGGGCGAAGCTGCCGACCCGGCCGCGCTCGCCGCCCGCCTGGCCGACGCGCCGCCGTACCGCGCTGTGCTGCTGACCCACAACGAGACCTCGACCGGCGTCGCCAACCCGCTGCGCGCGCTGGTTGCCGCCATCCATGCCGCACCGGGCGACCCGCTGGTCATCGTCGATGGCATCAGCGGCCTGGGTGCGATGCCGTTCGAGATGGATGCCTGGGGCGTCGACCTGGTGGTCAGCGCCAGCCAGAAGGCGTGGATGGCCTCGCCCGGCATCGCCATCGCCGCCATCGGCCCCCGCGCGAAGGAAGCCGAGGCCTCGGCCCGCATGCCGCGCGTCTACTGGAGCTTCGCCGAGGCCCGCAAATGGGCGGAGAAGGGGCAGACACCGTGGACCCCGGCCGTGGCCGTGCTGTTCGGCCTGCGGATCGGCGTGCGGCGCCTGATGGAGGAGGGTCGCGAGCGCACCTGGGCCCGCCACGAGGCGATCGCCGCCGGATCGCAGGCCGGCCTCGAAGGCCTGGGGCTGCGATTGGTGGCCAAGCCGCAGGATCGGTCCGCCACCGTCACCGCCGCGTGGCTGCCGGACGGCCTGGAGTGGGCGCCGTTCAACGCCGACATGCGGAGCCGCGGGCTGGTGGTGGCCGGCGGCCAGGGCAAGTGGACGGGCAGGATCATGCGCTTCGGACACATGGGCATGGTCGAGATCGACGAGATGGTCGACGCGGTGCGAGTCATGGGCGAGACCATGGGCGACCATGGCTTCGGGACCGATGTGACCGCCGCCTGCCAGGCCACCCGAGACGCCTACGAGGCATCGCGCTCCGCCGCCGCACGGTGACAGCTCGCCTGCTGCTGGTGCGGCACGGCGTCACGACCTGGAATCGCGAGGGTCGCTTCCAGGGCCACCTCGATCCGCCACTCGATCCGATCGGCGTCGAGCAGGCGCTGCTGCTCGGGAGGCGCCTCGCGACCGAGGAGCATGGCCCGCTGCGGATCGTCACCTCGCCCCTGACCCGGGCATCGGCCACCGCCGAGGCACTGGCCGCAGCCCTGCGCGAGACCGGGCGCGAGCATGCCGTCGAGACGCACGCCGGCCTGATGGAGATCGGCCAGGGTGCCTGGTCGGGACGGACGCACAGCGAGATTGCGCGCAACGATGCGGAACGCTACGCCGCATGGCGCGCCGGCGGCGGCCAGGTCATTCCACCGGGCGGCGAGACGCTGGAGGCGGCCACGGCCCGGATCGTGGCGGCGCTGGACGAGCTGATCAGCGATGACGGCGCGACGCTCAGCCTGGTGTCGCACGGGGGCATCCTGCGATTGGCGGCCGCTCACCTGCTGGGCCTGCCGGTCGTCGAGGCGTGGAACCTCGACGTCGACAACGCGTCCCTCTCGCGCCTGACCCGGCAGGCAGCGAACGAGGCTTGGCAGATCGAGGCGTGGAACGACTCGGCCCACCTGCAGGGGCACGCGGAGCTCATCCAGGACGAAGCGGAAGGTGCGCCGCTGGCGCTCTGACGCTCGCCTGGACGGCCGGTCTAGCGGCTGGGCAGCACTCCGCGGAGACGGCGGCGCACGGCCAGCCAGACGAGCGGCCACTGCAGCCGCTTCCAGGCCGCCTCCATCCGCGCAATGGCATCCCCGGTGATGCCGTGGCCCGAGTAGCTCTGCCACACCTTGCCGTCGGCAATGGTCCGGATCTCGGGCTGCTGCTTGGGGATCTGCTCCTCCAGCCAGCCGGCGTACTCGTAGATCGTCTCCGACGGTCGTTGCGCCACGCCGGCGCGGTCCGCCGCCAGGGCCAGCCGGCGCCATTGCCGGTCGCCGGGTGCCAGGAAGCGCAGCGAGCGGCGGGAGCGGCGCCAGCGCCAGGCGGCGATGCCCAGCACGATCCCGATCAGGCCGATGATCACCAGCAGGTTGCCGCCCTGCGTACCACCCGTCGCCGATTGCTCGCCGGGACGGAAACCACCGGGGATCTGCTCGCCAGAGGAAGGCAGAGCGAACTTTTCGCCATCTCCCGGTCGCAAGCCATCCAGGCGGGGCGGTCCGCTGGGAAGCGGCCCGCCCGAAGCGCCCGGCTGAGATGCCACGCCAGCCGGCCGGGCGATGGCGCGAATCGCCTTGGTCGCCTCGAACGTCTGCCAACCGTAGCCGGGGAAGTAGAGCTCGGCCCAGGCGTGGGCGTTCTTCTGGCGGACCTGCCACAGGGGCGACGCGGGCGCATCGATCGGAGCGCCCGGCACCGCCACGCGCTCGCCGGGGGCGAATCCGGCCGCCATCCGGGCGGGGATGCCGAGCGTGCGGGCCATGATCACCATCGCTGACGCGTAGTGCTGGCAGAAGCCCACGTGCCCATTGGTCGGATCGAAGAGGAAGTAGTCGACGAAGTCCTGGGAGGCGTCGGTCGGTAGCTGAACGTTGGTTCGGTACTCGAAGTCGTCGCCGCGGAGATAGCGGGCCAGCGCGTCGGCCTGGTCGAAGGGCGTGGTGGCGTTCGCCTGGTCGACGACCTGCTGGGCCAGATACGCGCGTGCGCTCGGTCACCCCCGCCGTGCCCGAGGTAGAACTGGGCGATCTCCGGGGGTAGGTCGGTGCCCGCGGCGCGCAGCTCGGCCTTGGTCGCATTGCTCAGCGCCACCGTCATCGAGTAGCTGCCGCCGGCGTCCAGCGGTCCGGTCGCCTTCAGCGCGCCCAGCACCGGCTGGTCGCCGCTCTCGACCACGAGCACCGGCGCGATAGGTCTTGATCGGGTAGCCAGCCGACACGAGGTAGCGGCCGGTGGGCTTCTGGATCTGGACCTCGATGGTCTCGTTCTCGAAGGCGTCGCCGGCGGTCGGCTTCTCCGGACTCCCGTCCGGGAAGGTCTCCTGCTGGCTCTCCACCCGCCGCTCACGCCCCGGGGTCTGGTCCCAGCTGCGGCCGTTGTAGACGTCGTAGGTCACGGCGCGCAGGTACAGGCCCTTCGAGGCCGCCACGGTCAGCACCGGCTCGTCACTGCTGCTCCATTTGCCGGCGATGCGGAAGCTGGGCCCGAAGTTCGTGCCGGTGAATCGCGACTCGGGGTTGCTGAGCCCGCCGAAGACGCCGTCCAGGTTGTCGCGGACGCCGCTCCAGACCGTGTCCAGGTTGTTCCACACGGCGGTCAGCGGCGCCGCCACCGCGACCGAGGTGAGGACCGATCGACAGCACCAGGCTGCCGGCGATGAAGACCAGGCCGCTGCGCATGATGGCGGCCGGCACCTCGCTGTTCTCGTTGACGCGGCGGCGCTGCCAGCCCTCCTCGCGACCGATCAGGGCGGCTCGCAGCCAGAGCAGCAGGGCGGCCAGCATGAACAGCACGAGGTACGGGAAGAGGTCGGTCAGAGTGGCCGACATGTTCGCGATCAGCAGCGCGCCGACCAGGAGGATGGCGTCGAGCACCCGATGGTGCCGGTACATGGTGTAGGCGGCGATGAAGGCGGTGACCCACATCAGCACGCCCAGCCCGACCGCGTACGGGCGTGAGCTGCGGCGCGTACCCGCGTTCGAGCAGGATCCGGATCCAGCCGATCGCGTCATCTCGCAGGGTCAGGAACCGAACGGCCCTGCGGCAGCTCCGCGAAGTACTCGCCGCCGATCGTCCACAGCACGATGCCGGCCCCCACGACCGCGCTGATCGGCAGCGTCAGCGTGACGCTCAACGGGCTCAGCGCCAGGACGGTCCCCAGCAGCAGCGCGAAGAAGGCGATCGGCACCAGGAACTCGGTCTGCTCGAGCCACTCGGCGCGCTGCACGCTCCAGCTCAGGCTGAGCAGCATGACCATCAGCAGGGCGGCTGACAGCCAGCCCTCGCGCGGCTGCAGGTAGCGGCGCATTCCCTCAGGCATTGAGCTGTTCCCTGGTCATCGGGGCGGGTCGCGGGGTGCGACGGCGGGTTGCGCCTCCCAGCACCTCGGGGATGTCGTCGTCAGCACGCAGCAGGTGGTAGGCGATGTCGTACTCGGCCAGGGCATGCCGCACCGCCGACATCTCGGCCGATGACTCGTCGCTGCGGCCCACATAGCTGTCGCGGTCGAGCAGCACCACCACCGTGCCCACCCCGCGGCGCCGCAGCGAGGCCAGCGCGCGGACCCACTCGCGGTCGGTGGAGCCGGTGACGATGCACAGCGTCATGCCGCGCCGCAGCTGCGGCAGCGAGGCCACCAGGATTTCGGCCAGCGGGCGGGACCCATCGGCCTGGACGTTGGCCAGCAGGTGCAGGATCTTCTGCTCGACCCGCGTGCCGCGATCCGGGGTGAGGACGTGCTGGCGGCGCGATGAGACGGTCATGCCCACCGCGCGGTTCTCGCCCAGCGTCTGCACGGCGATCGACGCGGCGGCGCTGACCGCAGCCTCCACCGATGCCGACTCCCCGACGCCGGCATGCGCAGAGCGCTCCAGGTCGAGCAGCAGCCACAGGTCGGCGGTCTGCTCGAGGTCGAACTCCTTCACGTGCAGCTCGGAGTGGCGCACGCTGGAGAGCCAGTGGATGCGGTTGATGGCGTCGCCATGGACGTAGGGCCGGATGCTGCTGACCAGCGGGCTGGCAGCCTCGAACCGACGGCGCGACGGTGCGGTGCCGTCGACCGGCGATGGAGGCAGGCGCCAGTGCGGCAGCTCGTGCACCTTCGGGAAGACGACCACCCAGGTCGGCTGGCCGACCACCATCTCGCTGGTGAACAGGCCGAACGGGTCGCCGGTGCGCACGCGCAGGGCGCCGAGCCGGTACGAGCCACGGCGCAGCAGCGTGACCTTGGCCAGCCACTGCCGGCTGCCGCGCGAGGCGACCCCGATCACCCGGCCCGGCAGCGGCGCCGGCAGGGTCGAGTCGTTCCACAGCTCCACCCATGGCTTGCCCCAGCCGGTCTCGTTGTCGACGCGGTAGACGGCCTGCAGCACCTCGCCCACCTGGGCGCGGGGGTTCAGCACGTGGTAGCCGGCGCGCAGCCCCTGCAGCCCGCGCCGCGCGTACAGCCACGAGGCCAGCAGCAGGCCGCCCAGCAGGTAGACCAGGAAGAAGAGGAAGCTGATGCCCGTGCTGAAGGCAGCCACCACCAGCACGGTGCCAAGGAACACGAACCGGAGCTGTTTCGCCAGGCTGCCCATGTGGCGCGGGACCTCGCTACCGAAGGCGCGCTAGACCGGACCCGCCGTGGCGCTGCTCGCCTCGCCGATCGGCACCTGGGCCAGGATCTCGCGCACGATCGAATCGGGATCGATCTCGCGCAGCGAGGCCTGGCTCTTGATGATCAGCCGATGGGCGAGCACGGCGACGGCCAGCTGCTTCACGTCGTCGGGGATGACATAGTCGCGACCCTCGAGCGCGGCCAGCGCCTGGCCCGAGCGGTACAGGTTCAGCGAACCGCGCGGCGACGCTCCCAGATAGACGTCCGGATGCTCGCGCGTGGCGGTGACCAGCCGGACGATGTACTCGGCCACGGTCTGGTCGACGTAGATCTCCTTGATCCCGGACTGCATCTGGCGCAGCTCCTCCAGGTCCAGGACCTGGCGGAGGTCGTCGATCGGATGCAGGCGCTTCTGCTCGTCCAGGATGACGATCTCCTCCATCGCCTTTGGATAGCCAAGGCGGAGGCGGAGCATGAACCGGTCGAGCTGCGCCTCGGGCAGTGCGAAGGTGCCCTCGTACTCGATCGGGTTCTGGGTGGCGATGACCAGGAACGGGGACGGCATCGGATAGGTCGTCCCGTCGATGGTCGCCTGCCGCTCCTCCATGCACTCCAGCAGCGCGGACTGGGTCTTGGGGGTGGCCCGGTTGATCTCGTCGGCCAGCACCACCTGCGCCATGATCGGTCCCGGCCGGAACTCGAACTCCTGGGTCTTCTGGTTGAAGATGGAGAGGCCGGTCACGTCGGAGGGCAGCAGGTCCGGGGTGAACTGGATGCGCCGGAAGCTGCAGCCGATGGACTTGGAGACCGCCTTGGCCAGCATCGTCTTGCCGACGCCCGGCACGTCTTCGATCAGGATGTGACCTTCGCAGAGGAGGGCGACGAGGGCCATCCGGACCTCGACGTGCTTGCCGACGATGACGCGCTCGACGTTGGCGACGACGCGCTCGGCCGGCTCCTGGACGTTCTTCACCATGTGATGCTCGAGATCCTTCGTCTGGATTGGGGCTCCGTGAGGATGGGCACCCTGCACTTCACAATACCCCACCCTGTTACAGAGTGGTTCAGGCGCCGATGCCGTTCAACCTTCCAGACGCCGTCGGGGCCGATGCGGTGCCCTCAGCCGCCCGCGCCCAGGATCTTCAGCCACTCGGCCATCACCGCCCCGCCGATGGGCGCCGCTCGACCCGAGCCTGAGCCGCCGCCCTCCACGATCACCGCCACCGCGATGGCCGGCGTGGCCGAGCCCTGGGCCGGCGCGAAGCCGATGAACCAGGAGTGCGGCTCCCGCCCGGGCCCCAGCTCGGCCGTGCCGGTCTTGCCGGCGGTTCGCACGCCGGGGACTCCGAAGTTGCTCACCGCCCCTGCGCCGGCGTAGAGGCGACCCAGCGGACCCTCGACCGCGTCGACCATGGCGGAGCGCACCTGGGACGCCGTGCCGGAGCTGACGACCCGCGTACCCCTCGGGCGGCGAGAGCGTCTCGAGCACCTGGTCGCTCGGACCGCGGGCCGGCCGGCTGGCGTGCGCACGGACGTCGCGCACCACGTACGGTGCGGGCATGACGCCGTCGTTGGCGATGGTCGCCGCCACCAGCGCCATCTGGACCGGCGTGACGCTGACGCGTCCCTGCCCGAAGGAGGCCTGGGCCAGCTCGGCGCGATCGCTGAAGGGAGAACAGTCGCCGTCCTGCGGCGTCGTCACGTAGGACGCCGCCACCGGCAGCGGGCGGTCCGGGTCGCCGATGGCCAGGCCGGAGCAGAAGCCGAAGGCACGCGCCTGGTCCAGGTAAGCCTCCGGGCCGACCTCCAGGCCGACATGGGCGAAGAAGATGTTGCTCGACACCTGCAGCGCCTCGGACAGCGCCCACAGCGCCGGCGCGACGGGGCTGAGGTCGTGCTCCAGCACGCGGAACCCATCGACCACGAAGCCCTCGGTCTCCTGGCGCGGCTGGTCGGGGAAGGTCGTCTCCGGCGTGATGGCGCCGGTCTCGAGTCCCGCGGCGGCGGTGACGATCTTCATGATCGAGCCGGGCGTGTAGTGGCCCTGCCGGTCGCGCGCCACCAGCGGGTTGCCGGGCTGGTTCTCGGATCTGGTTCATGGCCGGTCCGGCGCTCGCCGGGTCGCCGGAGATGGGCGTGGCGTCGAAGGTCGGCGTCGAGGTCATGGCCAGCACCGCCCCGGTGCGCGGGTCGATGGCCACCACCGCCCCGATGTCCGGTCCCAGCTGGCGCCGCGGCGAAGTCCTGCAGCCGCTGGTCCACGGTCAGCGTCAGGTCCCGCGGCCGCGGCTCGCGTCCCAGCACGTCGTCCACGATGTCGTTGACCGGGTTCGGATCGGTCTGGCCGATCAGGATGTCGTCCCAGACGCGCTCCAGGCCGGTGGTGCCGAAGCGCAGGCTGGCGATATCCGATGAGGTGGGTGAAGGCCGGGTCGGTGTAGGTGCGCCGGCTGAGGCCGTCGATCACCTGGCTCGAGGCCAGGACGTTGCCGCGCACGTCGAAGATCGAGCCGCGCGGCATGCTGCGCCGCGCCACGATCACCTCCGGGTTGTCCGGCCGCGCGGCCAGCGCCGGGGCGTCCACCACCTGCCACCAGCTGATGCGCCAGCGTCACGATGGCGAAGGCCAGGACGAGGTAGACGCGCCAGCCGCCGGACCTGGACCGCGATCACGGTCCGCGGCCCTCCCGCTCGGCCGCCATCGCCGACCGGTGGCTGATGGCCAGCAGCAGCCCGATGATGATGAAGCTGGCCAGCAGGCTCGACCCGCCGTAGCTCACGAACGGGAAGGTGATGCCGGTGAGCGGAATCAGCTTCACGATCCCGGCGGTGATGATCAGCGTCTGCAGCCCCAGGCTCACGGTCAGCCCCACCGCCAGCATGGCGCTGAAGTCATCGCGGGCCAGGATCGCCACCCGCAGGCCGCGGAAGACGAGCGCCAGCGTCAGCGCCAGCAGCCCGCAGGCCCCGATCACGCCCAGCTCCTCGGCGATCACCGCGAAGATGAAGTCGGTCTCCACCCCGAAGAAGCGGCCGCCGGTGGTGGGCAGCAGCGACTGGCCCAGCCCCTCGCCGAACAGGCCGCCGCGCCCGAAGGCGTACAGCGCCTGCACGGTCTGGTAGCCCGCCCCGGTGGGATCGGCGAAGGGATCGAGCCAGGCGTCCACGCGCCGCGCGACGTGCTCGAACAGGCGCGACGCCACGAACGAACCGGCCAGGAACAGGAGCAGGCCGATCAGCACGTAGCTGCGCCGCCCGGTGGCGACGAACAGCATGGTCAGGAAGATGCCGAAGAAGAGGAGCGCGGTGCCCAGGTCCTTGCTGACGACCACCACCAGCATGACCAGGACGAAGATGGCCAGCATCGGCAGCAGGTAGGGCAGCGGCGGCACCCGGATCGGTCCAAGCCGGAGGCTGGCATCGCGCAGCAGCGCCCGGTGCTCCGCCAGGTAGCCGGCAATGAAGAGCACCAGCACGATCTTGATGAACTCGGTCGGCTGGAAGCCGATCGGCCCCAGGTAGATCCACAGCCGAGCGCCGTTGACCTCGGTGCCGAACAGGAAGGTGAAGATCAGCAGGGCGATGCCGGCCAGCGCCCAGGTGTACTTGTAGTGACGCAGGAAGCGGTCGTCGCGCAGGCCGATGGCGATGGTCAGCATGGCCAGCAGTCCGACCCCGAACCACAGCAGCTGCGTCTCGGCGACGTTGAGGTTCAACCCGAAGGCGCTGGTGCTGCCAACGTCCGGGGCCAGGCGGTTGAGCATCACGATCCCGATCCCGCCGATGACCGCCACCAGCGGCAGCAGCAGCGGGTCGCCGCGATTGCCCGTGGCCACCAGCACGAAGTGGGCGGCCAGCATCATCACGATGTAGATGGCGGCCAGGATCATCGGCCCTGGATCGGCTGCCGCCGTGCGGTAGATGTTGGTGGCCGCGAAGCCGATCGGCAGCAGGATCAGCAGCGGCAGCATCATCCGCAGCTCGACCCACCGCCAGGTCACGCGCGCCCGCCGGCGCGCGGCGGCGTCAGCGCTCAAGCCGCATCCTGACCCGACCGATGGTCAGCTCGTCGCCGAACGACAGCGCCACCGGCCGATCGATGCGGTGGCCGTTGACGTAGGTGCCGTTGGTGCTGCCCTGGTCCTCCACGAACCAGCTGCGTCCCCGGAAGGTGAGCATGGCGTGGTTGGCGCTGACGAAGTCATCGTCGATGAAGATGGTGTTGTTGACGTTGCGGCCGATGGAGTTGATCGGTCCCAGGGCAATGGCCCGACCGGCGGGCGGCTCGTCGTCGGGCGACTCGAGCACCGCCAGGCGCCCGATGCCGGCCTGGCTGGCCAGCTGCGCCCGCTCGGCGCCGCGCAGGTCGCGCAGCAGGGACCGCACGAATGCCAGCAGGATCAGGTAGAGGAGGCCCAGGAACGCCAGTTGGAGGATGAGGAGCAGGATCCGGAGGATCTCCCCGGTCATCCGCGCACCTGGAACTCGATCTCCGTCGAGCCGATGCGGATCACGTCGCCCGGCCCCAGCGCGATCTCGTTGACCTGGTGCCCGTTCACGAACGAGCCGTTGCGGCTGCCCAGGTCGGCAAAGCCGTAGGCGCCGTGCTGCAGCTTCAGCTGGCAATGATGGCGGCTGACCAGCCCGTCGTCGACGATCACGTCGTTGTCGCTGGCGCGGCCGATGCTGATCAGGGCGCCTCCCAGCTCGAACTGGACCGGCGGCGCGCCATCGGTCTTCACCAGCAGGTAGGCGCGCTGGGCGGAGTCGGGGGGCGGCGCGTCAGCGCCGGGCCTGGCGAAGACGACCGTGTCGGACGACGCCGGCACGGGCTTGTCGTCGCGCATGCGCGCGCCCTCGTCGTCCATGACGTTCGCCGCCACGCGGACGTCCCGCCGCGGGACCGATGAGTCGGACAGGATCCGGACCCGCGGGCGGGCGACCAGGGTGTAGCGCTCATGCCGCGCGCGACTGAGCACCCGGTGTGCCAGATCGTCCTCCAGCGACCCGCGATACGACGCGAAGGTCTCGTAATCGGCCGGGTTGAGGTGGAGCGTGTACTCGTTGGGCACGATCACGCCGTCGTCGCGATACGAGCGGTTCGTATCCATGGCGCGCTCGATCCGCTTCTCCAGCGAGACCGGCTGCAGGGATGCCCCCAGACGGCCTGCCGGCGCCTCGAACAGCCGCTCGAAGAAGGCTTCGAGGCGCGAAAAGATGCCCATGGCGCCCGATCCTAGCATGGGTCGAGGGCGGTCCGGTACGGTCGCCGAGCGTGACGGAAGGGTACCAACGCCGCCGCCGGCCACCAATCCGGCCATACGGCGCGCATGGAGGAGCGTCGCTATACTTTCGCTCCCTGAACGCAAGACCCGCATGGGACGCCGCTCTTCGACATGATGCCCGAAGCGCTAACTGAATCCTTCTGCGAGCGGTGCGGCACTCGGTACGAGTTCGCCGCTCCGACGCAGCTGAACACCATGCGCAAGACGCGCGGGCTGATCTCCGGGCTCAAGAACTACATCATGAGCCAGGACGCGCTCGGCGACGCCGTCGGCGACGCGATGCGCAGCGAGGAAGAGGCGCTCGCCTCCCAGCAGCTGGAAGCGTTCCACGAGTCGTTCAACTTCTGCATCAACTGCCGGCAGTACACCTGCCTGAACTGCTGGAACGACGACGCCGGCCGCTGCCGCACCTGCGTCCCGATCGCGGGCACCGACGACCTGCTGGAGCGCTTCGAGGCATGCGTTCCACGCGCAGCATCCGGAGATCGCCGCGACCGCCGCCCAGGCGGAGATGGATCAGGCCGACCTCAACCGCAGGCTCGGCCTGGAGTCCTGGCCCAGCGAGGACCTGGCCCACGCGCCGACCAATGGCGCCGAGCCTGCCTGGCCGGAGGCCGAGCTGGCGCCGTCACGAGCCGGAGCCGATGGTGGCCGAAGTCGAGTCGAGCCCGAGCCGGAGCCGAGAGCCCGAGCGATCGGCCGGACGCCGCCATGGCCGCCGCCGCCATCGATGCCGCCAGTGCCGACGACTATCCGCCGCTCCGCGTCGTCGCCTGGGAAGAGGATGCGGCGATCGCCCTCGAGCCGGAGCCGGTGGTGGCCGAGGTCGCACCGGAGCCGGAGCCCGAGGTACCTGATGCGGTCATGCCGCCGCGGTGGTGGCCGAGGCGACGTCGAGCCGGAGCCGGGTGTGGTCGATCCGTCACCGCCGCTGCCATGGCAGCCATGCTGGAGGCGGCGACGCACGAGCCTGAGCAGGTGGTGCCGAGACCGCACCGGAGCCGGAGCCGGAGCCAGTCGTCGCAGACGTCGAGCCTGAGCCGGAGATCGCCGCGCCGGAGCCGATCCGCCCCATCAGCGAAACCATCATCCCGATGCCACAGCAGCAGCTGCCGCCGCAGGTGCCTGACGCCGACCGCGTCGCGGCCCAGGCGGACGACGCGTCGGTTGCCGCCCGCAAGGCGCAGCTCGACCTGCTGGGGATCGGCGACCCGGGCGAGGGAACGGTGGACCGGACCGCTCGAACGTCCTGCCGTATCGCTCGAGCGGCGGCGCGGTCTCCGCCAGGGAGATGGCCATGCGGACCGCCTCCGGGCTGCCGGCCCCCGGCGCGTTCTGGGAGGCATCGGCGCGAGAGGTCGCCGGCGCCATGAGCCACGTCGGCGTCCAGTCGTGCGGCGAATGCGGCCTGTCGCTCAGCGCATCGGCACGGTTCTGCCGCCGCTGCGGCACCCCACAGGCCCGTTCGGCCTAGCCGCTCGCAGGCCTAGGCGCTCTCCTTCGTCCCAGCGTCCTTGGCCGGCGCCGAGCTGCTGCTCGAAGCGCCACCGCCAGAGTCTCCGGAGCTCGGCTTCGTCTCGCTGCTGGAAGACGGCTTGGCCGGGGTTGACCCGGAGGTCGACGTGGATGACGAGCCGGCCGAGCGTGAATCGGTCTTGTAGAAGCCGCTGCCCTTGAAGATGATGCCGGCCGGGAAGAACACCCGGCGGAGCTCGCCGCCGCAGCGTTCACAGCGCTCCGGACCCGACTCCTGCATGGAGTGGATCACCTCGATGGTGTGCCCGCACTGGCGGCACTGGTAGTCATACGTCGGCACGGCGGGCGCATGATCGCACAGGCGTCACCGCCTGGTGCGGAGGGGGATCAGGCGTTCGAGGTGCGGGAGACGAGCTGGGCCAGCCACGAGCGCCGCTGCGGCGCCGAGACCTTCGGGGTCTCGCCCTGGACCACGATGCGCGCGACGTTGTGCAGGTCCGTCGAGATCTTCTCGCGCGGGAACTTGGAGATCACCGGCTGCCCCTCGTTCGAGGCGATGACGGCCTTCGGCCCGTTCGAGACCACCGTGGCGCTGACGGGCAGCTTGAGCACTTCCTCGATGTCGGGTAGGCGGATGCCGTGGTTGGCGCGATTCACGACCACCCGGACGATGTCTCCCAGGCCGACCTCGCGGGCAAGGCCCAGGAACTGCGCGCTGTTGCGAAGCGCGCCGACCTCCGGGGTCACCACCAGCAGGATCTCGTTGGCCAGCGTCAGCATGGCCATGGTGCGGTCGTCGTAGCCAGGATGGGTGTCGACCACCACGTACGTGTGGTGAGCCTTGGCCCAGCGCAGCGCGGCGATCAGCAGGTCGACGCCAACGTTCTCGGAGTCGGCCGGGTCGCTGCCCCAGGTCATGACGCGAACGCCCGACGGCTCGTGCGTGGCGATGCAGTGCTCGAAGGCGGCATCGGTCCACTCCTCGGGCCCGGAGTCGGCCAGGTCGGCCAGCCCCATGCGGTACTTGACCGCCAGCACGGAGGTGACGTTGCCGACGCCCACGTCGGCGTCGAAGAGGAGGACGTTGGAACGCGTCTGCTCGCGCAGCGCGACGGCCGTGTTGACCGAGACGGTCGTCTTTCCGACCCCGCCCTTCGGGGCGAAGATGCTGATCACGCGCCCCTCGCCGATGATCGTGCCGTCCTCGGCCGTGGCGGTGGTCAGTGCCGTCTCCTCGCCGGGCAGGGCCAGGCCGGATCGGATGAGCAGCGCCTGCAGTCGGTAGATCAGCGCATCGCTGGGGATCGGCTTGACCGCGTACTCGTCGCGGGTCGAGGTCGCAGTGGTCGCAAACTCGGGGATCTCGTCGCCGAAGAGGAGCAGCGTCGGAACCGGCCTGTCGCCATGGATCGCGGCGTACAGCGGCTGCGTCGTCTCTGCCGGCAGGTCGCAGTCGATCACGGCCAGGTCGACGCGCCCACCATCGGCCAGGGTGGTCAGGGCGGCGGCGCTGTCGGTCAGGGTGTCGAAGCCTGCACGGGCCAGGTCAGCGGCGAGGCCGTTGCCGTTGTCGGCCATGGCCAAAAGAACGGTAGGACGCTCCATCGGTTCCCTTCGGTGCGGTTGGAACGGTTGCGGACCACACAACTATTGGGCGCACCCACCCGCACGACAATGGGACCAGGGCCTACGAGGTCCCGCCAAAGGTACTGGCCCGATGCGCCCGCCAGGGCGTCGGACGCCGGATTGGCCCGGTATCAGCTCCGGCTCATGCGCATGCCGCACTTCGGGCAGTAGAACGCGCCGGCGCTCCCCGCCTCGAAGCCGCAGTGCGCGCAGACCAGGCCCGAATGCCCGCCGACGGACGGCGCCCGTGCCGATTCGGCCGCTCCCAGGCTGTATCCCGACGCGATGACCTGCTGGTACAGCGAGCTGAGCAGGCGCTGGCTGATGCGATCCGTGTCACCGCGCTGGCCCTTGCCGCCCCAGCCCACCACGGCGCGCACGACCAGCTCGCCCGACAGCTCGTCCCAGTGGCTGGCCAGGCCGCCCACGATGGCCGCGTAGTCGGGATAGCCGCTGGTGTCGGTCTCGCCGTGCAGCAGGGCGCTGAAGAAGGTGTCGACCGTCATGTCCAGCGCATCGGTCGATTCCAGCACGTAGAGGGCGTGGCGGCCGATGGGTCCGACCTCGCGCCGCGCCAGCACCCACTGCTGCATCTCGTTGAACCGCTCCAAGGTCGGGAGCGGCGTCGCTGTACTCCATCGAGAGCGGCTCGATCGTCTCCACCGGGGAGTTGGCCAGCGGCTCGACGATGCCGGGCAGCATCGCGCGCACGGCCGGATCGGGCTGCATGCGGAGGCCGTCGCTCGACTTGGCCAGGTAGTTCAGCTTCAGCGTGTACTGCTGGGCTGAGACGTCCTCCTGGACCGGGCTGGGCGGCGGTGGCGGCTCCTCTTCGACCTTGCTCTTGCGTCGGAGGAAAGACATGCAGGTCCCCTGGGTGTGGGTCAGCGCGGCCGATTCTAACAGCGGTACCCGCGCGCTCCGCGATAGCCCGATCGGGTCAGGTGCGAAGTCAGGCGCCGGCGCCGGTCAGGCCGGTGAGCTGCGTCCGCAGCTCCTCCAGACGCTCGCGCTCGCGTTGCACGACCGCCGCCGGGGCGCGCTCGACGAAGCGAGCATCGCCCAGCAGCTTCTCCAGGCGTTCGATCCCTTCCTGCAGGTACGCCTCGCGGCCGGCGGTCGCGGCGTTGGCCTCCGATACGCTCCATCCAGGCCACGCCCAGGCCGCTGGTGGTCGCCAGCGCGCCGGACGGAGCGGTCTCGCCCTGGCGCAGCTCGATCGGTCGCGCGCGCGCCATCGGCTCCAGGAAGCGAAGGGCCGTGTCCAGGCCACGCGCCACCGACCCATCGGCCGGGGCGATCGCCAGCGGGAATCCATTCGCCGGCGGGCACGCCGGCCACCGAGCGGAGGTTGCGCACGCCACGCACCAGCTCGATCAGGCCGGCCACCTGCGTTTCGAGCGGCGGCGTCCGGTTCGCCCGCCTCCGGCCAGGCGGCACTGATGAGCAGCGGCTCGCCGTCGGTGAGCCTGGGCTCGAGGGCGTGCAGCTGGCTCCAGATCTCTTCCGTCACGAACGGCATGATCGGGTGCAGCAGGCGAAGCATGGCGGCCAGCGTGCGCGCCGCAGACCACCAGACACGCGAGCGCTCCCCGTCCGAGGCGTCCTCGCGGCGCAGCTCGAGCTTGGCCATCTCCAGGAACCAGTCGCAGTAGTCGCTCCAGGCGAAGTCGTACATTCCGCCCGCGTAGGCGGAGACATCCAGCTCGTCCAGCTGTCGGGTGGCGCGGGCCGTGGCATCGGCCAGGCGAGATGCGATCCAGCGCTCGGCCAGGCCAGCGTCACCGTCCGGTTCGGCCAGCTGTTCCGGTCGCGCGCCGATCACGAAGCGAGCCGCGTTCCACAGCTTGTTGGTGAAGTTGCGCGCCCCCTGGATCTTGGCCCCGGTCAGCCGCTGATCGCTGCCGGGCGACGTCCCGACCACGAGCGCAAAGCGCATGGCGTCGGCGCCGAACTCTTCGACCACCTCCAGCGGATCGACCACGTTGCCCTTGGTCTTTCCCATCTTGACGCCGCCCTCGGCCCGCACGATGCCGTGCAGGAAGACGGTGTGGAAGGGCTCCGCATCGGTCAGGAAGAGGCCCAGCATCATCATGCGCGCCACCCAGAAGAAGAGGATGTCGTAGCCGGTCTCCATTACCGAGGTCGGATAGAAGCGTCGGTAGTCGGGCGTGTCGTCCGGCCAGCCCAGAGTGCTGAACGGCCACAGGCCGCTGCTGAACCAGGTGTCGAAGATGTCGGTCTCCTGCGTCAGCTCCGCCGCCGGCCGGCCGCAGGTCGCGCAGGCATCGGGCCCATCCTCGGCGTCGGACACGGTGATGTGGCCATCCGGGCAGTACCAGGCCGGGATCCGATGGCCCCACCACAGCTGGCGGCCCACCGCCCAGTCATGGATGTTCTCCATCCAGTGGGCATAGACCTTCTCGAAGTGCGCCGGCATGATCCTGGTGCGCCCGTCGCGCACGCTGGCGAGCGCGCGCTCGGCGAGCGGCCCGGCGCGCACGAACCACTGGATCGACAGGCGCGGCTCGACCACCGTGCCGCAGCGGTCGCAGCGGCCGATCACCATCTGGTGGGGTGCTTCCCCCTCCAGGTCGCCCATGGCGGTCAGCCGCTCGACGATGAGCGGGCGGGCCTCGTAGCGATCCAGGCCGGCGAACTCGCCCGCCTCGTCGTTCAGGCGAGCGTCCTCGTCCAGGACGTTGATGAGCGGCAGGTCGTGGCGCCGCCCCACCTCGTAGTCGTCGAAGTCATGGGCAGGCGTGATCTTGACTGCCCCCGTGCCGAACTCGCGCTCCACGTGCTCGTCGGCAATGATCGGCAGGCGCCGGCCGAGGAACGGCAGGATGGCCTCGCGGCCGACGAGGGCCCGGTAGCGATCGTCCTCCGGATGCACCGCCACGGCCGTGTCGCCGAAGATCGTCTCCGGGCGCGTGGTGGCCACCGTGATCCAGGCGTCGGGATCGGGCGTGCCGTCCGCGTTGGCAAGGTGGTAGCGAATGCTCCACAGCGTCCCGGACTCCTCGTGCTTCACGTTCTCCAGGTCGCTGATGGTGGTGCGACAGCGCGGGCACCAGTTGACCAGCGCTTCGCCCCGGTATGCCAGGTCCGCGTCCCACAGGCGCTTGAAGGCGACCCGCACCGCCCGTGCGCTGCCGGCATCCATGGTGAAGCGCTCCCGCGACCAGTCGGCGCTGGCACCCAGGCGGCGCATCTGGTGGCCGATGACGCCGCGCGTCTCGTCCATGAACTGCCACATGCGCTCCAGGTAGCGCTCGCGGCCCAGCGACGCGCGCGTCTCCCCCTCCTCGCCAATGATCTTGTCCAGCACGAACTGGGCGGCGATGCTGGCGTGGTCGACGCCCGGCACCCACAGCGTGTCGTCGCCGCGCATGCGGTGGTAGCGGATCAACAGGTCCTCGAGCGTCACGAAGACCGCATGCCCGTTGTGCAATGCGCCGGTGACGTTCGGCGGCGGCATGGTGATCACGAAGCGCTCGGCCCCGGACGTCGGCTCTGCCGCGGGTGAGAAGGCGCCGCTCTCCAGCCAGCGCTCATAGATGCCGGGCTCGACCGCGGCAGCGTCGTAGCGCGTCGGCAGGTCGCGGCGCGTCGTCGTCATCGGTCCGGCTCCTTCATGAGGGCAAGCAGAAGCCCGTCCGTCGAAGGACGAACGGGCTCGTCGTGGTACCACCTTCGTTCGGTGCACTGGCTGGACCGATGCACCCTCGTGTCCCGCGGTATCGGGCGGACCCGGCCGGCTCGCGTGCGACCTTCTCCCTCTCGCTCCCGGGCGGGCTCTCAGCCCATGGCTCGCCCTCTCTTGGTGGCCGATGGAGGGGTACTCCTCACGGTCAGCGCCGTGCTTGGGAGTCTATCACGGGGCGCGCCGACGACCCGGGAGCGGGAGCTCAGCGCGCGCGGCTGAGGGTGACGACCAGGGTCCCGTCGGTGTCCTCGACCGTGGCCGAGGGACCTTCCACGCTCTGCACGGCAGCAACCATGTCGAAGTCCGCGGCGTGGCTGGCGCGGTAGACGAACTCACCGGTCGGGCCGAGCGACAGGGTCACGCCGCGCACGCCCTCGACGCGCTCGAGCGCCTGCTTGAAGCTGGTGATGGCGCCGAAGCTGCCGAGGCCCTTGACGATGACGGCGGTCGACGTCTCGCTGCCGTTCGCCGGCGCGGGGGCCGCGGCGGCGACCGCCTGCGTCCCGCCGGCTATGCGCTGGTCCAGCTGCGCCAGGCGCGCGGCCAGTCGGTTGTCCGTGGAGGCGTCGCCCATCTCGGGCGTGCCGGCGGCCTCTGCTGGCGCGGTGCCCTCGGCCTCGGCGGCCGGGGCAGCGTCGGTCTCAGCTGTCGTGTCGGTGCCGGCCGCCATGCCCATGGCCGCGAGACGCGGGTCATCGGCAGGGGTCGCGCGTCCTCCGCGGCGGCGCCGTTGTCAGGGGCGCCCTCGGCGGGGACGGAGACGGTGGTTGCCGGGCTGTTCAGCTCGGGCGCGCGCGGCATGCGCTTGGCAGCGGCCACGAAGGCGGCCGGATCGCTGATCTCGCCCAGCTGGCCGAAGAAGGCGGCCAGCTCCCGCTCGTGGTCGGCCAGTCGCGTGCGCGTCGCCTCGACCTCGCGCTCGCTGGCCGTGCGGTGCTCGGCCAGCTGCTGGTCCAGCTTGGTTCGGCGCGCATCTCGCCGGGTCTCGGCCTCGGACTTGATGCGCTCGATCTCGTCGCGCTCCCAGTCCCCGACGCCCTGCAGGTCGAGGTCGGCTGCGCGGCGCAGGTCCGTTTCCTTCTCGGCCGAGGTGGCGTTCAGCTGCTCGATGTGCGCGTCGACCGCGGTGCGCAGGTCGGCCAGGCTGGCGTCGCGTGAGGTCTCGGCCACACCGCGCATCGCGCCGACGAGGCTGACCAGGAAATCGCTCGACTCGCTTTCCGGATTCGGAGCCGCGCAGGGGTGTCCCCGCCTTCCGCGACCGTCTCCACCGCGCCGCCGTCCGGCGTCTGCGGGGCAGCGGCGTCGGGGGCGGGCGCCGTCGGCGGTCGGGGCGTCGGCGGTCATGGTGTCGACGCCAGCGGACGCGGCCTCACTCGCGGCCTCGTCGGGCTTCGCGTCGTCCTCGCCCTGCTTCTCGTGTGGCGGTCCAGGAGAGTCGGAATCCCGTCCGCCGTCGGTCCATGCCCATGCTGGTGATGCTGCCTCCTGCACGCCGTTCACTGGCGCGCTGCGTGGAGCCCATCCTAGCCCGGCCCATGCGGGAAGGCGCAGCGACCCGAAGTACCGCCTTGGAACGCCGGTAGTACCAGCCGGATCGGTTGCTACCATGCGGCCGATGTTCACCGAGACTGGGAGTCGCGCTGCAGGTCGTCCTGATCGTCCTCGCCAGCGCAGCCGCCTACGTCGCCATCCGCATCGCCGTGGCGGCGGCGGTGAAGCACCTGATCGCGCGGCGCACCGACGACGCCGACGCCGGCAACCTCACCCGCGTCGAGCTCGAGCGGCGGGTGACGACGCTGGGCCAGCTGCTCGTGCGGATCGCGGCCGCGGTGATCGTGGTGGTTGCCACCCTGATGGTGCTGGGGGTATTCAACGTGGACATCGGTCCGGCCATCGCCGGTCTCGGCATCGCCGGCCTGGCGGTCGGCTTCGGCGCCCAGGCGCTGATCAGGGACTGGCTGTCGGGCATCTTCATCGTGGCCGAGAACCAGTACAACGCCGGCGAGCACGTCCGCATCGCCGGGGTGGAGGGCGTGGTCGAGGACTTCAGCCTGCGCCGGACGATGCTGCGCGACGCCGACGGGACGGTGCACCACGTGCCGAACGGCCAGATCATCGTGGCCTCGAACCTGAGCCGCGGGCGGCGATACCGCTCCGGCGGGATTGGGCTTCGGCGCGAGCTCGAGCACCGCGGTCAAGGCCAAGGACGCCGAGGATTCGGAGGGGCAGACGCCCGAGTCGGCCTAGGCCGATTCCTCTTCGCGCTCGGCGGCGCGTTCGGCCGCGCGCTCCTTGGCACCACGGCGCCGCGGCTCGGCGTCATCGGTCTCGGTGACCAGCATCGGCGGCTGGCCGTGCTCGATCGTCTCGGCGGTGATGACCACCTTCTTGACGTCGGTGCGCTCCGGGATGTCGTACATGACCTCCAGCAGCGCCTCCTCGACGATGGTGCGCAGCGCGCGCGCGCCGGTCTTGCGGCCGATCGCCAGCTTGGCGGTGGCGTCGAGCGCCTCCGGCGTGAAGACCAGCTCGACCTTGTCGAGCTGCAGGAACTTGCTGAACTGCTTGGTGACCGCGTTCTTCGGCTCGGTCAGGACCTTGACCAGGTCCTCCATGGCCAGCGCGGCCAGGCTCACGACCACCGGCAGGCGGCCGACGAACTCGGGGATGAGGCCGTACTTGAGCAGGTCCTCGGGCATCAGCTGGTCCATCAGCTTGCGGCGGTCGTCCTCGGTGCGCTGCGCCTCGGAGCCGAAGCCGATGCCACGGCGTCCGACCCGCTCCTCGACGATCTTCTCCAGGCCCTCGAAGGCGCCACCGCAGATGAACAGGACGTTGGTGGTGTCGATCTGGATGAAGTCCTGGTGCGGGTGCTTGCGACCGCCCTGCGGCGGCACGTTGGCGACCGTGCCCTCCAGGATCTTCAGCAGCGCCTGCTGCACGCCCTCGCCGGAGACGTCGCGGGTGATGGAGGGGTTGTCGGTCTTGCGCGCGATCTTGTCGATCTCGTCGATGTAGATGATCCCGCGCTGGGCGCGCTGCACGTCGAAGTCGGCGGCCTGGATGAGGCGCAGCAGGATGTTCTCGACGTCCTCGCCGACGTAGCCCGCCTCGGTGAGCGAGGTCGCATCGGCGATGCAGAAGGGCACGTCCAGGACCTTGGCCAGCGTCTGGGCCAGCAGGGTCTTGCCGGATCCGGTGGGGCCGACCAGCAGGACGTTCGACTTGCCGAGCTCGACGTCGTCGACGCTCTGGCCGGCGTTCACGCGCTTGTAGTGGTTGTAGACCGCCACGGAGAGGACCTTCTTGGCCTGGTCCTGGCTGATGACGTATTCGTCCAGGCGCTCCTTGATCTTGCGCGGGCTGGGCAGCGGCGCGGCGGCGGCCTTGCCGGCGCGCGGCGCCTCGAGCATCTCCTCTTCGATGATCTCCTGGCAGAGGTTGATGCACTCGTCGCAGATGTACACGCCCTGGCCCGCGATCAGCTTGCGGACCTGCTCCTGGCTCTTGCCGCAGAAGGAGCAGCGGTACGGGACCTTGGTCTTGCTGGTCATGCGGGCCCGAGAATAGCACGCGTCCGCGAGCAAACCCCCATGGGCCGATGGTCGTGGGATGCTTGGCCGGCCATGTCTGAGCCGATCGCGATCGGGCCCGTCGCAGACCGCCTGGGGACCGATGCAGCTCGCCACGACGTCGCGCGGCATCCTTCTGATCGAGCGCGGGGACGATCCCGCGCCGCTGCTCGCCGAGCTGCAGAGGCGGCTGCCACGGCTTCGACCTGGACGGCGCGGAGCCGGATCACGCGGCGTGGCTGGCGGGCTGGATCGCCGGCGAGCGGCGCGACCTGCGCACCGGTCGACCTGCGATGCCTGTCCGCCTTCGACACCGCGGTCTACGCGGCCGTCCGCGAGATCGGCTGGGGCGATCGCGCCACCTACGGCGACATCGCGATGGCGGTCGGCCGCCCGGGCGGCGCGCGAGCCGTGGGCGGGGCGATGGCGCGCTGCCCCATCTTCCCGGCCGTGCCATGCCACCGCGTGGTGCGGGCGGCCGACGGCTGGAGCGGCTGGGGCACCAGCGGCGACGCGCGCAAGCGCGCGCTGCTGGACCGCGAGGCGCGTTGACCGAGCCGCCTAGCATCGGCGCATGGCGACCCTGGACGATGCCCACCGCATCGCATCGGCCCTGCCGGAGGCAACCAGCGAGCCGGATGGGTTCGCGTACCGCGTCGACGGCAAGCTCTTCACCTGGATCTGGATGGAGCGCGTCCAGCCCAAACGACCGCGGGTCCCCAATCCGGCGGTGATCGCCATCCGCGTCGCGGACGAGACCGAGAAGCAGGCGATGCTGGCGCTCGACCCCGACGTGTTCTTCACCGAACCGCACTACGACGGCTACCCGGCGGTGCTGGTCCGGTTGCCGGCCATCGATGAGGCGCTGCTGGAGAAGGTGATCGGGGACGCCTGGCGGCTGCGCGCGCCGCGCCGGCTCAGCGAGTAGCGGCCGCTCCCCGGCTTGCGCGGCGCGGGTTGTCGGCCACGGCAGCCAGCACCGACTTCACCTCGAACGGCGTCAGTCCCCGATGCTTGGCCAGGATCAGGGCCACCATGCCGGTCACGTGCGGCGCGGCGAAGCTGTTGCCGGTGGCCACGGTGGAGCCGCCGTCCTTCCAGGCGATCGGCACGTCCACCCCCCAGGCCCCGAACTCGACCGGCGGCGACGGGTTGTAGTAGAGCCGCCAGGGATCGGCCTCGCCGTGGGCGGCGACGGAGATGACGGTGGAGAAGAGCGACGGGTAGCTGGCGGCCGGCACGTTGTTGGCCGCGCTGACGAGCGGGATGCCGCGGAAGTAGGCCCTGTCGACCAGGTCGTGGAAGACGGAGAACATCGCCTCGCTCTTCGACGAGAGGCTCAGGCTCAGGACGTCGAGCCGCTGCTCGATCGCCCACTCCAGGCCGGCGGCGAAGGCCGTGCCCTTGCCGCGCAGGTCGGAGCCGAGCACCCGGATCGAGACGAGCTCCACCTCCGGCGCCATGCCCAGGATGATGCCGCCACAGGCCGTCGCGTGGCCGTACAGGTCGGCTCCGTCATCGGGCACCACGTTGGGCTCGCCGTCGACCAGCTCGACCGCCACGCTCTGCACCACCCGGCCGTTCAGGCGCGGATGCGAGATCTCGAGGCCGCTGTCCACGATGCCGACCCGGATGCCGGCGCCGGTCGATCCGCCCCACGCCCAGTCGCGGCTGATGCCACGCAGGCGCATCCCGCGGGCGAGGCCCGCGACGTCCGTGAACGGCTCGGACCAGGCCGGCAGGTCGAGGCCGCTCACCGCCGCCTTGGCGCTCGCTCCGCGTGGCGCGCCACCACGTTCAGGATGTCGGCGACCAGCGTCAGGTCGCGCTCGCCCAGGGTGCGCAGCGCCTCGACGTGGTCGACCAGGTGCCAGAACGGCGTGTCGTCATGGTCGTCCAGGCCGCGGGTCACATCCGACACGATCACATCGACCTGGTCGGCGGTCAGGCTGCCGTCGCCCACGTGCTCCAGGATGTGGCTCATCAGACGCGCCGTCCCGCGCTGCACGCGCGTGGCGGTGATGGCGGCGGTTGCCTGCGCGGCGAAGACGGCCAGCAGCTCCATGTCGCGCAGCGAGAAGCTCTCCGAGCCGCGCTTGTCGAGCACCTGCAGCACGCCGATGGTCCCCTCGTCGTCGTAGAGCGGCACAGCCGCGACGGAGCGTGGCACGTAGCCGGTGCGCTCGGCCGCCGCGCGGTCGAAGCGCGGGTCGGAGGAGACGTCGGAGAGCGAAACGGCCTGGCCGGTGGAGAAGACGAAGCCGGCGATTCCCTCGTTCGGCTTCACGGTCAGTCCGACCGCCCCCGCGCCGTGCTCGCCAGCCGCGACGCGATACTCCAGCCGGTCGGGATCGCGCTCGAAGAGGGCGATTGACGAGGCCTCGGCGTCGAACAGGCTGACGGTGGCGTCGACGATGGACTGGAGGAGCTTCTGCTCGACCGGGCCCTGCAGGCCGCGGGCAACGACTGACCGCCGCGCCACCGCCTTCAGGGCGGCGAGCGCGGCGGTCAGATTCGCGTCAGGCGAGGGTTTAGGCACCGCGGGTTGTGCTTGTGGCCCTCTACGTCGCTGTCGTCATCGGCGCGCGGGGTACGGGTGGTGCTTGTGGCCCTCGGTGTCGTCGTCGCGTCGCCGGACGACGTGCGCGTGGGATCCTGCTTATGTCCCTCGGTGTCCTTCGGGTCCTGATCCTGTCCCATTGCCCCATACCTCTTCTGACATGTCGGTCGCCTATCGGGCGTCCGTTGAAGCGAACCTTAGAGCCCCCACCACGCTTGCGAATAGCCCCCTGCTGACGCTTTCTCTATCGTCTGCGCGACACTCTACTTCTTCTTCGGCTCGGGCTCACCGGCCGCGTCGGCCTGGTGCGCCTCCTCGGCGGTGGGCATGGTGCCGGCCGCGGCCTGGGCCAGGCTGATCAGCGACTCGGTGTTGCCGGCGAAGACCTCGTCGATGACGCCGTAGGCCTTGGCCTCCTCCGCGCTCAGGAAGTAGTCGCGCTCGGAGTCGCGGCGGACCTTCTCGTATTCCTGGCCGGTGTGGTTGGCCAGGATGTGCATCAGGCGATCGGTCAGGTGCAGCATCTCCTTGACCTGGATCTCGACGTCGGGCGTGTTGCCGCGGAAGCCGCCCGAGCCCTGGTGGATCATGATCCGGCTGTTCGGCAGCGCGAAGCGCTTGCCCGTGGCGCCGGCCGCCAGCAGCACCGCGCCCATCGAGGCCGCCTGGCCGATGCAGATGGTGCTGACCGGCGCCTTCAGGTACTGGATCGTGTCGTAGATGGCCAGCCCGCTGGTCACCACGCCGCCCGGCGAGTTGATGTACAGGCTGATGTCCTTCTCGGGGTCCTCCGACTCCAGGAACAGCAGCTGGGCGATGACCAGGTTGGCGATGTGGTCCTCGATCATGTCGCCCAGGAAGATGATCCGCTCCTTGAGCAGACGCGAGTAGATGTCGAAGGCCCGCTCGCCGCGGGCGCTCGACTCGATGACCATCGGGACCAGCATGTTCGTCTACTCCTGGGTGGGCTCGGGGGTCGCCTCTTCGGAGGCCGATGTCGCCGCCTCGGCGGCGGGTGCATCGGTCCCGAGGGCGCGATCGATCAAGGTGTCCACCAGTGTACGGTTGCGCAGCGTCATCCGCAGGTAGCTGCGACCGCGACGCGAGGTGAGGTACTCGGCCAGCTTCGGGTCGTTCCCGTAGCGCTCCAGCTGCTCGTCGATCTCGGCCTGGACCTGCTCCGGCGAGGCGTCGATCCCCTCCTTCTCGGCGATCGCCGACAGCACCAGCAGCACCTTCACCCGGCGCGAGGCGGGCTCGCGCAGCTCGGTCGCCAGCTCCTCCGGCGTCTGCTTGGCCAGGGCCAGGTACTGGTCAAGGCCGATGCGCTGCGCGGCCAGCCGGTTGCGCAGCTCGTCGCGCATGATCTCGATCTCGTTGGCGATCATCACCTCCGGCAGCTCGACCGTGGCGTTCGACGCCGCGAAGTCGATGATCCGGTCGGCGAAGGCATGGCGCGCCTCGTCCTCCGCCCGTCGTTCCAGCGCGTCGCGGATCTCGATCCGCAGCTCGTCGACGGTCGCCACGTCGCCGACGCTCTTGGCGAATTCGTCGTCCACCTCGGGCAGCAGGCGCTCGCGCAGGTCGAGCATGGTCACCTCGAAGTGCGCGGGCTTGCCCTGGAGCTCCTCGACCCGATAGTCGTCGGGGAAGGTGATGTCGAAGCCCTTGGTCTCGTCGATCGCCATGCCGACCAGGTTCGCCTCCCAGCCGGGGATCATGCGGTCCTCGCCGATGACCAGCGGCAGCCGATCGGCGCTGCCGCCCTCGAACGGCTCGCCGTCGATGGTGCCGACGAACTTCACCGCCGCCACGTCGCCCTCGGCCGCCGGGCGGTCGTCGATCGGGCGCAGGGTGGCCTGCTCCTGGCGCAGCTCGGTGATGACGCCCTCCACCTGCTCGTCGGTGACGTCCGGCACCTCCAGGGTGAAGGGGTAGTCGGTGTAGGCGCCCAGCGTCACGTCCGGCCGGACCGCCACGGTCGCCGTGAAGCGGACCGGCTGCCCCTCCGCCACGCCGGTCGGGTCGATGTCGACCTCCGGCTGGTCGATGGGGATGATGGTGATCTGGTCCAGGGCGGCGTCGTACGAGTCGCTGACCAGGTGGTCGATCGCCTCGGCGATGATGGCCCCTCGCCCCACGAACCGGTCGATCACGTGGCGCGGCGCCTTGCCGGGCCGGAAGCCGGGCACCTTGGTGCGCTCGGCGACGTGGCGATAGGCGGTGGCGAAGTGGCGGTCGACCTCGGGGGCCGGGACCTCGATGTCGAGCTGGACGCGCGACCCGGGCTGCGGGTTGGACGAGACGGTGACCATGAAGCTCCTGGTGGGTGGTGGGCGAGGCGAGATTCGAACTCGCACGTCTTGCGACACCGGCTCCTAAGGCCGGCGCGTCTGCCGTTCCGCCACTCGCCCTCGCGACGGCGGATGCCGTCGCTGGAGTCTAGCGGCTGCCGAGCCTACGGGTGCGGGTGGACAGGCTCGAGTAGCCTGCCGCCGGATCGACCCCCTTGACCGCCTTGGCGTCCGGCTGGCCTTGGCATCGCTCGGCTTGCCCGCGTCAGTCGGCGCCGGGCGGCCGCCGTCGGAGCCACGATCTTGGCCGGGTTGAACGGCTTCTCGCCGGTGATGAGGGCCTCGATCGCCCGACGCGCCAGCGCGGCCGCGATCAGGCCCGCCGCCGTCTCGGCCGCCTTCCAGGCCGTCCGTGACGGCCCGGGCGGTCCATCGACCATGGCGCGGGCCAGCTCCTTGCGCGCCTTCTTGTCCTTGATCGGGTCGCGGCGCCAGCGCGCCAGCTCCTCGACCAGCGCATCGCGCGCCTTCTGGGCCTTCGGCCCGGTACCCGCTGACCAGCGTGTCGACCCAGGCCTGCATCGGCGCCGGCAGGGCGTCGTAGGCCTGCTCGGCCGCGGACGGATTGACGCGACGCCGCGGCGAAGCGGAACACGAGGGCCGGCCCGCCGGCCAGCAGGAAGACGGCGCCGGCGCCCAGACCAATGAAGATCAGGGGGTTCTCGCGGAACCTGGCCTTCACGTCCAGCGCGTGACGCACCCGCGCGTCCAGCTCCGCCGCGGTGCTCTCGTTGTCGGCGCGCCGAGCGGCGATCTCTACCCGCGTTTCAGCAAGCGTCTCGCCCACTCGATGTCCTCCTTCACCGCTTCGATCGTCTCCTCGGGCGCCCCGACCCGAATCCGCTTGGCGCCGATGTACCCGAGCGCTGCCCCCACGCCGACCAGCACGATCAGTGCGACCAGCGCGATCACCCAGGGGGGAAGGCCGGTGAGCGCCGCCACTGGCCGTCACCAGGAAGATGAGCAGCACCATCAGCGCCATGAACAGCAGGCCGCCGGCGATCCCCAGCAGGAGCGCTCCCTGCTTGGTGTCGTCGACCATCTCGCCGAGCTCCTGCCGGCCCGCGGGTCGCTTCCAGGCGGGCCAGCTCCACGACGCCGTTCACCAGCCGGCCGAGCGAGGCCGAACATGCTCTGCCGCGGCTCGGGGGACTGCGTCATCGACCGCTCCCTGGGAGTTCCGGGCCTGCGCTGGGCGGCAGGCGGCAAGTGATTCTAGCAAGCGGTACTCCGAATCCCGCAAAAGGCGCGCTCGCGGGGCCCTCGGCTATCCTGTCGCGCCAATGGCCACCACCAAACGACGAACGGCGGGCGTGCAGCGCCGAGGACGCGCCAGCGACGCCGCGATGCAGCGGCGCGTGAACCAGCGCGGCGGCGCGATGCCCATCGACTGGCGCCTGCTGATCGTGGGCGGCGTGCTGGTGCTGGGCGTGATCGTGCTCGTCATCGTGCTCGTCTTCGGCGGCGGCAGCGCCGCACGGGTGGGCGTCCAGCAGGTCGACGACGGCGGCGGCCACATCCAGGACGGCTCGGTCGGCGGGCCGTACGGCAGCGTGCCGGCGACATCCGGCCAGCACTGGACCACGCCCGCCAACTGGGGCGTGTACACGACCGCCAACCCGGCGTCGAGTCGCAGGTGATCCACAACCTCGAGCACGGCGGCATCGTGATCTGGTACCAGTCGACGGCCACCCAGGACGATATCGACAAGCTGACCCAGTTCACCGCAGCAGGCGCTGAGCTCGGCCAACCACAAGGTGATCCTGTCGCCGTGGAGCGGGCAGGACTTCGGCCATCCCATCGCGGTCACCGCCTGGGACTGGCTGCTCTACCTGGACGCGGCCGACATCGACCAGGTCCGGGCCTTCCAGGAGGACCACCCGGCCAGCGACGCGCCGGAGCCGTTCGGCGGTCCGTAGGCATCGGTCCGGAGCGCAGGCGGCGGTGCCGCGAGGTTTGACCCTGCCCGGGCGCTTCCGGCATCATGCCCGAGGGCGGCTAGCTCAACGGCAGAGCAAGTGACTCTTAATCACTAGGTTCAGGGTTCGAATCCCTGGCCGCTCACCACCCGTTCTGAGCACGAATGCGGCGCTGTGACAGGTCCCGGATCCTTCGCGTTTCGGCTCTACGGCCAGCGGTACAGCCGGGCCGTCAGCCGCGCGCCATCCGAGGTACAGATGGCCACGCAGCCACGGAACGACGGCTGTGGGGGACTCTGCGAATCCCCCTCCCCAGCCTCAGTGGATGAGCTGCACGCTCACGGTTGAGGAGCCTCCGTTCGGGCCGGGAGCGGCCTCCACGTTCCCCTCGTAGGAGATGACGATGAACTTGCCGGCCAGGCACGAGGTGGCCCCGTTGCCGGTGTCGCAGATGGGCTTGTTGTTGCCGTTGACGTAGGCGCCCTGGGTGAAGGTCTTGGGCGCGCCGCCGGCGGTGGTGCACTCGGGCATGGAGCCGTCGTCGGTGCAGAACACGAAGGTGCTCATGCCGGCCAGGTGATACCACTGGTTCGACCCATGGCCGCCGACGTGGCCGGTCGGGCAGTCGTTGATGCCCGGTCCGGACGGCTGGGCGTCACAGGTGGCGTCGAACTGCGGGAACATGACGGACTTGCCCTTGTAGGTGTTCAGGGCGTTCTCCACGTTGGCCGAGTTCACGTTGCCGGTCGAGGTGACGTAATACCAGCCCGGCCAGGTGAGGGCGATGTTGGATGGATGCAGGATGGCCTGGACCAGCTCGTTGGTGCCGCCGCCGGTGGGCGTCCAGTCCAGCCAGCCGACGTTGCCGGGCCCGTTCTTGCACAGGGGGATGGAGACCACGTCGCTGGGGGCGGGCCACAAGGTCGCGGGCTGCACCGGCGCCGGGTCGTTGCTGCCGTCACAGCCGAGGATCGTCACGGGCACGGTCACGGGCAGGATGACGCAACCTTCCTCCGCCGAGCAGGTGCCGCCCAGGTAGCCGGCGCGCGCGGTGGCGGTGGTGGTGGTCGTGAACTGGTTGAAGCCGACGACCCTTGCCAGGAAGGTGTCGAAGGTCTGCTGGCCGTCGACCCGCACGCCCATGGTCCCCGGTGGGATGGCGTTGCTCGGGTTACCGACCTGCGCCGCGCTGTCGGTGTCCGGCGCGATGGCCCCAGTGGCGTCGAGCAGGTTGCCGTTGAAGTCGGTGTAGTAGGCAGTCGGCGCGGGGCCGATGTCGTTGGCGACCGCGACCGAGTTCACCGAGGCGCGCACGTCGGCATCGGTCTTGGCCGGAACGGTCCCGGCCAGGTTCTGGGCCAGCAGGATGGCACCCGCCTCGGAGGCAGCATCCGCCCCGTTCTGGGTTTCCCGCTGCTTGCCCCAGGCATAGCCGCCGTCGATGACGATGCCGACCATCGCCACCATGACCACGAGACCCAGCGCGACGATGACCAGGATCTGGCCTCGCTCATCCGTGTCTCGACGCTTGAAGAGTCCCATTGTCCGAATCCTCTTATTCACCGCCGTCCATGCGGACAGCGTCCTTGATGCCCATGTCTCTGGATCCGGATGCTATGAGGGCGACCTTGCTCGGGACCTTGCCCAGGAGTGTCGCCCGAGGGGTACCAGCCCCGTACCTTCGTCATGACGGCGTCCATCAGGTAGACCGGGCGAGAATGCGGCGACAGGCGTCGCCATCGGGTACGGGCGACGCGCGGTTGGCCGGCGGCTGAATGCAGCCTTTTGTACAGCCAAGGCGTCTCATCACAACAGAAGCAGACGGACGGAACGTCACGGAATGGGTAACAATCAAGCACGGAACGAAACCATCCGGACGGGTGCGGATGGAATCTGGCCGGAATCTCAATCACTAGGTTCAGGGCTCGAATCCCTGGCCGCTCACCACCCCGCGAAAGCCCAAGCCTGGCCAGCCCTGGCCGACCTCTATCGGGCGGTGCGCGCAAGACCATGAAACGCCAGGCTCGCGGAACGCTCCTCGCCCTTGCCGTCATCGACGCTGGTTGCGTGGCCCGCCACGCCCGCCGATCGCGGGGACGCGCTCGACCGCTGGGCGCCGTCCGCGCCCGCTCCGCTCGCGGCCAGCGGCCCGACCCTCCGGCAGCTGGTCGGGCAGAAGCTGGTGGTCGCGATGCATGGCCTCACGCCGAGCGCCGACCTGCTCGGGCGAATCCAGGGTGGCGAGGTCGGCGGGGTGATCCTGTTCGGGGCCAATATCACATCCGCTCCGCAGCTGGTCAGCCTGACCCGCCAACTCCAGCAGGCCGCGGTTGCGGGTGGCCGTCCGCCGCTGCTGATCGCGACCGACCAGGAAGGCGGTGGCGTGAAGCGGTTGAGCTGGGCGCCCCCGACCCTGTCGCCGCCACAGATGGGCGCCAGCGGCAGCACGACCACCGCCGCCAGCCAGGGCAAGGCGACGGGGCGCGTGCTGGCCTGCGCGGGGATCAACAACGACCTGGCGCCGGTGGCCGACGTGCCGTCATCGACCGCCTCCTTCATGTACCAGGACGGTCGCACCTTCTCGTTCGACGCATCGGTCACGGCCAGCCTGAGCAACGCGTTCGCGTCCGGGCTGCGGGTCAGGGGCGTGATGCCGGCCATGAAGCATTTCCCGGGGCTCGGCTTCGCCGCTCGCAATACCGATACGCACGTGGTCACCATCCGTGCCTCGAGGTCGGCACTCGGGCCAGGATTGCGTCCCTACCGGACCGCGGTCGCTCGAAACGTGCCGCTGATCATGCTGTCGAACGCCACCTACACCGCCTACGATCCCGAGCGCGCCGCCGGCTGGTCGCAGGCGATCAGCGTGGGCCTGCTGCGCCAGACGCTCGGTTTCACGGGCATCTCCATCACCGACTCGCTGACCGGCATAGCGGCTGCCCGCGGCGTGTCCCCCACCACCCTCGCGATCCGGGCCGCCCAGGCCGGGACGGACATGATCCTGGTCAGCGGCACCGAATCGGCGACGCGCGCGACCTACGCCGGACTCCTCGCGGCCGCGCGTGACGGACGGATCGCCCGGGGCCGGCTGGTCACTTCCTACGACCGCATCCTGGCGACGAAGGCGCAGCATCGCGGCGCCGCCCAACGACACGACCCCGCCGACGGTCGAGGCTCCTCAGACGGACGCTGCTGGCCGGTGGACAGCTGGGGCCAATCGTCGCGCCGGTGCGGAGCACCTGGTCGGCCAGCGACTCCTGTCACATCGCGCGCTACGTGCTGCAGCGCCAGCGCAACGGCGGCGGCTGGACCGGCCAGGGACCGGCCGACGGCACCGACACCGCGATCGACCACACCGTGCCCATCGGCTCGACCATCCGTTATCGCCTGCGCGCGACCGATGGGGCCGGCAACACCAGCGGTTTCGCGCTGGGCCGGCCGTTCCGAGTTCGCGCCACCCAGGAGTCGGGCGCCGATGTGACCTACGCCGGGCAGTGGCAGACGGTGGCGAGCAACGACGCGGCGAGCGGCGCCCTGGCCTTCTCGCGGGTGGCCGGCGCGCGCGCCACCTTCATCTTCTCCGGATATGCGGTGAGCTGGGTCGCGGCCAGGGGCCCGAATCGCGGCAGCGCGGCCGTCTACGTCGATGGCCACCTCGCGCGGCGCATCAGCCTGCACGCAGCAACGCCGCAGGCCAGGTCGATCGCCTTCGCCAAGCGCTGGGCCGGCAACGGCACGCACACCATCGAGATCGTGAACCTGGGCACGGCGGGCCATTCCGCGCGTGGACGTGGACGCCTTCGTCCGGCTGGTCATCACCTGAGCTCGCGGCCGCCCACGCCGGCCTCAATCTGGCCGGCCGCTTTGCCAGGTGTGGGCGGCGACAGGCGTGTCAGCTGGTCGTCGGCGGGATCTGCGACAGGAGTGCGAGCGCTGCCGTGCGATTGTCGCCGTAGATCAGGTAGGCCGTATCGTCATCCACATACAGCATGTTGCCCCCCACCGCGATCGGGTTTCCCTTCGGGCGCCACACCACCTTTCCGCGAGCTTTGACCCGCTGGAGGGGAATCCCCTCGCTCTGCTCCTCCAGGAGCGGGCGGAAGTAGGCCACCAGGTCCTCTGCTTGAGCTCCGCGGACCCGATAGGCCCTGACGCTCAGATGCATCGGGGCGCCGGAGCTCATGTCGTGCTCGCCGTAGGCCACCGACACGTCGCCCACATCGACGTGCAGGCTGTTCAGAAAGCCGTCGTCGACCCCGAGCAGCTGGAGCTCATCGGGATCGACGTAGGACTCGACGAGGAAAGGCCCGCCATGGATCCAGGTCGGGAATCGAGCTTCGAGCTCTGGATCGGCATGAGACCCGGCGCTTGACGGTGACGGCGGCTGAACGCCGCAGCCGGCGGCCAGTCCCATTGCCAGCATGGCCAGCAGCGCAGCCGCCGGCCCGCCTCGGGGCTCGCGGAAGAACCGCCATGGACTGAGCTGCATGAGCGGGATCGTAGGTCAGACTGCCGGATTCCGTTAGTTATGCCAGGAAGCACCACATGTCGTTTCAGACATATGCACCGGGGTAGGACTTTCGTACTATGCAGGCTCCGCACTGCCCGCGGGAGTTCATGACCTGGGCGCGCCTGCGCCGCCACCTTCATGAGGGGAGGACCCTTTGTCCCGCCAATCCCGAGTCGTACTTATCCTTCTCACCCTGGTATTCACTCTTGCAATTGCGACCCCGGCCTTCGCCTGGAATAAGGGCTGCACGCCCGGCTTCTGGAAGAACCATTCCGAGGCGTGGGTTGGGTACGACCCCAACCAGACCATCGGCTCCGTCTTCAGCGCGGCTCCTGCTCCGTTTGACAGCATGAGTCTGATCGACGGCTTGAGCCTCCAGGGCGGCCCCGACCTCTCAGGCAAGACCGAGATCCTGCTCCGAGCGGCGATCGCCGGCCTGCTGAACCGGGACTTCCCGGCGCCCCAGAAGTACATCGATCGCGTGAACGCCAAGATCATGTCCGGCGACGAAACGAAGATCATCAACTTCGCGACGAAGTTGGACAACCAGAACAACGGGGACTGCACCGCCGACTAGGTACGCCCCATTCGCGATTGACCGGCTCGCGCCAGACGCGCGAGCCGGTCTCTTTTTGCCCCCTACTTGAGGTCGATCACCTCGACATCACCGCGACGGCGTACGACCCGCACGTCCACGCCCAGCGTCTGCCGCCCAATGGCCAGGTCGACCGACGCGTCGCCCACCCGCAGGCCTGTGACCGATAGGGTGTCCAGGAAGTCCGGCAGGCGCGAATGTCGGAACCGGACCTGGCGCGCCGTTGCATCGACTTCCAGGCCGAGCACCGCCTGTAGCAGCATGAAGACCGATCCGGCCGCCCACGCTTGCGGTGAGCAGGCGACCGGGTAGCGCGTGGCGTCCTCGCCGTGGCGGCGGGTGAAGCCACAGAACAGCTCCGGCAATCGGGCGAGGTCGAAGGTATGGCTGGCGTCGAACAGCCCGGCCAGGAGGCGCGCGGCCTGGTCATGGCGGCCGTAGCGGGCCAGCCCCATCGCCGCAATGGCCGTGTCGTGCGGCCAGACCGAGCCGTTGTGGTACGAGATCGGGTTGTAACGCGCCTCGCCCGCCGCCACGGTGCGGATCCCCCAGCCTGAGAACGACGCGTCGGAGAGGAGGGTTTCGGCGACGCGGCCCACGCGCTCGGGCAGGGCGATTCCCGACCACAGCACGTGGCCGGCGTTCGAGGCACGCACCCGGCAGGGCTGCTTCTCGCCGTCGAGCGCAAGCGCATAGGTGCCCAGCTCTTCGTCCCAGAACGCGGCATCGAAGGCCCGTTGCAGGTCTGCCGCGCGGCGCGCCTGCACACTCGCCACATCCTGGTGGCCGAGCACCGCCGCAAGCTCGGAAGCGCCGATTCGCGCGGCATAGGCATAGGCCTGCAGTTCGCAGGTGGCGATCGGTCCGACGGCCATCCTGCCGTCAGCGTTCCT
>CAVRFT010000003.1:0-945321 GCA_963720505.1 uncultured Chloroflexia bacterium
CCAGGCTGCGCTACGCCCCGAAGGCGGTGTTCCGGAGCGGCAGGATACCGCAGCCGCTCAGGGCTCGACGCGATCCAGGATGCCCAGGAATGAGCGCCACGGGCCGACCTCGGCCACGTAATGCGCCGAGAGCGCGCCCTGCAGCTGTGCCACGTGGTTGTGATCGTGCACGACCCAGGTGGCCAGCAGCTGACGCATGGTGACCGGCCCCAGCGAGGGATGCAGGCCCTGGAGGCTCAGCTCGGGGTCGCCGATGCCCATGCCCTCCAGGTCGGCCAGATTGCGGGCGCGGAGCATGCCGAATCGCTCGACCACCGCATCGGTTCCCATCCCGGCATAGCGCTCCGTCTGGTCGCCGTGGTCGACGGGTGGGAACGGCTGCGACGGACCGACCTCGCGGATCATGCGGGCGCGGACCATCCAGTCTGTCTCCTCGACATACGCAAGGTGGCATGCCACCTGGTGGGCGCTCCACTCCGCCTCGGCAGGCTTGGCGGCCAACCAGTCCGCGGGCAGGCCGCCGGTGAGCGCGTGCAGGACCGATGGCGTGCGGCTCAGGGCGTCGCGTGCCTGGTCGAGCTGGAAGGGCATGGCCGATCGAGCATAGCGCAGCGTGCTCAGCCGGCCTTCACCTCGTTCCAGAGCTCGTCCTTGGCGTCGGGCGACAGATCGGCCAGCACCTGGCCGCGCGAGGAGGCCAGGGCCTCCACCCGCTCGTAGCGGCCGATCCAGCGGCGGTTGGCAGTACGCAGCGCCTCCTCCGGGTCGAGCTTCAGCCAGCGCGCCAGGTTGACGATGGCGAACAGCACGTCACCCAGCTCGTGCAGCCGCGCGTCGCGCGCCTCGTCACCGTCGCCGGTCGGCGCCTCGTGCAGCTCGTCGAGCTCCTCGGCAACCTTTTCCCAGACCCCGTCGATCGCCGGCCAGTCCCAGCCCATGGAGCTGGCGCGCTCCTGGATCTCACGGCTGGCGGGCAGCGCGGGCAGGGCGCGGGCGATGCCGGCAAAGGGCGACTGCTCGGCGCCGGATTCGCGACGCTCATCGGCCTTGATGGCCTCCCAGTTGCGCAGCACCTCAGCAGCATCGGCCACCTCCACGTCGCCGAATACGTGCGGATGGCGGCGCACGATCTTGGCGCCCAGGGTCCGATACACATCGGTCAGGTCGAAGGCGGCCTCCTCGGCCGCCAGCTGGGCATGCAGGATCACCTGCAGGAAGAGGTCACCCAGCTCCTCTGCCAGGTCGGAGGCCGATCCCTGCTCGATGGCATCGACCATCTCGTATGCCTCCTCCAGCACGAAGGGCCGCAGGCTGGCGTGCGTCTGGCGCCGGTCCCAGGGACAGCCGTCGGGGGCCCGCAGGCGGGCAGAGATGGCGGCCATGCCATGCGGACTGGCCAGGTTGTCCAGCGGGGCCAGGGCCGGGACCAGCCAGTCGCCGGACGCGAGGTCGGCAGCGGACACGGTGTCCAGACGACGCGGCTCACCGTCGGGTAGCGGGCGCAGAAGGTGCGCGTGCGGGTACAGGGCACGCAGCAGCTCCAGCGGCGTGCGACGCGCGTGCCGGCCGGGCAGGACGGTGGTTTCCCCCGCGGCGGCCGCGTCGGGTGCCGCCAGCACGATCAGCGGCAGCGACGGGTCGAACGGCACCCCGGCCAGCCGATCGGCGGCTGCCACCTGGACGCCATCGGCGGGATCGATGCCGGCCGCGGCCAGGAGCGCGTCGAGCTGGCGAGCGGCCACCGTGCGCGCTAGCCGGCGGCGCCGGTGCTCGTGCTGGTGAACTCCGCATCCACCCAGAGGCCGGCCTGAGCGCGCATCTCGTCCAGCCAGCGGTTGAATCCGCTGGTCCCCACCTGGTCGCGCTGGCGCTGCGGCACGTACCGCTGGTCGGCCGAGTCGAGCAGCTTGTAGATGTAGATGCCTGCGCCGGTGACGATGGGGTCGGAGATCTGGCCGGGCTCGGTCAGGCCGAAGATCGCCTCTTCCCTGGGCGCGTCGTACTGGTAGTGGAGGATCCAGCCCAGGTCGCCGCCGTCCTTGGCGCTGCTGACGTCCTCGCTCTCGGCCTCCGCCAGGTCGGCGAACGAATCGGGATCCTTCCGCGCCTCGGTGACCAGGCGATCGGCCAGCTCCTGCGCGGTCGTGCGGCGTTCAGTGACCTGGATGACGTGATACCCGAACTCGGTGCGCACCAGCGGGCTGATCTCGCCGATGCGCAGGTCGTTGGCGGCCTTGGCGAACTTGGGGATGAACTGCTGCGCCATGGTGGCCGGGTCGTACCAGCCCAGGTACCCGCCCCGCGTGGCACTGCCCTGGTCGTCGCTCTGCGTGGCGAGCTCCCACCACTGGCCGTCCTTCTGCTTGACGGCCTCCTGGCGCAGCTTCTCGGCCTCCACCCGCGCGGCGCGCCACTGGGCCGCGGTGGCAGTGGACTGATCCTGCGCGCCCGGGATCGGCTGCACCAGCAGGTGGCGTACGCGCAGCTTGGGCACGGGCTGCCCCTGGTCGGGGTTCAGGAAGATCTGCGCCACCTCGCGCTGCGGCTGGTAGCGGGTGACCACGCTGTCCTTGAAATACTGCTGGAAGTCGCCGCGCAGCACCTCCTGGCGGATGTAGTCGTGGTACTCCTGGTCGGTGACGTCCACCGAGGACAGGAAGTTGTCCAGCACCGTGTCGCGGCCGGCCGCCTGGCGGTCATTGACCTTCAGCAGGTACCAGCCGGTGTCGCCCTTGATCGGGCCCACCACGTCGCCCACCGCGGCGTTGGCGGCGGCCTTGAAGTAGGCGCCGTACTGCCCATCGGTGCGCTCCACCCAGCCCAGCAGGCCCTTGATGCCCTTGGACGGATCGTCGCTGCGCTGCTCGGCCAACGTCTCGAAGTCGCCGCCGCCGTCAAGCTCGTCCTTGATCGAGTCGATCTCGGCCTTGGCATCGGCCCATTGCTTGTCCGTGGGCTTGGCCCCGGGCTTCGCATCCTTGCCCAGCTCGGGACTGGACATGATCAGCGAGAGCTGTAGCCGGCCGGCGTTCAGGCGCCGCCGGTCGATCTCGGCCTGGACCTCCTTGTCGGTAGGTCCCACGCCAAGGGCAGCGGCGCGGCGGTCGAGCAGAAGCCCCGTCAGCAGGGATTCGGAGCCGACCCCCTGGACGTTGTCGAGGGTGGTGGAGATCGTCTGCAGCTGCTGCTGCACGATCTGGTCGCGCATGCCGCCCTGGTGGCCCTGCAGGTCGACCGCGGTGGCCTGCAGCTCCGCCGCCACCATCTGGATGCGCTTGACGATCGCAGCGCGCTGGATTGGCGTGCCGTCGACCAGGGCCGCCTGGCGCAGGTTGCTCTGGTAGAAGCCGCTCCAGGCCGCCGCCGCAAAGATGCCGACCGCCACGGCGATGGCCAGCGCAAAGCCGGCCACGATCAGCTGCTGGGTGCGCAGCTCGTCCTGCCAGCGCGGACGGTGCTTCCGGTCGAGGACCGGTCTGTTTCGGAATGACATCTCTTGCTCGGTTGCCTCGCACGCACGCTGAAGTAGGGAGGGAGGGCGGCTGGGCGAGCCGAATCCTAACGGATGGGCCCGATGGGTGCCACCGCCGCCCCCTCAGCCGAGGCCCAGGGCCTCCCCGATGGCGCCGATCCGCAGCTTGACGACCATCAGCAGTGCCTCCAGCACGATGGCGCGGCTCATCTTGGATTGGCCTGCCACGCGCTCGCGGAAGATGATCGGCACCTGGACGATCTTGGCGCCGCGCCGATGCGCCCACCATGTCATCTCGACCTGGAAGCCGTAGCCGCTGGTGTCGGCCTCCCGGAGGCGGATTGCTTCCAGCAGCTCGCGGCGCCACGCCTTGAAACCGCCGGTCAGGTCGCGGTACGGGAGCAGCAACACGGTGCGGGCGAAGATCGTGCCGGCGCGGCTGATCAGCTGGCGGTGAAGCGGCCAGCCGACCGTGCCGCCCCCCTTGACGTAGCGGCTGCCCAGGGTGAGGTCGGCGTCGCGCATCAGCGGTCGCAGCAGCCGCGGCAGGTCCGCCGGGTCGTGGCTGAAGTCCGCGTCCATCTGCACCGCCGCCCGCATGCCGGGCTGACCCAGCACCCAGCGGAAGCCGTGCCGGTAGGCGGCGCCCAGGCCCTGCTTGGCCTCGCGGTGCAACACCTGCACCCGCGGCAGGCGCGCTGCGATCGTGTCGGCCAGCTGACCGGTCCCGTCGGGCGAGTTGTCGTCCACGATCAGCAGCTCCGCCTCCGGCAGCGAGGACAGGATCGCCTCGCTGATGCCCTCCAGGTTCTCGCTCTCGTTGTAGGTCGGCAGCACCACCCAGACGCCGCGCCCGGCCGCCAGGCCGACGGTGGCCACGGCCTCCTCGCCGGCCTCGGCGGCTTCGCGCTCGCTCATCGATCGACGGCTGCCGCCGGGGCTGCGGCCAGGAGCTCGCGCAGGCGCGGCATGGCGGCCTGCACCGCCCGACCACGATGCGAGATGCGGTCCTTCTCACCCTCGGGCAGCTCGGCGGTGGTCTGGCCGCTGGGCAGCAGGAACACCGGGTCGTAGCCGAATCCGCCGCTGCCGCGGCGCTCGGTCGCGAGGCTGCCGTCGACGGTGCCGCTGAACGTCTCGAACCGTGGCGCGCCGCCTGCCCCATCGGGAATGGCCAGCACCAGGACGCAGACGAACCGCGCGGCGCGATCCTGCGAGTCGCCAACGGCCTGGAGCAGCAGTCCCACCCGATCGGCCACGTCCGGTCCGCCGAAGCGCGCCGTCTTCACGCCAGGTCCCCAGTCGAGCGCGGCGACCTCGATGCCCGAGTCATCGGCCAGGGTGAGCAGTCCCGAGGCGCGGCAGTAGGCATCGGCCTTCGCCGCTGCGTTCGCGGCATAGGTTGAGTGCGGCTCCGGCACGTCCAGGTCGATCCCGAGCTGCTGGGGGAAGACGAGTCGCCCGGGGATCTCCGCCAGCAGTCGACCGAATTCGCCTTGCTTGCCGGCATTCGTGGTGCCCAGCAGCAGGTCGCTCACTCGCTGGCGGGGGCGTCGATGGCGGTGCGCTGCAGGGCGAACAGCTGCTTGATGCCCGCCGCCGCCAGGTCGACCATCTGGTTCATTTGCGCCCGGTCGAAGGCCTTGTGCTCGGCCGTGCCCTGGAGCTCGACGAAGCGCTCGTCATCGGTCATGACCACGTTGAAGTCCACGTCCGCGGTGGAGTCTTCCGCGTAGTCCAGGTCGAGCAGCACGGTGCCGCCGCTCAGGCCCACGCTGACCGCGGCCACCTGGCCGGTCAGCAGGTGCGCCATCCCGTACTTGGTCAGGCCACGCGCCAGTGCGACGTAGGCGCCGGTGATGCTGGCCGTGCGGGTGCCACCATCGGCCTGGATCACGTCGCAGTCGACGGTGATGGTGCGCTCGCCCAGCTTCGGCAGATCGACCACGCCGCGCAGCGCGCGGCCGATCAGGCGCTGGATCTCGTGCGTTCGCCCGCCGATCCGACCTGTGTGGGCCTCGCGCTGGCTGCGCTCGGTGCCGGCCCGCGGCAGCATGCTGTATTCGGCGGTCACCCAGCCTGAGCCCTTGCCGCGCAGCCAGCCCGGCACCCGGTCCTCGATGGTTACGGCGCAGATCACCCGGGTGTCGCCCACCCGGATCAGGACCGATCCCTCAGCGAACTTGAGGTAGTCGGCCACGATCTTGACGGGCCGCAGCTGGGTGGGGGCGCGGCCGTCGGGTCGGCGAGAGGCGGCGATCGACATCGCCGCCGATTCTACGATGGCGGCTCGCGCCGCACTCCGTCAGGCTGGATGCACCTTCGGCGTGTCGCGCAGCCAGTAGCCCGACAGCGGGCCGGAGCTGAGCATGAAGTAGTGGCGGCCGTTGATGATTGCCTGCGCCGAGGTGGACATCGTCCGGGCGTGGCCGAAGGTGTAGCTCTTGCTCGCCTTGACGCGGCCCAGCCAGTCGAACTGCATGCCCAGGTAGCGGCCAGGCTCCAGGGTCACCTGCTTATCGGTGCCGAATTTGTCGCGCTGGGTCAGGCCGCGCACGAAGGAGTCGTTCGTCTCGTGCACCCAGTAGCCCGCGAAGGCGCCGGAGCTCACCTTGAGCCAGGCCCTGCCATTCTCGCGGGTGCGGCCCGCGGCGCGGACTCGGACAGTCTTCGACAGCTTGACCGACTTTTGGCCCATCACCTCGCCCGAGCGCCCCAGGCGATACGCGGTCACCCCTCCCTCCTTGAGCACCAGCTCGCGGTTCGGGACGTACCGGTCGTCCGGGTACAGGACGCTGCCCGGCTCCGCGGCCGCTGACGGGCCGCAGAGAGTGACGAAGACCATCACCGAATAGTGGCCGCCGTCATTGGCGGTGTCCCATGCCCCGCCGGCGGCGTTGTAGTCCGCGCCGAGCATGATGTCGTGATGCGGCGGCGAGTTCCACCACATCTCCATGGCGCGGTCGGGTGAGTAGTCCGGATAGTTCTCCCAGGCGATGATCTCGCCGAAGCCGCTCCAGCACACGCCGGCGTCGTTGAGCCGCTGGCTGACGTAGGCCATGTCGTGCTCGAGCTTGTCCTCTTGGGCCATGTGCGCCGCGCGGCGGGTGGCGATGTCGTCAAGCAGGGCGGTGCCGACCACCGGGTTCCGGCCATGAGCCTCCCGATAGCCGTTCGCCGCCTCCCGCAGGCCGTCGCCGCCAGCCGCGCGAACCGGTGATGCCACGCTCAACGTGACGGCCGCCATCATCAGCGCTGCGAGGAGGAGGGCGATGATCCGAGCCACGGGCATCGGAGCGTGAGTAGCGAGCGCGGCGACCGGGCGTCGGGGCATAAAGCGGAGTCCTCAGCAAGGGCAGTGTCCGTCGATGCGGCCACCGTACCCAGCCTCCCCGGTGGGGGGCCATGGCCCAATCGGTGTGGTACCCATGGCCGTGAAACGGTCAGGCTCGCGCGCGCGGGGAGCGGGCCTCAGACGTGCAGGCGCGTGGTGGTCGACTCTGGCAGCCACGTTCCGTTGAGCGCGCCGCTGCCGACCAGGAAATGCGCTCGGCCGTTGACGATCTTCCAGGCGGTGACGGTGACCGAATGCGGCGTCCCATAGTGGACCGTCTGCGAGCCGATGACCCCACCCTGCGCGCTGTAGCGGAAGCCGGTGTAGCTGCCGGGGCTCAGGTCGAGTGACGGGGCGCTCGGGAAGTCCAGGCGCTGGATGGATCCCGGCCTGAAGGCCACGGCCGACTCGACCAGCCAGTAGCCGTCCAGCCGGCCACTGGCGATGTGCCAATAGGCGCGCCCGTTGATGGTCGCGCGGGCATCGGCGGTGACGGTCGTCGTGGCGGACGCGGTCATGACGCGGGTGGCTCGCACGCCGCCATCCGCGGTGAACAGGCGGCCGAGGTGGACGGCGCTGCGCAGCCGCAGGTGGACGCCGGAGGGATAGCTGGTGCGTTCGACGAAGCCGCGCAGGGATGCGGCCTGGGACTCGCGGACCCACGTCCCGGCAAGCGGGCCGGCCTCGACCTGGAGCCAGCGGCCGGGCAGGTTGGGAATCGTTGCCCGCTGGCCGACCCGGAACGAGCGCGCGTTGGCCAGCATGACCCGATCCAGCCGTCGCAGGTCGCCGTCCTGGGCGATGGCGTAGCCGAGCTGGGGTCCGGAGGTCATGGTCCCGCCACGCGACGGCTGGTAGGCGGTGCCGGGCGCGGTGCGGAAGCCCCAGCCAGCCGTGGTCAGCGGGTTGCCGGCCTGGTCGTGCAGCTGGTCGGAGAGCCAGAGTCGAACGGTCGCGTTGACCGGCAGCGGCGCCAGCGGCGTGACCGTGGCGCTCTTGCCATCTACCGCGGCTTGGACTGCGGCTGGCACCTTCGCGCCGTTCGCCTGCAGCTGGACGGTGTTGGTCGACAGGCCACTGATCGGCTCCGAGAAGGTGACCCGGGCGCCGGTCTTGGCGGGAACCATCTCGGCGCCACGCCGCGGTGAGCCGACAGCGGTGGGGGCCACCAGGTCGGCAACGACGCCCCAGCGACCCAGGGCCGCCTGGCTGAAGCTGGCAGCGGGTCCGGCATGCGCGGCGCCGGCAGAATCCGTGGCGATCAAGCGCAGCAGGTAGGTGCCCGCCGGCGCCCAGGCGCCGCCGGTGAGGTGTCCGTTCCAGGTGGCGCTGTTGGCGCCGGCGCCGCGCGGACCCACCGCGACGGACTGCACCACGGCGCCGGCGGCATTCAGCACGTCCAGCTCCACGGCGGTGGCGGCCGCCTTCAGCGTGAAGTCGACCCGTGCCGTGTCCAGCACCCCGTCGCCGTTGGGGCTGAAGCGGGCGGTGTTGCCGGTCTGATTGACGAACGGCGACAGCCGCGTGACGGTCGGCGCCGGCCGCGGAGCCAGCATGGCGGTGCCTGACTGGCTGCCGGCCATCCAGGCGATGCGCGGGAACTCGGCGCTGGGCCACTCGCTGAAGCCGTACTGCACGCGGAACCACTGGTAGCCGCCGGCCGCGACCGGTCCCTCCAGCACGTAGACCACGTCGCCGGCCACGGCACTGTCCACGATGCCGTATTGCGTACCCGGTCCCGAGCGGACATTGAGGGTGGCAGCGGACACGCGCGCGAAGGCGCCGGCCCTGACGCTGATTGGCTTGCCCGGGACGGTGACCCAGCTCTGCGCGTTGCCCTTGAGGTCGACCGCTCGGACCCGGAACTCGTAGGTCGATCCGGCCTCGCCGGCGAACCAGGCGCCGGTCTTCTTGCTGCCGACCAGCCAGGTGCGCCAGCTGCCGCGGTCGCGGCGGTACTGGACGGTATAGCCGCTCACGCCGGACGCGTAGTCCTGTGCCCGCCAGCTGACCATGAGCGCCTCGGCGTCGGTCGTGGCCGGCATGGTCACCACGCCACCGACGGGCGGTGCCGTGTCATGGACGAACTTGTTGGCCAGCAAGCGCCACAGCTCGTCGCGCCCCTGGTCCATCAGCAGGGTCCACATTCCCGTGCCGGCCAGGCCACGGGCATTGATGAGGTCGTACTTGGCGCCCAACGAGGCGACGTCGTCGTAGTAGCCCTGCACCCAGTGTTTGCCGGCGCTGTCCCAGTACCGATACCACGGCACCTTGCCGACGTCGTCCCAGCGACGGCCATATTGCGCGGCCTGCGCCAGGTGGCCGGTGTACATGTAGGACTTCGATCCCCCACCGAGCGTGGTGGCGTTCAGGGCGCTGCTGCTCGTCGGCCAGGTGCGGCCGTAATACGGCACGCCCCAGATCAGCTTGGACCCGCTCGTCTCGTTCAGGAAGTCGGCCATGGTGCCGGCCACGTCCAGCGTGTACGGGCTCTGGATGGGCGCCACGCCGCCCGCGCGAGCCGAGCCGGACCAGTGGAAGTCGTAGCCCATCACGAACAACCCGTCTGCGGCACCGGTCGCGGTCAGGCCGGCCACGTCGTAGCCGGTCGCCCAGGTGGCAGCACCCGCCATGACGCAGGCGGTCACGTAGTCCCCCACGCCATGGTTGACCAGGGCGCGCTTGAGCTGCCGCACGAAGCTGACATATTCGTCGCGCAGGCTGGTCGCCAGCGGCTCGAAGTCCAGGTTGACGCCATCCGCTCCGCGTGCGCCGACCGCCGTGACGATCTGGTTCACCAGCCGGCTGCGGGCGACGGAGCTGCCAAGCAGCTGCGCCTGGCGGTTGGCCGAGGCGCTGTCCCAGGCCATCATCGTGACCGTCAGCACCACCTTCACGCCGTTGGCATGCGCGCGGTTGATGACATCGGTCATGCGCGAGCTCGTCCAGCCTGCCCAGCCGCTCGTGGGGCTGCCGATGGGGCCCTTGACCAGGTTGCCGTCCATGTTGGCGTTCACGCTGAAGTAGGCGATGGTCGACACCAGCTGGTAGTTCATCGAGGCCAGCGCCGAGTCGGTCAGCATCCAGTAGGGCAGGAAGCCGAAGACCTCCTTGCGCAGCCCGTTCGGCAGCTTGGCGGCGGAGAGCTGCGCCAAGGTTCCCATCGGCTCAACCGCCGCCCCGGCCATCTCGGGCTCCCGGGCCGGACCGAGCAGCACGCTGGGTGCGCCACCCGCCCTGAAATGGACCGCGTCGGCGGCGTGATCGGCAAGCATTTCGGCGTGGACCGATGCCTGCTGGAGCTCATCGGGCAGCGGCGGTAGCACGCGACCGTCCTCGGTGCGCACGGCGCCGTCGGGCAGCGGATCGGCCGCCAGTCCAGCGGCCGGCATGGCGCAGGCGACGGTCAGCAGCAGGACGAAGGTGAGGCGTGCGCGGCGGGTCATCGGGGTCGGGTCACCTCGCTCGGATCGGTCGCGATGATGCGATCGCGCATGACCGCATCGGTCCTCACCCTACCCACCAGCACTCCCCCTAACCATGGTACGGATGGGCCAGTCGGCACCCAAGCCGACGAAGTGCCCAGTGCCGTGCCCACGGATCCCCCGCCGAGGTCAGCCGGTGGAAACGAGCGTGATCACGGTGGAGGCGCGCAGCCAGTAGCCCTTCCACGTTCCGCTGGTCATGCGGAACCAGAAGCCGGTCTGGCCCGGCAGCGCGCGAAGCTCGGCGGCGTTGCCCTCGCGGTACAGGCCGGTGGAGGTGCGCGTGCCGGTCATGACGCCGGAGGCGTCGAAGGTGTATCCGGTATGGGTGCCCTTCTTGACGCCGACCCGTGCCGGCGGGCTGAAGACCTGCTCGCTGCCAACGGCCGCCACGGATCCGCCGGGCAGCGAGACCGCGTCGGACTCGCGCAGCCAGTAGCCCCTCCACGTGCCGCTGGTCACGTAGAACCAGCTGCCGGCCTGGCCGGCGATGGTGCGCCTCAGGCTGGTGGCCACGGTGGTCGGCGCGGCCAGCGTCCCGTGCTTGGCGAGCGTTGGCTTGCCGTCGAGCGTGAACTTGTAGCCGGTGTTGGTCCCCGCGGCCAGGCTCAGCGGAACGGACGGCGCGTAGGCGGTCACCGTCGGCTTGAGGGCGCCGGCCATGGTGAAGTGCCACGAATGGGCGGCCAGGCGCTTGCCGACCGCGCCGCGGACATCGGTGCTCAGGCGGGCCGTGTACGTCGTCCCCGGTTCCAGGGCCATTGCCGGCGTGAAGGTCGCGGTCCGGGTGGTGGCGCTGTAGCTGACCGCGCCGGGCACGCTCAGCCCGTGGGCGTCCGCCACGGTAAAGGTCGTGGCGCTGAGCCCCGTGACCTGCTGGTCGAAGGTGGCGGTGACCGGGGTGGCATCCGGGACGTCAACGGTCGCATTGAGCGGGTTGACCGCGAGGACGGTTGGGCCGGGCGGCGAGACGTAGACGCCTTCGGCGCCTGACGGCGTCAGGCTCGGCCGGCCGGCGTAGGCCAGCCAGTAATCGGTCCCCATGCTGTTGGTGGTGCGCTGGGTCCAGACCTCGCGTCCCACCAGGTCGGGGTGGACGTCGCGACGCTGGGCGGTGGACGCGTAGCCGTTGGCCGCCTCGGTGATCGCGCCGAAGGTCCAGTCGCGGTGCCGCAGCACCAGGTCAACCAGCTGCTGGCCGCCCTGGTACATGTCGGTGGCGTAGTACGCGCCCGCGCCAGCCTTCAGGGCGGGATAGCTGTAGTTGCGGACCCGCTGGAAGGCGACGGACTCGGTGGCCTTGACGTCCCAGCCCTCACCGGCGCCGGGCGCGTAGCAGGCCTTGTTGTAGAGCATCACCCAGTTGGCGGCCGGCGCGATGCCATCGGTATTGGTCCTGCCGCCGCAGTGGGCCCACTGGGCCGCCCCGTCGGAGGCGGTCAGCGTGCCGAGCAGGGCCTTCTCGCCGCAGTACACCATCTTGGTCGACCAGTCGTCGGAGTCGCCGCCGGTGATGGTCCGGTTCAGCCCCCAGCCGTTGTTGCGGTCCGGCCACTCGCTGCTGCTGTACGGGCTGGGCGAGCCGTTGCCGTGGCCCAGGTAGACCACCACGTTGGCGCCCGCCACCGCGGTACGCACCCGACCCCAGGTGGCTCGCGGTGAGTAGACCTTCACCACCTGCGCGCCGGCGGCAGTCGCGACGCTGGCGATCTCGTTGCCGGTCTGGCGATAGCCGTCGGTCATCGCTCCCGTGGGCCCCACGATGATGACGACCTTCAGCGGGTCGGCCGCGGCGACGGGGGCGGTGGCCAGCGACGGACCACGCCATGGCCAGGCCGATGGCAAGGGTGATGACGGATCGGGAGCGGTCGCGCAATGGGGGTCCTCGGAGCGGGAAGCGGGGTCGTTTCGTGCTCCGTTAAGGGTCGCCGCCAGCATGGGGAACCCGGTATGCCCCGATGGTCTGAAACGCTCACGGCCGATGGGGCCATGTGATCCGGCGCACCGCCCGCCATCAGTCCTGCTGGTAGTCGGTCACCACCAGCAGGCGTTCCAGGCTGTCGAAGTCGAGCGCCGGCCGCACGAATCCGGTCTGGGTGAGGGCGTTGCTGTCCTGCTGCACCGCCTGAACGTGGCCGATGAGCAGTCCCTTCGGATACGGGCTGCGGGCGGCCCCCTCCGCCAGCTCCAGGCCCGCGGTGACGACCTGGTCGCCCTCCGCCATGTCGTCGGTCACGTCGACCTGGCTCATCACCAGCTGGCCGCCAAGCTGGCCCTGCACCAGGCCCAGCGCGCGGGTCCGCTGGTCGAGCGCCACCACGCTGGAACGCGTGTCGACGATGAGCCGGACCGTGGCGGTGTCGCTGCCGACGGACACGATGCTGCCGGCCAGTGCGCCCGCCCCGGCAGCCGAGCCGACCACCGGCATGCCCGACCGCCAGCCCCTGGTCGGTGCCCGCATCGATGCCGATCTCCCAGGTGAAGTTCGACGGGTCGCGACTGATGATGCGGACCGGCAGCAGGTCCATGTCCAGGGACTGGGTCAGCCCCAGCAGGTCGCGCAGCTCGGCGTTCTCGACCGCCGCCTCCTGCAGCTCGGCGATGCGCTGCTCGGCCGCCGCCAGGCGGCGCTGCAGGTCGTCGTTCTCGGTGCGCAGCCGGTCGATCTCGCCGATGGTGCCGAACACGCCGGCGATCCCGGAGCCGATGCCCGCCGATCGTCTGCCGGATCGGATCCAGTGCCCGCGCGGTGATCTGCTGCAGCGTCTGGGCCGGATTCGGTCTGGCTGGCGAGCAGGAGGAGCAGCGAGATGATGGTGAAGGCCGCGAACCACAGTCCGCTGCGGCTCCGGCGATGCGGGCTGCTGATCATCGGTACGGACCGATGGCGCCGCGCTGCCTAGCGCGGCGCGCGAGTGAACTGCTCGCTGACCAGCACGCGCTCCAGCGTGTCCAGGTCCTCGAGCACGCGCCCGGTCCCCCGCACCACGCAGGTCAGCGGATCGTCGGCGATGTGGACCGGCATCTGGGTCGCCTCCGCCACCCGCTTGTCCAGCCCGGCCAGCAGCGCGCCGCCGCCGGCCAGCACGATCCCCTGGTCCATGATGTCGGCCACCAGCTCCGGCGGCGTCTCCTCGATCGTCTCCTTGATGGCGTCGATGATCTCGGCCACCGACGGCTCCAGCGCCTCGCGGATCTGGTCGCTGCCGACCTCCACGCGAGCGCGGCAGGCCGGTCAGCAGGTCGCGGCCGCGGAAGGTGACCGTGCTGGTGTTGCCCTCGACCGGGTAGGCGGAGCCGACCGCGATCTTGATCTCCTCGGCGGTGCGCTCGCCCATGAGCAGGTTGTACTCGCGCCGCGCGAAGCCGACGATGTCGACGTCCATCTCGTCGCCACCGATCCGCACGCTGCGGCTGACCACGATCCCGCCCAGGCTGATGACCGCCACCTCGGTGGTGCCGCCGCCGACGTCGACGATCAGGCTGCCGGAGGGCTCGCTGACCGGGCAGCCCGGCGCCGATGGCGGCCGCCATCGGCTCCTCGATCAGCCGCGCCCAGCGGGCGCCCGCGTTGACGGTGGCGTCGCGCACGGCCCGCTTCTCGACCTCGGTCACGCCGGACGGGATGCCGACCAGCACGCGCGGGCGACGGATCTGGGCGAAGCGCTCGTGCACCTTGGCGATGAAGTAGCGAATCATCTGCTCGGTGACGTCGAAGTCGCTGATGACCCCGTCGCGCAGCGGCCGGATGGCCACGATGTTGGCCGGCGTGCGGCCCACCATGCGCTTCGCCTCCGCGCCGATGGCGAGCACGCGCTTGGTGCGGGTGTCCATGGCCACCACGCTCGGCTCGCTGATGACGATGCCGCGGTGGCGGACGGTGACCAGCGTGTTGGCCGTGCCGAGATCGATCCCGACGTCGTGGCTGAGGAGGCCGAGCAGGCCGTCGAAGAGTCCCACGGTCCCTCCGGGATAGTGCTGCGCCGAACTCGTGGCACGACAGGGCTGGCGCGAGGTTGGTCTGCGGCTGCGCGGCACGGCCGGCGCGGGTGAAACCCTAGCACACGGTCTCGGCGTGGAGCCGATCAGCACCGGTCCCCGGAGTCTCGACCCTGGCGACAAGTTGCCGTTACATCCCCTCGGTGAGCACTCCGTGCATGCGTACAACGGCACGGCTCGCCGTTCCAGCGCGCCCGCACACTCGCAAGTTGAGTACGGCGACGCCGCATGAGACTCTGAACGCCGGGTCAGCGCCGATGTACTCCGGACCGGAGTGCGCCGTGGGTTCAGTTGGCGGCTAGGGGCTGGGATTGGCAGCTGGCCTCAGGACGTTGCCCTAGTTCGCTGCACCGCCGCCAGCCACGCCTTCAGCTGGCGATGGACGGCCGGGGCGCCGAGCAGCGGCCCCTCCGGCGCGGCCCAGTCGGCCGGGTACAGCAGGCTGGCGCGCGTCTGCCAGCCGCCAAGGCCGCCGTGCGAGCCGATCAGCTCCTCGAAGGCGGCGACCTCCTCCGTCCCCTCGTCGACGCGGCTGATCAGCGCCAGGTCGCCGACGTGCTCGATCCCGTCCAGCCGCGCCAGGTGCTGCGGCGCCAGCGGCCCGTACGGCGTCAGCGGGCTCTCGCCCACGACCTTGCCGTCGCGCAGGTGATAGCTGCCGGCCGGGCCGAGCGCCGACGGAGCCCTCCGCCTCGGTGTTGACCAGGATCATGCCGATCCCCGGGTGGCCGGCCAGGTAGTTCACCAGCCCCGGATGGGCGGCCTCGATCTGCTCGAGCGTCAGCCGTCCCTCGGCGATCCCGAAGAAGATCAGCGCCAGGTTGCCCGACGCGCAGACCACCAGGTCCGGGAGCTCGCGCGGTCGCCGGCTCGTCCTTCGCCTCATCGGCCATCGGCCCCAGCTCCACCACCCCGTCGTGGGTCTGGTCGGCCAGCACGCGGCGGGTGGCGCGCGACGCGGCGCCGTCGGTGGCAGCTCACCTCGGTCAGCACGGTCGACAGTCTGGCCCCACTGCTCGGTCGGCTCCACCGCCTCGCGGACGGTGTCGGCCTGGATCCGCTCGCGGATCAGCTCCTCCACCGTCTGCCCGTAGCGCTGCCGGAAGGTGGCGCCCAGGCTCTGGCCGTGGTCGGAGAGGATGACGAACCGATACGGCCGCGGGCAGTCGGCGGCCAGCCGCTCCAGGCGGCCCAGGGAGCGGTCGATCCCCTCCAGGGCGTGGATGCGCCTCGATCCGCTCCGGTCCGGAGTGGTGCGCGATCTCGTCGTAGTCCAGGAAGTCGACGTAGATCGACGGCGTGCCGCGCAGCATCTGCTCGCTGACCAGGGCCATGTTCAGGTCGCGCAGGGTGACGTTGGTCGCGGCCCGCAGCCACGGGTAGGTGCCGCCGCGGTGCATGCGCGGCACCACCTCGCGGCGCGACTGCTGCCAGGCCTGGTAGTACTCCTTGAGCGCCTCGCCGATGGTGCGCGACCAGCATCCGCCCCAGGCTGTATGGATCGAGCAGGAAGTAGTAGATGCTGCGCGTCCGCCCCGCCTGGTCCTGGTCGGTGCCGACCTTGCTCATGGTCAGGCGCGTGATCGGCGCGTCGCCGCTGAACATGTTGTCGATGCTGGCCCCGCCATCGGCCAGCAGCCCGTTGCCGGTCGACAGGCGACGCTCGATCTCCTCGGCGTCCTTGCCGTGGTTGGAGACCATCAGCCGCCGGTTCTCCTTCTCGTACCAGCGAAAGGCGGGGATGCCGTCGTTGCTGCCCAGCAGCAGGCCCGCCTGGCTGGCCGATGTCTGCGACGGCAGCATGGCGGTCCACTCGATCAGCCGGTGCGTGCCCGATCGCACCCAGCGCGACAGGGTCGGGCAGGTTGCCCGCGCGCAGCTGGGCGGCCAGCAGCGGCTGGGCCAGCCCGTCGATCTGGACGAAGAGCACGCCCGGCACGTCGGTGGTCGGCGCGCGCTCCTCGTCGCGCACCACCTGCGCCACCACGCGCGCGGAGAAGCTGTCCTCGTCGCTCATGCCGATCAGGCCGCCCAGCGATGGTCAGCACCGCGGCGTAGATGCCGGACGCGATCAGCGCGACTGATGAAGCCGTCGATGCTGATCCCGACCCGCGGCAGCACGATCAGGAAGACGGCGATCCGGAACAGCAGACCGATGACCGCCACCGCGATCAGCCCGATCGGCAGTGCCAGCGCCATCAGCAGCGGCCGGATGACGACCTCGACGCAGCGGCGATGATGGCCACCGCCGACCAGCAGCCTGGCGCCCTGCTGGACCTCGACCCCCGGCGTCAGCCAGACGGCGATGCCCAGCGACAGCCAGGCGACCACCACCCAGGCCACGGTGCGCAGCAGGAGCCCGCCCAGGGTCGGCCGCAGGCGGCCGACGGTGCGGAACTGGGCCCGATACAGCCTCCCCAGCCGGCGCAGGAACTCCATCGATTACACCTCCACCCGCTCACCCGGCGCCGCGATCACGACCCGGGTGGCGAGCCCCAGCCGCTTGGCCTCGGCGGCCAGGCGATGCGGCGGATCGGCCAGCAGGTTGCGCCGCCAGCGCATCCCGATCGGCCACAGCGTGCCCCAGTGGATCGGCACCGTGATCCGCGCGCCCAGCAGCGCGGCGGCAGCGGCGGCGCGCTCCGGGTCCATGTGGCCGGGCCCCAGCCGCGGTCCCCAGCCCCAGACCGGAAGCAGTGCGGCGTCGAGGTGCGGCTGCCCGATCGTCGCCATCTCGTCGAACAGGTCGGTGTCGCCGGCGAAGTAGATGCGGCGCCCCTCCGCCTCGATCAGGTAGCCGAGCGCCGTCCCGTGCGGCCCGTTGGGCGGCCGGGAGCCGGAGTGGACGGCGGGCGTGGCGGTCACGGTCAGCGGCCCCACGTCGAAGCGCTCGTGCGGATCGGCGACGAGCACCTGGCGGAAGCCCCAGCGGCGCACCATGGCTCCCATCCCGCGCGGGACGATGGCGAGCACGTCGCGGCCGACCGCCTCCATGGAGGCGCGGTGCAGGTGGTCGAGGTGGCCGTGCGAGATGAGGACCAGGTCGATGGCCTGCTGGTGGTCGGACGTCCGGCGCGGCCGCGGTGCGGCGGATGAACGCCACCCGGTCGGTGAGGATGGGGTCGGTGAGAATGCGGCGCCCGGCCAGCTCGATGAGCACGGTGGCATGGCCGAGGTAGCGCAGGGACGCGGGAGCGTTGTGCATGGAAGGCTCGAGCCGATGGGCGGATCATAGCGACGCGGACAGGCCCTGGGGCGCAAACGTGCTGGCGTGGACGGCCTATGGTTAGCCCGATGACGACCTCCGTGGAGCTGCTCGTCCCGGAGCCGGATGCCGGCCGCCTCGCTCGCGGCGAGCATCACGATCCGCACTCGATCCTGGGCGCGCATCCGACGCCGGGCGGCGTGCGGGTGGTGGCCTTCCATCCGGACGCGGTCGAGGCCGAGATCCGCGCCGGCACGGAGCGGGTCGCGCCGCATGGCGTCGATCGGCAACGGCCTGTGGGCCGGCTCCGCCACGTGGCTCGGGCCCGGCGAATCCCTATCGGCTGAGGTTCCGATTCGCCGACGGGGCGGAGTGGGAGCGGGACGATCCGTATCGGTTCCTGCCGACGCTCGGTGAGCTGGACCTGCACCTGATCGGTGAGGGCACCCACGAGCGACTGTGGGAGGTGCTCGGTGCGCATCCTCGGGTCAGGACGGAACGGCCGGCGTGGCTTTCGCCGTCTGGGCGCCGAACGCCCGCAGCGTGCGCGTGGTCGGCGACTTCGACCGCTGGGACGGGCGCCTGTTTCCGATGCGCTCGCTGGGCAGCTCGGGCGTGTGGGAGCTGTTCGTGCCCGGCATCGGTGCGGGCGAGCTCTACAAGTACGAGGTGCTGGGCGCGGACGGGAAGCTGCGCATCAAGGCCGACCCGCTCTCCTTCTCGCAGCAGGTGCGGCCGGAAACCGCATCACGCGTCTGGGACATCGGCTCCGACGAAGGCTGGACCGATGACGCCTGGATGGCCGACCGCGCCGGCCGCGACCACTATCGGTCGCCGATGTCGGTCTACGAGGTCCACCTGGGCTCCTGGCGGCGCAACCCGGACGGCAGCTGGCTGGGCTACCGGCAGGCAGCCGAGCAGCTGGCGGAGCACTGCCATCGGTTCGGCTTCACCCATGTCGAGCTGCTGCCGGTGGCCGAGCACCCGTTCGACGGCTCATGGGGCTACCAGGTCACCGGCTACTTCGCGCCCACCGCCCGCTTCGGCACCCCGGACGACTTCCGCGCCATGGTCGATGCGCTGCACAACGCCGGGATCGGGGTGATCGTCGACTGGGTGCCGGCGCACTTCCCCAACGACGAGTTCGCCCTGCGCCAGTTCGACGGGACGCCGCTCTACGAGCACGCCGACCCGCGTCGCGGCACGCACCCGGACTGGGGGACGCTGATCTTCGACTTCGGGCGTCCCGAGGTGCGCAACTTCCTGGTCGCCAACGCGCTGTTCTGGCTGGACCGCTATCACGTCGACGGCCTGCGGGTGGACGCCGTGGCCTCGATGCTCTACCTGGACTACTCGCGCAAGGCCGGCGAGTGGCAGCCGAACCAGTACGGCGGCAACGAGAACCTGGAGGCGATCGCCTTCCTGCGCGAGATGAACGAGCGGGTCTATGGCCTCCATCCCGGGATCGTGACCATCGCCGAGGAGTCGACCGCCTTCCCTGGCGTCACGCGGCCCTCCTACCTGGGCGGCCTGGGCTTCGGCTTCAAGTGGGACATGGGCTGGATGCACGACACGCTGGCCTACTTCCACGAGGACCCGGTCCATCGGCGCTACCACCACAACCGGCTCACCTTCCGCGGCCTGTATCTGAACACGGAGCACTTCGTGCTGCCGCTGTCGCACGACGAGGTGGTGCACGGCAAGGGATCGCTGCTGGGCAAGATGCCGGGCGACGACTGGCAGCGCTTCGCGAACCTGCGCTGCCTGCTGGCCAACATGTACACCCAGCCCGGCAAGAAGCTGCTGTTCATGGGCAGCGAGCTGGCGCCCATGCACCGAGTGGAACCATGACGTCGGCCTGGCGTGGGAACTGGCTGACGAGCCGATGCGGGCCGCCTTCGGCCACTACCTTGAGGATCTCGGACGGCTGTACCGCGAGCTGCCGGCGCTGTGGGCCGCCGACCCGGAGCCCGACAGCTTCGCCTGGATCGATGCCTCAGACGTCGAGTCGTCAGTCTTCTCCTACATCCGGCGTGCCGGCGAGGCGGTGGCGGTGGTCGTGCAGAACCTGACCCCGGTGCCGCGCGCGGACTACCAATTGGGCGTGCCGTCCGGCGGCCGATGGGTTGAGGTCCTGAACTCCGATTCGGAGCACTACGGCGGGTCGAACGTCGGCAACCTGGGCGGCCTGGATGCGTCGGACGAGTCGTGGCACGGGCAACCGGCCTCGCTGCGCCTGGTCCTGCCCCCGCTCGCCACCGTGGTGCTGGCGCCCGAGGGCTAGGCGCGACTCCTTCCGGCGCCGATGGCGCGCGCCAGGCGGCGCACGCTGCGACTTCGTTCGATCGCCTCCAGCGTGGCGGGCAGCGCGCGCGACCAGTTGTCACGCTGGATGCGGCCGGTGCCGGGCAGGTTCGGACGGCGCCGGGCGTGGAGCGCGTCCTCCATGGTCGCCACCGCCAGCACTGACGGTGCCGCGCCCACGGCCGAGTGCACGCCCTCGATGACGCTCGCCAGCGGCGCATCCGCGTGGCAGTCCGGCCACGCGAGCCAGCCGACGTCGCAGCAGCGCCAGGCCGCGCCGATCGGGCGGCACGCCAGCGCGCGCCTGGTCGGCCAGGTCGGCGCCGGTCCAGGTGCCGGCCACGGTCGGCAGGTCGTGGGTGGTGATCCCGCCCATCGACTTCCGCGGCCATCGCCCCGGAGGGCGCGGCTCGAAGAGCGCGAGGCGCGTGGACAGCACGTTGGCGGCGGCGAGGCGACGCCGTACCCCGGGCGCCACCGTGCCCAGATCCTCGCCGATGACCACGGCGCCGGCGCGCTCCGCCTCGATGGCCAGCACCGCCAGCAGCTCGTCGGTTGGCTGGCGGACGTAGGCGCCTTCGGCGGGATCCGCGCCATCGGGCACCCACCACTGGCGAAACAGGCCCAGCACGTGGTCGATGCGCAGGCCGCCGCCGTGCGCGATGGCCGCCCGGATCGTGTCCGATGAACGGCTGATAGCCGGCCAGCCGCAGCCTGGCCGGCACGAAGGGCGGCAGTCCCCAGCGCTGGCCGGCCGGGTTGAACACGTCCGGCGGTGCCCCCAGGCTGGCCTGGCCGAGCATCCCCTGCCACACCCAGGCGTCGAAGCCGCCGGGATCGAAGCCGATCGGCAGGTCGTTGATCAGCCGCAGCTCGCCACCGGCGGCGGCCAGCTGCCGGTCGAGCAGCCGCTGCACCCAGACGTGGAAGGCGATGCGGTCGACCAGGCGCCGAGCCTCGCGCCGCACGGCGATGCTGTCCGGATCGCGCAGGTCGGTCGACCAGGCACCCCAGCCCGGCCCGTGCTCCTCGCTCAGCGCGGCGAAGAGGCCCCATCGCTCGAGATCGGACCGAGCGGCGGCGGTCAGGCCGTCCGCGGAGGGCTGGGAGGCGCCGCCTTCTGCCGGCGATGCCCGCCACAGTCGCTCCAGCGCGGCCATCTTCAAGCCGGCGGACCTCCGATCGCACGATCGCGGACGAGGCGTTCAGGGCTCGGCCGGCCCGCGTCAGCGGCGTCAGCTCGGAGGCCAGGAAGCGGTAGCCGGGAACGTCCTCGATCGCCAGGTAGAGCGGGTCGCGGAAGCGTCGCGAGCTCGGGTAGTAGGGGCTCGGCTCGGGATCCGGGGCCGGATTGGACGCGCCGAGCGGGCTGACCAGCAACGCGCCGGCGCCCAGTGTGGCCGACCAGGTCGCCAGCCGCCGCAGGTCGGCCAGGTCACCCATCCCCCAGCTCGCCCGCGAGCGTGCGGCATACAGCTGCACCGCCCAGCCCCAGGTGCGCCAGCCGCGGGGCAGCGGGCAGCGTGGCGGCGCCACCAGCAGCAGCTGCTCCTCCCCGCCACGACGAAGGCGGTGATAGCCGTACGGCACGTCGCGCGCGACGGCGCGCACCGCCCCCAGCTCCGTCCCGTCCTCCAGGACCAGCTCGCTGCCCGACGGCAGCCGATCGCCGCGGCGCGCCACACGAACCATGCGAGCCGCGCGCTGAGCTTCGCCGGACTCGAGCTCCATCGCCGCCAGCACCGCCCGGCGCGCGGCGGCTGGCGTGACTCGCCGCCTGCCCCAGGCGTCGGTCCAGGTCGCCTCGACCGCCCCGACTTCCCTCATCCGGAGCGCGGCAGGCGGAAGAGCGCCACGGAGCGGGCGGCCATGCGGTACGCGCTGCCGGCGTGACGCACCGGTCCCTCGCCCGGCGACGGCGGATCGGGCGCGCGGGTGTCGAACATCAGCCTCCAGCCGATGGGCGCACCCTCGGGAAGGCGAAACTCGGCTTCCTCGTCGGCCGCGTTGAGCAGCAGGAGCAGCGTGTCGTCCACGATCCGCTCCCCGCGCGGCCCTCGGTCGTCGATCGCATCGCCGGCGAGCCGGAGGCCGATGGCGCGCACGCCCTCCGCCTGCCACTCGGCATCGGTCATCTCGGCGCCGCCGGGCGCCAGCCAGGTCAGGTCCTTGACCATCGAGCCGCGAATGCGTCGCCCCTGGAAGAAGCGCCGCCGGCGCAGCACCGGATGCTCACGGAAGACATCGATCAGGCCGCGCGTGAAGTCGAGCAGCTGCTGCTGGTCATCGGTCAGGTTCCAGTCGAACCAGCTGATGGGGTTGTCCTGGGCATAGGCGTTGTTGTTGCCGCCCTGGCTGCGGCCCAGCTCGTCGCCGCCCAGCAGCATCGGCACCCCCTGGCTGAGCAGGAGGGTGGCCAGCAGGTTCCGGTGCTGGCGCGCGCGCGACTCCAGGATGTCCGGGTCAGTCGGTCGGGCCTTCGACGCCGAAGTTGAGCGACTCGTTGTGGTCATCGCCGTCGCGGTTGTCCTCCCCGTTCGCCTCGTTGTGCTTGCGCTCGTAGCTGACGAGGTCCGCCATGGTGAAGCCGTCGTGAGCGGTGACGAAGTTGATGCTGGCGTGCGGCAGTCGGCCGCCCTCCGCATAGAGGTCCGATGAGCCGGTCAGCCGATAGGCCAGCTCCGCCGCCTGACCACCGGTGCCCCGCCAGAAACGCCGAACCAGGTCGCGGTAGCGGCCGTTCCACTCGGCCCAGCCGATCGGGAAGTTGCCCACCTGGTAGCCGCCCTCGCCCAGGTCCCACGGCTCGGCGATGAGCTTGGCCTGGCTGATCAGCGGGTCCTGGTGGACGATGTCGAAGAAGGACCCCAGCTTGTCGACGTCGTGCAGCCCGCGCGCCAGGGCCGAGGCCAGGTCGAAGCGGAATCCGTCGACGTGCATGTGGGTGATCCAGTACCGAAGGCTGTCCATGATCAGCTGCAGCGTGCGGGGATGGACCGCGTTCAGGGTGTTGCCGGTCCCCGTGTAGTCCACGTAGCGGCTGCGGTCGCTCGGGTCGAGGCGGTAGTAGGCGGCGTTGTCGATGCCGCGGAAGCTCAGCGTCGGGCCCTGGTGGTCTCCCTCCGCGGTGTGGTTGTAGACCACGTCCAGGATCACCTCGATGCCGGCGCGGTGCAGGCGCCGGACCATCTCCTTGAACTCGACCACCGGGTCGTCGCCGGCCGCGAACCGCTGGTCGGGCGCGAAGAAGCCGATGGTGTTGTAGCCCCAGTAGTTCGTGAGGCCGCGCTCGACCAGGTGCCGCTCGTTGACGTGCTGGTGCACCGGCAGCAGTTCCACGGCGGTCACGCCCAGCCGCTGCAGGTGCTCGATGGCCGGATCCGATGCCAGCCCGCCATACCGGCCGCGCAGCTCCTCGGGCACGTGGGGATGCTGCTGGGTGAAGCCCTTGACGTGGACCTCGTAGATGACCGTGCCTTCCCAGGGCGTGCGCAGCTGGCGGTCGTCGCCCCAGTCGAAGTGCGCCGTCGACCACCACGCCGCGCGGCGTCTCCGGCGCGGAGTCCCGCTCGTCCGGATCGGGCATCGGCCGGCCGTCCGCGTCGACCTGATGGCCGACCTGCAGCGCCGTCGCATCGACGTGGCCCGACCACTCGCTTGGCGTAGGGGTCGAGCAGCAGCTTGGCCGGGTTGAACCGATGCCCGTCCGCCGGCGCCCATGGGCCCGCCACGCGGTAGCCGTAGCGCTGGCCCGGCCCGATGTCGGGCAGGTAGGCATGCCAGACGTTGTCCGTGCGCTCCGGCAGGGGGACGCGCCGCTCGCCGCCGTCCGCGTCGAACAGGGCCAGCTCAACGCCGGAGGCGTTCTCGCTGAAGAGGGCGAAGTTGGTGCCCTGCCCATCCCAGGTCGGTCCCAGCGGATACGGGGCGCCGCGCCACACGCGCACGGTCAGGCCACCATGCGCTCGATCGCCTCGAGCGGCAGCCAGGTCCAGTCGGGGCGGAAGTTCGCCTCGTAGCGGACCTCGTAGCAGGCCTTCTCCAGCTCGAGGGCTCGCAGCAGCGACGGATCGGACGGCTCCCCGTAGGCGGTGAGGAACGCCGACCGCGCCGCCGCCAGCCAGGTCTCGGCGTCGAAGCCCGGCTGCCGTTGCTGGGTGGTGCGCGCCGCGTAGTCCAGGCTGCGCAGCATGCCGGCCACGTCGCGCAACGGCGACGCCGGCTGGCGCCGTTCGGCAAGCGGGCGCGCGGGCTCTCCCTCGAAGTCGGTGACCACGAAGCCATCATCGGTGACCAGCAGCTGGCCCAGGTGGTAGTCGCCGTGAATGCGCGATGCCCATGCCTCCGGCGCGTCGGTCAGCGCATCGAATGCAGCGCGGACGGCGGCCGCCACGCGGGACAACCGCGCCCGGTCCTCCTCCGGCACGGCCGTCAGCGCGCCGTCCAGCTGCGCCTCCGCACCCGCCCGCCAGGCCGCGCGCTCGTCGGAAGTGGCCGCGCGCGAAGGGAAGTCGGGCCGATCCGGCACCGATTGCAGGCACGCGTGCAGGGCAGCCGTGATGGCGCCTATCCGGGAGGCCGCCGCGATCGCCTCTGCAGGCTCGGCGGACGCTCCGCCCAGGTGCTCCAGCATCCAGGCCCATGCATCACCGTGCGCCGCCACCAGGGACTGCACGACGCCCGCGGCAGCTGCCTCCGCGTCGTCCGGGACGTACCGAAGGGACCCGGCGGCCAGCGGCGCGTGCGCGAATCCGCGCTGGGTGAGCAGCTCCAGCACCTCGACTTCCGGATTGATGCCTGGCTCCAGCAATCGGTAGATCTTGAGCATGAGCCGATCACCCAGCCGCACCGAGCTGTTCGACTGCTCGACGCCCATCGCCCGCTCCGGCAGGCCGTCGGCCTCGGCAGGGCCGCCCGGCAGCAGCTCGGCCAGCGCCGGTCCCGGCTCCAGCACCAGGCCGCCGTGGCGGCTCGACAGCACCCGCGGGCCGTCCGTCATCAGCGCGACCAGGGACCGCCACACGCCGTCGCCATCGGCTGCCTCGCGCGGACCATCGGCCGAGTCGACGGCCGGAACGAGATATCGCTCCTCGGCGCCATCGGCGAACGACGCCAGCAGCACCAGCAGCATGGCGTTACCGGCCGGCAGCTCGATGCTGTCGTGGACGTCACGGCCGCGCAGCGGACGGGTCCTGCTTCGGAACCAGCGCTGCTCGACCAGCCAGGCGCCAAGCGTCGCCGGGTCGAGCGGCAGCCGGCTGGTCACTCGGCGCCATCGGCGCCATCGGTCAGCTCGAACCAGTAGAACCCATGTGGGCCGAAGGTGAGCAGGTACGGCAGCGCGCCGATGGCCGGGAAGCGGACCCGGCCCATGATCTCGACCGGGACCCGCTCGGCCCAGCGCGACAGGTCGAGCTCCACGTACTGGCTGTAGCGCGACAGGTTGGCGACGCACAGCACCGTGACGCCCTCGTGCTCGCGCAGGTAGGCGAGCACGTGCTTGTTCTCCGGATGCAGGAAGTTCGAGCGTGCCGCGCCCGAAGACCGGGTAGCGGCGGCGCATGTTGATGATGCGTCGCGTGAAGTGAAGGAGGGAGCCGGGGATGCGCTCCTGGGCCTCCACGTTGACGGCCTGGTAGCCGTAGACCGGGTCCATGATCACCGGCGAGTAGAGGGCGGCTGCATCGGCGGATGAGAAGCCGGCGTTGCGGTCCGGCGTCCACTGCATGGGGGTGCGCACGCCGTTGCGATCGCCCAGGTAGACGTTGTCGCCCATACCGATCTCGTCGCCGTAGTAGATGACCGGCGTGCCGGGCATGGACAGCAGCAGTGAGTTGAGCAGCTCGATGCGGCGGCGGCTGTTATCGACCAGCGGCGCGAGGCGGCGGCGGATGCCCAGGTTGATGCGCGCCCGTCGGTCGGCGGCATACTCGGACCACATGTAGTCGCGCTCCTCGTCGGTGACCATCTCGAGCGTCAGCTCGTCGTGGTTGCGCAGGAAGAGCGCCCACTGGCAATCGTCGGGGATGGGCGGCGTGCTCTCCATGATCTCGACGATCGGGGTGCGATCCTCCTTGCGCAGCGCGATCCAGATGCGCGGCATCAGCGGGAAGTGGAAGGCCATGTGGCACTCGTCGCCGTCGCCGAAGTAGGGGCGCACGTCTGGCGGCCACTGGTTGGCCTCGGCCAGCAGCATGCGGTTGCGGTAGCGCTTGTCGAGCGCCGCCCGCAGGCGCTTCAGGACGCCATGCGTCTCCGGCAGGTTCTCGCAGCTGGTGCCGTCCCGCTCGACCAGGTAGGGCACCGCGTCCAGCCGCAGGCCGTCGACGCCCAGGTCCAGCCAGAAGCGCATCACCCGCAGGATGGCGCGCACCACCGCCGGGTTGTCGTAGTTCAGATCGGGCTGGTGGCTGAAGAACCGATGCCAGTAATACTGCTGCGAGGTCTGGTCCCAGGCCCAGTTGCTGGTCTCGGTGTCGGTGAAGATGATCCGCGCCTCGGCGTAGCGCTCCGGATCGTCCGACCACACGTACCAGTCTCGCTTCGGGTGGTCGCGGGCGCTGCGTGACTCGCTGAACCACGGATGGAGGTCGCTGGTGTGATTGACCACCAGCTCGGTGATGACCCGCAGGCCGCGCTTGTGCGCCTCGCGGACGAAGGTCCGGAAGTCGCGCCGTGTGCCGTAGTCGGGATGCACGTTGGTGTAGTCGGCGATGTCATAGCCGTCGTCGCGCAGCGGCGAGGGGTAGAAGGGCAGCAGCCAGACGGCCGTGACGCCCAGGCTGGCGATGTAGTCCAGCCGACGGGTCAGGCCGATCAGGTCGCCGATGCCGTCGCCGGACGAGTCCTGGTAGGCCTTGATGTGCAGCTGGTAGATGATCGCGTCCTTGTACCAGTGCGGATCATCGGCCAGCGTCGGGTGCTTCAACGCTTCCTCGTGCTGCACGGGCTCACCGGCGGCGACGGCACGCAGCTCGTCGCGGCGCTGCGCGCCGGGCGGCGCATGTGGGCGCGGCGCGGCCTCTGGCATGGCGTCACCGCGCGGCTTGGGCTGACTGCTCACCGCTAGAGCCTACCCGGCCCGACGCACCGTGAAGATGCGGAACGGCTCCCCCTGCGGGTCCAGGTCGACCGGCACGTCGGCGCCGCGCTCGCGGCGGACCTTGCCGCTCACCAGATCGACCATCTCGTACGGCTCCTCCCAGCCGATCCCCACGGCGGGCAGGTCGGGGTGCAGGATGGCGCGCTCGGCGCTGGTGGGGTCGCAGTTGACCGCCACGAACACCGGCTCTGTCCAGCGATACGGGTATCCGGTCAGCGGGTCCAGTGGCCCGTCCGGCATTGCCTTGCGGTAGAAGATCGTCCGCTCGCCGCTGGCGTACTGGAAGCGCAGGTTGTCGCTCAGCTGCAGTGCCCGCCACTCGCGCCGAACGCGGTTGAGTGCTGCCGATCAGCGGCTTGATGTTGCCGGCCGCATCCCAGTCGCGGGCACGGATCTCGTACTTCTCGCTGTCGCGATACTCCTCGCGGTCCTCGAGCCGGGCGTTCTCGCACAGCTCCCAGCCGGAGTAGATGCCGTAGCTGCTGCCGAGCGTGGCGGCCAGCACGCTGCGGATCACGAACGCCGGCCGGCCGTGATCCAGGTGGTGCGGGTTGATGTCCGGCGTGTTGGTGAACAGGTTGGGGCGGAAGTACTCGCGCATCTGGGTCTGGGTCAGCTCGGTGAAGTACTCCCGCAGCTCGTCGCGCGTCTCGCGCCAGGTGAAGTAGGTGTAGCTCTGGGTGAAGCCGATCTTGGCCAGCTGCTGCATCATCTTCGGCCGCGTGAACGCCTCCGACAGGAAGATGACGTCCGGGTGCTCGCGCTGGACATCGGCGATCAGCCAGCGCCAGAACGGGATCGGCTTGGTGTGCGGGTTGTCCACCCGGAAGATGCGGATGCCACGCTCGACCCAGGTCAGGACGATGTCGCGCCAGGCCGTCCACAGCGCCATCCGCTGCTCCGGGTCGTCGTTACCGAACTCGATCGGGTAGATGTCCTGGTACTTCTTCGGCGGGTTCTCGGCGAACTTGATCGTCCCGTCGGGCGCGTGCCTGAACCAGCCCGGATGGTCGCGCACCCACGGGTGATCCGGCGAAGCCTGGATGGCGAGGTCCAGCGCCAGCTCCATGCCCTGGGCTTCCACCGCCTCGCGAAACCGAAGCAGCGCCTCGAGGCCGCCGAGCTCCGACGCCACCGCGTCGTGGCCTCCTTCCGCTGAGCCGATGGCGTACGGGCTGCCCGGATCCCCGGCCTTGGCCTTCAGCGTGTTGTTGGCGCCCTTGCGATTGGTCCGCCCGATGGGGTGGATCGGCGGCAGGTAGACGACATCGAAGCCGAGCCGTGCGATCTCCGGCAGGCGCCAGGTCGCGTCGTCGAAGGTGGTTGCCACCGGGCGCCCCGGGTCCCGGCCCTGCGAGCGCGGGAACAGCTCGTACCAGGCGCCGAAGCGGGCGCGCTCCCGGTCCACCATCAGCGGCAGCTCGGCGGAGCGCGTGGCCGCCGAGCGGTCCGGGTGGCGGCGCACGGCAGCCAGGAGCTCCTCGCCGGAGATGGCGGCGGCCCGGCCCGCATCGCTGCGGGCGCGGCGCATGCCGGCCAGCGCCTCCTCGATCAGGGTCGCGTCGCCGGCGCCCGGCCCGGCCGTGGCCCTGGGCGCGCAGCAGCGCCGCCTCGAGCAGCACGCGCATCTCGGCCAGCTCGGTCGCCAGCTCCACCTGGCCCTCGACCTTCTTGAGCAGGGCGCCGCGCACGCTGCCGAAGGCGTCGCGCCAGGCCTCGATCGCGTACCGGTGCCGCGCGTTGCGATCGAGCCGGATGCTGCCGGACCAGCGATCGTTGTCGACCAGCCGCATCGCCGACTCGCGCCAGCCGCCTCGCGCGCGGTTGCCGCTCTCCGGGCGCAGCAGCAGGGCGGCGTCGAGCTGGTCGTGACCGTCGGCGTAGATGTCGGCCGTGACCAGCAGCTCGTCGCCAACCACCCGCTTGACGGCGTGGCGCCCGCCGTCGAGCTCCGGCTCGATCCGCTCGATGACGACCGCGCTGCGCGTGCCGATCGCGTCCGGCCCCGGATCGTCAGCGGGCGCGCGGCGGCGACCGGTCGGCGGTGCGATGGCAGGTCGGGCAGCGCCGGGATCGGCGGGTGTGCTCTGCTGCGTACGAACAGGGCGTGAGCGCGTCGTCGTCATCAGTCGCCCCGCACCCTACCCGATCCGTTCCACAGCGGCGAGGGTCAGGCGGGCGCGACCTGCCGCCTGCAACCAATGCCAGGTGGGCGGGGTAGTCTCCGCACCGTGATTCGAGCCGCGAGACGACGTCATCTGGCCGGGTGCCTCGTGCTGGTGCTGGGGCTGACCGCCGCCTGCACGGCGCCTGCCACGCCATCCCCCTCCAACGGCACGGCGTCGCCCAGCGCGCCGTCGTCGCCCGCTGGCGAGCCAGCCGGGCTCGACCGTGCCGCCGCTCGACAGCGGGCCGGATCGACTTCGGCTCGAGCTGGTGGCGGACGGCCTGCACGACCCGATCGGGCTGACCTCGGCCGGTGACGGCAGCGGGCGCCTGTTCGTGAACGAGCGCGACGGCGTCGTCCGCGTGATCGGCCCCGACGGCAGGCTGCAGGATCGGCCATTCGTGGACCTGAGCGATCGCATCGACGCCGGCGGCGAGCGAGGGCTGCTGGGCCTGGCCTTCCATCCCGATTTCGCCACCAACCGGCGCCTGTTCGTGCACTACAGCCGGGCCGGCGACGGATCGACCGTGGTCAGCGAGCTGACCGCCTCGGCCGACCTGCAGACCGCGGACCCGGGCAGCGAGCGGGTGCTCTTCACGGTGCCCGATCCGTTCGTCAACCACAACGGCGGGCAGCTGGCGTTCGGCCCGGACGGCTACCTGTACATCGGGCTGGGCGATGGCGGGGGCGGCGGCGACCCGCTGCAGAACGGGCAGAACACCGATGCCCTGCTTGGCAAGATCCTGCGCATCGACGTCGATGCGCGCGACGGCAGCGATCAATACGGCATCCCGGCCAGCAACCCGTTCGGCCCGGACGGCGCCAATCCCGGGCGGTGGGCGGCCGGAGATCTGGGCCCTGGGCCTGCGCAACCCGTGGCGCTTCAGCTTCGACCCCGACGGCGGCGACCTGTACATCGGCGACGTCGGCCAGGGCAGCTGGGAGGAGATCGACCGCCAGCCGGCCGATTCCGCCGGCGGCGAGAACTACGGCTGGAACGTCATGGAGGGGCGCCACTGCTTCGGCGGCGACTGCGACCAGACCGGCTTCGTCAAGCCGATCGCCGAGTACAGCCACGACCTTGGTTGCTCCGTGACCGGCGGCTACGTGTACCGCGGGACGGCGCAGCCCGAGCTGCAGGGCGTCTACGTGTTCGGCGACTACTGCTCGGGGATCATCTTCACCCTGCAGGTCGACGAGGGCACCATCGACCCCAAGCGGGTGCTGGACTCCGGGCTGGGCATCTCCTCCTTCGGGACCGATGAGGCCGGCGAGATCTACGTGGTCGACATCAGCGGTGCCGTCTACCACGTGCTGGTCGACGACTAGCCCGATCCGGCGGTGGCGCCCAGCGAGCGCAGGCTGACCCAGCCCTCGGCCCCGATCACCACGTGATCGAGCAGCTCGATGTCCAGCAGCCGGCCCGCCTCCGCCAGCTCCGCGGTGATGCGCAGGTCGTCGGCCGACGGAGTCGGATCGCCGGATGGATGGTTGTGCACGACCACCACGGCCGCCGCCTGGCGGCGCACCGCGTCGCGGAACACCTCGCCCACCCGGACCGATGAGCCGGCCAGGTTGCCGGCGTACACCGTGCGGCGAGCCGTGACCACGTTCTTGGTGTTGAGCAGCAGGACCACCAGCTCCTCGCGCTCCAGGTGGCCCATCGCGGGCAAGCAGCCGGTCGCCCACGTCCGCCGGCGAGCGGATGCGCCAGCCCGGGTCCGCGGGCAGCGCGGCCAGCCGCCGCCCCAGTGCCACCGCGGCGATGAGCCGGCGGGCGGCCGCACGCCCGATCCCGTGCTCAGCGGCGAGCGCCGCCGGACCGGTGGACTCCAGCCGCACCAGCCACGGGTCCGCATCGATCAGCGCGCGGCAGGCAGCGACCTCGGCGCCCGAGGCCAGCGCCGCCAGCTCGGCCAGCCCCAGCTGCGCGGGGTCCGGGTCGCCGCCAACGGAGCGGAGCCGTGGACGCGCTCGCGTGGTCGCGATCAACGAGCATGGGTCGCGGCAGCGCCGACATCGGTCCAGCCTGGGCCAGACCGCTCACCGGCGGCTTACTGGACGCTTATCAGGGCAGGCGGATGATGTCGAAGCGGACCAGCAGGCCGAGTGCGAGGGTGATGCCGTTGAAGGTGGCGTGCATCGCCATCGAGGCCGGCAGCGAGCCCGTGCGCCGATAGAGCAGCGCCAGGGCAATGCCCAGGCCGAAGATCGCTGGGATGACGAAGATCGAGCCGTGGATCAAGGCGAACAGTGCGGCCGAACCGATGATCGCCCGCCGCACGCCGAACTCGCGCAGCCAGGCGTTGTAGACGATGCCGCGGAAGAAGATCTCCTCGGCCACCGGGGCCACCACGATCAGGGCGATCGCCAGCACGAGCGGGTCGACCAGGCCGATGGCCTGTTCCGCCACGCCCTCATCGGGCCGCAGGCCGAAGGGCTCCAGCAGCACGGGCCGTGATCAGAGCCAGCAGCTGCGCACCGATCCAGGCCGGGACGGCCAGCAGCACGCCCAACCCCACCGAGCGCAAGAGCCCGCGCTCCGGAACGAAGCGGAGGCCCGCCAGGGCGCGCGGCGCGGCCACGAAGAGGCCCGCCACGGCCAGGAGGCGCCGCTTGGGTGATGGTGAGCAGGACCAGCGACGCCGATGGTCGACGGGGGGCGGCCCTGGGTCACCGCCAGCACGTCGTTGGCAACCGAGACGCTGGCCGCGTTGGCGGCGATGATGGCCAGCACCAGCAACGCCAGCACCGAGGGGCCGCGGTAGCGGCCCTCCCACAGCGGCTCGCGGACGACGATGGCGCGCGCGACATGCATCGCCAGGCCGACGATGATGGCCAGCCCGCTCGCCGCGATCACGAGGAGCAGCACGCTCGCTTCCGGCCGCGTCGGGTCGCGGCGCGTTCGCATCCAGGATCCACCGGTTCAGGGGGATGATCAGGGCCGCGGCGACGATCCCACCGAAGATCAGGATCAGCGATAGGACGTGAAGCGTCCGATACCGATCCAGCGATGGGTGGTGGCGCGGAGGGACGACCGGCGCCTCGGCCGGTACCGGGGATTGTGGAGCGGGAAGCTCAGCCGCCAGCGGGGTGACGCAGGCCGCCCGGATCGGTGGTCCGGTCGCTCGGCACGTCGGTGGTGCTCGAGCTGGACCACTCCGGCGTCGCCCACTCCTGGGCCGGCACCGGTTCGGCCGGCACCGGTTCGGGCGCGGGTGCGGCGGCGGGCCGCGCGGCCGCCGGCCGCTGGAACTCGTGACCGCAGTAGGCGCACAGCGGCCATTCCGGATCCGCAAGGCGGTTGCACGTCGGGCAGACCCGGTGCAGGCGCGTTCGGCAGTTCGGGCACACCAGCCAGTCGCTGTGGACCCGCTCGCGGCAGACCGGGCAGAGCTCGTTGCGCTCGACCTCGGCCAGCAGCGACTCCTCGGCCAGCGAGCGCTCGTAGACCTCGGCCAGCGTCTCGCGTGGCCGGACGATCAGGTACAGGACCACCGCGAAGAGGAAGAGCAGCGGGGTGAAGAAGATGATCAGCGCCGATGCGAAGTACGGCAGGATCGGGTTTTCGCTCCGCGCCTGCATGTCGCGGAAGGCCCAGTAGGCGGTGCCCAGCCACAGCAGGACGACGTAGATCACCGTCATGTTGACGGCGATGCCAACGATGGGGTTGGAGACGAAGTCGTTCCAGATCTTGCCGGGATCCGGCAGGCCTTCAGGCATGCGTTCGGCGCCTCTCGTGCGGTGCACGCGCCGCACCGGAGGGGGACGACGCGGCGGCCATGCTACCAGATGCCCCCTGAGCAGAGCCCTCGGCCGCCAGGCGGGCAAGCACCTCCACCAGGGTCCGATGCTCCACGGCCAGCACCCGTTCGGCAAGCGCCTCCGCACTGTCGCCGGGGAGGACCGGCACCTCGACCTGCGCGATCGGCGGCCCGGCGTCGAGCGCCTCGGTCACCTCGTGCACGGTCACGCCGGTCACGCTGTCTCCTGCCGCCAGCACCGCCCGATGCACCGCCAGGCCGACCATCCCGCGCCCGCCATGCCGCGGCAGCAGGCTGGGATGGATGTTGATCGTCCGTCCGCCGAAGGCAGAGAAGTACGGCCGTCGCAGCAGCTGGTCATAGCCCGCCAGCAAGGCAAGTTCCGCGCCTGATTCGGTGACGGCCATGCCGATGGCCAGGTCGCGCGCGTCCGCGCTCGCGAAATCGGTGCGCGCCAGCACCCGGCTCGGCACGCCACGTTCGGAGGCCACCTCCAGGGCCGGCACGCCGGCCCGGTTGCTGACGACCAGGACCGGCAGGACGTCGGGCAGGCGACGCTCGGCGACGGCGTCGAGCACGGCGGCCAGGTTCGAGCCGCGGCCGGACACGAGCACCGCGAGGCGCATCGGACCAGGCGTCAGCGACTCAGAGGAAGGCGACGCGCGGCCCGTCTGCCGCCGCCGGCACCACGGTCCCGATCCGCACCGCCTCCGGGATCGCCTGCAGGGCCGCATCCAGGTGCTCGGGGTGGACGACGGCCGTCATCCCGATACCCAGGTTGAAGGTGCGCACCATCTCGTCGTCGGCGATGTCGCCCCGCTCCTGGATCAGGCTGAAGATGCGCGGCACCCGCCAGGAGCCGGTCTCGACCTCGACGCCCAGCTCTGCCGGCAGCGTGCGCGGGATGTTGTCGACCCAGCCACCACCGGTGATGTGCGCGAAGGCCAGCACGTCCGATCCCGCTTGGCGCAGGGATCGGCGCAGCAGGCGGATCTCGTCCAGGTACGACCGATGCGGCTCGAGCAGCTCCTCGCCGATGGTCCGCTCGATCCCCGACACCCGCTTGTCCCATTCGTCGGGCCGCAGCACCCGGCGCGCCAGCGAATAGCCATTGGTGTGCAGGCCCGATGACGGCAGGCCGATCAGCGCGTCGCCGGCGCGCACCCCGCTGCCGTCGATCACGTCCCGACGCGCCACCACCCCGACGATGAAGCCCGCCAGGTCGAAGTCGTCGCCCTGGTACACGTCCGGCAGCTCGGCCGTCTCGCCACCCACCAGGGCCACGCCGCTGGCGGCGCAGGCGGCGGCGATCCCGCCCACGATCTCCTCCGCCACGTCGGCGCGCAGCCGGCCGGTGGCCAGGTAGTCGAGGAAGAAGAGCGGGTCGGCGCCCTGCACGGCGATGTCGTTGATGCAGTGGTTGACGAGGTCGACGCCGATCGTGTCGTGCCTGCCCAGCGCGATGGCCACCTTCAGCTTGGTGCCGACGCCATCGGTCGAGGCCACCAGCACCGGGAATGGGTATGGCCCGGTGTCCAGCTGGAAGAGGCTGCCGAAACCGCCGACCCCGCCCAGCACCGCGGGCGTGGCCGTCGAGGCGGCCGCCTGGCCGATCAGCTCCACCGCGCGCCGCGCCTCGTCGATGTCCACGCCGGCGTCGCGGTAGGTGCGTCCCATGCCGGCTAGCCGCGCTCCAGCGCGAACTTGTCGACGTCCAGCGGCACGTCGATGGGGTAGCGCCCGTCGAAGCAGGCGGTGCAGTGGCGCCGCTGCGCCATCGCTCTCGCGCCCGACCGCGGCCAGCAGCCCCTCCTGCGAGAGGTAGCCGAGCGAGTCGGCGTCGATCAGCGTCCGGATCTCGTCGAGGCTATGGCTGGCGGCGATCAGCTCGGAGCGGCGTCCGGTGTCGACGCCCATGTAGCACGGGTACTGCATCTGCGGCGAATGGATGCGCACGTGAATCTCGCGGGCGCCGGCGCGGCGCAGCATGGCGACGATCGGGCGCGGTGGTGGTGCCGCGCACGATCGAGTCGTCGACCACGACCACGCGCTTGCCGGCCAGCACCTCGGGCAGCGGGTTGAACTTCAGGCGCACCGCCTCCTCGCGCGAGCGCTGGGCGGGCTGGATGAAGGTGCGGCCGACGTATCGGTTCTTGATCAGGCCCTCGCGGAAGGGCAGCCCCGAGGCCTCCGCGTAGCCGATGGCGGCCGGGATGGCGCTGTCCGGCACCGGGATCACCAGGTCCGCCTCCGCCGGCTGCTCCAGCGCCAGCTGCCGGCCCATGGCCAGCCGCGCCTCGTACAGGAGGCGCCCGCCGATGACGCTGTCCGGCCGCGCCAGGTAGACGAACTCGAAGACGCACAGCCGCTCCTGGCGCGGCGCCGACGGAGGGCCGATGCGAGTGCAGGCCGTCGTCGTCGATGGTCACGATCTCGCCCGGCTCCACGTCGCGCACGAACTGCGCGCCCATGGCGTCCAGCGCGGCGCTCTCCGAGGCGACCGCCCAGCCGGCCGGCAGGCCGGACTCCGGGGCGGGCAGGCGGCCCAGCGCCAGCGGGCGGAAGCCGTGCGGGTCGCGGGCGGCGACCAGGGTGCGGGCGGTGACCATGGTGAAGGTGAAGGCGCCGATGGCACGATGGAAGGCCTGCTCCACGCGCTGCGCCCAGGTGCGGCCGGGGGCGTGGGCGATCAGCTTGGCCAGCACCTCGGTGTCGCTGGCAGTGACGAATTCCACGCCCTGCTCGGTCAGGTCGTCGCGCAGCCAGGTGGCGTTGGTCAGGTTGCCGTTGTGGCCGAGCATCAGCTCGCCCAGGTCGGAGGCGGCGAAGACCGGCTGCACGTTGGGCAGCGAGTTGCTGCCGGTGGTGGAGTAGCGGGTGTGGCCGATGGCGATGTGGGCCGGGCCCTCCGCGCCGTCGCGCTCCAGCCGCGCGAGCGTCTCCTCGTCGAAGACCTGGCTCACCAGCCCCAGTCGCTTGTGCAGCGAGAGGCGCGTGCCGTCGCTGGCGGCGATTCCGGCCGACTCCTGGCCGCGGTGCTGCAGCGCGTGCAGGCCAACGTAGGCGAGGCGGGCCACCGGGTGGCCCGGGGCGTGGATGCCGACCACGCCGCACTCCTCGCGCGGGCCGTGGGCATCGAAGATGGGCAGCGGCGTGAGGTGCTCGGCGGGCGCGTGCCCTGGCGAGTTCGTCGTCACCATCCGAGGGGTGCGTGGGGCACGGCCCGATGATAGAAGGGCCGAGCGATGCACGCCGGCCCTCCCTGCACATCGGGCAAGCGCGGCGAACGTAGGTACGCCCGAGTACTCGACCAGACCGCACACGCGGCTCTGCACGGCTTCGGCGCGCTGTGCCCGAGCGCACCGCGTGACCATCGACCCATGGTTCGCGCACGCCCGACCCGCCATGCTCGCGGTGCAGAGCCTTCCCGTACATCGAGATCCATGCTTCGAATCGCGCGTGCCCTCGGATTCCTGGCACCGATCGCCGTTGCCATCCTTCGTCACGGTGGTGCTGAGCACGTCGCCCACCGCCACCGGCGCAGCGCGCGACCTGCAGCTGCTGCTGGCGGCGCTGGCGCTGGTTGCCGGCATGACGTCGATGGCGCTCGCCTGCTGGAGCTACGTCGGCTGGCGGCTGAACCGGATCGCGCGGGCCCTGGAGGACACGCTGGACGCCGACCTGCCCGTCCAGCTGCGCGAGTCCGGGATCCCGGCCGAGCGGCGCCTGGCGCGCGCCTTCAACGCGGCCGCCGGCGCCTTCCTGCAGGTCGAGGCGCGAGCCACCCACGACCGCATGACCGGCGTCGCCAACCGCGAGACGCTGCTCACCACGCTGGTGGCCGAGGTGGAGCGCGCGGCGCGGCACCACAGCTGGCTGTCGGTCGCCTTCATCGACATCGACCGCTTCAAGCCGATCAACGACACCTACGGCCACAACTCCGGCGACGCGGTGCTGCGCCAGGTGGCCTCGCTGATCGCGGACAACATCCGCGCCTCGGACCTGTTCGGCCGCTACGGCGGCGAGGAGTTCATGCTCATCCTGCCGGAGACGCAGCAGGACGAGGCGGTCGTGCTGGCCGAGAAGCTGCGCACCCTGGTGGCGCACCATCGGCTGGTGATCGCCGGCAACCAGCACGTCCAGGCGACCATCAGCATCGGCGTGGCGGGTGACATCGGCTCGCAGCTGCAGGTCGACGCACTGGTCGACCAGGCCGATGCCGCCATGTACGCCGCCAAGTCGCTGGGCCGCAACCGGACCTACCTGTTCCGCGCCGTCGACGAGAGCTGCGCCGGTCCGTCGGGCGCCGATCTCGGCCGGACCATCGGGCCGCGGCCACCGCCATCGGGCGCTGGGCCAGCGACACCGCCACGGAGGCGCTGGCATCGGTCCTGGCTCCGCAGCCGCATCACCGGGGACGGCCGTCGGACATGATCGCGTCGCTGGCGACCGGCATCGCCCTGGAGATGGGCCTGCCGCGCGAGGAGATCGAGCGCATCCGGGTCGCCAGCCTGCTGCACGATCTCGGCAAGCTGGCGGTGCCGCCCGAGATCCTGGACAAGCCCACCGCCCTGTCCGACGGCGAGTGGCAGACCATCGGCGAGCACCCGCGCATCGGCCAGCTCATCCTGGAGCAGGCCTCCAGCCTGCGCGAGGCGATCCCGGTGGTGCTCCACCATCACGAGCGCTTCAACGGCGGCGGCTATCCGCATGGCCTGCGCGGGAATGAGATCCCGATGGGCGCCCGCATCGTGGCCGTGGCCGACGCCTACCACGCCATGGTCCACGATCGGCCGTACAAGACGGCGCTGGACCACGACCAGGCGCTGACGGAGCTGCGCCAGAACGCCGGCACCCAGTTCGACCCGGAGGTGGTGGCGATGCTTCTGCGCCGTCTACGCCGATGGCGTCCCGCCGGACGGGCTGGAGGAGGTCTACCGCCTCCACGAGCGCGCCCGCGGCGGGCTCGAGCGCATCGATCCACACGCCGCCGCGGCGGCCCTGGCCGGCGAGGCCCGGAGCGCCGCCGGGCGCGCGATGTCGGCCCGCCGGCCACGCAGCCGATCGACGAACGCGCCGTCCGCGCGCGAGGCGACCGGCTGATGTCGCGACGCAGGGTGACCGTGATGGTGGCGATCCTGGCGGCGCTCGTCGGGGCGCCGTCTTCCGTGTTCGGCGCCCACCCCAACCAGCTCTCGCAGGCCAGCGTGACGCCCGCGTCCGGCGGGACATCGACCCTCTTCGTGGTGACGGTTCGCTACCGCTCGCCGCGGAACCCGGCGACCGCGGTGACGGCCAAGCGCCGGCGGCGGATGACGGCCATGACGCTCGTCATCCGGGACCACCACCGACGGCATCTGGAGCGGCACGGTCACGCTGCCGCCCGGCGATTGGGACATCACGGTCGAGGCCAGCGTCGCGACGGGGTCGCAGCCCTACCTGCTGGCTGGCAGCGTCAACGTGGCCGGCGGGACGTCGCCGCCGCCATCCGGATCGGACAGCATGCCGTCGTCGACGACCGCGCCGCCAGCGAAGGAGGTGGCGGAGCGTCGGCGTACGCCGGCTACCGCAGCCGCGTCAACGCCAGCGCCGAGTCGCCCGGGCGACCCCGGCGCCGGCCATCAACCACGCCGCCGCCCGCTCCTTCGCAGCCGCCGACCCAGACCGGCCCACGGAGGCGCCGCGCCGGCTCGACCGGGTCGCGGCGAGGAGGCGCCGGCGCGGCTCGCCACGCGCCAATCGCGACCGGCAGCAGCGCGGCGCCCAGCTGCAGCCCGGTCGGCTTCGCCCAGCGGCGCCGGCACTCACGGCCCCCGGCCAGGATTCGGGCGACCTCGGGATCCTGATGCTGGTCGGCACCCTGGCGGTCGGCGCGGTCGCCCTGATCGGTTCGGCGTGGATCGCTCGTCGCCGCACGCGCGATCGCCGAGCGGTCGCCGACCCGGGCGTCGACGGCTGCGGCCATCGTCGACCAGCGAGCCCGTGCGTCGCGCGCGCCTGCGCTCGGCCGACGATCCCGATCCTTGCCGCCATGGGCCTGCCCGACGAGGACGCCACCGCCGCGACGCCGCGCGCCCGCCCGCCGGCAAGTCGCCCCGGAACGGCGGCCAGTCGCCGCACGCCGAAGCGCTAGAAGGGCGTCTCCCAGGCCGAGGCCAGCGCCTCGACGCGGATTCGCAGCGACGGACCCGGCCAGCTCGATCAGCAGCTCCTGACCCTGCGCCGTCCCGAGCCGTTCGGCCGGAACACCGGCCCGCGCCGCCGCCTCTGCCACGCGCTGCGCATCGTCCGACGCGACGGCCACCAGGACGCGTCCGGTGCGCTCGCCGAAGAGCGCGGCCGTTGGCCATTCCGCGGCGCCCCGCGGCAGGCTGACCGCCGCCCCCCGATCGGAGGCGATCGCCATGCGCGCCAGGGCCACCCCCAGACCACCGACCGACAGGTCGTGCGCGCCGGCCAGGATGCCGTCGCGGCCAGCGCGACCAGCAGCCGCACCACCGCCGCGCCGGCGTCCATCTCCAGCCGCGGCGTCCCGCCGCGCCGGCCGCTCCGCCAGGCCAGCTCGGACGCGGCCAGCGCGCTCGGGTCCAGCGCCGGCGTCGCCGAGCAGCCAGATCTCGTCGCCCTCGCGCCAGCGCATCGGCACCAGGCGTGATCGGTCCTCGAGCAGGCCGACCGTGCCGACCACCGGGGTCGGCAGGATCGGGCCGTCCGGCGTCTCGTTGTAGAGGCTGACGTTGCCCGACACGATCGGCAGGTCGAGCGCACGGCACGCATCGGCCATCCCGGCCACCGCCTCGGCCAGCTGCCAGTAGCCCTGCCGGCGTCTCCGGCGAGCCGAAGTTCAGGCAGTTGGTGATGCCGATCGGCTCCGCGCCCGAGCAGGCCACGTTGAGCGCGCCCTCCAGCACGGCGGCGGCGCCGGCCAGGCGCGGATCGAGCGCACCCAGCCGGCCAGGCCCGTCAATCGACAGCGCCAGGGCGCGCGGGGTGCCCTTCACGCGCAGGACGGCCGCGTCGCCGCCGCCCGGGCCGACCAGCGTGTTCGTCCCGTTCATGTGGTCGTAGCGGCGCCACACCGGACGGCGGCTGCGGACGTTCGGGCTGGCCAGCAGTGCGAGCAGCGTGGCGCCATCCGGCATGGCGGCCGCCAGGTCGTCCAGGCGCTCGGCGCGCCGCCCCTCCAGCTCGACCGGCGGCGCGGCCGGAAGGACGTAGCGCGGCGCATCGTCGGCCAGCGCCCGGCCGGGGACTTCGCAGACAAGCTCGCCGCGGTAGCGGGCGCGGATGACGGGCTCCTCGATCACGCGCCCGATCGGCACCGCGTGCAGCTCAAACCGAGCGAACGCCTGCCGCACAGACTCCTCGTGGCCGGCCTTGACCACCAGCAGCATTCGCTCCTGCGACTCGGAGAGCAGCAGCTCGTAGCCGGTCATCTCCGTTTCGCGCACCGGCACCAGGTCCAGCAGGACCTCCGCTCCGCAGCCGCCGCGCGCCGACAGCTCGGCCAGCGCGCAGGTCAGGCCCGCGGCGCCAAGGTCCTGCATGGCGACCACCGCCTCGGAGCCCGACAGCTCCAGGCAGGCCTCCATCAGCAGCTTCTCCAGGAAGGGGTTGCCGACCTGCACGGCGGGGCGCCGCTCCTCGCTGTCCTCGTCGAGCCCGGCCGAGGCGAAGCTGGCACCCTGGATGCCGTCGCGCCCGGTGGCCGCGCCAACCAGCATCAGCGCGTTGCCGACGCCCGCCGCGCGGGCCAGCGTGATCTCGTCGTGGCGCGCCACACCCGACGCACATGGCGTTGACGAGCGGGTTGCCGCTGAAGCCGGGGTCGAAGGCGATCTCACCGGCCACATCGGGGATGCCGATGCAGTTGCCGTAGCCCGCGATGCCGGCCACCACCCCGCCGAACAGGTGCCGGTTGCGGGTTGCGGCCGCGTCATCGGTCCGTCCGGTCGGATCGTCCGCCGGATCCAGGGGCCCGAAGCGCAGGGAGTTGAGCAGGGCGACGGGCCGGGCGCCCATGGTGAAGATGTCGCGGATGATGCCGCCCACCCCGGTGGCCGCACCCTGGTAGGGCTCGATCGCGCTGGGATGGTTGTGCGATTCGACCTTGAACACCACGGCCAGCCCGTCGCCGATGTCCAGCGCGCCCGCGTTCTCGCCCGGTCCCACCAGCACCCGTGACCCGGCGCTCGGGAGGCCGGAGAGCAGCGGCCGTGAGTGCTTGTAGGCGCAGTGCTCGGACCACATCGCGCCGAACATGCCGAGCTCGGTTTCGTTCGGCTCGCGGCCCAGCGCGTCGACTACCAGCCGGTACTCGTCCTCGGTCAGCCCGTGACGGCTCGCGGGCGGGGCGATGCTCACGCGGCGGCGCTCACCCTCCGCTGCGCTCGGGCGGCGGCCAGGGCCGGTCCCGATCGAACTCGATGAGCAGGGCACCACCGCCGGCGGCCAGCATGGCGAGCAGGAAGAGCGTATCCACGCCGGCGACGGTGAAGCCGGCGCGGGCCAGTGCCACCCCCAGGCCGATCATGGTCGTCACCAGCACCAGCAGGCGCAGCCGTGGGATCTCCGGCATGCGATCGGCCACGAAGACCGTGGCCGATATGCCCAGCAGCGCCACGAACAACATCAGGCTGACGACATTGCCGAGGGTCGCGATCAGGAAGATGGCGCCCAGCAGCGATCCCGCACCGATCAGCCAGCCGGCCACGGTGGTCGGCCACGTGATGGGAATGTCCGACGAGCGCGCAACCGGGACGACGGCTGCGGGTGCTGCCGCCGCAGCCGGCGGTGGTGGTGGAGGCGCTTGCTCCGCCTCGGGGGCGGGTTCGGACTCGGCCGCGGGCTCGACCCGGGCCGCTTCGGTCAGAGTCGGTTCGTCTCCGGGCGGCGGCTCGGGCGCCGGGTTGGACGTCTGTTCGGGTGTTGGAGCGCCGTCATCTGCGGGCCAGGCTGGCGCGGGCGGCAGCTGTGGATCGGCCACGGGCGCCTCCCCCTCGTCCAGCGCGAGGGTCGTTCCACACGACGGGCAGAAGCGGGCGTCGGCCTCGACCTCGGTGCCGCAGCTCGGACAGAAGTGGTCGGCCATGCGCGGACGTCAGCCCCTCCCGAATCGGGTGAGGGTGCCGATGATCACGATCAGCGAAGACAGGGCGAAGATGATCCCGGCCGGACTGAGAGCGGCCAGCATGCCCAGCAGGTCGCCGGCGTCACTGCCCAGCACCTCCACCACCACGAACAGAATCAGCAGTCCGAGCGCCCACACCAGCGAGACGACCAGGCCGATGACCTGCAGCATCCCGGGCGTGGCCTTGGCGATGCCGGCCACGGCCAGCACCACGAGCAGGCTGACCAGGATCGGCACCGGCGCCGCAAAGCCGAAGTACGCCTGCGACGCGAGCCCACTGATCTGGTCGTAGCCACTCCAGAAGGCGATGCCATACCCCGCTGGGTCGCCGAAGGCGCGGTCATACAGCGAGCCGGTGCCCAGGGCGAAGGGAAGCAGCCAGCCGGTGGCCATGCCCAGCGCGCCCACCAGCAGCACCACCGGACCCAGCACCGCGTGCCCGGCGCGCTCCTGCTCTTGCGCTCCCGCGACGGCGGCGGTGCCGGCCACGGCCGGTGGAACATAGCCGGGCTCGGCGGCGCGCAGGTTGGCGCCGCAGTTCTGGCAGAAGGCCACGCCGGCACGGTTGTGGGTGCCGCAGCGGGGACAGGCCTGGCTGCCCTCGGGTGCTTCGGGTCGGGCCACCGTGGTGGCCGCGCCGGCCGCCACCAGACGCTGGCCGCAATTGCTACAGAAGGCAATGCCGGGGCGGTTCTCGGTGCCGCAGCGCGGGCATTGGGTGCTCTCGCCCGGCTCGGTGGCCGGGACGCTGTGCGCCGCGACGCCCGTGGAAGCGGCGGCGGCTCCTCCGTACGCCTCGACCTCGGCCGGAGGCGGCTCGGCATCAGGTGCCACTGCCTCAACGGCCGCCACGGCAGCGGCTCCCTCCGCCGGGGCGCCGACGTCCTCTTCCTCGGGGACTGCTTCCGCATCCGCGGCGGGCGCGTCCGCGGCCGCGGCCTCATCGGTAGCGGCGGCCTCTTCGGCAGGCAGCCCTTCGTCGGCGGTTTCCGCCGCGGGCTCGGCCGAGGCAGCGTCCTGGGTTGGCCAGCTGGCGGTCTCGAACTCGTTCGCCTCGTCCGACGCCGGCTGCGAGGGCGGCTCGTCAGACGGGGAGTCGGGCGTGTCGCGCTCGTCGTTCTGCATCGGGCGGTTCAGCCTCCATCCGGGCCGGGAGCGACGCCGGTCATGATAGCCGCTCGGCAGCGGCCGGCTGAGCTGCCAGCCAGCGTTCGAGCGAACGCAGCAGCCGCAGCCCATCGGTCCCGCCGACCTCGTCTTCCGACGCTCGCTCCGGGTGTGGCATCAGGCCAAGCACATTGCCTGCCGGATTGACGATCCCGGCGATTCCGCGCAGTGAGCCGTTCGGGTTGGCATCTGGCGTCACCGCCCCGGACGACTCCGCGTAGCGCAGGACCACGCGTCCCTCGCGCTCCAGCGCGTCGAGCGTGTCGTGGTCGGCGTAGTAGCGGCCCTCGCCATGCGAGATCGGCATCCGGACCACGTCGCCCGCCGCCAGCTCGTCGGCGGCCAGCCATGGACCCACTGACCGCTCGACTCGCAGCCATTGCCAGTCACAGCGGAACTCCAGGTGGTCGTTGCGCAGCAGTGCGCCGGGCAGCATCCCGGCTTCGCACAGGATCTGGAAGCCATTGCAGGAGCCGATGACCGGGCCTCCCGCATCGGCAAAGGCGCCGACGGCGGCCATCACCGGCGAGAAGCGCGCGATGGCCCCGGTACGCAGGTAGTCGCCGTGTGCGAAGCCGCCGGGCAGCACCACGGCATCCACCTCGCCCAGCTCGGTCTCGGCGTGCCACACCGCGCGCGCCCGCCAGCCGAGCACGCCCGCCACGTGCAGGAAGTCGCGATCGCTCCAGGTCCCGGGAAAGACGATCACCGCCACGCGCGGGCTGGCGCTCATGCGATCTCCCCCTCCTCCGGCTCCGCCTCGGCGCGCAGCTCCCAGTCGGCGGTCTCCATCACCGGGTTGGCGAGGAGACGCTTGCACATGCCGGACACGGCATCTTCCGCGGCGGCGTGATCGGTGGCGGTGAAGGCGATGCGCAGCAGCTTGCCGGCCCGCACCTCCTCGACCGCGTCATAGCCCAGGGCGTGAAGCCCGCCGGTGATGGTCTGGCCCTCCGGATCGGCGATCCCCGGACGCAGCCGGACGTGCACATCGGCCAGCCAGCGCACTAGGCGGCGCCCTCCGGTGGCTGCCACGACCTGCCGGTCAGGCGGCTGTAGGCCGTCACGTACCGGTCCCGCGTGCCGGCGATCACGTCGTCGGGCAGCGTCGGCGCCGGGGGCTCCTTGTTCCAGCCGGACGAGGCCACGAAGTCGCGCACGTACTGCTTGTCGAAGCTGGGCGGCGACGAGCCCGGCTCATACCGGGCGGCGTCCCAGAATCGGCTGCTGTCCGGGGTGAAGACCTCATCGATCAGCGCGATCTGGCCGTCGATCACGCCGAACTCGAACTTGGTGTCGGCCAGGATCAGGCCGACCGCCGACGCCAGCTCGGCGCCGGCCCGATAGAGCGCCAGCGACCGCTCCTCGAGCTGGCGCGCGACATCGGCTCCGACCAGGTCGGCCAGCTGCTCGCGGGTGATGTTCTCGTCGTGGCCCACCTCTGCCTTGGTTGAGGGCGTGAAGATCGGCTCCGGCAGCCGATCGGCCTCGCGCAGGCCGTCCGGCATGCTGGTGTCCCACCACCTGGCCGTTGCGCTGGTACTCGGCCCAGCCCGAACCGGCCAGGTAGCCGCGCACCACGCATTCCGCGTCGATCCGATCCGCCCGGTGCACGAGCATGGAGCGTCCGGCGAGCTCGGGTGCATCGGCTGCGGCGGGCAGGTCCCGCGCGTCGGCCGAGATGAAGTGGCTGGGCCCGAGGTCCGCCAGGCGCTCGAACCACCACGCTGACAGCTGGGTCAGGACCCTGCCCTTGTCGGGAATCGGCTGGTCGAAGACCACGTCGAACGCCGATAGGCGATCGGTTGCCACCAGCAGCAGCCGGTCATCGCCAATGGCGTAGGTCTCGCGCACCTTGCCGCGGTGCACCAGGGGCAGTCCCTCGATACGCGTGGACAGCAATGTCACAACTGATCCTCCGGATCCACTTTCGTTTGCTCCGACTCCGCGCCATCGCCATGCTTGCCACCGAGCTGCAGCCGGCGTCGCGCGTAGCCCTCAACCCAATCGAATGCCTCCAGCGTGACGATGACCAGCGCCGCGCCGCCCACGGCCACGACGTAGAGGCCCGCCCCGGCAGCCATGCCGACCGCCGCCACCGCCCACAGCGATGCCGCCGTGGTCAGCCCGCGGACGCTGCCACGGTAGTGCAGGATCGCACCGCCGCCCAGGAAGCCCACGCCGGTCACGATCTGGGCCGCGATCCGGGTCGGGTCGGATAGCGGACCCGGGAAGGCGAAGGCCGAGACGACCGTGAAGATGGCCGAGCCCAGGCCGACCAGGGCGTGGGTGCGGAAGCCGGCCGGCTGGCGCTGCATCTCGCGCTCCCAGCCCACCGCGGCGCCCAGCAGCAGGGCCACCAGCATGCGCAGCAGCGGCTCCCACTGGACGCCCATATCCGGAAGCTGGGTCACGGCGCCCCTCCAGTGCCCGTTCCGATCGGCGGCGCGCCTTCCACCGGCGGCACGCCCGTGCGCGCGATCTCACGACCGTGCCGCGCCTGCTCGATGGCCCACCAGGCAGAGACCGCCACGTGCACCGCTCCCGCCACCAGCAGCAGGCCGAGCCAGATCGCCACGAAGCCTAGCAGCAGCAGGAGCGTCCCCGGGGTCGCCAGCCGCCCACCGTCGAGGGCGCTGCCGATCGGGATCCACAGCACGGTCAGCAGGGCGCTCGTCACGACCAGCAGCAGCAGGTCCAACAGCAGCCCGCCGAGCACCACGCCCAACGCACCCCACGGCCGCCTGAGCAGCATCGCGCCGGCCCGGCTCAGGACGGTGGTGACCCGCGCCTCCGGCGCCTGGTGCGCCACCCGCAGGGCAGTGCCGCCGAATGCCTGGCCGGCCAGCAGCGCGACCACGAAGAGAATCAGGAACGGGAGCAGCGGAGCGCCCAGCCGGACCAGGATCGGCGTCGACGGTGTCCGGCGAGGTGAATGCGTCCGGCGCTACGGCGGCAACGCCCGCCAGCAGCGCGGCCAGGGCACCGACGGCCGGAATGGCCGCCACCAGCACGATGGCGAAGCCGGTGAGCATCGCGCGCGGGAACGGCGGACGCGCCGGGTCCGGCGCGGCGGCGCTGCGCAGCAGGGCAATCTGCGCCGTGGCCGACATGAGGCACAGCAGCGCGAAGGCTGCCACGGCCAGCCGCCGCGAGGCCGATGAGGTTGAGCGGGAACGCCCCGGAGGTGTAGATGGAGACGCCGAAGAAGGCCAGGTCATTCGGGTCGGGCCTGGCGACCACGACCAGGAACTGGATCCATCCCAGGAACGCCAGCCAGGCGAGCGCGCCGGCCGGCCACAGGTCGGCGCGATCGCCGGCCAGCTGAGCCGCATAGAGGGCGCGCCGCAGCCAGCCGCGCATCGGTCCTACGCGTCCAGCGCCAGCGCCCGGTAGGTCGCCTCGATGCCCGCCAGGTGGTGATCCAGGTCCATGGCCTGGTGGATGTCGTCGACCGACAGCCACTCCCGGACCCCGGCATCGCCGAGCAGCTCGTCGTGGAAGCCGGTGCCGCTGGCCAGCGAGCGATGCGCAGCGCCCTGCACCAGGCGGTACGCCTCCTGCCGATCGGCGCCCTTGGCGATCATGGCCAGCAGCAGCGCCTCGGAGTAGACCATCCCGCCGGACAGGTCCAGGTTGGCGCTCATCCGCTCGGCATCCACCTCCAGGCCGTCCAGCACGGTGGCCAGCGTCCGGGTGGCGTATGCCGACACGCCCAGCGCCCGCTCGAAGACGAAACGCTCCGCGCTGGAGTGGCTGATGTCACGCTCGTGCCAGAGGGCCATGTTCTCGAGCCCCACCAGCGCATCGGCGCGCAGCAGTCGCGCCAATCCGCTGACCCGCTCGGCCAGGATCGGGTTGCGCTTGTGCGGCATCGCGCTGCTGCCCTGCTGGCCGGCACCGAACGGCTCGAACGCCTCGGCCACCTCCGTGCGCTGCAGGTGCCGGACCTCGACGCTGATGCGCTCCAGCGTGCCGCCCAGGATGGCCAGCGTGGTCAGCAGCTCGGCATGGCGGTCGCGGCTGACAACCTGGGTGGCCGCCGGGTCCACGCGCCAGTCCCAGCGCCTCGCAGACGTGACGCTCGACCTCGGCGCTGACGTTGGCGTGGCTGCCCACCGCGCCGGAGATCGTGCCGACGGCGATGTGCTCCCCTGCCCGCTGCAGCCGCTCCGCGTCGCGTTCCAGCTCGGCGAACCAGCCGGCCACCTTGAAGCCGAAGGTGATGGGCTCGGCATGGACGCCGTGGCTGCGACCGACCATGGGGGTTGACCGATGCTGCAGCGCCAGACGCCGGACGATCTCCAGCAACCTGGCGAGCTCGGTGGCCACGACCGCGGTCGCGTCTCGCAGGGTCACCGCGGTGGCGGTGTCCAGCACATCGGAGCTGGTCAGGCCGTAGTGCAGCCAGCGGCCCTCCGGGCCCAGCCGTTCCGTGACGCTGCGCAGGAAGGCGATGACGTCGTGCTGCGACTCGCGCTCGATCTCCCGGGCGCGCTCCGGGTCCACCTCCTCGTCGGCCAGCGCCGAACGGATCCGCTCCCAGTCCTCGGTGGGGATGACCCCGGCCTGGTGGAGCGCCTCGGCGGCCAGCAGCTCGATCCGGAGCCAGAGCTGCAGCCGACGCCGCTCGCCGAAGAGCTCACGCAGCTCCGGCAGGGCGTAGCGGTCGATCACGAGCCAAGCATAGGCGGATCGACCGTTGACGCCCGACCGCCCGACGACAGAGGCCTAGCCGCGAGGGTCGATCCCGACCTCGGCTCCTGCCGCCTGCGTCTCGCGGAAGGCTTGGACGCGCTCGGCCAGGGCCGCGTCGCCCAGCGCCAGGACGCGGGCGGCCAGGTGGCCGGCGTTCTTGGCTCCGGCGGAGCCGATGGCCACCGCCGCCACCGGCACGCCGGGCGGCATCTGGACGATCGCGTACAGCGCATCGGCGCCACCCAGCGCGCCGCCGTCGAGCGGCACACCGATCACCGGGCGCGCGGTCATGCTGGCCAGCACGCCGGGCAGGTGCGCGGCCAGGCCGGCCGCGCCAACGAAGATCTGGACCCCGCGCCCTTCGGCTGCAGCCACGTACTCGCGCAGCGCGTCCGGCTGGCGATGGGCGCTGATGACCGACGCTTCCCACGCGATCCCGTAGGAGTCGAGCACGTCGAAGCAGCCCTTCAGCGAGGGCAGGTCGGAGCGGGAGCCGCAGATCACGGCGACGCGGGGGCTGTCGGGCATCGGTGCAGCAAAGGATACGTGCGCGGTGTCGATCAGGAGCCCGCCAGGCGCCCGACCACGGCGTCCATCGGTCCCACGTCGCCGACCAGGAAGCTGGTGATTCCCAGCCGCTCGCGCAGCATCACGAACTTCTCGGCCAGGCTGTCGACCGAGCCGATCATGACGTGCGGCGAGGCGGCCACCTGTTCTTCGCTGATCGGCGCACCGCCCTCCTCGCCCAGCCGGACGGCCAGCGCCGCGATCTCCTCGCGCGCGTGGTCCGTCACCGACGGCTGCGACATCGAGGGGTAGACGTTGAAGGTCAGCTGGTCGAAGCGGTCGCCGGCCGCTTCCCGCACCCAGTCGACCTTCTCCGCGGTCGCATCCAGCGTGAAGCTGAGCGGGTCTCCCCGGCCGTCGGCATGGATGCGCGGCGCGAATCCAACGATCTGCGCCTCGCGACCGGCCAGCGACAGCGTGCGCCGTCCCCCACCCCCGATCAGAAACGGCGGATGCGGGCGCTGCACCGGCTTCGGCAGCCCGTCCAGCTCGCTGATGCGGTAATGCGTGCCTTCGTAGGTCAGCGGCTCGTCGGCGAAGAGGCCTTTCAGCACCGCGACCGCTTCGGCCAGCCGTTCCGAGCGAACCGGCACCGGGTCGAAGCTCATGCCGATGCCGTCGTACTCGACCCGGCGCCAGCCCGCCCCGATCCCGATGTCCAGCCGCCCATCGGACAGGACATCCAGCGAGGCCAGGTCCTGGGCCAGCACTGCCGGGTGACGGAAATCGTTGTTGAAGACGAATGCGCTCATCCGGAGCCGATCCGAGCTCGCGGCAATCACGGCCATGGCCGGCACCGGGGCGAGCTTGTCGACCAGGTGGTCGGAGACCACCAGTCCGTGGAAGCCGGCCGCTTCGGCGCGCCGCGCCAGCTCGGCCAGGGCGCGGGCGTTCATCACGCCGCCCGCATCGGCCAGGAACTGGAAGGGCCTGGGTGTCACGGACCGATTGTGCGGCCTGGCCCGAACCCTCGTCAGCCGACCAGCTCGCGCAGGAACCGTCCCGACAAACGCCAGCGGGCCAAACCCGAGGCCGCGATCCGCGGCGGCCGCCGCCTGGCGCTCGCGCAGGTCGCGTTCCACCTGCAGGCGCTGCCGGTAGAGCACCTCCCACTCGTCGTGCGGGATGGTAAGGCGCGCAAGCCGATCATCGACGGCGCCCATGGCGCCGGCCGGGGCACGACCCTCCGCGATGGCCAGCAGCACGTCCTCCACCTGCTGCGACTCCTCCGCCGTGGTCATGTAGGCGGCCGTGAACGTCACCCGGGTGGCGATCGCCGCGCGCGCCCGGGCGACATCCTCCTTCTTGCCGCTGATGGCGATGTCAGACGGGTGGAGCGTGACCTCGAGGCGCTTGTTCTTGAGGACGAACAGATGGTCGGGCACCAGGCGGCGAACGCTGGATCCGCCCACCGCCGCCAGCAGGCGGGACGGCAGCTCGAGGACGAACGGCGCCCGCCCGCGCGCGATCTCCAGGCCGGACGCGTCGAGCGCGCCCTCGACATCGGTCACCACGGTGTCGTAGCCGCCCGGCTGGACCACGACCGCGAATGTGCTCATCGGTCCAGCCCTTGAGGATGCTCCGCACCTTGCGAATCGGCGCCACGATCAGCATGGTCAGCAGCACCAGGGCCAGCACGGCGGCGTAGGGATAGCCTCGCAGGACGGCGCCGATACGCCCAAGTCCACGTGGCCGGTCGGCCGGATCCAGCAGGATCGAGGCCGGCGATGCCGACCACCAGTGGCAGGATGAGGGCCAGGATCAGCATCACCAGCCTGAGCCAACCCTCCTGGACCCAGTCCGGACGTGGGACGAACGCCAGCAGGAACGTGCCGAGGTCGGGCAGGATCACGCCGATCAGCGCCGCCACCCACGCGATGGCCGCCAACGAGATGCCGGACAGCAGCAGCTGCTTCGACTGCGGCACGCGTCCGAAGAGCAGGGTGCTCGCCCAGGCGAAGGCCATGTTCAGCAGCTTCCCGATGAAGCGGCCGGCAAACGCGAACAGGGGCGCCAGGATTGCCATCAGCCGGGATCGACAGGCAACCGCCGTGCCACCCGCGCTCGTTCAGGCCGCGACCGATCTCCCGCTCGGCGATGTCACGCCGCAGCTGGCTGCCCTCCAGGGAGGCCGCCTCGATGCCGGCGTAGGCGGTCGCACGCGCCGCTGCCAGGTCGTCGCCCAGGCCGACGAAGGTCGCGACTCGGCCGCCCGCTGGTGACGTAGCCACGCGTCGCCGCGCGCGCGTGGCCGCGTGGAAGCACAGGAGCGGGCCGTCATCGTCGGGCCCGGCCGGTTCCGCCCCGGTCAGCGGCCGTCCGACCTGCGGTGCGTCCGGATAGCCCTCCGAGGCGAGCACCACCCCCACCGCCGCGCCCGGATCGCAGCGCCACCGAGCCTTCCATCAGGCCGCGCTCGCCGCGGGCCACGCCCAGCATGGCGTTGGCCAGCTCGCCGTCGAGCAGCGGCAGGATGACCTGCGCCTCCGGATCGCCGAAGCGCGCGTTGAACTCCAGCACCATCGGGCCATGCGGCGGTCAGCATCAGCCCGGCGTAGAGCACGCCGCGGTACGGCGTGCCGTCGCGGGCCATGCGCCAGGCGATCGGCTCGAACACTTCGGCCACCGCCGATTCGAGCGCGTCGTTGCCGAACCACGGCACCGGGCTGTAGGCGCCCATGCCGCCGGTGTTCGGACCGGCATCGGCGTCGCCCAGCCGCTTGTAGTCGCAGGCCGCCGCCAGGGGAACGACGGCCTCGCCGCTGACCAGGGCGAAGGCTGACACCTCGCGGCCCTCCAGCCGTTCCTCCAGCACCACGCCGCCCTCGGCTGCCGAGCCGGCGAGCTGGGCGTGGATGGCCTCCTCCGCCGCCTCGAGCGAGTCGGGGACGACCACGCCCTTGCCGGCGGCCAGCCCATCGGCCTTGACCACTGGCGGCTGGTCCTGACGACGGGCATGGGCCAGCGCCGCCTCCGCATCGTGGAAGGTGGCACTGGCGGCGGTGGCCACTCCGGCCCGAACCATCATCTCCTTGGCAAAGGCCTTCGACGTCTCCAGCCGCGCGGCCGCGCGGCCAGGACCGAAGACCGGGACCGATGCGGTGACCAGCGCATCGGCCACGCCGGCGGCCAGCGGACCTTCCGGACCGATGACCACCAGGTCGTAGCGCTCGCGCGCGGCATGGCGCGCCACCGCGGCCGGATCGAGCGGGTCGAGTCATCAACCGGGTCGGCGACCGCCGCGGTCCCCGCGTTGCCAGGGGCGATCCGCACGCGGCGCACGGCATCGTCGCGGGCCAGCCGCCAGGCCAGGGCGTGCTCCCGCGCCCCGGAGCCGACGACCAGGATCTCCACGCGCTAGGGCGAGGCGCTGGGTGACGGTTGGGGAGAGGCGCCGGTCAGCTCAGCCAGGCGATCGAGCACCGGCGCCAGCTCGTTCAGCCGATCCTGGTAGGTGCCCAGGTCGCCGGCGGTCAGGGCGGCCTGCGCTTCCGTATAGAGGCGCTGCGCCTCCGCCACCAGGCCCGCCACGTCCTCCGGCAGGCCTCCCCCGCCATCGGGCGGTGGCGGGAGTGCGGCGCCCAGCACCTGCTCGATCGCGTCGGGCACGTTCTCGGCGAAGGCGACCCGCTGGTTGCCGACCATGATCACCCGCACGAACTGCGGGAACGGCGCGCCCGAGGCCTGCAGGAAGACCGGCTCCACGTACAGCAGCCCGTTCTCGCCGAGCGGCAGCACCAGCAGGTTGCCGCGGATCACCGACGAGCCGGACCGATCCCAGAGGCTGAACTGGGCGCTGATGGCGTCGTCCTGGTCGATGAGCGACTCGACCAGGGCGGGTCCATCGGTCGAGGTGTCGTTCGGGAAGTGGAACGCGATGCGCTGCCCATAGACGCCCGGATCCATGCGGGCCGCGGTCCAGGCGATCATGTTGGGTCGCTGCTCCGGGACGAGCGGCTGGATCAGGACGAACTCGGCCGAGTCCTCGCCGGGCAGCCGCATGATCACGTAGTACGGCTCCATCGGCTGACCGCCGCCCTGGACCACATCATCGGGGATCGCCCAGCGATCTTCCTGGTTGTAGAAGTTGGTGGCGCCGTCCTCCGTCGCGGGCAGGTGATAGAGGCGGTAGGACTGGTTCTGGGCGATGAAGAGGTCCTCCGGGAAGCGCAGGTGCGCCTGCAGCTCGGGCGGCATGGCGGACATCGGCTCGAACAGCCCCGGGAAGATGCGCGACCAGGCCTGCAGGATCGGCTCGTCTGGCTCGGCCATGAAGAAGCGCACCGTGCCGTCGTAGGCGTCCATGACCACCTTGACGCTGTTGCGCACGTAGTTGGCGCCCGGGAAGGGGCTGCCCTCGTCAAGCGGCTGCGCGTTCGGATAGCGGTTGGTCATGGTGTAGGCGTCCCATACCCAGAGCAGCCGCTGGTCGGCGCTGACGATGTACGGGTCGTGGTCGTAGGTCAGGAACGGGGCGAGCTCGGGGATCCGTTCCTGGATCGCCCGGCGGAAGAGGATCTGCGAGCCATCGGTCAGCTGGTTGCTGATCAGCAGGTTGAAGTCCCCGAAACGCAACGCGAACATGAGCCGCGAGAAGAAGTTGCCGACGCCGACGCCGGTGGTTCCCTGCCAGGTGTTCGTGGCGCCGGCCTCGGACGACTCGCTCAGCGGGAAGTCGAACTCGGCCGTGTTGGTGCCGGTCACGACGTAGGTGTCGTCGTCAGCTCGCCGAAGTAGATGCGAGGCTCGCCAATCGCCAGCTGCCGCTCGGTGCCGATGCCGCCGACCAGGTAGTCCGGCTGGCCCTGCGGGGTGATGCCGTCGACCGGCACGGCGGTGATGCCAAAGCCGTGCGTGTAGACCAGCCGCTCGTTGGTCCAGGTGCGCGCCTGGTCGGCCAGCTGCTCCACGTCCAGCTCGCGGGCGCTGAGCATCAGCTGTCGCGTCTCGCCGGAGACCTGGTAGCGGTCGATGTCGACGTCGTGGAAGTCGTAGTAGCGGCGCAGGTTCTGGTCCTGGCGAATGGTGGTCAGCAGCGGCCGGTAGTCCCACAGCCGCAGGTTGTCGATGGTCGGCGCGTCCTCGGCGAAGACGGATTCGGAGAGGTCCTGCTCGCCACTGAAGTCGCGCAGCTCGATCGAGTCCAGGTCGAAGGCCGCCCGCGTGGAGCCGATGTGGGCGGCGATGTACGGGCGCTCGACGTTCAGCTCGTTCGGGTTGACCTGGAAGTTCTGCACGAAGGCGGGGTACAGCCCACCCACCAGGATCGAGAGCACGAACCACGCACCGCCGGCCAGGGCCAGCGCCCAAAGGGTGCGGAACCAGATGTTCAGCAGCAGCAGCGCGGCCGCACGCCAGGGCCACGAAGGTGAGGATCTGGTACGCCGGCAGCTGGGCGTTCATGTCGGTGTAGGTCGCCGCCTGGATCGACTCGTAGCCGCTGGTCGAATAGCTCAGCTCGGGGATGTCCAGCTGGTAGCCGGCGGCGATGGAGACCAGCAGCAGCGCGCCAAGGATCGACAGGTGGGCGCGCACCGGGGCGGTCAGGCGGAACTGCCAGCGCAGCGCCCCCGCGGCATAGGCGCCAAGGCTGAGCAGCAGGAGGGCGATCAGGCTGACGGTGGCCCAGCCCTGCAGGAAGCGCCAGAAGGGCAGGTCGAAGACGTAGAAGCCGATGTCGCGGTGGAAGTTCGGATCGGTGGTGCCGAAGTCACCGCCGTTGATGAAGAGCAGGATCGTCTGCCAGCTGCCGCTCCAGGCGCCCGCGGAAACCAGGGAGAGCAGCCCGACCACACCGACAAGGCTCCAGGTGATGGCGCGTGAGGCGTCCGGCACCTCGAACTGGCCGATGCGCCGGATGGGCACCTGCGGCGCGATCCGCCGCGCGACCCAGATGCTGACCAGGGCCGGCACCGCGAAGGCCAGGAAGCCAACGATGAACAGGCCAACCTGAGACCACAACCGGGTGGTGAGGATGGAGGTCCGGCCCAGCGCCCCGTACCACCACAGGTCGGTGATCAGGTTGACCAGGCCGCCCAGGATGCCGAGCAGGAAGAACGCAGCCACCAGCAGCAGGCCGATGAAGACCCAGCGTCGCACGGGGCGCCCGCCGGGGCGTCGCGGGAAGCGCACCGTGCCGTCGTCGGGCGGCGCGCCATCGCCGTTGCCGCGGCTGGAACGGGATTGTCGGGGCGGTAACGGGCGACCCTCGCGGCGCGCGTCCTGCTCCGCCTGGCGGCGTTGCAGCTCTTCCAGCAGCTTGTCGAACCAAGTGGACATGGGCGCACGCATCGTACCCATCCCGCGCTGCGGCCGCTGCAATCAGCTCCGAGGTGAATAGAATCAGGCCTGATGCGGACCTTCGAGGAGCTCGAATCCCTGTGGGCAACCGTGCCCGCCCCGCCGCGCGAGCGCGGCACGCTGCGGCTCGTCTGCCGACGAGTGGAGCCGGGCGTGCATGAGACGCCCGATGAGGCGAAGCTCAGCGTCGAGTCCGGCCTGGTCGGCGACCGTTGGGACGCGGCCAGGGACCCGGAGCGCGAGGCGCAGGTCACGCTCATGAACGCGACGGTCGCGGAGCTGGTGGCGGCCGGGCGCCAGCCGCTGCATGAGGCGGGCGACAACCTGCTCGTCGACTTCGACATCGGTTATGACACGCTGCCGCCGGGCAGCCGCGTGCGCATCGGGCAGGCCGTGCTGGAAGTCACCGCCTCGCCGCATACCGGCTGCAGCAAGTTCAGCGAGCGCTTCGGCCAGGACGCCCTGCGCTGGGTGAACTGGCGCCACTGGCGCGAGCGGCGGCTGCGTGGCGTGAACACGCGCGTGATCGAGGGCGGCACCGATCCGGGTCGGGGATGAGGTGACGCGGGTCACCGCCGAGGCGCCGGCCTAACAATCGAGCCCGACGGCCGCGGACGGCCGCTGCATCGGGGCCGCACCAGGCCTGTCGGAAGCGGTCCGGCCGTGCTCGGCTCCCTGCGCCAGGAAGATCGGCAAAACCCGGGTGGCCATGCCCGGGCTACCCCCGTGGGCGAAGCAGACGCGCGCTGCAAGGATCGACCGATGAACGCCCACACCATTTCCGCTCGTGGTGCCCCGCTGGTCCTCCTCCTCGTCCTTGCCGCGTGCGCCGCGCCGGCGACGGGCCAGAGTCCGCTCGCGTCGCCGAGCGCGTCCCTGCCACCGCCATCGGACTCCGCCGTAGCCTCCCCCAGCGCTCCACCGAGCGCGAGCCTCGAGGACGTCGCGACCTTCGACGTGTCGGTGGAGACCGCGCCGGATTGGCCTGCCCTGCTGGATGACTCGCTGTGGGTCCTGGCGCCGGACGACGAGGATCCCGCGGTGGTCCGGCTCGACCCTGAGTCGGGCGCGGAGGAGGCGCGCATTTCGCTGCCGGGCGGATCCTGCGAGGGAATCGAGGCCGGATTCGGCAGCATCTGGGCGTGTACGCCGGACGGGATGGCCCGCATCGACGCGGCGACCAATACCATCGTGGCGACCGTTCCATTCCAGGTGCCGCAGCCGTACTACGGGCGGCCTGCCGTCAGCAAGGACGCCGTCTGGTCGCTGAGCGGCCAGATCGTGCCGACCGATGTGGTCCGCATCGACCCGGCGACGAATGCCGTCACCGCCACCTACCCGCTCGGCATCGCCGCGCAGCAGCTGACGTACGGACTCGGGTCGTTGTGGGCCACGGTGACGGCTGAGGGCCAGCTGCTGCGAATCGATCCGGCGAACGGAGAGATCACCACCGCGGCGACGGATCTGGTGGACCCCTACGCGGTGACGACCGGTGCCGGCCACGTGTGGGTCGCGTTGCAGGGAAGAGGAACGGACGAAGACCCCGCTTCCTCGGTCCCGGACCTGTTGCGTTTCGATCCGTCGACCGGGGCGAGCGACTTCTTCGACTACGGCATGCGACCGCAGCAAACGAAGAGTGCCAACACCATCCACGTCACGGACGACGCCGCCTGGATCAAGGGCGAGGATCCGTTCCTCATGCGACTCGATCCGCGGACAGGCGAGGTTCGATGGGTCGTCACCTCGGACCGCGGCAGCGGCGTGGTCGTGACGTCGGGTGGCGCGCTGTGGATGACGCTGTGGAGGGATGACGCGGTCGTCCGGATCGACCTCTAGCGAGCCGCTACTCCCATTCGATGGTGGCGGGCGGCTTCGAGCTGATGTCGTACACGACCCGGTTCACGCCGGGGACCTCGTTCACGATCCGCGACGAGATGCGGGCGAGGATCTCGTACGGCAGCCGTGCCCAGTCCGCCGTCATCCCATCGTCGGAGGTCACCGCGCGGATGGCCACCACGTTGGCGTAGGTCCGCCCATCGCCCATGACCCCAACGCTGCGCACCGGGGTCAGGATGGCGAATGACTGCCACAGGGACCGATACAGCCCGGCGGCCTTGATCTCGTCGATCACGATCCAGTCCGCCTCGCGCAGGGTGTCCAGCCGCTCCGCGGTCACCTCGCCGATGATTCGGATCGCCAGCCCGGGCCCGGGGAATGGCTGGCGGAGGACCATGGCCTCTGGCAGCCCGAGCTCGGCGCCCACGCGCCGCACCTCGTCCTTGAACAGGTAGCGCAGCGGCTCCACCAGGCTGAAGCGCAGGTCGGCCGGCAGGCCCCCGACGTTGTGATGGGTCTTGATCTTGGCCGCGGCCTTGGTCTCGGCGGTGGTCGACTCGATGACATCGGGATAGAGCGTGCCCTGCACCAGGAAGTCGATCTCGCCCAGGCGCTGCGCCTCTTCCTCGAAGACGCGAATGAACTCGTCACCGATGATGCGGCGCTTCTCCTCCGGATCCTCCACCCCCGCCAGGCGCCGGAGGAATCGGTCCCGGGCGTCGACCATGACCAGCTTCATGCCCAGGTGCTCGGCGAACGTGGTGCGCAGCAGCTCGGACTCGCGCTTGCGCATCAGCCCGTGGTCGACGTAGATGCAGGTCAGCTGGTCGCCGATGGCCCGATGCACCAGCGCCGCGGCAACGGCCGAGTCCACGCCGCCGGACAGCGCGCAGATGGCCCGTCCCGATCCGATGCGCCGCGCGATGTCGGCCACCGTGGTCCCGACGAAGGACGCCGGCGTCCACGTCGGCGACGCCCCGGCGATGTCGACCACGAAGTTGCGCAGGATCTCCTTGCCGCGTGGTGTATGGGCCACCTCGGGGTGGAACTGGATGCCGTACAGGCCGCGCTCCGCATCGGCCAATCCGGCAAAAGCGGTCGAGTCGCTCTGGGCTGTCGGCAGGAAGCCCTCGGGCGGACGCAGGATCGCGTCGCCGTGGCTCATCCAGACCGGCTGCTCGCGGTCGATACCGCGGAACAGGCCGTCCTCGGACGTGATCTGGACCGATGCCGGCCCGTACTCGCGCTTCGCGCTCGGGACGACTTCGCCACCCAGCTCGTGGGCCATCAGCTGCAGGCCGTAGCAGATGCCCAGCACCGGGATGCGGCCGGACCAGATCGCCGGATCGGGGCGTGGCGCATCGGCGTCATAGACCGATTTCGGGCCGCCGGACAGGATGATTGCCTTCGGATGGCGTCGCTCGATCTCATCCCACGGCGTGTCGTGGGGCAGCAGCTCCGAATAGACGTTCAGCTCGCGCACCCGGCGCGCAATGAGCTGGGCGAACTGGCTGCCGAAGTCCAGGATGACGACCGTGTCGGGCTCGGCAGGCTGCGCGTCGGCGCGGTCGGGCGGCGGCGCGTGCAGCGCCTGCTCGAGATAGGCCTCCACCTCGGCATCGTCGGGAGCCAGGACCCGGTGGCCCGCGTTGGCGGCCTCGCCGTGGACCGTCCGGCCGCGATCGCGCCGGGCCGACGGCGCTCCGCGATGCTCTTCGGTGGTGTCGGTCAACCGGCCCCTCCAGCCACGACCTGATCCTTGGCGCCAAGTGTAACGGTCCGGATCGGCTCCGCTACGCTGTCATCAACCAGCCGCTGAACGGAGATGGACCGATGAACGACCAGGCCACCCAGGACGGCGCGCGCATCGTTGAGCTCACGCCACAGCCCAGCGTGGCGGTCCGCCTCCAGCAGCCGATGGCGGAGCTGAACCTCTCCGAGCTGTTCGACACTCACCTGCCGAACATCGCCGACCAGATCGTCAACCTGGGCGGCACGCCGGCCGGCCCGCCGTACGGTCGCTATCACCAGTTCGGGCCGGACCAGGTGGACGTGGAGATTGGCATCCCGGTGGCGGCGCCGGTCGCCAACCTCCGCCCGCTGGCCGAGTGCGAGGCGGGCGAGATGGGCACCTCCGAGCTGCCCGGCGGCGAGGCGGCCGTGCTCGTCCATCGCGGCTCCTACGACACGCTCAGTGGCTCCTACGACCGGCTCCACGAGTGGATCCACGCGCAGGGCCGCGACGAGGGTCCCGGGCCGTGGGAGTCGTACGTCGACGACCCGTCCGAAGTGGACGATCCGTCGCAGCTGCGGACCGAGGTGGTCTGGCTCTTCGGGTAGCGCGCCCTAGGCGACGGATTGGCCTGCGAGGCGCTGGACGATGGCCAGCAGGCGCGCATGGGTGGCCCCGTCGCCGGCGGCGATCATGCCCGCCCCCGCCGAGCCGGGAGTGACCGGGCGGCCATGCAGATCCGATACGGCGCAGCCGGCTGCCAGGCAGACGGCCATGCCCGCCGCGAAGTGGACATTGCCGGCAAGCTCGCCGTCGGTGAGGTAGGCGGCTCGTCGGCCGGCGGCAACCCACGTCAGAGCCAGCGAGGTCGACGTCACGCGCGGCTGGAAGGCCGATCGGAACTCGGCGTCGCCGAGCAGCGCCAGCGGCTCGAATCCCTGGAGCCTTGGACGTTGATCGAGGTCAGCGTCGACCAGGCGCGAGTCGCCGCCTGGCGTCAGCCGCGCCTCACCGGCAGTCGTGAACACATGCGCGCCGCCGTCGCCGGTGGCAAAGACCTCGCCGGTGAAAGGGTCCGCCACGGCGGCCACGGCCCCGCCAGGCCCAACCAGCGCCACGTTGACGGCCACGGCGCGCACGCCGGCAGCGAAGTTCGCAGTTCCGCACAGTGGATCCACCAGCCAGGTTCGGCCCTCGGCGGTGCCGGGCGAGTGTCCGCTCTCCTCGCCGACGACGTGATCCGCGGGCCGCTCTCGCCTGAGGACCTCGATGATGGTGCGCTCGGCGTCGATGTCCACGTCTGTGGCGAAGTCCAGGCCGCCCTTGTCCAGGCGCTGATGGGCGCCGCCGAATCGGTCTCGCACGATAGCCGCTCCCGCCGTGGCCGCCGCTCGCGCGACCTCGGCATCATTCACCGGCCGCCAGCTCCAGCAAGGCGCGCGCGAGGGCGGTGCGCGCAGTTCCCGCCGGGAACGGGGCCCTGCTGACGGCGTCCTCCTCGTCGAGATCGCCATCAGCCAGCCGCGCGCCCAGCTCGGCCATGGCGGCCAGGTCTGCCGCCTGCGCGGCGACGAACGATCGATCCCCGACTCCACCATGGCCAGGAACCACTGCGTTCTTCACCAGCGGCAGCAGTCGCTCGCTCACCGTGGCGGCCCAGGCGCGCGGATACGCATCGCCAAAGCTGGGAGCCGCGTCGTTCTCCAGCAGGTCGCCGGCGAACAGGACGCCCGCATCGGGCACCTCGATCACGATGTCGTTGTCGGTGTGCCCGTGGCCGAGATACGCAAGCTGCAGCTGGCGGTCGCCAAGATCGACCGTCGCCACGTCGGCGAACGTCTGGTCCGGCGGTGTCAGCACGACCTCGCCCAGCTCGTCCCCGAACTGCGGAGCCTGGGAACGTACGCGCGAGCGCATGGCGTCGCCATCGGCGAGCACCCGTTCGGCGCATCGCGCGTGGCCCCAGATGGGTGACGGCAGGAACCGGGCATTGCCAAAGGTGTGGTCCCAGTGGTGATGGGTGTTCACCACCGCGGCGATCGGCAGCCGGGTGAGCTCCGGGATCTCGGCCCGCACCTCATCGGCCAACCGGTGGGACGCGCGGGTGTCGATCACGGCCAGGCCGTCACGGCCGAGGATGACGCCAATGTTCTGGTCGAACGGCTCGTCGCCCCAGGTCGAGTAGCGGCGCACGAAGACGCGATCGGCGACCTCGGTCCAGGTGCTGGAGGCCGGAGTCAGCTGCGGGCCAACTTTCGCTGCAGGTTGGCGAAGTCGACGTCGGCCGCCTTGTCGATCGTGCGCCGGATGACAGGCGACATCAGTCGCCACATGCCGGGCGGTTGCATGTCCACCGACCAGGTCAGGTCTGTCCCACCGTCCGACGCCTGCTCCAGCTGCGTGTCGAAGTGCCCGACGAACTTCGAGTCATCGACTGTGTCGAACGCGAACCGATGCGGGGGCTCCCACAGCTTCATCGTGGCGTCGATGCCGGCGGTGCGTCCCTGCGCGTGGCGCTCCATCCGGAACCGGCTGCCGATGCCGATTGGCTCTTGGCCACTGCGGGTGACGCGCTTGATGCCCGCCTCCGCCTGCCACTCGGGGATGCGCTCGACATCGGTCAGGTATGCGAACACCTCGTCGGGCGGCGGATCCAGCCTGACCCGGCGCTCCACGTGAATCATGGCTCGCGCATGTAGTACTCGGTGAATTCCGCGCACCGACCATCGGGGGCGAATCGCAGCAGGAACACGTTGTGGAAGCTCCGGGCCGGGCCCTTGTCGGACGCGAAGTAGCGACTGCTGCCGACAGCAACGGCGCGGTCGCCTTCGACGGCGAATGGCGCGTAGCCGGCCTCCCAGCTGTCCGGAGGATCGGTCTCCTCCAGCCACGCCGCCACGATGGCCTCTCGGCCATTGCTGGCGTGGGCGTCGCCACCATACGGGTGGTATCGATAGACGGCGTCCTCGGTGAACAGCGACTCGACCTGACCTCGATCGTTCGTCTTCCAGGCATCGACATAGCGATCGAGCCAGGCCTGTACGTCGGTGTGATTCATGGTGCTCATGCTAAATGGAAGGCCTCGAGCCGATGCGCCTCGTCGTCGATCGCTGCGCGCTCGGCGCGGGTCAGGGTCCGAAAAGGCTCGAGGCTGATGACGCCCTGGTCGTGGCGCCACGAGCCGGCCACCTGCCCGTCGAGCAGGAAGGTATTGACCGAGTGCGGCGTCCTGGTGTTGAAGACGCGCGGTCGGAACTCCTCAGGCAGGATCAAGGTCCGCCGGGCATGGACCAGCAGGGTTGCGTCCCAGACGGGGAGGAAGCGCACGGGCGCCGGCGCATCCGGATCCGGCAGCGGCGCATTCGGGAGATCGACCAGGGTTCGGCCGCTCTCATCGCGGAAGGTGGGCAGCTCCATGGTCGCCGCAACCTCCTTCGCGGTACCGATGCTGACGCCCATCCAGTTGGCGACATCGGCCAGCGCGGCCGGCCCGAAGCCGCCGAGGTAGCGTCGGATCAGCAGCTCGATGCCGTCCCGCTCGGTCAGGTTCTCCGGGGGCTTCAGCCAAGTCAGCGGCCAGCCCATACAGGTCGGCGCGGCGCTGGTCCCAGGTCCCAGATGGTGGCACGCGCACGATGTCGGCCAGGATGTTGATGCCCGCCTGCGGTCCACCGCCGGCGCGCTCGTTCAGCCGGCGGCTGAGCTCCTTCTGGCGCAATGGTCCGGACGCCAGCTCGTCGGCGACCGCCCGCCCCACTTCCTCTGGATCCAGGCCGGCGTACTGCGACCGTGCCGCGCGCAGCCACCACTCGCGTCGCGCCGCACGCACCCCGACTTCCATCGGCCAGTAGTCCGCGGCCGAGACCATGTGGATGGTGGCGCGCATCAGCGTGCCCTGGATCACCCGCCGAGACTCCAGCGCCTCGGTCAGCTGCGCACGCTCGAAGCCGTGCATGCGCGACCACAGCCCGATGTAGCCGGACGGCGCGTACTGCGTCTGCAACCCGCCAACCGACTCCAGCACGTGCTCGATGGAATCGTGGGAGCGTTCGAGCAGGAACTGTCGGGCGAGAAGGGCACGATTCAGCGCGCGGGTGCCCAGGATCGTTTCCGGCATCAGACCGGTTCGCGTTACTCCCGGCCGGAGAGCTGCCAGGACTTGCCCTCGGACACGATCGACGGGGCGATCACCATCTCCACCCCATGCATCTCGGCGATGTTCCGTGCGCCAAGGGCCGCCATCGACTGGCGCAGCGCACCGACCAGGTTCTGGGTGCCATGCGTCGTGGTGGCCGGGCCGAACAGGATCTGCTCCAGCGGCACTCGCTCGCCGATGGTGATGCGCGTGCCGCGCGGCAGGGTCGGCGACGGCGCGGCCATGCCCCAGTTGAAGCCGCGACCGGGCGCCTCGAGCGCGCCGGCGAACGGCGAGCCCAGCATCACCGCATCGGCTCCGGAGGCGATGGCCTTGGCGATGTCGCCGCCGGTCTTCATGCCGCCATCGGTGATGATCGGGACGTGGCGCCCGGTGTCGGCCGTATAGCGGTCGCGGGCCGCCGCGACCTCCAGGGTGGCGCTGACCTGTGGCACGCCGATGCCCAGCACCTCGCGGGTGGTGCAGGCCGCGCCCGGGCCGACCCCGACCAGGATGGCGGCGGCCCCCTGCTGCATGAGCTGGTAGGCAGCCTCGCCGCTGACGGTGTTGCCGACCAGGACGGGCAGGTGCAGCGCACCGGTCAGGTCGCTGAGCGACAGCACTCGGCCGGAGGTCGAGATGTGGCGGGCGCTGCTGACCTGCGACTGGACCAGGAACAGGTCCGCCCCGGCGGCCGCGGCGATCTCGGCGTGATCCCAGGCAGCCGCGGGCGTGGTGGCGACTGCCGCAATGGCGCCCTGTGCCTTGACGCGGGTGATGAGGGCGGTGATCAGCTCCGTGCGGACCGGTGCGGTATAGGCCTCGGCCAGCAGGTGCGCGGCCGCACGGCCGGTCTCGGCACCGGCAACCCGATCGATGATCGGGGTGGCGTCGTCGTAGCGGGTATAGAGCCCCTCCAGGTTGATGAAGGCCACGCCGCCATGCCGGCTCATGCGAACCGCGAAGTCGACATCGGCCACGGCATCCATCGCCGACGCCAGGAACGGAATCTCCAGCCGGAGTCCGCCGATCTCGACAGTCAGGTCCACCTCGGCCGGATCAAGGGTGACCGCGCCGGGAACGAGCGCGACCTCATCGAAGCCGTAGGCGCGGCGGAGCCGATCGGCGGCGGGGGCGAAGGTGGGCTGCTCGATCATCGGTCCGCGGCGGCCGGGCTGCGAGTTTCGCCGGAGTATAGCGGCCGCCTCTCGCCGGGGAGGCTACGGCGTGCGCCAGTCCACGCTATCGATCAACGACTGCAGCTGCGCCCGGACCGATGCCGGCGCATCGTTGTCGCAGGCCACGATCGCGTCCAGCCGCTGCGGGCTGACGGCGACCACGTAGGCCGTCTCGGAGGTGGCGTGCAGGTCGTCGCAGAGACCGGTGCTGTCGATGCGGCGCGCCTCCCGGCCACCGATCAGCAGGCGCTGGCCATCGGGCAGCTCGCATGCCGCCCCGGCGCAGGTGGTTGTGACCCACCAGACCAGCTGCGATCCGTCATCCAGGGTCTCGACCGGCGTACGGCAGTTGGTGGCCCCTGGTCCGTCGCACTGCGGGTCCAGCGCCTGGGTCGACATCAGCGCGATGGTCTGGCCACCGCGCCACTCATGCGGATCCGTCGCCAGCGCCTGCCACTCATCGGGTAGCTGGACGCGGAACCCGTCGCCTTCGAAGGCTGTGCCATCGGCTCCGTCGCCAGGTGCGGCGCAGGCAACCACGACCAGCGCGGTCAAGCAGCCGGCGACAACCCGGCGCAGCGCCTCCCTCGACTTCGTGACTTCAGGCGTCGAGGGTGACTCCGGCGGCCCGCGCGTCCTCGGCCAGAGCCACCAGCGGCTCGTCCGAGTCGGCGCTCGCCTGCAGCATGCCGATCACCCGGCTCAGGCCGAGCTCCGCCAGCTCGGCCAGATATGCGCCGCGCCGGTCGCCGGCCGTCGCCCAGGCCGGCTCGCCCCACCAGGCATGGAGGCTGAGCGACAGGCTGTCAGGATCCCGTCCGATCTCCTCGCAGCGCGATCGGATGACCGGCAGCGCCTCGCGCAGCTCGGCTGGGGACAGGCCGTCGACATTCAGCTCGTCAGCGAAGCGCGCCGCCAGACGCCAAGTCACGTTCGGGCCATTGCCGCCCACCATGATCGGGATGCGCGGTTCCTGCATGCGCCGCGGCAGGTTGATGGCGTCGCGCACAGAGGCATGCTCGCCCTCGAACGTGGCGTGCCCTCGGCCGGGCGCCAGCATGCGGGTGATGACCTCCAGGCCGTCGCGCAGCATGTCCAGCCGGACGCGGGTCTCCGGAAAGCCGTAGCCGTAGGCAAGCCACTCGTCGCGCTTCCAGCCGGCACCGATGCCCAGGTCGAAGCGGCCGTCGCTGATCGTGTCCAGGGTGCCGGCCATCTTCGCGGTGAGCGCCGGGTTGCGAAAGCCGTTGCAGATCACGATCTGCCCGACCCGCACGCGCTCGGTAAGCGCCGCCAACGCGCTCAGCGCGGTGAACGACTCGAAGGTGATCTCGTCGGTTGGCTTCGGCACGGTGTGGAAGTGGTCGAACAGCCACACAGATTCGAAGCCCAGCGCCTCGGCCCGCTGCGCCACCGCCACCGTCCGTCGCCAGGCAGGGCCTGGCTCCCAACCGTCGTACTCCCCCGTCCACCCCTGTGGCGCAATCAATCCGATCTTCAAGGCACGGTTCCCATCGTGACGAAGTTGGAGGCGTGGGCGGCCGCCGCCGCGAGCCTGGCGCAGCGGCGAGTCGTGGCGGTCGGTCGCGCCATCAACTCCTCACAATCATCTGCGCACGCTCTGGTCCGACACTCACGTGGGTGATCGGCACGCCGGCCAGTGCCTCGAGCCGCTCGACGTAGCTGCGCGCCGCCTCCGGCAGCGCATCCCAGCTGCGGCAGGCGGTCGTGTCGGTCTGCCAGCCGGCCATTTCCTCGTAGACCGGCTCGAGCCGCCCGTAGGTGGATGCGGAGGCGGGCACCGTGGTCCACTCGCGCCCGTCGGTCGGATCGCGGTACGCCGTGCCGACCTGGATGCGCTCGAAGCCGTCCAGCACGTCCAGCTTGGTCAGCGCGATGGCCTGGTACCCGGCCAGGCGCACGCTGTAATGCACCGCCACCGCGTCGTACCAGCCACATCGCCGCGGGCGCCCCGTCGACGTGCCGTATTCGGCGCCGCGCTCGCGCAGCCGCTCGCCATCGACATCATCCAGCTCGGTCGGCAGCGGACCGGCCCCGACGGCCGTGGTGTAGGCCTTGGCAACGCCCAGCACCTGGTCGATCGCCACCGCCGGCAGCCCGGCGCCCAAGCTGGCGCCGCCGGGGATCGGGCTGGAGCTGGTGACATAGGGATAGATGCCCCAGTCGAGGTCACGCATGGTACCCAGCTGGCCCTCGAGCAGCACGTGATCGCCATTGGCAAGCGCCCCGTCCACCATCGCGTGGCCATCGACCACGTGGGGGGCGAGCCGCTCCCCGGCGGCCAGGTAGTGCTCGGCGACCCGTTCCTCGTCCAATGCATCGGCGATCAGCTCGCGCATCTCGTCCTCGGGGCCACCCGCCCCGAAGTAGCCCTCCACGATCCGGCGGGCACGGCCGAGCGCCGAATGCAGGCGCTCACGGAAGGTATCGGTCTCCACCAGGTCGACCATCCGAATGCCTCGACGCGCCACCTTGTCCACGTAGGCCGGACCGATGCCGCGGCTGGTGGTCCCCAGCTTGGCCTTGCCGCGCTCGCGCTCTTCGAGCTGGTCGATGAGGACGTGATACGGCATGACCAGGTGCGCCCGATCGGCGATGAACAGGTTGCGACAGTCGAAGCCCGCGGCAGCAAGGCCGTCCAATTCGTCGACCAGGGCCGGCGGGTTGATGACCACCCCGTTGCCCAGCAGGTTGCGGGTCGTCGGGTAGAAGATGCCTGACGGGATCAGGTGCAGCTTGAAGTGGCCATGCGGGTTGACCACGGTGTGGCCGGCGTTGTTGCCGCCGCCGTAGCGGACCACCAGGTCGGCGTCGCGCGCCAGGTAGTCGACGACCCGGCCCTTACCCTCGTCGCCCCACTGGGCGCCGACCACGGCAGTGACGGACATGCGGGCGCTGGCTCGACCTCGCGTCGTACGGCTGGGAGGGCGCCATGGTACCCCGTGCCCCAGATAGCGAAGAGCGCCGCGTCTGCGGCGCTCTGTCGTGCGATGGTGGGAGCCGAGGGACTAGGCCCGGGTGGCGCGCACCTTGTCAAAGCAGCTCGAGCAGTAGACCGGCCGGTCATTCCGCGGCAGGAACGGAACGAGTGCCTGGCCTCCGCACTCCGCGCACACCGCGGCGTGCATCTCGCGCTGACCGCCTCCCCCACCGTTTCCGATGCCGAGAGCCCGGTTCTGCTTCGCGACCGCCCGGCAGCTCGGACAACGCTGGGGCTCGTTCACCAAGCCCTTCTCTGCGTAGAACTGCTGCTCGCCGGCGGAGAAGACGAAGTCCATCCCGCAGTCTCGACAATGGATGGTCTTGTCGGCGTACACCCTACCCTGTGCCTCCTGTTCGCACGCCACGGCCGGGCCTTGGACGGATTGCTTGTTCCCCTGCCTGGGCGGGCGTTGAGCGTGCGACAGGTTGCTGGGGTCGAGCAGTTGGCCGAGCGTTTCGCGGGCGACTATACACGCGGGTTCAAGAGGTGTATAGACGTCCGCCTGAGTCCGCGCCAGCACCTGCCGGCACCCCACTGGCACGCCATCGGCAGGTCGCAAGGGTCCCCACTGGCCCGATCAGTAGGCCTGCACCTCCACCTCGCGGGTCATGGTGTAGAAGCGGGTGTTCGACTTCCGGAACTGCAGCGGAACCTCGCCGATGGGCCCGTTGCGATGCTTCGCCACCTTGGCCTTGAGCAGCTCGACGTCCGACTCCGCGTTCTGCTCGCCCTCGCGGTACAGGAAGATCACGACGTCCGCGTCCTGCTCGATCGAGCCCGATTCGCGCAGGTCTGACAGCCGCGGCTCCTGCGTCCCACGTTGCTCCACGCCGCGGGACAGCTGCGACAGCGCGATGACCGGCACCTTCAGCTCGCGAGCCAGCTGCTTCAGGCCGCGACTGATCTCGCTCACCTCCTGGACCCGATTCGCCTCCTTCTGGTTGAGCGAGCCCTGCATCAGCTGCAGGTAGTCGACGATGATCAGGTCCAGGCCGCGCTGCTCCGCCTCCAGCCGGCGGGCCTTGGTGCGCAGCTCCATGACGGACAGCACCGGTGAGTCGTCGATCCACATCGGCGCCGCATGCATGTCGTTCATGACCTGGGCGATCTTCGACCAGTCCGTCTCGTCCACGAAGCCCGACTGCAGCGGCCGCGGATTGATGCCGGATTCCGCCGAGAGCAGGCGCAGCGCCAGCTGCTCCTTGCTCATCTCCAGGCTGAAGACGCCGACCTTCTTGGCCTCTCGCACGGCCGCGTGCTGGGCGATGTTCAGGGCCAGGCTCGTCTTTCCGACGCTCGGGCGCGCCGCCACGATGATCAGGTCCGACGGCTGGAAGCCGCCGAGCAGGGTGTCCAGCTGGCTCAGTCCGGAGGGAATGCCCAGGAGCTGGCCACGATGCTCGTGCAGGTACTCGAGCCGGTCATAGGCCTGGCCAAGGAGCGTCGCCAGCGACTCGAACCCCCCATCGGTCCGGTGCTGGCTGATCTCGAACAGGATCCCCTCCGCCCGGTCGATCGCGACCTCGGCGTCGTTGGCTTCCTCGTAGCCCACCGCCGCGATCCGCCCGGCGGCGCCGATCAGGTTGCGCAGCACCGCCTTGCGCTCGACGATCCGCCCGTAATGCTCGACGTGCACCGCCGTCGGCACGGTGTTCATCAGGCTGGCCAGGTAGGCCGGGCCACCGACCGGCTCCAGCCGATCGCGTCGCGCCAGCTCGTCCGCCAGGGTGACGAGGTCGATCGGCTCGCGCTGGCCGTGCAGGCCGAGCATCGCCTCGTAGATGTCGGCGTGCTGCTGGCGGTAGAAGTCGGCCGGCCGCAGGAAGTCGGCGACCTTCAGGACGGCGTCAGGATCGATGAGGATCGAGCCGAGCACGCTCTGCTCGGCCTCGACCGCCTGTGGTGCCAGCTTGTCGATGCTCACGATGGTTCGGTCCAGACGCGGTGCGATGACGGGGGTCCGTTGACCCGTTGCCAACCATAGGCGTCGCGAAACCGCGAGCAAGCGACTTGTCCGCCGGCTGGAGCCGACTTACCAACAACCTCGAAATGTCGTCGGTGATAACCGGCCCGAAGCTGTGGATTGCGTCTTCACCCGCGGGTTCCGCGCCATGGCGCCAGTCAACGTCCGGGGTGTGACAGGTTGCCTGTCGCGGGCTATCGGCCCCAGTGGTCGGGCGGCTCGCGCCGCCCATCGGCCTGGTTCCAGGTGTCGCGCTGCTCGATCACCAGGCCGTCGTGGTCAAAGTGCAGGACCGATGTTCCCGCCAGTGTCGTCTCGACGCCGTTTTCGACCAGCGCGGCCCACCATTCGATCGCGGCCCGGTCGCCGTCCGCGATCGGTGCGCCGATCCACACCCGCACCGAGGCCTCCTCGCTGAAGGCCTGGCTGACGTACTCGCGCACGCCGGTGTGTCGCAGGTTGGCGATGCGGAACGGCTGGGTGGAGAAGAGCACGTCGGCGTGATAGAGCGCGACGATGGCCTCGGTGTCCTGCGCCTCCCAGGCGCTCTTCCATGTGTCCGCCCAACGGCGCGCGGCGTCTGCCGTGTTCATCTGTCCGCTCAGCTCCTCGGCTCAGGTCCTCGGCTCGTCTCCGCGGGGCGCTTCTCAGGCGTGAACCATGGTGACCTTGGCTGGGAAATTGGGCACGCCTGAAGCGCTTCTGAGCGTGGATCCCTCGAGCGAGGCACGAATCTCTTTGCTTGTGTGCGTCACATTCACACCTGAGAAGAAGCGGTGGCCGCTGCTGCCGGAGCTAGGCGGGCACCACCGTGACCGTGATGGTGGCGTCGACGCCGGTCAGCAGCCGGACGTCGACCCGATGGTCGCCGACCGTCTTGATGGGCTCATGCAGGTGGATCGCGTGGCGGTCGATCTCGATCCCTTCCTTGGCGATCAGCTCCGCGATCTCGCGGTTGGTGACCGATCCGAACAGGCGGTTCTTCTCGCCGGCCTTGACCGCGACCTCCAGCTTCATGCCGCGCAGCCGCTCGGCCAGCGCCTCGGCATCGGCCTTCTCCGCGCGATCGCGATCCTCGCGTTCGGTGCGATGGCGCTCCCAGTTCTTGAGGGCGCCGGCGTCGGCGACGACCGCCGCCCCGTTGGGCAGGAGGAAGTTGCGGGCGTAGCCGTCCTTGACCATCTTGACGTCGCCGGAACGGCCGAGGCCCTTCACGTCGTGCTTCAGGATCACCTTCATTGACGTTCGCGTTCCTTCTCGAGTGACGTTAGTTCAGTACCTGCGCCGGCTCGGCGCTCTCGACGGCCATGGCCTGGTCCTCGGTCGAGGACGCGGGAGCGGCGCCACGCATGCGGCGGGCGCGCCAGTCGCTCAGCATCGCCTTCACCGCATTGGAATCGCGCAGGTTGCCGTAGCGCTCCAGCAGCTCGGGCAGCCGGTCGCGGATCTGGTCGAACCGCGTGCCCAGCAGCTCGCGCAGCCGGGCCAGGTCCTGGTCGAGCTGGGCGGTCCCGTTGTTCGCGCGCTCGATCTGCTCCTCGCGAACGGCCGCCGGGGCATTGGCGATGAAGAGGTCCAGCACCAGCAGCAGCACGGTGATGTCATCGGCCTGGCCGATGATGGGAATGGCGTCCGGAATCAGGTCCAGCGGCATGGCCACGTACGCGAGCCCAGCCGCCAGGAGTCCCTTCAGTGGCAGTGGCGTTCGGGGATCCCGCACCAGGCCCCACACCACGCGGGCGTAGGTCGGGAGTCTCCAGACAAGGCGAGCGAGCTGAACGTAGCGCAGCCGGCCGGACATCTTCACGCGGGGCCTCCGAGGTCACGGGCAGGTGAGGCGGGATGATACCAGCGAGGGCTGAATCGGTTGACAATAGAACGCATGTTCGGCTACGCTGCCCGGGAGCCGTCCAACGGAGAGCTGCCATGACCCGGCATGACGCCGAGCGCAAACAGAAGATCCTGGAGCACATCGCGCGCACCGTCGCCGAGCGCGGCTATCCGCCGTCCGTTCGCGAGATCGCCGACGCGGTGGGCCTGGCGTCGACGTCTGCCGTCCATCACCACCTGATCGCGCTCGATCGCGAAGGCCTGCTGGAGCGCGGCCCAAATTCGTCACGCGCCGTGCGGCTGACGCCGCTGGGCGAGGCGGAGCTCGATCACGCGCCGCGCCGCATCCCCATCGGAGTCGGCCGGGTGACCCCGTTCCGCATGCCGGTCGAACGCGACGTGCTGGCCTTGCCGGTGCTGGGCGAGATCGCCGCCGGCCAGCCAATCGAGGCCTATGAGGACGGCGCCGAGTCGCTGGACGTGCCGCGCTCTCTCCAGGCCCGCGACGACTCCTACGTCCTGCGCGTCCGCGGCAAGTCCATGATCGATGCCCTCATCGACGACGGTGACTATGTGGTCGTGCAGCCGGCCGCCACCGCCCGTGACGGTGACATCGTGGTCGCCCTGCTGGAGGACAACGGCGTCACTCTCAAGCGCTTCTTCCGCGAGCAGGACCGCATTCGGCTGCAGCCGGCCAACGCCGAGATGGAGCCCATCTACGCCACCGAGGTCCAGATCCAGGGCAAGGTGGTCGGCGTCATTCGCAAGCTCGGCTGAGCCGCCGCCAACCGGACGGCACCTGGCGTGCGCACCATCCTGCACGCCGACCTGGACGCGTTCTATGCCAGCGTCGAGGTGCTCGACGATCCGAGCCTGCGTGGCAAGCCGGTCATCGTCGGCGGCGACCCGAACGCCCGCGGCGTGGTGAGCGCTGCCTCATACGAGGCCCGCGCTTTCGGCGTGCATTCCGCCATGCCGCTGCGCACGGCCCATCGGCTCTGCCCCAATGGCGTCTTCCTGCCGGGCCGATTCGATCGCTATCGCGAGCTGAGCCGCCAGGTCATGCGCATCTTCGCCAGCTACACGCCACTGGTGGAGCCGATCAGCCTGGACGAGGCGTTCATGGACGTGACCGCCAGCCGCGCTGTCTTCGGCGATGGCGAGACGATCGCCCGCTCCCTGAAGGATCGGGTGCTGGACGAGTCCGGCCTGGTGGTCAGCGTCGGCGTCGCCACCAACAAGCTGTGCGCCAAGGTCGCGTCCGACCTGCGCAAGCCCGATGCCCTGGTGGTGGTGCCGCCCGGCGGCGAGGCGGCCTTTCTGGCGCCACTGCCGGTGACCCGGCTGTGGGGGGTCGGGCCGCAGACACGCCAGACGCTCGCCGACTATGGCGTGGCAACCATCGGCCAGCTGGCGGCGATGCCAGAGGGCACGCTGCGGCGCCGCTTCGGCATCCATGGGGCCGAGCTGCGGCTGCGCGCGCTGGGTGTCGATCCGTCCAAGGTCAGCTCCGGGCAGGCGCCCAAGTCGATCGGCCATGAGCTGACCTTCAACCACGACGTCACCGATCCCGCGCGATTGGAGGCCACGTTGCTCGACCTGGCCGAGTCGGTCGCCAGCCGACTCCGCAACCACCACATGGCGGCGGGAGCGGTGCAGCTCAAGCTGCGGTACGAGGGCTTCGACACCATCACTCGCCAGGCGCCGCTGGGCCACCAGGTGCGCGACTCCGAGGCGCTCTACCAGCTGGCCGTCAGCCTCCTGCATAAGGCCCTAACGCCGGAACGGGCGGTGCGGCTGATCGGCCTGACTGCCATCCACCTATCGGAGGTCCAGCAGCTCACCCTGTTCGACGCGCCGGACCGGACCGATCGCATCGCCCAGTCCATCGACGCGGTGCGGGAACGTTTCGGCGAGAAGGCCATCACCCGCGCACGGCTGATCGGCCACCGCGACCACCGGCGACCGGACTTCGGCGAGCGACCGGACGCTCCATCGGATGAGTGAACGCGTCTAGCTCGCCGCGCAGCGCTCTCCATGTGCGCCATGCGCATCGGGCACGATCACGCGACACGTGACGACCGACCAGTCCGCGGTGCGATGATCGATCACCACGGAGGCCGCTTCCGGCTGGTCCGACACCAGCTCCACCGTCAGGTAGCCCGGGAACTTTGCCTGCCGCTCAGAGCATTCCATCTGGTCCGCGCAGACGCCCAGATGAACGAGAGCCTCGCTGGCTTTGTCCCAGTACGCGGCCAGCAGCGGACGGGCCAGGTCCGCCGCACGATCGCAATCTTCGGCCGCGATCGGGTCCTGGCACGTGATCTCGGGGCCTGGTAGAAGAGTGCAGGCGCTCGCTGCGGCGATGCTCCCCACCAACACGGTCAGAACGAGGGTGCGCATGCCGAGCATGGTGCACAGAATTGGGTCTTGACACTATCGAACGTCCGTTCGTATGATGGTGCTCCATTTAGAACGCCTGTTCTGCCGATCAAGCAGGCGAAGGAGCACAAGACGATGGCACTTACCAAGATCACGCCGGTCCCGGCGCGCGTGCGCTGGGATCGGCGCCACGGGCGGCCAACATCGGTCCAGATGGGCAACCGCCAGCTGATGGTCCGCGGCCTGGAAGCGGTCCGCGACGAGACTGCCGCCTACCCCGCCGAGCGAGGTCCGCGCATCACCCTGCTGGTCGAGACCGACGCGGGCCAGGCCTCATTGGTGTTCGACGGCCGGCAGCGTCGCTGGTACGTCGAGGCGCTCGACCAGGCCGCCTAGGCCGAAGCGGTCGCTTCGCTGGCGGCCGGCGGTTCGACCGGTTCCCAGCTGACCACCCAGATCGGGCCGTCGCCGGCCTCTATCCGTCGTGCGTCGCCGCCCGGATCCACCAGGCTGGTCCGGGTGAGGCGGACGGGGCCGCCATCCAGCTGCGCGATGGGCCCGACGACTGGCGACAAGGCGAAGGTGAACTGCCAGGCCCGGACCTGGTTGTGGATGCTCCGTGCCGGCTGCGTCCAGTCCACCGCCACGTAGTCCGCGCCGAAGTGGCCGGCCCAGGTCGCGCCATCGCTCGGCTGGGGGTCACCTGGGTCGCCGGCCGCCACGCGCTCCAGCACGCGCGGCAGCAGGCCCAGCGCCACCGCGCCCATCCGTGGAGCGACATTCCAGATGTCGAAGTCGTCATCCTCCATGGGTACCGTGGCCTGGGCCAGGATCGGACCCGTGTCCAGCTCGGCGTCCATCCGATGCCAGGTCACGCCGTACTGCCCGTCGCCGTCGCGGAAGGCCCACGCCAGCGGAATCGGGCCACGGTGCCGCGGCAGCATGGCGGGGTGGCAGTTCACCGCGCCGAGTCTCGGAACTTGCAGGGCGGCGAGCGGGATACGCCACGGAAAGCCCCAGCACAGCACCAGGTCGGGTGCGTAGGCCCGCAGCAACGGTTCGATGCCGTGCTTGGTGCCGACCAGCAGGACGTCGACGTCGCTCGGCGCCGACCCATCGGTCATGTTCAGCGGTCCCTCGACCGGTTCGTCGCGGCGCGCGGTCAGCACGGCCACCGGGCGGTGGCCAAGGCCGCGCAGCGTCTCCGCCAACCCCTGGGCGACGGGAGGTACGGTCGTGATCAGGACGATTCGCCAGCCGTTGGCTGCCATGCGCCGCGAGTCTAGCCCGTACAATCTGCGCCGCGAGCTTCATGGAGCGGCGACTTGCCCTTCCCGATCCTCGCCCCAGGAGACACGCAGACCAACGAGCTGACTGGCCTTCCCTTCGACGAGCTGACCGCCCGCCTCGCCAGCCGCGAGCCGATCCCGGGTGGCGGCTCTGCCGCCGCACTCGCCGGCGCCATGGGCGCCGCGCTGGTGGCGATGGTTGCCGAGCTGACCATCGGCCGACCCGATGCGACCCCCCACGAGCAGACCCTGCGCGAGCTGCGGGACGACGCTGTCGCGCATCGCGACCTGCTGCAGCGCCTGGCCGAGCAGGATGCCGATGCCTACCAGGCCGTGGTCACGGCCCGACGCCTCCCCAAGGAAACCGATGAGCTACGCGCCACCCGTAGCGCCGAGCTGGGTCGCGCCATGGTGGCCGCTGCCGAAGTGCCGCTGCGGACCGCCGAGGTGGCGGCCGAGGTGCTGGAGCTGGCCCACCGCATCGCGCCGATCGGCAACCCGAATGCGGTCAGCGACGCCGGCGTGGGTGCGCAGCTGTCCAGCGCCTCGGTGCGCGGCGCCATCCTCAACGTTCGCATCAACCTGCCCTACCTGCCGGCGGACTCCCCGCTGCGCGACACTGCCGCGGCGGATGTCGAGCGGCTGGAACGCCAGGCAACAGAAGTCGAAGCCGCCACCCTGGCCATTGTCAACGGGCGGATCATGCCTTCGTGAGCGCGAAGATCCTCGACGGCAAGATGGTCGCCTCGCACCTGTGGCGCGAGCTATCGGCCCGCGTCCAGGCGCTGGCAGATGCCGGCGCTCCGCAGCCGCGCCTGGCGATCGTGCGCTTCGACGAGCGCGGGCCGTCCGCGGTCTATGCCGCCAGCCTGGCGCGGGCGGCGCACAGCGTGGGCATCGAGCCGATGGAGGTGGTGCCGCCGGACGGCGTGCAGCTCTCCGACCTGGCGGCGCGCATCGGCGCCCTCAATCGCGACCCGGAGATCTCGGGGATCGTGGTGGCGCAGCCGTTGCCCGCGCACCTGGACACGCCGGCGGTGCTGGAGCTGATCGACCCGGCCAAGGACGTCGACGGCGCCACCCCGCTGAACGCCGGCCGCCTGGCGCGCGGCGACCGAGCCTTCGTTCCTGCCACCGCGCTGGCCGTGATGGCCATCCTGGACACCTACCAGATCTCCATCGCCGGCAAGCGCGCGGTAGTGGTCGGTCGTTCGGCCGTGGTCGGCCGCCCGGTCGCCTCCCTCCTGCTTGGAGCCGATGCGACCGTGGAGGTCGCACACCGTCGCACCCGCAACCTGGCGCGCGAGACCAGGCGGGCCGAGATCCTGGTGGTGGCTGCCGGTCAGCCCGGCCTGATCCGCTCCGACATGGTCAACCGCTCGGCGGTGGTCATCGACTGCGGCATCAACACCACATCAGATGGCCTGGTCGGCGACGTCGACTTCGCCGCGTTGCGGCCGGTGGTCAGCGCCATCACCCCGGTGCCCGGCGGCGTCGGGCCGGTCACCACCATGATGCTGCTGCAGCAGACGGTCGAGGCAGCCGAGCGACAGCTGGCGGACGCCGATGGCGGACCGGCCGACATGTTCCGCGTCGAGTCGGAGTCGCGCGCCGACCGCTAACTCGATCCAGCTCCGGTCATGACCGTGTTGTCGTACATCTCTCCGACGGGCACCGAGCCGTCGATGAATGCCAGGCGCTGGATGCGTGTCGTAGCCCGTCTGCCAGACATCCACCACGACCTCGCCGGTGATGGGCGTCCCCCAGGCCTCGATCGTGGCTTCCAGCACCGCCAGCGCCGTATCGCGATCGTCCGCAATGGCGGGCACCTCGGCAATCGCCGCATCGACGCCGCGCTCCGGGTCAGCCGCGATCTGCTCCTGGGCGGCGACCACGGCTGCCGCGAAGCCGTGGACCATGTCCGGGTCGGCGCCGAGCAGCTCGTCGCCGACCACGATCCCGGGGCCTGGCAGCGGCGCGAAGTCGTCGACCGTCATCAGCGCCACGTCAAAGCCCTGCGCCTCCAGCCGCAGCGGCTCGTTGGCCGTGAAGCCGGTGATCAGGTCCACGTCGCCGTTGAGCAGCCCCTCGACCTGGTTGAACTGCGGGTATTCGCGGATGGTCACGTCGTCCTCGGTCAGGCCGCCGGCGTCGAGCAGCGCCAGCAGCGCATGCCACGACGAGCCGAAGCGTCCCGGTGTGCCGATGCGCAGCCCCGCCAGCCCGGACGGATCCGCCGGCACCACATCAGGTGCCCCGATCAGCGCCACCGGGAAGTGGCCGTACAGGGTGGCCACGTACTTGATCGGGATGCCGGCGGTGCGCCCGATCATCACGTCGGTTGCATCGGCCACCCCGAACTCGGACTGGCCATCCGCCACCAGGCGGATCACGTCGTCGCTGTACTCGATGGTCACGTCCAGGCCGGCATCGGCGAAGAGGCCGTCCTGCTGCGCGAGGTAGAAGGGCGCGAACTGGACGTCCGGCTGGAAGCCGAGCAGCAGCGTCACCGGCCGCAGGCCGGTCTGGCTGCCAGACGGGCCGCTGGATGGCACAACGCTGGGACTTGGCGAGCAGGCAGCGAGCGCCAGGACCAGGCCGAGGATCAGGATGGCGGGACGAGGCGTGGACATCGGTCTCCTTCAGGTGGTGTGGACGACGCGACGCTCGACCATCACGACCAGGCTGTAGAAGGCCAGGCCCAGGATGGCGAGCGCCGCCAGGGCGACGAACATGAGCGGAGTGTCGAACAGCCCCTGGTCGGCGATGTTGATCAGGACCCCCAGCCCGGTGCTGGCGCTGACCCATTCGGCCACCACCGCACCGATCACGGCCAGGGTCACCCCCACCCGCAGGCCGCCGAAGATGATCGGCAGGGCCGATGGAATCTCCAGGCGGGTGGTCTCCTGCGCCGGCGTGGCGCCCAGCGAGCGCAGCATCTCGCGCAGCTGCGGGTCGGTGGAGCGGATGCCGACCATGGTGGCGATGGCGATCGGGAAGAAGACGATCAGCGCGCAGACCAGGACGCGCGCCGGCAGGCCGCCGCCGAACCAGATGTCGAGCAGCGGCGCCAGGGCCAGGATCGGGACTGCCTGCGCCGCCACGATGTACGGCGACAGCACCCGCTCGACCACCAGGCTCTTGCCGAGCGCCACCCCCACGATGATGGCCGTGCCCGCGCCCAGCGCGAACCCCAGCACGATCTCGCTGACGGTGGCCCAGGTGTGCTCCCACAGGATCCCGGCGCCGATGGCGCGCACCGCCCGCTGCGCCACCACCTCGGGCGCGGGCAGGATGTAGTCCGGCGTCCCGGTCAGCACGGTCAGCAGCTTCCAGACGGCCAGAAACGCCAGCAGCGACAGCACGCCCGCGGCCAGCCTCCTCATGCCGTGGCCGTCCAGGCGGCGAGCTCGGGCGCATGGACCGATGCCAGCGTGTCCCGCACCGCCGTCTCGAGCTGCGTGGCCCTGGCATCCCCGGCCAGGCTGACCGGACGCGGTCGCGGCAGGTCGACCTCGACCAGGCGCGCCACGGATCCGGGGCGCGGCGTCATGACCGCGATCCGATCCGCCAGGCGCACGGCCTCCGGCACCGAGTGCGTCACCAGGATCACCGTGCGTGGCCGCTCCATCCAGAGCGACTGCAGCTCGCTGTCGAACGCCTCGCGGCTGAGCGCGTCGAGCGCGGAGAACGGCTCGTCCAGCAGCAGCACCGGCGGGTCGCCGATCAGCGCCCGCGCCAGGCCGGCCCGCTGCGCCATCCCGCCGGACAGCTCGCGCGGCCGCATGTCGGCAGCGTCGGCCAGGCCCAACCCGCGCCAGCGCCTCGCCGGCGCGCGCGCTTCGCTCCGTTGCCGCCACGCCGCGCAGCGCAAGTGGCAGCGCCACGTTCTCGAGCGTCGACAGCCACGGCAGCAGGCGCGGCTGCTGGAAGGCGATCCCCACTCGCCCGTCACCGGCGCGTGGCGGGGTTCCCGCCTCCGCCCCGATCGTGATCTGGCCGTCGTCCGGCCGCAGCAGGCCGGCGATCAGCCGCAGCAGCGTCGACTTGCCGCAGCCATTGGGGCCGATCACCACCGTGAAGCTGCCGGCCGGCACGTCGAGCGAGCATCCCTCGAGCGCCACCAGGGACCCGTCGCGCGCGGGAAAGCTGATCGTCGCGTCCTTGACGCGGACCGCCTCGCCAGCTGCGCGTGTGTTGCTGCGAGTCGCCATGCATGCTCCGGATGGGTCGACCCATCGACGTCGGGGCACGCCACGCGACCGCGGTCCATCGCGCACATCGGCTCCGCTGCTGGGTCTGCGCAGGCGCAGGCCGAGCCGCGGACGATGCGTCGGAGGAACGCCTCGCGCTCGCCTTCTCCCTTCCGGACTGTGACCGTCGGCCCTGTCAGCCGGTGAGCGTCGCGCTCGCCGGGTCAGGTCGGCCTCGACGGGTGTGCTCCCGATGCCGTCTCCGCGGCAGCGGGCCCGTCGAGGTTCGCGGGCTGGCTCCTCTGCGGAGCCGACCGCCGGTGGGGACTTTCACCCCGCCCCGAAGACGATGGAATTGTTCAGTTGCTCGCTAGCGTCGCACCGAGGCCGCGTGCCGTCAAACCATTGCCGTGCCCGCGGGCGATCGCGGACTGCCTGTTTCTCCGGGAGCTACCAACGGAGAAGAAGGGACCGGAAACGGCCGAATCCGACTCCTTCCTGGTCCGGGGAAGCGCTGTGCGGCAACCTACGACCACGTTGTGACCAGATCCTCTCCGTTCGTTGCCACCAGAGAAACAACAGCCTGCCTGACGAGCTGGCCCGTGGGACGAGCCCGTCAGCTGGCGTCGGGCTCGCTCTCCGCAGATGCCTCGGCCTTTGCGCTGCCGCGACCGCGAGCCCATCGATAGATGACGTAGGCGCCGCCGATGAGCACCACGGCATAGATGATCAGCTCGTACGGGCGGATGGCCTGGTACAGCGTCTCGTAGTTCTCGCCGAGCAGGTAGCCCGCCAGGATCAGCGCCGCGTTCCACGGCAGCGAACCGAGGGTGCTGAACAGCAGGAAGCGGCCGAGCGGCATGCGGGCGATCCCCGCCGGATAGTTGATGAGCGCCCGCAGCAGCGGAACCATCCGGGCGAAGAAGACGGCCCAGCTGCCGTACCGCGCGAACCAGACATCGGCGCGGTCCAGGTCGTCGGGGTAGATGTGGACGTAGCGTCCGTATCGGTCCAACAACGGGCGGCCACCCCAGGCCCCGATCAGGTAGCCGGCCAGTGAGCCCGCCACCGCGCCCAGCGTGGCCGCAATCAGCACGCCGATGAAGCTCCACGGCGCGTGCGTCAGCGGCTCGAGCACGGAGGGGTCGGCGGCTGACTGGCTCACCTTCCAGCCGGCCATGGGCACGATCACCTCGGACGGGATGATCGGGATGAAGGTCTCCAGGGCGACGGCGATGGCCACCCCCACGTAGCCGATGGCGTCGTAGATTTCCAGGAAGAACGGAATGACGGTGGTGTCGATGAACTCCAGCATCGGCTAGCCGTCGGGCTCGGTCGGGTGGTGCAGCGGCACCGCCACCTTGTGCTGCTGGAGCTCGCCGCGCGGGGCGGTGATGTGCCCGCTGGCGCGCAGGCGCTCGTCCACGCCAAGGACATGGACCGCCACGATCACCGAGACCAGCGCGGCGCCGGCCATCCAGCCGCCCAGCACGTCGATCGGGAAATGGGCGCCCAGGTAGACGCGGGTCAGGCTGATGGCACCGATGACGACCACCGCCACCAGGTACGCCGTGTAGCCCTGCCGCCGGTCCGGCGCCAGCCGCGCCACGCAGAAGGCGGCCAGTCCGTAGAACGCCACCGCGCGCAGGGCGTGGCCGGCCGGGAAGTCGGCCACGTCATCCAGGCCAATGCCATTGACGTTGAAGATGGCGGCCGTCAGCTCGGGGACGGTGATCGGCGGGATGGCCACGAAGTACTTGAGCGCCCACTCGATCGGGAAGGCCAGCACACCGGCCGCCAGCACCAGGGCCAGGTCGCGGCGACCCTTGGCCAGTGCGATCAGGCCCAGGATCGCGAAGCCGCCGGCCACGAACCAGCCGGAGCCCAGCGCGCTGATGCCCAGCAGCAGGGAGTGGACCACCGGCAGCGTCGACTCCACCCATTCGCGAACCTGCGGCACCACCTGGTTCATGAGCCACTGCTCCGGCCGCGTGTAGACCGTGGTGCGCTTGAGCGTGACCAGCCAGAACAGGGTCGGCAGGGTGATCAGGGCCAGCAGGAAGGCCGCGGCCGGGCTCGGGACGGCGCCTCCGAGTCGGTTTCTGCCGTCGGCGTCCACGAGCAGGCGACTCGTGGGGTCCGGCAGGCGTCGCACGTTCGTAGTATAGGTTTGCGCTCGGGCCGGATCGGGCTCCCGCGCCTTGTGACGCATGCCGTCGCGCAGTCGCGCGGCACCTGGTTGAGGAGCCGGCCACGGAGACCACCACCCACCCCGCCCTGCGGCTCACCGGCGCGTCGCTGACGACCATGGACGTGGCCCAGGTCGCCCGCGCGGGCCGTCGCGTGGAGCTGGACCCGGCGGCGGTCGAGCGGATGCGAGCGTCGCGGGCCGTGGTCGAGCGGCTGGTGGCCGAGGGCGGCACCGCCTACGGCATCACCACCGGCTTCGGCGACCTGGCGGACGTCCGGATCGAGCCCGCCCAGACCGCCGAGCTGCAGCGCAACCTGGTGCGGTCGCACGCCGCCGGCGTGGGCGAGCCGCTCCCCGCCGAGGTGGTGCGGGCCATGCTGCTGCTGCGGGCCAACGCCCTGGCGGTGGGGCTGTCCGGCGTACGCCCCGAGGTGGTGGAGCTGCTGATCGGCATGCTCAACCACCAGGTGCATCCGGTGGTGCCGTCGCGCGGCAGCGTTGGCGCATCCGGCGACCTGGCGCCGCTTGCGCACCTGGCGCTGGTGGTCATCGGCGAGGGAGAGGCCTGGGTCGACCAGGCCGGACCGGGCTCGGCCGCGGAGGCCCTCGAGCACGCCGGGCTCCAGCCGCTGACCCTCGAAGCCAAGGAAGGGCTGGCACTGCTGAACGGCACGCAGCTGATGGGCGCGCTGGCCGCCCTGGCGCTGGAGGACGCGCGCCGGCTGGCGGTCTCGGCGGACGTCATCGGCGCCATGAGCCTGGAGGCGATGCTCGGTACGGCGACCGCCTTCGATCCGGCGTTGATCGAGGCACGGCCGCACCCCGGCCAGGTGGCGGTGGCGGCCCACCTGCGGGCGCTGCTGGCCGATTCGGAGATCGGCGCCTCGCACGCCGAGAGCGGCCACAAGGTGCAGGACGCCTACTCGCTGCGCTGCATGCCGCAGGTGCACGGCGCGGTGCGCGACGCGCTCGACCAGCTGGAGCGCGTGCTGTCCGTCGAGATGAACGCCGCCACCGACAACCCGCTCGTCTTCCCGTCGGGCGAGGTGATCTCCGGCGGCAACTTCCACGGCGAGCCGCTGGCCCTGGTCATCGACTACGCCAAGACCGCGGTGGCCGAGCTGGCATCCATCTCCGAGAGGCGGTCGGCGCGGCTGGTGGACGCCCACCTCTCCGGCCTGCCTGCCTTCCTGACCGATGCGCCCGGGCTGCGCTCCGGGCTGATGATGGCGCAGTACAGCGCGGCCGCCCTGGTCAACGAGCTGCAGACGCTGGCGCATCCCTCCAGCGTCGACACCATCCCGACCAGCGCCAACCAGGAGGACCACGTCTCGATGGGTGCCACCTCCGCACTGCACCTGCGCGAGGTGGTCGACCGCACCGAGACGGTGCTGGCCATCGAGGCGCTGCTCGCCGCCCAGGGCCTGGACTTCCGCGCGCCGCTGCGTCCCGGCGCCGCCGTGGCTCGCGCCCATGCGCGCCTGCGAGCCCTGGTGCCGCACCTGGACGAGGACCGCCCGCCGGCCGATGACATCACCGAGGTCCGCGAGCTGCTGCGCGTCGGGGAGCTGGCGATCGATGACTGAGCTGCTCTTCACGCTGATCGATCCGGATTCCTTCGGGGACATCCCGGCGCCGGCGGCGCCCGGATGCCCGCTGCCAGACCTGCGACTACTGGGAGCGCCTGGACGGCCATCGCGAAACCGAACGACTCGGAAGCGGCGCGCAGCCTGAAGCTGTCGCGCCTGATGGCCGGCGAGCGGCTGGCGGGCGCGTACGGGATGCTGGCCTGGCAGAGCGGCGAGGATGGCGACCGCCTGGCCGTTGGCTGGTGCCAGTTCGGTCCGCTCTCCACCTACCCCCGCGCCCAGGTGATCCGGGACCGCTATCCGGATCTCCCCGACTCGCCGGCGCCGTGGGTGGTGACCTGCCTGCAGGTCGACGAAACCCAGCCGGATCGGGAGGAAGCCGCCGAGGCGCTGCTCACGGCCGTCTGCCAGGACCTGGATCGACGCGGCATCATCGCGGTCGAGGCCTACCCCGAAGGCGTGAGCGATGCGTGGCTGCCCTCGCCGGGACCGGCATCGGTCTACGAGCGGGTGGGCTTTGCGCGCGTAGCCGGGGAGGATCGGTTCCCGGTCATGCGCCGCGAGTTCTCGGGCGAGGGCGCCGAGGTCGGCTGGGGCGACCTGCTGGCTCGCACGCCGCCGGAGGATGCCGGCGATGACTGGCCGCTGCCGCTGCCCAAGGGTCCCGGCGAGGACGATCTGTTCCGCCTGCCGGAGAAGCCGAAGCGACCCGAACCCGTTCGGCGAGGACGAGTAGGTGGTTGCCGCCGGCCTGTGGGCGCTTCTCGCCGCATCGACGTTGGTGATCGGTGCGCTCATTGGCCTGTACGTCCCGATCTCGCGCCGAGTCGTCGGCGCTCACCATGGCATTTGGAGCCGGCGCCCTGATCAGCGCCCTGTCCTTCGACCTCACCGAGGAGGCGTTCAATTCGAGCAACGGCCTGCTGGTCGGCATCGGCCTGGCGATCGGCGCGCTGACCTTCTACTTCGGCAACCGCCTGCTGAACGAGTCTCGTCGCGGCGCAAAGGTGGAGCCAGCCGCCAGCAGCAACGGGCTGGCCCTGGCGCTGGGGGCGCTGCTCGACGGGATCCCGGAGTCGATCGTCCTGGGCTCGACCCTCCTGGGCGGAGCCATCATCAGCGTTCCCTTCCTGGCGGCGGTCGCCATCTCGAACCTGCCGGAGGCGATCTCGTCGACGGTCGACCTGCGTCGCGAGGGTCACGACGCCGGCTGGATCATGCGGCTCTGGATCGGGGTCGCCGTGGCGTCCGGGCGTTGCTGCCGCGGTCGGCTATGCGCTGCTGGGCGGGATGGGACCGTTCTGGGTGCCACTGATCCAGTCGTTCGCGGCGGGCGCGATCCTGACCATGCTGGTGGACACCATGATCCCGGAGGCATTCGAGGGCGGCGGCAACCTGACCGGCCTGGTGACCGTGGCGGGCTTCGCGCTGGCCTTCCTGCTCACCTCCGTCGACTAGCCGGCAACGGTTCGTCGCGGCGTAACATCGCAGGCGTGACTGCAACTGCTCCGAAGTCAGGTCCGCGCACCGTCCGCGCACCGCGCGGGATGGAGATCTCCTGCAAGGGCTGGCAGCAGGAAGCCGCGCTCCGGATGCTCATGAACAACCTCGATCCGGAGGTGGCCGAGGACCCGGACCACCTCATCGTCTATGGCGGCACCGGTCGCGCGGCGCGCAGCTGGGAAGCCTTCGACGCCATCGTCGCCGAGCTCCAGCGGCTGGAGAACGACGAGACGCTCCTGGTCCAGAGCGGCAAGCCGGTCGGCGTCTTCCGCACCACGAAGGATGCGCCGCGAGTCCTGATCGCCAACGCCAACCTGGTCCCCCACTGGGCGACCTGGGAGCAGTTCCGCGAGCTGGAGCGCGCCGGCCTGACGATGTACGGCCAGATGACGGCCGGTTCCTGGATCTACATCGCGACCCAGGGAATCATCCAGGGCACCTACGAGACCTTCGCCGAGGCCGCGCGCCAGCACTTCAACGGCTCCCTCAAGGGCACCGCCACCCTGACCGCGGGCCTTGGCGGGATGGGTGGCGCCCAGCCGCTGGCCATCACCATGAATGAGGGCGCCTGCCTGGCCATCGAGGTCGACCCGGCCCGCGCCGAGCGGCGCCATGCGGCCGGCTACGTGGACGAGATGACGAACGACCTGGACGACGCGATCCGCAAGGTCGACGCCTGGCGGGCAGCCGGCGAGGCGCGGTCGCATCGCGCTGATCGCCAATGCCGCCGACGTCGAGCCGGAGCTGGTGCGACGCGGCTGGCACCCGGATCTCGTCACGGACCAGACCTCCGCTCACGACCCGCTGGGTGGCTACGTGCCGGGAGGCATCGGCCTGGAGGAAGCGCGCGAGCTGCGCGAGCGCGACCCCGCGGACTACACCCGCCGCTCCTTGGCCTCCATGGCCGAGCACGTGCGGGCGATGCTGGCCTTCCAGGCATCGGGCTCGGTGGTCTTCGACTACGGCAACAACATCCGGGCGCACGCCAGGGATGCCGGGGTGGAGAACGCCTTCGACTTCCCGGGCTTCGTGCCGGCCTTCATCCGACCGCTCTTCTGCGAGGGCAAGGGTCCCTTCCGCTGGGCCGCCCTGTCGGGCGACCCGGAGGACATCCTGAAGACCGATGCGGCCCTGGCCGAGCTCTTCCCGGAGGACGCCAGCCTGCACCGATGGCTGCGCCTGGCCGAGGAGAAGGTGCCGTTCCAGGGCCTGCCGGCCCGGATCTGCTGGCTGGGCTACGGGGAGCGGGCGCGGGCCGGGCTGCGGATCAACGAGATGGTGGCGTCAGGGGAGGTGTCCGCCCCGATCGTGATCGGGCGCGACCACCTGGACGCGGGCTCCGTCGCCAGCCCGTACCGCGAGACGGAGGGCATGCGCGACGGATCCGATGCGATCGCCGACTGGCCGATCCTGAACGCCCTGCTGAACACGGCCGCCGGCGCCACCTGGGTGAGCTTCCATCACGGCGGCGGCGTCGGGATCGGCTACTCGCTGCACGCCGGGATGGTGATCGTGGCCGATGGCACGCCGGAAGCCGCCGCCCGCCTGGAGCGAGTGCTGACCACCGATCCGGGGATGGGCGTCATCCGCCACGCCGACGCGGGTTACGAGCGGGCGCTCGAGGTCGCGCGCGAGCGCGGCGTGCGCGTCCCGATGGAGGGCTAGACCACCAGCTCCGGCCTGAGGTCCGCCACCCGCGGCACCCCGATCAGCGCCAGGACGTGCTCCAGCTCGGCGGTGAGGATGTCCAGCACGCGGCCGACCCCGGCTTCGCCGTCCACCGCCAGGCCCCACAGGATCGGGCGGCCGATGCCGACCGCCGTGGCACCCAGCGCCAGCGCCATCAGCACATCGGTCCCGCGCCGGATGCCACCGTCGAACAGGATCGGACCGCGGTCGCCGGCCGCCTGAACGACTGCCGGCAGCGCGTCCAGGCTGGCGATGGCGGCGTCCAGCTGCCGCCCACCGTGGTTGCTGACCTGGACCGCCGCGGCGCCTCGCGCGAACGCCTCCCGCGCGTCATCCGGGTGCAGGACGCCCTTCACGATGACCGGCAGGCCGAAGCCGGCCAGCCACTCGAGGTCTGACCAGGTGACGCTCTCGACGAAGCTCTGGTCGGCTGCCTCCTCCAACGCGCTCTCCGCCGCCACCGCCACGTTCGGCACGTTGACGTCGAACGGGAGCTCGAAGCCGACCCGGATGTCGCGCTCGCGGCGGCCCAGCCGCTGCAGGTCCACGGTCATGACGAACGCCTCGTAGCCCTCATCCACCACGCGCTCGACCAGGGCGCGCCGGGCGCCGGGATCCGCCAGCAGGTAGACCTGGAACCAGCGCGGTCCGCCGACCGCGGCCACCTCCGCCATGTCGGTGCTGGCCGAGGTCGAGAGGGTGATGGTGATGTCGCGCGCCGCGGCGGCTCGGGCGGTGGCCAGCTCGCCGTCCGGATGCGCCAGGCGGTGGAGCGCGGTGGGGCAGGTGAACAGCGGCGTGGACCAGCGGCGCCCCAGCACCTCGACCGTGGTGTCGATCACCGAGGTGTCGGTCATGACCCGCGGCAGCAGCCGGCGTCGAGCAAACGCGGCGCGGTTGTCGTGCAGCGTCCGCTCGTCCATGGCGCCGCTGACGTAGTAGGACAGGGCGAGCGCCGACAGCCGTTCGGCAGCGGCGCGCTCGTAGTCGTGCAGGTTCAGCAGCGTCGGATCGTCGACCTTCGGCGCCTCGAAGCCGGCCTTCGGAGCCTCGTGCGGAACGGGCAGGCCGGGCCGATCGGACATGCGGCCGAGGATACCGGCCAAGTAGCATCGCCGCCATGTCCTTCGATGCCGACGCGCCGCTCCCCGGCGCCCCCGATCCATGGGCCTCCTCGACCATGCCGGAGGTGCGCGGCGGCCCGCCCTACGCCATGACCGAGATGATCGCCGCCGAGCCGGCTCTGGCCGAACGCCTGGTCCGGCGACTGGCCGATGACCCGGCCGTCCGAGCACTGGCAGATGACATCCGGGCGACGGCCGATGCCGGCTGGACCGATCATCCTCACCGGCTGCGGCACCAGCGAGCACGCGGCCATGGTCGGCGCCGCCCTGCTGGATGACGCCCTGCGCGCCGCGGGCGTGGCCGATCCCCGGGTGGCATCGGTGCAGGCCTTCGAGCTCATGGGCCGGCCGCCGGCAGGCGGCCTGGTGATCGGCGTGTCGCACGAGGGCGGCACCTGGGCCACCAACGAGGCGCTCCGCCAGGCGGCCGAGGCGGGCGCGCAGACCGCGCTCATCACCGTCAGCGACCGCTCGCCGGGCGCCGCCGTGGCCGGCCGCGTGGTGCAGACCGGCGAGCAGGACCAGAGCTGGTGCCACACGGTGGGCTACCTGTCGCCGATGCTGACCTTCGCCGTCCTGGCCGGGATGCTCCGGCGCAGGTCTGCCGGACCCGGTGGCGGTGCGGGCGCTGCTCGACAGCGCCGACCACGCCGCCAGCGGCCGAATCGATGGCGCAGGCCCTGGCCCGATGCCGCCGCCTGCTGGTGGTCGGCAGCGGCGTCGACTACGCGACGGCGCGCGAGCTGGCGCTGAAGGTCGAGGAGGGCGCGCACCTGCCCAGCACCGCGCTCCAGCTCGAGACGATCCGCCACGGCCACCTGGGCGCGGCCGACGCGGACACCGGCCTGGTGCTGGTCCTCACCGATGGCGAGGGCCGTGGCGCGGTGGTGGTGGAGCGGGCGGCGGCGGTGCTCCGCTCGGCGGCCGCGCTGGGGATGCCGGCGGCCGCCGATCGTGGGCGCCGACCTCGGCGACGACCTGCCGCTCGACCTGACGCCGGCCGGACGGGCAGCGACACCGCTCACCACGCGCCTGCCCCGGATGGTGGCCGCGGCCGTCGGGGCGGCGGTGCCGATCCAGCTGCTCGCCGAGCGGCTGGCGCGGGCGCGCGGCACCAACCCGGACACGATCGGCCGCGAGGACCCGCGTCAGGCCGCGGCGGCCGAGGCCTAACATCGGTTCGTGGCCAGCCTGATCGAGTGCGTCCCGAACTTCTCCGAGGGCCGCCGCGCCGAGGTGGTGGAGGAGATCGTGCTGGCCATCAACCAGATCGACGGCGTGACGCTGCTCGACCACTCGCGCGACGAGACCCACAACCGCAGCGTGGTGACCTTCGCCGGCGCGGCCGAGTCGGTGGTGCGCGCCGCCACCGCGGCCGTCGGCCGCGCCATCCAGCTGATCGACATGGAGCAGCACGCCGGCGCCCATCCCCGCATCGGCGCCGTGGACGTCATCCCCTTCGTGCCGCTGGGGAACACCCGCATCGAGGAGTGCGTGGACCTGGCGCGCCGCTTCGGCGAGCAGATCGCCAAGCTGTTCGAGCTGCCCGTCTACCTCTACGGCGAGGCCGCGCTGCGGCCGGAGCGCCGCCGCCTGGCGGACGTGCGCCGCGGCCAGTACGAGGGCCTGAAGGCGGAGATCGGCGTCAACCCGGACCGCGCGCCGGACTACGGCCCCCTGCGGATGCACCCGCGCGGCGGCGCCGTGGCGGTGGGCGCTCGCAAGCCGCTGATCGCCTTCAACGTCAACCTCGCCACCGACGACGTGGCGGTGGCCAAGCGGATCGCCCACGCCATCCGTGAGTCGTCCGGCGGCCTGCCGGGCGTGCAGGCCATGGGGGTCCTGCTCGAGAACCCCGGCGAGCCGCGCTACGCGCAGGTCAGCATGAACCTGGTCGACTGGGAGCGCACCGGCATCAGCCGGGTCGTCCGCGAGATCCGGACGCTGGCGCGTGAGGCCGGGACCGATATCCACCATTGCGAGCTGATCGGCCTGGCACCCACCGGCGCGCTGCTGGAAGTGTCCGCCGATGCCCTGGGCCTGCGCGACTTCTCACCGGACCAGGCCCTGGAGCTGCGCCTCGCGCGCGAGCGCTGAGCGAAGGACCGACGGCTAGAATCGGCCGCCCATGACCAGCCTCCGCCAGACCCTGCGGGCAGCCGTCGCCGATGCGCTCGATCGCGCCGTTGCGGCCGGCGACCTGCGCCTGCCGGAAGGGGCAAGCCCGCCCGAGATCAGGATCGAGCGACCGGCACGGCCGGAGCACGGCGACTTCGCCACCAACGCGGCCATGCAGCTGGCACCGGTCGTGCGCGCGGCACCGATGCAGATCGCCGAGGTGCTGCGCACCCATCTGGGCACGCCGCCCGGCATCCGCGAGGTCAGCGTGGCGCCGCCCGGCTTCATCAACCTGCGCCTCGATCCGGCCTGGGTGGCCGGCAGCGTGGCCGACCATCCGCGAGGGCGGGCCTGAGTTCGGGCGGGTGCAGGTCGACCGCGCCGCATCGGATCAACGTCGAGTTCGTGAGCGCCAACCCGACCGGGCCGTTGACGGTGGGCAATGCCCGCGGCGCGTTCGTGGGCGACCTGCTCAGCCGCGTGCTCGAGGCGGTGGGCCACGAGGTCACGCGCGAGTACTACTTCAACGACTACAACGCCCAGGTCCGCAACCTGGGGCTCTCCGTCCTGGCCCGCCACGAGGGTCGCGAGGTGCCGGAGGACGGCTACCACGGCGACTACGTCAACGACCTTGTGACGCAGGTGCCGGCGAGCTCTGGCAGCAGGCCGCCGCGTCCGACGCCGACCCCGGCGAGGTGCTGGGCCGCTGGGCATCGAAGCGGGTGCGCGCCGGGATCGAGGCCAGCCTGGCCGCGCTCGGCGTGCGCTTCGACGTCTGGAAGTCGGAGGGCTCGCTCCACGACGAGGGCTGGGTGGAGCGCGCACTCGACCAGCTGCGAGCCAAGGGCGACATCTACGACGCAGGACGGCGCGACCTGGTTCCGCGCCTCCGCCTACGGCGACGACAAGGATCGGGTGGTCATCCGCAGCAACGGCCAGCCAACCTACTTCGCCTCGGACATCGGCTACCTGGCCGAGAAGTTCAGCCGCGGGTTCGACGAGCTGGTCTACCTGTGGGGCGAGGACCACCACGGCACGGTGGCCCGCAACAAGGCGGCGGCCACCGGCGCTCGGCTTCAAGGGCGAGCACGTGCAGTACCTGCTGATGGCCTGGGTCCGCTTCGTGCGCGACGGCCAGGAGATCGGCATGAGCAAGCGCGCCGGCGAGTTCGTCAGCCTGGACGAGCTGCTGGCCGAGATCGGCGCCGATGCCGCCCGCTGGTTCTTCGGCTCACGCGCGCCGAACACGGGCATCGACTTCGACATCGAGCTGGCCAAGAAGCAGAGCGCCGAGAACCCGGTCTACTACGTCCAGTACGCGCACGCCCGCTGCTCGTCCATCCTGCGCAACGCGGTGGGTGTCGGCGTGACGGCCGATGCCTCTGGGGCCGCGGCTCTCCTCCACCATCCCGCCGAGCAGACGCTCATTCGCCACCTGCTGGACCTGCCCGATGTGGTGGCCGATGCCGCCGACCGGCGTGAGACGCACGAGCTGACGCGCTACCTGCTGGAGACCGCGCAGCTGTTCAGCCAGTTCTATCGCGACTGCCGGGTTCTCTCGGACGAGCCGGCTGAGCGGCCGCTCTCCGAAGCGCGCCTGGCCCTGACCGATGCCACCCGCACCGTGCTGGCCAACGGGCTGGGATTGCTCGGCATCACCGCCCCGGAGTCGATGTAGGTCAGCCGCCCAGCGCGCGCGGCCATCCGGTCCAGCACCGCCGCCGACGAGGCGTGCAGGATCAGCGTGTCCCCGTTCGATGCCGTGATCGACCGCGTCGGGAACGGCAGGTCAGCGGTGATTTCGCCGTACGCCTCGTCGAACTCATCGGTCTCGGCCGGGGTGTCCCAGGCGATGCGCCAGGCCATGCCCCACTCGTCATTCGGCCCGCTCGCCACGCTCAGTCGATCGCCGCCCCAGCCGGCCGCGGCCACGTCCGCGTCGGATTGCGAGACGCCCATGGCGCCCAGCCAGATGCCCAGCATCGCCTCGCCCACGGTGCTCGACTCGACCGCCGTCCCAGCCGCTGCCCATGAGCGGTTGCCACGTCCGGATCGGCCACCTCCGCCGGTTGCTCGTCGGAGACGTACTTCTCCGGGTGCAGCACCTGCTCCGTCGAGGCCGGCGGCTGGTCGTAGGCGGCATCCACCGCGTCCCAGCCGCCGGATGACCACAGGCCCGCTCACCCAGGTCGAGCCGGCCAGGTACGGGAACTCGAGCTGCTGCACCATCCAGTTCGGGATGCCGCTCATGTCGGGCAGCGGCGTCGCCCCGATCCCGCCCAGCTCGTCCGGCGCCAGGTTGGCGAAGGCCCACTGGAACATGGCCACCGTCGCGTCGCCCTCCTCCAGCGCCAGCCGCGCCAGGGCGGTGTCGTCGTCCTCGGCCGTGGTGTCGTGGAAGGCGCCCGTGTCGAAGGCGGCGTCCTGCATGGCGTGGGTGAACTCGTGGGCGTAGGTGATCTGCGCCTCGGCGGTGAGGCCCGCATCGGTCACCACCACCATGCGCTGGTCCTCGAAGTCGTAGAAGCCCAGCACCTGGCCCGCGTACAGCTGCTCGGTCAGCTCCCGGATGTCCTGGTCCTCGGTCAGCAGCCCCATGGCCCGCAGCGTCAGGTTGTCCGCGGCCAGCTGCTCATCGGTCCAGGTCTCGTCGAAGAGCGTATTCAGCTCGACGGCCAGCTCATCGCGGGTGATGACGTCCGGCGGACCGATGTCCGGAGCGGGCAGGTCGCGCAGGTCGGAGACCTGCTGCTCGATCTGGGCGAACACCGCCAGCGCATCGGCCGAGCTGACCGGTGTCGGCTGCGGAGTCGCGGTGGCGACCGGCGGCGTCGGGCTGGCCAGCGGCCCCACCGCCAGCTGGACGCCCAGTGAGCGGAGCAGCAGGACGGCGACGATCGCCAGCACCAGCAGGACGGTGGTGACGGCGACGGCGCGCTGCGGAACGGTGGACATGCCGCGCATTGTGGCATCGGTCCATTTGGCGGTTCGTGAAGGTTCAGGTTTCTTCACACGGCCCGATGTTTGGGATTCACATCTGGCCCTTACCGTTCACGGTGCGAGATGGAGATCCATCGGATCTCTACCTCCACCCTCCCTCCTTCGAGAGCCGGTGTCATTGGGCGGGCACCGGCTCTCGTGCTGTCTGCCGTACACTCCACCGACCGATGGAAATCACCTGGTACGGCCGCGCCTGCTTCCGGCTGAAGGGTCGCGAGTCGACGGTCATTGCGGATCCCTGCCCGCCCAACACGGGCTTCGTGGCAGGCAAGCACGCGGTCGACCTGCTGACCATGTCGCACGCCCATCCGGACCACGCCTACACCCGGTCGATCACCGCCGGCCTGACGCTGACCCGTCCCGGCGAGTACGAGTACCACGGCGTGCTGGTCAACGGCGTCCGCACCTTCCATGACGGCGAGCGGGGAACGCAGCGCGGCGAGAACATCGTCTTCGGCTACGAGATCGATGGCGTGCACATCGCCCATCTCGGCGACCTGGGCCACCTGCTGACGGAGGATCAGCTGGCCGAGCTGGGCCCCGTCGACGTCCTGCTGGTGCCCGGCCGGTGGCCAGTTCACCATCACCCCGGCCGAGGCCGCGGAGGTGGTGGCGCAGGTCAGCCCCAAGCTGGTGATCCCCATGCACTACGCCATCGACGGCGCCTCCAAGGACCTGCTGGGGCCCGAGCGTTTCGTCCACGAGATGGGGATGGGCCAGCCGCCGAACCAGCCCAAGGCCGTGGTCAACGCCTCGTCGCTGCCGGACGAGACCCAGGTCGTCCTGCTGGAGCCCCGCGGCCGCACCGGCTGACGCGCGCCGCCCGACCCTGGGCGCCCATCGGTACCCCTCCGGTACCAGCCCCGTTGCGAGCGGGCAACGCTTCCGCGTCCACGCCAAGACACCAGACCCCACCCCACTTCCTCCGACCGACAAGCCATGGCTCCATTCGTACTAGCCGGCGGTGGGACCTGCCCCTATTGTCGGAGTCCAGGCACTCCAGGCCTGGGCGCGACGCCTTCCGCGTCGAGTCGAACCATCAGGGGAGCTGGAAGACCCAAGGAGACCGGTAATCGTGAGTAATACCGCCACTGCCCAGGCCGGGCGCGGCAACCGGACGATGATCTTGATCGCCGCCTTCGCGGCGCTGGCGCTGTCCGTGGCCTTTGCCGTCCGTCCCGCAATTTCGCTCGCGTTCACCGCAGGCGACAACGGCCATCCGACGAGCGGCCCATACACCGACCTCAAGGGAGGATCGGCCAACTTCACGTTCCAGCAGAACGCGACCCTGACCTGCGATGAGAGCACCGCAAGCAGGTTCCACTTCCACCTGGACTACAACGTGACCGGCACGCTGCCTGCGGGCGCGACGCTGGTCGTGTACCTCAGCCCCAACCAGGGCGCCATCAACAACAACGCTGGCGGCAACGATGCTGCCTACATTGCAGCCGTCGAGTCGAACTACAAGTCAATCGACGTCGGCGGACTGTCCGGCACCGGCACCCTCGAATTCAACGTCCCCGTCACGACAGCCTTCCAGCTGAGCGGTGGCGGTGTCCTGGGCGTGATCGCCAGCGAGTCCGGCGAGAACGGCCAGGTTTGGACCTCGAAGACCAACTCGCTGAACTGCAGCGAGGCGGATGGCTCTGCCAGCCCGACGCCAACGGCCAGCCCGACGCCGACCGCCACCCCGACGGCCAGCCCCACGCCGACCCAGACGTCGAGTCAGACTGCCAGCCCGACCCCGTCCCCGACCCCCGAGGGTTCGGTGGCTGGCGGGACCAGCACGCCGACGCCCGAGCAGTCGGTTCAGGGCGGCACCGGAACGCCGGCGCCGAGTCAGCCCGACACTGCCATGGGTCTCGGCGGCACGCCTGGCCCGATCCCGACCGCGGCCTTCGGCCTGATCCTGCTGGCCGCCCTTGGCACCCTCGCCTGGGCGAACGTCAGGAGCGCGCGGAACCGCTCGTAAGGGGCGACCGGACCCGCACGGGTCTCCACGCGAAAGGCCCCCGGGAAACCGGGGGCCTTTCCTCGTCAGTACCACGTCAGTCCTGCCCTCGTTGCGCCCCTGCACCGGCGTCGACCGCGGGCTAGCGCACCAGACCCCACCACACGTCAGTCGACCGACACGCTCGCCGTCCCATTGGTACTAGGCACGCCATGACCATCCCGGTATCCTCCGGCTATCCAGCCGCTCGAGCGCTGGGCGCGCAACCCCGCCGCATCGAACGTCAGGGGAGCTGGAAGACCCAGGGAGAACGCACATGATTCGTAGACTCGGAGGATGGTCCGTCACATCGGCGGTCCTGCTCCTTCTCGTCACAGCCGGCACGGTTGCGGCGCACAACGCCAGCGCCACCATGGTCTGCGGCGATCAGCGGACGGAGGTCCGCGTCGACGGCTCTGGATATCCGGAAGGTTCGACGTACACCGTGGCCATTGACGGCGCGGCTGCAATGGGTCCATTCGACGCGAACACTGGCGGGACCGCCGTGTACGACGCCGGTAGCCCGACGGTCGCGCACACCGCCGTGGTCACGTTCAGCTCGTCCGACGGCAAGACCCAGTTCAACTTCGTGTTCCAGCTGAGCGCGGAGGCCTGCGTCCAGTCGTCTCCAACTCCCACGCCGAGCCCGACTCCGGAAGGATCGGAACAGGGTGGAACCTCGACGCCGAGCCCCAGCGCGGAGCAGTCGGTCCAGGGTGGCACCGGAACCCCGGAGCCGAGCCAGCCCGATACCGCCATGGGCGCAGAGGGTGGACCCAGCCCGATCCCGACGGTGGCATTCGGCCTGATCCTCCTGGCGGCCCTTGGGACGCTGGGATGGGTGAACGTCAAGAGCGTGCGAAGTCGCGCCTAGCGTGAATCCCTGACAGCAGCCGGACTAGAGCAGAGGCCCCCGGGATTCCGGGGGCCTTTCGCATGCCCTTGACGGCGAGGACGGTCTCGAACGCGGAGTGACTTTCTGTGTCAGCCGCCAGTACCGCCCTAGGTAGGACCCGGTACTAGCCGGAGTACCAAGGCCCCCGTTGTCCTTCGTCAACGCCTTCCGCGAACCGAACCGCACCCAACGTCACCGAACTGTTGACCCTGGGTCAAATCCGGGGTTACCAAAGTACCGGTCCCTTGTGATACTCCGGCTCCAATCGAAGAGAGGCCCACGGATCGGACCGGCAGAGCTGCCCTCCGTCCCCCGATTCCGACCCGCCCAGGCGACGGGCCTCGACCTCGAGCGAGAGCCATCACGGCTCATCGGTTCAAACCGGTCGATGGCAGACGATCGACCAAGATGCCAAGGGGGCAACCTGCACATGAGATCCCGAGCACATTCACTTCGTACCCTCCCAGTCTTCCTCGCGTTCCTCGTCAACCTCGTGGCCGGCCCGCTGATGCCCATCGCCCAGCAAGGGATGGTGCGCGCGGCAGCCGACGGAATCGACGATTACGCCCAATGTCAGATCGGCAATCCGAAGCCCGCTGGCCTCGACTGTGCCGAGAAGTGGACGAACGGCATCCTCAATGCCACGCACAACGACTACGCCGAGGACGAGGTCGTCCCGCAGCGCCTGCTGATGGACTTCGGCGGTCCCGGCGCGCACAGCGTCACCATCAGCTACATGGCCCGCAAGGACTCGAGCGGGCAGCACCACGCATATGACTACCTGGCGACCTGGAACCACACCTACGCCAGCGCCGATCGCTGCCAGGAGCCAACCGCCACCGACTGCATTGGCGGCAGCCCAAGCACCTTCGCGATCCCCAGCGATCCGAACAACGTTAGCCCCGGCGGTCCGCAGCCCACATCCGCCCATGAGCTGCCGCAGGCGGATCGTCAGTTCGTCATGTACGGTGGCACGCTCACCGGCACCTCCGCGATCACCCATTCGGTCGATCCTCTGGAGGCCGGCTCCGACTACGGCAACATCACGGTCAACTTCACCGTTGGCGCCGGTGGCAAGGTTCAGCTGCTGTTCGGCGGTCACCTCGCATCTGGCTTCGGCCCACGTGGCTGGGGTTCCGGCCTGGGATCCGCCAGCATCAGCGGCGGTCCGTACCACATCCGCATCACCGGCATCGACGGCGAGTCGATCGGTAAGCGCGACAACCAGATCATGAGCAACGCCATCACGCCGCTGAACCCGGCGCTCGTGATCCAGAAGTCTCCCGATGGCGGCCAGGTGACGGCCGGCGAGTACGCCTCCTTCACCATCACGGTCACGAACAACGGCCCGGGTGCGGCGACGAACGTCGACATCGACGACCCGTTGCCCGGCGGTCCAAGCGGCAATCTGGTCTGGGAGGAGAACCCGGACAAGGCCGAATGTTCGATCACCAGCAACGTCCTGCACTGCGACATCGCCAGCCTGGCCGATGACGCCAGCTTCTCGGTCACCGTACGCGCCCAGACGGACGCCGACGACTGTGGCCTCTTGGAGAACACCGCATCGGCAGATGCCGACAACAACCCGGCGGTCAGCGACGACGGTGACATCACCGTGCTGTGCGGTGACATCGCTGTCGACAAGACGCCCGATGGTGGCCAGGTGACGGCTGGCGACGCTGCCAGCTTCACGATCGTGACCACCAACGAGGGCGATGGCACGGCCAAGGGTGCCGCGCTGTCCGACCTGCTGCCGGCCGTGGCCAACGGCTGGAGCATCGACTCCGAGGATTGGGCGGGCGACTGCACCATTACTGGTGTGGCCGGCGCGGCTCAGACCCTGGACTGCGGCCCGGAGGACATCCTGGCTGCGCCCGCTGACAACACCCGCAGCGTCACGGTCCAGACGGTGACCACCGCCGACGACTGCGGCCTGCTCGACAATCCGGTGGCCAAGGTGACCACCACCAACGCCGGGTCAGTCGAGGACGACGGTGACATCACCGTGCTGTGCGGTGACATCGCTGTCGACAAGACGCCCGATGGTGGCCAGGTGACGGCTGGCGACGCTGCCAGCTTCACGATCGTGACCACCAACGAGGGCGATGGCACGGCCAAGGGTGCCGCGCTGTCCGACCTGCTGCCGGCCGTGGCCAACGGCTGGAGCATCGACTCCGAGGATTGGGCGGGCGACTGCACCATTACTGGTGTGGCCGGCGCGGCTCAGACCCTGGACTGCGGCCCGGAGGACATCCTGGCTGCACCCGCTGACAACACCCGCAGCGTCACGGTCCAGACGGTGACCACCGCCGACGACTGCGGCCTGCTCGACAATCCGGTGGCCAAGGTGACCACCACCAACGCCGGGTCAGTCGAGGACGACGGTGACATCACCGTGCTGTGCCCGGATCTGACTGCCGCCAAGGTGGCGGACGGGACGGGCGTCGTCTCAGCCGGCCAGCAGATCGGGTTCACGATCACGATCGAGAACTCGGAAGATCCTGGAACCGGCACGGCCAAACACGTCACGCTCAATGATCCGCTGCCGGCCGGATTCGACCTGAATTGGTCGGAGTCGCCCGACAACGCGGATTGCGAGATCACCGGTGTGACAGGCGCCCAGACGCTGGACTGCGACTTCGGCGACCTGGACCCCGGCGACTCGGTAAGCGTTCACATCGTCAGTGGCACCAGCAAGCTGGACTGCACGACCTTCCCGAACGAAGCGAAGGTCAAGGCGGACAACCACGCGACCCTGAAGCCCAGCGACGACGTGACCGTCGAGTGCCCCGGCCTGAACATCAGCAAGCTCGCGGACAACGGTCAGATCGTTGCCGGCGAAACGGCGAGCTACACCGTCGTGGTCTGGAATGCCGGACCAGGCACGGCGCTCAACGCAACGTGGTCAGATGAACTGCCCATGGGCGTCAGCTGGAGCGTCCAGCTGCTGAACCCCGATGGCGACGATGCCTGCGCGAGCAGCATTGACTCCGACGGGAACCAGAGTGCGTCCTGTCAGTTCGGCGACCTTCCAGTGACGAGCATGGAAGACGGCAAGCAGATCGTCATCTCGGGCGAGACCGATCGTGACGATTGCGCCGGCTTGGACAACACGGCCTTCGCCTTCGCGGACAACAGCGACACGGTGCAGGCGTCGGCATCCATCGACGTCCGGTGCCCGCTGCTGGTCATCGAGAAGTCGGCGGACGCCGAGGAGGTCCACTTCGTGTTCGACGCCGATGGGAACGTCCTGTCGGTCGATCCGGAGCAGGTCACCTGGACGCTCACCTACACCCTGACCGATGGTCCGGTCACGGGAGCGTTCATCAGCGACCCGCTGCCCGAGTTCCTCGTATTCGTCAGCGCCAGTGATGGCGGTGACTACGACGCGGCGACGCGGACGATCAGCTGGGACCTCGGCGACCTGACGGTCGACGGCAGCGACAGCGTCTCGTTCGTGACCACGGTCGATCCGGATGCGCCGGAAGTCGATCCCATCGTCAACGTGGCGACCATCGACTCCAACGAGACCGATCCCGATGACGGTGAGGATTCGATCGTCGTGACGTCGGAGAGCGAGCTCGGCGGGACGTCGAGCCCAGAGCCCTCCGTGCCGAACACGGCGCTCGTCTTCGCACCGGCCGGTGAGCCCATCTCGATCCCGGTCGAGCTGCTCGCCTTCCTCCTGATTGGCTCGCTCGGCACGCTGGCGTACGCTAACGTGCGGTCCGCGCGGCGACGCCGCTGAGCCGATCACCAAGCGGCCGATGGGTTGGCGCAAAGCCGGCCCATCGGTCAATCAGCCAGCCCCCCTGGCAGGGACGGGGTAGAGGTTCGCCTCTACCCCGTTTCCTGTTGTGGAGGAAAGGCGCGGCGGCTATTGAGTCGGGCTGTTGCCCTTGGCGTTGTCGCCGCCGGATTGACCATCCTGCTGGCCGCTCGGCCCACCACCGTGGTCTCCGGCAGGCGGAGATGCGGGGCCGGTCGGCTGATCCTGCGGTTCGTGGGTCGGGGTGGGAGAGGGCGTCGGTGCGAGGGTGGGCTCGGTCGGTACGGGGGTTGGTGTGTCGTTCGCTGCGGGCACCACCGGAACGACAGGGTGGCCCTTGCGCTGCCCGCGGTTGGTGGTCTCATGGTCGCGGTTGGAATGCACGTCAGACGGCGAGCCGCCAGACGCCGCCAGGGCACGAAGCAGCCCACGCTTCTCCGCGTTCGGCGCCGTGCTGATGAGCGCGGTGAGGCGATCGACGTGCTCAGGCAAGGTTGCCGTCGCGTTCGCGCCGGATCCGTTGTGCCCCAGGGCGGTCAGCGCCGCAAGCGCCATGCGGGCTCGCTCGACACCCGCCACTGCCATATCCAGCTGCGCCCAGCGTCCAGCCGCGGCCAGGGCCTCCACTTCCTCCAGCCGCGCGTCGAGTGCCATCGCCGCCAGGTCGTCGCGCACGTCGGCGGGCGCCAGCTCCATGCGGATGGACTCGAGCTCGAGCTTGACGCCATACAGCAGGTCGCCGGGCAGGCTGCCCTGGGCGGCGGCGCCGGCCGCGGTCGTCCCCACGGCGGTCAGCAGCGAGGCATAGAGCATGCCCCGGCCCAGCACGCTCAGGTTGCGGCGTGGCAGCCGAACCGGCCGGGCGGCGGCCACCATTCCCTCGCGGGTGGCGACGTAGCGATTCACGACCTGCCCGCGCAGCCGCCGCTGGAAGAGCGGATCCGGCTTGATGCGCTGCACATGCCGCTCGATGCGACCCACGATGATCGGGTCGATGGGCATCTCGTAGCCGCGCTCCAGGATGCGGTCCAGCAGCGTCATCGGCTCACCTGCTCCTCTTCCGGCAGCAGCAGGCGGCGCAGGCTGGCGATGGCGCGGAAGGTGAGGCCGCGCACCGTGCCGGCCCGCTTCCCCATCACCTCGGCGGCTTCCTCGGCCGACAGGCCGGCGGCGAACCGCAGCGCCAGCGCTTCCTGCTGGTCCACGGTCAGGAGCCGGATGGCGGAGCGCAGTTCGCGGATCTCCTCGCCGCGCACGGTGAGACGATCCGGCGTCTCGTCGTGGCCGGAATCGTGGCTGTCCCCCAGCGGCTCATGGGCGCGATCGCGACGGACGTGGTCGATCACCGCGTTGCGCGCGATGCGGAAGGCCCAGGCCTCGAAGGGGCGGCCCCTGGACCGATATCGCGGCAGCGAGCCCATGATCCGCTCGAAGACGAGCTGGGTCAGGTCCTCGGCGTCCTCGCGCTGGTGCACGCGCACGGCGACGTAGCGATAGATGGGCAGGACCAGGGTGTCGTACAGCCGCCCGACCGCCTCGACGTCACCGGCCGTGGCGGCCTCGTGCCAGCTGGTCGACGGTCATCCCGTCGAGCGCATGCGCGGGCATGGCCGGAGCGGCGGTACGGCGATGCTCGGCCTCACGCAGGGCCTGGGCGACGAAGGCACTCATGGGTCGCTCGCGCATCGGGACGGGCACCTGTGCTCGTGTGGGCAGCCGCACGAGCGGCGGTTGGCCAGCGCACGGTAGCACCGCGCATGCTCGACTTCCAGATCGGCGTTGCCGACGAGCAACGGGTGGTCGTCCCACCGCGGGCATGGTCAGATCAGCGCGAGCTCGCGCCCCACCTTGTCGAAGGCGGCCAGGCAGGTCTCCAGCTCGTCGCGCGAATGCTCGGCGGTGACGATGGTGCGCACGCGGGCCCGATCGTCCGGCACGGTCGGGAAGCCGATGCCCTGGGCGAAGACACCCTCCTCGAAGAGCCGGTCGGACAGCTTCATGGCGAGCGCGCCCGAACCGGCGATGACCGGGGTGATCGGCGTCTCCGAGACGCCGGTGTCAAAGCCCAGCCGCTGGAGCCCGGCCTTGAAGAAGCGGCTGTTCTCCCACAGCCGCTCGATCAGCTCCGGCTCCGACTCCAGCACGTCGATCGCGGCCAGGCAGGCGGCCGCCACGGCCGGCGGATGCGAGGTCGAGAACAGGAAGGGCCGCGCCTTGTGCTCCAGCGTGGTGCGCAGGACGGCCGGCCCGGCGACGTAGCCGCCGAGCACGCCGATTGCCTTGGACAGCGTTCCGACCTGGACGTGCACCCGCCCATGCAGGTCGAAGTGGTCGATGCTGCCGCGCCCATTGCGGCCGAGCACGCCGGAGGCATGTGCATCGTCGACGTACACGATCGCCTCCGCCTCCTCGGCGGCCTCCACGATGGCAGGCAGCTGAGCGATGTCGCCGTCCATGCTGAACACGCCATCGGTGATGACCAGCACGATGCGGTCCGCCCCGCCGGGCGAATCCCGCACGTCGCGCAGCGCGGCGCGCAGGGCGTCCATGTCAGCGTGCGGGAAGATCCTGCGCTCGGCCTTGGTCAGCCGGATGCCGTCGATGATGCTGGCGTGGTTGAGCGCGTCGCTCACGATCACGGCGCCCTCAGGCGCCACGATCGGGATCACGCCGGTGTTACAGGTGAAGCCTGACTGGAAGGTCAGCACCGCCTCGACGTGCTTGAACTCTGCCAGCCGCGCCTCCAGCTCCTCGTGCAGGCTCATGGTGCCGGCAATCGTGCGCACCGCTCCAGAGCCGGCGCCGAAGCGCTCGATCGCCTCGATCGCCGCCTGGCGCAGCCGGGGATGCGTGTTCAGGCCCAGGTAGTTGTTGCTCGACAGCGTGATCACCTCGTGGCCGTCGATCACGCATCGGCTCTTCTGCTCGGACTCGACCACGCGGAGGCGGCGGAACAGCCCCTTGGCACGGAGGTCCTCCATCTCGGCTTCCAGGAAGCCAAGCGGATTGCGAGCACGCGCAGTCGCGGCGGAGGACACGGCGGTATCGGTCATGGCAGGAGAACCACCTTTCCGGCGTGGCGGGAGGCAATGAGCGCGAAGCCCTGCTCCCAATCGGCGAGGTCGAAGCGGTGCGTGATGATGGGGGTCACATCCAGGCCGCCGCGCAGCAGCCCCTGCGTGCGCTCCCAGGTGTCGTACAGGCGCCGCCCGTAGATGCCGTACAGGCGCACGCCCTTCTGGATGACCATGTCGGACAGGTCGATCGTGGCCGGCTGGCTGAAGATGCCCAGCAGGCTGATCCGGCCGCCGCGGGTGATGATGGCCAGCGCGGTGTCCAGCGCCGGCTGGGCGCCGCTCATCTCGAGCACCACTTCCACGCCGTCGCCGCTGGTGGCTTCCAGCACGCGCGGCACCAGGTCGGCCTCGCGACCGTCGATCGCCAGGTCCGCGCCCATGCGGGCCGCCATCTCCAGCCGATAGGGTTCGACGTCGGTGGCGATCACCAGCGACGCGCCCGCGGCCTTGGCCACGGCCACCGCGCACAGCCCGATCGGGCCGCAACCGGTGACGGCCACCGTCCGGCCCTCGATCGGCTCCACGAAGGCGGCGTGCACCGCGTTGCCCATCGGCTCCTGCAGCGCGACAACCGCCGGATCGAGGCCGTTCGACTCGATGGCGTTCGCCTCGGGGATCACCACGAACTCGGCGAAGCCACCGTCGACATTGGCGCCGATGACTTGAAGGTTGCGGCACAGGTGCGCCTGGCCGGAGCGGCACTGGGTGCAGGTCCAGTCGACGATGTGGCTTTCGACGCCCACCAGGTCGCCGTCGCGCACGCGGGTGACCCCGGCGCCGGAGACGACCACGCGACCGGCCAGCTCGTGGCCCAGGATGATCGGCGGCTTCAGGATCTCCGCCGCCCACGCATCCCAGTTGTAGAGGTGGCTGTCGGTGCCGCAGATGCTGGCGGCTTCCATCTTCAGCAGCACCTCGCCCGGGCCGGGGCTGGGCACCGGCCGCTCGACCAGCTCGGCGCCGGGAGCTGGACGCGTCTTGGCCAGCGCCCGCATGGTGCGTGTGGCAGTGGCGGTCATGCCCCCCGCCAGACCTGCGGCTTCACGCGGCTGAGTATAGGAGCGGCCCGCCTCACTCCTCGCTGAACCAGGCCCGTGCGGACGGCCGCAGCAGCGCCACCACCAGGACGACCGACAGCAGCAGGCCCAGCGGGATCATGAGCGTGTACCAGCCGTTGGCGGCCTCGGGCGGCATCTGGAACAGGGCCGGCGGCAGGCCGGCCAGGATCGGTGCCGCCAGGATCGCGATGCCGATGGCGAACCGATGGCCGATGCGCTTGCGCTGCAGCGCCACGGTGATGCCGAACAGGACGGCGGCCAGCTCCAGCATCATGAAGATCCCGAGCAGGCTGAATGGCGCGCGCTCGCTGAAGTCGACGAATTGGATGATGCGGGGCAGCAGCAGGCCGGTCACCACGAGCAGGAAGAAGGCCCAGGCGAACCACAGCCGCACGGACCACGGGGCGTTACGCATCGGCTCCGGATGCTAGCAGTCCCGCCCCGCTGGGTCGTTGGTGCCAAGATCTGGCCGTGGAGGCGCTCGCCGAGCTGTTCGAGACGAACCGCGTCATCGTCCTCACCGTCTACGGCCAGGTCTTCTTCGTGCTGGGCCTGGCGATCGCGCTCCAGTCGCTGAAGCGCAGCACGCTGGCCCTGGCGCGGCCGTTGCCCTGGCTGGCCGCGTTCGGCATCGTCCACGGCTTCCACGAGTGGGGCTACCTGTTCATCCCCATTCAATCGGGCTACCTGCCGGCCTCGCTGACGGAGGCGCTGCTGGTCCTGCAGCTGCTGATCAAGGGCGTGTCCTTCGCCCTGTTGCTGCAGTTCGGCGTGGAGCTGGTGGCGGCCATGACCCGCCTGCCGATCCTGCCTCGCCTGCGGCTGCTGCCGGCCGCCGCGCTGTTGGCCTGGGGCGGCGCCACGCTGGCGGTGTCGGCGCTGTACCCCGGCTACGACCCAGGCCCGGGGGCCTGGTTGCCGGTGGGGAACATCGACGCCGCGCTGACCGCGGTCGGAGCGCCGCTGGCGATCGGGGACGTGCTGGCGCGCTGGATGCTGGCGTTGCCCGGCGCCGCCCTGGCGGCGTGGGGCCTGATGGCCAGCGCGCGCAGCGTGGCCGCCATCGCGCGGCCCTGGGTGCTGGGCGGACTGCAGACGGCGGCGGTGGCCTTCGCGCTCTACGCCCTGCTGGGCGGGGTGATCGGGCAGCCGGCGCCGTTCTTCCCGGCCTCCGTGCTGAACGGGGCCACCGTGCTCGAGGTGCTGGGTATTCCGATCGAGGTGCTGCGCTCCGGCGCGGGCCTGCTGATCGCCGTGGCGATCATCGTGGCGCTCGACCTGTTCGAGCAGGAGACGGATCGGGCCCTGGCCGCGGCGCGGCGGCGGGAGCTGCTGGCCCGCGAGCGGGAGCGCATCGGGCGCGACCTGCACGACGGGATCATCCAGTCGATCTACGCCGCCGGCCTGCACCTGGACGAGGCCAGCGCCGCCCTGGATCCCGCGGCCGACGTGCCCCGGGCCCGCATCCGGACCGTCCTCGGCGAGCTGGAACGGATCAGCAACGACATCCGGGCCACCATCTTCGACCTGCGCAGCGCCCGGCTGGAGACGCTGGACGCCGAGGAGATCGTGCGCAGCGTGGCCGACGAGCTGCGGGCCAACACGCTGGTCGAGCTGCAGCTGACCGTCGAGGGCGAATGGGAGCCACAGCTGACCCCCGAGCAGGCCGCACAGCTGCACCAGATCGTGCACGAGGCGTTCAGCAACGTCCTGCGCCACGCCAAGGCGCGGCGGGTCGACGTTCGACTCGCTTCCTCGAAGCGTGCTCTCCAGCTGGAGATTCGCGACGACGGGGCCGGCTTCGACCCTGCAGGGCCGGCGGACCGCGGCCGCGACGGATCGGCCCACGGCCTGCCCAACATGCGTCGCCGCGCGGAGCTGCTGGATGCGACCCTGACGGTCCAGAGCGCTCCCGGACGGGGCACGGAGCTCTCCCTTACCATGCCGGTCGCGACCGCCCGACGACCGACTCGAGCCCGCCAATGACGCCATGACCGATACGCCCAGCATCCGCATCCTGATCGCCGACGACCACGAGGTGGTCCGTATCGGCCTGGCCGCCCTGCTCAACCGGCAGGAGGGCTTCCGGGTGGTGGGCGAGGCGCCCTCCGGCCAGGAGGCGGTCCGCCTGGCCCGGTCCCTGAAGCCGGACGTGGTGGTGATGGACATCCGCATGCCCGATGGCTCCGGTACCGATGCCTGCCGCCAGATCACGGAGGAGCAGCCCGGCACCCCGGTGGTGATGCTCACCAGCTATGCGGACGAGGAGGCGCTGTTCGATGCCATCGCGGCCGGTGCCTCCGGCTACGTCCTGAAGCGCATCGGCTCCGACGAGCTGGTCAGCGCGGTGCGGGCCGTGGCCGAGGGGCAGTCGATGCTGGACCCGGCCGTCACCGCCACCGTGCTGGATCGCCTGCGACGCGACGTCCATGCCGAGGAGTCGGGGGCGTTCAGCGAGCTGACCGAGCAGGAGCGCCGCGTGCTGGCCCACCTGGCGCTGGGTGAGTCGAACCGCGAGATCGCGGTCGCCATGGAGCTGGCCGAGAAGACGGTGCGCAACTACGTCAGCAACATCCTGGCGAAGCTGGCGCTGGCGTCCCGAGCCCAGGCCGCCACCTTCGCCATCAAGCACCGCCTGACCGAGCTGAGCGGCCAGCCGCGTGCCTGACGCGCGGCGGGCAATGGCTCCCGCGCTGCTGGCGCTGGTGATGGCCGCATGCGTCGCCAACCCCAGCCCCAGCCCCAGCGCGTCACCTTCGGCATCCGTTGGGCCGTCGGCCACGTCGACGAGCTCAGCCTCTGCCCAGCCCAGCACCTCGGTGGAGCCGACCGCGACGCCGGAGCCGCCGCTCTCGCTCGCATTGCCGTCGAATCACGACCGCCACAAGGTGGCGGTGAGGGTCGATCCCAACGTGCCGGCCGATGGCGACGGCGAGATCGTGGTCACGGTCGCCAACCGGAGCGATCACCGAGTGGGCGAGCTGGTGCTGCGCTGGAACACGGACCTGGACCAAGTGCTCTACCTCGCCCCCTTCCGGCCTTCGGAGCAGCGCATCCGCAATGGCGGACCGCCGCTCGATCCAGGACTGGTCGAAGTGGGTCCGTGGGCCGGGCGAGAGCGGCGAGCCGGCGGGTACCACCTCGCTCGGCTGGGGTCCGCTGCTTCCGGGCGGCGAGCTGACCATTCCGATCCAGGTCACGCGGCAACGGCGCGGCGAGGTCGCCTTCGACCTGCAGGTGCTGGCCGGCGAGGCAATCCTGTCACTGGAGGACGGGGCGCCGGCCGCCCTGCGCGTCAGCATTCCGTAGACCCGCTAGGCTGACCCGATGCGGGCGATCCTTCCGTCCTGGACCGATCCCGACCCGGGCCTCCACGCGCGTCTGGCCGACGTCATCGACCCCGAGCGCAAGGTGCTGGCCGCGCTGGAGCGGATCGTCCCGCTCTCCGGCAAGCGCATTGCCGACGTCGGCACCGGGATCGGGGACTATCCGCTGCTGCTCGCCCGCCGCACCGGGCGCACCTATGGCATCGAGGCCGATGCAGGGCTGCGCGACGTGGCACGTGAGCGCGCCGACGCGGCGCACCAACCGAACATCCGCATCGTCGAGGGCGGGGGTGAGCACCTGCCGCTGCGTGACGCGGCGGTCGACATCGTGCTCTCCGGCGAGATCGGCCCGGACGACCGCTGGCTGCCGGCCATCGAGGAGGCGATGCGCGTTCTGCGACCCGGCGGCCGGCTGGTGGTGATCGGCTACTACGGCCGCGACGACATGGCCGGCCTGCTGGAGCCGGAGGTGGTCGAGCGCGCTCGCCAGGCGACCCAGCGCCGCATCGGATGGTGGCTGCGTCACCATTTCAAGATCAAGGTCGTGCACACGCGCGTGGACCTGCACGACGAGGCGGCGGCGATGGAGCTGCTTCCGCTGCTCTACGGGGACCGCGGCCGCGCCTTCCTGAAGAGCCCACACCCGGTCAGCCTTGACCTTCGCCTGGGCCTTTATCACCGCGCCAAGGACTGAATCGCCAATCCGTGTACTGGCGTCCGGAATATCGCGGATTCAGTGCAGGAATTGCATTGCAGGCGCGAATCGGTGCAACTATGATCGGGCGCGTCGAAGGCCAGGCTCTTCTCCCCCCGGAGCCTGGCCTTCGGCATTCCCGGCATCGCGCGGGACCGGTGCGATAATGCAGGCCGACCTCATTTCGCCCCGGCGCGACTGCGCCTGAGGCCCCAGCCACCTGGAGGCACGCCAGCCGTCATGGCCACCACCACCCCACGGATGAAGATCACCTACGCCACGCTGTCCGCCGACAACGAGGAGCTGCAGTCGTCCTTCGATGCCGCCGTCGAGCGCGTGCGCGGCACGCTGGGCCAGTCGTACCCGATGCTGATCGGCGGCGAGGAGCGGCACGGCGCGCGAGGAGTTCGAGGACCGGTCGCCCATCGACCGCGACATCGTGGTCTCTCGCTTCCCGGTCGGCACCCGCCAGGACGTGCGCGACGCGATCGCCGCGGCACGCGCCGCGTTCCCGGCCTGGCGCGACATCGGCTGGCGCCAGCGGCTGGAGATCCTGCGCAACGCGGCCGACCTGATCAGCGAGCGGCAGTTCGAGTACGCCGCGCTGATGGCCTTCGAGGTCGGCAAGAACCGGCTGGAGGCGCTGGGCGACGTGGAGGAGACGGCGGACCTGCTGCGCTATTACAGCGACGAGATGGAGCGCAACGGTGGGTTCGTGAAGCCAATGGGCTCGCTGTCGCCCACCGAGCACACGCGCAGCGTGCTCAAGCCGCACGGCGTGTGGGCGGTGATCAGCCCCTTCAACTTCCCGATGGCGCTGGCCGGTGGCCCTGCCGCCGGGGCGCTGATCGCCGGCAACACGGTGGTTCTCAAGCCCTCATCGGATGCCCCGCTGATGGGCTACAAGTTCGGTGAGGTGCTGCGCGAGGCGGGCGTGCCGGCCGGGGTCTTCAACTTCGTGACCGGCCCGGGCGAGACGGTCGGCGCGGAGCTGCAGGAGAGCCCCGACATCGACGGCATGGTCTTCACCGGCAGCTACGAGGTCGGCATGAAGCTGTACACCGGCTTCACTCGCGACTACCCGCGTCCGATCATCACCGAGATGGGCGGCAAGAACCCGGCCATCATCACCGCCAGCGCCGACCTGGACGAGGCGGCCGAGGGCGTGATGCGCTCCGCCTTCGGCTTCGACGGGCAGAAGTGCAGCGCCAACAGCCGGGTCTACGTCGAGCGCTCGGTGGCGCGGCCGTTCGTCGAGAAGCTGGTCGAGCGCGCCAAGGGGATCAAGGTCGGCGACCCGACCCAGCGCGACAACTGGATGGGTCCCGTCATCAACGACCGCTCGCTCGGCAAGTTCACCACGGCGGTGGAGGAGGCGAAGGCCGACGGCGGGACGATCGAGGTCGGTGGCGAGGTGCTGGCCGACCCGGGCACGGAGCGCGGCTACTTCCCCATGCCCACCGTGGTGACCGGCCTGCCACTGAGCCACCGCCTCTTCCACGACGAGCTGTTCGTGCCGTTCCTGGTGGTTGGCGAGGTCGACTCGCTGGATCAGGCCCTGGCCGAGGCGAACGACACGCCGTACGGCCTGACGGCCGGGATCTTCAGCCAGGACGACGACGAGATCCGGCGCTTCCTGGACACGATCCAGGCCGGCGTGGTCTACGTGAACCGGCGCGCCGGCGCGACCACCGGCGCCTGGCCGGGGATCCAGAGCTTCGGCGGCTGGAAGGGCTCGGGCTCATCCGGCAAGAGCGGCCTTGGCCCGTATTACGTCCAGCAGTTCCTGCGCGAGCAGTCGCAGACCGTCATGGGCGAGCCACCCGCCTGACATGACCGATACGCCTGCCGGCGGGAACGGCCGCAACGGCCACGCGACCTCCGGCGAACCGGTTCGCCTGGACGAGCTGGATGCGCTGGAGCCGATCGTCGATCCCAGCGGCTGGTTCAGCGTCCAGCTGCGCTACGCCTACCTCGTCGGCGCGGCCCAGTCCGCCGGCCATGATCGAGGACCGCGTGGTGCTGGTGGACGGCGAGGACGAGGAGACGGCGCTGGGCCGGGCGGTGGAGATCGCGGCCGAGTACGAGGATGATTTCGAAACGGAGGCGGGTGACACCGGGATCATCCGCTTCGAGGGCATCGTGGCCATCAAGGAGCTCGACGATCCACCGGCGGCCGGCACCGAGGTCTGGCACGAGTTCATGGCCCCGGCCGGCGTCGAGACCGATGCCGACGGCGAGCCGCTGCCGCCGCTGCGCCCGATGGAGATGGCCTTTCCTCGCGCCCACGACGAGTGAGCCGCTGGCGCGCGCTGGCCTACCGCGCGGCGCGGCCGCTCCTCTTCGCGTTCGAGCCTGAGCGGATCCATCGCCTGACCCTGAGCGGCCTGCGCACGGCCGGCACCAACTCGATCGGGCGCGGCCTGGCGGGCCTGGCCTCCGGCGCCGCCCACGATCCGGCCGCCTCGGCCACGCTCCTGGGCCTGCCATTCCGCAATCGGGTCGGCGTCGGTGCCGGCTTCGACAAGGACGGGGTCGCCCTGCGTGGCTGGGAGGCACTGGGCCTGGGGTTCATCGAGGTCGGGACGGTGACCCCGCTGGCGCAGGGCGGCAATCCCCGGCCGCGCCTGTTCCGCCTGTCCGTCCGACGAGGCACTGATCAATCGGATGGGCTTCAACAATGCCGGGGCCGCCGCGCTGGCGCGCAACGTCATGCTGGCGCGCCGCCACCTGCCGGCCGGCTTCGTGGTCGGCGTCAACATCGGTCGCGGAGCAGCGACGCCGGCCGATCAGGCCACGGTGGATTACCTCGCGGCGCTTCCGACTCGTCGCGCCGGTGGCCGACTACGTCGCGATCAACGTCAGCTCGCCGAACACGCCGGGCTTGCGCGACCTCCAGCAGCCGGATCGGCTGCGCGAGCTGCTGGCCACCCTGCGCGCGGCCGGCGAGCAGGAAGCGGCCAACCGTCCCCTGCTGGTCAAGCTGGCACCCGACCTGGAGGCCGATGTCTTCGCGGCGCTGGTCGCCATCGTGGCCGAGGAGGCCGACGGCCTGATCCTGAGCAACACGACGACCGCGCGCGACGGCCTGGCATCAGGACATCGGAACGAGACGGGCGGCCTCTCCGGGCGGCCGCTGCGCGACCGGATGCTGGAGGCCGTGGCGCGCGCCCGCGCGCTGATGGCGCCGCCCGAGGGTGATCGTCGCCTCGGGCGGCATCGGCTCAGCCGAGGACGTGGCGGAGGCCTACGCAGCCGGCGCCGACCTGGTCCAGCTGTGGACGGGTCTCGTCTACCGCGGGCCGGGGCTCATCGGCGAGGCCGTGGCGGTGAGGCCGGACTAGCCTCTGATACCATTCCCGGCAATTAGCCAGGGGCGCGGGCAGGACGCGCCGCTCCGCTTCGGAGTTGGTACCGATGAGCATCGAGACCACACCCGCCGCGGCTGCCCGCGATTCGGCGCCGCGCATCCTCACCGAGCTGCCGGGCCCACGCGCCCGAGCCATCATCGAGCGCGACGAGGCCGTGGCCAGCCCCAGCCTCACCCGCGCCTATCCGCTGGTCGCCGAGTCGGCCAGCGGTCTGACGGTGACCGATGTCGACGGCAACCGCTTCCTGGACTTCGCGGCCGGCATCGCCGTGACCAGCACCGGCCACGCCCATCCGAGCGTGGTGGCGGCCATCAAGGAGCAGGCGGATCGGCTGATCCACATCGCCGCCACCGACTTCTACGAGCCGCGCTACCTGGAGTTCATGGAGCGGCTGGCGTCCATCGCCCCGTTCGACGAGCGGGCGCGCGTCTTCCTCACCAACTCGGGCACCGAGGCGGTGGAGGGAGCCATCAAGCTGGCGCGCTACCACACCCATCGGGCCGGGATCATCGCCTTCGAGGGCGCGTTCCACGGTCGAACGCTGGGGGCGCTGTCGCTGACCAACTCGAAGATCAAGCAGCGCGCCGGCTTCGGCCCGCTGCTGCCGATGGTCCACCACACCCCGTTCCCGCGGATCCGCGCCTGGCGCGAGGGGTCCGGAGGCGACGGCAGCGCGGAGCTGGCCTACCTGCGCTCCAGCCATCCTGGGCCGGATCATCGCGCCGACCGACGTGGCGGCCATCGTGATCGAGCCGGTGCAGGGCGAGGGCGGCTACTTCCCGGCCCCGGCCACCTTCCTGGCGGGCCTGCGCGAGCTGTGCGATGAGCACGGCATCCTGCTGATCGCCGACGAGATCCAGTCGGGGATGGGGCGCACCGGCCGCTGGTGGGCGATGGAGCATGCCGGCGTCGAGCCGGACATCGTGACCAGCGCCAAGGGCATCGCCTCCGGCATGCCGATCGGCGCCATCATCGCCCGCGAGTCGGTCTGGACCTGGCCGCCCGGGGCACACGGCTCGACCTTCGCCGGCAACCCGGTCTGCGCGGCGGCAGGGCTGGCCACGCTGGACCTGCTGGCAGGCGGCCTGATCGACAACTCGGCTGCGATTGGCGCCGTGCTGCGCGAGCGGCTGGAGGGCATCGCGGCTCGCCACGCCGGCGTGCGCGACGTGCGCGGCATCGGGCTCATGATCGGCATCGAGTTCGACAGCCACGAGGCGGCCAACGCCGTACAGCAGGCGGCCTTCGAGCGCGGGCTGCTGGTGCTCGAGTGCGGTGAGGCCACGCTGCGGCTCAGCCCGCCGCTGATCGTGGACGAGGCCGCGGTCGATACGGCCCTCGGCATCCTCGACGAAGCCCTCGATGCGGCGCTGACCCCGCAACCCGGCATGCAGGAGGTCGGGGGCTAGGACCGATGGAGCTGTGACGTGCTTGATCCCCACCTTGGCTGGCTAACAGCCGACGGCGAGGACCAAGCACGCCTCGACTTCTCCGCGGCTCACCCTGTGGGAGCGCGTGGCGACCAGGTCGACCTAGTTCAGCAGGTCGGAGAGGGACGTCAGCAGGAAGCCGCGGTCGCGCAGGCCGGGCACCATGATGCGGAGCGCGTTGAGCGTCTCGTAGCCGCCCAGGTGCATCAGCACGTTCGAGCCTGACTCCGCCTGGGTGATGACCTTGGTCGCGATCTGCTCGGCCGTGGGGCCGCCATCGGCAGATCGGCTTCCAGTCGATGGTGTCGATGTCCCACATGAAGGTCTTGGTGTAGCCGACCGAGGCCGCGGCCTGGATGACCGCGCCGTTGATCGAGCCGTACGGCGGGCGCCAGTACGGCACCGGCCGCTGGCCGGTCTGGGCCTCCAGGATGGCAGCCGCATCGGTCAGCTCGCGGCGGATGAAGTCGGCCGTCGGCGCACCGCCGGCGCACGGCGCGGTGGTCGGCGAGCCGAGCCCGCCGTGCACCAGGTCGCAGTGGTGCATGGTGTGGTTGCCGATCTCGAACAGCTCCGGATGGGCTCGCACGATGGCCATGATGTCGCTGCCCGTGATCGGTCTGGGCCATGGCGCCGGTCGGGAAGAGCGTGGCGCAGACGTGGTGGCGGATCAGGAAGTTCAGGATGTCGACGCCCGGGTCCAGCCGGCCACCCATGTCGAAGGTGAGCGCCATCGCGCGCCCCGCGCCGGGGATGGTGTAGAAGGTCTGCGGGCTGCCCGCGGCCACCCGGTTACCGGCGCGACAGCCTGAGCCCACCGGTGGAGGCGCGGTGGGGACCGGCGTCGGCGTCGTGAGCACGGGCGTGGCGACCGGCGTCGCGACCGGCGTGGCCGACGGATCACCGGAGACGACAAGGATCCATCCCGCCTCGCAGGCCATCCGGGTTCGTGACCAGCGACGGGTAGCGGTCGGCGTTCCACGCCTGCAGCTGGGCCACCGTCGTGCTCCAGGTGCGCGCGATGGAGAAGAGCGTGTCGCCGCCGACGACGACGTAGGTGACACCATCGACGCTGGCCGAAGAAGACGGCTGGACCGATGGGTCGACCGACGGCAGGACCGATGCGCTGGCCGGAAGCGTCGGGTCGGTTGAGGCGAGTGGGGTCGGCGACGGGCTCGGACCGGCGCAGGCGGCCAGCGCGAGCAACGCCGCGCACAGCAGCGCGGCGCGACGCCTGGGAGCGAGGCTCATGGTGCGGATGGGCTCAGTTTGGGTTGTAGCGGAGGTCGGCGGTGGCCACCGGCGGCATGGCGCCATCGGACAGGAGCCGCGCTTCGCGACGGAGCAGCTCGAGCTCCGCGCTGAGGCGGCTGGCCGCATCGGGCAGCTCCAGCAGGTGCTGCTTGCGCGTCAGCTCGATCTGCAGCACGCCGCCGACCGCATAGCTGGCGGCCATCGGGTCGTCCGGCAGGTGGATCGGCTTCAGGACTTCGTCGAGGGATGCGGCCACGGTGGTGATCTCCGGTGATTCCGCGCCTATGGACGCTGCAGAGGCCACGAAACGTTTCACCGTCTCGAGATAGGCGTCGAGCGCGGTCTGCACCTCGGGAAGCAGCGCCTCCGCTCGCGCCGCGTCGCCGGCCTCGTCGGCCAGCGTCTCGACCTTGACGGTGGCGTATGGCCCGGATCGGTCAACCTCGCTCAGCCGCGCTCGCGCGACCCCGACCACCAGGAGCGCCCACCGCCCATCGGCGAAATGCTCGGCACGGCGCACCTCGACGATGGTGCCCACCCGTTCGGCACGTGGCGGCCGGGATTCGGCTTCGGCCACCTCGGCCCCCTCCGTGATCATGGAGATGACGAAACGTCCGGCGAACGGTGATCCATCGGCCACGACGTCCTGGGTCAGCTGGCGGTAGCGCTCCTCGAAGACATGGATCGGGAGCGGCAGGTGCGGGAAGACGACGACCTGGAGCGGGAAGTACGGAAGTCGCATGCTGCGGCCGATCGTGGCACGGGGCGGCCGATCCTGCAAAGGCGGACTATCGGTCCTCCAGCTTGCGCCGCACTCGCTCCACGTGCGGCGTGGCCCCCAGGCGCTCGTAGGTTGTCAGTGCGGCGGTGAGCATCTCCTGGCGTTCTGCAGGGACCGCGTCGGCCAGCGCCTCGCGTGTCCGTGCCGCCTCGAACACGACGGGGATGCCGGTCGAAGGTCTCGATCGAGCGCCGGAGAGCGGCGATGCCCTCGTCCCGCCGTCCGGCGGCCACCAGGCTTCGTCCACGAGCCCGATCCACGTGCCCGTCGACGTAAGGACTCGCGGAGCGCAGGTCCTGCAGGTCGCCGGCGAGCTGGCCCAGAGCCGACCAGTCCTCGAGCGCCTCCAGGGCATGGATCGCGACGACGGCAGCCTCTGGCTGGCGCCACCGGGGCCCTCGCTCCATCACCCCGCGGGCGGTCTTCAGGCCAGCAGGCGCGTCACCCACCGCCACCAGCACCTCGGCAGCCGTCGACTGGATCGGGCCTGGTGTCGATTCGAACGGGATCGATCGCTCGGCAAGCGCCCGCGCACGGGCGGGATCGCCGCGATGGGCGACCACCACGCCGCCGCGGTTCGGGACCGCTCTGGACGTTCAGGCAGTGGACGCTGGCCTCTGCGTCGAAGTTCGCGAGATGCTCCGTCAGGGCTGCCTCGACCCGGTCCCAGTCCCCGAGCCAGTCGGCCGCCGTCATGGTGACCGAGGTGGCATGCATCTGATCGTGGGCGGACATGTGGCGTGCCAGCTGAGCCGACTGGTCGGCGAAGCTGCAGCGCGCGCGCCGGGTCGCCAGCCAGCAGCATGGCCTGGGCGGCCTCGAACAGCGCTGCTGCCTTGGCCGGCGGTGAATCGATCCTCTCGAGCAGCGGCAAGGCGTCCGTGAATTCCTGGGTCGCGCCCGCCACGTCACCCCGGACCAGCTTGAGGTCGGCCACCGTGTCCGCCGCCTCGAAGCCGAGCCTGGCATCGTCCAGCTCCGCGGCGATCAGCTGCGCCTCCTCGGCCGCTGCCATTCGCTGTTCGACGCCGAGCGGGTCCGCCATGCCGCTGACCGACCAGCGCAGGGCCATTTCCGCGCGCGCGAGCAGCAGCGCGGCCCGCTCGCGACGATCCGTGACCGCCGCGAGCCCCTCGCCGACGAGGTTGTCGATCTCGACGTGGTCAGGCAGCTCCTCGAATGAGCCGCCGCGCATGGCGACCAGGCTCCCAGCACGACGGGCCAGGCGCGCGAGGCGAGCTGCCTGGGCCTGATCTCCGCGAGCCAGGTCGATCGCGGCGCGATAGCCGGCCAGGGCGTGCTCACCGTGGAAGGCGAGGTCGTGATCTCGGCCGATCTGCTCGTATGCCTCCATCCGCTCGACGTCGTCAGCGGCCATGGCCAACGCTCGCTCGTGCAGCTCCACCGCGCGATCCAGCGCGTATCGGCGCCGTGCCACATTTCCCGGCGCCAAGCAACGATTCGGTACGCCTTGGCTCGCACCGCCTCGCGCTCGCCCGCATCGCCAAGCCAGGCAAGGTCGGCATCCTCCCCGGCGATGGCCGTCTCGTAGTGGTACGCAACCAGCTCGACGAACTCGTCGGAGCGCTCCCCCGCCAGCTCGGCGATCCAGTCGCCGGCCTCGGCATGCGCGCGGGCACGCCTGGCTTTCGGAAGGCTGGAATAGGCCACGTCGCGAACCAGCGCGTGCCGGAAGGCGAACTCCTCCTGCCCGCCGAGGGTGCTCGTCGGCCGCACCAGCACCAGGCCCTTGCGCTCCAGGACTGCCAGCGATTCGGCGACTCCATTGCCTGGGATGGCATGGGCCACGGCAGCGGCCCAGAACGTTCGGCCGATGACCGCGGCCTCCTGCAGGATTCGGCGGTCGCTCGCCGAAAGGGCGTCGACGCGGGCCGCCAGCAGGGCGTAGATGCTGTCCGGAATCGTGGTGGTCAGCGCCGCGCCGGTCGCTCGCCAGTGGTCTCCCTCCTGGACGAGCACGCCCTCGTCGATGAGCCGGCGGACGATCTCCTCGACGAAGAACGGGTTGCCCTCGGCCTTGGACAGGATGTCGGCCCTCAGCGACGCCGGCAGCTCGGCCACGGCCAGGAGGCGCTCGACCAGCTCGGTGCCCTGCGCGTCGGTCAGTGGCCTCAACGAGAGCGCCGTGGGCGGGGCTCCGCCGGCGGCACCGAATCCCGGATGCCCTTCCAGGAACTCCGGGCGCGCAGTGGCCAGGATGACCAGCGGGCCGCTCGTGCGGGTCGCGATGCGCTCGATCATCTCCAGGGCCGGCGCGCCGCCCAGTGCAGGTCCTCGATCAGCCAGATCGCCGGTCCCGGAGGCCGCAAAGGCCGTCGCAAAGCGCGGCCAGGCGCGCGCCAGCTCATCGGCATGGATCGGCGAGGCATCACTGCCCAGCTTGACGCCGACGGTTGTCGCCAGCGCCTGGGTCGTCAGGGCAACCTCCGACGGATCCAGGCCAAGGGGCTCGAGCGTGGTGGCCACGCCCGTCCGCATGCGCTCCGCCACGCTCTCGGCCGGGTCGTCCAGCCCGATGCCGAACGCCCCGCGCAGGATCTCGGCCAGCGCCCAGTAGGTGATCGCCTCGCCTGCCGCGAGGCAGCGACCACGCAGGTAGCGCAGCTCGGGACGGCGCTCCTGCGCCGCAGCCAACGAACTCGGCGGAGAGACGGCTCTTGCCGATGCCGGCCGGTCCGAATACCAGGACCAGCCGCGGCGATTGCGTCTCTGCCGCCTCGTCCATGGCGGCCAGCAGCGTCGCCAGCTCAGCGTCGCGACCGATCAGAGGTGCCCGCAGCCCGGGGATGCCCCGGGTCGACTCGGACAGGGCGCGGACCAACCGGTACGCGGGCAGTGGCTCTGGCTTGCCCTTGAGGGTGACCTGGGTGGGCGCCTCGAACTCGAAGCCGGTGCTCGTCGCCGCGTGCGTGCGCTCGCCGACCAGGATCGTGCCCGGCTCGGCGACCTGCTCCAGCCGCGCCGCCACGTTCACCGCGTCGCCGGCCACGATGCGCTGGTTCGGCGTGTCGCCCATCGGCGCCACCACCTCGCCGGTGTTGACGCCGGTCCGGATCTCCAGCGTGACGTTGTGGTCGCGCGCCAGCTGCTCGTTCAGCTCGACCAGCCGCTGCCGCATCTCCAGGGCTGCCTGCAGCGCCCGCGACGCGTCATCCTCGCGGACGTTGGGGACTCCAAAGACCGCCATCACCGCGTCGCCGATGAACTTCTCGACCGAGCCGCCCCAGGCTTCGACCACTGCGGACATGGTGCGGAAGTAGGCGCTCAGCAGGGCGCGCAGTCGTTCCGGATCGAGCTGGTCGCCGAGTGCCGTCGAGCCGGTCACGTCGGCGAACAGGATGGTGACGATCTTCCGCTCCTGGCCCTCCCACGGAGCGGCGTCGGTCGGGGGCGTGGCGCCTCCTCCTACTCCTGGTCGACGAAGGTCATGTCGATCTGGGCGCGCTGCAGCTTGCCGGAGTAGTCGATGTAGACGCTCTTCCACTCGCTGAAGAAGTCGAGCGATGCCTGCCCCACCTCGCGGTGGCCGTTGCCCGTCGCCTTCACGCCGCCGAACGGCAGGTGCGCCTCCGCGCCAATGGTGCCGTGGTTCACGTAGCCCAGGCCCGAATCGAAGTCGCGAATGCTGCGGAAGGCGAGGGTGATGTTCTGCGTGAAGAGCGACGTCGACAGCCCGTACTTCACGCCGTTCACGACCCGCACCGCCTCGTCCCAGTCATCGACCGGAATGACCGATGTCACCGGGCCGAAGATCTCCTCCTGGGCGATCCGTGCATCCGGGCGCACGTCCGCGAAGATGGTTGGCTGGAAGAAGGATCCCTTGGCCAGCTTCCCGTCGCGCGCCGCCTCGCCGCCGATCACCAGCTCGGCCTCGCCGCGGCCGATGGCGGCATAGGCGGCGATGCGCTCGACGGCCGTGTCGTTGATGACCGGCCCGACATCGGTCTTGTCGTCCAGGCCAGAGCCCAGCACCAGCGACGCGACTCGACCCTTCAGCGCGTTCACGAAGCGGTCATGCACCGTCCGATGCACCACGATCCGCGACGCGGCGGTGCAGCGCTGGCCGCTGGTGCCGAAGGCGGACCACACCACGCTGTCCAGCGCCAGGTCCAGGTCGGCGTCCTCCCAGATCACGATCGGGTTCTTGCCGCCCAGCTCCAGGCTGACGCGCTTCAGCGTCTCGGCCGCGGTGCGGCTGATCTCGACGCCGGTGTCGGTGTGGCCGGTGAAGCTGATGACCCGCACGTCGGGATGGGCGACGATGGCGTTGCCCACCTCGCCGCCGCTGCCGGTCACGACGTTGACCACGCCGGGCGGAATCCCACCCTCACGCAGCAGCTCCACGAAGCGAACCAGGCAGGCCGGGGTGTCCGAGGCCGGCTTGATGACCGCGGTGTTGCCGCAGATCAGCGCGGGGAACAGCTTCCAGCCCGGAATCGCGACCGGGAAGTTCCACGGCGTGATGACGCCCACGACGCCGATCGGCCGGCGAATGGCCATCGCGAACTTGTCGGGCATCTCGGACGGCACGGTCTGGCCGAACATGCGGCGTCCCTCGCCGGCCATGTAGTAGGCGACGTCGATCGCCTCCTGCACGTCGCCCCGCGCCTCCGGCAGGACCTTGCCCATCTCACGCGTCATCAGGCGCGAGAGCTCCTCCTTGTGCTCGGCCAGGAGGCGCGCGACCCTGAACAGGATCTCGCCGCGCTTTGGGGCGGGCATCATCGACCAGGCCGGGAAGGCGGCCTTCGCCGCTTCCACCGCAGCGTCCACATCGGCCGGTCCGCTGGCCGCGAACTCGCCGATCACCTCGTCGTGGTTGGCCGGATTGACGCTGGTAAAGGTTGCGCCGGACTTGGCAGCGACCCAGTCGTCGCCGATCAGGTTGCGAAAGGTGGACACGGGCTGGTCTCTCCTCAGGGCTCACGCGGGCGCGGAGCCCACATTTCGTCGGTCGGTGGCGGCGATTGTACGTCGCTGACGATTCCCGGCCGATGCGGGACATTCGCCCCTGTCGCGCTGCGCCGGGTCATCGGCAGACTGGTGGCACAACCGAAGAACCGCCTGCCTGGAGTTATCCGTTTTGTAATGACGGGGCTGAAGTAGTGGCACCGGGTGTGGCGGATCACGCGCCAGACGTCGGGCCATCGCGGTCCGGCGTTCTGGCTTACGTGGTGCCCGTCATGCGCAGCACGTCCAGCGCCTCGTCCAGCTGCTCCATGGTGAGCTTGCCGTCGTTGACGTAGCCGCGCTCCAGCACCACCTCACGGATCGTCTTGCCCTCGGCGAGCGCCTGCTTGGCGACCTTGGCCGCCTCCTCGTAGCCGATGTACCGATTCAACGGCGTCACGATCGACGGCGAGCCCTCGGCGTACTGCCGGGCGCGATCCGCGTTGGCGGAGATGCCCGCGATGCATCGGTCCGCGAAGAGACGGCTGACGTTGGCCAGCAGCCGGATCGATTCCAGGACGTTGCGCGCCAGCATGGGCAGCATCACGTTCAGCTCGAAGTTGCCGGCGGCGCCACCGAAGGCGATGGCGGCGTCGTTGCCGATGACCTGGGCGCTGACCATGCACACCGCCTCGGGGATCACCGGGTTCACCTTGCCGGGCATGATCGACGAGCCCGGCTGCAGGTCGGGGATGTTGATCTCGCGCAAGCCGGCGCGGGGACCGGAGCCCATCCAGCGCAGGTCGTTGGCGATCTTGTAGAGGCTGACCGCCACGGTCCGCAGCTGGCCCGAAGTCTCGACCAGCGCGTCCTGGGCACCCTGCGCCTCGAAGTGGTCCCGCGCCTCCGTCAGCGGCAGGCCGGTGCGCTCGGCCAGCACGGCGATCGTGCGCGAGGCGAAGCCGGGCGGCATGTTGATGCCGGTGCCCACGGCGGTACCACCGAGCGGCAGCTCCGCCAGCCGTGGCAGGGCGTCCCGCAGCCGCTCGATGCCCGCGCGCACCTGGGCCGCGTAGCCGCCGAACTCCTGGCCCAGCGTGACCGGCGTGGCGTCCATGAGGTGCGTGCGACCCGACTTCACCACGCCGGCGAACTCGCCGCGCTTGACCTCCAGGGCCTCAGCCAGGTGCTCCAGCGCGGGGAGAAGGTCGTTGACGAGGCTGGCGGTGGCGGCGAAGTGGATGCTGGAGGGGAAGACGTCGTTGCTCGATTGGCTGGCGTTGACGTCGTCATTCGGGTGGACGGCTCGGCCCAGCCGCTCGGATGCCAGCGTGGCGATCACCTCGTTGGCGTTCATGTTGCTGCTGGTGCCGCTGCCGGTCTGGAACACGTCGATCGGGAACTGGTCGTCCAGCACGCCGGCCGCCACTTCCTCGGCGGCCGCCCGAATCGCCTCCGCCAGGTCAGCCTGGAGGATCCCCATCTCGCCGTTCACCTGCGCGGCCGCCGCCTTGATCGCGCCCAGCGCGGCGATGTGCGCAGGCTCCAGGCCCTGCCCCGAGATCGGGAAGTTCTCGACCGCGCGCTGGGTGGTGGCCCGCCACTTGGCATCGCGCGGGACGCGGACCTCGCCCATCGAGTCGTGCTCGACGCGGTAGTCGCCGGCGTCTGGCGTTGAATCGTGGGTCATCGGGATGGCCTACGCATCCAGGCGCGGCTCGTCGGTCCCCACGAAGCGAATCACCGGCGGAATGAGGTAGGGCAGGACGCCGGCGTCGATGTCCTCCAGGATCCGCTCCGCCCGGCCAATCAGCTCGTTGACGAGGATGCCGTGATGGGCCGGCTGGTACGGCGTGAGCTTGGCGACTCCCTCGGCGAGCTTGTTCCGTGCGCCACGCCGGTTGCGCCGCTGCAGATGCAGCAGGCCGGCCGCGAGCTGGATCAGGCCCTGGTAGAAGTCGCGCTCGTCGTCGGGCGCAGCGCGCCATAGCGTCTCCCACGCCTCGTGGGCGTGCCAGTAGCGGACGCCGTTGAACAACGACACGCCGCGCCGAAACAGCTCATCGGCATCAGACGGCGCCAGGGGCGGCGTGCGACCGCGAGGTAGCTCTCCGGCCGGGGCGGTCGATTCAACCATGGGCCCGGATCGTACCAGCCGGGCTGCGGCTAGCCGGGTTGCTGGTTACCGGCGATGTTCACCATCCACGCCACGCCGAAGCGGTCTGTCAGCATCCCGAACTTGTCGCCCCACGGCGCGGCCTCGAGCGGCATGGTGACCGCACCGCCGTCCAGCAGCTTATCCCAGTAGCCGGACAGCTCGGCGTCGTCATCCCCGCTGAGCGAGATGCTGACCCCGCCCGGTGGCTGGTACTGCATGCTCGGCGGCGTGTCTGAGCCCATCAAGGTCATGCCGTTCGGGGCCTCGAGCTGGGCGTGCATGATCAGATCGGCGTCGTCGGGCCCCTGCGACATGCCGCCCTCGGCAAAGGTCTGGGCGGTCATCTCGCCGCCGAATACGTCGTGGTAGAAGTCCATTGCCTCGCGGGCCTTGCCGTCGAAGCTCAGGTACGGGTTCAGTCGAGAAGGCATGCATTGCTCCCTAACGGCTTCACGGGTGGGTGGGCCATAGACCCTACCCCGATGGGCTGTCGCCCGCTGGCGGCGCCGGATTGAGCTCGCCGGCTTCCATCATGCGCTTGGCCGTCTGCAATCCCTTGTCCCAGCCGCGCTCGTACGGACCGATGAACAACGGACCGATGAGCCGCATCACGCCGCGAAGCTCGAACGTGGTCTGGACCTGGACGTGCGTGCCGCCAGCCGTCGGCTCGAAGTCGAGCGTGGCCGTGAACGGTGCGCTGGCCGACTCGCCCTTCATGGCGGCACGTCGCGGCGGGTCGTATTCGGTCACCACCGCGTCGTTCTCGCTGGCGCGCCCCATCACCATGACGCGTGCCCGTCGCACCGAACCAACACCATGCGGCGGCGGCGTGACCCACCACTCCTCCACGCGGGCTGGATACCACCGACCGGTCAGCGTGACATCGGTCAGGACCGCGAACACGTCCTCGATCGACCGCTCAATCGTGATCTCATGAACAGCCATCAATCCGCGGCCTAGTCCGGCTTGTTGAGCGGGGTGAAGCCGCCATCGGCGGCGCGCGCCATGACGAAGAGCAGGTCAGCCAGGCGGTTGAGGTAGGCCAGCACGTGCGAGTCGGGCAGCTCGTCCGCCTCGGACAGCGCCACCGTTCGGCGCTCGGCCCTCCGCACCACGCTGCGGGCCAGGTCCAGCGCGGCGCCGGTCATCGACTCGCCGGGCAGCACGAACTCGGCCGGCATCTCCTGCGTGGCTTCCAGGGCGTCGATGTCCGCTTCCAGCGCCGTGACCATCTCGGCGGTGACGAGGGTCGTGCCGGGAGTCAGCCGCTCACGCCGGTCCACGTGGGTGGCCAGCTCGGCCCCGACCACGAACAGCTCACGCTGCAGACGCAGGATCAGCGGGTCCAGGCGCGCCTCCGTCCGATCGGTGATGGCCCCGATGGCGGCCCGCGCCAGGCCCAGGGCGGAGACTGCCTCATCGGTGCTGCCGTAGGCATCGGTTCGGAGATCGGCCTTGCTGACCCGGTCGCCGCCGTACAGCAGGCCGGTGCTGCCGTCGTCGCCCTTCCGCGTGTAAATGCGCATCGCGACGCCGATGGTACGCGGGCTAGAACAGGCCGGGCGGTGGCTCCCAGCGATCGGCCAGCAGCGTCACCTTGACCGGCGGCCCGACGACCTCCTCCGTCTTCTCCTTGATCGTCTGGATCAGCTCACCGGCCCACGGGCAGAACGGGGTGGTGAGCACCATCTTGATCTCGGTGGGAGCGCCATCCGTCCCGATCTCGACGTTCTTGATCAGGTCCAGGTCCACGATGCTCATCCCGATCTCCGGATCGTGGATGTCGTAGAGCGCAGTCATCACCTCGTCCACCTGGGCGAGGTTCGAGTCGATCGTCATATCCCGACCAGTTTACCAAGGATTCGCAGGTGAGCTTCCGGGGGCCACCCGCCCCGGCCGCAAGCCGTGCTCGCCGGCGCGCGCGTCAAGCGCGGGCAGTAGGTCACTTGAGCGCAGTGTCGAACTTCGGGTGCGGCGTGAACACGGCCGGCCGCACGCGCGTGTAGCCCTCGTAGACCACGCCATCGCGCTCCAGCGTCTCGCGCAGCTCCCTGGCCTCCTCGCGCGCGTCCGGCTGGCTGGCGTGGCATTCCAGCGCCGCGATCCGCCGCTCCACCACCGGGGTGATGTCGATCCGGTGCGTGGCGGCGCCCTCCTCCGGCGACAGGTCGTAGCGCTTGGTGCCCGGCCCGAAGACTGGCGCGATCACGAACACCGAATGCGGGCCGATTCCCTGCTCGGCCAGCCGCTCGATCGCCCAGCGCGTGGCGGAGCCGATCACCACGTGATCCGGGTGTCCGGTCACGCCGTGCGCCCCAAAGGTCACGACGGTGTCCGGCTGCCGATCGGAGAGCCACAGCGCGATGTCATCCACCAGCTCGGAGAACGACGCCTCCGCCAGCCCGCCGTCGGGGAAACCCTCCAGCAGCGTCACCTCGTCCAGCCCGATGCGAGCAGCGGCGCAGCGCAGCTCGTCCTCGCGCCGATCGGCCAGCTCGTCGTCCGGGACGCCGTCGGCCGTGCCGGCCTCGCCGCGGGTCGCCACCAGCAGCCGCACCGAGCGGTGCGCGTCATGTGCCAGGGCCAGCGCTCCGGCGCAGCTGAAGCTCTCGTCGTCGGGATGCGCCAGCACCGCGGCGATGCCGCCGTACCGCTCGTCGGGTCGCGATTCGCTCACCGGTCAGCCGACCTCCTCGTCGTCGTCGCTCAGCAGGGACCAGCCACGGGCCTCGACCGCCGTCCTCATCGTACGCAGCACCGCCAACTTCGCGCTCGCCACCTCCGTCACGAAGCGGCGGGTCCCTGCCTCGTCCAGCGTCGATCCCGGCGGCGCCGAGTCGCGTCCGACGTTCAACCAGGCGAGGTGGTATCGGTCCATCCGTCCCCAGACCCGTTCCAGCAGCTCGTCCGAATTGAGCAGCCAGAGACGGAACAGGTTCCAGTCGGGATCGGTGGTCAGGCGCTCGCCATCGGCGATGAGGCGATCGGTGGCTTCCAGGAAGGCACGCCGGGACATCACCGTGCGGCCGGGCATGGTGCAGAGGATAGGCGAGCGCCCGAGCCTGCGCCCGTTCGTACCATTGCCCACCCGCAGGCGGCTTCGAACACTTGCCCGTCGTGGAACGCTCCGGCATTTCGGGCTTCAACGCCCGGGCCATGGCCACCCTTGCCGCCGCGCTGCTTGCGCCGGCGGCGGTTGCCGTGCTCCGGTTGTTCCCGCCGCAGAGCCTGAGCGATCCGGGCGCTCCCTCCTGGCTGGGCCCGATGGTGGCGGGTCTGGCCGCCTTGACGGTGGGCGTGGCCGCCGCCCTGGCGGTGGCCGCCGGCCTGCGACGCTCGATGCTCGCGCCGCTGGTCGAAGCGGCGGGGCTCGGCGCCCTGGCCGCCGGCCTCGCGGCCGGGACCTTCCATGCGCTGACCGAGCCAGCCTCCTTCCCGGACGGCGGGCTGCCGGTCTCAGCCGTGGTCGCCGGGACCGGCCTGTTGGTGAGCCGACTGGTGCCGGACGTTCGGCTCGAGACCCGCGCGCGACGCCTGACGTTGGTCGGCGTGGCGGTGGTGATCGAGGTCGCACTGGCGGTGGCGCTGTTCGCGCCGGTCGAGCCGGAGGTGGCACCCTGGCTGACCGCCGCGGCCGCGGCCATGGCGGCGGCCGCCTGCGTGCCATGGCCGTACCTGGGCGCCGCCCTGCTGGCCGGCGCGTTCGCGGCGCTGACCGCCATCCGGCCCGGTTCGCTGGACGCCATCCCGCCGCTGCTGGCCATGCTGGCCGGCCGGCGTGGTCTGTGCCTGGGAGCGGGGCCTGGTGGACCGCGTGCGCGCCGTGCAGCCGATGGCCGCCGAGCCACCGGCATTGACCAGTAGCCTTGGCCCGATGCAGCCCAGCACCCAGCTCCGAGCGGCCGACGACGAGGCCCTGCGCCTGGCGCATGAGCTGCGCGGCACGATCGAGGAGCTGATGCAGGCGCGCCGCACCATGGAGCTGCAGCGCGAGGAGCTGTTGCGCAACGCCAGCCACGACCCGCTGACCGGCGTGGCCACCCGGCGGCTGGTCCTGGAGCGGCTGGCGATCGAAGTCGCCGAATCACGCCGCTACTCGCACCCGGTGGCCGCGGTGCTGATCGACGTCGACGACTTCACCCAGCTGAACCACGACCACGGCCTGGCGGTGGGCGACGACGTGCTGCGCGAGCTGGCGCTCCGCCTGCGGCTGCGGATGCGCGCGGCGGATGCGCTGGGCAGGGTGGGCGGCGACAGCTTCCTGGCCATCCTGCCTCACACCGACGAGCGCGGCGCCGCCGTCTTCTCCGATGCGGTCCGCAGCCGGCTGGTAACGCGTCCGATCATGACCGCCGCCGGCGAGCTGACGGTGGCCATCTCCATCGGCGTCGCCTTCATGCGCCCCGGGATGGAGCTCAGCCCGGACGAGCTGCTGGCCGCCGCGGACGAGGCGCTGGCGTCGGCGCGTGCGGCTGGTGGCAACCGGATCGCCTTCGACCGGATGCATGGCCTGATGCGGATCGATGAGCGCCAGAGCTTCGAGCAGCGGGGTTCGTCGGGTAGCACCGAGGCTGGCTAGAGGCCACAACATAGCGGCCTGACGTTATCCACACCGCAACATGTTGTGGACAACCGGCTCCATCGGACCTTGGGCCGATGGTATTCTCGACCGACATGCCGCCCGTCCCCGAGCTGTCCGCCAAGCTCATCTTTCCCACCAAGGAGATCGTGGAGGAGTACTACCTCCCGATCATCTACACCGCATGCCGGACGTGCTATTCGGAGCAGCTGCCTGACCAGATCTGGGACAAGGCGGTCAGCCGTCAGGTCGCCGACGAGAAGCAGCAGAACCTGGTGCGCAAGGTCATGGAATCGGGCCATGGCTCGACCATCGAGCACGTCAACTTCACCTTTGCCATCAGCGGCGTGACCCGGACGCTCTCCCACCAGCTGGTACGCCATCGAGCGGGCACGGCCTTCGACCAGCAGTCGCAGCGCTACGTCAGCTTCAAGGCGCGGGACAACTACACCGTCCCCGACTCGATCGCCAACGGCGACCTGCCCGATGACCTGGCCGGTCAGTTCCGGCAGGCGATCGACGACAACCTGGCACTCTACGGGCAGCTGCTGCAGGCCGAGGTCCCGGCCGAGGACGCGCGCTTCATCTTCCCGAACGCCATGCAGACCAACATGATCATGACGGTCAACCTCCGTCAGCTGATCCACATGTCCGGCCTGCGCCTCTGCACCATGGCGCAGTGGGAGATCCGGCAGATGTTCAAGCAGATCCGCCACGAGATCTTCCGGGTCTCGCCCTTCTTCGGGTCCTTCCTGGCGCCGAAGTGCATCCCGCTCGGCTACTGCGACGAGATGGGCAATCGCGACGAGCACTGCCGCATCCGACCGCATCGCGACACCGTGATGGCCGTCTGGGAGGCCTACCGGGGCGGCGAGCTGACCGAGACCGATGGACCGGTCGTGCCCGAGACCTCTCCGTTCCGGCCGCGCCCGCGCCGCACGCCGGTTCCGATCACCTCCGATGACGTCGTGCCGGAGCATCCCGTGGCGATGGCCAGCGAGTCCGCTGGAGACGCTGACCGGGTCTAGAGCGACCAGCCCCTAGTTGTCGGGGGAGATCCCGTCCCCCAGGGTGAATCGGCGCAGCTCTTCCTCCGCCTCGTCCGCCGCGCGCTTGGCTTCCGAGACCAGGAAAGCGTTCATCTTGCTCGAGTCCACGAGCAGCAGCGTGTGCCCGCGCTCGTTGCGGTCCAGCACGATCCGATCGTCGCCATGGAAGCTGATCGACCAGTTGGCCTGCAGCTGGACCAGCGCCGCCAGCAGCACCTTCTCGTTGAAGGACCAGTCCAAGAAGGCGGCGTTCAGCCAGGCCAGCACGTCGCGCAGCTGCAGGGTGGTGTTCCGCGGCAGGCGCGACAGCAGGTGCACGATGCGCAGCCGCGCGAACGGGTCGCCGCTGCGCGCGATCTGCGGCGGCGCGAGCTGCGGATCGGGCATGCCGTCCGGCGGCGCGGAGAGCGGGGAGGTCGTGGTCGGCTCGGTCATCGGTCCGACGGAGTCTGACGCAGGCTCAGCCGATGCGCGAGCCGAGGGGTGCCTCCGGCTCCGGGCACAGCAGCCAGACGTCGCCGTCGTCACCCATCGCCCCCAGCACCAGCACTTCGCTGGCGAAGCCGGCGATGCGTCGCGGCGGGAAGTTGACGACCGCCACCACCTGCCGCCCGATGAGCGACCGGCGATCCGGATACGTCACCGTCAGCTGGGCGGAGCTGTCACGCTCGCCGAACTCGGGGCCGAAGTCGATTCGCAGCTTGTATGAGGGCTTGCGTGCCTCGGGGAAGGGTTCCGCCGCCAGCACGCGGCCGACGCGCATGTCCACGCGGGCGAAATCGTCGAACTCGATCATCGCGGCACGGTAGCAGGGTCCTGTTCCGGTGCCATCTGGCAACGCCCCTGCCTAGTACTGTCGTGCTGTTGTGCCGCACGGCGCGCCGCGTAGCCTTCCGACACGAGCCGCGTGGCTGCCCCGCGGCCGGCGCGTAACACGGGGATCACACGTGACCTTCTGGAACTGGCGCCGCGGCACCGGCGCGGCGACATCCGGCTCCGCGGCAATGGCCATGGCTCCCGACCTGGCGCCGATCGAGCTCTACACGGCGGACTCGCGCATCGTCGGCTGGGTTGCGGCCAACGGCCGGCGCGTGACCGACCTGCTCAATGCCCAGGACGAGCTCCGACTGTGGCACCCCAGCCCCGGTCCGATCGAGGCGCCTGCCTTGCCGACGTCAGCTACCGACCCGGCACCCAGCACCGATGAGACCGGCGAGTGGCAGTCGCTGCTGACCGAGCAGGTCATCCTGGCCATGCCGCCCGAGTGGCGGGCCTCGCGGCAGCTGCGGCTCCATCGCAAGCTGCGTCGCGTGGCGTTGTCGGCCGGACCCTTCAGCGTGACCGGCAACCTGCACGTGATTCCCGGCGCCGAGCCCGGCCCGGACCTGCTCGCCAACGGCCCTCGGTTCCTGCCGCTGACGGAGGCCTATCTCCTGCACAACGGCGAGCCGCCCTTCGAGCACGTGGTCAGCGTCGTCATCGTCAACACCGCACACGTCACGCAGCTGGTTCCGCTCGTCACCCTCGCCTGAGCCCGCACCGCGGACGCGTCGCGGCGATAATCGCCGCACCTCATGGCCGTCCTGCGCTCCGCTATCGACCCTGCGTCCGACGCCTTCGCGACCAACGCCTCCGCCATGCGCCGGCAGGTCGCCGAGCTGCGTGAGCGCACCGCCACCCTGACCGAGGGTGGCGCCGGCGGCGACGAGCCATCCATCGCCCGCCACCGCGAGCGCGGCAAGCTGCCCGGTGCGCGAGCGCGTCGAGCGGCTGATCGACCCGGGCAGCGCCTTCCTGGAGACATCGGCCCTGGCGGCGACCGGCATGTACGACGACGATGCGCCGGGCGCCGGCATGGTGACCGGCATCGGGCTGGTGGAGGGCGTCGAGTGCGTGATCGTCGCCAACGACGCCACCGTCAAGGGCGGCACCTACTACCCCATGACCGTCAAGAAGCACCTCCGCGCCCAGGAGATCGCGCTCGAGAACCGGCTGCCGTGCCTCTACCTGGTCGATTCGGGCGGCGCCTTCCTGCCGCTGCAGGACGAGGTCTTCCCGGACCGCGAGCACTTCGGACGGATCTTCTACAACCAGGCCAATCTCAGCTCGCGCGGCATCCCGCAGATCGCGCTGGTGATGGGCTCGTCCACCGCCGGCGGCGCCTACGTGCCGGCCATGTCCGACGAGACGGTCATCGTGCGTGGCACCGGCACCATCTTCCTGGGCGGTCCGCCGCTGGTGAAGGCGGCCACCGGCGAGGAGGTCACCGCCGAGGAGCTGGGCGGGGCGGAGGTGCACACCGTCGAGAGCGGCGTGGCCGACCACTTCGCGCTGGACGACGAGCACGCCATCGCCATCGGTCGCGAGATCGTGGCCGGGCTGGGCTGGCGCAAGCCGGTGCCGCCGTGGGAGCGCGCGGTCCCGTGTCCTCCATCGGCCAGTCCGGAGGAGCTGTACGGCGTGATCCCGGCCGATGCCGCGCATCAGCTACGACGTGCGCGAGGTGATCGCCCGCCTGGTCGACGACAGCGAGTTCCACGAGTTCAAGGCGCGCTACGGCGAGACGCTGGTCTGCGGCTTCGCGCGGATCGAGGGCTACCCGGTCGGCATCCTGGCCAACAACGGGATCCTGTTCAGCAGCTCGTCGCTGAAGGGCGCTCACTTCGTGGAGCTGGCCAGCCAGCGGCGCATCCCGCTCGTCTTCCTGCAGAACATCACCGGTTTCATGGTCGGCCGCGAGTACGAGGCCGGCGGCATTGCCAAGGACGGCGCCAAGCTGGTCACGGCGGTGGCCACCACGGCGGTGCCCAAGTTCACGGTCATCATCGGCGGCAGCTTCGGCGCCGGGAACTACGGCATGGCCGGGCGCGCCTACTCGCCACGGCAGCTGTGGATGTGGCCCAACGCCCGGATCAGCGTGATGGGCGGCGCCCAGGCGGCCCGCGTGCTGTCCACCGTCCGCGGCGGCTTGGGGACCGATGCGGAGCGCGACGCCTTCGAGGCCCCGATCCTGGCCGAGTACGAGCGCCAGGGCTCGCCGTACTACTCGACCGCGCGGCTCTGGGACGACGGCGTGATCGACCCGCTCGATACCCGTCGCGTGCTGGCCATGGGCATCAGCGCGGCGTTGAACACGGAGATCGGCGAGACGCGCTTCGGCGTCTTCAGGATGTAGGTCCGGGCTGCTGGGTCAGCTCGAATCGCAATCCGAACAGATCAGCCGAGGCTGCGGCTGTGCCGCCGGTGAGGTGCACGACCGCGGCCGCTCCCGCCCCGTCCGCCGCAAGCAGGCGCACCCGGTGCGGACCGATTCCCAGGCTGGCACCGTCCGGGCCGGAAACGAACTGCATCCCGAGCTGGCGGGCATAGGCGTCGGCCAGGCGCGGCGGATCGCCGGTGGCGAGATCGAGTCCCGCCAGCGCGACCGGCGTGCCGAGCGGATGGACGAACGCCCGACGGCGTTCCATCGCCTGGTCGCCCCACTCGGCCCCGCTGTAGGCATGCCGGATCAGGAATGGCGGCCTGTCCGGTCCGAGCTCATCGAAGGTCGCCGTCCACCACTCGACCGTCTCGCCGTCGGGTCGCGTGCGAGAGCCGGGGGTCACGGGACCGATGGCGCTGCCCGCAGCGCGCAGACGTGTGGCGGTTGACTCCAGCTCGTCGTCGACCAGCGCGTAGGTCACAAGGCCGCCGCCGGCCCTGAGCGCCGCGAGCGTCGCGGCGCCGACCGGCCAAAGAGTCGCGGCCGCCTCGTCCATGACGCCGATCAGCTCGAGGTATGCGTCACCCAGGAACGCCAGCCGGTTGTAAGTCCCCACACCCGGGTGCTCGCCTCCACCGGTCGCCTGGATGCCAAGCTCCGCCTCCAGCTGCCGGGCCGCGGCGTCCGGATTCGGCACCGCGATCACGAGATGGTCGATGGCGCTGGGCATGCACCTGATGCTACGCGGGCTTTGGTAGGCTGCGGCCAATGGCCATCGACGCTCCGCAGCCAGGCTCGCACGACCGCTCCACGCCGACCGGCACCCTGGAGGAGTCGGCTGCCAACCTCTTCGAGGCCATGCTGGCGGCCCGCGATGCGGAGGATCGCGGCGAGTCGAATGGCGTCGCGCTGCACGACTTCTATCGCGCGCTGATGACCGCCACGCTGCTGTTGCCGGTCCCGCCGGACCATGGTGACGAGGCCAAGGCCGCGCTCGAGTCAGCCGTCAACGACGACGCCGAGGTGGAGATCAGCGTGATGCTGGCCGCCGACGCGGACGGTCAGCCGATCAGCGTCTGCTTCGCCTCGCTCGCCGCGCTGTCCGCCTGGGCGCCACGGGGGACGGCCTCATTGCCGATTCCCGCGCGCATCGCGGTCGCGAACATGGCCGCCGCCAGGGTGGCTGCCATCATGGATCCGGCCGGCCCGGTTCCCTACCGCTTCGAGGCGGATGAGCTGACTGCCCTCGCCGCGGGCCGGCTTCCGGACAGCGGCGAGCCCATCTTCTCGACGGCGCCCTCGCGATCGGTTCGGGTCAGCCTGCCGGGGACGGAGACGATCGAGCTGGAGCAATCGCTGGCCGGGTCGCTGGCCGGGACCGATGTCGACGCCGCCTGGCTGGTCCACTCGGAGAGCGACGGCCAGCAGCGGTTGATGCTCGGACTGGTCGGGCCGGAGGGCGCATCGGTCCAGGTGGACGTGCCGGACGGGACCGACGTCGTCTGGCTGGAGGACCCGCTGCTCGCATCGGTGAGCGCCGTGGCCGAGCCGTTCTATCGCAAGGGTCACGGATGAGCGGCGTCGTCACCGTCACTCGCGATGGCGCCGTGGCGCGGGTCACGCTCTCGCGACCAGAGGTGCGCAATGCCTTCAACGCCGAGCTGATCGCCGACCTGCACGACGCCTTCACCACGCTGGCCGCCGAGCCCCCGGAGGCGCTCCGAGCTGTGGTGCTCGCCGGGGAGGGCGCCGCGTTCTGCGCCGGCGCCGATATCGGCTGGATGCGCGCCTCGGTGGCGCTGTCGGTCGAGGATAACGAGGCCGACGCGCGGCGGATGGCCGAGATGCTGGAGTCGATCGACGCCTGCCCGGCCCCGGTGGTGGCGCGGGTGCACGGCGCCGCACTGGGCGGCGGGATGGGCCTGTGCGCCGTGGCCGACATCACGCTGGCGGCTTCCGAGACCGTGTTCGGCTTCACCGAGACGAAGCTGGGCATCCTGCCGGCAGTGATCAGCCCGTTCGTGATCGCGCGGATCGGCGAGGGGCAGGCGCGGGCCCTCTTCCCGACCGGTGAGCGCTTCGACGCGCAGCGGGCGCTGCGCATTGGGCTGGTGCACGAAGTCCTGGCCGACGAAGCGGCGCTGGACGACCGCGTGGCCGCCGTGCTCGATGAGCTGCTGGGCGCCGGGCCCACCGCCGTCAGGGCAGCGAAGGCGATCATCCGCACGCAGCGCGGAATGTCCACGGCGGAGAAACGGTCGCTGACCGTGGGTGCCATCGCGCAACAGCGCGTCTCGCCGGAAGGACAGGAGGGGCTGTCCGCCTACCTGGACAAGCGTCCCGCCGCCTGGCGCGACTGACGCGCCACGCCAAGGTGGCGTCGACCGATGCGACAATCGCGACGTGACCGATGACGCCCTGACGCCACGCCAGGTCGCCGATCAGCTGGGTGTGACCGTGCGCACGGTCCAGCGCTGGATCAGCGACGGACGGTTGCCGGCCGAGCGCGTCGGCGGACGCATGCGCGTGTCGCGTTCGTCGTTGGCACGGGTCTCGTCGGCACCGGAGAAGGGCTCCACGAGCCAGGCACCACGGCCCATCCGATCGTTGCTGATCGCCAATCGCGGCGAGATCGCGGTCCGCATCGCCCGCACGGCGAGCCGCCTGGGGATCCGCACCATCGGCATCCACGAGGCTGGCGACCGACCACCGGACGGCGTCGACCTGGTCATGCCGGTAGCCTCCTACCTCGACGCGGACGGACATCCTGGACGCCGCGCGCCGTACGGGCGCGGAAGCGATCCACCCCGGCTATGGCTTCCTGGCCGAGAACGCAGAGTTCGCGCGCGCCGTGGTCGAGGCCGGACTGGCGTGGGTGGGGCCGCCGGCGCATGCGATCGCCGCCATGGGCGACAAGGCGGCCGCTCGCCGGCGAGCGGCCGCGGCCGGTGTGCCGGTGCTGTCCGGCTACGACGGAGAGGCGCAGGACGACGCCACGCTGCAGGGGGAAGCTGCACGGATCGGCCTGCCACTGCTGGTCAAGCCGGCGGCCGGCGGCGGCGGCAAGGGGATGCATGTCGTGCGCGACGCCACCGACCTGCCCGAGGCGCTGGCCTCTGCCCGTCGCGAGGCGGCCCGCGCGTTCGGCGACGACCGGTTGATCCTGGAGCGGCTGCTGGACGGCCCGCGTCACGTCGAGGTCCAGGTCCTGTTCGACCGACACGGGCACGGCGTCCACCTGGGCGAGCGCGACTGCTCCGCCCAGCGACGGCACCAGAAGATCGTGGAGGAGTCGCCCGGGCCGGCCGTGGATGCGGCGTTGCGCGAGCCGGATGGGCGACGCCGCGCTGACCGTGGCGGCTGCGGTCGGCTACGAGGGCGCCGGCACGGTCGAGTTCCTGCTCGACGACGCCGGCGACTTCCACTTCCTGGAGATGAACACCCGGCTGCAGGTCGAGCATCCGGTGACCGAGGCGGTCACCGGCCGCGACCTGGTGGCCGACCAGCTGCGGATCGCTGCCGGCGAGCCGCTGGGCGTCGAGCAGGCCCAGGTCCGATTCGCGGGCCACGCGATCGAGGCACGCCTGTACGCCGAGGATCCCGCCGCGGGCTTCCTGCCGGCGACCGGGCGCGTGGTCGGCCTGCGCTGGCCGGCCGGCGTCCGGGTCGACACCGGCATCCGCGAGGGCGACGAGGTGCTGGACCGATACGACCCGCTGCTCGCCAAGCTGATCGTCCACGGCGCGGATCGGAGCGCCGCGCTGGCCGCCATGCAGCGCGCGCTGGCCGAGACCCTGGTTCTCGGGGTGCGCACCAACCTTGGCTACCTGCGCTGGCTGTTCGAGCAGCCGGTCATGCGCGACGGCGAGATGCGGACCGACACCATCGACCAGCTGCCGCTGCCCGCATTGCCCGGACCGCGACGACGAGGACTGGGCCGCCGCGGCGGCCGCCGCCGCGTCAGGCGGGCTGCTGCCCGGCGACGTCTGGGGCGGTGGCTGGCGCGCCAATGCGCCGAGCCGCCGTGCGGCTGCGCCATGACCGAGGAGGAGCGCCGTGTCGAGCTCGGCGATGCTGTGCCGGATGCCGGACCGCGTGGCGGTGGACGCAGCGGCGCGCGCCGTGCACGTCGAGGTCGCCGGCCAGTCGCTGGAGTTCGCCATCGCCGAGCGCCCCGACGGTGGATGAGGCCGTGCGCCACGCCGCGACGCATGCCGAGGGCCATGCCGCCCTGCTGGCACCGATGCCCGGCCGGGTGGTGGCCGTGCGGGCCGCGGCCGGTGCATCGGTCGAGGCGCACGCGACCGTGGTGGTGATCGAGGCCATGAAGATGGAGCACGCCGTGACCACGCCGATCGCCGGCGTGGTCGGCAACCTGGTCGGTGCGCGAGGGCGACCAGGTGCAGCGCGGCGACCTGCTGGCCGAGGTCGTGGCCGAGCGTCGACCTAGAATCGCCGCCGTGACCGCCGTCGACGTCCGCATCTACGAAGTCGGCCCTCGCGACGGCCTGCAGGCCGAGCCGACCATCGTGGCCACCGAGGACAAGCTGCGCTTCCTCGACATGCTGGCCGACGCCGGGCTGCGCGAGATCGAGACGACCTCGCTCGTTTCGCCGAAGGCGATCCCGCAGCTGGCCGACGCGGAGAGGCTGCTGCGAGCGCTCGACCGCCGAGCTGCGGTGCGCTACCCGGTCCTGGTGCCGAACCAGCGCGGACTGGAGCGGGCCGTGGCGGCCGGCGTGGACGCCATCTGCCTGATCACCGCGGCCACCGACTCCTACGTGCGCCACAACATCGGGATGAGCCAGGAGGAGTCGCTGGCCACCTTCGAGCCGATCGCGGCCGAGGCACGTCGACGCGGCTGGTGGATCCGAGGCTACGTGAGCGCCGCCTTCGGCTGCCCGTACGAGGGCGAGGTCGATGCCGGTGCCGTGGTGGCGGTGTCGGAGCGCCTGCGCGCTATGGGCGTGGACGAGCTGGCGATCAGCGACACGGTCGGCGTCGCGGCCCCCGTCGACGTCAAACGGGTGCTGGGGGCCCTGGATGCCGCCGGCATCGGCCCGGACATGATCGGCCTGCACTTCCACGACACGCGCGGCACGGCGCTGGCCAACGTGATCGCCGCGCTGGAGGCCGGCGTCACCACCTTCGACGCCTCGACCGGCGGAACCGGCGGCTCGCCGTTCGCGCCGGGTGCTGCCGGCAACCTGGCCACCGAAGACCTCGTCTACCTGCTCGACCGCCAGGGACTGCGCCACGGCGTCGACCTGGAGGGCGTCCTGGAGGCTGCCCGGTTCATCTGGCTCTCCCTGGGCCGCAACGAGCCGGTCGAGCAAGCTGGGACGTGCCGGCGGGTGGCCACGCTAGGATTGGAGCCGATGGAGCCGATGCCTGCGCGGCCGGAGGCGGGCGTGCGGCTGCCCCTCATCCTGGACGTCGACACGGGGATCGACGACATGGTCGCCCTGCTCATCGCGGCGACCGCCCCGGAGCTCAACCTGCGCGGCGTGACCTGCGTGGCGGGCAACGTGGAGATCCACCACGTGGCGCGCAACACCGGCAAGATCCTGCAGATGGTGGGGCGGGCCGACGTGCCGGTCAGCATCGGTGCCGCCCGACCGCTGCAACGACAGGCTGCGGACCGCACCGGAGACGCACGGACCCACCGGCACGGGCTACGTCGAGCTGCGGGGCGAGGACCGCAAGCTGACGAGCACCGAGTACACGCCCGTCCCGGCGGCGCGCTACCTGGGCGCCCACGTCCGTCGCCACCCCGGCGAGATGACCATCGTGGCGCTGGGTCCGCTCACCAACCTGGCCGCCGCTGCCATCAACGGCGTCGATCTTGCCCACGGCACGCGCGCAGGTGGTCTGGATGGGCGGCACCCTGGAGGAGCGCGGCAACACGACCGAGACCGGTGAGTGGAACGCCTGCGTCGACCCGGAGGCGGCCGAGGCGTGCCTGCGCGGCGGCGTGATCGACCGCATGTTCCCGCTGGACGCGACCCAGGACATCGTCTTCACCATGGAGGACCTGCGCGCCCTGCCGGACACGCACCTGGCCGGCGTGGTGCGTGACGCGGTCCGCTTCTACGTGGGCTTCCACAAGGAGGCGGACGGCATCGATGGCTGCTACCTTCATGATCCGGTGACGCTCATCGGCGCGGTGCTGAGGCCGGAGCTGGTGACCGAGGTCGTCGAGGAGCGGCTGGCATGTGACACGCGCGCCGATCCGTACGTGGCCGGCAGCCTGTACCGTTCGGAGGAGGCAGATCGGCCTCCCGTCGAGATCGCGACCGTCATCGAGCCGGAGCCCATGAAGGCCGAGCTGCTCGAACGATTGGCTCGGGCCGTGGCCTAGGCCGCATCAGAGGAGAGGATCGCCATGGACGTCCGTCGCATGCGCATCGTGGCCGGGGTGATTGCCGCCCTGGTGGTTGGGGTGGTGTTGCTGCTGGTCGGCCAGCCCTGGTTCCTGGCGCTGGCGATCGCCCTCATCGCCGGCGACCTGATCTGGGCGCTGCTGATCCGGATCCAGACCGGCGCGTGGGGCCCGCTGCGGCTGGCAGCCGGGCTGGTCACCTTCGCGGTCGTGGCCTATCTCGGCATCGTCGGCTTCGGCGACTTCGGCACCGGCGCCGATGTCGATCCGAACACGTTCATCAATGCCAAGGCGGCCAACGCGTGGGCCCTGATCCTGACCGTGGCCATGGTGGCGGGCGCCGTGGTGACCCTTGGCCTGGAGCTGATACAGACCGGCCGCCTCGACTCGCTCGCCTCGCAGTTCACGACCCGCACCTACCTGCTCATGGCGGTGGGCATCGCGGTCAACATCATCCTGGGCCAGGCCGTGGCCTCGGCACTGAAGATCCCGATCTACCTCGATTCGATCGGCACCATCCTGGTCGGCGTGCTCTGCGGCCCGATCGCCGGCGCCCTGACCGGCGGCCTCGGCAACATCCTGTGGTCATACGTCATCCCGCCGCCGTTCCAGTACCAGCCGGCGGCGGCCTTCGCCATCACCGCGGTGGCCATCGGCGTGATCGCCGGGCTGGCCGGACGCGCCGGCTTCATGCGGCCGCGGCCCAACCGCCCGCACCTCCGAGCTGCTGGTCGGCGGCGTGATCACCGTGCTGCTGGTGGGCGGGATGGCGGTCGCGGCCATCATCGGCTACCAGGTGGTGTTCGGGACCGATGTGACCCTGGCGCCCACCACCGAGGGCCTGGCCTGGTACTTCGTCCTGCTGGCCTGGCTGGCGCTGGCGCTGGTCGTCGTCGCCGTGGTCGGCCTTTTCGTGCTGCTGCTGGTGCGGCGTGACCTGACTGCGGCCTACGTGGTGGTGCTGGGGGTCTTCACCGGCGTCGTGGCCGCTCTCATCAGCGCACCGATCGCGGCCGGGGTGTTCGGCGGGGTCACCGCCTCGGGCACGGACTTCCTGGTGGCCGCCTTCCGCCAGGCGGGATTGGACGTGCAGGCGGCGACCACCGGGCAGGGGCTGATCAGCGACCCGATCGACAAGGTCACCACCTTCTTCACCGTCTATCTCGTCCTGCAGGCGATGGCCAACCGCTTCAAGGCGCGCTTCCCGCAGGGTGAGCGCGTCGTCCTGCTCGACGAGGGAGCGCCGGCCTGACCGAGCCCGGCCCTTCCGTCGTTTCTCGGCGTCCCGGGACCCAGCCCGTTCCATCGGCTGAACCCGCTCACCAAGCTGGTGCTGGCGGCGGTGACCACCGCACTGGCCATCATCCTGGGCGGCGTCGTCGGGCCGTTGCTGCTGCTGGCGATCGCGGTGCTCGTGCCGGCCACGCTGGCCGGCATCCTGGGACGACTGCTGCGCACCGCCCTGCTGCTCAGCCTGCCGATCGCCATCAGCGTCCTCGTCATCAACCTGCTCTTCTACCCATCCGGGGAGCAGGTCCTCTTTCAGATCGGGCCCATCCGGGCCACCGCCGAGGGCCTGGGCTTTGCGCTGGAGACGCTGGCGCGCATCGCGGCCATCAGCGGCGCGATCACGCTCTTCTACCTGACCACGCCGCCGTCCGAGCTGGTGATCGACCTGGAGCGGCGAGGCGTGGCGCCGCGGCTGGCGTTCGTGGCCAACGCATCGGTCCAGACGGTGCCCGCCATGGTCGAGCGCGCCGGTGCCATCACCGCCGCCCAGCGAGCGCGGGGATTGGACACCGAGGGCAGCATCTGGAAGCGGATCCGCGGTGTGCTACCGCTGGCCGGGCCGGTGCTGCTGGGTTCGATCGCCGAGATCGAGGAGCGGACCATGGCGCTCGAGGCGCGCGGCTTCACACGGCCGGGACGGCGCACGCTGCTCTGGCATCCGCCCGACTCAGGCTCGCAGGCCGTTGCCCGCTGGCTCCTTCTGGCCGCTGGGGTGCTGATCGTGGTGGCCAGGACCGTCGGCTGGCTGCCGTGGCTGACCTGACCACCAGGGCCGGCTGATGCTCGTCCTGGAGTCCGTCAGCTATCGCTACGCCGGCGCCGCGCGGCCGTCGTTGCGCGACGTGAGCCTGACCCTGCCCGATGGCGAGGTCGTTGGCCTGGCCGGGCCATCGGAAGCCGGCAAGACGACGCTCTGCCTGGTGGCCAGCGGCCTGGCGCCGCGCACGGTGGGCGGCACGCTGACCGGCCGGCTGCTGCTCGATGGCGAGGACGCGGCGCCGCTGCCCATTCACCAGCTGGCCGGACGGATCGGGATCGCCTTCGCCAGTCCGGCGACGCAGCTCTCCGGGGTGGCCGACACGGTGTACGAGGAGGTCGCCTTCGGACCGATGAACCTCGGACTGCCGCGCGACGACGTCATCCGGCGCACGAATGAGGCGCTGGCGGCCCTGCGCATCGAAGCGCTTGCGTCACGCAATCCGGCGCGGCTGTCCGGCGGGCAGCAGCAGCTGGTCGCCATTGCGCGGGTTGCTGGCGCTGCAGCCCGGCCTGCTGGTGCTCGATGAGCCGACCGCGCAGCTTGACCCCGCCGGCAGCCGACTGGTGGCCGATGCCCTCGCTCGCCTGGCGCAAGCCGGCGCCTCCATCCTGATCGCCGAGCAGAAGACGGACCTGCTGGCCCGGATCTGCCACCGCGTGGTCGTGGTCGCCGATGGCGCGGTGGCGCTGGAAGGCCCCGCCGCCGAGGTGCTGGCCGATGCGCGCCTGGAGGAGCTGGGCGTGGCCGCGCCCGCCGGCGTTCGGCTGCTACGCGCCGCGGCGACGGCCGGGCTGCCGGGAGCGCAGCAGGCGCGGCTGCGACAGGCGGTGGACGCATGACCGCCCGACCCGCGCCGGAGCTGCGGCTGGAAGCCGTCAGCCACGTCTATGAGCAGGGCGACGTGCGTGCCCTGGACGAGGTGTCGCTGACCATCGGCCCAGGGGAGGTGGTGGCCCTGGTCGGCCAGAACGGCAGCGGCAAGACCACCCTGGTGCGCCACCTGAACGGCCTGCTGCGCCCGACCACGGGGCAGGTGCTGGTCGATGGGCAGGATGCGGCCCGTCGCACGGTGGCCCAGCTGGCCCGCGACGTGGGACTGGTCTTCCAGGACCCCGATCGCCAGATCTTTGCCGGCAGCGTCCGCTCCGAGATCGAGTTCGGGCCGCGCAACGTGGGCCTGCGCGGCGACGAGCTGCGTGCGGCGGCCGACGGCGCCATGGCCGCCGTGGGCCTGGCAGACGCGGCACGCACCAATCCCTACGACCTTGGCGCCTCGCGCAGGAAGCTGCTGGCACTGGCCTCGGTGCTGGCCATGCGGACACCGGTGCTGGTGCTCGACGAGCCGACCACCGGGCAGGACATGGCGGGCGTGGAGCGCGTGCGTCATGCCCTGCGCGAAGCGCGGAATGCCGGCCGCACCGTGATCGCGATCAGCCACGACATGGAGTTCGTGGCCACCGAGTTCGAGCGGGTGGTGGTCATGGGTGGCGGCCGCATCCTGGCCGACGGACCGCCTGCCGAGGTCTTCGCGCCGTCAGGCTGGGAGCTGCTGGCCTCGACCTACCTGGAGCCGCCGCTGGCGGCACGCGTGGGTGACCGGATCGGGCTCGGATCCACCCCGACGCAGGCCGCCCTGCTGACGGCGCTGGCCGAGGACGTGGCTCAGTAGTAGCCCGGCGGCGGCGGAAGCGGCCGGCCGTCGGCGTCGAACCGCTGGTCGGCCGGCAGGTTGTCGCGATGCTTGCGTCCATTGGTCGGCCCCGGGATTGGCTCGACCATGACCGAGCTGGGCACCTCGTCCAGTCGCTGCTCGATACCGCGCAGCCCCAGCTGGCGGAGGGCGGCGCCGAAGCGCTCGACGAATCCGGGCTCGCGCAGCAGGCCGAACGCCAGGGAGCTGTGGGCGCGGATGAGCAGCTCCATGCCGCGGACCGCCTCCGACACGCTGACCTGGTTGCGACCCAGCTGGCTCTCCAGCAGGTCCAGTCCCCGGTTCGCCTCCTTGCGCGTACGCTTGCTGAAGTGTGGTGTCCGGTTCACCAGCAGCCGCGTGCGGTACAGGGCCGCCCGCGCGGGCGCGTCGCGATCGGATTTCCCTGAGGGCGCAAAGCTCATGGACGAGATCTTACTGGCACAGCCCGGCTGGCAGGACAGGGTGGCCGATGCGCTGCGCCGCTCCCCACGCCCGATCCCGGTCGACGACCGGCTCATGCCACGCCGCGAGCGTGACGACAGCGCCACGCCCATGCCTCGCTGGGACCGCGCCGCCATGCCGCCCGCACGACCGGCCTCGACCCTGCTGCTGCTCTACCCCGGCCCGGACGGTGAGCTGCGGCTGCCGCTGACCGTCCGCAACGCGTCCCTGCGCGCCCACGCCGGCGAGGTGTCGCTGCCCGGCGGTGCCGTCGACGAGACCGATGCATCGCGTGAGGCCACCGCGCTGCGCGAGACCCAGGAGGAGATCGGGGTGGCGCCGGAGGGCGTCACCATTCTGGGTGCCCTGGACGACGTCTGGATCCCGGTCACCAACTTCTCGCTGCGTCCGTTCGTCGGCGCGCTGCCGGCCCGGCCCGAGATGGCGCCACAGACGGACGAGGTGGCGTTGATCGTCGAGCTGCCACTGCGCCAGCTGCTCCACGATGGCGCCGTCACCGACGAGATCGTCCACGGGCCGGGCTGGACGCTGCGGGTGGGCGGCTACCGCGCGGAGGGCCAGCTGGTCTGGGGCGCCACGGCCCGCACGCTGGCCATGTTCGCCAGCGTGCTGCAGCAGCCCTGAGGCGCCTCGGCGTCTACGGCCGTCTCGCGCGGACCTGGGTCCCCACCGCCGCAAGCATCTCGAGCAGCGCGGCATGGTGCGGCGGCGGGGCGGCCACGATGCTGATCGTCGCCCCACGCGCCAGCGGGTCCCACCACGGACCGCCGTGCAGGTCGCTGACCGTGGCGCCGGCGCGCTCGGCGATCAGGCCGGCGGCGGCCACGTCCCACAGCGAGAGCCCGCCGTTCTGCACGAAGGCATCGAATCGCGCGTTGGCCACGTAGGCCAGCGCCAGCGCGGCGCTCCCCATGCGGCGGTGGATCCGGATCGAGCGGGCGATTCGCCGCTCGCGGCCCAGGCCGCCACGCCCGATCACCGCCAGGCTGACCACGTAGTCGCTCAGCTGATCCTTCCCTGAGGCGCGCACCGGCTCGCCGTTGAGGGTGGTCGAGCCGCCCCGTGTTGCCGCGTACAGGTCGTCACGCTGCGGGTCCAGGATGACGCCCAGCAGTGGCCCGTCGGCATCGACCAGCGCCATCGACACGCAGAAATACGGAATCCCATTGGCGTAGTTGACGGTCCCGTCCAATGGGTCGACCACCCAGGTTCGGCCGGCGAACGGTTCCCGGTTCCGGCGCCGGTGATGGCCCGATTCCTCAGCCAGGATGCCGTCGTCGGGATAGCGTTCGCGGATCGCATCGAGCACCAGCTTCTCCGACGCGTAGTCGACCTCGGTCACCACGTCGCGGGCGCTCTTGTAGTCGATCCGCATGACCTGCTCGTAGCTGGCGGTCAGCAGCGCGCCGGCGCGGCGCACCGTCGCTTCGGCGAAGGCGAGCGCATCGGTCATGTCCGGCAGGCGCGATTCGGTCATCGGCCACCGATGCTAGCCGAGCCCGGGCTGGCAACTGCGTCCCCGGATGCGTACGCTACGCGCGTGCCGCAGATTCACCTGCACGCCGAACCCGGAGACTACGCGCCGCTGGTGCTGCTGCCCGGTGATCCGAACCGGGCCAAGCGCATTGCGCAGCGCTTCGACGGGGGCATCGGCAACAGCAAGCCGGTCAACGAGCACCGGGGCCTGCTGGGCTGGACCGGCACCTACCGCGGTCGCCCGGTCAGCGTCCAGACCAGCGGCATGGGGACGCCCAGCTTCTCAATCGTGGCCGAGGAGCTGCTGCGCCTCGGCGCCCAGCAGCTGATCCGGGTGGGGACGTGTGGCGGCATCGCACCGGGGTTGCGCACCGGCGACCTGGTGATCGCCATCTCGGCCAGTCCGGTCGACGGCGCCACGCGGACCTACCTGCACGGCGATCCGTTCGCTCCGACCGCGGACTTTGCGCTGACCCACGCCCTGTACCACGCCGCCCAGGAGGCCGGCATCCCGGTCCACGTGGGGTCGGTGGCATCGGTCGACGTCTTCTACAACCCCGATCCGGACTACACCACCAAGTGGCGCGAGCGCGGGGTGCTGGCCTTCGAGATGGAGGCCTCGGCACTGTTCGTGCTTGCCGCACGGGAGGGGATCCAGGCCGCGTGCATGCTGACCGTCAGCGACGTGCTGTCGGAGGACGTGTCGTCCGAGGAGACGTACCTGTCCCCCGAAGACCTGGATGCCGCGGTCGACAAGATGATCGAGGTGACGCTGATCGCGGCCCAAACCGTGGATCGGCTCAAGCATCGGGCCAGGAGCGAGTCATGACCGACACCATCAGCCGCGGCGCCGCCAACCAGGCCGGGGCCGTCATCAACCCCAACGCCGCCGCGGAGGCGCAGGACTTCCTGCCGCTGAAGGGCATCGATCACATCGAGTTCTGGGTGGGCAACGCCAAGCAGGCAGCGCACTACTACCGCGCGCTGTGGGGCTTCTCCCCGGTCGCCTACGCAGGGCTGGAGACGGGCGTCCGGGATCGGGCCAGCTACGTCATGGTCCAGAACGACATCCGCTTCGTATTCACCGGACCTCTCTCGCCGGATGGCGAGATCGCCGAGCACGTCCACCGGCATGGCGACGGGGTGCACGACATCGCCTTCGCCGTTGACGACGTGGAGTCGGCGTGGCGCGAGACCACCTCGCGTGGTGCGCGCTCCGCGCTGGAGCCCACGACCACAGAGGGCCAGAAGGGCGTCCTGCGCCGCAGCGCCATCCACACCTACGGTGAGGTCATCCATTCCTTCGTCGACCGCAGCGACTACGGCGGCACCTTCGCGCCGGGCTACCACAAGGTGCGCAGGCCGGCGCCGGCTGCCACGGGCCAGCAGCTACTGGAGGTGGACCACTGCGTCGGCAACGTCGAGCTGGGCGACATGAACCGCTTCGTCGACTTCTACCGCGACGTGCTCGGCTTCAGCCAGCTGATCCACTACGACGACAAGGTCATCCACACCGAGTACTCCGCGCTGATGTCGAAGGTCATGACCAATGGCAATGGCCGGGTCAAGTTCCCGATCAACGAGCCGGCGGAGGGCAAGAAGAAGAGCCAGATCCAGGAGTTCCTGGACTACTACCTGGATGCCGGCACGCAGCACATCGCGCTGCGGACGGAGGACATCGTCGGCACGGTCCGCACGCTCCGCGAGCGCGGCGTCGAGTTCCTGGGCCTGCCGCACGCCTACTACGAGTCACTGCCCGATCGGGTGGGCGACGTGGGTGTGCCGATGGACGTTCTGGAGGAGCTCGGCATCGAGGCGGACCGCGACGAAGAGGGCTACCTGCTCCAGATCTTCACCAAGCCGGTGCAGGATCGGCCGACCTTCTTCTTCGAGATCATCGAGCGCCATGGCTCGCGCGGCTTCGGGGTCGGCAACTTCAAGGCGCTGTTCGAAGCGATCGAACGCGAGCAGGAGCGACGCGGCAACCTGTGAACGAACCGTCATCAACGGCCGAAGACGACCTGGCAACCGGGGTCGAGCTCGGCCAGCGCCTGGTCGACGGCATCATCGCCCACGACTGGGAGCGGGTGGCGTCGTGCTTCGCTCCTGAGGCGCGTTTCCTGGCGGTGGTGGCCAACGACGCGAAGCCGTTCCGAGAGCACATCGGCGGCGAGGCGGCCGCAGCCGCGATCTCTCGCTGGTTCGGCGATGACGACGTGACCGAATTGGTTGCCAGCGAGGTGGAGGCCCTGGCCGATCGGGTGCGGGTCAACTATCGCGTTCATGGCCACAACCCCGACGACGGCTGGTACCTGGTCGAGCAGGTGGTGTACGCCACACCCGGGCCGGATGGCTTCCAGCGCGTCAACCTGGCCTGCTCGGGCTTCCGCCCGGCTCCCGCCTGAGGCCGGCGACCCGACCCGCGTCAGGCGGAATGCAGCGCGAACAGCTCCCGCTCGCCCTCGATCCCCTTCAGCACGTGCTGGCCGCGGGACTCGAACGTAAGCCCTGATCCGGCCAGCAGCTCGCGGGTAACGCCCGAGACGAGCACTTCGCCGGGACCGGCCTCGTCCATGATCCGCGACGCCAGGTGGACGGCCACGCCGCGCACGTCGTCGGGCACCAGCTCGACTTCGCCGGTGTGCAGACCCGCTCGGATCTGGAGATCGATGGTCGCGCACCCGCGCGACGATCGCCGCGGCGCACTCGACCGCCCGGGCGGCTCCGTCGAACAGGGCGACCACGCCGTCCCCGGTGTGCTTGACCAGGCGGCCCGCGGTATCGGTCCAGCTCGAACTGGACCAGCTCGTTGTGCTGGCTGAGGATGTCACGCCAGGCGGTGTCGCCCATGCGGCGCAGCTGGTCGGTGGAGCCGACGATGTCGGTGAACAGGATGGTGCCCAGGATCCGGTCCGTGCTGGCCGAGACCGGCCGCGCATAGGACCGTGCCCCACGGAAGTCGATCGCGATCCATGGCTCGTCGCCGATCACGCGCGCATCGTGGCCGGCCGGGATCTCGAAGACCTCGGCCGGACCGATCTCCGCCTCGGACCCATCGCGCAGCGTCACCTGCAGAGCGGCCGGAGACGCAGTAGCCAAGATGGTGGTATTCGCACCGATCGGTGCCGGCGATGGGTCGCACGTTGTTGCTCCACTGCCAGCCCGGCTCGTGGACCATGCGGCCAATGACGAAGTCGTCCATCTCGAACAGCTCGTTCTGGCCGAGCGGATAGGGCCTCACCTCGTCAGGCTTGGTGACCGACTTGTGCTGGAGACGCGCCACGCTGGCACCTCTGGTGGCGGGATGGCTCGGGAGGTCTGCATTCTCGCGGCGCGGGCCGCCGCAGGGCAAGGATCAGCGCCAGCCGAGAGCCGGCGCCACGTGGGTCAGGATGCTCTCGATGACGTGGGCGTTGTAGTCGACCCCCAGCTGGTTCGGCACGGTCAGCAGCAGCGTGTCGGCGGCGGCGATGGCGGTGTCGGCGCGCCAGCTGCTCGACCAGCACGTCCGGCTCGGCGGCATAGGTGCGGCCGAACACGGCGCGCGTCGTCTCGTCCAGGTAGCCGATCTGATCGGTCTCGGAGCGCGAGTGACCGAAGAACGCGCGATCGCGGTCGTCGACCAGGGCGAAGATGCTGCGGCTCACCGAGACGCGCGGCTCACGCTCATGTCCCGCCGCCCGCCAGGCCTCACGAAAGGCGTTGATCTGCTCCGTCTGCTGCACATGCAGCGGCTGGCCGCTTTCGTCGAATTTCAGGGTGGAAGTCTGCATGTTCATCCCCAGCCGGGCCGCCCACTCCGCGGTCGAGTTGCTCGCCGATCCCCACCAGATCCGGTCGCGCAGGCCCTCGGAGTGCGGCTCGAGGCGCAGGAGACCGGGTGGGTTGGGAAACATCGGCCTGGGGTTCGGCTCCGCGAAGCCCTCGCCGGACAGCAGCTCCAGGAAGACTTCGGCATGGCGCCGCGCCATGGCACCGTCGTCCTCGTCCTCGCCGGGCACGTACCCGAAATGGCGGAAGCCGTCGATCACCTGCTCCGGCGAGCCACGGCTGATGCCCAGCTGCAGGCGGCCGCCGGCGATCAGATCGGCCGCGCCCGCGTCCTCGACCATGTAGAACGGGTTTTCGTAGCGCATGTCGATGACCGCTGTGCCGATCTCGATCCGGCTGGTGCGCGCGCCGATGGCGGCCAGCAGCGGGAACGGCGAGCCCAGCTGCCGAGCGAAGTGGTGGACGCGGAAGTAGGCGCCGTCGGCGCCCAGCTGCTCGGCTGCCACCGCCAGCTCGATCGACTGCTGCAACGCATCCGCGCCCGATCGCACCTCCGAGTGCGGCGATGACGACCAATGACCAAAGGACAGGAATCCGATGCGCTTCACGTCGGGCCCGATTGTATCGGTGGAGCGGCCCGGACCGGCCGGAACGGTAGACTCGGCCGCGTGAAGATCGCCCACGTCCGGGAGCGCAACGCGCCGGCCGGCTCGCCCTGGCGGCTCGCCGCCGCGCGGGAAACCGGCCCAGATCCACGGCGCTGGCTGGACCTGGAAGAGGCGCGCCAGGGGTTGGTGCTGGAGGATCCGCGCCGAGCGCACAACGCAGTGCTCTTCCGGCAGCCGATCACCACTCTGGACGAGCACCTGGCCCGCGGCCTGCGCGTTGAAGCGCTGGCCGAGGTGGTGGACGGCTACGCCGCGGCGGCGGAGGACGACGAGGCGATCCTGGACGGCAAGGACGTGCTGTTCGGCCCACCCATCCTGCAGCCGCCCAGCCTGCGCGACTTCTACGCCTTCGAAGGCCATGTGCGGACCATGTGGGAGCGGCGGGGCGGCACGGTGCCGGAGGCGTGGTACCGGCTGCCGATCTTCTACTTCAGCAACGTGTCGGAGATCCGCGGGCCTGGAGAGGCGGTCTGGTGCCCGGCCGCGTCATCGGAGCTCGACTACGAGCTGGAGGTGGCGGCCCTGATCGACACGCCGGCGCAGAGCCTGGACGCGGAGCGCGGCGAGGAGGCGATCGGCGGGTACCTGGTCTTCAATGACTGGAGCGCCCGGGACCTGCAGCGGGAGGAGACGACGGTGCGGCTGGGACCGGCCAAGGGGAAGGACTTCGCCAGCTCCATCGGTCCATGGCTGGTCACGCCGGACGAGCTGGCCGATGCGCGCCGGGGCAACGGCTACGACCTGGCGATGACGGCCTCGGTCAACGGCGCGGAGCTGAGCCACGGCCGCTGGTCGGACGCGCAGTTCGGCTTCGGCGACATGGTGGCGCGTGCCAGCGCGGACGTCCGCCTGCGCCCGGGCGACCTGCTGGGCTCAGGCACGGTGGGGACCGGCTGCCTGCTGGAGATCAAGGACGAATCGTTCGGCCGCTGGCTGGAGCCAGGCGACAGCGTCACGTTGACGGTCGAACGGCTGGGATCGCTGAGCACCCCGATCGTCGAACGGCCGGCGGACCGATGACGGCCACCATCGAGGTCGAGGCCATCCGCGAGCGTCTGGGTCGCGTCGAGCGACGGTTGGCCGATCACGCGGCACGTCCGCTGCCCACCACCCTGAGCGACCCCGATCCCGGCGCCGAGGAGCGCTGGGAGGCGGGGCAGGTGTGGGCCCACCTGGCGGAGTTCCCCGCGTACTGGCTGGAGCAGATCCGCGCGCTGCTGGCGGCGTCCCAGGGCGGGACCGAGGAGCCGGCATTCGGTCGCACCAAGGCCGATGCGGGCCGCCTGGCGGCAATCGAGCGGGAGCGACGGACCGATCCGGCCGAGCTGCTGCGGCGGGTCTCGGCTCAGCTGGCAGAGGTGTCGACCGCGCTCGGCGCGCTGCCGGAGCCGGCCTGGGAGGTGCGCGGCATGCATCTGGTGCGCGGCGCCATGCCGGTCTCCGAGATCGTGGAGCGCTTCATCGTGGCCCACCTGGAGGAGCACGCCGACCAGCTCGACGGGCTGGAGCTGGTGACCATCGACGAGATCCGCCAGGCGGCCGAGCGGATCCGGGGCGTCGCGACCCGCACCCCGCTGCTGCGCTGGGACGACCGCACCTGGCTCAAGCCGGAGAGCCTGCAGCCGGTCGGCGCCTTCAAGATGCGCGGCGCCTACAACGCCATCCGCTCGCTGTCCGACGAGGAGCGGTCCCGGGGAGTGGTGACCTACTCATCCGGCAACCACGCCCAGGCGGTGGCGCGCGCGGCGCGCCTGCTCGACGCCCCGGCGGTGATCGTCATGCCCGAGGCTGCGCCGCAGGTCAAGGTCGAGGGCGTGCGCCGCGACGGCGCCGAGATCGTCTTCACCGGACCCAGCTCGGACGAGCGGCACAAGGTGGCGCTGGACCTGGTGGCGCAACGCGGCCTGGTGATGATCGAGCCGTACGACGACCGGCGCATCATCGCCGGCCAGGGCACCGCGGGGCTGGAGATCGCCGAGGATCTGCCGGAGGTCACAAGCGTGCTGATCCCGGTCTCCGGAGGGGGACTTTCGTCCGGCATCGCCACCGCCATCAAGAGCCTGGCGCCGCAGGCGCGCGTGATCGGGGTCGAGCCTGAGCTGGCGGCCGATGCGCGCGAGTCCCTGGCCACCGGTGAGGTGGTCCATTGGGACTCCAGTCTGACCACCCGTACCATGGCCGACGGGCTGCGAGTGGAGCATCTTGGGCGCCTTCCATTCATGCATCTGCGGCGATATATGGACGAGATCGTGACCGTGAGCGAGGAGCAGATGGTCGACGCCATTCGGCGCCTGGCCACTGGCGCGCGTCTCGTGGTCGAGCCCTCGGGCGCCGCGGCCATGGCCGCCCACCTGTCCGGCGCTGCCCCGCAGCCGCCCGGCGACGACCATCGGGTGGTGGTCATCAGCGGCGGCAACATCGATCCGCGCGCGCTGGCAGAGTTCCTGTCGGCTTGAGGCGAATCAATCCGGTGACGACGACGCGCGTCACCGCGGCGTCGATGGGCCTGCTGCTGGCGCTGGCTGCCTGCGGCGGTGGTGCGGCGTCCAGCCCTCAGCCCAGCGGCGCGGCGGCGGTGGCCCAGCAGGTCGACGACCTCGCCTTCACCCATCCCGCCGGCTGGCAATGGTCGGCACTGGACAAGCCCGTCCACGCGGACGACGGCGACGTCGTCGGCTACCTCGTCACGCCCGGAGTCGACGCCGGTTCGCTGTGCCGCGCCGATGACGCCCCGGCCTGCGCCCTCTCCGCCGAGGACCTCGGCGCAGGGTCCATGGCGCTGGAGCTCACCAGCGGCAGCTCCCTCTCCGCCGATGTCTGGCAGGACGAGCCCCCGGCCGATGCCGAGGCAGTGACGGTTGGCGGCATGCCTGCGCTCTACCGCGAGTCGACCGACGGGGAGGACCAGCTGTTGAGCTGGACCGTGGCTCGGCCCGACATGGCAGGTGGTTGGTATCGGCTGGATGCCCGCCTGCGTGGCCCCGGCCAGCACGAGCTGCGGACGGAGCTCGAGTCGCTGGTGGGCTCGCTCAGCTTCGAGCCGCCGCCGGTTGCCCTGCCCGACGACCACGTCACCCTCACCCAGATCGCCGCCACCGTGCTGGAGGATCTTCGGCAGGAGCCGAAGGGACGCCGTCAGTTCGAATGCTTCGACGAGCAGGCCGGCACGCGACCGGGCGTCGTGCAGCAGCTGCCGGGACGGAAGCTCCTGGCCGAGCCACTGGCGGTCGCGTGCTCACTGCGCGCGGAGGCCACGCGCTGGAACCAGTATCGAGTGCGGCTCCGCTACGCCTGGCCGGCGCTCGCCGGGCGGCCGGCTGGCGAATACGCGATGACCCAGTGGATCGCCCCGGACGGCGCGCTGGGCCCCAGCCAGGCAGGCGGCGACAAGCCCTAGGCGACCTCTCCGCGCAGCCCGCGCAGGAAGGCCCGGGCATTGGCGCCGATGGCGTCGATCGCGTAGCCGCCCTCCTGCAGCGCGACGATCGGCAGGCCGCTGCCCCCGACCATCCGACCCAGCTCGCCGTAATCGGTGGTGCGCAGCGCCAGGTCGCCGATCGGGTCGCGCTCGAAGGTGTCGAAGCCCAGCGACAGCACCAGCGGGGCGTCGGGCGCGAATGAGCCGATGGCCTCCAACCCGCGGCCGAGCGCGACCGCGTAGCCATCCAGGCCGGTCGCGGCCGGCAGCGGGAGGTTGACGGTCCGTCCCTCGCCGTCACCGGCGCCCGTTTCCGACGCGAAGCCCGAGTAGTAGGGATAGGCCCGGTCCGGGTCGGCGTGCAGCGACACGTACAGGACGTCGCCACGCTCCCAGAAGATCTGCTGCGTGCCGTTGCCGTGGTGATAGTCCACGTCCAGGATCGCGACCCGCGCGAACCCGCCTTCCCGTCGCAGCCATTCCGCCGCGATCGCCGCGTTGTTGAAGAAGCAGTAGCCGCCGAGCATGCCGCGAGCGGCGTGGTGCCCGGGTGGCCGGCACAGGCCGTACGCCAGCCGCTCGCCACGCACCACCCGTGCCGCCGTGCTGAGCGCCACGTCCACCGCCGCTCGGGCTGCCGCCGCGGTGCCCGCCACGATCGGCGTGGCGGTGTCGAAGCAGTAGGCGCCCAGCCGGTGGCGCGCCGACGACGGCAGCTGCGGGAGCGCCATCGGACCCGCATAGGCCGCCAGCTTGAAGGTGTCGGGGAGCAGTGGTCGCGTGCCGTCGACGTCGCCGGCGGCCAGCGCATCGGTCCAGACCGTGTCGACCATCTCGACCAGGTCAGGGTCGTGGACGGCGGTGATCGGATCCGTCCCGAACGTCTCCGGCTCGACCAAGGTGAAGCCACCATCGGCCGCCAGCGCGCGCTCGATCTCGATGGCCCGCTGCGGCGCCTCGAAGCAGGGCACTTCGCGACCCGCCAGCAGCTCCACCAGGCCGGTGTGGGCCAGGTGGGCGTCGCTGCGAATGACGGTCGTGGGCGGTGGGCGCTCGGTCACGGGTCGCGAGTGTACCGAGCAGCCGCGGGCCGGATCGCTCGCGCGTCGTACACTCGGTGCAATGACCTCGATCGATGACCGCGCCGCCGTCCAGGCGCTGCGGGGCTGTCCGCTCTTCGCGCCCTGTCCGGAACCGGTGCTGGCCGATGTCGGCCGTCGCCTCCGGCATCGCCACTTCCGGCGCAACGAGGTGATCTTCCACCAGGGGGATCCGGGCGATGCGCTCCACGTGATCATGGGCGGCGCGGTGAAGATCCTGCTGCCGTCGGCCGAGGGCGACGAGGCGATCATCGCCACCCTGCGCCCGGGCGACTTCTTCGGTGAGCTGTCGCTGCTCGACGGGCGGCCGCGCTCGGCCACCGCCACCACGGTCGAGCCGACCGAGACGCTCAGCCTCCCGCGGGACGTGTTCCGCGAGCTCGTGCAGCAGCACCCGGAGCTCCGTGACGCCCTCTTTGCCGCGCTGGCCGGGTTGCTGCGACGCCTCACCAAGCACGTGGAAGAGCTGCATTTCCTGGATCTGGCCGGCCGACTGGCGGCGCGCCTGTCCGAGCTGGCGCGGCACTCGCATCCCGGCGTCACGCGATCGATCGAGCTTGACTGGCCCTACACCCAGTCCGACCTGGCGGCCATGATCGGCGGCACCCGGCAGAGCGTGAATCGGCTGCTGGCCGACCTGATCGACGACGGCATCCTGCGCCTGGAGCACGAGAAGCTGATCATCATCGACCTCGACGCGCTGGACCGGCGCGCGAGAGCGCTGAGCCGCTACTGGACGGCGGCTCCCGCGCCCCAACGCGCCACCTCGGCATCCAGGTCCAGCGGCATGATGGTCGCCTGATCGGCGAACTCGCCCCACGCCTCCTGCGGGACCTGCCACATCACCTCGAACTCGTTGCCATCGGGGTCGCGCCCGTAGAGGGACTTGCTGACGCCGTGGTCGCTGGCGCCGGAAAGGGCTCCCAGCTCGGTGAGGGTCTTCGCCATCTCGGCCAGCTGCTCGATCGTGTCGATCTGCCAGGCCAGGTGGTACAGGCCCACCGAACCTCGCGGCGGCTTCGTGGCCGCCGGGCCGACCTCGAACAGCCCCAGGTCGTGGTGGTTGCCGCCGGTCGGCGAGCGCATGAAGGCCGCCCGCATGCCGGCGGGGCGCTCCATCTCCTCGAAGCCGAAGGCCTCGCGGTAGAACGCCGCCGCACGATCGACGTCGCGGACGAACAGGACCGCGTGGTTCAGGCGGGTGATGGGCATCGGGTCTCCTGGTTGACGACGCAACTATCTCACCTGGTTGCGCAACCGCGCAACCGCGCAACCGCGCAACAACCCAGCCCGCAGGCGCCATGCCGACATCAGGCGCCGCCTAGAATGGCTGAGTGTTCTACGTGCAGCGCGGACGCGTGCCCCACAAGCGCCACACCCAGTTCCGGCGCGACGACGGAACGCTGTACGCGGAGGAGCTCTTCGGGGTCGAGGGCTTCGCCGGGCGCTCGTCGCTCCTCTACCACCACACCCCGCCGACCCAGACGCACCAGATCGACGATCCGACCCCGGTGAAGATCGAGACGGCCGACCCTGACGGCAGCGCGCCGCATCGGCATCACCTGGTCAACACCAAGGCTCTGGATCCTGCCGGCGACGCCCTGTCCGGGCGCGTTCCCCTCTTCTTCAACGGCGACGTGACGTTCGGGGTGGTGCGGCCGGCGGAGCCGATGGGTGACTACTACCGCAACGGCGTGGCGGACGAGATGTTCTTCGTGCACGAGGGCACCGGCACGCTGGAAACTAACTTCGGCCCCATCGAGTACGGCCCCGGCGACTACCTGGTCATCCCCATCGGCACCACCTATCGGCTCATGCCGGCTTCGGGCGTGGAACAGCGGATGCTCTGGCTGGAGTGCCCGTCCGAGATCGAGCCGCCGCGGCGCTACCGCAACGAGTACGGCCAGCTGCTGGAGCACTCGCCCTACTACCACCGCGACATCCGGCCACCGGACGAGATGGCGCCGCTCACCGATCACGGCGACTACGTGATCCGGGTGCGGAGCAAAGATCGGATCACGCCCTATCACTACCACCACCATCCGTTCGATGTGGTCGGTTGGGACGGCTACCTGTGGCCGTTCGCCTTCAACATCGGCGACTTCGAGCCGATCACCGGGCGCGTGCACCAGCCGCCGCCGGTGCACCTGACCTTCCAGCCTCGCAACTTCGTGGTGTGCAGCTTCGTGCCGCGCAAGTTCGACTACCACCCGCTGGCCATCCCGGCGCCATACAACCACTCGAACATCAACAGCGACGAGGTCATCTACTACGTGGCAGGCAACTTCATGAGCCGCCGCGGCGTGGATATCGCCAGCTTCACCGTCCATCCGGCGGGAATCCCGCACGGGCCGCATCCGGGCACGGTGGAGGCGTCGATCGGCAAGGACGCAACCGAGGAGCTGGCGGTGATGATCGACACCTTCCATCCGCTGCACCTGACCAACCAGGCAGTCGACCTGGAGGATGACCGCTACCCGTACTCGTGGATCCCACCGGAGGATCACGAGGAGCACGCGCGCGAGCTCTCGGAGCGCGGCCCGGAGGCGTTTCCGGACTGAGGCGTCGCTACTGATGGTCGGGTCGCGGCGGTAGCATCGGTCCTGCAGGAGGAATCGCCATGACCGACGTCACCGCCATCCCGTTGAACATCTTCGAGAACGACCGCGAGCTGATCCTGGTGACGCCGATGCCCGGCGTGGCGGTCGAGGACATCAGCGTCGACGTGCGCGACGACGGCACGCTCACGATCCGTGCCCGCCAACATGGCGAAGGCCAGGAACGCATCAGCTACGTGCTGCGCGAGTGGAGCTATGGCCCATACGAACGAACCATCAGCCTGCCCTGCGCCGTCGACGCCGGGCGCGCCAACCTCAGCTACGGCAACGGCGTGCTGACGGTCTCCCTACCCAAGGCCGCCACCACCGCACCGGCCATGCTGGCCGTGACCTCGACCGGCCATGCGCGGGGCGTCACCGGCGGACATGCCGGCAGGTCCGGGAGTAACCCCGATCCGGAGACGGTGGCCTGATGGCCGCGGCGACGTGATCATCTATTTCTTGCGGCACGGCGATGCCGGCGATCCCCGACCGCAGAACGACGATGCCCGCGAGCTGACCGACAAGGGGCGCAGGCGCCTGCACAACGCTGCCGGGCTGTGGCGTCGGCTGCGCGTGGCGCCAGACGTCGTCATCAGCTCGCCGCTGCCACGCGCTCATCAGACGGCGGAGCTACTGGTCGAAGGGTTGGGCCTGCGGTTGCAGATCGTGGTCGACGACCGGCTGCGCCCCGGCGCCAGCTGGACGGACATGGCCACCACCGTGGCGGATCACGGCCCGGCGGAACGGGTCGCCCTGGTCGGGCACGATCCCGACCTGTCCGACGCGCTCGCCGACCTGAGCGGGGCGGCGTCGATCGGCCTGCGCAAGGGCGGCATGGCCTGCCTGGAGTTCGACGGTGAGCCGCGTCCGGGCGCAGGCCATCTACGCTGGCTGCTGGACCCGGATGCCTACCGCGACGACCCGCAGCATGGGTGATGCCGACGTCGCGACCGGGCCGCCGGACCGCGAGGTCACGCGCATCGGCGCATACGCGCTGTGCGTCGACGATGGACGGATCCTGCTGACCCGCATTGCGCCGGGGTCCTGGTCGGGCGTCGGCGAGTGGACGCTGCCCGGCGGCGGCCTGGACTTCGGCGAGGACCCGCGCGACGGCGCCCTGCGCGAGCTGACCGAGGAGACCGGGCTGCGCGGCGAGATCCTCGATCTCGCCGACGTGCTGTCCTGGTCGGACCGCTGGCGGCACCCGCGGGACGGCGCCGACGAGGCGTACCACGGCGCTCCAGGTGGTCTACCGGGTCCGGATCGTGGGCGGCGAGCTGCGCCCCGAGGTGGACGGCTCCACCGACGAGGCGGCCTGGTTCACGCGCGACGAGGCCGTCGGCACTGCCGCTGGTCAGCCTGGCGCAGGTCGGCCGTCCGCATGGCCTTCGACCGGGCATCGGCCTAGACTCGGCCGCATGCCCGAGCCCCATCTGGAGCTCCACACCCTGCTGCTGTGCGACCACGCCATCACGGGCCAGGACGGCAAGGTGAGCGCCATCGGCATGTTCAGCCAGATCAACGTGACCCGGTTGCCAACCGTCTACGGCCGCCTGTTCATCGTGGCGGTGCTGGAGGCCGATCCGGGCCAGCACCAGCTCACCTTCCAGGTGCTGGGGCCATCGGGTCAGCCGATGCTGGCGCGACCGCCTCAGATGCGGCTGGAGGTGCCGCCCAAGGCGATCACCGCCAACATCGTGGCGGATCTGAAGGGGCTGCAGATCCGCGAGATCGGGAAACATCGGCTGGAGCTGCGCGCGGGCGAGCGGTTGCTGGGCAGCACACCGTTCACCATCAACCTGATGCTGCAGGATCGGCGCGCAGCAAACGCCTAGATCTGGCGATCGTCCGCGAGCGGGCGGATCCCTAGAACGAGGCCCGGCTGGCCTGGCGCGCCGACGCCTCGCGCCACTGGCGCCGCATGGCGGCTCGGCGGCGCACCAGCAACGCGTAGTCGACGGTACCGATCAGCAAGCCGCAGGCAGCTAGCAGTTGCGTCGGGTCCATGGGCCGATGGTCGGCGACCCCGGCTGTGTCCGCCATGCGACATTGGTCATGGCCCGTCTCACACTCCCGGCGGGTCGAGCGTTTCACCCGTTGCATGGACCAACATCGAGGGATTCCGTGAGCCAGCCCATCACCGCGGTGCGCAGCACCAACATCTTCTGCCGCGCCGGCTGCCCGGCGCCCTCTCCGCTGCCGGGCAATGTCGAGCGCTTCTCCAGCGCCAAGGAGGCGCTCTTTGCAGGCTACCGGCCGTGCCTGCGCTGCCGGCCGCTCGCGACCGCCCAGCCGCGGCCGAGCGATGCGGAGCAGCGACGAGCCGAACGCCTGCGCCCAGTGCTGCGGGCAGCACGGGCGACGCGCCGACGTCGATCCGGCGCCGCCGCGGTGGTCGTGACCATGCTGCGCAGCCCGCTGGGCACCCTGCTGGCCGGCGCCACCGACGATGGCATCTGCCTGCTCGAGTTCAGCGACCGACCGATGCTGCCCACCCAGCTCGACGTCCTCGCCCGACGCCTGCAACGCCCGGTCGTGGCCGGACGGCATGCATGGCTGGATCGGCTGGAGGAACAGCTGGGCGACTACTTCGCCGGCCGCCGCGAGGCGTTCGACCTGCCGCTGGTCGCGCCCGGCACGCCGTTCCAGGAGCGGGTCTGGGCCACCCTGCGTCAGATCCCGACCGGCGGCACCCTCAGCTACGAGGCGCTGGCCAACGAGGCAGGGCGGCCGGGCGCCCAGCGCGCGGCCGGCACGGCCAACGGCGCGAACCGGATCGCGGTGGTGATCCCGTGCCATCGGGTGGTGCGCAAGAGCGGCGAGGTCGGCAACTACGGCGGCGGCAGCTGGCGCAAGGCCTGGCTGCTGGATCACGAGCGCCGGATGGCCCAGGTGCACGCCGGCTGACCACGAGCCGGCTGACTCAGAAGCTGATATCGGTCCCCATGGCGTGATAGCCACCGTCCACGTGGATCATCTCGCCGGTGGTCATCTTCGACCAGTCGCTGAACAGGAAGCAGACCATCTGGCCGACCGGCGTCGCGTCCGACAGCGACCAGCCCAACGGGGCGCGCTTCAGCCAGCTGCCGGAGATCTGGTCGAAGCCGGGGATGTTCTTGCCGGCCATGGTCCGGATCGGTCCGGCGGAGACGGTATTGACGCGAATGCCGTGCGGGCCCAGGTCGCGTGCCATGTAGCGAGTGGTGGCCTCCAGCCCTGCCTTGGCGACGCCCATCCAGTCGTAGATCGGCCAGGCGAACCGTCCGTCGAAGGTGAGGCTGACCAGGCTGGCGTCGCTCGCCGCCTTCATCGGCTCCAGGAGGCCCGCGCCCAGCGCCTTGAGCGAAAAGGCCGAGGTCTGGAAGCCGATCGCCACGCTCTCCCATGGCGTGGTCATGAAGTTGCCGCCCAACGCGTCCTGGGGCATGAAACCAATCGAATGCAGCGCGCCGTCCAGCCTGCCCCAGCGCTTCGACACCTCGGCGGCCACGGCCGCGATCTGCTCGTCGTTGTTGACGTCCATGTCCATCACGTCCGGCACCGGGTCCAGCTTCTTGGCCACCCGCTGGGTCAGCCTCATGGCCCGGCCGACGCTGGTCAGCAGCACCTCCGCCCCGGACTGCTGGGCGACCTGGGCGACGGCGAAGGCCATCGAGTCATCGGTCAGGACGCCGGTGATGAGCAGCTTCTTGCCTTCGAGCAGCACGAGCGTGGGAACCTCCGAACGGGTGGCGGGATTGTAGCCCCGGCGGCGCGGCCGTCCTCAGGCGGCTACGCTGGGCCGCGCCATGATGGTCCACCTCTACGACTACGCGGTGCCCGGTCGCCGACGCGGCGTCCGGCGTGCCGAACCTGCGCGAGGCGCTCGCCGGCCTGGACGACGAGGACCGAAAGGCCCTGCTGGGCGGCCTGTTCAAGGTCGAGCGCATGCCGGGCACCATGGAGCGCCTCTCCACGTTGGTCACCGACCTCGAGGCGAGCTTCGGCGACCTGCTGACGCTGCTCGACAACTCGGCCAGGGTGCGCCGCTTCGTGGCGATCGACGAGGCGAAGGCGGTGCTGGACCGCTACCTCCCCGAGTCGGCGATCACCGGCACGCACGACTGGGACGTGGCTCGCCTGCACGAGCCGTACGGCGACGGCTCCTACCACGGCAAGCTGCTGAAGCGGGTGCGCAAGCAGCTGCGCAGCGTGTCGAGCCGCGACGCGCTGGTCACGCCCTTCCTGCTGCGCCGCGAGTGGGGCCGATGACGCGGCGCCGCAAGGGACGGCCGTACCAGCCCTATCCGGCTCGCACCACGAACTGGGCGGCGCGGCTGGTGATCGTGATCATTGGCTTCGTCATGGTGATCGGCATCGCGGTGCTCGCCTTCAGCCGGTAGCGGCTGGCGGTCGCATCAGCGGCTGCGGTCGAGTCAGGCGCTGGCCCGAGCGTGGCGGGCCTGCTCCGCCTCGTCCGCCCGCTGCTCGACCTGGAGGCGCAGCCGGTACAGCAGGTTCCACTCGTCGACCGCCAGCGGCGCGGCGTCGATGCGCTGCTGGATGCGGTCCAGGCGCCGACGCACCGCCGCGATCCCATGCCCGCCGCGGCCGGCTTCCAGCAGCTCGTCCTCCAGGCGCTGCGACTCCTCCTGCCAGGTCAGATGCGCGCCGTGGAACGGGACCTCACGCTCCAGCGAGGCGCGGGCGCGATGCACCCTGGACGCCGGCCCGATGATCGAGACGTTGGTGGCGTAGGCGTAGACCTTCAGGTCATCCGCGGCCAGGTAGACCGGGGCGCCACGGACCACCGCGCCGAGCAGGTGGGTGACCGCGAAGCCGACCGTGCGCAGCGGCCAGGCCATGAAGCCACGTGCTTCCTCGACGCGCAGCCGATCGATGCCCATGGCGCGCAAGCCGGCAGCCACCGCCTCCTGCAGGGCGTCTGCGTCGGTTCCCTCCTTCATGGTGAGGGCCATCTGCGCCAGCACTCGCTTGTGCCGCAACCGATCAACGATCAAGAAAGGTGCAAAGGCCACCATCTCGAGCACGCCGATACCGAGCGAAGCGGTGGCCGGGTAGGAGACCGGCACGCGCGACAGCCAGCGCCCCAGCGGTGCGGTCCTCATTGAGGTCGTTCCACGGTCGACAGCGCCGCCAGCAGTGGTGGCGTCAACACCAGCGGCCGCACCAAGGCTGAGCACGACCCAGCGACTCCAGGTCGAAGTTCCGCGGCACGACGCCCAGCGCGTCGGCCGCCGCGCCGACCAGCAGCGGCACCGCGAAGCCGGCCAGCAGCAGGACCCAGCCGGCGGCGAGCAGGCTGATCAGCGCCAGGACGTGGCCCTGCTTGCCCGGCACCTGGCCGAAGTACAGCGCCGTCGCCCAGCCCAGCGCGAACGACGCCGAGCGGCCGATGACCTGCCAGAGGATCAGCAGCACGAACGGAAGGAACGGCATGCCCGCTCACCGAGCACGCTGCGTGCCGGGCGCGTCAGTCGAGGTGAACGGTGACCCTGATGACGCCCGCCGAGGTGCCGCTGTTGGAGATCGCTGCCCACGCCTCCGGCGACAGGTCGGCGACCTTCTGGTCGGCAGTTCCCCACAGGCAGCCGCAGTAGTCGACCACGGGCAGCTCGGCGCACCGATCGGCGCAGATGGTCACCGTGCGCGATGCCGGCGGCGGATCGTAGTGGCCGCCCAGGGCGCCTGGCAGGGCCACCACCGCCTGGCCGCGATAGCCGCTCGAGCAGCAGTACCACGTCGCGAGACCGGTCACGCGGTCGCCGGTCGTCGGCGGCTTGACGCGTCTCGGGGACGGCCGCGATGGCCGGTGCCGGCTGCCGGATCGACGTACAGCGTGGCCTGCATGGGAGCGCTGCCCGGGGTCGGCAGTGGACGCTGCCCGGTGGCGAAGGATTCGGGAAGCGTCCGCGCCGCGCTGGTCGATCAGCGTCAGCGCTGAGAGCTGCTCGCGACCCGGACGCGCCGCGGTCGAGGATGCTGCTGCTGGATGCATCACCGAGCAGCGTGGCCGAGGCGTTGTCGCGCACAGGACGTGCGGAGCCCACGGCCAGTGGCGCCAGGAGGGCAATCCCGACGGCGCTGATGATGGTGAGGGCGGCGACGCGCCGCAGCAGGTTCGGCAATAGATCCTCGAAGGGCCGGCGGTGGGCGGATCGCGGCACGAAAACGCCCCGCGACCGGGATGGCCTTCACCCTACCATCGGCCTGTTCAGGCTGTCGAGTTGCCTTCCGCGAACCGGTCTACCCTGAACCGTTGCAGACGGCAGTGCAGCAGACAAATCCGGGCTGAGGAGCATTCTCCGTGCCACGTCGCAAGCGAGAACCGGAACGGCGCCGCGGGGCCGTGGTCGTCCGTGGACATGCGAGCACCGAGCGCCGCACCGAGGATCAGGAGCTGCTGCGCTCCCGCGCCCCGGTCGAGTTCCGCGACACCGACACCTGGCGGGCGCTGCGCATCCAGGGCGAGTTCGTGGAGGGCTTCGATGCGCTGGCCGAGGTCGGGCCGGCGGTCACCATCTTCGGCTCGGCACGCGTCGGCCGCCGCAACCGCTACTACGGCGCCGCTCGCCGCGTGGCCGAAGGCCTGGCGCGCCAGGGCTTCGCCATCATCACCGGCGGCGGGCCGGGGATCATGGAGGCGGCCAACCGCGGCGCCCAGGACGGTGGCGGCCTGTCCATCGGCTGCAACATCGAGCTGCCCTTCGAGCAGGGCCTCAACGAGTACGTCGACCTGGGGATGGAGTTCCGCTACTTCTTCGTGCGCAAGACGATGTTCGTGAAGTACGCGGAGGGCTTCGTCATCTTCCCGGGCGGCTTCGGCACGCTGGACGAGCTGTTCGAGTCGCTGACCCTGATCCAGACCGGGCAAGGTCGAGCACTTCCCGGTGGTGCTCTACGGCAAGGACTACTGGAACGGCCTGCTGCAGTGGATCCGCGACAAGCCGCTGTACGAGGAGAAGATCAGCCCGCAGGACCTTGACCTGCTGACCGTGACCGATGACGTGGCGACCGCCTGCCAGGCGATCGTCGACGCGCGACGCGACCGCGAGGCGCGCGAGCAGCGGGGCTCCGAGGAGCGGGCCAGCCAGCGCGCCAACGAGCGCGCGATGAAGGACGCCGCGAAGGATGTAGGGAGTGGCGGGCCCGACCGGATTCGAACCGGCGATCTCCAGCGTGACAGGCTGGCATGTTGGGCCGCTACACCACGGGCCCGCAGGGAGCGACGGGGGCGGAGTATAGCAGGGCCAGGTCGGCCTTCAGTCGGTGGCCGATGGGCTCCGCCGGGGGCCGATGAGGTGGCGCGCCGCCCATCCGTAGGCCGCGGCCACCAGGCCCAAGACCACCGCGGCGGGCAGCATGGCGGCCGGGATGCCGGTCCCCGCGGCGGCGCTGACGAGGGCCGCCGCGGCCCAGGCGACGCTCAGCACGGCCATCGCCAGGCAGAGCACCACGGCCGGCGTGTGCAGCACGGCGACGCCGCGGATCAGGCCCAGCGCTGCCGCCAGGTGGGCGGCGGCCAGGCATAGCAGCAGCACGCCGAGTGCCGTGGCGGCGCCGCCGACCGCCGCCGTGTCGATCAGCACCGGCGGCAGCTGGTCGTACAGCCACGGCGCGAAGAAGATCCCCAGCGCGATTGCCCACCAGGCCCGCAGCCGTCAGCAGCAGCGCGGCGCCGAGCAGGAAACCGGTGGCCAGGCGCGGGTGGCGTCATGACCGCGACGGGGCGGTCAGTGCGCCGGGCGAGCCAGGATGACGGCCGACACGGCGCATAGCAGGGCGCAGACCGCCAGGGCGACGGCCAGCACGGCGTCACCGATGCCGATCTGCATGACGATCACCACGCCCGCCGCGGACAGCAGGGCGGTGGCGCCGGCAACGGCGGCCGCGCCGCGACGACTGCCGCGCAGGTCGGCCAGCACCGCCAGCGACGAGCCAAGCAGGGCCAGGCCGATCACCAGCAGGCCGAACCCGCCGATCACCTGGCCCATGCCCAGGCTGCCGGCGTTCGGCGGCGGCGACGCGCCGTAGCTGCCGGCCGTGGTGAAGCCGAAGACGATCAACGCGATGGCCGCGATGAAGGTCGAGAGGCCCAGGATGGCCAGGGTGAGCACGGCTGCGCTGCCGGCCTCGCCGATGTGCTCCGGAGCCAGGGTGTGCCCGCGGGGTCGGGGCCTCGGGGCGGCGACGGCCGGCCGTCGCGCACGTTCGGCACGCGTGGCGCGAGTCGAGCGGGCGCTGCCTTCGACGCTTGCCTTCTTGCTGGTCACCAGGCTCAGCAGGACCTCCTGACGCACGGACGACGCGCCGTCGGGCGCGTCGATCGGCCCCCGATTGTAGGGGACGGCTGCCAGGAGCGCGACCGTATACTCCGCCGCGATGTCATTCGAGCTGCCGGACGAACCTGGGGCAGCCCGCCGAGCGGCGATCGGGCGCTGGATCTCTTTCGCCCTCATCGTCGTCCTGATCATCCTGCTGGCCTACCTCGGCTACGTCGGCTTCACCGGATCGGCCCGGATTGACCGATGCGTCGTCAGCCAGCCGCGACTGCCGCACGCCGGCCATCGCCAACGGCTGGACTTATGAGGCGATCAACTACGACGCGAGCACGGACGCGATCATCGCCGACTATCCCGACCCGACGCATTGCCCGCTGCCGGGCGAGGTCGCGGGCAGCAACGTGGTCAGCTGCGGACGGCGTGGGCCTGGCGGGCTGGTACATCCCGGCGGGCAATGGCGTGGGACCCGCTGGCCCGACCGTGATCCTGGCGCACGATTACGAGGGCAACAAGAGCACCATGCTCGCCTACGCCGCCCTTCTCCACGACGACTACAACCTGGTCCTGTTCGACTTCCGCAACCACCGCCAGAGCGGCGGCGACGTGACCACCCAGGGAGCCCTGGAGCAGAACGACGTGCGGGCGATGGTCGACTGGCTTGACCGGCGCAAGGGACCGGAGCAGATCGCACTGCTGGGGGTCTCAATGGGTGGCATCGCGGCCCTGGCCGAGTCGATCGCCGACGACCGGATCGGCGCCGTCATCCTTGACTCGACCCCTGCCGCCGTGGCCAACGCCATCCAGGCGCGGCTGGATGCTGACGGGTACCCGCTCTCACTGCCCTGGCTCGTGGTCGATCCTGCTCGGGTCGCTCATTCGGACCGGGGAGGACATCAGCGCCGTCGACCCGGTGCAGCGCGTCGCGCACTACGGAACGCCGACCGCTGCTGATCATCGAGGGCGGTCAGGACGACCTCATCGGCCCCAACGACGCGGACGACCTGCTGGCCGCCGCCAAGGATGCGGGCGCTGACGCGCAGCTCGAGACCTGCCCGCCGGCCGGGCACGGCGAGTCGCTCGAAGCCTGTGCCGGCGAGTACCGCGACTGGGTGCTAGGCTTCCTGGCGCGCAGCCTGGCTCCTTAGCCGCCGCGAGTCCCCCGCGGCGCGGCCGGCGCGTCCTGACCGATCGCACCCCGAGGAGCGCATGCACGCACCATCCGATGCGGACGCGCGGTTCGACCGCACCATCGAGCGCTGGTTCCGGCAGATGCTGGAGCTCGACCCGGAGGGCGCCACCTACCTGGGCGTCCACGACCACGACCACCTGCTCTCGGACGGCACGCGCGAACACGTGGAACAGCAGGTCGCGTTCCACCGGGCGCGATCGGCGAGATGGAGCGCTTCCCCGTTGACGAACTGTCGCCCGATCGGGCGCTCGACCGCGACCTCGTCATCCATGAGGCCCGGCTGGCCATCCACCAGCTGAGCGAGCGGCGCGAGTGGGCCGGCTCCAGCCGCGGGGCAGAGCACATCGGCAACGCCCTGTTCCCCATCTTCACGCGCGACTACGCGCCGCTGGAGGAGCGGCTGGCCTCCATCGCCGCGCGCATGGAGGCGGCGCCGGCCTACCTGGCGCAGACCCGGACCCGGGTCGACGAGCCGGTGGAGCTCTGGGTCGAGATCGACATCGAAGGCAGCGATTCGCTGCCGGAGTTCCTGGACACCATCCTGGCGGCGGCCCGCTCGGAGCATGTCGACCCAGCCCTGCTGGCTGCGGGTCGAGACCGCCGCCGGCGCGCTGCGCGCCGCCCTGGACGAGCATGTCGCCTGGCTCCGCAACGACGCCCTGCCGCGCGCCAACGGCTCGTGGCTGACCGGCACCGAAGGCTTCGAGCGGATGGTTGAGCTGCGCGCGCTCGATGCCACGCCGGACGAGATCCTTGCGGTCGGGGAGCAGATGCTGGCCGAGGAGACCGCCGGCCGCGAACGGGTCAGCGCCGAGATCGATCCGACCCTGTCGCCGGACGAGGTCACCGACCTGGTCAAGGAGAACCATCCGGCCACCTTCCCGGAGGCGATCGAGGAATATCGCAAGGCCATGGACCGGGCGCGCGACTTCATCGTGGAGCACGACCTGGCGACGCTGCCGGACCAGGACCGGCTGCGCGTGATCGAGACGCCCTCGTTCGAACGCCACCTCATCCCGTTCGCCGCCTACTACCAGCCCGCCCGCTTCGATCCGGATCCGATCGGCACCTACATCGTCACGCCGCCGGTGTCACCCGACATGTGGCGCGAGCACAACTACGCGTCGATCAGCAACACCAGCGTCCACGAGGCGTATCCGGGCCATCACCTGCAGCTCGCGGCTGCCAACGCCAACCCCAGCCTGGTGCGGGCCCTGAGCCTCAGCGCCGCCGAGTTCGACGAGGGCTGGGCCTTCTACTGCGAGCGGATGATGAAGCAGGCGGGCTTCGACGACACGCCGACCCATCGGTGGGTCATGCACACCGATGCCATCTGGCGTTCGGCCCGCATCATCCTGGACATCAGCCTGCACCGCGGTGACATGACCTTCGACGAGGGCGTCGCGTTCCTGATCGAGCACACCGGCTTCGAGCACCCCGCCGCGCTGGCCGAGGTGAAGCGCTACACCGCCACGCCCACCTACGCGCTGAGCTACCTGTACGGGCGCCACATGATCGAGGCGCTGCGCGATCGGGTGAAGGCCCGCATGGGTCCGGCCTTCAATCTCAAGTTCTTCCACGACACGCTGATCTACGGCGGCACCATGCCGGTCTCGTTCGCTGAGCGGCTGTTCGACGCCAAGCTGGCCGCATCGGCCCGATGACGCGGCGCCTCCTGACTCGCGGGCCGGCCCTCGTGGCCACGGTCTTCCTGCTGGCGGCCTGCGCCGGTCCGACGCCGTCGCCGAACCCGGACTGCCCCACCGCGGCGCCGACGGCGGCCGATGCCCCAGGCATCATCGGCGACACGACGGCCCTCGAGGTCCGCACCAACAAGGGCAACTTCACGATCCAGCTCGACCCTTCGTCAGCGCCCATCGCCGTGGCGAACCTGGTGGCGCTGGCCGAGTGCGGCTTCTACGACGGGCAGAGCTTCCACCGCGTCGTGCCGGGCTTCGTGGCGCAGGTCGGCGATCCACAGACGAGGACCAACCATGGCGACTTCGACGGCATCGGAGCCGGTGGGCCGGGCTACCAGTTCGAGATCGAGATGCCGCCAGAGGGCACCAGCTACACGCAAGTACATGGTGGCCATGGCGAACGCCCTGGAGCAGGACCCGAACACCGGCGAGATCACCGGGACCGATACGAACGGCAGCCAGTTCTTCGTGATGCTCGACGACGCCGACTTCCTGCCGCCCTACTACAGCCTGCTGGGCGAGGTGGTAGGCGGCACCGAGGTGGTGGATGCCATCGGCCAGGTGCCCACCAGCGGCGACCCGCTGAACATCCCGCTGGATCCGGTGATCATCGACGAGATCGTGTCGGGCGCCACCCCACAGGCGTCCTGATTCGAGCGTGGAATCGCCTCCAACCGCGCCGATCTTCCGCTCTGAAATGTGAAGGATTCTTAGTCCCAGACCGTTGACCCAAGGGGTATCTGCCCCTATGATGTGTTCGCTGTTCGCACAGCGATTCACCACTGATCGCAGGGTCATGGGTAGGTTTGGGTAAGGGTAGTGCGGGAAACCGTGCGTGAAAGATGCCCTTGCGGTTAGCGAATCCGGCAGCAATGAAGGCCCCTCTTCGGAGGGGCCTTCGTCTATCCCGCGCGCCGAACGCATCGCGCCGAACGCATATAGAGACGGCCCCTCCCGGTAAGGGAGAGGCCGTCGTGTGAATCTCGCGTTGTTCGTCTGCCTACAGGTTGCCCGTGAGCAACAGGATCAGCAGGATCAACAGGATCAGTCCAATGATCCCTCCGCCCCAGTACATGGCTACCTCCTCTTCAAGAGAGTTTGCGGTCACCAGGGGTGATTGCACTGACCGTGCCAAACCCCGGACGACGCTCGAAATCGCCCGATGTGCGGCCGCCCGCTATGATCGGCTTCCGCGCCTGTAGCTCAGTGGATAGAGCGTCGGCCTCCGGAGCCGAAGGTCGCAGGTTCGAATCCTGTCGGGCGCGCCATTTCAACGTTTTCGGGTAGCGCCAGCGCCAATCCGTGCGCGTAGCCGGCCTGCGCCAGCCGGACACCCACGATCTCGGGGCCATGGACCGTCATTCGGTCGTAGATCGCGTGCATCAGGTCTGCCTTCTCCTTCGGTACGTCTCCGGCTTGGATGAACTCGCCGAGGGCGCGTAACCACTCGGCCCGCGATCGGCAGGGAGGCCCCCGCCCGTTCGTTCCACCACTGCGTCCCGCTGCTGGCGGAGCACCTTCAGGCGCGCGAGGTAGGCCTCGTCGCCCAGACTTCCACCCGCGTGCTCCAGGGCGAGCTCGCGGTTCTGGCGATCCATCCGAGCCCGTCGATCTCGACGCGCTGGCGGCTCGACCCGAGGGCTGCGTCGACCGACGCCATCGTGTCCTCGTCGAGCGCGATGCTGGCGACCTGGGCCAGCACGGCGTCTCCCAGGTCGCGTCGCCGAGGCGTGCGTTGCGGCCCCGTTCCAGCCTACCGGCTCACGGCTGGGCGCGCGTCTTGGTGGCGTTCATCTCCTGAGCTTCAAGCCACAGGACATACTCAGGGTAGCGGTCCCGAAGGAACTGCTCGCGCCCCCGCCAGCGCCCAAGAGCCGCCAAGGAACCCATCAAAAGCCGGAAGAGCCACCTTGGCAGCGGAGGAAAGTAGAGACCTCCCTGCTGGATGACCACCGCTCCGAGCAGGAGATTCTTGGGCGGTCCACTTCCTGGCACGGGGATGTATCCGTCACGCGACATGAGGAACTTCAGCCGAAGGCCATACTCTGCTTCGGCGCCGGGGGTCGCAACGATGCCAAGCACCGCTGGCTGGTCGGACGCGTTGTGGAGGCCGTGGATACGGTGCGGGGGGACTGTTACCGTGCTGCCCGGGCGGAGCTCGATCGGATGGCCGTCGAGCTGGAAGTCGACCGTCCCCTCCTGGCACTCGAAGACCTCCTCCGTGGGGTGGGCGTGAGGGCTCACGACCGTTCCCGGTGCGAGCACGAGCCGCATGACGACTCGATCCGCGCTCGATTCCGCGGCCGTCTCCACGAAGGTGAGCGTCTCGCCAGTGTTCGAGTCCGCGATCGTGCGATCCAGCGGAGCAGCACGCATGGTGTGGCTCTCCTTTGGGTCTTTCATTAGTGACTCTCGGAGGCGCCGAACGCAACCCCGAGGAACAGGAGCAGAGACGCCGCGACTCGAACCGTCAGCGGAAGGTGGAGCCGTGGCGCGTCCCTCGTCCCCGTCATCAGCGTTCCCTCTAAACGCAGCGTCGCGATCGGTGCACCTCGCCGGCAGCGGTCATGAGATCGTTTGCCCAACCTTCGCGCTCGCTGCCGCACGGTATGCCGCGACGCCGGCGGCCGCCCCAAGCACCATCAGAAAGACGTCCGTCGTCCATGCCGCCATCTCGTCAGCCTGCTGCACCGTGAGCACGGCATAGAGGACGATCCACACCACGGTGACGACGTTGGACGCGGACACGACCAGGGCATTCGGGCGCGCCATCAGCCAGACACCCAAGGTCGCGGCGACCACACCCACCGCGGTCGTGACGACGATCTGAGCGGGGTCCGTCCTGAAGATGATCGTCATCGCGATCGCGAATCCGGCCGCCACGAGCCAAAGCGCCCCAGCGATTCCGAGCCTATTCATTCCTTCCTCCCACTTCGTCTCTGCCCCCCATGTCGTGCACCCGCCCCCCACGCCTCCGCGCCGCAAGCGTTCGCTGTCAGGCCAACCAGTGAATGTCTACGGCGTACACTTATGTGTACGGCGTAGACTAGCCAGCATGGCTCGTGACGTCAAGGCCCACCGCGGACTGACCACGGGGCGTGTGGTGGATGTCGCGCTGCGGGCAGCGGATGAGGGGGGCATCGAGGCGGTCAGCCTGCGACGGCTCGCCGGGGCCCTCGAGGTGACACCGATGGCCATCTACCGGCACGTGCGGAACAAGTCCCACCTGCTCGACCTGATGGCCGAGCGGCTGCTGGATCAGGTGGACCTTGCGCCTGTCGAGGCGGCCACCTGGCAGGACCGCCTGCGCCGCCTGCTGGCCAGCTTCCAGGCCGTTGCGGCGGCACACCCGGCAACGGCCTTGCTGCTCTCGAGACCGTTCGTCTCCCCGGCCGCCCTGCGAGTGAGCGAGGTGCTGCTGGCGACCCTCCACGACGCGGGCTTCGACGCCGGCCAGTCAGTGCGCTTGCTGCAGGTGATCACCGGCATCGTGCTTGGCCCGGCCATCAATCGAGCCACGTGGGCGGCGGCTTCGCGCGATCGTCCGCCGGAGGCCGACCGCCAGCGGGCGTCCACGGAATGGCTCTCCGCTGGCGAGCTCCCCTACCTCGCGGGCGCTACGGACCAGTTCATGGATTGGTCAGCGGGGGCGGACGCCGATCGTCTCACGATCGAGCTCTTGGTCGGCGGACTCGAGGCACTCGCCGCGGAGCCGAACCGAGGTGGGGCGTAGGGCTCGGCGTGTCAAGTCCTCGACCCAATCGGGACCATCCGGACGCCGTCGCGCCCGCGCCACGCGGTCCCGCATCACCAAGGCAGCAGCGGGGCTCTTCGCGGAGCGTGGCTATGTTGGGACCACCATGGCCGACATCGCCGCTGCCGCTGGTGTCGCCGTCCAGACGGTCTACTTCGTCTTTCACACGAAGGCAGAGGTCCTCGACAGCGCCTACGGCCTGGCTGTCATGGGCGAGGACCACCCGGCCGTGCCGCAGGATCAGGCGTGGTACCGGCATGCCCTCGCCGAGCCTGATGTATCGATCGCCGTGCAGCTCGTGGTCGACGGGCTGAGCGAGATCCTGCGTCGGGTCGCGCCGCTCGACTTCGCGGTCCGGACCGCGGCCGCCGCCGACCCTGAGGCGTCCGCCTTTCTGGCCAGAAACGAGGAGATGCGGGCGGACGGCTACCGCGAGATGGTGGCGTTTCTCAGCCGCAAGCGCCCCGTACGCGAGAACGTCACGAGCGCGCGTGCGACCGACTTGATGATGTTCCTCGCCGGCCCCGGAGCGTACCGAGCACTCGTGCTCGAGCGCGGCTGGACACATGCGGAATGGGTCGCCTGGACGAGCGGCGCGCTGGCCCAGCAGCTATTTGAAAGGGCCGGTCAGCCATCCGGCCAAGCCGCAGCTGTTCGCGGGTCCGGCGAGATTCAGCAGGAACGCGAATGATCGCGCTTCTCGGCGAGGCGTTCGTCACGGCCCTCGAGGGCCATGCCATCGGGCTCCGACAGGCGCGGGGCGAGGATCCACACCAGTTGGGCGCTCGTCGCCGCCCCCACCTTGGACCGTGCGTTCGCGAGATGGTGCTTCACGGTCGAGTGCGACAAGCCGAGTCGGTGGGCCGCAGCCTTCTCGGAGCCGGCAATGAGGACGGCTTCGACCACGCGGACCTGGCGATCCGACGCTCGAGCCGGAGCCCGCTCTCTCACGCCAGCCGCCTGGCCGCCGCGAGCCATTCATCCCGGCCCTCGATCGGAATCTCGTAGGTTGCTAACGCGCGCCCAACACCTGTCGGGCGCGCCATCACCAACTTCTCCGGCATCACGTGCGCCAATCCGTGCCGGTACATGGCGTCTCGCCCAACGAAGCGAGCGCGAATTGGCGCCCGGCTAGCGATCCGCTGGGACCACCGATGCCGCCGGGCGCCCAGTGCAAGAGCGCGGGCCGCCGTCACATTGGCGGCGGCAGCTCGTTCTCCCCGAAAGCGGCCTTGATGTCTTCGGAACTCAGGTACCAGAGGATCAGGCCCGGCATGATCGCCATGGCGAAGCCGATGCCACTACCTGGGAACTGGAAGAAGGCGAGGACCGCCTCGAACAGGGCGAAGCCCGCCATGATCATCGTGAAGGTGCGAGCCCACGGCTGGAGCGACCAGAGGCCGCCTGCCGCCAGGATCAAGACGATCCCGGTGCCGACGGAAAGCCAGCCCCAGATTCCGACGCTCTCGTACTTCGGGAGGTCGCCGAATATCCCGAACCAGTCGAAGCCGAGCAGCCGGAATCCAAAGAAGAGGAAGCTGAATCCTGCGAGTGCCGCGAAGAAGCCAAGGACCGAGATGAGGATGGGCGGGTTCTTCACCGTTTGCGCCTCCGTTAACGGGCGCTATCAAGACCACGCCCTTTATGGGCGCTAGTAATACCACGTAGCGACCAAACCGACCCGCAGTGCAGCGAATCGCCCGCGTCTAGTTCTTCGATCCGAGCACGCGCGCAATTCCCTCTGATGCCGTAGCGTTTGTCCGGTGAGCCGCGACGTCGAGGACTTCAACCGCCGCCTGCTCCGCGCCCGCGACGCCATGGATCGCGCCTACGCTGATCCGCTCGATGTGCGCGCGGTGGCTGCCGTTGCGCACGTCTCCGAAGCGCATTTCATCCGCAGTTTCGGGGCGGTTTTCGGCGAGACACCGCATCGGTACCTGCAGCGGCGAAGGGTCGAGCGCTCCATGTTCCTCCTGCGCGAAACCGACCGCAGCGTCACCGATATCTGCTTCGAGGTCGGCTTTACCAGCCTCGGGACCTTCAGCCGCACCTTCCGCCAGATCGTGGGCGAGACACCGTCTGGCTACCGCTTGGGCCATGGTCCGGTCGTCGCGCCCCACTGCGTCCAGTTGGCGGCGATGCGGCCGCGCGAGGCCGCCGGAGAGGCGCGGCAATCGAGCAGTTTTGGAGAAGCGGCGGTGGCCATCGCGCCCTAGGGTGAGCGATGTCCCCATCGAAATGCACCACAAGGGAGAACCGACGGGATGATTACCAGCCTGAACGTCGCCTCGATCTACGTCCTCGACAAGGACGAGGCGCTCGACTTCTACGTCAACAAGCTCGGGCTCGAAAAGGGCAATGACGTCCGCCAGGGGGACTACCGCTGGCTGACGGTCCGAGTGCCGGGCCAGCCGGGCACCGAGGTGTCGCTGGAGCAGCCTGGCTCGCCGCTGCACGACGAGGCCACCACGGCTCAGCTCCGCGAGCTCATCACGAAGGGAGCGCTGGGCGGCCTCGTGTTCATCACCGACGATGCGCACGGCCTCTACGAGACACTCAAGGAGCGCGGCGTCACCGACTTCACCCAGGAGCCGACCGAGCACTTTTACGGCACCGATATGGGCCTGCGCGATCCGTTCGGCAACCCGATCCGGATCCTCCAGCAGGGAAAGGCGTCGCAAAAGGCATCGGCCTGAGCAGCACGACAGAGGAGAACCTCAACATGCCTACCAAGCAGGCAAGCAAGAGCCCGCAACCCGGCGCGCAAGTCCAAGAATGTCTGGACGGACGAAGAGCGAGCCGCGATGCAGGCCAGCGCGCACGAGCGAAAGGCGGCCGCCCGCCGCGACCCCGCGCGACGAACGGGCCGCCGGCGAGAGCGAGATCCGGGCGAAGATCGCCGACATGCCGGAGCCCGATCGCACCATGGGCGCCCGTGTCCACGCGCTCGTCAGCAAGAGCTGCGCCGGCGCTGATGCCGAGGACCTACTACGGGATGCCGGCGTACGCCAAGGACGGCAAGACCATCTGCTTCTTCAAGGCGGCCTCGAAGTTCAAGGTGCGATACGCGACGGTTGGCTTCCAGCCGGACGCGCGCCTCGACGACGGCGAGATGTGGCCGGTCGAGTTCGCGGTCACGAAGCTCACGCCCGCCGTCGAGGCTCGGATCGTCGAGCTCGTCAAGAAAGCCGGGGGCTGAGACCTGGACGGGGACTGGGGCGCGATCGAGGTCCGGGGGGCGCGCGAGAACAACCTCCGCGACATCAGCCTCGACATCCCGAAACGCCGGCTGACCGTGTTCACCGGCGTTTCGGGCTCTGGCAAGAGCTCGCTCGTGTTCGGCACCATCGCCGCCGAGTCGCAGCGGCTGATCAACGAGACCTACAGCGCCTTCGTGCAGGGCTTCATGCCGACGCTGGCCCGGCCGGACGTCGACTCGCTCGAGGGCCTGACCACGGCGATCATCCTCGACCAGGAGCGGATGGGCGCCAACGTGCGCTCCACCGTCGGCACGGCCACCGATGCGAACGCGATGCTGCGGGTCGTCTTCAGCCGCGTCGGGAAGCCGCACATCGGCGGACCTCAGGCCTTTTCGTTCAACGTTCCGTCGGTCAGTGGCGCGGGCGCGGTCGTCGTCCAGCGCGGCGCGGGAACGAAGAAGGAGAGCCGAACCTTCAGCATCGCCGGTGGCATGTGCCCACGGTGCGAGGGCATGGGCAACGCCAGCGACATCGACCTCAGCCAGCTCTACGACGAAAGCAAGTCGCTCGTCGACGGGGCGATCACCGTTCCCGGGTACACGGCCGATGGGTGGTCGACGCGAATGTTCAGTGAGTCCGGCTTCCTTGACCCGGCCAAACCGATCCGCGACTACACGGACGCCGAGCTGCGGGACTTCCTCTACAAGGAGCCCACCAAGGTCAGGATCAACGGCATCAATCTGACCTACGAAGGGCTGGTCCCGCGAATCCAGAAGTCATTCCTGTCCAAGGACGTCGACGCGCTTCAGCCGCACATTCGCGCCTTCGTGGAGCGCGCGGTGACGTTCAGCGCCTGCCCGGACTGCGGCGGCACGCGGCTCAACGAGGCAGCCCGCTCGTCAAAGGTCGGCGGCATCAACATCGCCGACGCCTGTGCGATGCAGATCAGCGATCTGGCCGCCTGGGTGCGCGGCCTCGATGAGCCATCGGTGGCACCGCTGCTGGCAGCCCTGGGGGAGAGCCTCGACTCATTCGTCGAGATGGGGCTGGGCTACCTGAGCCTCGACCGTCCGGCGGGCACGTTGTCGGGCGGCGAGGCGCAGCGCACGAGGATGATCCGCAACCTCGGGTCGGCGCTGACCGACGTCACCTACGTGTTCGATGAGCCCACCATCGGGCTGCATGCCCACGACGTCGAGCGCATGAACGCTCTGCTCCAGCGCCTGCGCGACAAGGGCAACACGGTCCTTGTCGTCGAGCACGACCCGGAGGTGATCCAGGTTGCGGATCACGTCGTCGACATGGGCCCCGGCGCCGGGCCACACGGCGGAACGGTCGTGTACGAGGGCAGCGTCGACGGCCTCATCGCGTCCGGGACCGCCACGGGCCGCCACATCGAGATGCGGCCGGAGCTGAAGCCGCAGCCGCGGGCGCCGCGCGGGGCGATCCCGATCCGGAACGCCCAGCTCCACAACCTGCAGGACGTCTCCGTCGACGTGCCGCTGGGCGTCCTGGTGGCGGTGACCGGGGTGGCGGGCTCGGGCAAGAGCTCGCTGATCCATGGCTGCCTCCCACGAACCGAACCATCAGTGACGGTCATCGACCAGTCCGCGATCCGTGGCTCACGCCGCTCGAACCCGGCGACGTACACGGGCATCCTGGATCCGATCCGGACCGCGTTCGCGAAGGCGAATGGGGTCAAGCCGGCCCTGTTCAGCGCGAATTCGGAGGGGGCATGTCCCAACTGCAACGGCCTGGGCAAGACCTACACCAGCCTCGGCTTCATGGCCGAGGTCGTCAGCATCTGTGAGGTGTGCGAGGGCCGGCGCTATACCGATGACGTCCTGGAATATCGCCTGCGGGGACGGAACATCGTCGAGGCGCTGGCCATGCCGGTCGATGAGGCGCGTGACTACTTCACCGAGAAGCCGGTGCGCGTCATGCTCGAGCGCCTGGCTGACGTCGGGCTCGGCTACCTCTCGCTCGGCCAGGAGCTCGACACCTTGTCGGGCGGCGAGCGGCAGCGCCTGAAGCTTGCGATCGAGATGTCCGGGAACACCGAGGTCTACGTGCTCGACGAACCGACCACCGGGCTCCACATGCAGGACGTCGACAACCTGGTCGGCCTGCTCGACCGGCTGGTCGAGGACGGAAGGACCGTGATCGTGATTGAGCACAACCTGGATGTCGTTGCCCGGGCCGACTGGGTGATCGACCTGGGCCCGGGCGCGGGCCACGACGGCGGAACGGTGATCTTCGAAGGGCCGCCGGCCGCGCTGGCCCGAGCCGAGGGCTCGCTGACCGGGCAGCACCTCCGACGCCGCCTGGCGGAACCGGTGCAACCTAGCCGCCCTGCCCTCGGGCGCGGTACCTTCCATCCCTCGCTCGAAGGATGCCCGCCAATGCGCGTCACTGTCAGCCCCGACCAGATCCGTTCGGCGTTCGAAGCTGTGAAGGACGACCCGTCGTTCGATGAGAGCCGCGGACTATGGGAACGCGGCCGACCGCCCGTCGAGATGATCCAGGCCATGTGCCTCCGCCCGGAGATCCTCCGGGCGTTCGCCGGCTTTGGTGGCGCCGTTTACCCCGGCGGGCTGCTGGAGCGGCGGGTGAAGGAGTTGGTGATCATCGCGGCCTCGCGCTCGAACGAGTGCCAGTTCTGCGCGGACTCGCACTGCGACCTGGTCGACCTGGCGGGCATCCTGACCGATCCGCTGACGCTGGTGGAGGAGCCGGAACGATTGGAGATCCGGGAGCGTTTGGCAGTCGATTACACACGAGCAGCGATGGCTGACTCGAACGGGATCCCCGAGGCGCTGGGTTCCCAGCTGCATGAGCAGTTCACCGATCCGGAGCTGGTGGAGCTCACGTTCCTGATCGGCTACATCAACATGCTGAACCTGTTCAACAACTGCCTCGGCGTCCGTTACCACGGCGAATACGCCGCGCTCCGGCCAGCCGCCAGCTGATCGGCTCCCGACAGACGGTGCCAGCTTCGTGGACGGGGTGATCCTGGCTGCGGTCGTCACGGCCCGGGTTGCCGTCCCGCTGGCGATCCCCCGCTTCCCGTTGCCGGCCATGCTGGCCGCCCTGGTCATCGACGGCATCGACCAGACGATCTTCCAGACCTTCACCAACCTCGACCTGACCGGATACCAGGCCTACGACAAGGCACTCGACGTCTACTACCTGTCGATCGCGTACGTGGCGACGCTCCGCAACTGGACGAACTTCGCGGGCTACCGGATCAGCCGCTTCCTCTACTACTACCGGCTGATCGGCGTGGTCCTGTTCGAGCTGACCCAGCTGCGCTGGGTGCTGCTGATATTCCCCAACACCTTCGAGTACTTCTTCGACTTCTATGAGGGGGTGCGGACCCGGTGGGACCCGCGACGCATGAGCCGCGGCCTGTTGATCGGTGCGGCCGCGTTCATCTGGATCTTCATCAAGCTGCCGCAGGAGTGGTGGATCCACGTCGCGCAGCTGGACATGACCGACTTTCTCAAGGAGCAGGTGTTCGGCGTCCCCGCGGAGAGCAGCTGGCTCGACGCCGTGGCGGCGAACCCGGCGGTGGTCCTGGTGGCGGGGATGGCGGTGGCGCTGCTCGCGCTGCTGGGGTGGTGGGTGCTGACCCGGCGTCTGCCCCCGGCCGACCGGCCGTTCACGATCGACGCGGATTCGCAACAGCCTCCCGTCGACAAGGTCGCGATTCGCCACCGCCGCGACCGCATGGCCCAGACGTTCTTCGATCGCGAGCTGATCGAGAAGATCGTGCTCATCGCCTTTGTCAGCGTGATCTTCGCCCAGATGCTGCCAGGCGACGACGAATCGGCACTGGGCATCGCCGTCGGCGTCGGCATGGTCATCGTGGTGAACACGGCGGTCAGCGAATGGTTCATCCGTCGCGGGCGGCGCTGGGGATCGGTGGTGCACCAGTTCGCGCTGATGCTGGTGCTGAATGTGGCCATCGTGGGCGTGGCGGGCTTCGCGCTCAGGCTGATGAGCGCCGAGCCATTCCAGCACGCGCTGGTCTTCGTGCTGCTGCTGACTCTGATCGTCACCCTCTACGACCGATACCGGCCGGTCCACCTCACCCGATTCAGCCGCTGACCGCCCAGGCGATCAGGCCGGCTGTGGGTCGGCCGTTCCGCGTCTCCTGCTGGACCACCACAGGTCAAGGCCGATGCTCAACACCAGGATGACGATCAGCGCCACGATCGACGCGGGCTCCTGGATCAGGGTGGTGAACACGAACACCAGCAGCGAGAGCCCAGCCGTCCCGATCGCCAGTAGGAGAAGCCACAGGTTGGCGCCGGTGTCCGAGCGGATTCGCAGGTGGCCGATGGAGACCAGGGTGAAGACCATCAGCGCCACGGCGCTGCCGATGGAGGCGATGGCCGACAGATCGTAGCCGATGGCCAGCAGCGCCACGGCCACTGAAACGATCAGCAGCCCGATGTTCGCCCGACCGCCCACCGTTCGGCCCATGAGGCTCGGGAACTGGCCGGTCCGGGCCAGCTCCTCCGACAGCCCGGCCGCCGGATACAGGCCGGCATTGGTGGCCCCTGCGGTCGCGAACAGCGCCGTGACGGTCATCATCCAGTAGCCGAGGTCCCCCAGCGAGGGCTGCGCGGCGACCGCGATGGCCGTCGGTCCTGCCTCGATCACCTCAGGCACGGTGAGCGTCCCGAAGACGCCAACCGACACCGCCACGTACACGATGGCGGCCAGGCCGATGGCGATCGACATCGCGCGCGGCAGCTGCTTGGCTGGGTTGGGCAGGTCCTTGGCGGTGAAGGTCACGATGCCGAAGCCCAGGAACGCGAAGAAGGTGAGTGCGACGCTGGACGCGATATCGCGCGCGCTCGGATAGCCCGATGGCGCCAGCAGCGACCAATCGACGTTGAGGATGGTGGCGACCGCGAACACGGTCAGGATGCCGATCACGACGAACACCACCAGGCTCTGGACCCGCGCCACGAACGTCGAGCCGGCGATGTTCAGCAGCGTCATGGCCACCACCAGGATCACGGCGAACGGCTTGACCCAGGTATCGTCGCCGCCGGTGAAGGCGCTGCTGGCGTAGCTCCCGAACGAGACCGCCACCATGGCCGTCACGATCCCGTTCGAGGCGAAGGCCAGCCAGGCAATGACCGTCGCGACGTGACCGACGCCGAAGGAGCGGTTGATGTACTCGATGAGCCCGGCGGCGCTGGGATAGCGGGCTCCGAGCTTGGCGAACGAGTAGCCCTGCAGGGCAGCGATGATCCCCGCTAGGACGAACGACAGCCAGACCGCCGCGCCGGCGACCTCCCCGGCCGTGCCAAGCAGGGAAAAGATGCCGGCGCCCACCATGGCGCCGACACCGATGAATGCTGCCTGGCGGGTGGTCATCGCCGCACAGGGTACGCCCAGCTGCCAGCCCTCAGGGTTAAGCCTCCGTTGGCGCCGCCGGCGGATGCAGGGCCGCGGCCGTCAGCCATGCCGCGGTGGTGGCCAGCACGGCTGCCGGAATCGTATCGGCGCCGTTCAGCCCGACCAGAAGCGAAGCGAGCAGGATCGGCGAGAAGAGGAGCCGTGTCTGCGCTGCCATCCCCGCCGCCGCCCCGACCGAGACGGCCAGGGTGGGCGACGTGCCCAGCACCACCACCGCCACCGACGCCAGGGCGACGCCCAGGAAGATGGCCGGGAAGATCGGTCCACCGCGATACCCACACGCCAGGCTGACCGCGTAGGCGAGGCCCTTGGTCAGGAGCAGGACCAGCACGAGGGAGATCGAGCCAGCGCCGACCACCACGTCGATCGAGGCCTGTCCGGAGAAGAGCACGTCCTGCGGATCCGCTCCCAGGGCCCCCGCCAGGACCGCCAGCCCGCCGACTGCCAGCCCGCCACCGAGCAGCACCAGCGGCATGCCGACCCGGTCGCGCAGGCCGATCGCGCGCGTGGCGACCGCCCGCACCAGCTCGATCGTCAGCACGGCGGCAACCCCGACCAGGATCGCAACCAGCAGGTCCGAGACGAGCTCACCCTGATAGGCGGGCAGGTCTGGCACGGCGAGGCCCGGCGTCCCGACGCCCGGCCAGCTGCCCAGACCGACGAAGATGAGATAGCCGACGGCCGCCGCCACCAGGCCGGGCAGGAGAGCGGGGATGAGGGCCGCGCCGGCTCCGACGCCTCCCTCGATCAACAGCATGCCGGCCACCAGCGGGCCACCGAACAGCGCCGAGATGGCCGAGAAGGAGCCGGCATTGGTCAGCACGGCGGCCTCGCGCCCGGTCAGGCGCGCAAAGCGATTGGCCAGGACGCCGACCGCCGTCCCCAGTGCGATCACCGGAAGCTCGGGGCCGAGGACTGCGCCGAAGGGCAGCGAGCCCAGGGCGGCCAGCACCACTCCGGGAACGTGGGCGACCGGGGTCGGCTGGGTGCTCAACCCGTGGAGCGGCGGCGCGCCGCCGTCGCCGGGGAGGAAGCGGCGCGCGGCGAGCACGATCGCCGCCCCGATGACCGGGAGCCCCAGCACCAGGAACCATGGCGGCTCGGCGAGCCCGAGCGCCGCGGGCAGATCGTCCCACAGCCAGCGCTCGACGACGTGCACGGCGCCGAGGAAGAGCGCGGCCAGGAACGCGGCCGGGATGCCGATCAGCGCGGCAATCCCGATCAGGCGCAGGTACGCCCTGCTGCTTGCCCGCCGCTGTCCATCCGACACGCTCACCGCAGGCCGGAGTCTGGCGATCAGGGCACGCAGTCGGCGCCGGTGAGCGAGGGGCCGGCGCATCCGCCATCATCGGTCCATGGCAGGCAGGCTGCGCCGTCGTGACCGAGCGGCGCGCGAGGCAGAGGAAGATGCACTCAGCCCGCTTGCGACGCGGTCCCGAACGTCGCGCGGCCGGGCCCGGCCGGAGGAGCCGGATGCGCTGCGCACGGCCTTCGAGCGCGACCGCGATCGGATCATCCATTCCAAGGCCTTCCGACGGCTGAAGCACAAGACGCAGGTCTTCATCAACCCCGATGGTGACCACTACCTCACCCGCCTGACCCATACCCTGCACGTCGCGCAGATCGCCCGATCACTGGCTGCCGGCCTGGCGCTGAATGAGGCCCTGGCCGAGGCGATCGCGCTGGGCCATGACGTGGGGCATTCGCCCTTCGGCCACACCGGCGAGGAGGCGCTGTCGCCCTATTTCCCGCCCGATGGGTGGCATCACGCCGCGCAGAGCGTCCGGATCCTGTCCGTGCTGGAGGACCTCAACCTGAGCTGGGAGGTCCTCGACGGCATCCGGGCCCACTCGTGGAGGATCGACCCGCCACCCGCCACGCCGGAGGGTGGCTGCGTGCGCTTCGCCGATCGCATCGCCTACCTGACCCACGACGCGCTGGATGCGATTCGCGCCGGCATCCTGTCGCGCGACGATCTGCCGGCCTCGACGCTGGAACGGTTCGGCGAGCCGGGGCGGGCCTGGATCGGCGAGATGATCGAGGCCGTGGTCGATCACTCGCTGGTGGCCGGCGAGGTGGCCATGGATGAGCCGACGCTGGCGGTCATGAACGAGCTGCGGGACTTCATGTTCGAGCGCGTCTACCAGGCGCCCAGCCAGCGCGAGCAGCAGGAACGCGCCATCGAGCTGCTGCGCGCCTTGATGGCGCACCACACGGATCACCCGGACGAGATTCCGGCGAGCTATCGCCAGAGCGGCGCGCCGGTCGTGGTGCAGGCCGCCGACTACGTGGCCGGCATGACGGACCGCTTTGCGCTGACCACCTATGCGCGAGCCTTCGGGACCGATGCCGCCGCCGCGATCGGGCTGCCGGGCGCCTAGTCACAGCACGAATGCGGTGCGGAGCGGCACCACTCTGACGGCTCGCGGCGGCCGCCACGCTTGGATCCCGTTGGCCTGCCGCTTATCGGTCCCTTGCGTCGCCAATACGATGATTCGCACCAGCGCCCGGGCGCGACTAGCATCGTGATTCGCACCCCGGCCCGAAGCCAACGAGAAGTGGAGGAGACTGCACTCGTGCTTGTCCCTGAACTCGGAGCGCGCTCCGGCCGCACGCGGATGCTGACGCTGGCCGCTGTCCTGGCCACCGTTGCGCTCGTCATGCCGGCGGGAGCCCTGGCCGCCAAACCACCGACAACACCGCCGCATGCCGTCAACGTGCAGCTGCTGGCGATCAACGACTTCCATGGCAACCTGGAGCCGCCCGGTGGATCGGGCGGTCGGGTCGGCACCGTGTTGGATGATGCGGCGTGCACCGCCGCCGGACCGGCGAACTGCGTGTTCGCGGGCGGTGTCGCATACCTCGCGGATGACATCAAGGACCTCGAGGCGACGAACCCGAACACGTTGGTCGTCTCGGCCGGCGACAACATCGGCGCGTCGCCGCTGATCTCGGCCGCGTTCCACGACGAGCCGACGATCGAAGCCCTGAATCAGCTGGGCCTCGACGTTTCGGCGGTGGGCAACCACGAATTCGACGAGGGCGTGACCGAGCTGCTGCGCATGCAGAACGGTGACTGCCACCCGACGGACGGATGCCAGACCGGCCACACCTTTGCCGGCGCCAACTTCGACTTCCTGGCCGCCAACGTGGTCTACAAGGACACGGGCGAGACCATCTTCCCGGCCTCTACCGTCAAGACGGTGGGCGGCGTGAAGGTGGGCTTCATCGGCCTGACGCTCGAGGGGACGCCGAATATCGTCAGCGCCGCCGGGATCGCCAGCGTCAACTTCCTCGATGAGGCGACCACCATCAACGCGGCCGCCGACGACCTGCGCAGCCAGGGCGTCAAGACGATCGTCGTCCTCCTACACGAGGGTGGTCGGCAGTCGGTGTCCCTGAACCCGAACACGATCGACACCTGCACCGGCATCTCCGGCGCCATCGTCGACATCGTGCACAACCTGACCCCGACGGTCGACATGGTCGTCAGCGGGCACACCCACAACGCCTACAACTGCCTGCTGCCAAAGAGCGATGGGACGCTGGTCCCTGTCAGCAGCGCGTCTTCGTTCGGCCGGCTGGTGACCGACATCGATATGAAGGTCAACAGCAAGAGCGGCCGGCCGATGACGATCTCGGTCGACAACAAGATCGTCTTCCGTGATGACGCCGATGCCAACGAGACGGCGCTGGTCAACTACTACAAGGCCCGGGTGGCCCCCATCGCCAACGCGATCGTAGGCTCGATATCGGCCGACATCACGAACACCAACAACGCCGCTGGCGAATCCGCGCTGGGCGACGTCATCGCCGACGCGCAGCGCGCCTACACGCAGACGTCGGGCTCGCAGTTCGCCTTCATGAACCCCGGCGGCATCCGCACGTCGCTCATCTTCAACCAGATCAGCGGCACCGAGCAGCCAGGCCAGGTCACCTTCGGCGAGACGTTCGCGGTCCAGCCGTTCAACAACCTCGTTTCGACGCAGGACATGACCGGCCAGCAGATCAAGGACACGCTGGAGCAGTCGTTCAAGGGCTGCTTTGGGAGGACCGCAGGACACCGTCATCCTGCAGGTCTCGGCCGAGTTCCACTACTCGTACGACACCACCGCGGACTGCGGCAGCCGCATCACCGCGATGAGCCTCAACGGGTCGTCGCTCGTGATGGGAACGACGTACCACGTCACCATGAACAACTTCCTCGCCGATGGCGGGGACAGCTTCCCCGGCTTCAGGGCCGGCACCAATCGGGTCAACCAGCCCGGCTTTGACGTCGATGCCCTGGCCCAGTACATCGCCGCCCACTCACCGCTTGCCCCAGGTCCGCAGGACCGGATCACCGCGCTCCCGTAACGCGCGGGCAACCCACCACCAGCACGAGAGGCCGGGCCAAGCGCCCGGCCTCTCGCTTGGTGCGGGAACGTCAGGGCTGTGGCGCGAAGATCCGTAGGGCGCGTGGGCGCACCGCGAAGGCGATGGGCGTGGTGCCCAGCGGCTCGCCGTCACCGTGGGCCGGCAGCGTAAGAGCACTGTCGACCCGGATCCGCTGGGCGGTGAGGTAGCGCATCTGCGGCTCGCGTCGTGGCCGGCCACGGGCCACCGCCAGGAAGTGCCGGACCACGTCCAGGCGGCTCATGCCGGAGAAGACGACCAGGTCCAGCAGCCCGTCGGCCGGGTCCGCGTCCGGGGCAACCGCGAAGCCCAGCCCGTGGTACGGGCCGTTGCAGATGGTCACGGCCGGGGCCGCCGTGCGAAGCTGCCGGCCGTCCACGGCCAGGCGCATCGGCGTGCGACGGCGACGGAGCGCCTGCCAACCATGGCGCAGCGCGTTCCAACGTCCCATGCCGCTCGCCGAGCTTCGCCGCGCCGAAGCCCGCGGCGTCCAGACCCACTCCGGCGGCTTCGAAGAAGACGGTGGCATCGGTTGGGGGAGCGCCGCTCGGATCCTCGTCGTCCGCCGCCGGATGCCACGCCAGGCCGACGTCCACTTCCCGCGTGGCACCCGCCGCGACCAGGGCCAGCGCCGCGAGCGGGTCCTCCGGAATCGCACAGCCGCGCGCGATGTTGTTCCAAGAGCCGAGTGGCACGATCCCCAGCGTGCCGGCAGTGCCGACCAACGCCGTCGCCGCGGGTCGCACGGTCCCATCGCCACCGGCCACCACCACGTCACGTCCCTCCGCGGCCGCGGCGCCCGGCCAGCGCGCCCGGATCGTCGCCCTCGGCCAGCAGCCGCAGCTCAACCTGCAGGCCGCCGCGCCGCAGGGCGTCACTGAGGGCCTCGGGCTCGCGGCCGCTCGATGTCCGATCCCGGGGCGACCGGCTTCCCGCCGGCGGTGGGGTTGACCAGGAGCAGGATCGGGCGTCGCGCCGAAGCCTCCATTACGGCGCGCTCGTCGGCGCTGGGCTGTGGCTGATGCCGTCCCACGCGTAGGTCAGGTAGGTGCCGTCGGCGCAGTCGAGCGCGATCGTCTCGGGCCGGTCCTCGGCCTCGGTCGAGGGCGAGCTGCCGGGCGGCCCGTACATCTGCCGCGTGGTCAGGCCGAAGAAGGTGGATCCGATGGGGACGGCGTCCCCGGGCGACGCGAAGGCAGGGCTGGGCGCCGGCGTCCCCTGGGCCAGGTAGGTGCGATCGGCCCATTGCAGGCGATCGGGACAGCCTGGCTGGGCGCGGAAGGCGAACGACATGCCCAGCAGGCCGATGCCCACGAACACCGCGGCGCCGATGACCAGGCAGCCGACGGCACGCCAGTTCATGAGCCGATGGTCCGGCCGGCGGTCACCGCCGGCCGATCTCGAAGCGGACGTATTCGCCGGAGGCCGGCCCGCGCTCGGCATCGACCCGTTCGACATGCGCGCCGCTCGGGACCGTGCGACAGCTGGCGTTCCAGCTCGTCCAGGTCGTCCATCGCGCCCTCGGCCACGACCGTCACCTGACGCTCATCGGCGTCGTTCATGACCCAGCCGGTCAGGTTCAGCTCGGCGGCGCGCGAGCGGATCCACCACCGAAAGCCGACTCCCTGCACCCGGCCCGTGACCTGGGCCGTCATTCGCTGCCGGTCCCCCATCAGCTCGCGGCGAGAGCGGCCGCGCCCGTCCGCGGCCACGCCAGCATGGCGATCTCCAGGGCCAGCCGCGGCGCGGCATTCTCGCGCAGTCCATCGGCGATTCGCCCGGCCAGCACCAGGAAGGCGATCAGCTCCCTGCGGTCGACCGACCGCCCGACACGTTCGATCTGCTCACCGTCGTCAACGGCCGCCATCAGCCCGCGGGCGACCGACGGCCGCCATCAGCAGATCGCGGGCAAGATCACGCCAGGCACCGATCACCAGCAGGGCAGCGGCGCGCTGCGCGGCGCCGGCCAGGCGTGGGGCCTCATCGTCCGCCGGCTCAGCCTCCTCCATCGCCGGGGACGCCAGCCTGGCCGCGGACTCCAGCAGATGGCGGACCGAGTCGAACCGCTGTGCGCGGCCGCCGGCGATGAGCTCCAGCAGCTCGCGCTGCGTTGCCTCGCGCCACTTGAGCAGATCGGCCGCGCGCGCATAGCCGATGGCGCGACCCGTCAGGCCGCCGGCCAGCCGGGCGATCAACGCGGCCCGATCCGGCGCCTGTCGCTCGTCCTTGATCAGCCAGTCCCGCAGCTCCGCCTTCGGGACCGGACCGACCCGCAGCGGCTGGGCACGCGAGCGGATGGTCGGCAGCAGCCGTCCCGGCTCGTCGGCGACCAGCACGAACATCTGGCGCGGCAACGGCTCCTCGAGCGCCTTGAGCAGCGCGTTCTGAGCCTGCTCGTTGGCGCGGTCGGCGCCCTCGATCAGGATCACCCGCTGGTCGGCGACGATGGGCGAGCCGGCGCTCGCCAGCAGCCAGCGGCGCGCGACGGCCACGATGCTTTCACCGGTGGCGCGCTCGTCGCGCCACCGCTCGGGACCTCCCACCACCAGGTCCGGATGGGTGCGTGCCCGGGCGTCGCGGCAGCCGCGGCAGGCATTGCACGGCCGGAGAGCCGGATCGTCGGCCTGGCAGAAGAGAAGGGCGAGCAGGTCGTCGGTGAACGCGCCCTTGCCCGCTCCGGCGGGGCCGTGCACCAGCAGCGTCCGCCGCAGGCGGCCCGACTGCGCCGCGCGCAAGGCCGCGGCCCGGGAGTGCAGCTGCCCCAGGCTCTGGAATCCCGCCGCTGGTGGCGCCGTCGTCATCGATTCCGAGTATAGGCGGGCAGCCTCGGTGAGGCCGGTAAGCCGTCGATAAGGCGCCGGTGAGCTGCCGCCGGTCATGCTCGCGACCCATGCCCCGCGGGTCGCGATCGGGCACGTCGCGCTGGCGGCCGGCCGGCAACCGGACCCGCCGTCGAGGAGGCGGCCCGCGCGGGCGCCAGCCGTCGGTGGCATACTCCTTGCACCCGATCCCGCCTGATCAACCAAGGAGGACGACATGGCCGACGAGCCGTCGACAAAGGTTCGCTCGATGGTTGAGAAGCTGCTCGAGGCGGATATGGCCGACCAGATTGCGCAGCGCAGCCGAGAGATCGCGGAAGTGGTCAGCGAGGCCAGCGATACCGTCGCGCAGCGCGCCGAAGAGGCATGGAAGGAGTCAGCGCCGCAGCGCCGCGAGGCCGAGAAGGCCGCGCGTCATGCGGCCCGTGACGCCATGCGCTGGGGCCGCCGCACGTGGCAGCACGACCTGCGCCCGCAGCTGCGCAAGCTCTGGAAGCAGCGGAAAGTGGCAATTGCGACGGCGACTGCCGCCATTCCCGCCGGACGCGAGCTGGTCGAGGACGCCGCCGTACGTGCCGGCATCCGAGAGCGCCGCGAGCAGCGCCATTGGGCTTCCTTCTTCCTGGGCATCCTGATCGGTGCCGCGGCCGGCGCGGTGATCGCCATCCTCACCACTCCCAAGCCGGGGCGAGAGATGCGCGACGAACTGGCCGAAAAGGCCCGCGACGCGGCCGACAAGGCGCGCGAGGCGGCCGGTGGCGCGGAATGGATGCCGCTCTTCCAGCGGGAGGAGGAGGTCAATGGCGGCAATGCCACCATCACGCCTCCCTCAACCCGGTCTCCGCGCTCGGAGACCCGCCGGACCAAGCCGGCACCCGCGGCCCCGACCGAACCGGCCGAGCCGAGTGATACGGCGGCCGGTCCGACCGAGGGCGAGGAGCAGTCCTAGCTCGAGGTCCCACCCCGAGCGGAGCGGAAGCGCTGCCAGATCCCCTGCGCTTCGCCCTCGCCGTCCGCGTCGGGGGCGGATGCCTCCGAGGCGGATGACTCCGACGTAGCCGGTTTGGTGGACCGCCGGCGCTTGGGCTTGGCGGGCGCCTCCGTGGCGTCCGCGGCCACGGCGTCGGCCGGGGCCTTGGTGGCCTTCGGCTTACCCGTCGTCGTGCCCGCCGCCTTGGCGGCGCGTGTCTGACGCGCCGGCTTGGCGGGCGCCTCGGTCGCCGTTGCCCCATCAGCAGCGGTGACCGGCGCCTTGCGCGATCGGCCCTTGGACGGTGCGGGCGTGGCCGTCGGCTGACTCGTCCTCGGCGGCCGCGGGCTTCCGGGTTCGGCTGCGCCGTGCCGGTTTCGCCTCGGCTGCCTGATCATCGGCCGCAGGCGCCGCAGGCGTCCCGCCGTCCAGCAGGCCCAGCTCGGCCAGGGTGGCCTCATCGGCCTCCTCGAAGGTGTACTCGCGCTCCTCACCGGCCTCGTCGGTCAGCGGCTTGGAGTCGAGCTCCTCAAGCTGCGAGATGTCGTCCAGCTCCACCCAGCCGATCTCGCCGCTGGTCTCCGGCGCGCTCGTCGCGCCCTCGCCCGGACGGCCCCGGCCACGACCACGGCCCCCGCGTCGGCGTCGGCGTCGGCGTCCCTCCTCGCTCTCGGCGGCTGCAGCGTCGGCGGACCCGTTCCCGTTCGCTGCGGCGACCGGCGCCGCTTCGCACGTCGGCGGTCGCATCGCGCGAGCGACCGCGGCCACGCCCGCGCGTGCCGGCGCCGGTCGGCTCCTTGCCCCCGCGCAGTGCCGCCAGCGCAGCGGCGGCCACGGACGGCGAAGCCTCACGGAAGCCGAACTCGGGCACGACCTCCTTGGCCGGCATCTCGGGGGCGCTCATGCCCTTGCTGACGGTCTCCTTCTTGCCGCGGCCGATGCTGGCGATCTTCATGATGTCGGTGAACTCGTCGGCGACCGCGATCAGGTCGGACGAGGTGTTCGGCCGGAAGCTGATCACCTCGCAGCGCACGCCCTCGTCCTGCAGGGCGCGGATGGCGGGTGCGAAGTCTCCATCGCCGGAGACGATGACGGCGATGTCCATCCGCTTGGCGAGGCGGAACAGGTCCACGACCAGCTCGATGTCCAGGTTGGCCTTGACGCGGCCGTCGCCGAACTTGCGGATGTCCTTGTGAACGACCTTGTAGCCGTTCTTGCCCAGGAAGTCGATGAACTTGCGCTGGTTCTCGTTCTCGGGGTCCAGCCCCGAGTAGGCGTAGGCGCGAATGAGGTCGCGCCCCTTGGTGGCGGCCTTGAGCAGGGCGACGTAATCGACGTCGACCTCCTGTCCCCGGGCCGAGTAGTAAAGGTTGGCAACGTCGACAAAGACGGCCACGTTCTTGCTCACGGTTGAGCTCTTCTCCTGTTGGTTCTATTGATGCGGCTGGCGTCGCGGGAGTCCCGGCTGCGGCGCGCCGACCGGTGAGGCGTTTCCTCACCCGATGGCGCGGCTCAACAGCGGCCCTCTGCGCTCGAACCCGGCGCCCTTGAGGAGCGCCGGCTCGGCGGCTGCGAGGGAATCGGTGACCTCCACGCGCGCACAACCCTTATTCCTGGCCGATGAGATCAGGTGCTCGAGGATCGAGCGACCAACCTCGGACCGGCCGGAGGTGTCTGCTCGCGCCGAGCGCGTCGCCCGTTCCGGCGATCCCTCCAGGCCCAGCTCGTCGATAACGCCGACGAATGGGGCTGATCGGACCGTGGGACGAATCGAGAGGACCCCGATCCCGATCACGCGCCGCTCGACCTCGGCCACGACCACGGTCGCGGACGGCAGGAAGAGCAGGCTTCGCAGTCGGTCGGTGTCCGCGCGTTGCTCGCCGGGTGACTCGGCATCGCGCATCAGGATGCGCATGGCGGGGTCAACATCGGTGAGGCGGGCGCTGCGGACGTGAAACTCCACAAAGGCCTCTCGGGAGCGATGCGCAGCGCGTTGGCTGCAGACGTACCCGCTCACCAGTCTATCACGCCGGAGCGTTTGGCCCTGACCGGACGATCGGGGACCAAGCAGCGTGACCTCCCCGGACCGGCCCGGAATGAACCAACCGGACCGGACAGGACTACACGTAACACCGGCGCAAAGTCCTTGCACCCGGTGCGGGGCGCCATCTATGATGCGCCCCACCTTTCTAGGGCAGCGTGCTCGCGCGCCCCCGAGCATTTGAAGGAGTACTACATGCAGAACCCCTTGCGATGGATTGCCATCCTCGCGGTCATGCTGCTCGCCATCACGGCTTGTACGAACGGCGGCAGCAGCCCGTCCGCGTCGGCCGGTGGCAGCACGGGCGAGGACCCGGCCGCCGTCTGCGATGCAGATGAGTTTGGCTGCGTCGAGGTTCCCGATGGTGACAACATCGTCGTTGCCAGCGCCCTGACCATTTCGGGCGACACCGCCTTCCTGGGCAATGACAGCAACTTCGGCATCGACGTCGCCATGGAGGATCGCCCCGAGATCGCGGGTCACACCGCCGAGCTCAAGAAGGAAGACGCGGGTTGCGCTGAGGCCGAGGATGGCCAGACCGCCGCGCAGGCGATCGTGGGCGACCCAGCGATCGTGGCCGTCATCGGCACGAGCTGCTCGCGGACCGCAGTGCCGGCCATGCCGGTGCTCGCCGACGCCGGCTACACCATGATCTCCCCGTCGAACACCGCACCGTCGCTCACCGATCCGGAGAGCGCCGACTTCGGTGGACAGTTCTACGCTCGCACCGCGTACAACGACAAGGTGCAGGGCGCCGCCGTCGCCAAGTTCGCCTGCGAGGAGCTCGGGGTGACCACGGCCGCGACGATCCATGACGGCAGCCCGTACGCGGAGCAGCTGCAGCAGGTCTTCGCCGATGAGTTCGCCGCCCAGTGCGACGGCACCATCACGGCGCAGGAGGCCATCAACATCGGCGACACGGACATGCATCCGGTCCTGACCACGATCGCCGCCGACAGCCCGGAGTTCCTGTTCTACCCCATCTTCGACCCGGAGGGTCCGCTCATCACCATCCAGTCCCAGGAAGTCCCGGGCCTGGAGGACACCATCCTGGCCGGTGCCGATGGCATCAAGGACCAGGGCTTCATTGATGCGGCGGGTGACCTGGCCGAGAGCCTGGGGATGTACTTCTCCGGTCCCGACCTGAACTTCGGTGACGCGTACACCAACGACTTCCTGCCGAAGTACCGCGAGATCTCCGGCGAGGAGAACCCGATCGCCCCGTACCACGCGCACGCGTTCGATGCCTACAACATCATCGCGGACGCCGTGGAGTCCGTCGGCCTGACCGATTCGGATGGGACGCTCTGGATCCCGCGGACGGCGCTCAACGAGTACGTCCGTGGCCTGACCGACTACGCCGGCCTCACTGGCACGCTGACGTGCGATGAGAACGGTGACTGCGGTTCGGATGAGGTCTCGGTCGCGCAGCTCAAGGATGGAGTCTTCACCGAGGTGTGGACGACCCGCGACCAGTAAGTCGCCCTTCGTCTGACACCTGACAAACGCGCGGGTGGGCCGTCTTCGGCCCACCCGCGCGGCACATCATCAACCAAGCACATTCACGGGTAGCAGATGCGCATCCGACTCCCGGAGCGACTGTCGCTTGTCGATCTGATCCTGTGGGGCCTGCGCGTCGCCGTCATCGTCTTCGTGGCGGTCGGCACGTATGCCACCCTGACTGAGGGCACCCTCAAGGGCACGGACTGGCGCGATCTGGTCGTATACGGCATCGCGCAGGGAAGCGTCTACGCGCTGATCGCCCTTGGCTACACGCTCGTCTACGGCGTGCTGTTCATGATCAACTTCGCCCACGGCGACGTGTTCATGGCCGGCGCCATGACCGCGTTCTTCGTGGCCGACTACTTCGGGGACACCGGCTTCCTCAACGAGAACACCATCGTCGCCCTGACGGTCATCTTCGCCGTCTCCATGCTGACCTCGGCCATCGTCGCCGTCGTGCTGGAGCGGATCGCCTACCGGCCGCTGCGCCGGGCCCCGCGCCTGGTTCCGCTGATCACCGCCATTGGGGCGTCACTGTTCATCTCGAACAGCGTGCGCGGCCTCTATGGCGAGCGGATCCAGACCTACCCCTCGATCGACGCGCTGCAGGGTCGGATCGACGTCCTGGGCATCCCGATCCTCAAGACCCAGGCCGTGGTGATCGTGGCCGCCCTGCTGTTCATGGTCGCCCTCTACGTCTTCGTCGAGCGCACGCGCACCGGCCGCGCCATGCGCGCCGTCAGCGAGGACAAGGACACCGCCTCGCTGATGGGGATCGACGTCGATCGGATCATCGTCACCACCTTCGCCATCGGCGGCCTGCTGGCGGGTGCCGCTGGCATCCTGTACGCGCTCGTCTTCACCCAGGTGCACTGGTTCATGGGCTTCCTGCCCGGCATCAAGGCCTTCACGGCCGCGGTGCTGGGCGGCATCGGCAACATCTTCGGCGCCATGCTGGGCGGCCTGACCCTGGGCGTGCTGGAGTCGGTCGGCCCGTACCTGCTGCTGAGCGGCTTCGACGTGCCGTCGCCGAACCAGCTGCGCGACGTGGTCGCCTTCGGCGTGCTGGTGCTGGTCCTGATCTTCCGGCCGAACGGCATCCTGGGTCGCGCCGAGGGGAGCAACTGACATGACCGAGATGTCCACCGTCGCCTGGATGCGCCGCGCCGCCACCATCGGCGTGATCGGCGGGGTGGTGCTCGTCTACCTGGCGCTGGTCGGCCTGGTGGAGGCCTTCTCCGAGCGCGACGTCATCACCAAGGTGGTGACGCTGGGCCAGGTGATGATGGGCGCCGTCACCTTCATCGTCGGCTGGCGAGCCGCGGTCGCACCGCGCGGCGTCCAGGCACCCGCCATGGGGGTTCGGCTGGCCGGTGGCGTCCTGGCCGGCGCCATCGCCGGGGCCGCACTGGGCCTGCTGATCATGCTGGGCGACAGCCCCATCGACCTGCAGACCGTCTTCGTGCGCCTCTCGCCCGCGCTGCTCGACTTCCTGGCGTTCGGTCAACCGGCGCCGGTGGGTGCCGCCCTGCAGATCGGGCTGAATGCGCTGATCGGCCTGCTTGGCGCCGGCCTGCTTGCTGCTGCCGAGCCGCCTGCGCGGGCCGATCGTGGCCGGCCTGGTGGGAGTGGCGCTGGCCAGCATGCTCGAGCCGTACGTCCGGCCGCGCATGCAGCAGCTGGACCTGAGCGACCTCGCCAACCTGATCTACCGGCAGCATGGCCTGACCATTGCCGCCGCCATCGTCATCTTCGTCGCCGTGGCGGCCATCGCCGCCATGTGGGGTCCGACGCGCCACCGCGTCGACCGGCGATGGCCGCCATGCAGCCGGAGCAGCGACGCACCGTCCGCTTCTCGAGCTTCGTGGTGATCGGCCTCCTGGTGCTCCTCCTGCCGCTCATCACCGGCCAGTTCATCAGCCAGGTGCTGGTGCTGGTGGGCCTCTACCTGCTGCTGGGGCTGGGCCTGAACATCGTGGTCGGCTACGCCGGCCTGCTGGACCTCGGCTACGTGGCCTTCTTCGCGGTGGGCGCCTACCTGATGGCGATCCTGACCTCGGCGGATGGACCGCTCAACGCGCCCCTGGTCCAGATCGCCGGCGAAGCAGGCGCCTTCTGGCTGGCGCTGCCCTTCGTCATGCTGGGCGCGGCGGCCACCGGACTCCTGATCGGCGCGCCGGTCCTGCGGCTGCGGGGCGACTACCTGGCCATCGTCACCCTGGGCTTCGGCGAGATCGCCCGCATCCTGTTCCTGTCCGATGCGTTGGAGCCGTGGCTCGGCGGGGTGCAGGGCATCATCGGCATTCCCAGCCCGCTGCCGAACCGGGTCGAGCTGGCGCTTGGGCCACTCGACCTCGTGTGGCGCGGCCCGATGGTCCTCTACTACGTCATCCTGCTCTTCTGCCTGTTCGCCGCCTTCGTCGCCTATCGCCTGGCCGGATCGCGGGTCGGCCGCGCGTGGAACGCCATGCGCGAGGACGAAGAGGTGGCCGAGATCACCGGCATCAGCACCGTCAACTACAAGCTGCTGGCCTTCGCCATGGGCGCCAGCCTGGGCTGCCTGTCCGGTGCGCTGTTCGCGGTCCAGCTCAGCTCCGTCTTCCCGGGCAGCTTCAACATCCTGGTCTCGATCACGGTGCTGGCCATCATCATCCTGGGCGGCATGGGCAGCATCCCGGGCGTGGTGGTCGGCGCCCTCGTGCTGATCGGGTTGCCCGAGCTGCTGCGCGAGTTCGCCGAGTACCGCCTGCTGGTGTACGGCGCGGTGCTGGTGGGGATGATGCTGCTGCGACCGGAGGGCCTGATCCCGAACATCGGCCGCCGGCGCGAGCTGCACGAGAGCGAGGACGAAGACGAGCAGTACGAGTCCGAGGTCGGTGAGGACGTGGCGCGTCCGGTGATCGCGTGACCGAGCAGCCATCGGCCGAGTCGTCGTCGGTGGAAGACCTGCCGGTCGCGCCCGTCGCGCCGACGCCGCCGCCGACCACCAACGCCACGCCGCGGCCGGTCGAGACGGGCAGCGGCGAGACGATCATGGTCGTTCACGGCCTGACCAAGCGCTTCGGCGGGCTGACCGCCAATCGCGACGTCGACTTCGACATCCCGCGTCATGCGATCGTGTCGATCATCGGCCCCAACGGCGCTGGCAAGACCACCTTCTTCAACCAGCTGACCGGCGTCTATGCGCCGTCCGAGGGCACCATCGAGTTCGAGGGCAGGAGCATCGTGGGCCTGTCGCCGCACTCGGTGGCCGAGCTGGGCATCGCGCGCACGTACCAGAACATCCGCCTCTTCCAGAACATGACCGTGCTGGACAACGTGCTGGTCGGACGCCACGTCAGGCTGCGGACCCAGTGGTACGAGGCGATCCTTGGCCTTCGCCGGGTCAAGGCGGAGGAGGAGGTCGCCCGCGCCCGCGCCCGCGAGCTGCTGGCGATGGTCGGCCTGCGCCGCCGTACCGAGCAGGACCTGGCGAAGAACCTCCCATACGGCGACCAGCGGCGACTGGAGCTGGCCCGCGCGCTGGCCAACGAGCCAAAGCTGCTGCTGCTGGACGAGCCGACCGCGGGCATGAACCCCGGCGAGACGCGCCAGATGACCGACCTGATCGCCGCCCTGCGGCGCGACCTGCAGCCTCACCATCCTGCTCATCGAGCACGACATGAAGGTGGTGATGGGCGTCAGCGAGCGGATCACGGTGCTCGACTACGGCGAGAAGATCGCCGAAGGGCTGCCGGAGGAGATCCGCGCCAACCCGCGCGTCATCGAGGCCTACCTGGGCAAGCAGGCGGTCAGCTCATGACCGATGCGGTCGGCAAGGCGGTCCTGGAGCTGGACGACGTCCACACCTACTACGGCAACATCCACGCCCTCAAGGGCGTGACCATGGAGGTCGGCAAGGGCGAGATCGTGAGCCTGATCGGCTCCAACGGCGCCGGCAAGTCGACCACCCTGCGCACCATCAGCGGCATCCAGCGCGCTCGGCAGGGCAGCGTGCTGCTGAACGGACAGGACATCACCGCCCTGGCCGGCCACGAGGTGGTCAAGCTCGGCATCGCCCACTCACCAGAGGGCCGGCACGTCTTCACCCGCATGAGCGTGCACGAGAACCTGGAGCTGGGCGCCTTCATCCGCAAGGGCGAGCCGATCGCCGACGACATGTCGCGCGTCTTCGACCTCTTCCCGCGCCTGCGGGAGCGGCGCAGCCAGAAGGCCGGCACCCTGTCCGGCGGCGAGCAGCAGATGCTGGCGATCGGCCGGGCGCTGATGGCCCACCCATCGGTCATCCTGCTGGACGAGCCGTCGATGGGCCTCTCGCCCATCCTGACCGAGCAGATCTTCACGATCATCGGCGAGATCAACGCCCAGGGCACCACCGTGCTGCTGGTGGAGCAGAACGCGCTGATGGCGCTGAACGTGGCGCACCGCGGCTACGTCCTGCAGACCGGCAAGATCATCCTGGCCGACACCGCCGCCAACCTGGCCGCCAACGAGCAGGTGCGACAGGCCTACCTGGGCGAGATCTGACCCCGTCACCCATGCCCGCCGAGCCCGCTCCGCCGGCGCCCGACCGACCGCTCCCGGCCAACCCAGCGCCCGCCGTCGGACTACCGGCCGGACCTGCGCCCGATGCTGATCCTGGCAGGGCTGCTGCTGGCGGTGATCGTGGGCTGGATCATCCTGAGCCCGATCATCCTGCCCGCCCGCTAGCGCCGCTCCGCGCTAGGCGCTGCCGCCGCTGCCCGAAGCCGATCCCCGCTCCGTACAGGACCAGCGCCACGCCAACCACCGCCGCCGCGATGCCCGGCGAGCGTTGCGGAAGCGGCAGGTAGCCCAGCGACCACAGCTCCCAGATGCGGAACGCCAGCGCCGCCGCCGCGGCCAGCCCCAGGACCAGGTAGGCCCACGGCCGGTCGAGCACGAAGCCCCAGCGGCCGCGGATGTAGCCCACGTCCAGCAGCACCAGCGCGGCGATGGCGGTCCCGAAGATGATCAGCCCTGGTCCCTCCAGGCCGATCCCCGAGGCGGCCGGCACCGGGATGCCGTCCACCACCTCCCCGCCGGCACGCCACCACGGCAGGAAGCCGGCGACGATCATCAGCAGGCTGCCAAGCAGGATCGGCAGCCGGAAGCGGCGCGGCGCCCCGTCGGCCACCGTGGATCAGCCCTCAGGCGGCGACGCGCCGTAGACCGATGGCCGCAGCACGCCGATGTACGGCAGGTTGCGGTAGCGCTCGTCGTAGTCCAGGCCGTAGCCGATGACGAAGCGGTCCGGGATGGTGAAGCCGCGATAGCTGATGTCGATCTCGGCCAGGCGTCGCGCCGGCTTGTCGAGCAGGCAGCAGATGCGCACCGATGACGGGCCGCGGTCGTGCAGGTACTTCAGCAGGTAGTTCAGGGTCAGCCCGGTGTCGATGATGTCCTCGACCACGATCACGTCGCGCCCGCGGATCGGGCCGGACAGGTCCTTCAGGATGCGGACCTGGCCGCTCGACTGGGTGGAGGCGCCGTAGCTGGAGAGCTCCATCAGGTCGATCGAGACGTGGACCGGCATGGCCCGCACCAGGTCGGCCAGGAAGATGATCGAGCCCTTCAGCACGCTGACCAGCACCGGCTCACGATCGACGTAGTCTGCCGCCAGCTGAGCGCCCAGCTCAGCCACCCGGGACTGGATCTGCTCGTGGGTGAGGAGGATCTCCTCGACGTCGTCATCCATGGCGCTGCGTACGGCGGTGGCGCTCGTCTCCATCGGTCTCGCTCAATCCTCCCCGCCGAAGGCGTCGCTCAGCGGGCCGTTGCCGTTCATGGCGTTCACATCGGCCAGGAAGTCCAGGCGGCCGTACTTGAACATCAGCGCCTTGAAGTCACGAGCGTAGAACAGCTTCACCCTGATCTCGGGATACAGCTGGCGAAGCCACCGGAGCTTGCGGTTCTTGCGGCGCACCAGCGACTGCTTGAGGGTCGTCAGCTCCAGGTAGAGGTCGACCTCCGGCAAATAGAAATCCGGCGAAAAGGACTCGACGACCGCGCCGGCGGCGTTCCAGGAGAGCGGGAAGGTGTCGGGTTCGTAGCGCCATTGGACCTGATAGAAATCGAGGATCCTTGCCAGCTCGGCCTCGCTCTGGTGGGCGAAGCGCGGTGGCGAGCCGCTGCTCAGCGTCGCCGCCACTGTCCCTCGATCGTACCGGTCCGCTGAGGTTCGGGCGCCATCGGCTTCGAGTATATCGGGCCGACTTATCCACATTCTGTGGAAGACTGCGCGGATTGGTGGATACAGCGCCTTGTTGTCCACCGTTTCGGGCTGCTAATGTCGAGATCCTGCTTCCCCGGCGGCCGAGTACGGTAACCGGGCTGGTGCGGGGCCGATGCGAAAGCCGGCCATTCAACCGCTCCTGACCCGGGAAGACCGAAACGCCACCGGAGGAGCATTTTCTTTTGGCCCAGACCGATGGTGCCCACGCCGAGGCGCGCGACGTCGGTCGCGCGCTGGCCGCGCTGCTGGCCGATGAGCCGGCGCTGGCCGCCCTCCTGCCCGATGGCTACGTCGAGCGTGCCGCCGTCTACGCCGCGCTGCTGCTGGAGGCCAACCGCCGGCTGAACCTGACCCGCGTCACCGACCCCGACGAGGTCGCCCGCCTGCACCTGCTCGACGCGCTGACGGCCCTGCCGCTGGTGGACGCTGCAGCCGTGTCGGCGGCAGTCGACCTGGGCTCGGGCGGCGGCGTGCCGGGCATCCCGCTGGCGCTGGCGCGACCCGACATCCACTGGATCCTGGTCGATTCGGTGCGCAAGAAGGCTGAGGTGCTGACGCGGATGGCCAGCGAGCTGGGCCTGGCGAATGTCACGGTCGTCGCAGATCGCGCCGAGCTGCTCGGCCGCGCGACGGCCCACCGCGAGCGGCACGACCTGGTCGCTGCGCGCGCCTGCGCTCCCCTGCCGGTGCTGGCCGAGCTGGCGCTGCCGCTGCTCGCGGTCGGCGGGACGCTGCTCGCGTGGAAGGGACCGCTGGCCGCCGGTGATGACGAGCTTGACCGCGGGACCAGGGCGCTGCGCGAGCTGGGCGGCGGCGCTCCCGAGCTGCGGCCGGCCGGCCCCGCCGCGCTGGGCGGCCATACCTTCGTGGTGGTGCGCAAGGAGCGGCCCACCCGGAGCGCTACCCGCGCCGCCCCGGGGACCCCAGCCGCCGACCCCTCGGATAGGCAGGTAACATCGGCAGCCCATGCGGCTCGCCGTCCTGTCGGACATCCATGCCAACCTCGCCGCCCTCGAGGCGGTGCGCGACGACATGCCGGAGGTGGACGAGGTCTGGGCCCTGGGCGACATCGTGGGGTACGGGCCGCAGCCCAACGAGGTGATCGCCGCGCTGCAGGCGATGGGGGCCCGCAGCGTGATGGGCAACCACGACGGCGCCGCCATCGGCCAGGTGGATGTCTCGTGGTTCAACCCCGATGCCGCCCGCGCCATCGGCTGGACCAGCGAGGTGATCGACGACAACGCGCGGGCGTACCTGGCGAGCCTGCCGGAGGTACGCCGCGACGGCGAGCTGACCGCCGTCCACGGCTCGCCGCGTGACCCGACCTGGGAGTACATCACCGGACCTGACGTGGCGAGCGCCAACCTGGCCTCGTTCGACACCCGCATCTGCCTGCATGGGCACACCCACGTGCCGATCGTGTTCCGCGCGGACGGGGGACCAGGTCGAAGCCGTGGCCGCCACGCCGCGGTCGCCCGTCACGATCCGCGACGGCCGGCTGCTGCTGAATCCCGGCAGCGTCGGCCAGCCGCGCGACGGCGATCCCGCCTCGTCGTACGTGGTGATCGACACGGAGGCGGGCAACGCCGAGTTCCATCGGGTGAGCTATGACATCGACCGCACCCAGCGCCTGATGCGCGACGTCGACCTGCCGGCGCGGCTGGTGGAACGCCTGCGGTACGGACGGTGACCCGTATCGCGACGGCCCGCGCCGCAATGGCGCTCCTGCTGGCAGGGCTGGGTCTCGCTGCCTGCGGAGCCACCGAGTCAACCGTCTTCTCGTCCATCGGCGCGTCGTTGGCCTCCCGGACTGACGCTGCGAGCGATCCAGGTGGACCCCGTCGAACGGGAGCAGGCGGCGATTGCCATGGCCTTCGACGCGGAAGAGGCCGCCGCCCTGGTGGTCCAGGTGCCGGACGACCTGGACTTCGGGACCAATGCGCTGGTCTGCGTCTACCTCGGCGAGCGGCCGACCGCCGGGTGGGGGCTGGACCTGCAGACGGCGTCGCTGGTGGACGGGGAGCTGCGCCTCCTGGCGCGCGAGACGCGGCCGCGCGGCACGGTCGACCAGGTGCTGACCTATCCGGGCGACTGCGGCGTGCTCAACCGCGATGCCCTACCCGTGGGCCAGCTGGCGGTGCGCGCAGACGACACGATCAGCGAGGAGTTCATCGTCGGCGGCGACGTGACGGTTCCAGACGCCGAATCGGCGCCGTAGGATAGCGAGCACATGATCTTCGGACGCCGCGGAGAGAAGCGCGCGCCGCTCCTCACCTACGAGCGCATCCTGGTCCCACTGGCCGGCACCGAGGCAGACGAGGCGCCCCTGCGCCTGACCGCGCTGCTGCTCGGCGGTTCTGGGGGCCAGGCGGCGCTGCTGCATGTCATCGAAGTCCCATTCGAGCGACAGCTCGACGCAGAGGACCCGAAGGCCATCGCCTTCGCAGACGAGATGATCGAGCGGGCGGAGGCGTTCCTGGTGGAGCGAGAGGTCCAGGTGCGCACGGGCATTGCCCAGGCGCGGGCCGCGGGCGCGGCCATCGTCGACGACGCGGTCGAGCAGAATGCCGACCTGATCGTGATGGGGCTACGCTATAAGAAGCGCTTCGGCGGTGGCTGGGACGCCGGCCGCACTGTTCCGTATGTCATGCGCAACTCCACCGCGCCGGTCTGGTGCCTGCGCGCTGAGACTGAGGACCTGGCACACACACCATGAGGATCATCATCGTCGGCTGCGGACGGGTGGGAGCCCAGACCGCGGCGGAGCTCGACCAGCGAGGCGAGCACGTCACCGTGATCGACATCGAGCAGCGGGCGTTCAACCGCCTGCCAGCGACGTTCGGCGGCGTCACCGTCCGCGGCAGCGGCGGCGACGAAGACGTGCAGCGTTCCGCCGGCGCCGAGATGTGCGACCTGCTGATGGCGCTCACCGAGGGCGATAACCGCAACGCCATGGCGGCCCAGCTCGGCAAGCACGTGTTCGGCATCCCGCGGGTGATCGCCAAGATCAACGACCCGGTGCGGGCCGAGGCGTATCGATCGCTCGGGCTGGAAACCATCTGCCGGACCGTCATCCTGGCCAGCGCCCTGACCCAGGCCGCCGTCGACGGCGCCGAGTCCACCGACGGTCAGGTGCAGCCGCCCACGGCGGAGCCGCTCCGCGGCGCCCCGGTGGCTGGCACCAAGGCCGCCGAGGAGGCAGAGGAAGCGGTGGCCGAGGCGACCGACGCCGAGGCGCCGACAGGCACCGAAGCTCCCGCAGCGGCAACCGGGGAGGCCGAGTAGCCATGTACGTGGTGGTGATCGGCGGCGGCAACGTGGGCTACTACCTGACCAAGGAGCTGCTGGCCGCCGGCCACGAGGTGGTCATGATCGAGCGCGACCCCGCCCGCGCCCGCCTGATCGCCGACGAGCTGGGCAGCATCGTGGTCCCCAACGACGGCTGCGAGGGGCGCTACCAGGCCGAGGCCGGTATGGCGCGCGCGGACGTCATGGCGGCGGTCACCGGCGACGACGAGGACAACCTGGTCGCCTGCCAGGTGGCCAAGATGAAGTTCAACGTGCCGCGCGCCATCGCGCGGGTCAACAACCCGAAGAACGAGCCGCTCTTCCGGCAGCTGGCGATCGACGAGACGGTCAGCCCGACCCGCAGCATCCTGGGCGTGATCGAGCATGAGATCCCGGTCCATGACCTCCTGCACCTGGCCGAGCTTGACCGCGGCGAGCTGCAGATCGTGGAGGCGCAGCTGGACGCCAGCTCCCCGGTGATCGGCCGTGCGCTGCGCGACCTCGAGCTGCCGGAGAGCAGCTACGTGGTGGTCCTGGTCCGCGGCGAGCGCGCCCTTCCCGCACGCCCCGAGACGAGGCTGGTCACCGGCGACAAGCTGCTGGCCGTGACGTCCTCCGAGCATGAGGCCGAGCTGCGCACCCTCCTGATCGGCGAGTGAGAGACGCGGCTCCCGGCCGCGTCCTGCGCCTGGCCCTGGTGGCCTGGGGCTTCGGGGACCTGGCCATGGGGCGCCGCGGCCCCGGCATCGCCCTGCTGGTGGCCGAGCTCGTCGGCCTGGCCCTGATCGTGGCCAGCGCCATCCTGCTGTCCGACACGACCTGGTACCTGGTGCCATTCCTGGTGGGGATGGCGTTCATCGTGGCCTGGAGCGTCCAGGCGGTCGCCGCCTTCCTCCGCGCGCAGCGCCTGCAGGGCGCCATCCCGCCCGCACCCACCCGCTCGCCTGCAGCTGCGGCCGCCTGGCTGACCGTTCCGCTGCTGGTCTGGGGCACCGGCTTCTGGCTCTTCGCCGCGGGCGCGGCCAGCCCCGACGCCGTCTTGAACGCCTTCGTGACCGATTGGCCCGATGTCGCCGCGCAGCCGTTCACCGCCAGCCTGGCAACCGACCCGGATGCGGTCTCGCACGAGGCGGAGGCGGCCCTCGCGAACCTCCGCCAAGCGTGCGTCACCGCGGGCCTGACCGATGACTGCCGGGAGGAGGCATCGGCACTGCTGGTGAACGTCCGGATGCGGATCGACAGCCAGACCCCGGACACTGCCAGCGCAGTGGCGGAGCTGGTGCGCTTCGAGCGGCAACCGTCCAAGTTCCTGGGCGTGTTCAACGCGACCGAGCTGGTACCGGTGCCGATTTCGCCCATCCTGCGACTGGACCTGGTGGCGCAGCCGGCCCCGCTGGGCTCCGCGCGTTGGATCATCGTGAACGCCGACGCCACCGAGGGAGTACCCATCACGTGACCGACACCATGCCGGCCGACGCTGCGACCCCCACGCCGGCGACGGCCGATCAGCGTGGCGCGCGGTTCCTGACCGCGGTCGAGGAGGCCGTGGCGACCGCGGTGGTCGGGGCCGAGCGGCCGCTCCGCCTCTTGGCCACCACCCTGCTGGCGGAGGGCCACGCCCTGCTGGAGGATGTGCCCGGCGTGGGCAAGACGCTGCTGGCCCGCTCGTTCGCCAAGGCCATGGGCATGACCTTCGCCCGTGTGCAGGGCACGCCCGACCTGCTGCCGACCGACGTCACCGGCTCCAGCATCCTGGAGGGCAGCCAGTTCCGATTCGTGCCCGGGCCGGTGTTCGCGAATGTGCTCCTGGTGGACGAGATCAACCGCGCCACGCCCCGGACCCAATCGGCCCTGCTGGAGGCCATGCAGGAACGCCAGGTCAGCGCCGAGGGGCAGACGCGCCCCCTGCCGGATCCATTCCTGGTGCTGGCCACCCAGAACCCTGTGGAGCTGGAGGGCACCTTCGCGCTGCCGGAGGCGCAGCTTGACCGCTTCCTGCTGCGCATCGAGATGGGCTATCCCGATGAGGGCGCCGAGCGACGCATCGCCAGCCGCCACCAGGCTGCCGCCGAGCCGCTGGACGGCGTCACGACCGTGGTCGAGGCCGATGCGGTGCTGGCCCTGCGCAATGCCGCACGCACCGTGCACGTCGGCGACGACGTGGAGCGGTACATCGTGGCGTTGGTGCGCGCCACGCGCGAGCACGATGACGTGCGCCTGGGCGCTTCCCCGCGCAGCAGCGTCGCCCTGTACCGCGCCGCGCAGGCCTGGGCGCTGCTCGACGCCCGCACTTTCGTCCTGCCCGATGACGTCCGCACCATCGCGCACGCGGTGCTCGACCACCGGCTGCTGCTCGACGTCGACCGCGAGCTGCGCGGCGCGACCGTGTCCGGCGTCGTCCAGAGCGTGCTCGATCACGTTCCGGTGCCGCTCGCCGGCGAGCCGGACGGCAGCTAGCTAGCGCCGGCACGCCATGCTCGATTGGCTGGCGCTGGGCGGCCTCATGGTCGCGGTCGCCGTGCTGGCCGATGCGCCCGGCCTGTTCATCGTGGCGGTGGCCACCGTGGCGTATGGCTCGCTCACGCGCCTGTGGTCGCGCTACGGGATGCGCCGCGTGGAGTACACGCGCAGCCTGAGCGTGGATCGGGCGGTGGCCGGTGACGACCTGACGCTGGATGTCACCATCTGGAACCGCAAGCCGCTGCCGCTGCCCTGGGTCTCCGCCGACGACCTGGTGGGCGAGGGCCTGGCCATCCGCGAGCGGGCGCAGATGGACCTGGATGAGGGGGGCAGCGGTCGCCAGGTGCTGCACAACGGCTGGGCGCTGACCTGGTACGAGCGCGTGGTGCGCCACTTCCACCTGGACGACGTCCGGCGCGGCACGTACGAGTTCGGCCCGGTGCAGGTGCGGATCCGCGACATCCTGGGCCGACACGCTGACGAGCAGAACCAGGAGCTGCCCGGCACGCTGATCGTGGCTCCGCGGACGGTGCCGGTGCGCCGCAACGAGCGGGCCGCTTCACCCATCGGGGAGCGACGGGCGACCAGCGCACTCCACACGGACCCCTCGCTCTACGGCGGCGTTCGCCCGTTCCAGCCGGGCGACTCGCTGCGGCGGATCCACTGGCGCGCCACGGCCCGCCTGGGAACGGCGGTCAGCCGCCGCTACGAGCCGGCCCGCGGACGGGAGGTGGTGCTGGCAGTGGACGTCCAGACGCTGCCCGGCCCCCACTGGCAGATGACCTGGGATGAGCCGTCGTTCGAGTCGCTGTGCATCGCGGCCGCCTCGCTGACCCGTGAGCTCCTGGACGGGGGCGCGTCCGTGGGGCTCGCCGCCGCCAGCTTCGCCGGCTCGCCGCAGCGCTTCGCCTGGCTGGCGCCACGGGCGTCGCTCAGCCAGCTGCCGCGGGCCGGACAGCTGCTGGCGCGCATCGGGCCGGTCTCCTCGGCCCCGCTGTCCGCGCTGCTGAGCTGGCTGCCGCACCGCATCACGACGGGCACCGGCATCGTGCTGCTGACCAGCCGCGACCCGTCCGAGAACCTGGCCGCGCTCCGCCGGCTGGCGCGCATCGGCTTCCAGGTGGAGCTGCTGGCCATCGGCTCCGAGGCCGAGTCTCACGCCAGGACCGCGCGCCTGGCCGGGCTGCCGGCCTCATCCGGGCAGGTGCTGCCGCGTTGGGAGGACCCGAATGCGTTCGCCGTGGCCGGCTAGGGTCCTGCTGCCGGCGGCCCAGGCGCTGGCCGAGGGGAGCTGGCTGGCGGTCGTCTACGCGGCGCTGCAGGCCGCCACCGGCCAGTTCCCGTGGATCGGCCCGCTGGAGTTCGGCGTCATGGCCGGCGCCGGCATGGCGTGGGGTCGTCGCAAGCGCTGGCGCTCGCCGGTTGCCGAAGCGCTGGGGCTGCCGCTCCTGGCGCTGGTTGCAGGGGCATTCTGCTGGCTGCTGGATCCCGTGGTCCGCGGCAACCTGGCGGTCGGCCAGCCAGTCGCCGCGCTCAGCCTGCACGGACCCGCCTGGCTGGGCGCCGTTGCCTTCTGGCGGGGCGAGGTGCATCGGTCCATCGAGGACGACGACGTCATCCAGGACCGGCTGCTGCGCTGGGTGCTGCCCGGTCTGGCCATCCCGTGGCTGGTCGGCCATGCGGTCAGCAGCGGCGCCATCGAGGAGGCGTTCACCTCCGCCGCCTTCGTGGGCACCGTCTTCTTCATCGGCTCCGCCTTCACCGCCATGGGCCTGTCGCGGCTGGAGGCGGTGCGCGCGGTGACCGGCAGCGACTGGCGGTCGAATCGGTCGTGGGTGGTCCTGGTGGTGGGGGTTGCGATCGCGCTGACCCTGCTGGCCGCCCCCGCCGCTGCCTTCCTGGGCGTCCCGGCCAAGGCGCTGCTGGCCGCGGTGGTGGGACCGATCCAGACCATCCTGTTCGTGCTCGTCCTGCTGCTCACGCCGGTGATCCTGGTCGGCGCGCTGCTGGCGGACCTGGTGCGGCCGCTGCTGCCGGAGGGCTTCGGGCTGGGACAGCTCCAGCCGCCCGACCACGCTGTTCAACGCGCGCGATGCGGCGAGCAACCTGCCGTCGGTCCTCTTCTACATCATCCTCGGCTCGCTCCTCCTCTTCGAGCTGTTCGTGCTGGGCGTGATGGTGTGGATGCGCCACCAGGAGCGTCGCCGCATGCAGGCCCTGGCCAGCGAGGCGTTCGAGGAACGCTCGATCGTCATCCCGCCAGCCGGTCGCGAGCGGGATGCGCCGACCGCCGCCGCACGCCGACCGTCACCGCTGCCGCTGGACGATCCCGCCGGCGCCTACCTGGCAGCCCTCAATTCGCTGGATCGCGATGGGCGCTGGGCCCGCCACCCGAACGAGACGCCTGCCGCGCATGCCGGCCGCATCCGGGGTGAAGGCATGGACGCCGGGGCCTTCGCGCGCCTGGCAGCCGCCTACCAGCTGGTCCGATACGGCGCGCTGCCACTCTCCGAGCGCGAACGCGGACGGGCGGGCCCCAGGTTGCGGGCGTTGCGCAGCTGGCTGGATCGGTCCTGAATTCGACAAGCCGCTGGCATCATCATTGACAACGGTATTGTCAGGGTTTAGGGTAATCCCACGCACCGCGCGAGGGTAGATCGAGGCGGTGATGAGGAGATTCCGACCATCGTGAGCTCATTGCGCGACCCGAACCGGCCGCGGTACTTCATCAGCATCGCTGCCGAGCTGGCGAGCGTCCATCCGCGCACCCTGCGGATCTACGACGAGGAAGGCCTCGTGTGCCCGCAGCGGCGCAACAACCTCCGTCTCTATTCGGAGGCCGATATCCACCGGGTGCGTATCATCCGGTTTCTGACCCGACGCCAGGGGGTCAACCTGGCGGGCGTCAAGGTCATCCTTCAGCTCGAGGCGCTGGGCAAGATCCGCGTCTACGACCTGTTCGATGCAGATGATGTCGAGCGTTTCGTCGAGGAAGGCGAACCGGAGGCCGAAGCGGCACCGGCCGGTAACCTCGACCGAAGGGACACCTAGCAGACCATGAACGACGAGACTCGAGACAACCGCATCGAGAAGCAGGACGAGGACGCGCCCGAGCGCGCGACGTCCGAAGACGAGACGCCCGACACCCAGGACGTTGAAGACCAGGACGCCGAGAGCAAGGACGCAACCGAAAGCCAGGACGCCGAAGAGCGCGATCCCGAGCAGATCCAGGTGCTGCCGCTGGTGGCGCTGCGCGACACCGTCATCTTCCCGGAGATGATCGTGCCGCTGCAGGTCGGCCGTGAGCGCAGCGTCAAGGCGCTCGACCGGGCGGTCCGCGCCTCGCAGCCGGTGGCGCTCATCACCCAGCGCTCGAACGAGACCGAAGAGGTCAACACGGTCGACGAGCTGTACCCACTCGGCACGCTGGCCAAGATCGCCCAGGTCATCCGCCTGCAGGACGGCACCATCCGCGCCATCGTGCAGGGCCAGCGCCGCATCCGGCTGCTGGACCTGGTCCAGGTGGATCCGCACCTCGAGGCGCGGATCGAGCTGGTGCCTGAGGAGGACGCGGGCGGCCTGGAGGTCGAGGCCCTGATGGCATCGGTCCAGGCCCAGATCGAGCAGTACGTCAGCTCCGGGGCATCCGTGCCGCCGGAGGTGGCGGTGGCTGCCCGCAACATCACCGATGGTGGGCTGCTGGCCGACATGGTCGCCTACAGCCCGGAGATGAGCACCGAGCTGCGCCAGCAGCTGCTGGAGACGATCGACGTCGCCGAGCGGCTGCGCATGGTCAGCCAGTTCCTGGCCAAGCAGATCGAGGTGCTGGAGCTCAAGGGCCGGATCCAGAGCGAGGTCAAGTCCGAGATGGACAAGACCCAGCGCGAGTACATCCTGCGCGAGCAGATGAAGGCGATCCAGAAGGAGCTGGGCGAGGACGACCCGTCGGTCGCCGAGGCCGGCGAGCTGCGGACCAAGGTCGAGGAATCGGCCATGCCCGACGAGGTCAAGGAGAAGGCCCTCAAGGAGGTCGATCGCCTGGCCCGGATCCCCAGCGCCAGCCCGGAGCAGGGCGTCATCCGCACCTACGTCGATTGGCTGGTCAGCCTGCCGTGGGGCGTCGCGAGTGACGACAACCTGGACCTGGACGACGCCGAGAAGGTCCTGAACGAGGACCACTACGGCCTGGAGAAGCCCAAGGAGCGGATCCTGGAGTACATGGCCGTGCGCAAGCTGGCCGAGAAGATCCGCAGCCCGATCCTGCTCTTCGTCGGCCCGCCCGGCGTCGGCAAGACGAGCCTTGGCAAGAGCATCGCCCGCGCCATGGGCCGCAAGTTCGTGCGCATGAGCCTGGGCGGCATCCACGACGAGGCGGAGATCCGCGGCCATCGGCGCACCTACATCGGTGCCCTGCCCGGCCGGGTGATCCAGTCGATCAAGACCGCGGGCAGCGCCAACCCGGTGTTCATGCTCGACGAGATCGACAAGGTCGGCATGGACTTCCGTGGCGACCCGTCATCGGCCCTGCTGGAGGTGCTCGATCCGGAGCAGAACAACACGTTCCAGGACAACTACCTGGAGGTGCCGTTCGACCTGTCCAAGGTGCTCTTCATCGCCACCGCCAACATGGTCGACACCATCCCGCCGGCCCTGCGTGACCGGATGGAGATGATCCAGCTGCCGGGCTACACGCAGCTGGAGAAGCTGCGCATCGCGCAGCGCTTCCTGATGCCGAAGCAGCTCGAGAACCACGGCCTGACCGCCGAGCAGCTGGACATCACCGAGCCCGCCATGGTGCGCCTGATCCAGGCCTTCACCCACGAGGCCGGCGTCCGCAACCTGGAGCGTGAGATCGCCAACCTGGCGCGCAAGGTGGCACGACGCGTGGCGTCCGATGACAAGACGCGCGTGACGGTCCTGCCGGAGCAGCTGGAGGACTTCCTGGGCCCGGCCCGCTTCGACTACGGCGAGCTGGACGCGGAGGACCAGATCGGCATGGCCACCGGGCTGGTGGTCAGCGACGCCGGTGGCGACATCGTGCAGGTCGAGGCGACTCGGATGGACGGCAAGGACGACTTCATCCTGACCGGCCAGCTGGGCGACGTGATGAAGGAGTCGGCGCGCGCCGGGCTGAGCTACGTCCGGGCACGCACCAAGGAGCTGGGGATCGACCCGGCCGTCTTCGAGAAGCAGACCATGCACATCCACGTTCCGGCGGGGGCAACCCCCAAGGACGGCCCCTCGGCCGGCGTGACCATGGCGACCGCCCTGGCCAGCCTGCTGACCGGCGAGCCGGTGCGGCGCGACCTGGCCATGACCGGCGAGATCACGCTGCGCGGGCGGGTGCTGCCCATCGGCGGGCTGAAGAGCAAGCTGCTGGCTGCGCACCTGGCCGGCGTCAAGACGGTCCTCATCCCCAAGCGGAACGAGAAGGACCTGGTCGACGTGCCGGAGGAGGTCCGCAGCGAGCTGCGGATCGTGCCGGTGGAGACCATGGACCAGGTCCTGGCCGAAGCCCTGATCGACCATGCCCGTCCGGCCAGCCGCATCAAGGCGGAGCGCGCCGAGCGCCAGAAGCGCGTGACGCACGCGACGCCGGCGGAAGCCGGCCGACGAGTCGCCCATCGCGGCGACTCCCGAGCCGACGGTGGAGCAGCCGCCGGTGGGGCCCGCGTAGGGCTCCCGCCGACGCGGGCTGAACGCTCCACGTGGAGTACAAGGACTACTACCAGGTCCTGGGTGTGCCGAAGACGGCCACCCAGGATCAGATCAAGAAGGCCTACCGCAAGAAGGCCCGGGAGCTCCACCCGGACCGCAATCCGGGTGACGCCGACGCCGAGCGTCGCTTCAAGGAAGCCAACGAGGCGCACGCGGTGCTCTCGGACGCCGAGAAGCGCAAGCGCTACGACGAGCTTGGCGCCAACTGGCAGGCCTACGAGCAGGCCGGCTACGGCGGTGGCGCCACCGACTGGGCCGGCTTCGGCGGCGCCCCGGGCGGCACTCGCTGGGAGTACCGGCGCGTCAGCCCGGAGGACCTCGGCGGGTTCAGCGAGTTCTTCCAGTCGTTCTTCAGCGGCGCGCGCAGCTGGACCGATGGGTGCCGGCACCGCGTCACGCACCGGCACCGGGGGATACGAGCAGGTCTTCGAGTTCGGCGATTTCGGTGGCGCCGACTTCGGCGGCGCGACCTTCGAGACCGGCGACTTCGGCACCGGCCGGACCCGCCGGACCGTTGCCGCTCCCGCGCCATCGGCCACGGCCGTGGCCGAGGTCACCCTGGACGAGGTGGTGCGCGGCGCCGAGCGGATGGTCGACGTCGACGGTCGCCGGCTGCAGGTCAAGATCCCGGCCGGCGTCAGCGACGGGGCGAAGATCACGTTGCGCGGCGGCGGCATGCGGGGCGGCGACGGATCGTCCGGCGACCTCGTCATCACCGTCCGCGTCAAGCCCGATCCGCGCTTCGAGCGCCACGGCGCAGACCTGACCACGGAGGTCCCGCTCACGCTGGCCGAGGCGCTGCTTCGGCGCGGAGGTGCCGGTCCCCACCCCGACCGGCTCGGTCAAGCTCCGCATCCGGCCGAACACCCAGAACGGGCAGGAGATCCACGTCCGCGGCCGCGGGTTGCCGAAGCGAGGCGGCGCCAAGGCCGCCAAGGGCGACCTGATCGTGCGCGCGCGGGTCGTGCTGCCGCAGCTGGACGAGGAGGCGCGCGAGGAGCTGCGCCAGGTGCTCGACAAGCACCCACAGCCGGACCCGCGTCGCGATGGCCGCGTTCACTAGTCGGTCAGTTGCACCACAGGTCGCAGTAGCTCAGCGTCCAGGCGCTCTGGTAGCTGACCGGCGCGCCGGGCGGGCTGTGCACGGCCTGCGTGGCCAGCGCGCCCTCGTAGTCGGTCCCGCGCTCCATGCCGTTCCAGATGCCGCCGCTGCGCGCGGTCGTCACCGACCACGGCCCCAGCGACTCCGGGCAGATGTTGCCCTGCACCGACACGTCGCCGAACGGCGAGCTGGACTTGACCGTCAGCGTCACGCACTCGCCCACCGGCCGGGTGCTGTACGGGTCCCAGTCGTAGAGGGTGTTGCCGCTGCCCCACGCCACTCGCCAGCCCAGCTGGGTGAGGCGCTTCGGGACTGAACCACGACTCGTCGCTGGAGCGCGCCGAGACCTTCATCTTGCTGGTCAGCCACCAGTCGGCTCCGTCCTGGCGCACCAGGAAGAAGGTCGCGCAGCCGTAGCCGGTGATCTTGCCGTCAGCCACGCTGATGGCGGCGCACTGGGTGTCGTACGGCGTGACGGTCGAGGCGCCGCCCGCGGCTCGGGATCGCCGGCTGGTTCGGCAGCCGGCTGGCGGACGCGCCGGAACCGCCAGCGTTTCCATGTCGCCGAACTGGCGCCGCGCCTCCGCCGGCGACATGCCCAGCGCCACCAGGTCGCCCACCACCGATCGCCCGGCGCGGCGGTAAGCCGACGCGTCGCGCGCGGTCTTCGGCCGCGTCGTCTTCATGCTGACCGTGACGGCGCCGCGGCTTGGCCGCGCGCCGGCGCCGCGTGACGCGTCGTGACCACCGACCCGTCGCGAGCCAGCGTCCGCACCACCGCCGCACCGCGGAACGCGATGCCAAGCTCGGCACCAGCCAGCGCTTGGCGTGGGATATGCAGCGCCGGCCTGGCCGATGCTTGAGACGAGCAGCGCGATGGCGCATCCTGAACTGACGCAGCGGACGACGTTGCACCTGGGACCTCCCTCCGCAGGGAGGCGCGCCCAGGCAGCCTACGCGCGAGCCGCTTACCGGCCACGTATCAGGCGCTTACCAGTCCATCCCGAACGCGCCCTCGACCGCCGAGCGAGCGAGGTAGACCGATGCGCACCGAACGCTTCACCACGCGGACCCAGGAGGCGATCCTGGCCGCGCAGCAGCTGGCCGAGGGGGAGGGCCATCCCGAACTGACCGCGGCCCACCTGCTGCTGTCCCTGATCGACCAGCCCGACGGCGTGGTGCCGGCCGTGCTGGAGAAGGCCGGCAAGGAACCGGCGGCCATTGCCCAGGCGCTGCGCGAACGGCCTGGCACACCTCCCCCGCGTCTCCGGCGAGGGAACGCAGCTCAGCCTCTCGAACGAGGCTCGCAACGTTCTGACCGGCGCGCACGCCATTGCCGAACGGCTGCACGACGAGTACGTCTCGACCGAGCACCTGCTGCTGGCGATCGTGGAGCAGGCATCCGGCAGCGACGCGGCCAAGGTCCTGGCCGAGCATGGGGTGGACAGCGCGACCATCATGGAGGCGCTCTCCAGCATCCGAGGCAGCCAGCGCGTGACCAGCGAGAACCCCGAAGCCACCTACCAGGCCCTGGAGAAGTACGGCCGCGACCTGACCGATGCCGCCCGCCGCGGGCAGCTCGATCCGGTGATCGGCCGCGACGAGGAGATCCGCCGCGTCATCCAGGTGCTCAGCCGGCGCACCAAGAACAACCCGGTGCTGATCGGCGAGCCCGGCGTCGGCAAGACGGCCATCGTCGAAGGGCTGGCCAGCGCATCGTGCGCGGCGACGTGCCCGAGGGCCTGCGCGACAAGCGGGTGGTGGCCCTGGACCTGGGCGCGCTGGTGGCCGGCGCCAAGTACCGCGGCGAGTTCGAGGAGCGCCTGAAGGCGGTGCTCAAGGAGGTCACCGACTCGGACGGCCAGATCGTCCTGTTCATCGACGAGCTGCACACCGTCGTCGGCGCCGGGGCCGCCGAGGGCGCCATGGATGCGTCCAACCTGCTGAAGCCGATGCTCGCCCGTGGCGAGCTGCACTGCATCGGCGCCACCACCCTGGACGAGTACCGCAAGCACATCGAGAAGGACGCCGCCCTGGAGCGGCGCTTCCAGCCGGTGGTGGTCGACCAGCCGAGCGTGGAGGACACCATCTCCATCCTGCGCGGCCTGCGCGAGCGCTACGAGGTCCACCACGGCGTGCGCATCACCGATGGCGCCCTGGTGGCGGCCGCGGTCCTCTCCAATCGGTACATCACCGAGCGCTTCCTGCCGGACAAGGCCATCGACCTGGTGGACGAGGCCGCCAGCCGGCTGCGGATGGAGATGGACTCCATGCCCGCCGAGCTGGACGAGATCGAGCGCCGGCGCATGCAGCTGGAGATCGAGCGGGAGGCGCTGCGCAAGGAGAAGGACGCCGCCTCGCAGGCGCGCCTGGAGGCGCTGGAGAAGGAGCTGGCCGACCTGCGCGACCGCGGCGACGTGATGAAGGCCACCTGGGAACGCGAGAAGGAGGTCGTCGCCGAGATCCGCCAGGCGCGCGAGGAGCTGGAGCGCCTGCAGCCGGAGATCGAGGCCGCCGAGCGAGCCGCCGACTACGCCCGCGCCGCCGAGCTGCGCTACGGCAGGACGGCCGAGCTGCAGAAGCAGCTCGAAGCGAGCGAGGAACGGCTGAAGGAGCTGCGCGCCAGCGGCTCGCTGCTGCTCAAGGAGGAGGTCGACGCGGACGACATCGCGTGACGTCGTGGCGCGCTGGACCGGCATCCCCGTCTCGCGCCTGATGGAGGGCGAGCTGGAGAAGCTGCTGAAGATGGAGGACCGCCTGCACGAGCGGCTCATCGGCCAGGACGAGGCGGTGACGGCCGTCTCCGACGCCATCCGTCGCGCCCGCGCGGGCCTGAAGGATCCGAAGCGGCCCATCGGCTCATTCATCTTCCTGGGGCCCACCGGCGTGGGCAAGACGGAGCTGGCCCGGGCGCTGGCCGAGTTCCTGTTCGACGACGAGAACGCCCTGGTCCGCATCGACATGAGCGAGTACATGGAGAAGTTCGCCACCTCGCGCCTGGTCGGCGCGCCGCCGGGCTACGTCGGCTACGAGGAGGGCGGCCAGCTGACCGAAGCGGTTCGGCGCCGGCCGTACCAGGTGGTGCTCTTCGACGAGATCGAGAAGGCCCACCCGGACGTCTTCAACGTGCTGCTGCAGCTGCTGGACGACGGCCGCCTGACCGACTCGCAGGGGCGCACGGTCGACTTCAAGAACACGGTCATCATCATGACCAGCAACGTCGGCTCAGCCACGCTCATCGAGGCCGCCGAGCGCGGAACCGATGCGTTCGACAAGGCCTCCGACGAGGTGCGCGCCCAGCTGCGCGACATCTTCCGCCCCGAGTTCCTCAACCGCGTGGACGAGATCATCGTCTTCAAGCCGCTGGGCGAGGAGCAGCTGCGCGAGATCGTGGGTCTGCTCCTGGACAACGTCCGGCGGCGGATGGCCGAATCGCGCATCACCCTGGAGGTGACCGATGCGGCCCGCACCTTCATCGCGCGCGAGGGCTATGACCCCATCTATGGCGCGCGCCCATTGCGTCGGGCCATCCAGCGGCTGATCGAGAACCCGATGGCCAAGCGCATCCTGGCCGGCGACTTCCCGCCGGGCAGCGCGGTCCGCGTCGACGTCGCCGGAGACGAGCTCACCTTCGAGGCTGCGGCGCCGGATTCGAAAGAGGCATTGGCCGCGAGCGATCCGCCCACGGATGGGACGGGAGCGGAGCAGGCAATCCCGGCAGGCAGCGGCGGTCGGTCGGTCTAGTTCCTCGTCGAGTTGACGGCCTGCCGATCATCAGGCCATGCAACGGGCAATGGCGGACGGTTCCCCATTCCGGCTCGTGTTGGCCGTCATGCTGCCGCTGGCGCTGCTGGGGCTGGTCTACGCCGTCTTCGCCATCTCGAATGCGCTGGTGATCATTGGACCGGTCGATCGGGCAACCTTCGGTTGGCTCGTCGTCATACCGTCATGGGCTGCCATTCCCGGTCTGGCTGGCCTCGTCTGGGCGCCGCTGCCTCTGCGGGAGCGCTGGACAGCGGCGTTGGCGGTCGCCGGGGTGGTTGCCGTCGTCGCCACGATGCTGCTGGCGACGAGCATCACGCAGGTCGGTTGCCGGGCGGTCATGTCGTGGACAGACGACCTACCGCTGTCGATCGCGGTGGGGATGCTCTTCGGAGCCGCTCACGGCGCGGCCGGTCTTGCCGCCGCCGGCGTTGCATCGCACGTCGCTGGTGCAGTCTGGCGACCGACGTCCGCGATCCTGGCCGGTGCCGCCGTACTCATCGCCGGCTCGATCCTATCCGGCATTGCGCTCGCCACGCTCCTGCCGATCGGCGTGAGCTGCCCAGCACCGTTCCCCGCGTAATCACGATCATGCCGATGATCAGGGGAGTCCGCCGCCTTAGGTGAACTCGCTGACGCCCCAGTTGATCAGCAGGGCGATCACGACAAGCGCGATGATCACGCCCACCACCATGAGAATTCCCGCGCGGCCGGATGGCTCCTTGTAGGGCTCGCCGGCGCCATCGAATGGATCACTCATCTAGTGCGCCGGGACGTCGGGCATGTCCACAGGCCCGTTGACGTTCAAGAGCTCCATGCCCCAGCTGGCCAGGTTCCAGATGATGAACATCGCGATGATGATCCCCAGCAGGATGAGGATCCCTGCCTTCCAGGACGGTCCGCGGAAGGGCTCGCCTGCGCCGTCAAAGGCATCGCTCATGGCATCACTATCCGCCAACCGCGCAACTTGTCAATCGCCGGAGCGTGACTCCTAGCGGTGTCGGCGGCGGCGTCCCGCGGGCGTGGGGCGTGGCGCGGGCGCCTTCAGTGCGGCGCGGCGGCGGCACGAAGCGCTGGCGCCGGATCTCGTCGTTCATGGCGGCGATGATCGGCGGGAACTTGAAGAACGTGGCCCACAGCGCGACCGCCATGCCGGGAATCACGATCAGCAGGATCATCAGCAGCGGGACGTGGATGACGGCCAGCAGCGGGACCAGGCCCCACGTCACCACGATCGCCCAGAAGATCCACTCGTGCAGCGCCAGGATGGCCGGGTAGCGGCGGTATCGGCGCTGTGCGGTCGTGTACACCAGGATCGCGCCGATCACGATCACGATCGCCCCCGCCCACATCATGGTGAACAGGTTCTCGAAGCCGATTGGGGTGAACGGATCGAACAGCTGGGCCATCGGGGCGCGAGTCTAGCAGGCCCCGCTACCGTGCTCGGCGACCGCCAGCCGCCGGTTACTCGGCCTGCGAGTGATAGGGCGAAGGAGCGTCCGGCGCCGACCTTTCCAGCGGCAGGTCACTCGCTGGACGAGTGAAATGACACCGGAGAGGCCTGGAAGCGCCCACGCCATCGGTTCCCTGGTCGTATCACTCGCCGGACGAGTAGAGCGCGCCGGAGGACGGCTGACACAGGGCGGAAACGGCCGCCGCTATACTGGTGCCCCGAGGCAGCACACGGAACGGACGCCGAGCCTCACCCCGTCCAGCGCCACCGATCTCGAGGTCGCCTTATTGCGCGCTCTCCTCTCCGTCTCGGACCGTGAAGGCATCGTCGAGCTCGCCCGCGGCCTGAAAGAGGCCGACATCGAGTGCTACGCCACCGATGGCACGCGCCGCCACCTGGGTGAGAACGGGATCGAGGTCAATCCCGTTGCCGACCTGACCGATTCGCCGGAGCTCCTGGGCGGCCGCGTCAAGACGCTCCACCCGAACATCTTCGCGGCCCTCCTGGCCCGCCGGGACCAGCCGGACCATCTCGCCCAGCTGGCGGAGCACGGGGTGGAGCAGATCGACATCGTGGTCGTGAACCTCTACCCGTTCGCCGAGACCGTGCGAGAGGCCGAGACCACGCTGGACCAGGCGCTGGAGCAGATCGACATCGGCGGCGTCGCGCTGCTGAGGGCAGCGGCCAAGAACTTCCCCGGCGTGGCGGCGGTGAGCGACAAGACGCAGTACGCAGCGTGCTCAGGGACCTGAAGGCGCAGGGCACCGTCAGCCCGGAAACACGACAGAAGCTGGCGGCCGAGGCCTTCGCCCTGACCGCCGCCTACGACGCGCAGGTGGCCAGCTACCTGAACCAGCAGGCCGGCACGCTCTTCCCCAGCCGCCTCACCCTGGTGGTGGAGAAGAAGGCGGACCTGCGCTACGGCGAGAACCCGCACCAGCTGGGCGCCTTCTACGCCGATCCGGCCCAGTTCCGCACCAGCATCAGCCGGGCGCGGCAGATCGCCGGCAAGGACCTCTCCTTCAACAACCTGCTGGACCTGGACGCTGCCTGGGCCATCGCCAGCGACTTCAAGACGCCGGCCGTCACGATCGTCAAGCACGGCAATCCCTGCGGCCTGGCGAGCGTCGTGGACCTGGCCGAGGCGTTCCGCCTGGCGCTCGAGGGGGACAGCGTCAGTGCGTACGGCGGGATCATCGGCGCCAATCGGGTGGTGGACGAAGCGGCCGCGCGAGCGATCCGCCCCGGCTTCTTCGAGGCGATCGTGGCCCCCGGCTACACCCCGGAGGCGCTGGAGATCCTCAGGACCAAGAAGGGCTTCGAGATCATCGAGGTCCCGCCGGACGACTCCGATGATCCGGAGATGGGGATCGGCAACTTCGACTTCAAGCGCATCGGCGGCGGCCTCCTGGTCCAGACCTTCGACAACCTGGAGGAGGACCGCAACAAGCTGCAGGTCGTGACGCAGCGCCGCCCCACGCTGGAGGAGCTGACCGACCTGCTCTTCGCCTGGCGCGCGGTGCGGCACGTGAAGTCGAACGCCATCGTGCTGGCCAAGAAGCACGCCATGGTGGGCATGGGCGCGGGCCAGCCATCACGCGTCGTCAGCGTGGAAGTGGCCCTCCGCAAGGCCGGCGAGCGGGCGCCACTCAGCGTCATGGCCTCCGACGCCTACTTCCCCTTCCCCGATGGCATCCAGATCGCGGCGCAGGCCGGAGTCACCGCCATCATCCAGCCGGGCGGCAGCATCCGGGACGAGATGGCGATCGAGGTGGCGGATCGCCATCACATGGCCATGGTCTTCACCGGGCGACGCCACTTCCGTCACTAGGCGTCGAGCTGCCCATCTCCTTTTGCCAGGCGGTGTAGGAGCGTCGGATGCGCATGCCGATGCGCTCGTAGGGCTCCAGGGCGCCCATATGCGAAGCCGTCGACAGCCCGACGAACGGTCGCCCGGTGGCATGGAAGGCAGCGAACACTGACTGGAGCAGCGCCCGGGCAATCCCCCGGCGGCGATGGGATGCTTTGGTCGCGACCTGCTCAACCCAACCCTCGTCCTGGCCAGGGTAGTCGTCGGTTAGCGCTGCCCCCACGAGCTCGTCGCCATCGAAGGCGAGCCGCGACAGCCCCGGACTGAACGACGCGTGGTCCAGCACGTGCGCCGACCAGCCCGCGAAGTCCGTCGGCTGGCGATCGGGCCATTCGTTGAACGCATCCTCGATCACCCGGTAGGTGGCGTGGGCGTCTTCGGGCCGATACGGGCGGATTGTGATCCCCGGTGGGACGACGACTACGGGCGGCGTAGCGCCAAGCTGCATGCGCAGGATCCACGAGGTGTGGTGGATTCGATAGCCAGCGTTCTCGAACAGGCGATTGGCTCCTACGTCCGAATTGGTCACGATCTGCTGCAACCGGGCGGCACCGGACGCGCGAGATTGCACCTCGGTCCAGGCGAGCAACGCGGAGCCAATCCCACGTCCGCGCCACGCTGGATGGACATCGGCCTCAGCGCGGCCGCCGGCCACCGTCGCCCACCCGACCAGCCGATCCGGCGTCTCGACAACGATCACGCCGGCATCATCGGCAAGGTCGAAGGACTGCTCGATGTCGGTTGGATGCACCTCGGCGACACCGTCGTTTGCGATCTCGCAGCTGGCGATGAGGGCGGCGATGGCAGGGATGTCAACCCGGGTCGCGGCGCGCATGGTCAGGCCCGGGGTGTCTGGAAGGGTCACCCCCAAATGGTAGGGGAGGGCATCGCGCCGGCCTCGCGTTGAGCGGTGGCGCTGGCCTTCCCGGGCCCGGCCCCGGATAATCCGCGGCAATGGACAAGCTGATCGCCGGCGAGGCCGTCGCCGCCACCGAGGCGGGCGCCATCGCCGCCTCTCGTCTCATGGGCCGCGGAGATCGCGATGCCGCCGATCACGCGGCGGTGGAGGCGATGCGCCGCGCCATGGAGGAGTCGGAGATCTCCGGCACCATCGTCATCGGCGAGGGTGAGCGCGACCAGGCGCCCATGCTCTACATCGGCGAAAAGGTCGGGAATCCGGAGGCGGCCGTGGCGGTCGACATCGCGGTCGACCCGCTGGAAGGGACGAACCTGGTCGCCACGGGTAGCCCCAATGCCACCGCCGTGCTGGCCGCCGCCGAGCCGGGCGGCCTGCTGCACGCGCCGGACACCTACATGCGCAAGCTGATCGTGGGACCGCAGGTGGTGGGCCACGTCTCCATCAACGATCCGGTCGAGACCACCATCCGGACGATCGCCGAGCGGCTGGGCCGCGGGCCGTGGGACATCACCGTGGTGATCCTGGACCGGCCGCGCCACGAGCAGCTGATCGCCGATGTCCGCGCCACCGGCGCGCGCATCAAGCTCATCAGCGACGGCGACCTGACCGCCGGCATCAGCGTGGCCGTCTCCGGCACCGGCGTGCACGCCGTGATGGGGATCGGCGGCGCGCCGGAGGGCGTGCTGACCGCGGCGGCCCTGAAATGCCTGGGCGGCGAGATCCAGGGCACGTTCGCCTGGCGCTCGGACGAGGAGCGAGAACGGGCTCGACGCATGGGCGTGGACGTCGACGACACGGAGCGCGTCTATTTCACGAACGACCTGGCCTCCGGGGAGGAGGTCGTCTTCTCGGCCACCGGGGTGACCGATGGCGAGCTACTGCAGGGCGTCCGCTTCTTCGGCGGCGGCGCTCGGACCCACTCGCTGCTGATGAGCTACAAGCGCGGCATCGTCCGCTTCATCGACACGGTCCACACCTTCGACCGCGCCCTCCCGCCGCGAGTCCGCCTCTAGCCGGGTCGCGCAGCTCGGCTCGCCCGGGTGACCGGCTTACTCGAAGGCGACCGTATCCAGCAGGCTCTGAAACACCTGCTGGTCGTCATCGGACGCGGCGATCGACTGGGGGTGGATGAAGTAGAAGAAGTATCCGACGCCGTTGTGAATGGCGGCGGCGATCCCGAGGACCGTGGCACTGTCCGTCGGGCAGTGCTTCAACTCGAGCATTGCTTCCTCACCACCGATTGTCGTGGCGGTAGTTGCCGGTTCCGCTTCGCAGTCATGCAGCTCAGCATCCGCCGCGTTCTCGCCGTCGACGAACTCCTGGAGCGTTGCGTCCGTCGGCGCCGCCACGGCCCATGCCACATAGCCCTTCTGGAAGAAGAACCGGTCAGAGTTCGGCGAATCGCTGCCGACTGACCCGTACTCGCCGTCCCATGCTTCGCCCGCAGGTTCGGGCCGCCAGCCGTCCGGCAGGTCGATGCCGTAGGCATAGAGGGGCGAATCGAAGTGTGATCCGGCAGGCAGCAACTGCTCGCTCGCTGGGGCGCCGCTCGACGAGGCTGTCGGGCTCGTCGGCTGGCTCGACGTAGCGCATGCGCCGAGCGCAAGGCAGATCGCCAGGACAGTGACTGCGAGCAGCACGCGAGGTGCGGTGGCGACCATATCTCCCAGTGTTTGGGACTTGCCCGACACAACCTAGCACTCGCACATGCGCGAAAGAAGGTCCGCCAGGTCGCCGAAATTGCCTCAGTGAGGCTCTTCTGCGCTTCGCAGGCTCCGTGTCCACAGGGCGATCCGCGCGCCATTCTCCTCGACTACACGCCCGCTGTGGCTGAACCCGCGGTCAGCGTAGAGGCGCGTCGCCGGTTCGTTGTTCTCCAGCACCCACAATTGGGCGCCCTGCATGCGCCTTCGTTGGGCGTCCTCGATCACCGCATCAAGCAGGGCACCCCCGATCCCATGGCCCCAATTCTCCGCGCGCACGAAGAGCATCTGGATGTGGGTCACGGCAGGCAGCGCCACGCCCTCGTCATCGCGAGCTGGGGTCGTGCACGCGATGCCCAGGATGCGACCGTCGCGCTCAGCCACCAAGAGTTGAGTTGCATCGTCGCGAAGCACGGTTCGAACGGCGTCCGTCACCTCCAGTCGACGGTGGCCGGCCGTCGCGGGCGGCGACGCTATCCCGCCAGACGGTTTCGGCCTCCCGGAGGTCATCGGCCGTCCCCAGACGCACGAAGAGTCGCGAACGCGAGGTCACGGGAATATCCTGCCCTCCATGGGAAGACTCATCTACCTGCTGAACACTTCGCTCGACGGATTCGTCGAGACGCCCGACCACTCGCTCGACTGGGCGGTCGTGGACGACGAGCTCCACTCCTTTTTCAACGAGCAGGAGCGCACGACGGACGCGTCGCTCTACGGCCGCGGCCTGTGGGAGACCATGAGCGCCTACTGGCCGACGGCCGAGTCCGATCCAGCGGCCACCGCAACGATGAAGGAGTACGCCCGCATCTGGGCGGACACGCCGAAGATCGTCTTCTCGTCGACATTGGACGCGGTCGAAGGCAATGCTCGGCTGGTCCGTGGCGACATCGCCGATGAGCTGGCGAAGGTCCGCCAGGAGTTCGATGGCGACCTGGCCGTTGGTGGCGCGACGTTGGCATCGGCCTTCATTCGGGCAGGCCTGGTGGACGAGTACCGGCTGGTGGTGCACCCGGTCGTGATCGGGCAGGGCACGCCGTTCTTCCCGAAGATGGATCGCCAGCTGAAGCTTCGCCAGATCGATTCCAAAGGATTCGCGTCGGGCGCCATGTACCTCGCTTACGCTGCCGCCTGACCGCCCGTCACTCCGTGGCCGGCTGCCATGGGCCGGCGGTTCGGTAGTCAGCGTTCAGCAGTGCCGGAGCCGGCAAGGAAAGCGGGCCCGCGGCGCACAGCACGCCACGAGCCCGTCGTTCGGCCCTTCTCGGCCGCTGCCTCAGTGGGCGAACTTGGATGGGAACTGGGCCATGATCCCGTCGCTCAGCATGTCGGCCATGTGCAGGATCTGGCCGTGGATCTGGTCATACGCGGCGATGTCATCCGCGAAGCGCCCTTGCAGTCGGGCTACGCCCTCGGCCAGGGTCAGGTCCAGGTGGTCCTTCATCATCGCCTTCATCTCGTCAACCGGCCAGGACCGCGGGTTGGCGGCGGCCAGGAACTCGGCGATCTGATCGCCATTGGCGTACCAGGCAGCGCTGGCGGCCGCCACGTCGCCACCGTTCTTGGCGGCGTCCAGCAGGGCGGCCGCACCCAGGATGTGCTCGCGCAGCAGCGCTGACAGCTGCTCGCCGGCGGCATTGCCGTAGAACGGCTTGATGGCGGCGCCGATGTCGTCCTGGTTGCGCAGCAGCCGATCGGTCACGGCGGGCAGATCGGGCTGGTCAGCGGCGAAGCTGACGATGAACTCGCGGGTCCAGACGATGTGGTCCTCCCACAGCTGTCGCATGGCGTCGTGGAAGCCGGCACGGCTGGTCTTGGCGGAGGCGGCAACGGTCGAATGGTCGTGGCCACCCAGGGCCGGGATAAGGACTGCGGCACCGATGGCCACCGCCAGGGTCAGGACGTGCCAGGGTCGAAGGAATCGGGTCATCGCGGGGGTCTCCTCAGGGATGGGGCGTGGCGATCAGCTCGCGGTGACGATCACCACGCCGTTCATTTGCTGTGAGTGGAACGAGCAGTCGTAGTGGTGCTCGCCCACGCCGTGGAAGGTGAAGCTCACCGACTCGCCGGGCTTCATGACCATCACGTCCCCTCCGTCGTCCACAAGCCGCACGCTGTGCGTGAAGTTGTCGTGGTTCGTCCACGTCACCTCCGTGCCGTCCGGCACGGTGATGGCGTTGGGCACGAACTTGTAGGACGGCGGCAGGTCGACCTGGTTGGTCGCCACCGGCGCGGTGCTCGCGGCGGGTGCGGCGCAGGCGACGAGCAGGAGGCTAAACATCGCCGCGCCGATCACCCGCCGGCTCAATGAGCGGAGGGTCATGCGCCCTGCGCTTCGCTGCGGAGCGAGCGAACGCCGCTCGTCGCGGCCACGAAGACCAGGACGAAGGCGACCAGGTCCAGGACCTCGCTGATGGTGTGCGCGAACAGGAACACGGTCCAGTCGAGGTGGTAGGTCATGTAGCTGATCTCGGCCAGGGCGAACAGGCTGAAGGCCCAGCCGAGCGTGGACGCTCCGGCGCCAAAGGAACGCCAGGCAAAGTAGGCGCCGATGGCGAAAGCGGTGATGTGGATCAGCAGGAACACCGGGGCCGGGATGTTGTTGACAAAGTCACCGATGGGCATGGGGGTCGAGACCTCCTGAATTGGCCGATGAGCGGCGGGTTGGACGGCGAACGGCGTCATGGATGACGCCCGCCAGGGCGAGGACCATGCCGATGAGTCCCAGCAGATGCGCGCCCTGCTCCGGCGCGAAACCGCCGTGGACGTGAGCGCCGTGGTGGCCGGCGGCCAGATAGAGGAGGACCTCCATCGCACCGGCCAGCGCCACGACGCCGAATCCCACCACGGTCACGCTGGGGAGCTCCCGCGCGTCGCGAGCGAGGCGATTGCCTGCTTGTATCAACAGCATGTGCTAGTGATACAGTGTGCGCCGATGGATGTCAACTCTATTGGTGATTCACGCTGGTGATAGACTGGAAGACGCGATGGAATCCGAGCGCGATCGCAACCTGAAGGCGGTGAGCCTGCTCGATGAGCCGGTTCGTCGCCGCCTGTTCGACTGGGTGCGCGACCAGGGACGGCCGGTCGGTCGAGAGGAGGCGTCGCGGGCGCTGGACATCAGCCGCCCGCTGGCCACCTTCCACCTGGACAAGCTGGCGGATGCCGGCCTCCTGGAATCCGGCTACCAGCGGCTCACCGGCCGCACCGGTCCCGGCGCCGGCCGCCCGGCGCGCGTGTACTGGAAGACGGAGCGCGATTTCAACGTCCAGGTCCCGGAGCGCAACTACGAGCGCGCCGCGGAGCTGTTCGCCACCGCACTCGAGCACACCGGCGGCCTGCCGACGCCACTGCGCGCGGCCGCCGAGGAGCTGGGCAAGAACCTTGGCGCGCAGGAGCATGCGCGGAGCTCCACGCGGCGCCTGATGGACGCGCTGAAGGATGGCGGCTACGAGCCGCAGGTCGACGAGTCAGGCGCGATCCGGCTCCTCAACTGCCCGTTCCACGCCCTGGTGGAGGAGCACCGTCCGCTCGTCTGCGGCACGAACATGGCGTTGGCCGAGGGCCTCGCCCGTGGGGCCGGCGTGACCGACATGGTGCCGGTGCTCGACTCGCAGCCCGGCTACTGCTGCGTCAGCTTCCACCCCCGGAAGGCCGGCTAGCTACCGGGAACCGTCCGTTCCGCCTCCGCGCAGGGCATACGCTCACACGTCAACGCTGTCTTGGCGGCGCCGAAGTTACCGGTATGCTTTTTCGACAGTGGATTCCGACGGCGTTCGTGCACTCTGGAAATGGGCCGAGGCATCCATGCCCGCAGAGTGGAACTTGGACAGTCTGCGTTGCGCATCAACCGGCTTGGCCCCGGCCATGCGGTCTGAGCGGTGGATCGCGGTGGCGTGCGGCCCGACGCGTGAATGCGTCGTCGTCGGAGGCTGAGGACGTAGACGGCGCACTGGTCGCCCTGGTTAGCCTCGTGGACGCCAGGACGACTGGATCGCCGGCTGGCGGAGGATCCCGACGCCCGTAGTCGCTCAAGACCTTCCGCGCGAGCGACGGCGATAACGTCGCCGAATCGTCAGCTGTGCGTCTGCGATCTGGCCAACAGTCACCCCATGCGAGTTCAGGACGGCGAGCCGGCCGGGAACCACCCTAACTTGCACGGTGCCGGCCATTCGAACGGTTCCCCATCCGCTCACGGGTCGATCACTCGCACGCTGAGAGAGTTAGCGGGGAAGGGGCGAGCCTTTGGCCCTAACGGTCCGCCCAGTCCGGCCCGCCGATGCGCATCACCTCCTGGTCCGCGACGCTGGGCAGGAGGTCCGCCACGGTGACATCGGTCCGGAGGTCCGCACAGTTGCGCCAGGGGCGCAACCCCGGGTCGAGCTCGGCCAGCGGCTCCAGCGCGAAGCGCCGCTCCTGCAGGCGCGGGTGCGGGACGATCAGGTCCAGGTCCATGTCGGCCACGCACAGGCCATCGAAGGCCAGGATGTCCAGGTCCACGGTGCGGGAGCCGAAGCGCTCGGCGGAGGGCTCGCGGCCGAGCGCCGTCTCCAGCCGCTTCAGGTGGGAGAGCAGGTCGCCCGGGCGGAGGTCCATCTCCAGCTCCAGGGCGGCGTTGGTGAAGACCGGCTGATCCAGGAGATCGCGTGGCGCGGTCTCGTACAGGCTCGAGACGCGAACGACCACGCCAATGCCTTCCAGCTCGCGTACGGCGCTGACAAAGGCCTGACGCGGGTCGCCCAGATTGCCCCCCAGACCGATGAAGGCGCGCACGCTCTTCGGACTCTAGCCGATGCGGGCCCCAAAACTGGCCCGCCGCTTGCAAAGGGCGCTCGCGCATGGAACCAATGCAGTTCTCCAGGATGGAGAAGGCCCTCATCATGGCCGCGTTTCTGCCCTTCCTCGCCATCGGGCTGCTGGTGCTCTTCGCCTGATCCGTTGGGGGTAGAACCCGTCACTCTCCCGCCTGACTTGCCCACGGTCAGGCGACTCTCCGCCCCGTGCCGATTTTGTTTCTGGTCATAGAGCGGTAAGCCACTGATAATCGGCGCGGAATACCCTGCGCGCGTGGCGCCGGCCCGCTGGGGGCGTCGCCGTCCCGGTCGATGAGGCTAGGCGGAGACCCTATTGTCGGACACTGAGTACGTCTACCCGCTGATCCACAACAAGGTCACGTCGCCTCACTACGTGACCCCGACTCTGCGGCGCGCCCGGCTGCTCGACTGGCTCATGGAAGTTTCCGGCTGCCGCGCAGTTGTCCTCGCGGCCGATGCCGGCTACGGCAAGACGACCCTCCTATGGCAGTGGGAGCGCGAGGTCACCTTCCCGTGCTATTGGTACAAGCTCGATCGCAACGATCGCGACTGGTCGCTCCACATCAGTTACTTGATCGAGACGATCAAGCAGCGCCATCCGGACTTTGGGCGACGGGCCCGATCCATGCTCGAGCAGCTCGGAGGCCCGGGATCGTCACGACCTGGCGTCGCGGCATATCTCCTGGCCGAGATGTACGAGCGTTTGACTGAGCCTTGCACCTTCATCATCGATGACTGGCAGTTTGTATCGTCGGTCACGGAGGTCCGTGGGCTATGGAATCAGATCCTTCGCGATGCCCCGCCGACGTGTCGCTTCGTCTTCCTGTCGCGCGCCAAGCCGCAGCTGCAGTTCGCCCGATTCAAGACCCACGGCGGCTATGCCGAGCTTCGAACCGATGCGCTCCGTTTCACCGACCGCGAGATCGACGAGCTCTTCCGCGACATCTACAACGACCCGCTCGATCCCATCGAGCTCGCGGAGCTGGAGCAGCGCACGGAGGGATGGGCCGCGAGCCTCCAGCTTGTCGAGGTATCGCTCCGAGAGAGGCAGAACCCCGACGACCGACGCGCTTTCATCGAGTCGATATCGGCGAGCTCGGAGGCCGACCTGGTTGAGTATCTTAGGGCAGGAGGTTCTGGACCAGCAGACGACCGAGGTCGGAACTTCCTTCTAGTCGACTGCGGTATTGAGACAGATCCACCCGAGTCTGGCGGCACGCCTGGCCGGCGTGGCGGACGGATCAGCCGTGCTGGAGCGCCTCGAGAATGGCGGCATCTTTACCTACCGAACCGACTCGGCCGGCGTCGGCACGTACAGGTACCACGGGCTCTTTCGCGACTTCCTGGTGCGACGACTCAGCGCTTGAACGAAGCGAAGGGGAGGTCGCTGCTCTCCACATACATGCAGCATCCTTCTTTGAGACGAGTGCGCTCTGGCCCGAAGCCATTCACCACTACCTGGAAGCCGGCCTTCAGCCACAGGCCGCGAGGTTGATCGCGAAGTACGGCGAGGAATTGGTGTCTTCCGGCAGGCTTCCTCTCGTCGAGACGTGGCTGAGCGAACTCCCTCCAAGGACCGTCAAGGACAACGCCCGGCTCTCGTTGCTGGCAGGAGAGCTCGCGGGCGTTCGCGGTGACTGGAAAGCTGCTCTCGCGTCGCTGACAAGATCCCGTGCCTTCTTTACTCGAAAGGGCGATCGGAGGATGGAGGCCGTCGCCTGCAGCAAACTGAGCACGGTGTACACGAATCTTGGCGACGTGTCCCGGTGTGCGGCTATGGCACATGAGGGTCTCGCCCTTGCGCCAGCTGATGCGTACGCGACGAAGATTCGCCTGCGCGGGAACGTGGCGGTGACCTCGACATGGTTGGAGTCGCCACAGACTGCATTGCTGGAATGTCGTCATCTGGCTGAGGAGTCAACGAGCCGTGGCTATGAACAATTCGCGGCAATAGCCCACCACAACTTAGGCGTGCTATTGCGCGATGCCGGGCGACTTGAAGAGAGTCTGGCAAGCCTGACCAAGGCGGAAGCGTATTGGGACGTATCACCCACGAATCCATTCGCGACGCATCGGAGCTTGTTCTTACTCTCCTCGCACTTGGCGAAACAGATCGCGCGTCCGCCATCGCAGAAGGTGCCATCGAACGAACGCGGCCGTGGGTCAAACCGCACTGCGAGGCTCAATTCGGTGTCGCCGCCGTCTTAGCCCAAAGGGGCGAGCATGGCCGATCAGTCACCATCCTTCGCTCACTCCTTGAGAGCCACGGCGAAGCGATGGGCCCCGTGAGCGAGAAGGTTGTGGCGTTGCTCATGGAGTGCCTATACCTCGGAGGAGGCAATGCTTCCGAATCTGCAGGCAATGCGTGAGCTATTGCAGAGGGTGTCCGGCGATCCGCGGCTCGAGCCTTCGACGAGCATTGCGAACGCCCTCGCGGCTCACCGGGATGGGAACTTGCCAAGAAGAATGCACCCGAGCCGGTCGTGTGCTTGCGAGATGGAAGGCCAACGGCGCTGCCTACGTCGCTTTCTCGGGCGAGGTCCAGCTCGCGATCCTCTCAATCGACCACGACCCTGAGCAAGGCATTGCACGAGTGAATCGCGTCGTCCGCGAGGCGGATCCCGCAATCCTCACGCGGCAGTTCAAGTGGTGGTGTCGGCGCCTAGAACCATTTGTCGGGAAGAGCCTCGAAGTGCTTCAAGGCCCGGATCTATTGCTGTCCATGGTGCGGACAGACCCCGAGTTTTGGCTCGAGCCGGCGTGTCGGCTCTTGGCAGGCCTTCAGGGCAGCGACCGTCTTGCGGTGTTGCGAGCAATTTCAGAACATGCTGATGAGCAAACCGCACGGTTACTTCGCACAACTGATGGCGCTGACGTTCAAGAATTGCGGCGCGATCTCGTGCAGCGATTTGCGAAGCCGCTTCTCATTCGGACCTTTGGGACGTTGGCGATCCATCGAGGATCCTGGGACAGCACCGAGGTTCCGATCGGTCGGCGCCGTACTCGGTTACTTCTCGGTCTCCTTGGTCGCGAACCTCGACTCAGGCCTCACTCGTGACCAGGTCATCGACCTGCTTTGGCCTGATGCCGACCCATCGGCGGCGGTGAATTCCCTAAACCAGACCGTATTCCAACTGCGAAGAATCTTCGAACCTGGATACCGAGAGGGCGATCATCCGCAGTACTTGATCTCGACGGTCGACGTCGTTCAGCTAAACAGGGAACTAGTAAGCACCGATCTCGTGCAGATACGTCGGATTCAACGTGAACTCAACCAGCCTCGCGATGTCGCGAGCCGAGCCGCGCTCGCACACGATCTCGTCGGACCTAGTTCGTGGCGAGTACCTTGCCGATCTGAAATATGAAGACTGGGCGGCGACTAGCCAACTAAGGGTTCACGCAGAGGTTCGAGCAGCACTCTTGCCGGTTGCCCAGGGTGGGTCGAGCGGCCCGAGCGACGACTGGGCTCTAAAGGCGGGATGTGCCCTAGCGTCAATCGATCCCTTTGATGAGACGGCCCATGTGGCAATGATTCGCCATTTGGCCGCGACGGGTCGCAGAATCCAAGCGCGATCACTCGCGGGCGACTTTTCCAAGCGCCTCCGGCGTGAGTTCGATGAGGAGCCATCCGACGAGCTCCAACTCGCGGCCTCAATGGTCGGCGCAGACACGACATCGGTCTAATAGCAATTGACTCGACCGCCGGGAAGTCCGCTCAGGGGTTGACTTCTCATCGCGAGCACGGGTAGAGTACCGCCCAGGCCTAGTACTTTCGTACTTGAGCCGAATACCGTGGGCGCTTCGATCCGCCGACCGAATGTGGGCACTTAGGTCGTCGGGGAGCATGTAGTGCAACCGACCGTTCCGTCACGGGAGTGTGTCGGTTGTCTTGGTTTCACGCACAGAAGAGGGCACCTTCTGATGGCACGAACAGTCATTAAGGGCTGGTAAGGGGGCCCTGGAGTCACCCATGCGTAGCGTTCCAACGACGCCTCTGGCGTTGGTGACCACCCTTGGTGGCCTCATCACCCTTGCAATTGCCGGTGGGGCAAGCTTTAAGGGTTGGTAGGCGTCCCCGGTGCTAGACTCCGGGCCATCACCCCGCTAGGGTGAATGCCCGGTGACTACTGACGTTCGACGTCTGATCCTCGCAACCACAGCCGCCGCGGCAGTCGCTGTCGCGGCGGCTGCGTATCTATTTCCCATTCGCCCCGAGATCCAGGGCATTCCTGGCCTGATCTTCTGGACAGTCCTCACACTGATCGGAAGCGCCCTCCCTGTTCGCCTTCCAAAGGGAACCGTCGTTTCCGTTAGTGCCGCCCCTGTCCTGGCGACGCTCGTCCTCGGCGGTCCATTCGCCGCAGCCATCGTCGGCGGGATCGGGACGACTGACTCTGCGGGAAGTGCGGGGTCGCGTGCCTTGGTATGGCACGCTCTTCAACCACTCGGCGGTCGTCCTCTCCGTCGTCGTTGGCGGAGCTATCTACGAGGTCATCCGCGCCTACGCGGCGTCGGCCCCGTCATTGGGCCATCGACTCGGGCTCGTCGAGTTCCTCGGACTGCTCGTCGGGTGCGGCGTCTTCTACTGTCCTGAATGCGTGCGCTCGCGGTCTCGGCCGTGAGCCTGCGCACGGGCACTGCCGTCGCGAACCGTCTGGGCGCAAGACCTGGGTGGAATCGCCGCGAACTTGCTCGGCTTGGTGCCACTTTCGCTGGCTGATGGCGCAGATCTTCATGCTGCCGAACGGCGTCGGCTGGTGGGCGACGCCGCTGTTCGTGGTCCCGCTCTTCACCACCAGGCTCGCCTATCACCGCTACGTGGAGACGCGGGAGCTGTTCGAGCAGACCATCGGCGCCCTGGCCAACGCCGTCGACGCGCGCGATCGGTACACCCGCGGTCACTCGAACCGGGTCAGCCACATCGCCGAGGCCATGTGCCGGGTGATGAAGCTGTCCGAGACCGAGATCGAGAAGATCAAGTGGGCCGGCCTGCTCCACGACGTGGGCAAGATCGGCATCCGCGACAGCATCCTGCTCAAGGAGGGGCCGCTGGACCGCGAGGAGCGGATCCTCATGAACCAGCACCCCAGCATTGGCGCGGAGATCGTGGCGCCGGCCAGCCAGCTGAAGACCGAGGCGCCGCTGATCCGCGCCCACCACGAGTGGTTCAACGGCTCCGGCTACCCGGACGGGATCGAGGCGCTGGACATCCCGCTGGGCGCCCGCATCCTGACCATTGCCGATGCCTACGAGGCCATGACCTCCAGCCGTCCCTACCGCAAGATCGCGCTCTCGCACGAGATCGCGGTGGCGGAGCTGGAGAAGTTCTCCGGCATCCAGTTCGACCCGGACATCGTGCCCGTCCTGGTTGGCCTGGACCGCGAGACCCTCGACCGCCCGCCGGAGCGAGCCGACGAGCTGCCGACCATGCTCCACGCGCCGGATCCCCGCGACCTTCCGGCGGCGGCTGCCACCGCCGTGACCCCACCGCCCAAGGGCACCCAGGAGGGAACCGCGACGTCGAGGCCATTGCTGGCCGGCGACGATGTTCCTTAGCGTCATTGCGCTGGCGCTGGTCACCGGCGCCCTGGCAGGGGGCGGCATCCCACGCCTGGCGGACCTGCGCCTGAAGCTCGTCTGGGTCCTGCGGCGTCGCCCTGGCCCTGCGGGTGGGCGCCGTCCTCCTGGCCGGGACCGATGTGGGCGCGGACCTGCCCGTCGGCGCGGCCTTCGTGGGCGCCTACCTGCTGCTGTTCGTCTTCCTGGCCGCCAACTACAAGGTGCCGGGGCTGCAGGTGGCGGCGGTGGGCATCGGCCTGAACACGCTGGCCGTCATCCTCAACGCCGGGCGGATGCCCATCTGGTCCAACGCCTTCACCGCGGCCGGATTCTCGCCGGCCGCGCTGGTGGGCGACCCGTTCCACTTCCTGATCGCGTCCGGCACGGTGGCCGAGTTCGTGTCGCAGGGCGGCGTCTTCGGCGACGTGGTGCCGGTGCCCGATCCCGCTGATCCGGGACGTGGTCAGCATCGGCGACATCCTGCTGGCGATGGGCATCTTCTGGGCGATCGTCTACTCCATGACGCGCCCGGAGGCGCCGGAGCGCGCGCTCTCCACGCTGCCGCCGCGACGCGGCGATCCCGTTCCCCGCCGCCACGCTGGCGACCAGCACCGCGGCCGCCGGGCAGACCGTTCCTCCGCTGCCGGCCCCGTCACTGGTGGTCGCCACGGCAGCCGCCACGGTGGGTGCGCCGGCCGTCCGCGCCGAGCGGGCGCAGTCCCCCTACCTGGCCCTCATCCGCAACCGCAACTTCTCGCTGCTGTGGATCGGCCAGCTGATCAGCTTCTTCGGCGACCGCATCCACCAGGTGGCGCTGGGCGTGCTGCTCATCGACCTGGGCACGCCGCTGGACCTGGGCATCGCGCTGGCCATGACCGCCGCGCCGAACGTGCTGCTGGGTCCGCTGGCGGGCGCACTGGTGGACCGATGGGACCGGCGCGTGACCATGATCGTCTGCGACGTGCTGCGCGCCGGTCTGGTGCTGCTGGTCCCGGTGGTGGTCACCATCGAGATGTGGATGGTCTATGCCGTGGCCTTCGCGGTGGCCACCATCGGCCTCCTGTTCCGGCCGGCCAAGACCGCCGTGGTGCCGGCCATCGTGCGCGAGGACCAGCTGGTCACCGCCAACTCCGCCTCCAGCATCAACGAGACGATTGCCGACCTGATCGGCTATCCGATTGCGGCGGCCATCGTGGCGACGCTGGCCGGGATCATCGGTGCCGCCTTCGTGCTGGACGCGGGCACGTACCTGGTGTCGGCAGCTGCTGATCTACGGCATGACGGTGCCCGCGCAGGACCTGGTGCGGGTGCCGTTCAGCGTGCGCGCCATCTGGCACGAGATGGGCGAGGGCTGGAGCTACCTCACCCACCAGGCCGAGCTGTTCTGGAACACGGTGATCAGCACGGTGGCGCAGCTGGCCTTCGGCGCGGAGATCGTCTGCTCCTTCCTCTACGCGCGGGAGGTGCTGGACCAGTCGCGCCTGGCGCTTCCCGGAGAACTACGGCTGGATGATGAGCGCGCTGGGACTGGGCTCCGTGATCGGTGGACTGGTGATCGGCGGGTTCGCGACGCGCGCGCGCAAGGGACCGATGACGATCGCCGGCTTCGTCCTCCTGGGCGCGGCCATGATCGCGGCCGGGCTGGTCACGAACCCGTACGTCGCGATTGGCCTGTTCTTCGCGATCGGCGTGGCCAACATGCTCTACCTGGTGCCGACCATCACCCTCTTCCAGGAGCGGACCCCGCAGCGGCTGTTCGGGCGGGTGGTCTCGACGCGGCAGGCGCTGACCTTCGGCGCCATGGCGCTGTCCATGGGCTTGGCCGGGTGGCTGGCGGGGATCATCGGCTCGGCGGAGGTGCTGATGCTGGGCGGCGCCATGATCGCGATCGCCGGCTTCGCCGGGATCCTGATCCCCGCCGTGCGCAACGCCAGGTGATGGCAGCGGGCGTAGAGTACGGACGAGCCGGCGTCTCGACTACCTTCCCCCGGTAGCTGACCGCCGGCTCATTCGTTTCCCCCCGAGAGGCCCGAAACGCTGATGCGAGCCTCGGGCCTCAGTCACATCCCTTTTGCACTCGGCATGCCACGGCTCGTTTGGCGGCGCTGCACGTCCGTCTCGAGGACCAGCGCCGCGCCGCACGCGGTGCACTCGGCCCACGTCTTCTGGCGATTGCTGTAGATGTACGCCACGGCGGTCACGTCGCCATGCCGATGCTGGACGATCTGGCCGCCAAAGTCGGCGGCCAGCACCTCCCAGCCAGCTGGGGCATCGTCAGCGATCATCGTTGCGGCCGTCGCCTCAGACGCTCGACGACGTCAGCTTGGCTTCGGCGTTATCGAACGTTTCCTCAGCCTTGGTGGTCGCCTCGTCGACGACGTCGGTGAGCTTGGTGCCCACCTGCCGGCTGGCATCACCCATGAGGTCTCGCTCCTGCTCGGTCTCGGGAATGAGCGACCCGACAACGGCCCCGGCCCCGACGGCGATGGCGCCCATCGCGATTGGGTTTGCCTGCATGAAGCTGTCGAGCTTCCAGCCCACCTGCTGCGCCGTTGCGCCGGCGCGATCGACGACCTCGCCGGTCGCCTGCTGGGCTCCATCAGCGATCGAGCTGACGGCCCCGCCGACGCCCTCGCCCACCGTGGATGCAGCGTCGCCGACCCTGGATGCGGCGCCGCTCACCTTCGAGCCCAGGTCCTCCTGCTGACCGTTGAAATACGACGTTGGCGGAAGGCCCGGATGGTGGGCGCCGCGGTATCCGGTGTCACTGGTCTGTTGGCTCCGGTTTCGCCAGAGCATCGCCAAGCCCACCCCTGCCATTGCGGTCGGGATCGGGTTGCGCTTGATCGTTTCGAACACCATGTCTGACATCCCCCTTGCTGTGTCTTCGAGGCGACCGACGGTCGCCTCCCGAACGTTTTCCTTTGCCTGGTCAACCAGGTGGCCAGGCGTCAATCGGTCTCCGAGCTCATTGAGCGTCGAGCCCATCTCGCGGCGCGTCTCGTCGATCTCGCCGAGGATCTCTGTCTGGGTCTCGTCCTGCGTGGTCACTTCGGTCACTGGATCTGCTCCTTGACGTACTCCACGTCCCGGCGGATGGAGGCAACCGTCTGGCGTGGGGCCATGTCAGTTTCCTGAACCTGCTTGAGCCCGATCGACGTGATGACGATGCCGACGCCGATGACAAGCACTCCCACGATCAAGGCCGCCAGCCACGGATCCACGCTCGCCTCTATCAACCCGAGCACCGCGGCGACCAGGAGAGCCAGGAAGCCCGCGTGAACGAGCACGCCGCCGAGTCCCGTGAGACCCGCGCCGCGACCAACCTGCATCAAGCTCGAAGCGATCTCGGTGCGGGCCAGCTCGATCTCCCGACGGACCAGCGTGCTGACCTGGCTGGCCAGGTCGCTGAGAAGGTCGCCGATGGGCCGTTCGCGTCCCCCTGCCTCCACCTCAGCTACCCCTCCTGCCTGCGCCCGGGCCGGTGGCCTGGTAGGCGTACGGCGATGGCTTGCTGCCCCGTCGTGCGTTGCCCTGCCCGGCTGCCTTGAAGAATCGTGCGGTGGCGACGCCAAGGACGAACGCGCCGCCAAGGAAGATCAGGGGCTGCCGACGAGCCGCCTCCTCCACTTTCGAGATCATCTCCCGGGCGTCGGTCTCATTCAGGAATTGCGCGGTCCGATCCGCCTGGTCGGCAACCGTCGTCGCCGCATTGGCGATGGCCGGCTGATCCCCAGCGATCTCCGTGGACAGTCGACGAATGCTTCTGGCCACGGTCTCGATGCCGTCAGCCGCGAGATGACGTCCATGGTCTGCCTGCTCGAGACCCAGGTCGGCCGCCCGCTCGGCCAGATGGCCCGCCGTCTGGGTCGCCTGTTGACCGGCCTCGGCGAGCGGATGCTGGTCGGTGTTCCCGATGGGCGTTGCGTCAGTCCCGCTGATCGGGTCCGGGATCGTTGAGTCCCGGACGGTTTGGGTGGGATTGCCTTCGGACATGTCGATACTCCCCCTGTGTCGAATTGACCCCTCATGGTTTGAGGAGTGCGTTGCCGCTCTGCAACGCACCTTCTGTGCCAACCCTCCAGGTCGACCTGCCATGCCACATCGCCTGCGATTGGCCAGCGCAACCAATCCACGATCGGATACCCGATGGGCACCAGACTTGCGAGGGGCGAAGGCTCAGGCCAAGGGGACGACGTGGATCCACGACGGGTCAGGCTTCAGTTGCGAATCGTGAAAGCGGCGATGCAGGCGGCGCGGCCCGCCGAGCGCGACGGGATGCTGCCACGCGCCAGCGAGATTCTCGACAGGATGGCCTTCGAGATTGAGTCCCAGCCGGATCCAGCGCTCGCGCGGCTACTGGCCGAGGTCCGCAGCGAGGTCGAGCGGAGGCGGGATTAGGCGGGTTCGCGCTCCAGGACCTGCTCCAGCGTGGCGAGCATTTCGTCGATGGCGAAAGGCTTCCGGATCGTCGCGATCCGCCGCATCCCAGCCGACAACTCCGCGACGCTCGCCAGGGCCTCGGTATCGCCGCTGCATATCACTGCTGGCAGGTCACGCAACTCAGCGTCGGATCGGATCTCCTGCAGGATGTCCCAGCCATGCAGCTCATCGTGTCCGAGGCGGAGGTCGATGATGAGGCCATCGGGCTCGGCAGCACGGACAAGGTCCAGGGCGTTGTCCCGGTCGCCATCAATGACGGTGGCGGCATACCGATGGTCGTGGAGCAAGTCAGCCATGACTTCCAGGAAGTCTGGGTTGTCATTGATGACAGCGATGTGCGTGTGGTCGGCCACGACTTCCCCGTCCTAGGTGCTCGAAGCATAGCGCGCGACTGGCGTGTCGCCAATGAGCGCAATGAGTGGTGCCTCTTGACACCGCCCGTACGGTAGGCATCCAGCCGAAGTCCACCGGCCCGACAGTTGAAGACGTGCCCAGGAGTGATTGCGAGTGAGCCTCCTGATACAGCGTGACTTGCTGTCTTTCGCCTTCCTGATTCTGTGCTTCCTGGTGGTCTTTGCCCTGATGGCGGCGACCCGCAGCACGACGGACAGGCGGCGGCGACCCAAATGAGCGCCCTCCGCGAGTTCCGGTTGCGCGGCCCCGGCTTCTGGGTTGACGTGCGCCTCTACGAGCTGAATGGCCGCTGGCTCGCGTCGGCCGACGCGCCCGGGGGCCCGACCCTGCGGACCGGCTACTCGCCGCTGGCTGCGTTGACCGAGGCCCTCGAGCCTTTCGAGGGCGTCATCGGCCAGCTCCTCGAGTCCGCCCCGGCGGACATCCGATTCAGCAGGCTGTTCCAGGGTTAGTCGCCCGACGAACGCCAGCGGGGCCGATGAGGGACGGTCCCCGCCACTAGGATCAGCGTTCGTTTGGCAGAAGCTGTCCGGTTGTGCGGCATTGGCGCGTTAGTACGTCATCGACCCTGAACCCTCGAGGGACCTGATGGACGCCATCTCAAGCGCAATCCCGCCGACCGTGGAGGGTCTGGAGGCGCCCGACGACGACCTGGCTCGGCGCGCCGCTTCCGACAGCCGCGCCATGGAGGCGCTCTACCTGCGCCACCACCTGACGATCTTCAGGTACCTCCGGGCTCGTTGCCGCGACGACGAGACGGCAATGGACCTCACCGCCATCACGTTCGAAAAGGCGATGCGCTCGATTGCGCGCTACGCCCCTCGCGGCTCTGGCTTCCCGGCCTGGCTGCTGCGCATCGCTCGCAACAGCGCCATCGACGAGGAACGCCGCCGGCGCCCGCTGCTGGCCGGCGGATGGCACGCGCTAACCCGGTTACGAAGCCAGGGTCCGGGACCCGAAGAGCAGGCGGTCGCGGGCGACGAGCGACGTCGGATGCGGCTTCTGCTCGCCGAGCTTCCCGACGTCCAGCGCGATGCCGTGGCGCTGCGCTTCGGTTCCGACCTCACCGCCCGAGAGATCGGCGAGGTGATCGGACGGAGCGAGGAGGCGACCCAGAAGTTGATCACCCGCGCCCTGCGCCGGCTGAAGGAGAGTCTCGATGACTGACGACATGACCATGGTCGAAGACCAGCTGCGACAGATGTTCGGCGCACCGATGACGGCGAAGGAGCGAGAGATCCTCGATGGGCGGGTACAGCAACGGCTGGCCTCCGCCAGGCGATCACCCCGATCCGCATGGCGCCGTCCTGGTCGTGTGACGCTCGTCGTGGCGGTGCTGGCCCTGGTCATCCCGCTTGCAGCACTGGGGGGTGTGTTCAGCACCGAGGACCCCTTCGGTCTGGCCGATCCTGGTGAATTCCAGGCCGAACTCGACGCTGCGCTCGCCGACGTCGCGTTGCCGCCAGGCAGGGCGTGGCCGGACGTGCCGTCGCTTCACGCCGAGCAGCCAGGCGTCGGCGCGTACAGCCGCGGCGGAGCGCGCTCGACGGTTGAGCTCATTTCGTTCTGCATCTGGCTGGACGACTGGGCCGACGCACGCGGCGCGGGTAACGCGCATCGGACCGCGGCGGACGCCACGCATCTGGCTGGCGTGCCCACCTGGCCGTCCTGGAGCAGCCCGTTCTGGACGGAGTCCGTCCGGAGCCACATGTCCGGGGTGCTTGCCGCGGTGGAGCAGAACGACATGGCGCCCGTACGGCACGAGCTGGCAACCAACTGCAGCGGTGTTACGGACTAGGCATGCCATCGACGCGTTCGCTGACGCGCTCCTAGACTGGACACAGCGACCCAGCGGCACCATAAATCCCGCTGGGCTCGCAATCCAGACTCGTCGGGACCGCCTTGGAGCTTGGAGCCCCGTCCGGCCTCCGACCAGCCACGCCAGAGAGGTCGTTCGTCATGGCCGGCAGCAGGGCGGAAACCGTGGACACTCCCCATCCGAACGCTGCCCTGGGGCACGAACCGATCAGCACCATCGGCCGTGACGAGCTCAAGGCGAAGCTCGATCGCGGCGACCCCTTCAAGTTGATCATGGCCCTCAACCGGTGGGCGTTCGACGCCAAGCACATTCCGGGGTCCATGCATTTCGACACGCCGGACGAGCTGTACGCCGCAGTCCAGCCGGACGACGAGGTTGTCGTCTACTGCTCCAACGTCGACTGCCTGTCGAGCGTCGCGCTCTACCGAGACCTCGTCGCTCGCGGCTATCGGAACGTCCGCCGCTACTCGGGCGGGCTGCTCGACTGGGAGGATGCCGGGTTGCCGCTGGAAGGAATGTTCGTCCGCTAGGCGGCGTCGGCGATCAGCCGAACGAGCAGTCGAGGCTGACCTTGTCGAGGGCGTGCTGGAGCACCTCCAGCTCCTCATCGTCGAGCCGCTCGATGAACAGCTTCGAGACCCCATGGAGGTGAATCGGCACGGCCGCGGCCAGGCGCGCCAATCCGGCGTCGGTCAGCGCGACGGCAACGCTGCGCCCGTCAGCGTCAGAGGCCGCCCGTCGGACCAGCCCTTCATCAACCATGCGGTCTACCCGCCGGCTCATGGCAGAGCGCGAGCTGAATGCCTTCGTGGCCAGGTCCGTCATGCGCAGCTCGCCGCCGGCGCGCGCCAGCTGGGCCAGCACGTCGAAGTCGCCCAGCGGCAGACGCGCCTTTCGGGCCAGATCCGTGGCCAGCTCACGCATCAGGGAGGCATGGGCGCGCAGCAAGGAGCGCCACGCCTCCACGCCACGTTGACCTGGGTAGCGCCTCCTCGATGAGCCGCTCCACGAATGCCCCTGGATCTTCCGTCGGATGTACTTGCATCTGCACCTAAAGGGTGTATGGTATTTGCAGTTGCAAGTATATCGGTTCAGACCCGAAGGGACAACGGAATGGTCACTCTGGCAAGTCGAAATGAGATCGGGATTCGCAATTCGTTCGCGAGTCCGGCAAGCAAGGCACGGGTGCAGCGAGCGATCGCCGCGCTCGAGGAGAACGGCATCACGGTCATCCAGGCACGCGACGGCGCGGAGGCGAAGCGCCGCGTGCTCGAGCTCATCCCCGAGGGGGCACAGGTCTATCACGGCGCCTCGCAGACGCTCGACCTCACGGGCATCACGTCGGAGATCGACACCTCCGGCCGATACGAGGCCGTCGGCCCGCGGGTCAGGGCCATGGATCGCGCGACGGAGGGCGCCGCGATCCGACGAATGACCGCCGCTCCGGACGTGATGCTCGGCAGCATCCACGCGCTCACGGAGACCGGATCCCTGTTGGCCGCCTCGGCGGGCGGCAGCCAATTGGCCCCGTACGTCGCGGGCGCGGGCAAGGTGATCCTCGTCGTCGGCACCCAGAAGATCGTGGCCGATGTCGAGGAAGGTCTACGGCGAATCTACGAGTACACCTTCCCGCTCGAGGACGCTCGCGCCCAGGAGGCGTATGGGATCCATAGCGGCGTCAACAAGCTCGTGATCATCAACCGAGAGACCGTCCCGGGGCGCATCACCGTTGTCCTGGTGGACGAGGCCATCGGCTTCTAGGACGCCCGAAGGGAGCTGGATTAGTCTTCAACGGTCCGTACGTCGACTGAGGGACAGGGCAGGGCCATGACGAGCTCAAGGATTGCCGTCGGTCCCGCGGGCGGTCTCGTGCCGGCCGCCTGGCCAACGCTGCCGTGGCGAGGAGTGGGAACCCACCATCTCCACGCTCCACATGTGGCTGCAGATCGTGGGCAAGGTTCGGCTCGCGCTGGCCCCGCCGCTGAATCACTGGTGGCACGTGCCGCTGTATGTCACGCCGCGAGGCCTGACGACGTCAGCCATTCCGTACGAGAACCGGGCCTTCCAGATCGATGTGGACTTCGTGGAGCATCGGCTCCTCGTCACCGACGGCACCGCCACGCCGTTCTCCATGGCCCTGGAGCCGCGATCGGTCGCGCAGTTCTATCGTCGACTTTATGAACGGGCTCCGCAGCCGCGGGCATCGAGGTGTCGATCTGGCCCCATCCGGTTGAAATTGCCGATGCCATCCCATTCGAGGAGGACGATCAGCACGCGTCCTACGACCCGAACCACGCCCAACTGCTCTGGCAGGCACTGCTCCAGGCCGAGCGCGTGCTGCAGGCCTTCAGGACCGGATTCATCGGCAAGGCCAGCCCGGTTCACTTCTTCTGGGGAGGCTTCGATCTGGCGACGACTCGATTCTCGGGCCGGCCAGCACCGCGTCACGGGGGTGGCATTCCCAACTGCGCCGACTGGGTCATGCAAGAGGCTGAGTCACACGAGAATTACTGCGTCGGCCTGTGGCCCTTGAGCGGGGTGGCGGGGCCGGCCTTCTACGCATACGCCTACCCCGAACCGCCGGGCTTCCGGGCCGCACGTGTCGGTCCCGGGGATGCGCGTTACGACGAAGGCCAGGGCGAGTTCCTGCTGCCATACGACGCCGTTCGCACATCCGCGGATCCGGATGCGACCCTGATGGAGTTTCTGCAGTCGGCCTACGAGGCGGGCGCCGATCTGGGCGGCTGGGATCGCCGTGCCCTGGAACCGGTCGAGCAGCCGCAGCGCCATCCATCGCGGGCCTGGAGCCTCGGCTCGTGAGGCCCGGCCGATGACGCCCATTGGCGTGGGCATGCTCGGCTACGCATTCATGGGCAAGGCGCACTCGAACGCGTACCGCAAGATCGCGTATCTGACCTGGCCGCCACCGCTCGAGCCGAAGCTGGTCGGCATCGCGGGGCGCAACCAGGATGCCGTCCAGGAGGCGGCAGACCGGTACGGGTTCGAGTACGGGACCGATGACTGGCATCGGCTCGTGGATGATCCGTCCATCGGCCTCTTCGACAACAGCGGGCCGAACGCGCAGCACGCCGAGCCCACCATTGCCGCCGCTCAGGCGGGGAAGCACGTCGTCTGTGAGAAGCCGCTGGGCCGCGACGCGCCTGAAAGCTACGAGATATGGCAGGCCGTTGCCGCCACCGGCGTGAAGCACCTGTGCGGCTTCAACTACCGCTTCGTGCCGGCGGTGCGCCTGGCGCAAGGGAGATGGTCGAAGCCGGCGAGCTGGGCGAGATCCGCCACTTCCGCGCCCGCTACCTGCAGGACTGGGGCGACGACCCGACCCTCGACGCGTGGCGGTTCGACCGCGAGGTGGCTGGCTCCGGCGCGCTGGGCGACCTGATGACGCACATCGTCGACCTGGCGCGGTTCCTGAACGGCGAGCTGACCAGCGTGCAGGGCTTCGCCCACACCTTCCTCCCCGGGCGGCAGGTGGACGACGCCGCCGAGGCGGCAGTGGCGTTCGAGAACGGCTCGATCGGGACGCTGGAGGCGACGCGCTTCGGCCACGGCCATCGCAACGGCCTCCAATGGGAGATCAACGGAACGAAGGGCGCGCTGGCGTTCGATCTGGAGCGTCTGAACGAGCTGCAGGTCTTCCGAAACGACAATGACCGTGCGCGTGGCTTCCGCACGGTCCTGGTGTCGGAGGCCGATCACCCCTTCTGGCAGCACTGGTGGCCGCCGGGCCACATCATCGGCTGGGGCGACACCTTCGTTCACGAGCTGCACCACATGCTGGACGCCATCGCCAACGACACCGATGTGGCGCCGTACGGCGCCACCTTCGAGGATGGCTACCGGGCCTCGGAGATCTGCGACGCCATCGTGCGATCCGGCCGAGAGCGGGACGCGGGAAGAGATCCGCTTCCGCTGAGCCCTACTATCGGGTCATGAAGCTTGACCAGGGCTCGGGCGATCGTCGAGCACGTGGTGTCGACAGCGCCAGGGCCGGTGTCCGTGTTCGTGGCGGACGCTCACGGGGAGCTGGTTGCCGCGGCCACGATGGACGGCGCTCCGCCCGACACTCGCCTGAATGCCCAGCGCAAGGCATACACCGCTGCCCGCAGCGACGCGCGCAGCACCCGCGAGCTGGCCGAGAAGGTCAGGGACGACCCCGTCGAGCGGGCCAGCTTCGACCCCTTCTTCACCTTCTTCCTCGGGGGCGTTGGCGTCTTCGACGGCGAGCGGAAGATTGGCGCCGTTGGCGTCAGCGGCCTGCCGGGCGAGGTTGACGAGCAGCTCGCGGTGGCCGCCATCGAGAGCACCGCCGCTCGGTAGACACCGGGATCCGTCCACACGTGCCCAGGTTGTTGCCGATTCCCACCGGGCGGGTCTAACGAACAAGAAGGGCCTGTTTCTTTACCCGCATTCCCGTGTGGTGGGAATCCCCACCAAGAAACGACCCGATTCAGGGCTTCCACAGCCACTTCTTCGTCGTTACTCCCACGGGTGAGAATTCCAGGGAAGATCCCCGCACGGCGACCGAGTTTGCTACCGTTCACCGCCCGTGGGCTCAATCCTTGACCTGGCGGTGATCGCGGTCGCGATCCTCGTCACCATCACCCTGGGGCTGCTGGCCTGGACGCTGGGCGTGAGCACGACGCGCGCGCTGCGCCGCATGCGTCGTGACCTGCTCCTGGCGCGCCTGGAACTGGCCATGGCCGAGCGGCGGCTGCGCGGCGGCCCGCCGCCGGCCGAGGAGCTGGCGCACGAGGCGTCCATCTACGTGGGAGACGAATGACCGATCAGCGACCGAGCGGCTACCGCGGCGCCCTGCCGACGCGGAACGACACGATCGCCCGACCGTGGGTGCTGGCCGTGGTCGCCATCTTCGTCCTGATGTTCGTGCTCGCCTTCCTGGGCTTCCCGAGCTCGCTCTTCCCCGAGCCGTCGGGATCGCCGAACCCGAGCTTCAGCCTGGCGCCGTCGAGCTCGGCCGGCCCGTCCGCCTCGGGCCAGGCGTCGGCTTCGGAGGAAGCATCGGCTTCGGAGGAAGCGTCGGCTTCGGAGGAGGCATCGGCCTCGTCGTCTGAATCGCCCGAGCCCACCGAATAGCCAGCCATCGGCTCCTCAGCCAGCAGTCGGCTATGTCAGCAATCAAACGGAACCCTGTCATCATGCTCAGCAGGGAGACCGCGCGACTCCCCTACGGAGGCGCGATCCCCTGTATCCGTGGACGACGATCCCGGATCGAGGTCGAATGGCGTGAGTGACTATGTCGACGATATCTACCAGAGCCGATTTCGGCACGTGCAGGCGATGTATCCCGATGCCGATCGCGACTCGCTGGCGGCCGCGTTCCTGGAGGGCGCCGGCGCCTTTGCGGAGGCGAATGGCAGTGTCATCCCCGCCTCTGACGACCTCTACCTCGCCGTTCGCCGGAGGATCAACACGGCCCAGATGAGCCGCGACTAGGCGGCAACCGGTGGCGTCCAACCGGCCGGCAGACGGCCCGCCGCCAGCCAAGCGAGCCCGCATGGCACCGACGCGAATTAGGTGTACGATTCCCGTCCGGTTGCCCGCCCATCGCGCGTGGGGCCGTTACGGAGGGGAATCGTGATCGATGGCCGCTGAGACCCGCTCGGTTCTGATCGTCGACGACGACGCCCAGATTCGCTCGCTGCTGGCCGATCTCCTGAAGGAGAACGATTACGCCACGCAGCAGGCCAAGACGGCAGCCGAAGCCGTGGCAGCGGTCGCCAAGCAGCGGCCCGACCTGGTGATGATGGACGTCAAGCTGCCCGACCAGGACGGGATAGAGCTGCTTCGCCAGATCAAGCGCGAGCACCCCGAGCTGGACATCATCGTCATGACCGCCTTCGGCGGCTCGTCATCGGCCATCAAGGCCATGGAGCACGGAGCCTACGACTACGTCACCAAGCCGTTCGAGGTGGACGACCTGCTGGCCACCCTGCGCCGCGTGTTCGAGCACCACGACATGACCTCCGAGGTCAGCGCCCTCCGGCTGGAGCTGGGCAAGTCCGCCGCGGACCGCGAGCGGATCGTGGGTTCCTCCAAGCCGATGATGGAGGTCTACAAGCTCATCGGGAAGGTGGCCGGCTCCGACGCCACCGTGCTCATCTCCGGGGAGTCCGGGACCGGGAAGGAGCTGGTGGCGGAAGCGCTGCATCGGGCCAGCAAGCGCAATCCGCATGCGCTGGTGAAGGTGTCCTGCGCCGCCCTGCCGGAGACGCTGCTGGAGACGGAGCTGTTCGGCCACGAGAAGGGCTCGTTCACCGGCGCCATGACCATGCGCGAGGGCCGCTTCGAGACGGCCGACAAGGGCACCATCTTCCTGGACGAGATCGGCGAGATGACGCTGGGCACGCAGACCAAGCTGCTGCGCGTCCTGCAGGAGCGCGAGTTCGAGCGGATCGGCTCCAACACGTCCATCAAGGTCGACATCCGGGTCATCACCGCCACCAACCGCGACCTGGCCGAGGAGGTGGAGGCCGGCACCTTCCGCGAGGACCTGTACTACCGGCTGAACGTGATCCACATCGAGATGCCGCCGCTGCGCGACCGGATGGAGGACATCCCGCAGCTGGTCGAGCACTTCCTGGCCAAGTACCGATGGAAGCCGGACGCCATCCCCACCGCCATCTCCGAGGAGGCGGTCGCGCAGCTGATGGAGCACGACTGGCCGGGCAACGTGCGCGAGCTGGAGAACGCCGTCGAGCGAGCGGTGGTCCTGTCGCGCGGCCAGACGATCATGCCGGAGCATCTGCCCCTGAACGAGACGCCGGTGGTTGCCGGTGGGTCCCGGGGACGTGCCAGGAAGTCGTCAGCCAAGGCTGCGGAGGAGGCCGATGCGACCGGGGCCGTAGTCGGCAATGGCGTCGGCTCGAATGGCACGAACGGGACGCACGGCACCTTCAAGTCGGAGGTCGAGTCGCTCGAGAAGCGATTGATCGCCGACGCGCTGGAGCGCAACCACGGCAACCGCTCCAAGGCCGCCGAGGAGCTGGGGATCTACCGCCGCCTGCTCTACGCCAAGATGCGGGAGTACGGCCTGGGCGAGTAGACCAGAGGCCGGCCGTCACTGACGCGTTACTCGCTGGGCGAGTGATACAAGCAACGAAGAGGGCTCCTTGGCGAAATTACGCAGCCCACGAGTGAATTGACCACGGAGCTGCCCCTGAAGGAAGTTCCTTCGTTCTATCACTCGGAGGCCGAGTAAGCCGCGGAGGAACGGCTCTGGGGCAGTAGTAATCCGCCAGGATCCCACCACGTGGAACCCGGGGTAGCACCGCCGACGAGCTGCTGGACGCCGCGCAGCGCGTGGCCGGTGGTGGATCGGCCGTTGATCCGGCGGTCGTGCACGAGCTGGTGAAGGCGCGCCGGCGGGACGACCGAATCGGGCGCCTGACCGATCGTGAGCGCGAGGCCCTGGCGCTGATTGCGGAGGGGCGGTCGAATCGGTCCATTGCGGAGCGGCTGGGCATCACCACCAAGACGCTGGAGGGAATGAGCGGCACGATCTTCTCGAAGCTGGGCCTGGAGGACGATCCGGATGTGAACCGACGCGTGCTGGCAGTGCTCCTCTTCCTCAATGGCGCCTCGTAGACTTACGGCATGGCTGAGTCGAATGCCGAGGTCGCACGGGAACTGATCGAGGGGCTGTGGTCCGGGAACCTGGACGCAGCCAGGGAGCATCCCGGCTACTGGCCGGGACTCCACACCTTTGACTACGTCCGGGGCGCGTTCTCCGACCTGTCCGCGACGATCAAGCAGCAGGTGGTCGAGGCCGACAAGGTCGTCACCCACGTCGAGCTGGCCGGCACGCACTCCGGCCCCTTCCTGGGCGCCGAACCCACCGGGCAGAAGGGAACGTGGTCCGTGGTGTACCTGGACCGATTCGAAGGCGGCAAGGTCGTGGAGCACACCGCGGATGGCTGGATGGACGTCCTGCTTGCCATCGGCGCCATTCCGCCTCCCGTCTGACCCCGCCGCGCTAAGGTGCAGGCATGACCACTTCCCTCCTGGCCGATGCCTTCGGCCACCACGTCTGGGCCACCCTGACCCTGCTCGACGCCATCGCCGACCTGACCCCCGAGCAGATGGAGACCAACGTGCCGGGCACGTACGGCTCCATTCGCGAGACCACGCAGCATCTGGTTGGGTCCGATTGCTCCTATCTGTTCGTGCTCGGCGGCGGGTCCCGACCGCGGATCGACGAGGAGACGATGGACGTGTCCCAGCTGCGGGCCGAAATGGCGCTCAACGGCCCGGCCTGGACGGAGGTGCTGGACGAGGAGATCGATCCGGAGGAGATGCTCATCCGGATCCGGGACGATGGGTCGACGCTGCTGGCGCCCAAGGGGATTCGGCTGGCGCAGGTGCTCCACCACGGGACCGATCACCGCAGCCAGATCTGCACGGCGCTCACGCAGCTCGGCATCGAGCCTCCAATGATCGACGTGTGGGACTACGGCTTCCACGAGAATCGGCTGGTCGAGACGCCGCCCACGGTCACAGCCGAATCCTGAGGACTGCTCCCAAAGGGCCAGGTGGCCACGCAGCTGCTCGCCATAACGCCCTGACGCCCGGCGAGCCGACAGCTCACGACTACTGTTGTGGGGTGTGATGGGGAAGACTGTGAAGAGCGAATACGCCGTGGTGATCGTCGGGGGCGGTCCGACAGGGCTGATGCTGGCGGGCGAGCTGGCGTTGGCAGGTATCGACGTCGCCATTCTCGAGCGACGGGCCAACCAGGACCTCCCCGGCTCGCGCGCAGGCGGTCTGCAGTCACGCACCATCGAGGTCTTCGATCAGCGCGGAATCGCGGATCGGTTCCTGGCGGAGGGACAGAAAGCCCAGGTCGCGGGGTTCGCGAGCGTCCGCCTGGACATCAGCGACTTTCCCACCCGCCATCCCTACGGGCTCGGCCTGTGGCAGAAGCACATCGAGCGCATCCTCGCCGGCTGGGTCAACGAGCTGAATGGTGCCGATCCACTACGGCACCGAGGTCACCGGTTTCGCGCAGGACGACACGGGCGTCGATGTCGCGCTGTCCGACGGCACGTCGCTGCGTGCGCAATACCTCGTTGGGTGCGACGGAGGACGCAGCCTGGTCCGCAAGGCGGCCGGCATCGAGTTTCCCGGCTGGGATCCGACGACGAGCAGCCTGCTCGCCGAGGTCGAGATGACCGAGGAGCCGGAATTGGGCGTTCGCCGCACTCCCTCGGGCACGCATGCCCTGGGCAAGGTCGAGTACGAGGTCAAGGACGGCGAGGTGGTCTACCAGCCAGGGGGCAAGGTCGGCGTCATGCTGACCGAGCCGCACGTCGGAGCTACGAGCGAGCCCACGCTAAGCGATCTCAGCGAGGGCCTCATCGCCGTCTACGGGACCGACTACGGGATCCACAATCCCACCTGGATCACCAGATTTACCGATGTGACGCGGCAGGCCGCCGCCTACCGCGCGGGGCGGGTCCTGCTGGCCGGAGACGCGGCGCACGTGCATTCCCCGGTCGGCGGACAGGGCCTCAACATCGGTGTGCAGGATGCGGTGAACCTGGGATGGAAGCTGGCCGAGGTGGTCCACGGGAGAGCGCCGGAAAGCCTGCTGGATACCTACCATGCCGAGCGCCACCCGGTCGCCGCCCGCGTGCTGCGCACCACCATGGCGCAGGTCGCGCTCATGCGCGTCGACGATCGCACCGAGGCGTTGCGCGACACCGTGGCCGAGCTGCTGAGCATGGACGAGCCGCGCAAGCGATTCGCCGCGATGATGTCCGGGCTGGACATCCGTTACGACCTGGGCGAGGGGCACCCACTGTTCGGACGTCGCATGCCCGATCTCGACCTGGTGACCGCCGACGGCCCGCTGCGGGTCTTCACCCTGCTGCACCAGGCACGGCCGGTGCTGCTCAACCTTGGAGAGTCCGGCGGCTTCGACATCACGCCGTGGGCAGATCGCGTTCAGCTGATCGACGCCAGGTACGAAGGGACGTGGGAGCTTCCGGCCCTCGGGGAGGTCGCTGCTCCCACCGCCGTGTTGATTCGGCCCGACGGATACGTGGCATGGGTGGGAGACGGAACTCAGCAGGGGCTCGACCGACGCGTTGACGACGTGGTTCGGACCATGACCGCTCCTCATCGCCGCACTCGCTGGCGGAGCCTCCTGCCAGCCAGCTCCAGTACGCAGCTGGAGCAGAGCGCGATTGCATCAGGTCTGATCGTCTGGCCGAACGGCAGCAGCGACCTCGGGCGGCTTTTCCCGATTGCGGAAGAGTTCCCTGAAGCTAAACGCGACCCCGCTCGCAATCAGCAAGGTGGCGACACCCAGAGCCGAGCCGACAGCCGAGGGCTCGGACGTGACAAGCAGGACGCCGAAGGTGAAGAGGCCTGCCCCGAGCAATAGCCCCGCCAGCAGGACGCTGCCGACTGGGCCGGCGACACCGACGATCACAACCGCCACGCCCAGTATCAATTTCACGAGCAGCGGGACGTCGGACAGGACGAGCGCGCCCGCAGCCAGCCCGGCTACCACCCCCAGCACCCACACCACCCGCACCGGCTCTACCTCCTGGCCGAAATCTTAGAGCCCGCGTACGTTCATTCAGGCCCCATGGGCACCGATACGCCCCGCCTGTCATCGAGCGCGTCAGCGCTGCGGGTGGTGCGTATTGACAACACCGCGTACCGTTGGTGTGGGTCGGATGCCCGCCGGCCACCAGCGGAGAAGTGCCCAGGAGGCGATGCGAGTGAGCCCCCTATTTCTGCTATTCCTCTTGATCATGGCGATCGGCATGTTGCTGGTTGTATCGCTCGGCAAGGCCGCGGCCGCCGGTGATCGGGTCCTGCGCGACGAGCAGGACAACTAGCGTTCGCTGCTGAGGCTGAGCCCCGGTCCTCCCGCGGTAGCCGGCCTGCCTGGAACACGTATGTCGGAGTCCGTAGAGGACTCCGTATTCCCCCGGATGCGCGCACCGGCCCCTAGCCGCTACCTTCGAGCCCTATCTCTTCGGTGCCCGAAGGACTCTCAATGGATAGCATTTCAATCCCGCCGCGCGTGCTCGCCGGCGACTTCGGCGGTTGGCTGCGCGATGCCATGCGTGCGCGCCATCTCAGCACACGAATGCTGGCGGTCCGAACCGGACTGGATCACAGCACCATCTATCGGCTGACGACTGATAACCGTCAGCCCACCCTTACCACGGCGATCGCGCTCTTTCGCATCCTCGCGATCCAGCCGCAGATAGTGCCCACCACCGACGCGCGACCGCGGCTCGTCACCGGGGAGCAGACACAGCACGGTGATGAACTGGCAGGCTAAGCGCCTGCGCGGCCACGGCCTCCGCCTGACCGTCCACCGTCCTTCCCGGGCCGGGCCTTCTCCAGCCGCTTACTCGGCATACCAGTGATACGACCAAGGAGCCGGCGTTCCCAGTCTCGAACGCCGGTTCCTCCGCTGACCTACTCGCAATGCATGTGGTCCGGCGGAGGAAGAGGCTCCCGCTGACGTTCCCCCGCCCGATCACTCGTAGAACGAGTAACGGGCGAATAAGGCTGCGGTCACCGGTGCGAGCCACGATCACGTCATGCCAACGCGTGAACGCCTCGCAGCCCTCGGGAAGGCGCGGGGACGTAGGTTGGTCAATGAGTTCGCCGATGAGCTTCGCCGCGCTCGCCTGGCTGCCGGCCTGAGCCAGGCGAGCGTGGCGCATGCGGTCGATCTATCCCAGCAGACGATCAGCTGCTTCGAGCGTGGAGTCGCACCGCATCCGGACTTCGTCCAGGCGGCGCGTGTTGCCCGAATCGTGGGGTTGGAGCTCTCAGTCCGGTGCTTTCCGGCGCCCAACCAGCTGCGCGATGCCGCACACGTGGCCCTGATACAGCGCCTGCTGGCCCGATTGGGACCTGGGATCAGCCACCAGCTGGAGGTGCCGATCGCATCGGGCGACCTGCGAGCCTGGGACGCCGTGCTGAGGGTCGGCGCCGTGCGCGTCGGCGTCATAGCCGAGACGCGCATCCGCGACCTTCAGGCGCTGCTTCGCCGCGAGCACCAGAAGCAGGCTGATAGCGGAGTCGACATGCTGCTGCTCCTAACTGCTGATACGCGGCACAACCGGGCGGCACTCACGGAAGCGAATGCGAGTCTGCGTTCCGGATTCCCACTCGGGACGCGCGCGGTCCTGACCGGCGTTGGCCCGTGGCGAGGCGCCGGACGCGAACGGCGTCGTGGTGCTGTAGCGAGGCCACGCTGGCAGGGAGCGTGCAGAGAGGGTCAAGGCGAGGCCAAGTGGGGTCGGTGGTACGATCCCACGCACTACAACCGCACCGAATTGAGGGGTTGAGCCAATGTTCAGCCGCGTCCGCATCGCGATCCGCTTCTTCTTCCTGGGGCTGGCGGTCGGTGTCCTGCTCGCGCCGCGCTCCGGCAAGGAGACACGGGCCATGGTGCGTGAGCGGGCTGATCGGCTCCTGAACGACCTCCTCGACGCCGCCACGCTGAGCGCCATCGAACCCGGCCCGGCGCCGCTCGACGACGAGGCCACACCCACGACCGGCAATGGGAGCGGCCGCAGCCGCTCGAAGCGCAGCACCAGCAGCGCCGCCAGTGGAGCCCAGGCCTAAATCCAGCGACCCTCGGCAATCCCCGGAGGAGCACGGCCGCGTCTGAGAAGACGCGGCCGTCGGCATTCAGGCCGATGCGTCCCAGGCGCTGGTGGCGTCGCTCCCCGGCCCCGCGCACGCCTCCGAGCCACGACGACGCTCGCGAGCAGATGGTGCGCACCCAGATCGAAGCTCGCGGCCTGACTGATCCAGAGCTGCTGCGCGCCTTTCGTACCGTCCCGCGCGAGCTGTTCGTGGAGTCGGGCGCGCCCTACGGGGACAACGCCCTGCCCATCGATCAGGGGCAGACCATCTCGCAGCCCTACGTCGTCGCCTTCATGACCGATGCCGCCCGACCACGCACCCCCGACGGCTGGCGCGGCGCGAAGGTCCTGGAGATCGGCACCGGCAGCGGGTACCAGGCGGCCATCCTGTCGGAGCTGGGCGCCGACCTCACGAGCGTCGAACGCCATGCCGACCTGAGCAAGCTCGCCGAGGAGGCGCTGCTCCGCGCCGGCTACCCGGACGTGCGGCTGGTGGTGGGCGACGGGACGGAAGGCGCCCCCGAGAACGCGCCGTACGACGTGGTGATCGTGACGGCCGCCGGTCCATCGGTCCCGACACCGCTGCTGGAACAGCTGCGGCCGGACGGCGGGAGGCTGGTGATGCCGGTTGGCGACCGCGAGCGGCAGTGGCTGACCCTGGTGGTTCGCGACGGGGATGAGTTCCACAGCCGCGCGCTGGAGCCGGTGGTCTTCGTGCCGCTGGTGGGTGAGCACGGCTACTGAACCGATGCGTCGTGGCGCCCTGTCGGAAACGCCTGACCGATTGCTAGGCTGGCACCGATGAGACGCACGCTGCCCACCTACGTCGTCGTCGGCATCGGGGTCATTCTCCTCATCCTGCTGGTCGTGATCCTCGTGGCACCACCCGCTCCGCCCACGGTTGTCGACTGACGAACCCACCGCGGCGACGCGAGCGTTGAGCACGGCTCTCTGAACTCGGTTCAGGCTGTTGGCACGGCGCGTGCTTGGAAGGTCGCACAACCCATGACATATCCACCGAATGAGCAGGTCAACGTGAACTCCGCCGGCGAGCCGGTGGTGTACACGCGCACCAGCCCGATGGCGCCCATCATCCGTACCGTCTGGCTCCTGTTCGGCGTGCTGATTGCGCTGATCGGGATCCGGATCCTGTTCCTGGCGCTGGGAGCCAACGAAGGGAACGTGATCGTCGACACGATCTACGCCATCACCGATCCATTCGTGGCGCCGTTCCGCGGCATCTTCAGCATCGACCAGGTCCGACCGACCGGGCCAGAGCGTGTTCGATGTCGCCGCGCTGCTGGCGATCATCGGCTGGACCCTGGTGGCCCTGCTGATCACGGCGATCCTGAGGATCCCGGACCGCAGCGCTGCCTAGGAACCGGGGATAACCCGAAAGAGGCCGCGAAAGCGGCCTCTTTCATTTGGCGGTGTTTGGCGACCCGCTCACGGGCAGAACGATGCCGGCGGCAGCGGGAGCGTGTAGGTCGTCCGACTCCCCGGCCGGCGTTCCCGTCGCCGTGAGCGAGCTCATGTTGGCGCCGTTGACGTCCGTGCACTGCTCGTCGTGGACGAGGAATACGTTCCCGCTCGCGTCCGAGTTGAAGGTGATGATGACGCTCCGCGCCGGCCACACGAAGCTGAACGTCACCGAGCTGTGGCTTCGAGCCCCGTTCCGTTGAGCGTCGCACTGAAGACCCCAGCGACCGAGCCGCTGTAGACCACCGAGAACGGACCCGCGGCGACCGGCACCAGGGCGCCGCCGTGCGCGGCATGTCTGACGCAGGCGCCCGTGTTCCTGAAGGGGTTGCCGGCGGAGTCGGTGTAATCGACGAATCCTCCGTGCCTGCACGCGGCCGCAGCTGCTGCGTTGCCGCCGGGCTTTGCGAGGACGGGAGCAGAAAAGACCAAGGCCGTCAGCAAGGCGAGCATCGACGGCAGAGGTGGGTCGAAGGGCACGCATGACGAACCTCCCCTGATGAAGATGAAGGTCCCGAGAATATCCGTGGGCAGCGCGGATTCCCGGCCGGCCAAAAGTCGCGTCGCGGAGGACTTTCGCTAGAGGGCGACGCGCTCACGCGGGCGAGGGCGGCGCGCTCGCGCGGGCGGAGCCGGGGTGGCGGCATCCGGCGCGGTGCCGTTGCGGCCGCCCAGGGCGGCCAGGGCGCCGGCGCGCTGCAGCTCTTCGTCGTAGAGCTCCTGGATCCGATGGACCTGGGCATCGATGCTGAACCGCTCGGCGACGATCTCGTAGCCGGCGTCGCCCAACCGCTGACGGAGAGAGGGTGATCGGGCCAGCCGGATCAACGCATCGGCCAACGCCGAAGGATCCGCCGGCGGGACGAGCAGGCCGGAGACGCCATCGGCCACCACCTCGGGAATGCCGCCGACCGCGGTGGCGACCACCGGCTTGCGTCGGGCCATGGCCTCCAGGATGGAGATGCCCTGCGCCTCGCGCAGCGACGGCAGGACGGCGATGTCCAGCTCGCCGGTGATGGCGCTGATGTCGTCGCGGCGGCCGGTGAACACGATCCGATCGCGGACCGCCGCCGGCAGCGCGCGAGCCTGCGCCCGCAGGTCGTCGCACAGCGAGCCATCGCCCACGATCGCCAGCCAGGTCCTGGGCGCCGCGGCCAGGACGGAAGGCATCGCCGCGATCAGGTGGGTATGCCCCTTCTCCGCCTCCAGCCGCGCAACCACGCCGATCAGCGCGTCCTCGCACGGGATGCCGTAGTCGTCGCGCAGCGAGCACGGCGGCGCCGGCACGGCGAAGCGCGACAGGTCGATGCCGTTGGGAATGATGGTGAACGCCGCTCCGCCGCGACCCTCGGCCGCCACCTTGGCCAGGATCGACTCGGACGGCACGATCAATCGGTCCATGGCCGGCGACAGCGCGGCCAGGGTGGCCACGTCCTCTGGCGAGCGGACGCGCGACGAGTGCACGGTCGCCATCACGACCGGGGTTCCGGCCGCCAGGGCGGCGCGCGTGCCGATCGACCTCGGCGCGGTACATGTGGGCGTGGACGAGGTCGATCTCCTCCCGGCGCAGCCATGCCGCCAGCTCGCGGACGGCGGCCTCGTCATCGGGCTCATCCAGGACCTCGACCTCCAGGCCAAGCCGGCGCAGACGCTGGACGGCACTGCCCGATGACAGGCTCAGCGCCCGCACCTCGTACTTGGCGCGATCCAGGCGGAGCAGCAGCCCGGTGTAGCTCTCCTGCGCTCCCCCGCTCCCTCCGGTCGCCAGCAGCTGCAGCAGCCGCGGGCGTGGATGGCTCCTGGACCGATGCGTCCGCCGGTGCCGCAGGTAGGGCGCGCCGGCAATGGCAGCCTCGTGGTCCGGGGCATGCGCCGATGCGGCTCGGGAGCGGCTGGGGGTCATGCTCCGATGCTATGCCTGCCCGCTTTGTTCGTCAAAGCGGTCTCCATCGGCGAGTTACTCGGCCAGCGAGTGATACGACGATTGAGGCGCCGATGCCATTCGCTCCACCGTCAGTCCACTCGCAGGATGAGTAGAAACGCGAAGGAACTGCCGAAACGTGCGTTTCCTCCGCTGTATCACTCGCGAGGCGCGTAACCAGCTTCTAGCACTCGCCCGAGCCGGAGTCGGTGAAGCCGGTGTCGCCCAGGCCCACGAACTGCCACTGGTAGGTGCCGTCGCCCAGGGTCAGCCACAGCAGGCCGTAGGTGGAGTCGTTGCGCACCTCGGTGGTGGGGAGCGGATCATTCGGGAACGGGTAGTGCGACTTCCCGCCGGTGCCCACCACGAACTCGCGGATGCCATCCGCCTGGACGCGCTCGTAGTCGTGATCGTGGCCGTTCAGCACGATGTCGGCCCCGTGCTCGCGCATCACCTGCCAGAAGGGATCCATCAGGTCCTGCGATCCGTGGCGGCCGGAGCTCCAGCGCGGGTAATGCCAGTAGCCGAGCAGGCAGTCGCTGGGATGCGCGGCCAGGTCCGCCTCCAGCCAGGCGACCTGGTCTCCATCCGCGCTGCAGCTCACCTGCCGGCAGTTCGAGTTCAGCACCACGATGTGCCACGCGCCCAGGTCGTAGGAATACCAGCCCTGGTCCCGAGGACCAGCCACAGCGCCGAAGTAATCGAAGTAGCCGCTCGCGCCTTGCGTCTGGTACTCGTGGTTGCCGGTCGTCGGGCGGATGCGCGATTTCATCGGCCCCCAGGAGGGATCGAAGCAGTCCTGGAATTCCTCGGCGGTCCCGTATTCGTAGGCCGTGTCGCCCAGCAACGCGATCGTTCCCGGCAGACGGGAGGCCAGGTCGGCGACGGCGTCATCGGCCGGGCTGTAGCACGAGGCGACGTCACCCACCGCCAGCAGCACCTCCGAACCCGATGGCGCGGCGGAGGGCAGCGGCGACGGCAGCGTCAGTGAGCCGTAGTCGGTCGTCAGGCGACGCACGACCACCACCAGGCAGATCGCCGCCACGACCAGGAGCAGGCCGACCATGCACGCGCGAAGGCGCATCAGCGGAGCCTAGGAACCGAACTCGGGGTCGGTGGCCGTTTCGCCGACGCGCGGGGTCGCGCCCGCGGGTCGCGCGTGAGGCCTCTTGCCCGCACGAGCCTGGCGCCGATCCAGCAGCCCGCGACCGACCAGCAGGACGCCGAAGACGACCGTGGGCCAGTAGTGCCGCCACAGGTTCGGGATGGCCGCCATGCCGGCCAGCGTGGCCAGCCCGTAGCCCGTGAGGCCCCTGGCGGGGATGAGCAGGATCAGGAAGCTGATGGCATAGCCGCCCCAATCGGGCCACCAGCTGACGTTCTCGCGCAGCCAGGTGATGCCGAAGATGACCTGCTTCGGACCGATGTCGTCGCGGACCTGGAGCGCCGCAATCATCGGCCCAATCACACCCGGGCCACCAAGCCACAGCAGCAGCGGAATCGTGATGACTGCCGCGACGCCGATGGCCCAACCGAACGTCCGCCAGTCCCGTTCGCGCGCCAGCACGACCAGGAAGGTGGCGGGCCACAGCTTGATCGCGATCGCGACGCCCAGCAGGACGCCGGCGGCCACGGGACGGCCGGCCAGATGGACGGCCACGAAGCTCGCGACCAGCAGCAGGAGCAGTGGCGTGTTGTTGCCCAGCAGGGCCGGGAGCGACCAGTTCGTGACGGTATACGCGAAGAAGAGCGCCCCTGCCCAGAGCCATGGATTGCTCCATCGCATGATGCGCGCGGCCAGGATCGCCGCGCCGGCCGTGGCGGCCACGTTGAGCAGGACCCAGAGCGTCCCGCCGAGCGTGTCCGGCACGGTGATGAAGGGCAGCGTGATCACGGCGGACGCCGGCGGCATGTTGTAGCTGCTCACCGGGATGGGGAAGGTCGACTCGAGCGGGACGTGGTAGAGGTCCCGACTCAGAAAGTCGCGGGATCCGGCGGCGTAGACGTGCCAGTCGAGCAACCACGATCGGAATGGATCGCCTCCGAACTGGTTGCGGATGTACGCGATCCAGGCCAGGACGGCGATCGCCCACAGCTCGGCCGTCAGGACCCAGATCAGGACAGACGGACGTGGCAGTGGACGCGAGGACATGGCTACAGCCTAGAGCGACACCGTTGACGGCGGGCAAGGCAGAATCCTTGCCAACCGGCCTTACCCTAGCCGCGATGCGGCTGTTCATCCTGTTCCTGTTCGTGCTGCTGCTGATAGGGGGTGGCATGAAGTTGGCCGGTGCGCAGATCCCGATCCTGGACTACCCACTGGGTGACCCGATGGCTCAGCCTCACATCGAAGTCCAGCAGCCGAACCTCAACCTGCCCTGATAGAGAACGACCACCAAACGAACCTTGGCCTAGAAATGGCCGGTGAGGGCGTTTGCCTGATCAGGGTGCCGACTATGGCGAGCCCGCGCCACCCAGGAACAGACCGGCCACCAGCGCGTTGGGCGTGCCGGTGTCGTTGACGGTGACGGTCAGGGCGCCACCGGCCGCCACGCTGACCGGGAAGTGCAGCCAGGCACCCTGGTTGAAGGCATCGCTGATGGCAATCGTCTGGCTGCTGCTGCCGTTCGAGACGGTGACCGTCTGGCGGCGGGTGACCTTGTCCCAGTCGACGGCGTAGAGGTGCAGGGTGCCGGCGTAGGCATTGGCGAAGTTGAGACGCAGCCGCAGCGAGCTGTCGTGGTAGAAGGCGGCGCTGCGCCGGACACTCTGGTCGGGTGCCTCGAGCGCGCGCAGCTCCGACGTCGACGCCGTCCAGCGGGTGCGCTGGCCCTGCTCCAGGGTGAAGGTCACGCCGGCCGGCAGGCTGATCAGATCGTTGCCGGCGGCGGTCCCGTTCCAGGCGCCCAGCACGTAGCCGTCGCCGCCGTAGACCCCCACCCAGTCGCCCTGCGGCGCGACCTCGTAGGGTGGTGGCGGGGGTGGTGGTGGCGAGCCCGCGCCGCCCAGGAACAGACCGGCCACCAGCGCGTTGGGCGTGCCGGTGTCGTTGACGGTGACGGTCAGGGCGCCACCGGCCGCCACGCTGACCGGGAAGTGCAGCCAGGCACCCTGGTTGAAGGCATCGCTGATGGCAATCGTCTGGCTGCTGCTGCCGTTCGAGACGGTGACCGTCTGGCGGCGGGTGACCTTGTCCCAGTCGACGGCGTAGAGGTGCAGGGTGCCGGCGTAGGCATTGGCGAAGTTGAGACGCAGCCGCAGCGAGCTGTCGTGGTAGAAGGCGGCGCTGCGCCGGACACTCTGGTCGGGTGCCTCGAGCGCGCGCAGCTCCGACGTCGACGCCGTCCAGCGGGTGCGCTGGCCCTGCTCCAGGGTGAAGGTCGCGCCGGCCGGCAGGCTGATCAGATCGTTGCCGGCGGCGGTCCCGTTCCAGGCGCCCAGCACGTAGCCGTCGCCGACCGTAGACCCCCACCCAGTCGCCCTGCGGCGCGACCTCGTAGGGTGGTGGCGGGGGTGGTGGCGGCGGGCCCGCGCCGCCCAGGAACAGACCGGCCACCAGCGCGTTGGGCGTGCCGGTGTCGTTGACGGTGACGGTCAGGGCGCCACCGGCCGCCACGTTGACCGGGAAGTGCAGCCAGGCACCCTGGTTGAAGGCATCGCTGATGGCAATCGTCTGGCTGCTGCTGCCGTTCGAGACGGTGACCGTCTGGCGGCGGGTGACCTTGTCCCAGTCGACGGCGTAGAGGTGCAGGGTGCCGGCGTAGGCATTGGCGAAGTTGAGACGCAGCCGCAGCGAGCTGTCGTGGTAGAAGGCGGCGCTGCGCCGGACACTCTGGTCGGGTGCCTCGAGCGCGCGCAGCTCCGGCGTCGACGCCGTCCAGCGGGTGCGCTGGCCCTGCTCCAGGGTGAAGGTCGCGCCGGCCGGCAGGCTGATCAGATCGTTGCCGGCGGCGGTCCCGTTCCAGGCGCCCAGCACGTAGCCGTCGCCAGCCGTAGACCCCCACCCAGTCGCCCTGCGGCGCGACCTCGTAGGGTGGCGGCGGGGGTGGCGGCGGTGGGCTCGCGCCGCCCAGGAACAGACCGGCCACCAGCACGTTGGGCGTGCCGGTGTCGTTGACGGTGACGGTCAGGGCGCCACCGGCCGCCACGTTGACCGGGAAGTGCAGCCAGGCGCCCTGGTTGAAGGCATCGCTGATGGCAATCGTCTGGCTGCTGCTGCCGTTCGAGACGGTGACCGTCTGGCGGCGGGTGACCTTGTCCCAGTCGACGGCGTAGAGGTGCAGGGTGCCGGCGTAGGCATTGGCGAAGTTGAGACGCAGCCGCAGCGCGCTGTCGTGGTAGAAGGCGGCGCTGCGCCGGACACTCTGGTCAGGTGCATCGAGCGCGCGCAGCTCCGGCGTCGACGCCGTCCAGCGGGTGCGCTGGCCCTGCTCCAGGGTGAAGGTCGCGCCGGCCGGCAGGCTGATCAGGTCGTTGCCGGCGGCGGTCCCGTTCCAGGCGCCCAGCACGTAGCCGTCGCCAGCCGTAGACCCCCACCCAGTCGCCCTGCGGGTTCGTCCCGGTCCAAACGCTGATCGTGTGGCGGCTGCTCTGGCCCGCGGTGTCATAGGCAATCGCGGTCAGGTTGTAGACGCCGGGTGCAAGGTTTGTCGTGTCCCATACGGCGGACCAACCGTTGGATCCGTCGGCGTCATCGCCCAACGGCGACCCATTGAACTCGAAGGCTACGTGGGTAATGCCGCCGTCGTCCGAGGCTTGAGCCTGCACCGGTACGATGCCGGAGACCTGTGCGCCACCGGCGGGTGACGTGATGGCGACGCTCGGGAAGGGATCGAACGAGTTCGCCGACGATGCGGCGCGCAAAGCGTTGACCAGCGGTTCCGCGACCCCATCGGGATCGCCAGCCCAACTACCCTGTCCGGCGCAGTCAGAAGGGTTGCTCCCGTCCTCGATGCCTGAGCCATTCGGACATTCGCCGCGACCGGTCAGGACTGCCCGAATGCCAGCCGGGCTCAGGGCGGGGTTGGCCGCTTTGACCAACGCGGCCACGCCGGCCACATGCGGCGCCGCCATCGATGTCCCGTCGCTCGTCTGATATCCCCCACCCTTCCATGTCGAATAGACATTTACGCCGGGGGCAATCAGGTCGACGGCCGAGCCGTAGTCACTGAAGAAGGCGAAACCGTCGTCGCAATAGATGAAAAGCTGGCAGCCGGCCACGCCGCCAGGTTCACCGTCCTGATCCACCATCGCGGAGACGGTGATGACTTCCGGATAGGCGGCCGGCACGAAACCGGCGGCGTCGATCGAGGAGTTGCCGGCAGCCACGACGTACGTCACGCCTGCGGCCACGGACGTGCAGATGGCCTGGTGCAAGCCGCCATCGGTGCAACTTCCGGCGGCTCCCTCTTCGCCCAGGCTCATGTTGGCAACGAGGACGTCGTTGGTGGGGTCACCGTCGGTTGCCAGTCCGGTCAGGTAGTCGACACCGCAAATGACCGTTGCGTCCGTTCCCACGCCGCTGTCGTCGAGGACCTTGATCGGCACGAGGGTGGCCTCGGGCGCAACCCCCACCACGCCGAAATCGTTGCGCATGGCAGCCGCCGTTCCGGCGACATGGGTCCCATGCCCGTGGCCGTCCTCGGGCAATCCCGGACCCATGCAATTCAGGCCACGGGCGACGTCGACGTTCAGGTCGGGGTGATCCAGATCGATACCCGTGTCGAGGATCCCAATCGATACCCCGGCGCCCCTGAATCCGGCCTCGTACGCGTCAGGCGCGGATGGGTGAAATGCGTCAATGCGCCTGATGCCAAATGGCAACGTCTCAACAGCCGCCAGCCCACGATCGGCGACCACCGACACAACGTTGGGATTTCGCGCCAGAGCCTTGGCTGCGGCGGCCGAGCCCCGGAAAGCGAATCCGCGAAGCGCGTGGCGATAGACATGGTCGACATGTCCGCCGACATTGGCTGCCAGCTGGGGGCCCAGCCTCCCGGGGTTGCTGCCGGGGCGAACCGTGACAATCCATCCCCGAGAGCCAGCGGGGGCTGACTGCCGAGCATTTGTGCGCCAATGGCCGGCGAACCTGAGAGACACGTCACCAGGCTCAGCGCCAGGACCGCGGCGGCACGCTGTGGCTTCATGGGCACTATCTGAGTGGCTCGGGCGAAGGGCCGCAGTCTGCGCCGGTGAGTAGTACCGGTCAATGGTTGCCGGGCAGTACTGCTAGCTGGTCGCTGACGTCCCTCTGGCAGAGACCAGGCATGCGCTCGACCAACGCGTCCCGAAGGCTGTCCTCGAGCGTGAATTCCCGCGACCAACCGAGTGACACCAGACGCGACGAATCGCCGATCAGCGAGGTTCGGCCGGAGTTATCGATTGATGGCGTGGACTGCACCTCCGTCCGCACCCCGGCCAGCCTCGTCATGATCTCGATAACGTCGCTGATCACACGTCCCTCGCCCGATGAGACGTTGTACGTGCTGCCGGCTTGGCCGGCAGTCGCGATGAGGCGGTAGCCCCGCACCACATCACGAACATCGCTGAAGTCGCGGATGTCGCTAATGGTGCCCACCGATACGTAGGCTGCTAAGCCCCGCTGCCACATCCCGGAGCTGGATTGCGACCGAAGGAACCAGAAAGCCGTTGCTCTGACCAGGGCCGATGTGGTTGAACGGTCTTGCGACGTACATCTCGATGCCGACAACCGGGGCAAGCCGACGGAGGACGTCCTCTGCGGCCAATTTCGTCGCGGCATAGGCGTCCGTTGGCGCCAGAACTGAGTCCTCGCTGTGCGGATGGCTCGACGACGGGTACACGTAGCCGCTGCTGACAAGCACGAGTTTCGATCTCGGCGCGTGCTTGGCGAGAGCAATCAAGGTGTTCAGCGAACCGGTGACGGTCACGCCCGCGGAGGAGGCGAAAGCATCGCGCATTCCGCGTTGAGAGATCCCCGCCAGGTAATAGGTAGCGTCCGGGCGGCTCTTTTCGACGAGCGCCTCCACCGCCGGAAGGTCGCGGACGTCGATCGGCGTCGCCTCGTCGGCGAACGGCAGCGGCGGTACGTTCGGGGTCCGACTCCAGCCAGAACCACGTCGCCGCACTCGGACAGGTGTTTAGCGAGCCAACGGCCCGCAAAGCCGTCTGCGCCGATGACCAGCGCGCGCATGTCCTAGGAGGATCCGACGCCGGTCGTCGAAGTCGCTCGGAGGCGGGCAACGTCCGCCTCCACCATCATTTGAATCAGCTCCTCGAACTGAACTGTGGGCTCCCAGCCGAGCACCTCTCGGGCACGGGAGGCATCGCCGCGGAGGTCCGGAACGTCGCTCGGCCGGAGGTTGACTTCATCAACCACGACGTGGTCGCGATAGTCGAGGTTCACCAGTCCGAAGGCGAGTTCGCAGAGGTCCCGGACGGAGTGATTCACCCCGGTGGCGATGACGAAGTCTCGCGGTTTGTCCTGCTGCAGCATCAGCCACATAGCCCGGACGTAGTCGCCCGCGAATCCCCAGTCGCGACGCGCGTCAAGGTTGCCCAGCTTGAGCGTTTCGGCCAGGCCCAGCGAAATCCTTGCAACGCCATCGGTGACCTTTCGCGTCACGAAGTGCAGCCCGCGCCGGGGCGACTCGTGGTTGAACAGGATGCCCGAACAGGCGAAGAGCCCGTATGCCCGGCGGTAGTTCTGGGTGAGCAGGTGGCCGAAGACCTTCGCAACTGCATAGGGACTGGCCGGGACGAGGAGGGTGTCTTCGTTCTGGAACGATTCATTCGTGTTGCCGAACATCTCTGACGTCGACGCTTGGTAGAACCGCACCGAGGGGCTTGTTTCGCGGATCGCGTCCAGGATGCGAGCGACACCCAGTGCATTCACGTCGGCCGTAAAGACCGGTTGTCCAAACGAACGCTGGACGAAGCTGTGGGCCGCGAGGTTGTAGACCTCGTCCGGTTGCGAGGACTTCAGCGCGCGGATCAGGGATCCGTCGTCAAGCATGTCGCCCTCGACCAGGGTGATCCGATCAAGCAGGTGATCGATTCGCTCGAATGTGCCCAGGCTTGTGCTCCTCACCAGCCCGAAGACCTCGTAGTTCTTTTCCAGCAGGAACTCAGCGAGATATGAGCCATCCTGGCCCGTGACACCGGTGATGAGCGCCTTCGGCATTCGTCAGTTCTCCCTGCTGGCGGGTCGCATTCTCATCCGCACCAAGGCACGGACTGCCCCAAACGCCTCGGATGCCGACATGTTGGACTCTCCGAGCCGTCGATTGATAAAGACCGTGGGGACCTCGCCGATCGGCAGCCCCGCTCGGTGGATCGTGTAGGCCCACTCTGACAGGGTGATGTAGCCGGTCTCGCGAAGTGGTGTTGCCGCTAGAACTTCGACCGCTTGTCGACTGTACAACCGATATCCGTTCGTGAAGTCCGACATCGGAACCCCAAGGGCATGCCTGATGATGGCGTTCGAGGCGCGGCTCCAGAGCCGTCGACGCGTTGGCCATCCCTCGATTCGGCCACCCGGGATGTATCGCGCTCCCACCACCATGTCGGCGGCGCCTGATGCTGCCATGAGAGCGGGCAGCTCCTCTGGCTGGTGCGATAGGTCGGCATCCATCTCCACCAGCCGCTGATAGCGCTCGTCTTGCAGGCCCTCCCGGAATCCGGCCATCACTGCGCCGCCTCGCCCTGACTTTTTCGATCTCTCTAGGACAGAGACACGGTTGGCCCGCTCTGCGGCAAGAAGTCTCACGACGTCTGCAGTGCCGTCCGGCGACGCGTCATCAACGACGAGGACATCAATCGCGTCATCGATCGCCAGCAGCCGAGGAATCAACAGCGGGACGTTGAGAACTTCGTTGTAGGTTGGGAGGACAACAAGAACGCGCCCGCCATCTCGTTTCGCACTCTCCGAATCCCCGCTGGACCCGCTCGCGTCGCCCTCCATCACCGCGTCACGCAGTTCCGGATGCCGACTGCGGCCGCCCGTTGAGATTGGCGCGAGAAATCACCCACGGGATCCAGATTCCGAGAATCGGTATCAGGAGCCAAATGAGGTAGTGCATGTGGAGTTCGGTAACACTGAGCAGCATTGCGATGATGGCCAATGAGAGGCTTGCGTATCGGTACGCCAGCACGGTGAGGACAGCTGCGGCCACATAGCCGATGGATTGCGGGATGCCAGTGAGGGTCGTCAGGCCAATGCCCGCGCCGATTCCCAGCGAAGGGATCTCATTCAGTCGCAGCGAAATGAAGTCGGGTAGCGTCTGTGGGCCTTTCCAGGCGATCACCACGGCCGTCGTTGCGACGAAGACCCCAAGCGCCACAGCCACACTTCGCCAGTCCTTCCTACCAGCGAGCCAGGCGATGGCGAGGATGGGCACGAGTTTGGCGGCGGCCGCCAGGCCGACTGCCCAGCCAGCGGCTCTGGGGAATCGCCATGCGATAGCCAAGAGCCCGAACACGAGCCCGTTGATATTTGCCCAGGCGAGAGCCTCGATGACTGGTGGCCAAATGAGCAGGACAGGCCCCAGTAGCACGACACCACCGGGTCCGACTCGCGGCCACGTGAGCGCCAGCCCCACCAGTACGCCGGTGGTCATGAGCAGTCCCCACAGCAACCCACCACCGGGCGCGAGCATCACCAGCGAGAAAAGGGCGGTAGCCGGCGCCTGGTTCCAGAAAGGTGGCCGTTCGGCGACGTGCGGGATGAGTTTGGCGGGATCGTATAGGGGCACGTCAGCCAGCAGGCGGGGGAGGGCGCTCGCATACCAGTCAGCGTCCCCATAGAGGATGGCCCCGGAAACTCGATACCAGGTTGCGATCCCGGCAATTGCGAGAGGGATCGTGATCAAGCCGACGATGCTCCAGGGCACCAGCGGAATCCCCTGCCGGCGGTCCGCAATGACGCGATTCATTGCTCGAGCTTTCGCCGTTGGGACAGCCATGGAACTCACGATAGGCATGCGTTTCGTGACCCAGTCATCGACGTGCGGAGGCGAGTCTACGTTCCGAACGGCAGGCCGCGCACAGTACGATTGGGGGCCATGTCGGGGAGCAGCCAGGCGGCTAGGCTTGCCCGCGCTCCCTACTAAGGTGTGCCCGCTTGCCAGCTCGCCTTCGGCTGATCCTGCTCAGCGCCCTCATGCTGTTCGTGGAACTGTCCCTCATTCGATGGTCAGGGTCCAACCTCGTTTATCTCTCCTACTTCAGCAACTTCGTGCTGTTGGGCAGCTTCCTGGGCATTGGCCTTGGCTTCCTGCGCGCAAAAGCGAGCAGGAACATGTTTCGATGGGCTCCAGTCGCTCTCGCCTTCTTCGTCGGCTTCGTACTCATCTTCCCAGTTCAAATCGAGCGGGGCGGCGACGACCTCCTGTACTTCGGAGCGCTTGAGGCGACGAGCGGTCTCCCGCCGTGGTTGACCCTACCAATCGTTTTCCTGGCAGTTGCCGGCGTAATGGCCATGATCGCCGAGGGAGTGGGCCGAACCTTTGTCGAGTTCGAGCCCCTCGAGGCATATCGGCTGGACATCACTGGCAGCATCCTCGGGATCGTCTCGTTCTCCGTCCTCTCCTTCCTATGGGCGCCGCCGGTGGCATGGGGCGCCGTAGCTGCGGTTCTCTTTTTCGCGCTTCTCCCTCGTCCGCTGCGGCCGCTCCAGATCGTTGCTCTCGCAGGTTTGGTGCTAATGCTCGGGCGAGAGTCGATCGTGCCGCAATTTTCATGGTCCCCCTACTACAAGGTCGCCGTGGCTGACGTTGAAGGTCGTCCCGACGTCACACCGATCTGGGTGAACGGGATTCCGCACCAGACCATGACGACGATCGCTGAGCGGCGCGCGACTGGATCTGTCTATTTCCGCCCGTACGAGCTGACCTCAACACCACTCGAGAATGTATTGATCGTTGGCGCGGGTTCCGGGACGGACGTTGCGATTGCGCTCGCGCAGGGGGCGGGCCACATCGACGCCGTTGAGATTGATCCGCGTCTCCAACAGATCGGCGCCGAAGGTCATCCCGAGCATCCCTATGACGATCCAAGGGTCTCCGTGTTTATCGACGATGCGCGAGCTTTCTTGGAGAGGTCGACGGGACAATATGACCTCATTCTCTTTGCCTTGCCCGACTCGTTGACCCTGGTGTCTGGACAATCCTCTCTCCGCCTGGAGAGCTACCTGTTCACCAAAGAGGCGATGCAGTCCGCGCGCGAGCATCTCAAGCCCGGCGGTGCGTTCGCCATGTACAACTATTACCGCGAAGACTGGTTGGTCGACCGGCTGGCTGGCACGCTCCAGTCGGTCTACGGAACCGCGCCTTGTGTTGAGTCGATCGGTACAAGGGGGCGGCTTGCGGTCCTCGTCGCCGGCACGGATGTCCGGACGGTCGATTGCTCGACCACCTGGACTGCGACCGATGCCGCGGCCTCGGAGTCACCTGCCACGGATGACTATCCGTTCCTTTACCTCCGCGAACGATCGATCCCCACCTTCTATTTGCTGACTCTGACGCTCATCCTTCTCGTCTCGGTTGTGCTGGTGCGGTTCGTGTCAGGGCCATTGCGGCCGATGCGCGGGTACCTTGACCTCTTCTTCATGGGTGCCGCATTCCTGCTGCTGGAGACCAAGAGCGTCGTGCAATTCGCATTGCTGTTCGGCACAACGTGGTTCGTCAACGCACTTGTGTTCGCGGGCGTCCTCGTCAGTGTGCTGGCCGCGATTGAGGTTGCGCGACGATGGCGGCCGACGAGGCCGGCCTACCTGTACGCGGTCCTTCTGGCCTCTTTGGGAGTTGCATGGCTCGTCCCACCGCAGGCGCTACTTGACCTGGATATCGCTCCGCGATTCGCAGTCGCGGTAGTGGTGTCGTTCACGCCGATCTTTATCGCCAACCTCGTCTTCGCCGAGCGATTCCGCAACGTTGATGCCTCGAACGTTGCCTTCGGGGCCAATTTGCTTGGTGCGATGATTGGCGGGGTACTGGAGTACGCCGCTTTGCTGATTGGTTACCAGAGCCTTTTGATCATGGTTGCGTTGCTCTACGGCGCTGCCTTCCTCGCGGGGCGAGTGCACCTTTCTGCGCAAGCGCCTGCACTGTTGCGAAGCAGGACGACCTAATTCGCCACCAGCGGTGATGACGGTAGCCCAGTCTCACGATCGGTACTGTTGACCCGAAATCGCCACGCGACTAGCCTGCCGCGAATCGTCTCCGCGTGACCAGAAAAATGGAGTTAGCTGTTGGCTGCTGACGGTGCCGCAACCCAAGTCGGATCTGCTGAATACGACCGCGCAGGTCGTTCTCTCAGCCGGTTTACGACGATCTTGTTGGTGGCCTACCTGGCATTCATCGTTTTGTTCATGGTCCTTCGGCGCGCGGCGCTGAGCCCGGACGTCTTCGTGGTATTCGTCAGCGTCATCGCCGTGATGCTCGGACGCGGAAAGGCTTTCGTTCGCGATTGGGCGCCATTTCTACTGCTGTTCCTTGGCTGGGAGGCAATGCGTGGCATCGCCTACACCTTCGGAGCCCCTGTCCAATCGGACGCTGTGATTGCCGTCGAACGTCTGATCGCGTTCGGCCTGGTCCCGCCGGTCGTGCTCCAGCAGTGGCTATATCAGCCGGGGCGGATCGGACCGCTCGAGATCACCATGGCGGCGGTCTACGCGGCGCATTTCCTCCTGCCACTGACCGTGGCCTTCTTGCTCTGGGTCAAGCGTCGGACCGCGTATTACCGCTACGTCATTGCCCTCATGGTGATGTCGTTCGCCCAGTTCTTTACAGCCATCCTCCTGCCGGTTGCCCCGCCGCGGTTCTCGGGCCAATACGGGGAAGCCCTGCCAATCGTCGACATCGGCGGCCTGGTCTCGAAGGAAACAGGCATTGGGGTCCTCAGCTGGGCCTACCACAACATCAACGCGAATCCGGTGGCCGCATTCCCATCGCTCCACGCGGCCTACCCGATCCTCGCGTATCTCTTCCTCCGCGAATACTGGCCACGTTGGTCCTGGTTGATGCTGGTCTACGCCGGCGTGGTGTGGTTCGCGATCATGTATCTGGGTCATCACTACCTGGTCGACGCGATCGGCGGTCTGCTCTTCGCCGTTGCCGCCTACTCCGGTGTCCGGATGTTTACGAGCGGTCGATTGGATCGACTTCTGCGGCGCCGCGCTACAACGGTTTCTGGGGAGGCTGGTGTCTAGGCCCGGTCGTCCCAACCATCACATACGTGATGTCGTAGAGCAGCAGGCGAGGCAGCGCCAGGATGGCCGCGACTGCTGAGGCAAGCGCCACGTACTTCGATCGCTGGAGCGCGGCCACCAGAGCTGCCCCGGCAGCGATCGCAGCGGCAACGGCCCACGTCTGCGGTGAGACGAGGAAGTAGAGGCTGAGGCTTTCGCCGGGGTCCACCGTCCCCGGCTCCCAACCCATGAATGGCATGGGCAGCACCAGCAGCGCGGTGATGCCCACCGCGGCGGCCGCGCGCCACCACTCGCGGCGCGCCACGTAGACCAGCACGAAGAAGATCGGAACCGCCTTGAGGGATGCGGCCAGGGCCACCCATAGCGGGCCAAGGCGCCGATCCAGGCCCTGGATCAGGACAACCATGACGAGCGGGTGCACGTTCCCGCGCGCCACGGTCCAGATGAGCATCGAGCCACCGAACACGGCCAGCAGGCGAGCCGAGAGGTAGGGCTGGCGGGCCAGCGGAAGAACGCAGAAGACCGTAGCGACGGCAAGGATCGCGGCCCAGATGAGGTCGCCCACCAGCTCGGGCAGGGCTGCCAACGGGATCCACGCGACCGCGAACCACGGCGCATAGCGGAACGCCTCGTCCTGGTTCTGGGCCTGGACGTAGATCGGCTGGCCGGCCACCAGCCGGTCGGCGGCGAGGCGATAGGCATCGGCATCAGAGAAATTGAGGCCGCCGATCGTCCACACGACCCAGGCAATCGAAAGGCCGATGACGACGGCAGCAACGAGCTTGCGGGCGATCCCTTCGGCGGTCACCCGGGCAGGATAGGGCGCGCCATCGCCGGACCATCGGCCCATACGGATGGTGCACGGACGCACCTAGACTGCCGATCGTGCCCGGCCGTTCGTGGATCTCTGGCAGCCACCCAACCCTCGTCATGTACCCGGTGCTTCTCGCCGTCGCTTGGGTCCTGAACGAGGGCCTTCTCACGGAGGCTGAGATTCCGTCGATGGCGCGACCGGTGCTTGTGGCCGCGCTGGTTGCTGTGCTCCTCACCCTGTTGGGGTGGGTGATCCTCCGAAACCGGTGGGACGGCGGTCTCGTGGCGGGCATGGTGATCCTGCTCGTGATCCTGCCGTTTCAGTTGGTGAAGGTCTCGCGGGCCCTTGGGTCCGAAGTCGGGTTCCTCATCCTCACGATGTCGCTGACAGCCGCGATTGGAATCCCGCTGGTTCTCGCAGTCCGCGCGCGACGACAGGGTCGGCCGATCCCTCGGCCGAGTGCTGGCAGGCTCAACGAATTCGGCTTCCTGCTCCTGCTCGCCGTGGTCGTCACGAACACGCTGGGCGACGCGGGGACCGCCGTCGCCCGCTTGACGGCAACGCCGACCAGCGCCGATCTCCCCAACGCACCCTCCAGACCGCCGGACATGGTGATCATCCTGCTGGATGGCTATCCCCGGGCGGATGTCCTCGAGCGGCAGCTTGGCATCGACAACAGTCGATTTCTCACGGCGCTTGCGGATCGCGGGTTCGATGTCGCCTCGGACAGCCACTCGAACTACGTCTTTACGGCCGCCACGCTCGCCTCGATGTTTCAGATGCAATACCTGAACATGGAGGAGGTCAGGCGGGAGATCGGATCACCGGCGCAAGGCCACGACCTCCTGCGTCACGCCGCGGTTTCGGGGCCAGCGTGGAGCGCGCTGAAGGCTGCCGGCTACGAGATCGTGACTTCCCCTCCCGGCTGGGACCATGTGACCCTGGCGGACGTCAGCGACCGTGTCATCAACGACGGTCACATAACCGAGTTCGAGCGTTCCCTCCTCGAAGAAACGTGGGTACTGGACGTCATTGACGCGATCGCGCCAGAGGCGATCACCGGAAGCATGCAGGCGCGGCTGACCGGTGCCTTCGATCGCTTGGACGACTTCGCGACCGAGGACAGATCCGCTCCGGCGTTTCTCTTCCTTCATGTCCCTGCGCCGCACCCTCCGCTCATCGTGGACGCGGATGGCGAGCTTCTCCCAGTGGGTCCCCGCTCCCTCAGCGGCAATTCCCCAGCGGGAATGGGTTTGACACGGGATGAATATGTCCGGCGCTGGCAAGGGGTAGATCAGCTACCTGAACCGCCGCGTGCTCGAAGGCATCGACCGTCTCCAGGCTGCGAATCCAGACACGGTGATCGTTGTCATGTCGGATCACGGGTACGGCCAGGAGATGCAATCGACTGATCACGAAACGCGCTTTGCGAACCTGTTCGCTGCCTACACCCCGAATGCGCCTGGCCTTCTCGCCGATGCGCCCACGCTCGTGAATCTGATGCCGCGGGTCCTCGATCGTTATCTCGGTGCCACGTTTCCGGAACGACGGGATCGCTTCTTCCTGTCACCGGATGCCGGGGATCCGCTGATCATGGTTGAGCTTTCGAGCCCAACCGGACAACCCTGATCCGAAGAGACGTTCGGGACCAATGAACCATCGATTCGGCGACGACCAGACCTAGACTGACGGCCGTGCCAAAGCCCCTGCGCCTGGTCCTCCTCAGCTGCCTGATGCTCTTCGTGGAGCTGGCGCTCATCCGGTGGGCCGGCTCCAACATCGTTCACCTGTCGTACTTCAGCAACTTCGTCCTGCTGGGGTCGTTCCTGGGCATCGGGGCCGGCTTCCTGCGCGCGCGGGCGCGGGTGAACCTCTTCCCCTACGCGCCGGTGGCGCTGACCCTCCTGGTGGGTTTGGTCCTGATCTTCCCGGTGCGCATCGACCGGTCGGGCTCGGACCTCATCTACTTCGGCCAGTTCGACACCACCGGCCTGCCGGTGTGGGTCACCCTGCCATTCGTCTTCGTGGCGGTCGCCGGCGTGATGGAAATGATCGCCGAGGGCGTGGCGCGCACATTCGTGGAGTTCGAGCCGCTGGAGGCCTACCGCTACGACATCGCCGGCTCGATCCTGGGCATCGCGGCCTTCAGTGCGCTGTCGTTCACCTGGGCGCCGCCGGTGGCATGGGGCGTTGTCGCAGCCATCCTGTTCGCGGTCCTGCTCCGCCCGCGGTTGCGTGTGCTACAGGGGGTGGCACTCATCGGCCTGGTCCTTATCCTGGGCCGCGAGTCGCTCGTTCCCGAGTGGAGCTGGTCGCCCTACTACAAGATCGCGACCTTCATCCCGCAGAAGCATCCCGAACAGACCTACATCGACGCCAACGGCATTCCGCACCAGTCAGCCGTGTCCGTAGCGGTCAGGCGGAAGAAGAACCCGGAATACTTCGTTCCCTACGAACGCGCGGACATCGATTCGCTCGACAACGTCTTGATCGTGGGCGCCGGCTCCGGGACGGACGTCGCCATCGCGCTGTCGGAAGGCGCGAAACACATCGACGCCGTGGAGATCGATCCGAAGCTGGAGCAGATCGGCTTCGATCGGCATCCTGATCATCCCTACCAGGATCCGCGCGTATCGGTCCATATCAATGACGGCCGGGCTTTCCTGGAGCAGACCGATGCGTCCTACGACCTGATCCTCTTCGCCCTGCCTGATTCGCTCACCCTGGTCAGCGGCCAGTCGTCGCTCCGCCTGGAGAGCTACCTGTTCACGCTGCAGGCGATGCAGTCGGCGCGCGACCACCTGAAGCCAGATGGCGCGTTCGCCATGTACAACTTCTACCGCGAGAACTGGCTGGTCGATCGACTGGCGGGCACACTGGACGAGGTCTACGGCCGTGCGCCATGCGTCGACACGGTGGGTGACTTGGGGCGGCTGGCCGTCCTGACCGTCGCGCCCGCTGCCGCCACGGTGTCCTGCCCGAAGGGCTCCACCTGGAGGGTGACCGATGCCGCGGCGGCCGCCTCGCCGGCGACCGACGACTATCCGTTCCTTTACCTGCGGACCCGGTCGATCCCGCCGATCTACCTCGTCACCTTGCTCATGATCCTGGCCGCGTCCCTTGCCCTGGTCCGCGTGGTCTCCGGGCCGCTGCGGCCCATGGCGAAGTACGTGGACCTGTTCTTCATGGGCGCCGCATTCCTGCTGCTGGAAACCAAGAGCGTCGTCCAGTTCGCCCTGCTGTTCGGGACGACCTGGTTCGTCAACGCGCTCGTCTTCGCCGGCGTGCTGGTCTCCGTGCTGGCGGCGATCGAGGTGGCGCGGCGCTGGCGGCCGACGCGCCCTGCACTGCTGTACGTGGCCCTGCTGGGAGCGATCGCGGTCGCCTGGGTGGTCCCCGTGGACTTCCTGCTGAGCCTGGACACGCTGCCAAGGTTCCTGTTGGCGGTGGTGGTCTGGTTCACGCCCATCTTCATCGCCAACCTGGTCTTCGCCGAGCGCTTCCGCAACGTTGAGGAGTCGAACGTGGCGTTCGGCGCCAACCTGCTGGGCGCCATGGTGGGTGGCCTGCTCGAGTACGTCGCCCTGCTGACCGGGTACCAGGCGCTGCTGTTGCTGGTGGCCGTGCTCTACGGCGCGGCATTCCTCACGGGCCGGGTGCACCTGCGCCAGGGCGTGGCGACGTCACCGGCCCAGGTCAGCTCCCCATCCGCATGAAGCTGCCGCCTCGCGAGCGGCTGGCCAGGACCGTGGCGCTGGCGGTCATCATCGCCATCGGCATCTTCAACGTGTACATGGCCGTCACCCACTGGACCCTGTCCGATGCCGACGCGTATTGGCAGGCGGGGCTCCGCCTCCGAGCCGGGGAGCCGCTGTATCCCACGCTGGCGTCTGCCGAGGGCTCGGAGATCTATCGCTACGCGCCGTGGTTCGCGTGGCTGACCGTGCCATGGACCTACCTGTCGGAGTCGGTGGCAGGCGCGCTGTGGTCGGTCGTGTTACTGGGCGCTTCGGCGCTCGCGCTGCTGCCGCTGGTGCGCCTGCGGGCGTGGATCCTGGTCGCCTTCTTCGCCCCCATCCTGATCGGCATCAGCGCCGTGGGAAACGTCCAGCCGTTGATCGTGGCGGCGCTGGTGCTGGGCGTGGAGCGGCGCAGCGGTCCCCTGTGGATCGCGTTGGCGGCCTCGCTGAAGATCTTCCCGATCCTCCTGGCCCTGGTCTACGCGGGCCGGCGCCAATGGTGGGCCTTCGGCGCCACGGTGGTGATCACGGCGCTGTTGTGGTTGCCCGCGGTATTCCTCTACGACCTCTCCGCCTATCCAGTGTCAGCTGGCGAGGCGGGCGCCCTCATCGCATTCCCGATCCTCTACTTCGCGGTGGTGGGCATCGCCATGGGTGCTACGTTCGCACTGGCGCCGACGCGCTGGGGGTGGCTGGCAGGGGCGACCGCTGTCGTCGTCTCGCTACCCCGCCTCTTCGTCTACGACGTGACGTATCTCATGGTTGGCATCCAACCGGCGATCGCCAAGGAGCCAGCCGCCAAGCGCTGACAGCCGCCAATTCCGGGGCTCACGCCAGCGGCTCGAGAATCGCGCGAGCGGGCGCGGCCTCGGTGCTCTCCAATTTGATCGGAAGGCACGTCAGGCGGTACGCGCCAGGGTCGACGGCGCTGAGGTCGAGCCCCTCGAGGATCGCGACGCCGGCGCGCATCAGCACCCGATGCGTCTCCGGCTCGTCGTCGAATCGCTGGATGGACAGGTAATCGGTCCCGATCAGCCGGAAGCTGCGGCCGACGATCCATCGCGCTCCGTCCACGGTGAGCCCCACGAAGTCTCGGCGAAAATCCTCGCCCGGCTGCAAGAGGCCCGAGTTTCGCGTTCGTAACAGCAGCCGCTCGGTGCCATCCGGGATGCCGGCGGCATCGAGCTCCTCCGGCCCAATGGCATCCGCCGCGCGCAAGTCGACCACGATCGCCGGCCCAACCAGGGTTTCCAGGGACACCGTTTCGATTGGGTCGCCGCCCTCGACGTAGTGCAGCGCCGACTCGACGTGCGTCCCGGTGTGGAGATCCAGGTCGAGTCGCGACACAGTCAGCGCATCACCGAGCTCGAAAGCTGCGCGCCCGCTCAACGCGGAATCCCGTGCTGCCGGGCCATGTCGGCAGCCCGCGGGCAAGGGGAACGGAGATGTCAATCAGTCGGGGCATCGGGGTTCGAAGAATAGCCATCGCGGGATTTGATCGAGTGGTCCGGCGGTTCGCCCTGATTCCCTGATCGGGTCCGTACTTTTACGGATGGCAGGCGCATCGAGGGGAATCAGACTCACCAACCTCGGGCGTGAGAGAGCGCCGTCCGTCGGAGGGGAGAAGTTTTCGTGCGACATGAGCCGTCGCTGGACGGCCTCCGTGCCCTCGCTGTCGCGCTGGTGATAGCTGACCATGCCGAGCTTCAGCCGTTTCTCGGTTGGGGCCAGATTGGCGTGACGGTGTTTTTCGTCCTCTCGGGCTTCCTGATCACCTCGTTGTTGATTGTCGAGCACCGCGGGACAGGCCGAGTTGGGCTCGGTGAGTTCTACCTGCGGCGAGGGTTGCGGCTGCTACCCGCTCTCATCCTGCTGCTCGTGATGGTCACCGCAATCATGGTGGTCTCGGGGCGCGGCGATGAGGCCCTCGTTGATGTTGGTTCGACGCTGCTCTACACCCGCAATTGGCTCACGGCAGCCGGCGAGAACCCCGGATTGCTGTCGCACGCTTGGTCGCTGTCGATCGAGGAGCAGTTCTACATCGTCTGGCCGATCGCGCTGATTGGGCTCTTGGCCGTCTACCGTCAGCGGCTCTTCCCCATCCTGGTCGTGCTGCTTGGCGTCGCTGTCGCTGGCGGCCTGTGGCGGGCAATCGCCTGGGACACGCTTGGTTACAACCGCGCGCTGTTCGGGACCGATACGCGCATCGACTCGCTGCTGATCGGTTGTGCCCTGGCCGTCCTCGCTGCGCTCGTCCCACTGCCTCGCGGATGGGGCTGGGCAGTGGCCGGCCTCGGATCGATCGCGTTGATCGGCGTCGTGACCGATAGCAACGGACTCGCGACGTGGGGATTCCCCTTGATCAACCTGGCAGCCGGAATGGCAATCGTCGGGTGCCTGGGCACCCGAGTCCTGGCCTGGCGCCCGTTGGTGTACATCGGCACCATCAGCTACGGGCTGTACCTGTTCCACCGACCGATCGCCCGCGCGTTCGTCGACCTTGGAATTGGGGGCAATCTCGGAGCCCTGGCCCTGATAGCGGGCGCGAGCATCGCTATCGCCGCCATTTCATACCGCTACGTCGAACGCCCAGTGCTCCGGTTCAAGAGACACGCCGCCCCGGCGGTCCGCCACGACGCACCACTGGACAGCTGCTCCCGCAATCCCGGAACCTGCCGTCGGCTAGGGCCGACCCTCCGACTGGCTCCCCTCGGTTTCCAGGCGTTCGACGAGACGCTGCGCCAGGTCGATCGAATAGTTCTGCCCGCGGTCATGCGGGTAGACCTGGAACATGCTCCCCACCCAGAGGCCGGGCACCGGCGTCTGGAATGGCGGGATGTGGTCCCGGTAGTCGACGGTGACGATCGGCTGCGCGAACGGCGCCGCGAATGACCAGGCCCGCGTGATCCAGCTGCGATCGAACTCCGGGTTGATGCGCGCCAGGTACGGCGCGAAATCGGCGACCACCTCGTCCGTGGACATGCGCAGCAGCGGGTCGTCCATCGGCCGGTAGTTGCCCAGGTAGACGAGCCGCCGCCCGCCGTAGTCGGCGGGGTCCATGTAGTTGGTGTGCTCCACCAGCGCCATGAACGGAAAGCCCGGGTCGTTGACGTTCATCCAGTAGCTCTCCGTCAGCGGGCGGTCAAGCGCCAGCACCAGGCAGTGGGCGCCATAGGCCCTGCCCCACTCGTATTGGGACCGATAGTCATCCGGCAGCTCCGGCGCCAGCCGGCAGGTGAGCCGGACCGCGAGGGTGCTGACCACGCGGTCCACCCGGATCGGCGGGCCTTCGGCGGGGGTCACCGTCAGCCCACCGGCGGCTGCATCGGTCCTGACCTCGCGCACCTCCGTGCCAAACCGGAGGTCGCCACCCAGCTCGGTCAGCCGCTCCGCCAGCCGGTTGTAGAGGCGCTGGAAGCCACCGCGCAGGTAGCCGAGCTCGGCCGTGCGGTCATGGACGCGCGCCCAGAACCAGGGCATGGCGATCTCGTCGGCCAGCTCGCCGAACTTGCCGCGCAGCAGCGGGCCCCAGACGACGTCGTAGCCGGTGCTGCCCATCCGGTCGCGGATCCACTCGGACGCGGTCTTGCCTTCCAGCCGATCCGGGCCTGGCAGCGCCTTGAGGTAGGCCAGCCAGGCGCCCATGCGAAGGCGGTCGAACAACGGCAGCGGTTCGAATCGGAGCAGGGAGGTCGGCGAGTCCAGCTGGTGGATCTGCCCGTCCCGCAGCGTGACGGTCAGTGGCCGCGGCCAGAGCAGGTCGTCTCCCAGCCCAAGTTCTTCAATGAGGCCGATGGCGTGGCGGTCGCCTCGGAAGAGGTGGTGATAGAACTTGTCGAGCCACATCCCGGGCTCGATCTCGAATCCCGCCGCGAGCCCTCCGGGAAGCGGCTCCCGCTCGATCAGGACCACCTCGTCGCCGCGCTGCGCCAGCCGGTACGCGACGGTCAGGCCCAGGGCGCCGGCCCCGAGCACGGCGGTGCGGGTCACGTGGTCAGCCTAATGGGGATGAGGAGACGCCGGCCGGCCTAGCGAGGCACGTAGATCGGCCAGCCCTCGACCGTCGTCGCCTGCACGTACCGGTCGCGCACGAATGCCCGCAGCGGCTCCAGGATGTCGACGTCGCGTCCGTCGAGCTGCGAGGACGGGGCGATCCACCAGCAGCGGCGGCAGGCCGGCGACGCCCGGCGCGGACGAGCCGGCGTCGATGACCACGGCGGGTGGGCTCGCCGTCCATTCCTGCAGGACCGAGGCGACCACCTTGTCCGTCACGAACCCGGGCGTCGTCAGCGGCAGCAGATAGACGTAGGCCGATGCCGGCGCTCGTTCCGCGTCGAGATAGACGGACGGCGCGTTGCCCCACACGAAGATCTCGAGCATCCGGCGCGGTGTTGGCGTCGACCCATGCCCCAACCGCCTCGCTGCGATCCGCCCCGGCCGCCCGGGCGTCCAGGGCCATGGCCGTTTCCGTGGTCGAGACGAGGGTCGAGATCGCGAATGCGGCAGCCAGCAGCCCGGCCATGATGGCGCCACTGGTCGCGACGCGGTGCCCGCCGCGCAGGTGGAAGACGAAGCCGGCCGGCGCCAGCAGCGCCAGCGGCGGAACGAGCATCGACAGGTAGTGGAGCTCCAACCTGCCCTGGACCGCGATCAGGGCGGCCGAGAGCGCAATCCAGGTCACGGCGCCGATGGCGACCGGGCGCCGGGCGCTCTGGCCCAGCGTCGCGGGCAGTCCGATCACGGCCGGGACCAGGAGCGGCGCCAGCACGAGGACGCCGTGGACGGCCTGCCCGGCGATCGGGTCGTCGCCACCCGCCAGACCGGCGAAGGCGCGGTTGTAGCCGATGATTGCCTGCACGGCGGCGCCTGTGGCACCCGCGGTCCCCAGCAGCATCACCAGCGTCGACATGACGCTGGCGGCTCCCACGCACGATCCAGGCCATCCCCGAGGATCCGGTCAGTGATTTGTCGGCGGCCGCGATCGGAGCTCAGCGCCGCAATGACCAGCACGGCGAACAGGACCGGAACGGCCTGGAGTGAGATCGCGGCGGCCGCGGCGGCCAGGGCGCCGATGGCGAACGAGCGCGCCGGCCCAACCGAGCCCACGGCTCCCAGGCGGACCGCCGCTGCCGCCGGCAGCACCGCCACCGTCTCGCCCAGGCCGCCGCCCAGCGCGAGGGGGAACGATGCCAGCAGCGCGGTGCAGAGGCCTCCGCACAGCCAGGCAAGACGCCGCCAGCCGATCAGCCGCAGCGTGTCGGCCACCAGCACGCCGGTCAGCGCTGCGGCGGCAGCGGAGAGAAGCCACGACACCCGCCAGGCGCCCAGCGGTCCACCGAGCATCTCGCCCAGGCCAATGAGCAGGTACAGGCCCGGCGGCTTGTGATCGAAGACCTGCGCGTAGGGAAGCTCGCCGTTGGCCAGCCTCTCGCCGACCACGCTGAAGACCGCGGCATCCAGGGATGGACCCAGCAGGCCCGGCAGCATGGCCAGCACCGCGAGCACTGCCAGCGGCACGGTCAGCAGCACGAACTCGAGGCGCAGCGCAGGGCGCGCCTCCGGAATCGCGATGACCGGCATCGGCCGCAGGGCGGCGGTCACGGGCGGCTCAAAGCCTCCCAAGCGGATGGCAGGCTGGAGCGTGGGCCCGACCCGGCCCATTGTCATTGGTACCAATGCCCGATGGCCCAGCATCGGCTCGGGCTCCGCTAGGCCGTTTTCTCCGACTCGGGCACAGGTCGGAAGGGCATGCCGATCAGCATGAAGCCGGCTTCATAGGTGAGCAGGCGGGGCAGGCAGGCAACCATGGCGACGGCTCCCGCCAACCAGCGGTACGGCGTGCGAGCGAGGACGTAGGCGGCCACCAGGCTTGCGGCCGCCACGGGGATGAACAGCAGCAGCGATACGCCCGCCAGGCTCTGCTGGTTCGGGCCGGGGCTGGTCGGGATAGCTGGCCAGGTCGAAGAGCAACATCGGGGCGATCAGTATCAGGGTCAATGCAAGCGACCAGGCAGCCTTGCCGAGCTCACCCCGACCCGCGTAGACCAGCGCCAGGGCGAGCGGCACGGCCTTGAGCGAGGCGGCGAGCGCGATCCACAGCGGGCCGGATCGGCGCTCCACGCCCCACATCAGCATCAGCACCAGCAGCGGCTGCACGTTGCCGAAGATCGCTCCCTGCAGCTGGAGCGGCATGAAGATCGCGAAGGCGGCCCATCCGGTTGGGCCGCGCCACAGGAGCGGCACGCACGTGGCGAGCGCGGCCACCACCATGAGGCCGACCCAGCCGGCGACCACGGCATCGTGCGGGAGATAGGTCAGCGGGATCCAGGCCGCGGCAAACCAGGGGGCGTATCGGTACAGGTCGGAGGCGTTCGGCTCACCCGGCACGTACAGCGGTTGCCCCTCGCGCAGGCGCTCCGCCGCGTTCCAGTAGGCGGCCACGTCCGCACCAACCTCGCGCGACAGCGCGTACGTGAGGAGCGCGTAGGACGCCAAACCAACGAGGAGCGCGAGGCCGCCGCCGACCACGATGGTCCGCAGCGCACCGACCGGCGGACGTGCAGGCCATGACGAACGGCGCATACGCGGGCAGACAATACTCTGCGAAGGTGGGCGTCCATGAGCAGCTGGCTTCGCGCGGCTGAGGGCAGGTCCGGGCGGCCGACGCTGACGACGCGGTCCCCGGCCGTCTTCGTCACGCTCTTCGTCTGCGCCATCTACGCGTTCGCGAACGTCGTCCTGGTCACCGCCGACTGGGAGTTCGACGACATCCACGCCTACCTCGCCGCCGCGCAACGGCTGCTCGATGGAGCGCCGCTGTACGTGAACGCGGCCGACCCATCGGACCTCTACCTGTACGCGCCGTGGTTCGCGTTCGCCTGGATCCCGTTCACCGCCCTGCCGCAGCTGTGGGTGGAAGTCGCGTGGGCCGGTGTCCTGCTCGGCGCCACGCTGGCCGCGGTGCTGCCGTTCCGCAACTCATGGGCGGGCATTGCCCTGGCGCTGCTGCTGGGCGGCCTCCTGTACCGCACCGCCGGCTGGGGCAACGTCCAGCCCCTCCTGGTCGCCGCGCTGATCTACGCCGTCCCGACGCGGGCCGGTCCATGGGCGATCGGCGTTGCAGCGTCCCTGAAACCGCTCACGCTTTGCCTGCTGCTGGTCCACGCCTGGCGGCGCGACTGGCGGGCGGTGGGCATTGGCCTTGGGGTGGCGGCGATCCTGTGGGTGCCGATCCTGTACTTCGGCCTGTCGTCGTACCCGTTCGGTGCGCGGGCTCCGAACCTGTATGACGCCACCATCCTCCTGGTCGTCCCCGGCCTGATCGCCGGGGCGCGCGACCTGCGCCGGCCCATTCCGGCTCTCTCCGGCATTCGACGACGTGTCCGTGTCGCCTGAGCGCCGGCTGCTGGCCGTCAGCGTGGTGGTCGCTGCCTTCCTGGCGATCCAGGTGCTGGTGCCGGTCGTGGCGCTGTTCGGACCGCGTCCGGCGCGCTTCTCGTGGCAGATGTACTCGGCGCTGCCGCGCGTGCCGCATGCATGGACCGTGACGGCAGACGGGACCGAGCATCCCATCGATCTGGGGCCACTCTTCGCCGTGCAACGGGCCGAGATCGACTACACCGCCGTCCTGCGCGCCGGCCTGTGCGACATGGTCCAGGCGCCCGCCGTGAAGATCCAGGCCGACGACGCTGACGCGCCGGAGCTGATCACATGTCGCTGATGCGCCCCTTCCTGGCCATCGCCGGCAGCCAGGCGCCGGCGCGACCCCTGGCCCTGGCGCGCATCGGCGCAACGCTGGCGATCCTGCTGGAGCTGCCAAACACGGCTGAGACGCTGCTTCGGCTGGCCAACCCCGCGGTCATCCACGCGCCGTACCTGGCCTGGACGCCGAGGATGACGGAGCCGATGGCCTGGATGCTCATTGGCCTGTGGCTGGTGGGTGGCCTGATGCTGCTGGTCGGCTGGCACACACGGCTCGGCGGAGCCGCGCTGGCATTCGCGATCGCGGCGTCCCTGCTGAGCGACCAGCAGGTCTACAGCAACCACCTGTACCTGATGCTGCCGCTGTCCGTGCTGCTGACGGTGGCCGACAGCGGAGCGGCGATTTCGCTCGACGCTCGCCGGAGCGGCCCTCGCGATTGGGTGCCCGGCTGGCCAGTGTGGCTGCTGTGCGCCCAGGTCAGCATCGTGTACGGCTTCGCGGCGCTCGCGAAGCTGAACCCGGACTTCCTGTCCGGCTCGGTGGTGGCCTCGTACCTCCGGCGTGAGGGCCCGCTGGCCGTACCGGATGCCTGGCGATCGCTCGAGCCGATGCTGGTCCTGTCGCTGCTGGCCATCTGCAGCGAGGCGTTCCTGGCGGTTGCCCTGTGGCTGCCGCGCTGGCGACCGGCCGCGATGGTGGTGGGGCTGGGGCTCCACCTCTTCATTGCCGGCTGGCTCAGCCCGACGTCCTCGCTCATCGTCTTCTCGATGCTGACGCTGCCGCTGTACCTGCTCTTCCTGGACGCCGGTTCCGGAGGGACGGGTCGTGGTCTGGGATGACGGCTGCGGATTCTGTGCCACCTGGGTCGTCTGGTTCCGGCGGCTGGACTGGATGCACGCGCTGCGCTTCATCCCGCGCTCGGAGCTGAGCGTGGCGAACCTGCCGGTCAGCGAGGATGCCGCCGCCCGCGCCCTGCAGGTCGTGCTGCCCAACGGCAGGGTGCGCGGCGGCTTCGCGGCCGTCACGCGGGTCGCGGAGATCCTGCCGCTCAGCTACCTGTGGGCGCCACTGCTGCGGCTGCCGCCGATCGCCGCCATCGGCGAGGCGGTCTACCGGCGCGTTGCGGAACGCCGCAGGTGCGAGCTGCCGGTTGCCGCCAGGGCCGCTTCGGAGCCGCGAAGCTCGTAGATCACCCAGCCATCGGACACCGTGAGCTGGTCGTAGTTGTCGCTGACGAAGTCGCGGATCGGGTCCAGCAGGTCCAGGTCGCGGCCGTCAGACGCCACCGGCCGCTGGAGGAGCAGCGGCTGGAATCCCGGCTCGCCCCGCAGCCGGTGAGCCGACGTCCACGATGAACTGCGGGCGCGCCGCCAGAAGCTGCTGGAGGGTTTCGTCCACGAGCTGCGGCGTGGCGTAGCCGGGGGTGACCAGCGCGTAGAGGTAGCAGAAGCGCGTGACGGAGAGGCGATCCGCCTCGAAGTAGAGCTGCGGCTCGTTGCCCCAGGCCCAGATCCGGGCGTCCACCGCTGAGGCTGGACCAATGACCTCCGCCACCGCCCGGGCGCGCTCTCGGTCGCGCTGGATCGGCTCGAACTCCATGGCTCCCGCGGCGACCGCCGCGACGCTGGAGATGGCGACCGTGAGCAGCACCGGCGCGATGAGCGCCGATCGGCCGGCACGAACGCGCTCCAGCAGGACGTCCACGCCCAAGCCGCCCAGCACGCCGAGCGGGATGGCCAGCGGGATGGCGTAGTGCGCCAGGAAGCGTCCCTGCACGAAGAACGACAGCAGCGCCAGGGCCATCCAGACCAGGCACGCCACCACGGCCTGGCGGGTCACGTCCACGTCCTGCAGTCCCGCGCGGGCGCCATACACGACCGGCACCACCACGAACAGCAGGGCCAGCAACGTCCAGGCGATGACGGGACCGCTCAGCGCTGCACCGGTGGCGGCGCCGACGGCCCGATAGGCGCCGTTGTAGGTCACCACCGCATCCACCGCGGCCGGCAGCGCGCCGACCAGGGCCAGCCAGGTGCCGGCCGCAGCCAGGACGGCGGCCGCGCCGGCCACCAGGGCAGTGACAGCCAGGATTGGCCGGCCACCACGCATCCAGACGAGCAGCCCAATCGCCGCCATGCCCGCGGCCGCCTGGACCGACAGCAGGAGGCTCGCGCCCAACAACGCGCCGATGCCCAACGCCCGACCCGGCCGCACGCCGGGAGCCGCGGCCAGCGTGGCCAGCATCGCGAGCGCCAGCGGCAGCGCCGCCATCGGCTCCGTGAGCCCGCCGCCCAGCGAGAGCAGGAACTCGCCCATCACCACCACGCAGATCGACCCGGCGACGAGCGATGCACCACGGCTCGCCCCCAATCCGCGGCAGATGGTCAGCACGACCAAACCCGTCCCGGCGGTGGCCGTCACGGAGAGCAGCCAGCTCACCTGCCAGGCCGACAGGAACGGCAGCACGGATTGGCCGGCCACCAGGATGAGATAGATCCCTGGCGGCTTGTGGTCCCAGATGCCGGCGTAGAGCGTGGCGCCGTCTCGCATGCGCTCGGCGACCTGCATGAAGACCGCGGCGTCCAGCGACGGGCCGCTGAGCAGTCCCGGCGACAGGAGCAGCGCGGAGAGCCCCGCCAGGACCAGGACATGGAGCATCGCGGCTGATTGTGGTCCGGAATCGGCGCCGGCTGTCAGGGTGAATCGGCACACTGGCGGCGCATGACCCAGCGCCTGCTCATCGCCTTCATCTTCGGCACCACCATCATTCGCGTGGCGCTGATCGCGGGACCGGGTCACTGGGGGTTCGAGGACGTGGAGGCGTACTGGCAGGCGGCGTTGCGCCTCCGCGAGGGCCAGCCGCTGTACCCGGTGGGCGTCGACCCGGATAGCTATGCGGTCTTTCGCTACACGCCGTGGTTCGCCTGGCTGTGGGTGCCGCTCACCTACCTCGATCGAACGGTGGTGGAGTGGCTCTGGGCCGCTGGGCTGGCCGCTGCTTCTGTCGCCGTGCTGGTCGCGCTGGTCCAGCTGCGCACGGCGGCGGCGTTCGCGCTGGCAATGATCATCACGCCCTGGCTGCTCAGCCTGGTCCAGGTGGGCAACATCCAGCCGCTGGTGGTCGCCATGCTGGCCTTCGGGGTGTCGCGCGCCTCCGGGCCGATCTGGATCGCCATCTCGGCGTCGCTGAAGGTGGTGCCCATCATGTACGCGCTGGTGTACTTCGCCCGTCGCGAATGGGCCCGGCTCGGGATTGCGGTGGGCCTGGCGGCGCTGCTCTCCGCGCCCATCCTGCTGTACGACCTCACCGGCTACACCACCGACCCGGGCGGGTCCTTCTCCCTCTACTACTACGTTTCTCCTGCCGCCTGGGCCGTGGGCGCCATCGGCTCCACCGTGCTGGCTGCCTGGTTGGCCGTCCGGCGATCCGAGTGGCTGTGGCCGGCCGTCGCAGCAGCGGTGATGCTGCTGGCGCCGCGGTCGCACATCACCTACGCGACGTTCCTGGTGGTCGGGCTGCTGATGGGAGCGCGGGATCGCATCGGCCAGGAGCAGGCGTGACCCAGCGCCGACGCAGGCGCGCCTGGTGGGTGCCGTGGGTGATCGTGAGCCTGGCGGTGCTGGTGCCTGTGCTGCTCATCGGTCCCGCCGGCAGGTCCGAACCGCTGCTCCAGCTTCGCCTGGTGACCGACGACCTGCAGGAGCCGGTGGCCATGGCCGGCGATCCGGCGGATGCGGACCGTCTCTTCGTGGTGGAGCGGCCCGGCCTGCTGGTCATGGTCGAAGGCGGACAGCCACAGGGCCAGCCGGTGCTGGATCTCACCGACCTGGTCACGTCCGAGGCGCTCGAGCAGGGCCTGCTTGGGATCGCGCTGCATCCCGAATTCGAGACGAACGGCCGAGCCTTCCTCTACTACACGAGCCGCGACGGCACCATGGTGCTGGCCGAGTATCGGCTCGACCCGGCCACCGGCCAGGCAACCGCCGACGAGCCGCGGATCCTGCTTTCCATCCCCGACCCGAACCCGTTCCACAACGGTGGGCAGCTTGCGTTCGGAGCCGATGGGTACCTGTACATCGGCATCGGCGACGGTGGCCTGCTGGAGGGCGGCTGGCGCGATGGTCGGGATCCGGCCAGCCTGCTGGGCAAGATCCTGCGCATCGACGTCGATTCGCGGCCACCGCCCGGTGCCGCGTACGTCATCCCGTCGGACAATCCGTATGTCGGCCAGGCCGATGCGAGGCCGGAGATCTGGGCGCGCGGCCTGCGCAATCCGTGGCGCTTCTCATTCGACGAGCCGACCTCGACGCTCTGGATCGCGGACGTCGGCCAGCTGAAATGGGAGGAGCTGGACGTGGTCCCCTCCGACGCGGCAGGGCTCAACTTCGGTTGGAACCTGTACGAGGGGCTGCAGTGCTTCGAGCGGCCCGAATGCGATCCCAGCGGTGTCACCATGCCGCTGATCGTCTACCCGCATGCCGAGGGCGACTGCGCAGTTGTGGGCGGGTTCGTGTACCACGGGCCGGTGGGCCGGCTGCAGGGCCAGTACCTGGCCGGCGACTACTGCTCCGGCCGCATCTGGACCGTGGCGCCGGGCGAGGATTCACTGGAGCTGCAGGTGGACACCGATCTGCTGATCACCTCGTTCGGCGAGGCGGCAGACGGAACTGCCTACGTGCTGGCGCAGGGCGGGCAGCTGCTCGAGGTGCAAGGGGTGGACCCGACCTGAGTCAGGGGCAGCTGCGCAGGTACAGGACCTCGTTGTCGTCGCGGTACTGCTCGCACCAGCCCGCGGTCTCTGCCGGCCCGCGGGTGACCGTCGCCTCCGGCTTCAGCAGGATGGCGTCGACGCCGTACTGATCCGCCAGCGCCTGCCAGTTCGGGTCCGCGTTCTTGATGGAGTCGTAGTCCTCCAGCACCTGCTGGTCGTACATGTCGTTGCGCCCGTCGACGAAGACGCGGCCGCCCGACTGGTAGAGCTCGTGGATGACGTAGCCGCCCCAGCCGTAGTCGGCCAGCACGCGGGCATCCGGTTCGATCTCGCTTCAGCGCGGCCACGCCCTGCACCGGGAAGCGCTTGTCGATGTTGGCGGTGATTCCCTCGCCCAGCCCGCGCGGAACCAGGACGATCATGGCGCCGACGACGATGATCACCGCCGCGCCGATCTCCAGCGCCCGCCGGCCCAGCGCAACCGATGGCGACGCCTGTCGCGGCTCACGCGCTCGCCGGGCTGCCCGCTCGCGCAGCCGCGACTCCATGCCCAGCGCCAGCGTCGGCAGGCTGAAGACCGCGGCGATCGGTACGTTGCGGAGCGCCACCAGACCCATCGCGACGCCAATCCAGGAGAGCGTGACCAGCCAGCCGGGCGTGTTTCGCCCGCCGTTCAGCCCCACCCAGGCGATCAGCGCCAGGAAAGCCCAGTGCGCCGGCTCGTGGAACGACGGTGACTGCCACTCCTGGATGTTTTCCAGGCCCCAGTCGGAGAGCTCCACGTAGCGGAACGGATAGAGGATCCCGATCGGGCCGGCCGGGGTGAGCATGGAGGCCAGCAGGACACCGATGGCGGCGACGGCCATCGGTCGCTTCGCCTGGCTCATTGGGCGTCCGGCCGAGGATGGTGAAGAGGCAGTAGATGGCGACCACGCCAAGGCCAATGACGTAGACCCCGTGCAGGTTGGCCCACAGCACGAAGAACGGGATCAGCAGCAGCGCGCGCCACGGCTTTTCCGCCTTGAGCTCCAGCAGGAACCAGATCAGGAGCGACAGGAGCAGCCACGAGACGGCCTGCGGCCGCAGGGTCACGTAGGGCGTGATGACCAGGCCGATGAGCACGGCCGGCAGCGCGAACGCCCGCAGGCTGACGCCCTGGCGCGACAGCATCAGGCCCTGGCTGATGACGATGGCCGCCGGGAAGAGGCCGAAGACGAAGAGCGCTCCGGTGCGCCCGACCCCGCTGACCAGCCAGTACATCAGCAGCTCGGACAGCCACTCGTGCGGCGTCCACGGCTGGCCGGCCCAGGTGAAGGAGAAGGGGTCGGTGCTGGGCACCCGGCCGTGATCCGCGATCCACTGGCCGGCCGTCACGTGCCAGAAGAAGTCGGGGTCCTGGACGCCCTTGGTGACGGTGATGCCCACCAGCACCCCGGCCAGGGCCAGCGTGAAGATCCAGAACGGCGTCGGCAGCCGTCTCAGGCGGTCGGCGGCGCGATCGGCGGTGCGCTGTTCGGCCGGCTGCTCGCGGGCAGCCGCCGACGTGGTGGAGGACATCGGCCGCGAGTCTAGTCGGTGCGCGAATGCACCGACACCCGACGGAAGTCCCGCGTCGGGTCCTGCATGTCTACTCGGCCGCCGGAGCGGCCACGGCCAGCCAGGTCGCCCCGACGAACCAGGCGGCGATTGCTCCGAACAGCAGCCAGGCCGATGCCTCGCCGGACTGTGCCTGGAGCACCGGCCCGGTCCATAGCACGGCGTGCGTGACGATGGCCGCGATCACGAGCTGGCGTCGCATGGCCGGCAAGGCAGCGATGGCCAGGACCACCCCCAGCTCGGCCAGGATCGCCTCGTGCTGGTTGGCGTGCGGGATGACCAGCGGGGTGGCCAGGAAGGCGATTGCCGCGCCCATGGCCAGCGAACGGTTGCGCCACCAGGCGTAGGCGACCGCGGCCAGCGTGGCGACCGTCGCCGCCACCACGAACCACCCGCCCAGCCCCAGTCGCTCCGCCACGCCCCGCCAGTTGACCATCTCGTCGACGTGCACCCCCAGGGCGTCCTCGCCGGCCACGCCCAGCAGGTGCGCGGGGTAGTCGAGCAGCGCCTGCGGCGAGACCACCAGGACGCCAACGAGCACCAGCCCTGCGAAGACGGCCAGTGCCACGCCGAGCTGCCGCCATCGGCCGTGCGCCACCAGCCAGGCGCCCCAGACGGGCACCAGCGTGGGCTTGATGGTCGCAAGACCCAGCGCCACGCCGGATCCGCCGACCGAGATGGCCAGCAGCCCCGCGGTCGCCAGCGTGGACTGCCCGCGGATGGCTCCCATCACCGTTGGCCAGGCCGTGAGCAGAAGCACCACCGCCAGCGCGCGGGTCGCCGTGGTCGCTCCGTCCCAGCCGGCCACTCGCCATGTCCCCCACCCGAGGACGGCCAGCCCGATGAGCGTGAAGACCACGAAACCGACCTGCAGCGAAAGGAGACCCAGTGGCGTGACCAGCGCCGCGAACCATGGGGGCGAGTTGTACGGCAGCGCGCCACGCTCGAACGCCGGCTCCTCCCCGATCAGCTCCTGCTGCACGCGCGACTGGCACTCGACGTCGTAGAGGCAGGCGCCGTCGCCGTCCAGCACGATTCGCGCGGCGACGTGATACGTCATGTAGTCGGAGCGCTCGATCGCGCGGAAGCCACCGGTCAGGATGCCGGCCGCGAACGTCACGGCCAGGATGGCCGCCACCACCGCGTAGGCGCCCGCGATCCGCATCGGGCCGGAGGCTAGCACGCGGCAGCAGGCGTCCCGGCAGTACTTCGGGGGTGGTGACGGGACGCACCCGGCCGGGCATAGACTCCGCGGCATGTCGACCAGCAGCCGCGCCGGTGCGGCGATCGCGCCTGCCGCGCGCGTGGAGGCGGTGGGAGTGGCCGCCGCAACGGCGGCCGTGGTCGGCTTCTTCGTGGCCGCCGTGCTTCCGCGCGCCACCTGGCCGCTGATCGACGGCGACGTGTGGTGGCACATCCGCGCCGGCGAGGAGATCCTGCGCACGGGCGCTGTGCCGAGCACGGATCCGTGGAGCATCGTCGCCTTTGGCCGGCCATGGACCAGCCAGGACTGGGGCGCGAATGTCCTCCTGGCGCTCGGCAACAGCCTTGGCCCGTGGGGCCAGACCGGCCTCTCGTTCCTCTTCGGCGCCTTCACGGTCCTCGCCTTCTGGATCCTGTGGCGCGCCATCGCGCTGCGCGTGCCGCAGATCGGCTGGGCCAGCCGCATCGTGTGGCTGAGCCTTGGCCTGGCGCTGGCCGGTCCGGTGATGGGCGTGCGCGTCCAGGTGCTGGACCTGCTGCTGGCCACCGTGGTGGTGTGGCTCCTCTGGCGCTACCTGGTCGACACGCGACGGCGCTGGCTGGTCGGGCTCCCGCTGGTGGCGGTCCTCTGGGCCAACGTGCACGCCGGCTGGTTGCTGCTGTTCCTGATGGGCGGCGCCGTGCTGGTTGGCGAAGGCGTGGATCGGCTCCTGAACCGCCGGCTGGAGGGCACCCCACCGCTCAGCTGGCGCGCGATCGGTGAGCTGGGTGTTGCGCTGCTCGTCAGCGTGCCGGCTCTGGCGCTCAACCCGAATGGGCTCGCGCTGATCGGCTATCCGTTCTACACGCTGAGCATCACGGCCCTGAGCCGATACGTGATGGAGTGGTTCCCGGCCTCGCTGGACACGCTCTTCGGCCAGCTGCTGGCCGGCTTCGCGATCGTTGCTGTCCTGCCCACGCTCATCTTCGGACGCCGCCGGCTGCGGACTGCCGACGCGCTGATCCTGGTGGGCCTGACCGTGATGGCCTACCAGGCCATCCGCTTCCTGCTGATCGTTGGACCGATTGGTGCCGCCATCGCGGCCGTGGTGCTGTCACCGGTCATCTCGGCCACGGGCTTCGGCCAACGCATGTCCCCGATGCTGGGCCGACTGTCCAGGCCACGGACGGGCAGGCTGGGCGCCGTCAACGCGGTCCTGATCGGGCTGCTGGTGCTGGTGGGCGTGGGCGTGTCGCTGGCGCGCGTCAACCCGGCAACCCAGGCGACGGAGATTGCCCGTGGCCTGCCCGCCGCGGCCGTGGACTGGATGGACGAGCACGACCCCGGAGATCGCATCTTCAATCGGTACGAGTGGGGCGGCTACATCGGTCAGCATCGGCCGGACAAGCCGATCTTCATGGACGGGCGCGCCGACGTGTACGGCGATGACCTGCTGAAGATGTATGTCTCGGTCATCGGCCTGGATGGAGACCCGCAGGTGGTGCTGGATCGCTACCGAATCGATCACGCGGTCCTGCCGCCGGATTGGGCGCTGGCGCGCTGGTTCGACCAGTCGCCGCTGTGGGAGCGCGTGTACCAGGACTCCACGGCGGCCATCTGGGAACGCAAGTGAGCTGGCGGGACCTGCTGGTCCTGTTCGGGATTGCCCTCCTGGCGCGAATCGCGGCTGCCTGGCTGATCGATTACCCGCCCTACACCGATCCCGCCTACTACTTCATGGTCGGCCAGCAGCTGGCCGATGGCCATGGCTTCACCGCGCCGGCGCTGTGGAGCTTCCTGGAGGTCGGCGGGCGCTTGCCAGCCAATCCGACGCTGCCCGTGCCGAGCAACGGCCACTGGATGCCGCTCACCTCGGTTGTGGCGGCGGCCTCGATCGCCATCTTCGAGCCGCTGCTCGGTGGCTGGCGGGCTGCACAGCTGCCATTCGTGCTCCTGTCGGCGGCACTGGTGCCGTTCACCGCCTTCGTGGGTTGGGAGCTGTGGCGCTCACGCCAGGTTGCATGGGCGGCCGGCATCCTGGCCATCCTGGCCGGGCCCTTCCTGGTCCTCTACCCGCAGGTCAACAACATCGCCGTCTTCGGGGCGGCAGGAGCCGGCGCGGTGTGGTGCGCCATCCGGGCGGTCCAGGCGCCGCGCGCAACGTGGTGGCTGGTGGCGTCCGGCGCCCTGGCCGGCGTGGCCACGCTGACCCGCATCGATGGCCTCTTGCTCGTGGTGGCCCCGGCCGTCGCCTGGTGGGTGCGCCCGGGCACGCGTTCCGTCCTCGCCGGCGCGGCTTCGGCTGCCGCCTTCGTGCTGGTGCTGGCGCCCTGGCTGGCGCGGGACCTGGCCGTGTTCGGCGCGCCGTTTCCCTCGGCCGGCGGCCACACGCTGTGGATCACCACGTACAACGAGCAGTTCTCCATCAGCCACGATCCTTCGCCGGCGACCTACTTCGCCAGCGGCATCGGCACCGTCGTCGGCTCCAAGCTGGCGGCCTGGGGCGAGCTGGTGGGCCGGGTGGCGGTGCTCATGGGCGGCCTCTTCGTCCTGCCATTCGCCTGGGGCCTCTGGGCGGAGCGCCGTCGGCGAGAGCTGGCCCCATTCCTCATCTACTTCCTGGTGGTCTTCGTGGCCATGGGCCTCGTCTTCACCTTCCACGCGCCGAAGGGCGCCTTCTACCATTCGGCCGGCGCGTGGCTGCCGTTCGCCCTGCCCCTGGCGGTCGCATCCCTCGCCGGACTCTCCAATGCGGTGGGCCGATGGTGGCCATTCCTGCGCCGACCGGCCACCCATCGGTTCCTGCTGGTCGCGGGGCTGGTGGGGGCGACGGTCCTGTCGGTGGTGGGCTCAGCCGTGATCGTGGCCCAGTGGAACGCCGCGCACGAGCGGCTGGCGTTGGCCGCTGGCTATCTCCGCGACCAGGGCGCCACGGGCGACCGTGTCCTTGCCTACGACCCGGCCGCCCTCAACGACCTGACCGGCAACCCCGGCGTGGCCCCGCCATTCGACCCGTTCGCGGTGATCGGCCAGGCTGTCGATGCCTACGACGTCAAGTGGGTGGTGGTGACCCTGGCGCCGGGCGAAACGCGTGATCCGCTGGGCCTATGGGATGGGGCGGCCGGCACGGACACGACCGGCGAACACCCCGATTTCCTGCCCGCCGAACCCGCCTTCGAGGCGCCCGGCGTGCGTGTTTTCCGCGTGGAGTAGTACTTCCGGCGCCCTTAGTACTGTTGACCCTGAGCAACTTGCGCCGACAGGATGAGTCGAGGTCCGGTACTACGCCTGACCCCGTACTGAAGGAAGCAAGGGCTTTGCCGAAGACCGCCACGGCCGGCGCGCCGGCCATCCAGTTCGAGCGCATCCACGCCCAGGCGACCGATACGGTCCGCCGGGACGCGCGGCGTGTTCGCGATCTCGCCGATCGATTCCGGGGGGAGTATCGCGAGCAGCTCGAGGACTGGATGCGGCTGCGGGCCCGCGTCGAGACCCCGGCGACGAGCACCACCAGCCGGACCACGGCGGCCGCCACCGAGCGGTTGCGTGCCCGCCACGACGACATCGGCCGTCAGCTTGGCGCGCTGCAGGCTCGGCTCAAGCGGCTCGACACCGCGGCCCGCCAGCTCGAGGTCGTGGCCAGCTACCTGGCCGCCACCGACGGCGAGGTCGACGAGCCCAGCCTGAGCGCCACCGATGCGCAGGACACCGGGTCGCTGCGGATCATCCAGGCGCAGGAGGCGGAGCGACAGCGCCTGGCGGAGGAGGTCCACGACGGACCGGCGCAGGTGCTGACCAGCGCGATCTTCCAGGTCGAGTACCTGGATCGGGTCATCGATGGAACGCCACGAACGGCACATGCCGAGCTGGCCTTCCTTCGCAGCATGCTTCGCGACGGCCTGGACGACGTCCGGGCATTCATCACCGAGCTGCGGCCGCCGGCCGTCGACGTGGGTCTGGCCCAGGCCCTGGCCGAGACCGGCAAGACGTTCGCAGCTCGGACGGGCATTGCCGTCGACGTGTCGGTGAACGGCATCGACGGACGGCTGACGCCGGACGAGAAGGCATCGGTCCTGCGCATCACGCAGGAGGCCCTCCAGAACGTCCGCAAGCACTCGGCGGCGACCGAGGTGCGGATCGGGATGGAGAGCGGCGAGCTCGTCATCGGCGACAACGGGCGCGGCTTCGACGTGATGCGGCTGGCATCGGCTGCCAGCCACAACTTCGGGCTGCATTTCATGCGCGAACGGGCGGAGCTGATGGATGCATCGGTCCGCATCGAGTCGCGACAGGGGGAGGGGACGCGGATTCTGCTGCGACTCCCGGAGCACTGAGTCGAAAACGCTGAACGAGTGAGTACTCGGAGGAAGACCATGGTGACCTCGACAACGACCAAGACGGATCCCAAGACCGAACCACAGACCGATGAGCAGACCCAGCCTGTCGCAGAGGAGGCGAACGTGGAGGAGACCCAGACCCCGGAGCGGCGGCGCGGCGGCGACCGACGGGCGGCCGGTTCGAAGACCCGGGTCGTCATCGTCGACGGCCACACCCTGTTCCGGCGCGGGGTTCGCAACATCCTCGAGCTGGAGAGCGACATCGAGGTGGTCGGCGAGGCCGGCAGCGGTCGCGAGGCGATCGCGGTGGTCGAGGAGCTGACGCCCGACGTGATCCTGATGGACCTGTCGCTCCCGGCGCCGAACGGCATCGAGACGACCCAGCGCATCAAGCGCGAGCTGCCGCACACCGGCGTGATCGTGCTGGCGCCGAACGACGACGAGGACCAGCTGTTCGAGGCCATCAAGGCAGGAGCGGCAGCCTACGTCCTGAAGGACATCGATCCCACCGACCTGATCGCCATCATCCGCCGCGTGCGGTCCGGCGAGTACCTGATCAACGACAAGGTGTTCAGCAAGCCGGCTGTCGCCTCGCGCGTCCTCAAGGAGTTCCGCGAGCTGGCCGTGTATGGCGCCGATGCCCAGCCGATCTTCGCCCCGCTCTCACCGCGTGAGGTGGAGATCCTGGACAACATCGCGCAGGGCATGACCAACAAGCAGGTCGCCTACGCCCTGTCGATCAGCGAGCAGACCGTCAAGAACCACATGAGCTCGATCCTGCGGAAGCTGTCCGTCAACGACCGCACCCAGGCCGTCGTGTATGCGATGCGCCAGGGCTGGATCAAGATCCCCGAGGACTGAGCTCCCAGGTACCGATCATCGGGCCTCCGGAGGTCATCCAGCCGCTGGTACGGAGGTGCCATGGCCGGACCTGCGGAGGCCCCGTAGCCTCTCGGCACGTTGCTCGAGGTATCTCGTCAACGTTCATCCGAATCGAGGCCGTTGACCGGATCGCGAGCCGGTAGCAGCCTCGGGTCTCCTCCTCCGGTGAGGGAGCCGTGTCGCAGCAGGCACGGCTCCTTCACTTTGTCCGGGCCTGAGGGACCTATCATCGGAGCCGATGACCGCCGACCGTGACGCATACGAGGTCCTCCAGGTCCATCCGCGGGCCGAGCAGGGGGTGATCAAGGCCGCCTACCGCGTCCTGGCGGCGCTCTACCACCCCGACCGCTCAACAACGTCCGCGAATGCGCGGCGCATGGCTGAGCTCAATACTGCCTACGACAAGATCCGCACGCCCGACCGGCGCGAGGTCTACGACCGCCAGCTCCGTGCCGGCGGCGGCGGGATCGATGTCATCACGCCACCACCACCGGCGGCCGCCGGCAAGCCTTACGCCTCAGCCACGTCAGGCCGGCCGCTGGACTTCGGCCGCTACGAGGGGCTGACGGTGGCCCAGATCGCGCGCCGCGACATGGATTACCTGCGCTGGCTCCGTCGCCACGCATCGGGCGCCCGGTTCCGCCAGGAGATCGATGCGGAGATCAGGGCCCGCGAACCCGCCAAGCCGAAGGCGTGAGGGCGCGAAGTGACGCATCGGGCTCTGCGTCCATGGCACCGCCAAGCTGCGGCGGTTCAGGCGGCTTCGGTGCAGATCGGGGACCAATCGCTTGCTCGCCAGTCCCTTGACAAGCGGCGAATCACCCTCCAAGGTACGTCCCCGGCCCGGGCTGCCTTGGGACCATCGGACCATGGATATGGCGCGATACGTCTCTTACGCTGCCCGAGCAAATCTCCAAGAAAGGAGGTATCGCGAAGGAATGGTTTCGTTCATTAGCACTCTTCTTGCCCGGTTCCGCCGCGAGGATGAGGACGGCCAGACGCTCGTCGAGTACGGTCTGCTTCTGGCCCTGATCGCGATTATCGTGATCGTCGCCCTGATCTTCCTTGGCCCCATCGTGAGCCAGATCTTCCAGAACGTCGGCGACAACCTGCAGGGCGCCTAAGGCCTGCACGTAGTCATTCGACACTGCGAAGCCCCCGCCAATGTGGCGGGGGCTTCGTCGTTGTGCGGGGTCGGTTCGGGAGCTCGTCAGCCCCGCTAGCAGAGGTCCAGTCGCACCTGGCCCTGCGTCAATGGGACTAGGCCACAAGTCCCGTACAGGATGCGCGGCCGCGAACGTAGACTGTTGACCGCAGTCACAACGCCTGCATGTCTTTCGCGACTCATCTGGGCACTACTTTCATTCGTTACGAGGGAGTCTCCGTGAAGCGATCCAATCGTCTGGTCATCCTGGTTGGGGTGCTGCTCGCCGTCCTGGCCTTCGTTGGAATCGTGATCCTGCTGAACCAGGGCACGGTGGCACTGGCGACGACGAGAATCCGACCGTCGTCGTGACCGTTGCCACGCAGGCCATCGCCATCGGCGATCCGGTGACACCTGACGTCGCGGAGACGAAGCGAGGTGTCCGCGGACGCCGTCCAGCAGACCCGCGTGGCCGATCCATCACTGCTGACTGGCAGGCCTGCCACCGTGCCGATTGGCGCCGGCGAGCAGATCACCGCAGGAGAAGGCCGGCATCTCGCCGGGCGCAGCGCCTCCCCTGTCGACGCCTGCTCGAGCCGGGCGAGAAGGCAATCGCCTTCCAGGTCGATCGGGTCACTGGCCTTGACTTCCTGATCACGCAGGGCGACCACATCGACGTCGTGATCGCCCAGGACGTGACTCCCATCCAGCAGACCGCCGACAGCGTGGCGGAGCAGCGGACGAACGCCAAAGCACCTGCCCGCTACGAGGCGGTCACCGGCCTGAGCAACGTGCGCACGGTGAAGACGATCATCCAGGACCGCCGCGTCCTGTATGTCAGCCAGACGCGGGCGCGAGCCGGCCACGACCGGCACGCCGAGCGCCAGCGCATCTGCTGCGCCCGCTCAGCCGGCTCAGATCGACAGCGTGATCATCGTGTTCGCCGGCAGCGACCAGGACGCGGAGCTCATCAAGTTCGCGCAGCGCGACCTTGGCGAGGTGGGTCAGCTGACGGCTGTCGTGCGTCGCATCGAGGACACGGAGGAGGGCGTCGAGGATCCGGCGACCACCGGTATCACGCTGAACCTCCTGGTCGAGGAATACGGCGTGCCGATCCCCGACATCATCGTGCTGGCTACCAATAGCCCGCAGCCGCGCAAGCGATAGCGCGCGCCAGGCTGCACCGCGACACCATGCGAGGTCCGACCACGTGATCAAGGTCCTGATCGTCGACGACATCCCGGAGACGCGCGACCACCTCTCGAAGCTGCTGAGCTTCGAGGAGGGGATCGACGTGGCCGGCGATGCCGGCTCCGGCGAGGAGGCGATCACCAAGGCCATGGAGCTGCGGCCGGACGTCGTGATCATGGACATCAACATGCCCGGCATGGACGGGGTGGCGGCTGCCGAGATCATCTCGCAGCGCCTCCCCACCTCGCCGATCATCATGATGAGCGTCCACGGCGAGGCGGAGCAGCTGAAGCGCTCCATCTCCGCCGGCGCGCGCGAGTTCCTGGTCAAGCCATTCTCGGCCGACGAGTTCTCGACCAGCATCCGGCAGGTCTACGAGCGGGAGCTGGTTCGCCGCGAGCAGGTGTCCGCGGCCATGCCGGCCGCCCCGGTGGTGGCGCCGCTGGATGCCGCGGACCTCGGGGAGCATCAGATCCTGGCGGTCTTCTCGCCCAAGGGAGGAGCGGGACGCACCACCATTGCCACCAACCTGGCGCTGGCGCTGCAGCGTGAGACGAACGGCCGGGTCTGCCTGGTCGATGCCAACCTGCAGTTCGGCGACGTCGGGGTCCTGCTGAACCTGAACCCCAAGAATCGGTCCATGCTCGACGCCGTGGAGGGCGGAGAGCCGGACGCGGACATCACCAACTCGGTGGTCATCGACCATTCGACCGGCATCCGCGTCCTGCTGGCGCCACCGTCACCCGAAGGCGCCGACCTGGTGACACCGGCCTACCTGCGCAAGATGGTGGACCATCTTCGCGATACCCATGACTTCGTGGTGGTGGACCTCCCATCGGCCCTGAACGATCATTCGTTGGCGATCATGGATGCGGCGGACCAGATCGTGGTCCTCACCGCACTCGAGATCACGACCATCAAGAACGTTCGGCTCTTCCTGGAGGTAGCAGACCAGCTGGAATACGACCGGTCGAAGATCCGACTGGTGGTGAACCGATCCGACAGCGCCCAGGGCATCCGCATCGCCGATGTGGAAGCCTCCATCCGCCGCTCGATCGACGGGACGATTGTCTCCGACGGCCGGCTGGCGGTCCTGGCGGTGAATCGGGGAGTGCCGTTCGTCGTATCTCATCCAGATGGCGCGCTGTCGCGCGACATCACCAAGCTCGCTCGAACACTTGCTGGCGACGCCATTGCCGCCAAGGACAAGCCCAACAAGCGGGGACTCTTCGCACGCCGTTAAGGGGAAGGATCTGAGCTCATGTCACTACTGAAAAGGATTGAGCGGGCGCGGCCCGCCGCAGAAGGCGAAGGGACGAATGTCCCTGCCGTGCCCGAGTCCCAGGCGCCGGCCCCGCGGCCGGGAGCCCCGACTCCGCCCGTGCAGGGAGGCGGCACCCCCGCTGGCCGACCGTTCCTCGGCGCGCTGCCCGCCCGGGAGTCGTTCCGGGAGGCGAAGTTCCGCGTCCAGAACCGGCTGATCAACGAGCTGGATCCGAAGCTTGACCTGACCAACCAGGTCGAGGTCCGGCGCCAGATCGAGGAGCTGTTCGGCAAGATCGCCGACGAGGAAGGCCTCGCTCTCACCCGCGCCGAGCGCGTGCGGATGCTGGAGCAGATCACCGACGAGATCCTGGGCCTTGGGCCGATGGAGCCGCTCCTGCGCGACGAGACCATCACGGAAGTCATGGTCAACGGCCCGCAGCAGGTCTACATCGAGCGTGAGGGTCGCCTGGAGCTCACCAACGTGACGTTCCAGAACGACGAGCACGTGATGAAGATCATCCAGCGCATCATCTCGCCCATCGGCCGTCGCATCGACGAGTCGAGCCCCATGGTGGATGCCCGCCTGGCCGATGGCTCCCGCGTGAACGCCATCATCCCGCCGCTGTCGCTGGTGGGACCGGTGCTCACCATTCGAAAGTTCTCGGCCACGCCGTTCACGGTCGAGGACCTGGTGCGCTTCGGCACGGCCACCCCGGAGATGTTCGAGTTCCTGGAGGCCTGCGTGAAGGCCCGCCTCAACATCTTCGTCTCCGGCGGCACCGGCTCCGGCAAGACCACGATGCTGAACATCCTCTCGTCGTTCATCCCCGATGACGAGCGGATCGTGACGATCGAGGACGCCGCCGAGCTGCAGCTCCGCCAGGAGCACGTGGTGACACTGGAGGCGCGCCCCGCCAACATCGAGGGCAAGGGCGCCGATCCCGATCCGCGAGCTCGTGCGCAACGCCCTGCGCATGCGCCCCGACCGCATCGTGGTCGGAGAGTGCCGTTCCGCCGAGGCGCTGGACATGCTGCAGGCCATGAACACCGGCCACGACGGCAGCATGTCGACGGGCCACGCCAACACGCCGCGCGACATGCTCTCGCGTCTCGAGACGATGGTGCTGATGGCCGGCATGGATCTGCCGCTGAAGGCGATTCGTGAGCAGATCGCATCGGCCGTTGACCTGATCGTCCACCAGAACCGCCTCAAGGATGGTTCGCGCAAGATCGTGAACATCACCGAGGTCCAGGGGATGGAGGGCGATGTCATCGTCATGCAGGACATCTTCATCTTCGAGCAGACGGACGTGATCGAGGGCAAGATCCACGGGAAGCTGCGGCCAACTGGAATCCGGCCCAAGTTCGTCGAGAAGTTCGAGGTGGCGGGCATCCACCTGCCGCCGAACGTCTTCGGCTCGCCGTTCTAGGAGGCTCGAAAAAGCACAATGCTGCCGATCCTGATTGCCGGCCTCGCCGCCTCCGCCGTTCTCCTGATCTCGGTTGGGATCTCGATGAGCGGCGGATCGGGGGTCGCCTCCCGCCTGGAGCGCTACGCGCGCTCCGGTGGCGATGCGGCCGCGGACGGCGACGCCGAGAAGGACTCGGCGGTCATGGCAGGCCTCTCGAGCGTGATCGAGCGACAGGGCGCAACGGAGCGCCTGGCCACGGAGATCGCGCGCGCGGACCTGAAGCTGCGACCCGCGGAGTTCGTGGCCATGTGGATCGCCTCTCCTTTCGTGTTCGTCGCGGCATCCATCATCCTCGGCTTCCTCTTCCCGGTCCTGCGTCATCCATTCACGCTGGCCGTCGTCTTCTGCCTTGGCCTGATCGCACCGCGCTACTACCTCCGCTGGCGCCAGGGGCGCCGGGTGAAGCAGTTCGGTGCACAGCTGCCCGACACCATCACCCTCCTCGCCAACTCGCTGCGCGCCGGGTCGTCCTTCCTGCAGGGACTCGAGCTGGTCACCCGCGAGGGCCGACCGCCCATCTCGGAAGAGTTCGAGCGGGTGGTCCGAGAGATGAGCCTGGGCGTGGCACTGCAGCCCGCGCTGAACAACCTCGTCCGCCGCGTGGACTCGGAGGACCTGGAGCTGATGGTCACCGCCATCAATATCCAGAGCCAGGTCGGCGGCAACCTGGCGACCGTGCTCGACTCGATCGCCTACACCATCCGCGAGCGCATCCGGATCGTCGGCGAGATCAACACCCTCACCGCCATGCAGCGCTACAGCGGCTACGTCATCACCCTGCTGCCTGTCGGCCTCGGCATGCATCCTGTTCCTCATCAGCCCCACCTACATGGGGCGAATGCTGAGGAACCCGCCGGAGATCCTGGGCCTGCCGGCAGGCGTCGTCTTCCTGCTTCTCGGCCTCATCAGCATGGCCATGGGCTACGTGCTGATCCGCCGCATCGTCGATATCAAGGTGTGATCTGATGGAAATTCTTCTCGCCGGTCTGGCGGCCGCTGCCGTCCTGCTCATCACCATTGGTTTCCCGTCCCGCCCGCCGAAGGACGCGGTCCAGACACGCCTCGAGCAGCTGGTCGTCCAGCCCAAGACGCTCGAGGAGTTCGAGCTGCAGCAGCCGTTCTTCGAGCGCGTGATGCGGCCAACCGTCAAGCGACTGTCGCGCGTCGGCAGCCGCGGCGACCAGGGCGGCATGATCGCTCGCACCGATGCCAAGCTGGAAAGGGCCGGGTATCCCGGTGGCCTGCGCGGCGCCGACTGGATGGGCGTCAAGATCCTCGGCGCCATCGTCGGAGCCATCCTGGGCTTCCTTCTGGGACTGGCCATCGGCAAGGTTCCGCTCGGCTTCGTCTTCATGCTGGGTGGTGGCGCCATCGGCTTCATCGGTCCCGAGTTCTGGCTCGGCAGGCGTGGCCGCGCTCGTTCGATGGCCATGGTCCTGCAGCTGCCGGATGCGCTTGACCTGCTCACCATTTCGGTGGAGGCGGGCCTCGGCTTCGATGCCGCACTGGCCAAGGTCGTCGAGAAGATGGATGGTCCGCTGGTCAACGAGTTCCGTCAGGCGCTCGCTGAGATCCGGATGGGTCGCAGCCGCCGTGATGCCCTGCGCGATGTGGTGACGCGGGCGGACGCCCAGCCGGTGGCGAACTTCATCGGCGCCATCGTCCAGGCGGAGCAGCTTGGCGTGCCGATCGCCAAGGTGCTGCAGATCCAGTCCCAGCAGCTGCGAGTCGAGCGCCGGCAGCGCGCCGAGGAGGCCGCCGCCAAGGCCCCGGTCAAGATGCTCTTCCCGATGGTGGGATGCATCTTCCCCACGATCTTCATCGTGATCCTGGGGCCGGCCATCGTCACCGTCATGGGTGGCGTCGGCATCTGACATGCAGCCGGCTATGCGGCCGGCGATATCTGCTGGTCGACGACGACCCCACCCTCCTATCCGTCCTGTCGCGGCGCCTGACCCGCGAAGGAATGGACGTGCGAACGGCTCCCTCCGGCAATGCGGCACTCGCCGCATTGGACCGCACCTGGCCGGCTCTGCTGGTGGTGGACCTGATGATGCCCGGCATGGACGGCTTCGAGCTGTGCCGCCGCGTAAAGCGCATCGCCGACCTGCCGATCATCGTGCTGTCGTCGGTGGATGCCTCCGAATCCAAGGTCCGCGCGCTGGAGCAGTACGCGGAGGACTACATCACCAAGCCGTTCGACCCCGATGAGCTGGTGGCGCGCATCGGACGCGTCCTGCGGCGCGCATCGACAAGCGTGGGCGTCCTCCGGCTTGACGGCGGCGAGGTGGAGATCGACCTGGCGGCACGCACGGCCGTCACGGCGGCAGGCACTCAGTCCCTCACCCCCATCGAGGTGCGACTGCTGCAGGTGCTCATCAGCTCGCTGGACCGCACCGTGCCCACCGACACGCTGCTCGACAGGGTCTGGTCGGACTCGGACGGCGCGGATCCTTCCTACGTCTGGGTTTCCATGCGCCGCCTGCGTCGCAAGCTGGAGCTTGACCCCGACAACCCGCGCTACCTGCTGACCGATCGCGGCGTCGGCTATCGCCTGGCTTCCGGCGCCTGAGCCGATGGATCTCGGCCGGCCGTCCCTTCGACTTCTGCTCCTGTTCGGAGCGGTGGCGATCCCGCCTCTGATCGGTCTGGCGGCGCTCGTCTACTTCGCGCCTGGATGGGTAGCGAGTGTTGGCGTTGGGACGGCCCTCCTGCTGGCCGTGCTGGCAGGGGGCATCTGGGCAGCCTTGGTGGCGGTCGCCGGATCACGCGTGATCGCGGCCGACCTGCGGTCCATGGTCGAGCTCGCCGAGCGCGGCGCACCCGATGGTGATCGCGGCGCCGAGAGCCTCACGGCCGTCCAACGGCGTCTCGCCACCGCGCTCGATGAGCGGAACCGGCAGATCGCGTCCCTGGCCGAGGAGGTGGGCGCCGCCCCGATCAGCGCCGCTCCGGTCGAAGTCGCCGCCAGCGTGGTGCGGATTGCGCGCCAGGTCTCGGGCGATCCCACCTGGCAGCTGGCCGTGCTGCGCAGCGGAAACGAGGCCCTGCTGCCAACCGGCGTGTACGGCGACGATCCGGCGGCCACGCCGGAACCGCTGGTGGACATGCACCGATGGGCTGCCCTTGCCGACCCGACCACGGCAGAGCCCGCGCGGGCGCGCGGGCGCCACGCCATCGGTCCATGGGGAGCCTTCGTGGTGGTCGATGCCTCCGCCAGCGATGACCTGCGCGCGATCCTGCTGGCGGTCTGGGAGGGTCGCGGCGAGCCGACGCCGTCGGAGCTGGACCTGTTCGGGCTGATCGGCCTGCAGGCCGGAACGGCGATCGACCATGCGCTGCTGTACGCGCGCGTGCGCAGCCAGGCGGACGAGCTCAACCGATTGGCCGCCATCCAGTCCGACTTCCTGCGCGGCGTGACCCATGACCTCCAGACGCCGCTGACCTCCATCCGAGCCGTGGCGGACGAACTGGGCCAGTCACCGACCCTGGACGAGGCGGCGCGCGCGGACCTGGACAGCATCGCCCATCAGGCCGAGCGGCTACGGCGCATGGTCAGCCAGCTGCTGGTCGCATCGCGGCTCGAGGTCGGAGTGGTGACGCCGACCCAGGAGGTGCTCAAGGCGGAGCCGATCGTGCGGCGCACGTGGGACGCGCTACGTGCCGATCGGCGCTTCGAGCTGGTGGATGCGGGCCCGGCGCACCTGCTGGTCGGGGATCCGGACAGGCTGGAACAGGTGCTCTGGGCGGTGCTCGACAACGCGGTGAAGTACAGCCAGCCGGGATCGCAGGTCACCGTGCGACTCTCCGCAGTCCCCGAGGATGGAGGCAGCGGGATGCTCGCCCGCATCGCAATCGCCGACGAAGGGGCCGGCATGGACGAGGAGACCCGCCAAAGGGCGTTCGAGCAGTTCTACCGATCAGCCGATGCTCGTCGGCTGGCGCCGGACGGGAGCGGTGTGGGCCTGTACGCGGCACGCGGCCTGATGCGGGCCATGGGGGGCGACGCCAGCATCGACAGCCGCCTGGGCGTGGGCTCCACCGTCACCCTCATCCTGCCAGCGGAGCTCTCGGCCGATGCCGAGGCGCCCGCGACGGTGGCTTCCGGCGAGGCGTCGTGACGAAGGTACTGTTGCGGTACGGGACCTCTGCCCTGAGCCTGCAAGGTGGCGCGCAAGGTCATTTCCATAGAGTGCGCGCAGGTTTCATTCATCTTGGAGTTATTGGACGCTCATGAAGTTGCTGCCCTTCTTTCGCCGCCGGCGACCTGCATCACGCGGCCAGGCCATGGTCGAGTTCGCGCTCATCCTGCCGATTCTCGTCCTTCTCCTGCTGCTCGCCGTCGACTTCGGCCGCGTCTTCTTCGGGTGGGTCGCGGTCAACAACGCGAGCCGCATCGCGGCCAACGAGGCAGCGTTCCATCCCGAGGCCTGGGAGGGCTCCGGAAACGCCCAGCTGAAGCTCATTTATCGGAACCAGGTTCTCCAGGATCTGCAGTCGATCAACTGTGCGCCGCCCGGAGGCGGAACCTGGCAAACCAGCGATATTCCCGATCCTGAATACCTCGACCAGCCCGGATCGCCGACGACGAACCAATACGAGCTCGGCGACCACGTCCGCGTCACCCTCACCTGCGACTTCTCCTTCCTTACCCCTCTCGTCGGCGCCATCGTTGGGAACCCGATGCCCATCGGCGCGGCCAGCGAGTTCTCGCTGAAGGGCGGGGAGATCAACGGCATCCCGGTTGGCAATGGGCCGCCCGCCGGCTGCCTGGACAAGTTCGTTCCCAACATGGTCGGCACGTCCGTGGCCGCTGCTCGCGCGGCGTGGACCACGGCTGGCTTCACAGGAGCCTTCACGCCGGCCAGCGGCCAGGACACCGAGACGGTCATCGCTCAGAACACCACACCAGCCTCCAGCCCCGGCGGTTGCCTGGTGGCCACGGCGCTCGTGACGGTGACGACGTCCGGACCGCCCCCGTGCACGAACCCGAACGCGACAGTGCCGAACCTGGTGGGCCTCACCGTGTCGTCTGCGCGCTCCACCTGGACCGCGGCGGGATTCAACAACAACACGTTCTCGCCCGCTTCAGGGTCGGACTCCGACATGGTGACGAGCCAGACCACCAGTCCAAGCTCGAACGCCGGTGATTGCGTCGCCAAGACGACGAGCGTGACGGTGGCGCATACCCCGCCGGCGCCGACCCCGGTTCCGAACTGCGTCATGCCGCAGCTGATCGGCAACGCGAAAGCGAATGCGGCCGCTGCGGTATTCCACGCGGCCGGCTTCACCGGCGCGGTGACGATCACCCATCCGCCGAAGGGCAACTACAACGTCACCACGCAGAGCCTGGTCGCGGGCCAGAGCTACCCATGCAACTCCACGCTGACGGTGGGTGGCCTGTGATGCTCGCTCGGACGCCGCCGACCACGGACGGGATCTCGACGCGGCCAGACGCTGGTCGAGTTCGCCCTGGTCCTGCCGATCTTCATCCTGCTGCTTGGTTGGGATCTTCGACTTCGGTCGGGCCATCTACGCCTACAACACGATCTCGAATGCGGCTCGCGAGGCGGTCCGCGTCGGCGTCGTCAACCAAAACTGCGGCGCGATTGGCGCGGAGGCGCAGAACCATGCGGCATCGCTGGACGTCGACTTCGCGCCGACAGTGGCCGCACCCTGCGGTCCGGCGGGCACGGGCGTGGTCATTGACTTTCTGAATTCGGACGGCAGCACGCCTTCCGGTGGCGACAACTGCGTTGAACCGGACGCCGATCCCGGCGTACCAATTGGATGCCTGGTCGAGGTGACCGTCTCGTACGACTACAACGCGGCCACCCCGATCATCGGAAACCTGGTGGGCACCCTCAACCTTCAAGCCTCGACGCGTCAGGCGGTCGAGTTCACCAACGACACCCCCTGACATGGGGCTCATCAGGCGCCGTGACCGATCGCGGCACGGCAAGACGGAGAACAAAGCAATGGGACTCTTCAAGCGTCGAGACACGGATGAGCGAGGCCAGATCCTGGTCATCGTCGCGCTGGGTCTCGTGGTCATGGTGGCGATGGTTGGCATCGTCATCGACGGCGGCTATGCCTGGGGCAAGCAGCGGGAAACCCAGAACGGGGCGGATGCTGCCTCCGAGGCGGGTGCCATCCTGCTGGCCCAGAACCTGGCCGGGACCGTCCCGGCCAAGACCGATGCCGACGTGCGCGCATCGGTGAACTCGGTCGCGGTCGCCAACGACATCGGCCCCGCGCCGACTGCCTACTACACCGACTTCAACGGCAACCTGCTCGACGCCACCGGGGCGATCGCGCCGGACACCGACAGTGCCGCGCCGGTCGGCAACCCGAGCAACGCCATCCCACCGGGGACCATGGGCGTGCGGGTCGACGGCCAGCAGACCTTCGACACCTTCCTGGCCCGCGTGGTTGGCTTCAACCAGTTCACGACCACCACCACCGCCACCGCGCGCGCCGGCTACCTGGGCGGCACCTGCTCGGCGGAGGAAGGCTGCGTCATCCTGCCGGTCACCGTGCCGACCACGGTCCTCGGCTGCGACGGCAACAACGACCCGGCGCCGGTGCAGCCCGCCACCCTGTGGCCCGCCCCCAGCGACGTGATCTCCATCCCGCTCTGCAAGAACGGGCCGGGCAACGTCGGCTGGCTGGACTGGACGCCCACCGCCGGCGGCACCAACGAGCTGGAGGAGGCGATCCTGCACCCATCCAACATCGCCCTGACCTGGCCGGGCTGGTACTACGTCACCTCGACCGGCAACGTGAACTCGAGCCAACGTCGAGAACGCGCTGAACACCTACAAGGGCCAGTCGGTGATGTTCCCGCAGTTCGACGCCACCTGCGATGACCAGCCCTCCGGGCCGGGCATCAACGACTGCCCGGTCGGACACGTCGGCGGCCACGGCTCGCAGCAGTGGTATCACCTGGCCGGCATGAGCACCTTCCAGTTCTGCACCGACGACGGCTCGATGCCCGAGTGCACGACCGCCGGCGGCGCGCCCAAGAACTTCACCCAGGGCGCCTACGTCAACGGCAACAACAGAGCCATTTGCGACACCGGCAACGGGGCCACCTCGTGCCTGGCCGGCAAGTTCATCGTCATCTCGTACGAGGGGCAACGTGGAGGCCGCTCCCGGCCCGAACGGAGGCTCCTCAACCGTGAGCGTGCAGCTCATCCACTGAGCCACGCCATAGCTCGCTTCTCCGGCGGCGTGCCACGCCCTCGGTCCTCAGCACGGGACCGGGGGCGTGCCGCATTCCGGCGCTGATAGCATCCGCCTGCCCATGGCCCGATACGGATTCGCCCGCGTCATCAACTCGACCCGCGACACCACGGTCGCGGACCAATGCCGGATCGCTCGTGGCGTGGCGCAGCGCATCTTCGGCCTGCACCTCCTGCCACGCCTCAAGCCCGGCGAGGCGCTCCTCTTGCCCGGCTCGACCACGATCGATACCACCTTCATGAGCTACCCCATCGACCTGGTCTTCCTGGACAAATCGCGCCGCGTCACGCGGGTGGTGCCCGACATGGTGCCCTGGCGCATGGTCCTACACGGCAGCGGGGGCCACGACTGCCTGGAGCTGCCGGCCGGGGCCGCGGCCGGGAGTCAGACCGTGGTGGGAGATCAGCTGCGACTGGAGGAGCAATAAGCCGCCGGTAACCGCACCGTAACCGGCCGTTCGGCACCATTCGGCGGGTGGGTTTGCTCGATGCGCTGCTCCCCGCCGCCTGCGCGGGGTGCGGGCGCTACGGCGCAACGCTGTGCCGGTCCTGCATGAAGGGCCTGCGACCGCCGGCGGCGCCTTCCGACCGGTTCCTGGCGCCCGATCCGGGCGTGGTGGTCGGAGACGCGCTGGAGCTTGCGGTCGCGGCCTTCGCCTACGAGGGCATGCTTCGCAAGGCATTGGCAAGGCTCAAGTACGGCAGCGCGGCGCGCGTGGCCAGCCCGTTGGCGGAACGGGCCGCGGCACGCTTCGACGAGCTGGCGGCTATCGCCGGTTCAGCCGTCCTGGTGCCGGTTCCCATCCACCCACAACGTCTGCGCGAACGGGGTTACAACCAGGCTGCGCTGCTGGCAGCCGGCCTGGCCCGCACCGCCCGGCTGCCGACCGCGGACCTGCTCGTGCGCTGGCGGGCGACGACGCGGCAGCACCGGCTCGACCGCGCCGCCCGCCTGCGGAACCTGCTCGATGCCTTCGCCGTGAGGCCGGACGCGCGCGCCCCGCCGGTGCTGATCGTGGTCGACGACATCCTGACCACCTCCGCCACGCTGGAGGCGTGTGCGGCCGTGCTGCGCGATGCGGGGGCCGCGCACGTTTACGGCTTTGCCGTGGCGCGCGAGGTCTGAGGGCGACATGGTCCGGCCGCGATTCGGGTGCTACCGTTAGGTCCCAGCACGGTGAGGGGGCCACGTGAAGACCACGGTCAAGGCACGGAACCTCGAGCTCACTGCGGACACGCGAGCCCAGATCGATAGGAAGCTGCGCCGCCTGGATCGCATCGCGGATCCCGATGCCGAAGCCACGGTGGAGCTCATCGCCCACGCCTCGCACGCCATCGACGCCTCGAACGTCGCGGAGGTCACGTTGCTCACGAATGGCAGCGTCATCCGATCGGCGTCCTCCGGCCCGAGCCCCATCGCGGCCATCGACTCGCTGCTCGACAAGCTGGAACGGCAGGTCGTTCGCAGCAAGACGCGGCCGCGGCGGGTGCGAGAGCGCGACCATGACGAGGCGCTGACCGTCCTGGTCCGTGAGGCTGACGGCAGCGTGGCGGACGATGCAGAGGGCGATGCGGAGGAGGAGCCCGGCCCAACGGTCGTGCGCATCAAGCGCTTCGACATGGTGCCGATGTTCGAGGAGGACGCAATCTCCCGCATGGAGGAGCTGGGTCACGCCTTCTTCGTCTTCCTGAACGCGGAGAACGAGCGGATCTGCGTGGTCTACCGGCGACGGGACGGGACCTATGGGCTGATCGAGCCCGTGGTTGGAGCTGGGCGCTGATCAGCTCGGGAAGACGAGCGGCAGGATCAGCAGCGCGGCAACGACGACCAAGAGTCCGACGAAGAACACCAGCAGCCCAATCGTCAGCAGGTCAGCGCCGCGGCCTTCGCCGGCCTTGAGCGACAGATCCTCCTCCGAGTCGGTCGACATGCAGGCACGCTAGCACTGCCGCGGCCGCCCGTGTTGACGGGCCGGACATGGCGACGGGGCCTCCCGGTGCTGCGGAAGACCCCGCCACGATTCCCCCCATGAGGCCCGGAAACGGGCTGCATGAGCGAATTCCTGTATAGGCCCGGGCCGGTACCAATGTCACGTCCCCGGCTGGTCGGCCAGGAGATGTCTGCATGGGTGCGGTTGGGTGCCGCATAGGAATCGCCGTTGACGCCGGGCAACCCGGGTCCCAGGACCATCGGCCCACGGGCGCCGGCCGGGCTCACGCCACGGGCCGGGTCGACGGCTCGGCTGCTACCGTTCGGGCCTTGCAGCGACGATCCTCCCGCCCAGAGCCCCGCCGACGGCTCACCTGGCCGGACGGCGCTCCTCGCGTCGGCATCCACCTTGGGGTGGCGACCGGGCTGATGAAGGCCGCCCGGCGGGCGCGGCAGATCGGTGCCACGGCGCTGCAGATCTTCAGCGACAACCCCACCGCCTGGCGGCGACGCCCCGAGCCGCCGGCCCGCGCCACGGACTTCGTAACCTACCTGGGCGCCCATGACATCGCGCCGATCGCCATCCACGCCAGCTACCTGATCAACCTCGCTGGCAGCGCCGAGCCATTCGCCGCGCAGAGCCGCGAGGGTCTGCTCTACGAGCTGCAGCGCGCACCGGCATTCGGCGCGCGGTACGTGAACACCCACATCGGCTCGCACCGTGGTGGTGGCCGCGAGACGGGCATTCGCCGGATTACCGACAACGTCAACGCCGTCCTGGCCCAGTCGCCACCGGACGTGGTGCTGGTGCTCGAGAACTCATCGGGTGGTGGTGACAACATCGGCTCCCGGATCGAGGACCTGGCGGCGATCCTGGAGGGCATCGACCCGTCCCACGGTGACCGGCTGGCCTTCTGCCTGGATACGGCGCACCTGTGGGGCGCCGGCCACGACATCTCGACGCCCGAGGGCGCCACCGAGCTGCTGGATCGCTTCGGCGAGCTCATCGGCCTGAACCGGCTGGCGCTCGTGCACCTGAACGATTCGCGCTCGGAGCTGGGCAGCCGCAACGACCGGCATGAGCACCTGGGCGCCGGGAAGATCGGTCCAGAAGGGCTGGCAGCCTTCCTGCGCGACCCGCGACTGGCCTCGGGGACCGCCTTCATGATGGAGACTCCGGGCGTGGACGAGGGCTACGACGCGGTCAACCTGCGGCGTGCGTGGCTGCTGTACGGCGGCGCGACCACGTTGCCCGAGCTGCCGCCGAAGGCCTTCCGCACCTCGCGGCGCTCAACGCGCACCGGGATTGGCCGCAGCAACAGGACAGCTATGCCGGGCCAACGGGCATGAAAGAGGCCCGGGTGGAGGTACCCGGGCCTTCGGAGGGGATGTGGTCAGGGACGGCGGCCGCTGGCCATCTCGTAGGAGCCACCGTTGCCATTGCCGTTGTTCGGCGCCCTTTGCCCGTTCTCGCGCTGTCGGCGGCTGCGAACCCCGATGTAGGCCTGCATCAGCTCACGCACGTCTGCCTCGGTCAGCGAATCGTCGCCGCGGAGCGCGTACTCGACGCGCGCGGTGGGCAGGGTCTGCCGAGCAGATTGACTTGCGAAGTAGGCCGGTCCCTCGCCCTCGTCATGGATCTCGCGCAGGCCGCGCGCCAGCTTGGTGGCGGTGCCCAATGAAGGCATGCGGTCTCCCTTGATGAGCCGCGAGATCGTCGAATGGTCGACGCCCGACTGCAGCGCCAGCTGCCGTTGGCTCATCTTCTTTTCCTTCAGCTGGCCGCGAAGCCAGCTGTTGAATGTTCGCGGCGTCTGTAGCGTCATGCACTCACGTCCGTGCGGGCGGGCGCTTCACCGTGAAAGGGCTCCGGTGGTGCGTCCGAGCAACCGCAGGATCGCAGTCACTCGCGAGCCTTCCAATGGCCCAAAGGTACCGATTCGCAGCGGTCCGGCTGGACGCCGCGCCATCGGCCCTGGACGGTCAGGCCAGACTGGGGCTCCCGTGCGCCTGGCGCACCTTGCCCGAGAACGCATACAGTACGCCGCCGATCACGATCACGCTCAGCGTGCTGATCACGAAATCGACCAGCGCCACCGCCGTGGCCTGCTCGGCTGGCACACCGTAGAGCGCCAGCATGAAGACGATTCCCGCCTGCACGAACCCGATGCCTGCCGGCGTCAGCGGGATCGCGGTGAGAAGTGACGCGCCCAGCGCGACGAATATCGCGGAGCTGATGCCGAGGTTGTGGACGGCTGGCAGGTCCAGGGCCTTGATGACGAACAGGACGCGCGCGCCCTCCAGCAACCAGACGGCCGCGGTGACCGCCCCGACCTGCAGGAGCACCCACGGGCGCATGGCCCCGGTGCTGCCCTCGTGGAAGCGCTCGTACAGCTCCGCCACCTTGGCCGGCAGGAGCTGCGTCAGATGTCGGCCCAGATAACGCAGCACCACGATGAAGATGACCAGGGCAGTGACCACCACGAATCCGGCGACGAACATCGCATCCACCTCTGGTCGATTCCGGTTGCGGAAGCTCCAGAACCCGAACGCCAGCGCCAGCCCGAAGATCAGCACCAGATCGGCGATTCGCTCCAGGAAGATGGTGCCCACCGTCCGCGAGATCGAGGCGGCGTACGTGGCCCGCAGCAGGTAGGCGCGGTACAGGTCACCCAGCTTGGCCGGCACCAGGCAGTTCACGAACCACGACAGGAACAGGATCTCTGTCGCGTCGCCGTACCGCACGTGCGTGCCGACGTTCCGCAGCACCAGCCACCAGCGGAAGCTGCGCAGCGGGAAGGTCAGGTAGTACGCGACAAAGGCTGCCAGCAGGAAGCGCCGGGTTCGCGGATCGGACAAGGTCGAGCGTGCTGCTGAAATCGACGTTCAGGATGACGCGGAACAGGAGGAAGACGATGACCAGCGCGAAGATGATGGAGCCGATGGTTCGCCAGTTCAGCAGGCGCCGCTGCAGGCTGACTTCCGACTCGGAGATAGTCTCCTCGGGCGGCGCGTCAAGGAACTCGCCCGGCTCGTAATAGGAGTGACCGTGCTGGTGCGGGCCGGTCGGATGCTCGGGGTGACCGTGCGCGGACGTGCCCTCAGCCCCCTGGTCCGGCGTCCCGTTATCCGCGGTCACTCGACGCCTCCGGGTCGTTCGGATCGGGCAGCTCGGCAGGGGTTGGCCGCTCGATCGGCTGCTCCTCCACCTTCCGTGTCGGCTCCGGCCCAAGGACGGGCGCGGCCGCCGTCTCCTGGCCCAGCCACTTGCGAACCAGGTTGCTCCACACCGCCCAGCGGGTGGTCAGGTGAATGAAGACGGTGGAGCGGCTGCCGTGCCACTCGTTCAGGGGGAGGACCCTGCGCAGCTCGTCCGCGGTCTCGAAGACAGGCAGCGCGTTGAAGCTCATGGCGATCTCGAAAGCCGAGTGGCTGTCCGAACAGGCGATGCCCGGCACCTGGTAGCGGGCGGCCAGCACGGCCGCCTCGTGGTTGTGCCGGTGGAGCGTCACTCGGCTGTTGAAGACCTCGATCATGTCGACCTTGCCCGCCTCCAGCAGCGCGATCAGCGGCTCCTCACGGATATGTGACTGCCGAAACGGGTCGTAGGGATGCGGAATCGAGACCAGGCCGCCCTGCTCGTGGATGGCGTCGGCCGTCTCGTCGGCGGAGAGGCCGCGCGGAATGGTCCGCTGCAGAAAGAGCCCGACCACTTCGCCGTCGGCCGTCGAGACCTCCTCGCCCAGGATGACCGTCAGCTGGTCCGACAGGCCCAGCTCCGCCACCTTGTCGCGGACGGCGACCGCACCCTCCACGTTGTTGTGGTTGGTGACCGCAACGTGGGTGAGGCCGCGCTCCAGGGCGGTGCGGATGAACTTCTGCTCCGACAGGATCGAGTCGCGGCTGAAGCGGGTGTGGATGTGGAAGTCGGCGAAGACTTTGGCCTCCGCGGGAGGCGCTCCGGTGCGCTCTCGGCTCGCTTCCAAGGCGCCTGCGGCGGCGGCGCCCTGCGCGGCCGTCGGCGCCTGGGCCGTCACGGGTTGGCCGTCACGAGCTGCTCACCAGGCTCTTGCGGAAGGTTCCGAAGTGCTCGAGGGCAAGACCCGTGCCGACCGCGACCGAGTTCAGCGCGTTCTCGGCCACGTGGCACGGGATGCCGGTGACCTGGGTGAGCAATGTGTCGAGGTTGCGCAGCAGCGAGCCGCCGCCGGACATGACCATGCCCTTGTCGATGATGTCGCTGGACAGCTCGGGCGGCGTCTGCTCCAGGACGTTGCGCACCGCGGTGATGACCTGCTGCAGTGGCTGCTCGATGGCCTCGGTGATCTCGGTGGAGGTGATCGGGATGGTGCGCGGCAGGCCGGCGATCATGTCGCGGCCCTTGACCTCCATGGTCATCGGCTCATCCATCGGCAGGGCCGACCCGATGGCGATCTTCACCTCTTCGGCGGTTCGGTCGCCGATCATGAGGTTGTATTTGCGCCGGATGTAGTTGGCGATCGCCTCATCGAACCTGTTGCCACCGACCCGGACCGATTGGCTGACGACGATGCCGCCCAGCGCAATCACCGCGATCTCGCTGGTGCCGCCGCCGATGTCGATGATCATGTTCCCGGACGGGCCGGCGATGGGCACGTTCGCCCCGATGGCCGCCGCCAGCGGCTCCTCGATCAGGTAGGCGTCCTTGGCCCCCGCCTTGAGGGCGGCATCACGAACGGCGCGCTTCTCGACGCTCGTCACGCCGGACGGGACGCTGATCATGACCTCCGGCTTGAAGAGTCGGATGCCGCGCGTCACCTTGTTGATCACGTAGCGCAGCATGGCCTCGGTGATCAGGTAGTCGGCGATCACGCCGTCGCGCATCGGCCGGATGGCCCGCACGTTGCCCGGGGTGCGCCCGATCATCTCGCGGGCCTCTTCCCCCACTGCCACCAGGCGGTTGTCGTCGTCGCTGATCGCCACCACGCTCGGCTCATTGAGCACCACGCCCTTGCCCTTGACGTAGACAAGGATGTTGGCGGTGCCGAGGTCGATGCCGATCTTCATGCGCGCACACGCTTCCTGCAGCGGGTCTTCCGGGGCGCTCGCAGTATACCGATTGCCCTCATCGACCCGGCCGGTACGATCGGTCCATGCCCGAAGGCGACACCATCTTCCGCACCGCCACGGTGCTGCGTCGCGCGTTGGTCGGCGGGGTGGTGCGGCGGGCGTACGCCCAGCCGGGGCCTGGAGTTGCGCGCGTCCCGGACCTGTCGGTGCTGGTTGGCTCGTCCGTGAATGCGGTGGAGGCGCGCGGAAAGCACCTGCTGATCGGCCTCTCGGATGGCCGATGGCTGCGCACGCACATGCGGATGAAGGGCTCCTGGCACCGATATCGCCCGGGTGAGCCCTGGCGGCTACCCGCTCGGCGCGCGGTCTGCGTGCTCGAGACCGATGCGGCGGTGGCAGTCTGCTTCGATGCGCCGGTGGTGGAGCTGCTCACCGATGCGGAGCTCATGCGCCACGATGCACTGCAGGCCCTTGGCCCAGACCTGCTGGGAGCGTCGCCGGACCTTGACGAGGCGGTCCGACGGCTGCGCCAGCGCGACGCCGTGCCGCTCGGCGAGGCGCTGCTCGACCAACGCGCCGCGGCGGGGATCGGCAACGTCATCAAGTCCGAGGCGCTGTTCATGGAGCGACTGGATCCGTGGGCGCCGGTGCGTGCCTTTTCGGACGAAGAGCTGCGGGCCGTGCTCGGACGCGCGGCCAAGCTGCTGGCTGCCAACACCGGCGGCGGACGACGAGTGACCACGGGCCGACGCTCCCTCGGGGAGGCGCTTTGGGTCTACCTTCGCACCGGCCGGCCCTGCCGCCAATGCGGGACGCTCATCCGCGCACGCCGCCAAGGATCCCAGGCGCGGACGACGTACTGGTGCCCGAGCTGTCAGCCCAGCCGATCCGGGTCGTCCCAGCGCTCGCCGCAGACCTCGTTGTCGGAGGACTAGGCGTTCAATCTGGCACCGAAGCCGCGCGCGGCGACGTGCCTGGGTCGGTGGTAAGGCCGCCGTCATTTGGCGGTAAGCGAACCACCGCACCATGGCGCCATGCGTGAAGGGCGACTCGGCGCCATCGCGCGCGCCGTGCGGCGGCGGCAAGGCCTTCGTCAGTCAGACCTTGCTGCCGCAGCGGGCGTTGATCGGTCGACCATCTCTCATCTCGAGAGTGGCGGGGCGGATCGGCTCACGATCGGCACCATTCGCCGGTGCCTTGAGCCGCTCGGGATGCGGGTCGAGTTGCGCGCAACATGGCACGGCCCGGAGCTCGATCGTCTGCTCGACGAGGACCATGCCGCCCTCGAGGCCGGGTGGACGCGACGCCTGGCCCGGTGGGGATGGGCGACATGGCCCGAAGTGAGCTACAGCCGATATGGTGAGCGCGGCCGCATCGACCTGGTCGGTTGGCACCCGGAGGCCGGCATGCTGTTGATCATCGAGTGCAAGACCGTCCTGGGCGACGCCCAGGCAACCCTCGGGACCATCGATGCGAAGGCGCGGCTGGCTCGCTTCGTTGCTCGCCAGCTCGATCTGCCAACCCCGACAGCGATCGTCCCGGTCCTGATCTTTCGCGAGAGCATGTCCAGCCGCCGCCACCTTGCTGCGCTGGAGCCACTGTTCCGTCGGTTCGGCTTGCGAGGCCGGCCGGCGATCACCTGGCTTCGCCGACCGGCGGCCCCGTGCCCATCCGGGCTGCTGATCTTCTCAAGCGTGAATCACGGCAGCCTTCGAGGGAGAAGCGGCCGCCGCCTTCGGGTTCCTCGCGCATCGTGAGCACGAATTCCGCTGTCCAGAAGCGCAGACAGTCGTCGCGTCTTCCTTTCGTGGCTGTCATTCACGCCTGTGAACTCGACGCGACCGTTAGGCGAGAGCGTGAATGAGAACAGCGCGTGCGAAGAAAATCACCCGCCGCGCAAGGCGGCAAGGGTACTTTCCAGGCGGGCGGCGCGCGTCTCCGGCTTCTTGGCCTCACCAATCGGCTCGGCCAATTCGCGGCGACGGGTCCAGGAGAGCGCGTCGAAGCGCTCGCGGAGCGCGGGCTCCGCAGCGAAGGCCGCTTCCAGCTCCGGGGCGAGCTCGAGCACGCGTGGCGAGTCGTCGCGGCTGATCTCGATGTTCGAGCTCGTCGCCGAATTCGGCGCCTGCCTTCTCGCGCGTGGCCTTGTGAATTCCCATCCACAGACCCTCGCCCCAGTACGGGAACGTTGAAGTCTTGATGGGGACGCCGTTGAGCGTGCCGGTCACCCGGAACTGCTTCCGACCGCCCATCGCCTCGGCAATGTCCAGCGGGATCATCACGCCCGCTCCGCCTCCGCGGGCCTCCTGAAGAACCGCCTTGAACCGATACGACTCAGGCATCGATCCGGTGAACCTGGGCGCCCAGGGCGATGAGCTTCGCCTCGATCTGCTCGTAGCCGCGGTCGACGTGCTCCACGCCGGAGATGACCGATGTCTCCTCGGCCGCCAGGGCCGCCAGCACCAGCGTCGAGCCGGCCCGCAGGTCGGTGATCACGACTTCGCGGCCATGCAGGGGCGTGGGACCGGCGATGCACGCATGCCGCTCGTCCATGACCTCGATCACCGCGCCCATCTTGACCAGCTCCATGGTGTAGTCCAGCCGATCCTCGTAGATCGTCTCGTGGATGCGGGAGTCGCCATCGGCCTGGGTCATGAGCACGGCCAGCGGCGCCTGCAGGTCGGTGGCGAAGCCGGGGTACGGCGCCGTCTCGACCGATACCGCGCGGTAGGTGTCGGCCGCCCCCACTCGCAGGCCGTCATCGGTCCGTTCGAAAGGCACCCCCATCTCGCCGAGCACCTCCAGGAACGCGCCGAGGTTGGAGGGATCGGCCCCGTGGATGGAAATGGATCCGTGGGTAACCGCCGCCGCGATGGCGAAGGTGCCCGCCTCCAGCCGATCGCTCATGACACGGTGGTCGGCCCCACCCAGGCGATCCACGCCTTCGATTTCCAGCCGATGCGGCGCGGTGCGCTCGATCCGTGCCCCCATTGCCGTCAGCATCGCGATCAGGTCATCCGTCTCCGGCTCCTGCGCGGCATTCTCGATCACCGTGGTGCCACGGGCCAGGACGGCGGCCAGCAGGGCGTTCTCGGTACCCATCACGGTCACGTAAGGGAACTCGATTCGGGCGCCACGTAGCCCATCCGGCGCCTTGGCGAAGTAGTAGCCGTTCTTGTACTCGACCTCCGCGCCCAGGCTGCGCATGGCATCCACGTGCAGATCGACCGGCCGCCGCCCGATCCGGTCGCCGCCGGGGTTCGAGATGATGACCCGGCCGAAGCGCGACAGCATCGGCCCCAGCAGGATGAAGCTGGAGCGCATCTTCATGGCCGCCTCGAGCGGCACGAACGGCCAGTCGGCGTCGTGGGCGGTGATCGCCAGGGTGTCCGCGTCGGGGCACTGGACGTCGAAGCCGATGTCACTCATGGCCTCGCGCATGATCTGCACGTCGCTGATCCGAGGCACGTTGCGGAGGGTGACCTGCTCATCGGTCAGGGCAGCCGCCGCCATCAGCTTGAGGACCGCGTTCTTGGCGCCGGCGATGCGGACGTCGCCATGCAGCGGGCTGCCGCCGGTGACGATGAACTTCTGCATTGGCGCGATGAGTCTACCGGCCCTCAGGCGGGCCAGGCTTCCTTCCACTCGTGCGGCCCGGTGTGATGGCCGTCGCACAGGCCAACGCGGCCACCCATGTGGCGGCTGGGCAGGAAGGGCTGCATCCCCTCCTCGAACGGCGTGGGCTGCTGGTTGCAGAGCATGTAGCGCCGCTCGCGCGCCCACTCGTAGGCGTGGGCCGCCGAGCAGAAGTGATAGCCCTTGGTGAAGTTGGCGGTCTCGCCCGGGCGTGGATCGGAGGCCAGGCCGATAGGCCCGGACTCACGCACGATCTCGATCCGCACGGGCAGCTGCGGGGCGCGGGTCCCGCACTGGTCGCAGCCCTGCATCAGGCCTCGCTCCCGGGGAAGAGCGGCGTCACGCGGTCGTCCTGCCAGATCTCGTAGGCCTCGTCGACGGCCGTTGAGAAGCGCAGTCCCATGATCACGATGCCTGCGAATCCGGCCTCGCGCGCCTCCGCCGCCACGGCCTTGGCGACGCGCCAGCCGAGGGTCCGCTGTTCGCTCTCCGGCGTGGCGGCCAGGCGCTGGCGGAGGGCCTCGCCTACCGGCGTGCCGCCCACCTTCTCGATCCGCTCCACCCAATGCGGCCGAGACCGGCGGCGTGAGCTCCAGGTAGACCGGCGGCGCATCGGCCAGCTGCAGACGCTCCGCGGTCTCCCGCACCGTGGCCGGGTCCATGACCGGGCCGGTCATGAAGAACTGGCCGCCAACTTCGATCCGGCGCTGGAACATCCATTTCCGCGATCGCGTGCTCATGCCGACCTCGAAGCGGCGCGGACCGATCTGCTCCTGCAACGCGCGCAGGTGCTCCACGATCTCGTAGCTGTTGCTCCAGTGCTCGACCTCCGGAAGCATGTCGCCCTGCACGACGAGGAATGACTCGACGCCGTTACCGAGCGCGCCGCGGACCTCGCTCTCGATGGCCAGGATGTTTCGGTCACGGGTCGAGCAGACCACCGTGGGGCGGACATCGGGCACGTCGTGGGTGATGCGCGCCGCAAAGGCATACGGGGAGACGCGGACCTCCTTGAACGGGTTGTCCGTGATGAGCACGCGGCTCCATCGGCCCTGCAGGCGGGAGTGCAGCATGCTGGGCATGCGGGGTGGATTGACCTCCACCATCTCCTCCCAGCCGCCGGGGGCGGAGAGCATGGTCAGCCGCCGGCAGCCGGCGTGGCGGCCTCGCGATGGGCGCGGGCGGCGGCCACCATGTCGCCGAGCTGCCGCTCGATCTCGTCCCAGCTGCGGGTCTTGAGGCCGCAGTCGGGGTTGACCCAGATATCGGCTCCGTCCATGAACGCCTCGAAGTGACGCAGCCGCTCGTCCATGACCGGTTCGCCCGGCGAGTGCGGCGAGTGGACGTCGAAGACGCCGGGACCGATCTGCAGGTGCCCGTCATCGAACAGCTGGTAGAAGGACCGGATGTAACTGTCGTCCTTGCTGCGGCTGAACTCGATGGAGGCGACGTCCACGCCCGCATCCGACCAGAGCGGCACGATGTCGCCGAAGTCGCCGTAGCACATGTGCGTGTGCATCTGGACCGATGCGGGCTGGTTGAAGACATGGTTCAGCGCTGCGCGCACCCCACGCGCGTACACCTCGCGCCGGGCGGCGGCATCCATGGTGGCGAGCGGCCAGCGCTCACGGACCGCCGGCTCATCGATCTGCACGATGCGGGCGCCGGCCTCGACCAGGTTGCGGACCTCCTGGCCGATGGGCTGGGCAACCGCCCAGAAGAGGCGATCATCGGGCACTCCCGGCGGGCGGAAGCTCCAGTTCACGATGGTGACCGGGCCGGTCAGCATGCCCTTCACCGGCTTGCTGGTGGCGGCCTGCGCGAGGCGCCACTCGTCGACGGTCATCGGCTCGGTGATGGTGGGCGGCGCGGTCAGGATGGGCGGCCGCGTGGACCGGCTGCCGTAGCTGAGCACCCAGCCGTTGGCGGTGGTCAGGTAGCCGTCCATCTGCTCCGCGAAGTACTCGACCATGTCGGTCCGCTCGAACTCGCCGTGGACGAGCACGTCCAGGCCCATCCGCTCCTGCCAGCCGATGGCATCGGTGATGAGGGTCCCGATGGCCTCGTCGTACGCGCCACGATCCAGCTCGCCCTTGTGCAGCTGCACCCGCAGGTGGCGCACGTCGCCGGTCTGCGGCAACGAGCCGGTGGTGGTGGTCGGATAGCGCGGCAGGTCGATGTCCACCTGCGCCGCGCGCCGCTCGGGTCGTGGGTCTCGTGGCTCCAACCTGCCGACCGGTTCCCAGGTGGTCGTGGGCGCGCTGACGGCTGTCGGCTCCGGTCCGCCCGCCAGGGCACCCGCCCACGAGGCCAGCGTCTGCGCCTTCTCGCGGGCGAACTGGAAGCCGGCCGGCAGGTCCTCGCCCTCGACGGTGTACGGCAGGAACATGAGGCTGGTCGACGGGACCAGGCGGACGGTGCGGTCCTCGTCTGCCAGGCCGCTCAGGACCTGCCGCATCGCGGCGAAGTCATCGGGCCAGACGCTGCGGCCATCCATGACGGACACCACGAGCTCCGGTTGGGCCGCAGCCGCGTCCGAGGCGGCGCGAGCGAGTGGCAGCTGTACCGCCAGGCCGTGCCGGGCGAGCGCCATGGCGGTCTCGTCGGAAGCCTCTCCGAACTGCACGGTGACGAGCGGGACCTGCGTGAAGTCCGGCGCGGCCGCGTAGGCGGCGTGGCGCACGGCCTCATCGGTCTCGGACAGCGCCATCCCCAGGCTCGGCTCGTCAAGCTGCAGGCGGAACGCCGGGTTGGCGCGCTGCTGCTCGGCGACCCACGCCCAGAGCGCATCTCCCACCTGGCCCGCCACGGTCACCGGGTCCAGCCCATCTGCCAGGCGGCTCAGCCGCACCAGGGTGTACGGACCGATGACCACCCATGTCGCGTCGTCGTCCATCGGCTCACGCCAGGGCAGCGGTTGGAAGGTGGTGACCGGCGCCGTGATCTCGGGGACCACGTAGTGGTAGTTCGTGTCGAACCACTTGGTCATCTCCCACGCCTCGTGCTCCGGCGTGCCGCGCGCGAGCGCTGTCAGGGCGGCGAAGGGATCAGAGGTGAGCTGCTCTTTCGCCCATGGCGTGGCGATGCCCAGCATCATCGCCGTCTCCAACACGGCGTCGTACAGGAAATAGTCGTCGGCGGCGGAACCGGTCAGCTCGCGCTGCTCGGCCGAGGTGCGCGGCGCGGAGCTCTGCAACGCGTGCATCGAAGCCCTCGCGGTCCAGGCGACCGGACCAGGCACGCTCCAGCGCCCATTTCAGCTCCCGGTGGGGGCCGATACGCGGATAGCCGATCAGCTGGGCGATGACGGTCATGGCTTTCGGATCGTAGCGCAGGCGAGGGTGTCCCTCATGGAGCTGGCGGCCCATCGCCCCACCACCGGCTCTCCTGGGTCACGTTATTGCACGTCCGCGTCATCTATTCCTCGGGCGTGAATCACAAGCGCGCTAGGAGGATGCAGGGGTCGATTTACCTGGCCGGGCAAAGCCGGCCACGCTCAGGCGTCGATGAACGGACATGTCAGTGCGCCTGATCAGCCCTCCCAAGGTGCCCTGATTCACGCCTGAGAAGTTGCGCGTCGGGCTGCGGCCTAGCCGCGGGAGCGGCGGCGGGTGGCGATGCGCTCGCGCATGAGCGCCGTCTGCAGGGCGGCACGCACGCGGGCGATGTCGACCGGGTCCTTGACCTCGCCCAGCTGCGCCTCGGCAGCTTTGCGCGCCTCCACGGCCCGGGCCTCGTCGATCTCGTCCGAGTGCTCGGCCAGGTCGGCCATGATGATGACCTTGTCCGGCCGCACCTCCACGAAGCCGCCGCTGATGAACATCAGCGTCTCGGTGCCGCCCTTCTTGATCTTCACCTCGCCGATGCCCAGGGCGCTGATGAGCCGCGTGTGATGCGGCAGGATGCCCAGCTCGCCATCGAGCCCGGGCACGACGACCATGTCCACCTCATCGGTGAACGCCCGCCGCTCCGGACTGACGATCTCCAGCTGAAGCGGCATCTACTTCATCGCCTCCGCGTTCTCGACCACGTCCTCGATCTGCCCGGCCATCAGGAACGCCTGCTCCGGCAGCTGGTCGTGCTTGCCGTCCAGGATCTCCTTGGCGCCGCGCACCGTCTCGAGCCGCTGCACGTACTTGCCGGGGCGACCGGTGAACTGCTCGGCCACGAACATCGGCTGCGACATGAAGCGCTGCAGCCGTCGGGCGCGGCCCACCGTCTGCTTGTCCTCCTCCGACAGCTCGTCCATGCCCAGGATGGCGATGATGTCCTGCAGGTCCTTGTAGCGCTGCAGCGTCCGCTGCACCTCGCGGGCGACCTGGAAGTGCTCGTCGCCCACGACCCGCGGGTCGAGCACGGTGGAGGTCGAGGTCAGCGGATCGACCGCCGGGTAGATCCCGATCTCCACGATCGAGCGCTCCAGGCGGATGGTCGAGTCCAGGTGGCCGAAGGTCGTGGCCGGCGCCGGATCGGTGTAGTCGTCCGCCGGCACGAAGATCGCCTGAAGCGACGTGATCGACCCCTTCTTGGTCGAGGTGATGCGCTCCTGCAAGTCGCCCATCTCGGTGGCCAGCGTCGGCTGGTAGCCCACCGCCGATGGCATGCGACCCAGCAGGGCCGATACCTCCGAGCCCGCCTGCGTGAAGCGGAAGATGTTGTCGATGAAGAGGAGGATGTCGCGCCCCTCCTCGTCGCGGAAGTACTCGGCCATGGTCAGCGCCGTGAGGCCAACGCGCTGGCGCGCGCCCGGCGGCTCGTTCATCTGGCCGAAGACCATCACCGTCTTCGGCAGGACGCCCGACTCGGTCATCTCGCCCAGCAGGTCGTTTCCCTCACGCGAGCGCTCGCCGACACCGGCGAAGACCGAGTAGCCGCCGTGCTCCTGGGCGATGTTGCGGATCAGCTCCTGGATGATGACCGTCTTGCCGACGCCGGCGCCGCCGAAGACGCCGACCTTGCCGCCTCGCTTGAACGGGGCGATCAGGTCGATGACCTTGATGCCGGTCTCGAAGACCTGATTCTCGGTCTCCATCTGGTCGAAGGCCGGCGGCTGACGGTGGATCGGCAGCATCTGCTTGGACTTGACCGCGCCCTTCCCGTCGATGGGATGGCCCAGCACGTCGAACACGCGGCCGAGCGTGATCTCGCCGACCGGCACGGTGATCGGCCCACCGGTGTCCTTTGCCTCCAGGCCGCGCGACAGGCCGTCGGTCGTCGACATGGCCACGGTGCGCACCCAGTTGTTGCCCAGGTGCTGCTGCACCTCGACCACCAGCGTGTCGTCCAGCGTGCTGACCGCGCCCTTGCCCGCCTTGCCGCCGTTGCCATCGGTCGCGGCCGAGCCACGCGCCTCCTTGGGACGCGTGATCTCGAGCGCGTTGTAGATGGCCGGCAGGTCGCCCGGCGGGAACTCGACGTCGATCACGGGACCCGTGATCTGGATCACCTTTCCGGTTGCCATCGGTCTTGTCAGTGCTCCTCGTGCTTAGCCGCCGAGCGCTTCAGCGCCGGAGGCGATCTCGATCATTTCGCGGGTGATGGTGGCCTGCCGCGTCTTGTTGTAGACGAGCGTCAGGTCGCCCATGAGCTCATTGGCGTTGTCGGTCGCGCTGCGCATGGCGATCATCCGGGCCGACTGCTCGGAGGCGTTCGCCTCCAGCACGGCACGGAACAGGTCGACCGCCACGTAGTGCGGCAGCAGGCGGCTCAGCACCGCCTGCGGCGACGGCTCGAACAGGTACTCGTCCGTGCGCTCCGCCTCGTCCGGGTCCAGGTCCGCCGGACGCGGAACCGGCAGGAGGGTGGTGACGGTGGCGCGCTGCGTCAGCGTGCTGACGAAACCCGGATACACCACCGCGATCTCATCGTAGGTGCCATCCAGGAAGTCCTCCGACACGAGCCGCGCGATGGGCGTGACGTCGGCGAAGCCGGGCCGGTCGCCCAGACGCGGGAAGTGCGCGGCAATCGGGACGCCGGCGCGCCGCAGCTGGTCGCGGCCCTTGCGCCCGACGGTGATGGCGGAGACCTCCACCGGGCCGTCGCCGTTGCGCCCGCCCGCCTGCTCGGCGATGTGGCGCAGCGCCGCGCGCACCGTGTTCGTGTCCAGGGCGCCCGCCAGGCCGCGATCCGTGGTCATCACGATCAGGCCCAGCTTCCGCACCGGGCGGCGCGCCAGGAACGGATCCACTTCCTCGCCGATCGCCGCCGTCACACGGCTCAAAGCCGAACGCAGCTCGTCGTCGTACGGCCGCGCGGCCAGGATCGCCTCCTGCGCCCGCTTCATGCGGGACGCGGCGACCAGCTCCATGGCACGCGTGATCTGCGAGATGTTCCGGATCGACGCAATCCGGCCGCGGATCTCCTTCAGGCTGGCCACGCCTAGCCCTTGTCCTCCGCGTCAGGCTCTGGGGCCGATTCCTGCGCCGGCGCCTCGGGCGCATCGGCCTTGGCTTCAGCCTTGGCTGGCTCGGCCGGTTTGGCCTCCGCCGCCTTGTCGGATTCGGCCGGCTTGGCCTCGGCCTTGGCGGACTCATCGGCCTTACCAAAGCCGGACTGCTCGCGGTATTCCTTGACCGCGGCCTCCAGCTCCTTGGTCAGCTCGTCGGAGAGCGCCTTCTCCTTGGCGATCGCCGGCAGCAGATCCTTGTGGGTCGACTCGAGGTAGCGGTAGAAGCCCGTCTCGAACTCACCGAGCCGTGACGAGTCGATGTCGTCCAGCCAGCCGTTGGTGGCAGTCCAGATGATGGCCACCTGGTTCTCGACCGACAGCGGCGAGAACTGCGGCTGGCGCAGGATCATGGTCACCTTCTCGCCGCGGGTCAGCTGGTCGCGGGTGGCCTTGTCGAGGTCCGACGCGAACTGGGCGAAGGCCGCCAGCTCGCGGTACTGGGCCAGGTCCAGCCGCATCTTGCCGGCGACCTGGCGCATGGCCTTGATCTGGGCATTGCCGCCCACGCGCGAGACGCTGATGCCGGCGTTCACCGCGGGCCGCTGGCCCTGGTTGAACAGGTCGGTCTGCAGGAAGATCTGCCCATCCGTGATCGAGATCACGTTGGTCGGGATGTAGGCGGACACGTCGCCGGCCTGGGTCTCGATCACCGGCAGGGCGGTCAGCGAGCCGCCGCCATTCTCCTCGTTCAGGCGCGCCGCACGCTCCAGCAGGCGGCTGTGCGAATAGAAGATGTCGCCCGGGAATGCCTCGCGGCCCGGCGGGCGGCGCATCAGCAGCGAGACCTGGCGGTAGGCCCAGGCGTGCTTCGACAGGTCGTCGTATACGCAGAGCGCATCGCGCCCGTTGTCCAGGAACTCTTCGCCCATGGCCACGCCGGCGTAGGGCGCCAGGTACTGCAGCGGGGCGGGGTCGGAGGCGGAGGCGGTCACCACGATGGAGTGCTCCATCGCGCCGTTCTCCTCCAGCTGGGCCACCACCTGGGCCACCGTCGACTGCTTCTGGCCGATGGCGACGTAGATGCAGATCAGGTCCTGGCCCTTCTGGTTGATGATCGTGTCGACCGCGATGGCCGTCTTGCCCGTCTGGCGGTCGCCGATGATCAGCTCACGCTGGCCGCGGCCGATGGGGATCATGGCGTCGATGGCCTTGATGCCGGTCTGCACCGGGGTATCCACCGGCTGGCGCACGATGACGCCAGGGGCGATGCGCTCCACGGGACGCGTCTTGGTCGTCTCGATGGGCCCTTTGCCGTCGATGGGCTCGCCGAGCGGGTTCACCACCCGGCCAATCAGCGCATCGCCAACCGGCACCTCCACCACCCGGCCGGTGGTCTTGACCTGGTCGCCTTCCTTGAGGTCGGTGTAGTCGCCCAGGATCAGGGCGCCAACCGTCTCCTCCTCCAGGTTGAAGGCCATGCCCATGACGCCGCCCGGAAACTCGAGCAGCTCAGATGCCAGCGCGCCGGACAGCCCGAAGATCTGGGCGATCCCGTCGCCGACCTCCACGATGGTGCCGACGCCGGCGACATCGGCTCCCTCGTCGAAGCCCTTGATCTCGCTTCTGATGATCGACGTGATCTCGTCGGATCGAATCGCCATGCCTTCCTCGTTCCTGTGGTTCAGCGGCGCCGGGTCGCTAGACCGCGGTCAGCCGTGCACGCAGCCGCTCGAGGCGGTTGCGGACGCTTGCGTCATAGAGCCGGTCGCCGATACGCACGGCGATCCCGCCGATGAGCGATTCGTCGACAACTTCGTTCATCTCGACCGTCTCGCCGGTGAGCTCCCCCAGCCGCGCGGTAACCGCCCTGCGCTGCTCGTCCTCCAGCGGGAGCGCGGTTCGCACCTCCGCCAGCACGATGCCGCGCTCGGTGCGCAGCAGCGCGCCGAAGTGGCTGATCATCGGTTCGACCCCGCGCGGACGGCCGCGCCGGATCATGAGCAGCACCAGGCTGAGCACCTCCGGCCTGATCCCGCCCGTGGCGCGCTGGAGCACGCGCTCCTTGGCCGCGTACGGGATGACCGGGTGCTGCAGGATGCGCCGCACCTCGTCGTTGGCCAGCAGCTCGCTCACCGTCGCCAGGTCGCGCTCCCAGTCGTCGAGCGTGCCGTCGGCACGGCCGATCTGGAAGGCGGCCTCCGCGTAGCGGCGAGCGGCGGTCTCGCGGCGCGCCATCCTAGTTGCGGCTCCCCTTGGCGTCGGCGGGCGTCACCTCGGATAGGAAGTCCTCCACCAGCCTGCGCTGCGTGGGGCCGTCCATCTCCGAGCGGACCAGCCGCCCGGCGGCCTCCAGCGCGAGCTCGGCCACGTGGGTCCGGAGCTCGGCCATTGCCCGATCCTTCTCGGCGGTGATCTCGTCACGCGCCTTGCTGGTGGCCTTCTCGGCCTGGGCCTTGGCCTCGGCCAGGATCTCAGCCTTCGAGTCATCGGCGATCTTGGTGGCACGGGCGATCATCGCCTGCGCCTCCTTGCGCGCCTCGTCCAGGGCGGCCTCGCGCTCGGCGCGGGCCAGGTCCCGATCTCGAGCGGCCGCCGCCGCGTCCTCCAGGCCCTTGCTGATCCGCTGCCCACGCTCGTCGAGCATCCGGATGACCGACTTGAACAGGAACCTGTTCAGCAGGTACAGGAGCAGCAGGAAGTTGATGACCTGGAAGATCAGCTTCGGAACGTCGACCCCGAAGGCGTTGAAGAACTCCACCGACCGCGCCTTAGCTGGCGAAGATCAGGATCAGCGAGACGACCAGGCAGTAAATGCCGATGGCCTCGGTGAGCGCCAGGCCCAGGATGTAGGGCACGAAAATCGCGCCCGATGCCTCCGGGTTGCGCCCCAGCGCTTCCATGGCCTTGCTGAAGCCGATGCCCAGGCCGATGCCGGGGCCAATGGCTCCGATCATGGCGAGGCCGGCCGCGAGATTTGAGTCCACTTGACTAGATCCTCCTGTCTTGCGCCTGCCGTCGGCAGGCATCGAATCGATTGGCCTGCGATCAGGCGGTGGCGGGTTCGTTGGGTTCTGCGTGATGAGCCGATGCGTCCCCCTCGTGCTCGTCGCCATGACCGTTCTCGTGCTCGGCGATGGCCATCGTGATGTAGGTCATGGTCAGCAGCGCGAAGACCAGCGCCTGGACGGCGCCGAATAGCAGCTCCAGGCCCAGGAACACGGCCGGCACGAAGAAGGCGAGCGGCAGCACGAATACGGCGGCGGTGGTCAGGGCCAGCATGGTGCCGATCAGGACCTCGCCGGCGAAGACATTGCCGAAGAGTCGCATCGACAGGCTGACCAGGCGCGAGAGCTCGCTGATGAGGTGGATCGGGAACATGAGCGGCGCCATGTAGCGTGGCTCGCCGACGAGCTCCTTCAGGTAGCCGACGGGGCCGTTGACCCGGATCCCCCACCACACGAAGACGACGAACGAGACGATGGCGAGGCCCAGGGTGAAGTTCAGGTCGGCGCCGGCGGCGCGCACGAATGGCGTGAGCACCTGCTCACCGTGCTCCTCGGTGATGATGCCAACCGTGCCCACGCCCGGCAGCAGGCCGATCCAGTTCGCGACCAGGATCATCAGGAACAGGCCGGCCACCAGCGCCACGTAGCCCTTCCAGCGGCTGGTAGAGCCCTCCACGATGCCGGTGATCCACTCGATCGGCCATTCGATCAGGCTCTGCACGCGGCCGGGAACGAGCTGCGGGCGACGCAGGAAGACCCAGGTCAGGAACAGCAGGATCGCCGACGCGAGCACCGCGCCGACCATGCTGTTGGTGACCGTCAGCGGACCGATCGTGAAGAGCGGTTCCGCGCTGATGGAGACGTGGAGCAGGCTGCCGCCGCCCTCTTCCTCCGGCATCTATCTCCTCATTGCGTCGCGGGCCACGTCCCAGATGGTGTACATCGCCGCGGCGATGCCGACCACCATCCCGATGAGCGTGAAAATCGGGCTCGTGTGCAGCCAGCTGTCGAGCAGCAGGCCGGCACCCAGGCCCAGGAATACCGATACTCCCAGCCGCACGCCCAGGTCCATGGCGATCCCGATGCCAGCCGCGGTCTTCCGCTGCTGGGGCGTCGGCTCGTCGTCGACGCCGGGTTCAGGCTTCGTCACTGGGACGTCCATCGGAGTAGCCCCGGCGCACACCCGCGCGAATCAGGAGCCAGATGCCAATGGCTGCGATCAGGGTTCCGACCACCACTCCCGAAAGCACGAGCAACGGCGAGGTGCCCAACAGCTCGTCCAGGACGAGCCCGGCAACCGCGCCACCCATCACGGGAACGACCATGATGAGCGTCACGAGGCCCATGATCTTTACGAGCCCCATGGGCGTCAGCTGTGCCATGTTCGGTTCGACTCACAGCGGTCGGACGCCGCGAGTATAGCCGGGGAGCCAGATCCTGGCGAACGAGGGAGCGGGCTGCCGCACGCTGAGCCCATGTGGGTCGCGCGTCAGCGGCGAACAGCGCGCCTAGGTGCTGATGCTCTGCGGTCGACCGCTACTGGCCTTCGAGCGGGAACCGTCCAGCCTCTCGGGGCCTGCATGAGTCGTGGCCCCTCATGCGCCGACAGGCGCGCGTTGACAAGATCGCATGGAGCTGACGCGTCGACGCGGCGGCACCTGGTGGCGGCGAGTCGCGGGCAGCCCCGGCACCGGGAAGCGGTCCACGATCTCCGCCACGCCGGCGCGCACCCGCTCCTGCGCCGTCTCGTCGCCGCGCGCCGCGATCCCGTCCACGATCAAGCCAGCCACCGCGCGCATCTCCTCCTCGCGCATGCCGCGACCCGTCACAGCCGGGGTGCCGACGCGGATCCCGCTCCCCACCATGGGCGGATTCGGGTCGTAGGGGATCGTGTTCTTGTTCACCGTGATGCGCACCTCGCCCAGGGCCGCATCGGCCTCCTTGCCGGTCACGCCGAAGGGCCGAACGTCGACCAGCATCAGGTGGTTATCGGTCCCGCCGGACACGATCGAAGCCCCGCGCTCCGCCAGGGACGCTGCCAGCACCTGGGCGTTGGCCACGGTCTGCGCCATGTCGCGGCGGAACTCCTCGGACATCGCCTGCTTGAAGGCCACGGCCTTGGCGGCGATCACGTGCTCCAGCGGGCCGCCCTGGATCGCGGGGAAGACGGCCTTGTCGATCGCCTTGGCGTGCTCCTCGATGCACAGGATCATCCCGCCGCGCGGACCACGCAGCGTCTTGTGCGTGGTGGTGGTCACCACCTGGGCGTGCGGGATCGGCGAGGGGTGGACACCCGCCGCCACCAGGCCCGCGAAGTGGGCCATATCGGTCATCAGGATGGCGCCCACCTCGTCGGCGATGGCCCGGAAGGCGGCGAAGTCCCAGAAGCGGGGATAGGCCGTCGCGCCGGTGACGATCAGCTTGGGCCGATGCTCACGGGCCAGCGCGGCCACCTCGTCCATGTCGATCAGGTGGGTGTCGCGGTCCACGTGGTAGGCCACGAAGTTGTAGTACTGGCCGGAGAAGTTGACCGGCGAGCCGTGGGTCAGGTGGCCGCCCTGGTCGAGCGAGAGGCCCATCACGGTGTCGCCGCGCTGCAGCAGGGCGTGGTAAACGGCCATGTTGGCCTGCGCCCCCGCGTGCGGCTGCACGTTGGCGTGCTCCGCGCCGAAGAGCTGCTTGGCGCGGTCGCGAGCCAGGTTCTCGGCCACGTCCACCACCTCGCAGCCGCCGTAGTAGCGGCGTCCCGGGTAGCCCTCCGCGTACTTCGCGGTCAGCACCGAACCGGTGGCCTCCAGCACGGCCAGCGACGGATAGCTCTCGGACGCGATCAGCTCCAGGTGCGAGCGGGAGCGCTCCTCCTCGTCGCGTACCACCGCGAAGATCTCGGGGTCCTCGGTCTCGAGCGGTGCCCAGAAGTCCATCGGTCCCTTTCCGTCTGCGTCTGTGTGGATGGCAAGCGCGAGTGTAGACCGATGCCTCCGCCCCGGATAAGTCAGCCGGGCGCGGCCAGCGGCGAGGTTGCGGCCCAGGCGATCCGCTCGTCGATGTGGCGGTGCAGGCGGTAGTAGAGCGGCTCGAAGCCCAGCGCCACCCAGCTGCGGTGGGTAGGCAGCGAGGCCGTCCGCCAGTCGGCCACAGCGTGCACGGCGCCGGCTGCCTTCGCCTCGGCGAAGCCGGCGGCGGCGAGGGCGCGCATCAGGCCGCGACCCCGCTCCTCCGGGCGGGTCATGGCGAAGGCCAGCTCCGTCGCCCGATCGGGAACCATGGGCCCGGGTTCCGCATCGTAGAAGGAGGCCAGCGCCAGGGCGCGACCGTCATCGGCGATGGCGACCCAGTGGCGGGCGTCAGGATCCGCCAGCTCCTCGCTGCCGGCGGCGCCAAAGGTGCTCCACACCTCCGGCAGCTGGATGGCATAGGCCGGCGGCTTCATCAGGGCACGGCCGACCAGCGGCAGGAGGTCGACCACCAGGCCGATGTCCTCCGCGTGGGCTCGCCGCAGCGTCACGCCCGGCGGCGGATCGCCGCTGAGATCCAGGTCGCGGGCTGCGTGCGCCTGCATCTGGCCGAAGCCGGTGCGGACCCAGGCGCCCATCAGCTCGGCCTCGTTCGCTGCCGCATGGACGTACTGTCGGAAGTAACCCGAACCAACGAAGTGCTCCGACCAGGCGGCGTACAGGTCGCGGACGAGCTCCGGATCCGTGTCGTCGGCCAGGGCGCTGCCCTCGATGGGGCTCCACGCCGCGCGGCCCCAGATCGGCTCCGTCCGCGGGTAGCCCAGCAGGAAGCCGAATGGCTCGCCGTTCCTGCGACCGATCACGCCGAAGGCGCCGTCCTTGCCGGCCAGTGCCTCGACAAGGGGCAGGGTCAGGACAGGGTCCTCGTACGGCTCGGGGAGGATTCTCCGAGCCCGTCGCAGGCGTTGCTGGCGGCTTGCCAGCAACTCGGCGGCAGTCGGCAGGTCGTCTGCCGTGAGCGGCGCGACGTCGATCTCGGGCGTGTGAGGCATGGAAGTCGCGAGAATAGCGCGTCAGCCGACCTGGATTGCCCCGTCCTCGCTGATCGCCACATGGTCGCCGGTCCGCAGCTGCGCCATATCGGTGGAGCCGAGGACGAGGATTGGAACCTGGACTCGGTACAGCTCGGCGGCAACGGCTGCCCCCACCGCCAGGATGAGGTCGGGCGTGCCCAGCAGGATCGCGGCGGGTGCGACGCCGGCCCGCACCGCTTCCGCCAGGACTGACGACGACGACGAGGAGCCGCGTGACTCGGTCATGACCACGACGCGGCCCGTCAACGAGGCGCCGCGTTGCGGGTGCCGGGGCTCGATCACGATCGCCGGTCGCTGGGTCCAGGCCGCCCCACAGCGAGAGCGGCTCGTCCAGCACGATCGCCTCGGCGCTCGCGGTCCCGGGCGCCAGTACGCGGCCCTTCAGGGTCATGGCCATCAGGCGTCGCCCCATATCGCCGGATCGCGCCGCACGCGCCCATCGATCGCCGAGCGCACGCATTCCTCGCGCGAAGCGAAGACGACCTGCGCACCGATGTTGGCGGGCGCATACCAGGCCCATTTGGCGGAATCGGTCATGGTCGGCAGCGGCGACGGCCGCAGCACCGGACCCAGGTAGCTGCAGGTGTCGACCAGCAGCTCTGCGCCCGCTGCCCGCAGGCGCTCCGCGGTCCCGTCGGCCTCTGCCTCGGCCAGGACATCGCGGGCGGTCGAGACCAGCAGCTCCACGCCGGAAGCTACCCGCGATCCGTCGAGGAGCATCGCGATCTCGCGCAGCTCAGCTTGAGAGGCATGCGGCGTCCCCAGCGACACCGCGCCGATTGGCGTCCCAGGCTGGGCAGCCTCCGCGCTGGTCAGCGCGTCTCGGGCGTCGCGCAGCTCCCGCAATCCGATCACGTCGAGCTCCTCCGGCTCGTTGCCGGCGAGCGCGGCCTCGAGCGTTGGCGCCTCCGGCGTTGAGCCAACCACGTGAAACATCGCCACCGAGCCGGACGAAGCGGCCGCGGCAGCCACCGCCTTCAGCCGGTCCTCGGACTGGTCCGGCGGCAGGCCGGCGATGGCAGCCACCCGACTGCCGGCTCGCCGCCCGAGCACGATCCCCAGCGGCGGAAACAGGGCGTCGGATCCAAGGAGCCGATCGGGCACATCGGACCCAAGGCGCAGGACCATGGTGGCCCGGCGCGCCTCGTCGCGATGCAGCCCGGCGTCCGGCACGCGGCCCATCACCGCGCAGGCGATATCGGTGAAGTCGCCGTAGCGTTCCGTGCGAGCGCCGATCACCGCATTGCAGAAGGCAATGGCGTTCGACTCGGCCCAGGCCACCTGCTCACCGAAGCGCGGCCGCGCATCCGCCAGCTGGTACGGCGCGCAGGTGAAGGTGGGCCGGCAGCCCAGGGACCGATATGCCTCCATGAGCAGCCTCCCGCGCTCGGCCACCTCGCGCGAGCCGCGCCACAGCTCCGGATGGAGGAGATCCAGCGTGCCCACGTTCAGCGTGGTCGGGACACTCACCCGCGCCTGGCCATCAGCCAGGCGCTGCACGAAATCGATGGTCGCCTCGCCGTGGTAGAGGCACGAATCGACATGCGCCCGGGTGATCGGGATCAGGCGTTCGGCGCCAAGCACCTCCGCAGCCCGGATGACCAGGCGTGCCGCCAGCGCCGCACCCTCGCCATGCTCGCCGGCCAGCATCGCTCGCTCGTGGTCGTCGAGCGCCAGGACCATGCGCCTAGTGACCAGCCTCCTCGGCCTCGATGCGGGCGATCTTCGCGAGCCGTGGCACATGACGTCCGCCCTGGAAGGTGGCTGCCAGGAACTCGCGAACGCAGGCACGCGCCACCTCGGTACCGACGATTCGCGCCCCGAAGGAGATCACGTTTGCGTCGTTATGCTCGCGGGCCAGCCGCGCCACGACCGGGTTGGTGGCCTGCACGCAGCGAATGCCGCGGACCTTGTTCGCGACAATCGCCTCCCCGGTGCCGCTGCCGCCGATCACGATCCCGAATTCGAAGTCGCCGCGGGCCACGGCGCGCGCCACCGGTGCGATGAAGTCGGGGTAGTCGACCGGTTCGTCACTGAAGGTGCCAAAGTCGCGGTACTCGACGCGCATCTCGTCCAGCAGGCTGCACAGCTCACCCTTGAGCGTAAATCCGGCGTGATCGGAGCCGATGGCGACGCGCATTCGCGTCAGTTTATCGGTGCGGGAGCCAGGTCCACGACCTCGGCCAGCATCGCCTCGCTGACCGGCCCGGGTCGGATGATGCGTGCCGGCGCGCCGTTCAGGTCCACCACCGTGGATGGCGTCCCGCCCGGCACGCGACCGCCATCCACCACGGCAGCCAACCCATCGGGCTGTGTGGCGAAGGCGATCAGGACGTCGTCCGCATCCAGCGTGTCCGGCTCGTCGCTGATATTCGCGCTGGTCACGTACATCGGCCCCGCTGCTTCGATGAGCGCCAATGCCACTGGGTGGTCGGGGGCGCGGAAGGACTGCGTGGCATCGCCATCGCGTGCGGCCAGGACCAGGCTCAGGGCGCCGGGCCAGAAGCGCGCCGCCAGCGAGCGCGCGCGGTCGTCCACGTCCCACGCGCCGGCATCCACCGCGTCGAGCCCGCCGACCAGGATCGCGACTCGCTTCTCGGGTGGCCGTCGCTTCAACGCGTAGATGGCCTCGATCGCCTCGGGACGTGATGTCGCGCAGCCCAGGCCGTACACCGTGTCGGTGGGGAACGCCACCAGCCCGCCGCCAGCAAGGATTTCGGCCGCCGCGGCCAGACCTTCCGGTGTGGCCGACAGACGGTCCGTCATGCCCGCTCGATCCGGACCACGCGCTGGATCCCGGCAAGGTCAGGCAGGCTGCCGACTCGGACGGGGACCGGCAGCTCCTCCGCTGCCGCGCGCACTGCGTCCACCTGGTCGTGCCCGATCTCCAGCAGCGCCACGCCGCCCGGCGCCAGCCGGAACGGCAGCTCCGTCAGCATCCGGCGGACCACGTCGAGACCGTCAGCGCCGCCGTCGAGCGCGAGCGAAGGCTCGAAGCGCAGGCTGCCGGCGCCGGCAGCCACTTCGTCGCTGGGAACGTAGGGCAGGTTCGCCACCAGCAGATCCGGCTGCTGCGGCGCGGGGAGCACGCTGACCTCCAACAGGTCGCCCAGGCCAAGGCTGACGAGCCCGGCCACCCCATGGGCCGCCAGGTTCTCCGAGGTGAGCTCCAGCGCCTCCGGCGAGATATCGGTGGCACCCAGCCGCAGCCGCCCCAGCGCCAGGGCGGTCCTGAACCGCAGCGCGAGGGCGACCGCAACGGCGCCGCTGCCCGTGCCGACCTCCCAGGCGGCAATGGGCTCGTCGTCACGGACCAGCCGCGCCGCGACCTCGTCGATGGCGGCCTCCGCCAGCAGCTCCGTCTCCGGGCGCGGGATCAGCGCCCGCCGGTCCGTCGCGATCCGGAGTGACAGCCACTCCTTGAAGCCGCGGATGTAGGCGATCGGCTCACCCGCGGCGCGCCGCTCGACCCAGCCGCGCAGTCGGGCGACGTCCGCTTCCTCGAGTCGCGCCTCCGGGTGCGCATGCAGCCAGGTGCGGTCACGTCCGAAGGCATGGCTGACCAGCAGCTCCGCGTCCAGCCTCGCAGATGGCGAGCCGGCCACTCCCAGCGCCTTGGCGGCCTCACCCAGCAGGGCGGCGGCATCGCGCGCCGCATCCGGCGCCACCGGGCCGGCCATCGGTCCAACCACGGTCAGTCGCCTTCCGCCACGCCGACCGCCGCCAGTCGCGCGGACTGATCGGCCTCCGCCAGCGGATCGATCAGCCGATCCAGGTCTCCCTGCAGGAGCCCGGGCAGGTTGTGGACGGTCAGCCCGATGCGATGGTCGGTCACCCGGTCATCGGGGAAGTTGTAGGTGCGGATCTTCTCCGAGCGCTCGCCGGTGCCGACCTGGGAGCGCCGCTGCTCGCCACGTTCCTCCGCCTGGCGCTGCTGCTCCATCTCGAGCAGGCGTGCCCGCAGCACGGCCATGGCCTTGGCCTTGTTCTTGTGCTGGCTCTTCTCGTCCTGGATGGCGACCACCAGGCCAGTCGGCAGGTGGGTGATGCGCACGGCGGAATCGGTGGTGTTCACGCTCTGCCCGCCCGGCCCGCTGGACCGATAGACATCGATGCGCAGGTCCTTCTCGGGAATGTCGACCTCCACCTCGTCCGCCTCGGGAAGGACGCTCACGGTCGCGGTCGAGGTATGGATCCGGCCCTGAGCCTCGGTGACCGGCACGCGCTGAACGCGATGCACGCCGCTCTCGTACTTGAGACGCGAATAGGCGCCCGAGCCGGTGATCTCGGCGATCGCCTCCTTGAAGCCGCCGGCCGGGCTCTCCGAAGCGGACAGGAGCTCCATGCGCCAGCGGCGCCCGTCGGCGTAGCGCGCATACATCCGATACAGGTCGCCGGCGAACAAGGCGGCTTCGTCGCCGCCGGTCCCGGCCCGGACCTCCAGGATGACGTTGCGCTCGTCGTTCGGATCGCGCGGGACCAGCAAGCACGCGCAGCTCCTCTTCCAGCGCGGCGGCCCGGGCCTCCAGCGACGTCAGCTCGTCGCGCGCCATGGCGCGCACTTCCTCGTCGGGGTCCTCCGCCATCTCGCGCGTCGAGCGCAATGAGTCCTGGACAACGGCCCAGGCGCGAATCGCGGTCACCACCGGCTCCAACCGGGCCAGCTCGCGGCCAAGCTCGGTCAGGCGCGCGACGTCCAGCTCCGGCGAGGACATCTCGGCCGCCAGCATGTCGTATCGGGCCTCGATCTCGCGCAGGCGCTCGATCATCGGATTGAGGTCAGGGCAGGACGCCCGTGCCCGGGTCGACCACCGCGGCCGTCGGCTCGACCTCCGGCGTCCCCGCTGCGCGATCCGAGGCGAGGCACGACTCCAGCGAGGCGATGCTCACCTCGAGCATGCCGTGATCCGGCGGACGGGTGGTCAACGCCTGCAGCCACAGGCCGGGCTGGTAGATGGCGCGCACCAGGCGGTTGCCGTAGTGGCTGGCCCCGAACCGGACGAGCTCATAGCTGACCGATGCGATCAGCGGCACCATCGCGATCCGTGACAGGAACAGGAGCGGCAGCGGGACCCCGGTGCGCGGGATGAAGCTGAAGAAGAAGATGCTGATCACCACCACGATCAGCAGGAAGGTGGTCCCGCACCGGGTGTGGGCGGTCGAGAACCGATCGACCTCGGCCGGGGTCAGGGGCGCATCGGCCTCGTGGGCGCTGATCGCCTTGTGCTCGGCGCCGTGGTAGGCGAACACGCGCTTGATCTCGCTCATCATGCCGATCAGCCCGATGTAGGCCACGAACACGACCAGCCTGATCAGGCCCTCGATGATGTTGGCAAGCAGGTCGGAGTCGGTGGCGTTATCGGCGAAGGTGGAAAGGAAGAGCGGCAGCAGGAAGAAGATCGCCACGGCGAAGCCGAGCGAGAAGATCATGGTCCCGACCATCATCCCGCGGCCGATCTGGATGTCCTCGCCCTCGGCCGCCAGCGCCGCGGAGCGCATCAGCATGCGCGTGCCGAGCACCAGCGTCTCGTACAGCACGAACAGGCCGCGCACGAAGGGCACCTTCAGCCAGCGGCCGCGCTGCAGCGCCGCGGGGAGTGGCTCGGAGAGCGTCACCACCTCGCCGGATGGCGGGCGCACGCTCATGGCCACCGTGGTACGGCCGCGCATCATGACCCCCTCGATCAGCGCCTGGCCGCCATAGAAGAAGTCCGGCAGGCGGAATCCGGTGCGGCCGCCGGTGCGGGCCACCGTCTGCACGACGAACGGCCCGGCGGCCATCAGCAGCTCGGGGATCAGGAAGACGAGGTGCGGCGCCAGGAGCGCCGGCCACGCCCTCAGGTTGCGGCGCATGCGAACCTGGCGCGCCGAATCAGCGCTTGGCGCGCTCCATGCGTCGCTGGAACCGCTCGACCTGGCCGGCGGTGTCGACGATGTTCTGGGTCCCGGTATAGAAGGGATGGCAATTCGCGCAGACCTCGACCCGGATTGACTCCGCGGTCGACCCGACCGTGAAGGTGGTGCCACAGCCGACGCAGTGCACCTCCGCCTGATAGTACTTGGGATGAATCTCGGCCTTCATGATCGGGGACTCCTAGGCGTCGGCGGTGACGACGCTCACGCGCTTCTTTGAGCGCGTCTCGTGGGTGAACTTGACCTTGCCATCGGCAGTGGCGAAGAGCGTGTAGTCGCGGCCCATGCCGACGTTGGCGCCGGGATGGAAGGTGGATCCGCGCTGCCGCACGATGATCGTGCCCGCGTTGATCTCCTGTCCGTCGCCGCGCTTCACGCCCAGCCGCTGACCAGCGCTGTCGCGCCCGTTCTTGCTGCTGCTGCCGGCCTTCTTGTGTGCCATGACCTGGTTACTCCTTCGCCTCGTCGGGTGCCGTGTCGGCGTCCGCCGGCGTGTCCTCCGTCTTCTTCGCCGCCGCTCGGCGCGGGGCGCGCTTCTTCGGCGCCTCAGCCTGGACCGATGCGTCCGCATCGGTCTTCGGGTCTGCCTCTGCCTTGGCCGACGCCTCCGCCTTGGGCTTGGCGGTTCGTGCCCGGCTGGCGCGCGGCTTGGCCGGTGCCTCTGCCGTCTCCGCGGCCTTCGCTGCGGCAGTCTCCTCCGCGGGCTCGGCCTTCGCCTTGGCGCGGCCCTTGCTGCGACCATCGGCGTTGATCTCGTCGATGCGGACGCGCAGGAGGTGCTGCCGGTGGCCGGTGCGGCGGCGGTACTTGACCTTCTGCTTGAACTTGAAGATCACGAGCTTGGGCCCGAGCTCCTCGCCCAGGACCGTGCCGCTGACGGTGGCCCCCGAGACGACCGGCGTGCCGACCGTCACCTCATCGCCATCACCGATGAGCAGCACACGATCGAACACGACCGAGGCACCGGGCTCCGACGACAGCCGCTCCATGAGGACCGTGCTGCCGGGCTGGACCCGGTACTGCTTCCCGCCGCTGCTCAGGACGGCGTACATGGCGTTCTCCAAGGATGCTGAATTCGTGAATCCGGGCGTCGTTCACGGCGCACGGCGACGCAGGGCCGGTGATGATCCCGCGGGGCGACGAGTTTACCGGGCGATGGGGGGAGTGTCAACGAAGAGGAGGCGGGTCCGGACCGCCGATCCGGCGACGATCGGCAGGTCCAGCGCCTGCACCACGTCCTCGGGGCGCCCTGCGCCGCTGGGGTCGAGCCGCAGCACCATCCGCAGCCGGCCGCTGCGGCCGTCGTCGCTCACCTCCAGCACCTCCACGTCCTCGATGAAGGGGCGCAGGTCGCGCGGCCCGGAGTCCACCCGACGCTCGCTCTCGCCACGCCGCCGCTTGCCGGGAAGCTCGTCGGCGGCCAGCAGGCGCACGACGGCGCCTCTGAGGTCGTCACTGGTGAGCGGCTCGTCGCCCCGCGGCCGGATCTGGATCTCGTACTCGGCGGCACGCACCTGGGAGGCCGCGGACGGGAAGCCGTGCCACACCTCGCGCGCGTCCACGATCTCGATGCCTTCGGGAAGAAGCTCGGCAGCCGCCTGGATGCGTCCGATCGGCACCAGCTCGTCGAAGTAGACCTCCAGCACCTCGCTGCGCAGCTCCAGACCCACCGGCAGGTTTGCGGCGAACTTCAGGCGGGGCCGTGGGCGTGCGGCATTGCTCTGAGAGAGCGGCAGCCCGGATTCGCGGAAGCTGCGCTCGAACTCGCCCAGCAGGTCGGCCTGGCGCATGCGGAGCGCCGGCTCATGGCGGGCAAAGAGGATCTGCCAGCGCTGGCGCGGCTGGTCGTTGGAGGAATCGGCCATCTCGGAACGGATGGTACCGTGAAACCAATGGCGGACCTGCTGGGGACCCTGAAGCGGCATCGGCTTGGGATCTTCGTCGTGCTGGTAGGCGTGCTACTGGCCTGGATGCTGTGGTCGGTGAAGGGCGCCCTGGCGGCATTCATCATCGGCGTGGCGCTGGCCTTCGTGCTCGACCCGCTCGTCACCTTCCTGCAGCGCCGCGGCGTGCCGCGCTGGGGCGGCGTGCTGGTCGCGTACGCCGTTGTGGTCGCTCTGATCGCCGCCATCGTCGCGTACGCGATCCCGCCCATCGCCGCGCAGGCTCGCGACCTGATCACCCATCTGCCGCAGCTCAGCGCGTCGGTCAGCGAGTGGCAGAAGGCCTTGCTCGCCTGGTACCAGTCGCTCCCGCTCCCGGACGAACTCCGTGCGGCGCTGGACGAGTCGATCCAGGGGGCGGGATCGGCCTTCGGCGACGCCCTGCGCGAGATCCTGGGACCTGCCGTCTCAGCGCTCCTGCGTGCCGCCGGCTTCCTGGTGGGCCTGGTCGTCATTCCGGTCTGGCTGTTCTACGTCCTGAAGGATCGCGAGCGCCTGCCAGGAGCGGTCAACCGCGCTCTGCCGGAGGGCTGGCGGCCGGACGCGGGGAACGTGCTGTCCATCCTGTCCGGCGTCGGCGGCAGCTGGGTGCGCGGGCAGTTGATCCTGGGGGCGGCCGTGTTCGCGGCCACCGTCATCGGCCTGACCATCCTCACCTTCATCGGCTTCAGCGAGTTCGGATCGTTCACCCTGATCCTGGCGCTGATCGCCGGCGTGCTGGAGTGGTTCCCGATCATTGGTCCGGTGATTGCCGCCATCCCGGCGATCCTGATCGGCCTGTCGATCAGCCCGGCGGCGGCCTTGGCCGCGGTCATTCTGTACACGGGCATCCAGCAGCTCGAGAACCACCTGCTGGTGCCGAAGGTGATGGGCGACGCGGTGGACCTGCACCCGGCGGTGATCATCATGTCACTGGTGGTCGGCGGCGCCCTGTTCGGCATCGGCGGCGCCATTCTGGCGGCACCGATCGTCGCCATCGGGCGTGACCTGTACCGCTACACCTTCCGGCGGTTGCATGGAGACGGTCCCGATCTGGCCTTCCTGGCGGTCGCTCCCAAGGTGGCCGCGCATCCTCCGGAGCTGGAGGACGAGGCCGAAACGCCGCCCGAGCCCGCAGCGGCGGAGCCTGCCGCGGACTGAACGCGCCTCCCGCCGGGGAGAATCGGCCCAGCTAGAAGGTTGGTTTCATGGCATGCATCCGCACGGATTGCAGGATGCCCATGCCGAACAGCAGCGAGATCATGGATGAGCCGCCGTACGTCACGAACGGCAGCGGGATACCCGTGACCGGCATGATCCCGATCACCATCCCGACATTCACCATGATCTGGAAGAGCAGCATGCTGGCCAGGCCCATCGCCACCATCATGCCCAGCATGTCGCGGGCGCCCCAGCCGATGGCCAGGATCCGCCAGATCAGCAACGCGAAGATGGCCAGCAGCACCACGCTCCCGATGAAGCCCAGCTCCTCGGCCACAACCGTGAAGATGAAGTCGGTTGACTGCACCGGCAGGAAGCCCAGCTGGTTCTGACGCCCGGCGGTCAACCCCTGCCCGAACAGGCCGCCGGAGCCGACCGCGTTCAGCGCCTGCACCAGCTGATAGCAGGCCCCCTGCGGATCCGCCGAAGGGTCCAGGAAGCAGAAGAGTCGCGCCCGCTGGTAGTCCTGCAGCGACTGCACCACGATCGGTGCCGCGGCCACGGTCGCGCCGGCCAGCAGCGCCATCCAGCCGATGCTCGCCCCGCTCATGAAGAGCATTCCCACCAGGATCGCCACGAACACCAGCGCCGTGCCCAGGTCCGGCTGCTTGAAGACGAGGAAGGTGGGGATCGCCATCAGCACCCCCGCGCCGACCAGCGTTGACAGCTTGCCGATCTTCTCGCGACGGCTGGCCAGGAAGCTGGCCAGCACCACGATCATGAGCACCTTGCTGACCTCGCTGAACTGGAAGTCCAGTCCGGCCACGGTGATCGACATCTGGGCGCCGAACAGGTTGGTGCCGATGAGCATCGTGAGCGTGAGCATCCCGAGCACGGCCACGTAGATGGGCACCGTCAGGGTCTGCAGCCAGTGGTAGTCGATGCTGGCGGCGACGAAGAAGATGATCATGCCGATGGTGGTCCAGATCAGGGTCTTGACCGACTGCGAGAGGCCCGCCCCGGTTCCCGAGTCGGCGAAGCCTGCCGAGTAGCCCATCACCACGCCGAATCCAATGAGCAGCAGCGACATACAGGAACAGCTGCAGATCGAAGGCGCGCCAGCGTCGCGCCTTGACATTGTCAACAAGTGTTGAGGTTACGGCTGCGGCGCCCATCAGTTGGCCGCCACCAGGCTGAAGTCGCGCGGATCGAGCCGCAGATCCTGCTTCAGCCCGTACCACTGCTGCAGGAAGTACTTGACGACCTCCAGCGACACGTTGCCCGGGCACAACTGCCGAGTAGGAGAAGGTGACCACCGCCAGGTCGGCGTCCGTGGCGCCCGGCTGCGACGGCAGATAGGCCACGAACCAGGAGTGGAACGGGAGCACGCCGTGCCGGCGGACGCCGAACTCGGCGGTTCCCGTCTTGCCGCTCAGCGCGCCCGGCAGCCGGAGGTCACGAATGTTGTAGGCGTGCCCGGTCGTGATGACCTCGCGCGCCCCGATGCGCATCGTCTGCAGGTTGGCCTGGCTGGCATCGATGCGCCGGATGACGTGCGGCTTGTAGGCCTTGGTCAGCTTGCCGCTGCCATCGGTCTCGCCGCGGACGATCATCGGCTCCATCAGGCGGCCACCGTTGGCGAGCGTGGCGTAGGCGTTGAGCAGCTGCAGCGGCGTCACCGCCACCACGTTCTGCCCAATCCCGGCCTGCGCCAGCTCACCGGTGAAGACGTCTTCACGTCCCTGGGAGCGCGCCCATTCTCGGCTGGCGATGATCCCGGCTGCTTCGCCTGGCAGCTGGATGCCCGACTTCTCGCCGAAGCCCATGCGGTTGGCCCACTCGCCCAGCCGATCGACGCCCAGTCCCACCGCCATCTGGTAGAAGAAGGTGTCGGAGCTGATGGCATAGGCCTGCGTCATGTTCAGGGGCCCGAAGCCGGCATGGTTCCAGTCGAACAGGCACTGGCCCTTCGGCGCGTCCGGGATCTGGTAGCAGCCGTAGGTCGGCCACGGGCGGCCGGGCGTCGTGACGCCTTCCTCCAGGGCGGCCAGGCCGGTGACGAGCTTGAAGGTCGAGCCCGGCGGATAGATGTCGGCGATGGCGTGGTTGCGCAGCGGCTTGGCCGGGTCGTTCAGGTAGACGGCGTAGTCGTCGGCGCTGATGCCGGTCGCGAACTTGTTGTTGTCATAGGCCGGCAGGGAGACCATGGCCAGGATCTCGCCGGTCTGCGGGTTCATGACGACCGTCACGCCCTGCTGCAGCCCGGCCGCGCGCATGCCCCACTGCAACGACTGCGTCGCGATGCGCTGCATCCGCGCATCAATGGTGAGCATCAGGTTCTTGCCGGGCTCCGGCTGCTGCACGGTGCGGATCGTCTTCAGCGGCCGGCCCTGCGCATCGCGCTCCTTCAGCTCGGTGCCATAGGTGCCACGCAGCTGGCTTTCGAAGGTCGCCTCGATCCCGGCACGGCCGATCAGGTCGTCGCGCAGGTAGCCGTCGTCCTCCAGGTCGCGAAACTCCTGGAGGTTGACCGGCCCGACGTAGCCGAGCACGTGGGACAGCAGGCGGCCGTCAACCTTGCCGCTGCTCGTCGAGGTACTGGCGCACCGGCTCCACCTCGACCACCACGCCCGGCAGCCGCTCGGCTTCCTCGCCGATCAGCAGCGCCGCCTGTCGGCTGATGCCGCGCTCGATGGGCACCAGCTCAAACGGGGATCCCTGGAACGAGCGCAGCCGGCCGCGAAGAGTGCGCCAATCCGCGTCGACCAGGCTCGCCACTCGGCGCAGCACCGCTGGTGCCTCCTCGTCCGGAAGGTCGGCGGGGCGGATCTTGACGGTCCACGACGGCACGTTGACCACGACCGGGCGGCCCTGGCGGTCGAAAACCAGGCCGCGCGGCGAGCGCAGGGAGACCTCCACGGTCCGGGTGGCAGCCGCCTCGGCCGCGTATTGGTCGCCGCTGACGATCTGGAGCTGGAAGAGCCGGCCACCCAGCGCCGTGAACAGCAGCGCAGCAGCCACGCCAAAGGCAATGAAGCGCCCGCGCGAGCGCGGCGTGTCGCGGCGGCCTTCGTTGAGGTCAGCCATCGGCCGTCACCATGCGGGCTTCTCTTCCAACATCAGGCGGTGCGCGAGCATGCGTGCGGGATAAAGCAGCACGCCGGTGAGGGCGGCGTTGAGCACCGCGGCGGGCAGGATCAGGTCGATCGGGAGGCCAAGCGTCGGGCCTGCCGACGTGAGGCGGAAGACGCCCAGGATGACCAGGTCCGCCAGGATGCTTCCGGCGAAGGCGGCCAGGATCGGGTAGACCCAGATCAACCGGCCGAACAGCCGGTCGCCGCCGGCCACCATGGCGCAGACCAGGAGCAGTGATAGCGGGTACGGCGCCGAGCGGTTCGTGACTCAGCAGGTTCGCGGTCAGGCCGCCCGCGAAGGCCCATACGACACCAGGTCCGAAACCGGCGAGCGCGGTGACCAGCACCACGGCCACCAGCATCAGGTTTGGGTGGACGCCCGCGATCTCGATCACAGGCGACAGGCCGGCGTGGACGATCCCCACCACCACCGCCAGGAGGACGCTCGTGTACCCGATCTCGAATCCCCCTCGCCTTGCCCGCTTTGCCGCCCCACATCTGGTTCCGGATCCGCGCACGGCTCCGGCCCGGCCCGAGTATAGCCAGCCTGCAGGGCCCGATCAGCAGCTCTGGCGGCCCGATCACCAGCTACTGACGCAACTCCGTTTTCACGTGAAACATGTGCCCCGCGTGCACGGCTGGGCTCGCCCAAACGGACGCGTCGTAAGGCGCCGGTAAGCCGCCCGTAACGCTCCAAACTGGTAGAATTGACATCGCCGAACTGAACTCGCTGCGGAGCGCTCGTGGTCAGGGTTACCGCCTGCACAAACCAGAAAGGCGGCGTCGGCAAGACGACGACCGTAGTCAACTTGGCGGCCTACCTCGCCCTCTCCGGAACGTCGACCCTTGTCATCGATCTCGATCCCCAGGGCAACGCCACGAGCGGTCTCGGGGTCGACCGGAGAGCACTCGAGCATTCGGTCTACGACGCACTGATCGACCGGGCACCAATCGACGAGCTGATCGTCGGGACGGCCATCGACCGCTTGGACCTGCTGCCAGCGGCTCCCGCCCTGTCCGGCGCGGAGGTGGAGCTGGTTGGAGTGCCCGCTCGCGAGCGAAGGCTATCGGCCAGCCTTGGAGAACTGAAGGGAACCTACGACCGCATCCTGATCGATTGCCCGCCATCGCTCGGCCTGCTGACCGTGAATGCGCTCACGGCCGCCGATGGAGTGCTGATCCCCATCCAGACGGAGTACTACGCCCTTGAGGGCCTCAGCCAGCTCGTGAACACCATCCGCTTGGTGCGAGAAAGCCTCAACCCCCGGCTGGAGGTCGAGGGTGTCCTGCTGACCATGTACGACGGCCGGACCCGACTCTCCGCCCAGGTGGCCGCCGAGGTGCGCCGGCATATGAATGGAGCCGTCTACGACACGGTGGTGCCTCGCGCCGTGCGCCTGTCAGAAGCGCCGAGTCACGGCCTGCCGATCGCGCTGTACGACCCGACTTCACGGGGTGCCGCGGCGTACGGCGAGCTGGCCCTGGAGGTTGGCGCTCGTGGCTAAGTCGTTCGGCCTCGGCCGGGGCCTCGACGCGCTCATCCCGCGGGGCGCAGAGCAGGCCACCAGCCAGCTCCCCATCGACCGCATCCGGCGCAATCCGCATCAGCCGCGTGCCGCCTTCAACGAGGAGGAGCTGGCCGAGCTCACCACCTCCATCGCCGAGCACGGTGTGATCCAGCCGATCGTGGTACGCGCGAGCACGGATGGTGGCTACGAACTCATTGCCGGCGAGCGTCGCCTTCGCGCCGCGCGCATGGCCGGGCTCACCGACATCCCGGCCGTCGTGCGTGATTCCACCGCCAGCGAGCAGCTCGAGCTGGCCCTGGTCGAGAACGTCCAGCGCGCCGACCTCAACCCGATCGAGGAGGCATCGGCCTACCGCGAGCTGATCGACGCATTCGGGCTGAGCCACGAAGCGGTCGCTCGCCGAGTGGGCAAGAGCCGGGTGGCCATCAGCAACTCCCTGCGGCTGCTCGATCTGGCGCCCGAGACGCGGGCAGCGATCGTCGATGGCCGCATCAGCGAGGGCCACGGCCGAGCCCTGGCCGCCTTGACCATCCCGGAGCTGCAGCGCGCCGTGCTGCAGGTCGTGCTGGAGCGCCATCTCTCGGTGCGGCAGACCGAGGAGCTGGTGCGCCGCAAGCGCGAGAACGGCGCCCCCCGCCGGGCACATGCCCTCAGCGAGGACCTGGCGGACCTGGAGGCGCAGCTGCGCGGTGTGCTGGCCACCAAGGTCGGCATCGTGCGCACGCGCAAGGGCGGCCGGCTGGTGATCGACTTCTACAGCGACGAGGAGCTCGATCGCATCTACGCCATCATCACGCGCGGTGTGGCTGTCACTGGATCCGCCGCGGCACCCATCTCGGTGGCGGGTGACGACGCGCCGAGCACCACCGCGGAGACCATTGCCGCAGAGGAGGCCAAATGACGGTCCAGCCCGCGGGCCGTACCCGCCGCACCAAGGCCTCGACCGAGTACACGGCCGCCAACATCCAGGTTCTCGAGGGCCTTACCGCGGTCCGCAAGCGTCCCGGCATGTACATCGGGTCCACCGATGAACGCGGCCTGCACCAGCTGATCTTCGAGGTCGTCGACAACAGCATCGACGAGGCGATGGCCAACGTCGCCACTCGGATCGACGTCACCATTCACGCCGACGGCACGCGCCGAGGTCGTTGATGACGGCCGCGGCATCCCGGTCGGCAAGCACGCCAGCGGCAAGGACGCGCTGGAGGTGGTGCACACCGTGCTGCACGCGGGCGGCAAGTTCGGTGGTGGTGGCTACAAGGTCTCCGGCGGCCTGCACGGCGTCGGTGTGAGCGTGGTGAACGCCCTCTCGACCAGCATGCGTGTCGAGGTGCTCCGAGACAAGAAGCGCTACCTGCAGGAATACCGCGACGGGGGTGCGCCCACCGGCCGCGTGCGGCAGAGCGGCGGCGAGGCGGAGGCCAACAAGGGCCTGGACCCCGCGTGGGATCGGCGCCATGGCACGCGCACCGTCTTCACGCCCGATCCGTCCATCTTCGACACGCTCGACTTCAGCTGGGACATCATCGCCACCCGGCTGCGCGAGAGCGCCTACCTCAACAAGGGGGTATGGATCCGGCTGCGCGACGAGCGGGTCGACCGTGAGAAGAACTTCTTCTTCGAGGGGGGCGTCACCAGCTTCGTGCGGCACCTCAACCGGCGCCGCGAGGTCCTCCACCCCAAGCCGATCCACGTCGAGCGCGTCGTGGACGGGACGAGCGTGGAGGTGGCGCTCCAGTACAACGACGGCTTTGCCGAAACGGTGCTGCCCTTCGCGAACAACATCCATACCGTCGACGGCGGCACCCACGTGGCCGGCTTCCGCGCGGCGCTGACCGGCTCTCTCAACGACTGGGCGCGCAAGTCGTCGACCCTGTCGGAGAAGGAAGCCAACCTCACCGGTGACGACGTTCGCGAAGGGCTGACCGCGGTCATCAGCGTCAAGCTCACCGATCCGCAGTTCGAGGGCCAGACGAAGGCCAAGCTCGGCAATGCCGACGTGAAGGGCATCGTCCAGCGCGTCGTGACCGAGGGCATCATCCAGCATCTCGAGGAGAATCCCGCCGACGGGCGCCGGATCATCGAGAAGAGCATCACCGCCGCGCGCGCCCGCGAGGCGGCGCGGAAGGCTCGCGACCTGGTCATCCGCAAGGGCGCCCTGGACGGCATGGCGCTGCCGGGCAAGCTGGCCGACTGCCAGGAACGTGATCCGGCGCGCAGCGAGCTGTATATCGTCGAGGGCGACTCCGCCGGCGGCTCGGCCAAGCAGGGTCGCGACCGACGCTTCCAGGCCGTGCTCCCCATGTTCGGCAAGATGCTGAATGTCGAGAAGGCCCGCCTCGATCGGGTCCTGTCGAGCGAGAAGATCCGGCCCCTGATCATCGCGCTGGGCGCAGGCATCGGGGAGCAGTTCGACATCGGCAAGCTGCGCTACCACCGCATCTGCCTGCTGTCCGACGCGGACGTCGACGGAGCGCACATCAGCACGCTGCTGCTCACCTTCTTCTTCCGGCACATGCCGACAGGTCATCGATGAGGGTTACCTGTACCTGTGCCAGCCGCCGCTGTACCGGGTCAGCACCGGCAAGGTCACGCGCTACGCCAAGGACGAGAAGGAACGCGACCAGGCGGTCAAGGAGCTTTCGCGGGAGGGGCGGACCAAGAACATCAGCGTGCAGCGCTTCAAGGGACTGGGCGAGATGAACGCCGATCAGCTCTGGGAGACGACCATGAACCCGGACACCCGGACCCTGCTCCAGGTGTCGGTGGGCGATGCCGGCAACGCGGACGAGACCTTCAGCACGCTCATGGGCGAGCGCGTCGAGCCGCGGCGGGACTTCATCCGCGGCGAGGCCCGCAAGGTCCGCAACCTGGACTTCTAGTTGAGCGGGGGCGCACGAGAGACCGATGCCTAGCAGACACGTTGCCGATATCCGCCAGGTGGAGGGCAAGACCGGCCGCAAGGTCGAGGAGTGGTGCGAGCTGCTGGAGGCGAACGGCGTGGGCGACCGCCGCGAGGCGGTCAACATGCTGCGGGACGGCTACGCCGTCAGCCACGCATTCGCGCTGGCCATCGCGGACGAGTGCCTGCGGCGTGCCCGAGACGACGATGACTTCGTCGATTGGACCGACGACGACCCCGAGGACGGCAGCTGGTGAGCTCCGCGCCGCGCCGGACTGCAACTGCCCCCATCGGGACGAGCCGCTGGATCGTGGCCGCCGACGGCCGCCGCTACGCCTTCGCCGACCACAACTGCTTCGCCTGCGGCGACAAGAACCCCATCGGCATGCACCTGCACATCGAGCTCGGCGAGGGCGAGGCAAGCACGACCTGGCGAGCCGGCACCGACTTCGTGGGCTGGGAGGACAAGGTCCACGGCGGGATGCTGGCCACGCTGCTCGACGAGGTCATGGCCTGGGCACCGTCGAGCTATGACTCGTGGGCCGTGACCGCGGAGATGAACCTGCGCTACCGCTCGCCGGCCAACCCGGGCGAGGAGCTCAGCGCGCGAGGCTGGGTCACGCAGCGGCGGCGGCGGATCTACCACGTGCGCGGCGAGGTGCACGGGGAGGACGGGCGGCTGGTGGCGGAGGCCGAGGGAAGATTCCTGGGTGCATCGCCCACACAGAAGGCCGCACTCAAGCAACGCTACGCGCGGCCGGCCAAGACGACAGAAGCGACAGTGGCGACGCGTTCATGAACACGAGGCATGATGAGGTGACGAGCAGGGCATGGTGATGGACGGCGTCGGCAACGTCCGGTCGGTGTCGATCGAGGACGAGATGCGCTCCGCGTACATCGATTACGCCATGAGCGTGATCGTCGCGCGGGCGCTGCCCGACGTCCGCGATGGCCTCAAGCCCGTCCATCGGCGAATCCTGTACACGATGCACGAGATGGGGCTGCGCTCGACCGCGTCGTACCGCAAGTGCGCCGGCGTCGTCGGCGAGTCGATGGCCAAGTACCACCCGCACGGCGACCTCGCCATCTACGACACGCTGGTGCGGATGGCCCAGGACTTCAGCCTGCGGTACCCGCTGGTGGACGGGCAGGGCAACTTTGGATCCGTCGACGGCGACCCTCCCGCGGCGATGCGCTACACCGAGGCGCGGATGGCCGCCATCACCGACGAGATGCTGGCCGACATCGAGAAGGAGACCGTCGACTTCACCGACAACTACGACGGCCGCCTGCGCGAACCATCGGTCATGCCGGCGCGGCTGCCGAACCTGCTGGTCAACGGCAGCTCCGGGATCGCGGTGGGGATGGCGACCAACATCCCGCCGCACAACCTGAACGAGATCCTGGAGGCCGTCAACGCGCTGATCGAGAACCCGGAGCTCACCGTCGACGAGCTGTCCGAGATCGTGACCGGGCCCGACTTCCCGACCGGCGGCACGATCTTCCGCTTCGAGGACCAGCGCAACTCGGTCACCGGCGAGAAGGAGCGGGTCGACGTCATCCGCCACATGTATGCCACGGGGCGCGGCCGGGTCATCATCCGCGGCCAGGTCTCGTTCGAGGAGATCCGGCCAGGCCGCATGGCGGTCGTGGTCACCGAGCTGCCCTACCAGGTCAACAAGACCACGCTGATCGAGAAGATGGCAGAGCTGGTTGGCTCGAAGCGAATCACCGATGTCAGCGACATTCGCGACGAAAGCGACAGGACCGGCATGCGGATCGTGGTGGAGGTCAAGCGCGACGGCTCGCCTCATACCGTGATGCAGCAGCTGTTCAAGCACACTGCCCTGCAGACCAGCTTCAGCGCCAACATGCTCGCGCTGGTGGACGGCCAGCCGCAGACGCTGGGCCTGAAGCGGATGCTGGAGCACTACATCGCCTATCGGCGCGATGTGATTCGGCGGCGCACCGAGTTCGAGCTGGCCCGTGCGCAGGAGCGGGCGCACATCCTCGAAGGCCTGAAGATCGCGCTCGACAACCTGGACGAGGTGATCAAGACCATCCGCGCGGCTGCCGACGTGGAAGTGGCCCGCACGAACCTCATGAAGCGCTTCAAGCTGACCGAGGTCCAGGCCAACGCCATCCTGGAGATGCAGCTCCGCCGCCTGGCGGCCCTCGAGCGCAAGAAGATCGAGGACGAGTACCGCGACATCATCCAGCTGATCGCCACCCTGGAGGATCTGCTCGCCAACCCGCGCAAGATCCTGGAGGTCATCAAGGACGAGCTCGCCGAGCTGAAGCGCAAGTACGGCGACGAGCGCAAGACCCGCATCCAGGCCGATGCCAACCGCGAGCTGACGGCCGAGGACCTGGTGGCGGCCGAGGACGTGGTGGTCACCCTCAGCCAGCGCGGCTACATCAAGCGCCAGCAGATCGGCACCTTCCGCTCGCAGCGGCGGGGAGGCAAGGGCAAGCTGGCCATGATCACGCGCGAGGAGGATGCCGTCCGCCATCTGCTGGTGGCCAACACCCACGACTACATCCTGTTCTTCACCAACCGCGGCCGCGTGTTCATCACCCGCGTCCACACCCTGCCGGAGGCCAGCCGCCAGGCGAAGGGCCTGCCGATCATCAATCTGCCCGGCGTGCAGGTGGACGCCGGCGAGTACGTCAGCGCGATCATCACGCTGCCCGCAGTTCGAGCCCGACCACTACATGGTCATGGCCACGCGGGGCGGGATGATCAAGAAGACCTCGCTGGCCGAATACGCCAAGATCCGCGCCAACGGGCTGATCGCGATCAGCCTGGTGGACGGCGACGAGCTCCGATGGGTGGGCATGACCGACGGCCAGAGCGACGTCATCCTGGCCACTCGCAAGGGGCAGGCGGCCCGCTTCCACGAGCACGAGGTGCGCGCCATGGGCCGCGACACCCGCGGCGTGACCGGCATCCGGCTCAAGAAGGGCGACGAAGTGATCGGGATGGAGATCGTGGAGCCGGCTGCCGAGCTGCTGGTCGTCACGGAGCAGGGCTTCGGCAAGCGCACGCCACTCGACGAGTTCCCGGTCAAGCACCGGGCCACCGGTGGCGTCATCGCCAACTCGCTCAATCGCGACACCGGCGACGTGGCCGCCGTCCGCGTCGTGGGCCGTGAGGACGAGGAGATGATGCTGATCACCGAGGAGGGCACCATCCTGCGCACCGAGGTGTCCAGCGTGAACCGATACCGCCGCGCCTCGCGTGGCGTGACAGTGATGCGGCCCGGCGACGGGGATCGGATCGTGAGCATCGCCGTCTTCGTCGACGACCGGCCGGCGGATGGTGAGGCGGAAGCCGAGCCCGAGCCGGAGGCCTAGCGGCCCTCAGGCACGGTTCGCGTCGGCGATCTCGGCGCGTTCGTCATCAGTCAGCCCGCCCCGGCTGAGGATCGTGGCGAGCAGCTCCGTCTTGGCGGCGACGTAGGCGCCCATGTCCTCCGCGTACCGCTGCGCGAGATTCAGCTTCAGCTGCCCGTACGCATCTCGGAGAGCGGCATCCGAACGGAGCACGTCGCGCACGGCCAGGTGATTCCGCAGCGCCAGGGAGCCCTCAACGGCCACGTAAACGTTCCGCTCCGGCGCAGTGTCGGCCGCACGCATCGCGTGCCTGTCACGAATTCCGAGGTCACCCTCGTGCTGGTAGCCCGCCGCAACCAGCGCCTCGATAGCTGGTGTCAGGTGCTCGCGAAGCACCACCACGTCCACATCGATCACGGGCTTGGCGGCCAGCCCTGGGACCGAAGTGCTGCCCACGTGCTCGATGGCGAGGAAGGGGACACCCCGCAACGCGTCGGCGAGCGCGACACGGATTCGCGAGAACTGATCGGGCCAGGTCGAGTCGTATGGGACGACACGGATCGGCATTCGCCCATCATGCCGGGCGTGCGTGGGTAGCGACGCGGCGTACGGCACCGGCTAGAATCGGGCCCGCGACACCGACCGCAGCGGAGATCGCCGTGTACGCCGACGAGTTCAGCATCTACGCCGGCAACGCCAATCGGCCGCTCGCCGAGCTGATCTGCCGCTACCTGCGGACCCACCTGGGTGAGGTCGAGGTCTTCCAGTTCGCGAACGAGAACATCTTCGTGCGCGTCATGGAGAACGTCCGCGAGCAGGACGTCTTCCTGGTCCAGCCGACCTGCCGGCCGGTGAACCAGTCGATCATGGAGCTGCTGATCATGATCGACGCCTTCAAGCGAGCCAGCGCCGGCCGCATCACCGCGGTCATGCCCTTCTACAGCTACGGCCGCTCGGACAAGAAGGACCAGCCGCGGGTGCCGATCACGGCCCGATTGGTGGCCGACATGCTGACCGTGGCAGGGGCCGATCGAGTCCTGACCATGGACCTGCACCAGGGCCAGATCCAGGGCTTCTTCAGCATCCCGGTCGACGAGCTGACCGCCATCAACATCCTGAGCCGCTACATCCAGGCCAAGGAGCTGCCCGACATGGTGGTGGTCTCGCGAGCTGGGCTTCGCCAAGAAGGCGCGCAACTTCGCCGAGATCCTGCAGGCGCCGCTGGCCATCGTCGAGAAGCGGCGGCTGGGCAACGAGGACCGCACCGAGCTGATGAACGTCATCGGCGAGGTGGACGGCAAGACGGCGGTCATCATCGACGACGAGATCGACACCGCCGGCTCGCTGATCGAGGCGGTCAACGCGCTGGTGGCCGAGGGCGCACGCGAGGTCTACTCCTGCGCCACCCACGGCGTCTTCTCCGGCGCCGCCCTGGACCGGATCGCCGCCAGCCAGCTGCGCGAGGTGATCGTCACCGACACGATCCCGCTGCCCGAGGCCGCGCCCGAAGGGCTGATCACCGTCCTCAGCGTGGCGCCGCTCTTCGGCGAGGCGATCAAGCGCATCCACCGCGGCGAGAGCGTGGGCGCCCTCTTCTCGTCGGAGGTCCAGCTGGTCGAGGAGATGACCTTCTGGGGCAGCCACGCGACGACGAGGAAGACGAGGAGCCGCCGGCCAAGCCGCCGAGGCTGATCGCTCGGGGCTGACCGGACATCGGGCTATACTCGATGCTCCCATGATGAAGTTCCTGTCCCGGCTGGTGGACTCCAACGAGCGTGAGGTCCGCCGGCTGGAGCCGCTCGTGACCGCCATCAACGAGCATCGAGCCGGAATACGAGGCCATGTCCGACGCCGAGCTGCGCGGCGTCACCGCCACGCTGCGCGCGCGGCTGCAGGACGAGCTGGGCGAGCTGCTCACGCCCATCGAGCTGCGCGACGTCCCTCCCGGCGAGGAGGAGGAGACGGAGCTGACCGGCGACGATCCCGCGCGCCACAGCGAGGAGCGCAAGGAGCAGCGCAAGCGGGAGCGCGAGCAGATCGACGCCGCCCTCGACGAGGTCCTGCCGGAGGCGTTCGCCGCGGTCCGCGAGGCGATGAAGCGGGCGCTCGGCAAGCGCCATTACGACGTGCAGCTGATCGGCGGGACGGTGCTCCATCGCGGGGCCATCGCCGAGATGAAGACCGGCGAGGGCAAGACCTTCGTGGCGCCGCTGGCCGCCTACCTGAACGGGCTGACCGGTCGCGGCGTGCACGTGGTGACCGTCAACGACTACCTGGCCAAGCGCGACGCGCAGTGGATCGGCGCGGTCTTCCATCGGCTCGGCATGGCAGTCGGCAGCATCCAGCACGACACCGCCTACATCTACGACCCGGACTTCCCCCAGACCGATGAGCGCCTGCTGCAACCTGCGCCCGGTCCCGCGCGGCGAGGCGTATGCCGCCGACGTCACCTACGGCACCAACAACGAGTTCGGCTTCGACTACCTGCGGGACAACCTGGTCATCGACCTGGCCCAGCGCGTCCAGCGCGGCCACTTCTTCGCGATCGTGGACGAGGTCGACAACATCCTGATCGACGAGGCGCGGACGCCGCTGATCATCTCCGGCCAGGCGGAGGAATCGGCCGACAAGTACGTCCAGTTCGCGCGGCTGACCCCTCGGCTGCAGGCCGAGGAGGACTACATCATCGACGAGAAGTTCAAGCAGGTGGCCATCACCGAGGCCGGCACCGACAAGATGGAGCGCTGGCTGGGCGTGGACAACCTGTTCGGCAACGACTTCAGCATGGCGCGCCACCTGGAGCAGGCGCTGAAGGCGGAGGTGCTCTACCAGCGCGATCGCGACTACGTGGTCAAGGACGGCGAGGTGGTGATCGTCGACGAGTTCACCGGGCCGCCTGATGCCCGGCCGCCGCTGGAGCGAGGGCCTGCACCAGGCGGTGGAGGCCAAGGAAGGGGTCAAGATCCAGAACGAGTCGCGGACGCTGGCGACCGTCACCTTCCAGAACTACTTCCGCATGTACGACAAGCTGGCGGGCATGACCGGCACCGCCGAGACCGAGGCGGAGGAGTTCGCCAAGATCTACCAGCTGGAGGTCGTGGTGGTGCCCACCAACCGCGACATGATCCGCGACGACTTCGCCGACCTGGTGTTCCGCAACCAGAACGGCAAGTGGAACGCGGTCATCGACGAGATCGTCGAGGAGCACGAGAAGGGACGGCCGGTCCTGGTCGGCACCATCAGCGTGGCGGTCAGCGAGATGCTCGGCGACATGCTGAAGCGGCGCGGCATCAAGCACAGCGTGCTGAACGCCAAGTTCCACGAGAAGGAGGCGGAGATCGTCGCGCAGGCCGGTCGGTCGGGCGCGGTCACCATCGCCACCAACATGGCCGGCCGCGGCACCGACATCCTGCTCGGCGGCAACCCGGAGGTGATGGCCGCCGAGATCCTGCACAAGGCCGGCACCAACGTGCTGGAGGCGTCGCCGGAGCAGTACCAGGCGGCACTGGCGGAGGCGGACCAGGTCTGCGCCGAGGATCGGGATCGGGTCATCGCCGCCGGTGGGCTGCATATCGTGGGTACCGAGCGGCACGAGGCGCGGCGGATCGACAACCAGCTGCGCGGCCGCGCCGGCCGGCAGGGCGACCCCGGCAGCAGCCGCTTCTACCTGTCCCTGGAGGACGACCTGATGCGGCGCTTCGCCTCCGATCGGGTCAGCAGCATCATGGGCCGCCTTGGCTTCGACGACGAGACGGCACTCGAATCGGGGATGGTGAGCCGCACCATCGAGGGCGCTCAGACTCGGGTCGAGGGCTACAACTTCGACGCGCGCAAGCACGTCGTCGAATACGACGATGTCATCAACCGCCAGCGCGAGACGATCTACCACGAGCGCGAGCGGATCCTGCGCTCGAAGGACCTGTCGCCGACGATCCTGATCATGCTCGACGAGGAGGTGCGAGGCCTCGTCCTGGAGCACACCGCGGACGACGGTCACGAGGAAGGGGACCGCGGGGCGTTGAAGGCGCGCCTGCAGGCCATGGCGCCGTCGCTCGAGCTCGTCGGCGCTGGCCCCGATCGACGAGGACACGAACGTTGCCACGCTGACCGAGGCCGTGGTCGACTCGGTGGCCGAGGCCTACGAGCAGAAGCGGATCGAGACCGGCGAAGAGGGCATCGCCGTCCTGGAGCGAGTCGTCCTGCTGCGGGTGATCGACTCCCTGTGGGTGGAGCACCTCACCGCCGTCGACGACATGCGCCGTGGCATCGGCCTGCGCGCCTACTCGCAGCGTGACCCGCTGAACGAGTTCAAGGTCGAGGCCTACCGGATGTTCGACGAGCTGAAGGACACCATCCGCCACGACGTGACCCACACCATCTTCCGGGTCAGCGTGGCGCGCGAGCCGGTCGCGCAGCCCACGCGGCGCGTGACCGAGGGCCGCCTGGAGCTGGGCGGAGCCGCCGCTGCCATGGCCGCCGAGCAAGCGGATCCTGGCGCGGTAAGCGGCAACGGGAACGGCGCCGGACCCGCGGATGCCCCGCAGCCGGTGCGCGCCGGCCCGAAGGTCGGTCGCAACGACCCGTGCTGGTGCGGATCAGGCAAGAAGTACAAGCGCTGCCACGGCGCCTAGCGGGCAGCGCTCCGTTGCCTAGGTCGTCTCCTGCGGCACCATCTGCTGGCACGCCCAGCGATTGCCATCGGGATCGGTGAAGAAGGTGAACCAGCCCCACGGCTGCTTGTCGACCGCGCGTCGTCTCGACGCCACGACTCGCGAGCTCTACCCGCAGGGCCTCCGCGTCCTCGACCACGACCTGCAGGCCGGTCTGCGAGCCGGGCGCCATGGTGGTGATGCCGGTGCCGAGGACGATCGAGCAGGCGGAGCCGGGCGGCGTGAGCTGCACGAACCGCAGGTCATCGCTGACCTGGAAGTCGTGGTCGGCGTTGAAGCCGACCTGGTCCACGTAGAAGGATTTGGCGCGGTCGACATCGGTCACGGGTACGGCAACGAGTTCGAGCTTCATGTCCATGAGCCCATTTTGTGACATCGCCGGGGCTAGGACCATTCGAGGGCTTGGCGGGAGCGCAGGGACCCGCTACGATGAGGACCCACAGGACACACGAGGCGCGGTGACCGCGTGCGTCCCCGAATGTGGAGAGGTTCGTGAAGCAACTGACCAGTACCACTCGAGGCCCGGAGACAACCACCCTCCCTTCTCTCCCCACCCCAGCCTCCCTTCCACTGGTCACCCGCTTCAGAGACCCGGACGAGCCCTACGAAGACCTCATTCAGTGCGAGCGTGACTGCATGCGCTGCAGCTATGCCTACACCCTTGACTGCGACGGCAATTGCGGCGCCTGCCCGCGGCAGAGCTACTGCCCGTGCGTCAACCCGGCCAAGGTCCGCTCCAAGAACGCTCGCGCCGAAGCCGACTTCCCGGCCGAGCTCCCCATGGTGACGGCGGTTGGACGGAATTAAGGACGAGGCGCTGCGCCTGGCGCGCCTCGTGGCCGATACGGCGGTGCGCCTTTGACTTGCCCGCCAAGGAATCCGAGCTCGCCGAGCTGACGACGCGCAGCGGCGATCCCGATCTGTGGAACGACCAGAGCGCCGCGCAGGCACTGCTGCGCCGTGCCGACGAGCTGCGCGAGGAGCTCGCCACCTGGCACGACATGGAAGCGCGCGCCAATGGCCTGGTCGAGATCGCGGAGCTGGCCGAGGCCGACAGCCGAATCGGTGACGGACTGACCGCCGACCTGCAGCGCGACCTGGATTCCCTCTCCGCCGACTGGGAGCGGATGCAGTCGCGCCTCCTCCTGTCCGAGCCGTACGACGAACGGCCGGCGATCGTATCGGTCCATGCCGGAGCAGGCGGGACCGAGTCGCAGGACTGGGCCGAGATGCTGCTGCGCATGTACCTGCGCTGGGCCGATCGCTCCCGCTTCAAGACCGAGATCCTTGACCAGACCGAGGGCGAGGAGGCGGGCCTGAAGAGCGTGACCTTCGCGGTGGATGGCCGATGGGCCTACGGGCGCCTGAAGAGCGAGCGGGGCGTGCACCGGCTGGTGCGGATCAGCCCGTTCGATTCGCAGAAGCGGCGGCACACCAGCTTCGCGCTGGTGGAGGTGATGCCGGAGGTTGCCGAGGATGCGGCGATCGAGATCCGGGAGGACGACATCCGCGTCGACACCTATCGGGCCAGCGGTGCCGGCGGCCAGCATGTCAACAAGACCGATTCGGCCGTGCGGATCACGCACCTGCCGACCGGGATCGTGGTCACCTGCCAGAACGAGCGCAGCCAGGCCCAGAACAAGGAGCGCGCCATGACCGTGCTGCGCGCCAAGCTGGTCGAGCGGCAGCAGGAAGAGCGCGAGGCCGAGATGGCGCGCCTGCGTGGCGACCACGTCGAGGCAGGCTGGGGCAACCAGATTCGCAGCTACGTGCTGCAGCCCTACACCATGGTCAAGGACCTGCGCACCGGCGTCGAGACGTCAAACCCGACCGCCGTGCTGGACGGCGACCTTGACCCGTTCATCGAGGGCTACCTGCGCTCGCGGATCGGCAGCGAGGTGGCGGCCACATGATCGGGACGCTCGAGCGGCCCGCGATCGGGGCACGGACCGACGCCAAGCCGGTGATCAGCATGGTCGACGTCGGCATGACCTACCCCAACGGCAAGGTGGCGCTGGCCGACGTGAACGTCACCATCCCGGGCGGCGACTTCGTCTTCCTGGTCGGGCCGTCGGGCGCGGGCAAGAGCACCTTCATCCGCCTCCTCATCCGCGAGCAGCTGGCCACCAGCGGGCGCGTGACGGTGGCCGGCCGCGACCTGGCCCGCATGCGACGCGGACAGGTGCCGAAGCTGCGCCGCCGGATCGGCATCGTCTTCCAGGACTTCCGCCTGCTGCCGGCCAAGACGGTCTACGAGAACGTGGCCTTCGCGCTGGAGGTGACCGGCGCATCGCGCGCGCACATCCGGCAGCGCGTGCCGCAGCTGCTGAACCTGGTCGGCCTGCACGAGCACGACGACCACCTGCCGACGCAGCTCTCCGGCGGCGAGCAGCAGCGCGTGGCCATCGCGCGCGCCCTGGTGCACGACCCGGCCATGCTCATCGCCGACGAGCCGACCGGCAACCTGGACCCGGTGACGTCCTGGGAGATCATCCAGCTGCTGATCCAGATCAACGAGCTGGGCACCACCGTGCTGATGGCGACCCACAACCAGGAGATCGTCAACGCCATGCGCCGGCGCGTCCTGGCGCTCGAGCACGGCACCCTGGTCCGCGACGAGTCCGGCGCGGCCTACGAGCGGGAGTACTGAGCCGATGGCCTTCTTCCGCTTCATCGGCTTTGCGGTGGTGCGCGCCTGGCAGGGCTTCTGGCGCAACGCGATGATGAGCCTGGCCGCCACCGCCACCGTGATCCTGATGCTGGTCCTGCTGTCCGGGCTGTTCATCGTGATCAGCGGCCTCAACTCGGGGTTGGCGTACATCGAGTCCAAGGTGGCGGTCACGGCGCGCCTGATCGACGGGCTGACGGACGACCAGCGCGACGCGCTGATTGCCTACGTCCAGCAGCAGCCGGGCGTCAAGGACGTGACCTACGTCAGCCCCGAGATGGCGATGCAGCGCCTGCAGGAGGCGTACCGCGAGCGCGGCGAGGAGCTCGACCTGGGCGGTGCCGACGATCACGCTGTACGCCAGCCTGGAGATCGCGCTGGACGACCCGAACTTCTCCGGGGCGGTGGCCGACTCGCTCTGCGAGGCACGCGCCACGAGGTCGATCGGATCACCACCAAGCAGGCCGACTACGAGACCCTGCTCGACATCATCGGCACCATCCGCATGGTGGGCGTCGTGGCGCTGGTCCTGGTGGGGGCGGTGGTGCTGTTCATGATCGTCAACACCATCCGCATCGCGGTCTACTCGCGCGCCAACGAGATCGAGATCATGCGACTGGTCGGCGCGAGCGACTCGTTCATCCGCTGGCCCTTCATCCTGGAGGGGATCCTGTGCGGATTGATCGGGGCGGTGGTGACGATCGTGCTGGTCGCGGTGGTGTGGGATCCGATCAAGCCGGTGATGGTCAGCGTCTTCCAGATGCCGACCGCGGTCAGCACGCAGTTCCTGGCGACGCTGTCGGCCGTCCTGCTGGGCGTGGGGCTGGGGGTCGGCGCCATCGGCTCCTGGATCAGCGTCCGCTCCAACCTCTCGACCGCCACCTAGGTCGGCGCCCGGTAAGCGAAACGTAATGCGCGCGTAACCGGGGTCGGACGAACCCGGTGCTACATTTGCCGCCCCGATGACCGATACCACCACTGATTCCGCGTCCCCGGCACCTGATCCCGACGAGCAGAGGCCCGATCCGACCGTACCTGCCACCGACGAGACGGTGACCCCGCGGCCTGCCCCACCGTCGCGCACGGGCTCCTCGCCGGTTGCCTGGGTGGTCGCGTTGGGCCTGGCCGCAATGGTCGGCACCCTCCTGTTCGTCGGCGGCTACCTGGCCGCCGGCGGCGGCAGCGGGTCGTGCGTGGCGCCGAACGAGGCGTTCGCGCCGTTCTGCGACGCCTACGCCAAGCTGAAGGAGCAGTACGTCGACCAGCTGGACGACACCAAGCTGGCCGAAGGCGCGATCCAGGGCATGTTCGAGCACGGCGTGCAGGATCCGTTCAGCGGCTACATGTCGCCGGACGACTACCAGCGGGCACTGGGCGATCTCTCCGGGCAGTTCAGCGGCATCGGCGCCGAGATGGGCGTCCGCAACCTGGACAACCCCGACGACCTGGAGGCCTGCACCAGCTTCAGCGAGAGCTGCGCGCTGGTGGTGGTGGCGCCGCTGGAGGACTCACCGGCCGAGAAGGCCGGCATCAAGGCGGGCGACATCGTGACTGCCATCGACGGCGAGAGCGTCAACGGGCTGGCGCTGGAGGATGCGGTCAAGCAGGTCCGCGGCGAGGCGGGCACGCAGGTGACGCTGTCGCTGCTGCGCGACGATCGGCCGCTGGAGATGACCATCACGCGCGCCAACATCACGACGCGCGAGGTCACCAGCCGGATGCTGGACAACCACATCGCCTACATCGCGCTGCATGGATTCTCGAATCCGAGCTCGTCCCAGTTCCACGAGGCCATCCAGAAGCTGCTGGACGACGGCGCGACCAGCTTCGTCTTCGACCTGCGCGACAACCCGGGCGGCTACATCGACGCGGCCAACAAGATCGCGTCCGAGTTCATCAAGAGCGGCCTGGTCTTCACGCAGGAGTCGGCCGCGGACGGCGTGAAGCGCTGGGAGGCGACCGGCGACGGCCTGGCCACCGACCCGAAGATCCCGGTGGTCGTGCTGGTCAACAACGGCTCCGCCTCCGCCTCGGAGATCGTGTCCGCGGCGCTGAAGGAGCGTGGGCGGGCGACGATCATCGGCCAGCACACCTACGGCAAGAACACCGTGCAGCTCTGGGATCCGCTGGACAACGGCGGCGGGGTGCGGATCACCATCTCCCGCTGGTTCACCCCCGACCACCACAGCGTGGCGCCCGGACGGCGTGCAGCCGGACATCGAGGTCAACGTTCCCGACGGAACGTCGCCGGATCGCGACCTGTTCCTGGAGCGGGCGGTGCAGTTCCTGACCGATCGCGCACTGGGCGAGGATGGCAACCAGGCCCCGGCCTCGTCATCCGCACAACCCAGCCCGGCCGGCCTGCTGCCCACCACCTCGCCGGTCAGCTACGACCCCGCCGGCCAGGCGGTCGCGGCGTTCTGATCAGCCCGCCATTGCGCGGCGCCGCGATGGGCTGCTAGGATCAGGGCAACGAAAGGAGGTGGTGTGCAGTGGATAGTCCCTGTCACGCCACCACCGAGGCGGTGCGCTAAGCGACCTCGCGTGGTAGCGTCGGAAAAGCCGGCCGAATAGGCCGGCTTTTCCATTTCCATCCGCCTCGTAGCATTCGCCTGATCGTATTCCCACTGGACCGATGCCTGAGCAGACCGTCGCCCTCAACCGCCGCGCCCGCCACGACTACGCCATCGAGCAGACGCTCGAGGCGGGCCTGGTGCTGACCGGGACCGAGATCAAGTCGATCCGCGCCGGGCGCGCCAACCTGGCCGAGGCCTACGCGCGCATCGAGCGTGGCGAGGCGTGGCTGATCGGCGCCCACATCGCGCCCTACGAGCAGGGCAACCGGAACAACCACGAGCCGACACGGACGCGGAAGCTGCTCCTCCATCGGGACCAGATCGCCGAGCTGGTTGGACGGGTGCAGGCCAAGGGCTTCACGCTGGTGCCGCTGCGGCTCTACATCACGGACGGCCTCGCCAAGCTGGAGCTCGGGCGTCGCGCGCGGCAAGAAGACGCATGACAAGCGACGGGCCATCGCGGAGCGTGACATGCGTCGCGAGCTGGCCCGCGAGACCAAGGCCCGCATCCGGCTGTAGGCCGCTTCCAGGCCGCTCCGTCAAAGTGAACGTCCGTTCACTTCGACATGCCCCGTGGTATCATCGGCGCGTCAATCGGTTCGTGGGGATGTCAGGTTTCGACAGGGCTCAGGAACCGGGAACTGCAGGTCGAGGTCGCCCGCATGGCCTCGTAAATCCGCGGGCAAGCCAGCAACTGGCAACCGTCAGTTTGCTCTCGCTGCTTAGTCAGTGAGCATTGACGTCGTCCCCCCTCCCCGGACGGCGAAGATGTCATTTGGGGAGGTGCGGCGTCGCCGACTCCGGTGAGTGGCGTCAAAGAGCCGAAAGGCAACCGGATAGCGCGCGGAGCACCCCGCCGGTCGGGGACCCGCTAGCGAAACTCCCGTAGGCCGGACAAACCTGTAGTACGTTCCCGGCAACTCGGTTCTGGACGGGGAGTTCGATTCTCCCCCATCTCCACCAGCACTCATTCGGAGCCTCGCCCTCATCGGGGGCGGGGCTTCTTCGTGCTCAGAGCACGCTCCAGGCGCGGGGCTGCAGCCACGCTCGAAGCCCCTATGAAGCGCGATTGGCCTGTGCTACCGTGCCGGGCGACGCGGCCCCGTCCAAGGCCGATCTATCTCGCCGGCCGCGCATACGGAGGCACCCGGACTCATATGGGAAACCTCGACTGCAACGGAGAAGCAGATCGCCGGGGCGGCCGCGGCGGTCGTCATCCTGAGCCTGTACGCGCTCATCGCGCGGTGGGGCGGCTTCATGTTCGTGACGCTGCTGGCTGGCCTCGCCGGCGCTGGTGATCCTCTTCCTGCCGCAGCATTGCGCCGAATACCAAGGCTCCCGGCTCGAAGGGCAGCCTGCTGATGGTGTCGGGCGTCCTGGCCGCGCTGTTCTGGCTGCTGGCCTTCCTCTCTTGGCTGAGCTACATCTTCAGCAGCCTCAACTTCGACACCATCCTGTTCCTGATCGGTTTCGCCGCGGCGCTCTATTTCGGCTGGCTCTGCTGGCAGGCCTTCCAGGCCGAGGGCGGCAAGTTCCAGTTCGGCAACACCGACATGGGCACGAGCAGCGGCACCGCCGCTGCGGCAGCGCCGCCGGCTGAGCCCGCGGCCGCCGCTCCGCCGCCGGCTGCACCCCCGCCCAGCTCGGCTCCGCCGCCGGCTGCGCCGCCACCTCCTGCACCGACCACACCGCCCGCCGACTCCGGCATGGGCGCGCCGAGCGACTCGGGCATGAGCTCGCCGCCGAGCAGCGACATCGGATCCAGCGACGAGGGGAACCAGACCTAGCCTTCGAGCATCTCCTCGGAGAGCTTCACGAGCAGGTCGACCGGGTCGGCCTGCTCGTCTGCTGTCCGGGACCAGACCAGGCCCAGGCGGCCCGCCACCGCGTCGCCCGGGCAGCCCATCGTCGATGGCATCCACCGCCTCGGCCAGCGCCAGCCTGCAGCTCGGGGCGATCCTCGCCGGCCGCAACGTGACGGACCAGCGCCGACAGGTCGGCATGGGTGGCCTCGCGGTCCGATGGCGCGTCCTCGAAGGCTTCCTCGAAGTAGGCGATCGCCAGCGCCAGCAGGACCGCGACATCGGCCGGGCGGCTGCGCTCGCCGCGATCGTCACCCGCGACGAGGCGGTAGCCGGCGGGCTCGGCCACGAACCCGATCCACGGTCCGTTCGGGCGGCTCCGGCCGATCGCGCAGGCGTCCACCCGCCGCGCCTCCGTGAGAGCGACGGCGACTAGGCTTCGATCTTCCCGGCGGGCAGGACCACGATCCGGCGGTTCGGCTCAACGCCGACGCTCTGGGTGCGGACCTGCGGGTTCTCGACCAGGGCCATGTGGACGATCCGCCGCTCGACGGCGGGCATCGGCTCCAGCTGGATGATCTTGCCGCTCTGCGCCACGCGCTTGGCGGCCCGCTCCGCGACGTCGCGCAGCTGCTCCTCGCGCCGACCGCGGTAGTTCTCCACGTCCACCGCGATGCGGTGCCACTGACCCTCGCGCTTGGCGACGATCAGGTTGACGAGGTGCTGCAGGCTGGCCAGCTTCTCGCCGCGGCGCCCGATCAGGACGCCCAGGTCCTCGCCCTTCACGTTCAGCTTGGAGGTCTCGCTGCCCATCGTGATCTCGACCGTGGCCTCCACGCCCATCAGGCGCAGCATCTCCTGCAGCACCTCCTGGGCGGTGGTGATGGCGCTGCGCTCGGCGTCGGTCAGCTCCTCGAGCGGCTTGGCCGGGATGAAGGGCGCCGGCTCGCGCGGCTCACGCGGCTCGCGCGGGGGCGATCCGGACGGGGCTCGCGTGGGCCGCTCGGTCGGCGCGTGGCTCACGACCGCGGCCACGGCCTCCACGCTCGCTTCGACCGCGACCGCCGCGGCTGGATCCGCTCGGCGACCGATCGCGCTCCTCGGCGCGGGCCAGGTCGGCGACCTGCTCGCCGCCGTCATCGATGGCGAAGGGCACGGCCTCCGCCGGCTCGACCGGCGCCTCCGCCGTCGTCCATCGGCTCAGCCATCGGCTCACTCACGCGGACCGTCTCGGCCGCGGCGACTGCGGACTTCGGCGCGGCCAGGATGCGCGCCTCCTCGCCGCCGACACCCAGGATGCTGCGGCTGCCCTGGGCGAGGATCTCGATGTCGAGGTCTGACAGGTCCGCCTCGAATTCGCGCATTGCGGTGCGGATCGCTTCCTCGACGTTCTTACCGGTGAATTCCTTGAAGGTCATCGTCTACGGCCTCGTCGTCGTCTCTGCCCTGAGCGTTGGCGCTGGCGGTTGTCGCCGGCAGCGCTGGCGCTGGTGGGGCTGTTGGTGGAGGGCTGCCGGTCATCCGGCGGCCCATTGTTCTCGTTGGCTGGCGGCGATCTTCTTGGGCGGACGCGGCGGCGCTGCGTCGGTCGGCGGCGCCCAGCGCGGTGCCCAGCCGAAGATCGGGAAGAGGTTGCCCCAGCCCATGATCGTGTACTGCTGCACCACCAGGAAGGCGGTGTAGACGATCCAGTACAGGATCAGGCCGCTCGGGAAGAGGCCGCCCCAGAAGATCGTCATCAGCGGGAACAGGTAGATCATGGTGCTGGATGGTGGCCGAGGTCGGGTCGTCCGGGTTCGGCCGCGGGCTGGTCATCTTGACCTGCACGAACTGCAGGAGCGCCGCGATCATCGCCAGCGCCGAGATGGCGAAGCCGCCGATCACGACCGCGAAGACGTGGTCGACGCTGGCCAGGTTCAGGCCGAACAGCCACGGGATCGTGGTCTGCACCGGCTCCGACAGCTTGATGGGGTCGATCAGCTGGCAGTTCAGCGGCAGGAAGTGGCTGAACTCCGGGATGTTGTAGGCCGGCAGGTTGCACGGCCCGCTGACGGGCGCGCTGAACTTGTTCGGCTCGCCGGCGATCGGCACGATGCCGGGGAGGTTCTGCTGCAGCTCGGCGAATGCCCGCGAGCGACGCCTGCTCGGCGGTCAGCGTCACGACGTTCGCGGCCCGGATCAGGGCCTGGTAGAGGGCGAACAGCAGGGGCAGCTGCAGCACGACCGGAAGGCAGCCACCGAACTGGTTGACGCCGTGCTCCTTGTACAGCGCCATCGTCTCTTCGGTGATCTTCTGCCGGTTGCCCTTGTGCTTGCGCTGGATCTCGCGGACCAGCGGCTGCATCCGCTGCATCTCGCGCTGCGACCGGATCTGGCGCACGAAGAGCGGCGCCAGGGCGAACCGGATGATGACCGTGAACAGGATGATCGCGATCGCGAAGTCGATGATCGGCAGCTTGTAGAGGCCGATCAGCAGGTTGAAGAGGGGGAGGAAGAAGACGTCCCACGGCGGGTTGAAGTGCTCGATCCCGAGGAAGCCGGCGGCGATCACAGGCGGTCCACGGTCATGGCTGGGGTCCTGCTCTCATCGGACCGGGTCGTAGCCGCCGGGGTGGAAGGGCTGGCATCGGGCGATGCGCTTGGCGCCCATCCAGCTGCCGCGCAGCAGGCCGTACTTCTCGATGGCGGTGTAGGTGTACTGCGAGCAGGTCGGGGTGTAGCGGCAGCTGGCGGGCATCCAGAAGGAGAGGCGCTGGTAGCCCCGGATCATGCCCAGCCCAATCGTCTTCCCGATCGCCGTCATCCACCGACTCCCGATCGCTCCAGGAGCGATCCCAATGCCGCGCGCAGCTCCGCGTGGCTCGCCGTCGCCGCCTCCGGCCGGGCGATCAGCAGCAGGTCCCAGCCTGGGCCAATCGTCTCGTGCCGCTCACGAATCAGGTCGCGCAGGCGACGGCGTACCCGGTTGCGCTGGACGGCCCCGCCGAGCGTTCTGGGGGTGCTCAACCCGACCCTGGTCTCCGACCGTCCGGTGCGCAGCGATCGCAGCACCAGCAGCCGGGACGAGCGGGCCGTTCCATGGCGCCCGAGTGCATCGAAGTCCGCCTTGCGCCGAAGCATCGGGAAGGCAGGCACGCGTATGCGCCCTCGTTCGCGTCAGACCGTGAGCCGCTTGCGCCCCTTCGCGCGTCTGCGGGCAAGCACGCGCCGACCGCCCTTGGAAGCCATGCGAGCCCGGAAGCCGTGTTCGCGCTTCCGTGCGCGCTTCTTGGGCTGGTAGGTCCTCTTCATCGGAGCGTGCCTGTCCTCGTTCAGCGGCGGGCGAGTTGCGAAGTCCCGGAAACACACGAACGGCTGGCTCGACGCCAGCCTCACGCAAAAGCCGTCTCCGGCTCGTCTCGCTCTGCGCCGCGATTCTACCGCACCCGGCTCGCGAGGTGTCAAACACGGCCCAAGAGTGGCGGCCGTGCGTGGAACGCCCGGCACTGGCTACGCGAGGGAGCACACGCGGGGGCCACCCGTCGGAGACCCCGCCTCGAGGTACGCCGCCGCGCGCATCAAGCGCGGGGAACCCGTCAGCTTCATACCAGCTCCCGCTGTAGGCCGATGCCACCGGCCGAGGATCGGTGCCGTTGCACCAGCCTCGGCTGTGCGGCGCTACCCGCCTGCCGCGTCGGGTGCGCCCTGCGCGTCGGCGTGCGCATAACGCGCGCTCCAAGTGGCCGGGGCCGATGTCAGCCAGATGATTGCCGCGCGCCGAAACCCCGCTGCTACACTACCGCGACCCCCGAGGCCGGATGACCGATACCGCCGGTTCCGCGCCGTCCGGAGGGAGTAGGATTCCGAGCCCGACCACCCCTCCGTTGACCAACGGGAGACGGCTGATTGATGGATGCGAAGCAGGTATGGCGTGCCGTCCTGGGAGAGCTGCAGGTCAGCCTCTCGCCCGCCAACTACGAGACTTGGCTGAAGGACACCACCCTCGCCGAGATCGATGAGAGCCGCTTCCGCATCGCTGCCCCCAATGGATTCGCGCGTGACTGGCTGGACAACCGCTACCGCACCCTGGTGAGCCAGACCCTGGCCCGGGTGGTGGGCGGATCGGTCCAGGTCGAGTTCGTGGTGGCCGATGCGCCGGGCGGCGTCCCGGCCCAGAGCGACGAGGACCTGCTGCCACCTCCGCCCCTCTCCGCCGGCGGCAACACGGTCAACCTGAACAGCCGCTACACCTTCGCCAACTTCATCGTCGGCTCGGCCAACCGCCTCGCCCACGCGGCCGCCCTCTCCGTGGCGGAGCGGCCCGGGCACGCGTACAACCCGCTCTTCCTGTACGGCGGCGTGGGGCTGGGCAAGACGCACCTGATGCACGCCATCGGCAACGCGGTGGCCGCCAAGTTCCCGCGCAAGCGGATCCTGTACGCCACCAGCGAGAAGTTCACCAACGACTTCATCAACTCCATCCGCGAGCAGAAGATGGAGGACTTCCGGAACCGATATCGCCGCATCGACGTGCTGCTGATCGACGACATCCAGTTCATCGCCGAGCGCGAGCGGACCCAGGAGGAGTTCTTCCACACCTTCAACGCGATCCACGAGGCCGGCAAGCAGATCGTGCTGTCGTCAGACCGGCCGCCGAAGGCGATCACCACGCTGGAGGAGCGGCTCCGCTCCCGGTTCGAGTGGGGCCTGATCGCCGACCTGACGCCGCCGGACCTGGAGACGCGCATCGCCATCCTGCGCTCCAAGGCGGAGGACCAGCTGAACCTGATCCCGGCCGAGGTGATCGAGTTCATCGCCCGCAAGGTGGTGAGCAACGTCCGCGAGCTGGAGGGCGCGCTCAACCGGGTCATCGCCTACGCCTCGCATGTCCGGCATGCCGATCAACAACGAGCTCGCGTCGGCGGTGCTGTAGCAACGTGATGTACAACCCCAAGAAGCGGTCGATCACCCCGCAGCGCATCGTGCGCGCGGTGGCCGACTACTACGGGGTCAACCTGGACCAGCTGCGCAGCAGCAAGCGCGACCGGGCGATCGTGGTGCCGCGCCAGATCGCCATGTACCTGATCCGCGAGGAGACCGACATCAGCCTGCTGCGCATCGGCGCGGAGCTGGGCGGCCGCGACCATTCGACCGTGCTGCACGCCTGCGACAAGATCGCGCGCGAGCTGGCCGAGAACGACGAGATGCGGCGGGAGATCAGCGCGGTCCGGGAGATGATCTACTCGGAGTGATGCCCGGGAGGGCCAGCGTGGATAACCGCGCCGATCTCGTGGATTGCGGCCCCGGTCTGTGGAGAAGCGGCCCGCAGCGGCAGCGGCACCAGGCGCCGATATCCCGCCACCGTCCACCACCGGCGCACCGAATCGGCGTCGCGCGTCCACCGTCGGGGGCCGGATACCCACCGCCGGGTTGGTGCCGTTCGATCGGGGAAGGGTGTATCGGTCCACAACGTTCACACGCCTACGAGAGACGACTGCGGAATAGGTATTCTTCCAATGGTTCAGTAAGAGGGCCTGGGTTGAGGATGAGGATCGGATGAACATCTCGGTGATGCAGGAGAACCTGGCGCGTGGCCTGGGCGTCGTGAGCCGGGCCGTCAGCAGCCGGGCAACGCTGCCGGTGCTGGCGAACGTCCTGCTCAAGACCGAGGAGAGCGGCCTGAAGCTGACCGCCACCAACCTGGAGATCGGCATCAACTGCTGGGTGCCGGGCAAGGTCGAGGCGGAGGGCGAGATCACGGTCCCGGCCAAGCTGCTGACCGACCTGGTCATGTCGCTGCCGAACCAGCGGATCGACCTGCAGCTGTCGGCCAAGGACCGGACGCTGAAGGTGACCTGTGGCGGCAGCCGCTCCAGCATCAAGGGGATCGACGCCGACGAGTTCCCGGTGGTGGCCGCCATCGGTGATGCGCCCGCGACCAGCGCCGATGCCCGCCAGCTGCGCGACGCCCTGTCGCGAGGTCGTCTTCGCCGCCGCCAGCGACGAGAGCCGCCCGATCCTGACGGGCGTGCTGACCAAGCTGTCGGGCGACGTCATGACCCTGGCCGCCGCGGACAACTACCGGATCGCGGTGCGCAGCCTGCCGCTGACCAAGGCGGTCAGCCCCGAGATGAGCATCGTGGTGCCGGCCCGCTCGTATGCCGAGCTGATGCGCATCCTGCCCGATGCCGACGACCCGATCGACATCACGGTCACGCCCAACAAGAGCCAGGTGCTGTTCCACGTCGAGGGGATCGACCTGGTCTCGCGCCTGATCGAGGGCCAGTTCCCGAACTACGAGCCGGTCATCCCCACCGCCCATTCGAGCCGGGCCGTGATCGATCGCGAGTCGTTCCTGGCCGGCGCGCGTCGGGCCAGCATCTTCGCGCGCGACTCCGCCAACATCGTGAAGGTGGAGGTGGGCGGCGAGAACGGCGAGGGCATCTCGATCACGGCGCATGCCGCCGACGTGGGCGACAACGCCGACACGCTGGAGGCCACGGTCGAGGGACAGGCGACGACCATCGCCTTCAACGCTCGCTACCTGATCGACGTGCTCTCCAACCTGCGCGCCGAGCAGGCGGCGCTGGAGCTCTCCGGTCCGCTGGCGCCCGGCGTGCTGCGGGGCGTCGGCAAGGACGACTACGTCCACGTCATCATGCCGGTCCGCACGGCCTCCTGACCGCCTTCGGACCGATGATGGCGCCATGCGCCTGACCCGCCTCAGCCTGACCGACTTCCGCGGCTACCCCGAGGCGGAGCTGCACCCCGATCCCGGGCTGACGATCGTGGCCGGGCCCAACGGCGCCGGCAAGACCAACCTGCTGGAGGCGGTCCACGTCGCCATCACCGGCCGTTCACACCGCCCGGCCGCCGACCACGAGCTGGTGCGCCACGGCCAGCCCTTCGCCCGGGTGCGGCTGGACCTGGCTGCGGAGGACGGCAGTGGCCGCCGGCGGCGATCGAGCTGGTGATTCCGGGCGAGACCGCGCCGGCCGAGGTGCGCAAGCGGCTGACCGTCAACGGCGTGCCGCGCCGCGCGTCGTCGGTGAGCGAGACCGCGCGATCGGTGCTGTTCCGGCCGGAGGAGATGCTGCTGCTGATCGGCTCGCCGGCCGAACGGCGGCGCTTCCTGGACGGGATCCTGGCGCAGCGCGACCGCCGCGCGGCGCGCGACCTGGCCGAGCTGGTGCGGGTCCTCGCCCAGCGCAACGCCCTGCTGCGGGCCATCCGGCGCGAGGAGGCGACGGACGAGGGGCTCGGCTTCTGGGACGAGCAGCTGGCCCAGGTCGGGTCTCGGGTCATGGCCGCCCGGCTGCGGCTGGTGCGTGAGCTGGCGGAGCGGATTCCGGCCCTGCACGACGCGGTCGCGCCGCCTGACGAGGGCGATGCCAGCGTGGAGCTCACCTATCTCGACACGTTGAAGGACGCCTGGCCGGAGCGAGCCGGCCGGCGCGGATGATGCTGAGGCGCTGGTGCTCGCCTTCCGGCGGCGGATCGCCGACGCCCGGCAGAAGGAGATGTGGAACGGGGTCAGCCTGATCGGACCGCAGCGCGACGACCTGCGGGTGGCGCTGCGCGGGCGAGACGTGGCCACCCATGCCAGCCGCGGGCAGCAGCGCACCATCATCGTGGCCCTGAAGCTGGCCGAGCGCGACCTGCTGGGCGCCGACGACGCGCCCGCGCCCATCGTGCTGCTGGACGACGTCTTCAGCGAGCTGGACCGCAACCGCGCCGAGCGGACGCTGGACCTGCTGCTCGATCGTGGCCAGGTGCTGGTCACCACCGCCGACCTGGGGCTGCTGCCCGCCGGCCGGCGCCAGCGCGTGCCGGTCTGGCAGGTGGGCGCCGGCGAGCTGCGGCGCTCACCGCGCGTGGCCTAGGCTGGACGCAGCATGACCAACCAGGCAGAAGAGGCGTCGGTGGCGGTCCAGCGCGCCCTGCTGGCGTGCATGGGACCGGCCGCCGCGGAGCAGCTCGCGACCGCCCAGCTGCGGCTGGCGTGGCAGGAGACGGTGGATGCGGCCGGCCTGACGCGTGGCACGCTCAGCAGCCGCCTGGTCAGCCACGCCGAACGGCGTGGCACGCATCGAGGCGTCGGAGGCGATCCTGGCCCAGGAGCTCACCCTGCGCTCCGAGGCCCTGGTGTACGGCGTAAACCAGCGCCAGCACGGCCGGCCAGGGGCGACTATCGAGCTGCGGCGACTGGCCATTTCGGTTGGTCGCGGAGGTCGGGAGCGCTCCCCATAATCGCCCGCAGCGCGGCACGCCAGGATGCCGCCAACCGCCACAGGTAGCCGATGAGCAGCCGATTGGCCACCCGACTCGGGCTGCCGGCGCCCGAGGATCGGCTCCCGGGCGCCATGGACCTCGTGCGCTTCCATGAGCCCGCCACCGGGTCGCTGACGCGCACCAAGGGCAGCCTCTTCCTCCTGGCGCAGCTGACCGGCGCGGATGCCCACCTGGCCCGCGCCGCCGGCGACGCACTCGAGCAGCTGCAGCACGACTACTACTACGACCTGTCGGCCGGCTCGCTGGGCGCGCTGGCCAAGGCGCTGGCCAACGCCAACCGGCGCCTGTATCACCAGCGCGGGCGGCTGGGCATCCCGCGCCGCGCCGGAGTGAGCATCATCGCCATGGCCATCCGCGGCCGCGAGGCGCATGTCGCCAAGCTGGGCCCGGCGGCGGCGGTCATCCTGCGCGAGGGGCGCATGTACGAGCTGCCGCCACCGCCCGCGGTCAGCGAGGAGGACCCGAGGGTCCGCCAGCGCCGCGTGGCGGCCACGCTGGGTGAGGCGCTGGAGATCACGCCCTACACCTGGAAGGGGGAGCTGGCGCCGGGTGACCAGATGGCGCTGGTCAGCCGCAACCTGGCCCAGGTGGTCGGCGTGGAGGAGCTGAAGCAGGCCCTTGCCACGCTGCGGCCGTCGGCCGCGGTGGAGCACGTCGAGCGCCTGTTCCAGATCCGTGGCGGCTCCGGCTCCGACGGGATCCTGGCCATCGAGATCCTGGAGCTGCCGGCCACCGCCACCACGCGCCAGCTCGAACCGGTGCGACCCGCGGAGCCGCTGGCCGGGCTGCCCGACCAGAGCCCGGTGCCGCTGGCCGACGCGATCGGGCGCTTCCTGCACCGCATGGGCGACGCCATCGACGGCCTGCAGGCGGCGCTGGGCAAGGCGATCCTCTACGCCTTCAACTTCCTGTTCGCCTTCGTCCCGCGCCGCCGGCCCGCGTACCCGCGCCAGATCCTGCGCACCGCGGCGGTGGAGGAGGGACGGCGCCGCCGGCTGGGGATGCTGGGCATGGCCGGAGTGGCACTGCTGCTGGCCTTCGGCACCAGCGTGGCCAGCCTGCCGGCCGTGTCACCGACCGAGGCCATCCCGCGCGCCCTGGTGGCCCGGCAGGCGATCGAGGAGACGCATGCCCTGATGGCGCAAGTCGACGAGAAGGTGGACGGCCACGACCTGGTGGATCGCGTGCCGGAGACCGCCACCGAGCTGCTGAACCAGGCCTTCGCCGCCATCGAGACGGCGGCTGGAGCCGGCGTGCCGCCCAGCGCGCTGAACCGCCTGCGTGACCGGGTTGACGCGGGCCTGGATCGCATCTACGCCGTGGCCCGCATCGGTGAGGCCAGCACGCTGGTCGACCTGGCGTCCGCTTTCCCGGGCGTGGGGCCGTCAGCCATGGTGGTCGCCAGCGACGGCTCCCTGTGGGTCGCAGACACCGGTCGCGGCCGCCTGATCCGGATCGACGGCCGGGGTCGGCCACAGGTGGTCTACCGTGCCGGGCAGGCAATCGGCGAGCTGGCTGGCGGGGACCCGTGGCTGCTGGCCACCGCCGCCACCGACGTGGTGCTGGTCGACCGTCAGCGACAGGCCTGGCGCTTCGACCTCCGCGAGCAGACGCCGCAGCCGCTGAGCCTGCCCGGGCTGGACGAGGTCGGCGGTCGCAGTCATCTCCTCGCGGCGCTGCAGCATCGGCCGCCGCTCGAGATCTTCAACCTGTACGCGGTCGACGCCGCGCGCGACCAGGTGATGAAGTGGTCGCCAGGTGACGTCGTGCCGGTCATCTACCCGCGGGAACCGGAGCGCTTCCTGACCGAGAAGCCGGATCTGGCCCCCCGCGACGCACGCGACCTGTTCGTGGACGTCAACGTCTGGCTGCTGCAGCGCGACACCGTGACCCGCGTCAACTTCGGTGTGCCGCTGCCACAGGAGGACTACTCGCTCGACCCACCGCCGGACGGCGAGGTGCGCCAGTCGGTCGACTATCAGGCTGATGGATGGCGCCACGGTCGGCGACCGCGAGCTGTTCTACGTCTATGACGCCGCCAATGCCCGGATCATCGCCTACCAGCGCGCCGACGGCGCCTTCGTGCGGCAGTGGCTGGCGCCGCGCACCGGCACCTGGGCCGGTGTGCTGGACGATGTGGTCGACATGTCGGTCGGGTCGGTGGCCGATGGGCCGCCGGTCGCGACGCTGCTCACCCCGGATTCGGTGGTCCGAGTCGTCCTCGAGTAGGCCGACTAGAATCAGATTCATGCGCGACCAGCCTTTCGGCCGGGTTCGGCTGATCGAGATGGTGGTGGAGAGCGTCCGCGTCCACATGCTCTCCAGCCAGCACGTTGTGATCCTCAAGGAATCGGAGCGGGATCGGTACCTGCCGATCTGGATCGGTCCTTCCGAGGCCAACGCCATCGCCATGCGCCTGCAGGGCCTCACTGCGGAGCGCCCGCTGACGCACGACCTGATGGTGAGCGTGCTCTCCGCGTTGAACTCGAGCCTCAGCCGGGTGGTGGTCACCCATGTGACCGAGGGCACCTTCCACGCCCGTCTCTACCTGGAGCTGGCCGATGGCAGCGAGGCCGAGATCGACTCTCGCACATCGGACGCCATCGCCATTGCGGTGCGCACTGGGTCGACCATCTACGTCGACGAGCGGGTCCTGGACGAGGCCGGTGTCGAGCCGGAGCAGGAGGACGGGGACTCCGATGAGAAGCTGGCCGTCTTCCGCGAGTTCGTGAACTCGCTGGACGTGGACCTGGAGTCCGGCGAGAGCCCGCCGTCGGAGGAGCAGACCTCCTAGGTTCCGGCGCTACTCCTTCGAGTAGAGCACCTCGTCGCGGCGCGTCCAGAGCGCCCAGCGCAGCATCCCCAGGTCTCGGAAGGTGCGCAGGATCTTCGTGAAGCTCGCCCCGGTGTTGGAGCCCGCCGCGCGCGGGTAGTGGTTGACGCCGACCTGCGCCATCCGCACGCCGCGCGCCCGCAGTTTGATCAGCGTCTCCGCCGACAGGAACGGGCCGTCGGCGTCCAGCCGCAGCCCTTCGAACACCTCGCGCCGGAACAGCTTCATGGCGCAGTCGATGTCGCGCACCCGCAGCCCGAAGGCCACTGACACGATGGCGTTGTACGTCTTGGCGATGAAGATCCGATGGAACGGGTCACGTCGCTTGATGCGGTAGCCGATCACCGCGTCCACCGGGCGCGAGGTCTCGGCCAGGCGATCGAGCAGGCGCTTCATCTCCGACAGGTCGAACTGCAGGTCGCCATCGGAGAAGCTGATGAGCTCGCCGCGGGCCTCACGAAAGCCCGATTTCAGGGCGCCGCCATAGCCGCGGTTCGGCTGGTGGTGGACGCGCACGCGCGCGTCGGCCGCGGCCAGTGCATCGGCCAGCTCAGGGGTGCGATCGGTCGAACCGTCGTCCACGGCCAGGACCTCGAGCGATCCGTCGACCAGCGGAGCGATCTGCTCCAGGGCCAGCTGCACGGTGCGCTCGATGTTCTCCTCCTCGTTGTAGGCGGGGAAGAAGAAGGTGAGCCGCGGCCGGGCGTCGTCACCGCCCGGCGCGGACGGGGCCGGCGAGGGCGTGGTGGCCGTCAACGGGGCCCCTCGACGTGCAGCAGGTCCGTGTAGCCGGAGTAGGTCGGGATCGTCTCCGTCTCCCAGGTCAGCACGATGCGGTCAAGCTCCCAGAACGGCGGCACGAGGTAGACCGGGCGCTTGCCCAGGAACGACTCGATGGTCCGATCGATCGTACCGTAGGCCGGGTTGTCCAGGATGGTGCGCTCGTCGATGATCGCGACGTCCGGCCGCTCGTCGAGCACCCAGCGGTGGTACCAGAGCGGCGTGGAGTAGCTCCACCAGCTGATCACCACCGCGTTGTCCGGCAGCGCGCGGTAGACCGATGCCACCCAGGCGTCGGCGTCGCGATTGGCACCCTGCTCGGCGCGCTCCGGGTAACGGACCAGCAGGCTTGCCGCGGGCAGCAGAGCGGCAGCGCCTATCACCAGGGCCCCGGTGGCGATCGCCACCCGCCGGCGGCCCAGGCAGGCGAAGGAGCGGCGGCTGGCATCGGCCATGGCGCGGGCCGCGATCGCCGCCACGGCGCTGATCCCCACGCCGATCATGATCGCGCCGACCAGGACGGTGAGCAGGTAGTAGCGCGCGATGTCGCCGTCCACGAAGTTCATCGAGTAGATGACGTTCGGCAGCACCAGCAGCAGCATGAACAGGAACGCGCGCAGGTCGCGGGCGGCCAGGATCGAGGCCCCCACCGCGGCCATCAGCCAGCCGGGACCGATGAACTGGCCGGTCAGCACCCCGGACGCATCGGCCCATTTGGCGCCGAAGTTGGCGAACGGGTTGGCGAGCGGGTTGAACAGGTCGCGGAACTGCTCGGCGAAGACCAGGTAGCGGAAGCGCTCCAGGGTATTCGGGCGGGCATAGAACAGCGGCGGCTCGGGCGGGATCAGGGCGCGAAGCGGGATGTAGGCATAGACGCTCATGCCCAGGGCCACCAGGCCGATGCAGCCCAGCACCAGCCGCCAGCGCCGCCACAGGTTCTGGTCGACGAACAGCAGCCAGGCGCCGATGCCGAAGGCCATCAGGCCGATGAGCGGGTGGTTGCCCATCGCCAGGCCGAAGACCAGTGCGGAACCGAGCAGCCAGCCGCCGGCGCGCCGGGCACGTGCCCGCTCCGCCGAGCGCCAGACGAGCAGCAGCCACACCAGCAGCGCGGCCAGCAGGATGTGCAGCGCGTGCACGTCCGCACGGATGGCGTTGCGCCACGGCTCCGAGGCAAGCGCGAAGGCCAGGCCCGCCACGACGGCCGAGCCGGCCACCGCCCACCGATGCCGCTCCACGGCCAGCTGGTCGACGCAGAGCACGACGAGGGCGCTGGCACCGGCCACGCACACCCCGGATAGCAGGTTCATGCGCCACGCCACGTTTCCCAGCGGCAGATGGCTCCATAGCCAGCCGATCAGGGTGTAGGTCGGGAAGCCGGTGGGGTGGAAGATCGACAGCGTGTAAGGCACGGTCTGCGCCTCCGCCGTGTCCCAGAAGCCGGTCGACGGCAGCATGGTGCGCAGGTAGAAGGCGAGCGCCACCAGGGCCACCGCCGCGGCGCCCCAGGCGGCCTCCGACGAGGCGTAGGGAACGACCGAACGCGGCCTGGTTGAGGAAACTCCGGCCCGGCCGGGAGCGTCCGAACCGGCGTGTATACTCACCGCCACCTTGGCGTGGAAGACCCGCCGGCGCCCGTGAGCGACGCGCCGGCACCGATGACCCGCGACTCCGTGGGGCGGGGCGCGAGGCCAATCGGCTTCTCCCTGCCGCGCGACGCAGTCACGCTCCTCATCGTCATCATCATCGGCGGGATGCTCCTGCGCGTCCTGGTCGGGGGCGTGCTGCTGCCGCTATCCGGCTTCCGGATCGACGTCGGCGATTTCAGCGCCTGGGCGCAGCGACTGGCCGAGCGTGGACCCGGCGAATTCTACGATCCGTCCTACTTCAGCGATTACCCGCCCGGCTACCTCTATGTCCTGTGGCTGCTGGGGTCCATCGGCCGCGCGCTGCAGCCTCTGATCCTGGGCGTGGACATCACGCCGGGGCTGGTCAAGCTGCCGGGCATCCTGGCTGACGCCGGCGTGGCCGCGATGCTCTTCCTGTACTCACGTCGCTTCCTGGATGGCAAGTTCGGGGCCTGGAGCGGTGAGTCGCTGGGCCTGATCGCGGCCGCCATCTACCTCTTCAATCCCGGCACCGTCTTCAACTCGGCGGTCTGGGGGCAGGTCGACTCGGTCGGCGCCCTGGCCGTGCTGGTCACCCTCTATTGGCTGGCACGCGGCTGGACCGAGCTGGCCGCCATCGGCGCGACCGTGGCCCTGCTCATCAAGTTCCAGTACGCGTTCGTCATTCCCGATCGTCGCGATCGTGGGCCTGAAGCGCCACCTGTTCGGCCGCTCGGCGGATCCGGAACGGGACGGGCGCCAGGACCTGCTACGCGTGCTCACCTCGCTGGCGGCCGGCCTGGGCACGCTGGTGGCGCTGATCTGGCCGTTCGGCCTGTCCATCTGGGCGCCGTCGCAGCCGACGCACGGCCTGATCGACCGCTTCATTTCGGCCGCCAACCTGTACAAGGGCCTGACCATCAACGGCTTCAACATCTGGCGCAACGCCTGGAGCGGCATGGGCGACACCATCACCTGGGGCTGCGACGCGCCCAATCCGCCGAACTGCGTCGACGGCGCCGGTGTGGCCTTCACGCTCGGATCCGTGTCGGTCAGCTGGCAGCTGGTCGGCGCTGTGCTGTTCGGCGTCGCCGCCCTGATTGCCTACTGGCAGCTCGCTCGCCGCGACGACCCGGAAGGGCTGCTGTTCGGCGCGCTGGTGCTTGCGGTGGCGTTCTTCGCACTTCCCACGCGGGTCCATGAGCGTTACATGTTCCCGGCACTGGCCCTGGCCGCGCCGCTGGTCCTGCGTCGCTGGCCAACCAGCCGCGGGTGGCTCATCGCGGCGGTTACCGGCGCCGCGGCGCTGGTCCTGATGCTGGACGTGCTGCCACCGACCGGGCTGCTGCACCCGGACACGACGTCGCCGATCATGCAGATCCTGCTGCTGGCGGGCCTGATGGCCACGCCCCTCGCCCTGGCCAGATGGGGCGGCGCGGCGCTGTACGCGCTCCTGTCGCTCTCGGCGTTCGCCAACATCTACTGGGTCTACACCGCCGACTGGTCCTTCGTGGACGGTCCGCCCATCAACCCGGGCGTTGGCGGCCTGGCGATGCCGCGCGATCCGCTGCTGGCGACGACCCTCTTCAGCGACACCGGGATCGTGGGCCTCTCGGCCATGATCGTGGTCGTCCTGGTGATGCTCGTCGGTTGGGCGGCGGCCGCGGCCTGGGCCCCGCTCATGCGGCGTACCGCCACTGCGAAAGCCAGTTCCGCGGGTGCGACGTCCGTTGCCGCAGGCGCGGCCGTGGCGGTGGCCAACGCGGCGTCCGGCGCCCCGTCCCACCCGTCGTCCGGCGCGGACCGTCTGGGCGGAGCGGCACCCCCAACCGTGGCCGCCATCGCCCGCAACCCGTTCCACCGCTTCTCGGCCTGGTTGCGGCCCGACCCGGGCGATCCGTACCTGCGTGAGCGCGGCCGCCGGCTGGACCGCATCGACCTGGCCGTGGTCGTCGGGCTCGTGCTGTTCGCCTTCCTCTTCCGCCTGTATCGCCTGGACACGCCGCGGTCGATGCACTTCGACGAGGTCTACCACGCCCGTTCGGCGACCGAGTGGCTGGCCGACTGGCAGGAGGGCTGGACACGGGATACCTACGAGTGGACCCACCCGATGCTGGCCAAGTACCTGATCGCGGCCGGCATCGTGGTGGCCGATCCGAACAAGGTGGTGGCGGAGACCGATACCGGCGCGCCGTACCACGCCCTGGCCGTGGCTCCGCAGCGCCAGCAAGAGGGCGTGGTCGACTCGATCGTCTTTGGAGCCGCCGACGGCGGGACCATCACGGCCCGCAGCGTGATGAGCGGCGAGGTGGTGGCCGACTGGCAGGCAGGCGGCCCCGTCGCCAGCCTGGCCTATGACCCCGACCAGGCACGCCTGCTGGTGGGGATGAGTGATTCCGGCACGGTGATCACCTACGACCTGGCCGCCTTCCTGTCGGTGCGTGGAGAGCGCGGCCCGCCCGCCGCAGGGCTGACGATCGAGACCGGCCTGGCAGGCGTGAGCGAGATCGACGTGCCGCCGGACCAGCCCGCCCTGCTGTTCCGCGGCCCCGATGGGATCGTGGAGACGGAGAAGGCCACGGGCGTGGAGCTGGCCCGCAGTGAGGTGGTGGCAGGCGGGGTCGGGTACGTCCCGGGCACCACCGGCGACGCGCCCAGCGGCCCATTCGTGGTAGCCACCGACCTCGACCGCAACGTGCTCGTGGTCATGGACGCGGCCACGCTGCTGCCCGACAAGGACATCAACGGCAACCCGCGGGTCGAGACGCTGCCGTCGCCGCCAGTCGGGCCGATCGAGGTGCGCGGCCGCGGCGACGACGCGCAGGTCTGGGTACCGGTCGGGCCGCTCCCCGCCGACAACGAGCACCCGGCGGTTCTCGGCGGCATCACCGTCTTCGACGAACGCGTCAACGAGATCGACACTGCGCCGCTGCCGGGCACCCCATCGCTGATCGGTTGGCAGTCGGTGGCCAACATCATCTACATCGCCGGCTTCGACGAATCGAGCCAGCAGCCCGCGGTGTGGACTGTCCAGCCCATCGGCAATGGCGGCAGCCAGAGCGCCGGCTTCGCCGCCTTCGACACCACCCTGCTCAGCGGGCAGCCGCTGGCCATGGCCTTCGACGTGTCCGATCACGACCAGGACGAGGACCACGGGCGCCTGCTGGTGTCGGTGACCGCGGAGGACGGCAGCGGCAGCCTGGTGCAGATCGACGCGGGCAGCAACGCCTTCGCCTGGCGGCTGGCCGGCATCGGCTTCGGCTCCGTGCTGGTTGCGCTGATCTACCTGCTGGCGGCGACCATGTTCAGCCGGCGGCGCATCGCCGTGCTGGCCGGCGTCTTCGTGGCGGTCGACGGCATGAGCTACGTGATGAGCCGTATCGGCATGAACGACATCTACGTGGCCGTCTTCATCGCCGCTGCCTACCTCGTGTTCTGGCAGGTCTGGTCAGGCCGCTGGCCACGCAGCGCCTGGTGGGCACTGCCGCTGGTCGGCGTGCTGATCGGCCTGGCGGCGGCCACCAAGTGGGTCGGCATCTACGCGATGCTGGGCATCTGGATCCTGGTCTTCGCCCGCTCGTCGCTCGGCCGCTTCCTGCTGGTGGCGCTGGTCGCGGCGATTGCGGTGGTGATGGGCTTCGGCGCGCCATGGCCCTTCCTGGTGGTGGCGCTGGCCACCCTGGCGCTGGCCCTGGTGGTGGTCTGGGTGCGGCCGATCCAGCTGGAGCTGCGCGACCTGCTGGGACTGTCTGCGACCATCGCCGTGCTGGCGGCCGTGGGCCTGGCCTTCACGCTGGCCTACAACCAGGTCGAGGACGCACGCGAACCCGGCGGTGCGGTGGAGCTCATCTTCAGCGTGCTGGCGCGCGCCGCGCAGGTGGCCTGGCCGGCCTACCTGCTGCTGGCCGGATCCGCCGTGCTGCTGGTCATCCGGGCCGTCCGATCACTGACGGACCCCGGACAGCGATCGCCGCTGGCAGCTGCCCGGCGAGCTGGGCGGGTTCCAGTGGCCATGGATCGCCGCCTGCCTGGCGGTGATCCCGCTGCTTGTCTACTTCCTGGCGTACGTGCCATACCTGGAACTCGGCCATAACATCGCCGGCCCGTCAGCCGGTCCCGGCTATGGCTGGTCACTGGACGAGATGCAGGCCCAGATGTTCGGCTACCACTTCGGCCTGCAGGCCGGCCACCCATCGTCGTCGCCGTGGTGGAGCTGGCCGCTGGACCTGAAGCCGGTCTGGTTCTACGGGCACGACTTCGACGAGCGGCGCATCGCCGTCATCTACAACGGCGGCAACCCGATCCTGTTCTGGGCCGGGGTGCCGGCGCTGATCTGGTGTGGGCTGATGGCCTGGAAGCGGCGCTCGCTGGCGATGGTGCTGCTGGTGGTGGCCTTCGCCTTCCAGTTCCTGCCCTGGACCCGGATCGAACGCGCCACGTTCCACTACCACTACCTGACCGCGGTGATCTTCGCCATGGTGGCGGTGGCGTACGTGGTCGACGAGATGCTGCGCACATGGACGTATCGGCCGTTGGCGATCGCCTTCCTGGTGCTGGCCGCGATCGTGGGCGTCCTGGTCTTCCCGCTCGGCTCGGCCATCGCGATGCCCGACTGGTACATCAACATGGCCCGATCCTTCCCGCCCTGGAACTACGCCTTCCAGTTCCCGAACCCGCCCCAGGGCGAGCGCGGCCAGCTGATCGCGGCCGACTCGGTGAAGCTGATCGCCGGCGTGCTGGTGGCGGTCAGCGCCGCGGCGTTCGCGCTGTACGGTCGCGAGCTACTGGGACGAGGGCCGTCGCAGGGCGACGACCAGCAGGACGACACCCAGGACCACCAGCGCTACCGGCCACAGCAGGTCGGTGTTGATGGCGGGAACGTACTGGTCGATCAGGAACCAGACCCCCAGCCCGATCAGGATCACGCCGAAGATCACGGCACCGCCTGAGCCTCCGCGGCGCAGCCGCTGTTCGGGTCGTCTCCCAGTCGGTGGGCGGGCAGCTCAGATGCCGGCGCGTCCGCGACCTGCAGCTCGCTGCCCGGCTCGACGGGCAATGGCGGACCCTCGGTCGCGGCCGCGCGCGCCACGGTCGCGGCGCTGGGGCCCTCCGGCACGATGATCCACATCACGATGTAGAGCACCAGGAAGATGCCGCCGGTGACCAGGGCCAGCACCGCCCACACCACGCGCACGATCGACGGGTCCATGTCGAAGTAGTCGGCCACGCCGCCGGCCACTCCGCCCAGGATCGAGTCGCGGCGGGATCGGTACAGGCGCCGGTTCATGCGCAGCCCTCCTCCGGGTTCAGGGTGAAGCTGGCGGCATTGCCCTCCAGCCGCAGGTCGATCGTCTGCGCAGCCGACGTCGAAGGTCGCGCTGGTGTAGGTGCCGTCGCCGGACTTCTGGAGCCCGGAGTCGTCCAGGTTGTGGGCGAACGTCACATTGGCGTCCACCGTGATGCGCAGGCCCGCGTCGGGATCGGTGCACAGGTCGACGCTGCCGGCGTTCACGCCGATCCTCCCGGCCAGCTGCGTCTCGGCATCGGTCTGTACGTGAGAGCGATCCGGCGTTCATCTGGATGTCCAGCTCATCCACGGCGCTGCCGCCCAGGTTCACGTGCAGCGACCCAGCGTTGGGATGGGCCTCGAGGCTGGCGAAGTGCTCCGTCGCTGAGATCCAGTCTGCCGTCGGCTGCATTGAGGGTGAGCGACAGGCGTCGTAGGCGACGTCGCGGCCAAGCGTCACGTTCCAGTCCTGCCGGTCGTGGCTGAACGGGAAGCCGCCGGTGTTGGAGCGGATGTCGAGCGAATCGGCGGTGGCCGTCAGGCTGACGGCGTCGCCATCCTCGGTGGTCGTCACAGCCTGCCAGGCCGATCCATCGGCCAGGCCGATGGTCAGGTCGCCGCAGTTCATGTCCAGGCTGACGCTGGCGGTCGTCGGCGCCGAACTCGCCATCGGAGGTGTCCTGGGCGCCCCGAACATCGCCGCAGGTGGCGAAGCCGGGTCCGGCCGCGATGACGGCGCCGGCGGCGAAGCCCACCACCAGAGCAGCCACGACGACCCCGATCACGGCGAACGGCGTCCGCGACAGCACGATGGCCAGGCCGATGACGATGAGGATCACCGGCCAGAAGTTCCACAGGTCGGCCATGATCGGGATGTCGATCCAGCCCTGCGCCGAGGCCAGCGCCACCACGCCGGCGGTGACGAGCGCGAGGCCCCAGAACAGGAGGCCGCGGTTGATGTGCATGCTCAACGTCCTCACAAGGATCCGTGGCGCCCCACGGCCTGCCACATCATTGTCGCACCGCCCGCCAGCCCTCCTGCTTGACATGGGTCATATATTCACAATATGACTCGTATCGCCAATAACGTCGCCGCACGAGAGTATCGAAGCGAGCTCCGTGCGCAGCAGGCGGAGGAGACGCGTGCCCGCATCCTGGAGGCGACGGCGCGCGTCATGGCTCGCGGCATCGCCACCATCTCGATCCCGGCCGTGGCACGTGAAGCGGGGGTCTCGGTGCCGACGGTCTACCGTCACTTCGGCAGCAAGCAGGACCTGCTGGCGGCGATCTACCCATACGCGCTCAAGCGCGCCGGGGTGAACGAGCCGCCATTCCCGGGATCGCTCGACGAGCTGAAGGAAAACGTGCGGGTCTACGCCGCGCGGGTCGGCTCGTTCGACGAGCTCACTCGCGCAGCCATGGCCAGTCCGGCCTCGGCCGAGGTCCGGGCGCTCAGCATCCCGCGTCGGCTGGGCATGATCGAACGCCTGGTCGACTCGTTTGACCCACCGCTGGCAAAAGCCGATCGCGAGCGGATGGTGCGGTTGCTGGCCGTGCTGCTCAACTCATCGGCGCTGCGCACGTGGAGCGAAGTGCTGGGCGCCTCGGTCGAGCAGGTGGCTGATGACGTGGACTGGATCGTTCGGGCGGCGCTGGCCGCCAGCCGGAGGAAGAACCGATGAGCACGGCGACGCTGCGACCCCTGCGCGATCTGCGCATGACCGATGCTACCGGAGGTCGGGGGCAAGGCCGCCAGCCTGGGGGAGCTGCTGGCCGAGGGCGTACGGGTGCCGGACGGGGTGGTTCTGACGGTCGCCGGCGCGACAGCTCTCCGCCGATGAGCGTCGGGCGCTGCTCGAAGGTGGCGTCGCGGCGCTGGGCGACGGCACGTTCGCGGTGCGCTCGAGCGGCGTCAGCGAGGACGGGGCCGAGCGATCGTTTGCCGGCATGTACGAATCGGCCCTGGACGTCCCGGTCGAGGGCCTGGCCGAGGCCGCGGACCGCACGCTGGCCAGCGCGCAGCGGCGCTCACCTCGCCAGCTATGCCGCGGCCGGCAACGGCACCGACGCGGGTGTGGCCGTGATCGTCCAGCGCATGGTCCACGCTGCCGCGGCAGGCGTCGCGCTGACCGCGGATCCGATCACCGGCGACCGCGAGACGACGCATCGTCACCGCCGTGCGAGGCACCGGCGACCGCCTGGTCTCGGGCGCGTCCGATCGGCGATGAGTGGGTCGTCAGCCGACGGCAGCGCCACCATCCAGACGACGCACCGAGTCAGCGATCGATGACGCGGCAGGCGATCGCGGTCGCCACCGAAGCGCGGCCGCATCGCCACGCGAGCGCAACAGCCCGCAGGACGTGGAGTGGGCGATCGACGCTGACGGCACGCTCTGGATCCTGCAGGCCAGGCCGATGACGGCGCTGCCACCGCAGGTCTCGTGGGAGCCCGGCGCCGCCGGCGCATTCACGCGACAGCTGCGCCTGGGCGAGTGGATCGGCGCGCCGGTGACGCCGCTGTTCGCGTCGTGGCTGCTGCCCGGCATTGAGGATCGCATGCACGCCATGTTCCAAGGAGATGCTGGGGCAGCGGGCGCCACGGCCGTACCACGTCATCGTCAATGGCTGGTACTTCTACTCGATCAACTTCCTGTCGGCCGGCCGCGATGCTCCGCAGCCTGCCGGGCATCATCTCGCACCTCGTGCGTGAGCCAAGAGCCGTGGCGGGTGTGTCTGCCGGCCACCGTGCGACACAGCTTTCCGATCATGGAGCGCTGGTGGCGAACCGACGTGCAGCCTCGGTATCGGGCGCTGGTCGGCGAGGACGAAGGGCGGGTGGAGACCCTCGCCGATCGAGGCACTTGCCCGGCCTGGTCGGACGGATTGGCCGATGCCGCCGGCGAGTACTTCACCTCGATCGCGGCCCTGGCCGGGGCGGCGTACAAGATGGAGATGAACCTGGCCCGCTTCTACCAGGCTCATCTCAGGCCGACCCTGGGCGGCAGCCACCTGCCGCTGGTCGCCGGCATCGCGGCTCCGGCCGCGCCCAGCAGCCACGCGGTCAGCTCGCTCGACTGGTGGTACGCACCACTCGGCAGCGGACAGGGCGCTCGCCGCCGACGACGGATCACGATGCGCTGGTGCGGCAGCGCGAGGCTGCCGAGGCAGCCGCCGAGGCAGTCCTGGCCTCGTCACCTCGCCGGCTCCGCAAGTTCAGGCAGCTGCTGACCGACAGCCAGCACCTCGTCCCGATCCGCGAGGAGCAGACAGCCGAGCTGACGCTGCCCTGGCCGGTCATGCGGCGCGCCGTGCAGCGAATCGGTCAGGCACTGACCAGCAACGGCGCGCTCGCCGATCCGGACGACGTGTTCTTCCTGACGCAGGACGAGGTCCTGGCCGCGCTGGACAGTCCGGCGGAGTTCACGGCACCGGACATTGCCGCGCGCCGTGCCACTCGTGATGAGCAGGCCAAGCTGGTGCCGCCGTTGCTCATCGGCAAGCTGAATCCGATGCTGAAGCGGATGTGGGACGGCTATCCGCGCTCGCTGGGCGCGGTGCCGTCGGCGACGGCGCTGGTCACCGGCAGCCCGGCCTCCGGCGGTATCGCAACCGGGCCGGTCCGCGTTGTCCACGGTCCGGATCAGTTCGACACGCTCCAGCCGGGCGAGATCCTGGTGGCGCCGCTGACGGCCCCGGCCTGGACGCCGCTCTTCACCCGTGCAGCGGCCGTGGTCACCGACGTCGGCAGCCCGGCGTCGCATGCCTCGATCATCGCCCGCGAGTACGGGATTCCGGCGATCGTCGGCTGTGGGGACGCCACCGCTCGCCTGTCGACCGGAATGCGCGTCACCGTCGACGGCAACACCGGAAACGTCGAGCCGGCCTAGACCCATCGGTCCTGGGCGGACGGCGGCCGCGCGCCGCTTGCATGCGCCGACCGGTGTGGTGCATACTGAACCGTATGGTTCAGTATGTGGGCGGCCGCTTCGATGCCTCGTTCTCTGCGCTCTCGGACGCCACCCGACGCGGTGTGCTGGAGCAGCTCGGGCGTGCAGACGCTTCGATCACGGACCTCGCCGGCAACTTCCACATGACCCTAACGGGCATGAAGAAGCATGTCGGCGTCTTGGAGCAGGCGGGGCTCGTCACCACGGCGAAGGTCGGGCGCGTGCGGACCTGCAGGCTCGGCCCGCGCCGACTGGATGAAGAGGCGGCATGGATCGAGAGGTACCGCCAGCTGTGGGATGCACGGTTCGACGAGCTGGACAAGGTTGTCGAGGAACTGAAACGCAAGGAGAAGGTTGATGGACGCAAGAAGAGAGAGTGAGGCCCCCATGAAGAACCCTACGACGGTGGAGCGGAGGGCCGAGCGTGAGCTCGTCGTCACGCGAACTTTCAACGGCCCGGCGCGCCTCGTGTTCGAGGCGTGGACCAAGCCCGAGCTGTTCAGGCAGTGGTGGGTGCCGAAGTCGATGGGCATGTCGCTTCGTTCCTGTGAGATGGATGTTCGTGTCGGGGGCAAGTACCGTCTCGAGTTCGAACCGGATGCCGTGGCGTTCTTCGGCACGTACCTCGAAGTGACACCGCACTCGCGCCTCGTGTGGACCAATGAGGAAGGTGGTGAGGGTGGGCCTGTCACCACCGTGACATTCGAGGAAAAGGGTGGCAAGACGCTGCTGGTCATGCACGAGCTCCATTCCTCCAAGGAAGCTCTCGACGCTGCCGGCACCGGGGCGGCGGATGCGATGGTCGAGACGTTCGCGCAACTGGACCAGCTTCTCCTCACCCTGGGCGCGAGCGTGGGACAGTCATGAATTCGTCGAGGATGCGTGCCAAGACCGACAACGCCAAGCCTGCCACGAAGCTGCTGGTCGCCATGACGGGCAAGGCAAGCTCCGCGAAGGCCGCGGAAGGCGACGAGCCCGTGTTCGCTTACATCGCCAGCTTGCCGCAGCCGCAGCGCGGCGTCGCCGAGCGCATCGATGCCCTGGCGGCCAAGACGCTACCGGACCTCCAGCGTGCGGTGAAGTGGGGGATGGCGTATTACGGTACTGGCGGGGGCTGGTGCTTCTCGTCCGGCGCCTTCGTCGGCCATGTGAAATTGATGTTCATACGCGGGACGGAGATCAAGCCGGAACCGCCGGTGACGCCGGTCGGGATGGGCAAGTCCACACGGGGCGTCGAGCTGGCATCCGTGGACGATCTCGACGAACGCCAGGCGGCGTCGTGGATGAAGCAGGCCGCCGCCATGCCCTTCATCGGTGGGAAGAAGCGATGATGTCGCGGAAGCGCGGCGGCGGATTCGCCTCCGAGATGACTGGCAGCGTTCCTTCCTAGTGGCTCAGAGACCGCAAGGGTCGTGTCCTCTCCGAGGACGACATTGATCAATACCAGAGGATCGTGGTGGCCCTGGCAGAAACGCTCCGCCTCCGGCAGGAGATCGACAAGGTCATCGCCAATCACGGGACTGGCCGGGCGCTTTCCAATCCAACACGCAGAGCCCCGTCAGCGTGACGTAGTCAGGAGCTGGAAGGCTTCCCCAAGCTTGCGGTAGCTCCAGATCGAGGGACGTGCGACGTCGAGGGACTCAGCTATTTCGGTTCGCCGTACCAACTCTGCCGCCCGGGCCGGCCGCGCGCGAGAACCTTCATCGTGATTCAAGGCGCCAATCAGCGCAGTGAGCTGAACGCCGCGCGGAGCTCGGACGAGAACAGCTCCGGCTCCTCCCAGGCAGCGAAGTGGCCGCCCTTGTCGACCTCGTGGAAGTAGACGACGTTCGGGTAGCTCGCCTCGACCCAGCTACGCGGAGTCCGCCAGATCTCGCCCGGGAAGGCCGTGAAAGCGAACGGGATCGGCGGCGGCGCCAAGGGCTGCTGGCGAGCAGCCGGCGCGTCGGGTCCGTAGGCCTCCCAGTACGACCGGGCCGCAGAGGCGCCAGTGCCGGTTAGCCAGTAGAGCGTGATGTTGTCGAGGATGTGGTCGCGCGTCAGGTTGCCCGAGGGCTGCCCCTCGACGAAGGCGCGAGCGATCTTGTAGTAGGAATCGGTGTCGTGGTCGACCATCCAGGCGGCCAGAGCGACAGGGGAGTCGAGCAGGGCGTAGCCGATCGTCTGCGGACGGGTGGCCATCTCGATGAAGTAGCCCTCCCCGGACTTCTGGAAGGTGGCGATCTGCGCGGCCGCAGAGCGTTCCTCGTCGGTATCCGTCGGCATGGTGCCGCTCAGCGCCGGCACGAGCAGATTCGTGTGGATGCCGATCAGCCCCTCGGGTGCCTGGCGGCCCATGGCGTCGGTGACGCCGGCGCCCACATCCCCGCCCTGGGCGACGTAGCTGGTGTATCCGAGGCGGCTCATGAGCTCTGCCCAGGCCCGTGCGGTCCGACCCAAGTCCCACCCAACCTCGACCGGCTCGCCCGAGAAGCCGTACCCGGGCAGGGAGGGCAGCACGAGGTGGAAGGCATCCTCAGCGCTGCCTCCGTGAGCGGTCGGGTCGGTCAACGGGCCAACGGAGTCGATGAGCTCGGTAACGGAGCCTGGCCAGCCGTGGGTCATGATCAACGGCAGCGCGTTCTCGTGCGCCGACTTGGCGTGGATGAAGTGGATGTCCACGCCGTCGATCTCGGTCGTGAACTGTGGCAAGGCGTTGAGCTTCGCCTCGGCCTTGCGCCAGTCGTACTCGGTCGTCCAGTAGCGGGCGAGCTGCTGGAGCATCGCGAGCTGCACGCCCTGCGATCGGTCATGGACCAGCTCCCGGGTGGGCCAGCGCGTCGTCGAGATGCGGCGATGCAGCTCGGCGAGCTTCTCGTCGAGAGTGTCGACGTGGAAGGGACGGATGTCGGTGGCTGTCTGGACCGTGCTGCTCATGGCGACCTCCGCTGTCGGTCTGGGCGGGGCGACCTTCGGCCTGGTTCGGCTAATGGGCCCGTGCATTGTCGCACCGCCCGGTTGCCTGCGCGAGAGACCCTTCATCGGGCGCGACGCGATCTCGGTCAGGTCGGCGACGATGTCGGCGGCCGTTCGGCTGGCATCCAGCTCATGCGCCTTTTCGACTAGCCAGCCGGCCGCCGAACCCGGCGGCAACTTTCGCCCCTCTAACTACTACCCCGGGCGAACCTTGACATCGGCGCCCGGGCGGTCGTAGACTCCCGCGGCGGCCACCGTGAGCAGATCGCTGCTTCCGCGCGCCGTCCGGCCACCAACCATCACACGAGGATCGACCGAAGGCGATGAACCTCCCGAAGAACGCTCCCATCGCGTTCCGTCTGGTAACGCCACCGAGTGGCGCCGACGACGGGAGATCTGCGCCCGCCTCGAGCTGACGAGACGGCGGCAAGGCCGCCAATCAGACGCCACGAGCCGTGGGCCAGATCGGGTCCACGGTTTTTTGATGCCCAACCGCATCAGCCAGAGCCGCGGATCCGCCGGGACCGCGGCTCGTTCTTTCTTCGAAACAGGGGACACATGGCCACACACGAGGGACCAGACATGACCGGCGTCATTGAACAATCGAAGACCGATGCGGTCGTCGCCGAGGAGCGGCGCGGCCAGATGCCGGCTGCCCTCCCGCAGGTGAAGCCCGAGGCCCCCGTGGCCGTGCTGGTCGAGCATCTGACCAAGTCGTTCGTGGTCGGCCGTCGCAAGAAGCCCGTGGTGGCGATCAACGACGTGTCGTTGACCATCCGTCGCGGCGAGATCTACGGCGTGCTGGGTGCCAACGGCAGCGGCAAGTCGACCCTGATCCGGCTGATGAGCACGCTGCTCACGCTCGATACCGGCAAGGTCGAGGTGTTCGGCCACGATATCGAACGCGACGAGATGGCCGTCAAGCGCCTGATCAACCGGGTCAGCGTGGACGCTGCCTTCTTCAAGAAGCTCAGCCCGTACGAGAACCTGGTCTACGCGGCCCGCCTGTATGGCCTTGATGCCAGGAAGGCGAAGGCCGATGCGGTCCAGATCCTGGGGCGGCTGGGCATCAGCGAGAAGCGGCTTGGCCGTCCGCTGGAGCAGATGAGCCGAGGCATGCAGCAGAAGGTCGCCATCGCGCGAGCGCTGCTGACCAGCCCGGTGCTGTTGCTCCTGGACGAGCCGACCACGGGACTCGACCCGCGGTCGAAGCTGGACGTGCAGACCTTCGTGGAGGACATGCGCGACGAGCACGACGCCACGATCGTGCTGACCACGCACGACCTGGACGAGGCGGATCGGCTCTGTGATCGGATCGCGATCCTCAACGACGGAAGGATCGTTGAAGAGGACCCGCCCGCCGTGCTCAAGGCGATGGTTGCCGAGCGCTACGGCATGGAACCAACGCTGGAAAGCGCCTTCATGCGCTTCACCGGCCGCTCCCTCGACGACGACGTCGAGGAAGACGACAACGAGAACGACGACGAGTGATGAGAAAGGAGGTGAGAAACCGTGTGGATTCATCCGACCCCCAAGGAGGTGGTCGCCTATCACGAGGAGCTCGTGGCGCAGCTGCACCACCAGATCCACGGATCGGGCGCGCCGCGTCCGGAGCGTCGCCAGGTGCGGCGCTGGGTCGGTCGTCAGCTGGTGCGAGTCGGCACCCGCCTGGCGGCAGACCCGTCTATGCGGCCGGTCCGGTCCCTGTAACGGGACTCGGGCCGGCGTAGCCCACGTCGACAGGAGCAAACCGCAATGGCACTCATGACCCGCGAGCTGAGGGCGTCCTACGCCTTCGTCGAGCGGAACTTCAATCTCTCAAAGCGATATTGGGGCTGGGAAGTGGCCTGGCTCATCTACTCGGTCGCCGGAGCGCTGGCAGTCAGCCTCATCGGGCGCGCCGAGAACAATGAGACGCTGCTGCTCACCCTGGTCATCGGCGCCATCTTCTGGAGCTACCTGTCGATCGTCTTCGAGTTCATCGCCGACGCCGTGCAGTGGGAGCGCTGGGAAGGGACCCTGGAGTACACCTTCATGGCCCCCGTCCGCCGCTACGCGCAGCTGCTGGGAGCGGCCGCCTACGCGGTCATCTTCGGCCTGGTGCACACCATCTTCGTGCTGGTGATCCTGTCGCTCTTCTTCGAGCTGGACCTGTCGCAACGCGAACTTCGCCACCGCGGCGATGTTCACGCTGCTGGGCACCATCAGCTTCGCCGGCATCGGGATCGCCGCGTCGATCCTGCCGCTGGTCTACGTCGAGCGCGGGGCGCAGATGGTCTTCGTCATCCAGTCGGTGCTGCTGCTGGTCAGCGGGGTCTACTACAGCGTGGAGATCCTGCCGCAGTGGATGCAGGTGATCAGCGCCTTCTCGCCGGCCACCTACGTGCTGGACGGCGTGCGCGAGGGCCTGATCAACGGCAAGGGCATCGACAGCCTGCTGCACGACGTGTGGCCGCTGCTGATCATGGCCGTGGTCTTCATCCCGGCAGGGACGTGGGCCTTCGGTCGGGCAGAGCGCTACGCGAAGCGCACCGGAAAGCTGAAGCGCGTCGGATGAGCACGGAACGAGACATGGGCAACGCAACAGACGGGAATGCAATCCCACGGAGTTCTCACATGGCACTTCCACAGACCGATGAGCCGATGGTCGACACGGCGGGGCTTCCCGCCGGCGTCGCCATGCGGCCGTTCGCCGGCGACGAGGACCTCAAGGTCTTCGTCGAGATCGCCAATGCCGCGAATACGGAGGACCGCGTCGAGGAGCGCACCAGCTTCGAGGCGCTGCAGAACTGGGCGAGTCATCCGTCGCGCACCTTCGACGCGGCGCAGGACGTGGCCGTGGTCACGGTCGACGACAAGCCGATCGCCTACGGCTGGACCACCTGGGTCGACTCGAGCGACGGCGTGCGCGACTACTCGACGCGCGGCCACGTCCATCCGGCGTGGCGGCGACGGGGCATCGGCACGGCCATCCTGCGGCACAACGAGGCACGCCTGCGGCGCCTCGCGGCCGAGCACGGGACGGATCGGCCCCGCTTCTACTCCGCCTTCGCGCCCGACAGCCGCCTGGGCGCGGTGGCGTTGGTGAAGGAGCAGGGCTACCAGCCGGTGCGCTACTTCTTCGACATGGTGCGGCCGACCCTGGACGAGATCGTGGTGCCGGACCTGCCAGAGGGCCTGGAGATTCGCCCGGTGGCCGGTCGCGAGCAGATGCGGCAGCTGTTCGACGCGGACGTCGAGGCCTTCCTCGATCACTGGGGCGGCTTCGACGCAACGGACGAGGCGTTCGAGCAGTGGCTAGCCGATCCGGACTACGGCGACCCCGACCTCTTCGTGGTGGCGTGGGACGGTGAGCAGATCGCCGGCTCGGTCACGAACGTCATCAACCAGCGCGAGAACGCCGAGCTCGGCCGCCTGCGCGGGCTGCTGGACAGCGTGTCCGTGCGGCGTCCGTGGCGTGGCCGCGGCCTGGGCTTCGCGCCTGGTCATGCGCAGCCTGGAGCTGCTCCGCGAGCGCGGCATGACCAGCGCGTGGCTGGGCGTCGACGCGGACAATCCACTGGGCGCGCTGCGCCTGTACGAGAAGGCCGGCTTCGCGGTGGACACCCGCGCGGCCGCGTACCGCAAGCCAATGGAGATGGACTCATGACGACCGATGCACGGGTGATCGAGCTGGCTCGCCCAGAGATCGACGGTTTGACCCTGCGCACGTATCGGCCCGGTGACGGGAAGGCCATCAGCGAGCTGGCCAACCGCGTCTTCGAAGCCGACGACGTGCCGTGGCGCACCGATCCGGAGGAGCAGGAGAACTGGCTGTCGGCCGGCAACGAGCACTTCGACCCGGCGCGGGACGCGTTCATGGTCGAAGTTGACGGCACGCTGGTGGCCAACGCCGACACGGAGTGGGTCGACACCACCGACGGCCTGCGCGAGTACCGCATGGGCTGCCTCGTCGACCCGGCCTGGCGCCGACGGGGGATCGGGACCTGGCTGCAGCGCACGCTGGAGGCTCACGTCACGGGGCTGGCGGCCGCCTACCCGACCGACCGACCCCTGTCCATGGGGTCCTGGGCCGCCGACTCGGAGACCGAGCGGATCGCGCTGTTGACCCGGTTCGGGTTCCAGCCGGCGCGCTACTTCTTCGAGATGGTGCGGCCCGCGCTGGACGAGATCGAGCAGCCGGTCATGCCAGACGGCATCGAGGTGCGGCCGGTGAGCGAAGCGCAGCTGCGCCAGCTGTGGGAGGCGGATATCGAGGCGTTCCGTGACCACTGGGGTGGTTTCGACGGGTCGGAGGAGCGATTCCAGCAGTGGATGCGCGACCCAAAGTTCGATCCCAGCCTGTTCGTGGTGGCCTGGGACGGCGACGAGATCGCCGGCGGCGTGATCAACGAGATCAACGCCACGGAGAACGCCGCCTTCGGCCGTCAGCGTGGCTGGCTGCAGAGCGTCTTCGTGCGGCGCGAGTGGCGGCGACGCGGCTTGGGCAAGGCGATCGTGCTGCGATCGCTGGAGGTCTTCCGCGAGCGCGGCATGACCAGCGCCGGGCTGGGCGTGGACGCGGACAACCCGACCGGCGCCATGGGCCTGTACACGGGCACGGGCTTCGAAACGGAGGTCCGCTCGAGCGCCTACCGCAAGCCGATGGAGACGGCAGCGTGATCGAGATGGATCGCGAGCTTGCGCAGCTGACGGCGGAGGCGCCCGAGATCCCGGGCCTCTGCCTTCCGCCGCCTGCGCCTGCCCGACGATCTCATCTTGCTGTCGGAGATGCACAACCGCGCGTCCGAGGCGGATGGCCTCGACGAGCGGGAGTCGCCGGAAGAGTGGGAGACATGGTTCGCTCACCCGTCGGGCTTCGACCCGATGGTCGACTGCCTGGTTGGCGAGGTCGATGGCCGGATCATCGGCTACGCGCAGGCGCGGGCCAGCGACGACAACGACGGCGGTCGCAACTACGTCGCCGGCGGCGAGGTTGACCCGGAGTATCGCGGCATGGGTCTCGGGCGAGCCCTCCTGCGCCACAACGTGCGCCACCAGCAGGACCGGGCGCGAGGCGAAGCGGTCGTGGCTCCGGATGCCACGATCGAGCGGCGGCTGGAGAGCTGGGCCTTCGAGTCCCAGACGCGTCGTTCACGGCTGCTCGCCTCGGAGGGGTTCGAGGTCGTGCGCTGGTTCTTCGAGATGCTGCGCCCAAGCCTGGATGACATCGCCGACATGCCACTGCCCGACGGGCTGGAGGTCCGGCCGCGTCGTCCCGGAGGACCACCGCAAGATCTGGGCAGCCGACGTCGAGGCGTTTCGCGACCACTGGGGCGCGTCCGAGGAATCGGAGGAGGGGTTTCAGCGCTTCTTCGGCTCGGCGGAGTTCCGGCCCGAGCTGTGGCGCGTGGCATGGGATGGCAGCGAGGTCGCCGGCGTGGTCATGAACCGCGTGCTCAGCACCTTCAACGAGCAGACCGGTGAGCGCCGCGGCCTCCTGGCTGGCGTGAGCGTGCGACGCCCGTGGCGACGCCGCGGCCTGGCTCGAGCCCTGGTGGCTCAATCGCTGCGCGCGTTGCGCGACGCGGGGATGACGAGCGCGGTGCTTGGCGTCGACGCCGACAACCCGACCGGCGCCCTGGGCGTCTACGAGGCCAACGGCTTCGCCGTCCATCGCAGGGGGATGAACTACCGCCGGCCGCTGGCGGGCTGAGCCTCAGCGCGCGGATGCTCGCTCGGCCAGCACCCGGTCGCGAACTTCCTGGTAGAAGTCCACGATCTGCTCCGTGACGCGGTCCCAGGAGTATTCGGGAGCGCGGGCACGGCCCGCGTCACCCAGGCGGTGTCGCAGATCAGCGTCGTTGGAGAGCGCGTACAGGGCGGCTGCCAGGGCGCGGTAGTTCTTGGGCTCCACCAGCAGGCCCTGGACGCCGCGCTGCACGACCTGCTTGTAGCCATGGATGTCACTGGCCACGATCGGCACGCCGGCGGCCATCGCCTCCAGCAGCACGATACCGAAGCTCTCCTGGCCAGTGGCGGGGGCGCAGAAGATGTCGGCGCTCGCGAAGTAGCGCGCCTTGGCTTCCTCGCCGACGCGGCCCAGCAGCTCCACGTCGCGGATCTGGCGCAGGCCGATGAAGCGGCGGTACTCGCGGGCCTTCGGCCCTGAGCCGATCACCAGCAGCCGGGCATCGACGTGCCGCTTGCGCAGGCGGTGGTAGGCCTTCAGCAGGTGAATGAGTCCCTTGCGCTCCTCGAAGCGGCCCACGAACAGGATGTTGATGGTCCCGTCGCGCAGCTCCTCCATGGGCTCGGCATTGGCGTACAGGTCGAGGTCCACCCCGTTGGGGATGATCCGGTAGTCGCCCGGGAAGTAGCGGCCGATGAAGTGCCGCGCCGCGCCACTCACCGCGATGCGCCCGTCGAGCTTGTTGGCCAGCTGCGAGGCGAAGCGCTTCCCGATCCAGTACGACGGCGAGAAGCCGCCGAAGGCGTGGAAGGTGCCGATGTTGACGGTGTCCGACTGGTCGAGCATGGTCGGCGACAGGAATGGCACCAGCGGCTCATGGAAATGCAGGATGTCGAAGCGATGCTCGGCCAGCAGGTCGCGCGCCCGCTCCTTGAAGCGCCAGCTGAGGGTGACGCGGCCCATGCTGCCGTTGGTGGGGAACGCGTAGCCGGTGCCCAGGCGGATGACGTGGCCCTCCGTCTCGCGCTCCTTGCCGTACTTGCTGGTGATGATCCAGACGTCGTGGCCCAGGCGGCTCATGGCCTCGTAGGTGTGGCGGACGTGCTCGTTCACCCCGCCGGGGTGCGGGTAGCCGTACGGGCTGACGATGCCGACCTTCAGCGGGCCGCGAACGGGGGTTGGCTGGACCGATGGATCGGCGTGACGGCGCTCCTGGGCAACCTGGGCCTGCGTCATCGCCACTCTCCTGTGGGACGCAGAGTATGGCGCAGGTGGCGGCCCTTGGCGACGAGCTGCCGGCCGTAGACCGACACGTTGTGCCAGCTGCTCCAATGCTCGCCGGCGGGCGCGGTGGCTCGGTCGTGGATGGCCTGGTGATAGTCCTCGGCGGTCGTGCCGGGAAACCAGGTCCAGCCCGTGCCGACGTGCTCGAGCACGTGGGCGTCCGAGTTGCCGACCGCCGCCAGGTGCAGGATCCGCTCGTTCAGCCGGTAGCGCTCGACGCGGCGCACGCGACCGGCGGCGCTGGGGTTGAGCAGCTCGATCGCGTCCAGATGGTGGCGCGGATCGGGGTCGTGGTGCAGGGCGAGCAGGCTGCTGCGGCCGAGGCTGGGGGTCAGCGGCGCCAGCGGATGGGCCGCGATGGCCAGGCCACCTTGGTCGTGGATGCGCTCCAGCGTCTCGGGCAGCGGCCGCAGGGCGGGAATGCGCTCCTCGATGAAGAGGGCCAGCACGTGGCCGCGGCGCGTGGTGATCTCCTCGCCCACCACCAGGTCGAAGTGGAAGCTGCCGGCGGCGTGGATCTCGCGGGCGCGCAGCGCGCCGTCCAGGCGCTCGTGATCGGTGATCGCCACCAGGTCCAGGTCGGTCTGCGTCTCGATGTGCTGGAGCAACGCATCAACCGCCACGGTGCCGTCCGAGTAGAGCGTGTGCAGGTGCATGTCCGCCTTGCCGCGCGGACCGCCGTTGCGAGGCGTCACGCGACTTCCTCGCCGGCACGCTCGGCAGCGCGCTGATCGGTCCAGAAGGGCTGAAACGCCGCCCACCACTGCTCCGGCGCCTCGCCGATCGCGGCTTCGAACCGTTCCGCCAGGGCGGTGGTCAGGGCCGCCACGTCCTGGTCCGCCTGCCCGGTGCGGGGTGCCTCGACCAGCTCAGCGCGAACGGAGAAGCGCTCGGGTGCGGTACGCAGCACGCGCGCCATGAGCAGGGGTCGCTCCGTGCGCAGCGCCAGGGTCGCCGGACCGGCCGGCAGGGTGGTGGGGTGGCCGAACATGGTCACCGGCACGCCATCGCCGGTCAGGTCACGGTCGGCGATCAGCGCCACCAGCTCACCGCGGCGCAACGCGGCCAGCATCGGCCGGGTCGAGCGGGAGAGCGGCACCACCTCCACCTTCCCGCTGGCCCGTCGCGCGCGAATGAAGTCGAACAGCTCGGGCGGATCCGTCTCCTCGACCGGCGCCACGGCCCGCAGGTTGTGCTGGACGATGAAGTGGCCGTACGGCTCGAAGTTGCCGAGATGAGGCAGCGCGATCACCGCCCCGCCGCGGAGCACCGGCTCCCAGCGCTCCCAATCGTCGACGTGGATGATCTCCGGGATCTGCTCGGCGCGGTAGTACGGCGAGCGGAGCATCTCCAGCCAGTAGCGCGCATGGTTCACGAAGGCGCGCTCCACCATCCGGCGGATGGCGCGGTCGGAGGTGGGTCGCCCGGTGGCGGCTGCGACCCGCACCATGTTCTCGGCCACCAGTTCACGGCGCTCCGCCGCCAGGCGAAACCACGTGCGGCCGCCGAGATCGGCCAGGGCGTAGGCCGCGCCGCGCGGCAGTGAGCGCGCCACCGCGTCGGCGACCTGCAGTCCCAGGCGCAGTGCCGTGCCTCGCATCGGTCTAACCGGTGGCCGCCCGGGTCCAGTCCTCGCCGCGCCGGGCCGTCTCGAGCGCAGCTCGTGCCTGCTCGCGGCCCTCCGGCGTCTGCGGCCAGATCGGGCGGAACATGTACCACTGCCCCGGATCGGCGGCGATCACGGTGCCCAGCTCATCGGCCAGCGCCTGGGTGGCGCGGAAGAGCTCGGCCGGCTCCTCGCTGCTCGCCCGGATCAGTGGCAGGCCGCGCGCGGAGAACCGATCTTCCGTGGTGCGGTAGCAGGCGACCGGCAGCATCGGCGCACCCGAGCGCGCCGACAGCGTGGCCGGCCCGGCGGGGAAGGTGGTCGGCTCGCCCAGGAACTCGACCGGGACGTCGCCTGGCCGATAGCCCCCGTCGCAGAACAGCACCAGGTTCTCGCCGGCGCGCAGCGCCTTGAACAGGCCGCGCAGGTTGCGCCAGCCGATGAGCGTCAGGCCGTGCCGGGCACGCACCGCCTTGAGGTGGTCGTACAGGCGTCCGTAGGTCGTGTCGTCGGCGATCACGTGCAGCTGCTGGCCGTGCCTCTTCAGCGCCGGCGCGATGACGTCCATGCCGCCCACGTGCACCGTGCACAGCAGCACGCCCTTCTCGTCGGCGCGGGCCTCCCACAGGAGCTCGATGTTGTCGATGTCGACCAGGGCGCCAACGTCGTCCGGCGTCTCGTCGGCCAGCCGCATCATGTCGGCCAGGTAGCGGGCGTAGTTGCGGAAGGCGCGCCGCGCCGCGCGAGCGACCTTCGGGTGGTCGGCCGGCCGGCCCACGGCGCGCGCCAGGTTGTCGCGCACCACGGCCTGCTTGTCGCCGGCCAGGTCATAGGCCACGTTGCCGGCCGCGGCGGCCACCGGCAGCACGAAGCCGCGTGGCAGCGTGCCGATGGCGGTCTCGCCGGCGCGGTAGGCCCAGAAGGCCAGCCGCTCGCGGGTGCGCTCGCCGGCGTGCGACTGCACCGCCGCACCGGCGGTCATGCGCACCTCGGCCGCACCCGATCGATTGGCGGCACCCACTCAGCCGACGGAGGCGGCCGCCTTCGGGCTGCTGCTCGCCAGCTTGCGCAGCTTCCTGCGCTCCGGTGCCTGGCTGCCGTCCAGTGTCTCGTTGTCATCGCCGCGGATGAAGGCCTCCACCCGGTTGTAGGCGACATCGTCGTGGATCTGGAGCGGCGGCGACTTCATGAAATACGAAGACGGCGCGACCAGGGTGCCGGCCAGGCCGCGGTCCAGGCCGAGCTTGGCGCAGCGGATGGCATCGGTGATGACGCCGGCGCTGTTCGGCGAGTCCCAGACCTCCAGCTTCAGCTCCAGGTTGAGCGGCACGTCACCGTAGGTCGTGCCCTCCATCCGGATGTGGCACCACTTGCGGTCCTTGAGCCACGGCACGTAGTCGGAGGGACCGACGTGCACCTCGTCGTCGCCGATCTCGTAGTCGAGCATGGAGGTGACCGCGTTGGTCTTGCTGATCTTCTTCGACTCCAGGCGCTCCCGCTCCAGCATGTTCAGGAAGTCGGTGTTGCCGCCGAAGTTCAGCTGGTAGGTGCGGTCGATCCGCACGCCGCGGTCCATGAACAGGCGCGTCAGCACGCGGTGCGTGATGGTGGCGCCGACCTGGCTCTTGATGTCGTCGCCGATGATCGGCAGGCCCTTCTCGGCGAAGCGGCGCTGCCAGTACGGCTCGCGGCCGATGAAGACCGGGATGGCGTTGACGAAGGCGACGCCCGCCTGCAGCGCCTGCTCGACGTACCACTTGGTCGCCTCCTCGCTGCCGACCGGCAGGTAGGAGACCATGACGTCGACCTTGCGCTTCTTCAGGATGCCGACCACGTCGGCCGTCGGGCCGGGGGCCTTCTCGATCACCTGGCTCAGGTACTTGCCAAGGCCGTCGTGGGTCATGCCGCGCTCGACGGTGACGCCCAGCGTTCGGCACATCGGTGAACTTGAAGGTGTTGTTCTGGCCCGCCCAGATGGCCTCCGAGAGGTCCTTGCCGACCTTCTCCTTGTCGACGTCGAAGGCGGCCACGAACTCGATGTCGCGGATGTGGTAGCCGCCCAGGTTGACGTGCATCAGGCCGGGGACGAAGTCGGTCTCCTTGGCGTTCTCGTAGTAGTGGCGGCCCTGCACCAGGCTCGAGGCGCAGTTGCCCACCCCCACGATCGCCACCCGGATCTTGCCGTCCGCGGCGTGGCGCCCGTTGCTCGCATGCTTGCCGTTGGCGGTCTTGCCGTTTCCGTCAGCCACCCTGTTCGCTCTCCTTTGTGTTCGTCGGTTGCTCCCTGCGGTGCTCCCGAAGTGAGCCGATAGACATGCCAGATGCGCTGCACCGTGGTGAACACGGCCAGCATCGCGATGATTGCGAGTGCGCCGATCAGGGCCCAGTCGAAGCCGAAGCCCGCCAGCCCGATGCCTAGCACGATCAGCACCAGACGCTCGACACGCGGCGCCAGGCCGACCTCCGCGGAGAGCCCGATGCCCTCCGCCCGCGCCCGTGAGTAGCTGACCAGGAACGAGCCCGTCAGGGCCACCATGGCGAGCAGCACCGGGATCGTCGGATCGGCGACTGAAACGCAGGAAGTAGGCGGCCACGCCGCTGTACAGGATTGCCTCGGCGGCCCGGTCGAGCGTGGAGTCGAAGAACGCACCGAATTCGGTGGTGCCGCCGCTGGCACGCGCCAGCGAGCCGTCGACCGCGTCCAGCGCCGAGCCGAAGCCCAGCACCAGCGCGCCGATCAGCAGGTTGCCGGTCCCGACCAATATCGTGGCGACGATGACGATCAACAGGCCGATGACCGTCACCATGTTGGCGGTGATGTGCATGGCCAGCGCCAGCCGCACGATCGGCGACAGCAGGGCGCGACCGGCCTGCTTGGTGCGGGAGGACAGGATCGAATTGCCGCGCGGTGCGCCAGGTGCCTGCGGGGCTAGCCGACATTGGTGGCCTCCGAGCCAGCGGCTGCCGGTGCCAGGTCCGATGCCCGCGGTCCCGGCCACCAGGCGCGCCTCGGCCTCGTGCAGCTCCTCGAAGGCGGCCAGGCGCAGCTTGCAGATCACCTCGCGGCCCTGCCGCCTGGTGTCGATCAGGCCGGCCAGCCGCAGGATCCGCAGGTGCCAGCTGATGAGGGGCTGCGACAGCCCGACCCGGGCCGACAGCGCCTTGACCGGCACCGGTCCGAGCTCGGCCATGAGGCCGATGATGCGCAGCCTGGTTTCGTCGCCGAGCGCGCGGTAGAGGGTTCGCAGGCGTCGCAGGTCGCTCTCGCCGGCTGTTGTTCGGGAGGTCGTCATGTCGTAGCGGTTCTTTATCAAATGCGGATTGATATAAGCGGTTGCTTATGATATCGGCACGGCCAGAAGCCGTCAAGGCCGGTGCTAGACTGCGGCCCGCCATGACCAGCTCCACGCCGGACGCCCTCTGGGCGTCGCGGTCGGTGCGATTGATGCGCCCGGCGGCGGTGGTGACGAGCGGCCTGCGCCGCTCGGTGGGTGGCCGGAAGGTGCTGGACGGGGTGGACCTGCGCGTGCCGGTGGGCGCGCGCCTGCTGCTCGTGTCGGAGCCGGATGACGCCGCCTCGGTGCTGCTGCGGATCCTGGTCGGACTGGCGCGACCGTCCGCCGGCTCCTTCGACCTGGCCGGCGTGCCACGTGCCGACGAGGGCGATGCGGGCTGGCGACGGCGCATCGGCTACGTGGGCGGCGAGCAGGGCTTCTATCCCTGGCTTTCGCCGCGCGAGGTGCTGGACCTGGCAGGACGGCTGGCCGACTACGACAGGGCCGAGCGCCGGCGAAGGATCGATGCCGCGATCGAGCAGTACCGGCTGGGGCCGGGGCTCGACAAGCCGGTCTCGCGCGGCGGCGCGCCCCTGGCCCAGCGCGTGGCGCTGGCTGCCGCCATGCTCACCGATCCGGAGGTGCTGCTGCTCGACGACCCGCTGCGATCGCTGGACCCCGACGAGCGGGCACGTCTGCTGGCCGTGCCCGGCGACCGGCGGACGGTGGTGCTGGCCAGCCGCTTTCCGGCCAGCGAAGAGGGCCTGGTCGACCAGGTCGCGCTGCTGCTGAACGGACGCCTCGCCATTCACGCCAACCGCGACGAGCTGGTGGAACGCCATCTGCCGCTCACGCTGCGCGGCATCGCGAGCCTGGCCGTGATGGGGGCGCAGCCGATGCCGCGGGCGGCGGGCCTGTGAGGCGTTTCGGTACCGTCACCGGGCTCGCCCTGCGCGAGCTGTGGATCAGCTTCCGCCTGCTGCTGGTCGTGGGCATCCTCATCCTGGCGGCGGTGCCGAGCGCGATCCTGCCGCACACCACCCCTGCGCTCGCCGCCACTCGGCTCGAGTCGCCGCTGGAGTGGTTCGCGATCGGGCTGGCGCTGGCGCTGGGAGTCGTCGGCGGGGTGGCCGCAGCCGCCCTCTCCAGGGAGCGGCAGCGTGGCTCGGCCGGCTGGCTGGTGATCCGCGCCGTGCCGCGGCCGGTGATCCTGCTCGGCTGGTTCGCGGCCTTCGTGCTCCTGCTGGTGGTGGGTCTTTTGCCGGCGGCCACGCTGGTGTGGCTGACCGTTGCCGCGCCGGCCAGCGAGGTGGGCGAGGCGTGGCCGTTCCTGGCGCCGCTGATCGGCGCGTGGGCCGCCGGGGCAGCGGCCGTGGCGATCGGGCTGCTGCTGGGGGCGCTGCTCAGTCCGTGGCCCGCCGGGTTGCTGGCCATGGGGGTCACCGCCGGCCTGCTGCTCATCGCCGTGCTGGGGCTGGCGCCCCAGCTTTCCGCCGCCCCCGCCCCGGCTGCGGGCCTGGCCATCCTGGGCGACCTCCCGAACCAGGCGCGCCCGGTCGCCGACGCGCTGCGCGCCGGCGGCAGCTCGCTGCTGGTGGCCGCCGCGGCACTGATCCTGGCCATCGCCGCCCTGGGACGCGCCGACCTGTGAGCGAGCAGCCGACCCTGCGGCTGCACCCGGCCGCTGCGTGGGCGGTGCTGGCGGTCGCCTCGCTGGGCGTGTTCCTGGGCGGCGTGGAGCTGATGGTGGTGGCCATCGCCCTGCCCGCGATCGTGGCCGATTTCGGCGGCTGGGCAAGCCTGGCGCGGGCCTCGTGGATCGTGAACGCGTACCTGCTGGCCTACATCGTGGCCATGCCGCTGGCCGGCCGCGCGGCCGACCTCTGGGGCGCGCGTCGGCTGTACGTCGTCGCCCTGGGGCTGTTCTGTGCCGGCAGTCTGGGAGCCGGGCTCAGCCGAGCGGCCGGTCCCGAGACAGGGCTCGATTGGCTGATCGCCTCTCGGGTGGTGCAGGGCTTCGGCGGCGGCGCCATGGTGCCGCTGTCGATGGCGCTGGCCAGCCACCTGTTCGTTGGGCGCTCACGCTCGGCCGCACTGGGGGTGGAGGGTGCCGCCACCTACCTCGGCATGGCGATCGGGCCGGCCTACGCCGCGTGGGTGCTGCTCAGCTTCAACCTGCCGCTGCCGGGCGTGGACCTGGCCTCGTGGCAGTGGATCTTCTTCCTCAACGTGCCCGCCGGGATCATCACCCTGCTGTTGATCTACGTCGTGGCAGGCGGGGTGGAGACGCCGCGCGCGCCAGGCGGCATCGACCTGTTCGGCGCGCTGCTGATCAGCGTGGCGCTGCTATCGGGTATCGGGGCCCTGACCCTGGCGGGCGAGCGCGGCTGGACCGATCCGGTGATCCTGGGCGGCTTCGCGGTGGCGGCGGCCAGCCTGCTGGCCTTCGTGTACGTGGAGCTGCGGCTGCGCACGCCGCTGATCGACCCGCGGCTGTTCGCCAATCGGAGCTTCTCCGCCTCGAACGCGGTGAGCCTGCTGACCGGCTACACGCTGGCGACCGCCATCATCGGCGGGCCGGTGTTCGTGAACCGGGTTCTGAACGCAGGCGCCGACCAATCGGCCCTGGCGTTGACGGCCCTGACCGCGGCCATCGCGGTGGGTGCGGTGGCGGGTGGGCTCCTGTCCGCCATCGCGGGGGAGCGGCTCACCACCGTGCTGGGCGTGGCGCTCTCCGCGGCGGGGCTGTTCCTGGCCGCCACCGGATGGGGGATCGAGAGCCGAGGTGGATCGGCTGGCGCGCGACCTGGCGATCTTCGGCGCCGGGTTCGGGCTGACCGTGTCACCGCGGGCAACGGCCGTGGTCGAGGCGGCCGGTGCATCGGCCTATGGCGTGGCGAGCGCGATGCTGCAGATCACCCGCACGGTGGGGATGAGCGTCGGGCTGGCGCTGCTGACCAGCATCGGCCAGAACCGGATCAACGACCTCACCGCGCTGATCAACGACGACGCGCGACGCGACGCGCTGGTCACCTCGCTCGGCCATACGGAGTTCGTGGGCGTCGATCCGCGCGAGAGCCTGCAGCTGGTGAACCTGCTGGAGGCGTGGTCGCGCACCGAAGCGGCGGACGTGCTGCGCCTGGTGCTGACCATCGCCCTGCTGGTAGCGGTGGCGACCGTCCTGCCGGCGCTGATGGTTGGCGCGCGGCGGCCCGCCGGCGGCGTGGACGCGGAGGACGAGGACTACTCGACCGGGTCGGCCACCACCACCAGCTCGCCCCAGTTGCGGTTGTAGCCCTGGCTGGTCTGCAGCGTCAGCCGCTCGTGGTCGGTGGGCTGCGTCCATGCGACGCCGGCGGAGCAGTCATCGGCCTGCTGCAGGACCAGCGGCAGCTCCACGCCCAGCGCCTCGGGGTTGAGCTCCGGGTTCGGCGGGTTGTCGTCCGGGCAGGCCACGTTGGGATGGACCTCGGTCACCACGTAGCGCAGCACCGCGCCGTCCGACATCAGGATCTTGATGCGCGCGCCGAGCTGCACGTTCCAGAGCGGCTTGAAGAGCTCCAGCAGGGCGTGGCCGAACATGTACGAGTTGGTGCCGCGACCCGGCTGCGAGCCGCGGCGCAGGATGAAGGCGGCGTGCTCCGGCGGGAACGAGTCGGTGGCCAGGCTGGTCGACTGCTCGACCGGCACGTTGATGCCCACCGACTCGATCTGCAGCTGGACCGCCATCCAGTCCTTGGGGATGGGCGTGGGTTCCGGCGTCGGCTCCGCGGTGGCGGTCGGGCCGCCAGATGCGGATGCGCCGGTCGATGGCGTCGGGCTGACGAGCGCGACGGGCGTGGCCGTCGGGTCGGGAATCGGCGGCAGGCTGGAGACCGGCGACGAGTCCAGGTCCAGCTGGCCCACGATAATGAGCGCAACGCCGGCGACCGCCAGCACCAGGGGCAGCAGCATGCTTGACAGCGAGCGACGCATGACGCGGCGGAGTCTAGCAACCAGGGCGCGAGCCCTCGCATGACCGATCCGTCCGGGTCCGGCCCGGACCCGATTGCCACGGCGCTGTCGCTGGCGCGCAATGCGCTGGGATCAGCGCCAGCCGGCCTGCTGACCGACCTGGACGGCACCCTGGCGCCGATCGTCGACGACCCCGACGGCGCGCGGCCGCTGCCCGATGCAGTCGCCGCGCTGACGGCGCTCACCGCGCGCCTGGCGGTGGTGGCCGTCGTCTCCGGTCGCGCGCCGGATGATGCTCGCCAAATGCTCGGGACCGATCGACTGCTGGTGATCGGCAACCATGGTCAGGAGCGGCTGGAGCCGGGCGCGGAGCGCGCCGCGCTGTCACCCGCCCTGGCGGCCGCCGCGGACGCGATCCGCGTGGCGCTGGCCCACGTGCCCGCCGACGAAGGCGTCTGGATCGATGACAAGGGGCCGTCCGCCACCATTCACTACCGCAGCGCGCCGGATCCGGCGGCCGCGGCGGAGCGGATCGCCGCCGCGCTGGGCGACGTATCGGCCGCCGGGCTCACGCTGCGGCCGGGGCGCATGTCGTGGGAGCTGCGTGCCGCCGGCGCCGCCGACAAGGGCACCGCGGTGGCACAGCTCATCTCACGCCACGGGCTGCGCGGCCTGGTGGTGCTGGGCGACGACGTCACCGACCTGGACATGTTCCGCGCCGCCAGCGAGGCGCGGGCCCGCGGTGAGCTGAACGCGGCCATCCTGGCCGTGGCGGGTGGCGACGAGGTGCCCGCAGCGGTGGCGGCGGCCGCCGACGCCGTCTTGCCGGACCCCCATGCGGTGGCCGCGCTGCTGGCGGCGCTCGTCTAGCGGCGACCGCTGCGGCGCGCGCCAATGCGCGCCATGTCCTCCAGCTGCGATCGCAGCCACCAGCCGATGTCCTGGCGCTCCACGCCGTCGCGCAGGCCCGCCAGTCGCCGCGCGCGCTCACGAGCCGGCATGGCCAGGGCCTGCGCCAGCGCGTCGGCGGTGCCCGCCACGTCGGCCGGCGCCACCGGCAGGACGTGCTCGGCCATCTGGTCGTAGGCGCCGGCCGTCTCGGAGAGCACCAGCACCGCGTCCCGCTGGCTGACCAGCGCCGCTTCCTTGGCCACCAGGTTCATGCCGTCGATCAGCGGATTGACCAGCACGACATCGGCGATCGACAGCCCGGCGATGGCCTGCGGGTAGTCGTTCTCGTAGAAGAGCTGCACGTGCCGGTAGCCGGCGCGGCCGTAGCGGGCGTTGATGCGCTCGACCGCCCCCTGCACCTGGCGTCCGTAATCTCCGTACTCGCGCAGCCCGGTCCGCGACGGGACCAGGAAGGCGAGCATGGTGACCCGTCCCCGCAGCCGCGGGTTGCGCTGCAGCAGCAGCTCGAACGCGGCGAAGCCGCGCAGGATGTTCTTGGACGGCTCCAGCCGGTCGACCCGCACGATGACCTGGTCCGCGGCGCCGGCGCGCAGCTGCTCCCCGCGCCGCCGGGCACGCGCCGAGGCGGCAACCCGCCGCGTCGCCTCCACGTCCAGGCTGATCGGGTAGTGGCGGACATGGGCCACGTGCCCGTCCGCTCGCAGCACTCGGCGAGCGCGGTGATCGACCCGCGCGCCCGGCAGGAACGACTCGGCGGCCCGCAGGAAGTTGTGGGCGTAGCGCTCCGTCTGGAAGCCGACCACGTCGGCCGCGGACAGCCCCTCCACGATGGCCGTGCGAATGCGGGGCGTGATCACCTGCCACAGCGACGACGGCGGCCACGGGATGTGAGTGAAGTGGCTGACCAGCGCGCCCGGCCGGCGCTGCCGGATGAACGACGGCGCGAGGTACAGGTGGTAGTCGTGCAGCATGATTCGCGGCTCAGGGTCGTCGCCGGCCTCGTCCAGCGCGGCCCGGGCGAAGGCCTCGTTGACCGGCACATAGCCGTTGTCCCAGGCGCGCAGCGTGGCTGCTGTCGATCATCGGGCGGCTGGGAAGCTCATACATCTGGTGCTGCAGGAACCAGAGCAGCGGATTGGCGATCACGCCGTAGGCCGCCTCGTACTTCGGTCGCTCGACCGGCGTGAAGCGCAGCCTCACCTCCCCGGGAAGCGCCTGGTCGATCAGCGACGGCTTGCTGATCCCCAGCCGGTCGCCATCGCTGAACGGCGCCGCCAGCCAGGTCAGCGGCACGTGCTGGCCGACCTGCGACAGGGCGGTGACCAGACCGCCGCTGCCGCGTCGCGGCCGCAGGCCGCCATCGGCCCCAAGGGTGAAGGTGACCGGTCCGCGGTTGGTGGCGATCAGCAGCCGGCGGTCGCCGAGCAGGCGTTGCGCCGCCCCGGCCAGCAGGCGCTCCCCACGCTGCCGCGGGCTCATGAGCTCAGAAGAGGGCGCCGGCGGAAGTCCGCAGCAGGCCGAGGATCGGCTCCGGGAAGAGGCCCAGCAGCAGCACGCCGGCCACCGAGAGCCCCAGGGCCACGTTTACGAACGGGTGGCGGTCGATCGGGGCAGGGTCGGCCTCCGGGTCGCGCATGTACATGTAGACGATCACCCGCAGGTAGTAGAACGCGGCCAATGCCGCGTTGAGGGCGACGGCCACCGCCAGCCAGGCGAGGTTGGCGTTGACCGTGGCCAGCAGCACGTAGAGCTTGGCAAAGAAGCCAACGGTGGGCGGGATGCCGGTCAGCGACAGCAGCAGCACTGCCATGGCCGCGGCGATCGCCGGCGCTCGTCCGGCCAGGCCGGCGAAGCTGCTCAGCCCTCCGTAGCGGGCCGGGTCGTGCTGCAGCATCCCCACCACCGCGAAGGCGGCCAGGTTCATGATGCCGTAGCCCAGGACGTAGAACAGGATCGCCTCGATGCCCTGCTGCTGGACCTCCGGCGAGGTGGCGGCGCCGAAGGCGGCCAGGCCGGCCAGGATGTAGCCGGTGTGCGCGATGCTCGAGTAGGCGAGCATCCGCTTCACGTTGGTCTGGGTCAGCGCCACCACGTTGCCGACCGTCATGGTCAGCACCGCCAGCACGGCGATGACCATCACCCAGTCGGCCCGCTGCGGCGCGAGGCCCTCCGCGAAGAGGCGTACCAGCAGGGCGAAGGCGCCCAGCTTGGGGCCGACCGACAGGAAGCCGGTGATCGGCGTCGGGGCGCCCTGGTAGGCGTCCGGCGTCCAGTAGTGGAACGGCACCGCCGCCGCCTTGAAGGTGGCGCCCACGGTCAGCAGGCCGATCGCCACCAGCGCGGCCGGCAGCAGGGAGCCGGCCTGTCCCAGCGCCGGCCCGATCTCGCTGATGCGCGTCGTGCCGGTGAGGCCGTAGGTCCAGCTGATGCCGAACAGCAGGATGGCGGAGGCGAAGCTGCCGAGCAGGAAGTATTTCAGGCCGCCCTCGTTGCTGAACCGGTCCGTCTTGTGGAAGCCGGTCAGCAGGTAGGCGGGCATCACCATCAGCTCCAGGCCCAGGAACAGCGTGATCAGGTCGGAGCTGCTGGCCAGCACGAACATGCCCAGCAGGCTGAAGCCCAGGATCGCGTTGAACTCGCCCAGCGGGAGGCGTCGCGAGACCAGGTAGGAGGGCGCGAACAGGGCGGCCATGAAGCCGATGACCACCGTCGCCACCTTGAAGAAGACGGCCAGGTCGTCGACCACGTAGAAGCCGGAAAAGACGGTGTCGTTCACGCCCCACACCAGCACGCATCCGACCCCGGTCAGCACCAGGCCGAACAGCATCAGCGGGGTGAGGATCGCCTTGCTGCCGCGCGGCAGGAACAGGTCGGTGATGATCACCACCAGCACCGTGATCAGCAGCAGCAGCTCGGGCAGCAGGGTGAACAGGTCGTTCAGCGGATCATCCATGGCCGTCGCTCCAGCGTCACCATGGCAGGGAGAGGCTCGTCAGCCCGGTGGAGGGCGAGACCAGCTCGATGATCTTGTCGACCGGCGCCTGGGTCAGGTCGAGCACCGGGACCGGGGAACACGCCGAGGCCCACCACCAGGATGATCAGTGGGGCGAGCGCCACCCATTCCAGGCGAGTCATGTCCTTGAGCGATGGCCACCATCTGCGCATCCAGCCGGACGGGACGGTGAAGAACACGCGCTGGAACATCCAGAGCATGTACACCGCGCTGATGATCACCACGATCATGGCCGCCGCCGCAACCCAGCCGTTGTACTGGAAGGCGCCCAGCATGACCAGGAACTCGCCAACGAAGCCCGATAGGCCCGGCAGGCCGATGCTGGCGAAGGTGAACAGCCCGAAGATGGCCGCGTAGCGCGGCAGGCGGGAGTTGAGGCCGCCCATGTGCGCGATCAGCCGGTCATGGGTGCGCTCGTAGATGACGCCCACCAGCAGGAACAGGGCGCCGGTGGTGATGCCGTGGCTGATCATCTGGAAGATGGCGCCCTGCAGGCCCTGGGCGTTGAAGACGAACGCGCCGAGCATCACGAAGCCCATGTGCGACACGCTGGAGTAGGCGATCAGCTTCTTCAGGTCCGGCTGCACCATGCTGACCATGGCCCCGTACAGGATGGCGATCACGGCCAGCGCGATCACGATCGGCGCGAACTCGACCGCCGCATCGGGCAGCAGCGGCAGGCTGAAGCGCAGGAACCCGTAGCCGCCCAGCTTCAGCAGCACGCCCGCCAGGATGATGGAGCCGGCAGTTGGCGCCTCGACGTGGGCATCGGGCAGCCAGGTGTGCAGCGGCCACATCGGCACCTTGATGGCGAAGGCCAGGAAGAAGGCGATGAACGCCAGCGCCTGCAGCCCATCGGCGAAGGGGTAACCACGCAGCTGCTCGTAGGCGAAGGTGAAGTCGTTGCCGCCCGACGCGTGGGCAATGGCCACCGCCAGGATGGCGACCAGCATCAGCAGCGAGCCGACCAGCGTGTAGATCACGAACTTGACGGTCGCGTAGATGCGCCGCGGGCCGCCCCAGATCCCGATCACCAGGTACATCGGGATCAGGCTGATCTCCCAGAAGACGTAGAACAGGAACAGGTCCAGGCTGACGAACACGCCCAGCATGCCCACCATCAGCAGCAGCATGACGGCGTAGTACTCCTTGACCCGCGTCTGGATCGGATCCCAGGAGTAGAGGATGGCCACCACGCTCAGGACGGTGGTCAGGATCACCAGCGCCACCGACAGCCCGTCGACGCCCAGCCGGTAGCCCATCCCGAAGGCCGGGATCCACTCGACCTCCTCGCGGTACTGGAACTCGGGTCCACCCGCCTGGTAGCCGAGCAGCAGCAGGCTGAAGCCCGCCGTGGCCAGCGCGGCCAGCAGCGCGATCCAGCGGATGGCCCGATGTTGATCGCCGGGCACCAGCAGCAGGATCAGCACCCCGATCACCGGGGTGAAGACGATCAGGCTCAGCAGGGGGATGTCGCGCGCGAAGTCCATCACGGCCGCATCACCAGGTAGGCGATCAGCACCAGCACCAGGCCGCTGGCGATGCCCAGCCCGTAGTTCTGGGTGCGCCCGGTCTGGATTCGCCGCAGGATGGAGCCGATGCGCTGCGACAGCCAGCCGGCGCCGTTGACGGCCCCGTCGATGACGTGGACGTCGAACCACCACAGCGCATTGCCCAGCTGCACGCCGCCGCGTGCGAACACGGCCAGGTAGAACTCGTCGATGTAGAACTTGTTCACGCTGGCGGCGTACAGGCCCGGTCCCCAGCCGAACGGGATGCGCTGGACGAAGCGTGCCGGCGCCGCCGGCTCGGCCACGTACCAGCGGTACGCAAGCCACACGCCCAGCGCTGCCACGATCGAGGTGACGGTCAGCAGGAGCCCATCGTGGCCGATGAGCTGGAAGGCCTCGTGCCCCGTGGCGGCGATGGAGCCGGGCAGGATGCCGGCACCTGCCTCCTCCGCACCCTGGAAGACCGGCTCCAGCCAGGTGTGGATTGCGCCGCCCTCCGGCGGCAGGCCCAGCAGCACGCCGGCCAGCACGGTCGGCACCGACAGGATGACCAGCGGCGTGACCATGGTCGCCGCGGACTCATGGACGTGGTGCCAGACCTCCGCCGGCCCGCGCCACTTGCCGTGGAAGGTCATGTAGATCATGCGGAAGGTGTAGAAGGCAGTCATGAACGCCACGAGCACGCCCACCGCGTAGTAGACGTAGTAGCCGTGGTTGAAGGCGGTGCCCAGGATCTCGTCCTTGCTGAAGAAGCCGGCAAAGATCGGGATGCCGGCCAGGGCCAGTGAGCCGACCACCATGGTCCAGTAGGTCCACGGCATCGAGACCCGCAGCTCGCCCAAATGGCGCATGTCCTGCTCGCCGTCCGCGCCGTGGATGACGGAGCCGGAGCCCATGAACAGCAACCCCTTGAAGAAGCCGTGCGCCACGAGATGGAAGATGGCCGAGGCCCAGGCGCCGATGCCCAGCGCGAAGAACATGTAGGCCAGCTGGCTCACCGTCGAGTAGGCGAGCACCTTCTTGATGTCGTTCTGGGTGAGCGCGATGGCCGCGGCCAGGATGGCGGTGAAGACGCCGATGCTGGCCACCACCCACATGGCGGTGGGGCTCTCCGCGAAGATCGGGTTGGCGCGCGCGACCATGTAGACGCCGGCGTTGACCATGGTGGCGGCATGGATCAGGGCGCTGACCGGGGTGGGGCCCTCCATGGCGTCCGGCAGCCAGACATGAAGCGGGAACTGGGCGCTCTTGCCGACCGCGCCGGCGAACAGCAGCAGGGCGATCATCGTGATCTGCCACTCCGGCAGCCCGCCAATCGCCGCGAAGACCTGGTCGAACTGCAGCGTGCCCAGCGCGCTCCAGATGGCCAGGATGCCCAGCCCGAAGCCGAAGTCGCCGATCCGGTTGACGATGAAGGCCTTCTTGGCGGCGCCGGCGGCCGACGGCTTCTTGTACCAGTAGCCGATGAGCAGGTAGCTGCACAGGCCGACCGCCTCCCAGCCGACGTACAGCATCAGGAAGTTGTCGCCCAGGATCAGCAGCAACATGCTGAACATGAACAGGTTCAGGTAGGCGAAGAAGCGCCACAGGCCCCGGTCGCCGTTCATGTAGCCGATCGAGTAGACGTGGACCAGCAGGCCCACGCTGCTGACAACGAGCAGCAGCATGGCGGTCAGCTGGTCGACGAAGAAGGCGATCTCGACCTGGAAGGTGCCGGCGCCGATCCAGCGGTACAGGGTCACGTGGAACTCCTGGCCGCCGAAGATGACGTTGGCGAAGACGATCATGCTCAGCACCCAGCTGATCCCCACGAACAGGGTCGGCACGATCCAGGAGACGTAGCGCGGCTGCGGCCCGTCCGGCGTGACGTGGCCCGCCTGGCCCAGCCCGTCGTTCAGGTCGGGCGGGATGACGCCGTCGGCGCCGGCGGCGTTGGCCAGGTCGTCGGCGTGGCCGGCGTGCGGGCTGGTCGCCCGTTGCTCCTCCTCGCTGGGGATTGGCTGCAGGTCCTCATCGGTCCCGGCGGCGTGGGCGTCATGGGCGTCGGTGACGGCGTGGGCGTCGGAGCCGGCGTGTGCATCGGTCCCGTGATCGTCGTGGCCATGGACCGGGACGCGGTCCAGGCGTGGCCCCAGCAGCACCGCGAACAGGAAGCCAGCAAGCGGCAGCGCCGGGATCAGGACGATCAGCAGCTCCATGGGTGGCGACTACTCCTTCAGGTCGGAGTACTCGTCGACCTCGGGGGTCTGACGGGTGCGGATGATGGCGATCACCAGCGCCAGGCCAACCGTCGCCTCGGCGGCGGCCACGGCCATGACCAGCAGCGAGAAGACGCCGCCGATGTTGCCGGGGGTCGGCAGGTAGGCGTTGAAGGCGACCAGGCTGAGGTTGACCGCGTTGAGCATCAGCTCGATGCAGATCAGCATCAGGATCGCGTTGCGGCGGGCCAGGAAGCCAAACGCGCCGATCCCGAACAGCAGCGCCGAGACGACCAGGTAGCCGGTCAGCCCCATCAGTTCGCCCTGTCGTCCTCTTCCGGCCGGCGGGCCAGGAAGATGGCGCCGATGATCGCAGCCAGCAGGAGCAGGCTCAGGATCTCGAACGGCAGCGCGTAGTCAGTGAAGAGCACCTGGCTGAGTGCCTGCAGGCTGATCATGGTCACCTCGGCGGCAGCGCCCCAGTCAGTGGTCACCGCGGTGACGGTGAGCAGCGCCACAACGATCACCGACACGGCCATAGCCAGCCACGCCTGGCGATGGAACGGCGACGGCAGGTTCGCGTCGCCCGCCTGGGTGAGCATGATCGCGAACAGGATCAGGACGCTGATGGCCCCGAGGTAGATGAGCACCTGCGCGGCGGCGATGATGCCCGCGCCAAGCAGCAGGTACATGCCAGCCAGCGACCCGAAGCACACCATCATGGCGATCGCCGAATGGATGACGTTCCGGAGCGTGACGACGGCAAGTCCGCCGCCAACGACACCGACGGCGAGCAGGACGAAGAGGACAGCCGTGATGTCCAGGGCGAGGCTCTCCTTGGTTGGGTTCGAGCGCTCAGAAACGGCCCCGGATCGTCGCGAGGCCGCGGTCGATTCTAGCGCAGGCCGCGTGCCGGATACCCATCAGCGAGAATGTGCGCGGCATGTTCCGCCTGATCGCCGGCGTGTTCCTGGGGCTGTGGCTGGCGGTCGCCTTCGCGTTCACGCTGCGCGAGGCGCATCCCCTGGCGGGGCAGGTCGTCAACGACAACCCCACGCCGTTCGTCACCATCCGGATCTATCTCGACAACCTGGACTCCGCCTTCTGGGTCTCGCAGGGAATCGGCAACCTGCTGCTGCTGCTGCCGGTGGGGCTGTTCGGACCGATTGCGCTGCCCTGGCTGAACCGATGGTGGCGCGTGCTGCTGGTCGCGCTGCTCCTGTCGGTCTGCATCGAGACGGCCCAGCTCTGGATCCCGGAGCGCTCCGCGGACGTGGACGACGTGATGCTCAACGGGCTGGGCGCCTTGCTCGGCTACTGGCTGCTGATCGTCATCCGGCTGCGCCCCGGCACGGACGAGCCCCTCCTCGGCCCTGACTGAGCACCTCCGGGGATCAGCGGGTGGGCCGCTCCCGGTCGGACATCTGGAGGATGTCGAGCATCGGCAGGTCGCGCTGGTACTCGCTGAACTCGAACTCCGGTCCGCAGCGCAGGGCGTCGTACGGGCACGCATCGGCGCAGATGCCGCAGAAGATGCAGCGGCTGATGTCGAGCTGGTAGGTCTCCAGCGTGCGCGGACGCGGCATCAGCGCGCCGACCGGGCAGGTCTCCGCGCAGCGGCCGCATGACACGCACGGCGTCTCGTTCAGGCTGACGAAGTCGGCCGTGGTGACCAGCGAGTCGAAGCCCTTGCCGATGAAGTCGTAGCAGCCGGCGCCCACGATGTCCTTGCAGACCTGGGCGCAGCGCCCGCAGTCGATGCAGCGGCTGTAGTCGCGCAGGATGAAGGAGTGCGTCTCGTCGCGGCCGTAGCCGTGGTTGACGCCGACGTACGGGTTGTCCTGGATCGAGCGCTCGTCGATCGCCATGTTCAGCGTCGTCTCGTACTCGATCGCCGCCTCGCGCAGGTCGCAGTGGCCGATCGCCTCGCAGGTGCACTGCAGGCAGCGCGCGGCCTCGCCCATGGCCTGGTCGTGCGTGTAGCCGAACTCGTACTCGTTGAAGTTCGTCTTGCGCTCCTCGGCGCCCAGCTTGCCCATCACCGCCTTCGGCTCCTTCACGTCGTCGGTGAAGGGCACGATGGTCAGGAAGTTGGGCTGCGGCTCCGACACGATGCGGCGCACCTGCGGGTCGTCCAGGTCGTGGCCGCGCAGCCAGTAGTCGATGGCGTATGAGGCGCGCCGTCCCTGACCGATGGCCTCGACCACGGTGGTGGCTCCCGCGCTCACGTCGCCCGAGGCGAAGACCCTGGGCAACCCGGTGCGGAAGATGTCGTCCTCGCTGACCAGGGTGCCGCGGCGGCTGACCTCCAGCTGGGCCTGGATCTCCTCCGGCTCGGACTCGATCCACGACAGCTCAGGCCCCTGGCCGATGGCGCCCAGCACGGTGTCGCACTCGACCACGAACTCGGTCCCGGGCATCGGCTCCGGGCGGCGGCGACCCTTCTCGTCGGGCTCGCCCAGCCGCATGCGCTGGAACTCGACGCCGGTCACCTTGTTGTTCTTGTCGGTCATGATGCGGACCGGCGCGGCCTGGAAGATGACCCGCGCGCCCTCCTCGATCGCCTCGTGCACCTCGTCCTGGGACGGCATGTCCTTCAGGTCGCGGCGGTAGACGATCGACACCTCGGCGGCGCCCTGGCGCAGGCTGGTGCGGGTGCAGTCGATGGCGGTGAAGCCGCCGCCGATGACGACCACCCTCGCGCCCTTCAGCGCCGGGATCGGCAGGCCGCGGGTGCTGTTGTAGAGGTTCTCCAGCGCGTTGACCACGCCGTCGGCATCCTCGCCGGGGATGCCCAGCTCGTTCGACTTGTAGCAGCCGATGCCGACGTAGACCGCGTCGTAGCCCTGGTCCAGCAGGTCGGCGACGTGGAAGTCGCGGCCGAGGCGCATGTTCGGCCGGAAGGTGGCGCCGAGCTCCCAGACATGGTCCAGCTCGCGATCCATCCAGCCCTTCGGCAGGCGGTACTCGGGGATGCCGTAGCGCAGCATGCCGCCCTGCTCCGGATCGGCCTCGAAGACGTCGCAGTGATGGCCGCGCAGCTGCAGGTAGTAGGCCGCCGCCATGCCGGCCGGGCCGGCGCCGATGACCGCCACGCGGCGTCCGGTGTCCGGGTCCTTGGGCCACGGGATGGGGGCCGGCGCGTCCACCTCCAGCACGCGATCCGCGCAGTAGCGGTGCGAATCGCGGATGGCGATGGCGGTGTCGACCTCCTCGCGCCGGCAGTGCGTCTCGCACGGCGCGGGGCAGACGCGGCCCAGGATGGCGGGGAAGGGTAGCGAGCGCTTCAGGATGCGCGTCGCCTCCTCCCAGTTGCCCAGGCTGTTCTGCTTCAGGTAGCCGGGAATGTCGACCCGGGTCGGGCACTTGAACTGACAGGGCGGCAGGCAGTAGGCGTCGTGGTCGCTGAAGATCAGCTCCAGCACCATGCGGCGGTTCTCGATCAGCCGCTCCGAGTGGGTGGTGATGACCATCCCCTCGCTGATCTGGGTGCCGCAGCTGATGGGCGTGTTGTCCTGGCCCTCGACCTCGACCACGCAGATGCGGCAGGCGCCGTACGGCGCCAGCTTCGGCTCGTAGCAGAGGGTCGGGACCTCGATGCCGAGCACGCGGCAGGCCTGCAGGATGGTCTGGCCTTCCTCGGCCTGGACCTGCTGCCCGTTGATGGTGACGTTGATGGCCCGCGTGCCGGGCACCATCGGCCAGACCGGGGCGTACTCCTCTGATCGGAGCACGCCGGCGCCGTTGCCCTTGCCGTTTCCGTTGCCGTTGGTGGCGAAGCTCATCGGTCCTTCAATGCTAGCGTCATGCCGATGCCGCCGGTCCGATGCCGGCCAGCGGGGTCAACATCGGGTCCATGCCCGAGCTGGGATGCACCCCGGCCAGGCATTCGCCGCGCTCCGCGTGGGCGCGGTACTCGTCCGGGAAGCGCTCGAGGGTGGTGAGCATCGGTCCCGGCGCCCGCGCCTCCAGCTTGCACAGCGCGGTGTCGGTCATCTTGCGGGACAGGGCGCGCAGCAGCTCCACGTCGTCCGGCCGCGGGGTGGCGGCCAGGATGCGGTCCAGCGTCTCGACCAGCCGCTTGGTGCCGATGCGGCACGGCACCGCCTTGCCGCAGGCCTCGCGCGCCGACCAGTCGAGGAAGAAGCGCGCGGTGTCGACCATGCAGGTGGCGGTGTCGGTGACCAGCACCTGCCCAAGGCCGATGCCCGCGCCGGCTTCGCGGAGCGGCTCCACGTCGTACGGGGTGCGCAGCTCGTCGGCGGAGAGGGCGCCGCCGCCGGCGCCGCCCACGAAGACCGCCTTGACCGTCCCAACCGATCCGCCCGCCATGTCGATGATCTCGCCCAGCGGCGTCCCCAGCGGCACCTCCAGCAGGCCCGGCTCGCTGACGCGGCCGTAGATGCTGACCAGCTTGGTGCCCGGCGAGCCCTGGCTGCCGACGTTGCTGAAGGCGGCGGCCGAGTGGGCCAGGATCCAGGCGGCGTGCGCCAGCGTCTCCGCGTTCTGCACCGTGGTCGGTGCGTCGGCCAGGCCCTTCTCGGTCGGGTACGGCGGCCGAATGACGGGCATGCCGCGGTCACCGGACAGGGCGGCGAGCAGCGCCGTCTCCTCGCCGGCCACCAGCGCACCCGAGCCCTCCCAGACGCTGGCCTGGCAGCTGAAGTCGGTGCCCAGGATCAGGTAGCCGGCCAGGCGGCCCGCCTCCGCCTCCTCGATCGCGGCGCGCAGGCGGCCGATCGCCAGCGTCCAGTCGCGACGCACGGCCAGGATCAGCTCGGACGCTCCGGTCGCGAAGGCGGCCAGCAGCGCGCCCTCCAGGACGAGGTGCGGATTGCCCTCGGCCAGCGCCCGGTCGCCGAGCGCGGTGGGATCGGCGCCCATCAGGTTGACGACCACGACCTTGCGCGAGCCGGACGCCGCCCGGGCGGCGCGCCACTTGTCGGCGGTCGGCCAGCCACCGCCACCGCGGCCGCGCAGGCCGGCGTCGGCAATCTCGGAGATGACGCCCTCGGGGCCCAGGTGCGCCACGGCCCGCTCCAGGCCGGCATAGCCGCCGTGCTCGCGATAGGAGGCCAGGCTGGTTGGGATCGACGCGCCCCACGTTGGCCAGCAGGCGCTGCTCGCCGCGCGGCAGGATGCGGATCTGCGGGGAGAGGCCGGTCCGCCGGCGTCGAGCGTCATGCGGTGGCGGCCGCCGTCCGCTGTCGCTCCTGCGACCAGGTGCCGTGCCTGGGCCGCGTTGAGCGGCCCGAACACCAGCGTGTCGATGCGCAGCGCCGGTGCCATGGCCCCGGCGGCGACCTCCGGGCTGGTCTCCAGCGTGAAGCCGCCGTCGGCGGTCACCTCGCCGGGACCGATTCCCAGCTCGTCGCGCAGCGCGGCCAGCAGGTCGTCGCCACCGGCGAAGCGGCAGGCGGCGCAGGTGCAGACGGTGATGACGTGGCCCTCGGCCGGCAGCAGGCGGAAGCCGCCCAGCCCGGCGGCGCCGAAGACCTGCGCCCAGTGGATGGTCATGCGATCGCTGATGATGCGCAGCGCGCGCTCCGGCAGGTAGCCGTAGCGCTCCTGCACGGCGGTGAAGATGGCGACCAGCGACTCGGGGCGGCCGCCGAAGCCGTCGACCACGCCGGACACCCACGGCTCGTCGACCGCCTCGTCCCAGCGCACCGCGTTGCGCATCGGCCGCGCCGGCTGGCCGGCTCGCCGCCAGGCGTTCGGGTCCTTGCGCTCGTCGTAGATCTCCGGCATGCCGTAGCGGATCCGGTTGCCCTGCGAGTCGAAGCCGCTCATGTCGATCGCCTCGACCGGGCAGACCTGCGCGCACTGGAAGCAGACCTCGCACTTGTGCTCGCCGAAGGGGTCGTAGATCAGGTCCAGCCGGCCGCGCCAGCGCTCCGGCATCTGCGGTCGCTCTTCGGGGTACTGGCGCGTGACCTTGGGCGTCCAGAAGTTCTTGAGGGTGACCCACATGCCCTTGGCGATGCCGCCGCCCGGAACCGTCATCGGCTCAGACCCCCGCCACCGGCTGAAGGTTGAAGACCAGCACGATGCCGGCGGTGAGGAACAGGTTCACCAGCGCCAGCGGCAGCAGCCACTTCCAGGCCATGCCCATCAGCTGGTCGACGCGCACGCGCGGCAGGGTGGCGCGCATCCAGACCGCCACGAACACGAAGAAGTAGGTCTTGGCGAAGAAGATGATGGCGCCCAGCACGGTCCCGATGATCCCATCCGGCAGCTGGAAGAAGGGCGGCAGCCAGCCACCGAAGAAGAGCGTCACGACGATGGTGCTCATGATGAAGAGCGCCACGTACTCGGCGAAGAAGAAGAAGCCGAAGCGCATGCCCGAGTACTCGGTGGCGAAGCCGGCCACGATCTCCGAGTCGGCCTCCACCATGTCGAACGGGGTGCGGTTGATCTCGGCGGTGGCGGCGATGAAGAAGATGGGGAACGCCCAGAACTGCCAGAAGAAGCCCCAGCCGTTGACGCGCTGCCACTCCACGATCTCGGTGAACGAGAGGCTGCCGGTCAGGATCACGATGCCCACCACCGACAGGGTGAGCGGGATCTCGTAGCTGACCATCTGGGCCGCGCTGCGCAGCCCGCCCAGCAGCGAGTACTTGTTGTAGCTGGCCCAGCCGGCCACCAGCAGGCCAACCACCGACAGGCCCAGCACGGCGAAGAAGTAGACGACGCTGATCGACGAGTCGATCGCGACCAGCCCCGGCGCGAAGGGGATGACCAGCATGCTCATGGCCGCGGCCATGAAGACCATCCACGGCGCCATGGTGAAGGTGGACCGATCCGCCTGGTCGGGCGTGGTGTCCTCCTTGGCCAGCACCTTGAAGCCGTGGATCGTGCTCTGGAACATGCCGCGCGGGCCGACCCGGTTCGGGCCGTAGCGCAGCTGCATCAGCGCGATCACCTTCAGCTCGAGCTGGATGATGATGAAGGCGGTCGGCACGGTCAGCACGAGCAGCAGCGTGGTGGCCAGCACGAAGCGACCGACGCCGAGCAGCAGCTCGCCGACGTCCATCTACTTGTCCACGCCGCCCATGATCGGGTCCAGGCTGGCCATGACCGCCATGGTGTCGGCGATCAGGTGACCCGGCATCAGCACCGGCATGACCTGCAGGCTGATGAACGACGGATCGCGCATCCGGAACCGATACGGGTTCGGGCCGCCGTCGCTGATGGCGTACACGCTGTAGAAGCCGCGCGGCGACTCGACCGCGCCGAAGGCGCGACCCGGCCTCGGCCGGATGATGCCGGGCACCTGGGCCTGCACCGGGCCGTGCGGCATCTTGTCGATGATCTGGTCGATCAGGTGCAGGCTCTGCTTGATCTCGGCCACGCGCTGCAGGTAGCGCGCGTAGGTGTCGCCGCCCGGCTGGGTGATGACGTCGAACTCGAGCTCGTTGTAGATCGAGTAGGGATGCGCCTTGCGCACGTCGAACGGCACGCCACTGGCCCGCAGGTTCGGCCCGGACACGCCCAGGGCGATGGCGCCGCTCACCGGAGAGGACGCCCAGGCCCTTGGTGCGCTGGACGAAGATCTCGTTCTGGGTGATCAGCTGCTCGTTGTCACCGATGCTCTTGTTGACGTTCACGCGCCAGCTGGACAGGCGGTTGATGAACTCGTCGTTGACGTCCCAGTTCACGCCGCCGACGCGGAAGAAGTTGAAGAGCATCCGCTGGCCGGAGATGGACGACAGCAGGTCGACCACCTCGTCGCGGTTGATGAAGCCGTACAGGATCGGGGTCAGGCCGCCCATGTCCAGCGCCAGGAAGCCCATCATCAGGCCGTGGCTGAACACCCGGTTCAGCTCCACCACCAGCGCCCGGATGTACTCGGCGCGCGGCGGCGCCTTGATGCCGTACAGCTTCTCGAAGGCGATCGCCGGCGCGTGCTCGTTGTGCATGGCCGACATGTAGTCCATGGGGTCGACGTAGGTCAGGACCGTGGTGTAGGTCGCGTTCTCGCACAGCTTCTCGATGCCGCGGTGCAGGTAGCCCAGCACCACGTCGAGGTCGGTCACCATCTCGCTGCGGATCTTCACCACCAGGCGCATCACGCCGTGCGTCGACGGGTGCTGCGGCCCCATGTTGAGCAGCATCTCGCCCTCGCCCAGCGAGTACATCTCTGCCTCGCGCTCGGTCTGCGGCGGGCGGTCCGGGACGCCGACCATCTCGAAGCCGGCGTACTCGGCCGGTCCCGGGCGCGCGGCCACATCGGCGTCGGCGCCCGGCATGCCGGTGCCCAGCGCGGCGGCCAGGCGAGCCTCCTCCTGCCGATCGAGGTCGATCGGGTCGGGGATGCGGGTCTCGGGCTCGGTGGCGGTCATGAGGGCTCGCTCGTGGTGCCATTCGTCTCGGCAGCGGACGGATTGTGCGGATGCGGAGCCGATGAGCTGGTGGCCTGCTCGCGGAAGCGGCCGAGGTCCCACGTCTCGGGACGCTCCAGCGGAACGACGCCGGCGGCCGAGGAGTCGGCGGCGTCATCGGGCAGGATGAAGTCCTTGCGCTGCGGGAAGCTGCGGTAGTCCGGCGACATGTAGATGCGGCGCAGGTCGCGGTTGCCGTCGAAGACGATGCCCATCATGTCGTACATCTCGCGCTCGTGGAACATGGCGCCCTCCCACAGCCCGGTGATGGTCGGGATGTGCGGATCGGCGCGATTCACGCGGCAGCGGATGCGCAGCCAGGCCGGATGCAGGTCCGAGTACAGGTGGTAGACCACCTCGAAGTGCTCGGTCGGGCCGTAGTCGACGGCCGCCGCGTCACCCAGCCACCAGAACTTGAGCTCCGGATCGTCGCGAACGACGGTCAGCAGCTCGATGTTGCGGGCGCCATCGGCCTGGACCTCGACGGTGTCCTCGTCGGTCCACAGGCTCTCCGCCAGGTCCGGGAAGCGGTCGGTCAGCGCGCGGACCAGCGCTCCCGCCGCAGCGGGCGCGGTCAGCGGACGTCTCCTTCCCAGGCGAGCCGCTGCGGTCCGCGGTCGACGTAGGTCGGCCACTGCCCGCGGCGCTGCTTGACCAGCTCCTGCAGCTTGATCAGGCCGTAGATCAGTCCTTCCGGACGCGGCGGGCAGCCCGGCACGTAGACGTCGACCGGCATGACCCGGTCCACGCCCTGCACCACGCTGTAGCTGCGCTTGAAGCGGCCGCCGGAGGTGGTGCAGGTGCCCATGGCCACGCACCACTTCGGTTCGGGCATCTGCTCCCAGAGGCGGACCAGCGGCCCGGCCATCTTGGTGGTCAGGGTGCCGGCCACGATCAGCACGTCCGCCTGCCGCGGGCTGGCGCGGAACGGGAACATGCCGAAGCGGTCGACGTCGTTCTTGGCGGTGGCGGTGCTCATCATCTCGATGGCGCAGCACGACAGGCCGGACAGCAGCGGCCACAGCGAGTTGGCGCGGATCAGGTCCAGCAGCCAATCGGCCTTGGTGGGAATCACCTCCAGCAGGCCGTGGAAGCCGCCGCGGGGATGCTCCTCCATGCCGAACTCGCGCAGGAGCTCGTCGTTGGCTCCCTGGTCCGGGATGATGATCGGTGACGGTGCGGCGTCGCCCGCCGCGGTCGGCTCGGCTGGGTTGGGTGTGGTCAGTGCCATCGCAGGTCTCCCTTCCGCCAGGCGTAGAGCTCGCCGACGAGCAGGATCGCAAGAAAGACGCCGATCACCACCATGCCGGGCACCTGCGATCGCGCGCACGCTGATCGCCCACAGGTAGACGAAGATGATCTCCACGTCGAAGGCGACGAACAGCAGCGCGTAGAGGTAGAAGGCAAGGCCGAAGCGGGACCAGGTGTCACCGATCGTGTCGATGCCGCTCTCATACGGCAGGCCCTTCTGGGGTCGGGCCCGGCGGTGCGTGATGAGCCACGAGAACAGGATCGTGCCGAAGACGAACGTGGTGGCGGCGAACCCGAACCCGAGGACGTAGATCAAGCCGGTCTGATCCATGTCAGCTCCGAGTCAGCTCTTGCGGCCGATGTCGCCGTGACGCTCTCGCATCGCGGCCAGATAGGTTGACTTCAGATCACGGCACCCACGCCGCAGCGGGCGTGCCGCTTCACGAAACAGTCTACCAGCCACGCTCCCGGGCGCAGCGAGACGGCGGCCGATCTGTCAGCGCCCCAGCCAGGCCGTGTCCACCAGGATGTGCAGCCCGTCGCTGACCAGCGCATGGCCTCCCAGCAGGAACGGCACCGATGCCTCCGCCGCGGCCGACGTCAGCTCCGCCAGCCAGGCGGTTCGGATGCCATCGGGCTCCCCGAAGTCCGACGCGAAGCGCTCCTCCTGCGGCGGCCAGCCTGCGGCATCCGACGATCCGGCCAGCGCGGCCATCAGCACGCGGCTGTCCAGGATGACCGCGTCACCCAGGGTCGCCAGGTGCGCGACCAGGTCGGCGGCACCCAGGCGCTCGATCCAGCCGGCCAGCAGCGAGCGGGGGGCGTGACCGCGGGCCGATCGCATGCCGCGCTCCTCGATGAAGCAGCGTACCCGGCAGGCCGACTCCGTCTCCAGGTAGGCCCACGCGCTCGACGGCACGCGCCCGGCCACCACCAGCTCGGCGTCGCGGTCGCGCAGCACGGCGCCGATCCGTTCCAGCCCTGGCACGTCCAGCACGCGGCCGCCCGGGCCGGTGGCAGTCTCCAGGAAGGCGGCCACCACGCCATCCAGGACCCTGGTGCCAGGTAGCTGGGTGGCCAGGCGCAGCAGGGCCAGGTCGAGCGGCGTGTCGACATCGAAGCGGGACCAGCGCTCGGCCGACAGGTCACGCGACACGAAGCCGGCGGCCTCCAGGCATCGGACGGCGGCATTGTCGGAGGGGCAGTCGGCCAGTGCGTTCAGTGCTGCGTCAACGTCGCCGGCAACGACGAACGCGTCGGCGCTGAAGCGGTTGTTGGCCACCACCTCGCCCGGGCGCGCCGCTGCCAGGGCGGCCAGGCCGCGGTCGTCGAGCAGGGCCAGCGCGCCGGCCCCGCCGTAGCCGATCGCCTCGCCGGGCTTGCCCGCGGTTCGCGCTTCGAGCCGCGCGGTCCGCGCCGCCGACGCGAACCATGAGCCCCAGTGAAAGGTCGGGATGTCGGCCCGGACCGGCAGGCGCAGCACCTCCGCGCCCACCGCAGCAAAGCGCCGCGACAGCTCCGTCGCCAGCAGGGCCTGGCCGCGGGCCGCCAGCGCGACATACGACGCGTCATCGGGCGGCGCGCCGGTTGGCTCAACCACCAGGATCAGTGGCGCGGGACGCTCGGAGCGAGGCTCAGCCATGGCGCTGACCCGCAGATCAGATCAGCCGTCGCCCAGCAGCCGATGGAGCTGCTCCAGGTGCATCACGTCGTGCACACCGGCGAAGAGCAGCCAGCCGCCGCAGCGCAGGTGGCCGATCAGCGGATGGTCGAGGGGACATGGATCGGTCTCGTGGCCGGCGATCGCCGCGGCAGAGGTCGCCATGGAGCGGCGCGACTTGTCCAGGTAGGTCTGCAGCAGCTCGCGGCTGGCGTCGGCCGGGCCGGGGATGCCGGGGCGGACCACGGGCGGGTCGTCGGCCGGCCACTCACCGCGGGCGGCCACCGCACCGGCATGCGCCAGCCAGCGACGGGAGGCGGTGGTGTGGGCGAAGGCCTGGGCCACGTTCCAGTCCTCCTCGCCGCCGGGCTCTCGCAGCTGCTCGTCCGTCGTGGCCGCCAGCGCCGCGGCCAGGGCATCGGCGACCGCCTCCTGCTGGGCCAGGATGCCGGCGGCGGTACCGGATCCGGAGCGACGCAGGATCTCGCGGTGAAAGGCGCTGCCCGGCTGGTCGGCCACCCACCAGACGGCCACCACGTCCGGGGCGCGGCGGTCCAGCGCCTCCACCCAGGCGGGTCGGGGCATCGGCCTAGAGGCGCTCGAAGCGCTCGACCGGAAGGACGAAGACGGTGGCGCCGCCGACCTCGACCTCGACGGGGTAGGGCATGTAGAACTCGCCGGGCTCCATGATCGGTGGCATGGGATTCACGAACTGCTGACGCGAGTGGCAGTTGGCGCTGATCAGCTGCAGCACCGCGTCGACCTTGTCGTCCTCCACGCCCACCAGGATGGTGGCGTTCCCCTGCTTCAGGAATCCGCCGGACGAGTGCAGCCGAGTGGCGCGGTACTCGCCCTCGAGCAGGGCGTCGACCAGGTTCGCGGCGTCCTCGTTGTGCACGATCGCGGTGACGAGCTTCATGCGCGGCGCTCGATACGAGGCAGGAGCCGATTATGCCGCAGGCGGCAGCTCCGGATGCACCATCCAGACGTTGGGCTCCCAGTAGTCACCCAGGTCCGCCTCGCGATCGATGCGCAGCGGGGCCAGGCCCTCCGGAAACACGTAGTCGCCTGTCTCCGGGAAGGCCATCTCCGTCCACGACTCCCAGTCGGCCACGCTGCCGGTGATGTGCAGCGACCGGGGCAGCGGCTTCGCGACGCGGGCGCCCAGCCGCTCATGGACGCGCATCCACGGATCCAGCAGCTCACCGTCGTCGCGGCGCCAGGTGACGTAGCGCTCGATCGGGACGAGCGGATAGCGCTCCTTCCACGACGGGCGCACCGGCGCCACGAAACGGCGCAGCCCGTGACGCGCGGCGATCTCGCGCATGCCGTTCAGCAGCTGGACCGCCAGGCCGCGCCGTCGGGCGTCGCGCGGGCTTTCGGCCGCCAGCGCACAGAGCGTGTCCAGTGGCTCGCCGGCGCGCAGCTGGGTGAAGGCCTGGACGATGGTGGTATCGAAGCCGTCCGGCAGGTGAGCGTCATCGCCGTCCCAGCGCATCGGTGCGGTGTGGCCCTCGGCCGCCACCACATCGGACTCCTCGTCGTACAGGACGAACTGGAAGCCGGCCATCTCCTCGTCGAGCAGCCCCCACCACTGGTTCACCACGTCGCCGTGCATGTTGTATTCCGGCCAAACCTGATCCGACGGGATGCCGCGCTCCCACAGGTCCGGGCGCTCCACCGCGGTGTGCAGGGTCAGCGCCCGTTCCCCGTCGCTCACACGCCCGCCAGCAGTGGCTCGATCGCTTCTCGGATCAGGCGGTCCGTGTCTTCGACCGTGCCCGAGCCGTCGACTACCCGGAACCGATTTGGCTCGGCGGCGGCCAGGTCAAGGTAGGCGCGCCGCACCTTCTCGAAGAAGGCGACATCCTCGGCGTCCTCGAAGCGGTTCCACGCACCCTGTCGCTTCCGCCCCAGGCCGACCTCCACCGGCACGTCGATCAGGATGGTCAGGTCGGGCAGCAGGCCGAAGGTCGCGAACGCCTGCAGGCGGCGCATCTCGTCCAGATCGTTGCCGTACGCAACGCCCTGGTACGCGAGCGACGAGTCCAGGTAACGCGCCGAGATGACGTGCTCGCCACGCTCCAGCGCGGGCTGGATGACGCGTGCCGTGTGCTGCGCCCTGGCCGCGGCATAGAGGAGCGCGTCGGCGCGCGGGTCCAGGTCGTCGGACACGTCGCGCAGGTGCAGGACCAGCCGGCGCACCTCGTCGCCCAGCGGCGTGCCACCAGGCTCGCGTGTGACGACCACGTGCTCGCCGCGGGAACGGAGCCAATCCCCAAGGTGGCGCGCCGCGGTGGTCTTGCCGCTGCCTTCGGATCCCTCGAGCGTGATGAACCTGCCGCGCCGGGTCAGCGCCACGCCCGATCCTCGTCGGGCATCAGCTCGACCCGGCGGTTCGGCTCGGTCCCGCGGGAGCGTGACATGACGTTGTTGCGCTCCGCCATCTGGTGCTGCAGGCGCCGGATGTAGGCGTTCTGCGGACCCAGCTCCATCGGATTGCCGGAAGCCTGCACCAGCCCGATCGCCTCCGCCGTCTCGCGCAGAGCCGCCTCGGACGGATCGGCCTCCAGGTCGAACAGGCTGGCCAGCAGATTCTCCATCTGCAGGATGGTGTTCGTCTTGAGGACGTAGATCGGAATGCCGTTCGACTCGGCGTCGCGCAGGGCAGAGGGCTTGCGCCGGTAGTAATTGCGCAGGGTGACGACCGCGTCGGCCTCATCCATCTCGCGGGCGGTGGTCACCGGCACGCCCAGCTCGCGCACCGCCTGCTCCATGCGCTTGCGGCTGACGCCGAAGGCGAACAGGTTCAGGGGCCGATGGTTGCGGTTGCCCGAGCGGGGCCGGTTGGCGCCGACCGGCTGCTCGATCAATGCCTGCTCGTCGACCGCGGTGTCGCGCAGGGCCTGCTCCAGCGAGCGGCGCGGGTCGGACGTCTCGGATGGCTCGAAGCGATCGCCGCTCAGCTTCTCGCCGGGCATCGTTCGCCCGCCCCGTCCCGACCGTCCGGGGAGCGGCCGCAGGCCGGTGGCGGCCATGTTCCCGCCACGATTGCGGCCGAAGGCGCCGAAGCTGCCCGTCGGCTCCAATGGCGCGAAGGCCGGGTTGCCGGCCGACGTCTCGCTGATGCGGTAGTCGTACTTGGTCGCGGCCCGCAGCTCGCCGTTGTCGCGCCAGCGCGACTCCGGCGGGACCATGTGGCCGCGCAGGATGGCGTCAACCGTCTCGGCGACGTTGCGGTGGACGATCACGCTGTCGCGCTCCACGATCTCGACCACCACGTCGAAGGTTGGCGGCGCCTTGCGCTCCAGCACCGTCTTCTGCGTGCCGCGGCGCCGCGCCTCCTCGTCGCCCAGGGTCACGGTCTGGATGCCTCCGACCAGGTCGGACAGGGTCGGGTTGAGCATCAGGTTGTCGAGCGTGTTGCCGTGGGCGGTGCCGACCAGCTGCACGCCACGCTCCGCGATGGTGCGGGCGGCGCCGGCCTCCAGCTCCGTCCCGATCTCGTCGATGACGATGACCTCGGGCATGTGGTTCTCGACCGCCTCGATCATCACCCCGTGCTGGTCGGTCGGGGTGCGCACCTGCATCCGTCGTGCGTCGCCGATGCCGGGGTGCGGGATGTCGCCGTCGCCGGCGATCTCGTTGCTGGTATCGACCACGATCACGCGCTTGCCGAGGTCATCCGCCAGGACGCGAGCGACCTCACGCAGCATGGTGGTCTTGCCCACTCCCGGGCGGCCCAGCAGCAGGACGCTCTGCCCCACGTCCACGATGTCGCGAATGATGTCGATGGTGCCGAAGACGGCCCGGCCGATGCGGCAGGTCAGGCCCACCACCTTGCCGGCGCGGTTGCGGATGGCGCTGATCCGATGCAGCGTGCGCTCGATCCCGGCCCGGTTGTCGTCGCCGAAGGCGCCGATGTGGTCGATCACGTAGGCGATGTCGGTTTCGGCCACCTCGCGCTCGAGCAGCAGCTCCTCGCCGTGGGTGAAGCGCGCCTCGGGGCGTCGCCCAAGGTCCATCACGATCTCGAGCAGGTCTGCCCGATTCGCGAAGGTACGCACGCGCTCCACGATCTCGACGGGCAGCGCCTCCATCAGCGCGTCGAGGTCGTCGGTCGTCTCCAGGCGGGTCACGTGGGTCGCTCTGCCTCCTGCGTCATCGCTGGGTCGCTTCAGATGGCCGGCACCATGGCCGGCTGCCGGACCAGCGCGCGCACATCACGCACCAGCAGGGTGACGCGACCCACCGGCTCGAAGCCCGTGGCGGCCGCGGTGCGCAGCCCGGTTGACTCATATGTTCGCACCGGCGACAGGATGCCGGCCGCCAGCGCCTCGCTGCCCATCGCCTCCAGCACGGACCGCATGAACGATGCCCCGTCGGTCCCTTCGCGGACCAGGAACCGCAGGTAGTGCGGCCCCTCACGGCAGCTGCCGTGCTGGGAGAAGCCGCCGGCACGCTGCTCCCATGGCAGGAACCATGCGCTGACGGCGGAGAAATGCAGGAGCGGGTTCAGGCTGCTGCGCGGCACCACGCCCTCGTGGCTCACCGACTCCCAGTCCGTGGCCTGGTAGTCCTCGATCCGGGCGATGGCCGGCGGGGTGGCGTGCGACCACAGGTCGAAGAGGTGCCACGCGTCCGGCGCGCCGGCAGGCTGGAGGGTCGGGTGCGGCGCCTCCCCGTCCGGATGGCCGTTGCTTCCGCTCCCGTCGCGCCCGAACACACCGCGGAGCCAGGAGCGGGCGCTACGTTCCGCCTGGGGCGGGCGGTAGTAGATCTCCTCCTGGGCGTAGGCCATGAAGCCCAGCTGCCCGAAGAGCTCCATGTTCTCCGGCACGTCCGAGCAGGCGGCGTGGAAGCGCGCCACATTGCGTCCGGCGGCCTCCTCGACCAGCGCCTGCAGCAGCGCGTAACGGATCTCGGTGGCCATCGGCCCCTCGGCCGCATCCAGCTCGATGATCGCCCAGTCCTCCCGGCGCGGCTCCTCGATGGCCCGACACGAGCCGACCAGCTCGCCATCGGCCTCGGCCACCAGGTGCAGGGACGCCGGGCGCAGCGGCAGCCAGGAGGGAATGAGGGCCGCCAGGCTGATCCGCGGCAGCGTGGCCGACGGTGCCGGCACGCCCAGCGAGCGACGGTAGCTGTCGGCCGAGGTGTGGACGCGCCGCGAGAGCTCCATCAGGGCCTGCCGGTCGGTGATGCGTGCCGCCCGCACGGCTCCCTCGGTGGTCGTCACTCCGGGATGAGCTCGAGCAGGAGCCGATGGAGCCGCCGGTCGGCGGTCAGCTCCGGGTGGAAGGCGGTGGCCAGCACGCGTCCCTGGCGCACGGCAATGGGCCGGCCCAGCCTCGTCGCGCGCCAGGACTTCGACTCCCTCGCCCAGGTCGGTCACCACCGGTGCGCGGATGAAGACGCCATGCAGCGGCTCATCGCCCAATGCCGGCATGTCCAGGTCGGCCTCGAAGGAATCCAGCTGGCGACCATAGGCGTTGCGCTCGACCGCCACGTCCAGCAGGCGTAATACGGCCGGCTCTCCGTCGGTCAGCCGGTCGGCCAGCAGGATCATGCCGGCACAGGTGCCGAACATCGGCGCGCCGCGGCGCGCCATGGCCAGGATCGGCTCCCGCAGGCCATACAGGTCGATCAGCCGGCGCATGGTCGTCGATTCGCCACCGGGCAGGATCAGAGCATCGAGGCCCTCGAGGTCGGCAGGCAGACGAACCAAAACCGGCTCGGCGCCGACATCGCGGATCGCCTCGGCGTGCTCGCGCACGGCGCCCTGCAGCGCCAGCACGCCGATGCGGCGTGGCGGCGGCGGCAGTACGGGGTCGGAGGGCGCGGACGGCGCCCGCTGCGCCATCGGTCTATCCAGCTCCGCTACCAGCCGCGGACGGCCAGGCGCTCCTCTACCGGGATCTCGTTCAGGTCGAGCCCTCGCATCGGCTCGCCCAGGCCGGCGCTGACCTCGGCCAGGATCTCGGGGTTGTCCCAGTGGGTGGTGGCCATCACGATCGCGCGGGCCACGCGCTCCGGCTCCTCCGCCTTGAAGATGCCGGACCCCACGAACACCGCCTGCGCACCGAGCTGGCGCATCAGGCTGGCATCGGCCGGAGTGGCCACTCCGCCGGCTGAGAAGTTCGGGACGGGCAGCTCGCCCAGGCGGGCCGTCTCGGTCACCACGTCCAGCGGCGCGCGCAGCTCCTTGGCGGCGGCGAACAGCTCGTCGTCGCGCATGCCCGCGAGCTCGCGGATGCCCTTCATCACGGCGCGGATGTGCCGCACCGCCTCGACGATGTTGCCGGTGCCGGCCTCGCCCTTGGTACGGATCATGGCCGCGCCCTCACCAATGCGGCGCAACGCCTCGCCCAGGTCGCGGCAGCCGCACACGAATGGCACCTCGAACTGGTGCTTGTCGACGTGGTGCTCTTCGTCGGCCGGGGTGAGGACCTCTGACTCATCGATGAAGTCGACCTCCAGCGCCTGGAGGATCTGGGCTTCGGCGATATGCCCGATCCGGCACTTGGCCATGACCGGGATGCTCACGGCCGCCTTGATCTCGGTGATCAGCCGCGGGTCGCTCATGCGTGCCACGCCGCCGTACTTGCGGATGTCGGACGGGACGCGCTCCAGCGCCATGACGGCGACCGCGCCCGCCTCCTCGGCAACCTTGGCCTGATCCGCGGTGACGACGTCCATGATCACGCCGCCCGCCAGCATGCGGGCCAGGCCGACCTTGGTGGTCCAGGTTGAGCGTTCGATGGTGGTCATATGGCCATCGATTGTACTCGTGGCCCGCCTCTCCCACGAAAGCACGAGCATCCACGTGCGGCCCGGGATCGGCCTTGTCGGATCGCAAACGCGCTAGTTCGTCGCGCCCGGAGTAGCGCACGGCCGCGAGGAGTCATCGGGGCTTGGGCTACGCTTTCACCGATGAAACGCTTGCTGGCCCTTCTCATCCTTGGCGTGGCGCTGACCGCCTGCGGTGGCCTGGGGACCCCCAGTGCGACGGCGACCGCCGGCCTGCAAGGGACCTCCTGGACCCTGGTCGAGATTGACGGCCGGCAGCCCGCCGCCGACCCGGCACCGACGCTCGCCTTCGACCAGGCACTCGGCGTCAGCGGCTCTGGCGGCTGCAACAACTACACGGGCACGGCCAGGGTCGAGGGGTCGTCGATCAGCCTGGCGCCGTTGGCCACGACGCAGATGGCGTGTCCCGGTGCCGCCGGCCTGGCGGAGACCGCCTTCCTGACGGCCATGAACGAGGTGGATTCGTTCGCCATCGACAGCCAGGGCCGCCTGGTGCTGGAGGATGGCGTGGTGCTGGTCTTCGAACCAGCCGTCGTCCCGCCCGCCTCCTGACCGGGACCGCGTCGGGGCGGTGACCGCCATGGTTGCTATGATCCGCCCGGAGGCGTGGTCGTGATCAACGCACCGGTGCTCGTGCTCAACCAGAATTACGAGCCGCTGAACGTCTGCGACATCAGGCGGGCGTTCCGGCTGCTGGGTGCTGAGAAGGCCGAGCTGATCGAGCGCAACCACCAGGTGATCCACACGCCGACGCGCGCCTTCGAGGCGCCATCGGTCATTCGCCTGCAGTACCACATCAAGCGGCCGCGCCCCCGCGTGAAGCTGAGCCGGCGCGAGGTCTTCGCGCGCGATCGGCACACCTGTCAGTACTGCGGCGCAATGAGTCGCGATCTCACCATCGACCACGTGGTGCCCAAGCACCGGGGCGGCCGCCACGAGTGGGAGAACCTGGTCGCGGCGTGCCGGACCTGCAACCATCGGAAGGGCAGCAAGACCCTGTCGGAGGCGCAGATGCACCTTCTGCATCAGCCCCGCGCCCCGCGCGCCGACGTGCGCTACCTGTTCGGTTCCTACCTGGCCGACGAGCGCAATGACGCCTGGCGCAACTACCTGTTCCTCTCTCCCGAGCGGCGCTGAGGTCCAGCCGTTGGCTGGGCGGCAGCCTGCCGGGCCGATGCACGACGGGGCGCCGCTGATCATCGACGTGCCCCTGACCGTGCGGGGCGTGCTCGCTCGCCTGGCCGATGCGGGCCTGGAGGCGGCCCTGGTCGGCGGCAGCGTGCGCGATCTCGTCGGCGGCGCAATCCCGACCGATTGGGACGTGGCCACCGCCGGACCGCCGGAACAGGTCGCGGCCCTGTTCCCGGGCGCGAGCTGGGAGAACCGGTTCGGGACGGTCACCGTCCGCGGTGAGCCGGACGTGGAGGTCACCACCTACCGCCACGAGGGCCCATACCTGGATCGTCGCCGGCCGGAGCATGTGCGCTGGGGCACCTCGCTGGCCGATGACCTGGCGCGGCGCGACTTCACGGTCAACGCCGTCGCCTGGCGGCCCACGGACCTGGCGGCCGGTGGCGGCACGCTGGTCGACCCGTACGACGGAATCGGCGATCTGCAGCGCGGCGTGCTGCGCGCAGTGGGCGATCCGGCGGAACGCTTTGCCGAGGACGCCCTGCGCGTGGTGCGAGCGGTGCGTTTCGCAACCCGCCTGGGGCTGTCCCTTGATCCCGCGACGGAGGCAGCGATCGTCGCCCACGCCGCCGACGTGGCCTCGCTGTCAGGGGAGCGGGTGCGCGACGAGCTGCTGCGCATGCTGGCGGCATCCCCGCCGTCGGCCGCACCGTCGGCGATGTTGGCGCTGATGGAACGCCTGGGCCTGCTGGCCGTGCTGCTGCCGGAGCTGGCCGCACTGCGCGGCGTGCCACAGGCCAAGGCATTGCCTGGTGATGCGTTGGACCACTCCCTCCGCACCGTCGACGCGCTGCCCGCCGAGCGGCCGCGGCTGCGTCTGGCAGGCCTGCTGCACGACCTTGGCAAGGCCACGACCCTGGCGGACGGCCATTTCATCGGTCATGACGTCGAGGGTGCGCGGATGGCGGAGGACGTCCTGCGCCGGCTGCGATTGGCCCGCGTGGACGCGGCCTGGATCGCGCGGCTGGTGCGGCAGCACATGTTCGCCTACACCTCCAACTGGACCGATGCGGCGGTGCGCCGCTTCGTTCGCCGCGTTGGAGCGGACCTGCTGGATGACCTGTTCGCGCTGCGCGCCGCCGACAACGCAGCCAGCGGCGCTCGCGAGCCGGCCACCGGGGGGATCGACGAGCTGCGCGCGCGCGTGGCGCAGGTGCTGGCCAGCGACGCGCTCGAGCAGGGCCAGTTGGCGATCGACGGGAACGACCTGGTGAGGGAATTGGAACTGCCGCCGGGCCCGCAGATCGGCGAGCTGTTGCGGTGGCTGCTGGAGGCCGTCCTGGACGACCCATCGCAGAACACCCGGGAACGGCTGCTGGCCCTCGCCCGCGGCCGGCAGTCGCAGACTGGTGCCTCGGAGCACCGCCAGGACGACGACGCGGGACCGTCCGAGGGGGCGGGCGATGGACCCGCTGCTACAATCGGCGATCCTGGGGCAGTGCCCACCTAGCCCTCCACCTTCGCCCACAAGGAGGATCTCCGCACCTTGACCGCCATTGGGCGCCGTGCGGCGCGGCTGGAGCACCGGCTCACCCGCGCCAATGCATCCCTCGCGGAGCTGGATGCAGCCGTGGCGCTCGCCGTCGAGCACGACTGTGCGGCGATCACCGTCACGCCATGGCTGGTCAAGGTGGCCAAACGCGCACTTGGCCGGGAGCGGATGCGGCTGGGGACCATCGTCGGCTACGGCAGCGGCAGCCAGATCCTGGCGGTCAAGGCCTTCGAGGCCAGCAAGGCGCTGGAGCAGGGAGCGAACCAGATCGACTTCGTGCTGAACGCGGGGGCCCTGCTGTCCGGCGACGACGAGCTCGTCTACAACGACATGCTGGCCGTGATCGATATGGCGCACTCGGCGCTGGCCGTGGCCGGCGTGATCGTGGAGGCCGCACCGATGAGCGATGACCTGGTCAGCCGCGCCTGCCGCATCGCCGAGCGCGCCGGCGCCGATTACGTGGTCACGTCCTGGGGCGAGGTGCCGGCTCGGCGCACGGTCCAGCGCGCGGCGCTGCTGCGCGACAGCGTGGGGCCACGGGTGCAGGTCAAGGCCTCTGGCCGCTTCCGGACGCTGGCCGACGTGCGTTCGGCCGCTTCGGCGGGCGCGGCCCTGGTCTCGGCGGAGCTGACCCCGGAGCTGGCGGCCTCGGCCGAGGACCTGTTCGCCGTCGAGCCGGAAGCGGAGCGGCCATCGGTCCAACGACAATCTCAACGCCCACGCGCGGTCGTCTCGCGCGCGAGCTGACCTGGCGTTACGGAGGAGGAGGTTCGGGTGCGCATCCTGGTCGCCGGGGGAGCCGGCTACGTGGGATCCACCAGCGTGGAGGGGTTCCTGGCGCGTGGCCACCACGTCGTCGTGTACGACGACCTGTCGACCGGCCACGCCGCTTCGGTCACCAAGCCCGCCCGGCTGGTGCGCGGCTCGGTCCAGGATCGGACCCGGCTGGAAAACCTGCTGCGCGACGAGCGGATCGACGCCGTCCTGCACTGCGCCGCCAAGTCGCTGGTGGGCGAGAGCATGGTCGATCCGGCGCTCTACTACCGCCACAACGTCACCGGCGGCGTCTCCATGCTGGAGGCGATGCGGGCCGCCGGCGTGAACCGGATCGTCTACTCCTCGACCGCCGCCGTGTACGGCGAGCCGCGTCGCGTGCCGATTGCCGAGGCCGATCGCACGGAGCCGATCAATCCCTACGGCGCCACCAAGCTCGCCTTCGAGGGGGCCATGCGCTGGTTCGCCGCCAGCCACGACTTCCGGGCCATCAGCCTGCGCTACTTCAACGTGGCCGGCGCCACCAAGCGCAACGGCGAGGATCACCAGCCGGAGACGCACCTGATTCCGGTGGTGCTGAGGGTGGCAGTCGGCGAGGCCAGCCACGTCCAGATCTTCGGCCAGGACTACCCGACGCCCGATGGCACCTGCATCCGGGACTTCGTGCACGTCAGGGACCTGGCCGATGCCCACATGCTGGCGCTGGAGGCGACCGGCGAGGGGGATCCGTCGCTGGAGGTCTACAACCTTGGCTCGGCCGCCGGCTTCAGCGTGCGCGAGGTGGTCGAGGCCGCCCGCAAGGTGACCGGCCGTTCAATCCCGGCCCGTGTCCTGAAGCGCCGCACCGGCGACCCGCCGGTGCTGGTCGCCTCGTCACGCCGCGCGCGGCGGGAGCTGGGCTGGCAGCCGCGACACAGCAAGCTGGATGAGATGCTGACCGACGCCTGGGCCTGGCGCATGGCTCATCCCAACGGCTACGGCCGAGCCGCAGTCAGCGACGGCGCCGCCGCGGTGACCGTGGGTGGCGCGGAGTCGGCTCCGGCGGCGGACCCTGCCGGCAACGGTGCGGCGGCAGCGCCCGCGCGCCTTCCGGCCAACTGAGGATTGCTCAGCCCGCGGCGGCGTCCTCGCGGGCGCAGCTGGCGCAGCGCCCGTAGAAATCCAGCCGCGCATCGTCGATGACGAAGCCGGTGTCGCGGGCCACCCGCTGGGCGACTGCCGCCACGTAGCTCTCGTCGATCTCCTCCACCCGCCCGCAGCGGCTGCAGGCCAGGTGATGGTGATGCTCCGGCTGGCAGGCGATGTAGCCGGAGGCATGACTCGGCAGCTCCAGGCGGCGTGCCACGCCCAGCGCCGACCAGCGCCTCCACCGTGCGAAAGACCGTAGCGCGTCCGATCTGCGGGCTGCGCCGCCGCACGCGTTGCCACAGCTCCTGCGCGGTCAGCTGCCGTCCGGCGCTGGCCAGGGCATCGGCCACCAGCAGGCGCTGCGGCGTGACGCGTTGGCCGGCGGCGCGGAGCCGGTCGCGGGTCGCAGGCAGGCGATCGGCGCGGATCACACCGATACTCCCACCACGCCGGCCCAGATGGAGAAGAGGTAGATCGCCACCACGCCGACGAAGGTCCAGAGCGCCACCCAGCGCGATCGATCCGACCGGTGCGCCTCCGGCAGCAGCTCGGCGGCGCCGATGTACAGGAAGAAGCCGGCGAAGACGCCAAGCATCGAGCCCAGCACCTCGTCTGGGACGGGGATCAGCAGCCCCAGCACCACGCCCAGCACCGGCGCGACCGCGACTATCGCCACCCATCGGTACGTCTCGCGCATGGGCGTGTGGCTGGCCAGCATGAAGCTGACGATGCCGATCCCGTCGCTGAAGCGATGGACGATCACCACCGCCGCGATCACCAGGCCGAGCCCGCCGCCAACGGCAAGGCCAGCCGCCAGCGCCACGCCGTCCAGGAAAGAGTGGATGCTCATGCCGGTGGCGCCGATGATCCCGACGTGACGGTGGTTCGGGGCGGCATGATCCATCTCGGTGGCCGTCTCGTGCCCGACGTGCAGGGTCGTCATCTTCTCCACGGCGTAGAAGGCCAGGAAGCCGATGGCGGTGCAGACCATGGCCCGATCCAGCGAGCCGAGCAACTCGACCGATTCGGGGATGAGGTCGAAGAAGGCGGCGCCGATCCGGATGCCGGCACCGACGGCGATGATCGCGCCGACCGATCGCGTCGCCCGGGCGGCCACGATGCCGCCGAACAGGGCAGACATGAAGGCGCCCACCGACACCAGGATCGCTGTCGCCTCCATATGAGACAGAGTATCAATACGGTGTCAAGGCGGGCGGTCGCGTGATACGATCCGGACAGAAACGAGGACCTGTTTGCCAGAGACTGACGCACGACCGGCGCGCCCGCGCCGACGATCATCGACTCGCCCCGCTCCCGCCGGGAACGGCGCGGCACCGTCCGAACCGCTCCCACCCGCCGACGACTCGCCGCTGCTGGCTGCCGTGCTGGCCGCCCAGAAGACCTACCGCTTCGGCGAGATCGAGCTGCCGCCCACCATCGCGCGCGCCATCGAGAAGATGGGCTTTGACGAGCCCACGGAGGTGCAGGCTCGCGCCATCGGTCCATTGCGCGCCGGCCGGGACCTGATCGGGCAGGCGCAGACGGGGACCGGCAAGACCGCCGCCTTCGGTATTCCCATCGTCGAGAAGGTCGATCCATCCGCCAAGCACGTGCAGGCGCTGGTGCTGACGCCGACGCGAGAGCTGTGCGTCCAGGTGACCGAGGAGATCCGTCGCATCGGCGCTTTCCGCAACGTGGGCGCGGTGGCCATCTACGGCGGCTCGAGCATGGAACGCCAGATCACCGCCCTCAAGCGCGGCACGCCGGTCGTGGTCGGCACGCCGGGACGCGTGCTCGACCTGATCCGTCGCGGCGAGCTGCGGCTGGATCGGGTCCACACCGTGATCCTGGACGAGGCGGATCGCATGCTGGACATGGGCTTCATCGTCGATGTCGAGACGATCCTGTCCCGCTGCCCGCGCGAGCGACAGACGGCGCTCTTCAGCGCCACCATGCCGTACGCCATCCTGCGCATCTGCGATCGGTTCATGGACCGCAAGGCGGAGCACATCGTCGTGCGGCCCGAGATGCGGACTGTCGAGACCGTGCGTCAGCTCGTCTACTTCGTGGCGGAGCAGGACAAGTCGCGTGCGCTCCTGGAGCTCACCGGCCAGTTCAACATCGATCGGCTGCTCGTCTTCCGGCATACCCAGATCGGTGTCGACAAGCTGGCCCTCACCCTGAAGCGTCGCGGCCAGAACGTGGCGGCGCTGCACGGTGGCATGAGCCAGCGCGACCGTACCCGGACGCTGGCCGACTTCAAGTCAGGCAAGATCCGGTTCCTGGTCGCCACCAACGTGGCCAGCCGTGGGCTGGATATCACCGATCTGCCGTTCGTCCTCTCCTACGACATCCCCGAGGACGCGGACACGTACGTTCACCGCGTCGGCCGCACCGCTCGAGCCGGCAAGGAGGGCACCGCCATCACCTTCGTTGGCGAGTGGGACCTGGACGCCTGGGAGCAGATCCGCGGGGAGGTCGGCGCCGAGGTCGAAGAGGGCGAGCTCAACCTCTACGGCTGAGCCGATGGTGAACCGATGCTCGCGGCCGGCGGTACCTTAAGCGCACGATGACGGGCACCGACCAGAAGGACCTGCCCCAGCTTGCGACGCCGTCCGACGCCGTGGTCCACAGCATCGAGTGGATGTTCGAGCCCGCGTGGCGCGGCGACCGTGTCATGGCGCGCCTGCGCGACGGACGGGTGACCATCACCGACCAGCGTGGCGAGCCTGCCTCCGATGAGGTGGGTGCCGAGGCAGCGCAGGTCCTGGAGTCCGCGCTCGACGCCGAGGAGGCGCTGATCGATGGCGTCTGGACCAACATGCCGTTCGTGGGGGCCGGCAGTGCCGCGCAGCACCTTGCCGAGGCGATTGCCGAAGAGGGGCTCACTGACGAGCTGCCTGATCCGATCGAGAACGAGCCGCGGCGGGCATTCGTGGCCATTGACCTCGTGGAGCTGGACGGACAACCGCTGCACGACGTCCCGTTCATGGAGCGCCGCCGCCTTCTGACATCGGTGGTGGACGAGAACGTTCGGGTTCGGGTCAGCCCGGCGGTGCGGGTGCCGATCCACAACTGGCTGATCGCCTGGCGTTCGGCCGGCTTCGACCGCTACGTGGCCAAGCACGTCAACTCGCGCTACACGCCCGGCGAGATGTCCGACGAGTGGCTGCTGCTCTCCACCGCCGAGAACCGCGGGCCCAATCCGGTTACGCGGCTGTTCTGGCCGTCCCGCGGCAAGAAGCAGCTGCACATCGAGGACGACGGCAACCCGCGCCTCGACCCGCAGGCGGCCCCGGAGCAGGACGAGCCCTAGCCTCGCTGCCACTGTTGGTACGGGCGGGGTCGGGCGGGAGCGCGTGCTACGCTTGAGCACCCGAGCGAGCAACGTGCCGACGACCGCCCCAGGAGGCCTGTCCTGACGTCCAATCCGACCGCACTGCCGGAGTCGGCGCTCGACGAGACCGGGCTCGGCGAGGTCCGCCGCGTGGGGGACGCCGACCTGATGGTGGGCATCCCGAGCTTTGGCAACGCGGAGACGATTGGCTACGTCGTGCGCGCCGCCACGGCCGGCATGGTCCAGTACTTCCCGGACCTCAAACCGATCCTGGTGAACAGCGACGGCGGCTCGCCGGACGGCACGCCGCGGGTGGTGGTCAGCACCGAGAGCCCCGATTACATCGAGAAGGTGATCCTGGTCAGCCCGCGCCACAAGCTGCAGCGCATCAGCTTCACCTACCAGGGCATCAGCGGGAAGGGGACCGCGGTCCGCGCGCTGTTCGAGGTGGCGCGCGAGCTGAACGTCAGGGCGTTCGTGATGGTCGACTCGGACCTGCGCAGCATCGCGCCTGAGTGGATCGAGCTGCTGGCCGGACCAATCCTGAAGGGTGGCTACGACTTCGTGGCGCCGCTGTACGCCCGTTACAAGTACGACGGCACCATCACCAACGCCATCGCCTACCCGCTGACGCGGGCGTTGTACGGGGCTCGCATTCGGCAGCCCATCGGCGGCGAGTTCGGGGTCTCCGGCGACCTGGTGCAGCGCTACCTGGAGCTGCCGACCTTCGACGAGCTCACCTCCCGTTTCGGGATCGACATCTGGATGACGCACTCGGCCATCAACGAGGGTTTCGCCGTCTGCCAGGCTCGTCTGGGCGCCAAGATCCACGACGCCAAGGATCCGGCGTCCGATCTGGGACCGATGTTCCGGCAGGTGGTGGGCACCCTGTTCCGCATGGCCGGGGTCTACGAGGACCGATGGCTCCGCGTGCGCGGTTCGCACGCGATTCCCGAGTACGGCTTCGAGCGGGTGATCGCGCCGGAAACGATCGACGTCAACCACGCCAAGCTGGTCGACAACTTCGAGAGCGCGCGGCTGGCGCAGCGGCAGGTCTGGGAGGGGATGCTCTCCGACGAGCAGCTGGACCGCATCATGGCGCTGGAGGTGCCGGAGGACCCGGCATCGTTCCACTTTCCGGCGGAGCTCTGGATCCGCTGCCTGTACGACACCCTGGTCGCATTCAACCGCCCTGGCGCGGACCGCGAGCAGCTGCTCGCCGCGCTGACGCCGCTCTACTTCGGGCGGACCGCGGGGTTCATCGGCGAGACGCTGGAGATGACCACCGACCAGGCGGAGCGCGTGATCGACGCCCAGGCCCGGGAGTTCGAGGAGCTCAAGCCCTACCTGGTGACGCGCTGGAAGGAGATGCGCGCCGCGACCTCCGTGGAACCCTGATGCCGCCCCGTCGCCGCGCGCCGTACCGCATCCTGCTGCCGCTGGCCAATCCGCGCACCGCGCGCGACCTGGTGCGCATCGGCTCCGGCGTGAGCAACGGCCGCGCCACAGAGATCACCGCGCTGGGCATCGTGGAGGTGCCGGAGGGCGTCTCCCTGTCCGAGGGCGCCACCCAGGCGCGCACCGCGCGCCGCCTGCTGCAGCGCGTGCTGGATTTCGGCGACGAGGAAGGCGTCGAGATCCGGACCATGGTCCGGATCGGGCGGCGAGCCGCCGACGGCGTGATCGAGGCGGTGGGGGAAGAGGGAACGGACCTGGTCATCTTTGGCTGGGGCGGGCCGCCGACGGCTGCCGCGGCGGCGAAGGCTGAGGCTGCGCGCGGGGCGCGGCGCGACGGGCCGGCGGTCTTCTCACCGACGATCGACGCCGTGGTGCGCGAGTCGCCGTGCGACATCGCGGTGGTCAAGCAGCGCGGCGTGGATGACGTGCACTCCATCCTGGTGCCGGTGCGCGGTGGGCCTCACGCCGAGCTGGCGATGCGCCTGGCGCGCGACCTGGGCAAGCGCTTCGGGGCGCAGGTGGCGGTGCTGCACGTGGTGCCGAAGGGGACCGGCGAGCGCGCGCTGGCGCGGGAGCAGGAGGCGCTCGACCGCTTCGTGCGCGAGCACGGCGGCACGCGACGGGTGCGCGGCGTCCTGCGCGAGGCGACGTCGGTCCGGACGGCCATCATTCGCGAAGCGGCGAACCACGACCTGGTGGTGATGGGCGCATCGGCCCAGCCGTCGAATGCGGCAGCGGACGGCCGCTTCCTCTTCGGAACCGTGGCGGATACGGTCGCCTCCAAGGCCAGGCCCACCGTGATCGTGGTCAAGACCAAGCAGGCCGTGGGCCTGGCGACGTTCGAGGAGCTCCGCTCGGCGGAGGGCACGCTGGCGGCCGCCGACGCCTATGTCGAGCACAGCCGCTCGCTCCCGACCGTCGTCGACCGCTGGTTCGCCGAGAACACCTTCCACGCCTCCGAGTTCCGCGACATCGCGCGGCTGGTGGAGCTCAAGGAGAAGCAGGGACTCACGCTGAGCGTCGGGCTGCCGGCGCTGAACGAGCAGAAGACGATCGGCCTGGTCATCAAGCGCATCCGCACCGCGCTCATGGAGCGCCTGCCGCTGATCGACCAGCTGGTGGTGATCGACTCCAATTCGGGGGATCGCACGGCGGAGATCGCGGCCGAGCTGGGGGTGCCGGTGTTCCAGCACACCGACATCCTGCCGGAGGTGGGCAGCCACATCGGCAAGGGCGAGGCGCTCTGGAAGAGCCTGCATGTGCTCGACGGCGACATCGTGACCTGGATCGACACCGACATCAGCAACATCCAGCCCCGATTCGTGTACGGCCTGCTCGGCCCGCTGCTGCGCGAGCCGCGGATCCAGTACGTGAAGGGCTTCTACCAGCGGCCGATTCGCGAGGGCGACAAGCTCCTCTCCGAGGGCGGCGGCCGGGTGACCGAACTGATGGCACGGCCGCTGATCAACCTCTTCTTCCCCGAGCTGTCGGGCATCATCCAGCCGCTCGCCGGCGAGTACGCCGGCCGCCGGGCGCTGCTGGAATCGGTCCCGTTCTACACCGGCTACAGCGTCGAGATCGGGCTGCTGATCGACATCCTGGATGCGATGGGCATCTCTGCCATCGGCCAGGTGGACCTGGAGCGGCGCATCCACCGCAACCAGCCGCTGGGCAACCTGTCGCAGATGTCGTACGTGATCCTGCAGGGCGCCATCCGCAAGCTGGAGGAGCGCCACCGGCTCGAGCTGCTGACCGAGGTCGGGCGCGGCATGAAGCTGATCGTCCAGGAAAAGGACCGATTCCAGCTGGAGGTGCGCGAGATCGGCGACGAGCTGCGGCCCCCGATCAAGACCATCCCCGCCTACCAGGAGCGGCGCAAGGCGCTCAAGGCGAAGTGAGCGACCGCCCGCTGCGGGTCGTGGTCGCGCCGGATTCCTTCGGCGGCGCGCTGGCCTCGCCGGGTGTGGCGGATGCGATCGCGGCCGGCTGGGCGCGGGCACGGCCTTCCGACGTGGTCGACCTGGCGCCCATGGCCGATGGCGGCGAGGGGACGCTGGAGGCGCTCTGCGTGGCGCTGGGCGAACGGGCCGAGCGGCGCGGGGTGGCCACGGTGGATGCGCTGGGCCGGCCGGTCGACGCCGACTGGTTGCTCATCGATGGGGGCGAGGCGGCGTTCGTCGAGATGGCCACCGCCAGCGGCCTGGCCCGGCTGGCCGTGGAAGAGCGGACACCGGCCAACGCGCGAGTCGCCTCCAGTCGGGGGACGGGCGACCTCCTGCGGGCCGCGCTCGATGCGGGGGCGCGCTCGATCACGCTTGGCCTGGGCGGCAGTGCCACCACCGACGGCGGCAGCGGCATGCTGGTCGCGCTCGGGGCGCGGCTGCTGGACGAGTCCGGCGAAGAGCTGCCGCCGGGTGGCGCGGCGCTGGCGCGCCTGGCGCGGATCGACGCCAGCGGCCTGGACCTGCGCCTGGCCGAGGTCGCGATGACGATCGCCAGCGACGTGACCAACACCCTGTGCGGCCCGGCCGGAGCGGCCGCGACATACGGCCCGCAGAAGGGCTGCGACGAGTGGGCGGTCCAGGAGCTGGACCGGGCGCTGCTGCACTGGGGCCGAGCAGTCGAGCAGGCGACCGGACGCTCGGTCGCCGACCAGCCAGGGGCCGGAGCGGCCGGCGGCACGACATCGGCCCTGCTCGGCTTCACCAACGCGGTCATCCGGCCCGGCGTCGAGGTAGTGGCCGAGGCGGTCGGGCTGACCGAGCTGCTGGCTGCCGCCGACCTGGTCATCACCGGCGAGGGCCAGGCGGACGAGCAGACGCTGTCCGGCAAGGCGGCGATGGGCGTCGCTGCCTTGGCGCGTGGTAACAGCACGCCGGTCGATCCTTCTGTGCGGCGGGCTGGGACCGGGCGCCGCCGCGCTGGATGCCTCCGGCGCCTTCGCGGTGGTGCAGCCGATCGCGGACCGGCCCGATGCGCCTGGCCGCCTCGATGCGCGACACCGCCCGCCTGCTGACCAACGCCGCCGAGCGAGTGGCGCACACGCTCCAGGTCGGGCTGCTGCTGTCCGAGCCGGGAGCGGCTGAGCGGTAGTGGCGCCGACGGCCAAAGCAAGGCGAAGCCCAAGCGCAAGCGACGCGGACCAAGCCCGCAGAAGCTGGCCGCCGACCGGCGCAAGCGCCGCGCCCTGGCCGAGGTGGCGCTCGAGCGCTTGGGCGACCGGTACGAGCACCCGCAATGGGCCGGCCCGCGACTGGACGCGGTCAGCGAGCTGGTGCTCACCATCCTGTCGCAGAACACCGCCGACGTGAACTCGTTCCGGGCGTTCACGGCGCTGCAGGCGCGCTATGCATCGTGGGACGAGGTGCTGCAGGCGCCGCGCGACGAGCTGGAGGACGTGATCCGGCCCGGGGGCCTTGCGCCGACCAAGTCGGGCCGGATCCTGCACGTGCTGGCCGAGGTGCACAGCGCCACCGGTGGCAGCTGGGACCTCTCATTCCTGGGGACCAGGCCGCTGGACGAGGCGCGCGACTGGCTGGTGTCGCTGCCCGGCGTCGGCCGCAAGACGGCCTCGATCATCTTGCTGTTCGGCTTCGGGCGCCCGGCCGTGCCGGTCGATACCCACGTCCACCGCGTCGCGACCAGGATGGGTATGCTGCCCCCGCGCACCCCGTTGGATCGAGCCCACGATCTGCTGGAGGAGGTGCTGCAACCCGAGGAGATGTACCCATTTCACGTCGAGCTGATTCGCCATGGGCGCGATACCTGTCGAGCCCCACGCCCCATCTGCGGGCTCTGCCCCCTGACCGATGTCTGCGCCTACTTCGTCTTGGCCTCACGCGGCAAGGCGCCGATGGCGCCGATCCCGCGCACGCGCCCCGGCGACGAGGAGCCGGCTCGCTACCACGACCAGCTGATCCACGGGTGGATGCCGCCCGAGCAACCGCGGGCACGCCCTCCGCAGTGAGGCGGCTCGCATGACGAGCCCCCAGGCGACTCCGGAGGGCGCGTCACCGTCATCGGGTCCCAAATCAGGCCCCAACAGGTGGATCATCGGCGGGGTCATCACACTGGGCGTGATTGCCGCCATCGTCGGACTGGTCCTGCTGCAGCCGTCTGACGAGGTGGGCCAGGCGTCACCGACGCCATCGTCCAGCGCCACCGTGGAGCCGAGCGCGACCGTGTCGCTGAACCAGGAGCTGCTGAGCAAGCGGCTGACGGTCCTGCTGCTGGGCCTGGACAGCAACGAGGGCCGGCGCGCCAACAACAAGGGCGTGAACAGCGACTCGATCATGCTGGCCAGCATCAACGCCGACCAGTCGGAGGTGACGCTGATCAGCGTTCCGCGGGACATGACCAACATTCCCATGCCCGACGGCACGACCTGGAACGCCAAGCTGAACGGGATCTACGCAGCCCAGGGCGTGAAAGGCATGCGCGGCGCAATCAGCGAGCTGCTGCAGGTGCCGGTCGACGCCTACGTGACCATCGACATGGGCGATCTCTCCGACATGGTCAACGCGGTCGGCGGGGTGACGGTGAACCCGCACGCGCCGCTGGAGGACGCCCACCTACACCTGCACATGGATGAGGGACGCCAGCAGATCAACGGGCTGAAGGCGAACGGCTACGTCCGCACGCGGTTCGACACCGACTACGCGCGCGCCGCGCGCCAGCAGGAGGTGCTGCTGCAGATCGTGCAGAAGCTGGTGGACCCGGAGACCGATGTCGACATCCCGCAGCTGCTGGACGCCCTGCACTCATTCGACACCGACCTGTCGCTCTCCGACATGCCGACCTTCGTCGAGCTCGCCAGGCGGGCGCAGGCTGCCAAGATCACGGGCCAGGTGCTCAACCCCGATGACGGCTTCATCCTCGACGAGGGCGACTCCGGTGATGGGCGCGGCTACGTCCTCATCCCGGACATCGAGAAGATGCGGCAGTTCGCGCAACGCCACCTGGCTGACTGATGGTCCCGGTGGTGACCGGTGAGGGGCGCTGGTAGAATCCGGCCTCCTCTGCCGCCCGCCCAGCGGCGTCATCGGGCCGAAGTAGCTCAGGGGTAGAGCAACGGTTTCGTAAACCGTCGGTCGTGGGTTCGAATCCCACCTTCGGCTCCATCATTCGAGCAAGAATCCGGGCCCTTGGGGCCTGGACGTGGGGTCTCGGCACCCTCTGCAGAGTAGGACGGAGGAGCGGCTGGCCGCCGTAGCATTGGCCGATGAGCGAGAAGCGCACGACAGCTAAGGCCTTCCACGACGCCGTCGGCGTGGAGGACTGGCGGGTCCTGTTCTCTGGCGCCCATGCACATTTTCGAGTCCGATCTTTCGCCGAAGGCGCCAGGTTCGTCGCCGCAATCGCCGCGGTTGCCGACGCGGTGGGCCACTTCCCCGACGTCGACCTGCGACCCGAGGGCGTGACAATCCGGACCGCCTCCGGAGAGTACGGAGCGCTAAGCGAGCGGGATATCCAGCTGGCCCGCCTGGTCTCTGTCGAGGCTCGCTCGTTGCAGATCGAGCCGGACCCCTCGCAAGTTCAAGTAGTGGGCATCGCCGTGGCACAGGATGCCGGCAGCGACGTCGGTCCCTTCTGGGCGGCCGCCCTTGGGTACAAGAGCCTTGGGCCAAATGAGGACGTGGTCGATCGGCACCGACGCAACCCACACGTCTCGTTCCAGCGCCTCCACCCTCCCAAACCGGGGCGCGGCAGGACCCACATCGACGTCAGCGTGCCGGCGGATCAGGCAGAAGCAAGGGTCGCGGCGGCACTCGAAGCGGGCGGACGACTCGCCGACGATACGCATGTGCCCCACTGGTGGACGCTTGCGTCTCCCGAGAATCACGGGGTCGACATCGCGGCTTGGCCGGACTTCGAGGACGACGCGGACTGAGCTGGGCGGCGCATCACCTGCGGCGACGCGGGTCGAGAGGGTCAGGTCGCGCGCCAGAACAGCCAGGCGTCGCGCATGCGCTGCACCTGGCCCGGGGTGAACTGGGTGATGCACGAGTCGTCCGAGTAGTCCATGTAGTTGTGGATGGGGTCGAGACCCACTGCCGGGCAGGTGTCCTTTCCCTCCGGGCAGCCGGACGTGGCGGACTTCTGCGGTGGGGTGTCGGCGACGAAGTCGCCGTTCTTGTTGCACTGCCCGAAGAACGTGTGCTCCAGGTTCAGCCAGTGGCCGGTCTCGTGGGTGAGCGTGTCGCCCTCGTCCGCAACGCCCTGGTACGCGGTCGAAACGCCGGGCATCGTCCGCCAGTCGATCACGATGCCATCGAGGTACGCCTGGGCGGTGTCGGTGATCTCCGGCAGGTAGGCATAGCCGAGGAGGGCACCGCCGCTCGTCGAATAGACGTTGAGGGCGTTGTCGCCCCCCTGCTTGAGGGCCCGCTTCATAGCGTGCTCGGCGCCGGCTGAGCGCGACTTGTACCAGACGGCGTTGTTGCTGCGGGTCACGCCGGCGAGCGAGAACGTGAAGCCTGTGACCGCTCCGCCCTCGCCGCCGCTGAAGCCACGGTTGATTGCGCTGATCTGGCCAAGGATCTGCGCACGCGTGACGTTGCCCGCGGCGCCATCGGTCACGACATGCCAGAACACCGGGACGGTGACCGAGAAGTTGCTGGGCGCGCGGCCCCTGGCGGCCCGCGGGAGGTCGTGAACGGTCTGGCTCGCGTCCCTGTCGCGGACAAGTCCGTGGCCCGCCGCCACACCCCGGGCTGGCCCGCCGCGCGCTTCGGCACTCTGGCCGGCGGACGCAGCCCCGATCTCCGCAGGAGAACATGCCCACGCGGGCGAGTTACTACTCGCGAGGGATGGTGTGGCCGGAACCGCCACCGCAAAGGACAGGGCGGCGGACGCTAGCAGCGTCAGCGTGCGACGAACGGCGGTCATCAGACGATCCTCCCACGGGCGCGTCATTCGGACGACGAACCCATCTTCTGCTGCAGGTCGATCAGTGGCTGCTGGCTCGTCTGGATCAAGCCTTCACGCGGACGGTCGAGGTCGATGACCAGCCAGAGGGTGGCGCCCAGCGCGATCACGAGCACGATGGCGATGATCGGGCTCCGTTTCTCGCTGAGCCCGGCGTTATAGCCAACCAGCCCCAGGCTGAGGATCACCCCGGCCACCAAGAGCAGGAGGATGGTCGCAGGCACGCGAGCGTAGACCCCGGCCACGAATCGCGACGTGTGAAGGTCGATGACCTCGTTCATCGACTCGACAAAGAGCGCGGTGACGTCTGATGGCTGAGCTCGCGCAACATCCTCCGTGATCGCCCACATCTGATCCAGGAGCTGCTCCGAACGCTCCAGGTTGGAGATGAGCAGGGCCTCGTTGGATGTCGCGATGCGGAGTGGCACGTACTCGCGGAACAGGTCTCTCAGATCCGATGAAGCCGGCTCGTCCAGGTAGCCAGCGCGCAGGTAGGCGGTGCCAATGGCATTCGTCTCCTCCAGCACCAGCCCACGACGCGTATCGAAGCGGTCCGACGCCATGCTCATCGTGATCGCCAGCAGAAACGCCATGAGGCCCAGAATGGCGCCGACGACAATCCCTGTCGGACCCTCGTCCGGCTTGACCTCTCCATTGGCGCGCCGTCGGATCCACTTCCCGATCTGATAGCCGAACTCATAGACCGCCAGGTTGACGGCCACAAAGAGCGCAACGAACAGGATGATTGGGATGCTGTCGAGAGGCTGGTTGGTCATCTCAGCGTGATCTCTCCGCGCTCGGGTCGCGATAGTACAGGCAGGGGCGGTCCCTGACGACATCGCGAGACCGCGCTATCCTGCGCCGCCATGCGCCTTCTCATCGTCGAGGACGAGCTCGATCTCGCCACTGCTCTCGCCACCGGCTTGCGCCGCGAGGGCTACGCGATCGATACCGCCGCAAATGCAGCCGAGGCGCGCGAGCGTCTCGAGGATGCTCCCTACGACGTGGTGTGCCTGGACCTCGGACTGCCCGATGGCGACGGGCGGGAGGTCTGCCGAAAGCTCCGCGCCGGCGAGCTGGTACTCCCAGGCGCAACTCCCCCGCGCGTCCTGATGCTGACCGCCCGGGACGGTCTCGATGACCGAGTGGGCGGCCTGGACGACGGAGCCGACGACTACCTGGTCAAGCCATTCAGCTTCGCGGAGCTTGCGGCACGCGTTCGGGCCCTCGCTCGCCGTCCAACGATCAACGGAGGGGCGACGATCCGGCAGGGAGACCTCACGCTGGACGCTGCGCGGCACGAGGCCCATCGCAACGACCGACGTCTCGACTTGACGCCCAAGGAGTTCGCCCTCCTTCGGTACTTCATGCTCCATCCAGGAGAGGTCATGACGCCGGAGCGCCTGCTTGAGCACGTCTGGGACGATCGCGCCGACCCGTTCACGAACACGGTGCGCGTCACGGTCAGCAACCTTCGTCGCAAGCTTGCCGAGGCGGGTACCGGGCAGCCCATCGAAACCGTGGTGGGGGTGGGCTATCGCCTCGCGGAGGGGGTCGAATGAGCTGGTCGCCGCTGCGGCGCATGGGTGCGTCCGTCCGATCGGTCCGCTTCCGGCTCGCAATGCTGGTGACCGCGGCGCTGATCGTCACGGCTGGCGTGCTCGTTCTCGGCATGAACCTGGCCCTGGACAAGGTAGCCGCCACGATCCCGGATGAGCAGCCGACGACGATCGAGGGGGAGCTGCTACGGATCCTGGACATGAGCGTGGCCGAGCTTCAGGGAAATGGCGAGGGCGGGGCCACCGACGCACTGCTGAAGGTGGAACAGGCTGTCCGTGAGCAGACGCTCCAGCTGGTTCGCAACCTGTCGCTCGTCGCACTCCTCCTTCTGATTCCGGTCGGCCTCGCCATCGGCTGGGCTGTCGCTGGCCGCGTCGTTCGGCCAGTGGGCACGATCGCCGGCGTCGCCCGCGAGATCGAGGCCACTGACCTGTCGCGGCGGATCCACCTGGGCGGTCCGCCGGACGAGATGCGTGATCTGGCCGACACCTTTGACGCAATGCTCGACCGGCTCGATCAGGGCGTGCGGACCCAGCGCCGCTTCATCGAGGACGCCTCGCACGAGCTCCGCAATCCGCTGGCGGTCATCCGGACCAACCTTGATGTCGCGCTCTCTGAGCCTGAGGACGTGGAGGGCCTGCGCCGCGCTGCCGAAGTGGCTCGTCGGACGGCCGATCGGATGTCGACCACGGTCGACGAGCTCATGGCACTTGCCCGCACGAGTGCCCAGCCCGAGCGACGCACGACAGTTGACCTGGCCGAGGTGGTGGCCGAGGTCGCCCAGGAGTACGAGGCGGAGGCATCGACCCGTGGCGTCCGGCTTTCGTGGTCCGCTCTATCTGGTCTGCTCGTGGAGGGGGATCGGTCGGCGCTGAAGCGAGCGCAGGCGAACCTCGTCTCCAATGCGCTCCGGGTGGCCCCATCCGGGTCGGCGGTCCACTGCCGCGCCGGACGCGCCGGCGGATGGCTCTGGTTGGGAGTACGCGACCTCGGCCGCGGCATCGCCCCCGACGATCAGGCCCTCGTCTTCCGCCGCGCGTGGCGCGACGGAGCCGCGACGGCCGAAGGCGAAGGACAGGGCCTGGGCCTGGCCCTCGTGCGCCAGATCGCAGAGGCACATGGCGGCACGGTCAGCGTGGCCTCGATCCCGGGGCAAGGGGCCAGCTTCGTGGTGTGGCTGCCCGACCGGGCTTCCGATGCGACCGCGGTCACGGCGGCCGAGCTGCGAACGATGGACGACCCGCTATGGATGGCAGGGGTTGCCTCCTGAGCGACCTTTAGGTCGCCCTTACACGGCCCGAACGCCCACGTTATCGGCCGTCTCCTAGCCTCCGGATCACTGGTCGGCCCCGTGTGTGTCCGACCGGCATCCAAATGCATCCGATCCGGAGGCCCACTTCGTGGACGACCCCTTCGCCGGCGACGATCGCCAGCACAGGAGCTGGCGCGACCTGCCGCCGACTCCTCCTCTCATCTGGCCCGCCGCCCCACCGCTGGCAAGTGCGCCGGCTGGGGCCGGCGCATCCCCGATGCCCGCTTCCCGCGCCTCGAAGCGACCCCGACGCCTGCTCATCGTCGGCGCGGCGGTCCTGGTTGGCGCCATCCTCCTCGTTGGAACGGGGGCACTGACCGCTGGCACCCAGCTCGTGGCGCTGCTGGCGCCGCCGGTCAAGGCGGGCGGCGCGGCCGGCGCGGACAAGGGGGCCGCGGTGCTCCCGCCCGGCAACGAGCCGCTGGCGGACACCGTTTCGCGGCTCCTACCCTCGGTCGTGCAGATCGAGGCTGGCGCTGCGATCGGCTCCGGCTTCGTGGCGGCCGACGGCGGCCTCATCCTCACCGCCTCGCATGTCGTCGGCACCTCCGACACGGTCACCCTGCGGCTGCAGGACGGCACGAGCGTTTCCGGCACCGTCGTCGCGGTCGACAAGTCGATCGACACGGCGGTCATCAGGGCGGATGAGAGTGCCGCGAATAATCTCAAGCCCCTGGCCCTGGGTTCCCTCGCCGACGTGCAGGTTGGTGAGATGACCATCGCCATTGGCAGCCCCTTCGGCCTGAGCCAGACAGTCACTACCGGCATCGTGAGCGCGCTGGGCCGCACCGTCCCAACGCCCATGGGCGAGCTGCACGACCTGATCCAGACGGATGCGGCGATCAACTCCGGCAACTCCGGCGGTCCGCTGACCGACGGGGAGGGTCGCGCCATCGGCATCAACACTGCCATCGCGAGCGCCTCCGGCGGCAGCGACGGCGTCGGCTTCGCCGTGCCGATCGACCAGGCCCGCCAGATCCTCGACAAGGTCAAGGACGGCACGTGGAAGGCAGAGGACAACAACCCGGCCGACAGCATGGACCCGTTGGGTGGGCTGTTCGACCAGTTCCTTGGTCCGGACGGGCTGGGCGACCTGTTCGGGCTGGGGCCTGACGGATCGCAGACGCCAGGCGGCTCCGGCGGGTCGGACATGGCCGACCAGCTTCTCCGCCAGCTGCTGGACGAGCTGCAGCGCCAGCTTGCCCCGCAAGCCCCGGCACCCCAGCCGGCACCGGATACCGCCCCGAGTCCCGAGGCGACGCCCTTGCCGGACGGTGCGAATGACCCGAGCGCCGACCCAATGGACCAGCTGATGCGGCAGTTGTTCGACGAGCTCCTGCAAGGGCTGGACCCGAACGGGATGCCGGCGCCATCCGCCCCCGATGGCGGCACCGACGGCGGGGGAGCGTAGCCGTGAGCATCGACCTCTCCACCACTCGCCTCGCCCAGATCCGTCACGAGCTGGGCCGGGTCATCGTGGGGCAGGACCGGGTTGTCGATCGGCTCCTGGTGGCCGTGCTGGCAGACGGGCACGTCCTGCTGGAGGGCGCTCCCGGGCTGGGCAAGACGTTGCTGCTGGCGACGCTGGCGCGGATCCTCGGCGGATCCTTCAATCGGATCCAGTTCACACCGGACCTGATCCCGTCGGACATCGTCGGGACGCGGATCTTCCGACCCTCGTCAGAGGTCTTCGACGTCGAACCCGGGCCGATCATGGCCAACCTGGTGCTGGTCGACGAGATCAATCGCGCACCGGCGCGGGTGCAGTCGGCGCTGCTCGAGGCGATGGCGGAGCGACAGGTCACCGTCGGAGGCCGCACCTTCGCGATGCCAAAGCCGTTCCTGGTCGTGGCCACCCAGAACCCGGTCGAGTCGGAGGGGGTCTATCCGCTCGCCGAGGCCCAGCGTGATCGATTCCTGATGCGGGTGCCGGTCGACTACCCGACTCCCACCGAGGAACGGGCGATCGTCGCCCTGATGGCCGACGAGCCACCTCAGGCGGCCCGGCTGCTCGATGCCGCCGACGTTGTTGACCTGCAGATCGCCGCCCGCCGCATTGCGGTCGACGAGGCAGCGGTCGACTACGCCATCCGCCTGGTGCTGGCAACCCGCGACCCCGCGGCGCACGGACTGCCCAAGCTGGTGGGCCTCCTCGAGTACGGCGCGAGCCCGCGCGCCTCACTGGGGCTGGTCCGGAGCGCCCGAGCCATGGCGCTCCTGCGTGGACGCGACCGCGCCACGGCGCAGGATGTCTACGACGTCGCGTACGACATCCTCAACGCGCGCCTCGCGTTGTCCTACCGGGCACTGGCCGAAGGATTCACGATCGACGACGTTCTCGTCGAGCTCCTCACCACGGTCCCCGCGCCCGGTTGGGAGGCCTGGCCGCCGGTGAAAGCGGCATCCGTCGCACCTGCACCACAGGCCGTCGCGGCGCAGCCGGAATCCCCGACTGAGCCGATGTTGGTCGTCGGCACGCCCAACAGCGCTCCCGCGGAGGCGCCACCGATCGTCCTGCCGGGCGATCAACCGGCGGCGCGGTGACCCCCGCACCGGGTTTCGGTCTCGATTTGCCGGCGCGGCTCCGCCGGATAGAGCTTGCCGTGAGCCACAAGGTCCTGGGGCGCCGAGACGGTCGTCATCCGTCTCTGGTGGTCGGCCACGGGGTCGAGCCCGGGGAGGCTCGACCGTACGAGCCGGGCGACGACGTCCGCCGCATGGATTGGTCGATCCTGGCTCGAACGGGCGAGCCGCATGTCCGTGACGCGACCCAGGAACGCGACCTCGACGTCGCCATCCTGGTCGACCGGTCCGGTAGCCTCGACTTCGGAACCGTCGGGTGGCGGAAGGCCGATCTGGCCGTCAGCGTCGCATCAGCCGTGTCAGGGCTTGCCGTCCTTGGCGGCGATCGTATCGGTGCGGTCATGGCGACCGCCGATGGGCCACGGATCGTGCCGATCCGCGGTGGCCGACGGCATCAGATGGGTCTCATGGGCAGCGTTGCACGCTCCTCACTCGGAGGACAGGTCGACCTCGGGCGCGCCATCGATGGCCTCCGACACGTCCTGCCTCGCCGTGGGCTCGCGATCGTGGTCTCGGACTTCATCGCCCCGATCGAGACCTGGAGCCCGGCGCTTGCGCGGCTTGGGCGTCGCAGCGAGGTCATCGCCATCGAGGTCGTTGACCCGCGGGAGGTCCGCCTGCCCGATGTCGGCCTGCTGGTGATCGAGGATCCCGAGACCGGCCGCCAGCGGACGATCGACACGGGCGACGAGCGATTCCGGGTCCGCCTGGCCGAGGTTGCGGATCGCAGACGCGCCGCGAGGACGTCCGCGATCCGGCGCGCCGGCGCGACGTACCTGCAGCTCCGGACGGACATGGAGTGGACCGGTCCGCTGGCGGCATGCCTGTTCCAGCACCGTCGCGCCCGAACGTTGGGCCGGCACGTGGCGTCCCATCCCAGCGCCGGAGCGGCCACATGATCCCCTTCGCCCCTGATCTCACGTTCCTGGCGCCCGAGCGCTTCGCCCTTCTCCTCGTTCCGCTGGCGTTGGCCCTGCTCTATCTCCTCCGGCAGCGTCGGCGCCAGGCCTACGTGGTCCGATTCACCGATCCGGAATTGATCGACGCCGTCGCCCCACGGCGGCCCGGCTTTCGGCGCCATCTCGTCGCCGCCGTCTACCTGATGGCAACGGCCCTGCTCGTTATCGCGGCTGCCCGCCCCGCCATGGCGATGGAGGTCGCGAACGAGCCCACGGTCGTCCTCGCCTTCGACACTTCGCTCTCGATGGAGGCGACGGATGTCACGCCCAGCCGCATCGTGGCCGCCCGCGCGGCGGCCCATCGGTTCATCGAAGTCGTCCCTGCGGGTGTCCGGATCGGCCTGGTCGCCTTCGATCAGACGGCGCAGGTCATCATCCCGCCCACGACGGCGAAGGTTGTCCTCGATCGCGCCATCGACCGCCTGTCGCTTGGCCAGGGGACGGCTATCGGTGAAGCCATCTACACGTCGCTCGACCTGCTCCAGTCGGACGCGCCAGCCGATTCACGGGAGGCCGGTGGATCGATCGTGCTGATGTCCGACGGCGAGACGACGGCGGGGCGACCCGAGGGGCCGGCCGCCCGTGAGGCGGAGGCCCGCGGCGTCAAGATCAGCACCGTCGCCTTCGGCACCGACAACGCGTCGGTGGTGGTCGACTTCATGACGGTCCCCGTCCCGGTCGACCGGGAGGCGCTGCGGGCGATCGCGGAGACGACCGGCGGCAAGGTGTTCGAGGCCGACTCGGCCGAGAAGATCGTGTCCGTGTTCGAGGACATCGGCAAGGGCGTCGGCACGCGGACGGAGCCGCGCGAGATCACGGACGGCCTCGCCCTCGTTGCGCTGCTGACCGCAGCGTTGGCCGCAGTCGGCTCGCTCGCCTGGTTCGCCCGCATCCCCTGAATCGCCCGTCGGCAGGGCCGGGTGCGTTGCGCCCGCGGAATGGCCACACTTCGCACCCGTGATGCCTGACCACAGCCGCATGGACCGATGGGTGCAGGTCGTCGCTGTCGCGGTGGCCGGCATCCTGTTCGTGCTGCTGTTCTCCGGGGAGCGGCTCGACATCGACCCTGCGACGGTCAATCCGAAGGCGCATCGGCCGAACATCATCCTGGTGGTGGCCGATGACCTGGACGTCGCGCTGTTCGACCAGCTCACCGCCATGCCCAGCGTGCCGCAGGGTCGGAGCTTCCGGCTGATGTTCGACACCACGCCGCTGTGTTGCCCGTCGAAGACGTCGATCCTGCGCGGCCAGTACGCACACAGCCACGGCGTGCTGCGCAACAACCCGCCCGATGGTGGCTTGGCCCGCGCCATGGAGCTGGGGCTCGAGGCGTCGACGGTCGCCACCTGGGTGGACCAGGCCGGCTATGAGACCGGCTTCATCGGTCGCTATCTCTTGGGGTACGGGCGGCGCGACACCGGGCCGGACTACATCCCACCGGGTTGGGACCACTGGGCGGCGCGCGTCTCCACCATCCAGGAGGGCTACGACAACGCCGAGTTCAGCATCGACGGCAAGCCGACCAGGGTCCCCGGCAACGTCGATGAGGTGGCGCTCGACATGGCCCACGGCATGATCGCGGCGGCCGGCGACCGTCCCTACTTCGTGATGATCGACGCCATGGCGCCGCACTGGCCGTGGCCGGTGCGCAATGACGCCACCACCCGCGGCCAGACCATGCCGCCGGTCGAGGATCTGGTGGAGCAGCTGCTGAGCGAGGTGGGGCCCGATACCTATGTGATCTTCACCTCGGACAACGGCTTCCACCTCACGCCCATCGCCGGCAAGAGCCAGCCCTACGACACGGACACCATGGTGCCTCTGGTCATCTGGGGGCCCGATGTCGTGCCGGGCGTCGACGACGACCACATCGTGGCCAACATCGACCTGGCGCCGACGATCGCGGACTGGGCCGGGGTGACGCCGCCGGCCTTCGTGGACGGGAGCTCGCTGGTGCCGTTGACGAAGGGTCAGAATCCCACGTGGCGCGACCAGATCCAGCTGGAGCTGGTCGGAACCTGGCAGGCCGTCCGGACGAGGACGCAGCTGACCGTCGACTGGTTCGATGGTCGCCACGAGGTCATCCCCGTCGAGACCAACCCGTGATCCGCCGCGAAGCGGCCTACTGCGCTGACGGTTCGCCGGGCGGCCGGGTCTCCGCTTCGGGAGCTGCTTCTTCGGCAGGCGGTGCTGCCGCCGCCGGAGGTGGCGGCGTCTCGCTCACTGTCGTCTCGTCGCTCACTCCGGCCGTGGTGGCGCCGGCGGCGCCCGCCGCCGCAGCGGCCGCGCCTGGCCCGACGCCCGGAGCGGCGTCCTCAATGGCTCCGCCGCCGTCGGGCAGTGGCTCGCCGTCAGGACCTAGTCCATCGTCGGTGGGCGGTGGCGGCTGGTTCGACCGCCACCATGCGTAGAGGGCGGCGGCGCCGGTTCCGAAGAGCCCGATCCCGATCACCCATGGCAGCAGGCCGCCGGTTCCACTGTCGGTGGTTTCGGGCGCCGGCGAGGCGCTCGGCGACGCCGAGGCGGATGCGCTCGGGCTGGCCGAAGGTGACTCACTCAGCGTCGGCGTGGGCTCGAGAGTCGGCGAAGCAGTCGGTTCAATGGTCGGCGTGGCGGTCGGCTCCGCTGTCTCCGCCTCGGTCGGCTCCGCGGTCTCCGGCCTCGAGTCGGCTCTGCCGTCGGCTCGACCGTGGGCTCCGCCGTCGGCTCGGGGAGTCGGGGCGACCGTCGGCTCGAGAGTCGGCTCCGGGGTGGGTGCGAGCGTCGGCGTCGGTGCCAGCGTTGGCGTCGCGACCTCCGACGGCGACGGCTCCGGGGTCGGGCAGTCGATGTCAGCCGTGGCAGCCAGGAACTGTCCGATGGCGTCCGAGGCGGTCTGCACATCCGCCATCGCTGCGGTCACGGTCGCGGCATCGCCGGAGTCGATGGCCGATCGCAGCGCGGTGGTCGCAGCCGTGGTCAGGTCCAACGCCCCCTGGAAGAGGGTCCGGATGCGATCCCCAACCTCGTCCGCCGAGGCGGCATCGAGCGCTTCCTGCCCGTCAGCCGCAGCCTGATCCAGCGCGTCGAGTGCCTCGTTGGCCGCCGCGTTCTCCGGCGTCCCGGCCTGGGCGACCAGGGCAGGATCGAGCGCCGTCAGCGCGTTGAGCTGCTCCTGGATGGCGGTGCCGTACGTGCTCAATCCGCACGCCGCGGTGCGAAGAGGCGAGCCACAGGCCACGACCCCCATCACCAGCAGCCAGAGGGCAACGAAGGTCATCGAGGACCGGCGGCGAATCAGCATGGAGCGCAGGGTAGCACGGCCACTCCGCGACCAAGCCCGCGTCGGAGGTCATCCCGACCAGCCCCAACTGGCCGGTACCCTTCCGCCGATGAGACCGCAGGCGCTCCCGGTCCGCGCGGCGATGGTGAGCCTGTACGTCGCGGTCGGCGCCTTCTATCCCTTCATCCCCGTCTACTACCAATCGCTGGGCATCGGCCTGGACGGCATCGGCCTGCTGGGAGCGCTGGCGGCCGGCGCCGGCGCCGTGGCGGCTCCCACTGTGGGGCGCGGCCGCCGACCATTTCCGCTCCCCGCGCGCCGTCTTGCCGCTGGCCGCCGCCGGTGCCGCCGTCTCGGCGGCGCTGCTGTCGGTGGTCGCCCCGGTTCTGCCGCTGGTAGTGACTGCAGCGGCGCTCGCCGGGTTCATGGCCGGCGTGGCCCCGATCTTGGACGCCCGCGCCCTGGAAGTGGCAGGAGGGGATCGGAACCGCTACAGCCTGCTGCGAGTCTGGGGATCGGGCTCGTTCATCGTGAGCGTGCTGCTGGTCGGCTGGCTGATCGACCAGACCCAGATCACCGCCATGTTCGCAGTGCTGGCCGGCGCCCTGTTGGTCACCAGCCTGATCGGGCTCACATTCCGAGGGGAAGCCGGCGCAGCTGCCGCGGCCCCGCACCTGGCCGGCATCGGCGCGGTCCTGCGCAGCCCGGTCATCGGTCCCTTCCTGCTGGCCATCGCGCTGGTCTGGAGCTCGAACATGGCCATCAACGCCTTCTTCTCGATCCACCTGGTGGATATCGGGGCGGAGAGCGCCCTGGTTGGCGCGGCCTGGGCGATCGGTGCGCTGGTCGAGATCCCGGTCATGCTCGGCTATCCCTGGCTGGGCGGTCGCTTCGGCGTTGAGCGGCTGCTGCTGGTGGGCGCATCGGCCTTCCTGGTGCGAGCCCTCGCCGTGCTGGTCCTGCGCGACCCGGTGCTCGTCACCGCCACCATGGCCGTGCACGGGATCGGCTTCGCCCTGGTGCTGGTTGGCGGCGTCGTCTACGTCTCGCGCCACGCGCCGCCGGGCACCGCCGCCACTGCGCAGGGCGTGCTGGGCGCCACCGTGTTCGGGGTGGCCGCCATCCTTGGCCCGGGCGTCGGTGGCTTGCTGGCCGGCTGGCTGGAACTGGAGGGCATGTTCATGGTCGCGACCGTCGGCTGCGGCCTGGCCGTCCTGGCGCTGGCCTGGGTGCTGCGGGGCGCCAAGGCCGCCGGCGTTCCTCAGGAGCGGACGCGCGCGCCTTCTGGGTCGTAGAGCGGCTCGGCTGCGACCTCCGTCCCCACCCACTCACCGAAGACCTCCACCTCGCCACGCTGGCCGACGTCCGCGCAGCGCGTGGGCAGGTAGCCATAGGCGATGCTCCGCGATACGGCGTACCCGTAGCCGCCGGAGGTCACGCGACCGACCACCTCGCCATTGACCCGGATCGGCTCATTCCCCAATGCCACCGCCAGCGGGTCATCCAGCACGAGGCAGCACAGCCGCCGCTCCACGGTCTCGCCGGCCTCCGCCAATGCCTCCTGGCCGATGAAGCCGCCGGCCTTCTCCAGCCGCACTGCGAAGCCCAGACCGGCCTGGTACGGCGTGTCCTCCGGGGTGATGTCCGTCGACCAGACGCGGTAGCCCTTCTCCAGTCGCAGGCTGTCGATGGCCCGATAGCCTCCGGCCCGCAGGCCGTGCGCCCCTCCCGCCTGCCAGAGGGCATCCCACAGGGAGAGGCCGAACTCGGTGTGGCAGTACAGCTCCCAGCCCAGCTCGCCAACGTACGTGACGCGCAATGCCAGCACCGGGACGTTGCCGACCGTGATCTGGCGGGCGGTCATGTACGGGAAGGCCTCGTTCGCAAGGTCGTCATCGGTCAGGCTGCCAACGATTTCGCGGGCGGCGGGACCCCAGATGCCCAGGCAGGCGCGAGCGGAGGTGAGGTCGCGCACCTCCACGCTGCCGTCGTTGGGCGCGTGGCGGCGGATCCAGCCCAGATCGTGGTTGCCGAAGGCCGTGCCGGTCACGATCCAGAAGCGGTCCTCGGCCAGGCGCGTGACGGTGAAGTCGCACTCGATCCCGCCGCGCTGGTTCAGCATCTGGGTGTAGGTGATGCGGCCGACGGGCCTGTCCATGCGGTTGTCGCACAGGCGCTCCAGGAAGGCGAGGGCCCCTTGCCCTCCGATCTCGATCTTGGAGAAGCTCGTCTCGTCGAACAGCGCCGCCGCGTCTCGGGTGGCTCGAGCCTCCGCCCCAATCGCCGGCGACCAGTGGTGTCCGGCCCAGCCGCGCGGGCGCAGGCCCTCGTCACCGTCGGCGGCGTTCGACGCGAACCAGTTCGGGCGCTCCCAGCCGGATTTTTCGCCGAACGCGCAGTCCAGCTCGACCAGCCGCGGGTAGGTGGGAGAGAGGCGCAGCGGCCGGCCGGCCTGGCGCTCCTCGAATGGATAGTGGATGTCGTAGTAGGTGGCGTAGTTCTCGAACGAGCGCGCCAGCGTGTAGCCCGGCGAGCGGTAGTGGGCGCCGAAGCGGCGGATGTCCATGGTCCACAGGTCGAGTGGCGGTTCGCCGTCCAGGATCCAGTGCGCCACCTGCCGGCCCAGCCCGCCCGCGCCGGCGATGCCGTGGGCGCTGAAGCCGCTCGCCACGAAGAAGCCGCGCACATCCGACTCGCCCAGGATGAACTCGTTGTCCGGGGTGAAGCCCTCCGGCCCGTTGATCAGCTGACGGACGCCCGCGTCGGCCATGACTGGCACGCGGTGAACCGCCCCGGCGCTGATCTCCTCGAAACGCGGCCAGTCCGGGGGCAGGAGCTTGCCGTTGAAGTCGGCCGGGATGCCGTCCAGCCCGAAGGTGGCCGGGTTGCGCTCATAGCCGCCCATCACCAGGCCCCGCACCTCAGGGCGGAAGTAGACGAGGTTGTCGGGGTCACGCAGCTGCGGCAGATCCGGATGGACGCCGTCAATTGCCTCGGTCACCAGGTATTGGTGCGCGAACGGGATGACCGGCACGGTCACGCCAGCCATGCGACCGATCTCGGGCGCGAACATGCCGGCCGCGTTCACCACCGTCTCAGCCTCGACGCGACCCTGGTCGGTCTCGACCGCGCGTACCCGCCCCGCCGCCACCTCGATGCCCGTCACCCGGGTGCGCGTGGCGATCCGGGCGCCGCCCTTCCGGGCGCCGGCCGCCAGGGCCATCGTCAGGCCCGTGGGATCGAGGTAGCCATCGGTGGGCAGCCAGGCGGCCCCCAGCACGCCATCGGTCGACATCAGGGGAAATCGGTCCTTCGCCTCCGAGGGACCGATCAGCTCCATGGCCAGCCCGTAGGCCTTGGCCCAGCCCGCCTGCCGCCGCAGCTCCTCCATGCGCTCCGGCGACGAGGCCAGCCGCAGCGAGCCGACCTCGCGCCAGCCGGGATCGACGCCGGTCTCGTCCGCCAGGCCGCGGTAGGTGGCGACGCTGTCGACCATCATCCGGGTCAGGGTGGTGCTGCCGCGCAGCTGGCCGACCAGGCCGGCGGAGTGGAAGGTGGAGCCGCTGGTCAGCTCGCTGCGCTCCAGCAGCAGCACGTCCCGGCAGCCGAGGCGGGTCAGGTGGTAGGCCACTGCCACGCCGCCTACGCCGCCGCCGATGATCACGACCCGTGCCCGATCCGGCAGGCCGCCGGCCTCAGCCATCCGCCGCGTCCCGCAGCGCGCGCTCGAAGGCCGGTTCGGACGCACTCTCGAGCAACCGCGCGAAGTGCTCGTCCGCGTAGGCCACGAAGTCGAAGTCCAGGCTGCTGATGCCCTGCTGCAGCACGCTCCACATCGCCTCGCGGAAGTCTGACACCACCCGCATCAGGCTGAGCCGCGCCAGCCTGGACGGCCGCACGTCGCCCTCGTAGGCGCGGAGGAGGGCCTCGTCGGCGTCGCGTGGCAGCTCGTGGTTGATGCTGAAGTTGCCAAGGTCGAAGAACGGGTCGCCCATGCCGGCGTACTCCCAGTCGACGATCCGCAGACGCTGCCCATCGTCGATGAAGTTGGCGTTGAGCAGGTCGTTGTGGCAGGGGAGCGAGTCGACCGGGCTGGCCAGCAGTGCGCGCTCGATCCGGCGGCCCACGTCGCGCGCCCGCTCATAGGCGGCGGGGATGGGCACGCCGCGGTCCGCGGCCAGCGCGCGATAGCCCTCCACGATGCGCAGCGGCACGAAGACGCCGGGAATCGCCGGTCCGCCGTGGATCCGGCGCAGGCTCTCGGCCACGCGCTCCAGCATGGCGGGCTGGCGGATCTGCTCCGGGCTGACCGGGGTGCCGGTGATGAAGCGGGTGAGCAGGTAGCCCTCCGGCCGGATGAATGCGACGACCTCTGGCCCTACGCCAACGGAGGCCGCGGCCGCTGTAGCCGCCTGCTCAGCTTCGCGGCTGATGCCCAGCAGGTGCGTATCGGTTCCGCCCATGCGGAGCACGTAGCGTCCGGTGAGGTCCGGCGCGCCGACCAGGAAGTTGCGGTTGGTGATGCCGCCCGAAAGGACCGACAAGCTCAGTTCGTGGCCCGCCAGCTCCGGAACGCGCTGCATGACTGCGATCAGCGTATCGGCGAGCTCCGGCTCTACCTGGTCATTGGCAGCGTGGGCGTCATCGGCCATACGAAGGCTCCATACGAAGGCTCCACCACGAATGCGAGCGGCCGGCGCCGGGGCGCCGAGCCGCTCGTTGCGGGCGGTGGCCGCGAGGGTCGGCTATCCGATCATTTCCTCGCCGGTTGCGGGGTCCGACTCGATGTCGTGCGCCGAGCCGCGCACCGCGATCAGGTAGTAGATGAGGCCGGTCACCAGCAGCAACCCGACGATCGACTCGTACAGCGGCCAGGCCGGCAAGCCCTCGAGCGGTGAGCCCAGGAATTCGAACAGCCCGTTAATGAACGGGTTCCAGAGCTCGCGGTTGGCCGTACCGAAATTGCCGAACAGGTTCTCGTCGTGCCACAGCGCGATGTTGATGATCATCACGGCGCCGTAGATCAGCGCCAGGATGTTGATCAGCATCCCCCAGCGGCCCAGGTTGAACCAGGCGCGGTGGTGCGGCCAGCCACGCGTTCGGGCGATGGCCACGCCGACGTTGCACAGGAAGTAGCTGAGGTAGATCAGGCCGGTGGCGGCAATCGACAGCGTGAAGCCGCCGATCGGGCCGACCAGCAGGATCGGAAGCGCTGCCAGCACGCCCACCGCAATGGCGGCGTTGGCCGGAGTCCTGAAGGTCTGATTCACGTTGCCCCAGACGCGCCCGAATGGCAGGTGTCGGTCGCGGCCCATGGAGAACATCATGCGGGTTGCCGCGCCCTGGATGGCCAGCGTGCAGACGAACACCGAGACGAGGATGACGACCAGATAGATCTGGCCGAGCGTGATGCCGAAGGCAAGCTCACCGGTCAGGTTCGCCAGGATCGTGTTGGCGATCGGGAACTCGCCGGCCAGGCCGGCCGCCATCTGGCCGGGGATGTCCTGGATGGACAGGATCACGGCCAGCAGGAAGACCGTGCCGACCAGGCCGCTGATCCAGATCGAGGACAGTACGCCGCGCGGCGCCTGTCGGCCGGCATCCACTGTCTCCTCCCCGAACGAGCCGGCGGTGTCGAAGCCATAGACGATAAAGACCGACATGAAGAAGCCGAGCATGAAGGTCGCCAGCAGGTCGCCGTGCTGAGCCTGCTCTGCCCCGAAGGTCTGAAACAGGACATCCACGGGCTGGTTGTTGGCGACTACCAACAGGATCACCGCGAAGACGAGCATGCCCAGGATCTCGGTCGCCACACCGATGTTGTTCAGAAGCGCCAGCAGTCGCACCCCAAATGCGTTGATGGCGGTGGTAAGGATCAACGCGCCGACCGCGATGAAGGTGAACATGGTGGTGAATCCGCCTGGCGCGGGGGAGTCCAGGAACTCCACGTCACCGACCGTTGGGCTGCCGAGCAAACCATCCACCGCGAACGCCACGATCACCGCTACCGCGGTCACGGTCACCACCTGGGCCCAGAAGTAGAACCAGCCGGTGAACCAGCCGAGCGTGCGGTTGGACAGGCGCTTCGACCACTGGTAGATCGAGCCCGCCACGGGGAAGTGGCTTGCCAGCTCCGCGAAGACCAGGGCCACCAATGTCTGGCCGAGAATGATGATCGGCCAGGTCCAGAAGAACATCGGCCCGCCCATGCCGATGCCGTAGCCGAAGTTGCCGAACGAGCCGGTGGAAACGCTGATGAAGCTGAACGCGATGGCGAAATTCGACAGGAAGCCGAGCGTTCGGCGTAGCTCCGGCTTGATGCCCAACGACTGAAGATGCGCGTCATCGCGCGCGATCTGCTCGTTCGTGGCCTGCGACTGGTCCACGGTCACGTGGCTCCTCCTCTCCCCCACACCGATGGTGCGGCCTCCGTCTGGGAAGGGCTCCGCGGGGTTCAGCCCCGATGTGCAGCAGGCGCGGGGCTGCCGGGCAGCATAGATATGCCACTCAACCCGAGTCAACGAATTTCTTTCGGCCGATATCATCGGCCGATGCCCAGCCCGCCTCGCATCCTGGTGACCACCCATGGGCCTGCTCAGGCAGCCCTCGAGGAGCCCACCTGGCGGACTTTCCGGCGTTATACGGACGCTGTTCGCGGCGCCGGCGGTGATCCGGTCCAGATCAGCCCAGAGGCCAATGCGTCCGAGCGAGCGCGAGCCTTCGCGGCCATGGACGGGCTGCTGTTGCCGGGCGGCGCGGACCTGGATCCTCGGCGCTACGGCGAGGCCCCGCTCCCCACCACGCTGGTCGAGTCGGGACGCGACGAGCTGGAAGCCGATGCCTGGCACGCAGCCCGCGACCGCGGCCTGCCGGTGCTGGGCGTGTGCCGCGGCATGCAGGCGATCAACGTCTTCAGCGGCGGCTCATTGGTGCAGCACGTCGACGGCCACGACTCGCCGGCGTTTCCCTCACCCGAGGCGCGGCCGCACCCAATGCGCATCATCGGCACCTCCCGTCTGGCCGGCATCTTGGGCGTGGCTGGCCCGGGAGTCATCGAGGTCAACAGCTATCACCACCAGGTTGTCCTCCCCGAACAGCTGGGCGACGGGCTGGCGGTCAGCGCCACCGCGGAGGACGGCGCGCAGGTCGAGGCCATCGAAGCTTCAGATCCGGACACCTGGGTCTTCGGCGTCCAGAACCACCCGGAACGCGCCGAGTTTACGCCGCCGGAGTTCGCCCGCCTGTGGCAGGCGTTCGTGATGGCGGTGGCCGATCGGCGGGACCGAAGGGGCTAGGTCAGGTCCACGAAGACGTTCTTCAGCTCGGTGTACAGCTCCAGTGCGTGCATGCCCAGCTCGCGCCCAACACCCGACATCTTGTAGCCGCCGAACGGCGCCTCGGTGTGGACCGATGCGTTCGAATTGACACTGAGCACTCCGGCCCGCACGCCCTTGGCCACCCGCAGCGCACGGCCGATGTCGCGGCTCCAGATCGAGCCCGACAGCCCGTAAGGCGTGTCGTTGGCGAGCTTGATCGCCTCCGCCTCGTCGGCGAACGGGGTGATCGTCACCACCGGGCCGAAGATCTCCTCGCGCACGATCCGCATGTCCGGGCCGCAGGCATCGAAGATGGTCGGCCGGAGGTAGGCACCGATGTCGAACGGGTCGCCGGTGGGCGCCTCGCCGCCCATCACCAGCTCCGCGCCCTCGTCCTTGCCCGCCTCCACGTACTCCATCACCCGGTCGCGCTGCTTGAAGCTGACCAGGCTGCCGACTTCGGTCTGCTCGTCCGACGGGGCGCCCAGCTTCACCGTCTCGGTGGCGTCCCGGAGGAGCTCGACCGCGCGATCGTGGATGCTGGCCTCGACAAAGATCCGGCTGCGGGCGCAGCAATCCTGGCCGGCATTGTCGAAGACGGCGTAAGGCGCTTCAGCCGCCCAGCGCTCCAGGTCGGCATCGGCGAAGACGATGTTCGGGCTCTTGCCGCCCAGCTCCAGGCTGACCTTCTTGATGGTGGTCGAGGCCAGCCGCATGATCTCCTGCCCGGTGGTCGTCTCGCCGGTGAAGGCGATCTTGCCGACGCCCGGGTGGGCGGCCAGCGCGGCGCCGGCGGATCCGCCAGGCCCGGTGACCACGTTGACCACGCCGGCCGGGATGCCGGCTTCCAACGCCAGCTCACCCAGGCGGATGGCAGTCAGCGGCGTGTAGCTGGCGGGCTTGAGGATGGCGGTGTTGCCGGCCGCCAGCGCCGGGCCCAGCTTCCACGAGGCCATGTTGATCGGGAAGTTCCACGGCACGATCAGGCCGCAGACCCCGATCGGTTCGCGCAGCGTGAAGTCAAGGCCGGGTGCGCTGACCGGGATCGTCTCGCCGAACAGCTTGTTGGCGGCGCCGGCGTAGTAGTCGAAGACCAGGCTGACGGCGAAGACCTCGCCGCGTGCACCCTTGATCGGCTTGCCGACATTTGCCGACTCCAGCTGAGCCAGCTCTTCGAGGTTGGCCTTGACCAGGCTGGCGTACTTGGCCAGCGTCCGGCCGCGCTTGGCGGCGGACCACGCCGCCCAGCCCTTCGGGTCTTCGAACGCCTGCTGGGCGGCCTTCACCGCCCGATCCACGTCCTCCGGCCCGCCCAGCGGCGCAGTGGCGATCAGTTCGCCTGTGGCCGGGTTGGTCACGTCGAAGGTCTGTCCGTCGGCGGCGTCAACCTGCTCGCCGCCGATGATCATCTTCACGTCGCGCGTGGCAGCGACGGCCTGCGTTTCCGTAGTCATGCGCCCATTCTAGGAGCGCCGCCGGGGGATGGGCTCCGAGCCTCGTCTTCGATCTACTCGGCATGCACGTGATACGACCAAAGAACCACCAAGACCCTGCATTGACGGTCGCTCCGCGGCCGTTTCACTCGTCAGATGTGTGATTTGGCGAACGAGAGCGCCTCACGCTTCGGTCGTTGGTCCTATCACTCGTGGGGCGAGTAACGCGGGCTCGGGTCTGATATTTCGTCAGAAGTAGTTCACGCTGATGCCACCGTCCACCACCATCGCGGCACCGTTCGTCCAGCGCGACTCGTCGCTGGCGAGGTAGACGGCCAGGTTGACGATCTCCTCCGGCTTGCCGAAGCGCCCGGTCGGGTTGCGCGCCAGGCGCAGTTGCTTGGCCTCCTCGTCCTTCAGCAGCCAGTCCATCAGGAGCGGCGTCTCGATCGGGCCCGGGCAGATGGCGTTGCTGCGCACGCCCTGTGGTCCGAACTGGACCGCCAGCGATCGGGTCAGGCTGAGCAGCGCTCCCTTCGACGCGGTGTAGGCGTCCTGCGGCACGCTGCAGCCCAGCAGCGCCACGAAGCTTGAGATGTTGATCACCGACCCCGAACCCTGCTCGACCATGCGCGGAATGGCGTGCTTGCAGCCCAGAAAGACGCCGCGCACGTTGACAGCCATGACCTTGTCCCAGGTGTCGACGTCGGTGTCGATCACCGAGTGATCGGCCTCCGGCATCACGCCGGCGTTGTTGTAGAGGACGTCCACCCGCCCATAGGCCGATGCGGCCGCCTCGACCATCCGTCGGGCGTCGTCTTCGACCGACACGTCCGCCTGGACGAAGGTCGCCTGGCCGCCGGCATCGGTCACCAGGCCGACGGTCTCCTCCCCGGAGCGGGCGTCGAACTCGGCCACCACGACCTTTGCCCCTTCGGCCCCGAACATCTGGGATGCCACGCGACCCATCCCGCTGCCGCCGCCGGTGATGATCGCTACCTTGTCCTGAAGCCGCATGGTCCCGACCTCCGTCGTTCGATTGAGTTGAGACCGCCCGAGCTACGACCTCCGGCGAACCTATCGTAGGCGTCCGCGAATCGCACGAGCGGCCTCGACGACGTGGGGAGGAAGCACAATCGCCTCATCGACCTGCGCGCGCGCGGCGGAAGCCCCGCCAAATGCCACGAGCAGAGCAGGTCGCGCCGTTCGCAGCGCAGTCGCGATGGTGACCGCCGGTTCGACGTCGCTGCCTGTTACGACGCCAATCACAGCCGCCTGCGCTGCGCTCTCTGCAGCTGCTGCCACCCAGGACGTGACCGGCACGTCCGCTCCCACATAGAGGACGTCCACGCCCATCCGGCGCAGGGCGACCGCGAAGGCCAGTGCGCCGAGTTCATGCCTGCTGCCGGGTGGTAGGCCGACAAGGACTCCGCGGTTGGCGGTGGCGACACCCGCCATGTCGAAGAGCGACGAAAGCCGGCGCATCACGGCGCTGCTGGCCAGGTGCTCCGCCGCCACATCGATCACGCCTTCTTCCCAGGCCCGCCCGAGGTTCGCCGACGCCGGCAGCACCAGCTCGTCGATGACCGACTCGAACGAGCCACGGCCGAACAGGTCATCCAGCGCGACTTCGATGGCGGCCAGGTCATAGCGTGATGCCGCCGCGACGAGATCTTGGGCTTCCGGCAGCGGGCCGTCGGCCGCCGCTTCGTCGCCGATCGGGGCGGAAGTCCGCTCGTTTGCCGCCGTCGCGGCCTGCGCCGCCGACCAGCCGCGTTCGATGAGCTCGCGCATGACGCGCAATCGCGAGATCTCCTCATCGTTGAACAGCCGATACCCGCCAGCGGACCGCTCCGGATGGACCACGCCGTAGCGCCGCTCCCAGGCTCGGATCAACGACGCATCCACGCCGCTGCGCATGGCGGCCTGCCTGATGGTGTACATGGTCTGTGCACGGTATCACGGGGACACCGACATTAGACAAAGGGTTGACAAGCGAGGTCGGCGATGCGTATGATCGGGGCCAACCCTGTACAAACGTGATGCAGGACCAAACCCGAAAGGATCTATCGGATGCAATACGTCAAGGCTTTGGCCCTCCTTCTCCTGATCGTGGGAGGGATCAACTGGCTTCTCGTCGGAGTCATGGAGTTCGACCTGGTCGCAAGCCTCACCGGCTCGACCTTCGGGGAGACCAATCCAATCTCCACCATCGTTTACACCCTCGTCGGCTTGTCCGCGCTAGTGCTGATCCCGACGCTCGTCTCGTGGCTGAGCGGGACCGAGCAGCAGGCCGTCACCGCCGCACGCGTGAGGAACATCCCCATGAAGCGCAGCATCCTTTCCATCGCTGCCGCCCTGTTGGCGGCTACCACTCTCACCGGTACCGCCGCTGCCGCAAGCCGGCCTGACGTGGCCTGCATGCAGGCCGGCATCAGGACGCTGCAGGGAGCAGGCTTGCTGGACGACGTCGCGCGGGGCGGGATCGCCATTGACAGCGGCTGTCTCGCTGGGCGTCACCGTTCGAGCCGGGGCTGACATCTCCGGCGTTCCGAACCCGATCCCGTTCTCGCTGCTGCTGGCCGACCATCGCGCCGGCGATAACAGCGCCTTCGTCTACCCCTGGTGCTAGAAGCGCATACCCCGGGTCCGGTTGCCGCAGTGCTGCAACCGGACCCGGACGACTGGAGAGCCCCATGACCACGCACCGCCTGCGCGCGGAGCTGTTCGTCGACCGCCCAATCGACGAGGTCTTCGCCTTCTTCTCTCGGCCGGAGAACCTCGGCCGCATCACGCCGCCCGGCCTTCGCTTCGACCTTCGGTCGTCGGACACGTCGATGCGCGAGGGCCTGGAGGTCGACTACCGAGTTCGGCCGCTCCTTGGGCATCCCGGTGGGCTGGCGGAGCAGGATCGCCGACTACGACCCTCCCGCACGGGTTCCGCGACATTCAGCTGAAGGGCCCATACCGCAGCTGGGATCATCGCCACGCCTTCGTGGCCGAGGGGAATCGGACCCGCGTCATCGACGTCGTCGACTACTCGCTGCCGCTGGGCGTGCTGGGCGAGCTGGCGCACGCGGCGGTTGTTCGCGGGCAGCTGGCGGAGATCTTCCGGCATCGGGCTCGCACGATTCAATCGATCTTCGCGCGACCCAGTCGGCAGCGAGGACCCGCTGACCGTGGCAGTGGCAGGCGGCAGCGGATTCGTGGGCGGCGGAATCGCCGCCGAGCTCTTCTCGCGGGGCCACCGCGTCGTGGTCCTCTCTCGCCGGGGAGAGTCCGCGCGCGGACCGCTACCGGACAGCGTCGAGATCAGGGACGCCGACGCTGCGAGTGGCAATGGCCTGGTTGACGCCCTGACCGGTGTCGACGCGCTGGTTATCGCGCTCGCCTTCAAGAACTCACCGATCGAGTCGCCTGCGCGCGGGCAGACCTTCATGCAGATCGACGCCGCCGGCACTGAGCACCTCGTGGCTGCCGCCCAGCAGGCGGGCGTCGGGCATGTCCTGTACCTATCCGGCGCCGGAGCTGCAGCGGACGCGGGGCGGCACTGGTTCCGTGCCAAATGGCGAGCGGAGGAGGCGGTCCGCGGGAGCGGCGTGGCCTGGACGATCCTCAGGCCGACCTGGATCTACGGCCCGCGCGACGTGTCGCTGAACCGGTTCATCGGCTTTGCTCGTCAGTTACAGGTTGTGCCGATGACGAACTCGGGCGGGCAGCTGCTCGCCCCCTTGTTCATCGACGACGTGGCCCGGCTGGCGGCTGACTGCCTTACCGATCCGGCTGCGCAGGGACAGGTCTTCGAGGTCGGCGGTCCGCAGACGATGCGACTGCGCGACGTCATCGCGCGGGCCCTGTTTGCCGCGGGCATTCACCGGCCGATCGTCCCCGGCCCGGCCCCGCTGATTCGGCTGGGCGCCTATCCGCTGACCCTGCTGCCCTCACCACCGCTGACGCCCGACGCCGTCGATTTCATCAACCAACCAGCGACGGTGGATGTGGCTCCGCTCCTGGAGCGCATGCCACGACGGCTCACCCCGCTGGAGGAAGGCTTGGCGACCTACCTCGGTCGCAGCCGCGAGGAGGTCTTCGTCTCATGACCGCCATCACCGCCGTCGGCTTCACTCATCCGGCAATCCCGGCCACTCGTGCGAAGCAACTCTTCCGATGGAACGCCTCGCTAGCGGTGCTCCACGGCGTGCAGTTCGTGGTCATGCTCGCGCTGTCGCTGGCCCAGGAGCCCATGGCGAGCTGGCCCGTCATCTCGAGCTACCTCGTCTTCGAGCCCGCCACCCGGACGCTCGTGTCCGAGGCGCGCACGCTGTTCGAGGTGCCCATCGGCCCGGTGGTCGCCTCCTTCTTCGCCATGAGCGCGATCGCGCACGTGATCGTGGCGTTCCCGGCGCGAGGCTGGTACGAACGCCACCTGGCACGCAGACAGAACCCCGCCCGCTGGATCGAGTACGCCTTCAGCTCCAGCGTGATGATCGTGGTGATCGCGATGCTGACCGGCATCCGCGAGGTCGGAACCCTGATCGCAATCGTCGGCGCGAACGCAGCCATGAACCTGTTCGGCTGGAGCATGGAGGCCGCCAACGAGGGGCGCGATCGACCCCAGTGGCTGTACTACGTGTTCGGGTGCATCGCCGGTATCGTCCCCTGGATCGTCATCAGCGTCGCTCTCCTGACCGGCCTCACGGCCTCCGATGCGGCGCCGATCCCCGGCTTCGTGATCGCGATCTACGTCAGCCTGTTCCTCAGCTTCAACGTCTTCGCGCTCAACATGGTGTTCCAGTTCCGGGAAATCGGTCGATGGCGCGACTACCTGTATGGCGAGCGGGCGTACATGTTCCTGAGCCTGTTCGCCAAGACCCTGCTGGCGTGGCAGGTCTGGTCGGGGACGCTGCGCCCCTGACCGCGTGTCGTGCCCCTAGCTTCGCTCCAGGTATCGCTCGCGGTCCCAGGGATGGACCACCGCGTCGTACTGCTCCTGCTCAACGCGCGCGGCGTTGAGGTAGTGGGCCACCACATCGGCCCCGAAGATCTCGACCGCCGCCTCGCTGCTCTCGAGCTCGCGGATCGCCTCGTGCAGCGCCCGCGGCATGCGGTCGCAGCCGGTGGCCACGTAGCCGTTGCCGTGGTACTCGTCCGGCGGCTCGATCTCGCGCTCGATGCCCAGCAGCCCTGCGCCCAGCACTGCCGCAAGGGCGAGATACGCATTCATGTCGCCGCCGGGGAACCGATTCTCGATATGCAGGCCGGCTCCATCGCCCACGATCCGGAAGCCGGTCGTGCGGTTGTCACGCCCCCAGACCACGTTGACCGGCGCCCAGGAAGCCACCGCGTAGCGCTTGTAGGAGTTGATGTTCGGCGCGATGAACGGCGCCAGCTCGCGGGCGAACTTCATCATGCCGCCCAGGAAGTGGCGCATGGTCGGGCTCATCCCGTAGGGCTCCGCGCCCTCCTCGAAGAATGCCGCCTGCTCGCCACTCTCATCCCACAGGCTGATGTGCAGGTGGCCAGATGAGCCCGTCCAGGTGTGATCCGGCTTGGCCATGAAGGTCAGCCCGAAGCCGTTCAGGTAGGCGATCTCCTTGGCGCCGTGCTTGAAGAGCACCGTGCGGTCGGCCATCTCGAGAACGTCGTCGTAGCGGATGTTGACCTCGTGCTGGCCCGGCGCCGCCTCGCCCTTGCTGAACTCGATCGGGATGCCTGCCTGCGTCATCAGGTTGCGCAGCTTGCCGTGGATCGGCTCGCCCTTGGTGGCCTGCAGCAGGACATAGTCCTCGTTGTAGTAGCCGAAACGCTCCAGGCCGACGTAGCCCTTGCGCCAGGCCTGCTCGTAGGTATCGGTCAGCAGGTAGTACTCGAGCTCGGAGCCCGCCTTGGCCCGGAAGCCCATGTCGGTTGCGCGCTCGACGACGCGCTGCAGCATGCTGCGCGGCGAGACCGGAATCTCGTCGCCATGGTGGTCGACCGTGTCGGACAGCACGATGGCCGTCTTCTCCAGCCAGGGCACCACCCGCAGCGTGTCCCACACCGGTTCCGCGATCCAGTCGCCGTAGCCGGTCTCCCAGTTCATCAGCGCGAACCCGTCAGGCGTGTTCATCTCCATGTCGGTGCCCAGGAGATAGGTGCAGAAGTGGGCACCGTGGTCGATGACGCCGCCGAGGAAGGCCTGGCCCTGGACGCGCTTGCCCATCAGGCGGCCCTGCATGTCGGTCAGCGCGACCACCAGCGTGTCGATGCTGCCCTCGCGGATCTGCTCGTTCAGAAAGGCGCGCTTGGGGTGCAGCGCCTCGTCGTGGTCGCTCGCCATGGCGTTCGGATCCTCCGTGGACGCGAAGCGGGCCGACCGGACTGCCGGCCGGCCCGCTGTTTGACTCAGCTGGACGCGAGGCGGATCGCTAGGCGGGAGCCTCCTGCTCCAGCCCGCGCGCGGCGGCATCGAACTCGCGCTCGATCTCGGTGAGCTCCTCCTCGCCGCCCATCGCGCGTGGACCCTTGAAGCTGCGCCGGGCCCAGCCGAAGTAGTAGACCAGCAGGAACAGCACGATGGCCACCATGAACGGCCAGCTGATGTTCCCCGAGGTCGGGAACGAGAACAGGAACATCAGGATCACGATCCAGATCAGGGCGATGACCGCGATCGGCCGGGACCATCGGCCCAGGCTCCAGACCCGCTCCTGCTTCCACTCTTCGGTGGTCATGCCGAGGTAGATCGGCACCGCATACGCGGCGTACAGGAAGATGGTGCTGATGGCGGTCACGATGACCACCGCGATGCCGCGACCGACCCAGAAGGCCATGAAGGTCAGGATGAAGGAGCCGATGACCATTGCGATCAGCGCATTGGCCGGCGTTCGGAACCGATGGGAGACCTTCTTCAGCCACCCGGACCCTGGGATGCCATCGTCGCGGCTGAAGGCGAACAGCATGCGCCCGGCCGATGCCACCGACGAGAGGCCGCAGAAGGCCATGGCGATTGCGATTCCGCCGCCCAGCACGCCGGCCAGGCCGGCCTCCAGGTTCTCGTTCAGGGTGTAGAGCACCGCCGCCCCATCCCCGAAGTAGTACTGGCTGTAGACCGCCGGATCGGCCGTGGTCAGGTCGGGCGGGAAGAGGGGCGTCAGGTTCGGCAGGTGCAGCGTGATCGCCACCAGGAAGATGTACCCGACGACCGCCGACACCGCGACGGACAGGAAGATGCCCCAGGCGCTCGATTTGCGCGCGCCGACCGTCTCCTCGGCCACGTGCGCCGAGGCGTCATAGCCGGTATAGGTCCAGTTCGCCTGCAGCAGGCTGAAGAAGAAGGCAAGGAACAGCGGATAGGCGATGGCGGGGCCATACGCGAAGCTGAACCACGGGTTGTCGCTGCCGACCGGGAACGTGTTGTCCCAGCGGCCCGCCACGTCCTGTGGCTGGATGGCGAACAGCGTCAGCCCGGCATCGGTCGTGGTCGACTTGGTGCCCAGGGCGAACAGCGCGACGGTGATGGCGATCACGAAGACGATGTGCCACCACACGCTGACCTGGTTCAGGAACGCCACCACGCGCACGCCGGCGATGTTCAGCGCCAGCTCGGCAACCAGCAGGACGCCCATGGTGACCAGCGCGCCGTTCAGCGCCGGACCCTCGGCCCCGAAAGCCGGATCGCCAAAGAAGACGGTCGTGTTCGAGTAGGCGCCGCCGGTGAGCGGCGTGATGATGGCGCCGTTGATGAACAGGGCGGCTGCGTAGTTGATGCCGGCCACGATCGCGAACTGACCCACCAGGTTGAGCCAGGCGGTCCACCAGCCCCAGTTCTTGTTCTTCATCCTGGAGGCCCAGTAGTACAGGCCACCGGCGGTGGGATAGGCCGATGCGACCTCGGCCATGGATGCCGCGATGCAGAGCACGAAGAACGTGATCAGCGGCCAGCCGATCAGGCTCGCAGCCGTCCCTGCCCAGGCAAGTCCGTAGTCGTAGAGGATGACCGCGCCGGTCAGGATCGAGATGATGCTGAAGCTGATCGCGAAGTTGCTGAAGCCGCCCATTGTGCGGAACAGCTCCTGGGCGTAGCCCAGGCGGTGCAGGTCCTTGAGGTCCTGCTGGATGGCATCCTCGCGCGATGTTGCCTGCGTCATGGAATCCTCACTCCTGCGATGTCGAGGGAGTCCAGCGCGTGCCCCGGCGGGGTGGGATGGGCGACGGGCAAGTGGTCGCCAGGCGGTGATCGCGCAGCTCGGGGCGCGCATATGAGGGATGCGACGGGGCTGACCCGTCAGCTCGGGCCGCCTCCTTTCAGCCTAGGAGCTGATGACCCCCTGCCGATTCGACTCTACCCGATGCCCCGGTGGCGGGGAAGAGGCTGAAGCTCAGGAATCCTCGTCGCCGGAGCTGCTCTCGGCGCCGGCCTCGCCCTCGGCACCCTCTTCGCCCTCGGCACCCTCTTCGCCTTCGAGCTCCTCGCCCTCACCCACGACAGGCTCCGGCTCCTCCTCGACCCGCGGCGGCATGACGCGCGCGACCAGCTCCTCGGGATCGCTGAGGACCGTCACGCTGTCGGCCACCGAGATGTCGCTGACGTGGATGGCTGACTCCAGGTCGACCAGCGGGGTGAGGTCGACGGTCAGCTCATGGGGCAGATCGGAGGGAAGCGCCTTGACCCGCAGGTTCTGGAGTGAGGTGAGCAGGAAGCCACCTGTCGCTTCCACGGCGGGTGGCTCGCCGATGAAGACGAGCGGGATGTCCACCGTCATCTCGTGGGTCAGGTCCGGCGCGAAGAAGTCGACGTGCAGCGCCCGGCCGGTGAGCGGATGACGCTGGATGCTCTTGATCACGACGCTGGTCGTCTCGCCCCCGTCGACCGAGACCTTGACGACGCTGGTGCGGCCGGCATCGCGGAAGAGCTGGTCCAGGGCCTTGGCATCGAGCTGGACGGCGACCGATCCGGCCTTCTTGCCGAAGACCACGCCGGGCACCACGCCCGCGGCACGAAGCCGCTTGGTGTGCTTGCCGGTGACGGTGCGCGGGTCGACGCGGATCTGCAGGTCCATGGGAGCGAATCGAGTCCTCGGATGATGCGTCCGGGCATGGCGGACGACGGATGGTGCGCCGGGTGCGAGGCCGAATCCTAGCAGCCGGCCGCCTGAGCGGCAAGGCGGTCACCTGGGGCTGCGGGACGCATCGGGCTATGATCAGCGGCCGAATGGCCGGCACCATCATGATCGTCGAGGACGAGCCCGCGGTCGCCCGCGGGGTCCAGGTCGCGCTGGAGCGCGAGGCGTACGACGTGGTGGTCGTGCCCACCGGCGAGGAGGCCATCTCCCGCTTCTCGGACATCGCGCCCGACCTGGTGCTGCTCGACGTCCGGCTGCCGGGCATCGACGGCTTCGAGGTGTGCCGCCAGCTGCGGCGCGAAACGCGGGCGCCGATCCTCTTCCTGACGGCGCGCGCCGACGAGGTCGACAAGGTGGTCGGCCTGGAGATCGGCGCCGATGACTACCTGGTCAAGCCGTTCAGCGTGCGCGAGCTGGTGAGCCGGGTGAAGGCGCTCCTGCGCCGCGCCTACGGCGAGCTGGCGGACACGCAGACGGGGCGCACGCTGCGCCGCGGTGACCTGGTGATCGACCTGGAACGCCGGCGCGTCACGCGCGATGGCGAGCGCATCGGGCTGACCACCACCGAGTTCGACCTGCTGCGCCACATGGCCAGCCGGCCGGGGAGGGTCTACACCCGCTCCCAGCTGCTGGAGCTCGTCCGCGACTACGAGGCCATCGAGGCCGATGAGCGGACCATCAACGTGCACGTCAGCCACATCCGCGACAAGATTGAGCCCGATCCCGCCCAGCCGCGATACATCAAGACGGTGAGGGGCGTGGGCTATGCATTCAGCGAGGACTGAGCCGGCGTCGGGTCGATTCGCGACGGTGCGTGGCTGGTTCCAGCGGCTGAACGTCCGGCTGGTCATCGCCCTGGCGAGCACCGCGGCGGTGGCGCTGCTCGTGTCGGGTGTGGCGCTCTCCCAGATCCTGCCCGGCTACTTCCTGGACCAGGCGGCGCGCAGCTCGCGGACCGCTGCCTTATCCACGGGTCTGCTGCTCGACGAGACCGTGCGTCGGGTGCTGCAACAGCAGCCGCAATGGATGGTCACCCCGGAGCTGCGCAATACCCAGGTCTTCCAGCCAGTGGCTCAGCTGGCGGCGGATCAGTTGGCGCAGGGCACGGTGCAGATCTTTGACCCCGACGGCTCTCTGGCGGCCAGCGCGGTCCCGTCGGCGGAGCGTGACGCGGAACTTCGAGCCGACGGGCTGCAGCCCGACTCGGAGGTTCCGGTCCAAACCGTGACGAAGCTCGTGCCCATCCCCAACCAGCCGGAGCTGGAGGTCAGGATCTCCGTCTCACAGCCGTATACGAACCGGGTCGCCACCCTGCAACGAGTCAGCGGCACCCTGGTCGGCGCCGGGCTGGCGGCCCTGGCGGTGGCGTTGATCGTGGGCGCCGTCGTCGCCCGGCGGCTGACCGGCCCACTGGCGCGCCTGCGTCGGGTGTCCAGCCGGCTGGCGCATGGCGAGCTGGACGAGCGTTCGCCGCGCTTCGGGGTCGTCGAAGTGGACGAGCTGGGCCAGCAGTTCAATGTCATGGCCGATCGGCTGAGCGAGTCGGTGCGCCTGCTCGAGGCGGATCGGGACCGGCTGCGCGAGTTCGTGGCCGACGTCAGCCACGAGCTGCGGACGCCCATCGCCGCGCTGCGCACCTTCACCGAGCTGCAGCGCGATGGGAAGGTGGACGAGGCAGAGCGCAGCGAGTTCCTGGACCGCTCGACCGAGCAGATCAACCGGCTGGAATGGATGAGCACCAACCTGCTCGACCTGTCGCGCATCGACGCCGGCATCTTCCCGCTGGACATGCGCTGGGGCGATCTTCGCGATCCGGTGCGGGCGGTGGTGGAGGCGCACGCCGAGCTGGCTGAGGGGCGCGGCATCTCATTGGTCAGCGAGGTGCCGACCAGCCCGGTCATGCTCCGCTTCGACCGCGAGCGGATCGTGCAGCTGCTGAGCAACCTGGTCGGCAACGCGCTGAAGTTCACGAAGGCGGGCGGCGAGATCGTGGTCGCGCTGGCGGAGACGCCGGATGGTGGTCGCCTGGAGGTCCGCGACTCCGGCCCGGGCATCCCCGAGCCGGAGCTGCCGCTCGTGTTCGATCGGTTCTTCCGTGGCACGAATGTCGGCGACGCCCGTGCCTCAGGCAGCGGGCTGGGGCTGGCCATTGCCCGCTCGATCGTGGAGATGCACGGCGGGCGCATCGAGGCAGCCAGCGCGGTGGGCCATGGCTCCGTCTTCACGGTCGATCTCCCCCGTGGCGAGGCCGTGCCCGCTGCGGAAGGTTCATGAAACTTCACGTGCGCACGCCGCTGGGCGCAATCGTGCCGCGTCACCATGGTTGCCTACCGCCCGTGTAGCCACGAAGAAAGTCAAGCACCATGACCGAAGAACATCCTTCACCTCCACAGACGGGCGACGAGCCGACGGAGCCGACCGAGCAGGTCGAGGTGCGACGGTTCGGACCGCCGCCGACGCAGGCCGCGCCTTCGCCGTACAGCGTTCCGCCCCAGGCCTCCGCAGCGCCGGGCGGCCCATCCCAGGACGTGCCGCCGTGGTCGACGCATCCGCCGGTCGCCACTGCGGCCCCTCGTCCCACCGAGCGTCGTCGCATGGCAGGCGGCGGCGTCGTGGCGCTGGCCGTGGTGGCCGGCATCATCTCCGGCTCGCTGTCCGCGGCCGCGGTGACCACCCTGCTGGCCGATGAAAACGGCTCTCCCACAAACCAGACACCGCTCGGCACCAACGTCTCGCAGGTCCACATCGACGAGTCGTCGGCGGTGATCAATGCCGTCAACAACGCCATGCCGGCGGTCGTCAAGATCCAGTCGCAGACGGGCACAGGCGGCGGCATCGGCACCGGCTTCATCTACAACTCCGACGGTTGGATCCTCACCAACAAGCACGTCGTCAACGGCGCCACCCAGATCACCGTCATCCTCAGCGACAGCCGGGAGATGCCGGCGACGCTCTACGGGATCGACCCGCTCACCGACCTGGCCATCATCAAGGTGGACAGCAGCGGCCTGCCGACGGTCTCCATCGGCTCCAGCTCGGAGCTCAAGCCGGGACAGCTGGCGATTGCCATTGGCAACCCGCTCGGCGAGTTCGAGAACACGGTGACCACCGGCGTGATCTCTGGCCTGGGCCGGCAGATCGTCGCCGGCGACTCGCTCACCTCCAACTCCGAGCAGCTGAACAACCTGATCCAGACCGATGCGGCCATCAACCCGGGCAACTCGGGCGGCCCGCTGCTCGATTCGGGCGGCCAGGTCATCGGCATCAACACCGCGGTCAGCCAGGAGGCGCAGGGGATCGGCTTCGCCATCCCGATCGACGTCGCCAGGCCGATCATGCAGCAGGCGGTGAACGGCCAGGAGCTGTCGCGCCCGTGGATCGGCGTCTTCTACCAGCCTGTCACCAAGCAGCTGGCCGACGAGCGCAACCTGTCGGTCGACTATGGAGTCCTGATCGACTCCAGCAATGACCGACCGGCCGTCTTCCCGAACAGCCCGGCGGCAGCCGCGGGGCTGGTGGCGGGCGACGTGATCACCGCCGTGGACGGCGACAAGGTGGATGCCGAGAGCGATCTGGCCGACCACATCCTGCCGCACCAGCCCGGCGACAAGATCACGCTGACCGTCATCCATGACGGAAGCCAGGAGGACGTCACTGTCACGCTGGGAACGCTGCCCGCGCAGCCCTGACCTAGCGCCGCCGGCGCACGCGCGCCTCAACCGTGTCGAAGGCCCCCGCCAAGGGGGCCTTCGGCTTGCGCACCCGGACCTCCACGTCGTCAAGAGGGAACGTGGCCAGCACCGTCTCGGCGATGGCACCGGCCAGCCGCTCGATCAGCCGATAGGAGCGATCCTCGACGATCTCCGCCACGACCTTGAAGGCGGCCGAATAGTCGATCGTGTCGCCCAGGTCGTCGGTGATGGCCGGCTTCGAGAGATCCGCACGCAGGATCAGGTCCACCTCGAACGGCTGGGCCTTGACCTGCTCCTCCGGGTTGACGCCGTGGCGGCCCATGAAGCGCATGCCGCGCAACGTGATGCGGTCACTCACCGGTGCCACCGCACGACGCCGTCGGCCACCCGCACGGTGCGCATCATCGGCTCGACGTCGTGCACCCGCACCATGTCAGCGCCTTCCGCGATCGCCAGCGCCACGGTGGCGGCCGTCCCCTCCAGCCGGTCGTCCGGCGGTGCGCCGCCCAGCAGCTCACCGATGAACCGTTTGCGGCTGGTGCCCACCAGCATCGGCAGCCCGCCCAGCGCGACCTTCAGCTCGCCGAGCCGATGGAGCAGCTCGATGGAGTGATCCGGCGTCTTGCCGAAGCCGATGCCGGGGTCGACGATCAGGTGCTCGCGCGGCACGCCGCAGCCCAGGGCGTCGTTGATGGCGTCGGTCAGCCAGGCCACCACCTCGTCGAAGACGCCGTCGGGGTACTCGGCGACCTCCTTGTTGTGCATCAGCACCAGGTGCGCGCCGCCATCGGCCGCGGCGGTCATGGTGGTTGGGTCGCTCCGCCCGGCCCAGACGTCGTTGACGATGGTCGCGCCGGCGGCCACTGCCTGGCGCGCGACCTCGCCCTTGATGGTGTCGATGCTGACCAGCGCGCGCGTCGCCGAACTCCCGCGCCAGGGCGGCTACCACCGGCACCGCGATGGCGGCCTCCTGCTGCGCCGACACCGGCGGATGCTCGCCATAGGTATGCGCCGGGCGGGATGACTCGGCCCCCACGTCCAGGACGTCGACGCCGGCCTCAACGAAGCCCCGTGCCTGCTCCACGGCGGCGCGGACGACATCTTCGACGTCGCGCCCCGCAGGCGCCAGGCCGTCACCGCTGAACGAGTCCGGCGTGATGTTGATGATCCCCATCACGTACGTCCGCTCGCCCCAGCGCAGCTCCGTCATGCCGCTGCCTCCTCGCCGGCCAGCATGGCACGCACCGCACCGACGAGGTAGAGCGAGCCGGCGACCACGAGCGGCTGGTCCGCGGAGCGGCGCAGCCCGGCCGCCTGCTCCAGCGCCTGCTGGGGGTCCGGGACGGCGCGGCCGCGACTGCCACCATGTGCGCGCCAGGCATCGAGCAGCTCGCGTGGCGTGCGCGCGGCTGAGTCGTCCACCGCCGTGAAGATCGGGATCGGGTCCAGCGCGGCCAGGGAGCGCAGCATGTCCGACACCCGCTTGCCGCGCATGGCGCCGAACACCAGCGGGAAGCGGCGCAGCTCCAGCTCTTCCAGGGACTGCGCGAGGGCTCGGGCGCCGGCCGGATTGTGGGCGCCATCCAGCAGGACATCGCCGAAAGGCGTGCCGCGCAGCAGCTCCAGCCGCCCGGGCCACTGCACGTCGCGCAGCCCGGCCCGGAGGGTTGCCTCCGTGATCCCATCGAGCGGCGCGTCCCGGCGCGCGGCGTCCGCCCGCAGGGCATCGAGCAACGCCAGGGCGACGGCCGCGTTTGCGGCCTGGTGGCTGCCCAGCAGGCCGATGTGCACGTCGCGCAGCAGGCCATCGGGCGAGCGCAGGTCAATGAGCAGCCCTTCCCAGCCGGCCTCGCGCAGGGTGGCGCGATACGGTCGCCGCGCTCCGGCCAGGGAGAGCGGCACCTCCAGCTGCCGGACGCGCTCGACGATGGGCCGCAGGCCTCGACCCGTCGCGCCGGTCACGGCCAGGTTGCCCGGCTTGATGATGGCCGCCTTCTCGGTGCCGATGGCGCCCAGCGTGTGGCCGAGGTATCGCTCGTGATCGAGCTGCACGTTCGTGATGGCGGCCACGCCGGCGTCGAGCACGTTGGTGGCGTCCAGGCGGCCACCCATGCCCACTTCGACCAGCACCAGGTCGACGTCGCGCGCGGCCAGCTCGGCAAAGGCGGCCGCGGTGAGCGCCTCGAACTCGGTGGGCGGTCCCAGCCGCTCGGCGACGCGGTCGACGGCGGGGAGCACCCGCGCCACCGCCCTCGCGAAGCGCGCCTCGTCCAGCGGCTGCCCGTCGATGGCGATCCGCTCGCGGTAGCTGACCAGGTGCGGCTTCGGCATGGTACCGACCCGCAGCCCCGCGGCCCCCAGGACGGATCGGGCCATGGCCACCACGCTGCCCTTGCCGTTCGTGCCGCCGACCAGGGCGCCGCGCAGCGAGCGTTCCGGATGGCCCAGCTCGTCCAGGATGGCCTCGACCCGCTCCAGCCCCAGGCTGATCCCGAATCGGCCGCGCGAGGTCAGCGCCGCGACGGTCGCGGCGTAGTCGTCAGCCCTGCTCGTCCTCGTAGAAGACGCAGTCATGGAACTGCCCTGTCAGGCACAGGTCCGTGACGTAGCCGGTGTCCAGGTGCACGCCGGCGCGCAGCTCGCAGCGCGAGACCACGCCCTCCTGCTTCATCAGCGTGCGCAGCAGCTGCGGCGCCTCGATCGGCACGCGGCCCTTCGCGCCCTGCGTCAGGAAGAAGTGCGGGCAGGAGTGCCGCCGCGGCCGGGAGTAGCCGAGCGGCATGCCGCGCCGGCCGACATGGACCGTCAGCGGCTCGGCGCTGCTGGCAAAGCGCTTCTCGGCGATCACACAGCGGCCGGGCTCGCAGTCGATCTCGTTGTGGCAGCAGGCGCGCTGCGGGCCGACACCCTCGACCGCCCAGAGCTCCCAGCAGGGCCGGCGCAGGATGAAGGCCGGGCAGCGGTAGCGGATGGTGAGCGAACAGTTCTCGACCTCCCAGCACATGGTGCGCCGATCGGTCTGGCGCCGCTCCGGGGCGAAGGGGTCGGGCTGCTGCAGGCGGCGCTCAGCGCCGGTTCGCCGTTCGGTCTTGATGATCACGCCCGGGCGGTCTCCCTCACGGCGCGGAGTGTAGCGGCTGCTTCTTCGCCGTAGGGCCCATCCGCCGACCGCCGATGGTCCTGCCCGAGCTCAGGCCAGGTGGTCGCGCAGGCGCTCCTCCATTGCCTCCTGGGGCATGTAGCCGACCAGGCGCGCGGCCTCGCGGCCTTCCTTGAACAGGATCATGGTCGGGATGCTGAAGATGCTGTAGCGCATCGCCAGCTCCTGGTTTTCATCGGTATTGATCTTGGCGGTCGCGATCTTGTCTCCGTGCGCGTCGCCCATCGACTCGACCACGGGCGACACGAGCCGGCACGGCCCGCACCACGGAGCCCAGAAATCGACGAGGACCGGCTTGTCGGAGTTGAGCACCTGCGCCTCGAAGGTCGAATCGTCGACCGTCATCGGGGCTGTCATCGGTGTGGCATGACCTCCTGGGTCAGTAGTGGCTGGTCTATGGCCGGGGATGCTAGCAAAGACCCAGGATGGACCGATAGGTGGCTAGGGCGTCGCTGCCGGCGTGGGCGTTGGCGTTGGTGGCGGAGTCGGTGGCGGCGTGGGTGGGGGAGTCGGCTGTGGCGTCGGCGACGGCGTCGGTCCGGCTGACAGCACCAGGTTCACCTGCGAGTTGCGGTCGACGTCCGTGCCCGCGCCCGGATCGCTGCGAATGACGGTGCCCGCCTCCTGGGCCGCGGGCTCTTGGGTCACCCCGCCAAGCTGCAGACCGGCCGCGTTCAGGGTGGCGGTCGCCTCGTTGCGCGTCTGCCCGATCAGGTTCGGCACCGCCACCGTATCGACACCCTTGCTGATCACGACGGTGATGGTGTCGCCTTCGCTCACCTGGCTGCCCGCCTGCGGCTCGGTGCGGATGACCACGTTGCGGGCGAACTCATCGGACTCCTCGCGCTCCTCGCGGGGCTGCCCGAGCCCGAGCCGGTCGAGATCGGCGCGTACGGCGGCGATCGGCTGGCCCTCGTAATCGGGCAGGGTGATCTGCTCCGGCGTGGGCGATGGCGTGGCGTCCGGGCCAAGGCCGCCGAAGACCTCGACGCCCAGGTAACCGATCAGTCCCAGCAGCAGGATCCCCAGGACCAGCAGCGCCCAGACCCACCACGGCTGGCCTTCGTCCTCCTGCGGTCGGGTGGCGGCCGGCGGTGGTGGCGGAGTGCGATCTGATGGCATGGCCACCGGCGGCGGAACGTAGACGGTCGGCTCGCCGGACGGCGGCACCGCCGCGGCGGCGGCCACGCCCGCGACGCCCGCTGCGGCGGCCATGGCGGCTGCGGCCGACGGGTCCTTCTGCCAGGTGCGCAGCGCCTCCGCAAACGAGCCGGCGTCGGGGAATCGATCCGCCGGCTCGCGCTGCAGGGCGCGCATGACGATCGCGGAGAGACCGCTCGGCACCGGCACGAACGACTCGGGCGGTGGCGGATCCTCGTTCAGGCGCTTGAGCGCCACCCCGGCTGCGGAGTCGGCCTCGAATGGCCGCCGGCCGGTCAGCATCTCGTACAGCACGATGCCCAGCGAATAGACGTCGGAGGACCCGGTCACCTCGTCGCCCCGCGCCTGCTCCGGGCTGAAGTAGTGGACCGATCCCAGGGTGGTGCCGGTGACCGTCATCGAGGCCTCGGACACGGCGCGGGCGATGCCGAAGTCGGTGACCTTCACCTCGCCGTCGTCGGTGATCAGGATGTTCCCCGGCTTCACGTCGCGGTGGACCAGCCCGCGACGATGGGCCGCCTCCAGGGCGGAGGCCACGCCGATCGCGACGCGCACGGCGTCATCGGTCTCCAGTCGCGTGCGCTCGCGCAGCAGGGCGGCCAGGTCGTCGCCCTCGACCAGCTGCATGACGATGTACTGCGCGCCATCAGTATCGGTGCCGTAATCGAAGACCGGCACGATGTTCGGGTGCTGCAGCGATCCGGCCGCGCGCGCTTCCTGCTTGAAGCGGGCGGCGAAGCCGGCGTCGTTGCCGTACTGCTCGCGCAGGAGCTTGACGGCGACCTCGCGATCGAGCTGCTCGTCGACGGCGCGCCAGATGGTCGCCATGCCGCCCTCACCGAGAGGGGCGATCAGGCGGTATCGGCCGCTGATGAGCTTCCCGATCATCTCCATGGGCAGCCTCGTGGTGCAGCGCCCGACCAACGGCCGGCGGGCGGCCTCAGTCTCGCAGGTCCAGCCCGCGCACGTAGGCGCGGAACTCGTCCGCGTCCTCCGACTCGAGCGCCATGGTCACGTTGGCCTTGAGCCAGCCAATGCGTGTGCCGGCGTCGTGGCGCTGGCCCTCGAACCGGTAGCCGAAGACCGGCTGCTCGTCGATCAGTGCGCGAATGGCGTCGGTGAGCTGGATCTCGCCACCAGCGCCGCGCGGCGTCGTCTCCAGCAGGCCGAAGATCTTGGGGGTCAGCACGTAGCGGCCCAGGATGCCGAGGTCCGATGGCGCCTCGCCCACCGCCGGCTTCTCGATCAGGTCGTCGATCTCGACCAGGCGGCCCTCCTCACGGACCGGCCGCACCATGCCGTACCGGGTCACGTCTTCCGGCGCCACCCGATGGACGGCGATCACGCTGCCGCGGTGGGCGGCGTGCTGCTCGATCAGCTGCCCGGTGACCGGCGGGCCGCCGGGGTTCAGCATCACGTCGTCGGACAGGATCACGGCGAACGGCTCGTCGCCGACCAGCTCCTTGGCCATCAGCACGGCGTGCCCCAGACCCAGCTGCTCCTTCTGGTGCACGAACGCGATGGGTCCGATCTCGGTGATGCGCCGGACCGCCCGCAGCATCTCGATGTCGCCCCGCTCCTCGAGCCAGCGCTCCAGGGTCGGGTTGGAGTCGAAGTGATCCTCGATGGCGCTCCGGCCGGTCGAGATCACGATGATGATCTGCTCGATGCCGGAGGCGACGGCCTCCTCCACGGCGTACTGGATGATCGGCCGATCGACGAGCGGCATGACCTCCTTGGGGATCGCCTTCGTCGCCGGCAGGAAGCGGGTGCCGAACCCTGCCGCAGGCAGGACGGCTTTTCTGACGCGCACGCTGATGAGGATGTCTCCTGTACTTGGGCCGGCTTGACGCCGGTGGATCGCGCAGCAGCGGCGGCGAGCCGCGGGGTGTCAGGCTGCGCGAATGCGGGAATGCCTCACGGGGTGACGAGTATACCAACCGATCGGCCGATGCCCCTCCGGGCGGCCGTCCGGCCGGACACGGCTTACCGGACGGTACAATCGCGCCCCGATGGTCAGGTCTCTCATCCGCACGATCCGCGGCCCATCGCGCGACCCGCGCATGGAGTTCATCAGCCGCCCGCTGCCGACGGGGCTGCGCGACGAGGACGTCGTGTCGGCCCTGGAGAAGGCACTGGCCGTCAATCCCAACCCCGCCTACCTGGTCGAGAACCTGCCAGATGCGCTGCGCGAGGTGACCGGGAGCGACTACCAGGTGCTGGACCGATCCACCTGGGACGTCACCGGCGACTACGGCAAGACGATGGTCATGATCCGCGACGGCGATGTCGGCCTGTGGCCGGGCTACGCCGCCCGCGCCTATCCCCTGCTGGACACGGCTGGGCGCAGCGATGAGGCACGGCGCGAGATCGCCGCTGCGGCGGGCGCGGAGGATACCCAGCCATCGCCGACCAACCCGGTCGGTAAGCCCGGCTGGGCGCCACCGCCGCCGATCACCGGCGCAGCCCCCGAGCCGCGGCCGGACACCACCGTGCCGGTGGGCGACGCCGAAGCGGGGGCCAGCCTGGTGCAGGACACGACCCCAAAATCTGACGCCGCCCCAGAGCCCGGCTGATGGGTCGGCAGAACGTTCCGCGCGACCAGTGGCTATCGATCGGGGTGGAGTGCCCGCACTGTGGTGAGCGCGTCTACGAGAAGGACGTCTACTCGTGGCGCCCTGACCCCGACGATCCGAAGCTCCTGCTCCTCTACTGCCCGGATTGCGGGGACCGGGTCGAGATCAACCACATCTGAGGGCGGCATTGGCCCGGATGCCCCGCAGGTACCTCGCCGCGTTGCTGGCGGCCGCTTCCGCGTCGACGCTCGCCGGGTGCGCCGTGGGCGCTCCATCGCCATCGTTCGAGCGCGTCGAATTCTTCTTCCCGCGCCACGACCAGCCGCTTGGCTCCGGCGACATGGCGCGACTCGAAGGAGATGTCGTCTTCGAGGATGGCTGCCTGTGGGTGCGAACAGCGGAAGGGGCCCGCGTGCTCATCTTGTGGCCCGCCGACTCAGAGGCGGGCGAGATCAACAACATGCCAGCCGTCATCGGGCCGGATGGCGGATTGCTCGTGGAGACCGGGTCGCCGACCGCCCTTGGCGGTAGCTCGACCAGCCGTACCGCGGCGACAGAGCTGGTCGGGCCGATTCCGGAAGCCTGCTCGGGCGACGCCTTCTGGGCGGTGTCCACGGTCGAGATGCGGCCCGGCGGCGCGCCGCAATAGGTTGGTGCCCCCAACCGGATTCGAACCGGTGATCTCCACCTTGAAAGGGTGGCGTCCTAGGCCTCTAGACGATGGGGGCCCCGCGACGGGACGGCGCTGATGGTATCGCAGCCGGCGTTGCCCGCCGTTCAGCCGACGTAGAAGACCAGCACCAGGATCACGACGCCGGCCAGCGCGAAAGCAGCCAGCACGATCATCAGCCCGCCGCCGATGGCGATCAGCACCGATCGGCCGGTCGCCCCTCGGCGATAGGCCCGCTGCGACCAGATCCAGCCCTGCACGAACAGGAACAGGCCGGCCGCCACGGCGATCATGCCGGCCGCCAGCATGGCGAGCACCGAGAGGGAAGAGTCCCGCGTAAGCACGGCCAGCGCTGCGAAGCCGCCCGCGATGAGCAGGGCGACCACGCCGATGATCACGTTGCGCGCCATGGGATGCATGGGGCGGCATTCTAGTCAAGGCCCGCTGCCAGCAGCCGCCGAGCCAGCGGCACGTATCGTGCAGTCCGCCCGGGCGGTCAATGGATGAACAGGATCTGCCGATGCAGAAGCCCGAACCAATGAGCGTGCGCGACGCCGGTCGCAAGGGTGGCCGTGCCACGCGCGCACGGTATGGCCAGGAGTTCTTCGCCCAGATCGGCCAGAAGGGTGGCAAGGCGGTCAGCCAGCGCTACCCGTCCGAGCACTTCCAGGAGATCGGCCGCAAGGGTGGACGACGCGTGGCCGAGCTCGTCGAGCGCGCCAAGCGCCTCGAAGAGGAAGCGCTCTAGATCGCGTCCGCCTCGAGCCCGGTCAGCACCTCATCCAGGGTGCTGACGATGAGCGCTGCCTCGTCGCGCGTGATGCACAGTGGCGGCCGGATCTTCAGCACGTTCTGCTCGCGCCGAGTGGTACCGACCAGCACGCCTCGCTCCCGCAGCGAGTCGCCCGCGGCACGCGCAAGGTCGACGGCCGGCGGCAGCGAGGCGCCCGGCTCGACCAGCTCGACACCCACCATCAGCCCGCGCCCGCGAACATCGCCGATTACCGGGTGGCGTCCGGCCAGCGCCGCCAGGCCGGCGCGGAGCGAGTCGCCCACCTCCGCGGCGTTCTCGATCAGTCGCTCGTCCTCGAGCACGTCCAGGACGGCGAGCGCCGCGCTGCACGCCACCGGGTTGCCGCCAAAGGTGCTGAAGAAGGCCGTCTTGGCCTGGGCCATGCAGTCGGCCAGCTCGCTGCGGGTCACCACCGCCGCGATGGGGTGACCGTTGCCCATTGGCTTGCCGAGCGTCACCACGTCGGGGGTCACGCCCCAGGCCGGGAAGCGCCACAACCCGTCGCCGGCGCGACCATGGCCGGACTGCACCTCGTCGGCCACCAGCAGCGCGCCGGCATCGCGCGCCGCCTGCAGCGTGGCTGCCACCACCGATGGATCGGGCGTGAAGATGCCGGCCGAGGTAAAGAGCGAGTCGACGAACAGGGCGGCCGGCCGCCTTCCCCGCTCGGCGAGACGCGCCACTGCCGCATCCAGGTCCTGCCGTGCCAGCGCGGGCAGGTCGCCGCCTGCGGCATACGGCCCGCGATAGGTGTCGGGCGCCGGGAACGTCTCGACGCCGTCTGGCCGCTCCCCGCGTGGCCACTCGGACGGGGAGAAGTCGACGATCGCGCTGGTCACACCGTGGTAGGCCCACTCGCTGACCAGGCCCGCATCGGCTCCGGTGGCGATGGTGGCCAGCCGCCAGGCGAGGTCGTTCGCCTCGCTGCCCGAGTTCACGAACATGACCGTGTCCAGGCCGGCCGGCATGCTGGCCACGATCCGCTCGGCCAGCTCCACGATGGTGGCGTGCAGGTAGCGGGTGTTCGTGTTCAGCAGCGCCGCCTGGCGGGCGATGGCATCGGTCACGCGTGGATGGGCGTGGCCGACCACCGGGACGTTGTTGTACGCGTCCAGGTACGCGTTGCCCTCGGCGTCATACAGCCACGCACCCGATCCGCGGACCAGGTGCAGCGGCCGCGCGTAGCTGAGCGACTCGAGCGCGCTGCCCAGCACCCGCTCGCGTCGCCCCCGCAGCTCGTCGTCTGAGCCTGGAGCCGCTGAGCGGCCACGCATCACTGGAGCCAGCGCCAGGCCGGCAAGGCGCTCCGCCGCGCGGTCCATGCCAACCCGCTCCAGCTGGTCGAGCAGCGCCCAGGCCGGTTCCGCCCAGCCGGTGATGTAGGCGTTGTCCGGGAACTGGCGCGTGCGCCAGGCGGAGATCAGGATCGTCTGCGCCATCCGCCCCGCCAGCAGGTCGGCCAGGAGCTCGGCCTCGCGCTGCTCCAGGGGCAGCACCTCGGTGTAGCCGGGCAGGAAGTCGGCGGCCACCGCGAAGATGTCCTCCCGGTCGCGGACCAGGGACTGCAGCGTGGCCGGCACGTCAAGCACCAGCGCGGTGTGCGTCATGTCGCCGAAGTCGATGATCCCGGACACCGAGCCAGCAGGGTCGAGCAGCAGGTTGTCCAGGGTGATGTCGTTGTGGATGACCTGCGCCCGCAAAGCCGGCATCGCCGGCAGCGCGCGCTCCACGAAGCGCGCCAGCACGCGGTCAAGCTGCCGGCGCCGGTCGGGGTCCTCCAGGAGTGCCGCGTGACGCACCAGGTCGGGCAGGTGCTTCTGGTCCCACTCGATCGCTCGGCCCGCCGCCGGATGGAAGAAGCCGCGCAGCGCCACCCCCAGGCGGGCGCTCACCTGCCCGATGCCACGCACGGCGGTCGCGTCGAGCTCCCCGGGTGCCGCGGTGCGGCCGGGCAGGAAGGGGAGCAGCCGCACCAGGTGCCTCGACGCGCCATCGGCCAGGCTGCCGACCAGGTCGCCGTCGACGGTGGGGCGGGCGCGCGGGACCGGCAGGTCGGGGTCCATGCGCGCCACGTGCTCGACCGCCGCGACCTCCATCGCCACCACGCCGGGGTCCTCGGCCGCATTCGAGACCTTCAGCACCCAGCGGGAGCCATCGGCTTCGTCGACCAGGAAGTTCTGGTCGCGCTCGCTGACCAGCTGCCGCGCGGAGTGGGAATCCACGCCGAACAGGGACCGCGCGACGTCAGCCGCGCGTTCCGGGTTCAGGGTCGGTGGATCGGCGTGCAGCACGCCAGCGGGCTTCATCGGCGCCGATGCTACACGTCGCTAGACTCGAATCCATGGCCCGCTCCTCGCCGTTCGCGGACTTCGCCACCGTCGCCGGCGCGGTGGCATCCACCACCTCCAAGCTGCGGAAGCGGGACCTGTTGGCCGAGTACCTGCGCGGCCTGCCGCGCGACGACCTCGCGGTCGCCGCCACCTTCTTCGCCGGCCGTCCGCTGCCCGGCGCCCAGGACCGGCTCGGCCTGGGCTGGGTCCAGCAGAGCCAGGCTCTGGCCGCCGCCTCCGCAGCCGATGCCTCCGCCCTCAACGCCGCGTACCTGCGCCACTCGGACCTGGGCGATGCCGCGGCCGACCTCCTGTCCGGCCGCACGCCGGCCGGTCCGCCGCTGACCGTGGCCGCGGTGGACGGCGCCTTCCGCGCCATGAGCGAGGCCGCCGGCGCCGATGCCCGGGTGGCCGAAATGGCCCGCCTGCTGGGCCGCGCCACGCCCGACGAGGCCCGTTTCGTCGCGCGCATCGCATCACGCGAGATGCGGATCGGGCTGCGCGAGGGGCTGCTCGAGGAGGCCATCGCCGCCGCGTTCGAGCGCCCCATCGCGGACGTCCGGCGGGCCCTGATGCTGGTCGGTGAGCCGGGCGAGGCCGCCGCCCTGGCCCGCGACGATGCGTTGAGCACCGCGGCCCTGCATCTGGGACGTCCGATCCGCTTCATGCTCGCGACGCCGGTGGCCGACTCGGACGAGGTGATGCGCCGCGTCGGGGACGAGGCCTGGATCGAGGACAAGTACGACGGCATCCGGGCGCAGCTGCACCTGGAGAATGGCGAGCCGCGCCTCTTCAGCCGGGATCAGAACGACATCACCGTCTCGTTCCCAGAGGTGGCGGCAGCCGCCAGGGACCTCGGCCGTCGGCTGGTCATCGACGGCGAGCTGGTCCCGTATCGGGCCGGATCGGTCATGGACTTCGCCAGCCTGCAGACCCGGCTGGGACGGGTGAACCCGGGACCCGAGCTGCTGGAGCAGGTGCCGGTGGTGCTGGTTGCCTTCGACCTGCTGCACCTGGACGGCGACGACCTGCTGGAAACGCCGCTGCGGGAACGACGGGCGGCGCTGGACGGGCTGGACCTTCCGGCACGCACCAACGAACGAATGCTGTTGTCGAACCTGGCGTCGGCCCGCAGCGCGGACGAGGTCGAGTCGCATTTCGACGACGCGCGTGAGCGCCACAACGAGGGCCTGATGGTCAAGGATCCCGACTCGGTCTACCAGCCGGGCCGCCGCGGGCTCGGCTGGCTGAAGCTGAAGAAGGCGCTGGCCACCCTGGACTGCGTCGTGGTCGGCGTCGAGTGGGGCCATGGCAAGCGCCGTGGCGTGCTGTCGGACTACACGTTCGCCATCCGCGAGACCGATGAGCCCGACGCCCCACTGCTCACCATCGGCAAGGCCTACACCGGCTTGACCGATGCCGAGATCGCGACCATGACTGAGCACTTCAAGGCAATCACGCTGCGCGACTTCGGACGCTACCGCACCGTGCACCCCGAGGTGGTGGTCGAGATCGCCTTCGACCGCATCATGCGCTCGACCCGCCACAAGTCCGGCTTCGCCATGCGTTTCCCGCGCATCGTGCGCATCCGCGACGACAAGACGCCCGCCGAGATCGACACGCTGGCGACGGTGGAGGCGCTCTTCGGCGAGCAGGCGACCGGCCGCATCCTGCTGGCCCGCGGGCGCGGCGGCGAGACGGAGCGCATCGCGGCGACCGGCGAGTCCGGCGAGTCCGGCGGGTAGCCGCTTCCGGCCTGTACCATCCGGGCGTGACCGACTACGACGCAACCATCTTCGCCCCGGTCGACCTGGCCCAGGTCGAGCTGGACGTCTACACCGATGCCTATCGGGTCACCGGCAAGGCCATGACCCGATTCGCGCGCGTCGCGGATATCGCCAACCAGGCGGCCAACACGCACCTGCATCTCGAGGAGGCCACGATCAGCGAATACGCCGATCCCACGGCCACCATCGGCGCGATGCAGGTGCTGCTCAACATGGACTCGGCGCTGGTGGTCATCACCCTCGGGTCGGAGGCGCCGCAGCGCCCCGAGATGCGCATCCCGAAGCGCTCGGTACGGGCTCAGATCGGGGTGCCGCCGTTCCGGCTGACCGGCATGGTCCACGTCCCGACCGGCAGCCGTCCGGCGGACGGCGTGCTGAACGCCACCGATCGGTTCCTGACCATGACCGAGGCGACCATCGCCAGCGCCGAGCATCCGGAGCTTGGACGGACGGCCACGGCCATCGCCTTCCAGCGGGCGCGAGCCCAGCTGATCCTGGTGGCGGACGACGAGAAGCCGGACCAGCTGCTGGCCGATGTGCTGGACGCCGCCACCGCCGAGCGCTGGCTGCACGCCGCCGAGCAGGAGCCTCTCTAGCTCAGGTCAGCCCTCGGGGAGCGGCGCTCGGCGCGCGCCTGGTGCCGCGCCTCGACGGCGTCGACGACGCCCTGCACGAAGCGGGCGACGCGCTGCGGGTCCATCTTCTGGACGCGCCCGATCGACTGCGCCCACCACGGGGCGTTGTCCGTGGTGACGACCTCGCTCTCCGGCTCCTCCAGGATGATCACGCTCCACGCCCGCGGGAACGCCACCGCCGGGGCGATCGGCAGGCTCGGCTCGTCGGCGGCGGTGCGCGCCCAGCGGGCCACGGCCTCCGCCACGGCGTCGCCGTCGAAGGACGGGTTGGTGCGGCACGGGATCCAGCCCTTGCGCGACTTGGTGTCGTATTCCCAGCGCCGGCCGCGAACCCGGTAGCGGCCGCGCCAGCGGCGGACGAGGAGCGCCCGCACGCCGGCCGGACCCGACGAGCAGCGCCGGCCAGGTCGGACGGCACGTCCGGCAGGCGCGGCGACAGGATCAGGACGTAGCTGTCGTCGAAGGCCGGCGCCAGCAGGCGCACCAGGTCGTCGCCCAGCTGGCGAGGCTCGCGCGACAGCGCCCGGATCAGCCAGGCCAGCCCGATTCCGATGCCCAGCGCGGCCGCGATGCCCAGCGCGGCCAGGCCGCTGATGCGATCGCCGGGCAGCAGGGCCATCAGGCCAATGGCGGCCACGCCCGACGAGCAGCATGGCCAGCGACATGACCACTGCCGTACGGCGCTCGTCGGCCGTGGGGCGGGGCGAATCAGGCGCATCGGACCACCTCCACTGCTACGCTCGCGGCATGCCGACCCGCACCGCTGAGCGCCACCTTCATCGAACCGGGACCGGATGCCGGTGATCGCCTGCGTATCCAGGCCACCACCGAGTCGGGCTTCGACCTGGGTTTCGACACGCTGACGGCATCCGAGGGAGGCATCGGTCCAGGCCCCACCGAGGCGATCCTCGCCTCGCTGGCGGCATGCACCGCCATGGACGTGGCCAGCATCCTGCGCAAGAAGCGGCAGCGGGTGGAAACCTATGCGATCGAGGTCACGGCCCAGAAGGCGGAGGCCCATCCGCAGGTCTACACCGCCATCAGCGTCGAGCACCGGGTGACCGGTGACGTGACGGCCGACGCGCTGCGGCGCTCGATCGAGCTGTCGGCCACGGCCTACTGCCCGGTGAGCGCCATGCTGTCGGGCACCGTGCCCATCGACCACCGCTATCGCCTCCAGCGCGAGGGGGCTGACGAGGAGATCGGGCTGGCGGCCCACACCGGCCCGCCGGCCGGCTGAGCCTCCGCCCTCACGGGACGGGACGCAGCGCCCGTGGCGCCTCGACGGCGCTCAGCACGGCGCTGTGGAAGGCATCGATGTCGAAAGGCTTGGCCACGACCGGGCCGGTCGGCGCCAGCTCGGCCAGCCGCTCACGGCTGGCCGCGGAGACGAACACGACCGGGATCCCCGGCCAGGCGTTGCGCAGGAGCTCGGTGATGTCGCCGCCGTCGCCATCGGGCAGCATGACGTCCACCACCAACAGGTGCGGCAGGGCGAGCGCCATCAGGTCGCCCAGCTCCACGATCCGTGTGCAGGTCACCACGCTGAACCCGAGATCGCGCAGGATGTCGGCTTCGAGCGCGGCGATATCCGGATCGTCCTCCAGGACGTAGGCCCGCTGCTCCTCCGCGTCCGGCACGGATGCCGGCACGGGGCTCGCGGTTGGCTCGCTCATGGCACGCAGTCTGCGGAGGCGTCTGGAGCCGGGCAATGGCGGGATGGTCCTAGAACGGACCGGTTGCCGGCGGGGTGTAGCATGGCGCCCCGCTTGGCGGCGCCGATGGTGCGCGCCGGCGGCGCAGATCCGCACGTGGGTGGAGCAAGGGCGAGATGGCACGTTCGATGTGGCGGGGGGCGATCCAGTTCGGTCTGGTGACCATTCCGGTGAAGCTGTACCTGGCCACCGAGTCGGGCGGCATCGGCTTCAACATGCTCCACGAGAAGGACCTGAGCCGGATCCAGATGAAGATCTACTGTCCGGTCGACGACGAGGTCATCTCTCGGTCCGACACGGTGCGCGGCTACGAGTGGAGCAAGGGCAAGTACGTCGTCATCACCGACGAGGACCTCGAGTCGGTCCCGCTCAAGACGGTGCGCTCCATCGAGATCGAGGCCTTCGTCCCGACCGACGAGGCCGAGGAGAAGGGTGCCCGCTTCGTGAAGCAGGCCTACTACCTGGAGCCCGATGAGATCGGCCGCAAGGCGTTCTACCTGCTGAAGTCCGTGCTGGCCGAGACCAACAAGACCGCCATCTGCAAGATCGTGCTGAAGGACCGCGAGCAGCTCGCCGCCCTGAACCCGTTCGACAAGACGATGCTCCTGCAGACCCTGCACTGGCCCGATGAGATCCGCTCGCTCGAGGAGCTGAACCTGCCCGAGGAGGAGATCGAGATCAAGCCGGCCGAGCGCAAGATGGCCGAGCAGCTGATCGCCAGCATGGGCGAGGAGTTCGATCCCGACCAGGAGCGCGACGAGTACCGCGAGGCGCTGATGCAGGTGATCGAGGCCAAGGTCGCCGGCGAGAAGCCGGTTCGCGCCAAGCAGGCCGAGCCGACCAAGATCGGCGACCTGATGGCCGCCCTGGAGGCGAGCGTCTCGGCCGCCCGCGAGTCGCGGCGCACTGGCACAGCCAAGGCCGAGAAGGCGGAGAAGCCGAAGCCGGCGCGCGCCAAGACCACCACCGCGCGCAAGCGCAAGGCGGCTGAAGAGGAGGCGCCTGCGGCGCGTCGCCGCAAGACCGCCTGAGCCCGCGGGTGCCGTCGGAGCAGCTGCACCTCCCGGTCCCGCCGTCAGACGAAGGGCCGGCGCTCCACCTGCCGAACCGGGTGGTGCCGATGCAGGCCACCCAGGTCGACGCGCCGTTCGACGACGCGGACTACTTCTTCGAGCCCTGGTGGCCCGGCGTCCGCGCCTTCGCGCTGGTCGAGCGCGGTCAGCTGCGCCTGCAGGCCGACGGGTTGGCCGATGCCACCGCCACCTTCCCGGAGATGGCGGAGCTGCTGAGCCAGCTCGGGGAGGACGGCGTGGTGCTGGACGGCACGCTGCTGGTGCTCGATGACGACGGCCGTCCGGACGGCGGCCTGCTGCGGGCCCGGCTGGGTGGCGATGCCCGGGCCGGGCGCCCCGCCTACGTCGCCAGCGACCTGCTGTGGGCCGGCGGGCAGCCGGCCACGCGGCGCACCTTCCGGGTGCGCCGCCGCTGGCTGGAGGCGCTGCTGGCGGCCGGTGACCGGGTCACGGTGGGTCATGGCTACGTCGGCGATGGGACGCTGGTGGCCGAGGCGCTGGCCACGCTCGGCATTGACGGGCTGTCGGCGCGCCAGCTGTCTGCGCGCTACCGCGGCGGGCCGGCCGGTCCGGCCTGGCTGCGTGCCCCCATCATCCCGGCCGAGCCGCGCGCCCGGCCGACGCTGGCGCTGATCCTGAGGCTGCCGCTGACCGACTAGCGGGCGATCAGCCGTCGGGCGGCGCCAGCAGCGGCTCGATCAGCCACGGCCATGGCTGGTCGGGCACCAGCCGCTCGGCGCCAGTCACCAGCCCGTCTCCCGGGTAGGCGCGGAAGGTGGCGATGTCGTAGATGAGCGATGGCGGCTGGGACGGATCGGGCAGCGACTGCCCGCGGGTGGCGTCGGCGACGCGCTCGAGCCGCCCGTCATCGGTGCCGTAGTGGCGCCCCAGCAGGGCAGCCACCTCCCACATGGTGGTGGACGACGGGTCGCGGCGCAGGCCGCGACGGACCTCCTCTTCGGCGGTGGCCTGGTCGCCGATCATCGCCGCCGCCAGTGCCCGCGCAATCGATCCGTTGTAGTCGTCGACGCGGATCGGCTCACCGGTCAGGCGCCGCGCGACCAGCAGGTTCCGCTCCTCGATGTCGGCGGCCAGCTCGCTGGCGTGGTCGTCACCGATCGCGATCGGGCGCGGCCACGGCTGGGTCAGGCCGGTCAGGTAGGTGGTCAGCATGGAGTAGGCGGTAGGCGCGATCGGCGGCCGCGGTGTCGCCCAGCCACTGGTAGATGATCGCCGCGTTCACCAGCTCACGGCCCTGCGGTGTGGCCGCGTCCACCGCCCGGTCGGCGGCATGGCGGGCGCATTCGCGGTCGCCGCTGCTGGCGGCACAGCAGCGCCAGGTTGATCCACGACGGACCGTCGCCCGGGGCGAGGCGCACTGCCTCTTCGGCGGCGGCCCGTGCCTCGTCGGTCAGGCCCAACCGGTCGGCGGCGACGGCCAGCGCCTTCGGGCCCGCCGGGTTCCATGGGTCGAGGTCCGAGGCGTGGCGGAACGCGGCGTAGGCCTCGGGCCAGTGGTCTTCGCTCGCGGCATCGGTTCCGGTGCGGTAGGCGATGGCGCCCGCGTCGCCCACCGCCATGACCGCCACCAGGGCGACGGCCGCCACGCTGGCGACGATCGCCGCCGGCCAGCGGGCAGCGCGCGGGATCGGTGACCCAGCGCACGGCGCCGGCATCCAGCAGGGCCATGGCGGCCAGCACGATCACCAGCAGGTTGAAGGCAGGCAGGAAGGTCAGGTCCTCGAACAGCATTCCGGCGGCGAAGCCCATCAGCACCGCGAACGCCGCACGGCCGGCGAGCGAGCGCGTTCGCCACGGCCCGGCCACCACGACGAAGGTGATGAACAGGGCCAGCGCGGCAGCCAGGCCGACCAGCCCCGCGTCGCCCAGGATGCCCAGCGCCACGTCATGCGAGTGCGGCTGACGCACCGGAAAGCTCAGGGGCGGCGCCGCGGCCTGGCGGGCCAGCGGCATGCTGCCCGGCCCGATGCCGAAGACCGGGTCCTGCGACCAGGCGGCCAGCGTGTCGCGCCAGAGATAGCCGCGAAACACGAGCGAGCGCACGTCGGTCAGCCGCGGCGCGATGAACGCGATGCCCACCGCCAGCAGCGCGAGGCCGGCCACCGCCAGCCCCACGTCGCGCGGCCTCAGCCGCCGCGAGCGGGCCGTCAGCGCCGACCAGCTCGGACGCACTCGCCGCGCCACGGCCGGCGCCGCCAACACCAGTCCGGCAACTGCCGCCGCCAGCCAGGCCGAGCGAGAGCCGGAGAGCAGCGTCAGCGGCACGGCCACGACGGCCAGCCCGATCAGGATCGCCCGCCGCAGTCGGCGGTGCGGAATCAGCAGTGCCACCGGCAGCGCGCCCATCACCGCGAAGGCCGGCACCGCCAGCGCTCCGAAGATGGTGCCTTCGTGATCGAGGCGCACGGGAGGCAGGCCGGTGCCACCGGCCATCAGCCACTCCACCCGACGCCAGACCAGGATCGCCACGGCGTGAACCGAAAGCGCCAGGACCGGGACCGTCACCACCAGCGCCGTCCAGTCCGGCCGGTGGCGCAGGGCCAGCAGCGCGGCCGGCAGCATCAGGGTGATGGCCACGATCGCGGCCAACGCCCCGGCTGAGAGGCCGGGATTCCAGGCGGTCAGGCTGGCGATCCCGAAGGCCAGCAGCAGGGCCAGGATCGGGAATGTCCAGCGGCGTGCGCGGCAGCTCGCCGCCGCTCAGCGCGATCCACAGCAGGCCGCCGAAGACGGCCACCGCGGCCAGGTGCAGGCCCAGCTGGTAGCGCGGGTCCCACAGGGCTCCGTCCCAGCCGACGTAGAACAGCACGGCCAGGCCGATCCCCACCGCGGCCAGCTCGGCCAGCCGACGAGGAGTGATGGTTCGGTTGATCTCGAGCGCCTCTCAGCCCGCGTAGCGATCGGCGGCGCGTTGCACCATGCGTGCCACCGCCTCGCGCAGGGCCGGGGGCGCGACCACCTCCACCGCGTCGCCCCAGGACAGGATCCACGGCCGGATCTCGACGATGCCGGCCACCGTCAGGGCCAGCTCGATCCGGCCGTCATCGAGCTCGGTCAGCCGCTGCGAGCGATGCCACACCGACTCGCGCACCCGGTTGCGCACCGATGGGTCGAAGCGCAGCACGACCTCCTCGACGCCGCTCTCGGCGGACCAGATGCCCCACGAGTGCGCGAGCCACGCATCGGGGTCGAAGTCCTCGGGGATCTCGTATCGATCGGCGGTGACGGTCGAGGTCCTGATCCGCTCCACCTTGTAGGTCCGCATGGCGTCGACGGTCTCATCGAAGCCGATGAGGTAGACGTTGTGGCTGCCGGCATCGGGCTCCAGGAAGTAGGGACGCACGCGGGCGTGCCGGGCCTCGCCGTCGGACGGCTCGTACTCGAACTCGACCACCCGTCCATCGGCCCATGCCTGGGCCACGTGGGCGAAGTTCCTGGTGAACGGCTCGTTGGGGTCGGCGCGGCGCACGGCCAGCATGGTGGCGGTCACGTGCCGCGCGATCGGCTGCGGCAGCAGGTCGGCCAGCTTGGTGAAGGCGCTGACCACGGCCTGGTCGTACTCGTCCGACCAGCGGGCAATCAGCCGGGTGGCCAGGAACAGCACGATCGCCTCCGCCAGCGAGAGCGGCAGCGGCGGCAGGAACGACTTCTTCTCGATCCCATAGCGCCCGCGGCCGGCGCTGAAGATGGGCATCTCCAGCTCGTCCTCGAGCGCCTTGATGTCGCGGTAGACCGTGCGGGTGGTCATCCCGGTCAGCTCGGCGATCTCGGTCACGGCCACGCCGTTCTCGCCCGAGCCGCGGGTGTAGAGGATGGAGGCGACGCTCAGCAGGCGCGCCAGCCGGTCGCGCTTGCGCGACCATCGGTCCTCGCGCCCATCATCGTTCCAGTCCTCGTCAGGCACGGGCCCGATGATAGCCGCGCCGGCTTTCGGGCCTTCGCCGGCGTCTAGGGCGTGACGAAGAAGAAGGCGATGGCCAGGATGGCGTACACGCTCATCAGCTGCAGCCCCTCCACCCAGTTCGAGCGCCCGTCCAGGGCGATGTACGCGGCGATCAGGGTGCCGACGCCCACCGCCACCACCTCCAGCGGGGTGAAGACCAGGGTCAGCTCGTTGCCCACCAGCAACCCGAAGATGACCAGCACCGGCGCCGCGAAGAGGGCGATCTGGGTGGCCGAGCCGAGCGAGGTGACCAGGCTGAAGTCCATCTTGTTCTTGTAGGCCAGCGTCACGCCCACCACGTGCTCGGCCAGGTTGCCGATCAGCGGGATCAGGATGATCCCGACGAAGAACTTGTTGATGCCCACCGCCTCGACCATGGGGTCGAGCGAGTGCACCAGGATCTCGGACACCACCGTCAGGACGGCGGCGGAGCCGATGAGCACCACCAGCGAGCGGCGCACGCTCCATTCGGCCGGCTCGTCCCGGTCGCGCTCACCCGGTGCGGTGGCCTCCGGCGTCGCGAAGTAGAAGTAGGTCTGCGCCGCGTAGGTGAGCAGCAGCACGATCGCCACCCCGACCGACAGGACCTCCAGGTTGAAGAAGACCGGCGATCCCTCGCCCGTCTCGGCGCCGGCGTTGAGGATGGCGGCGAAGGTGGCCGGCACGATGAGGCCGATGGTGGCCAGGATCAGGCTGGCGGCATTCATGCCGGTGGCCTGCGCGTCGTAGCGCTGGATCCCGTTCTTCAGCCCACCCACGAGCAGGGACGCGCCCAGGACCAGTAGTAGGTTGCCGACGATGGAGCCGGTGATCGAGGCCTTCACCACGTCCAGCTCGTTGTTCGCGACCAGGAAGCCGGCAATGATGATCTCGCCCACGTTGCCGACCGTCGCGTTCAGGATGCCGCCGACGCGCGGGCCGGCCGCGGCGCCCAGCTGCTCCGTGGCCTGGCCGAGGATGTAGGCCAGCCCGCCGATGGCGACGGCGCTCACGCCGAAGGTGATGGTGGCGTCGGCGCCAACCACGCGCAGGATCACCGCCAGCAGGCTGCCGACGGTGGCGATGCCGTAGGCGATCAGGGCGAACACCGAGGCGATGGTACCGGCGGCGCGCTAGGGGGAGGGGCTGGCCTCCGCGCCGGAAGCCGCGGGCGACGCTGCTGCCTCGCTCGGAGACGGCCGCGGCGTCGCGGCCGGCGCCCGCTCGCCAGGCAGCGCGGCGAGCAGCGCGCGATTCAGCTGGTCGTCAACGCCGATCAGCAGGAAGACATAGTCGTCCGCCGCCCAGGTATAGATGTGCGTGCCGGCGGCCGTGGCGTTGTCCTCGGGCCGCTCCCAGGTCACGCGTCCGCCGATGCGCCGGTAGCGCCATGGCTCGCGATGCAGCCCGGCGATCCCGACATAGCGGCCGGCCGTCTCGAGGTACGGCTCCAGCTGACGGGTGGTCGGCAGCGGCTGCTCCACCCGGGCGGCATAGAGCGAGAGGCGCGGATCGATGGCGAAGGCGACCTGCAGGGCCTTGAATCGCAGCCCCAGGTCGCCGTACGCGGAGGCGAAGTCGCCCGGCGTCATCGCGAACTCGCTGGTGGGAGGCACCTCCACGTCCACACCACGCAGGCGGGTGGGGATCAGGCCGGCCAGCTCCGGGTCCTCCGGGTTGGTGTAGGTGGGCGTGGGCTGCGGGGTCGGCGGCGGGCTGGCCGAGGCCGATGGGCTGGCCACCGTGCCGGACGGCGACGCAGCCGTTGCGCTGGCCGAGGTGCTGGGGGTGGTGGTGCCGCAGGCCGTCAGGGCCGCCACCACCAGCAGGATTGCGGCGGCCGGGCGGGATGATGCCGGGCGCGCGGCGGCGGAGAGGTGGCTCGACATAGGGAGGCGCGATCATAGCATCGCGCCAGAGGCGTCAGGCCGCTCCGCGGACCCCCGCGCCTTCGTCGGCTGGTTCGCCGGCTGCGGGACGTGCGTCGCTTGACGCCGACCACCGCGGCCAGAGCGTGCACCACGTCCGGGCCGTAGCGCTGCCCCGCGGCGGCGGTCAGATCGTCGATGGCTGCGCGGCGGTCGGCATGGGGGCCGTCCGGAGCGGCAACCAGCGTGTCGTATGCGTTCGCGGCCGCCAGCACCTGCGCACCGAGCGGTATCCGCTCCAACGGGCCTCCGGCGCGATGCCAGCGCACGATTTCGCCGACCTCGCGCAGGGACGGAATCGGCTCCAGCTCATCGGCGCCGACTCCCATCCAGGCCCTGCAGGCGCGCGGCGAGCTCGACCGTGTCGGCGGCTCCCTCGTCGCAGCCCAGCTTGCGAGCCACCAGCCCGGCCAGCCGGCCGACCCGCTCGCCGTGGCCGATCGCCGCCGGATCCAGCGCGTCCAGGGAGCGCGCCACGCCCAGGAGGGCGCCGCGGACGGTGTCCTGTCCATGCTCGGTGGCGTGGCTGAGGAGGGCGGCCTGCTCGACCAGGGAGTCCACTGTCGGTGCGTCGTCCGGATGCAGCAGGGCGGCGCGCGCCAGCCGGTCCAGCGTGCTGCGCAGGTCGCGCATCTCGTTCGGCACCTCGTCGGCGCGGACCACGCGATCCTCGCCTGACTGCTTGCCCAGGTACAGGGCGATGTCGGCGGCGGCGATCAGGTCGTTCTTGTCGACCGCGTCCTCGGGGTAGGCCGCCACGCCGACCGTGATCGTGACCCGCGCGGCCTCTTTGGCGGTGAGCCGCGCCACCGCCTGGCGCACCCGCTCGCCGATCGACTCGGCGGCCCGAGCGTCCACGTCCGGCAGCAGCACGGCGAACTCGTCGCCGCCGTAGCGGAAGACGCGATCCTCGCCGCGCGCCGAGCCGTAGATGGCGGCGCCGATGGCATGCAGCAGCGCGTCGCCGGCCGGATGGCCCAGCCGGTCGTTGTAGCCCTTGAAGTTGTCCAGGTCCATCATCAGCAGTGCCACCGGGCCGGTCGGCGGCGCGGCGCGGCGGCGGTCCGCCTCGGTTCCGGCCTCCGGCTGGCCCAGCACGTCGGCCAGGGTGCGCTGGAAGGCGCCGTGATTGCCCAGTCCGGTCAGCGCGTCGGTCTCGGCGCGCATGGCGATCGCCTGGTGAGCATCGGCGTTGCGCAGGGCGATGGAGGCCTGGCCGGCGAACAGCTTGACCAGCTCGAAGTCGGCGTCGCTGAAGTAGATCTCGGGACCGCCGATGCGCGAGATGTTCATGCAACCGATGACGTCGCCATCGGCCATGAGCGGGACCACCACCAGCGCCTCCGGGTCGTCCGGCGTGCCCGGGATCTGCATGGCGCGCGGATCGGTCAGGGCATCGTTGGCCAGCACCGGCTCCCCGTGCTCGACCGCCCATCCCATCAGCCCCAGACCGAACGGCACGATGTAGCGGCGCACCTCCTCCTCGTGTCGTTCGCGGGTCAGCACCGGCACCAGCACCCGCTGCGCCTCGTCGACGCCGTAGATCGACAGGTTGTCGTAGCGCACCACCGCCTTCAGGCCGTCGGCGATCGTCTCCAGCACGTCGGCGCGGTCGAGAGTCGACAGCAGGCGCTCGTTGATCTCCAGCAGGCGGCGCTGCGACTGCAGCTGCCGCGCGAGCTCGGCCGACTGCAGCTCCAGCCGCTCGTACGCGCCGGCGTTGGCCATCGCCTGCGCGGCGTAGCCGGCGAAGATGGTCATCGTCTGCAGGTCGTCGTTGCTGAACTGGTTGTTGCCCAGCTTCGACAGGGCGATGACGCCCACCGATCGGCCCTCGAACAGCATGGGCACCACCAGCATCGACTCCTCGATGTCATCGGTCCCCTCGATGGTGTGCCCGCGCGTGTCGTTCAGCGCGTCGTTGGAGAGGATCGGCTCGCCGTTGCTCGGCCACCCAGCCGGTGAAGGAGCCCTCGCCGATGTCCACCCGCAGGGCCTCCTTGAAGTCACCGTCGCCCAGCAGCCGATCGGTGAACGCGATTGGCTCGCAGACGCCGCGCTCCCATTCCACCGCGTAGACCCGGATGTCGTGGTACGCGGCCAGCGTGCTGGCCTCGGCCACGATGGCGTCGGCGATGGCCTGGACATCGGTCAGGCGGTTCAGCCGCGCCGACAGGTCCTGGATGGAGCGAATGCGTGCCGCCTGGTCGGCCACGGACCGATACAGCCGCGCGTTGCTGATGGCGACCGCCGCCTGGTTGGCGAACGACTGCGCCAGCGCCAGCTCGTCCTCCGGCCATTCGTGATCGCGCGCGTGATAGAGGCCCAGCAGGCCCACCGCCCGGTTGTTGATGACCAGTGGCACCAGGCAGACCGTCTTGATGCCCTCGGCCGCATACATCTCCTGCATCGCGCCCACGCCGCCGCGCGTGTCCGCCTCGCGCACCACGGACGTGCGCCGCTCCCGGACGGCGCGGACGCCAACCGCGGCGTCGGCCAGGGTCAGGCTGTGCACGCGGGCGTGGAACTCGTCGCCGAGACCTCGCGACGCGGCGCGGCTGAAGGGATGTTCCGAATCGTCGAGCAGCCATAGGCCGGCCTTCTCGGCGTCGAACAGCGAGCGGGTCCGATCGACGATGTCGTCGAGCACGGCCGCCAGGTCCAGCTGACCGGTCAGCTCCTGGGTCACGTGGCGCAGGGCGCGCGAACGGCTCACCTCGCGTCGAGCGCGGGCCAGCACCTTGGCATTCAGGATGTCCCCTGCAATCGCGCCGGCCATGTTGCGCAGGAAGGCGTCGTGCATCCCTCGCCAGCGGCCCGCCCGGCTCGTCCTCAAGGACCAGCTCGCCGATCCGCTCGCCGCCGCTCGCAGCGTCAGCTGGGCGTGTGTGCCGTCGTTGCTGATGTTCACCGAGCCGGCGTCGAAGGAGGACGGATCAAGCGTGGCCGGCGGCGGGCTGTGGTAGCCGGCGTGGGTCTCGAGCACGAGGCTCAGGTCTCGCGCCTCATGCACCAGGTAGATCGCGGCCCGTGCGACGCCGAGCGTCGTGCGCAGCACCTCGATCGCGGTACGGCAGACCGCGGTCGGCGTGGCCGAAGGACCGATGCCCTGCGCCAGGCGCGTGAAGACGGCGGCTTCGACCTCGCGCCGTGAGGGGCTGCCGTCGTGCGGCAGGAGTGACGTCGGGGGCGTCGCCGCCTTCGGCGAGCAGGAGCTCCACGTCGCCACGACGGTAGCGGCGGTCTCCGCGCGCGTTGATGCGATAGGCCGTCAGCCGGCCAGCATCGGTCCAGGCGCGCAGGGTGTTCGGGTGGACGCCGAGCAATGCCGCAGCCTGGGCAACGCTGATCAGCCCGTCGAGATCGTTCCCCCGATCGCGCGATGGCGTGGGCACCTGGTTGCTTCGCACCCCAGTTCAATGAATGGAGGTTCTGTTAGGAACCGGTGAACGGATGGTAGAAGTGGCAAGGCCGTGCCCCGTATGCCCCGTTGGTACCGATGCGGCCCCGTACCGAGGTTCGCGGCTAGCCCGCGAAGACGTACAGGATCGCCGCGGCCACGGCCGAGAGCAGGCCGAGTCCCAGCAGGCCGTAGCCGGTCAGGAGCACGCGCCGATGCGGACCGCCCAGCAGGCGCATCGCGTCATCCAGCTCCAGGGTGCTGATCACGTATCCGCCCGGTGGCGGCCGCAGCCAGATCGCCCCCGCCTCGTCCCGCACCACGCTGGCCAGCAGCAGCAGCCGTTCGACGACGCTCACCGTGCGGGTGATCGAGCGCGCAGGCATCGGGCCGCCACCCAGCCGGTCGACGGCTGCCAGGTGCTGCGGGTCCTCGAGCTCCGATGGTGCTGCCGTGCCAGACGTGCGGGATGACGACCAGCGGCTCGGCCGCCTGCGCTGGGTCCACCGGAAGGGAGCCGCCGTGATCCCACAGCTCGAAGCCGCGCGACTCGCGGATCCGCTCGATCGATCGCCAGCCACGGCCGCCCCGCTGGACCTGCACGTCCCGGTGGCGCGCCACCAGCCGCTCGCCTCGGGCGTTCACGATTGGATCCGGACAGCGGATGCGGCCGGCGATGCGGACGGGGCGGGCGGGCAGGTCCGTCATCGAGAAGAGCTCGGACAGCCGCACCTGCCGAGCGCCGGCCAGGCGCCGCGCGATGGCCTGCTCGGCACCGGAGCGCCGAATGGCGACCGCCCCGCCGGCGGCGGCGAGTACGGCCAGGAGCAGCAGCGCGGCTGGGAGGAGAGGGGGCATCGGGCGGCGATTATCGCCGGATAAGCCGGCGATAAGCGGTGGTCGCTAGCCTGCGACCAGGTCTCGCCACGAAGGAGTCGCAGCCGCTACCAGGAACGTCCGTCGCTCTCCCTGTTCCCGCGCTTCCCGCCACGGAGGTTCCGTCATGACCGCCATTGCCCGCGCCCCACGGCGCGGGAGCGCCGGCCGCGCTCGCCGGCACCCCAGCCACCGCCTGCGCCTCGCCGTCACGATGCCGCTCGCAGCGCCCGTCGCCGGCTCGCCCTCATCCTGGGCCTGCTGCCACTCGCCTCGGGCCTGATGCTCGGCAGCGCGGTGGCCGATCGCGCGCCCGCCGTGTCGCACGTCTCGTCCACAGATGCCGCCGAGAGCGGCCAGTCCATCGTCATCGCTCGCCACGACGACCTCGCCCCTGGCCTGGCCGAGGTCCGCGTGCCATCGAGCATCTCGGCCACGCGCGCCGGTGGCACCGATCAGCTGCTGGCCGTCGCGCCCGATGCCGCGACGGCGGCCGTCGCCGGCCAGATCGGTCCGGAGACCACGCCGCTGATCATGGCCAGGGCGGATGGATCGCAGGTGCAGGTCGAGCTGCCGGGCTTGATCGCGGCCGCCTTTGCACCGGACGACTCGTGGCTGGCCGCCATCGACGGCCGCGGCGCGCTGTGGCGCGTGGCTGCGGCCGACGGCGCTGCGCGGCAAATCGCTGCCGGACCGTTCATCGGCGACCCGGTGGTCGAGGCCAGCGGGTCCGTCCTGGCTCTCCGGGTCCCATCGGTCGAGGCGCCGTATCGCTCGGAGCTGGTCCGCGTCACGCCGGACGGAACCACGACCGGGTTGACCAGCGAGGCCCTGGTCTACGGCGCCCAGCGCTTGGCCGATGGCAGCCTGGCGGCGATCGCCCATCGGCCGACCGGCACGGTTGTGCTGCGGCTCGGCGGTGGCAGAGCGACGGTCATGGCCGATCTCGGGGCCGATGCGGTGAACGTGGCCGTCGACCGGTCGGCGGCGGCCGTCGCCTGGGAGCGCGCCGGAAGCGTGTTTCTGCAGCGGCTGCCTGGTGGCCGAGCCCAACGCATCGCGGCCGGCGCCCATCCCCGCTTCTCCGCCGACGGACAGGCGCTGCTGCTGGACCTGCCGACCGGCTCGGAGCTGGTCGACCCGGACGGCGACCTGATCGCCACCTTCTCCACCCAGCTGGACTTCGCCGCCTGCGCGGAGGAGTGCGGGCCATGAGCGGCCGTTCGCTTCTCCGCCACGTCCTTCGGGCGGGGCGACGCACGATCCTGCTGCTGGCCGCCGTGCTGGCCACCCAGCTGCTCGGGGCAGCGTCGGTTCTGGCCGTCGATGACTACACGCTGCCCTTCTACGACAGCGACGTCACGCTGCTGTACGGCGTGGACCGCGATCCCCGCGTGGGCATCCAGCTCGACTACACCGGCAAGACGTGGTTCGACGACGTATCCGCACTCGGGCCGCGTCTACGACAACCACACCGGCCTCGACTACCCGATGCCGCTGCGCAGCCCGGTGGCGGCCGCCAAGGCAGGGCGTGGTCGCCGACACGGAGGGTGGCTACGGCACCCAGCAGTTCGGCAACTTCGGCAACTTCGTGCGCGTCCGTCACGACGATGGGCGGCACACCCTCTACTACCACCTGGCCAGCCGCAGCGGATGGCGGCATCGCGGTCGCGTTCGAACGAGGACGTGGTCTTCGGCCAGCAGGTCGGCCTGTCCGGCTGCAGCGGGCAGTGCTTCGGGCCGCATCTGCACTTCGAGGTCCTGCGCGAGTCGGGCAAGTACCTGCTCACCAGCGACCCGATGTTCAACCGACTGTGGACGACCTGGCCGGGTCGCGTGCCGTTCGCGGCCAGCTACCACCGGGAGAGCAACGGCGGCACGGAGATCGTCCGACCGGGCCGCACGATCACGCACTGGGTGGAGTTCCGCAACATCGGCGGCCGGCCGTGGCGTCCCGGACCGTGGCCGGGCCGCATCGTGCTCGGCACCTGGAAGCCGCCGCAGCACGCCAGCCCGTTCGCGGCATCCGACTGGACCAGCAGCTGGCTGGCGACCCGCGTCGAGCAGAACGTGGTGGGGCCGGACGAGATCGGCCGCTTCACCTTCGGGATCCGTGGCGGCGCGCCGCCGGGCAGCTACGACGAGACGTTCAACCTGCTGTCCCACGGCGTGCATTGGTTCGACCACAACCAGCTGGGAGGGTTCCACGTACCGATCATCGTCTCCAACCTGTCCGAGTGAGCACCGTACAGCCCGGGTGGCCGTGACCGGCCGCCCGGGCGCCATGGGAGGATCGACATGCGCAGGTCCGTTGCGGGCACCTTCGCTCTGCTCATGCGCCGCCGTAGCCGCGGCCGGCGTGCACGACCCCGGGCGCCACGCGCCGAACCCACCCCAACGCCTGTCGCGAGCGGCGGCGCGTCTCCGTCCATGACGCCTTCTGCCAGCGAGGACGACGCCACTCCCCTCGCTTCCGGCCGTTCCCGACGGGCTGCCGGTGATGCCGGGCGCCGTGGCCGCCGATCGCCGCCACCGGCGGAGCCGGGCACGATCGCGCGGCTGGATGGTCGATGCCATCGGCCCTGACGTGTACCGTTCTATCTCGACGCCCTGCCTGCCGCGGGGTTCGTCGTCAAGGGGCGCTACCCGGGTGGCAACGTGGCGATCATCCGCTTCACGACGCCGGACGGAGACACGCTTGGACCTGGCCCTGGTCGGCGAGGGCGACGGGGAGCAGACCCGCATCAGCCTGCGCCTGCCGGAGGGACCCTGACGGAGCGTGCTACGCTCACCGCGACAACCGAAGAACGACAGGGGAGCGCAGGGTGCGCTGAGAGTGCGGCGAGCCGCAGACCCTCGAACCTGATCTGGGTCATGCCAGCGAAGGGAGTCGATGTGGATCGTTGCCGACGGCGCGCCTGCAGGTGCGCCGTTTGTCGTGCCTTCGGTGACCAAGGACCGATGTGGAGGCCCGGCAACGACGATGCGAGCCGTCCTGGTGGCAAGCGGTGAGGCCGACCCGGCCGACGCCCGCTGGCTGGCGGACGCGGACCGGGTGGTGGCGGTCGACGGCGGCACCGCCTGGCTGGCCTCGGTCGGGCGGCGGCCCGACCTGGTGGTCGGTGACCTGGATTCGGCCGATCCCGCGCTGATCGCGGCGCTTGGAGGCGGATGGCGTCCCGATCGAGCGCCACGCGGTCGCCAAGGATGCGTCGGACACCGAGCTGGCGCTCGCCGGCGTCCTCGCCGCAGGCGCCGATGAAGTCGTGATCCTGGGCGCGCTGGCCGGCCCGCGGCTCGACCACCAGCTGGCCAACGTGATGCTGCTCGCCGACCCGCAGCTGTCGCACGTGCCCGACCTGCGCATCGTGCGCGGCGGAACCGTGGTCCGCGCCCTGCACGCGGGGGACAGCCTGGCGCTGGAGGGCGCGCCCGGCGACCTCGTCACGCTGCTGCCCATCGGGGGCGATGCGGTGGGCGTCCGAACCGCGGGGCTGCGCTATCCGCTCAATGGAGAGGTGCTCTCAATCGGCCGCTCCCGCGGCCTGTCGAACGTCGTCGTGGAGCCGCCGGCATCGGTCTCGCTCGAACGCGGGTCGTTGCTGGTGGTCGAGACCCAGCAGGAAGGAGCCGCACCGTGACCAGTTCATCAACGGCCGCCCAGGAGGGCTGGCGCACCGTCGACATCGTGGTGACCGCCGTTCTGGGAGTCGCCTTTGGCGTGGTGTTCGCCGGCTGGAACGTGCTCACCAGCGCCCTGTTCAGCGGGGCGGTGAACCCGCCCGCCTACCTCGTCTCCGGCGTCTGGCTGGCGCCGGCGGTGCTGGCCGGGCTGATCGTCCGCAAGCCCGGCGCCGCGGTCTTCGGCGAGGTGGTGGCGGCCGCCGTGTCGGCCATCCTGGGATCGGTGTGGGGGATGGATGCGATCCTCTCCGGCGCGATCCAGGGCGCGGGGGCCGAGCTGGTCTTCGCCCTGTTCCTGTACCGCTCCTTCGCCCTGCCGGTGGCGATGCTGGCCGGCGCCGGCGCGGCCGTCGGCGAGTGGCTGCACGACATGCCGATCTACTACCCGGACCTCGCCTTTGGCGTGCAGCTCGCGATCGGCGCCTTCATGCTGGTCAGCGGCGTGATCATCGCCGGCCTGGGCTCGTGGCTGCTGGTGCGGGCGCTGGCGCGGACCGGCGTGCTGGCCGCCTTCCCGTCCGGAAGAGAGCAGCAACCGGAGGCCTGACCTGACACGAGCCGCGCCTGCCGTCGCACCCGTCGCGATCGAGGCGCGCGGCTGGGGCTGGCGACATGCCGGCCGCCGTGGCTGGGCGCTGCGCGGCCTGGACCTGCGGATCGAGCCGGGCGAGCGGGTGCTCCTGATCGGTCCCTCCGGGGCCGGCAAGTCGACGCTGCTGCTCGCCCTGGCCGGGCTGCTGGAGCCGAACGCCGGCGACGCGGAGGGCGGGCTCACCATCGACGGCCGCGATCCGCGGCTGGCGCGCGAGGCATCCGGGCTCGTCTTCCAGGACCCCGAAAGCCAGCTGATCATGGCCCGTGCCGGCGACGACGTGGCGTTCGGGCTCGAGAACCGCTGCCTGCCGGCCGAGGCGATCTGGCCCCGCGTCGATGCCGCGCTGCAGGCGGTCGGCTTCGGCTACGGCCGCGACCGCCCGACGGACGCCCTCTCCGGCGGCGAGCAGCAGCGACTGGCGATCGCCGGCGTGCTGGCCCTGCGCCCCGGTCTGCTGCTGCTGGACGAGCCCACCGCCAACCTGGATCCGGATGGCGCGGCGGCCATCCGCGAGGTGGTGGCCTCGGTCGTCGAGCGGCTCGGCCTGACGCTGGTCATGGTCGAGCACCGCGTCGCCGACGCGCTGCCGCTGGTCGACCGCGTGATCGCCATCGAGGCGGGCGGCGGGGTCATGGCCGATGGGCGCCCATACGACGTCTTCGCCCGACACGGCGACGCGCTGGCCGAGGCGGGGGTCTGGGTGCCCGATCGGCGCCTTCCTGCCCCGCCACGTCGCCACCGCCCCGAGCCGGAGACGCTGCTGCTGGCCGAGCAGGTCGCCTTCCGCTACCCCGGCAGCGTCCTCTCCGCCCTGTCGCGCACCGACCTGCAGGTGCGGGCGGCGGAGGCGGTGGCCATCACCGGGCCGAACGGCAGCGGCAAGTCCACGCTGGCGATGCTGCTGGCCGGGTTGCTGCCGCCGACCTTCGGGATCGTGGTGGCCGGCGAGGCGCTGGCGCGAGGGCGCGGCCACGAGCCGATCTGGCGCTGGCCGGCCCAGGAGCTGGTGCGCTACGTGGGCACCGTCTTCCAGGATCCCGAGCACCAGTTCCTGACCGGTCGCGTTCGGGACGAGCTGATGCTCGGGCCGCGGCGCATCGGCCTGGACGAGCCGGCGGCACGTCGCCGCGCCGACGAATTGCTCAGCCGCCTCCACCTGGAGCCGCTGGCCGAGGTCAATCCCTTCACCCTGTCCGGCGGCGAGAAGCGGCGGCTGTCGGTGGCCACCGCGCTGGCCACGGCGCCATCGGTCCTGATCCTGGACGAGCCGACCTTCGGGCAGGACCGCCGCACTGCCGGCGAGCTGCTGGACCTGCTGGCCGCGCTGCGCGACTCCGGGCGCGCCATCGCCTTCGTCACCCACGATCGCGACTTCGCCACCGCCCTGGCCGACCGCACCCTGCGACTGACGCCGGCCACGCTGACCAGCGGTGCGCCGTCGTGAGGCTCTTCACCCCGCTTCGCCCGAACCCGAGCGCCCCGCTGGCGCGCGCCAACCCGGTGGCCAAGCTGGCGGCCGCGCTGCTGCTGATGACGGTCCTGTTCCTCTCGGTCGACCCGGTCACCCCGCTCGTGATCCTGACCGGCCTGGCCGGCTCGGTCTGGTTGTCCGGCCTCGCCTGGTCGGCGCTGCTGGGCCGGACCTGGCCGATCCTGCTGGCTGCCCTGGTGGTGGCGGTCGTGAATGCCCTGTTTGCGGCCGCCCAGCGGCGACGAGCTGTTTCGCATCGGTCCGGTGGGCCTGAGCGCTGAGAGCCTGCAATCCGGGATTGCGCTGGGCCTGCGCGTGCTGGCCATTGCCTACACCGGCGTGCTGGCGATGGCGACCACCGACCCGACCGAGCTGACCGATTCGCTCATCCAGCAGCTTCACCTGTCACCGCGGTTCGCGGTCGGGGCGCTGGCCGCGGTGCGACTGTTGCCGGTCATGGCCGGCGAGTGGCAGACCATCTCGCTGGCGCGCCGCGCGCGGGGCGTGGCCGCCGGCCGCTCCCCGCTGACGGCCGCGCAGCTCTACTTCGGAAAGCTGCTGGCCCTGCTGGTCAGCGCCATCCGCCGCGCCACGCGGCTGGCGACGGCCATGGAGGCGCGCGGCTTCGGGGCCGGGCCCTGCCGCAGCGTGGCCCGGCCGCAGCACATGGCCGGTCGCGACTGGTGGCTGATCGCCGCCGCGGCGGCGCTGGGCCTGGCGGCCATCGGCCTCAGCCTGGCGCTTGGCGCCTGGGAGTTCCTGTTCGCCTGAGCGGCCGGTATGCTCGCGCCTCGATGATCCGCACGACCCCCTTCCACCAGCGAACCAGCGCCCTCAACGACACCGGCCTGTGGCAGCACTGGTCGGGCCACGTGGTGGTGACGCGCTACCAGGCGTCGGACAAGTTCGAGTACTTCGCCGTGCGCAACAGCGCCGGCATCTTCGACACCTCTCCGCTCTACAAGTACCGGATCGCGGGCCGTGACGCGGAGCGCTTCCTGTCCGGCATGCTGGCGCGCGACATCCGGCGCTGCCCGCCGGGGAACGCCCACTACACGACCTGGCTTGACGAGCGCGGCTTCGTGCTGGAGGACGGCGTGATCCAGCACCGCGGCCCCGACGAGTTCCTGCTCACCGCCGCCGAGCCCAACTTCGCCTGGTTCGCCGACCGGGTCGGGCGGCTGGACGTGACGGTCGAGGAGGTCAGCCTGGACATCGGGGCCCTGGCCATCCAGGGGCCACGCTCGCGCGACCTCATCGCGCGCCTCGTCCCGGAGGTGAAGGACCTGCCGTTCTTCGGGCTGACCGCCGGCACCATCGCCGGGCGGCCGGTGACGGTCAGCCGCACCGGCTACACCGGCGACCTGGGCTACGAGATCTGGGTCGAGACGCCCGATGCCACCACCGTGTGGGACGCCGTCTGGGACGCAGCCGACGGCTACGGGGTCCTGCCCTACGGCATGGGCGCGCTGTACATGCTGCGCATCGAGGCGGGCCTGCTGCTGCTGGGTGCCGACTTCGATTCGAGCCGCTTCGCGTTCAATGACGCCCATCGGTCCACGCCGCTGGAGCTCGGCTGGGCCTGGATGTTCAAGGGGCTGGAGGACGACGACCGGCCGTTCATCGGGCGAAAGGCTCTGGAGCGCGAACGGGCGGAAAAGTCATCCCGCTGGCGGATGGTGGGCCTGGTCGTGGACTGGCAGGACTACGACCGTGCCTACAGCGAAGCCGGCCTGATCCCGCCCAAGGACCACCGGCCGGTGCACGAGGACTGGATGGTGTATGACGCCGATCGGTCCCGCGTCGGCTACGCGACCAGCATCATGTATTCGCCGGTGCTGCAGCAGCACATCGCGCTGGCGCGCGTACGACCCGACCTGGCCAAGCCCGGCACCCGCGTCTTCCTGGAGTTCACGGTGGACCACCATTACGAGCAGGTGGCGGCGCACGTCGCGCGGCTGCCCCTCTACAACCCGGAGCGCAAGACCGCCTGATGGACCGATGAGCATGGACCGATACGACGCGATCGTGATTGGGGCGGGCCACAACGGCCTGGTCAACGGCGCCTACCTGGCGCGAGCCGGCCTGAAGACGCTGATCCTGGAGCGGCGGCATCTGGTGGGCGGCGCGGCCATCACCGAGGAGCTGCGGCCCGGCTACTGGTTCACCACCTTCAGCTACGCGCTCTCGCTGCTGCGGCCGCAGATCATCCAGGAGCTGGAGCTGCCCAAGCACGGCTTCATGCCGCTGCTGATGTCGACCCGCTTCGCGCCCGGCGACGACGGCGAGTACCTGCTCTTCAACCGCGACCACGACGAGACGCTGCGCGAGATCGCCCGCCTGTCGCCGCACGACGCCGATGCCTACGAGCAGTACAGCCACGACCTGGACCGCGTCTGCCAGGCCATCAAGCCGCTGCTCGACACCGTCCCGCCGGATCCCTTCAGCGACGATCCGGAGGAGCTCGTGGCGCTGGCCGGGCTCGGATCGCGTCTGCGCAGCCTGGACAAGCGGACGCTGCACAACGCGGTGCGGCTGCTGACCGGCAGCGCCGCCGACTTCCTTGACGACTACTTCGAGTCCAGCCTGCTGAAGGGCTACCTGGCCTCGTCCTCGATCATCGGCTCCAAGGTCGGCCCGCGCTCGCAGGGAAGCGGCCTGGTGCTGCTCTTCCACTCGCTCGGGGAGCACGACGGCGAGTTCGGGTCGTGGGCCTTCCACAAGGGCGGCAATGGCGGCTTTACGCAGGTGCTGGCCCGTGCGGCGGAGGCGTTCGGCGCCGAGATCCGGCTGGAGGCGCCGGTGGAGCGGGTGCTGACCCGTGACGGCGAGGCGACCGGCGTGGCATTGGCCGACGGCACCGAGATCGCGGCTGACGTGGTGGTCAGCGCGCTCGATCCGCGCCGCACCTTCCTGGAGCTGCTCGATCCGCGCGAGCTGCCCGACGACCTGGTGGAGGACATCCGCCGCATGAAGTTCCAGGGCGTCAGCTCCAAGGTGAACTTCGCCCTGGATGCGCTGCCGTCGCACCCGGAGCTCGGCGCCGGCCCGGACCTGTTCCGCGGCTTCATGAACATCGGTCCGTCGATCGACTACCTGGAGCACGCCTTCGACGACGCCAAGTACGGCTGGTACAGCGAGCAGCCGTACATCGACTGCGCCATCCAGTCGACCATCGACCCGGACATGGCGCCGCCGGGCAAGCACGTCCTGTCGTGCTTCGTGCAGTACACGCCGTACCGGCTGCGGGAGAGCGACTGGGACGCTGAGCGCGAGCACATGGCCGATCGGGCCCAGGCGGCGCTGGAGCGCTTCTTCCCTGGCTTCGGCGACCTGGTCCTGCAGCGCGAGGTCCAAACGCCGCTGGACATCGAGCGCACGGTCGGACTGTCGGAAGGCAACATCTTCGCGGGCGAGTTCCTGGCGCCGCAGATGTTCTTCTTCCGCCCCGCGCCCGGCTGGGCCCAGTACCGCACGCCGCTGCACGGCTACTACCAGTGCGGCTCGGGAACCCACCCGGGCGGCTGCGTGATGGGGGCGCCCGGACGCCTGGCGGCGGGCCAGATCATCAAGGATCGGTCCGCGGTCGGGGTCGTCGCCGGCTGAGGCCTCCGGCCGGCCCTCCGGGATCGGCGTAGGCTCGGGCCATGGCGCGCTCCGAGGCGCTGGCGGTCCAGGCCGGCGAGGTGACCCTGGCGGGCACGCTGCTGCTGCCCGATCAGCCGCCAGCCGACGGCAGGACGCTACCCGAACGTCCTGCTGCTGGGGTCGTGGCTGCCGCGCGACCGTGACGGCGGCTGGGACCGCCTCCGCCATCCATCGTGGTTCTCGCCGCGCGACCGATGGCGAGCGCGGCCTGCTCGCGCGCCTGGCCGAGGCGCTGGCCGCGCACGGCGTGGCGAGCCTGCGGGTGGACCCGCGCGGCTGCGGCGCGTCCGAGGGCGTCTGGGAGGCCACGTCGCTCTTCACGCGGATCGACGACGCGCGCGACATGCTGGCCGCCATCCGCGGCCACCCGCAGCTCGACCTGCGCCGGACCGGGATGGTCGGCCACGGCGAGGGCGCCGCGCTGGCCCTTAGCGTGGCGATCGGGGATCCGGCAGTCAGCGCGCTGACCCTCATCGGTCCATCCGCCCGTTCCTGGCGCGACGTGCTGCGCCGCGGCGTCGCCGAGCGCAGCCGCACCGGGACCGACCGGCAGCACCCGGTGGTGCGGGCGCTCGACCGCTGGAGCGAGGAGATCATCGAGCGCGCCGAGCGCCGCGAGGAGCGCATCGACCTGCCGATTCGCGGTGCGGGCACCCTCGACCTGGCGCTGGCGGGGGTCGAGCAGGCGATCCACACCCCGCCGCTGGCGCTGGCGACCATGCTGCATCGGTCGGTGGCGCTGGTCCATGGCGTCGACGACACCTGGGCCGACCCCGATGAATCGGTCCTGCTGTTCGAGGCCCTCACCGAAGCGGGCAACCGAACCGTCACGGCGCGAGGTGGCCGGAGCCGGTCATGACCTGGCGGAAGCGTCCGACACCGTCACGGACCAGATCGTCGTCCGATCTGGTCGCACGGATCCAGGCGGTGGAGCTGCCACCGGTGCTGGTCGCCATCGAGGAGATGACCGATGGCGTGCGCTAGGATGGCCCGATGAAGCCGCAGCCCGGCGATGACGCCCCGGACTTCAGCATGCAGGCCGACGACGGCACCACCGTCAGTCGCGAGAGCCAGCTCGGCAAGCGGTACATCCTCTACTGGTATCCGAAGGACGACACGCCCGGCTGCACCGCCCAGGCCTGCTCGCTGCGCGACAACTTCGGCCGCGTCATCGACACCGGAGTGGAGGTATTCGGCGTCTCGCCCGACTCGGTCAAGAGCCACGTGAAGTTCCGGGCCAAGTACGACCTGCCGTACCGCCTGCTGTCCGATCCGGGGCACGCGGTGTCCGATGCCTTCGGCGTGTGGGTCGAGAAGACGTACAAGGGCAGGACCTACAACGGCGTCGAGCGGTCGAGCTTCATCATCGGTCCGGATGGGAAGATCGAGCACGTGCTGGAACGGGTGAAGCCGATGGAGCACGTCGACCTGCTGCTCGGCGCGCTGGCGGCCTGAGGTAGACCGATGATCTGGACGCTGATCGCCGTCACGCTGGTGGCCTGGTTCATCGGCCTGATCCTGCAGTGGGGACCGCTGGTCAACCTGCTGCTGGTGCTGGCCGCGGTGCTGCTGGTGGTGCAGCTCATCAACGAGCGCGAGGCGAGCAGCTAAGCACGGCACGTTTCCTGCTCAGGCTCCTCGAGCAGGAGGTCTACCAACATGCTCTGGACGATCCTGGTCATCCTGCTGGTGCTGTGGCTGCTCGGCCTTATCACCAGCGTCGGCGGCGGCCTGATTCACCTGCTGTTGATCGTGGCGGCCATCGTGCTGCTGTACAACCTGTTCGTGGGACGCCGAACCGCCTGAGGCCTGGCTCTCACGCACTGGACCGCCGCCGCGTTCGCGTGGCGGCGGTCAATTGTGACCGTCTAGCTGTCGCAACCTTCAGTACGCTTCGAAGCAGTGAAGCTGCTGCTGTTTGCCGATCTGCACCTGGACGCCCCGTTTGCCTGGGCGAGGCCGGAGACCGCCCGGCTGCGCCGGGCCAACCGCCGCGAGACACTGACCCGCATCCTGGCCCTGGCCGATGCGGAGCGCGTGGACGCGGTCCTGTGCGCCGGCGACCTGTTCGAGCACGACCGCGTCACGCCGGACACCATCGCCTTCCTGCAGGCGAGCTTCGCCCGCACGGATCGCCGCATCGTGCTCGCTCCCGGCAACCACGACTGGCTCTCTCCTCGCAGCCCGTACGCGGTGACTGACTGGTCGCCGAACGTGCACCTCTTCCGGGAGGCCAGCCTCACGCCGCTGACGTTGGCCGATGGCCTCACCCTGTGGGGCGCGGCGCACCGCGCGCCGGCCAACACGGATGACTTCTTCGCCGGCTTCCGGCCGGATCGCGACGGAATCCACCTGGCCCTGGCCCATGCCTCCGAGCGCAGCCTGCTGGGCTGGCAGGAGGCGGGAAAGCAGCCCCATGCCCCGTTCGATGCGGCGGAGATCGCCGATGCGGGGTTGAGCCACGCCTTCCTCGGGCACTACCACCTGCCGCGCGACGCGGAGCGGCACACGTACCCCGGCAACCCGGATCCGCTGGAGTTCGGCGAGGACGGGGACCGCGGCGCGGTCCTGGTCAACGTCCAGGCGGACGGCAGCGTCGAGCGCGAGCGTCGCCGCGTCGCCGTCAGCCAGGTGGCGGATGTCACCGTCTCGATCGACGAGGCGCGCCACGCGACGGACGTGCAGGAAGCGGTGACGGCAGCCATCGCCGGGCTGGCCGGCTGCGTGCGCGTCACGGTCGAAGGGGAGCTGGCACCCGGCGTCACCCTGGACCTCAACGAGCTGCAGCGTCTCGGACCGCACCTCGACGGGTTGCAGGTCCGCGCCGGTCGCATCGGCCTCGGCTATGACCTGGACGCCATCGCCGCCGAGACGACGGTCCGCGGCCAGTTCGTGCGCGACGCGCTGGCGGAGCTAGGCGACGACGAGACGCGGCGCAAGATCGTGCTCACCGGGCTGCGCGCCCTCGAAGGGCGCACCGACCTGGAGGTGGCCTGACTCATGCGCATCGAACGCGTCGTCGCCAGGGCCTTCGGCCCCTTCCAGAACGAGGTCCTGGAGCTCGGCCCCGGGCTGAGCGTGGTCGCCGGACCGAACGAGTCGGGCAAGTCGACCTGGCACGCCGCGCTGCGGCTGGCGATCACCGGCGTGCGCCGCGGCAAGGGGCCCGGCACGCTCGTCGAACGACAGCTGGCCGAACGCCACCGACCCTGGGACCTGCCGGATCGCTGGGAGGTGGAGGCGCGGCTTGGCCTGGATGACGGCCGCACCATCGACATCAGCCAGGACCTGGCCGGCAAGGTGGCCTGCCGCGCGGTGGACGTGGCCCTGGGCCGGGACGTCTCCGACGAGATCATGGACGGCACGCCGGACGCGTCGCGCTGGCTCGGCCTCGACCGCGATTCTTTCGCCGCCACGGTGAGCGTCGGTCAGTCGCAGATCATGGCCGTCGCCGATGCCGCGGAGGGCCTGCAGGAGCAGATGCAGCGCGCCGCCGCCACGCGCGGCAGCGACGCCACCGCGGCAGAGGCGATCGCCCGACTGGAGGAGTTCCGCCGCGACGCAGTCGGCGCCGACACGGTCGCCGCCAAGGGCCCGCTGCGCACCGCCAAGAACCGGCTTGCCGCGGCCGAGGCAACCCTCGCCGAGGCCCGGCGACAGCACGCCGACTACCTGGACCGAAGCTCCGCCGTGGAAGAGCTGGAGCTGCGCGCCGGCGAGGCCGGCCAGCGCCTGGCCGGCGCGGAGGCCGCTCATGCCCGGATGCTGGCCGACGGAGGCCGCGGCTCGCGTGGCCCGCGCACAGCGAGCTGGCGGCTCGCTACCCGTCTCAGCCGCCGTCGCTCGCCGCCCGCGACGAGCAGGCGGATCGCGTGGCGGCGGCCCTGGAGGCGTGGGCCGGCCGACCTGAGGTGCCCGTCCTCGACGACCGCACCGCCGCCGCGATCTCCGACGAGATCGCGGCCCTGCCTTCGGCCCCGGTTGGCGACACGCGTCCTCACGCATCGGTCACCGAAGCGGTGCGCGCGGTCGACCTCGCCACCGAGTCGGTCGCGATGCTCGGCGAGCGGCCGCAGGTGCCGGATGGCGCCGGGTCCGAAACCGAGGTGCGCGCACTGCGCGAGCTGGCGCGGCGCCTCCGAACACCACAGCTGTCCGCCCCGCCCGCGCCGTCGGCCGAGGGGCGATTGGCGCCGAAGCCGGGCCTCAGCCGCGCGACGATCGCCTTCGCCGCAGCCGGTTTCGGCCTGCTGGCCGCCGCCATCCTGTTCACCACGGGCTCGACCATCGCGGCGGCCATCCTGCTGGGGGTCGGCCTGGCGGCGGCTGGCGCCGGCGCGCTGCTTTCCACGGGGGTCGATCGCGAGATCGGCGCACCGCGCGGCGAGGCGGACGCCGGCCTGTCCGCCTATCGCCAGGCGCTCGCCGACGCCGAGCGGGACCGAGCGGAAGCCGTCGCCGAGGCGGCTCGACGCGGCCTGGCAGCCGATCCAGCGGTGATCGACGAGCTCGCCGATCGGATCTCCGCGGCTGCGGCTCAGGCAGTCGCGCGCATCAGACTGGGACGCTCGCCTGGCGACGCTGCGGATCCGCCAGGCGGCCGCCGTCGCACGCCTGCGACAGGCACTGTCCGATCGCGGCGTCGTCCTGGCCGATGCGGAAGATCCCCGCTCCGGCTGCTGACGCGTATCAAGCCGCGTGCGAAGGACGTGCCGAGGAAGCGTCCCTCGCGTCGCGCGGCGATACCCTGCGCGCCGAGCTGGCCGGCCGGCAGGCGGCGGAAGCGGCGCGCGATGCCGGGCTCGCCCGGCGTGATGGCGCCCTGACGGCCCTCCGGGACGCGGCTGGCGCCACGGGCCTCGATGCCGCGGGTGAGGCGGACGACATCGTTGCTGCGCTCGGAGCATGGCAAGCGGCGCGCGGTGACGAGCTGCGACGCGGCCAGCAGGCTCTCGCCGAGTGGCAGCAGCTCCAGGCCCTGCTCGACGGCGGGACGCTGGAAGAGCTGGACGCCGAATCCGCCCGTCGGCGGCAGCGCGCGACCGAGCTTGCGGCCGCCCTGCCGCCCGGGAGCGTCGCTCTGCCGGACCTGGCCGATCCCGAGGGCCACCTTCAGGCGCTGCGCGACGAGACGGCCAGTCTGTCGCGCGAGTTCGACCTGGCGCGTGGCAGCCTGCAGGCACGCCGCGACACGCTGCCCGACGTGGCCGAAGCCGAGGAAGCCGCGGAGTCGGCAACCGCCGAGCTCGCTCGCGTCCAGGAGCTGGCCGCCACCATCGACGCCACGCTGCGCCTGCTGCGCTCGGCGCAGGACCGCGTGCACCGCGACCTCGCCCCCATCCTTGGCCAGGCCGTCGGTCGCTGGCTGCCTATCGTCTCCGGCGGCGCTTACTCGGAGATCAGCGTTGACCCGGCCGACCTCAACGTGACCGTCAAGGAGGAGGCGACCGGCCAGTGGCGGACTGCCCGCCTGCTATCCGAAGGGACCCGCGAGCAGATCTTCCTGCTGCTGCGGGTCGCCATGGCTGAGCACCTGGTCACCACCAACGAGCGCGCGCCGCTGATCCTCGACGAGGTCACCGCCCAGTCGGACGCGGAGCGCAAGGTCCAGCTGCTCGAGGTCCTGCATCGGCTCAGCGCCGAGCGACAGGTCGTGCTCTTCACGCATGACGACGACGTGGTCGCCTGGGCCGAGCAGGCCCTGCAGGCACCCCAGGATCGCCTCGTGCGGCTGGAGCCGCCGCGCCGGATGACGCCCGTGCCCATGGAGGCCGACGAGCGAGCCCGACCCGGAGCCGGTCCGCGTCGCTGACTGATCCTCGCCGTCGAACGCCAGCTGGCGCCTCCGCTACGATGGCGCCCACTCAGCCAGCATGCAAAACGATCGACTGCCGACTCCAGACCGCGTTCTCGTTGTCGCTGCGCACCCGGACGACATCGAGTTCGGCGCGGCGGGGACCGTCGCGCGCTGGGTGGGGGAAGGCGCAGAGGTGGCGCTACCTGGTCATGACACGTGGTGAGAAGGGCAGCGACGACCCATCGGCCGACCCGGCAGCCATCGGCCGCGCCCGCGAGGCGGAGCAGCGGGCGGCAGCCGCCGAGATCGGTGTCAGCGGGGTCGAATTCCTGGATGAGCCGGACGGCCAGGTCGAACCCGGCCTGCGGCTGCGCGAGCGCGTCACCTTCGCCATCCGCTCGTTCCGGCCGGAGGTGGTGATGACCCACGATCCGACCGTGGTGTTCGTCAACAACGAGTGGGTCAACCATCCAGATCATCGCGCTGTCGGCCAGGTCACGGTCGACGCGGTCTATCCCACCGCACGCGATCCGCTCAACTTTCCGGAGCACATCCAAGGGGGGTTGGCCGCCTGGAAGGTCGCCGAGCTCTACCTGTGGAGCACCAACGAAGCGAACCAGATCGTGGACATCGGCGACACCATCGAGCGCAAGGTCGCGGCGCTGGCCCACCATCGCAGCCAGTTCAACGACTTCGCCGAGACCGCGCGCTGGCTCCGCCGCCGGGCGGAAGAGCTCGGCGAGCGGACCGGCTATCGGGCAGCCGAGGGCTTCCGCCGCGTGATGCTGGCCCGGTGATCGCCGTGCGGGGGAGGCGTCGCGGCCTCGCCATGATTCCTCGTCCTCGCGCTCGTGGCCGGCTGCGCCACGGTGGCACCCGACCCCACGCCACTTCCCACGCCCGGGCCGGCAGCGTCGCTCGATGATGCGCCGGCCGCCATGACCGCCTTCCTGCAGGCATGGCGCACATCCAACTGGGCGGTCATGTACCGCATGCTGGCCGCGGAGGACCAGGCCCGGGTATCGGAGGCGGCCTTCCGGACGCTGCTCGTCGACTTCCGGAAGCTCAGCGGCGCCACCGACATGGCCTGGACGCTCGGCGAGCCCGAGCGCGTGGTCCTGCCGCCCGCCCCGCGCCCGCCGGATCTGCCGCCGCCCACCCCTTCGCCGGTTCCCACGCCGGATCCATCGGCCAATCCCACGCCGACCGGCACGCCCGAGCCCACGCCGCTGGGCACGCCCCCGCCACCGGACACCCCACTCGACGGTCCGCGCCTCGGCCTGCAGGCAGCGCTGGCGCTCGATGTCACCACCGAGCTGTTCGGCGACGTCGAGCTGGACCGTGAGCTGGTCGCTGGTCGCCTCGCAGGACGGCTGGAAGGTGCGCTGGCAGCCGGAGATGCTGTTCCCGGAGCTCGGCGACAGTGGTCGGTTCCGGCTGCGCCGCGAGGCGCCGGCGCGAGGCATGATCATCGCCCAGGACGGGACGGTCTTCGCCCGCACGCGCGAGGACGGCGCCCGGGTCTATCCGCAGGAGTGGCTGGCCGGCCAGACCATCGGCTATGCCACCCCGGCGGCACCCGAGGACGTGCGCGGCGCCGAGCGCTTGGGGCTCCGTCGCGGCGATCTGGTTGGCCGCAGCGGGCTCGAGCAGGGGGCCGATGCGCTGCTGGCCGGTTCGCCGGGCTTCGTCCTGCAGGCGGTCCCCGCCGAGGGCGACCCGGTTGCCGTGCTGCGGCGTGACATGGTTCCGGGGGCCGACGTCACCATCACCATCCGCCCCGGCGTCCAGGCCACCGCCGATGCCGTGATCGCCGGCTACAACGAGGCCGGCACGGCGGTGATCGACCCGCGCAGCGGCGACGTATGGGCCCTGTCATCGGCTCCGCTCTTCAACCCGAACGCCATGACCATTGGCACCACCCTGTCGGGCACGCCGCTGGCTGCACCGTCGGACGCCGCGCGGCTGAACCACGCCACGCTGGCCGCCTACCCGGCCGGCTCATCGTTCAAGGTCTTCACCCTGGCGGCAGCCCTGAAGACCCGTGTCGCGTCGCCGGCCACGCGCATGACCTGCAGCGGCACCTGGACCTACTCCGGCTTCACCTTCCAGAACTACATGCAGCACACGCTCCCGGGCTTCGTCGACCTGCTGCAGGCGATGGCCTTCAGCTGCAACACGACCTACATGCCGCTCTCGATCAACGTCTACCAGCAGGACAAGCGCGCCCTCACCGACGTGGTGCGCCAGTTCGGTTTCGGCCAGTCGACCGGGATCAGGCACCTGGCCGATGAGCCTGGCATCCTGCCCGACCAGGAGTACTTCCAGCACGCCAAGCGCTTCGATGGCCAGATCCACCCCTACGGGCCGTTCGACCAAATTCAGCTGGCGATCGGGCAGGGAAGCTACCTTGGCACGCCGCTGCAGCTGGCCAACGCGTATGCGGCCATCGGCAACGGTGGCAAGCTGTGGACGCCACGGATCGTGGTCGCGGCACGCCTGCCGGACGGCACCGTGGTGGAGCGCAACAAGCAGCAGCTGCAGCGGAGGATCAGCCTCAACCGCAGCGCGCTCGATTACATCGTCCAATCGATGCGCGCCGTCGTGACCTACCCCTACGGCACGGCATACCCCGCCTTTGCCGGCTACGGCATCCCGGTGGCGGGCAAGAGCGGGACGGCCGAGACCGGCGGGCCGAATCCGGACGCCTGGTTCCCGGCCATCGCGCCGGCCAACGATCCGAGGATCGCGGTCGCCACCGTCCTCGTCCGCGTGCCGCTGGCAACCGGAGGATCTGATGCCGCCCCGCTGGTCAGACAGGTAATGACCAGATACTTCTCGGGTGGTTAAGGCACAGATTCGGGGCGAACTGAGGCGTGGGTGGCGGGCGGCGCCGGATGTTGCGAAGCCATCCAAGCCGGTCGTCACCCGCGCCACAGCTCCCTTCTTCTTTGACGCTCGAAGCGCAGGTCGGGTAGCATCGATCAGCCGCTGCTTGGCTCTGATCGGATTTCGTGTGGAACCCGCTGTGCCACCTCGCCCGTGATCAGTGAGACCGCAATCCCGCTGAGGTTCCAGACCGCCGAAGTCGGCGTCGACTGGCTCCAATGCAACATCGAGTGCCAGGAAGGCTGCCCCGTCAACACCAACTGCCGGGGCTACCTGATGCTGGCCGCCGAGGGGCGATTCGAAGAGGGCTACATCCTGGCCCGCGATCCGAACCCGGTGGCGGCCATCTGCGGCTACGTGTGCTCCGCCCCCTGCGAGAAGGCCTGCCGCCGAGCCGACATCGACAAGCCGCTGGCCATTCGGGCCATGAAGCGCTTCCTGGTGGACTGGCACTACGGCAACAACATGCCCGACCAGATCATCGTCGGGCCTGCCACTGGCAAGAGCGCGGCAGTCATCGGCGCAGGCCCGGCCGGCCTTTCGGTCGCGAAGGAGCTGGCCGCCTACGGGCACGAGGTCCACGTCTACGAGGCGCTCCCCTCCGGCGGCGGCACCACCCTGATCGGCGTGCCGGCGTTCCGTCTGCCGCGCGACGTCATCGAGCTGGACGTGAACTGGGTCGCCAAGCACGGCGTGGAGTTCCACTACAACGTCGAGATCGGGCGTGACATCACCCTCGATCAGCTGAAGGAGCGCCACGACGCGGTCGTGGTGGCCACCGGCTGCATGTACCCGGTGGCCATGAACGTGCCGGGTGAGGAGCAGGACGGCGTCATCTACGGCGTGGACTTCCTGAAGCGCGCCAACCTGGGCCAGGAGCAGTGGGTCGGCGAGAACGTCGTGGTCGTCGGCGGTGGCTACACCGCCATGGACTCCAGCCGGACCGCCCTGCGGCTTGGCGCCAAGACCAGCACCATCGCCTACCGCCGCGGCCCGGATGAAATGGTCGTCGACGAGGAGGAGCAGCACGAGACGCGCTTCGAGGGCGTGCAGTTCGAGTTCTTCGCCTCTCCGGTCGAGGTGGTGGCCGACGACAAGGGCAAGGTCACGGGAATGGTCTTCCAGCGCGTGCGACTGGGTGCGCCCGATGCCACCGGCCGCCGCTCGCCGGAGCCGATCCCCGGCAGCGAATTCACCATCCCGTGCGACATGGTCATTCCCTGCACCAGCCAGGCGTCGGACAACAACGTGCTGGGTGAGATCGGCTCGAAGCTGAACCGGCATCTCGGCGTGACCGACACCCGCACCCCGGTCGATGGCGGTTCCGTGTCCAGCTGGCGCACGCCGCCGCTGAACGGCACGACCCCCACCCGCGCCGACGGCACCAAGTACAACCAGCTCAAGTTCGAGCTGAACCGCGGCTACGTCATCGTCAACCAGGACACCTTCGAGACGAACGTGGACGGGGTGTTCGCCTGCGGCGACTTCGTGACCGGGCCGGCCACCATCATCGAGGCCGCCGGGCGTGGCCGCCGCACGGCTCGCGCCGTGGACCGGTGGCTGCTGGGCGTGCGCGGCGAAGAGCTGGAAGAGCTGCCGGTCATCAACCGCGCCGTCATCACCCAGGCCCTCGAGCACGACATGCCCGAGAAGTACGAGGCCATCGAGCGCCAGCACATCCCCATGGCGCCGCCAGAGATGCGCCGCGACTTCGTCAGCCTGGTCGAGGTCGGCTACGACACGCGCGGCGCCATCACCGAGGGCCAGCGCTGCCTCCAGTGCAACCACAACATCAACATCGACGGGCCGCGCTGTATTCTGTGCGGGCTCTGCGCTGACGTCTGCCCCGAGGGCGTGATCTACATGGTCGACAAGTCGACCGTGGGCGGCGACGACCCGGAGATCGATCTCTTCCAGTCGTGGCCGCGCGGGATCGCGATGGTCATCGACGAGGAACGTTGCATCCGGTGCAACCTCTGCGTGGAGCGCTGTCCGACCAACTGCATCACCATGGATCGACTCGAGCTCGAGCGATTCACGCCTGACGGAAAGGTGCTCTTGGAGAGCTACAAGGACAACGTCCTGGGCCAGATCGGTCAGCAGGCCGGGCCGACGGTGGTGCGATGAGCTTCCTGATCCGCACCGTCAAGGAATCCGCCCTGTGGCGGAGCCTCTTCCGCCAGCCCTACCCGACCACCAGCCGCACCCGCGCGCTGGCGGTCATGAACAACGTCTTCCTGCACCTGCACCCGGTGCGCGTCAAGAAGCACGCGGTGCGCTACACGTACACCTTCTGCCTGGGCGGCATCAGCTTCTTCCTGTTCCTGGCGCTGACGGTGACCGGCGTGTACCTGATGTTCTTCTACGTGCCGTCCATCGAGCGTGCCTACCAGGACATCCAGGGCTTGGACAACTCCGTCGCCTTCGGCTCACTGATTCGCAACATGCATCGCTGGGCGGCGCACCTGATGGTGCTCACCGTCTTCCTGCACATGATCCGCGTCTTCTACCACGGCGCCTACAAGCCGCCGCGCGAGTTCAACTGGGCGATCGGCGTCCTGCTCCTCTTCTCCACCCTCTGGCTCAGCTTCACCGGCTACCTGCTGCCGTGGGACCAGATCGCGTTCTGGGCCATCACCGTCGGCACCAACATGGCCACCTATGCGCCATTGCTGAGCACCGAGTCGAGCTTCGTCCTGCTGGGCGGGATCGAGGTCGGACAGGAGACGCTGATCCGGTTCTACGTGATGCACGTGATTGCCTTCCCGCTTATCGCCGCCATCCTGATGGTCGTCCACTTCTGGAGGATCCGGAAGGACGGCGGCATCTCCGGACCGGTCTAGGGTTGAACCGATGACGATCGAAAAGCGACCGAATGCCACCGCCGACAAGAACGCACCGACCCAGGCACCGTCGGTGCCGGTCATCGAGCGCAGCCCCGGCCCCAAGCTGCCCGGCCCGCCCGGCGTCGCCGGCACCGAGCGCTTCCGGCTGCTGGCCTACGTCAAGCAGGAGTCCATGGTCCGGGTCGACAAGCGGCCCGATGAGACCGTGCTGACCTGGCCGCACCTGCTGCGGCCCGAGTTCCTGATGGCCTCCCTGATCACCGCCCTGCTGGTGATCACCGCCTTCTTCATCCAGGCGCCGCTGGAGGAGATGGCCAACGCCGGCGCCACGCCGCACGTGGCCAAGGCGCCGTGGTACTTCCTGGGCCTGCAGGAGATGCTTTCCTACTTCAACGCCACCGTGGTGGGCGTCCTGTTCCCGCCGATCTACTTCATCGGGCTGATGGCGATCGCGTACATCGATCGCTCGCCATACAAGGCAGCCCGCGACCGCAAGCTGGCCTGGGTCTTCTTCCTCCTCATCATGATCGGCGGCCTGCTGGTGACCTTCATCGGCTCATTCTTCCGCGGCCCGGGCTGGAACTGGGTCTGGCCGTGGAATGGGCTCTTCTTCACCCTATGACCAATACGCCGGTCCCGTACGGGGAGGTCCACGGGCCACCGCTCGGCGAGATGAGCCGGCGCACCTTCATGCGTCGCATGCTGGGCGTGGGCATCGGCATCGTGTCGATCGAGTTCCTCGCCGGCACGCTCGCCTTCCTGTGGCCGAACATCCGCTCGGGCCTGGGCGGCCAGATCGTCGTCGGCACCGCCGAGCAGATCGCCGCCAACGAGCCTGACTGGCCGACGGGGCTGCCATACGCGTTCCAACCGGCACGCATCTTCCTCGTCAACGTCCAGGCGGCCAAGTCGCTGGTCGACAACCCCGACAATCCCGAATCCATCCCCGACCCGGGCGACAAGGTCGGGCCCACCGTGCCGCCGGTCGATGCCTCGGTGCTGGCGCTGTACCGCAAGTGCCCACACCTGGGCTGCCAGATCCCCCAGCTATGTGACACGAGCCATTGGTTCGAGTGCCTGTGCCACGGCTCGAAGTACACGGTGCTGGGCGAGAAGCGGGACGGTCCGGCGCCACGAGGCATGGACCGCTTCAACGTGCTGGTCAACGACGACGGCGCCTACGTGGTGGATACGGCCGAGCTGGTCGACGGGCCGCCCATCGGGACCGATACCTTCGACGACCGCGGACCTACCGATATGCAGCACTGCGTCGGCTGACCGATGCGTGCCAAGACGCTGGGGATCTTCCTGCTCATTGGCTTCGCGTTATTCACGGCCGTCTACTGGCTGACCGATACGACCCGCCGCGACACCGCCTTCCAGACGCAGCAGGAGGAGCTGCTCGCCTACGGGCACGAGCTGTTCGGCCCGCCGACGCCCGAGATCGCGGTGACCGCCAACTGCGCCAACTGCCATGGCAAGGACGGCACGGGCGGCGAGGTGGGCGATAGCGGCGTGCGTGCGCCGAACCTGCACAGTCGAAGCATCTTCGAGAAGCTCAAGGTCAACGCCAACTACGTCAACCTGGTCATCCGCTTCGGCGGCGTTGTCGTGTCCGGCCGGGTCGAGTCCCCAATGCCGGCGTGGAGCAGCGAGGTCGGCGGCCCGCTGACCATCCAGCAGGTCGACGCGCTGACGGCCCTGGTGACGAGCTGGGCCAACGAAGCTGGCTCGAAGCCGGTGGAGGAGGTCCCGAACACGGCGGAGGCGGGCCAGCAGGTCTTCAACGATGCCGGCTGCGCCGGCTGCCACGGGGTCGACCTGGCCGGCCAGGAGGGTGTCTTCCCCAGCCTGCAGAACATCGGCAACGAGCCGGTCACCGACCTGCCGACCCCGATCAGCCAGTTGGACAAGCTGGAAGCCGACTACGCGGACGACCCGCACAACATGCTTGAGCTCTGGATCCGCGACTCGAGCGCGAACTACAACGACGGCACGCCCACCGGCATGCCGGCCCATCCGGAGGCCACCCTCAGCGAGAGCGCGCTGCAGGCGCTGATCACCTTCCTGCTGGAGCAGAAGCAGTGAGGCACGCATGAGCAGCGCCTACTTGCCCAGCACCCCGCGGCGCCGTGGCCTGAGAGGTCTCCTGGCCGGCATCGACGACTTCATGAACTGGCTCATGTACGGGGAAGAGACCTGGCTGGTCGCCGTGCTGAAGGCCGTGCCGCTCTTCTTCTTCATGTACTTCCTGCTGTTCTACATCCCGAACTACGTGTACTACGCGGTCACGCTGTATATCCCGTTCCTGCAGTTCAGCAAGGACGTCGGCTTCCTGGTCGCCAACCTGATCGGCGGCGGCAACTTCACCGCCATCATCGTCATGATCATCTGGGCCCAGGCTGCTCGCGGCCGGCACGGCTTCTTCTGGTCGCTGATCCGGTACCTGGTCTTCCTGCAATACGCCGCCACGCTGCTGGTGCTGCAGCCCTTCATGGTCTTCAACCTGGGCGGCGGCTCGCTGATCCCGCCCGTCTTCACGCTGCAGGCGATCGGGCTGGGCGTCATCACCGCCGGGCTGGGCGCGGCCACGCTCGTCTACATGTGGCTGGAGTACATGCGCGTCAACCAGCGCCAGGCGGAGGCAGCCGCAGCCGCCAGCGCGGCGCTGCAGGCCCGCGCCTAGTCCAGCGCATCTCTCGCTCGCTCGGCGCCCACCTCGCCCTTTCGGCCATCGTGCTGGCCCTGGCCGGCGGGTTGATTGCGTGGGAGCTGTCGACTCCGTGTCCGCCAGGCGGCCCACTTGCGTTTGGTTCGTGCGACGCGGTCCGGCCGTTCGCGGTCGCGGTGGTGGGGCTGGCGGCGGTCCTGTACGTGGTGGCCCTGAGCGCCGTGCTGGCCTGGACCAGCGGCCTGCGACGCAGGCGAGTGGCCGATGCCCGGGCAGCGCGCGACTGGTACCTCCTTGCCGCCGGCCTGGGCCTGCTCGCCGCCCCCTTGCTGGCATTCACCCTCGTCTCGGCCCTCCGCTAGCATGGCCGCGTGACCATCCTGACCGCCGACGCGCTGCTCGCACGCATCGGCCCGGCGGCGCGCATCGACGGGGACCGCCTGGACGTGATCGATGCGGCCGTGCTGCGCGGCGAGCTGATGGACGAGCTCGCTTTCGAGGCCGTCTTCAACGCCGACGAAGCCCTGCGCGATGCCTGCCGGTGGGTGATCTGGTCGGCCAGCCAGTCCCTCGGCTGCCCATCGGCCAGCATCCATGAGCTCTACCTGGCCCGTGGGCGCGGCGAGTTCGACGCCAGCAGTTTCACTGTGCCGGCTATCAACGTCCGAGCCTCGACGTACCTGACCGCCCGGCAGGCCTTTGCAGCTGCACTCGAGCGCGACGCGGGCGCGGTGGCGTTCGAGATCGCCAAGTCGGAGATGGCCTATACCGACCAGCGGCCGGCGGAATACGCCGCGGTCATCCTGGCTGCCGCCCTGCGCTCCGGCTGGCAGGGCCCCGTCTTCCTGCAGGGCGATCACTTCCAGTTCAACGCCACCAAGTGGCGCGACGACCCAGACGCGGAGATGGCGGGCCTCAAGGATCTGACCCGCGAGGCGATCGGTGCCGGCTTCCTGAACATCGACATCGACAGCAGCACGCTGGTCGATCTGTCGCAGCCCGGCGTGGCCGCCCAGCAGGCAGTCAACGCGGCCAACACGGTCGAGCTGACGCTGCTGATCCGCGACCTGCAGCCGGGCGACGTGGTGATTAGCACCGGCGGCGAGATCGGCGAGGTGGGGAAGTCGAACTCCACCGAGGAAGAGCTGCGGGCCTACCTGGACGGCTACTACTCGCTGATCCACGGCTCCGGCATCCCGGGCCTCAGCAAGGTGAGCATCCAGACCGGGACCAGCCATGGCGGCGTCGCGCTGCCCGACGGGTCGATCGCCGAGGTCAGCATCGACTTCGACACGCTGCGCCGGCTGTCATTGGTCGCCCGCGAGGAGTACGGGCTGGCGGGATGCGTGCAGCACGGCGCCAGCACGCTGCCGGACGAGGCGTTCCATCACTTCCCGGCCAACGGCGCCGCGGAGATCCACCTGGCCACCGGCTTCCAGAACATCCTTTACGACGAGCCCGGCCTGCCCTCCGACGTGCGCGCCGAAATGATGAGCTGGTGCCTGGCCAACTGCGGCGAGGAGCGCAAGGAGGGCGAGACCGACGAGCAGTTCCTCTACAAGACCCGCAAGAAGGCGCTGGGCCCCTTCAAACGGCAGCTCTGGACGCTGGCGGCAGAGGCCCAGGAGCAGATCGGAGCCAATTTGCGGACACGGTTCGGCATCCTGTTCGACAAGCTGCGGATCGGCGGCACGCGCGACCTGGTGGACCGATACATCACCCCGCCCGCGCTGCCCCGTCCGCTGCCGCCCGCCCTGGGCGGCGCTCAGCGCACCGCCGTCTCTGCCGGCGCGGCCGTCTTCGAGGATGACGGCTCCGGGGAGTAGCCTCGCCCCCTAGGACAACCCAAGCAGCTTGCGCATCGGCCGGCTGTCGGCAACCGCCACCAGTCGATGGACCGCGCTCGGCGGCAGCTTGGCGAGCGTGCCCAGCGCGGTGACCAGCTCATCGGGCTCGACCTCGTTGACCAGCGACCACAGCCTGGCCACCGTGCGGTCGTCCAGCCGCTCCAGCACGGCGAAGACGCGGGCAATGGCATCCGGCTCGCCGCGGACGAACAGATCCACGCCGCGGTCGAAGCGCTGCACGAACTCCAGCAGGCCCGAGAGCCGCTGCAGCAGGTCGTGCCCCTCCTCACCGGCAGCCCGCGCCTGGGCGACGCAGCGCTGGATGACCGGCACCACCGGATCGGTCTCGCGCTCCAGACGGGCGGCGGAAACGCGCCGGAACCACTCCCAGTGGTCGCCAACGATCTCCCAGGCCGTGGCCGCCGGGCCGCGCTGACCGCTGCGGCGCGTGGTTGCGGCGCGGCGAATGAGCCCCCATTCCTCGCACTGCGCCAGGGCCAGGCTGGCGGCCCGGTGGCTCAGGCCCAGGGCGCGACGCACCTCTGGCTCGCTCAGCGGCCCGCCGTGCGCCAGCAGGTAGCCCTGGACGGTGGCGGTCGACGGCGCCACGCCCCAGGCGGCGCCGATCTCGCCCCACGCCCGCGCGAAGGAGCGCCGGATCTCCTCGACGCCCGACTCGTCAGCCATTGCACCTCGGATTACGTGCGCGTGGACAGTAGCACCTTATGTGTCCATGGCCCACGAGCAGGCGGCAAGCAAAAGGCCCCGGCAATGCCGGGGCCCGAAGCTGGTTTCGAGGATTGTGCCTAGTGGCAGCCGCCCGCCTTGGCCGGCGATCCATCGGTGTTGAACGACGAGCCGCAGGCGCAGCTGCTGACCGCGTTCGGGTTATTGATCGCGAAGCCGGAGCCCATCAGCGAGTCGACGTAGTCGATCTCGGCACCTTCCACGTGCTGCACGCTGAAGGCATCGATCACGATCCGTACTTCGCCGTGATGCTCCAGGCGGTCGTCCTCGGCAATCCGATCGTCGAAGGCGAGTCCGTAGCTGTATCCGGAGCAGCCGCCGCTCTTCACGAACAGGCGGAGCGCCGCTTCGGCTTTGCCCTCGCGCGAGCGGAGCTCGACCACCTTGGCGGCCGCGGCATCGGTGAGGCTGACCAGCGGGCTCGACGGAGCAGGCATGGCCGGAGTCGGCTGAGGCGTCGTCTCTGGCATCGTCATCGGTTTCGTCTGTTCTCCGTAGAGGGGAATGTCGCTTCGGAAAGTATAGCAATGCGCGAGCCATGTACGGCAATGGGCTGATCGGACCCCGTTGCGTGCCGTGGGTCACAACCAGCCCGCATCGCACCGGTCCGGCCGCTGAATCGGTACACTCTGCGCCGACCCCACCCGCCGCTGGAGGCCCCGCACCGAAGTGAAGCTCGCCAGCCGCATGGACCTGATCGGCACCGAGACCGCCTTCGAGGCGGCTGCGCGTGCCCGCGCCCTCGAGGCCACCGGTCGCGAGGTCATCCACCTGGAGATCGGTGAGCCGGACTTCGACACGCCGCGCCACATCAGCGAGGCGGCGGCCCGCGGCGTGCTGGACGAGGGCCTGACCCACTACACCGCCGCCACCGGCATCGCTTCCCCTGCGCGAGGCGATCGCCGCCGACGTGAAGCGCTGGAAGGGGATCGAGGCCTCGCCCGAGCAGGTGGTGGTCACGCCCGGCGCCAAGCCGATCATGTTCTACGCCATGCTCGCCCTGATCGACGAGGGCGACGAGGTCATCTACCCCAACCCGGGCTTCCCGATCTACGAGTCCATGGCCCGATACGTCGGTGGCACGGCGGTCGCGGCTCCCCTGCGCGAGGAGAACGACTTCCGCATGGACGTGGCCGAGGTCGAGTCGCTGGTCACCTCGCGCACGCGGCTGATCGTCATCAACTCGCCGCACAACCCCACCGGTGTCGATCCTGACCGCCGATGACATCCGCGAGATCGCGCGCATCGCCATCGAGCACGACCTGGTCGTCCTGGCCGATGAGATCTACGGCCGGCTGCAGTACGAAGGTGAGCCCCTGTCGATTGCGACCCTGCCCGGCATGGCCGAGCGCACGATCACGCTCGACGGTTTCAGCAAGACCTTCGCCATGACCGGCTGGCGGCTGGGCTACGGGATCGTGCCGGAGTGGCTGATGCCCTCCTACAGCCGGCTGGTGATCAACAGCGTCTCGTGCACCAATGCCTTCGCGCAGGCCGGTGCCGTCGCCGCCCTGACCGGGCCGCAGGACGAGCCGGATCGGTTCCGCGCGGAGTTCATCGCTCGCCGCTCGCTGATCGTGGAGGGGCTGAATGCGATTCCCGGCGTGACCTGCGTCATGCCGCACGGCGCCTTCTACGTCTTTCCGAACATGTCCTCGTTCGGGCGCACCAGCAGCGAGATCGCCGATCACCTGCTCTACGACGCGGGCGTCTGCGGCCTGGCCGGCACCGCCTTCGGCCGCCACGGCGAGGGCCACCTGCGCTTCAGCTACGCCAACAGCCGCGAGAACATCGGCCGCGCCGTCGAGCGCATCGGTGAGTCGCTGGCACGCCTGGGCAGCACCGGCGAGCTGGTGGGCGCCGGCTCGATGCCGGCCAGATGACCGCCACTCGACCGGACCTGCTCGACGAGCTGTACGAGCGCTCGGCCGCCAGCTTCGACGACTGGGAGCTGATCAAGGAGATCATCGACGAGTCGATCGACCTCGCGCTGAACTACCGCCAGATCGGGACATCCCGGCGGCTCGCGCTCGAAGGTGCACCTGTTCGTGTCGCTCCTGCTGTCGGGCGCGATGCGCTGGGACATCCGCCGCCCGTGGCGGCCGTTCGCCGACCGCTTCGTGCTCAGCGCCGGCCACACCGTCCCGCTGGTGTACGCCACGCTGGCGGTGCTGAACGAGGTGCATGCGCGCCCGCGCCGAGCGCGACGCCAGCGCCGCATTCGTCCTGCCCGATGACGGTCGCTGGGCGCTGACCTGGGAGGACCTGCTCAAGCTGCGGCGCCGCGGCGGCCTGCCCGGCCACGCCGAGATGGAGGGCAAGACCCTCTTCCTGAAGTTCAACACCGGGCCGTCCGGCCATGGCATGCCGCCCGCCGCCGGGGAGGCGGTGGCGCTCAAGCTGGCCGGCGCCGAGGAGGTCAAGGTCTTCGTGGTGGAGGGCGAGGGCGGCCTGACGCCGGGCGCCTCGCACGAGACCCGCAACACCGCCTGGGGGCTTGGGCCTGTCGAACCTGGTCTTCCTGGTCGACTGGAACGACTTCGGCATCGACGACCCGTCGATCTCGAGCGTGGTCCACGGGACCCCGGCCTCGTGGTTCGAGGGCTACGGCTGGCGCGTGACCGGAACGCCGGATGGCTCCGAGTGGGCGCCCGTCACGCGCGCGGTGCTGGAGGCAGCACGCGGTCGCCAACCCGGACGGCGTGCCGTCCATGGCCTGGTTCAAGACCCGCAAGGGCCGCGGCTACGGCAAGTACGACAACAAGAGCCACGGCACGCCGCACGCCATGAACTCGCCGGAGTTCTGGGCGGTGCGCAGGGAGTTCATGGCGCGTCACGGCGTCGAGTACGCCGGCGTCGACGAGCCGGCGCCCGACCGACGCGGCGGAGCGCGAGGCGCAGGCGCGCCACAACTTCGGCGTTGCGATGGGCGTGCTGCGCGCCGCCGCCGACGTGGTCGATCGGATCAGCGACCGGCTGGTGGAGGTCGCCGGCCACGGTGCCCGATCGGGTCGAGGGCTTCCACCTGGGCGGCCACGGCGCGGACATCTTCGACGACCCGCGCTTCACCGACGTGCAAGGCCTACCCGGCGGCGATGTGGAAGCAGCCCGGCGAGAAGGCGCCGAACCGGGCCGCGCTGGCGGCGTGGGGCGCATGGGTCAACGCCACCGCCCGTGCGGAGTACGACCGCCCGCTGTTCATCGCCTGCTCAGCCGACCTGGCCGAGTCGACCAACATCGCCGGCTTCGCCAAGGACTGCGGAAGACCTGCCCGGGCTGGGGCTGGTACAACCGCGACACCAACCTGCGCGGCACGCTGCTGCCGCAGGAGATCACCGAGTTCACCAACGCCGGCGTCAGCGTGGGCATCGCCACCGTCAACCTGGCCGATGACCCCATGACTGCGTTCAACGGGTTCTGGACGGCGCTGCTCCACCTACGGCTCGTTCAGCTATCTGAAGTACGGGCCGATGCGCCTGTTCAGCCAGCTCGCCCAGGACTGCGAGCTCCAGGTCGGCAAGGTGATCTGGGTGGCCGGCCACTCCGGCCCCGAGACGGCCGAGGACACCCGCACCCACTTCGGCATCTACGAGACCGGCGTCACGCAGCTCTTCCCGGAGGGCCACGTCATCGACCTGCACCCGTGGGAGTACAACGAGGTGCCGGTGGTGCTGGCCGCCGCCCTGCGGCGGACGCGCACATCGTGGCGCTGCACCTGACGCGGCCCACGATCGACATCCCCGATCGCGCGGCGCTGGGGATGGACTCGCACTTCGACGCGGCGCGCGGCGCCTACGTGCTGCGGCCGGCCTCGCCCGACGGGCCGTCGGCCGGCACGGTGTACGTGCAGGGCACCATCACCACCGCCAACGTCGTCAAGGTCCTGCCGCGCCTGGACGAGGCGGGGATCAACGTCCGCATCGTGGCGGCCATCAGCCCGCAGCTGTTCGCCATGCAGCCGGATGATTACCGGGAACGCATTCGCTCGGAGGCGGACCGATGGGACGGCATGGCCATCACCAACCGCGCCTTCAAGCTGATGCGCGACTGGGTCGACGGCCCGCTGGCGCGCGAAGTACTCGCTCTCATCGGACTGGGACGACCGCTGGCGGACCGGGGGCACCGTCGACGAGGTGATGGACGAGGCGCACCTGGGCCAGGACCACATCTTCGAGGCCATCCAGCGCTACGCGGCGGACCGCGCCGAGCGCCACCGGCGGCTGCGCGCGGTGGTCGACGCCATCGACCCCGGGCAGTAGGTCCGCAGTGCCCGACCTGCGACCCCACCCGTACGAGCACCAGCCACCGCATCGCCCGGCGAACCTGCCGCGGCGTACGCAGCCTCCTCCGGAACGCCGATCGCCCCCGGACCTGCGCTTCCTGGTCTACGTGGGCATCGCGCTGGCGGCGGTGCTGGCCGCGCTGTTCACGCCGTACCTGATCGCCTACCTGCTGCAGGCCATGAACGGGGGCTAGGTCGAGGGAGCCTGCTTCGCCGTCCAGACCAGGACGCGGTCGCTGTCCACCTTGACCCATGGCTTCACCAGGTCCGGCAGCTCGATCGGATAGGCCGCGGCGTCGCCGGGATATGGGCCATCCTCTCGCCACCGGTCACGGCCGTTGGCCAGGGTCCCCGACAGGTCGAAGCTGGCGCCGTGGCACGGGCAGCGCAGGTCGCTCCAGTCCGGGCGGAACTGCAGCGAGCAGCCCATGTGGGTGCACACCGCGCCGAGGGCACGGATCTCGCCGTTGTCGTTGACCACGTAGCCGTCGAATGCCGGCAGTGCTGAAGCGCACCGCCTGGCCGACCGGCACGTCGCTGACCGAGGCGACCTGGACCCACTCGCCGTCAGGCCCGACCAGGCCGCTGCCGTCGTCCCAGATGGGAGCTCGGTCGGCTACGTCGGGCTTGAGCAGGATGATGCCGGCGGCGCCGGCGGCCACGCCCGCCGCTCCGATGACGCCAGCCTGCAGCAGCTGGCGACGCGTCACCCTCACGCGGGAAGCCCCTGTGCCGGTTTGTCGTATGGGCAGCGGCTCCTGGACCGTGGCGATCCCCTGGTCGGCCTGCCGCATGCGCAGCCGCAGCTGATCCAGGAAGGCCGGATCGGGGTCGCCCTCGCCGGCATCGGCCGCCGCCGCCATCTCCGCGGCCAGGCGCGCCATTTCCGCCTCATCCCGATCCGCGACATCGTCGGGCGAGGGGCGCTCGCCGCCCAGCAGTGCGTCCAGGTAGCGCTCGAAGCGGTCCGCGCCGGGGCGCATGACCTCGTCCGGCTCGTCCCCAGGCTCGCCGAGAGGCATCGGAGGACGCTGCTCGTCAGGCATCGAGGTCTCCCAGCAGCGCCGCCTTGCGCAGGGCGCGGTACTGCAGGATCTTGGCGTTGCCGTGGCTGATACCCATCTGGGCGGCCGTCTCGGCCACCGTCATGCGCTGCAGGAAGCGCAGCTCCAGGACGCGCGCGTAGCGCTGTGGCAGCTTGTCCAGGATGCCACGCACGCGGCGCACGCTGGCTGCCGGATCGGCGGATCCTTCCTTCGCGTCACCGGGCTGCATCGGCTCCCACCCCGGAGCCACCTGCTCGGTGCCGATCACGGGCAGACGATAGAACGCTCGCCAGTAGTCGGCGATCGCATTCTGGCTGACGCGGTACAGCCAGCTCACGATCTGGCCCCGGTCACGGGTCGTGTCGAGCTGCTCGACCGCCCGCATGAACACCTGCGCGGTGAGGTCCTCGGCGTCGGGACGGTTCCCGACGCGGGCATAGATGAACCGATAAATGGGCACCACCTGCTGGTCGTAGATCTCCTCGAAACGGCCGGGCACGGCGGCGGGACGGGCGTCAGGATCGGCCATCGCTGGGTGTACGAGGCCGGTTACGACGCCGGCTCAGAGGCCTCCTGTCGCGCGTGCAACGGCGCCAGCAGAGCCGCCACCTCCTCAAGGAAGTTGGCATCGGTCTCGTCGTAGGCCGATGCATCCGTCCCGTCGATGTCGATCTCGCCGATCACCCGGCCGTCGGCGAAGATGGGCACCACGATCTCGGAGCGCGTGCTGGCGAAGCACGCGAGATAGCGGGGATCGGCCTCGACATCGGCCACGATCTCGGTCTGGCCCGATGCGGCCGCGGCACCGCAGATCCCCACCCCGATCGGGATGCGGGTGTGCTCCGTCGCCTCAGGCCCGACCCAGGGACCAAGCACCAGCTCGTTGGCATCGGGGTCGACCCAGTAGATGCCGACCCAGTCGTAATGACCGAACCGATCGTGCAGGGCCTCGACCACGCGCTGGGCGCCGGCCACCGGTCCGGGGGCCTCGGCGATGATGGTGCGCAGCAGGTTCAGGGCGTCGCCGTGCTCGACCGGGCGCTCTTCGGCGACCGGATGGCTCACTGCTGGGACGCCCAGCGATCGGCCCAGCGGTCGATGCCGGCGATGGCGCGGCGCAGGTCGGCGCCCTTGTCGGTCAGCGAGTATTCGACCCACGGCGGCGTCTCGGACACCGCGTGGCGGTCGATCAGGCCCTCGTCCTCCAGCAGCTTGAGGCGCTGGGAGAGCGTGGCCGAGTTGGCACCGCCCAGGGCGTCCTGCAGCTCACAGAAGCGCTGGGTGCGCTCGCCGAGCTCGCGCACGATGCGCAGGACCCATTTCTGGCCCAGGATCGTCAGCGCCGCCGTGGCAGCGCATTCAGCGCGTTGCGCGGCGGCGCGTCGCTCCGCTCGAGAGCGGGGAGTGGTGGGTGGCGAATGGAGCCCGGCGTCCATCAGGCGGCGGACGATAGCACCGCCCCCTGAGGAGGGTCAACCGAGCTCCATCGGCACCACCGTTGCGGGGTGCGCGGACGGATCGCTACTCGACGTGGACCACCATGTTCATGACCGGGTGGAATAGGCAGGTGATGTGGTAGTCGCCTGGTTCCGGGAAGGAGACCTGCACGTCTCGCCCACCGGGATCTGCTCATTCACCCGGGCGTTGTCGGCCTCCCCACCATTCGTCCCCTCGGTGAAGGTGTGCGGGAAGGCAGCGTTATTGATGACGGTCAGCGTCTGTCCGGTGGGAACCGTGACCTCGGTGGCGCCGAACGAGCTGATGCTGGTGATCGTGATCGGTCGGGCCGTCGCCCGCACTCGCGGCCGCGCTCTCGCTGGCGGCCGCGGTCTCACTCGCGGCCATGCTCTGGGCCGTCGTGGCAGTGGCTGCCGGCGCCGAGCTCGAGCCACTGTTGGCGCAGGCGCTCGCGGCCAGCACCAAGGTGGCAATGCCTGCGCCCAGCGCGAGCCGGCGACGCATGGGGTTGGAATTCAGCATGCGGATCCTCGTTTTCATTATTGGGCGGCAGGGTATGGGCGCCACCGGCCGCCCCGTCCAGGCTGCGCGATGAACGCCCATCACTGATACGCCGGGGGTTTCACCCGCACGTCACGTTCCCATTGTGCCGCCTTCGGTGTATTTGACGCCCGATCGGGCAGGCCGCACACTCTGGCCCACCCACGACCGTCAGCCCCGCGCGTCGAGCATGCCGCAGACCACCATCTACGCCGCTCCCCGGACCCGCGAGCAGACTCCGCCACCGGCGGTCGCCACCCACGAGCTGGCGCGCCTGTTCGGGCGGAGTGCGGCGCTTGCCGGCGTCTCCATGCGCGTCGCGGCGGGAAGCACCATCGCGCTGCTCGGCCCCAACGGCGCGGGCAAGACCACGCTGCTGCGCATCCTGGCCACCAGCCTGCGGCCGTCATTCGGACGGGCCGAGATCGAGTCGATCGATATCGTGGCGCGACCGGACGTCGTGCGCCGGCGCGTCGCCTACCTCTCACACGCCACCGGCCTGTATGACGACCTGACCGCCGCCGAGAACCTGGCCTTCACCGCCACCATGCGCTCCGTGCCGGAGCCGCGCGCTGCGGTGGGCCGCGTCCTTGTCGAGGTGGGGCTGACGGCCGATGCCGACCGACGGGTCCGCACCTTCTCGGCCGGCATGCGGCGGCGCCTCGCCCTCGGCCGGCTGTTGCTGAACGACTGGTCGGTGGTGCTGCTGGACGAGCCGCATGCGGCGCTCGACGCCGAGGGCATGGCCCTGGTCGACCGGCTCCTGCAGCGCTGGCACGAGACCGGCGTCACCGTGCTGGTCGCATCGCACCAGGCGGAGCGCGTGGTTCGCCTGGCCGATGGCTGGGCGCGGCTCGACTCGGGACTCCTGGTCGAGACCGGTGGCAGCGGGGTGGAGGCCGATGCGCCCGACCTGATGGGCGTGCCGGCCCGGGCTGGCCGCGCATGAACGGGCTGCGGGCCGATGCGGCGGTTGCCTGGTCGATCGCCCGCAAGGACGCGCGCGCGGAGCTGCGCGGCCGGCAGGCGACCGTCTCGACGCTCTTCTTCGCCGCGCTGGTCCTGCTCCTGTTCGGCTTTGCCCTTGGTCCCGATGCGCGCCGGTTGACCGACGCGGCGCCGGGACTTCTGTGGCTGGCGATCGTGTTCGGTTCGCTGCTCAGCGTGACGCGTCTGCACCAGCTGGAGACCGAGGATGACGCGCTGGACGAGCTGGCTCGCTACCCGGTCGAGCGCTACGCGATCTACCTCGGCAAGATGCTGGCTGGGCTGGTGGCGGTGCTGGTGCTGGGTGGCGTGCTGCTGCCGGTGGTCGCCATCCTGTATGGCATCAGCCTGGGAGACGCCTGGCCGGCGCTGGTCGCCACCGTGCTCCTCGGCGCGATCGGCCTGGCGGCGGTGGGCACCTTCTACGCCGGCGTGACGGTGCGCATGGCGGCACGCGAGGTCATGCTGCCGCTGCTCATGCTGCCGGTGGTGGCGCCGCTGCTGCTGGCCGCCGTCAAGGCCACCACCGCGGCGCTGGCCGGCAATCCGCTCGGAGACCTGGGGGCCTGGCTGCAGCTGCTGGCCGCCTTCGACCTCGTCATGATCGTGGCCGGCGCCGCGACGTACGGCTACCTGCTGGAGGACTGATGACGGCGACTCGGATCCTGGGCGTGGTCGCGCTGGTGGCGGTGGCGTCCGCCTCATTCTTCGCCCTATTCGTGGTTCCGCCAGACGTCAACCAGGGTGACGCGCAGCGGATCATGTACGTGCACGTCCCGTCTGCCTGGCTCGCCTACCTGTCGTTCGGGGTGACCGCGCTGTCTGGCATTGGCTACCTGTGGCGGCGTGACCTGCGTTTCGATGCGGTCGCGCTCGCGGGCGCGGAGATCGGCGTCATGTTCACCGCGTTCGCCATCTGGGGCGGCATGATGTGGGGCCGGCCGGTGTGGGGCGTCTTCTGGCAGTGGGAGGACCCGCGACTGACCACCACCGCCCTGTTGCTGGCCCTGTATCTGGGCTACCTGCTGATCCGGCGCCTGACCGAGGATCCCTACCGACGCGCCGCGCGAGCGGCGGTGGTCGGCATCGTGGCGGCGGTCGACATCCCCATCGTCCACTTCAGCGTCGAGTGGTGGCGTGGCCTGCACCAGGGTCCGACCATCGGCTCGCCGGACAAGGTCCTGCATCCAGCGGCGCCTGCCCAGTTCGTCATTGCGCTGGTCGGCATGGTGGTGGCCTTCACCATCGCCTGGGGCTGGCTCATGATCCGCCGCTACCAGCTGGCCCGGATCGAGTGGCAGATCGAGGAGCACGGGCGACTGGGCCGCATCAGCGCAGCCCGGCGCGCGGCCCTGGCGACGCCGCCACCCACCGGCGAACCCGTGGCCGGCCACGGTGTGGAGGGCGCCTGATGCAGGACCTGGGCTTCATCATCGCCGCCTACGGGGTCATTCTGGGCGGGCTGGTCGTCTACGCCGGCCTGCTCCTGCGCCGCCTCTCCGCCGCCCGAGAGGCGTCGCTCCGCATCCGTCGCCAGGCCGAGTCAGCGCCACCGCCCGCGCCCGACTCCCGCGCATGACGCTGGAGCAGCCCGCCCCTTCCAGCCGGTCGCGCTGGGGACTGCTGCTGGCCGTCGCGCTCGTCGTCGGGGCCATCGCCTGGCTCGCCTTCAGCGGCATCGGCAATGCCCTGGTCTACTACCGCACCCCGACCGAGCTGCGTGCGTTGGGGGAGGAGGCCATCGGCTCATCCATGCGCCTGGGCGGCCTGGTCGAGCCGGGCAGCCTGACCTGCGACGACGGGCGGGTGGCCTTCACCATGACCGACGGCACCACCCAGGTCCAGGTACGCAGCGCCCCGGACGCGGACGCGCTGCTCTGCCCGCGCGAGGGTGTGGGCGTGGTGGTGCAGGGCCGGCTGAGCGTGCTTGGCGTGTTCGAGCCGACCGAGGTGATCGTCAAGCATGATGAGAACTACGTCGCACCCTCCGGCAGCGGCATCCCGTCCCAGGTGATCGATCCCGGCGCTGGCACGTGATCCCGACGCTCGGCCATGTGGCGGTCGTCGTCGGCCTGGCCACCACCCTGTTTGCCGCCGCTGTCTTCGCGCTGGGCGGCCGGCGCCGCGACGCCGTGCTGGCGACGATGGGACGGCGCGCCATGGTCGCCGCCTTCGGGCTGGCCCTGCTGGGATGCGCCGCCATGGTGATCTCGCTGCTGACCCACGACTTCAGCGTGCGCTACGTGGTCCGCAACAACGCCACCACCACCCCGCCCTTCTACTCGTTCATCAGCCTCTGGGCGGCGCTGGAGGGATCGATCCTGTTCTGGACCCTGCTGGCCACCGGCTGGGCCGCGCTGGTCCTCCATCGGTTCCGCCATCGGGCCCAGGCCCTCATGCCGTGGGTGGGCATGACGCTGGCGCTGGGGACTGCCTTCTTCTTCGCGGTCATGACCTGGCCGGGCGACCCGTTCCTGCGCATCTCGCCGATCGCGGCGGAGGGCAACGGGCCGAATGCCCTGCTGCAGAACAACCCATTCATGGGCCTGCACCCGCCGCTCCTGTACCTCGGCTACACCGGCCTGGCGATCCCGTTCGCCTTCGGCGTGGCTGCTCTGATCACCGGCCGCACCGACGAGGAGTGGCTGGGCATCGTCCGCCGCTGGACGCTGGTGCCCTGGATCTTCCTGACGGCCGGGATCGTGGCTGGCGCATGGTGGAGCTACGAGGTGCTGGGCTGGGGCGGCTACTGGGCCTGGGACCCGGTCGAGAACGCGGCCCTGTTGCCATGGCTGACCGCCACCGCCTTCATCCACTCCAGCATGGTCGCGGAGCGACGCGGCACCCTGCGCGTGTGGAGCCACCTGCTGGTGGTGCTCACCTTCTGGCTGACCCTGTTCGGGACCTTCGTGACCCGGTCCGGCGTGGTGGCCAGCGTTCACTCCTTCACTGCCTCCGGCATCGGCGGCTGGTTCCTGGTCGCACTGCTGGTCACGCTGGTTGGCGGGCTGGGCCTCATCGTGTGGCGTGCACCGCGGCTGCGCGACCTGCGGCCGGCCGGCAGCCCGGTCAGTCGCGAATCGGCGTTCCTGTTCAACAACGTGCTGTTCCTGGCCATCAGCCTGATCGTGCTGCTGGGGACGCTCTATCCGCTGGCGGTCGAGGCGGTGAGCGGCGAGACGGTGAGCCTGGGAGCGCCGTGGTTCAACCGTGTCGGGGCGCCGGCCTTCGTGGCGCTGCTGTTCCTGATGGGCGTGGGGCCGGCGCTGCCGTGGGGCGGTGCCTCGTGGCGGACCATCCGCGAGCGCTTCGCGCTGCCGGTACTGGCGGGGTTGGTGGGCCTGGCGGCGGCGTGGCTGCTGTTGGGCGCCCGTGAGCCGGGGCCGCTGGCCGCGATCGGCCTGGCGCTGTTCGTGGTCGTGATGATGGGCGAGGAAGTGGTCCGCGGTGCTCGGGCACGGGCCAGCGGCCGTGGCGAAGCGCCGCCGACGGCCGTCTGGCGGCTGGCGACGCGCAATCGACGGCGCTATGGAGGGTACCTGGTGCACGCCGGCATCTGCGTCATGGCGATCGCCATCGCCATCTCGGCAACCATGGGCATCCAGGCCACCGCCACGTTGCGGCCGGGTGAGGAGATGACCCTCGGCCCCTACCGCCTGCGCCACGAGCGGCTGGTGATCGAGCCCCTGGCGTCGGATGCCCGGGTGCGCGAGACACGCGCAGAGCTGATGATCTCCGGCCCCCAGTCGGGCGCGCTGACGACCGCGCTGCGCGACTACCCCAGCTCCACCACGCCGATCGCTACGCCGGCGGTCCGCAGTTCGTTCGGCGAGGACCTGTACGTCACGTTGATCGCATACGACCCTGACACCGGCGCGGCAACGCTGCGCGTCTTCGTCAATCCGCTGGTCGGCTGGATCTGGCTCGGTGGCGCCATCGTCGCCCTGGGCGCCATCTTCGCGGCCTGGCCGGAGCGGCATCGCCGGGCGGCGGTCGTCGCGGCGGCGGGAACGTGACGATGCACCGGGTCATGGCCTCCCCCTGGCGCTGGCTGCTGATCCCGCTGCTGGCAGTGCCTGTCGGCTGGCTGCTGTTCACCGGCCTCGGACGCGACCCGCGGCTGGTCCCGTCGCCGCTGATCGGCCACCCATTGCCGGCGCTGGCCGGCAACACCCTGGACGGCGGCAGCTTCGACACTGCCGATCTGGCCGGACGCCCGGCGGTCGTCAACGTCTGGGCGTCGTGGTGCGCACCGTGCGTGCAGGAGCATCCGCTGCTGCTGGACCTGCAGCGGGAGCACGGCGACGACCTGGCGGTGGTCGGCATCCTCTACAACGACACGTCCGACCAGGCGACGCAGTTCCTGGAGCGCTACGGGGATGGCGGCTGGCCTGATCTGACCGATGCCGACGGCCGCATGACGCTGGACCTGGGCGTCACCGGCCCGCCCGAGACCTTCTTCGTCGATGCCGATGGCATCGTGCGCTACAAGCACGTCGGGCCGCTGACCGCCGACGTGCTGGCGGAGCAGCTTCCGAAGATCGGGATCCGGCCTTGAGGGGGTGGCTGTTGGTCCTGGCCGCTGCGGGCCTGCTGATGCTGGGCGCGGCCGTCGCGTTCGCGCTGCTGCAGCCGGCTCCGGCCCAGACCGTGGATCAGCAGGCGCAGCGGCTGGCCGCCGAGCTGCGCTGCCCCGATTGCCAGGCGCTGTCGGTGGCCGAGTCGCACACCGCCTCGGCGGATGCGATCCGTGCCGAGATTGCCGAGCAGCTTGCCGCCGGTCACTCGGTTGACGAGGTCCGGCAGCACTTCGTCGACCGCTATGGCCAATGGATCCTGCTGCAGCCGGCCGATCCGTTGATCTGGCTGCTGCCGCTGGCGGTGCTCGCCATCGGCGTGGGCGTCTTCGCCTGGTGGCTGCTGGCGCGGCGGCCGGCTGAGGCCGATGCGGGCGCCGGCGATTCGGCCGGGGACGGCGCGTCCGACGACGAGGCGCGGCGCACCGTCCGCGACGAGGTCGAGGCGTTGGATGGGTGAGCTCCTGCTCCTGATCCTGGTGGCCGGCACGGTGGCGCTGGCGGTGGCCTGGCCGCTGCTCGATGCGCGGGAGCCGGTGGCCGAGCCGGAGCCCGATCCCGAGCGCGAGGCGGCCATCGTCCGGCATGGATTGGCGCTGGAGGCGCTGCGCGACATCGAGGCGGATCGGCGGGCCGGCTCGCTCGACGATGAGAGCTATCGCCTGCAGCACGAGGAGGCTGAGGCGCGTGCCGTCCGCACGCTGCGCGCGCTCGAAGGCGTGACACCGGAGGAGGAAGCGGACGCCGGGCAGGATCCCAACCCGCCACGCACGCCGCCGCTGGCGGCTGCCGGCGCTGGTCGGCGGAGTGCTGGCCCTGCTGTTGCTCGCCGCCTTCGCCGCTCCGCCGCCGTTCGGCATTGCCGAGAAGGACTCACGGCTCGAGCGCATTCGGCAGCTCACCGACACGGTCTCCGCCAACCCGCGCGACGTCGACGCGCTGGCAGAGCTGTCCGACCTCTACCTCGCCGGCGGGACCGCCGACGATGTGAGCGCCGCCCTCGTCAGCCTGGTCCTCATGCGCGACGCCGCCCCGCAGAGCCGTGATGCCAACCAGCGACTGGTGACCCTGCTGGTGCGCACGGGCCTGTGGGACGACGCGGACGCCGCCACCGACCGCTACGCCGACGTGGTGGGCGAGGACGACCCGGACATCCCGTTCTTCCGCGGCCTGATCGCGCGCGGCAACGGCGACACCGCGGAAGCCGTTCGGCAGTTCGACCGCTTTCTGGACCTCGCGCCGGACGACCCGCGGGCCGAGATGATCCGCGGCCTGCGCGACGACCTGGACCAGGGCGGGGACGGCGGCTAGACGGTCTCGGTCACTCGTTCGAGCGTGCGCCGCAGCGACTCGAGCTCCGCATCGGGGATGCGATCCAGGAAGTGGCAGGCCACCCCGCGCAGGTGAGTCGGCGAGGCCGTGCGCAGCCGTTCGTAGCCGCCGGTGGTGAGCTGCGCCCACTGGCCGCGGCGGTCGGTGTCGCAGGAGATGCGCTCGACCAGCCCATCGGCCTGCAGGCGATCGATCAGCCGGGTCGCGCCCGACCGTGATAGCGCCAGCGCATCGGCCAATTCGCTCATCCGCAGGCGCCGCTCCGGGCTGTAGGCGAGCACCAGCAGCAGCTCGTAATCGGCCAGGCCCATTGACTGCTCCGCCTGCAGCTCGCGTTCGAGCTGACGCCGGATCTGGGCATGGGCGTACAGGAAGGTGCGCCACGTCAGCAGGCGCGGGTCGCGGGGGCTCGGCACCGAGCGGGCTGCCATGGGCAGATGCTGACAGAACAGCTGGTTGCGCGCGCAACCAACGGTGCTAAGGGCGTCAGGCGAAGGGGATCTCGATCCAGAAGGTGGAGCCGGCGCCCTCCTCGCTCTCCACGCCCACGCTCCCGTCGTGTGCCTCTACCAGGTGCCGCACGATGGCAAGGCCCAGCCCCGCGCTGCCGCCGGGAGTCTCGTCTCCCTCACGGGCTCGCGACCGGTCCACCTTGTAGAAGCGTTCGAAGATGCGTTCCCGATGCGACTCGGGGATGCCGATGCCGTCATCCGTGACCGTGAAGCGGGCACACGTCGTGCCGGCCTCCCAGCCGATACGGACCTCGCCGCCCGGGTGGCTGTACTTCACCGCGTTGTGCGCCAGGTTGAGCAGCGCCTGCCCCAGCCGCGCCGGATCGGCGGCCACACGCGGCCCGTCCGAGGGGGCGCCGGCGTCCGCCACCACCCTCACGCCGCGCCGCTCGGCGACGGGCCGGATGCGCTCGGCCACGTCGCGTACCAGCACGCGGGGCTCGACCGGCTCGATGGCCAGCTTCGTCTCGCCCGACTCGATCATCGACAGGTCCAGCAGCTCGTCCACCAGCTGGGCCAGGTGATCGACCTCGCGCTCGATCTGCAGGGTGAAGTCATGGGCTGTCTGGGGATCGTCCACCGCACCTTCGGACAGGGTCTCGGCCAGCAGCTTGATGGAGGCCAACGGCGTGCGCAGCTCGTGGCTGATGTTGGCCACGAAGTCGCGACGGATGCGCTCGGCGCGGCGCTGGCTGGTGGTTTCGTGCAGCGCGATGACCAGGCGCCCGCCGGGCAATGGCACCGCCTCGATCGAGAAGGTGCGCGCGCCCAGCCGGCCGAGCTCCGACTCGCCGACCGCCGCGCCGCCGCTGGCCTGCGCCTGGCGGGCGATGCCGTCCAGCGCCACCGAGCCGAAGGCCGCGATCAGGCTCATCCCGGTCAGCTGGTCGCTCGGCCGGTCGGCCAGCCCTTCGGTGCCGGTGCCCGCGCGGACGATGCGCAGGCGGTCATCAACCAGGACCAGGATCGTCTCGCCGCTGCGCCCCAGGAGGGCTTCGATCGCGTCCCCGAGCAGCTCGTCGGCCACGACCGGCATCATGCGCCGTGTGCCGGCCGGGGCGCGAAGGCGTAGCCCACGCCGCGCACGGTGCGGAAGTAGTTGTGGCCGTCGCGCGCGCGCAGCTTGGAGCGGAGCCAGGAGACGTGGACGTCCACCGTCCGTCCGTCGCCGTCGTAGTCCATGCCCCAGAGCCGGGCCAGGAGCTGGTCGCGGGTGAAGATGCGTCCCGGGTGGCCGGCCAGGTGGGCGAGCAGGTCGAACTCCTTGGTGGTGAGGGTCAGGCTCTCGCCGTTGAACGTCGCCTCCCGACGCCCCACGTCGACCGCCAGGTCGCCGGATCGGATCGTCTGTCCCCCCTCCGTACCGCCCTGCGACTCCGCGCGTCGCTGGCGGCGCAGCACCGCCTCGATCCGGGCCAGCAGCTCCGGACGGCTGAACGGCTTGCTGACGTAGTCATCGGCGCCGACCTTGAGTCCCACGACCCGGTCGATCTCGTCGCCCTTGGCCGAGACGACGATCACCGGGGTGGTGATCGCCTCGCTGCGGAGTCGCCGCAGCACCTCCAGGCCGCTCATGGCGGGCAGCATGACATCGAGCAGGATGAGGTCGAGGGTCGGGTCACGACCGGCCGCCAGTGCCTGCTCCCCGTCGACCGCCACACGGACCTCGTAGTCTTCGCGACCCAGGTTGAAGGTGAGCGCCTGGCGCAGGGTGCGGTCGTCCTCCACGACCAGGATGCGGCGCTTCATCGGCCCCGGCGTCCGACGCCTACGGGTTGAGGTCCTCGACCCGGCCGGTGGCCAGGAAGACGACGTCCTCGCCGATGTTGGTCACCCGATCGCCCAGCCGCTCCAGGTGGTGCGCGGCGAAGAGCATGTGCGTCGCCTGCCGGGCCCGCTCCGGCGACACCTCCATCAGGGTGACGGCGTCCTCGTACACGCTGTTGTAAAGCGCATCGATCTCGTCGTCACGGCGACAGACGGCGCGCGCCTCCTCTTCGCTGACGTCCACGAGGGCCCGCATGGCTGAGCGCAGCTGCTCGCGGCAGAGCTGCTCCATCGCGATGACCTGGCGGAAGATCGGAAGCTCCGGCTCTACGGCCAGCTGCTGCGCAAGCTTGGCGATGTTCGTTGCGTAATCGCCCATCCGCTCCAGCTCTGCGGCGGCGTGGTAGAGGGCCAGCAGCTCCCTGATGTCACGCGCCATGGGCCCTTGGCGCGCGATCACGCTGGTGATCTCCAGGTTGATCTGGCGCTGTAGCTCGTTCACCTCGGTGTCAGCCCAGCGCACCTTGTCGGCCAGGTCGACGTCACGCTGCACCATGGCCTGGCCTGCGCGCTGCAGCTGGCTCTCCACCATGGCGCCCAGCCGAAGGACGTCGTCCTTGGTCGCCTGCAGCTCGTCCTCGAAGGTGCGGCGCAGCGACGAGGCATGGGTCGCAGCGGTTGGCGCCGTGCCCTGCGTGTCCTTCTCTGTCGCTCGCTCCATGGCTTGCCTCCCGCCCCTGTCTCAGCCGAACCGGCCGGTGATGTAGTCCTCTGTCAGCCGATTCTGCGGCATGGTGAACAGCTGCCCGGTGGCGGCCATCTCGACCAGGTAGCCCGCGCGGTCGTCACCCATGGTCAGGAACGCGGTGTAGTCGCTGGCTCTCGCCGCCTGCTGCATATTGTGGGTCACGATCACGATCGTGTAGTTCTCCTTGAGTTCGCGCATGAGCTCCTCGATCCGCAGGGTGGCGATCGGATCGAGCGCGCTGCACGGCTCGTCCATCAGGATCACATCCGGCTCGACCGCAATCGCGCGCGCGATGCAGAGTCGCTGCTGCTGGCCGCCCGACAGCGCGGTGCCCGGATGCTTGAGCTTGTCCTTCACCTCGTCCCACAGCGCCGCGCGACGCAGCGAGCGCTCCACCAGGTCGTCCATGTCGCCCCGGTAGCCCGCCACGCGCGGACCGAACGCCACGTTGTCGTAGATCGACTTCGGAAACGGGTTCGGCTTCTGGAAGACCATCCCGATCCGCCGGCGCACCTCCACCGGGTCGATTCCATCGGCATACAGGTCGACCCCGTGGTACAGCACCTGGCCTTCGATCCGTGCGCTGTCGACCAGGTCGTTCATGCGGTTGAAGGAGCGCAGCAGCGTGCTCTTGCCGCAGCCGGATGGCCCGATGAGGGCGGTGATCTTGTTGTGCGGCACGCTGAGCGAGACGTTCCGGACAGCCCGGAACGCGCCGTAGTAGCAGGACAGGTCGCGCAGCTCGAAGACCACCTCATCGGCCGCGAACGCCAATGGCTCGGCCCGGCGCTCGGCGGCAGGCGCAATCGCCTCGGACTCGTCGAGCTCCGGCTGTCGCGTCACGACGCGTATTGTCGGTCCTTCCGGCCGGTCCAGCTCGACGCGCCCGGTGCGGTCCCGCTCGGTATGGGCTGTCACTCGGTCACCACCTTCGGTCATATCGGTTCCGCAGCGTGATGGCTATCGCGTTGACCAGCAGGATCACCACCAGCAGGACGACGATGGCCGCGGCGGTCAGTGCCCGGAACTCTTCCTGCGGCTTGCCCGACCAGTCGAAGATGATGGTCGGCAGGGCAGTGTAGGAGCCGGTCAGCATCTCGGCCGGGTCGGTGTTGCTGAACGTGCCGGCAATGGCCCCGACCATCAGCAGCGGAGCGGTTTCGCCGAAGGCGCGGGCCAGCGCCAGGATCGTGCCGGTGAAGATGCCCGGTGCGGCGTACGGCAGGACATGGCTGCGGACCGTCTCCCAGCGCGTGGCACCGACGCCGAAGGCGGCCTCGCGAATCGAGATCGGGCACGGCGCGCAGCGCCTCGGAGGCGGTGATCACCACGATGGGCAGCACCACGATGGCCAGCGTCAGGCCGCCGGCGATCAGGATCTTGCCCATGCCCAGCAGGGTGACGAAGACCGCCAGGCCGAGCAGGCCGTAGACGATGGCTGGGACGCCCGCCAGGTTGCGAATGTTGGTCCGGATCAGGCGGGTCGGGCCCGAGTCATGGGCGTACTCCTCCAGGTAGACCGCCGCACCCACACCCAGCGGCAGGGCAAGCAGGACCACGAACAGGATCAGCAGGACCGATCCGATCAGGCCCTGCAGGATGCCGGTGGTCGCCGGGCGGGCCGACAACGGCGAGAAGAGGAAGTCCACCGGCCGGGTGGCGAAGACGGGGAACGACTTGATGATGATGTCGGCGAGCAACACGACCAGCACGCCAAGGCTGATCAGCAGGGAGACCAGTAGTCCGATCTCCAGCGCACGGCTGCGCCAGTCCGTGGTCTGGCCGCGCAGCCGCTGCTCAACGATCTCCGACACGTTCATGGCCTGGACCCTGACGGCCATCAGTACGCCCGCCGCACGCGCCGGACGAACGCGTCACTCATCAGGTTCAGGAGCAAGCGTGACCACGAACAGCAGGAAGCCGACGAAGAAGAGGCTCTCGAACGTGTACTCGGTGCCGCGCACCTGGTCGGAGCCGATCGCCAGCGAGGTCATCGCGGCGGTCATGGTCTGCCCTGGCTCGAGCGGGTTTAGCTCGAACAGCGACCCCCCCGTCCCGCCCGCGGCGATGGCCACGATCATCGTCTCGCCGATCGCGCGCGAGACGCCGATGATCAGCGCCGCCACGATCCCGGACACCGCCGCCGGTACGACGACCGACATGGTGGTGTTGCGCCGACGCGCACCGAGCCCGTAGCTCGCCTCACGGAGGTAGGCGGGCACGGCGTGCATCGCGTCCTCCGAGACGGAGGCGATCAGCGGCGTGATCAGCACTCCGACTGCGATGCCGGCCGCGGCCATGTTCGATAGGGGCGCGTCGGTCAGCGGCTGAATGATGTTCGGGCTGATCCAGGTCAGCGCGAAGAAGCCGAGCACCACGCTTGGGATCGAGGCAAGGATCTCGATGATCGGCTTCAGGGAGCGGCGCACCCGGGGCGAGGCGTACTCGGACAGGTAGATCCCGGCGCCCAGGCCCAGGGGCGTCGCGACCAGCATCGCGACCGCCGAGATGACCAGGGTGCCGGCCACGATGGTCTTGATGTCGAACAGCCCACGTCGCGGGAACCAGCCATCGGTCCACAGGGTGGACTTGTCGACGTTGATGAAGAAGGTCAGTGCGTTGCCGATCAGGCTGAGGATGATCGCCAGGCTGATCACGATCGAGAGCACCGCGGCGGCGGTGAAAAGCAGCTTCACCACGCGCTCGCGCCGGCGACGGCCAACGGCGATCTGCAGGTCGGATGCGGCGATCGGAGCTGCCGTCACGGTCGCATCATCCTCGATGCGGTGGTCATCGGGGGAGGGTGTTGCATGGTCTCGGGTGACGACGAGGAAGGCCGAGCGCCCCGCTCGACCTCCCTCGCGGACTGACTGCCGATCAGCGGCTTTCCCAGGCCGACCGCGTCTGCGCCAGAACGTCGGCGCCAACGGCGATGTAGTCGGCCTCGGTCACGGCCGACATGCCCTGGTCGGACAGGTAGTAGTCAACGAAGGCCGCCAGCTCCGGGCGAGAGGCTGCCTCGTCCGTGTTCACGTAGATGAACAGCGGCCGGCTCATCGGGTATTCGCCCGACGCAATCGTGTCGGCGTTGGGTGCCACGCAGCCGTCGCCTCCGTCGACCTCGAGCGAGGTGACGGTGTCCGAGTTCTCGTCGGCGAAGGCGAAGCCAACCCATCCCAGGGAGCCGTCCGCGCCGCCAATGTTCTCGATGATCACGTTGTCGTCGGCAGAGGAGTGGTAGTCGGGCCTGCTGGCGGCGTCCTGGCCACGCTCCTCGGCCAGGCTCGTGATCACGAAGCCGACGTACGTGTCGTACGTGCCGGACTCCTCACCCGGTGCCGTGATCTCCAGCGCCTTGGACGGGAACGGCGTGTGGACCTCGCCATACTCGCCGGAGCCGATCTCGTCGGCCAGGGAGTTGGCAGCATCCCAGGTGTCGAAGCCCTGCGACTCCGGACCGGTCAGCGCATAGAGGTCGGCGAAGCTGAGGCAGGTCACGTCGGTGTTGTCCGCGCGAGGTGATGACGCTGATGCCATCGATGCCGATCTGTAGTTCGATGTAAGTGGATGCCGTTCTGCTCGCAGACGGCCGCTTCCTCATCCTCGATCTGGCGCGACGCGTCGGCGATGTCGATCGAGCCGTCACAGAGGAGTGCCATGCCGTCGCCAGTGCCCGGGCCGTCGACCGAATAGTCAACGTTCGGGTTGGCCGCGTTGAAATCAGATGCCACGATGGAGCTGATCGGCTCGACAGTGGACGAGCCCGAAATGACGATTTCGCCGGAAAGACCAGCATCCCCACTACCGCCGCTGTTCGGCGACGGCGACGATCCGCCACCGCACGCAGCCAGCAGTCAGCATTGCGGCGACAGCGAGAGTTGCGGGCGTTCGAACCCGCACGAGTGTGAGGCTCAATGGAATCTCTCCTCCGGTGATCTGTGTGCGTGAGTGGGCACACGGCCACGGATCGCATGCTCGGGTGGGGCGCTTAACGACGCCTTAGCGCAACGTCAGGGCTGTGTTAAGGACCCTCGTTTAGCGTCGGCTTGACACGCGTGGGTTAACGTTTCGACTCCATGGTCTCGTCAGCCGCGCGCCAGGCGGTTCCGATGGGGCGGCCTCGCCGCGCCAACGGCACGTTCCTGCCATCCGACGAGCGTTACCTGAACCGCGAGCTGAGCTGGCTCGCCTTCGACGAACGCGTGCTGGCACTTGGCGAAGACCCCAACCTGCCGCTCCTCGAACGGGTGAAGTTCCTGGCCATCGCCGCCAACAACCTGGATGAGTTCTTCCAGGTCCGCGTCGCCGGCCTGAAGCGACAGGAGGTGGCTGGGCTTGGCCGACCGCGCTCGGCCGATGGGCTGACAGCCTCCGAGCAGCTGGCGCAGATCGGTGAGCGGGCCCAGATCATCGCCACCCGGCAGGCCGGCCTCTATCGGGAGCTGGCGCCGCTGCTCGCCGCCGAAGGGATCCACATCCTGCGCTGGACGGAGCTGGACGAGGGCCAGGCGCGCGTCCTGCAGGCCATGTTCAGCACCCGGATCTTCCCGGTCTTGACGCCGCTGGCGGTCGACCCCGGTCACCCGTTCCCATACATCTCGAACTTGTCGCTCAACCTGGCCATCCGCGTCGAGGATCCGGACACGCACCTGATCCATTTCGCGCGGGTCAAGATCCCGCCCCTGCTCGGCCGGTTCGTGTCACCCGAGCCGGGCATCTTCGTCCCGCTCGAGGACGTCATCGCCGCCAACCTGGGCCGGCTCTTCCCGGGGATGCGGGTCCTGGAGCGCCATGTCTTCCGCGTGACGCGCAATGCGGACCTGGAGGTTGACGACGACGGGGCGGAGGATCTGCTGGAGGCGCTCGAGGAGGAGATCCGTCGCCGCCGTACCAGCCCTGCCGTCCGTCTCGAGATCGAGGAGGGGATGCCGCCCGAGATGCGCAACCTCCTGGCGCGGGAGCTGCAGATCGGTGCGGCCGACATCTATACCGTGCCTGGCCCCCTGCATCTTGCCGGCCTGTCCGAGCTGCAGGAGCTGGATCGACCCGACCTCAAGGACCCGCCCTTCCAGGGCCGCATACCGGCGAGGCTGGCCGCCACGGACCTGGGAGAGGCGGACATCTTCGCCGCACTGCGGGCGGGAGACATGCTGGTTCAGCATCCGTATGACTCGTACGGCAGCACCGTCCAGCGGCTGATCGAGCAGGCGGCGGCGGATCCCAACGTGCTCGCCATCAAGCAGACGCTGTATCGCACATCCGGCCAGAGCCCCATTGTCGAAGCCCTGGTCGAGGCCGCCCAGGCGGGCAAGCAGGTGGTGGTGCTGGTCGAGATCAAGGCCCGTTTCGACGAGGTGGCCAATATCGCCTGGGCTCGCACCCTTGAGAATGCCGGCTGCCACGTCATGTACGGCATGCTGGGTCTGAAGACGCATTCGAAGCTGTGCCTGGTCGTGCGCGAGGAGGAAGGCGAGATCCGTCGCTACGTCCACGTCGGGACCGGCAATTACAACCCCACTACCGCGCGCATCTACGAGGACATCGGCCTGCTCACCGCCGACCCGGACGTCGGGGCTGAGGTCAGCAGCCTGTTCAACTACCTGACCGGCTACGCACGCCACCCGGAGTACGAGCACCTGATCGTCGCCCCGCAGATGTTGCGAACGCGAATGATCGAGCTGATCCGACGGGAAGCCGAGCTGAGCACGCCGGACAGTCCGGGGTACATCGGCATCAAGGTCAACAATCTCGTGGACGAGGGAATCATCGATGCCCTTTACCAGGCGTCGAACCGTGGCGTCACGATCGACCTGGTGGTGCGCGCCATCTCCTCACTGCGCCCGGGTGTCACGGGCATGAGCGAGTCGATCCGGGTCAAGAGCATCGTCGGACGCTTCCTCGAGCATTCTCGGATCTTCCTCTTCCGGAACAACGGTGACCCGGAGGTCTACATCGGCAGCGCCGATCTGATGCACCGCAACCTGGACCGTCGCGTTGAGGTGCTGGTGCGAGTGGACGACCCGCCGGCTCGCCAGCAGTGCATCGACATCCTGCGGCTGGCGCTGTCCGACAACGTCGCCGCCTGGCAGCTGCAGAGCGATGGGAGCTGGCAGCCTCCACAGCGTGACCCGGGCGCCGACATCGTGAGCTTGCAGGAAGAGCTCATGGCGCGAGCGCATCCAGGTGGGTGAGCTGGACCTGAAGCTCGCCATTGGCGACACATTCGTCCTGCCGCCCCTGTCCGAGGGCAGCGACACGGCGGTTGCGACCGTGACCGATCTGCCCGATCTGGAGCTCGGCTCCATCTACCACGACACAGTCGACCTCCGCCTGGCTCGCAGCGGCGTGACCCTCCGCTACCGCATTGGCGACGACGGCGGCCCGTGTTGGTCCCTCAAACTGCCCGCGCCGCATGGCGAAACCGGCGATCACCAGGAGCTGAGCTTCTCTGGTGGCCCAGCGGAGATCCCAACCGCGGCGCGGGACCTGGTCTCCGCCTGGGCCCGTCGCGGTCACCTCGCGCCCGCAGCGGCACTCAGCACGCGCCGCCGTCGCTGGCTCCTCGCGGCCGCGGATGGGACGGAGATTGCCTTGCTGACCCAGGACGACGTCTCAGTGCTCGACGGCGAACGCGTGATCGGCCGCTTCCGTGAGCTGGAGCTGGAGAGCCGCGATGCCGGGCCGGACAAGCTGCAGCCGATCGTGGTCGCGCTGCAGCGCGCAGGCGCCACCAACTCCGAGCCGGTCCCGAAGGCCGTGAGGGCCCTTGGGCCGCGGGCGGCAGCCGCGCCGGACTTCGTGGTTCCGACACCGGATCCGCAGGCGCCCGCCGGCGAGGCCGTCCGCTTCACCATTGCCAACGGCCTGCGACGGTTGATGGAGAACGATGCCCCGACGCGGCTGGGAGAGGTCGAGGGCGTGCACCAGATGCGCGTCGCCACGCGCCGGCTGCGCGGAGACATCGGCACCTTCGGCCCGCTCCTCGACGCGCCGTGGGCTGACGCGCTGGCCGATGAGCTGCGATGGCTCGGGGACCTGCTGGGGGCGGTGCGCGATCGCGACGTGCAGCTCGAATCCCTCGCCTCCGACGATGCCGACCTCCAGGGAGACCTCATGCAGCTGCAGACCGCCATCGCCACCGCGCGGGATAACGCGCGGGAGGAGCTGATGGAGGCCCTTGCCGGCTCGCGCTACCTGGACCTGCTGGAGCGGATGGTGCAGGCGGCGCGCGATCCGCTCCTGACCGCAGCCGCCGGTCGACCGGCGGCCGACGTTGTCCCGGACCTGCTGGCGAAGACGGCCGATCGCACCCGTAGCACGCCTCAAGGACGTTCAGCCCGACAGCCCGGACAAGACGTATCACGCGGCACGCATCGGGGCCAAGAACCTGCGCTACGCGGCTGAGGCGATTGGTCCGTTCGTCGCCCGCCGCTCCAGCCGAGTTGGCGACATCGCGGGCGCTGCCACGGCCGTGCAGGACGTCCTGGGTGCGCATCAGGATGCGCTCGTCATGCAGCAGCAGGTGCGGGAGACGATGGAAGTGCATCGCAAGGATGCCGTGTTCGCCTTCGCTGCCGGCCGCTACGCGGAGCGCCTCGAGGCGCGCCGCCGCGCCCTCCGTGCCGGCTACCCGGCCGTGCGCGACACGCTGCTCAAGCGAGTGAAGCGCTGGGGCGGGCGGTGAGCGAAGGCACGATCCGCGCCGCGGGCGGAGTTCTGTGGCGCAACGCCGCCGATGCCGATGGTCCCGCGGCGATCGAAGTTGCCGTCATCCACCGGCAACGGTATGACGACTGGAGTCTGCCCAAGGGCAAGCTGGCCGCCGGTGAGCGCGAGGTCGATGGAGCGATTCGCGAGGTGCTCGAGGAGACCGGCTACCACGTGCGCCTGGGCCGATCGCTGGGCGAGACCCGGTACCTGAAGGTCGACTCCGGCGTGGCGCGCCAGAAAGTCGTGCGGTGGTGGGCGATGGAGGCGGCGTCGGGCGGCTTTGGCCCCACTCGCGAGGTTGACGAACTGCGATGGCTCACGCTGGGGGAGGCGCACGACGCGTTGACCCGCGACCTGGACCGCGATGTCCTCGACCGCTTCGTGCGCGGGTCAGCAGCGGGGAGGATGGTGCTGCTGGTTCGCAACGGCAGCGCGGTGAGCCGCAATACCTGGGAAGGCGACGATCGGCAGCGTCCGCTGGACGACTGCGGCTGGGCGCAGGCCGACGAGCTGGTCCGGCTCCTGGCCCACTTCGATCCGACGGACATCCGCACTGCCGACGTCGTCCGCTGCCAGCAGACAGTACAGCCGCTGGCCTCCGCGCTGGGCTTGCCGGTGACGCAGGAGCCGCTTCTCGCGGAAGAGGCCTTTGCCGCAGACGAGGGCGCTGCCGCGACCGTGATCCGCACCGCCGGCGACATCCATGGCTGCGTCGTCCTGTCCAGCCAGGGCGATGTCATCGCGAATCTCGTCGGCCGTCTGTCGGAGGAGGACGACGTCGACCTGGCTGAGTCGCCGGCGGCTCGCAAGGCATCGGTCTGGGCGCTTGAGCTCCAGGGCGACCGGCTGGTGAGTGCCGAATACTTCCCGCCGCCCGATGCTCCGGAGTGCGGCCAGGCGGCGAGCTAGCCGCCGCCCGCCGCACCAAGGATCGGGTTCAGCACCACGTAGGCAAGTGCTGCGCTGATCCCGGCGGCCGGCAGGGTGATGATCCAGGCCAGGCCGATGCTGCGGGCCACACCCCAGCGAACGGCATTGAACCGGTCCGACACGCCGGTGCCCATGATCGCGCTGGAGATGATGTGGGTGGTGCTGACCGGCATGCCGAGCGTTGAGGCGCCGAAGATGATGGTGGCCGCCGAGGTCTCCGCGGCGAAGCCATGCACCGGGTCGAGCTTGACCACGCGCGTGCCCATCGTCTTGATGATCCGCCAGCCCCCGGCCGCCGTTCCCAGAGAGATGGCGGTGGCGGCCAGCAGCTTGATCTCGATCGGCACCACGAACTCATCGATCACCCCCGCGTTGAGCAGCGCCAAGCGTCATGACGCCCATCGTCTTCTGTGCGTCGTTGCTGCCGTGGCTGAGGGCCATGTAGGCAGCGGAGAGCACTTGCAGGCGTCGGAAGGTGTCATTCATGAACCGCGGCCGCGCCCGCTTGAATACGTTGAAGATCACGACCATGACGGCCAGGCCGAGCAGGAAGCCGATGATCGGCGAGGTCACCAGCGGGATGAGCACCTTGTCGCGAATGCCCTCGAGGTTCCACGAGTCGATCCCCGCCGCGGCAAACGAGGCGCCCAGCAAACCACCGATCAGCGCATGGCTGCTCGAGCTGGGGATCCCGGCTCGCCAGGTGATCAGGTTCCAGATGATCGCGCCGATAAGGGCGGCCGCAACCACCAGCTGGCTCTCGACCCCCTCGTCGATCAGGCCGGCGCCGATGGTGGCCGCCACAGCGGTGCCGATCAGCGCGCCGACGAAATTGGCGACCGCGCTCAGCGCAATGGCGTAGTCCGGGCGGAGCGCACGCGTGCTGACGCTGGTGGCGATGGCGTTGGCGGTGTCGTGGAAACCGTTGATGTAGTCGAAGGCGACGGCCAGGCCCAGGACGACCAACAGCGTCCAGACGACGGCGTCAAGCATGCTTGACGACGATGCGCTCGATCACGTTGGCCGCATCCTCGCACGCATCGATCGTCTGTTCGGCCACGTCGTAGACGTCCTTCCACTTGATGATCTCGATCGGGTCATGGCCGTTCTTGAACAACTCGGCCATGGCGGTGCGCACGATCCGGTCTCCCTCGTTCTCCAGGCGGTGGATCTCGATCCAGTGCTGCTCCAGACCCTTGAAGTCCCGCAGCTTGGACAGGGCGGCGGTGATCTGCTCGCACTGGCGGACGATGATCTCTGCCTGCTGCAGCGCGATCGGGGAAGGCTGGTCGATCCCGTACAGGATGCAGGTGTCCGCCACCTCCTCGATGAAGTCGACGATGTCGTCCAGACGATTGATCAGGGCGTGGATGTCCTCGCGGTCGAGCGGCGTGACGAAGGTGGCTTCCAGCTTGTGGCCGATGTCGTGACTTATCTGGTCGCCGGCGTGCTCCGCGTCACGCAGCTGGCTGGCCAGTCGCTCGCGCTCGTCGTAGTTGCGAAAGAACTGCTCCAGCAGTCGCGCGGCGCCCAGCATGTTGCGGGCGTCGTCGATGAACAGGTCGAAGAACTTCTCCTCGCGCGGGATCAGCGGCAGGCGCATGCGGGACGGCTCCTCAGCTCGGTGGGGCGGCTCGAACCTGGGCGCCGACAGAGTACCCGCGCGCCGGCCATCGTGTGGCCACGCGAAGCCCAGAAACAGGCGTTGACCCCCGGCAACGCAAGCGGCTGCTCGGTTGCGCGGCGGGCGCGCGCTGGTGCACGATGATGCCCCGAGCACAGACCCTCCCGCGTCTGCTGCACGACGCGGCCGACTTCGATTTCAAGGAGGAGGCTATCGCGTGACTCGTTCCGCTCATCCCCGGCCCCGGCGCACCGCCGCCGGCCTGGCGGCGGCCCTGATGCTCTTCGCCGCGCTTCCGGCGTCCTCGTTGGGCGCCAGCCGGCATCCGAATCCGACATTCGCCTACATCACCACCACGGCCAACGCGCCCGGCGCGATTGTCGTGCCGCTCATCAACAGCGGGCAGACATTCGACGGCGAGACGTTCGAGGGCATCCCCGATGGCATCGGGGTGGTGCCCGTCGGCAACGGCAAGCGCTACGTCGATCTCTACGTGAACTTCGAGCAGTCGCACGTGCCGTTCAGCGGCTTCGCCGATTTCGAGGATTCATCGGTCCAGCGTGCGCAGCTTGACCTGAAGACGATGCAGCTCACCAAGCTGGACGAGGTCCTTCCGGCATCCGCCGGCTTCATCCGGTTCTGCTCGGCCTTCATGGCCGGCCCGGCCGAGGGCTTCCCCAACTACACCCTGTTGTTGAACGAAGAGTCGAACGACATCATCGATGTGCCGACCGGGGCGACCTATGGGTCGGATCCGTCGGTCACGCCGTACCGGCAGGCGGGCTACAGCGTGGCGTTGGACACGGCCGGGGGCGGATTCCACCCGATACCCATCAACGGCCGCCACAACCACGAGAACACGGTGGTGGTCCCGGGCGGCTGGGACGACACGGTCGCGCTCTCCGGTGACGACACGTTCACTGCGCCGGGTTCGCAGGTCTACATGACCACCGCCGCCAGTCCCTCGGCCTTCGTGGGCGACGACGGCGACCTCTGGGCATTCAGGGTGACCTCCAAGAACGGTTCGGCGGTGGACGCGGCCGACGCCAACAACGGCGCGAACGACTTCCTGGACATCAATGTCGGCGACACGATGGCCGGTGAGTTCATTCACGTGCCGGACGCCATCGCGCGAGGCACCACGGCGGATCAGCCGCAGACGGCACTCGAGAACTGGTCGAACGCCAACAATGTCTTCCAGTTCGTCCGAGTGGAGGACATGGATTACGACCCGGACAATCCGCGGGTCGTGTACTTCACCGATACCGGTTCGACTCGGATCAAGGAGGGGCCGGCTGGTCGCCTGATCCGGGCGGGCACCACCGATTTCCCCTTCTACGACACCAATGGGCGGGTGTTCAAGATGGTGCTCAACGCTGACGATCCGACAGTGGTCGACTCGCTCACCATCCATGCCGAGGGTCGGCTGCAACGGCAGGATGCCGGGACCCCGCCTGTCGTCACCGTGATCCAGGCCGGCGTCGGCTTCCTGAACCCGGACAACCTCGATGCCGGGCACGCCAGCCTCATGGTCCAGGAGGACACGGCCAACGCCAAGATCTGGCGCAATGACTTCGCCTCGACCTGGACGCACGTGCGGCACCGTGACCCATCCCACGGCACCGTCGGCAGGCGAGTCGAGCGGGATCGTTGACCTGTCCAAGTGGCTGGGGGCGGGCTGGTGGGCGCTCGACGTGCAGTCGCACGTGAATCAGCTCCTTGACCCGACGCTGCGGACCTATGTCACGCCGATCACCGGCGCCCAGCTGAACTACCAGCTTCGCCGCGAGGACGGCCAGCTGCTGCTGCTGTACCTCCCCGGCAGCTGATCAAGGGTTCGCCATACGAGGGCCGTCCCGCAGGGGCGGCCCTCGTGCTTCCTGTCCTTGACCGATACTGCACACTCACCATCGACGACGCACAAGCGCACTGAGGAGATCGAGTGATTCAGCTCAGCCAGCTGGAGTTGTTGCATCGGCACGGCAATGAGTGGGCACAGCTCCAGGAAGCGGAGCACAACTCGCCGGAAGACCACGATATCGAGCGTCGCCTGCTGCGCGGCGACAAGCTCTTCAAGTGCGCGGAGTGCGACCTGGAGATCCTGGTGGTGCCGCCCGACGAGACGGCATAGCGATCGACCAGGGCGACCTCGGGCCGGCCGCGCTCACCGGCTCAGGCGGCGCCTCCGGACGATCCCGACGGTCACTGCCGACAGCAGGACGACCGATCCCAGCGCGATGCCCGCGACCCCGTAGTACGGAGATTGCGGCGCATCGGTGCTCGTGTTGGGAAGGCCGCCGGCAGGTGCCGGGGTCGAGCTAGCCGGCGCAGGATTGGACGGGGCGGCAGTCGGCGTGGGCGTCGGAGCCGCCGCCACGTCGAAATCGAACGTATCCGTTACCTCAGTCCCGTCCTCGATGGTCGTCAGCGACACGCCATCGGCGTAGCTCGTCACCGCCGGAAGCCCGCTGCCGATGGCAACCTGAACGGCCGTGAATCGCCCAGTGGGGTACTGCGCCTTGAAATCGACGAACATGCACGGAGCCGGTTGCAGGCAGAACCCATCTCCGCTGTCAGTGGTCTGCCAAACGAGCGTGTCGTCATCGAGCGCGGTTTCCTGCCAGATATTCGGCGTGGTGGTTCCGTTGTAGACCCGCTCCACGGTGAGCGTGGTGAAGACCGAGAATCCGGCTTGATAGCCGGACAGCCGCAATGAGGCGGCTTCGCTCGCCGGACTTCCCGTCGCGCCGGTCACGAACGTCAGCCAGCTCCCGGCGGTCAGATCGGCGTATGGGATGCCAGCGGGCAGGAAAGGATGGGCCACGCCGGCAAAGTCCGAGTTCGCCGCCGTGGTGAGCTGGAGGCTGCCGGCTCCCAGATGTTCCGGGCCCGGGCCCGGCCGACCAGCTGCGCGGTCCCACCCGCGCTGTTGTCCGGGCTCTGGATCCATCCTCCGCCGGGAATCGCCGTGACCACGGTTGTGCCCTGAGCCATCACTCCGGGGGCGAACCCCATGATCGCTACTAGGCTGATGACTGCCAGCATCGCCGCCATTCGGACGCGCGGAAGTCGGTTGGTCGCTGATCGCGCTGGTCGCTCGGTCATGCCACCCCTCCTTGGCATGCGGAAGGGCAGCCTAGTCCCCCAGAGGGTCCCAAATGCAACCCGGACCTTTGTATGGCACGGTCAGGAGTTGTGAGGTTCTGAGAGGTGGCACCTGCGCCCCGCGACTTCGCGCCGCCGTCTACAGCCGCATCGCTTTGAAGCAGCCGGGCGTCACTCCGCCAGGTTGCCGAACGTCGCCCGCCCGGCGGGTCGATAGGTCTGGAACGTCACGCCGGACGGCGTCGTCAGGGACTCAACCAGCGTCAGGTCGTGCGTCTGCCCCTGCTCCGGGAACAGCCGAAGCCCATCGCCCACCACGACGGGGTAGATCCGCAGGTTGAGCTCGTCCACGAGGTCTCGCTCGAGCAGCCAGCGGAGCAGGGCGCCGCTGCCATGGAGCTGGAGCTCGCGCCCGGGCTTGCTCTTGAGCTCGCGCACCGCCGTCTCGACGTCGCCGTCGATGACGTGAGTGTTCTGCCAGGTCGGGTCCTTGAGCGTGGTCGAGGGCACGTACTTGGGCAGCACGTTGATGCCGTGGGAGACCGGATCGCCCTCGTCGTGGAGCGGCCAGTACGGTTCCCAGATCTCCCAGGTCCTGCGTCCCAGGAGCAGCGCATCCGCGCGCTCGAACAAGGAGACGAGGTAGCGCCAGGACTCCTCGTCGCCATGCGCTGCGGTCCACCCACCACGCTCGAACCCGCCGCGCCGGTCCTCGTCGGGGCCGCCGGGGCCCTGGTACACGCCATCCACGGACAGCATCATCGAGGCCACCAGCTTCATCGTCATTGCTCCTTCGCATCGGGGTCGATGATGGTTAGACCGTCGGGCGAACGGCACCTCATCGGCCCGCGGCTGGCCCGTCGCGTGTCGTCGGAGTGAGCCGTGTGGGATTCGAACCCACGACACGAGGATTAAAAGTCCCCTGCTCTAACCACTGAGCTAACGGCCCGGCGCCAGCATAGACGGCGGGGCCGCCGTGCTAGATTCGGGCTGATGCGCACGATCCTGCTCTGGATGGCCCGCAACCGGTGGCTCAAGGAGCACATTCCACGCCTCTGGTTCGCGCGGCGCGCAGTGCGCAAATTCATGCCCGGCGAGCAGGTCTCTGATGCCCTGGAGGCTGCCGAGCAGTTCCGTCCGCTGGGTATCGCCCTGCTCTTCACGAACCTGGGTGAGAACGTCGAGCGCGCAGAGCAGGCGCAGGCCGTGGCGGATCACTACCACGACGTGCTCGCCAAGATCATGGCGCGCGGCCTCGACGCCGAGATCAGCGTCAAGCCGACCCAGCTGGGACTCGACCTCGACGCCGATGCGACCCTGGGCCACCTGCAGTCGTTGGCCTCCCATGCCGCCGAGGCCAAGGGCAGCCTGTGGCTGGACATGGAGGGATCGGGCTATACCCAGGCCACCATCGATCTGTATCGCGCCCTCAAGGCCGATCACCCCGCCGTCGGCATCTGCCTGCAGGCGTACCTCAGGCGCACGCCCGATGACGTGACCGAGCTGCTGCCGCTGAAGCCGCAGATCCGCCTAGTCAAGGGTGCCTACGACGAGGCAGCGGAGATCGCATTCCGCAAGAAGCCAGAGGTGGACGCTGCGTTCCAGTCGCTGTCAGTGGCCATGCTTCCGCACGTCGGCAGCGGCGACCTGCGGCTGGGGCTGGGCACCCACGACACGCGCCTCGTCGAGGAGATCGCCAACGTTCGCGCAGGGCGCCGGCGTGGCGATCGACGCCTTCGAGGTGCAGATGCTGTACGGGATCCGCATGGACGAGCAGCGACGGCTCGCGGCGGCGGGGTATCGGGTCCGCGACCTGATCGCCTACGGCGACGCCTGGTACGCGTGGTACATGCGCCGGCTGGCCGAACGCCCGGCCAACGTCTGGTTCGCCATGCGGCAGATGCTGGGATAGTGGCCCGCCGCTTGCAGCGGTGAGGGCTTCGGTGAAGTCGCCGCTCCGTCCGGCCCGAGGTGCAAGGAGATTACGGCATGCTTCACTCTCGCCCTGCTCTCGGCCTGCTGGCAGTCCTGGCAATCGGCATCGCGGCCTGCAATGCGGGTGCGTCGCCCAGCGCTAGCGGGCCCACCGCCAGCGCGACGTCTTCAACGGCAGCCGCTTCGTCTGCGCCGGCTGAAGTCGCCACGACCGTCAACGTGACGGTCGAGGAGTACAAAGTCACTCCGGAGACCGACAGCGCGCCAGCCGGGGACATTTCCTTCAACGTCACCAACAACGGTCCGGATGACGTCCACGAGTTCATCGTGGTCAAGACGGACCTGGCCCCCGACGCGCTGCCGACGAAGGCCGATGGCTCGTTCGACGCGGATGGCCAGGGCGTCGAGGTCATGGGCGAGGTCGAGGAGATCGCTGTCGGCAGCAGCGAGCCGCTCGACCTGTCCCTCGAGGCAGGGTCGTACGTCCTGCTCTGCAACCGGGTCGTGAAGGAGAACGGCGACACCGAGTCGCATTACGCGATGGGGATGCACGCGCCCTTCACCGTCGAGTAGCCTCCCGCCTGCATGCGGGTCCTGCTCATTGGCGTCGGAACGGTCGGTGAGGCCATCGCCCGGATGGCCGCGCAGCGCGACTGGTGCGAGCAGATGGTGCTCGCCGACTACGACGCCGAGCGAGCCGAGGCGCTGCAGCGCGAGCTGGGCGACACGGCGCGTTTCCCAATCGAGCGCGTCGACGCAGGCGACAGCACCGCCGTAGCCGAGCTCGCCCAGCGGCACGGCGCGGACCTGATCATGAACGCGGTCGACCCGCGCTTCGTCATGCCGCTCTTCGACGGAGCGCTGGCGGCCGGTGTCGACTACATGGACATGGCCAATAGCCTCTCGCGACCGCATCCGGACGACCCGTTCCGCCTCCCGGGCGTGAAGCTCGCTGACGAGCAGCTCGCCAAGGCCGGCGAATGGGAGGCGGCCGGACGCCTGGCGCTGATCGGGATGGGCATGGACCCCGGCCTGTCCGACGTCTTCGCCCGGTACGCCGCGGACCACCTCTTCGACACGGTCGACGAGGTCCATGTCCGCGACGGTGGCGACCTGGAGATCCCTGGCTTTGCCTTCGCTCCGGTGTTCAGCATCTGGACCACCATCGAGGAGTGCCTCAACCCACCGGTGGTCTGGGCCGATGGCGACTGGCACACCACCGAGCCGTTCTCCGCCCCGGAGGAGTTCCCGTTCCCGGAGGGGATCGGCCCGGTCGAGTGCGTGAACGTGGAGCACGAGGAAGTGCTGCTGGTCCCGCGCTGGCTGCCCGGCGTCAAGCGCGTGACCTTCAAGTACGCGCTCGGCTCCGACTTCATCGAGAAGCTCAAGCTCCTGCATGACATCGGCCTGGACCGCACCGAGCCGGTGACCGTGCGCGGGATGCAGGTCTCGCCGCGCGACGTGGTGGCGGCGGTGGTGCCCGATCCCGATCACCATGGGCGACAAGATGGTCGGTCGCGCCATCGTGGGGACGTGGGTCATCGGCTCGAAGGACGGCAGGCCGCGCGAGGTCTACCTCTACCAGCTGGCCGATGCGGCCGAGACGCTGCGCACCACCGGCTCGCAGGTCGTCGGCTGGCAGACCGGCTTCAACCCGGTGCTCGCCATGGAGCTGCTGGCCAACGGCACCTGGTCGGGCTCCGGGGTGCTGGGTCCCGAGGCCTTCGATGCCGCGCCCGTACCTGGCCCTGATGGATCGCTACGGCATCCACCACGCCATGGTCGAGATGGAGCCCGGGGCGCATCGGCCCACCTAGGACGGCCCGTTCGACCATCACGGGGCATCGGCCTAGACTGGACTGCCAGACCGATGCAGAGGTGGCACCCATGAATGTGACTGAGATGCTGAGCGATGCCCGCGATGCAATGACCGTCAAGCGCGTGTACGGCGACCCGATCGAGCGCGAGGGCCTGACCATCGTGCCGGCGGCCGATGTGCGCGGTGGCGGAGGCGGCGGCAGCGATTCCGAGAACAACGGTGGCGGCGGCTTCGGCCTGAGCGCCCGGCCGGTTGGCGTGTACATCGTGAAGGACGGCCAGGTCGAGTGGCAGCCGGCAGTGGACGCCAGCCGGCTCGCGATCATGGGCATGGCGACCGCCATCGTGGCGCTGCTCGTCCTGCGCTCCATCGTCAAGGCGATCGCCAGCCGCTGAACGTTTCGCCCGCCGTCGCCGTACGGCGGGCATGAGGGTCGCCGTCGGCAGCAGTGGGCCTTCCGTGCCGGCCACGCCGGATCCTTCGCGGCGGCCGGCGACAGCGCCGAAGTCACGACCTATCAGACGGGACATGCGCTCAACGACGAGGCTCGTGCGGACCGCGCCGCCTGGCTGACCGAATTGCTGGGATTAGCTGCAGCGCCCTGAAAGGGCGGGAGTACCGATTGACCCCGGTACGGAAATCGGTCCTCCGGCGCGAGACAGCGGCCTAGAATTGGGTCGTGCCCGATCGCGAGATCGCTGCCCGGCTCGCGGCTCTTCGGCGCGCGAGCGTCGATCTTGAGCGGCGCCTGCGCGCGGACGATTTCTCCGCATCCGACTCGTGCGACTACTGGCGCAGCCAGATCGACTCCTATCGGTCCGAGATCGATGGCGCCCTGGACACCATGCCGTTTCCGCAGCGCGCCATCCAGCAGGTGCCACGGATCGGCGACGAGACCGAGCGCGCGGAGTGGCCGGTCGCCGGCAGTCGAGGAGCTGACCGAGATTCGGACTCGGCTGGATACGGCGATCTCCCGCCTGGAGTGAGCCAGCCCGTGGCTCGCGCTGGCCCTATCCTGTCGGCATGACTGCCACCAGCTTCGCCGAGACCATGGCGCCCGCCTTGCCTACGACGTGGCCGGCAGCGGGCCGCCGTTGGTCCTTCTGCACGCCGGCATCGTCGACCGACGGATGTGGGACGACGTCGTTCCGCTGCTCACCGACATGGCGACGGTTATCCGCTACGACGCGCGCGGCTTCGGTGAGTCGCCGAGGCCGCCTGACGGCGAGTTCGCCCGCTGGGACGACCTGTTCGCGGTGATGGACGCGGCGGCCGTGGAGAAGGCGCACCTGGTCGGCGTCTCGCAGGGCGCCGAGACCGCCCTGGACGCGACGCTCGCCGCGCCCGAACGCGTCGATCATCTGCTGATGTGCGGCGCCGGCATGCGCGGCTGGCCATTCCGCGATGAGCTCAACGCGCGCTGGAAGCTGGAGGTCGATGCCTGGGAGCGCGGCGATCTGGATGGCTGCGCAGAGGAATCGATGGTCACCTGGTTCGACGGCCCGCAGCGTCTGGCGATCGAGGTGGATCCAACCGTCCGGCGTCGCGCCTGGGAGATGCAGCGCCTGGCCATCGACCAGGAGAACGACGATGCCACCGCCCGGGCTCCCGAGCCACCGAGCTCCGAGCGCCTCGGCGAGGTGCGAGCCCCCACGCTGATGGCGGTGGGGGAGCTGGATCAGCCGGACATGGTCGACATCGCCGAGCGTCTGGCGGCGGACATCCCCAACGCCAGGCACGTGGTGCTTCCCGGGGTGGCGCACCTGCCGCCGATGGAGCGACCGGCCGAGTTCGCGCAGCTGGTCCGCCAGTTCATCGGCGCCTAGAAAAGCGAACGCCGCCTGGCGGGAGGCGGCGTTCGTATCTGGTGAGCGTGGTTGCGGGGGACGGATTCGAACCGACGACCTTCGGGTTATGAGCCCGACGAGCTACCACTGCTCCACCCCGCGACCGCTCATGCTAGCGAGCGCCCGGGTATCGGTCAAACTTCCGACGACGCCCACGAGCTGTGGATGTGCTTCTTCAATGACCCCGATGGCAACGTTCTGGCGCTCATGAGCGAGGTGCCGATCGGGTAGGCTCAGGCTACAATGCGCCCGATGTCCGCTCCCGCGGACTCGGAGCCCCGTCCGTCCGCAGGAGGTTCTGCGCGCGCCCGATGGCTGTGAATCCAAAGAAGCTCCGGCCGTACGACGAGCCACCGCGCAAGCGGTTCTCGCCGATCCCGAGCGCGCCCGATAGCGCCGCCCGCGCCTTCCTCGTCGTCTCCCTGCTCTGGCTGGTGGTGGCCACCGGCATCGGCGCCATCGGTGCCTTCATGCTGACCATGCCGGAGACGCTGAAGCTCGCCTTCGAGTCGCAGTTCCCGGTGATCGGCACGGTCAAGTTCGAGGTCAGCGCCACCACCGTCAACTCCGGCTTCTTGAACGCGCTGGTCTACGGCTGGCTGTCGAACGCCGCCTTCGCCACCATCTTCTTCATCCTGCCTCGCATCACCGGTGTGCGGATGAAGATGGAAGGCACCGCGTGGGGCGCCATGTGGATCTGGAACCTGGGCGTCGCCGGTGGCATGGCCGCCGTCTACTTCCCGACGTTCTCCGGCACCGGGCTCCTGGCCGAGTTTCCGACCGCCTTCGACGGACTGCTGCTGCTTGGCCTGCTCATGGTCAACGGGGCGTTCTGGCTGACACTGCTGGCCTCGCCGCAGCGCCTGCCCTACGTCAGCCTCTGGTTCTTCGGCCTTGCCCTGTTGGCCTTCATGGGCGTCTACGCGCTGGGTGCGGCCGCCCAGGCCGGCGACTGGCTGATCAACCTGGACGACACCGTGGTGGCCCTGATCAATGCCTTCGTGGCTCGCATGATCTTCAGCTTCTGGGTCATCGGCGTGGCGCTCGGATCACTGTTCTACGTCGTGCCGCGCGCCACCTTCAACGCCCTGGCCAGTGGCGGCATGGCCTTCGCCAGCTGGATCCTGTGGGCCGGGCTGTCTGGCGTGTCGGCCCTGGGCGCCCTGGTCGATCCGTCGGTGCCCTACGTGGTCACCTCGATCGGCAACGCGGGCACCATCCTGCTGCTGGCGCCGATCCTCCTGGCCGTGGCGACCCTGGCCATGACGATCAGCGGCCGGTGGTCGCTGACGCTCGGGGCGGGCACGCTGGCCTTCGCGCTGCTGTCGATGACCTTCCTGCTGTCCACGACGGTGCTCGAGGCGATCGGCGCGCTGGCGACGGTGCAGACACTGGTGCGCGGCACGGAATGGGCCACTGGACCGATCATCCTGGCCACGCTCGGGGCCGCCACCTTCGCCCACTTCGCCTTCACCGATCACGCGGCGCCGCGCCTGCTGCGCCGCGACTGGGGCGACACGATCCTGACCGACGTCCAGCTGTGGGCCACCTTCGTCGGCGCGGCCGTGGCCGGCCTGTCATTGGTCGCGTGCCGGCATCGTGCACGGCTCGCTGATGGCCGATGGCGCGTCGTCCGACCAGATCAACGGGACGCTGACCTGGTTCCGGTACGCGGCGTCCGGCGGGCTCGCGCTCGCCTCGCTCGGGGGCCTGGCCGCCCTGCGTCAGCCTGTTCATGATGTACACCACCGCTCGCCGCGCCGAATACGAGCTGGTTGACTCGGCCCCGGCCGACGGCGTGCCGGGCGACGCGGTCGCCGCGGCTGGCAGCTGAGCCGATGACCGTCCACACCCCCATCGAGACCCGCTCGCGCACGATTCCGCCCTGGGCGATCGGCATCACCGTCCTGATCTTCCTGGTCGGCGGCGTGTACCTGGCCGGCAACCTGTCCGGCGAGAACCCGCCGATCGGCGGCGTGCCGTCACCATCGGGCAGCGCCGCGGGAGGGCCGAACGCGCAGGCGATCATCGCCGAGGCCGGCTGCCAGAGCTGTCACGGCGAGGACCTGACCGGCGACGTCGGACCCAACCTCCACGGCGTGGCCGACGGTCCGACCAGCGAGAACCTGCAGGACCTGTACGCCGATCACCCCGATGACTGGGCCAACATCTGGATCGCCGGCACCGACCCGGCCGTCTCGGATCCGGCGATGCGCAACGGCATGCCCGCCTTCGGCGGCGAGCCGTACAACCTCTCCGAGGAGGAGATCGCGACCATCGTCGACTACCTGAAGACCCTGGAATGACCGATCCGGCCGCACGGCCGGTCCGAGAGGTCCCCGTCCTGATCGGCGGCGACGGAGATGGCGGAGATCGACGCCGCCGCCCAGGCGCCTTGGCCTCTCGCAGGACGCCCTGATGGAAGCCGCCGGCGCCGCGGTGAGCGAAGTGGCGCTGACCGAGCTCGGGCGGCTGGTCGAGCCGGCGCGCGGCCCGGGCGGCGCGCTCGCTGAGCCGCCGCTGACCGCAGTCTTCTGCGGCCCGGGCAACAACGGCGGCGATGGCTTCGTGGTGGCCCGGCGCCTGTCCGCGGTCGGACGGCGGGTGGTGGTGGTGCTCGCCGGGGACGCGTCCAGGGTGGGGCAGGGCGGCCACGCGGCCGCCCATAACTGGGCTGTCCTGCAGGCGATGGCCTCAGCCGGCGCCATGGACCTGTTCGTGGCGCCCAGCCCGCAGCTGCTGCTGGAGCTGCGCGCCCGCCTCTCGCCCGCCAGCCTGATCGTGGACGCGCTGCTCGGCAACGGGCGCTGCTGGTCCGCTGCGCGAGCCAGTCTCGACGGCGGTCGACCTCATCAATGGCATCCGCGTCCACGCCCGTGCCGCCGGCCGGCCGTGCAGCGTGCTGGCGGTCGACACGCCCACGCGCATCGACCTGACCGATGGCAGCCGCTCCTCCCCGGTGGTGGAGGCGGACGTGACGGTGACCTTCCACCGCGCCAAGGCGGGCTTCGCCCTGGATCCGGAGGCTCGTCGGCTGGCGGGGCGCTACCTGGTGGCGCCGATCGGCATCCCGCTGGAGGCGGAGGAAGGCGTGGTGCCGCCGGATGGCGAGTTCCCGCCGGCGCGCATCACCGAAGTGACCTGGCAGGAGCCGATCCCACGCGAGGACGAAGGTTTCGTGCGGCCCGGCGGCGGCGTCGGGGCCGGCCCGGGCATCGACGAGTAGCCCCGGGCTCAGCTGGATCCGGGCTTCTCCAGCGTGGCGCCGGCGTCGCAGAGCGGGCAGCCATCCGCCTCCCAGGAAGCGATCTCGATGCGCGCCAGCGCCCCGAGCGGTACGCCCACGTCGACCGCATCGATCGAGCGGTCGACGATCACGGTGGCGGCCAGCGGCCGCCCACCGGCCGTCACAACCGCCTCCACCGTCTCGCGGACCGACGCGCCGCTGGTCAGGATGTCGTCGACCAGCACGATCCGGTCGTCGCCGCTCACCGGCCAGCCGCGCCGCAGCGCCCGCTGCCCGGGGCCGGTCGACTCCGCGAAGATGCCGCGCACGGTATGGCCAAGGCTCTCCTGGAGATGGCGCGCCGTCTCGAAGCCGAGCAGCACGCCGCCGGTGGTGGGACCCACCACCAGCGTCGGGTCATGCGCGGCCAATGACTCGGCCAGGCGGCGGCCGATCTCGACCGCCAGGGTCGGGTACTGCAGGACCGCGAACTTTTCCAGGTAGCGGTCGGAGTGGCGGCCGCTCTTGAGCGCGAAGTGGCCACGGCGCAGGGCGCCGGCGGCCTCGAAGATCGCTTCGACGGATGCCGCGCGCGGATCGGCCAGGACCTCGGCCGCGACCACGGCCGGTCTACTCGTAGACCGCGCTGAAGTCGACGTGTGGATAGCGCTCCGAGAGGGCATCGGTGACCCACTGCAGCACGTCGGCAGGGTCGTAGAAGTCGGCGATCACCCGTGCCTCGGTGACGGTCAGCCCGGAGCGATGCGCCTCAACGTTCAGGGCTGAGCCCGCCGGCAGGTCGCTGAGGTCCAGGCTGGTCTCGAAGCGTCCATCCGAGCGCAGCAGGAGCAGGTCATCGGTCTCATCCAGCAGCTGGAGGTCGCCGGTTCGCGCCAGCACGTCCTCCGCGTTGGCCGCGAACTCGCGGAGCGCCTGCTTCTGCTGGTCGCCGATCTGGCCGCGGAAGGCATCAGCCAGCTGCCAGAGGCGCTGCGCGGCGATCGTCTCCTGCTGGGTCGGCGGCAGGCCGGCCTGCCAATCCTCCTCCGTCTCCTCGGGCACCACCTGCTCCTCGTCGGCCAGCTCATCGGCCGGGATGAGGTGGTTGGCCGGGTCGCGGGCGGCCTCCAGGAACCAGCCGAAGATGTCCGCCGGGTTGTAGAGCTCGGCGATCTCCGCGTAGGAGTCGATCACCTGCTCCTCGTCGTACCACTCGCTGTCAGCCGGGTCCTGGTAGGTGAGGCGCGTGGTCCAGGTCTCATCGACCGGATGGAAGAGCAGGTAGTCCTGGTCGTCGTCGACCAGCTTCAGCGGACCGATCTCGCGCAGGCGCTCGCGGTTGCTGTCGATGAAACGGCGGAGCTGCTCGGTCGCCTCATAGAGGAAGTCGCGGCGCTCGAGCTCCGCCTCCTGCGCCAGCTCGCGCAGCGCGGTGATCCGGGGCGCGCTCATCGGTCCACCTGCATCCGCGTCCACACCTTACGGCTTGTACACGAAATCAGGCCCCATCCGCTCGCGCAGGAAGATGGTGTGCTGCTTGTCGAAGATCGAGGTTGCCACCCGATGACCGAAGCCACGGGTGCTCGGATCGGTGTAGAGCTGGTCCAGGACGCCGTAGTTCGGCAGGTCCAGGATGATGAGGTTGTCCCACTCGGATCCTTCGGTGACGTTGAACCAGCCGATGAACCGGATCCCGTACTGCTCCTCGTAGCGTCGCGCGGTCCGCGGGAAGAAGTGGCGCATGCCGCGCTTGAAGATCGTGTCGCGACCGTTCCGCACGTTGAAGAAGGTCACCATCAGCGGCATCTAGGCGTTCCCCCGCGCGCGATCCAGGCCGATGCCAATGGCCAGGCCGATGACCAGGCCCAGCAGCACGCCCGGGGCCAACGCTGTTCAGCGCGACTCCCAGGCTGGTGCCGACCCCGATCCCGATGGCGGTCCACACGCCGACCATGGTGTGCTGCCGGGTGGGCTGCTCGTCAGTCATCGGGCGTCACCGGCTCCTCCGGCTCGTCGACTGCGGCCTCTTCGGTCGAGATGACGCGCGGCGGCTGCTTGGCGACGCCGGTCTGCCGGCCGCGCCCGCCACGCCGATCGGCGAAGAAGACGCGCAGCAGGAAGACGGCGGTCATGGACACGAAGAAGAGCAGGAACAGGTCGATGAACATGAGGGTGGCCAGCAGCCAGACCGGCCAGTTGAGCGTGAATACGCCCACCGGGATGAGCAGCAGGATCGCGGCGAACAGGATCGCCTGCCAGATGAAGCAGCCGAATCCAGGCCCCTCGTTGGGGTCGAGGTCCTCGTTGTAGCGAATCGTCATGCATTACTCAGGACGGAGCTCGTTCGGTGGCGCCGGGATGGTCCCATATCCACCACGGCGCCGCATCAGGCGCCACGCCAGCGCGATCAGGAGAGTGGCGCCAGGTCGTGCGCGTAGGTGATGCGTCCGCCGGCCACGGTCAGCCGCACCACGCCGGGCAGCTCCATGCCGATCAGCGGCGTGTTCGCGGAGCGCGAGGCGAGCGACTCCGCATCCACCCGCCACGTGCGGCGCGCGTCGAAGAGGACCAGGTCGGCCAGCTCGCCGTGCGCCAGGCTGCGCGATTCGCCGATGAGGTGGGCCGGACGCGTGCTGAGCGCGGCGATCAGCGTCATGAGCTCCAGCCTCCCCGCCGCCACCGCCGCCAGTCCCAGGCCCAGCGCCGTCTCCAGCCCGACCATCCCCGGCGCCGCGTTGGCGAACTCCACTGCCTTGCGCTCTGGCGGATGTGGCGCGTGGTCGGTGGCGATGGCGTCGACGGTGCCATCGGCCACGCCGGCGAGCAGCGCCAGCGCGTCGTCACGCGACGGGAGCGGCGGGTTGACCCGGGTCCGCCCGTCGTAGGCGAGCGTCGGATCCAGGGCGGCCTCGAAGGCTGCCGGCTCGCGAGTCGCCTCGTCCCAGGTGAAGGTGCGATCACCGGCCACCCAGGCATCGGTCATGGCCAGGTGGTGCGGCGTGACGTCGCAGGTGACCGGCAGGCCGCGCTCCTTGGCGCGTCGCACGGCGTCGAGCGAGGCCGCCGTGGAGAGGTGCGTGAGGTGCAGCCGCGCACCCGTCTCGGCGGCGAGCGCAATGTCGCGCTCCACCACGGTCAGCTCCGCGCTGGCCGGCCAGCCAGCCAGGCCCAGGCGCGTGGCGGTCGGCCCGCCGCGCATCAGCGCTCCTGCTGCCAGCTGCGGGTCCTCGGCATGCTCGATCAGCGGCAGCCCCAGCGGCGCCAGGTAGCTCATCACCGCGCGCGCCAGCCGCGACGAGGCGACCGCCGCGCCGTCGTCGCTGAAGCCCACGACTCCTGCCGCGGCCAGCTCTTCCAGGGCCACGGGCTGCTCACCGGCCCTGCCGACCGTGGCGGCGGCCACAACCCGGACCCGGGCCGCGGCATCGGCCGCGCAGCTCGTCACCCAGGCCACGCGGGCCGGCTCATCGAGCGGCGGCTCGGTGTTCGGCATGGCGCAGACCGTGGCGTAGCCACCATGGGCCGCCGCGCGCGCGCCACTCTCGATCGTCTCGCTCGTCCTCCGCCCCGGGCTGGCGCAGGTGGGTGTGCAGGTCGCAGAAGGCGGGTGCTGCGATGAGTCCGCCGGCATCCAGGCGGGGAATCGATCCGTCGGCCTCCGTCGCCGGTGCCAGGCGGCCGTCAAGGACAGCCAGGTCGCGCACCGCATCGGTCCCGGACTCCGGATCAACCACCCGCACGCCGGCCAGCACGAAGCTGGCCGGCGGGTCGCCGATGGAGCCGAAGCGGGTCACTCGGCCAGCAGCGCCAGGACGGCCATGCGCACGGCCACGCCGTTGCTCACCTGCCGCCCGATCAGGCTGCGCGGACCCGAGGCCAGGGCGGCGGTGAGCTCCACGCCCTCGTTGGTCGGCCCGGGATGCAGGATCGGCGCGCCCGGGCGGGCCAGGCGCATGCGCTCATCGTCGAGCCCCCAGCGCCGGGTGTACTCGCGCAGGCTGGGCACGCCTCCGCCGGCGTCGCGCTCGAGCTGGACGCGCAGCGTCATGACCGCATCGGCCCCATCGAGTGCAGTGGCCAGCTCGCGGTGCACCTCCGCGCCGGGGTAGGCGCCGAAGCCCCGCGTCCACGCCGGCGGGCCGGCCAGGCGCACGGTGGCGCCCAGGCGGGCCAGCAGGTGCAGGTTGGATCGGGCCACCCGCGAGTGACCGATGTCGCCCACGATCGTGATCACCGCCCCATCCAGGCCGCCCAGCGCGTCGCGCAACGTCAGCGCATCCAGCAGCGCCTGGGTCGGATGGGCGTGGGTGCCGTCGCCGGCGTTGACGATGCGCAGGCCGGTGGCGCGCGCTGCCAGGTACGGCGCCCCGCTGGCGCCGTGCCGCAGGACGATCGTGTCGATTCCCGTGCGTTCCAGGGTCAGCAGCGTGTCCACCAGCGACTCGCCCTTGGTGGTGCTGCTGGCCTCCATCGGCAGGGCCAGCACCTGCCCGCCCAGGGCGGTGGCGGCCATCTCGAAGCTGACCCGAGTTCGGGTGGAGGGCTCGGCGAACGCCAGGCCGATGGCGTGGCCCGCCAGCTCGTCCAGCCGCTCCCCGCGCTCGCGCAGCGAGCGCATCTCCATGGCCAGATCCAGGCAGCGGCTGATGGCATCGCGGTCGAGCTGATCGACGTCAAGAAGGTGCCGCTGCGACCACCGAGCGGTGGCGGAGCCGATCGGGCAGGTTGGCGTGCGGCGTGTCGAGCATGCGATCTCCTTGGCGGCCTCACCGGACCGCGTTAAAGGGGTCGGCAGCCAGTATACGGGCGCGCCGAGCCATTCAGCGCGCCGAGGGCGGCGATGGCATGCTTGGGCGGTGCCCACCATGACGTTGCTCTTCACCGACGTGGAGCGCAGCACGCTGCTTATCGAGCGCCACGGCGCGGCGGGCACGGAGGCCCTGATCCGCCACCACGCCATCGTGCGCGAGATCGCCGAGGCACACGGCGGGAGGCTGTTCGAGCGGATCGGCGACGCCGCCTATTCCGTCTTCCCAAGCGCGTCGGATGCCCTGGCGGCCGCCCTCGCCATCCACGCCCGGCTGGCGTCAGAGGACTGGGGACCGATCTCGAACGTCCGCGTGCGAACGGCCCTGGACACCGGCGAGCTTGAGGAGTCCGAAGGGCGGTTCTTCGGCCGCATCCTGTATCGGTGCGCCCGCATCCAGTCGCTGGCGGGTGGTGGCGAGACGCTGCTGTCGGACACGACCGCGACGGCCGTCTCGGCACGCCTTGCCGGGCGGTCACCGGCTGCGCGACCTGGGGGAGCAGAAGCTGCGCGGGTTGGAGGGCACGGCGCGCGTCTGGGGCGTGGTGCCTGCCGCGGTCCGCGCGGATCGCGAGCCCGGCGGCATGATCCGCCTGCTGCTCGTCGACGATTACGAGGTCGTGCGCCGCGGTCTGCGCGGCTTCCTGGAGCTGATGCCACGGATCGAGATCGTGGGCGAGGCGTCGAACGGCGCCGAGGCGGTGGATCTCGCCTACGGCTGCAGCCGGACGTGATCCTGATGGACCTGGTCATGCCCGAGATGGACGGTCCCGACCGCCATTGCCGCCATCCACCTGCGCCAGCCGGAGATCGCGATCGTCGCGCTGACCAGCTTCTCGGAGCCGGAGCGCATTGCCGGCGCCATCGCCGCCGGTGCGGTCGGCCACCTGATGAAGGATGCGGAAGCGGAGCAGGTGGCGGCGGCCATCGAGCAGGCCTACGCCGAGCGGTCGCCCTCCGTCCTGAACCATGCCCGCGCTGCCGGCGCCGGCCAGCTCCAGCACGACCTCATCGGTCTCATCGGTCTCGGTCAACCGCACGTGCACCAGGTCGTCGTGCGCCGTGGGAAGGTTCTTGCCCACGTGGTCCGGCCGGATCGGAAGCTCGCGGTGGCCGCGGTCGATGACCACCGCCAGGCGAACCGCCGTCGGACGGCCGTGATCGGTCAGGGCGTCGAGGGCGGCCCGCACCGTCCGGCCGGTGAACAGCACGTCGTCGACCAGGACCACCGTGCGGTCGCCGATCTCCGGCATGGCATCGGTCCGCTTCACGATCGGGGCATGAGCCAGCGGCGTCAGGTCGTCGCGGTAGAAGGTGATGTCGAGCGAGCCAACGGGCAGGCTCACCCCCTCGTGCTGCTCGATCAGGCTCGCCAGTCGCCGCGCCAGCGGCACGCCCGCGGCTGCGCACGCCCACCAGGACGAGATCCTGCGTGCCGCCGTTGCGCTCCACGATCTCGTGCGCGATGCGGGTCAGCGCGCGGCGCAGGTCATCGGCGTCCAGGACGCGCGTCTCTGTCACGGTGCCGAGTGTAGCCCGGCGGCCTGGCCCTACTGGCCCTCGCCGTCCACGACTGCCGGGTAGAAGGCCGGACCGTTCCATACCTTGTCGGTGGAGAAGGTCTGCACGTCGTCCTTCACGTCGCCCAGGTTGCGCGTGACCAGTCGCAGCTCGGCGGTCGGACCGAAGTCGCCGCCCTCCGCTCCCGGCTCGGTGAGCACCGTGAGCGCCAGGTACGGCCCGCCGGCCAGCGAGACTGACACCACGTCGCGCCCCGCGGTGTCCTCCGCGTCGAGCGCCTGCAGATCGCTGATCATGGTGCCGCTGCTCGGATGGCCGAAGTAGACCCGCGTCTCGTCCGGGAAGCCCTCTGGTTGCTGCACGCCAGTCCACTGGGCGTCCCACACGGCCAGGCCGTCGCCGTCGGGCGCCCACGCGAACCGCGCGCTCTCGAACGCCTCGCCTCCCTGCGGAATCGCGAGCGTGTCGAAGATCTGCTGATCGGCTGCGCCCAGGTCGGCGAACGTGCCGTCCTCGCCGGGCTGCGCCAGGTACAGCATTCCACCACGCGCGAACGTCCAGCCCAGGCCGCCGTTCTGCATCTGGCCGTGCCATACGGCCGCCGGTGCATCCTGGCCGGGTGCCCGCACCGGCAGGAACGCGCCCGCGTGGAGCTCATCCGGCAGCACGACCGCCACCGGATCGATGGGTCCGTCCAGCGGTGTGCCGTTCAGGGCCACGCCGTACGTGACCGGGTTGTCGCCCGCGACGCTGACCCAGAGGACGTCGACGCCGTCGGTCGCCGGCAGCGGGAAGTCGGCGGCAAACGAGGCCCCGTTCTCGGTCAGCTGGCGTGTCGTCGGCTCCTCAGCCTGGGCATAGAAGACCCACGCGTCCCATGAGCTGCTCGACTCCGTGACTTCCTGCCCGACCGTGTAGGCCAGCAGCTGGCTGTCTGCCGACCAGGCCAGCCGCGAGAAGGGCGAGTCCAGGCTCTGCCGCGCCAGCTCCACCAGCAGGCCGTCAGACGTGCGGTAGGCGTAGGTGTCGATCAGGCCGGTCGCGTCACCCCTGATCCGGAAGGCGAGCCAGCTGCCGTCCGGCGACAGCGACCGCGTCGACCGGCATGCCATCGTGGCTGCACGTCGAGCTCAGTCGGCGTCTCCTGCTCGGCTGCCAACACCTCCAGCCGCGGCTGGTGGTCGCGGATCGTGTACTGGAGCCTCCCCACCGGATTGGGATCGATGCTTGGCTGCGGGACGGGGGTAGTGCTCGGAACCGTACTCGGGGTGGCCGCCGCGCTCACCGGTGCCGATGGCTCTGCCGAGACGCTGACCTCCACGCTGGCACTGGGCGTGGCGCTCTGCTGCGCCACTGGCGGCGGCCGCAGGTCACTGAGCACCACCACGGCGAGCAGGCCCGCCGCCACGGCACCCAGGCTGCCGACCACTGCGACCAGGGTCGAGCGGCGCTGCCACCACGGCAGCTCGCTTGCCTCGATGCCGGTCCGAACGCGCGCACCCAGGTCGGCGGGCGGCTGGACGTGGCGCATGCCGGAGATGAGCTGTCGCTCCTGGCGGAAGGCGGCCAGCGTGTCGCGGCAGCGTGCGCAGCCAGCCAGGTGCTGCTCCAGGGCAGCCCGCTCGACTTCGGTGAGGTCGCCGGTCAGCGAGGCGCTGATCAGCTCGTCGGCGTGCTCGCCGGGACGCAGCACGGTCATCGGACCAGGCCCTCAGCGGCCAGGTGGCGGCGCATCTCACCCCGCGCGCGGCAGAGCAACGTGCGCACCGCGCCATAGGAGAGGCCCATCACCTCGCCGATCTGCTGTGCGCTCATGTCCTCCAGGTCCGACAGGATCAGGCACTGCCGGTGATTGGGGCGCAGCTGCATCATCGCCCGCTGGATCCGATCGTCGAGCATGCCGGCCATCACCTGCGCCTCCGGCCCGGGGCCGGTGTCCGGCCGTTCGGGCTGATCGGGGTCGTCGATGCCGATCGGGCTGACCCATCGGCGCCGGCGCATCTCGTCGATGGCGGTGTTGGTGGCGATGCGGTAGAGCCACGACTTGGTGGAGTGCTCATCGGTCAGGGAATCCAGCTTGCGGTAGGCCTTGATGAAGGTGTCCTGCGTCACGTCGGCGGCGCGATCGGGATCACCCACCATGCGCAGCACGTAGTTGTAGATGGGGGACGAGTACTCCTCGAAGAGGCGGTCGAACGCGGTGCGATCGGGCGTGGTCATCGCCGGCGCCAGGACGCGACTACGGCGACGCAGCCCAATTGCCAGCACACGGCCCTCCGATACGACCCGCCCCCTGTTGTCCCACCCTGACGCACGAAGGTTGCGACCCTGTTACGTGGTGCCGGCCAGGAGGTGAGCGCGGAGCACGTCCGCGGCGAACTCCGGGGCGGCCGGATTGACCGCCAACGCGGTTGCTCCCTCCAGCCCGGCAGCCACCCGCAGGCGTGGGTGCAGCTCCCAGTGCCAGTGGAAGGTCTGGTCCAGGCGCTCGCCGGCCGGCGCGGTGTGCAGGAACAGGTTGTACGGCGGATCGCCCAGCGCATCGAGGGTGGAGAGCGTGCGCTGCAGCGTGGCGGCCGTGGCGGCCAGGTCGTCGTCGTCGAGCGCGGTGAAGTCGGCGGCGTGCGTGCGCGGCACGATCATCAGCTCGAACGCGCTTCGACTGGCCGCCGGCGCGAACACCACGAAGCGCTCCTCGGCCAGCACCAGTCGCTCGCCCGACTCCTCCTCGGTGCGCGCCAGGCCGCACCACACGCAGGTGCGGTGCTTGATCTGGTGACGCGCGCCTCCGCCGATCTCCTCCGCCAGGCGGTGCGGCACCTGCGGGATGGCGTACAGCTCGATGTTCAGGTGCTGGCTGCGCGATCCGGCCTGGCGGCCGTAGCTCTGAACCGCCTGCACCGAGATCGGCTCATCCGGGGGCGCGGCTGCCTCGCCCAGCTCGCGCATCGTGTCACGCAGCGCCCGCAGCAGGTTCAGGGCAAGCCGCGGAGAGGCATCGGCCAGGCGCTCGTGATGGTCGCGCGGCCCGAGCAGGATCTCCCATGACCCGCCGGAGGACTCGACCTCCGAGATCGACAGCTGGGCGGCCGTCTCCTTGGTCGAGTCGATGCGGTGGAAGGCATCCGGCCGGAGCACCACGCGGCGCACGCTCGCTTCGTCGGCATCGGTGGGCGCCTCGTCGCAGTGCCGGCAGTGGGTTCCCTCGACCGGCGCCGCTTCGACCGCGAACGAGGCGTGCTCGAAGGTGCGATCCGTGACGATGGCCGACCACCAGCCGGTGATGGGATCGCGGCGCAGCTCGAACACGGGCCGATCGTAGCCGATGGCCTCAGGCGGAGAATCCCTCCCGCAGGGCATCGGCCACCGCGAACGGATCGGCGCCGACCACTGCGGCGGCATACAGCTCCATGGCGCCGATGTCCGAGCTGTGGCTGTCAGGGTCGCCGCGATCGACGAGGTGGACCACTGGCGGCATGGTGTGCCAGCCGTCGGCGCGGGCTGCGGCGGGATCAATGGGAGGCCGATGCAGCGCCAGGTTGAAGGCACGGACGCCCAGCACGTCGCGGTAGGCGACCACGGTGCGGGCCACGGTGGCGGCGAAGGCCGGGTCGCGCTCGTCCATGCCGGGCTGGCCGATGATCAGCAGCTCGCGTTCCTTGACGGGCGTGAGCGTCGAGACGATGGCGACGCCCTCCGACTCGGCGGCCACCAGGCCAAGGGCACGGTGCACCGCGACCAGGTCCGTGAAGTAGGTGCCGCTCGTCTGGTCCGCGTACGCTGGCTGCCGCGCGCCGGACACGCTCGAGATGCGGGTAGTGGGTGCGTCCGAGCGTCACCTGCGCGTGACCATGCACGATCGAGCCGCCGGCGCGCGGGCCGGCGTTCCAGATCAGCAGGTAGGCCGATGCCTCCGGCTCCTCCGCGCGCCCGCGCTCGGCCCACTCGCGACCGGTGGCAAGCACGTCGACGACCAGCTCCTCGTCGAAGGCCAGTGGGATCGTGCTGGTCGAAGATGACGACGCCGTGGCGCCCCTCGTACTTGGCGGCATTGGCGGCGGTGATCGTCCGGCGGCCGCGCACCCGACCCCACGTGTCGGCTGGCGTGCCGGTTTCCGGGTGGCAGAACTCGTCGCCCGTCGTCTCGGCCACCCGCTGTCGAAACGCGCCACCGGTTGCCGCTGCCTGCGGACGGCTGCCGCGCAGCGGCGAGAAGAGCGCGCCGTCCAGGCTCCATCGGTCCGTGACGCGCACGATCCGCTGCTGCTCGACGGCTTCGACCGAGCCGAAGTGCTCGATGAGCCATTCGTGCAGCTCGACCGGCGCGACCAGTCGCCCGGTGCTGAGCGAGATCTCGAAGAGGTCCATGGCCCGCTGCCGATGGTCCGCCGGCAGCGCATCGATCAGGTGTGGCAGGTCCCCGATGCCGCTCACGAGTCGGCGGTGAACTCCCAGCTCTTCGGCCGGTCCTGCGCCAGCCACTCGTCGCGGAGCAGCGCCATGCGCTCGACATCCACGAAACGGCCGTCGGCGAAGTGCCCGTGCCGCAAGCGTTCCCTCGCGCCGGAAGCCGGCCTTCTCGTACGAGCGCTGGGCGCGCTGGTTGTCGGCGTAGACGTCCAGCTCGATACGCTCCAGACGGAGCTGTCCGAAGCCGAAGTCGCAGAGGGCGTGCAGCGCATCGGTCCCGTAACCGCGGCTCCACTCGTCCTTCTCGCCGATGACGATGCCGAACGCGGCGCGGCCGTCCTCCAGGTTGAGCTCGCGCAGGTCGGTGGCACCAATCGGCCGGTCATCGGAGAGCAGGCAGATGACGTAGTGGTACTGCTCGCGTCCCTGGCGTTCGACCATCTGGTCGAACCACTTCTCCTCCATCGCCTGGCTGAGCGGCGAGCGGACGGCGAGGTGGCCGGCCACCTCCGCATCAGACAGCCAGCGCACGAACAGCGGCAGGTCGCTGCGCTCGGCGGGGCGCAGGTACACCTGCTCGCCGCGCAGGATCGGCAACGGGGATGTGAGCTGGGTGCTGGCCGTCAGGCATCGGTCCATCTAGGCTAGGCTGCATCGCCGCGAGGATACTAGGAGGACCGATCGCCATGGCCGCCGTCCGAACCGCCACCGTCACCTGGAACGGTGACCTTGCGTCCGGCGAGGGGAGCGTGACCGCCGGCAGCGGGATCTTCACCGACATCCCGGTCAGCTGGCCGTCGCGGATCGAGCCGCAGGGCCCGACCTCGCCCGAGGAGCTGCTGGCAGCGGCACACGCCGCCTGCTACGCCATGGCCTTTTCGGCCGGCCTGAGCCGCCGCGGCACGCCGCCGGAGCACCTCCACGTCGAAGCGGAGGTCACCTTCGACAAGGTTGGCGAGGGCTGGGGCGTGACCTCCTCGCGGCTCACCGTGCTGGGCCACGTGGACGGCATCTCGCGACGACCGACTTCGAGGCGGCAGCGCAGGACGCCAAGGACGGCTGCCCGATCTCGAGCGCCCTGAAGGGCAACCTCGAGATCACGGTCGACGCCACGCTCGAGACCGTGAGCCATAGCGGCGTCGTGAGCCGCGCACTGCGCTGAAACCTTTCCAGTCCGGGCTGCCTCGACATGGGTAGAACACCAATCCATGTCCCTGAGGAGCCCATATGCAACCCGGTGATCGATTCCGAATCTTCCGCGGCCTCGGCCTGGCCGTCGCGGCCCTGCTGCTGGTGAGCGGCGCCGTCTTCGCCTCGAACGCGGGGCGGGGCGGCAGCGACGACCGCGCCAGCCAGGCGGGCGCTTCCAACGACGCCAGCGCATCGGCTGAGGCCAGTGAGTCCGCGGAGGCCAGCGAGTCCGCAGAGCCGTCCGAGTCCGCCGAGGCGAGCGAGTCGCCCGATGTCAACGCCTTCCCCGGCGGCGAGGTCGAGGACGCATCGGCCAGCCCGGAGGCCAGCGAGGACGAGGACGTCGGCGACGACGACGCATCGGAGAGCCCGAGGCATCCGAGAGCCCTGAGGCAGAGAACGAGCACGAGGACCGTTCGGGTCCCGGTGGTGGCGATGAGCAGGAGGACAACTCCGGTCCCGGCAACGCCGACGACGAGCACGACGACAACTCGGGCCCCGGCAGTGGTGGCGACGACGGCCACTCCGGTCCCGGCGGTGACGACGACAGCTCAGAGTCCGGCGGGCACGACTGACGTCAGGTGAGCGCAGCCACATGGCACGATGGGACCGTGGACGACCGCGGTCTCGTCGATGCCGTGCTGGACGGCGACCATGACGCGTTTCGCCTGCTGGTGGAGCGCGAGCAGGTCGCCGTCTATCGCGCCTGCCTGCGCATCCTCGGCCGTCCCCACGACGCCGAGGACGTGGCCCAGGAGAGCTTCGTGATGGCCTACCGATCGATCGGCACCTACCGCGGCGACGGCCCGCTCGGCGGCTGGCTGATGCGCATCGCGACGCGCCAGGCGTTCCGCCGCCTGGGCCAGCGCCGCCCGACCACCGAGCTGTCGCCTGACCTGCCCCTTGGCGCGCCCGGGTCCGATCCGGTAGCTGCCACGCTGGCTGGCGAGCGACAGCGTGAGGTCCGCCTGGCGGTGGCCGGGCTGCAGGAACCGTATCGGGAAGTCGTGGCGCTGCGCTTCTTCGGCGAGATGAGCCTGGAGGAGATCGCCGAGGTCACGCAGCGCCCGCTCAACACCGTCAAGACGCACCTGCGGCGCGGCCTGGAACGCCTGCGCCCGGTGCTCGGACGGGAGGTGGCGGCATGACGCGCCGGCCGTTCAATCCCAACGAGGCCGATCTGCCCGGCGACCTGGAGCCGACCGTTGCCGATCTGGAGCGCTACCTGGCCGACTCGGCCGCGGACCCGGCCCCCGACTTTGCCGATCACGTCATGCGCGAGGTCGCCTCGCAGCCGGCGCCACGCCGCGGGCTGTGGGCCGTGCTGGGCGGCCTCTGGGCTGGGGACCGCGGCAGGATGACGTTGCTGGCGGCGACCGTGGCCGCCGCCGTCCTGGCCGTGGTCATTGCCGGTCAGCTTCCCCGACTGCTGCCGAGCAACATCGGCAGCAGCCCCAGCCCGCTGCCGTCGCTGGTCCCGACCATGGAGCCGAGCCCGTCCGTCACCGTCTCGCCGAATCCCACCGAGCCCGCCACCCAGAGCGCGAAGCCGTCGCCAAGCGACGACGAGGACACCCCCGGCGCGTCGGACGAAGAGGACCGTACGCCGCGGCCGTCGGCATCACCGTCTGGCAGCGATGACCACTCCGGTCCGGGGGGCGGTGGCGGAGACGATGGAGGAGGAGGCAACTCCGGTCCGGGCGGCGGCGGCGGCGAGCAGCCCCAGCCCGAGTGACAGCTCCGGCTCAGGCGGCCATTCGGGTCCGGGCGGCGGAGGCGGTTCGGACGGCTAGAAGCCGCTCGGCTGGTCGGGCAGGCCAACCTCGGCCAGGACATCGGCCCCGATCGGGCTGAGCCCGAGGCGCTCGACCAGCCAGTTCACCCGGTCGGCCGTGGCGTCGTTGTTCAAGGCGTGCGGCGCCGGATACAGGTCGCTCTTGGCACCTGTGGCGGCGTCAATCAGCTGGGCCGATACGTCCTCCGGCACCACGTCGTCAGCCGTCCCGTACTGCAGGTAGAGCCGGCTGGCATCCACGTTGTCGATCTCGGCCATCGCGTCCAGCGGCGCCATGAGGTCAAGGTATCGCTGCCAGTCCTCGTCCCCGACGCGCTCGTGAGCCGATCGAACCCAACCCTCGGATTCCGATTCCAGGAAGCCCGTCCACGACGGTCGGGCGGTGATGATCACCAGTGAGCCGGGACGTTCGTCGACGGCGGCCAGCACCACGCCCAGGGAGGCGCCCCAGGAATGGCCGATGAAGCCCAGACGCTCCGGATCCACGTCGCCACGCTCGAGCAGGACGTCGTAGGCGCGTCGCAGGTCGACCACCGTCTGGGCGGTCATGTCGCGCTCGCGCTCGGCGAGGCCGAAGTTGAGCAGGAAGGCCTTGCGACTGCTGCCGGTGCGCGCGAACGGGGCGTCCATCACGATCGACGCCGCGCCGCCGTGGGCCATCGCCACCGCCTCGTCCAGGAAGTCGTCGCGGTCGGTCTCGCTGCCATGCAGGTAGACCAGGCCGGCGAAGGGGCCGTCGCCGGGAGGAACGACCAACCAGGCCGATACGCGGTCGCCGCCCAGGCTCGCCCAGCTGACGTCATGGATCTCGATGCCGCCGTCCAACGTCTGGACTGGCGACTCTTCGGTCAGATCCAGCGGTGTGGATGGGTCGTAGGCGGTGAGCGCTGCGGCATCGGGGATCGGAGCGTTGCTGGGGCTCGTGGCGGGCGTGCCGTCCCCCGACGAGGACGGCGCGCTGCAGGCGACGCCGACCATCGACAGGAGGGCAACGGCGACGAGGCTGGTCGTCGATCGGCTTCCGGTTCGGAGGGGTGGCTCATAATGCGGTGGAGACTAGCCCACCGATGGGGAAATGTCCACCACTCAGGAAGATCCACCACTTCGCGACGCCACGCCGCAGGAGATGCGGACGCTCGGGCATCCCCTGCGGTTGCGCATCCTGCGCCTGACCCTGGATCACCCGATGACCAACAAGGAGCTCGCCAGGCGGCTGGGTCGGGATCCGGGCACCGTGCTGCACCACGTCAAGCGGCTGGTCGATGGCGGGTTCCTGACCGCCGAGCCGGTGCGCACCGGCAAGCGGGGAGCGATCGAGCGGCCGTATCGAGCCAGCGGCAAATCATGGGAAGTGCGCATGGCGCCCAGCACTCACCACACGGCCGCGGTGATCGAGGCAGTCCGCGCCGAGATCCTGGAAGCGGGTGCCGACTCCTCGATCAGCGCGCTGCGATTGGGCGTGCGGCTGCGGAAGTCGGACCTGGCGCGAGCTGCGCCGCCAGATCCACGCTCTGGGTGACGAGTACGCCGAGCGCGATGACCCGAATGGCGAGCCGATCGGCATCCTGGCCGTGATCCATCGCCGGCGACCCTGACGCCGCTCATCGCGTCCCACCAGCCACGATGGCAGCGAACACGGCCGGATCGATATTGCCGCCCGAGATGACCGCCACCACCGGACCGGCGCCCGCCTGACCGGTAAGGGCCGCGGCCAGCGCCGCGGCTCCCGCGCCCTCGGCCACGACACGCGTGCGGCTGGCCAGCAGCCGCAGGGCGGATTCCACCTGTTCCAGGCTGACCACGATCGAGCCGTCCAGCACGGACGAAACGAGCGGCCACATGGCGGGCAGCACGGTTCCGGAGCCGATGCCATCCACGAAGCTCGCCCGTCGCTCGATCTCGACGGGCCGGCCCGCTGCCAGCGCGGCGGCGAGCGGCGCCGCGCCTTCCACCTCGGCGGCGTAGACCCGGATGCTCGGGCGTAACGCCTTCACCGCGCAGGCGATGCCGCCCGCGAGGCCGCCACCGCCGAACGGCACCACCACCGCCCCGAGCTCGGGAAGGTCCTCGACCAGCTCCAGGCCGATCGTCCCGTCGCCGGCGATCATCGGGCGCGAGGCGCACGGATGGAGGAACGCGCCCGGCAGGTCGGGGTGGCCGCCCTCCTCCATGACCCGCCACCACTCGGCGAACGGCACCGGGATGACCTCCGCGCCGAGCGCGCGCAGCGGCTCGAGCTTGGCGGCGGGGGCCGAGTCCGGGACCATCACCGTCGCCGGTACGCCATGCCGCTGCGCCAGCCAGGCGACGGCGCGGGCCATGTTGCCGGCGCTGGCCGTGCTCAGGCCGTTCGCCAGGCGCTGCGGCTGGACCGCCGCCACCGAGTTGAGGGCGCCGCGCAGCTTGAAGCTGCCGATGGGCTGCAGGTTCTCGAGCTTGACGTGGATGCCGGCCACGCCATCGGTTTCGAGGGAGAGCAGGGGAGAGCGAATGGCCTCGGCGTGAAGGTGCTCGGCGGCAGCGCGGATCTCGTCCAGGCCGACTGCCGGCAGCGGCTCCACGCGTCAGCCGAGCGGGACCGGGGTGCCGGCTCCGGTCTCGAGCGCGCGCTGGTGGATCCAGCGCGCCGCGGCCAGGTCCTCGATGGCGAGGCCCAGCGACTTGAAGAGCGTGATCTCGTCCGCCGAGCGACGGCCCTCGGCCATTCCCGCGGCCACCTCCCCGATCTCGGCCACGATATGGTCCTCGCCGATGGCGCCCTCGCGCAGCGGGATGAGGTAAGTCGCCGGCCTCGTTGCGCGCCGATTCGCGCCGATCGACGAAGAGGCGTGAGCGCCGGACCGCGTCGTTGTCCAGCTCGCGGTTCGCCGCCTGCGAGGAGCCAACGGCGTTGATGTGCGCGCCATCGGCCAGCCAGGAGCCCTCGACCACCGGCGTGGAGGAGGCCGTCACGGTGCAGATGATGTCGGCGCCCTCGATGGCGGCTCGCGCATCGGCACTGGCCTCCACGGTCACGCCGGCGTCGGACGCATCGGCCACGAAGGCGTCGAGGCGATCGCGGTGCGGGCTCCAGGCGCGGACGCGCCCGATGGATCGCACGGCGCGCATGGCGTCCAGGTGGGACCGCGCCTGGGTGCCGGAGCCGATGATGGCCAGGTCGGTCGCATCGGGCCGTGCCAGCAGGCGGGTGGCGAGCCCGCTGACGGCCGCGGTGCGGATGGCGGTGATGGCAATGGCGTCGATCAGCGCCACCGGGCTGCCGTGCTCCGGCTTCGAACAGGAGCACGAAGCCCTGGTGCGACTCGTAGCCGGTGCCGTGGTTGCCAGGGAAGACCGAGATGACCTTGATCCCGAGCGCCGGCGGATCGCCGAGGGCGGCCGGCATGCTGGCCAGGACGGAGGGTACCGGCGTCTCGAACGGCATCAGCATCATCGAGCGCAGCGGGTTGGCGGCGTTGCCGCGCGCAAGGCCGGCGAGCGCCTCATCCATGAGGTCGATGCATCGGTCCATGGGCAGCAGCTGGCGGGCCGTGGTGCCGTCGATGGCGAGCATGCTGCGCGGCTCCGGACATGCTCGCATGATGCCCCATCCGTCCAGCAGACTATCCCGACCGCTGAGGAGGAGTGAGATGGCAACCGGCAACGGAACCAAGGACAGCCCCTGGCAGCTGAAGACGCCGCCGGGCACCAGCGACTACCAGATGTACCGCGACGAGTCGGCCGATCCGCCGGCGATCGTGTGCCAGGTGGGCTCGACCCAGCTCAAGTACCACCTGAGTGCCATCGAGGACCTGCACGCCTGGCTGAAGGAGCAGGGCGACTGGGTGCCGCTTGGTGCGGCCGATGAGCAGAAGGATGCGGCGTCGGGCACGGTCGAGGCGTGGGGGCGATCGGCGGAGAACCCGGTCGGTGGCTGGTACGGCCTGCGCAAGGGCTACCGCGGCCGGTTCGGGATGTACATGCCGCCGCTGCTGGAGGCGCTGGGCCTGGCCGAGCTGGAGCACAACCCGCGCAACAACCGGATGCGCGCCATCTGAGGACCGGCGGAGATGGACCGATGCGCCCGCGGGCGGTATCGGTCAGTGGATGATCGTGCGGGGTGATCCTTCGCGCGGCCCGATCATGGTGCCGTCCCGCTCGCCCTCGACCTCGTCGATGATCGTGTCGATGGCCGCGTGCGCCAGGTCCAGGTGATCCAGGATCTGCCGCATCCGCGCTGAGGGCTCGTCCAGGTTCTCCGGATCGCTCTCGGCCGACCACACGGTGCGGCGGGCGATCTCGACCAGGGTGTGCGCCTCGTTGAGGTCGTTGCTCAGCTGCGCGAGCCGCTCTTCGTCATCCACGCGACGGTGCCTCCGGCAAGGGCCCGCATCCTAAGGGGCGATCGGATCGGCGCACAAGGACGCGACCGGGTGAGGGGAATGAGTGGAGCGGGAGACGGGATTCGAACCCGCGACATTCTGCTTGGGAAGCAGACACTCTGCCAGCTGAGTTACTCCCGCGCGATCCCGAGTCTGCCGCAGCCGATGTTGGGCGTCAATCGCGTTGACTCGCAGCGCCAGAATGGGTGACGCGATGACCTCGCGAGGAGTAAAACTGTCGTTGTCCCCGACGGCCCGAGCTCCGATTTCCCAGCAGAAGGAGGAGCTGCATTGCCTGCCCTCTCCCGACCTGCCACATGGCGGTGGCTGCAAGCGGCGATCACCGCCGGCATCCTGGTCGGCGCGTCGAGCATTCCTGCCCTTGCCGCGCCGCCCAAAGTCAGTGTTCAGCCACAGTTCAGCGACGCTGTCGCGCGGGACGTGTCACCCACGTTCCGCTTCCTGGCCGCTCACGCGCCCGCCCGAGGCCCGGAGGACCAGCGCGAAGACTCCGAGCGCGAGGAAGCAGCAGAGGAGATCGACGAGGTTCCCGCCAACGGCTTCTCGGGCGGCGACGCCCAGACCGAGGCTCCGGCGGCCAGCATTCCATCGACAGTCGCCAACTTCGAAGGCCTGAGCAGCCTGGACAACTTCAACATCTTCGGCTTCCGTGTGAACCCGCCCGATCCTGTCGGCGACGTCGGCCCGAACAACTACGTCGAGATGGTCAACCTGACCGTGGGCATCTACTCGAAGTCCGGCTCGCTCCAGCTTGGGCCGGTCGACATCGGTGCCCTATGGGCGGACTTCGCCGTCGAGGACTGCACCGATCCGTCGGGCGACCCGGTCGTGGTCTACGACCAGCTGGCCGATCGCTGGATCCTCACCCAGTTCACGACCCGTGGGCTGGACCCGCCGTTCACAGCTCCCTTCTACAACTGTGTCGCCGTTTCGACGACCGGGGATCCGACGGGCTCCTATTACCGATACGCCTTCCGCACCCAGCCTGACCTCGAGGATGGAGGCTTCTTCTTCCCCGACTATCCGAAGTACAGCGTCTGGACCGACAGCTATGTCATGACCACCCGCGACTTCGGGTTCGATGACCGATACGGGATCAGCGTCTACGGGCTCGAGAAGAACAAGATGCTGAACGGGCAGCCTGCCCGCGCCGTCCAGTTCTTCCTCGAGGATCGCAACGTCCCGCTGAACCTGATCGGTGACGGCCTCTTGCCGGCGGATATCGACGGCAAGCAGAAGCCGATGACCGACACCGCGATCCCGATCGTCGGGACCCAGGACGACGACTGGGTGTACGGCGCCGATTCCGATGCGCTGAACATCTGGGACCTGCGCGTGAAGTGGCGCTCGACGCCGACCGCATCCCTCGAGCTTCGCGGCGCAGCTGCCGGTCGACCGCGTTCGATTCGAACTTCCCGTGTGGCGCACTCGGAGCGCGCGACTGTCTGCCGGAGCCCGGGATCACGAACCCGGCGCAGTTCCTGGACGTCCTCTCGTACCGGCAGCGGCCGACCTATCGGCTGGCCTACCGGAACTTCAAGGGACACGAGTCACTCGTCACGACCCAGGCGGTCGAGGCCACGCCCGGCATGGCCGGCATGCGCTGGTACGAGATCCGGCGCGATGGTGCCGGCGACTACTCGCTGTTCCAGCAGGGCACGTTCGCCCCGGCCGATGGCGTCCATCGCTGGATGGGCAGCATCGCGCAGAACAAGAAGGGCGACATGGCCCTCGGCTACAGCGTGGTGAACGCCACCGACTGTCTTCCCGGGCATCCGTTACACCGGCCGCCTGGTCGGTGACCCGGCCGGGCAGATGACCCTCGGTGAAGGCACCGTGATCAACGGCACCGGCGTCCAGACCACGACCAACTCTCGATGGGGCGACTACACGTCGATGAACATCGACCCCGTCGACGACTGCACCTTCTGGTACGTCAACGAGTACTACACGGCCGCCGGTCAGGCATCGAGCACGGCCGGATGGCAGACCCGCGTCGCGAGCTTCAAGCTGCCTGGCTGCTGATCGCGTCAGGCGACCCCGTTTGACGGGCGGGGGTGGGGCTCAGGCCCCGCCCCCGCTCCTTGCGTCGAACGCCTGAGCGCTGCGGTGTGTATTCCTCGCAGCATGAGTATCAGATCGCGGGTCGTGATGGTCTTGCTGCTGTCGGTGGCCGTCGCCGCTTGCGGCAGCACCCAGGTCCCAACTCCGTCGGCCAATGGCTCGCCCGCTGCCTCGCCGCTGCCGAACGACAACGCCATTACCATCTCGAGCGACGGCGTGGCCCAGCACCTGGCGGCGCTGGAAGAAGATCGCCCAGGCGCATGACGGCGTGCGGACCGTCGGCACGCCGGGCTACACCGCATCGGTCGACTACGTGGTCGGCCAGCTGCGGTCGTTCGGTTACTCGGTGACCACGCCGGTCACAGACATGAGCATCTTCAGCGAGCTGCCGGGCTCCACGGTGGAGGTGGAGGGCGGCCCCTCGTTCGTCGCGGGGGACGACTTCAACGCCATGATCTATTCGGGCAGCGGCAACCTGACCGCGCCGGTCGACGAAGTGGCGGCGAGGGTGGCTGCGAGTCGTCGGATTTCGACGGGTTCCAGCGCGGGGCGATCGCCCTGGTGCCGCCGGGCGGCGGCAGCTGCTTCCGGCGCCAGGTGGTGGTGAACGCCCAATCTGCGGGCGCCGTGGCGGTCATCTCGCCGAACCCGGCCTGGGAGGAGGGCCAGGCGCTGCGGCCGACGCTCATCTTCCCGGACGGCATCCAGATCCCGGCCCTCGCGGCCATCGGCGCCATGGGCGAGGCGCTGCACGACGCGGCCACCGGCGGCGAGGACGTGCACCTCCAGGTCGCGACGGAGATCGAGCCGACCTTCGTCCACAGCGTGGTGGCCGAGACGCCGGGCGACCCGACCCGCGTGGCGATGCTGGGCGGGCACCTGGACTCGGTGCATGACGGGCCCGGGCATCAACGACGACGGCTCCGGCGTGGCGGCCCTGCTCGAGATCGCGCGAGCTGTGGCCGGCGGCGTGGATGGCGGACGCATCCGCTTCGCGTTCTGGGCCGGGGAGGAGTACGGCCTGTACGGGTCGCGGGCCTACGTGACCAGCCTGTCGCCGGACGACGTGTCGGCGCTGGCGGGCTACCTGAACCTGGACATGCTTGGATCGCTGAACGCCGTCCCGTTCGTCTACGACGACAGCGGGGCAGCGCCCGGTTCTGAGCAGATCACCGACTTCCTGGTGCAGGCGCTCGAGTCGGCAGGCACCGGCGCCGAGCGGATGGACCTGGGCGGCTCGTCCGATCACTTTTCCTTCGAGCAGGCCGGCGTCCCGACCGGAGGCATCTTTTCCGGCGCGAACGAACTGAAGACCGATGCGGAGGCGTCCGAGTTCGGCGGGCAGGCCGACCAGCCTCTGGACGCCTGCTATCACCTGGCCTGCGACACGCCGGAGAACGTCGACACCCAGCAGGTCGCTACCTTCGCCGATGCCGCGGCAGCCGCGGCGGTCGCACTGGCCCGCGGACAGCTCCTCCCCTAACCCCACCTCGCCAACCCGCCTGCGGGTGGCAGAATTGGCCCGATGCGCGTTTCTGCCAAGGCCGATTACGCCCTGCGAGCCGTGGCCGAGCTGGCGGCCGCGAAAGAGGGCCCGCTCAAGCGCGAGCGGATCGCGGACGCCCAGCAGATCCCGATGAACTACCTCGAGAACATCCTGCTCGAGCTGAAGCACGTCGGCATCGTCCAGAGCCAGCGCGGGACACTCCGGTGGCTTCCGCCTCGCGCGCCGGCCGGCCGACATCAGCCTGGCCGACGTGATCCGGGCGGTGGACGGCCCGATGGCCAACGTGCGCGGCTCTCGCCCGGAGGAGGTCGAGTACCTGGGACCGGCCGTGCACCTGCGCGACGTTTGGATTGCCGTGCGTGCCGCCCTCCGCGAGCTGCTGGAGACGACATCGGTCCAGGACCTGATCGACGGACACTTGCCCAAGCGCATGGACGAGCTCACCGAAGCACCAGAAGCCTGGGTCAGCCTGGGGCGTGTGAGAGGCTCTCGAGCCACCGGCGTCCGCTAGGGGACTCGATCAGCCGGTGGCAGCCACCGGGGCGTTGTCCATGACGACCTGTTCCGCCTCGGCCGCTGACTCCTCCTCGAAGACCTTTGCCTCGCGCAGATCGACATACAGATCGATGCCGTCTTCGATTCCGTATGCCTCCTCGGCAACGACCTGGGCGGCGACCCGCTGGCCGTCGGCCAGCAGGAGGTGCAGCTTCGTGACCGGTCCGAGATTCGTCGCGCGCTCCACCCTGGCTGGCAGCTTCGCCGTCTCAGTCGGCACGCGCGCTACGTGGACAGAGTGCGGCCGCACATAGGCGTGCGCCACCGTCCCGTCTGGCAGGTGATCGGCCCCACCGATGGAGTAGGCGCCGAACGCCACGCGGCCTTCCATGACGATGCCGCGGATGACGTTCGCCGATCCCACGAAGGCCGCCACGAAAGGATTCGCCGGACGGCTGTAGATCGTCTGCGGTGGGCCGACCTGCTGCAATTGGCCGCGATGCATGACCACGATCCGGTGCGCCAGCTCCAACGCCTCTTCCTGGTCGTGTGTCACCAGCACGCTGGTCACGCCGAGTTCGCGATGGAGCTCGTCCAGCCAGGCGCGAAGCTCTTGACGCACGCGGGCGTCGAGCGCACCGAACGGCTCGTCCAGCAGCAGGACCTGAGGATGCGCGGCCAGCGCCCTCGCCAGCGCGACCCGCTGCCGCTGACCGCCTGACAGCTGATCCGGATAGCGGCTGGCAAACGGCTTCAGCTGGACCAGCTCCAGCAGCTCGTCGACCCGTCGGCGGACGATATCGCGCGGCTCGTGGCGGACGGTCAGCGCGAATCCGACGTTCTGCGCGACGGTCATGTGCCGGAACAGCGCGTAGTGCTGGAACACGAAACCGAAGCGCCGATCCTGGACGCTGGTGCCGGTGATCTCCTGGTCACCGACGCTGATCCGTCCCGAATCCGGCGTTTCGAGACCGGCGAGGACGCGCAGCACGGTGCTTTTGCCCGAGCCACTGGGGCCGAGGAGTGCCGTGATCTTTCCCTCGTCCGCCGTGAAGCTGACGTCATCAACGGCCGTGAAGTCGCCGAAGCGCTTCGTCAGGCCCTCGACGACGATGCCCGAGGTCATGCGTGCTCCCTCATGCGTGCTTGATGCTGCTTGGCAACCTCGATGCCGGCAAGCAGGATCACCGAAACCATCGCCAGGATGACGGCCACAACATAGGCCGACGCGTCCTGGCGCTCCTCCAACGCTCTGAAGATGTACAGGGTCGCTGTCTCCGTCTGACCCTGGATCGCGCCGCTCACGATCAGGACAGCACCGATCTCGCCCATGGCCCGCGCCGTGGTGAGCGCCACACCGTACAGCAACGCCCAGCGAACATTCGGCAGCGTCACCCGAAAGAATGTCTGCAGCGACGACGCCCCGAGCGTGCGGGAAGCGTCCTCTTCCCTGGTGCCGAGTTCCTGGAGTACGGGCGTCAACTCGCGGATGACAAACGGGATGCAGATGAACATCGTCACGATCGCCATCGACGGGACGGCGAAGATGATCTGGATGCCGCGGGCGGCGAAGAACGGCTCGAGCCAGCCGCCGCGCCCGAACAGGATGACTGCCATGACGCCCACGATGACCGGCGACACTGCCAGCGGCAGGTCCACGATGCCGCTCAGTAGCCGCCGCCCCCAGAATCGATCGCGCGTCAGCACCAGCGCCGTGATCACGCCGAAGAAGCCGGTGACCACAACTGTGAGGAGCGTCAGGATCGCCGTCAGGATGAAGGCGTGGATGACGTCGGGATCGGACAGCGTCTGCAGTACGGTATCCAGGCCGGCGCCCAGGACGGTGGCCACGATCCCCGCCAGCGGCGCGAGCAGCAGGACGACGACGTAGCCGATCGCGATGCGCAATGAGGGTCGGCCGCACCCACGAGGACTGGCCGCTCATGCGTCCGGCCTCCGGTTGACGAGCCGCTCGGTGCCGATCACCACGGTGGCGGAGATGACGAAGAGGAGCGTGGCGACGGCGGCTGCCTCCTCAACGCGGAACTGGCTGGTCAGCTGAAAGATGAAGACTGGCGCGGTCAGTGTCTTGCCCGGGAGATTGCCGGCCACCACCACCACCGCGCCGAACTCACCCAGAGCCCGGGCGAAAGCGAGCAGGGCCCCGGCCGTAATGCCCGGTCGCAGCGCGGGCAAAATGACCCGGCGGAAGGTCGTCCAGTTCGAGGCGCCCAGCACGCGTGAAGCCTCCTCCTCCGCGGGGTCGAGCTCCAGCAGGACGGGCTCGACGGTCCGGACCACCAGCGGCAGCGTGATCACGAGCAGCGCCAGGCCGATGCCGAGCGGCGTGAAGATGATGCGCAGTCCGGCCGTCTGGAGCGCACCGCCAATCACGCTGCTTGGTCCGTAGAGCGCGACCAGCATGACCCCGGTGACCAGGGTGGGGATCGCGAAGGGGAGGTCGACGAGGGTCGCCAGCACGCCGCGACCCGGGAAGCGGTATCGGACCAGGACGAAGGCCAGCAGCGTGCCGAAAATGCCGTTGACGACGGCCACGATCGCCGACGAGACCAGCGTGAGTTGGATCGCGTCCCAGGCACCGCGCTGTTCCAGCGCACTGGCCAGCGATCCGATGCCCTGGCTGAAGCCGCGCGCCGCGATGGCGGCGGTCGGCAGGCCCACCGCCAGGCCGAGGTATGCGATGGCGGTCAGGCGCAGCGTCCAGCGACCCCATGGCAACCGGGCGGCGCCCACGCGCCGCCCGGTCTTGCTGGGATGGGCCGTGGGGCCGCTCTCGAGCGACCCCACTCCACTATTGGCGGTCACCCGATCACGAGCCCTGCGCCGCCTCGAAGGCCTTGGTGAAGATCCCGTCCGGATCGCCGAAAACGGAATCGTTGATGGCGTCCCAGCCGCCCAGGTCGTCCACCGTGAACAGGTCCTCGATCGGGGCGAACTTATCGCCGTCCCCCGCTGCAGCGGCCTCGGGATCGACCGGCCGCAGGAAGCCTACCGTCTTGTAGATTTCCTGCGCTTCATCGCTGTGGAGATACTCGACAAACGCCTCGGCCACCTCGCGGACGCAGTGGGCGTCGACGTTGGCGTCAACCAGAGCCACCGGGTTCTCGATCAGCACCGTCGATGGCGGAATGACCATCTCGTCCGGCAGGCCAGCCTTTTGCGCCGTCAGAACCTCGTTCTCGTACGTGATGGCGACATCGCCATTGCCCGACTCGAAGTTCTTGATCGAATCACGAGCGCTCTTGTCGAGCACCGTCACGTTGCTGAAGATACCTTCCAGCAGGCTCTGCGCTCCGGCGTCGTCAGCTGACACATCGGGCACCTGCCCGCGAGTCGCGGCGCCGTAGGCAGCCACGATGTTCCACCGCGCACCGCCGCTGGAGGCTGGGTCGGGGGTCAGGATCTCCACCCCATCGGCACTGAGGTCGTTGTAATTCTCGAGCCCGTCGGGATTTCCAGGTCGAACATCGAAGACGACCACCGACGACGAGACGATCCCGCCATCGGTCTCTGCCGCCCAGTCGTGGGTGATGAGGCCTGCGTCGGCAATGACGTCGACGTCGGGGGCCAGCGAGAGCGCGACGATGTCGGCCTGGAAGCCGCTGACGACGTTCTGCGCCTGGGTGGTGCTGCCGCCGTACGACTCCTGGAAGATCACGGTCTGGCCGTCATGGTCGTCCTTCCACATGGTCTGGAAGGCGGGGATGATCTTGCCGTAGGCCTCACGTGGCGTGCTATAGGCCGCCAGTGTCAGTACCGGGCTCTCGGCGGGCGTGCACGCTGCCGGCGATCCCGATCCGTCCCCAGAAGATGCTGGAGCCGCGCACGCCCCCAACAGGATTGTGGCCGCTATCAGGATGCTCGCGCGTGAGCCTCTCAGGGTGATTGGCGCCATCGACGTCTCCTCAAGGTTTGTTAGTAGGTCAACGTTCTCATGTTAAGCAACTTTGTTGAGATAAGAGCCGAGAGTGATATTGCCAGAAGACGTCAAGTCCTGCTGCGGGGGCCCCGCGGTCTAGTGCGGAGTGTCGGGCTCGTGCCGCCGGATGCGACGGGCCAGGGCGTTCAACACCTGGCTCTGGACGTCCGGGAACTCCTCCATCATGGCGTGGAAATCCCGATGGGTGATCACGAGCAGCCGGCACGCCTCCTCGGCCGTCACGGTGGCGGTACGCGGCCCGCCATCGACCAGGGCGATCTCGCCGAAGAAGTCGCCCGCGCCAAGCGTGTTCACGCGCTCGCCGTCGCGGTCGACGGCCACCGTGCCACCGACGATCACCATCATGTCCGTGCCGATCTCGCCTTGGCGCATGAGGACCTTGCCGGCCGGGATGTCGATCTCATCGGACAGCATCCCCAGGCGCTCCAGGCCGCGGCGGTCGATGCCGCTGAACAGGGGGATGCGGTGCATCAGGTCGAGCTTCTCGTCGCGGGCCACCCGTGCCCTCCTCTCCGTGCGCCGCGAGGATACCCGAGCCGCGGTGCAACGTCGCAACGGCGGCGCTGTGGCCGCCGTTGACTGCGGTACACCGCCGGCGCTACGTTGCCGCCCTGCTGCGCTCCCGCCTCCAGATCACCCTGCCCACAGGAGTCCTTCGCATGGCTCGTCGACGCGGAACGCGTCTTGCCCTTGCCCTGTCGCTGGTGGCCGCGGCCGCGCTCATCCCTGGCGGGGCGCTGGCCCGCCAGCCCGGCCCACCCTGCCAGACGGTGCGGGCCAAGGTCTTCATGCCCAACCCGGTGGCCAGCAGCGGCAACCCGAACCTGCATGACAACAAGGATCGGGACTCCTTCGCGCTCAACAGCCAGCGGGTCACGGTGGAGCTGGCGCGCCTTGACGGGTCCGGCTTCCTCCGTGGGCGCTGGGCCACGGTCGTGTCGTCAACCGGCGATCCGGCTTTCGAGACAGATTGCACCTATTACTACACGCGCCACGACGATCGCTTCGAGCAGGTGATGGCCTACTACTGGGTGACCCGATCGCAGCTCTACCTGCGGTCGCTTGGCTTCGACGGCAGCCCATTCCCGCAGGTCAACGCCGATCGGCAGCGGGTGCGCATCAACCAATGGGGCGTGGACAACTCGTTCGCCACCACCCATCCCCGCGACGAGATGCGCTTCGGCAAGGGGGGCGTGGATGACGCCGAGGACGCCCAGGTGATCCTGCATGAGCTAGGGCACCAGATCCACTTCAGCCAGTCGGCGACGTTCTTCAGCTCGGCCGAGGCCGACGCCATCAGCGAGGGATTTGGCGACTACTGGGCGTTCACCGTCTCGAAGGCCGTGGCCGGGCCGGAGTTCGACGAGGCCTGCATCGCCAAGTGGGACGCCACCAGCTACGACACGCCGGCCGACGGCATCTGCCTGCGGCGACTGGACGAAGACCTCATGTACCCCGACGACCTGGGCGGTGAGCCCCATGCGGACGGACAGATCTGGTCACACGCGCTGCGCAACCTGCATTACGCGATCGGCCAGGCCCATGCCGATACCGCAATCTTGATGGCCCAGTTCGACTGGACGGGCACCGACATGCCGGACCTGGCGGGGCGCATCGTGCATGCCGTGCACGACCTGTACGGCGCGGGCCAGGCGGCCGCGGCCGAGGCCGCCTTCGCCGAGCGGGGGATCCTGTAAGGCCCGACCTAGCAGTCGACGTCGTAGCCGCCGTGCGGGTGCTGGATGACCTGGCAGAAGTAGCGGATCTGCTCGAGCGTCGCGTCGCTGGTCGGCGCCAGCGCGATCGATCGCCCATCCAGGCTCACCATGCCCCGCGCGATGGCAGTCCGCCTGCAGCCCGTGCGAGAAGGTGTGAACGTGCGCGCCACGCTGGCCGTTGGCCGGGAACCATGCGTTGTTCGACACGCGCGAGCGCTCGAACGCCCCCAGCAGTGACCAGCTGACGTCCAGACCGATGTTGACCTCGTTGCCTTCGCTGTCGGTGCCTGGGATGGTGGCGCGCACCCACGCGGCCCCGAACTGAGGCGTGCTGCCCAGCTGGTCCAGGCTCATGCCATCGGCGCTGTACGTGATCGGATAGCCCTTCGGTCCCGGTTCGACGCAGATATCGCGTTCGGCGTAGAAGACGCCGACCAATCCCTGCTTGTTGACCCGCCCGCCGCGCGCGCCGAACTTCGCGTCCATGGCGCTCAGGAACACCTCGACCTGCCGGCAGCCATCCACCTCGACGAAAGTCGCGCTGGCATGGCGCGAGCGAATGACGCGGGCATAGTCCTCGATGACCGAGGCGCCGGCCGTGCCGGCGGTGAGGCTGAGAAGCAGGACGGGCACGGACAGCAGGGCAAGGATTCGGGTGCGGCGGCGCATGGGCGTGAGCCTCGGAGCGATCCTGGCCGGCTCAAGGGGTCTCGACCGTCACCGGATCGAACGCCTGACGCGAGGGCAGGTCGCCCTGTTACGTTGCCGGGCCGCTGCCTAGGTCTGTGCCGCCATCGCACGGGCCTTCTTGGCGAGCCCGGCCAGAACGCCGTTAGCGTCATCGGTCCAGGCGGGGTAGTGCGCGAAGGCGATGGTCCGGACGTCGTACTGGGTCAGCCGTTCCACCGACTCGCAGGCCATCTGGAAGTCGGAGCTGAAGTAGCGGTGGGCGAATGAGACCTTGCCCTTGATGACCTGGAGCACGTCACCGGTGAACAGGATCCGATGGCGCGGCGCGTACAGGCAGACGCTGCCTGGCGTGTGGCCCGGCGTGTGGATTACCTGCAGGCCGCCCAGCACCGGCAACACTTCGCCGTCGTCAATGGGCGTGGCCTTGTGTGGCCCACGGGTGAACCACAGGATGAGCTTGCCCCGGTCGCGCTCATTCCACGCCTCGCGCAGCGTGACCTTCAGGCCGGCGATATCCGCCGGATGCATCAGCACCTCGGCATCGGTACGGGCCGTCATCTCGCGCACGCCGCCGATGTGGTCGGGATGGCCGTGCGTGCAGACGATCCGTCGCAGCTCGCTCATAGAGCGGCCGAGCTTGGCCAGGTAGCGCTCCAGTGGCAGGCGAGAGCCGGGCAGGCCGGCGTCGATCAGCGTCAGCTCCGGCTCGGTGATCAGGAACCCGCGCGAGCTCAGCAGGGAAACGGCGTGCAGGCCCGGCGCGAGTTCGACCACGGGGCCGATGATACGGCTGCTCCGCTCAGTCCTCGTTGAGCAGCAGCCTCCGGTATGAATCGTGACGATCCGGCGAGATGCGGCCATCGGCCACCGCCTCCAGCACCGCGCAGCGCGGCTCCTCCAGGTGGCGGCAGTCGTTGAAGGCGCAGGCGCCAAGAAACGGCTCGAACTCCGGGAAGCACCAAGCCAGCTCATTCGGCGGGACCTGCCACAGCCCCAATTCCCGCAGGCCCGGCGTGTCGGCCACGTAGCCGCCGCCCGTGAGGGCGTGGAGCTCGGCGGAGGTGGTGGTGTGGCGACCCTTGTGGAGAACCTCGCTGACCTCGCCGGTCTCGATGCGCAGGCCCGGTTGGATGGCGTTCAGCAGGGTCGACTTGCCGACTCCGGACGGCCCGGTCACCACGCTGGTCCCGCCGGCCAGCTGGTCGGCCAGCTCCTCCACGCCGATTCCCTCGCGCGCCGACACGTAATGGACCGGATAGCCGATGCGCTCGTACTCGCCGAACAGCTCATGCGCCCGGTCCAGGCCGACCAGGTCGACCTTGTTGGCGACGACCACCGCCGGCACCTGATTGTGCTCTGCCACCACCAGGAAGCGGTCGAGCATGCGCAGGTGTGGCATGGGGTCGGCGCAGGCGAAGACGACCAGCACCTGGTCGACGTTGGCGACCAGCATGTCCTCTTTCCAGCTGCCGCGCGGGCCGGGCTGACGGCGGCTGAACTTGGTGCGCCGCGGCTCGACCGTTTCGATCATGGGATGTGAGGCGTCCGCCAGCGACACGCGCACGCGGTCGCCGATCACCGCCAGGTCGGTCGCCTGGCGCTCCTTCTTGAGCAGGCCGCGGAGCTGTGCGTGCAGCAGGCGGCCGTCATCGGTCAGGACGGCGTAGAAGCCGCTGGTGGCGCGCAGGATGGTGCCCGCCACGGCGGATGGCGCGACGACGGCCGCGTCGGAAAGGCTCACGGTCAAGGGTGCATCTCCACTCGGGGGTTGGTCGACAGGGCGGGTGGAGCGCGCCCGTCGCGTACCCGAGGCAGAGCCGGAGCCGGTCAGGGCCTGGTTCGGTCCTCTGGCAGACGAGGGCGCGCAACGACGAGGGTGGTCATCCGCTTCGCTCCTTTCGTCTGCATGTTCCGGCCACACGCGTGATGCGGTGCTCGGACGGTACCGATGCGGATCAAGCCTTGTCAATGGCCCGCCGGTAGCATGGCCGGATGGATGCTCGGCACGTCGACGTGCTGCTGGTCGGTGGCGGCGTCGCGTCCGCGCGCTGCGCGCGCACGCTGCGACGGCATGGCTTCGGCGGCACGATCCTGCTCGTCAGCGACGAGGAGACGCCGCCGTACAATCGTCCGCCCCTCTCCAAGGAGCTGCTGCGGGAGGACCTGCCAACCGAGCTGACGCTGGCGGAGCCGATGAGCTGGTACGAGCGGCGCGGGGTCGAGCTCCAGCTCCGCACGCTGGTGGCGGCGATCGATCCGGACGCACGCACCGCAACCCTGGCCGACGGCTCGCGGATCGGGTTCGGGCAGCTGCTGCTGGCCACGGGGGCCGAGCCACGCCGGCCGGCCATCCCGGGCGCCGAGCACGCGCTGCTGCTGCGCACGCTGCCGGACGCGATCGCGCTGCGCGAGGCGGCTGTGGCTGGGGCCAGGGCCGTGGTGATCGGCGGCGGGTTCATCGGAGTGGAGGTGGCGTCATCGCTGGCCGCACGCGGCATGAGCGTGGTGGTCCTTGAGCGGAGCCCGGCGCTGTGGGCGGGGACGCTGGGCGAGGAGCTCTCGGCCTGGGCCGTGGAGCGTTTGGCCGAGGCGGGCGTGACAGTCCGCCGCTCCACGCCGGTCTCGTCGATCGGCCCGTCCGGCGTGACAGTCGCGAATCATTTGGTGGCAGCTGACCTGGTACTGGCCGGAGTCGGCGTCGAGCCGCGGGTCCAGCTGGCACAGGAGGCCGGCCTGGAGGTCGACGACGGCGCGTTGGTGGATGCCGACCAGCGGACGTCGGCGCCTGGCATTTACGCCGCCGGGGACATGGCGCGGCCTCGTGACGGTGTCCGGGTTGAGCATTGGCACGCCGCCCGCGAAAGCGGGGAGCGCGCGGCGCTGGCGATGATGGAGCACCCGGTGCCGGCGGCCCGCGCCCCTTGGGTCTTCAGCGAGATTGCCGGCGTGACCGTCGACGTGGTCGGCGTGGCCGTCTCGTGGGATGAGGCCATGGCGCGCAATGGAGTCCACGCCTACCTGAGCGGCGGGCGCGTGGTGCAGGTTGCGATCATCGACGGCGCGCTTGACGTCGAGGCTGCGCGCCTCCTGGTCGAGGACGGCGGCACCCACGCAGCAGTTGAGCGCGTTGCTCGCCGATTGACATTTGCCGTCGCCTCCCGATACTAGTTACGTGGAAGTAGCACGTAATGGGTGGCCGGCATGGCTCTGATGGCAGTGACCGGGGCCTTCAGCTTCAGCGGACGCCACATCGCCGCCCGCCTGCTCGAGGCGGGGCACGAGGTCGTCAACCTCACAAACCACCCGGAGCGGCCCGATCCGTTCGGCGGCCGCACCAGGGTCCGACCGCTCGCCTTCGACGAGGACGCGCTGGCCGCCGACCTGGCCGGCGTCGACACCCTCTTCAACACCTACTGGGTGCGCTTTGCGCGCGGGAAGACGGACCATCACCTGGCCGTCGCCAACTCGCGGGTGCTGTTTGCCGCCGCCGCGCTGGCGGGTGTGCGGCGGATCGTGCACGTCAGCATCGCGAACCTGGAGGATCGCCCGTCCGATCCGTACTACGCGGGCAAGGGTGAGGTTGAACGCGCGCTGCGGGCCGCCGGCCCCCGCTGGGCGATCCTGCGGCCGGCGGTGCTGTTCGGCGACGAGCCGATCCTGGTCAACTCGATTGCCTGGTTGTTGCGGCATCTGCCCGTCTTCCTGATCCCTGGCGATGGTCGCTACGGGATCCAGCCGGTGCACGTCGAAGATTTGGCCGACCTGGCCGTTGCCGGCGCCGCGGGCAATGACAACTCCGTGCTGGACGTCGCCGGCCCGGAGACCTTCACCTTCGAGGAATTCGTGCGAGCTATCCGCCACGACACGGGCAGCCGGGCGCTGCTCGTCCACGCACCGTCCGCAATCGCCCTGCTTGCGGCGCGGTCGCTGTCGCCTCTCCTGGGCGACGTGCTGATCACGCCGGAGGAGATGGAGGGTCTGATGGCCGGGGTCCTGGTCAGTCACCAGCCACCACTCGGGCAGCGACGCTTCAGCGAGTGGCTGCACGAATCGGCGCCGTGGCTGGGGCGGCATTACCTGTCCGAAGTGGGACGGCATTTCGCCACGGGTGCTCCCCGCGCTTGACGCGCGCGGCAGGAGAGGTTGGCACGCGGTTGTGGGCGGGTGGCCCTCGGAAGCTCGGTTGCGCTGGAGCGGCTCACCGGAGAGTCGCCGATTACTTGCCAGGCGAGTGATAGGGCGGACAAAGGCCACGGAAATGGGGCTCCTTCGCGCGGCTACTCGGATTGCAAGTAACGGAGCGGAGGAACGGCGCTCGTTGGTCGTATCACTCGTAGAGCTGGTAGGCGGTGGCTAACGGCGGCTGAGCTTGATGCCGCGTTGACCGGGGAGTGGGGTTGGGGCACAATGAGCGTGAACACCGACTCAGAAAGTCGGGATTACACCCGACAAGCCCACGCAAGCGCGCGACGCGAGGAAGCATGGCAGTTCCCAACGCAGCCCTGAAGCAGGTCCCGGACAGCTACAAGTACGGCTGGCACGACAGCGAGCAGCCCCTACCCGTCTTCAAGAAGGGCATCGAGCGCGGACGTCGTCGCCGAGATCAGCCGCATCAAGGGCGAGCCTGAGTGGATGACCAAGCTGCGGCTCAAGGCCTACCGCCACTTCGAGTCGCGGCCGCTGCCCACGTGGGGCGGCGACATGACCGGGATCGACTTCCAGGACATCTACTACTACGTCACCGGCACCGGCAAGTCGGTGCAGAGCTGGGACGACGTGCCGGACTACATCCGGCGCACCTACGACCGGCTGGGCATCCCGGAGGCGGAGAAGAAGTACCTGGCCGGCGTGGGCGGGCAGTACGACTCCGAGGTCGTCTACCACAACATCCGCTCCGAGCTGGAAGCGCAGGGCGTCATCTTCATGGGCACCGATCAGGCCCTGAAGGAGCACGAGGACCTGTTCCGCGAGTACTTCGGGACGATCATCCCGGCCAATGACAACAAGCTCGCTGCGCTGAACACCGCCGTCTGGTCGGGCGGCTCCTTCATCTACGTGCCGAAGGGCGTGCACGTCGAGCTGCCGCTGCAGGCCTACTTCCGGATCAACACCGAGAACATGGGCCAGTTCGAGCGGACGCTGATCATCGCCGACGAGGGCAGCAGCGTGCACTACGTCGAGGGCTGCACCGCCCCGACCTACAGCACCGCCAGCCTGCACTCGGCCGTGGTCGAGATCATCGTCAAGAAGGGTGCGCGGGTCCGCTACACGACCATCCAGAACTGGAGCCACAACGTCTACAACCTCGTCACCAAGCGGGCCGTGGCCTACGAGGACGCGGTGATGGAATGGGTGGACGGCAACCTTGGCTCGCACCTGACCATGAAGTACCCGTCCATCTACCTGCTGGGCGAGCGCGCGCACGGTGAGGTGCTCTCCATCGCCTTTGCCGGCGACGGGCAGCACCAGGACGCGGGTGGCAAGGTCATCCACGCCGCGCCGAACACCACCTCGCTGATCACCTCGAAGTCCATCTCCAAGGGCACCGGCCGCACCAGCTACCGCGGCCTGGTCAAGGTCTACCCCGGCTGCGCGAAGTCGAAGTCGACGGTGCGCTGCGACGCGCTGATCCTGGACGACGAGGCGCGCTCGGACACGTACCCGTACATGGAGATCGACGAGGAGGACGTCACCATCGGGCACGAGGCGACCGTCTCCAAGGTCGGGTCCGAGCAGCTCTTCTACCTGATGAGCCGCGGCCTGTCGGAGGCGGAGGCCAGCGCCATGATCGTGAATGGCTTCATCGAGCCGATCGTCAAGGAGCTGCCGATGGAGTACGCGGTCGAGATGAACCGGCTGATCCAGCTCCAGATGGAAGGGGCGGTCGGCTAGCCGATGGCGGCATCGGAGACGACGGTCGCCGCCGAGCGGGCGGAGGCCGGTTGGCTGCACGACCTGCGCACGGACTGGGAGCATCGCCTGGCCGAGACGCCGCGACCCACCGGCCTCGAGGAGGAGTGGCGTCGCACCGCTCCGGATGAGCTGCCCTGGGCGGCGGCCGAGTCCGCCGAGGCACCCCGCACGACGCATGAGCTGCCGGCGCACCTGGCCGAGGCCGGGGTCGTCTTTGGCGACCTCGCCGACGTGGCCCGCGAGCAGCCGGAGCTGGTGCAGCGCCACCTGGGCCGTGGCCAGACGCTGGACTCGCACGCGCACTTCTGGGCGCTCGCGCAGGCCCGCTGGTCGGGCGGCACCTTCCTGTACGTGCCGCGTGGCGTGACCGTCGACGAGACCCTGGTGGCGCGCCTGGACCTTGGCGCAGCGCCGGCCTCCTTCCCGGTCAGCCTGGTGGTGGCCGAGGAGGGGAGCAGCGTGGCGCTGCTGGAGGAGATTCGCTCGGACGACGGGGTCGCCGCCTGGTACGGCGGCATCGCCGACGTGGTGGCGGGGCAGGGCGCGCGGGTGCGCTACGCCAGCCTGCAGCGACTGGGCGATGCCGCCTGGAACGTGGGCGCGCAGCGGGTCGAGGTTGGCCAGGACGCCGACGTGATCACGCTGAACGCAGAAGTGGGCTCGGCGGTCACCAAGCTGGGCGTCGAGGTGCGCATGGCCGGCAAGGGCGGCACGTCTCGCGTGCTGGGACTGCTGGCCGCCGGTGGCACGCAGCACATCGACATCAACAGCGTCCAGGACCTGATCGCCAGCCACACCACCTCGGACCTCCTCTACCTGTCCGCGCTGTACGACCAGGCGCGCGCCGCCTTCTACGGCGTGACCCGGGTCCGCCACGAGGCAAAGAGCACCAGCAGCTACCAGGAGTGCCGCAACCTGCTCCTGTCGCCGGAGGCCGGCGCGGAGCCGATCCCGGTGCTCGAGATCGAGACCAACGACATCCTGCGCTGCGGCCACGGCGCGACCGCGGGCGCCATCGATCCGACCCAGCGCTTCTATGCGCAATCCCGCGGCCTGCCCGCCGAGGAAGCGGAACGCATGATCGTGCGCGGCTTCTTCGAGCAGGTGGTGGCCCAGATCCCGTCTGAGCAGATCCGGGCGGCGGTGCTGGGCGCGCTGGCCGCACGCATCGGCTCCGCCGACGAGGAGGTGGCGGCATGACCGCCACGCGTTCCGGGTTCGCGACCGGCCTGGCCGCGGCTGAGGTGGCGCCGGGCACGGTGCGCGTGGTGCAGGTCGACGGCCGTTCGGTCTGCGTCGGCCACACCGAGGACGACGAGTGGGGCGCCATCGACAACGTCTGCACCCATGACGGTGGCGTCCTCGGCGATGGCGAGCTGGATGGCGAAGCGGTCGAATGCCCGAGGCATGGCGGTCGCTTCGACCTGTTCTCGGGTCGCGTGGTGGCCCTGCCGCCGGTGCGGCCGGTGGGCGCCTACCCCGTCCGCCTGGAGAACGGTGAGATCGTGGTGGACCTGCCATGAAGCTGTCGACGCGAGCCGAGTACGGCATTCGGGTGCTGGTCGCGCTGGCCCGCGCCCAGGGCACCGGACCCGTCTCGCTCACCACCGTGGCCCGCACCGAGAAGCTGCCGCACGCCTACCTGGAGCAGCTGGTGGCAGACCTGCGCCGCGCCCAGCTGGTCACCGCCACGCGTGGCAAGTCGGGCGGCTATAGCCTCGCGCGACCCGCCACGGAGATCAACCTGGTCGACGCCATGCGCGCCCTGGACGGACCGATCCTGGAGATGCCGTGCGCCGGCCCCGACAACCTGGAGGCCTGCTCCCGACCGCAGGATTGCAGCGTCCATGACGTCTTCGAGCGCGTCCACGACTCACTGGCCGTCGCCCTGGCCGGCACCAACCTGGCCGAGGCGGCGATGGCCGCCGGCGGACCACCCTATCCGATGGCCGTGCGCCGCCAGCGCCGGCTCACCACTGCCAAGGAGCACCACGACATCGCATGAGCGAGCAGCTTGAGATCCGCGACCTGGAGGTCAGCATCGCGGGCAAGAAGATCCTCAAGGGACTCTCCCTGACCGTGGGCCAGGGAGAGGTGCACGCCCTGATGGGGCCGAACGGTTCAGGCAAGACGAGCCTGGCCTACACGCTGATGGGGCACCCCGACTATCACGTCGACACGGGCACCATCACCTGGGCGGGTGAGGACCTGCTGGCCGGCCCAACGGTCCTTGGCATGTCGCCGGACAAGCGAGCGCGACTGGGGCTGTTCCTCGCCTTCCAGTACCCGAGCGCCATCCCGGGCGTGACGGTCGCCAGCTTCCTGCGCAACATCTACAACGCCGTCCACCACCCCAAGCCGGCGGACGAATCGGGCCAGCAGTCGATCAAGTACACGGGCATCCCGCTGGCCAAGTTCCGCAAGCTGATGGAGGAGAAGATGGCACTGCTGCACATCGATCCGTCCTTCGCCAGCCGCTATGTCAACGACGGCTTCAGCGGTGGCGAGAAGAAGCGGCTGGAGATGCTGCAGATGGCCATCCTGGCGCCGAAGATGGCGATCCTGGACGAGACCGATTCGGGCCTGGACATCGACGCGCTGCGCAACGTGGCGGAGGGCATCAACGCCACCCTCTCGCCGGAGATGGGGGTGCTGATGATCACGCACTACCAGCGCATGCTGAATTACGTCAAGCCGCAGTTCGTGCACGTGCTGCTTGACGGCCGGGTGGTCATGTCCGGCGGCGAGGAGCTCTCGCACCAGCTCGAGGCCAACGGCTACGACTGGGTGCGCGAGCAGGTCGGCCTGCCCGATGGCGTGGGCGACGAGGCAACGGATGGTGCGGCCGGTGTGGCCGGCGAGCCGTCCGAGCCCGTCGCGGAGCACGTCTAAACTAGCCCCATGGCTGTCCAGCCTGCCGTCCCGTCGACCATCCCCGGAGCCTTCTCCGGCACTGCGCTGCGCGCCGACTTCCCGGTCTTCGAGCGGCTGACCGGCACCGGCAAGCGACTCGTCTTCCTGGACGCGGCCGCCAGTGCACCGAAGCCGCAGGTCGTGATCGACGCGGTGGCCGACGCCTACGCCCATCACTACGCCAACGTGCACCGCGGCATCTACGAGCTGTCGGAGGACGCCACCTCCCGCTTCGAGGCTGCCCGCCGCAAGGTGGCCGCCTTCCTGGGCGCGCCGTCAGAGCGCGAGATCGTCTTCGTGCGCAACGCCACCGAGGCGATCAACCTGGTCGCCTTCAGCTGGGGCCGCGCCAACATCGCCAAGGGCGATCGGATCGTGACCACCCAGCTGGAGCATCACGCCAACATCGTGCCCTGGCAGCAGCTGGCGGCCGACACCGGCGCCACGCTCGACTACGTCGCCATCACCGACGACGGGCGACTCGACATGGACGATCTGCGCGCCAAGCTGGCAGGGCACCCGAAGCTGGTGGCGGTGGCCACGGTCAGCAACGCGCTGGGCACCATCAACCCTGTCGGCGAGATCGCGGGGCTGGCCCACGAGGCCGGTGCGCTTGTCCTGGTGGACGCCGCGCAGGCGGCCCCGCACATGCCCATCGACATCAAGGCGCTCGGACTGTGACTTCCTGGCCATCAGCGGCCACAAGATGCTCGGCCCGTCCGGCATCGGCGCGCTGTGGGGACGGCGCGCGCTGCTCGACGCCATGCCGCCCTTCATGACCGGCGGCAGCATGATCATCCGGGTCACGCTGGAGGGCGCCGAGTGGAACGAGGTGCCCGCCAAGTTCGAGGCCGGCACGCCGGCCATCGCCGAGGCCATCGGCCTGGGCGCGGCGATCGACTACCTCACCGGCCTGGGCATGGACAACGTGCGCGAGCACGAGCGCTACCTGTTCACCGCGGCCTGGCAGGCGCTGGGCGAGATCCCGGGCGTGCGGCGACTCGGGCCCGGACGATCCGGAGATCCACGCCGGCGTGATCAGCTTCGTGCTCGACGAAGTGCATCCGCACGACGTGGCCACCATCTTCGACCACGAGGGCGTGGCGGTGCGGGCCGGCCACCACTGCGCGCAGCCGGTGATGCTGCGCTACGACATCCCGGCCACCACCCGGGCCAGCTTCTACGTCTACAACGACCTGGATGACGTCGCAGGCACTGGCCGAGGCGGTGCGCGCCACGCAGCAGATCTTCGCGGGCTGAGCATGGACAACCTGTACCGCGACTTCATCCTCGAGCATTACCGCAACCCCCACAACAAGGGGGTGCTGCAGCCGCACGACCTGCATTTCGCCGACTCCAACCCGACCTGCGGCGACGAGATGAGCATGACGCTGCTGCTGGACGACGCGAAGAGCGCCATCGCCGATGTCGCCTTCGACGGCCGAGGCTGTGCCATCAGCCAGGCATCGGCCTCGATCCTGACCGATGAGCTGCGCGGCCAGACGCTGGACGAGGTGCGCGCCATCGATCCCAAGCACGTGCTCGACGAGCTGGGCGTGCCGATCGGCCCCGCCCGCCTGAAGTGCGCGCTGCTCTCCTACAAGGTGCTGCAGGGCGCGGTGCGCGGCGAGGAGATCGCATGGCCGGAGGAGGCGGAGGCCGCGGTATGAGCCGATCCTTCGCCGGCCGCGCCACGGCCTGCCTGCAGTCGACCGGGCGCTGTACGGGATCCCGCGCCGGCCGCTGACCGCTGCGCGGCCATTCTCTGAAGCACCATTTGCCAACCGATGCGCCCGGCCAGGGCGCTCCACCCGAGGAACGCATGACCAACCAACCGATCCAGCCACGCCAGGTTCGCGCCGCCGATGCCGTGCGCCTGGCCGGCGAGGGCTACCGCGTGATCGACGTGCGCGAGCAGGTCGAGTGGGATCAGGGACACATCCCAGATGCCACGCTGCTGCCGCTGGCCGACCTGCTGGCCCGCGCGCCGGAGCTGCTGCCCAATCCGGAGGAGCGGCTGCTGCTGCACTGCGCGGTCGGCGCCCGCTCATCGCGCGCCTCGGCGCACCTGGCGGGACTTGGCTACACCGACGTCGTGAACATGGTCGACAGCCTGGGCGACTGGCGCGCGGCCGGCGGCGCCTGGGAGGCGCCCACGCCGCTGCTCACCCCGGCGCAGCAGCGGCGCTACAGCCGCCAGACCCTGATCCCGGAGATCGGTGCCAAGGGCCAGCGCAGGCTGCTCGATTCGAAGGTTCTGCTCATCGGCGCCGGCGGGCTGGGCTCGCCGGTGGCGCTCTACCTGGCGGCCTCGGGGATCGGCACCATCGGCCTGGTCGACGACGACGTGGTCGACGAGTCGAACCTGCAGCGGCAGGTCGTGCACACGATGGATCGCATCGGTCAACCCAAGACGGCGTCGGCACGGACCACGCTGGAGGCGCTGAACCCGGAGACGCGGGTGATCGAGCACCGCGAGCGGCTGTCGGCGGAGAACGTCGAGCGGTTGATCGCCGGCTACGACGTGATCGTCGACGGCACCGACAACTTCGACACGCGCTACGTGCTGAACGACGCGGCCGTCAAGCTGCGCAAGCCGGTCGTGCACGGCTCCATCTACCGCTGGGACGGGCAGGTCACCACCTTCGTGCCGTTCGCCGGCCCGTGCTATCGGTGCATGTACCCGGTCCAGCCGCCGGAGGAGCTGGCGCCGGCCTGCGCCGTGGCGGGCGTGCTGGGCGTGCTGCCCGGGCATCGCGGGCATGCTGCAGGCCAACGAGGTCTTCAAGCTGCTGCTGGGCGTGGGCGAGACGCTGGCCGGCCGGCTGCTGATGTTCGACGCCATGACCACCGAGTTCAGCGAGGTCCGCATCTGGCGCGATCCGGCCTGCCCGGCCTGCGGCGAGGCGTCGCCCTGGCTGGCCGAGCCGCTCGCCGCCGACGCCGCTGCAGGAGGTGCCGGCATGAGCAGCGTGCGCATCCCGCCGGTCCTGCGCGAGGAGGTCGGCGGCCAGCGGGTGGTCGAGGCCACCGGTGCGAGCGTGTCCGAGGTATTGGATCAGCTGTTCGCCACCTATCCCTCGCTGGGCGCTCGCGTCACCCAGGCGGGGAAGCTGTCGCCGTTCGTCAACGTCTACGTCAACGATCGGGACGTGCGCTACCAGCAGGGGCTCGACACGGAGGTCGGGCCGAACGACACGGTCATCCTGTTGCCGGCCATGGCCGGCGGGTGATCCCGGACCGATGATCCCGGCCTCGCCGCCGACCAGCGCGAGCAACCACGCGGACCTGGTGGCGTCGATCGGCCACACGCCGACGGTGCGGCTGCAACGCCTGGCTCCGTCGCCGCGCATCGAGCTGTGGGCCAAGCTGGAGGCGGCCAACCCCACCGGCTCGCTGAAGGACCGGGTGGCGCGGGCCATGCTGGAGGACGCGCTGACGTCCGGCGCGCTGCGCCCCGGCCAGACCATCCTCGAGCCGTCCAGCGGCAACACCGGTATCAGCCTGGCCATGCTGGGCGCGCGGCTGGGGCATCCGGTGCGGATCGTGATGCCGGACAACACCACGCCGGAGCGGACGCAGCTGCTGCAGCTGTACGGCGCGGAGATCGTCTACTCGCCCGGGGCGGAGGGCAGCAACGGCGCGATCCGGCTGGCACAGGAGCTGGTCGCCGCCGACCCGAGCCTCTACATGCCGTACCAGTACGGCAACGAGGCCAACCCGCGCGCTCACGAGCAGGGCACCGGGCCGGAGATCCTGGCCGAGGTGCCGGAGCTCGACGCCTTCGTGGCCGGCCTCGGCACCGGCGGGACGCTGACCGGGGTGGGTCGCTTCCTGCGCCGCGTGCGCCCCGAGGCGCGCGTGATCGCCGCGGAGCCGCTCCCCGGGGAGCTGGTGCAGGGGCTGCGCTCGCTGGAGGAGGGATTCGTGCCGCCGGTGCTGGACGCATCGGTCCTGGACGACCGACGCCTGGTGAGCAACCGCGATGCGTTGATCGGCGTGCGCCGGCTGATGCGCGAGGAAGGCATCTTCGCCGGCCTCTCGTCCGGGGCGGTGCTGCACGTGGCGCTGCGCGTGGCCGAGGAGATGGGGGAGGGCCGGGTGGTGATGCTGCTGGCCGACGGCGGCTGGAAGTACCTCTCCACCGGCCTGTGGTCGCGCGACCTGGACGAGCTGGACGATGAGCTGGAGTCGTCGCTGCTGTGGTGAGCGGTGCCGGGCTGACCCTGCCGCGCGCCGTGGCCGAGATGGTGCTGGCGCACGCACGGGTCGAGCTGCCGAACGAGGCCTGCGGCCTGCTGTCGGGCTCGGCGGCTGACGGCCTGGTGACGACCTTCCACCCCGCGCGCAACGTGGAGGCGTCGCCCGCTGCGCTACAACGTGCACCCCGAGGACCTGGTGCGGATCACCTTCGCCATCGACGACGCGGGGGAGGACCTGGTCGGCATCTTCCACAGCCACACGCGCTCTCCGGCCGTCCCGTCGCCCACCGACCGGCGGGCGGCCATGTACCCCGACGCGGTGTACCTGCTCGCCAGCCTGGCCGATCCGGAGGCGGCGCCCGATGCCGCGCTGCGCGCCTGGCGGATCCGCGACGGCGAGGCGAGCGAGGTCGCGCTGGAGCTGACCTAGACCTCGCGCCGCTCGACGATGGCGCCGCTGGTGGTGTCGAGCAGCAGGTCGAGCCCGGGCGCTCCCTCCTCGCCGCCGGTGCGATAGGCGAGCCAGAAGCGTCCCTGGTCGGGCGGCGGCAGCCAGCGGGCCGAGACGAAGGCCAGGTCACCCAGCTCGTCGTTGGCCGCGGCGCGCGCCATCTCGTCCAGCTCGGCGTCGAGCGTCGGCCGGGTAACCGTGCAGGTCGGTCGATCCTGGAGCGTGACCTCGCCGCTGGCGGGCTCGACGGTGAAGGTGTAGAGGTCGGCGCCGGCCATGCCGTCCGTCGAGCCGGCCACGTCCAGGTCGCATTCGGCGGGGCCGCAGGCACCGCCCACGCTGAGCGTCTGCCATGGCTGCCCGTCCCAGGTCCAGATCTGCTCGGCGACGGCGGCGGCGACCGCGTCTGTCTCGCAGCTCATCGGGCACGCCGCCCGGCCGGGTCGAATCGCGCATGGCAGCCAGCATCGCGGCGGCGTCGTAGGGTTGGCCGGCAGTGGGTGGCGCTGCTCTGATCGGCCGTGGCCGTGGCCGTGGCCGGCTGCCCGAGGCTGGCGGTCGCGTCGGGACCCGGGCCGGCACAGGCAGCCAGTGCCAGCGCCAGAGCAAGGCCGGCGGCTCGGAGGCCGGCGCATCGGCATCAGCTGATCATGCCCCAGCCACCACGCGGAACCGCCAGGTCCGGGTGCCGAGCCGCTTGCCGGCTCGATCGGTGATGCTGCCGCGCAGGACCGCTTCGAACCATCCCAGCGCCAGGGCCCGGTTCGGTGTCAGGGTCGCCGTCCGGGTCGATCCGGAATACGTCACGGACGCCTCGACGCGATCGCCGGTTGGCGACGCGGGTGAGGGTGAAGGTGGAGCCGTTGACGTTGAGCATCGGTTCGCTGAACGTGGCGCGCACGCGGGCGGACCGACTCACCCGCAGCCGTTCCGTCGGCCGGCGCCCGGCTGATCAGCCGGGGGGCGTCGTATCCGGCACCTTGGCCCACGCCAGGCCGTAGGTCTCCGACGGGCCGTCGAAGCGGGATTGCCGGATCTCGATGGTCGCCGTGCCCGAGGTGGGCATCATCGATCTCCACGAACTCGTACGCGTTGTCGATCGTGTAGGACCCGACCACGGCGCCGTTGGGCGCGATCACCCGCAGGTCGAGGTCGGCGCGCAGCACGTCGGTCTTCGACAGGTTGGCGGCTCCTCCGGTGTGGCTGTTCCAGGCCAGGGCCACGCGCAGCCGGTCGCCGCCGCGCACGCTCACGCGCTGCACGGGCTCCTGGCCCGGCGACAGCGAACCGATGACGTACCCGCCGAACTGGTGGTCGCCGGGCCTGGCGATGCGGTTGGTCCAGCTCGGCGGAGGTCATGCCGACGCCCTCGTGGTCGACGTTGCGCGATCCGTTTGGCATTCGCACCCGATGGATGGCGCCGGCCATGAGGACCGCCCGCGCGCCCTCCGGCCAGGCGGCCAGCACCGGCTCGTTGGCGAGCAGCTGGGCGGCGACGCCGGCCACGATGGGCGATGCCACCGACGGTTCCGCTGGCGGCCAGCCCGTTGGCCGTGCGCACCCCGACCGCCGGCGCCACCAGGTTCGGCTTGTTGTAGTCGCCGTGCGCGTTCCACGAGTCGCCCGGGCGGTCGAACCAGTTGCTGCCGTTCGAGCCGGGCACGTACCAGATGCGATCGTCCACGCGGCTGGCGGTGCCGCGGTCGTTGACGCCGCCGACGGTGAGGACGTTGTAGCCCGTGCCCGGCGAGCCGATCTGCCAGCCGCCGAAGTTCACGTAGTTTCCGGCTGCCGAGATCGCCAGGCGGCCGTCCTGGTCCACGAGTGAGTCGAAGTAGCGCCGCCCCTCCTCGGCGCCGGTGGCGGTGTCCTGGACCAGGCTGGTGTTCACGATGTCCGCGTTGCCGCCGCCCGGCGCGATGGACCAGTCGGCGGCGGCGATGATGCGTCGGTCGTAGGCCAGGGACGCGCTGTAGCCGCCCGTGCCGGACGACACGATGCTCGCGCCCGGTGCCACGCCCTTCCAGGTGCCGTTCTGGCCGGCGATGGCGCCGGCGACCCAGGTCGGATGATCGAACTGGCCGCCGCCGGTGAAGGCCAGCCGGCCGGTCGTGCTGTGCGATTTCACCACCTTGCCGGTCAGGTCGCCGCCACGCCGCACGTTGTGGTACTCGACCACCGCCACGCGCACCCCGTTGCCGCCATCGCCGCTCGCCCGCGGTCCAGTTCGCATCCACGGCGCGTCCGGCGGTCGCCATCGACGGGCTCCACGCGCCCTCCAGGCCCAGGCTCACCACGTCGTCCCGCCGGGCCACGCTGGCCACGGCCGTGGCCGGGAGGTCGAGGAAGACGACCGGTGCCGAGGTGCTGGCATAGGCCACGCGGCCGTTGAGTCGCTGGACCTGGTCGCGCAGCGCAGCGGCTGCAACGACGTAGGCGTCACGGCGGGCGCTCCACAGCTCGCCGCGGAGAGATCGGATGGTGGCCAGGTCATTTACCACGGGACGGTTGGCGATCCAGGTGACCTCGGGGTGCCTGGCCATCACTGCCCGTTCCGCATCCGCCACGTCGGCGGATAGCCAGACCGCCACCGGCAGGCTGGGGCCGGCCTGGCCGCTGATCGTCAGGCGCGACAGCCGGCCGCGGACGGCGTGCTGCAGCGAAGGCGTGGCCTTGCGCTCCATGGCGGTCTGCCGGGCCGCGACGGCTCGTTCCCGACCTCGCAGCAGACCAGGACCTCCCACCACGCCCGCCGTGTCGCGATAGACGAGGCTGACGGCACCGGTACGGCGGTCGACCAGCTTGGCCGCCCACATCGTCTCGCCGGACGACAGGCGCGCCGGTCGCTGGTAGACGACCACGTAGTCAGCCTCCTGGCCGCCGTGTTCGCCGGCCAGAAACTCGGCCGCCGCCTGTGCATTCGGGCGAGCGGCTGCAGTGGGCGGCGCTTCGCCCAGCAGACAGCCGAGCAACAGCGCCGCCGCCAGCGTGGCGGCGAATGGGCGTTCGCGCCTCAGCAGCGCCGCGCGTTGGGCAACGTCGCGCATCGCCGGATCCACCTCAGGCCCCTAATCCCCGGCGCATTGTGTATGACATTGTCACACGATGTTCCTCCCCAACCGAGCCTACGTGTGCGCGCCCCGCTGCGTCGATGGCACGTTCGTTTGCGGCCGCATCGGTCGGGTACCCTGTTGCCCATGACCTTGCTCCCAGTCGCCGTCGAGCCGTTCGCGCCATCGGTCTACCGCGACCGCCTGAGCCGGGCCGCGGCCGAGGCCGAGCGGCGGGGGCTGGCCGCGCTGCTGGTCACGCCGTCCTCCGACTACGCCTACCTGCTCGGCTACCACCCGCCAGCGCTGGAGCGCCTCACCTGCCTGGTGCTTCCTGCAGCGGGCATGCCGACGCTGGTGCTGCCGCGCCTCGAGGAGCCGCTGGCCCGTCACCAGCTCGGCGACCTCGCCGACGAGCTGCAGCTGATCCCGTGGGACGAGACCGACGACCCATCGCAGGTGGTGCGAGGCCTGCTGAAGGGCACGACCGGCCGGGTCGGCGTGCAGGACCAGATGTGGGCGCGCTTCGTCCTGCGCCTGCGCGCGGCGCTCGACCCGATCGAGCTGGTCGAGGCCGGGCCATCCATCGCCGCCCTGCGGCGGCTCAAGGATCCAGTCGAGATCGAACGGCTGCGAGCAGTGGCCGCGGCGGCGGACGAGGCCATGGCCCAGATCACCGCGCGAGACGCTCTCCGGCCGGACGGAGGCGGATGTCAGCCATCGCATCTCCGACGCTGCTGCTCGCCGCCGGCCATGACACCGCCGACTTCGCGATCGTGGCATCAGGCCCGAACTCGGCCAGCCCGCATCACGAGCCCGGCGAGCGGGTCATCCAGCCGGGCGACGCCCTGGTGCTCGACATCGGCGGCACGCGCGCCGATTACTGCAGCGACACGACCCGGACCGCCTTCGTCGGCGAGCCGCCCGCCGACTTCGTGGCGCTGTACGAGGTGCTGCGCGAGGCGCAGGCCGCCGCCTGCGAGGCGGTGGCGCCCGGGGTGACGGCCGAGGCCGTGGATCGCGCCGCCCGCGACGTCATCGACGAGGCGGGCTATGGCGAGCGGTTCTTCCATCGCACCGGCCACGGCATCGGCATGGAGACCCACGAGGAGCCGTACATCGTCAGCGGCAACAGCGAGCCGCTGCAGGTCGGGCACGCCTTCAGCATCGAGCCGGGGATCTACATCGACGGGCAGTGGGGCGCGCGGATCGAGGACATCGTGGTCTGCACCGATGCCGGTGGCGAGCGGCTCAATCGGTCCAGCCGAGAGCTCTACCTGGTCGACTGACCAGCTCGTCCGGGCGAAGCTCGCGGTGCGAGCCAACCAGCGCCACCAGCACCTGGTCGACGGCGGCGGTCGCCTCGCGGTAGGCGGCGGTGACGTCCGAGATGTCCGCCGCCCGGCGGCGGAGGTGGGCGGCGATCGCCTCCAGCACCGGCGAGCGATAGAACAGGAAGGCCTCCACCGCCTCGGCCAGTGACAGGCCGGCGCGCGATGCCTCGGCGCCGTACAGCGCGCCCATCTTCTCGGCCTCGCCCAGCAGCAGCTCGCGCTCGGCCCGGCGGGTGGCGGAGACGTACTCGATCACCAGCTGGAAGGTGCGCTGGCCCCACCGGCGGAACTCGTCGCGCTGCGCTGCCGTGAGGCGCGCCTGCCAGGGCTGGCCGGCCAGTCCGCCGCGCTGCATGCGCCGGTGGATCTCGCCGGAGATGGTGCCGGCCGAGCCGGTCAGCCGCGTGACGCCGTACCGGTGACGCCGCGGGGCATTGACCATGGCCTCCAGGCTGGAGCGCAGGAAGCGCCGATGCCCGCCGGGCGTGGTGTAGCTCTCGATCTTGCCGCTGTCCGCCCAGCGTCGCAGCGTCTCGGGGCCAACGCCGACCAGGCGGGACGCGGCGCCCAGCGCCAGCCAGGGGTCGTCCGGGCTGCCGCGGGTCGGCGCCGCGCGCGAGGCAGCCGGCTCAGCCGCCACGCAGCTCCTTTGGCGACACCTCGCCCATCAGCCCCCAGAGCCGGACGATGGCGTCCAGCCCGCCGCGGTAGTTGCCCAGCGGCATCCACTCGTTGGGCGCGTGGAAGTTCCCGTTCGGCGAGGAGAAGCCGATCATCACCGTCTTGAGGTCAAGGGCCGTGTCCATGGCGGCGACCACCGGGATCGACCCGCCGGAGCGGTGGTAGACCGGGTCCTTGCCGAAGGCCTGGCGCAGCGCCTCGGCGGCGATCGTCACGCCCGGGTGGGCCAGCGGCGTGATCGCCGGCTGTCCGCCGTGAATCACCTTGACGCTGATATCCACCGTCGGTGGGGCGATGCGCGGTCAGGTGCTTGACCATGAGCTGCTCGATCTCGCGATGGTCCTGGTCCGGCACCAGCCGCGTGCTGAGCTTGGCGGCGGCGAAGGCTGGGATGATCGTCTTCGAGCCCTCGCCCTGGTAGCCGCCCCACACCCCGTTGATGTCGAAGGTCGGGCGCGCCGACAGTCGCTCCAGCAGCGTGTAGCCGGGTTCGCCCTCCATCGCCTGCTTGATGCCGATGGAGCTGCTCCAGGCGTCCTCGTCCCACGGGATCTGGGCATATGCCTGTCGCTCCTCGTCCGACAGCTCGCGCACCTTGTCGTAGAAGCCTGGAACGGTGACGCGCCCGTAGGCATCGGTCAGGCTGGCCAGCATGCGGACCAGCACGTTGGCCGGGTTCTCGCAGCCGTTGCCGTAGCTGCCGGAATGGACGTCCTGGGACGGGCCGGAGACCTTCAGCTCCCAGTAGGCGATGCCGCGCAGGCCGTAGGTGATGGCCGGCGTGCCCTCGTCGTCGTGCATGTCCGAATCGCTGACGATGGCCAGGTCGGCCCGGAGCAGGTCCGGCCGGCTGGCGATGAACTCCTCCACCGGCAGGCTGCCCACCTCCTCATCGCCCTCGAAGAAGAAACGCAGGTTGAGCGGCAGCCCATCGGCTCCGGCCAGCCAGGCCTCCGCCGCCTTGAGATGCATGAAGAGCTGGCCCTTGTCGTCGCCCGAGCCCCGGGCATAGACCCGGTCATCCTCGTAGCGCGGCTCGAATGGCGGGCGGATCCACTCGTCCAGCGGATCCGGCGGCTGGACGTCGTAATGGCAGTAGACCAGCACCGTGGGCGCGTCAGGGCCGGCGTGCAGCCAGTCGCCGGTGACGATGGGGTGGCCGCTCGTCTCGTGCAGCTGCGCGTTGTCGACCCCGATCCGCGTCAGCTCGTCGGCCACCCACTGCGCGGTGCGGCGCACGTCGTCCTTGCGCTCCGGATCGGCGCTGACCGACTCGATCCGCAGGAACTCATCGAGCCCCCGCATATTCTGGTCAGCGTGGTCGCGCAGGTAGGCAAGGGCGGCATCGACGCCGCGCGTCTCTATCGTCATTTGCCGATGATAGGCGGGATGAGCGTGAGGCGGTCGAGCGCCGCTAGGTGAGCAGGCCGAAGGCGAACGCGAAGAACAGGACCAGTGCGATGGCCGGCAGGAATGCCGCAGCACGCAGGAACGGGGGCCAGCCAGGACCGCCGAACCAGGCATAGAGCGGCACCGTGACAGGGAAGATGAAGGTGCCCACCGACCAGGCGACGCGGCCCCGGAAGGTGAGATCCGGTCGGTCCTGCACGTCGAGCCAGTAGGCGGCGAGCATCAGGAAGCCACCCACCGCGCAGACGGCAAAGACGCTCCAGACGACCGGCAGCATGGGCCGATGCTAGTCGCGGAGACAGCTCGGCGCCGCGCGGCTACTCGCCGAGCTCGGCTCGACGGCGCGCGAGATCGGCCCCGCCGGTGAAGACGTCGCCCAGCACCCGCAACGGCTGGAAGCGAGGGAGCGTTGGCTCGGCGTCGGGCAGCAGCGCTTCGCAGGCGTCTCGCACCCGCCTCTCGAGCGCGTCGCGAGCCACCTTGCCGTGGATGCCGGCGGTCGGGATGGGATCGCCGAAGCGGATCTCGACCTGCCGCCCCAGCCATAGGTAGGTGCTGCCCACAATGGCAGCCGGCACGATCGGAACGGCCGAGGCGGTGGCGAATACGACTGCGCCCTCCTTGAACGGCAGCAGCTCTGTCTCGTGGAAGCCCACCTGCCCCTCCGCGAAGATGCCCAAGCACGCCGCCGGCTGCGAATACCCGCCGCACGGCTCGGGCCGCGCCGGTGAACGAGCTGGTCGCGGGATCGAACGGAATGGCACACCCGAAGAAGTTGATCACCTGGTTGCGGAAGCCGCGGGTCAGGTCGGCCTCCTTCGGCCCGAACCAGGTGATGCGGGGCGCCAGCGGGGAGACGGCGATCACCAGCAGCGGATCCCAGCCGCTGTGGTGGTTGAGGACAAGGCAATACGGCGCGTCAGGCAGGCGTCCTGTATCCATCGCTCGCACCTTGTAGAGCAGCCGCACGAAAAACCGCACGGTCCGCCACAGGGTCCGATAGCGACGGTCGATGACCAGCGACCGCGGATAGGGTGCAGCCGCGGCGGACGGCGTCTCGCCAGGGGCGGTCACGCGGGAGAGGCCGCCGGCTCGGCGGGTGCGGAGGCGGTTCGCGTGGGCTCGGTCACGCGCCGCAAGGCCCAGGCGCCGATCAGCAGCTCGATCGCCATCAGCACGAAGATGCCCCGATAGGCGAGGTCGGGCCCCAGCGAGGCAAGGCTGACCAGGAAGACGGCGACCCCGCCGACGGTGGCGGCGATCGGTCCGGCGCCGGCGACCGCGATGTTGCTGATGCCCATGTAGCGACCCGATTCCGCCTTGGGGATGATGTCGGTCATCAGGGCCCAGTCGACGCCCAGGAAGACGCCGCTGCAGATGCCGATCGGCAGGGCCGCCGCCACCACCATCCAGTACGTCGGCGCGACGGCGATGACGGCCGCTCCGGCAACGCCCAGCCCGATGGCGACGTACAGCACGGGCTTGCGCCCGATCCGCGACGAGACCCAGCCGCCGGGCACGGCGCTCAGCAGGGCCGCCACCGCCACGGTCACGATCAGCGGGAACTGGGCGGTCTGCGCCTCGTTCGGCTCCATGCCGTGTGCGTTCTCCAGGAAGAAGACGGCGAAGGCCTGCAGGGAGACCAGGGCGGTCAGCACGAACAGCCTGCTCACCAGCAGCCAGATGTAGTCACGCTGGGCCAGCAGGTCGGTGCCCCAGGCCGACAGCGCCCGTTCCTTCAGCGTCAGGGTGGTCGGGGGTGCTGGCCGATCGGGGACGAAGATGACGGTGATCAGCATGGTGATCAGCTCGATTGCGCCGATCACCACGAACAGGCCCAGCGTGATCGCCGGGTAGCCGAGCACGGTCGGCAGGACGGCCACGAACAGGATCGCCAGGCCGGGCCCGAGCAGGTTGCCGGCGATGTTGGCCGCTCCCAGCATGCCCGACGCGACGCCCACCTGGCGGCCGGGCACGAGGTCCGGGATGTAGCCCTGGTACGGACCCTGCGCGAAGTTGCTGGAGAACTGCAGCAGGATCACCGCCGCCACGAAGGCCCAGTAGTTCTGGTTCCAGAATGCCCAGGCGGCGAAGGTGAGGAAGAGCATGTCCAGCAGCGTCCCCACCACGATGTAGGGCTTGCGGCGACCGAGCCGCGAGCGGGTGTGATCGCTGATGGCGCCCATGGTCGGCTGGACGACGATCGCGATCAGCACGCCGGCGGTGGTGATCAAACCGATCGCCAGTCCGGCCAGCGGGTCGGTGGAGCTGCCGAGCACCCCGTCCGACTCCACCAGGCGGGGGATGACGCTGAAGGTGAACGCCCCCCACAGCACGGTGATCGCCAACCAGTAGGCCGTCACCGCCAGGAGCTGGCCGAAGCGCAGCGCGGCCTTTGGTCGCCCGAACTGGTCGCGGTCATCGGCTGCCGTGGGTGCGGCTGGCCGCTCGTGCATGGGTCTCGGTCCCTCAGCAGCGATCTGCCGCGCAGTCTGCCACCCGCCGACTGCGGTCGTACTACGGCGCCGGTATGCTGCACGACCCGTGTCAACGCGTTTCTCGTCCCTGGCCTACCCCGATGTGCGGCGCTACCTCAGTGCGCGATTCCTGGTCGGCATCGCGGTTCAGATGCAGACCGTGGCGGTGGGCTTCCAGGTGTACGAGACCACCCACAACCCGCTCGACCTGGGGCTGATCGGCCTGTCGCAGTTCCTGCCGTTCGTGATCCTGGTGCTGCCCGCCGGGCATATCGCCGACCGCTACGACCGGCGGCGGGTGATCCTGGCCTGCTACCTGCTCGCCGCCGTGGCCTCGGCGCTGCTCACCGCCTTTGCCGTGCTGGGCGTGACCGAGGTGCTGCCGATCTTCATCGTGATGGCCCTGTTCGGCGTGGTGCGGGCCTTCAACATGCCGACCAGCCAGGCGCTGCTGCCGAACCTGGTGCCGCGGTCCGACTTCGGCAATGCCGTGGCGCTCAACACCTCGACCCTGCAGATCGCCACCATCGCCGGCCCGGCGGTGGCGGGGCTGCTGATCCTGGTGAGCACCGGCGTGGTCTACGCCACGGTGACGGTGCTGATCCTGATCTCGGCCTACTTCATCTGGGGCCTGCGCACCGGTGGCGCGGTGGAACAGGAAGCGGCGGAGCCGATCACCATGCGCAGCCTGCTGTCCGGCGTGCGCTTCGTGCGCGACCACCCGCCGATCCTGGGATCCATGTCGCTGGACCTGTTCGCGGTCCTGTTCGGCGGCGCCACGGCCCTCCTGCCGGCCATCGCGGTCGATGTGCTGCACGTCGGCCCGGTGGGCCTGGGCTTCCTGCGCGCCGCCCCGGCGGTGGGCGCCGCGCTGGCCGGTGGCGTGCTGGCGCTGCGTCCGGTGCGGACCGCCGTGGGTCGCTGGCTGTTCGGCGGCGTGTTCGTGTTCGGCATCTCGATCGTGGTGTTCGGGCTGTCGACCTCGTTCTGGCTGTCGCTCGTCGCGCTGGGCGTGCTGGGTGCCTCGGACATGGTCAGCATGTTCGTGCGGCACCTGCTGGTGCAGCTGCAGACGCCGGACGTCATCCGCGGCCGGGTCAGCGCGGTGAACGCCGTCTTCATCGGCGCATCCAACGAGCTGGGTGAGTTCGAGTCGGGCGTGACCGCCGCCTGGTGGGGCGTGGTGCCGGCGGTCCTGGTCGGCGGCGTGGCGACCCTGGTGGTCGGCGTCGTCTGGACCAGGCTCTTCCCGATGCTGTGGCAGCTGGAGCGCTTCCCGGACGAGCCGACGCCCTTCGAGCGGACGACGTCGGCCGATGAGGCGGTCAGGGGCCTCGGTCGCGAGGCGGGTTAGAATCGCGGCCGTGATCGATCCCATCGCGTTCCATATCGGCCCGATCAGCGTCCACTGGTACGGGATCATCATCGCCCTGGCCGTGCTGGCCGCCGGCTGGATTGGGACCATCGAGGCCCGGCGTCGCGGCATGAACCCGGACGTCGGCTGGTCCATGCTGCTGCCCGTGCTGGTGGCGGCCGTCATCGGCGCCCGCGCCTACCACGTCATCCACCAGTGGGACTTCTACTCGCAGCACCTGGCCCAGATCCCGCAGATCTGGACCGGCGGCCTGGGCATCCCGGGCGCGGTGATCGGCGGGGTGCTGGCGATCTGGCTCTACACCCGCTGGATCGGGCAGAACACGGCGCGCTGGCTGGACGTCTTCGCCTCGGCCATGCTGCTGGGCCAGGCCATCGGGCGGCTCGGGAACTTCGTCAACCAGGAGCTGTACGGCCCGCCGACCGACCTGCCGTGGGGGATCCCGATCGATGCCGCGCACCGCATCGGTGAGTGGACCAACATGAACGCGTTCCCGGACACGACCCGCTTCCACCCGCTCTTCGCCTACGAGGCCATCCTGAGCCTGATCGGCTTCGGCCTGATCATCTGGATCGGCCGCCGCTTCGCAAGCTGGCTGTACGACGGCGACATCCTGCTCATCTACCTGATGTGGTACTCGGCCGAGCGCATCTGGCTGGAGACCTTCCGCGTGCAGAACTGGATCATCCTGGGCGTGCCGACCGCCATCTGGCTGGGCATCATCACCTTCATTGGAGCCGCCGGCTTCCTGTGGCTGCGTCACGCCCGCGGGTGGGGCGTGCCCGGCGCCTGGATCAAGGAGAAGGAGGCGCAGGAGGCGGCCGCCGCGGCCGAGGCGGACGCTGCCGGGCCGCCGGCCGAACCCACGACGGAGCCAAGCGCTGGCTGAACGCCGCATCCTGCCCGACGTGACGGCGGCCGTCGGCGGCACGCCATTGGTGGCCCTCGACCGACTGGCCGATGGCGTGGCACCGCGCATCGTCGGCAAGCTGGAGCACATGAATCCCGGCGGATCCGTCAAGGACCGGATCGCGCTGCCCATGATCGAGGCGGCGGAGCGGGCCGGGCTGCTGCAGCCGGGAGGCGTGATCGTGGAGCCGACCAGCGGCAACACCGGTGTCGGCCTGGCCATGGCGGCGGCGATCAAGGGCTATCGGTGCATCTTCGTCATGGCCGACAAGCAGTCGGAGGAGAAGCGCGCCCTGCTGCGCGCCTACGGCGCGGAGGTGGTGATCTGCCCCACCGATGTCGACCCGGCTGACGAACGCTCCTATTACCGGGTCTCCGATCGGATCGCGCGCGAGACGCCCGGCGCCTGGAAGCCGGACCAGTACGCCAATCCCGCCAACCCCGAGACGCACTACCTGACCACCGGCCCGGAGATCTGGGAGGCGACCGACGGACGCGTCACGCACCTGGTGGTGGCGCTGGGGACGGGCGGCACGGTCAGCGGGGCGGGCCGCTACCTGCGGGAGCGGAATCCCGCGGTGCAGGTGGTTGGCGCCGATCCGGCGGGGAGCGTCTACTCGGGGGCCGATCCGCAGCCCTACCTGACCGAGGGCATTGGCGAGGACTTCTGGCCGGCCACCTACGACACCGATGTCTGCGACCTGATCGTGCGGGTCAGCGACCGCGACTCGATGTTGACCGCCCGCCAGGCAACGGCGGCCGAGGGGATCCTCATGGGGGAGTCGTGCGGGACGGCGCTGTGGGCGGCGTTGCAGGTGGCACGCGACCTGGCCGATCCGGAAGCCATCTTCGTGGTGATCCTGCCCGATGGCGGGCGGAACTACGTGGGCAAGCTCTTCAACGACGCGTGGCTGCGCGAGGCCGGCCTTCTTGGCGAGGGAGAGTCGGCGTCCGCCTACGACTGGCGCACGACGCAGTGCGTCCGTGATTCGGCGTCGCGGCGAGGTATCGCCTCCGGCCTGACCTGCTCGGCCTGAAAGGATCCCACTGAGGGCCTGCTGCCGTTCTCGACCGACGCAGAGTAAGGTTGTGACTCCAACAGGTGAGGCAAGGGCATGGCCCAGGTAGCTGAATCACGTCCCGCAGACGCCCCGAGCGCGCTGGACCGGGTCAACCATTGGATCGGCGGCAGGCGCGTCGCCGGGACATCGGGCCGGCAGGGACCGGTCTACAACCCCGCGACCGGCAAGGTCGCGCGTGAGGTTGACTTTGCCTCGGTCGAGGAAGTCGATGCCGCAGCCCGGACCGCGCGCGAGGCCTTTCCCGCGTGGCGCGCGGCGTCGCTGAGCAAGCGCACCGAGATCCTGTTCCGCATCCGCAACCTGGTCGACGAGCACCGCAAGGACATCGCAGCCTTCCTGACCCTGGAGCACGGCAAGGTTCCGACCGACGCGCAGGGCGAGGTGGCCCGGGGCCTCGAGAACCTGGAGTTCGCCTGCGGCATCCCGCACCTGCTCAAGGGCACCTACAGCGAGCAGGCATCGGCCGGGATCGACGTCTACCAGATCCGCCAGCCGCTGGGCGTGGTGGCGGGCATCACGCCGTTCAACTTCCCGGCCATGGTGCCGATGTGGATGTTCGCCAACGCCATCGCCTGTGGGAATACCTTCATCCTGAAGCCGTCCGAGAAGGACCCATCGGCCTCCATCTACCTGGCCGAGCTGCTGCAGGAAGCCGGGCTGCCGGATGGCGTCTTCAACGTCGTGCACGGCGACAAGGTGGCGGTGGACGCCATCCTGGAGCACCCGGATGTCGCCGCCGTCAGCTTCGTGGGCTCGACGCCGATCGCCCGCTACATCTACGAGACCGGCACCAAGCACGGCAAGCGCGTGCAGGCACTGGGCGGCGCCAAGAACCACATGGTGGTCCTGCCCGATGCGGACATCGGCATGGCCGCTGACGCCGCGGTCTCGGCCGCCTACGGATCTGCTGGCGAGCGCTGCATGGCGATCAGCGTGGTGGTGGCAGTCGGCGACGCCGGCGACCCGCTGGTCCACGCGATCGAGGAGCGGCTGCCCAAGATCAAGGTCGGTCCGGGGAGCGATCCAGAGTCCGAGATGGGGCCGCTCATCACGCGCGAGCATCGCGACAAGGTGGCGAGCTACCTGGACAGCGGCCGCGAGCAGGGCGCCACGCTCCGAGTGGACGGCCGCGACCACGACCTCCACAAGGACGGCGAGGGGTTCTTCCTGGGCGTCTCGCTGCTGGACAACGTCACGCCGGAGATGGACTGCTATCGCAACGAGATCTTCGGGCCGGTGCTCGAGATCATCCGGGTGCCTACCTATGCCGATGCGATGCAGGTGATCGAAGAGAACCCGTACGCCAACGGCACCGCCATCTACACCCGCGATGGGGGAGCGGCGCGCCAGTTCCAGTTCGAGGTGAACGTGGGCATGGTCGGCGTCAACGTGCCGATCCCGGTGCCCGTGGCGTACTACAGCTTCGGCGGCTGGAAGGCGTCCCTGTTCGGTGATCTGCACATGTACGGGCCGGAGGGGATCCAGTTCTACACGCGCGGCAAGGTGGTGACCGCGCGCTGGCCCGATCCTTCCACTTCCAAGGTCGACCTGGGCTTCCCGCGCACCCGATGACGACCGCCGCCGCCGCTCGGCCGCGCGTCCTGGCCGACCTGCTCCCGGGCGCCCTGCTGCGCGACGTCCTGCTGGTCGTCGGCGCCGCGGCCCTGACCGGCGTGGCGGCTCAGTTCTTCGTGCCCCTGGTGCCGGTCCCCATCACGATGCAGACGTTCGTCGTCCTGTTCGCTGGCGCGGCGCTCGGCCCGTGGCGCGGCGGGGCGGCGATGCTGCTCTACCTCGTGGCTGGCGTGGCAGGTGTTCCGTGGTTTGCCGACCAGGGCTCGGGGTACGCGTTTGCGTCGTTCGGCTACATCATCGGCTTCGTACCGGCCGCGATGGTGGTCGGCGCCCTGGCCAGCCGCGGTGCGGATCGATCGGTGGGGGGCACCGTGGCGATCATGGTGCTCGGCAACCTGATCATCTACGCCTTTGGCGTGCCGTGGCTGATGGCGTCATTGGACTTGCCCCTGTTCGTTGGCCTCGAATCGGGCCTCTGGCCATTCGTGATCGGCGATGCGCTGAAGGTCGCCCTGGCCGCCGGCCTGCTGCCGCTCACCTGGCGTCTCGTCGGACGGCATGACTGACGACTTCGAGACCAAGGTCGTCCACGCCGGCTGGGAGCCGGATCCAGCCACCGGAGCCGTCGTACCGCCCATCCAGATGAGCACCACCTTCAAGCAGGACGCGGTCGGCCAGACGCGCGCCGGCTTCGAGTACGGACGCTCCGACAACCCCACCCGGCGCTCGCTGGAGGCAGCCATCGCGGTCCTCGAGGGCGCCAACCATGGATTCGCCTACGCATCCGGCCTGGCCGCCACCCAGAACATCCTGTACCTGACAGAGCCCGGCCAGCGGGTGGTGATGTGCGACGACGTGTACGGCGGGACCTGGCGGCTGGCCGACAAGGTCTGGTCGCGCTACGGCGTCAGCGTCGACCCGGTCGACGTCACCAATCCGGCGGCCGTGCGCGCGGCGGTGTCGCCGGAGGCGGTGCGCGAGCGAGGCCCGGTTGGGCTGGTCTGGATCGAGACGCCCACCAACCCGCTGCTCAAGATCGCCGACATCCAGGCGGCCGCGGAGGTCGCCCGCCAGGCCGGCGCCCTGACCGTGGTCGACAACACATTCGCCACGCCCTTCCTGCAGCAGCCGCTGGCGCTTGGCGCCGATATCGTCATGCACTCGGCCACCAAGTACCTGGGCGGCCACTCGGACGTGGTCGGCGGCCTGGTCGCCACCAACCGTGATGACCTGGCGGAGCGATTGCGCTTCCACCAGAACGCCGCCGGCGCGGTGCCGTCGCCGTTCGACTGCTGGCTGGTGCTGCGCGGCCTGCGAACGTTGGCAGTCCGCATGGAGCGCGCCTGCGCCAATGCCACCGCCATCGCCTACTGGCTCGACGGGCGTCCCGAGGTGCGGCAGGTCTACTACCCGGGCTTCCACGACAATCCGCAGCGCGAGCTGTGCGTGCGGCAGATGCGGCTGCCCGGTGGCATGGTCAGCTTCGAGCTGAACGCCGACGATGAGACGGCCCGCCGCTTCGCGGCCTGCACCCGCCTCTTCACCCTGGCCGAGTCGCTGGGCGCGGTGGAGTCGCTGATCGAGCTGCCGGCGGCCATGACCCACCTGTCCGTCGCCGACTCGCCACTCGCCGTGCCGCCGGGCCTGATCCGGCTCTCTGTCGGCATCGAGTCGTCCACCGACCTGATTGCCGACCTGGAGGCGGCGTTCGCCGGCGCCGGCATCAGCGCCGGGTGAGCGAGGAGCCGCGTCCTCCGGCGGCGCCACCGGACCGATCATCCGCGCCACCTGACCTGGCGCCCGACGGCCCCACCGAGCTGGTGGAGGGCAACGACGGCGAGCTGGTCGAGCGCCTCTCGGGCGGCACCGCCACCCTGCTGCTGGTCTGGCTGATCGGCACCGGGGCGGCCAGCGCCCTGCTGGCGGTCTGGATCCTCGCCGCCCTCGTGCTGGACCAGCGGCTGGGTGCCTCCGTCCTGTTCAGCGAGATCGGGTTCTACGTGGCGCTGTTTGGTGCCTCCGGCCCCACCCTGCTGTGGCTCACCGGCCGCGCGCAGGGCCATTCGCTGGGCTGGTTCGCCTGGACCGCAGCCAAGATCGGCGTGGCCATGATCGGCTCGATCCTGCTGGTCATCGCCGTTGGGCTGCTGGTGGTGGGCGCCAGCATCGGTCCCGGGTTCCTGCCCGTATCGGCGATCCTGGTGGGGTTGACCCTGCTCCTGTCGATGCTGTGGGCGGTCGTCACCTGGTCCGCGGATCGGTACATCGCCCGCGTGCGTGTTGAGGATCCCGAGGCGCGCTCCTAGACGTCGTATGTCCGCAGCGGCTCGGCGATCTCGAGCGGGCCGTGGTACTCGGTGGCCGCCTGCTCCAGCGCCCACGCCCCACGATCGGGAAGCGGGATGTGGGTCAGCACCAGGCGCTTGACGTCCGCGTCGTGGGCCAGGCGGGCGGCCTCGGACGGCAGCAGGTGGCCGCGGCTCTGCGGTTCCGGATCATCCTCGGCCAGCGATCGCAGCGCGGCCTCGCACAGGAAGAGGTTGGCTCCGTCGGCGATGCGCGGCAGCGCGGGGCACGGGCCGGCGTCGGCCGAGTAGGCAAGCACCTTGTCCGGGTCCTCGTCCGTGCCGCGCGGCGCTGATGCGGAAGCCCCAGGTCCGTACGAAGTGCTGCGTCTCATCAGGCTCCAGGCGGAGGTTGCCGACCTCGATCGGCCGCTTACCGTCGTGCTCGACGAAGATGAAGCTCTTGTCGAAGAAGTTCATGTAGCCCGCGCCCAGCGCCATCTCGGCCAGCTGGGCGGTCGCGCCCGGCGGCACGATCACCAGCAGCCGCTTCTTGGCGACGTCGATCCACGGGTAGCAGTAGCGAAGCGTCACCAGGTCAAGGCAATGGTCGGTGTGCATGTGGCTGATCACCACCGCGTCCAGCTCGTCCGGCGTGTTGCGGCGGAGCAGCTGCGCCACCACCCCCGGGCCGACGTCCATCAGGACGCGGGCGCCGCCCCCCTCGATCAGGTAGCCGGCGCAGGCTTCTCCGGGGTTGGGTCGGGCCGGGCTGCGACCCAGGATGGTGAGCTTCATGTGCGCGGCATGGTAGGGCGGGCACCATCGGTGGCGTCAGTCACAAATGCGACCCGCGCGGCATGGCAGTCGCCGTCTGGCGGCAACGCGCAGGGGCATCGGCTCAGCGAGCGTCGATGGGAAGTACGACCGCGCCGTCGGTCCGGTGTACACCTGGCGCGGCCGGCCGATCTTGGTCTCCGGGTCGTTGATCATCTCCTGCCACTGCGCGATCCAGCCGGGCAGCCGGCCGATGGCGAAGCAGTTGGTGAACATGTTCTTCGGGAAGCCGATGGCGTGGTAGATCAGGCCGGAGTAGAAGTCGACGTTCGCGTACAGCTTGCGCTCGACGAAGTACTCGTCGTGGATGGCGACCTCCTCCAGCTTCTTGGCCACCTCGAACAGCTCGCCGTCGGCGCCGGTGGCGTGCGAGCACGCGCTCGGCGGCTCGCTTGATGATGGTCGCCCGCGGGTCGAAGTTCTTGTAGACCCGATGCCCGAAGCCGGGCAGCTTGAAGTTCGAGTCGGGGTCCTTGGCCTTGTCGACCCACTTCTGGACGTCGCCGCCGTCCTCCACGATCCGCTCCAGGGTCCGGATCACCGCCTCGTTGGCGCCGCCGTGGAGCGGTCCCCACAACGCGGAGATGCCGGCGCTGATCGAGGCGTACAGGTTGGCGTGCCCGCTGCCGACCATGCGCACCGTGGCGGTCGAGCAGTTCTGCTCGTGGTCGGCATGCAGGATCAGCAGCAGGTCCAGCGCCTCGGCGACCTCCGGCATGACCTCGTACGGCTCGGAGGGAACCGCGAACATCATGTGCAGCAGGTTGGCCGCGTAGCCCAGGTCGTTGCGCGGGTAGACGTAGGGCTGGCCGATCGCCTTCTTGAACGACCAGGCCGCCAGCGTCGGCAGCTTGGCGATCAGCCGCAGGGTGGTCAGCTCCACCGCAGCCGGATCGGCGATCTCGTGGCTGTCGGGATAGAAGGTGCTCATCCCCACCGTGCCGGAGGCAAGCACCGCCATCGGGTGGGCGTCGTGCGGGAACGAGTCGAAGAAGTGCCGCATCTCCTCGCGGATGAGGGTGTGATGCGTGATCTCGGCCACGAAGCGATCCAGCTGGGCGCGGGTCGGCAGCTCGCCGACGATGAGCAGGTAGGCGACCTCCAGGAAGGTGCTGCGCTCCGCCAGCTCCTCGATCGGGTAGCCGCGGTAGCGCAGGATCCCCTGCTCGCCATCCAGGAAGGTGATGGCCGATCGCGTGGCGCCGGTGTTGCCATAGCCGACGTCAAGCGTGATCAGGCCGGTGTCGCCACGCAGCTTCGAGATGTCGGCCGCGACCTCGTCCTCGGTGCCGTGCACCAGCGGCAGGTCGACCGAACGGTCGCCGTAGGTCAGCGAGGCCACATCGGTCCGTGGCGGCGCCTGGTTGGTCATGGCAGAAGGTCCTTCACAGCCTCACGTTCCTCGAGGAGCTCGTCGCGCGTCGCGTCGATCATGGACTGCGCCCAGTCACCGTGCTGGATGCCCTGCTCGATCTCCACCCGGCCGGGCGTCGTCGCCCGCAGGGGATAGCCGAACACCAGCCCCGCCGGAATGCCATAGCCCGATGCGTCCGCCGGGGCGCGGACGGCCGCGCTGAAGATCTCGCCGGTCGGCCGGCTCACGTTGCGCACCGTGTCGATCACCGCGTTGGCGGCACTGGCCGCGCTCGATTGGCCGCGGGCGGCAATGATGGCTGCGCCCCGCTGCTGCACCGCCTCGATGAAGTCGTTCTGGAGCCAGCCTTCGTCGCCGAGCATGTCGGGCGCCGGCCGGCCGCCGACGGTGGCGTGGTAGAAGTCCGGGAACTGGGTGCTGGAGTGATTGCCCCACACCGCCAGGTCGCGGACCTCGGTGACGTCCACGCCGGCGCGTTGGGCCAGCTGGCTGCGCCCGCGGTTCTCGTCGAGCATGGTCATGGCGAACCAGCGGTCGTCCGGGATCTCCGGCGCGTTGGCCGCCGCGATCAGGCAGTTGGTGTTGCACGGATTGCCGACCACCAGGACGCGCACGTCCTCCGCCGCGTTCTCGGCGATGGCCCGGCCCTGCCCGGTGAAGATGCCGCCGTTGATGGTGAGCAGGTCCTTGCGCTCCATGCCCGCCTTGCGCGGCACCGCGCCGACCAGCAGCGCCCAGTTGGCGCCGGCGAAGGCCTGGTTGGCATCGGAGGTGCGGACGATGCGCTTGAGCAGGGGGAAGGCGCAGTCGTCGAGCTCCATGGCCACGCCCTCGAGCGCTGGCAGCGCGGCCTCGAGCTCGAGCAGCTGGAGGTCGACCGTGGTGTCGGGACCGAACATCTCACCGGAGGCGATGCGGAAGACCAGCGCGTAGCCGATCTGGCCGGCGGCGCCGGTGATTGCCACCTTCACGTGTGCGTCGGGCATCTGGCCGAGTGTAGCAGCGGATCCTGATCCGGCCGTTTGGGGGCTGGCGCAGCAGGCGGCGGCGTGGTAACACAGACGACCCTCACCGGAGGCGAGCATGACGGCCAACCATCGGATGGGACCGATGAGCTCCATGGGACCGACCAGTCGGGCCGGCTACGCCGGCTCGCCCTTCCCGCCCATCGCCGAGTACGGCTTCCTGTCCGACTGTGAGACGACCGCCCTGGTCGCGCCGTCGGGGAACGTCGAGTGGCTATGCGTGCCGCGGGTTGATTCGCCCAGCGTTCTCGGCGCCATCCTGGATCGCGACGCCGGCGGCTTCCGCTTCGGGCCGGCCGACGTGCAGGTCCCCGCCTCGCGTCGCTACCTGCCTGGCACCAACGTGCTGGAGACCAGCTGGAGCACCAGCACCGGCTGGATCATCGTGCGCGACGTGCTGCTGATCGGGCCGTGGCACGAAGAGGAGGAGCGATCCGGCACGCAGCGCCGCGCTCCGACCGACTACGACGCCCAGCACATCCTGCTGCGGACCGTGCGCTGCGTGAACGGTTCGGCGCAACTGATCATGGATTGCGAGCCGGTCTTCGACTACGGGCGCACGTTCGGCTCGTGGGCCTACACCGAGCCGGGTTACCACCAGGGCGCCTGCTCATGCAGCAGCACGGAGCAGCAGCTGACGCTGACCAGCGACCTGAACATCGGCTTCGAGGGTCCGCGCGCCATTGCCCGCACAATGCTCAAGGAGGGGGAGAGCCGCTTCGTGGCGCTGTCATGGGGCAGCCCGTCGCCGCCGCGCACGTTCGACGACGCCTATGGCCGCCTGGTGTGGACCGCGCACCACTGGCAGCACTGGCTGGCGCGCGGTCGGTTCCCCGACCATCCCTGGCGCACCTACCTCGAACGTTCGGCGCTGACCCTGAAGGGTCTGACCTACGCGCCGACCGGTGCGATGATCGCGGCGGCCACCACTTCCCTGCCGGAGACGCCGGGCGGCGAGCGGAACTGGGACTACCGCTATACCTGGATCCGCGACTCGACCTTCGCGTTGTGGGGCCTGTACAGCCTGGGCTTCGACTGGGAGGCAAACGACTTCCTCTACTTCATCGCCGAAGTGGCCGGCAGCGAGGACCTGCAGGTCATGTACGGGGTGGGGGGCGAGCGCGACCTGGAGGAGCGGGAGCTGCCGCATCTGCATGGCTACGAGGGCGCCAAGCCGGTCCGCATCGGCAACGGCGCCTACAAGCAGCGCCAGCACGACATGTGGGGCGCCATGCTCGACTCGGTCTACCTGCACACGCGCTCGCGCGATCGCCTGGACGAGGCGATCTGGCCGATCCTGGTCAAGCAGGTGGAGCAGGCCATCACCCACTGGCAGGAGCCGGATCGGGGCATGTGGGAGGTCCGCGGCGAGCCCAAGCACTTCACCTCCTCGAAGGTCATGTGCTGGGTCGCCTGCGACCGCGGGGCACGACTGGCGCGCCTGCGCGAGGACGACGAGCGCGCCGACCGCTGGCAGGCGGCTGCCGACCAGATCAAGGCCGACGTGCTGGCCCACGGCGTCGACAAGCGTGGGGTCTTCACCCAGCACTACGACACCGATGCGCTCGATGCCTCGCTCCTGCTGCTGCCGCTGGTGCGCTTCCTGCCGCCCGACGACGAGCGGATCGTGAAGACGATCCACGCCATCGCCGACGAGCTGACGGTGGACGGCCTGGTGCTGCGCTACCGGACGGACGAGACCGATGATGGCCTGTCCGGCAGGGAGGGCACCTTCACCATCTGCTCCTTCTGGCTGGTGTCGGCGCTGGTCGAGATCGGCGAGCTGGAGCGTGGTCGACGCCTGTGCGAGCGGCTGCTCTCCTTCGCCAGTCCGCTCGACCTCTATGGCGAGGAGATCGATCCGGAGACTGGGCGCCACCTTGGCAACTTCCCGCAGGCCTTCACCCACCTGGCGCTGATCAACGCGGTCATGCACGTGATCCACGCCGAGCAGAGCGAAACGACGCCTGCACCCCTGGCCCCACGGACCGAGGAGGAGGACGGGTCGGCTTCGGACCCGGTGGGCGTGGATGAGATGGAGGTGGAGCCTCCGCTGGCCGTGCCTCGTCCGTGGGTGGGCGGCAACGGCAGCGGCAACGGCAGCGGCGCCGGTTGAGGGAGCCGCAAGGCCGCGTCAAGCGTGGATCAATGTCCACCTTGGGGATACTTCGTGGATAACTCGGCGCGGCGGGCCGAAGTTCGGGGATAAGGGGGCTTGTGCCGGTCGCGGCGCGGACCGTATTCTCTGGTTGTCCCGAAGGGGCGGCCAGCGGCGGCGATTGCATCAAGTCCGAGGGCGGTTCTTTCGGGACATTTCGTTGCCCGAAAACCCGCGGCTACGAGCGGCCGGCGAGGTCCCGCTGCAGGCGTCGCACCACTTCCGCGGTCTCGTCGCCGGCGGCATGGCCGGGCTCGGAGGCCGGACCTGCGAAGGTCCCGAACTGGCGGTCGCCGGCGTCACCCAGCCCGGGCACGATGTAGCCGCGCTCGTTCAGCTCGCGATCGACGGCCGCCACGTGGATGTCGACGTCGGGATGCGCGCCGGAGAGGGTGGCCACGCCCTCGGGCGCGGCGATCAGGCTGACCTGCTTGATGCGGGCCGCGCCCCAGGCCTTGAGGATGTCGACGGTGGCCGCCGCCGAGCCGCCGGTGGCCAGCATCGGGTCCAGGATCAGGCAGACCTGCACCGTGGCCGCGTCTGGCAGCTTGTTGTAGTACTCGACCGGCTTCAGCGTGCGCTCGTCGCGGTACAGGCCGATGTGCCACACCTCGGCGGTCGGGATCAGCTCCAGCATGGCGTCGACCATGCCCAACCCCGCGCGCAGGACCGGCACCAGGCCGACCTTGGGCTCGACCTCGGCACCATCCGTCTCCTCGAGGGGGGTCTGGACGCGACGGCTGCCGGTGGCCAGGTCGGCCATCGCCTCGTAGCCGAGCAGCCAGGTCAGCTCGCGCACCAGCTCGCGGAACTTCTTGGTGTCGGTGCCGGTGTCGCGCAGGATGGCGAGCTTGTGGGCGACCAGCGGATGCACGCTGACGTGCAGGGTCGGATACGGCTGGGCGGCGTCCATCGCGGGCGATTCTACGCGTCGACCCCCTTCGGCGCCGCGGTGGCCGGGTCCAGCCAGCGCAGCCAGCGGCCGTGGGCATGGCACACCGCCAGCAGCGTCATGGCGGGAGCCGCCGTCAGGGTCGAACCGATGCAGCGACAGGGCGGAGAAGCCGCCGCTTCCATCCTCCGGCACCTCACCGATGCCCAGCTCCAGGCTGGCCAGCACCGCCTGCCCCTCGCACGAGACCAGCCACACCGGCCGGCCGCGCTCGACCGCAATCCGGCGCAGAGCCCGTACGAAGTCCAGTCGCCGCTCTGCGGTGACGTAGGCGAGCACCCAGGTGTCGGTCACGACCAGCGGCATACCGGCTGGCGCTTCGGCAGCCAGGGCGGGAAGGTCATCGGCCAGGTCACCGCGCACCAGCCGGGGTGGGTCGGCCGCGGCCAGGGCAACCGCGCCGTCGAGGATGGCCATCCGGTCCAGGTGCTCCGGCCAGATCAGGGCACGCAGCCAGGCGACCGTGTCCGCGCTGCGAACGTCGAGGGGGTTGAGGTCCAGTCCGGCACGCCAACCGATGACGGGCAAGGCGGCCGGTACCGGCGGCCGCAGGTCGCCCTCCACGGCGCAGGCGATGAGGACCGGTGAGGCGCAGTCGCCGCATACCTCGGCCCCGATGGTGAAGCCGTAGCGGTCCAGCAGCAGGTTCAGGCCCGCGCTGGCGCCGACTTCGAGGAGGGCGACCGGCCCGCCTGCCTCATCGGCGATCAGGCCGAGCGGCGGGACCAGTAGCACGGTGCGCCGCGCCTCGTTGGTCTGGGTGGTGTGCGTCGCAACGAGCTCCGCGACTGCGGCGCGGTGGCCGGCGATGAAATCGGCGAAGGCCGGGTACAGGCCATCGTCGATGGCGCGCGCATCTCGTCCGACGAGGCTGGGGTAGTACGTGGCCAGCGCATGCTGCAGGCCGGAGAGCAACAGCTCGTGGACGGCGGCCAGCAGGATCAGCGGCGTGCGGAAGCCGGGCTGGGCCTCCAGGGCCAGGCTGCCGATGGCCCGGTCATCGGCCAGGCGCGCACAGATCGCGGCGTAGATCGGGGAACCGTGGGTGGTGAGCTCGATGCGAGCGTAGTCGCGGTACTGCTGCGACAGGCGTTGCCATTCCGCCGGATCGTGCTCGGGGACAGGCATCAGTACCTGGGACTACCTCCTTTTCGAGTTCGCTGGTAGGCTATCCGTCCGCGCCAGATTCCCGCACGACCGGTGACATGCGCGTCGCCGCCCGAAGAGGAAGGAGCAAGCCGTGGTCTTCGGATCCAAGCGAGACAACAAATCCGACGCCTTGTCGCGCGAGGATGTCGTCGGCAACCTCTACCCGGACAGCCTTACCAGTGAGGTCGACGTGACCCCTTCACCGACAGAGTTCCGCCGGCAGGACTCCGGCAACGAGAGCGTGATCGATCCCCATGCCCGCTTCAACGGCAAGTACGTCTCCGACCGCGACCTGCGGATCGAGGGCGAGGCCCAGGGCGAGATCGAATGCCAGGGGACGCTGATCATCAGCCCGCAGGCCCGCGTGCGCAGCGGCATCACCGCCCACAACGTGATCATCAACGGCGACTACGAGGGCGACGTCGATTGCGGCGGACGCTTCGAGATCGGCTCGACCGGTCGCGTCAAGGGCCAGGTCAAGACGCAGGTGCTGGTGGTCAAGGAGGGGGCCCATTGGGAGGGCTCCGTGATCATGACCCACGACGGCGCCGCCCCCCGCCCGGCGACCCCGGCCCAGCAGGCCTCGCAGGGCGGCAAGGGCCAGTCCGGCCAGCCAGTGAGCGCCGGCGCGCCGGCCGGCCAGGGCTCGATCTTCAGCAAGTCGGAAGCCGCCGCCCCCAGTGGCGAGCGCGCAGCGACCGGGCCGGGAACCGGCAGCAACGGGCAGTAGGGCCCGCGCGGCAGCTGGGGAAGCGCCGCCGGTCCTGGTCGAGGTCACACGCGGGGATCGCGTCGAGTCGCGCCATCGCGGCTGGCTGACGGTCGTGTCCGCCGCCGGCAAGGCGGTGGCGTCGGTTGGCGATCCGCAGGCCTTCGCCTTCATCCGCTCCTCCGCCAAGCCCTTCCAGCTGGCGCCGTTCGTCGCCTCCGGCCGCTTCGACGCCTACGACTTTCCGGCGCCCACCGAGGCGCTGGCCATCATGGCCGCCTCGCATTCCGGTGAGGACCGGCATGCGCGCACCGTCCAGGCCCTGCTGCGAGCCGGCGGCCTGACCCGCGACGTGCTCGCCTGCGGCACGCACCGCCCCTTCGACCGCGAGACGGCCGATCGCCTGATCCGCGACAGCGAGCCGCCGTCAGCCCTGCGCCACAACTGCTCCGGCAAGCACGCCGGCATGGCCCTGCACGCCAAGGCGGCCGGCTGGCCGGTCGAGACCTATTGGCAGCCCGATCACCCGGTACAGCAGGCCGCGCTGGACACGGTGGCGACGCTGACCGACGTGGCGCGCGACAAGATCGCCCTGGCCACCGACGGGTGCGGGGTGGTGACCTTCGGCATTCCGCTGCGCGGCCTGGCGCTGGCATTCGCCCGCCTGGCCGATCCCTCCAGCGTGAAGGACCCGGAGCTGCGCGTCAGCCCTGGAACGGATCCGCGACGCGATGATGGCCCACCCGGAGCTGGTCGGCGGCGAGCGGCGAAGCCTGGATACCAGCCTGATGCGCGCCGCGCCCGGCGCCCTGGTCTCCAAGGGCGGCGCGGAGGGCGTGCAGGCCGTCGCCATCCTGGCCGGCGAGCCGCGAGGCCTGGCGATCAAGGTGGAGGACGGGGACGCGGCGCATCGGGCGCGCAGTGCGAGCACGGTGGCGGCCCTGCGCGCGCTGGGGGTGCTCGACCAGCAGGCCGTTGACGGGCGCCTGGCCGAGTTCGCAGCGCCACCGATCCACGACCCGCGCGGCGCAGCCGTCCGGAGATGTGCGGGCCGCGTTCACGCTGGCCTGAGCGATGGTGCGCTACGTGGCCCTGGGCGACTCCTACACCATCGGCACCGGCGTCGAGCCCGACGAGGCGTGGCCCCGGCAGCTGGCCTCGCGGCTGGCGGACCTCGACGTCGACCTGGTCGCCAACCTGGCGGTCAACGGCTCACCGCGGACGACGTGGCGACCGAGCAGATGCCCGACCTGGAATCGCTCGAGCCGGAGCTGGCCAGCCTGCTGGTGGGCGTCAACGACGTGGTGCAGGGCGTGGCCGAGGAGCGCTATGGCGCCCGAGTCTCCGAGATCCTGGACGGCATGCTGCAGCTGCTGCCGTCGTCGCGCGTGCTCGGGGTAGCCACGCCGGACTACACCGCCAGCCGCCAGGGTGGCGCGTACGGGCTGCCGGAGCAGCAGCGAGCCGCCGTCATGCGCAACAACGACATCCTGCGCGGCGCCTGCGAGTACCGCGGCATCACCTTCGTGCCGGACACGTTCGACATCAGCCAGGAGGCGGGCGACGGGGCCGGCATGCTCGCTCCGGACGGCCTGCATCCGTCGGCCGCCCAGTACGCGCGCTGGGTCGACGCGATCGAACCGGCGGTTCGGGCGATGCTGGCGCTACCATCCGACGACCGATGACCGAGACGAGCGAGCAACCGATCCGCGCCCGCATGGCGCCGAGCCCCACCGGGCCGCTGCACATCGGCACCGCGCGGACGAGCCTCTACAACTTCCTGTTCGCCCGCCACTTCGGCGGGACCTACGTGCTGCGCATCGAGGACACCGATCTCGCCCGCAGCACGGCGGACTTCGAGCGCGACATCATCGACAACCTGCACTGGCTGGGCATCACCTGGGATGAGGGGCCGCAGGTGGCCGGGGGCGAGGACATCGGTCCATTCGGGCCCTACCGCCAGAGCCAACGCTCGGAGCTCTACGCCGCGGAGGCCGCCCGGCTGCTGGAGTCCGGCCACGCCTACCACTGCTGGTGCACGCCGGAGGAGCTGGACGTCGTTCGCCGCGAGCAGGAGGCCAGGAAGGAGGCGCCGCGCTACAACGGCCGCTGCCTGCGCCTGACCGATGCGGACCGCGCGCAGTTCGCCGCCGAGGGCCGGCAGCCGGCGGTCCGCTTCAAGGTGCCGCCCGAGGTGGTGCGCTTCGACGACCTGATCCGCGGCGAGGTCGAGTTCGACAACAGCCTGCTCGGCGACTTCATCATCGTGCGCGCCGATGGCTCGCCGCTCTACCACTTCGTGGTGGTGATCGACGACGAGAAGATGGAGATCAGCCACGTCATTCGCGGCGAGGACCACCTCTCGAACACGCCGAAGCACATCGCCCTGATCCGGGCGCTCGGCTACCGCGAGCCGCGCTTCGGGCACATCCCGCTGATCCTGAACGCCGACCGCTCGAAGATGAGCAAGCGCAAGTCGCAGACGTCGCTCACCGCCTACCGCGAGGAGGGCTACCTGCCGGAGGCAATGGTCAACTTCCTCGCCTTCCTGGGCTGGAGCCCCGGCACCGAGGAGGAGATCTTCACCCTGGACGAGCTGATCGCCCGGTTCGACCTGGCGCACGTCCACAAGGGCGGCGCCATCTTCGACAAGGACCGGCTGGACTACCTGAACGGGGTCTACATCCGCAGCCTGTCCGATGAGCAGCTGGCGCTGCGCCTGCGCCCCTACCTGCCCGCATGCACTGGACGACGAAGCGGTCCGGCGGGTGGTCCCGCTCATCAAGGAGCGGCTGGTGAAGCTGGCCGATGCCCGTGAGCTGGTCGCCTTCCTGACCGAGGCCGATGACGAGGTCGCCGCGCTGTACGACGCCGAGGCGCTGGTGCCCAAGGGGCGCTCTCTGGCCGACGCCGCGACGGCGCTCCAGGCTGCCCGCGACGCCCTCGCTGAGCTGACCGCGGCGGACTTCGCGGCCGACGTGCTGGAGGGGCGCTGCCGGGCGCAGGCCGAGCGGCTTGGGCTGGAAGGCGGGCGATTTCTTCCGCCCGCTGCGCATCGCCATCACCGGACGGAGCGTGTCGCCGCCACTGTTCGGCTCGATGGAGCTGCTGGGCCGTGATCGGGTGCTGGCCCGGCTGGACGCCGCGCTGCGCAAGGCGAGCCTGCAGGAGTCGCTGGCATGACCGAGCCTGGCCTGGGCGAGCTGCTCGAGATGAGCCTGGTGGTGCCGATCCGCTCGAGCACCGGCCAGGCGGTCGACCCCGTACGGGTGCCGGTGGAGTCGATGCGCCACGGCGTCGGATGAGGGCGGCCGCTTCCTGGCGGCCTACACCTCGCCGGAGGCGTATCGGGAGTTCGGACCAGCCGGGCAGCGACGCGATCGAGCTGCCGGCCCGTGATGTCTTCGCGCGGGCCGAGGCGGCCGGCGAGCGCGTGATCATCGATCCCGGCGCGCCTGCGCAGATCGAGGTGCCGGCCGCGGTGCTGCCGTTCCTCGCGGCGGGCATCGACCCCACCACGCCCGAGGCCATGCGCGCACGCCGCCCGTACGGCGAGCTGCCGCCGCTCGAGGCCCCGAACGAGGTGCCGCAGCCGTTCGGCGGGGAGCTGCAGCGCGAGCTGGCCGAGCTGCCACAGGTTGAGCGAGCGTGGGTGCTGCGGGCCGGAACGGGCTGGACGGTGGGCATCCTGCTGGCGACGGCGCCGACCTCGCCTCCTTCGACGAGGTGCGCAATCGCCTGCATGCGCTGGCGCAACGACCACCTGGCCGGCCATCGCGACCTGGCCGTGACCGATCTGTCGGCGGCCGCGGTGCGCGAGGCGTACGAGTCCGTGTCGGGTCCGTGGTACGTGCGGCCGCCGGAGAAGCCGAAGGGCATCATGGGGCGCCTCTTCGGCGACTGAGGCGCGACCCGCGCAGCTACGGCGTCAGGACGATCCGACCCTTGACCGTGCCGGCCAGCAGCCGGTCATGGGCGGAGCGCGCCTTGCGGAGCGGCATGCGCTCCACCGACCAGCGCAGCCCGCCACGTGACGCCAGCCGAACCACCTCACGCAGGTCAGCCAGCGAGCCCCAGGCGGTGGTGGTGGCCGACGTCTCCACCGGCGGCCGGTCGAAGCCGAACGACAGGTGCCCGCCCGCCTCGCCGACCAGCGAGATGAGGCCGCCCGGCTCCACGTTGCGGGCCGCGTAGTCCAGCGTCTCGTCGCTGCCCACGAAGTCGAACACGACGTCGGCGTGGCCGCCCAGGCCCAGCGTGACGAGTGACTCGTCGCCGGCCAGCAGGCCCAGGTCCGCGCCCAGGTCGGCGGCCAGGGCCAGCTTGTCCGGATCGAGCTCGCGCACCGCGATGGTCAGGTCGGGCAGGCGACGCAGGATACTGGATCGCGAACTGGCCCAGCCCGCCGAAGCCGATCAGCAGCACCCGCGTGCCCGGCCGCCAGCCAGGGCGTGGCGCGCAGCACGGCGCGGTAGGGCGTGACGCCGGCATCGGCCAGCGGCGCCGCCTCGACCGGATCCAGGTCCCGCAGTGGCACGAGGTACCGGGCGCTGGGCACCAGCACCTGCTCGGCGTAGCCGCCGTCGCGCTGGAAGCCCGGCGCCTCGCTCAGCTCGCAGCGCTGCTCCTCGCCGCGCGCGCACTCGCGGCAGGCGCCACAGCCCCAGCCGCCATAGACGAGCACCGGGTCGCCGATACCCACGCGCGCGCGGCGCATCGGTCCGGCCGCCTGCCGGCCCGGCGGCATCCAGCCAGCCGGCGATCTCGTGGCCGAGCGTGAGCGGCCGCGTGACCCGCAGGCGATCGGTCCGGGCGATGTGCAGGTCGGTGTGGCAGACGCCGCAACCGGCAACCCGGACGCGCACCTCCGCGCCCTGCGGGGTTGGCTCGGGGATGTTCTCGATCCGCAGCGGTTCGCCGACGCGGTGCGATCGAACGGCGAGCATGGGTCAGGCGACCGGCCGAGGCTCAGGTCGGCGGGTTGATGGCCTCGACCAGGCGCGCCACCAGTCCGCGCGGTTCGGCACGCGGCACCACGTCCAGGATCTCGCCGTCGATCGAGACGGCGAAGGCCGTCGGCTCGGCGTTCAGGTTGCCGCGCTCGTTGCGGAGTCGGGATGCCCAGCAGCTCGACCGCGGTCCGTCGCTCGTCGCAGAACAGCAGGAAGGGCAGCTCCAGCTCCTTCACGTACGCCGTCTGCTGCGCCTCGGAGTCGGTCGTGACCATGACCAGGCCGATACCGGCGCGCTGTAGCCGCGGGTAGGCATCGGCCAGTGGCGGTGGCCAGCAGGTCGCCGACCGCCCGCTTCGCGCCCTGCAGCGACGGTCCGGCAAAGAACACGACGATCGAGGGCGACTTGGACACGAAGGTGCGCAGGTTGAGGAGGTATCCATCAGTGGCACGCAGGCCCACGGACGGCATCTGGTCGCCGATCGAGACACGGAGGCCGGGCGCAGTGAGGGTCACGCGCCGATTGTAGAGGCTGCCGCCGGCTCCGGGCCGATCCCCAATCGGAGCCAGGCCCCGCGGCGATGGACCAGTCCGTCGCGCTCCAGCCGGTCGAGCACGCGGTCAAGGTCGCGTGTCGCCGGCCAGGGCTCGAGCGTGGGCCACCGGGATGGCGTGGCCGGTGGCGCCGGACAGCTCTCGCAGCAGCCGGCCGCGCAGCGATCGCTCTGAGTTGGCGAAGCTCCCCTGGCGTGGCACCGGCACGCGCGCGCGCCGCGCCACGCGACGGGCAGCCGCTGCGCACCGGACAGGTTGGGCAGGCAGGCCGCCGCGCCATGCAGACCATGGCGCCGAACTCCATGCTGGCGTGCATCCAGGCGGCTGCATCCGCCGCGGTTGCCAGCGGGTCGGCGGTTGCCAGGGCGTCGGCTGCGGCCTGCAGCTGGGCCGGCGGCGCGAGGACCGAGAGCCCGAAGCGACGGACCAGCCAGCGGCGGACATTGGTGTCCACCGCTCCCACCGGCCGCCCGAACGCCAGCGCCGCGATGGCCCGGGCGGTGTAGCGGCCGACACCCGGCAGCGCCTCCAGGCCGTCGGTCGTCGATGGCCAGCCACCGGTGGCCAGCAACGTGCCCGCGCGGTGCAGCGCCAGGGCGCGGCGGTTGTAGCCGAGCCCCGACCAGGCGGCCAGCACCTCGGCGGTGGATGCCGCCGCCATGGCCTCGGGTGTCGGGAAGCGCGCCAGGAAGCCAGGGAAGCGATCGGCCACGCGCGAGGCCTGCGTCTGCTGCAGCATCACTTCGCTGACGAGCACCGCCCACGGATCCGTCGTCCGGCGCCACGGCACGTCCCTGGCCGCGCCGCCGTACCAGGCCAGGATGCGGCGCCGGACGCTTTGCGCGGTGCGGCGCCGGATCGGCCGATGCGTCGCCCTGAGAGTCACGCGGCCGAGCCTACGCGAACGCGTTGGTTGCCGTAGAGTTCCGGGCGAACCGAAACCCGCCGCCGCCCGGAGGATCATCGTTCGTGTCGCGTGTCCGCCTCGCCACCTTCGCCACCCTCGCCCTGTGCCTGACCGCCATGCTGCCCGCGCCGGCGCTGGCCGCCGTCCCGACCCTGACTGTCGGCGTCGTGCAGGACGGGCTGACGATTCCGTGGGACGTGGCCTTCGCGCCGGGCGGCCAGATGTTCGTCACCGAGCGTCCCGGGCGGGTGCGCGTCTTCCAGAGCGGGAAGCCGAACGCGCCCATGATCGGCGTCACCACCATCCCGCTGGTGCACGCGGAGGGCGAGGCCGGCGTCATGGGGATCGCCCTCGACAGCAGATTTGCGGTGAATCGGTTCGCCTATGTCTGCGTCTCGCGCCAGGTCCAGGGTCAGTGGCGCAACCAGGTGATCAAGTACCACGTCGACAGCGGCTGGAGGCTGGACTTCTACAAGTTCATCATCCGGGTGGGGATGCACGCCAACATCATCCACAACGGCTGCGCCGTGCAGGTTGGGCCGGACAACAAGCTGTGGGTGACGATGGGCGACTCGAACCACATGTCGTGGGCCCAGGATCCGCATCGGCTAAACGGCAAGGTGCTCCGCGTCAATACGAATGGGAGCGTGCCATCCGATAACCCGATCTGGCCTGGCGACAGCGCGCCGACCATCGTCTACTCGATCGGGCATCGCAACCCGCAGGGCATCACCTTCGAGCCGGTCACGCACCGCGTCTACGCGGCCGAGCACGGTCCCGACCGCGACGACGAGATCAACTGGATCCGGCCGGGCCGCAACTATGGCTGGCCGTGCGTCACCGGGATGAATCACGTGAATACGGGCTGCGCCGGGACCTTCTCGCTTCCGGCATGGTCGTCCGAGGGCCCGACCCTGGCCACCTCCGGCGCCACCTTCGTCAACAACGCGAACTGGGAGAGCTGGAACAAGAGCCTGTTCGTGTCGACGCTGAAGGAGTCGGACCTTCGCCGCTACACGGTGAACTCCGGGACCTGGAAGCTCAGCATGCGCAATGTCCTGTTCAACGTCCGCTGGGGCCGCCTGCGAGCGGCGGTGATGGGACCGGCCGGGAAGCTCTACCTGACCACCTCGAACGGCAACAACGACAAGGTGGTGCGCATCACCCCGAACTGACCGGGGTTCTGCCGCGGGTCTGCGGCGTCATCAGGGTTCGAGCTGCACGCCTCCACCCTGCTCGAGCCAGGAGCCGGCGAACGGTCCTGACGCCATGTAGAGCCAGTTGCCGGTCTCACCCGGCGGTGTGGCGCGGGCGGTCGTGGTCGCGGCGCGCGCGCCGGACAGATCGCGCCACAGGCGCCGCAGCCGGGTGCCGGCCGAGTTGAACGTCCAGCCCACATGGACGCCGGGACCGATGGTCACGCCGCGCGGCGGATCGAAGGTCTGTCCCGCGGCGAAGGCCGTGACCGGCGTCACGGCCCTTGGGCCGCAGCCGTGCCCGTTGCGCAGGACCGCCACGGCAGTTCCCGAGCCGGGCGCCGGGATGCGTACCTCGCTCCACACGCAGTTGTCCAGCTCGTCGATCTCGCGATAGTTGTCCTGGATGTCGACCGTGGCCCGCACGCGATAGGTGCCGCCCGGCAGCCCCGTGATATCGATCCACTGGAAGACAAAGTTCCATGGGTAGGCGTCGCCCCAGCCCACGGACACCCCGACCCGGTTGGTCAGGGAGGCCAGCGTGCCGCACCATTCCTGGCGGTAGTAGCCCGATTGCCGCGCGCGCGGCAGCGCTAGGTTCCACGGCGTGGTGTCGAAGAAGCAGAAGCCGGTCTTGGCCCCGCGGCGGGTCCGCTGCGGATCGCTGAGCGCCCAGGCTTCGTAGGTCACGACGTTCTGCACATGCCAGTGGTCGTGGCCGTCGCCGGCGTACTTACCGAACGCCTGCGTACTGCGCCGAAAGCGGCTGCCGTCCGCGCGGTACAGCACCTGGTCGAACGCCATGGTCGTGTCGTTGCGTGACGCCCGCGCGCCACGCAGCTCGAACGGCCCCGGCCCCCGGTTGACGAAGATGGTGGAGAAGCGGAGCAGGCGCCGGCCGCCGACGCTCTCGATGTGCCAATCGCGGACGCGCAGCATCTGCAGATTTGGTCGCAGCGTCTCCGAGGGCGCAGCCGCGGCCACTCGCTGTGGTGGGGTGACCACCGTGGTGGCCGCCAGTGCCAGGCTGAGCACGAGCAGCGACACGCGATCGCGGGCGGTGGTCATCTGGTGGCCTCCGGCTGGGCCGGGCAGGGGTCTCCGGCGTCGTCGACGAGGATAGCCCGGCGTCGCGTGCCTGCGCGGTCGCTGCCCGCATCGGTGCGCGGGCTAGAGTGACCCACCATGTGCGCCGCTCGTGCCGCCCGCCAGCCATCTGAGCCGGTGGTCGTCGACAAGTTCGGCGGCTCAGTCCTGCGACGGCCGGAGGATATCGCCGCGGCCGTGGCGGCGGTCGCCGAGCAGCGTGGCGCCGGACTGCGGCCGGTGGTGGTGGTATCGGCCTTCGAAGGGGTGACCGATGCGATCCTGGGATCGGCCGCGGTGCTCCTGCCGGACTCGGGTGCGGCACTCCGCGAGCCCACCCACGAAGCCGATTCTCCCTTCGCCCGGGAGGCCGACCGGGCGCTGGCCACCGGCGAGGCGCTGTCGGCCGCCCTGTTCGCGATGGGCCTCCAGGCGCGCGGCATCCCCGCCCGCTCGTTCAGCGGCGCCGAGGCCGGCATTCGGACCGCGGCGGCGCACCTGGGCGCGGAGGTGCGCCGCGTTCTGCCGCGGCGCCTGCGGACGGCACTTGCCGACGGCCTGGTGCCAGTGGTGGCCGGCTTTCAGGGGATCGGGACGCACGGTGAGCTGACGACGCTTGGGCGCGGCGGGACGGACCTGTCAGCGGTAGTGCTGGCGGTGGCCCTGCGCGCCGCGCGCTGCGAGCTGTTCAAGGACGTGGGTGGTGTCATGGAGGCGGACCCGCACCTGGTCCCGGCGGCCCGTCGCCTGGACGAGGTCGACGCCCTGCAGCTTGAGCTGCTCGCCGACCAGGGGGCCGAAGTGGTCCATCCCGTTGCGGTGCGCCGCGCGCGTCGTGGCCGGATGCCGCTGCTGGTCCGCGGGTTGGACGCCGATGCGCCGCAGACCCTGGTGCGTCCCGTGCGGCCGCGCGGGGCGGAGGCTCAGGGCGCGCTGATGCTGGCCGTCGATCGCAAGGAGCGCATCGCGCGCATCAGCGTGGTCGGGCCGGCGGCAATGGTCCCCGAGCTGCTGCCGGTGCCGGCGCACGGTGCCGGTAGCTTCGACGAGGGAGGCATGCGCGTGGTGTGGGCAGAGGTGCCGCTCGAGCAGGCCGACCGCGCCGCGCAGGCCATCCACGCGGCACTCATGAGCTGAGCGCGGTGTCCGTCTCGGCGTAGGCCTCGTGCTCCGCCAGCTCAGCATGCGGCCGCAGCTGGAGCGTGATGGCGGCGGCCACGATCAACGCGCCGCCCACAAGCTGCAATGGGCCGGGCCGCTCGCCGAGCAGCACGGTGGCAAGAGCCACGCCCACCACGGGCTCAAAGGTCGACAGGATGGCGGCCCGTGGCGCGCCGAGCCGGCGAATGCCCGTGATGTACAGGAAGGTGGGGGCGCCGGCTCCGATGACGCCCGCCAGCAGCACCGGCCAGAAGGCGGCCGCGCTGTCCAGGGGCTGCAGCAGCGTGCCGGCCTGCCCGAGCAGCAGCGCCAGGATCACGTAGATCCCGGCCGCGCCGGCCATGGTCAGGAAGGCGGCCTGCGCGCCCGGCACGCGCGCGAACCCGTGGCGGGCGGCCATGACGTAGAAGGTCTGGCCCAGGGCGCCGAGCAACGCCAGCCCCATGCCCAACAGGTCCAGCTCGCCGATCTGCCCGGCGCCGGCCACCACCAGCACGATGCCCACCATCGACATGGCCAGCGCGCTCCAGCGCAGGCCGTCCAACCGGTCGCCGAACCAGGCGACCGAGGCGAGCGCCACGAAGGCGGGATAGAGGTAGAAGATCAGCAGCGAGAGCGTGATGCCGATGCGGGTAAAGGCAATGAACACGCTCAGGTTGAGAATCGTGTTGGCGACGGCTGCGCCGGCCATGGACCAGCGGTCGCGCGACGGCAGCGTCCGGAGGCTGACGATCGACACGCTGTGACCCAGCGCCCGCCAGGTGCCAAGCGCCAGCGCCACGCACAGCGCGCCCAGGCCCGCCCGCCAGGTGACCAGCGCCAGGCTCGAGACGCCCGCGCGGTCGGCGAAGGCGGCCAGGGGCCCGAGCGTGGCAAAGAACGATGCGGCGGCCAGCACCAGGCCGGCGCCAACCAGGTCGCGCCGCGGCGCGGGGCCAGTGCCTGGCCCGTGCTCTCGGCGCCTGCCACTCACCGTGGCGACTCGGCCAGCGCGCTCTCGGCTTCAGCCGACTCGAGCTCGGCCGACAACCGCTCCCACTCGGCGGCCAGGCGGTCAACCGCCTCTCGGGCTGCGTTATGACGCTCGATCAACTGTCGGACCGCCTCGCCATCGGCATAGGTGGCCGGGTCGGCCAGCAGTGCGCTGCTTGTCGCCACCTCGTCTTCGGCGGCCGCGGCATCGGCCTCCACCTTCGCCAGGCCGGAGCGCAGGTCGCGAGTGCGCCGGTAGCGTCGGTTGCGGGCCTCGGCTTCAGTCCGCTTGCGGGCCGCGGCTTCCGTCGACGACTCGCGGCCAGGTGGAGCTGCTGGTCTCGATCCCGCGCGGTGTCGCCCGCCCCTCGACCGCACCGCGCGTCTCGATGTCCAGTCCACGCTTGGCGGCGTAATACTCGAAGTCGCCGCTGAACAGGGTCGCGCTGCCGGCGTTCACCTCGATGATCGCGTTGGCCACGCTGCGGATGAGGTAGCGGTCGTGGGTGATCAGCACGATCGTGCCGGGGAAGGCGTTCAGCGCATCCTCCAGCACGTCGCGGCTGCGTGATGTCCAGGTGGTTGGTCGGCTCGTCAAGGCACAGCAGGTTGGCCGGATCGGCCATCAGCTTGGCCAGCGCCAGCCGCGTCTGCTCGCCGCCGGACAGCACCTCGACCCGCTTCTCGACGGCTTCGCCGGAGAAGAGGAAGGCACCCAGCAGGGCGCGGATCTCGCTGCTGGTCATCCGCTCGGCCGCGCCGGCCAGCTCGTCGTAGACCGTGTTGGCCGGGTTGAGCGCGTCAATCTGATGCTGGGCGAAGTAGGCGACCTTCACGTTCGACCCCAGCTGGCGGGTGCCGCCCTCGAACTCCAGCGTCCCGGCCAGGATCTTCAGCAGGGTGCTCTTGCCGGCGCCGTTCGGACCGATGAGCGCCACCTTCTGGCCTCGTTCCAGGACCAGGTCCAGGCCGTCGTACACCGTGTGGCGGCCGTAGCCCTTGACGATGTCGCGCAGCGTGATCACCGTCCGGCCGCTGCGCGGCGGCTCGGGGAAGCGGAACTTGACCGACTTGCTGCGCCGGGACGGCGCGGCCACCCGCTCCATCCGATCCAGCGCCTTGATCCGGCTCTGGACCTGGCGCGCCTTGGTGGCCTTGTAGCGGAAGCGCTCGATGAAGCGCTCCACCTGGGCGATCTTCCGGCCCTGGGCGGCGGCCTGGCGCTCGAGCTGGGCGATGCGCTCGTCGCGCTGCTCGACGAAGTCGGCGTAGTCGCCGACGTACTCCGTCAGGCTGCCGGCGTGCAGCTCGGCCACTCGGTTGACCACGGCATTGATGAAGTCGCGATCGTGGCTGACCAGCAGGATCGCGCCGGCGTAATCGGCCAGGAAGGCCTGCAGCCATTCGACGGATGCCAGGTCCAGGTGGTTGGTCGGCTCGTCGAGCAGCAGCAGGTCCGGGTTCTGCAGCAGCAGCCGGGCCAGCGCGATGCGCATCATCCAGCCGCCGGAGAACTCGGCGGTGTTGCGCTCCATGTCAGCCTCGGCGAAGCCCAGGCCGGCCAGGATGCGCCGGGCCTCTGCCTCAAGCCCGTAGCCGCCCAGGGCCTCGAACCGATGCTGCAGCCGGCCGTACTCGTCCATCAGCTCGGCGAGCTCGTCCTCCTCGGTGGCATCGGCCATCTCGGTCTCGATGTGGCGCATGCGCCGCTCGATGCCGGTCACCGCTCCGGCGCCGGCCAGCACCTCGGCCAGCGCCGCGCGTCCGCGGGACTCGGCGATCTCCTGCGGCAGGTACCCGATCACCAGGTCGCGCGCGCGGGTGACCGTGCCCGCGTCGGACTGCTGGTCGCCGGTGATGATCTCCAGCAGTGTCGTCTTGCCCGCCCCGTTGGGGCCGACCACCGCGATCCGTCGACCGGCCGCCACCTGCAGGTCGACCCCGTCGAAGAGGTGCTGTGCCCCGTGGCTCTTGGCCACGCCGGCCAGGGTGACCAGGCTCATCGGTCAGAGCTCTTCGGCGGGCGCCGCGGCGCTGGTCAGGCGGGCGCCGTTGGTATCGAAGCGCAGCCGGGTCGCCATGCCCGACATGCCGGCGCCGTTCCATGCCTTTTCCACGGCATGCGCGCTCATCGGTGAGTCGCAGATGGCCAGCACGCTGGGTCCCGCGCCCGACAGGCAGGCGCCGGCCGCCCCGCGCTCGTAGGCGACCTCGATGAGCTCGGCGGCGCCCGGCAGGCGTGGCAGGCGGAAGGGCTGGTGCAGGCCGTCGCGCATCGCCTCCGCCAGCATGCCCGCGTCGGACGTCAGGACCGCGGTGGCCAGTAGGGCGCTGCGGGCCGCCTGCCGCGCAGCCACCGCGTGCGGCACGTCCGCCGGCAGGGCGGCGCGCATCTCGCTCGTCCGGCTCTCGTGGCCAGCGATGTATAGGACCGGAATCCACGCCTCCGGCACGCGGAAACGCCGCAGCGTCACCGTTCCGTCCTCGCCGGGCACCGACAGGGTGATTCCCCCGTACATGGCCGCCGCCACGTTGTCGGCGTGTCCCTCCAGGGCCACCGCCTGGGCCAGCAGCGTGTCCGGCGGTGGGGCCGAACGCCCCACGCTGGCGCCGAGCAGCAGCCCGCCCACGATGGCCGCCGCCGAGCTGCCGAGCCCGCGGGCGGCCGGGATCATGCTGCTCACCTCCAGCCGCCAGGCGCCGCTGCCCATCGGCGCGCCCATCGCGGCGCGCATGCCCTCGCGGAAGGCGCGAATGATCAGGTTCTGGTCCGGGTCGGCATCGGGGCCGGGGATGCCTTCGCCGTGGGCATTGAGCGTGATCCCCGTCTCGCTGCCCTCGAAGAGCTCGATGCGCAGCTTCAGGCTGAGCGCGGCCGCGAAGCAGTCGAAGCCGCTGCCAAGGTTGGCGGTGCTGGCCGGGACGTCGACCGAGGCGATGGGGGACATGCCGCCGAGTATAGAAAGCGAAAACGACGCGTCGAGGTTTGCCGGAGAGGGTCGCGCGCCGACCTAGGTCACGTGGACCGCTTTGCCCAGCGCGGCGACCTCGGCGTGACGGAAGCAGTCGACCAGGTGGTCGTTGACCAGGCCCGCCGACTGCATGAAGGCGTACACGATGGTGGGGCCGACGAAGCTGAAGCCCCGCTGCCGGAGATCGCGTGACAGGGCGCCGGACGCATCGGTCTCGGCCGGAACCTGGCCCATGGCCGTCCATCGGTTCTGGATCGGGCGCCCGTCGACGAAGGACCAGCAGTGGGAGGCAAAGGAGCCGGAGCCATCGGTCAGGTCCAGGAGTGCTCGAGCATTGGCGAGCACCGAGCGCACCTTGGCGCGGTTGCGGACGATGCCCGCGTCACCGAGCAGGCGCTCGACCTCGGATTCGCCCCAGGCGGCCAGGCGCTTCGGGTCGAAGCCTTCGAACGCACGACGGTAGCCGTCGCGCTTGCGCAGGATGGTGACCCACGCGAGCCCGGCCTGGGCGCCCTCCAGGCAGAGCAGCTCGAACAGCGCCCGATCGTCAGTGATCGGCACGCCCCATTCGGCATCGTGGTACGCCAGGTTGAGCGGATCCGCCTCACCCCAGCCGCAGCGCACCAGATCGGTCCCGGAGGTCATGCGCTGACGATAGCGGGCATGAAAAGGGAGATGGACGCTCGGTGTCCACCTCCCTCGGGGGCGTCGCGGCTTCAGCGCGGGTAGTTGCGCAGCGGCGGCAGGAACGGCGCCGACTCGGTTGCCGTCCACAGCGTTCCCAGCCGAGCGGTGAAGCCCGACCGTGGTCGCTGGTGCGGCCGTTCCGGCTTGTTGCCGAACGGAGGCCGCGGCGGCGGAAACAGTGCGGCTTCGCTCAGGTAGAGCCCAATCACTCGCACCTTCGACCTCCTTTCTCACTCGCTCGCGCCAATCGGTTCGGCGCCTTCTCCGAGTCGCGAAAGTGTCCGGCGCGGGAGGGCGCAGACACATCGGCCGATGGGCCGGGCGCGACGTACGTCATTCGCCTCATCAGCGCCCTCACCTGGGGTCCGGGCCCGGCGCGAGCGGCTATCCTCTCCGGCGTGACGGAGGAGACCGAGCGCATCCGGGTCATGCTGGTCGACGACCACGAGGTCGTGCGTCGCGGCCTGCGTGGCTTCCTGGAGCTGCAGCCGGACATCGAGGTGGTCGGCGAGGCGCCGGATGGCGTGATTGCCTGCGAGAAGGCGGCCGAGCTGACGCCCGACGTGGTGCTGATGGACCTGCTGATGCCGAACATGGACGGCCTGACGGCCATCGGCACCATCAAGCAGGCCAACCCGGTGATCGAGATCATCGCGGTCACCAGCTTCATCGAAGAGGAAAAGGTCACCGCCGCCCTCGAGGCGGGTGCCAGTGGCTACCTCCTGAAGGACGCCGATGCCGAGGAAGTGGCGGCCGCCATCCGCTCGGCGCATGCCGGCGAAGTGCACCTCGATGCGGCAGTGGCCCGGCTGCTCGCCCAGCGCATGCGCACCCGTCGCGATACCGAGCCGGTCGAGCCGCTGACCCCGCGCGAGAAGGAGGTGCTCTCCCAGCTGGCCAGGGGCGCCTCCAACAAGGAGATCGCCTACGAGCTGTCGATCACCGAGCGCACCGCCCGCACCCATGTCAGCAACATCCTGGGCAAGCTGGGCCTGGCCAGCCGCACCCAGGCGGCCCTGTGGGCAGTGGAGCACAAGCTGGCCGAACCGGTCTAGGTTCCGCGCAGCGAAACGCCCCGACCGCGGTTGCAGTCGGGGCGTTTGTGGCGCCGGGGGGAATCAGGCTGAGCGCCGGGCCGATCCCTCTCGATCGGGTGCCAGGGTCATCACCGCCAGTGTCAACCAGAGGATGGCGCAGGCCAGGAGCAGCAGGGTCATTGGGTGGTGCGTGCCTTTTCGAGTGATCAGGCGGCTGCCGTCATGCCGCCGCTCCGGTCGCCGAAGACCGAGGTCACGGCGGTGCGGATGAGGCCCATGGGGCTGCCGAAGACGCGGAACACATCGATCGTGATCATGGCGATCAGCGCGACCTCCACTCCCTTGGCGAAGTACGCCAGCGGGAAGTAGGGTCCCTGGATTGCCCAGGCCACGATGGTGAGTGCCGCATAGCCACCAAGGGCCACGCGCGGGAACCAGCTGAACCGGGCGATCAACGGATGCGGGGCAATGGAGCCGATCACGTACAGGACGGCCAGGCCGATGTAGCCGAGGCCGTTCAGCGTGAAGAGCAGGCCACCCAGTCCGAGGTGGATATAGGCCGTGGTCAGCGTGAGCGCCACGATGCCCGCCGTCAATGCCACGCCGAATGCGCGCGACGAGCGGCTTGCCGAATGAGTTGATGCGGTCATGGTGGATGGGTCTCCCTTGGGTACGGCGCTTTGCTGCGTCACTGCTTCCGGACGGTTGATGCGATATTAGCGATACGCATCATCTTGTCAATATAGGACTCGTATCACGTTGGATTCGGTGCTCGTGACTACCCAACCGTAGGTCCCGGTTCTCGCTCCACCATCGGGCATCGGCATGAGAAGCGCATGGGATAGGGGACCGATTGACCGGTCGGCCGGATGACGTAGGGCGCGAAACGCCGGTCAGGGTTCGATCCCGTATTCTCAGCCGCATGACGGCCGAATCCGAGCTGCTGAAGGGCGCCGTCACGGAGGTGGCCCGCCTGCTCCAGGCAGACGGCGCAATGATCTATCTGGTCGACGAGACCAGCGAGACGCTGCGCTTTGCCTACGACGCTGGCATCACCGACCGTCGCGCCCGGCGCCTGATCCGCGACCTGACCCTGCCCATTGGGGTGGGGATGTTCGGCACCACCGTCAGCCGGCGTGAGCTGACCGTCACCGATGACTATCCGGTCGACAAGCGCTTCGAGCACTCGCACGTGGCCGATGAGATCGTGCGGGCGGCCGGCATGCGCTCCATGGCGGTCACGCCGCTGGTGGCCGGGGAGCGCGTCATCGGCGCCATGGGCGCGTACGCCAACCGGCCGGCCGCCTTCAGCGAGGCGCAGATCCGGCTCCTGCGCGCACTGGGCGACCACGCCGCCACCGCCATCGCCAACCGGCAGCAGGCGGCGGAGCTGGCGCTGCGAGTCGAGACGCAGCGCACGCTGCAGAAGCTGGCCGCCCAGATCACCGCCATACGCGATCCGGACGAGCTGCTGCAGCAGGTCGTGGACGGGGCGCAGCGCCTGATCGGATCGGACGGCGCCCACCTGACCCTGCGCGATCCGGACGCGCCGATCCTGCGGCCGCACGTCATAACCGGCGGGCTGGACGCCGCGACCCGCGAGTTTCTCGCCGGCCAGGAGCTTCCGATCGGCGGCGGCATGAACGGCATCGCGGCCGAGCAGGGCACGCCCGTCTGGACCCACGACTACCTGGTGGACCCGCGCATCCCGCATACCAGGGACGACCAGGCGGTGGCGCGGCGCATGGGCCTGCGCGGCATGGCAGTCGCCCCGCTGCGCGCCCCGGAGGGCGAGATCTTCGGCACGCTGGCTGTCTCCTGGGAGCAGGCGCACGAGACGACCGCCGACGAGCTCGAGCTGCTGCAGAGCCTGGCCGACATCGCGGCCATCGCCATCGCCAATGCCCGGCTGTATGAGCAGATGACGGATTCCGGCCGGCGCTATCGGTTCCTGGTCGACAACTCGCCGGACCTGATCTGGACGGTCGACAAGGACGGCAGCTTCACCTACCTGTCCGAGACCGTGCGCAGCCTCATCGGCTGGGGACCGGAGGAGCTGATCGGGCATCACTTCGCCGAGATCGTGGCGCCCGAGTCACTGCCGAACGTGCTCGAGCACTGGCAGCGGGTGGTGGATGAGCCGGACCAGCCGCAGCAGTACCGGCTGAATGTGGTTCACCGCGACGGGACGCACATCACCATGGAGGTCAACGGCCTCGGCACCATCGTCGACGGCGAGTTCGCCGGCGGCCATGGCTCGGTGCGCGACATCCGGGAGCGCGTCGCGCTGGAGGAGGGCCTGCGCAAGCAGACGGTCGAGCTGTCGCGCGGCGTGGAGGTGCAGCGCACGCTGGGCGAGATCGCGCGGAGCATCGTCGAGGTGGACGACGCGGGCGAGACGCTGCAGCAGGTGGTGGATGCCTCGAAGCGGCTGCTCGGCTCGGACGGCGCGCACCTGACGCTGATGGATGACGACGGCGAGAACCTGATTCCCATGGTCATTGCCGGGGACACCGATCCGGAGACGCGCGCCTGGCTGCACCGTCAGCGGTTCCCGGTGGGCGGCGGCATCAACGGCCTGGCGGCCGCCACCGCCAAGCCGGCGTGGACGGACGATTACCTGGCCGATCCGCGCCTGCCCCACGACCCGAACGACGAGTCGCCGGCGCGCCTGCAGCTCGGCGCCGTGGCTGTCGCGCCGCTGTTCGGCACCGGCGGCGAGGTGATCGGTACGCTGGCCATCACCTACGACCAGGCGCGCAACGTCGACCCGCGCGACGTGTCACTGCTGCAGGAGCTGGCCGGACAGGGCTCGATCGCCGCCCGCAACGCGCGCCTGTACGAGCAGCTGCGCGACTCGGAGCGCCGCTACCGGCATCTGGTCGACAACTCGCCGGACCTGGTGTGGTCGGTCGACGCCGATGGCGCCTTCACCTATCTGGGCGAATCGCTCGAGCGGATGACCGGCTTCCGTCAGGACGAGCTGCTGGGGAAGCCGTTCGAGGTGATCAGTACCCCGCAGACCCGCTCGGCGGTGCGCACCGCGTGGCGTGCCATGCAGCTGCATCCGGAAGAGGAGCAGCAGGTGCGGCTGGACCTGCCGCTGGCCGGCGGCGGGACCATGGCGGTCGAGATCGGCATGGTAGCCACCGTGGTGGACGGCCGTTTCGCCGGCGCCCACGGATCGGTCCGTGACATTCGGCAGCGCGAGCGGCTGGAGCAGGACTTGCGCCGCCAGGCGGCGGCGCTGGCTGCCAACGAGGAGCGCGCCAACCTGGCCCGCGAGCTCCACGACTCGGTCACCCAGGCGCTGTTCAGCATGGGCCTGACCGCCCGCGCGCTGGAGCTGCTGCTGGATCGCGACCCGGTCGCGGCACGCGACAAGCTGACCGAGCTGAAAGAGCTGCAGAAGGACGCGCTGGCGGAGATGCGGACCCTCATCTTCGAGCTGCGTCCCCAGGGCCTGGAGACCGATGGGCTGGCGCAGGCGCTGCGCAACCACGGCGCGGCGGTCCAGGGCCGCACCGGCCTGGCGGTGTCGGTCGAGGTGGAGTCGGAGGAACGGCTGCCGCTCGATATCGAGGAGGCCTTCTACCGCGTGGCACAGGAGGCGCTGCACAACGTCGTCAAGCACGCCAACGCCCACACCGCGCGGATCGAGCTGCGGCGGACCGGCCGCTCCGTCCGCCTCACAGTCGAGGATGACGGCATCGGCTTCGATCCGGCCGAGATCGCGCGGGGGCACCTGGGGCTGATCGGCATGCAGCAGCGCGCCGAGCGCATTGGCGCGGAGGTGGAGGTTGGTCATCGTCCCGGCAACGGAACCCGGGTGCGCATGACGCTGCCGCTGGCCGCCGCAACCGACGGTTCACCCCTGCTCGCTGTGGAGGGCGCCGCGTCGGCACAATGACGTAGCCGGCGTCGTTCCTTCCGACGACGAGGTATTTCGAACGCGGGCGTAGGATCATTCCATGTCCAGCCCCGTAAGGCAGGAGTCGGTTGAGACTCCAGCCCGTGTCGCCATCATCGACGCGGATCGCCGCGTTCAGCAGTCCATTGCCGAGGTGCTGCGCGTGGCCGGGGTGGAGGTGATCGGTACCGCCGGCGACGTGCGCTCCGCGATGGAGCTGGTCGAGACCGGCCATCCCACGGTCCTGGTGGTCGATCCAAGGCTCCCGGACATCGACGCCGGCAAGGCCCTGCTCTCGGGCATCGCCCTCGGCTGGCCATCGGTCCGGGTGGTTCTCATGGGCTGGACCGATGAGCCCGACGGGATGCCGGCCGAGGCCGCCTTCGTGTCCAAGTCCGCACAGCCCGAGGAGTTCGTGGCGGCCACCGTGGCCGCCTGCAACTGCTAGGCGGCTCTCCGCGACCGTGCGATGATCGCGCGGTGTCGAGGCCATCCCTGCCGGCCCCTCTCGCCGTCGTCGTCGCCGTCTTCCACAACGCCTCGCTGCGGCGCGTGCTGGCGGCGTTCATCGGCTTCTCGTTGGCCGAATGGGCGACCTGGATCGCCATCCTGGTCTACGCCTTCAACCGGGGTGGCGCCACGGAGACCGGCATCGCCGCGCTGATCCAGCTGGCGCCATCGGCGGTGATCGCGCCCCTGGCCGCCTCGCTCGGCGACCGAATGCGTCGCGAGCGGGCCCTGCTGATCGCCTACCTCGTGCAGGTCGCGGCCATGGGCACGACCGGCCTGCTCCTGCTGATCGACGCGCCGGCCTGGGTCGTGTACCTGGGCGCCGCCGCCGCGGCCTCGTCGATCACCCTGACGCGCCCCATCCAGGCCGCCATCCTGCCCTCGATCTCGCGCACGCCGTCGGAGCTCACTGCGGCGAATGTCGCGGCCGGCGGCATCGCCACCGCCTCGATGCTGGTCGGTCCGGCGCTCGCCGGCATCGGCGCTGGCCTTCACCGGGTCGGCGACCGTGTTCCTGGGCGCCGCCGCGGTGGAGCTGGTGTCGGCCGTGCTGGTGCGCGGCATCCACCCGATCGAGGGCGACCAGGTGCTGGAACGGCCCGTCGCGGGCTGGCGTTCCGCGTTGCCAGAGGCGCTCGATGGGCTCGGCATGCTCCTGCGCGAGCAGCAGCCGCGCGCCGTGCTGTCGGTGCTCGGCGCCGCCGCGATCCTGTGGGGCGCGCTTGACGTGTTCATCGTGGTGCTGGCGCTGGACGTGCTGGCCCTCGGCGAATCCGGGGTCGGCTACCTGAATGCTGCGCTGGGAGCCGGCGGGCTGGTCGGCGCCGCCCTGAGCGTCACCCTGATCGGGCGTCGCGGGCTCGCCCGTCCGTTGGGACTGGGCGTGCTGCTCTGGTCCCTGCCCCTGGCCGCGATCGGCCTGTTCTCGAGCGTCCCCGCGGCCGCCACCATGCTGGCGCTGGCCGGCGTCGGGCGGGTGGTGATGGACGTGACCGCCACCACGCTGCTGCAGCGAGCCACCGATTCGCGGATGCTGACGCGCATGTTCGGTGCGCTGGAGGGAATCCACATGGCGTCGCTGGCCGTGGGCTCGATCGTGGCGCCGCTGCTCATCGCGCTGACCGGGGAGCGCGGCGCGTTCCTGCTGGCCGCGGCGGCCATGCTGCTGGCTGCGGCCTCCGCCTGGCCCACCATGCGCCGGCTCGACGATGCCGCGGTGGCGCGGCCGCGCGAGGTGGCCCTGCTGCGATCGATTCCGATGTTCGCGCCGCTGGGCGTACCAGCCATCGAGCGGCTGGCGGCCGCCATGGTCCCGGTCCACGCCCACAGCGGTTCGGCCGTCGTCCGGCAGGGCGATCCGGGCGACCACTTCTACATCATCACCGACGGCCGGGTGGCGGTCAGCATCGACGGCCAGCCGGTCCGCGAGGAAGGCCCCGGCGAGTCGTTCGGCGAGATCGCCCTGCTGCGCAACGTGCCGCGCACGGCCACCGTCGAGGCACTGGAGTCGACCCAGCTCATCTCGCTGGATCGCACGACGTTCCTGGAGGCGGTGACTGGACTCCCGGCCAGCGCGGAGGCGGCAGAGGCCACCGTGGAACGCCACCTCGGGTTGGCTGAACCCGCGCCAACGGAGGATCCGGTCGATGCGCGCGCGTGACCTGGGGATCGTCATCGGGCAGCTGTCGACCGGCCGCCTGAACGCCATCACCGACGTGGCCGGCGTGCGGGTCGGCCACCGGACCGTGATCCGTGGCGACGACGTGCGAACCGGCGTGACCGTGATCCTGCCGCACGATGGCGATCCGGGCGACGAGCCCGTGTTCGCGGCGTCGCACACGCTGAACGGGAACGGCGAGATGACCGGGTTGGAGTGGATCCGCGAGGCGGGCATGCTCACCTCCCCGATCGCGCTGACCAACACCAACTCGGTGGGGGCCATGCACCACGCGCTGGTTGGCGTGAGCGTCCGGCGACGGACCGAGGGGCGGCGCAGCGGGCCGGCCTGGTCGCTGCCGGTGGTGGCCGAGACGTGGGATGGCTACCTGAACGACATCGGCGGCCAGCATCTGGGCGAGGAGGACCTGATTGCCGCGCTGGATGCTGCCGAGGACGGCCCGGTGGCCGAGGGTAATGTCGGCGGCGGCACGGGCATGAAGGCCTTTGGCTTCAAGGCAGGCATCGGTACCGCCTCACGCATGGTCGGTGACGAGGACGGCGGCTACACGGTCGGCGCGCTGGTGCAGGCAAACTTCGGCATCCGCGAGCGCCTGATGATCGACGGCGTGCCGGTCGGTCGCGAGATCCCGCGCTCCGAGATCCCGGGGCCCGACCCCGGGTCGGACGGCGGCTCGGTGATCGTGGTCCTGGCCACCGATGCACCACTGCTCGCCCACCAGTGCCGTCGCCTGGCGCAGCGGGCGGCACTGGGCATTGCCCGCACCGGCGGCGGCGGGGAGAACGACAGTGGCGACCTGTTCCTGGCCTTCGCCACCGGCAACCGCGGGCTGACGGCCGAGGACGAGGGCCAAACGGTGACGAAGGCCGGTCACCATGCTCGACGACGACCACATCACCGCGCTCTTCTGGGCGGCGATCGAGGCGACCGAGGAGGCCGTGGTCAACGCGCTGGTGGCGGCCGAGACCATGACCGGCAAGGGCGTCACCTTCCACGCCCTGCCGGCGGATCGGTTGCTGGAGGTGATGGCCCGATACGGACGCGGCGCAGGAGCCGGCGCCGTCGGCTGAGCACGGCCGGGCCTCGAGCTAGAGACCCATCGCGCGCCGGATCGACCCCAGGTCCGAGCCAACCGGCTGCAGGCTGCCCTCCTCCTGCGCGATCGCATCCGGATCCTTCAGGCCGTGGCCGGTGAGGATGCAGACCACCCCTTCCGAGGCGTGGATGCGGTCCTCGGCGGCCAGTCGCGCCACGCCCGCCACGCCGGCCGCCGAGGCGGGTTCGCAGAAGATCCCCTCCAGCTCCGCGATCCGTCGCTGCATGCGCCAGGATCTCGCTCGTCGCTGACCGCCTCGATGACGCCGCCAGACTCGTCGCGTGCGGTCTCGGCACCCGCCCACGAGGCCGGGTTGCCGATCCGGATGGCGGTGGCCACCGTCTCCGGCTCCTCGACCGGCGCCCCGTTGACGATGGGCGCCGCGCCGGCGGCCTGGAAGCCCATCATCCGCGGCTTTCGCCCCGAGGGCGTGATGCCGGCCTCGGCGTACCGGCAGAAGCCGGCCCAGGCGGCGGTGATGTTGCCGGCGTTGCCGACCGGCAGTGCGACCGCATCGGGTGACTCGCCCAGGGCATCCACGATCTCGAATGCCACCGTCTGCTGGCCGGCGATGCGGTCCGGGTTGATCGAGTTGACGACCGCCGCGGCCCCCTCCTCACCGAGCCGGCGCACCGCGGCCAGTGCTTCGTCGAAGTTGCCGTCGACCATGACCAGCCGCGCCCCGGCCGCCACCGCCTGGGCCAGCTTGCCGCGGGCCACCTTGCCGGCGGGAAGCACCACGTGGCATGGGAGGCCAGCCGCCGCCGCGTAGGCCGCCGCCGAGGCGCTGGTGTTGCCGGTCGAGGCGCAGACCACCGCGGTCGCGCCGCGCTCGACCGCGCGATTGACGGCCAGCACCATGCCGCGGTCCTTGAACGAGCCGGTGGGATTGGTGCCCTCGAACTTCAGGAACAGGCGATCCAGGCCCAGCTCCTCGCCCAGCCGACGGGCGTGCACCAGCGGCGTGCTCCCCTCCCCAAGGCTGATCGGGAACCGCTCATCATCCGGCTCGGCCAGGAGCTCCCGGTAGCGCTCCAGCAGCGGCGGCGGGGATGGACATGCCTAGCTGGTCAGCGCCTCGTGGACGATACGTGCCTGCTCCGCGGTGTGCGCCGCCGGGTAGCCCTCGGCCGGCCGCGAGCGCTCCGGCCGGCTGATGTCGCCGAGCGGGATGCGGAAGGGCACCAGGTGGCGGATCTTGGGCAGCACGAACTTGCGGGCGCCCATGTTCCGCGGCTCCTCCTGCACCCAGGTGACGCGCTCCACCGCCGGATAGCGCGTGAGGACGCGCTCCAGGTCCTCGGTGGGGAAGGGGTAAAGGCGCTCGGTGCGAACAATGGCCAGCTCCGGGTGCTCCACCCGCTCCTCGGACATGGTCAGGTCGTAGTAGACCTTGCCGCTGCAGACGATCACCCGCTTGATGCCGGCTGCCGCTTCATCCGTCACGCTCGGGTCGTCCAGGACCGATGCGAACGCCCCAGTGCTCAGCTCGTCCGGGCGCGACGCGGCCTCCGGCAGACGCAGCAACGACTTGGGCGTCATCACGATCAGCGGCCGCAGGTCGGCGTGGCGCGCCTGGCGCCGCAGCAGGTGGAAGTACTGCGCCGGCGTGGTCGGGTAGACGACGCGGATGTTCCCCTCCGCGCCGAGCGCCAGGAAGCGCTCCAGGCGGGCGGAGGAGTGCTCCGGGCCCGATCCCTCGTAGCCATGGGGGAGCAGCAGGGTCAGCCGCGACGTCTGCCGCCACTTGGCCAGGCCGGCGATGATGAACTGGTCGATGATGATCTCGGCGCCGTTCACGAAATCGCCGTACTGCGCCTCCCAGAGCACCAGCGCCTCCGGCGCGGTGACCGCGTAGCCGTACTCGAAGCCGACCGTCGCGTACTCGCTCAACGGGCTGTTGTGCAGCTCGAATGGCGCCCTGGCACCATCGAGGTGCTGGATCGGGGTGTAGGCCGCGCCGGTCTTGGCGTCCCACAGGGTCTGGTGCCGCTGGCTGAACGTGCCGCGCACTGTGTCCTGGCCGGTGAGGCGGATCGGCACGCCTTCGACCAGCAGTGAGGCGAGGGCCAGCGCCTCGGCGTGCGCCCACTCGATCCGGCCGTCCTCCTCGCTGAGTACCGCACGGCGCTTGGCAAGCTGCTTGGCCAGCTTGGTGTTGATGTGGAAGGTGGCCGGCCAGCGATAGAGCTGCTGGTTCAGCTGCTGCAGCGTGACGGCCTCGACCGCCGTCTCCGGTTCGCCCGGATCCTCCGTCTCCACCGAATCGGGCCCGCGATCGAGCTGCGGCTCGGCGTGCTGCTTGCGCACCGCCGCCTGGCGCTCGGCCAGGTCGCGTGCCATCGTCTGGGCACCGGCATCGGCCTTCTTCTGGCTGATGGATCCGGACTTGACCAGGGCCTTGGCGTACAGCTCGCGCACCGACGGGTGCTCCTCGACCGCGGCGTACATGGCCGGCTGGGTGTACGCGGGGTCATCGCCCTCGTTGTGGCCGTAGCGCCGGTAGCCGACCAGGTCGATCACCACGTCCGCGTGGAAGCGCTGGCGGTACATCATCGCCAGCCGCGCCGCCGCCAGCGTCGCCTCCGGGTCGTCCGCGTTGACGTGGATGATCGGTGCGTCGAAACCCTTGGCCAGGTCGCTGGAGTAGGTGGTGGAGCGACCCTCGTTCGGCCCGGTGGTGAAGCCGATCTGGTTGTTGGCGATGATGTGGATGGTCCCGCCGGTGGTGTATCCGGCCAGCCGCGCCATGTTGAACGTCTCTGCCACCACGCCCTGGGCGGCGAACGCCGCGTCGCCATGGATCAGGATCGGCAGCGTCTTCTGGCGGTCCACGGCCAGCACCGCCGAGCGGCGATCGCTCTGCTGGGCGCGGGCGCGACCCTCGACCACCGGGTTGACCGCCTCCAGGTGGCTGGGATTCGGTGACAGAGTGATGCTCAGCTCGGCGCCATCCGGCGTCCGGAAGGTGCCCTCCGCGCCGAGGTGATACTTCACGTCGTCGGAGCCGCCCTTCTGTGCGCCGCGCCCGCCACGACCGGCCTCGAACTCGGCCAGGATCGCCTCGTAGGTGACGCCCACGATGTGGGCCAGCACGTTCAGCCGGCCGCGGTGCGCCATGCCGATGACGGCCTCGTGCGCGCCGGCCTCCACCGCGTCGGCCAGCACCTGGTCCAGCGCCGGGACCATGACGTCCAGCCCTTCGATGCTGAAGCGCTTCTGACCCAGGTAGGCCCGATGCAGGAATCGCTCGAGCCCCTCCACTTCGGTCAGCCGGGTCAGCAGCGCGCGCTGCTCATGGACGTTCAGCGCATGGCGGTGCTCGTTCGACTCGATCACGCGCCGCAGCCAGAGTCGCTCCTCGTGGCTGGCCAGGTGCTCGACCTCGTAGGCGATCGTGCCGCAGTAGGTGGCCTGCAGGGCGGGCAGCGCATCGGCCAGGGTCTCGCCGGCCACGTCGACGCGCAGCAGAGAGGTGGGGATGCGCGCCATCACGTCGGGCGTGAGGCCCAGCGGCTCGGGGTCCAGCGCCGGGTCGCCGGGCGGCTGGCTGCCCAGCGGATCGAGCCTGGCTGCCAGGTGCCCAAAGGACCGATACGCCCGCACCAGTGCCACGGCCGCCGCCACGGCCTTGAGGTCGTTGGTGGAGGTGGGAGCGAGCGGCCGCACGCCGGTCGTTGCGGCAGCCTCCCCGGCCCCCTCGATGGGCGGCGCCTTGGCGAAGTCGGCCGCGAGCGACGAGAAGACATCGGGGTAGAAGTCGCCGGCGCCGGCCAGCAGGCCGTCGATGGAGCGCAGGAAGCTGCCCGATTCGGCGCCCTGGATGACCCGGTGGTCGTAGGTGGAGGTGATGGTGATCATCCGGCCGGCGCCGCTGTCGCGGATCGCGCCGGTGGCCACGATGGTGCCCTGCTTGGGCATCAGCCGCGGCACCGAGGCGGTGGTGCCCAGGGTGCCGGGGTTGGTGAGCGTGATGGTGGCGCCGACCATGTCATCGGGTCCGAGGCGCCCGGCCCGGGCACGATCGACCAGATCCTCGTAGCGGCCCACGAAGTCGGCGAAATCCATGCCGTCGGCGTCCTTGATGACCGGCACGACCAGGAAGCGGCTGCCATCGGCCCGTTCCACGTCCACCGCCAGCCCCAGGTTGACGCCGCCGGGGTCGACCCGATAGGCGGAGCCGTCCGACTCGTGGAAGTAGTGGGTCATGGCCGGCGCGTCGCCGGCGGCCCGGACGATCGCCCAGCCGATGAGGTGCGTGAAGCTGATCTTGCGGGGCGCCACCTGCTCGTTCAGCGCCGCCCGCATGGCCGCCAGGGTGGCCGCCGGAACCTCCCGGAAGCTGGTGGCGGTCGGGACCGCCAGCGAGGCGGTCATGTTCTGGGCCAGGCGCGCGGCGGGCCCTTTGATGGGCGTCGCGCCGGGTGGCAGCGATGGCGCCGCGGGGGGCTCTGGCTCGGCGGTGGGGGCTGGCGGCGGAGGCTCAGCCGGCGCCGGCGCTGGCGGCGGGGGAGCGGTGGCGGCCTGCTGTCCGTTCCCCGAGCTAGACGCTGGTGCTGCCGAGGCTGCGGCGGGCGCGGTCGGCGGCCCTGCCGCGCCGCTCTCGAACAACGCCCGCCACTCTCCGTCAACCGATGCGGGGTCGCGCCGGAACTGCTCGTAGAGCTCGGCAACGTAGCCCGAGTTGACGGCGTTGACGGCGTCGAGCGTCTGCTCGACCTGCGGTGACTGTGGGGGATCGCTCGGCGGCATGTTGCCGCTAAGGATAGGCTGCCGAGCCGGCTTTCAGAATACGGAGCCTCAGGCGCCGCCGGCCTTCTGCCGAGACCGGTACGCGCGCGACTTCATGCGGCTCCCGCAGATGGCCATGGTGCACCAGGTGCCAGAGCGGTTGCGCGAGTGGTCGTAGAACAGCCAGCGGCAGGTGTCGTTGCGACACGACTTGACGCGCGACCAGCTGCCATCGGCCATGGCGCGGGCCAGGGTGGCCAGGATGCCGCCCAGGAAGCCATCGACGCCGGCCTCGGCCGGCCGTAGCCGCCAGTCGGTCGAGTCGACGCCGACCAGCACCGGCACGTGAGCAGCGGCGCGATTCATGGCGCCCAGCTGCTCGCTGTCGAGCGGCTCACCGTTGTTCACGCGGCCCAGGGCCCGGAGGCCCTCGCGGATGTCGATCGCGCGCCGCCACGCCAACTCTGCCACGTCGTCGGATCGGTCCATCAGGCTGCGCTCGGCCAGCCAGTCTCGGAGCAGGGCGGGGCTGCCCAGGCCGTCGTCGCCGCCCTCGACGTCATTGGTGTTCACGAAGTCCTGCAACAGGTGCAGCGCCACGCCGGGCGCGGGCTCGCGCTCACCGGGCTGTGGCCAGAGGATGGTTGGGTTCACCTCCCCAGTGTACATCACCAGTCAATGGTGGTTGACAGGTGACGCCCACTCAGCTATGCTGCACTCGTCACCACCAAATGACTAATAGGTGGTGATGGAAGGACGGAACCAGAGATGGTTGATATGCTCGATTACCGGCTCCATAACGCCCTGCTGCAGGCCGAGGAGCGGTTGGCCCGCGCCGAGCGACGCCAGGCGCCGAACGGCGTACGCATTCATCTGCGACCGACGCGGCGAGACGCGCGCCAGAGTCGCTAGCCGACCGATCCGCTATGCGTCGGCGCGGTTATCCCGAGCGGTGAAGCCGCGCACCAGGACCAGGAGACCGATGGCGATGACTGCCACCGGCAGCAGCCACTCCGGGAGCGGCAGCCGTTGGCCGCTGATGCCGATGATCCCCTCGAAGAAGATGAAGCCGGCCACGAACAGCCCGATGGCCACCAGGATCTGCAGGAACCCGTCGCGCGCCATCTTGCGATTGCCGCTGCGGGTGCCGTAGAGCAGCATCCCGAGTCCGCTCCCGCCGGGGCCGACCAGCGCCCACGCGTAGGCCCAGCTCTCATAGTTGCCGGTGGCATTCTGGTAGAGGAGCACCAGCCCCACCATGGTCACGATGCTGCCCGCCACGGTCAGCCCGGATCCATCACGCTGGGTGAGGCCCCAGGCCATCAGCGCCAACCCGGGCGCGATCACATAAAGCGGCCAGGTGGCGGCTCCCCAGTCGATGGTCAACCACTGGCCGATGAAGAAGAAGACCCCAACCGTGATCAGCAGGATGCCCAGCAGGGCGGTGCCGGAGCTGCCGCGGCGCTCAGGGGTCGCCGCGGTGACAGCGGGCGACAGTGGCGGTGGCTCGGTGGGCTCTTGCGGCTCGGACTGCGCGGCGGTGGCGGCCTGATCCGCGTCCGATGCAGCGGGCGGGGCCTGCTCGGTCATTCCCGGATGCTACCGCCCGCGGCAAGCGGCGTCGTCTCCTCGGCCCGATGGACCAGCCAGTCGCTGTAGCCGCCGAGCCACGATCGCGCGGCGCCGTCTCGGACCTCCACCACTCGATCGGCCATGCGGTCCAGGAAGTAACGATCGTGGCTGATGAAGATGGCTGTCCCTTCGAAAGCCTCGATCGCCGCCTCCAGCGTCTCGATCGACTCGATGTCCAGGTGGTTGGTCGGCTCGTCCAGGACCAGCAGGTTGGCGCCGGACAGCATCAGCAGCATCAGCTGCAGCCGCGTCCGCTCGCCGCCGGAAAGGGTGCGGATCGGCCGCCGCACCTGCTCGTAGTCGAACAGGAAGGTCATCAACCGCGCCACGGCCTGCTCCTCGGTGCCGGGGAAGCTCGCTCGCAGGGTGGCGAGCGGTGTCGAATCGGGGTCGAGCGTGTCCTGGTCCTGCGCCAGGTAGCCGATCCGGATGGAGGGGCCGACCCACACCTCGCCAGAGGTCGGCGTCAGCTCGCCGACCAGCGTCTTGAGCATCACGCTCTTGCCGGCCCCGTTCTCGCCTACGACGCCGACCCGCTCGCCGTGCATCACCGTCAGCTCCACGCCGTGGAGCACGCGGTGCTCGCCGAAGTCCATGCCCACCGCGCGCAGCTCGGCAGCGCGCTTGCCGCCGCGCTGGTGCGGGTGCAGCTCCAGCCCGATCCGGCGCCTCTCCAGCACCGGCCGCTCGACTTTGTCCATCCGCTCCACGCGGCGCTGCAGGTTGCGGGCGGCGTTCATCAATCCCTTGTTCGACTGGCTGGCGGGCACGGAGCGCGCCCACTGAATCAGGCGGCGCGAGGCCTCCTCCAGCCGCTCGATCTCCTTGCGCTGCGCCAGGTAGCTCGCCTGCTGGCGCTTCAGCTCGAGCTCGCGCGCCACCGCGTAGGCGGTGTAGTTGCCCGGCCACATGCGCACCTGGCCCTCATCCAGCGACGCGATGTCGATCACCGTCTCGTCCAGCAGGTAGCGATCGTGGCTGACCGCCAGGATGCCGCCGCCGAAGCGGGCCATCAGGCCCTGCAGCCGCTCCCGTCCCTCCAGGTCCAGGTGCGCCTCCGGCTCGTCGAGCAGCAGCAGCTGCGGGTCCTGGATGATGGCCGCCGCCAGGCCGATCAGCTTGCGCTGCCCACCGCTGAGCACACGGGTCGGCAGCTCCAGCTCCCGCTCCTCCAGCCCGACCTCGGCCAGCATCGACCGGACCCTACCCTCGAACGCCGGACCGCCGGCCCGCTCGTACCGATCCAGCAGCCGGGCCTGCTCCGCCAGCACGGCCTCCATGCGCGCGCCGTCGTTGTAGACCGATGGATCGGCCAGACGCCGGTCGCACTCCGCCAGCCCTTGATCGATCTCGCGCAGGTCGTCCCGGGCGTCGCGCAGCGTGGTGGCCGGGGAACGCTCATCGCCCAGCGGATGCTGGGCCAGCATCGCCAGCCGCAGGCCGCGCTGGCGGGTGATCTGCCCGGCATCGGCTTCTTCGTCACCGACCGCAATGCGGAGCAGGGTCGACTTGCCGGAGCCGTTGGGACCCACCAGCCCGATCCGGGCACCATCGGCCAGCTCCAGGTCAACCCCGCGCAGAATGTGGCGCCCGCCGAAGGCCTTGGCGATGCCGCGCAGGGAGAGCAGCGTCATCGGTCCAGGACGGCCCTGAGCGTGGCGACGTCCACGTTGCGGCCGGTGAGCACCGCCGTGGCGCGCCGTCCGGCCATGCCCCCGAGCCGAGCCCGCATTGCGGCGATGGGGAGCGCTGCGCTGCCCTCGATGACCAGGTGATGCACCTGCAGCGCCCAGCCCATGGCGTCGGCGATCTGGTCCTCGTCGACCACGACCACCTCGTCCACCAGCTGCTTGCACATCTTCCAGGTGATGCTGTCGCGCTCGATATTGCCGGACACGCCATCTGCCAGGGTCGGAGCGATGGGCACAGGCTTGGTGGAACCGGATTCGAAATAGATGTACATCGGCGGCGAGGCCGATGGCTGGACGCCGACCAGGCGCATCCCCGGCCGCATCGCCTTGGCCCACAGCCCGATGCCGGAGATGAGCCCGCCACCGCCGATCGGCACCACGAAGGCGTCGCACTCGGGCCAGTCCTCGAGCACCTCGACCGCCACGGTGCCCTGGCCGGCGATCACGTCCGGGTCGCCGTACGGCTCGACGTAGGTGGCAATGCCCTCGTTGTGCCGTCGTCGGGCCTCGATCTCGACGTCGCCGGACTCGCGCCCGAAGACCTCGACCACGCAATCGTCCGACTCCAGGGCGCGCAGCCGCTCCAGCTTCGCGGGTGAGGCTGCGGCCGGCACCAGCACGGTCAGGCGCATGCCGTATCTGGCGGCGGCGCTCGCCACCGCGATGCCGTGATTCCCGGTGGAGGCTGTCACCAGGCGGGCATCGGGCGTCTCGGCGGCGATGAGGGCCACCTTGTTGAAGGCGCCGCGGATCTTGAAGGCGCCGGTCGGCTGGAGGAGCTCCAGCTTCAGCCGCACCTCCGCGCTGCCGCTCTCGTCGGCCAGTGTTGGTGACGCGCTCGAGCGGCGTGTGCAGCGCCACCTCGCGCAGGCGATGGCGCGCAGCGAGCACGTCGGAGAGCAGCGGGAAGCGGGCCATGGTGGCCCAAGTCTAGGGGCGGGTGTGCTCAGGCCGCGTCGGGCAGGAAGTCGTCGCCGTGCGGGCCGCGCTCCAGGTTTCCCAGCCGCCGGCTGATGCGCATGATCGACCCCAGGCGGTCGGTGACGCGCGCCCGCTCGACGGGCGTGGCCCAGTGACGGAGGGTGTAGTCGATCTCGTGCTTGTGGCGCGTTGCCGTCATCACCAGCTCGTCGATCTCGTGGCGCCCCTTGGCATCGACCTCCAGCGCGATCAGGCGCCGTCGGGCGTCCAGCACCTCGAGGTAGTAGGAGGTGGCGAGCCGATCGAGGTCGCGCTGGGCGTCGTGCGCCCAGGGCTCCGGCGGCCCGCCGAAGCCGTATTTCCGCCATTCACGCGGTTGGACCTGTACCACGGCCGCACCGTACGCCCTGTGCCCGCGCCGGTCAGCACCCCGACCGGGCTATTGGCGGCATGTACCAACGGCGGTGCGTCCTGCCAACGGGGTCAGTGCACCGCGTCACCAGTCGCGGGCGGTCAAGCAGCGCAGTTTCGAGCTCGCACGGAGGGCTGGTATCATCGAGTCCCCTCGCTGGGGTGTGGCCAAGCGGTAAGGCGCCTGACTCTGGATCAGGAGATCGAAGGTTCGAATCCTTCCGCCCCAGCCATTCCGCCCTTCCCATGACGATTCGGCACGCCACGTGCAGCGCGCGGCGGTTACCGCAGTGCGCAGGCGGTGTCTGGCGTGCGTCCCGTGGAGGTGGCGGTCATCACGAGCGAGGAGGCATCCCACCAGGTCCTGGTCGTCGAGGACGACCCGGCGCTGCGTGAGATCTACGCCGGAGCGCTGCGTGGCTACGGCCACGACGTCCGCACCGCAGCTGACGGGGCGGAGGCGCTGCAGCGTCTCGAGAACGGGTGGGCGCCGTGCGTCGTGTTCCTCGATCTGCGCATGCCGGGCATGGACGGTTGGGAGCTGTCCCGCCGCCTGCGCGACGACGAGCGGTGGAAGGACCTGCCGGTGGTGGTGGTGGCAGCCCACTTTCGGATCGACCGCGAGGCCGCCGAGATCGGTGCTGTGTCATGGCTGCAGAAGCCGTTCGACCTGGCTCGCCTGGACGAGGAGACGAAGGCGTTCTGCGAACGTGACTGACACTGAGCGCGTGACCCGGACCGTCCGTCCTGACGACGAGGTTCGACGCCTCCTGCCGGAGATCTTCGACAGCATCGCCGACGGCGTGACGGTTCTCGACCGCGCCGGGACCCTGCGGTACGCCAATGCTGCCGCTGCTCGTCTGATGGGCTACGACAGCGCCGCGGAGATCATCGGACAGAGCTCGGCCAGCATGGTGGACCGGTTCGACCTGCTGGACGACGACGGCCGCCCACTCGACCCAGCGGTGCTGCCCACGCAGGCGGGCGTACAGCGGGGAGACCGATCCGGAAGCGACGGTCCGCTTCCGTTCGAAGGGCAGCGACCACGACAACTGGTCGCTGGTGCGCGCGCGCCTCATGCCGGGACCGACGCGCGACGACGACCTGGTGGTCACGTCCTTCCAGGACATCACCCCCATCAAGCAGGTCCAATGGCGCCTCTCCTTCCTGCTGCGCGCCAGCGCCCTGCTCGGGGAGACCACCGACTATCGCGACACCCTGAGTCGCGTCTCGTGGCTGGTCGTGCCGTCGGTTGCCGACTGGTGCTCGTTCGATGTGCTCGGTGAGGGTGGAGACCGCTGGAACGGATCGGCGATGGCGCATGTCGATCCGGAGATGCGCCGGCGGGCAGAGGAGATCGAACGGCGCTGGCCGCCGGACTTCTCGCAGCCGGGCGGCCTGCAGGAGGTGATGCGAAGGCGGCGCGCCGTGCACGTGCGCGAGGTGACCGACGACATGTTGACCGGCCGGCGCTCGCGACGCCGAGCACCTTGAAGCGCTCCGCGCCCTCGGCCTGCGCGAGCTGCTCACGGTGCCGCTCGTCGGCCGGGGTCAGGTGTTCGGGGTCGTGACGGTCGGCAACTCGTCGGAGCGTCCGCCGCTCGGCGCCGGAGGATGTGGCCATGCTCGAGGACCTCGGCCGGCGGGCGGGTGCGGCGGTGGACACGGCGCGACTGCTCACGGACTCCCAGGAGTCGCTTCGGCTCCAGGAGGAGTTCATGGCCGTCACCTCGCATGACATGCGCACCCCGCTGGCGGCGGTCCGGGGCTACGCGCAGCTTGCGCGCCGCCACCTGTCGGGCGAGCAGCAGGACATGGCATCGGTCGATCGCTGGCTGGGCGACATCGACGAGAGCGCGAGCCGGCTGACCAGCCTTGTGTCCGAATTCATGGACGTGACGCTGCTGCGTGCCGGCCAGGAGGTCCCGCTGCAGCTGCAGCCGACCGACCTGGTCGCGATCGTCGAGGAGCGCGTGCGCGAGCACCAGGGCGCGGCGGCCGACACCCATCGGTTCACGACCAAGGTCGAGCGCGGACTCGATCATCGGCAACTGGGATCCGACGCGTATCGGGCGCGTGCTCGACAACCTGCTCGGCAACGCGGTCAAGTTCAGCCCGGACGGCGGCGCCATCGAGGTGAAGGTCGCCGGCGACGACACCGATGCAATCGTCTCGATCGCAGACCAGGGCATCGGCATCGCGCCGCAGGACCTCAGCCGCATCTTCCTGCCGATGTACCGCGGCGCCAACGCCAGCGCGGTGGCCGGCACCGGGCTCGGCCTGGCCGGCTCTCGCCGGCTGGTGGAGCTGATGGGCGGCGCGATCACGGTCCGCAGCCGCCTGGGCAAGGGTGCGACGTTCACGGTGCGGTTGCCGCTGGCTGGTCCGGACCAGGAGCCCATGCAGGGCCCAGCCGAGAGTCGCCACAGCCTGAGGCTGAGCGTCAGCGCGGCAACTCGTCGAAGGCTGCCTCGGCGACCGGCTCGGCCAGGGCCTGCGCCACGATCAGGGTGCCGCCGTCGATCAGCGCGTAGAAGGAGCCGATGGTGCCGGCCTGGTTCGGCTCGCTGATGACCGTGACCGCCCGATCGCCCAGCTGGCCGGGCTCGACGGTGATCGAGCCAGCTGGCGCGTCGGGATAGGCGGCCTGCGGCAACGCGTCGAGCAGCTCCTGCGGGTCATGGCCGGCCGCACGCAGCGCGTACATCTGGACGAAGGCCGGTCCGTGGTCGCTGGCGTAGGCGGCCTCCAACGCGCGACGACGGATGCCGATCGCCGCGGCCAGCCGCGCGAGCATTTCCTGGCCGACCGGGAAGGTGTGCGCCTCGGTGCCCCGGAAGTCCGCCGGCAGCAATCCCTGCAGCGGGCGCTCGTCCGGCGTGGGTTGCGGCGTGGGGGAGGCGCCGGCCAGCTCCGGGCTCGACGCCACGGGCCGCTCGGTCTGCGCCGCCTGGGAAGGGGCGCCCGGTGTCGGCGCGCTGCGGCACGCGGCCAGCGTGGCTACGATCACGGCAAGGGCGCAGATCCTGAATGGTCGCATCGGCTCCGGTGGTTCATACGCCTCGAGGCACGAGCCAATGGGCGCCAGAGCTCAGTCGGTGAGACCCCAGAGGTCGCCAACGGTGAACCCGTCGGGAAACGGGTCGTCGTCATCCACGCGGTATTCGGTGTGACCGGTGATCCAGGCCGATCCGGTCAGCTGCGGCACCACCGCGGCGTGCGAGCCGATGGTCGTCTCGCGCAGCAGCCGGCCGGTCCAGGTGGTGCCCAGGATGCCCTCGTGCACGAAGTCCTGGCCGATGGCCAGCTGGCCACGGGCGTGGAGCACGGCCATCCGGGCGCAGGTGCCGGTGCCGCACGGCGAGCGATCCAGCACGCCGGTGAAGGATTCCGGTCGCTCCCAGTCGAGCGTGCCGGATGACACCACGACCGTGTTCTTGGCATCGGCGCCCGGAACCGATGGCGGCCCCGTCCACTCCATGATCGAGATGCCGGCCAGCTCCGGTTGCTCCGGATGCGCAATCGGGATCTGCTCGCGGGCTGCTGCCTTGACCATCTCGCCCACCCGCACGAGGTCCCGCCCCTCGTCCGGCGTGAGGCGGAAGCCGAGCGCGGACGCATCGGTCAGGGCGTAGAACATCCCGCCCCAGGCGACGTCCACGCTCACCGTGCCGACCTGCGGGACCTCGACCGGCACGTCCAGGCGATGGACGAAGGCCGGCACGTTCTCGAAGGTGATGGAGCGGGCCTTGCCGTCGCGCACCTCGGCGCTGATGCGGATCAGGCCGGCCGGAGCCTCCAGCACCAGGTTGGTGGTCGGCTCGGTCACCGGCGACCAGGCCCTCGTTGATGAGGACCGTGGCGGTGCAGATGGTGTTCGAGCCGGACATGGCCGGGTACTCGGCCTGCTCCATGATCACGTAGCCGGCATCGGCCTCGGGCGACGTGGCCGGAAGAAGGACGTTGGCGCACAGCGCCGGGTAGCCGCGCGGCTCGCGCAGCATCAGCTTCCGCAGCCGGTCCCCCTCGCGCCACAGGTGGTTGCGCTTTTCGAGCATGGTGGCGCCCGGCACGTCGTGCACGCCTCCGACGATCACGCGGCCCGGCTCGCCACCGGCGTGCACCTCGACCGCGCGGATGACCTCGTCCAACCGCATCGGGCGCAGCCTACATGGGACGGGCTCGCAAACGGAGCCCGGGGAAGGGCTGTCGGCCTTCCTGGAGTAGCATCGCGGCACGCCCCGAAGGTCCTGAATGAACACGCTCCGCGCTCGGGCCATCGACCACGAGCACCTGGACGAGGCAACGCTCGATCCGCGAGACCTGCGCGTCAACCTGCGCGAGATGGCGATGCTGAACCGCCTGCCCGGCGGGGTGGGCGACAGCGTGCGGGCGGTGAGCGGCGCCCTGAATGGCCGCGCCGATCCATCGGTGCTCGACATCGGTGCCGGATCGGGCGATTTCGCGCGCCGGCTGCTGCGCGAGCGTCGGGCGACGGTGCTGGTCGCCGACCTGCGCCCTGAGGTGCTGGCCATCGCCCGCCGTAACCTGGCGAATACGAATGGTGTGAAGTTCCTGCGCGCCGACGTTCGGGCCCTGCCGCTGACCGATGGCGCGGTCGACGTGGTGCATGCCTCGCTGCTGCTCCATCACCTGGAGCCGCGGGACGCGGTCACCGCCCTGCGCGAGATGCGGCGGGTCGCGCGTGAAGCGGTGGTGGTCAACGACCTCCGCCGCGGACGGCTCGCCTTCCTGATGGCGGCGGCACCGGTGCTGGCGTTCACGCGGGGCCGATACACCCGCCACGACGGCGTCCTCTCCGCTCGGCGCGCCTACACCCTGGCCGAGCTGGACACCCTGGCGACGGAGGCCGGTCTGCGTCGCGTGGCGCGCACCTTCGCGTGGTGGCCGCGGGTGACGACGGTGTACCGATGAGCGACCTGGACTGCGAGGTGCTGGTGGTGGGCGCCGGTCCGGCAGGGTCGGCCGTGGCAGCCGCGCTGGCGCGGCGGGGTCGGGACGTGCTGCTGGTGGAATCGCACGCGCACCCGCGACCGAAGGCGTGCGCCGAGTACGCCAGCCCGCGGATCGCCGAGGAGCTGGCGCGACTGGGCGTTCCCGAGGCCGACTGGCGCGCCGATGCGCTGCCGCTCAAGGGGATGCGCGTGATCCGCGGAGACGACGCGGTCGAGGTGGGCTACCACGACGCCACCGGACAGCGCCACTCGTGGGGACTGGATCGCGAGCGCTTCGATGCCACGCTGGCGAGGCACGCCGTCTCGTGCGGCGCGCGCTTGATGGAACGCGTCGCGCTGGAGGACGTGCATTGGCGCGGCGGCCAGGAGGGCTCGGGCGGGCGGGTCGTCGGCGCCAGTCTGCGCACCGCCGACGGCCGCCGCACGGTGCGCAGCCGCTGGCTGATCGGCGCCGATGGTGCTCGCTCCCGTGTGGCGCAGCGCCTGAGCATGGAGCGTGGCGTGGGCATGCCGCGCCGGCTTGGGCTGATCGCCCATTACGAGGGCCTGCCGGAGCTGGCCGACCACGGGGAGATGCACGTCGCGCGGGACTGGTATGTCGGCCTGGCGCCCCTGGCCGGCAACCGGATGAACGTCGGGATGGCGCTGCCCCTGGATGGGGCGAAGCGCTCGGCCGAGGAGCGCTTCCAGGCGGCGATCGACGGCATCCCGGCCGTGGCCGATCGCCTGCGCGGAGTGAAGCGGCTGACGCCCATTCGGGGCGCGTCGCCGATCGGCCACCGGGTGGGAGCCGCCGCCGGCCGCTGGCTGGATGCTGGTCGGAGATGCCGCCGGCTTCATCGATCCGTTCACCGGCGAGGGCATCTTCCGGGCGCTGCGATCCGCTCGCGCCGCCGCAGAGGCGCTGGCCGTCGGCGACGACGACGAAGCGGCCGCTCGCTACCGCGCGGCACGTCGCGAAGCCTTCGCCGCCAAGGACGGCCTGACCTGGCTGGTCCAGGGAATGCTTGCCGCGCCACCGGTGATGGGCTATGCGCTTCGCCGCCTGGCGCGCCGTCCGCAGCTCGCCGCCCGGCTGGGATCGGCGCTCGGCGACCTGCGCCCGGCCTCCGACGCCCTGTCGCCGCTCTTCCTGGCCCAGGTCCTGTGGCCGTGATGTCGGTGACCTCATGAAGAGCGTGATGCAGGTCCACATCCAGGCGCCGTACGAGCGGATCTTTCCGCTGGCAGCGGAGATCGAGCGCTGGCCGGAGCGGCTGCCGCACTACCGCTACGTGCGCCGCGTGCCGTCCTCCAACGGGGAGCGTCGCTTCGCCATGGGGGCGCGTCGCGGCCCGATCCCGGTGCGCTGGGAGGCGGTGCAGCGGCCGCTCCCGGAGCAGCGGACCATCGAGTTCACGCATACCGGCGGCGTCACGCGCGGCATGGAGGTGGCGTGGCGCTTCGAGCCGCGCGAGGGCGGCTGGGACGTGAGCATTCACCACGACCTCGAGCTGCATTGGCCGGTCGTTGGTGGCTTCGCGGCCGAGAAGGTGATCGGCCCGCAGTTCATCGACGCCATCGCCGGCCGCACCCTGCGCCGGGTGAAGGCGCTGGCGGAGGCACCGGCATGACGCCGCGACGTGTGGCCGTGACCGGCATCGGGGCGGTGACGCCCATCGGCCATGGGGCGGACGGCCTGTGGGCCGGCGTGCTGGCCAACCGCACGGCGGTGCGGCGGATCGACCGCTTCGATGCCTCGCCATTCCCCTCCCAGCTGGCCGCCCAGATCGACGACTTCCGCGCCGAGGACTACCTGGACGCGAAGCGCGCGCGACGGCTGGACCGCTTCAGCCAGCTCTCGGTCGTGGCGGCTCGCATGGCGGCGGAGCAGGCCGGCTGGACCGATGCCTCCCGCGACGCGGACCGGACCGGGATCTGGATCGGCTCGGCACTGGGCGGCGTGGCCTTCGGTGAAGAGCAGCACGCCAACTACGTGCGGCGCGGCGTGCGGGCCGTGGCGCCCACCCTGGCGACCGCGGTCTTCGGCGGGGCGGGCGCGTCGAACGTATCCATTGATCTTGGGATCCGCGGACCGTCGATCGGCAATGCGAACTCGTGCGCCTCCGGCGCGATGGCCATCGGGCAGGCCTTCCAGGCGATCCGGGCCGGCACCGTGGACGCGGCCCTGGCCGGTGGCGCCGAGGCCCCGCTGGCGCCGCTCACCTTCGGGGCGTTCGCCATGATTCGCGTCCTGTCCGCGCGCAACGACGACCCGGCCACGGCCTCGCGACCGTTCGACGTCGACCGCGACGGCTTCGTGATGGGGGAGGGGTCCGCCGTCCTGGCGCTGGAGGATCGCGACGCGGCGGAGGCTCGTGGCGCCACCATCCTGGGCGAGGTCGTTGGCTTCGGCGCCTCGACCGATGCGTACCACCTGACCGCCCCGCTGCCGTCCGGCGAGGCCGCGGCGGCCGCCGTGACCACCGCCCTGGCCGATGCGGGGCTGGCGGCGGAGGCAATCGGCTACGTCAACGCGCACGCATCGTCAACGCAGCTGAACGAGGTGGCGGAGGCGAAGGCGCTGCACCTGGCACTGGGCGAGCATGCGGCGAGCGTGCCGGTGTCGGGCACCAAGGGGCTGTACGGGCATGCGCTGGGTGCGTCGGGAGCGATCGAGGCGGCGATCACCGTCATGGCCATGGATGCGGGCTGCCTGCCCGGGACCTGCAACCTGGTGAACCTGGACCCGCGCTGCGAGCTGAACGTGCTGACGGAGCCGTGCGCCGCGCGTCCGGGAGCCGCGCTCTCCACCTCGTTCGGCTTTGGCGGCATGAACGCCGCGCTGGTCTTCACGCGCGCCTGACGCGTCCGTGTCCGAGCTGAGCCGCATCCTCGACGCGATCGAGCAGCACCGCGCCAACGGCGCGCCGATGGCCCTGGCCACCATCGTGTCCACCACCGGCTCCACGTACCGGCACGCGGGTGCCCGGCTGTTCATTCCCGCCGAGGGCGAGCCGATCGGCAACATCTCGGGGGGCTGCCTGGAGGATGACGTGGCCCGCATCGGCCACGAGGTCATGCGGACGGGTGAGCCACGGCTGGCGAGCTTCGACCTGACCGCCGACGAAGATGCAGTCTGGGGCTACGGCCTTGGCTGCAACGGGTCGTTCGAGGTGTTCGTGGAGCCGACCGACGGCGCCCTGGCCACCGCCGACGCCCTTCGCCACGACCGCGGCCTGCTGACGACCGTCATCAGCGGGCCCAATGCTGGCACCCATCAGTTCCGGACCGATGCGCCCGGCTTCGACATGCCACGCCTTGCCGAGGAGGATGGTGAGCGGGTGCTCCAGGAGCCGATCCTGCCGCCGATGCGACTGATCGTGTGCGGCGCCGGCCACGACGCGATCCCGCTGGTGCGCCAGGCGGCCGAGCTGGGCTGGCGCGTGACGGTCGCCGACGTGCGTCGCGCCCTGCTGAACCCCGAGCGCTTCCCGGGCGCGGGCGACTTCTGCGACGCCGATCCCGAGGCGGCAGCGGCGGCCATGCAGCCCGATGCGCGGTCGGCGGTCGTGCTCATGAGCCATAACTACCTGCGCGACATCGCCTACCTCGGCTCGTTCCTCGGCGTCGAGACCGCCTACCTTGGCGTGCTGGGGCCACGCGGCCGGACCGAGCAGATGCTGGACGAGCTCGGCCAGGCCTGACGCCCTCGAGCGGCTCCATGCGCCGGCGGGCCTGGATATCGGGGCGGAGGGACCGGAAGAAGTGGCCCGTGCCATCGTGGCCGAGATCCTCGCAGTCACCCGCGGCCGCGCGGGCGGCCCTCTGCGCGAGCGTGCCCTTCCGATCCACGACCAATATCCGTAATCGTGGGTCCGCGTAAGCCTGTTTCTGCTTTAGCATCCAACGGACAGGAAGCCCGGTCGGGGGCCCGCTTTCGACCGTTTCGTTGGTCCCGAGGTTCGCTCCACGCCAACTTCCAGACAGGTTCCGAGGCCTCGTTCTCCGTTAGTTGCCCCGGGAGAAATCCGCCGCGGCCTCAGCCGCCGATGTAGCTCATCTCCACCTTCGGGAGCTCCACCGTCTCCGCCGAGCGGATCTCCGAGTAGCGGTCGTCGCGTCCCTCCCAGATCGTGCGGAGGCTCGCCTCCAGCTCCGTCGTCCGAGGCTCCGCCACGCACCAGCGCACGCAGGTCGTGGCCGCGCGTGGCGAACAGGCAGGTGTACAGCTGGCCATCGGCCGAGAGGCGGGCGCGGTCGCACGCCCCGCAGAACGGCCGGCTGACCGACGCGATCACCCCGATCTCGCCCGCGCCATCGGCATAGCGATAGCGCTCGGCCACCTCGCCGGGCTTGGTGGGCGGCATCGGCTCAAGCGGAAACTCGGACGCCACCGTGGACAGGATCTCGTCCGCGGTCACGACGTCGTCCAGGCGCCAGCCGTTGGAGTGGCCGACGTCCATGTACTCGATGAACCGCAGGATGCGTCCCGTCCCGCGGAAGCGCCGCGCCATCGGCAGGATCGCGTGCTCGTTCCAGCCGCGCTTCACGACCATGTTCAGCTTGATCGGTCCCAGGCCGACTGCCTCTGCCGCTTCGATCCCGGCCAGCACCTTGGCGACCGGCACGCGCGCGTCGTTCAGGCGCATGAAGGTCTCGTCGTCATCCGCGTCCAGGCTGATGGTGACCCGATGCAGCCCGGCCTCGCGCAGAGCGCGCAGGCGTGCCCCGGCAGCAGCACGCCATTGGTGGTCAGCGTCAGGTCCCGCACGCCGGGCAGCGCCGCGAGCTGTGCCACCAGCGACGGCAGCTCGCGCCGCACCAGCGGCTCGCCGCCGGTCAGCCGCACCTTCTCGACGCCCAGCCGGGTGAAGATGCCGACCAGCCGCGCGATCTCGTCGAAGGTGAGCAGCTCCGTCGCGGGGCAGGAAGGCGTGATCCGGGCCGAAGACCGCGCGCGGCATGCAGTAGACGCAGCGGAAGTTGCAGCGGTCGGTGACGCTGATGCGCAGGTCGTGCAGCGGCCGGCCGAGCGTGTCGAGCGGTCGCGAGAGCATCGGGAGTGGCTCCGGCATCACGTTCGGATCGTGACAGTCCGCTCGGCAGAGCACAAATTCATCGGTCTCGAGGTCGAAATTCCTCTGTTTGACGGATGCGCCTGTCGTCGCTGGCGCCCAACCTTGTGGCATGCAGACGGACCGACTCGGAGATGACGATCGCCAGGCTCTCCGCACTCACCCCGGCGGAGCAGGCAGTGCTGGACCAGGCGCTCACCGGAGTAACGGCGCGCGAGATCGCAGAGCACCTGTCCCTGAGCGAGGCAACAGTGCGGTCCCATCTCTCGAGCATTTACGTGAAGCTGGGTGTCAGCGGACGAGTCGCCCTGCTCGCCCACTTCCGTGGCTCCGAGGCGGTCCTGCCGCAGGTCGAGAGCCGCCGCTCCGCCGCGACCGCTGGGAGTATCGGTGGCCGGCTGGAGCTGGGGAATCCTCGCCGTCCTCGAGGGCGCCTATGCGATCTACCTGCTGACCGACGCGCTGGCGTATGGCGGCTCGCAGGCGACCTGGCTGCTGGCAATCGGGTTCGGGATCCTCGCGGCATTCGGAACATCCTGGCGCGCGCAATCCTCGCGCGGCCGTCGCGCAGGCTCATGACCGTCTCGCTGTGGGCCGCAATTGGCCTCCTTGCGTTTGCGGATCCGCGGGCTCTTCCTTGGACCCTGAGCAGCTGTTCCTGATGCTCGGGGCGGCTGCCCTCGCGATTGGCTGGATCTCGTTCCGCGCCAGAGGCTCACTTCCGCACTGAAGCATCGGGCAGCATTGCGCCGTGTCCACGGCCGTCACTGCTCTCAGCACTCCGCGACGCGGTCGGCGACGCCCACGTCCTGACCGATGCAGACCTGCGCGCCGGCTACGAGCGCGACTGGACGGGCCGCTGGGTTGGGCATGCCGTCGCGGTCGTGCGCCCGCAGTCGACCGAGCAGGTGGTCGCGGTGCTCGCCGCGTGCCGCGAGGGCGGTGCGGTCGTCATCCCGCAGGGCGGCAACACCGGCCTGGTCGGCGGCTCGGTGCCGCGGGCCGTGGCGGACCGCGAGCAGGTGGTGCTGTCGCTCTCCCGCATGCGCGAGCTCGAGCCGGTGGACACCGCGGCCGGCGAGGTGACGGTGGCGGCGGGCGCCACCCTGGGCGCGCTGCAGGAGCATGTCCGGCAGGCGGGGTTTGGCTTCGGCGTCGACCTGGGCGCGCGCGACAGCGCGACGATCGGCGGCATGGTCGCCACCAACGCCGGCGGCATGCAGGTCTTCCGCCATGGACCGATGCGGGCGCAGCTGGTCGGCATCGAGGCGGTGACGGCCGATGGCTCGGTGCTGCGCCGGCTGCCGGGCCTGGTGAAGGACAACACCGGCTACCACCTGCCGTCGCTGCTGGCCGGCAGCGAGGGCACGCTGGCGGTGATCACCCGCGCCCGACTGCGCCTGGTCCCGCTGCGGTCGCGCCGGACGGTGGCGCTGCTGGCGGTCGACGACGCCGCCGTCGCGGTGGAGCTGGCCGGCGCACTCCGACGGTCGCTGCCGAACCTGCTGGCTGCGGAGCTCTTCTTCGACGACGGGATGATGCTGGTGCTCAACCACGCCGGCGGCGATCGACCGTTCCGCGAGCCGCATCCGGCGTACCTGCTGGTCGAGGCGGACGGCGCCACCGATCCCTCGGACGCGCTGGTCGAGGCGATCGAGCGCTAGCCGACGAACTGGTGCGCGACGTGGTGGTGGCGGCGGACCCGGCCGGGCGGGAGCGGCTGTGGCGGCTGCGCGAGCGGCACACCGAGGCGGTGAACGCCCAGGGCGTGCCCCACAAGCTGGACGTCGCCGTCCCGATCTCCCGGCTCGCGGCGTACGCGACGGAGGTGCGCGAGGCGATCCGAGGCGTGCGGCCCCGGACGCATCGGTCTACCTGTACGGGCACGTTGGGGACGGCAACCTGCACGTCAACGTGCTGGGCCCTCCGCCCGAGGACGAGGCGGTCGACGGCGGCCATCCTGGAGCTGGCGATCGCGATGGGCGGGACGGTCAGCGCCGAGCACGGCATCGGGGTCGCCAAGGTCGACTGGCTGGAACGCGACCGCGGCGCGGCCGACGTGGCGGCCATGCGCGCCATCAAGCAGGCGCTGGATCCGACCTGGATGCTGAACCCGGGCGTGCTCTTCCCGGCCTAGGGCAGGAAGATCAGCTTCAGGCCCGCGATGAGCAACACCACCGCCAGACCACGACGAAGCCACGGCGCCGGTAGGCGCCGGCTGCCCAGCTCGGAACCGATGAAGCCTCCAGCCGCTACGGCGGCGAGCCAGATGGGAACGGCGTCGGGAATGTTGCCGACGGAGGAGTAATTGCCGGCGAGCCCTGAGACGGAGTTCGCCAGGATGAACAGCGCCGACGCCCCTGCCGCGTACCGTGTCCCAGCCCAGCCAGCCGCCAGGATCAGGGGCGTCAGGAAAATGCCCCCACCGGTGCCGGTCAGGCCAGCCAGTAGCCCGATTGCTGCGCCACTGATGATGGCGAGCAACGTGGGCGCCCTGGGCGGAAACTCCTCGCCTGAACGCGCGGCGGTCACGCCGAACCTGAACGCCGCGACGATAAGCACGGCTCCGACGAGCGGGCGATACAGCTCGGGCGGCAGCAGGATGGCGCCACCAACAAAGGCAGCGGGGATGGAGCCGACCAGAAATGGCACGGCAGCCTTCGGTCGCACGAAACCCGCTCGAGCGAAGCGCAGGGTGACGATGCTGGCGACCAGGATATTCAGGACCAGCGCGGTCGGGCGCATGACCTCCGGGCTGACCCCCGCGAGCGCCATGATCGCCAGGTAGGCGGAGGCGCCCGCGTGGCCGACCATCCCGTACAGGACGGCGGCAACGAAGAAGAGCGCCGCCAGCAGCAGGATCTGCTCCATCGGCGTCGGATGCTAGCGCCTAGTCTTTGCGTGGATGTTCGAGACCGATGCGGAGCTCGCCGAGCTCGACGCGCTGTTCCAGGCCCATCTGGCCCGTGCCAATCCGCACATGCTGGCGATCGTCACCCCGGATCGGCGGGTGACCGCGCGGCAGGTGACGACGTACCTGGTCGGCACGAAGCACGTTGCCTTTGCCACGGTCAATGCCAAGGGCGAGCCGCGCGTCTCGCCGCTGGACAGCCTCTTCATCCACGGCCGCTTCACTCTGAGCACCGGCGGCGCGGCGACCAAGCTGAAGCACCTGCGGCGCAACCCCGCCTGCTCGGCGGTGCACGTGGACGGTGACCGGATCGCGGTGGCGGCCAGCGGTACCGTCGAGTGGATCGGCCGCGATCATCCGGACCACGACGAGATCCATCGGGCCTGGAGCGAGAACTACGAGTCCGATCCCTACAGCTGGGGAGACGGGATCGTCTTCTTCCGCATCGAGCCGCAGTCGATGTGGGCCTACGCCTTCCACCCCGAGGAGTTCCCGGAGTAGCGCCGAGGCTTAGGTCAGCCGAGCTCCTTGTGGGCCTGGATGAAGAGCGAGCCCAGCACGCGCGCCACGGTCGGGAAGGCGTGGATCGTGTCGGCCAGCACGGAGAGCGGCGTCTGCAGCTTCACCGCCAGCACCGCCTCGTGGATCGTCTCGCTGACGCCCGGTCCCGCCATGAAGGCGCCGACCAGGGTGCGCCGCTGGCGATCGACCACGATCGTGACGTGGCCGTTCGTCTCGGTGGCCTGCCCCTTGGCGGAGTGCCGCAGCTCCTGGCTGAACTCCTGCGCGTCGATGCCCTTCTCGCTGCGCCTGCTCGACCAGCAGCCCGGTGGAGGAGGTCTCCGGATCGGTGTAGGTGGCGCGCGGGATCGCCGAGTGATCGGGCTTGACGTCCTCGCCCAGCGCGATGCGCGCGGCCAGCTCGCCCTGGTAGTGGGCGGTGTGGGTGTGCAGCTCCGGTCCCGCCACGTCGCCGGCGACGAAGACGTTCGGCGCGATGCGCAGCCGGTCGTCGACCTTGACCCGCCCGTTCTCCGGCTCGATCCCGATGGCGCCGAGGTTGAGCCGATCGAGCGGGATGTCGCGCCCGACGGTCATCAGCAGCGCCGCGCCCTCCGCGGTGCGTGCCGTCCGACAGCTCGACCACGTGGCGACCACGCTCGCCGGCGCCGGCCCGCACGCGCCACCGCCCTCGCGTTGAGCCGAATATCGACGCCGTCGCGCCGCAGCGCCCGGGCCAGGAAATGCGAGCTGCGCGGGTGCTCGCGGTCGTGGATGCGGTCCCTCGGGTGCACGATGGTGACCGGCACGCCGTAGCGGGCGTAGACCTGCCCCAGCTCCATGCCGCTCGGCCCGCCGCCCAGCACCACCACGCCGTCGGGCAGCTCGCGCAGCGAGGTGCCCTCGCGGTTGGTCCAGTGCCCGGACTCCTGGAGCCCCGGCAGGGACGGGATGCGGGAGTGCGAGCCCACCGCCAGCACCACGCTGCCGGCCTCGATGCTGCGCGTCGCGCCGGCCGGGTCGCGGACCTCGACGGTCAACGGATCGGCGCCGGTGAAGCGCGCCTCGCCGCGCATCGGCTCCGCGCCGGCCTTGGTCAGCGCCTTGACGTGGCTGGTGTCGTCCGGATAGTCCCGATCGACCCGGTTGATCATGTAGTCACGGAAGGCCGATGCCTTCGGCCACGGATACTCGCCGCCACCGTGATGGACCGCCGCCGCATGCAGGAGCGCCTTGGACGGCATGCACTGCCAGAACGGGCAGCCGCCGCCGAACAGGTCGCGCTCGATGATCGCCACCGATGCGCCACGCTCGCGGCCCTCGTAGGCCGCGGACTCGCCGGCCGCCCCGGCGCCGATGATGACCAGGTCGTATCGGTCCATGGGCGGGAAGGATAGGGAAGGTTTGGCGCCACCGGAGCGCTGCCGGTACACTCGTCGCCTGATGGTGTGCGCGAGCGACCTGCTCAGCCGGCTCGAGGGTGAGCCTTGCATTTGTACGCGGCGGGGAGCCGCCGCGTAACTGCGCCCCGGCGTCGCTGACGGCGCCGACACCCGCCATCGCGTTCACGGCTCCTCGCACTCTGCCCGTTCGTGGCACGTCACCTCGTCGAGGAGCTTCCCGATGTCCTTCTTCTCTCGTCCCCTGACCGTTGCGGCGACCCTGGCGCCCGCCGCGCGACCGGCGCCCGGTCGCTGGATCGACCCGCGCGCCCAGCGGCTGGGCGCCGCGCTCTCCGGCGCGACGCTGGTGATCGCCTACCTGCTGGGCTCGTGGCCGCTGGTCGCGGCGGTTGGCCTGGCACTGGCGGCGTCCGCATTCTTCGGCACGCGCTGGTTCGTCTTCAGCCGGCCGTGGCCGCTGGTGCGCAGCGTGGCTGCGACTCGGTACGTCCGAGCTGGAGCACGAGCTGCCGCCGCGCTTCGCCCAGGCCATGGGCGCCACCTTCCTGGCCGTCGGCACCATCCTGCTGGCGCTGGGCGTCACGCCGCTGGGCTGGCTGCCGGTGGCGGCCGTGGTGGCGCTGCAGACGCTGCTGGCGACCAGCGGCTTCTGCCTGGGCTGCCGCCTCTTCTTCCTGCGCTGGTACGTGCCGGACCTGTTCGCGCGAGCTGGTCGGTCGTGGCGTGCGGCGCGAGTCGCTGATCATCCTGGACCTGCCTCCGCACCGCGGATAGCGGTCCCCTCGGGCACAAGCTCGGCTTGTGCCGGCGCTCATGGACCCTGTGAAGCGCAGCTGGTCCGCACCAGGGCCGCGATCTCGTCAGGCGCGACCGGCTTGTCGCGCACGCTGCCGCGGATGCTGAGCAGCCGGTCGGCGGTCACCAGCACCACCGGCAGCTCGGGTGCGACCCGTCGCAGCTCACGCTCGAGGTCCCAGCCGTCCATGCCCGGCATGCGGACGTCGGCCAGGACCACGCACGCGTCACGGACGATGTCAGCCACGCGCAGCGCCTGCTCGCCGCTGGCGGTCACGTGGGCGCGGATGCCGGCCGCGTCAAGCGCGTCCTGGAACAGCCGTCGGACGTTGACGTCGTCGTCGGCCACGATCACGACATGGCGATGCACTGACGTCGGCGAGGCAGCACCCTGCATTGCAGGCCGCGTGCCTGCACGGGCGTGCCCGTCAGGCGCTGCCGGGCACGACCTCTTCGCCCCAGCTGACGTGCACGGGCCGCACTGATCCGAGGTGCAGGGCGAAGGCGCCCTCGTGCTCGGCGTCCCAGGCCACCAGATCGGCCGCCGCGCCCGGCGCCAGCTGGCCGCACTCACCGGCAAGTCCCAGGGCCGCGGCTCCGCCGATGGTCGCCGCGCGCACAGCCTCCAGCGCCGTCATGCCCAGCAGGGTGGATCCCAGACCGATGACCAGCGGCATGGCGCCCCACGTCCCGAAGGTGCCCGCGTTGGCGTCGGAGGCCAGGGCCACGGTCGCGCCGGCATCGAGCAGGGCGCGGGCCGGCGGCAGCCGATCGCGCATGACCAGCGCCGGACCCGGCAGCAGGGTGGCCACGGTCTGCGAGGCGGCCAGGAGGCGCACCCCTTCCTCATCCAGCTGCTCGAGGTGGTCGGCGCTGGTCGCGCCGAGTCGCACGGCCAGGGCGGTGGCGCCGATCCGCTGGAGCTGGTCAGCGTGCAGGCGCGATTCCCAGCCCGAGCGACGCGGCCACGCTGAGGATGCGCTCCGCCTCGTCCACCGTGAAGAAGCCGGCGTCGCAGAAGACGTCGCAGAAGCTCGGCCAGGCCCTCCGTCGGCGACGGCCGGGAGCATCGCGTCCACGATCTCGTCGACGTAGTCCGGGCGATCGGCCGGCTTGGCATGCGCCCCCAGGAAGGTTCGGACCACCCGGATCGGCATGCCGGCTGCCACGCGGCCGATGATGCGCAGGTGACGCAGCTCCTCGTCGGCGGTGAGCCCGTAGCCGGACTTGGCCTCGACCGTGGTGGTGCCGGCCAGCAGCTGGTCCGCCAGCCGGCCTTCGACCAGCGCCTCCAGCTCGTCGTCCGATGCGGCGCGGGTGGCCTCCACCGTGCGCAGGATGCCGCCGCCGGAATACGGCTCGCCGGCCAGCCGGGCCGCCGCCTCGTCCGATCGGTCACCGGCGTAGACCGGGTGCGTGTGGGCATCCACCAGGCCCGGCGTGACCAGGGCGCTGGACATGTCGCGCACCTCGTCGGCCGGCGGCGCGTCGCCACGGCCACCGATCCACGCCACGCGGCCGTCGCTGACGGCGATCGCCCACGGCGACGGGCCCGTCGTACGGATCGGGGGTCAGCAGCCTGCCGGAGCCGGTGATCAGCCGCGTCACGTGAGCCATCGGTCCCCCACGATACTTGCCCGGCGGGAACCCCGGCAGGCCGGCGGGTGTACGCATCGCGACTGGTGGAGGGCCGTCCACTGACCGATAGCGAACTCATCGAGCGGGCAAGGACCGGAGAGGTGGCCGCCTACGAGGAGCTTGTGCGCCGCTATGAGCAGCAGGCGTTTCGCGCCGCGCTGTTCGTGTGCGGTGATGCCGACGAGGCACGCGACGCCGCCCAGGAGGGCTTCGTCCGCGCCTGGCAGGCGCTGGGACGCTTCCGCAGCGGAGCCGAGCCTCGTCCCTGGCTGATGCGCATCGTGGTCAACGCCGCCCGCAATCGACGCCGCGGGTCGGGCCGTCGCAGCGGCCTGGCCCTGCGGGTTGCACAGGACCGCCCCTCGGACGCTGCGGCCCCATCGCCCGAGGTGGCGGTCCTGGCCGGCGAGCGGCGAGTGGAGCTGCTGGCCGCCATCGCGGAGCTGCGCGAGGACGACCGCCTGGCCATCGGCCTGCGCTGGTTCGCCGAGCTGGGCGAGGCGGAGATGGCCGAGGTGCTGGGCATTCCGCGCGGCACGGTCAAGTCGCGCCTGTCGCGGGCCATGGGCCGGCTGCGCGAGATCATGGCGGAGGGCGCTTCCCATGACTGACGTGCGCCAGCCCGGGATGGATCCGATGGAGGCGGCGCTGGCCGACCTGGCAGCCGCGATCGACTGGCCCGCCACGCCACCGCTGGCCGACGCCGTGGGCGCCGCCATCCGCGCCGGCGCGCCGCGCACCGTCCGCTGGCGACCCGCGCGCCGCGCCCTGGTGCTGGGCATCCTGGCGGCCGTGCTGATCGCCGGCGTGGCGGCCGCCATCGGCATTGCGCTGGGTGGGCTGCGCATCCTGGGCAGCGGCGAGCCGCCCGGCAGCCCGCTGCCCCCGGAGCTGGTGGCCGAGCGTGGCCTGGGCGAGCGCGTGACGCTGGATCGGGCGATCGCCAAGCTGGATGGCCTGCTGGTGCCGACCGATCCCGCGCTCGGGACGCCGGACCACGTGTACTACGACGCCGGAACCGATGCGGTGGCCCTGGCCTGGACCGATCGGCCCGGCCTGCCCGCCGACCCGGAGTCCGGGCTGGGCGTGGTGGTCACGCAGTTCCGCGCCGACATGGGTCCGCAGACGTTCGAGAAGCTGCTGCTGGAGGGTGCGGTGGTCGAGCAGGTGGTGGTGGGTGCGACCACCGGCTACTGGGTCGAGGGCGGCCAGCACCTCTTCTACTTCCGCGACGCCGACGGGAACGTGGTCGACGCCACCATCCGCCTGGTGGGCACCACCCTGATGTGGGAGCGCGACGGCTACACCGTGCGTATCGAGGGGGCGCCCGACGTGGAGACGGCCAAGCGGATCGCCGAGTCGATGGAGCTGCGCTAGGTCGTATCCGGGGCGGCCCGTCGCCCGACCGTCGCCAGCAGCAGGCCGGCCAGGATGGCGGACGCGCCGAGCAGCTGCATCGAGTTCGGCGACTCGCCCAGGATCAGCATGGCCAGCAGCACGGCGCCGACCGGCTGGAGGGTGAGCACCACGCTGGTCAGCGCCGCCGGCAGGCGGGGGAGCGAGAGGCTGATCAGCAGCCAGCCCACCACCTGCGACGAGAGGGCCAGCGCCAGCAGGTAGCCGTGCGCCGGCCAGGTCGGGACGAGCTCCAGCTCGCCCAGCGGCCAGCCAATCGCCAGCGAGACCAGCGTGGCCGACAGGGTGGCGTCGAAGAGCGGCCCGGCCGGCTGGCGCAGGTCGGCGTTGCCGTGGCGCAGGATCAGCAGGAAGGCGGCATAGCTGAGGCCGGTCGCCAGCCCAATGACCACTCCCAGCTGGGGGTTCGCGCCGTAGGCGCCGGAACCGACGATGCCGGAGATGAGCGTCACGCCGGCCAGCACCAGCGGAATCGCCAGCGCGGTTCGCAGCGGCAGCCGCTCGCGCAGCAGCAGCCAGGCCAGCAGAGCCACGAAGACGACCTGCGTGTTGCCCAGCACGGTCGCCAGCCCGGCACCGACCAGCTGGATGGTGTGGTGGTACAGCTCCAGGTCGATGGCGAAGAAGATCCCCGCCAGCCATGCCCAGCGCACCTGCGAGGCGGCGCGCGGCCCATAGGCCCGTCGTTCGGCCCGCGCCAGCAGCAGCAGGAACGGCAGGGCGTACGCGCAGCGAAAGACGGCGGCGGTGGCTGGCGGGACATCGGCCAGCTTCACCAGGATGCCGCTGAAGGCGATGGTCAGCGCGCCAAGCACCGCGGTGAGCACCGGGCGTTCGGTCAGGACGTCCAGGAAGGACGTGTGACGAGCAGGCGGTGCGAGGGCGGTCGACGGCTCCGAGGTCACCGGCCGAGGGTAGCGGACGGGACCCCCGGGCCGCCGCGCACATATTCGCTTGCCCCGCATGGCCGGGACGCCGACACTGCGCGCGTGGCACACCTACCGAGCGGGACCGTCACCTTCCTGTTCACCGACATCCAGGGGTCGACGCAGGCGGCGCAGCGCCTCGGTGACCGCTGGCCGCCGATGCTGGACCGGCACAACCAGCTCCTCGGCGAGGCGGTGGCCGCCAGCCAGGGCCAGGTCTTCGGCACGGAGGGTGATGCGGTGTTCGCGGTCTTCGAGACGGCGCCGCGTGCCATCGCCGCCGCGGTCGCAGCGCAGCGTGCCCTGGCCGCTGAGCCGTGGGAAGGTGGCGAATCCGTGCGTGTCCGGATGGGCATCCACTCCGGCGAGGGGACCGTCAGCGGCGACACGTACGTCGGCATCGACGTGCATCGCGTCGGCCCGCATCGCCAGCGCCGGGCATGGGGGCCAGGTCCTGGTCTCGGCGGCGGCCCGCATGCTGGGCGAGTCCTCGTTGCCCGACGGCGTGAGCCTGCGCGACCTCGGCGAGTTCCGGCTGAAGGACCTCTCCCGCCCGGAGCACGTGTCGATGCTGGTGATCGAGGGCCTGCCCGCCGAGTTCCCGGCCCTGCGCACGCTGGATGCCGTCCCCAACAACCTGCCCACCCAGCTGACCACCTTCCTGGGCCGGGAGCGGGAGCTGGCCGAGGCCGCCGCGCTGCTCGAGCAGGCGCGGCTGCTGACCCTGACCGGGCCGGGTGGCACGGGCAAGACGCGCCTGTCGCTCCAGCTGGCGGCCGACGCCACCGAGCGTTTCCGCGACGGCGTCTATTTCGTCCCGCTGGGCACCATCGACAAGTCGGCGCTGGTGCTGCCGACCATCGCGCAGGCACTGGGCATGCCGGATCCGGGTGGTGGCGCGCTGGACCGGCTGGCCGACCAGCTGGCCGGCAAGCAGGTGCTGCTGGTGCTCGACAACTTCGAGCAGGTCAGCGACGCCGCGCCCCAGATCGGCGAGCTGCTGACCCGCCTGCCGGAAGCGCGAGTGCTGGCCACCAGCCGCTCGCCCCTGCACGTCTACGGCGAGCAGGAGTTCCCGGTGCCACCGCTGGCATTGCCGGACCCCAGCCAGCTGCCGGACCTGGAGACCCTGTCGCAGTTCGCTTCGGTGGCCCTCTTCATCGAGCGCGCCATGGCGGTGCGGCCCGGCTTCGCGGTCGATCCCTCGAATGCGCCCTCCATCGCCGAGATCTGCGTTCGGCTCGACGGCCTGCCGCTGGCGATCGAGCTGGCGGCGGCTCGCGTTCGTGTCCTGACCCCGCAGGCGATCCTGTCGCGGCTGGGCGACCAGCTCGGCCTGTTGGCCGGCGGTGCCAGCAACCTGCCGGAGCGCCAGCAGACGCTGCGCGGCGCCATCGGCTGGAGCCACGACCTGCTGGAGCCAGCCGACCGAACGGCGCTTCGCGCGGCTGGCCGTGTTCGCGGGCGGGGCCGACCTGGCCGGGCGTGGAGGCGGTGGTCACGGCCGACTGGCCGCCGGACGCGGGGGCCGCGCCGGATGCCCTCGATGCGGTCGTCAGCCTCCTCGACAAGAGCCTGCTGCGCCAGGAGATGACCGATGACGCGGAGTCGCGCTTCCGGATGCTGTCGGCCATCCGGGCCTACGGCCTGGAGCGCCTGGAGGAGCGGGAGCATGCGGCGGAGACACGACACCGCCATGCCGATCATTACCTGGCCCTGGCGGAGAGGCTGGCGGGCACCGTGTTCGGTGCCGAGCAGCGGACGGCGCTCGACACGTTCGAGCGCGAGCACGACAACCTGCGCGCCGCCATCGGTCTTCGCCATCGATGAGGCCGACGGCGCGCGCGCGATGCGCTTCCTGGCGGCGTGCTGGCGCTTCTGGCAGATGCGCGGCTACCTGCCCGAGGCCCGCGACAAGGCCAATCGCATCATGCAGCTGCAGGGCGGGAGCGACGAGGTACGGCTCAGCGCGCTTGATGCGGCGGGCGGCGTTGCCTACTGGCAGGGCGATATGTTTGCGGCCCGCGAGTGGTACGAGCAGGAGCAGGCGCTCGCCGAAGGGCTCGGTGATGAGCGCGCCGTGGCCGAGGCGATCTACAACGACTCCTTCACCTATTCCCTGACGCCCGACGAGACGGCGAAGGCGCGGGTGCTGGCCGAGGACGCGCTGGAGCGGTTTCGCAAGCTCAATGACCGCGGTGGCATCGGCAAGGCGCTGTGGGGCGTGGTCAACAGCTATGTCTTCGACGACAACGTCGAACCTGCTCGCGCTCTCATCGATGAGTCGCTTGAAATCACGCAGGAGCTGGATGATCGGTTCCAGCTGGGCTGGGCGCACTTCACCAAGGGCCTGATCCTGAACAAGCTCGGCGATCCGCGGGGCGCGCGGCTGTCATACGGGCAGGCGATGGCGATCTTCCGCGAGACTGAAGACGTGACCGGCTACGCACTGGTGCTGGACGGGCTGGCGGTCGTGGACTGGGGCGAGGGCGACCGCGTGCGGGCCATGACGATCGCGGGTGCCGCCACCGAGATCCGGAACGTTCAGGGGGTGGGTCTGGCCGACATCAACCGGCAGACGGCGCAGTTCTATCCGGAGGACCTGCTCGACGACCCCGAGCTGGCGGAGGCGTACGCAGAGGGACGGAAGCTGACGGTGGACCAGGCAATCGCCCTGGCCCTGCACGAGGACGAAGCGCAGGCGGGATAGGGCTCAGTCGGGGGCGGCCAGGTCGCGACGCGGGAACACGATCCAGGCGAAGACGACCGGGATCAGCATCGCGACCCCCAGGATCACGAAGTCCATCGGATCGGCCTTGCCGGTCAGGATCTCGGTGGGGTTGAAGTGGTGGAACAGCGAGTACTCCTGCGACCAGTCGACATCGGTCCACAGCGAGCCAAGGATCTCAAGGAAGTAGTTGACAAGCAGGTAGGCCATGGTCAGGCCGAGGGCTGGCGCTTGGCGATCGAATGAGACCGATGCGGCCATGCCGAAGGCGGCAAAGGCCGACCACAGCAGCAGCCCGTTGGCAAAGACGAGCGGCAGGTTGCCCAGGTCGACCTGATCGGTGATCCCCTGGATGGTGATGCCGGCGAACTGGCCACCCAGCAGCGCCACCAGCTCGATGGCGAGCAGCACGACCACGGCCAGCGCCACCGTGACGTACAGCGCGTGGCGGGACAGCGGCCGGGCCAGGATCACCTCCAGCGTGCCGCGCTCACGCTCGCCGGCGATGGCGGACGTGGTGGTCCCCACCGCGAAGATGCCCAGGAATGCCAGCGCCAGCGGATGCTGGAACCCGAGCGTGATGGCGCCGGGCAGGGTGAACAGGCTGCCCGAGCCGAAGTTGAGCAGCTGCTCCGGAATGGCGCCCGAGTTGGCCAGCTGGCGCAGCGCGTCGGCGAAGCTGACGTAGATGGTGGGGATCAGCGCGCCCCAGGCAAAGCCGGCGATCACCAGCGCAATCAGGCGGGTGCGGTTCCAGCGGATCGTCTGAAGCGAGCAGCCTGCCGTTCACTGGCGGACCTCCTCCGCCGGCTCGTCCTCGGCGTAGAACTCGAGAAACGCTTCCTCCAGGCGGGCAGGCTCGATGGTCAGGTCGACCAGCATCGGTGACGCGACGGCCCGGACGAACGGCGCCACCTCGCCCAGCAGGGTCGCCGAGAGCCGGTCACCATCGACCTTGATGTCGGCAATGCCCGGCACGCTGCTCAGGTCGGGTGCGCCCTCGCGCCAGCGCAGGTGCACGGTCCGCTTGCGCCTCGCCAGCAGCTCGTCGACGTGCTGGAGCGCCATCAGCCGGCCGGCGCGGATGATGGCCACCCGATCGCAGATGCGCTCCACCTCCGACAGCACGTGGCTGGAGAAGAAGATGGTGCGGCCGTCGCGGCGCAGGTCATCCATGATCCCGTAGAAGGCCTGCTGCATCAGCGGGTCGAGGCCCTCGGTCGGCTCGTCCAGCACCGCCAGGTCGGGGTCGTGCTGGAGGGCCTGGATCACGCCCAGCTTCTGGCGCATGCCGCGCGAGTAGTCGCGCACCTTGCGTTTCAGGACGGAGGCGGGCATCTGCAGGCGCTCGCACAGCGCTTCACGGCGCACCGGCGGCCTTCCCTGCAGGTCGTTGAGGTAGTCGAGCGCGTCCTCGCCGCTGAGTGAGTCGTAGAGCGCGATCCCGCCGGGCAGGTAACCCACCCGCCGCCGGATGGCGACCGAGTCGCTCACGATGTCCATGCCCAGCACGCTGGCGCTGCCGGCGCTCGGATGCAGGTAGCCCAGCAGCGTGCGGATGGTGGTCGACTTGCCGGCGCCGTTCGGCCCCAGGAAGCCAAAGATCTCGCCGGACTGCACTTCGAGGTCCAGCCCGATCAGGGCCTGGATGCTGCCGTAGTGCTTGCTCAGTCCGTGGGTGCGGATCGCTGGCTGCGCCGGCTCGGGAACATCGCTCTCCATGTGCCGCAATCTACTCCGCCGCCTGCTCGCCGGCCGTCCGATCCAGCGCGGCCACGAAGACCTCCCAGGTGGCGGGTCGCAGGACGAAGCGTACGAGCTCCAGCCCCTCGGCTTCGTCAGACGTTCGGAGCAGGTGCTGCGCCACGGTGGCGACTGCTATGGCCGATGCCTCCTCCGCCGGATACCCGTAGACCCCCATGCTTATCGCCGGCAGGGCCAGCGTGCGCGCACCCAGCCCGCGCGCCACCTCCAGGCTGGACCGATACGCCCCTGCAAGCAGCTCCGCCTCGCCGTGGCGTCCGCCGCGCCAGATCGGTCCAACGGCGTGGATCACCCAGTGCGCCGGCAGCGCGTGCGCCTCGGTCGCGACGGCCGTGCCGGTGGGCGTGCCGTCGGGATAGCGCTCTCGCAGCTCGTCGAGCAGGGCTGGGCCGGCGGCATGATGGATCGCGCCGTCCACGCCGCCACCTCCGCGCAACTGCGAATTGGCCGCGTTGCCGATGGCGTCGACCGCCTCTCGCGTGATGTCGCCCTCCACGAGCTCCAGCCGCCCGCGGCCGACGGACAGCGCGACGGGGGTCACGGCCGACGCCTCCGGGGTCAGCGGTCGACGCGGACCGCGCGGAACATCGACCGCAGGCTCGGGCGCTGGCCGTAGAGCAGGACGCCGGCGGCGTAGATGCGCGAGGCGATCGACAGGGCCACGACCAGGAAGACCGCCATGGCGATGGCGGCCACCGCCCACTCCCAGGGCGCCACGCTGGACAGGATGGTGCGCGCCGGCAGCAGGTACGGGCTGAAGAACGGGACCAGCGACAGGGCCTTGATCCAGGGTGCGTCAGGGGTGTTCAGGCCGATGAAGGCGGCGAAGTAGCCGATCATGCCCACCAGGATCATCGGTCCGGTCACCTGCTGGACCTCCTCCTGCCGGTTGGCCATTGAGCCCAGCGCCGCGTACAGGGTCGCGTACAGCATGAAACCGGCGAGGAAGAAGATGCCGAACGGCAGCAGCACGGCCAGGTCGATGCCCTCGATCTGGCTGCCACTGCCGCCCGTACAGGCGTTCGGCCAGCACGCGCTGGACGACGAAGCCCAGGATCGAGGCGACGACCACCACGAGGTACTGGGTCAGCCCGGCGGCGCCGGTGCCCAGCACCTTGCCGCCCAGCAGCTGGCGCGGGGTGGCGGCGGTGATCAGCAGCTCCATCACCCGGCTGCTCTTCTCCTCCGCCACGCTGGAAGCGACCCAGGTTCCGTAGGTGATCACCGCCATGAAGGTCAGGATCACCAGCGCCATGGCGAAGAGGTAGCGGGCGCCAAAGTTCTCCTCGGGGTCATTGGCGCTTGGGTCGGACTGCTTGATCTCGACCGGCGCCGGCGCCAGGATCTGCCCCGCCTGCGCCCCCACGCCGGCGCGCTGCAGCCGATCGCCGACGCTGACCTGGTAGACCGCCGTGCGGATGGCGGTCGGCGTGCCGCCGGTCAGGCCCTCATCGGTATACAGGAGGTACGACAGGTCGCCGTCGGTCGCGCGCGAGATGGTGAGCAGTCCGTCGAGCTGCCCGCCGCGCACGTCGGCCCGCGCCTGCTCCGGGTCGTCGACGGTGGTGACCACGTAATCCGGTCCGTCCGCGCCGGCACTGGCGTCGAGGACCTGCTCCAGGGCGGTGGCAGTGGCCGCCGGGACGAGACGAGTCGGGCAGGTAGACCGCGATGTGGCTCTGGTTCTCGCCCTGCAGCATGCGGATGCCCAGCGGGAGCAGGGCCAGCCCCACGCCGACCAGGGCCAGCACCAACGTGACGATGAAGAAGCTGCGGCTGCGCACCCGGGTCAGGTACTCGCGCCGCGCGACGTGCCAGGCGTTCGGGAAGAGGTCGCTCATGAGGCCGGTTCACCGGCCGAGGTGGGCGTGGCGCCGGCCTCCGCCAGGTGCCGCTCCTCCTCGGCAGCGGCCGGGCGGCCGACGTGCTCGATGAAGACCTCTTCCAGCGACGGGTCGGCGATCTCGAAGCGAGTTACGCGCTCCCCGCGCTCCAGCGCGGCGCGCAGGATGAGCTCCGGATCGGTGCCGTCGGGAACCGCCAGCTCGGCGAAATCCTCACGCTGAGCGATCAGCCTGACTCCCTCCAGCGTGGGCAGCCAGGCGGAGCCGTTGCCGTCACCATCGGTCGCAAGCCGGACCACCCGCCGTCCCATGGCACGCTTGACGTCGCGTACCGAGCCGTGGACCACCACCTTGCCGCGATCGATGATGGCGATCGACTCGCAGAGCTCCTCGACAGTCTCCATCTGGTGCGTGCTGAAGATCAGCGTCTTGCCGCGGTCGCGCATCTCCAGGAACGCTTCCTTGAGGAGCTGGACGTTCACCGGGTCCAGGCCGCTGAACGGCTCGTCCATGATCAGCACATCCGGGTCGTGGAGGATGGACGCGATGAACTGGATCTTCTGCTGGTTGCCCTTGGAGAGCTCCTCCACCTTGCGGTCCCGATAGTCCGGCACGCGGAAGCGCGCCAGCCAGTCCTCGACCTCGCGGGTCGCCTTGTCGTCCGGCACGCCGTAGAGCGCGGCGAAGAAGCGCAGCACGTCCATGACCGTCATGCGCATGTAGAGGCCACGCTCTTCCGGCAGGTAGCCCCAGGTGTCGCGCGGCAGCTCGATGTTCGGGGTGCCCTGCCAGGTCACGCTGCCCGTGTCCGGGCGGAGGATGTCGAGCACGATCCGCATCGACGTCGTCTTGCCGGCGCCGTTGGCGCCCAGCAGGCCGAAGATGCGGCCCGGTTCGACTTCGAAACTGACGTCATCGAGTGCCTGGATGGCGCCGAAGCGCTTCGAGATGTGGTCGACCACGAGGCTCACGGCCCACAGCCTACCCTCTGCTACACTTCGATTCCCGAACCGCCTCGCAACGCACCGCCGCGGGCGGTTCGGCCTGTGTGCGAGGCGCGCCAAGCCCGGCGACGCACGCCACGACCCATTCAGGAACCAGGATGAAGATCGCTGTCCCACGCGAGGGCGCGCCCGGCGAGACGCGCGTCGCGCTCACTCCCCAGGCGGCCGGCCAGCTGGTCGGCGACGGCGTCGAGGTGCTCGTCCAGGCCGGCGCCGGCGAAGGCTCCTACCTGTCCGATGACGCCTTCCGCGAGGCCGGGGTCACCATCGTGCCCGATGCTCCGGCCCTCTATGGCCAGGCCGATATGGTGCTGCGCGTGGGGCGCCCGACCGACGAGGAGATCGAATTCCTGAAGCCCGGGACGGTGCTGATCGGCACGCTGGGCACCCTGGCCAATCCGAAGCTGGCCGAGCAGCTCGCCAAGACCGGGGTGACGGCCATCAGCATGGACTCGATCCCGCGCATCACCCGCGCGCAGTCGATGGACACGCTCAGCTCCCAGGCGACGGTGGGTGGCTACAAGGCGGTGCTGCTCGCGGCGGAGCGACTGCCGAAGTTCATGCCGCTGCTGACCACCGCCGCCGGCACCGTGCGGCCGGCCCGGGTGCTCGTCTTCGGCGCCGGCGTGGCCGGGCTGATGGCCATCGGCACCGCCAAGCGCCTGGGCGCGGTGGTCGAGGCCACCGATGTGCGGCCGGTCGTCAAGGAGCAGGTCCAGTCGCTGGGCGGCACCTTCCTGGAGGTCGAGATGACCGATGAGGAGAAGGCGCAGGCCGAGACGGCAGGCGGCTATGCCCGCGAGATGAGCGACGACTACAAGCGCCGCCAGGCGGAGCTGATCGCCAGCCGGGTCGGCGAGGCCGATGCGGTCATCACCACCGCCCTCATCCCGGGCCGGCCGGCGCCGAAGCTGATCACCGCCGACATGATCAGGACCATGCGGCCGGGCAGCGTGATCGTGGACATGGCCGCCGAGATGGGCGGCAACACGGAGCTGACCGAGGCCGGCAAGGAGATCGTCACCGACAACGGCGTGCGGATCATCGGCTTCACCAACCTGCCGGCCACCATGCCGGGCAGCGCCACCCAGATGTACGCCAAGAACATCCAGACCCTGGTCAAGCACCTGGTCGTCGACGGCAAGCTGAACCTGGACTTCTCCGACGAGATCACCGCCGGGGCGACCATCACCCACGACGGCAAGGTCGTGCACGAGGCCACGGCCGCGGCGCTCGGGATCGAGCCCGCAAAGCCGCCCGCGGCGGCTGCGGCGCCGGCGGCCGCATCGGCTCAGCCGGAGGCATCGGCCAAGCCGGAATCGGCTCAGCCTGAGAAGGGAGGCGCCTGATGGATGCCAGCACGCTCGACCCGTTTGCGCTGATCGCCGCCCTGTACATCCTGGTGCTGGCGGCCTTCGTGGGCTACGAGGTCGTCTCCAAGGTGCCGACCATGCTGCACACCCCGCTGATGAGCGGCGCCAATGCCATCCACGGCGTGATCGTGGTGGGCGCGATGCTCGTCGCCGCCACGGCCGAGGGGCCGCTGCGCATCATCCTGGCCCTGGTGGGCGTGACGCTGGGCACCATCAACGTGGTCGGCGGATTCGTGGTCACCGACCGCATGCTCGAGATGTTCCGCAAGCGCCCGGGAGACCGCGAGTAGATGGATCTGCTCCAGGTCCTGACCTACCTCGTCTGGCTGGTCGGCTCGGTCACCTTCATCCTGGCACTCAAGTTCCTGGCCTCGCCGGCGACCGCGCGCCGCGGCAACCAGCTCGGTGCGGCCGGCATGGCGCTGGTCATCCTGTGGACCTTCTTCACCGTCGACGGAATGCTGGCCAACTGGTGGATCCTGCTGGTCGGCGGCCTCGTGGGCTCGGTGATCGGCGTGCTGGGCGCCCGGCGCGTGCCGATGACCGCCATGCCGCAGATGGTCGCCATCTTCAATGGCGCCGGCGGTGGCGCGGCGGCGGTGGTGGCCATCGCCGAGTTCCTGCGCGACGCGGGCGACCATCCCGGGGAGCTGCTGTCGCTGCCGTTCATGATCGCCACCCTGCTGGGCGCGATCATCGGCTCGGTCTCGCTGACGGGCTCGATCATCGCCTTCGGCAAGCTGCAGGGCCTGGTGGCGTCGCGGCCGGTGAAGTATCCCGGCTCGCAGGTCGTGACCGCCGTCCTGTTCCTGGCGCTCGTGGCGCTGGGCGTCTACCTGGTGGCGATCGAGAACAGCGTGCCGCTGTTCCTCCTGTACTGCGGGTTGGCCCTGGTGCTGGGCGTGCAGCTGGTGATGCCGATTGGCGGGGCGGACATGCCGGTCGTGGTATCGCTGCTGAACTCGTACACCGGCATCGCGGTGGCCGCCACCGGCTTCGTGCTGGGCAACTACGCGCTGCTGATCGCCGGCACGCTGGTCGGGGCATCCGGCGCGATCCTGACCCAGCTCATGTGCCGGGCCATGAACCGGTCGATCTTCAACGTCCTGTTCGCCGGCTTCGGCACGGGCGGCGGGGCGGCGGCGGCCGGCGCGGAGGGCGAGGAGCAGCTGCGCGAGATCAGCGCCGAAGACGCCGCCGTGCTGATGGCCTACGGCTCCAAGGTGGTCATCGTGCCGGGCTACGGCATGGCCGTGGCCCAGGCGCAGGGCCCGGTGCGCGAGCTGATGGACCTCCTGCTGGCGCGCGGCGTGGACGTGCAGTTCGCCATCCACCCGGTGGCGGGCCGCATGCCCGGCCACATGAACGTGCTGCTGGCCGAGGCGAACGTGCCCGTACGACCGCCTCAAGGAGATGGACGAGATCAACGACGACTTCGCCGATACCGATGTGGCGCTGGTCATCGGTGCCAACGACGTCGTCAACCCGCTGGCGCGCGAAGAGGGCTCGCCGATCTCCGGCATGCCGATCCTGAACGTGGACCAGGCGCAGAACATCATCGTCCTGAAGCGCGGCCGCGGGACCGGCTTCGCCGGCATCCCGAACCCGCTGTTCAGCAACCCCAAGACCACGATGCTGTTCGGGGATGCCAAGCCATCGATTGCGGCGCTCGTGGCCGGCGTGAAGCAGGCCTAGTCGCTGGCCGGTACTCGGCGGTTACTCGCCCAGCGAGTGATACGACCAACGAGCCGCGCCATGATCCAGGAATCTGTCTGATTCCGTAGGCCAGACATCCCGATTCCACCGATTCAGTGGGCCCCACCACGGAATCCGCAACGGTGACGCCGTTCCTTCGTCGGATCACTCGCCCACCGAGTAATCCGGCCGAAGGCGATGCAGCGGCGGTAGCATCGGTCCATGAGCCAAAGCCAAGCTGAGTGCGCCATCTGCGCCGGACCGGCGGGCGACGATGAGCTGGGCCGCACCGAGGTCTGGCGCGACGCGCACTGGCGGCTCTCGCATGGCCGTCCGCGGCGAGACGCTGGGCTTCGCCTACCTGGAGCCGATCCGCCACATCCCGTACCTGGCCGACCTGGACGGGCCAGAGGCGACGACCTTCGGCCCGGCGGTGGCCCGCGCCGCAAACGTCCTGCGTGAAGCGACGGGCGCCCCGCTGGTCTACGCCTATGTCTTCGGCGGCGGCATCCCGCACCTGCACGTGCACCTGGCGCCGAACCGGCCGGACGGCGTGCTCAACACGGCCATCATCACCGGCGAGGTCGAGGAGCGAAAGCTGCCGTCGGGCGCCAGCGAGCTCATCAGCCTGACGCATCCGCCGGTGCCCGAGACGGAGGTGGTTGCCGTGATCGAGCGGGTGCGCGAGCTGATGGCCGGCTGATGGACCGATGGGTGATCCTGGACGTCGGCGAGACGCTGATCGACGAGTCACGCATCTGGGCCATCTGGGCCGATGTGCTCGGCATCCCGCGCCTGACCTTCATGGCGGTGCTGGGCGCGGCGGTCGAGCGTGGCGGCGGCTACAGCCGCATCTTCGACGAGTTCGGGATCGACGAGCCCATCTGGCGCGCCCGCGTGCCGGAGGTGGAGGAGCGCTATGGCGGCTTCCAGGAGCAGGACCTGTATCCGGATGCGCGCCGGGCGGTCGATGCCCTGGCCGGCCAGGGCTACCACGTCGGGCTGGTCGCCAACCAGCCGGCCAGCCGCACCGCCCAGCTGCGGGCGCTCGGCTTCGACACTGAAGTCATGGCCATGTCCGACGAGATGGGCGTGGCCAAGCCGGACCCGGCCTTCTTCGCCCGCGTGCTCGAGATGGCGGGCAACCCTGATCCGGGACAGCTCGCCTACGCCGGCGATCGGGTCGACAACGACGTCATCCCGGCGGCCGCGGCGGGCATGCGCGCCATCTGGGTCCGTCGCGGGCCGTGGGGCCTGATCCAGCACGCCGGCTCCGCCTCGCCGGCACTGACGGTGGACAGCCTGGACGAGCTGGTGGACCGCATCGGCGAGGCGTGGCCGGTAGCCCGAGCCTGAGGGCTAGGAGCGGCGCCGCAGGATGACGTCGATCTCGCGCTCGCTGACCCCGTAACGCCACAGCGCGTGACGCACCAGCTCGTTGCCCAGCTCGCGCTCGACGGTGATGACCCGCGCCACGCCCAGCCGCCGCAGCTCGCCCTCCTCCTGGGACGAGTGGGCGCGGGCCACGACATGCAGCCGCTCGTTGCGGCGCAGCGCGTGCTGCACCGCCTGGCGAATGGCCAGCGCGTCGTCCATGGCGAAGACCACGGTGCTGGCCTGTTCGATGCGGGCCACGTCCAGGACCGATGGCGTGCCGGCGTTGCCGTAGATGATGGGGATGCCGGATTGGCTGGCGCTGCGCACCATCGGGTAGTCGGCGTCGACGGCGACCCAGGGAATGCCGCGCGCCTCCAGGACGCGGGCGACCGTGCGGCCCACCGTGCCGTAGCCGGCCACGATGGTGTGGCGCCGCATCTCGGCCGCCGGGCTCCCATCCGGGTCGGGTTCCGACGGCCGCCGTCCGTGAGCCGATCCAGTCGCCGAGCCGCGCGGCGCCGGCTGCCAGCGGTCCGGCGGCCAGGATCGACAGCACCACCGCGCCCATGGCCTGGCTGAAGGTCTCCGAGTCCAGCACGCCCAGCTCCAGGCCCACCGTGGCCAGCACGAAGCTGAACTCGCCGCTCTGGCCGAGCAGCCCGCCGACCCGCAGCGCCGATCGGCAGGCGGTGGCCGCCGACAGCCACGATGCCGGTGATGGGGATCGCCTTGCCCAGGGTGATCAGGAGCAGCAGCGTCAGCACGATCGGCCAGCCGGCCAGCACCACGCCCGGCTGCAGCAGCAGGCCGATGAACACGAAGAACACGGTGGCGAACAGCTCGCGCAACGGCACGATCTCGCCCAGCACGCTGGCCGCCAGGTCCGACTCGGCCAGGGCCAGGCCGGCAACGAAGGCTCCGAGCGCCACCGACACGCCCACCTCGTGGGCCAGCGCGGCGGTTCCGATCGCCACCACCGCCACGGCCACGATGAACAGCTCCCGCGACCCGAGGTGGGCGATCCGGCCCAGCAGCGCCGGCAGCAACCGCGAACCGATCACCAGCACCGCAGCCACGAAGCCCAGGGCGATGGCACTGGACAGGATGGCGCCGACGAATGGGTCCTCGGCCGGTGCCGCCACGGCCGAGAGCAGCACGACCAGCACGACGGTCAGCAGGTCCTGCACGATCGACCAGGACAGGGCGATTCGGCCGTGCAGCGTGGCCTCCAGGGCGCGCTCGCCGGCCACCTTGGCCAGCACCACGCTGGAGCAGACGCTGACCGAGGCGCCGATGAACAGCGCCTCGATGAACGGGATCCCCAGCAGCACGCTCGTCCCGATGCCGAGCGCCATGGTGATCGCCACCTGCAGCGGGGCGCCGATCAGGACCAGCCGGCCGACCTGCCACAGCTCGGCCATCCGGAACTGGATGCCGATGCTGAACATGAGCAGCGCCACGCCGATGTCAGCGAGGGCCTGCAGCTCCTCCTGATTCGCGACGAAGCCCGGCGTGAAAGGCCCCACCACCAACCCCGCCGCGATGTAGCCGATCATCGGTGCCATGCGCAGGCGGTGCGCGATCGTGCCCAGGACCAGGGCGACGCCCAGGGCCGCGACGAGGGTGATGGCGAGGCTGCCGGTCATCGCGTCACGGTGGGTGGGCTCCCATGGCCCGATCATACCGGCCGAGCGTGGGTATCCTTGCGACGCGCACTTTGGGTGCACGGCGTGGCGTCCGCCGATATCGGGCCGCCAAGGTGGAGACTGCGCAAGCCGCGGTCTCCGTTGCGTGTGAGGGCCAGTGACCATCAACCTGACCGACCCGATCAGCCTGCTCGAGGCCTTCGTGCTGCTGCTGGCCGCCTCGGTGCTGGTCGCCCTGGTGACGCGCCGCACGATCCTGCCCTACAGCGTCGGCCTGGTGGTGCTGGGCCTGGTGGTCTCGATCCTGGACCTGCCGATCGAGCTGACCCTGGGCCCCGAGGTGCTGCTGGCGGTGCTGCTGCCGGCCCTCGTCTTCGATGCCGCTTACCGGACCGATGCGCGGCTGCTGTTCTCGACCCTGCCGGCCGTGGTCCTGCTGGCGGTACCCGGCGTGCTGATCACCGCAGTGGCGGTGGCTTTCGCGCTCGACGCAGCCTCGCCGATGCCGCTCGGGATTGCCTTCCTGGTCGGCACCATGCTGGCCGCCACCGACCCGGCGGCCGTCATCTCGGTGCTGAGCCACCTGCGGGCGCCGCGCCCGCCTGACCACCCTGATCGAGGCCGAGAGCCTGTTCAACGACGGCACCGGCATCGTCATCTTCGCCATCGCCCTGCAGGCGCTCAGCGCTCCGGTCTCGCCGCTCGGCATGGTGGTCGACCTGGTGCTGGTGGTGGCCATTTCGATCGGCATCGGTGCCGCCATCGGCTGGCTGGCCAGCCTGGCCCTGCGCCCGGTGCCCGGATCACCTGCTGGAGCTGACCATCTCGCTGGTGGCCGCCTATGGCAGCTACCTGCTCGCCGTGCGGCTCGGCCAGTCGGGCCTGATCGCGACCATCGTCTGCGCCTGGTGATCGGCAACTACGCACGCCACGCGGCGCTGTCCGGGCGCGGCCGCGACGCAGTCGATACGGTCTGGGAGTTCATCGGCTTCCTGGCCACCACGGTCGTCTTCCTGCTGATCGGCCTGTCGATCAGCCTCGACCAGCTGCGCATCGCCGCCGTGCCGATCGCCGTCGTCCTGGTGGCGCTGGTCGCCTCACGCGCCGTCGCCGTCTACGGGCTGCTGGGCGGCCTGGGGGCCGCCACCGCGCGGTTCGGCTGGGTCACCGCCTTCCCGTTGTCGTGGCTGCACCTGATCAACTGGTCCGGCCTGCGCGGTGCGGTGGCGGTGGCGCTGGCGCTGTCACTGCCAGCCGATCTGCCGGACCGCGAGCTGGTGCTCGGGATCGTGTTCGGCTGCGTGCTGCTGACGCTGCTGATCCAGGGCGGGACGGCACAGCTCCTGGTCAACTGGCTCGGCCTGCGCCGTGACGAGCCGGAAACGGAACCCGGCTGAGATACGTGATGGCCCCGACGCCGGAGCGCCGGGGCCATCGGATCGTGCGAAGACCGCCATGGGCTTACTCGCCGCCCGGCGTGACCTCCACCACCGGCTTCTGCCAGTCGTCGCCGGTCGCGTTCTCGAGGCCTTCCAGCGCGGCCGCGGTGAGATCGGTCCGGTAAGCGCCTTCGTCGGGCGCCGCCGTCAGCACGCCGCCCTCCGTGGCGGTCTGCGACCGTCTGGTTCCACGAGTCGACATCAAGCACGCCGATCCCGTCGGGCGCGGGCCAGACCAGGCTGTTGATCTCGTTCATCATCCAGCGCAGGTGGCCCTGGCCCCAGAGGCTGCCGCGGTCGATCGAGTACTGCACGCAGTCATCGGGATGATCGCGGCAGTAGATCCAGCCCTTGAACGAGGCGCGCAGGAAGCGCGTCGCGACGTCCTCGTTGCCTTCCTCCGCCAGCCACGACTGCCGTGCCCACAGGGAGTCCTGCAGCATGGCGGTGCCCAGGTCGTTGTAGTTGAAGACGTAGAACTGATCCGGCTGGAACAGCTCGCCCGTGTTCGGGTCGGTCGCCTCCAGCAGCTGGGCCCACTCGTTGTAGATCATGGCCTCGGCCACGTCGACGCAGTCGGTGTCGCTCTCACCACAGCCGTCCTGGGCGGCGATGAGCTCGTTCATGTCGAAGTCCTGCTCGACCCGGGTGAAGTCGGTGCCATCCGCCAGGTTGGCCAGGATCTTGGCCGAGACGAGCACCTCCAGCTCGTTGCCGAACGGCCAGGCGCCGATCTTCTTGCCCGCCCACTGGCTGACCTCGGTGATACCGCTGTCGGCCCAGGTGACCGAGAGCGTGGCCGAGCGCTGGAAGACCTGGGCGATCTGCACCAGGTCGGAACCGGACTCGCGTGCCTCGAGCACCTTTGGCACCCAGGCGATGGTGAATTCAGGGCCATCTGCAGCGGAACCGACCTGCTGTGGCACGACGTCGCCGCCGCCGGGCAGCATCTCCACCGTCAGGTTTTCATCTGCGTAGTAGCCCTGCTGCTCGGCGGCGTAGTAGCCGGCGAACTGGGCCTGGTCGGTCCACTGCAGCTGCAGGCGGACCGATGCCGGTGCCGCGCCGGACGACGCCGGACGATGCCGACGGGCTTGCGCCGTTGTCACCGCAGGCTGCAAGCAAGAGGCTGGCGCTGACCGCCAGCACACCAAGAACGCGCGAAAACCTCATCTCCACTCCTCGCATTCGGGGGCTGGGGCGGGAGCCCTCCGTGACCGCTGATTCTACGGCCGCCTCAGGCCGGCTGGTCGCCTCGCAGCGACGGGTGCCACGGGATCAGGACCCGTTCCAGGACGACCACCATCAGGTACATCACGATGCCGGTCAGCGAGACCATCAGGATCGCCGCCCAGGTCACGTCGAAGCGCAGCGAGCTGGCGGCTGCGACGACCACTCGGCCCAGCGTCGCGCTCAGGCCGCCGAAGTACTCGCCCACCACCGCTCCGATCAGGCTCAGGGTGGTGGCGATCTTCAGCCCGGTCAGGAAGTAGGGGAGTGCGTTCGGCACGCGCAGCTGGGTGGTGACCGCCACCGGGCTGGCGCCGTACGAGCGCATCAGCTCCAGCGCGGAGCCCTCCACCTGGGTCAGCCCGCGCAGGACGTTGATCATGATCGGGAAGTAGACCAGCGCCGCCGCCACCGCCATCTTGGACAGCGGGCTCGTGATGCCGAGCCAGTTGTTGGCGATGGGGGCGAAGGCGATGATCGGGATGGCGTTGATCGCGATCGCCAGCGGCAGCACCGTGTCGCGCGAGGCGGGGATGAGCGACACGACGAAGGCGGTGGTCACGCCGAGCAGGGTCCCGATCACCAGGCCGCCGAGCGCCTCGTACAGCGTCACCCGCGCGGCCGGCAGGATGGCGTAGTCAGCGGTCCAGTTCTCGACCAGCGCCGCCCAGATGGCCGACGGCCGAGGCAGGACGAAGCCCTGCACGCCCGAGGCACCGACCAGCACCTCCCAGGCCACCAGCACGCCGATGAGGATCACGGCCGCGGGCAGGTACTGACGGATGGTCTTCATGGGTCGCGCCTAGCCGATGCTGCCTTCGGCCGCGGTGCGCTCGACCGACCCCAGGTCCGGCTCGAGGCCGCCACCGGCGCGCAGCGCTTCCCGGACCTGGGTGATCAGCGCGAAGTAGGCGGGCGACTCGCGCGTCTCGAGGCCGCGCGGCCGCGGCAGGTCGACGTCCACCAACCGCGTGATGCGTCCGGGACGGGCGCTCATGATCGCCACCCGCGACGAGAGGAAGACCGCCTCCGGGATCGAGTGGGTGACGAACACCACCGTGATCCCGGTTCGCTCCCAGATGCCAAGCACCTCGGAGTTCATCCGCTCGCGGGTCATCTCGTCCAGCGCGCCGAACGGCTCGTCCATCAGCAGCAGCGACGGCGAGAAGGCCAGCGCCCGCGCGATGGCCACCCGTTGCTGCATGCCGCCGGACAGCTGGTACGGGTAGTGGTCGGCAAACTCGGTCAGCCCGACCAGCTCCAGCATCTCGCGCGTGCGCTCGGCCTGCCTGGCGCGGTCATAGCCGAACAGCTCCAGCGGCAGGCGCACGTTGTCGGCCACCTTGCGCCAGTCGAACAGCGTCGGCGACTGGAAGACCATGCCGTAGTCCCGATCCAGGCGGGCGCGAGTGGCCGGCTTCCCGTTGACCTCGACGGCGCCCCCGCTCGGCTCGGTCAGGTCGCCGATCACCCGCAGCAACGTGGACTTGCCGCAGCCGGAGGGGCCGATGAGCGACACGAACTCGCCGCGTCCGATCTCCAGGTTGATGTCGCGCAGCGCTTCGGTGGTCGAGCCGGACGCTTCGAATGACTTGCCGACCCCGGCCAGACGAACGACCGGACCCGCGGCTACCGCTTCGGTCATCCGGCCGCCGCCTCGGGGCGGTTGCGCAGAATCCGCACCTCCGCCCCGCGCACGATGCCGAAGAAGATGATGCCCAGCAGGGCCGTGAACAGGATCGCGCCCCACAGCTTCTCCGGCGCCGACGGTGTACTGCTGCGCGAAGAAGAGGATGGCGCGGCCGAGGCCCGCCTGGATCCCGCCCGGTCCCTCGCCCACGATGGCGCCGACGATGCTGGCGGTGGCGGTGATCTTCAGCGCGGTGAACAGGTAGGGCAGCGAGGCCGGGAACCGCACCTTCCAGAGCACCGCCCAGCGGCCGGCCGCGTACGAGCGCATCAGCTCCAGCGCGCGCGGGTCGGGGGAACGCAGCCCGCGCAGCATGGCGATGGTCACCGGGTAGAAGCTCAGGTACGTGGCGATGATCACCACGCTGGAGACGTTGTGGCCGACCAGGTAGATGATCAGCGGCGCCAGTGCCACGATCGGGATCGTCTGGCTGGCCACGACGTACGGCACCAACGCCCGCTCGATGAGCCCGAAGTGCACGAAGGCGGTGGCCAGCCCGATCCCCAGGAACGCCCCGAGCGCGAAGCCGATGAACGCCTCGCGCCACGTGTAGAGCGCCTGCAGCGTGAGGTACCAGGCAAGCGTCTCCTTCGAGCCGCCGGTGGTTGGTTCACCGAGCCGGCCGAAGATGGACCACAGATGCGGCATGTTGATGTCGCTGGCCATGGAGATCTTGAGCGGCGGGTCCCAGATCACCTGGCCGTCCATCCGCACGGGATCGCCGCCGATGAACTTGAGGGCCTCCCACAGGAGCAGGAGGCCGACGAAGAACAGGACGAAGAAGAGGATCCGCGTGCGCCGGCGTCGGGCGGGTGGCGCCGACCCGGCGGTCATCGGTCGCTCAGTGGCGATGGCGGCCGCTCAGGCGACCGCCGCATCCGTCACCTCCAGCGCGCCGTCGATGATGCGCGAACGCCTCGTCCAGCTGCTCCTCGGTGATGCACAGCGGCGGGTTGGTGAAGACGCTGTCCCAGTGCTGCATGGTGTAGAGCCCATCGGCCTTGAGTCGGGCGTCCAGCGCCGCCATCTCCGGGGATGAGCCGTTGAAGGGAGCCATCGGCTCATTGGTCGACCGATCCCGGATCAGCTGGAAGACTCCGAACAGGCCCAGGTTGCGAACCTCGCCGACGCTCGGGTGCTTGGCCTGGAGGCGCGCCAGGTGCTCGCCCAGCACCGGTCCCAGGCGGGCGGCATTGCCGACCAGGTCGTCGTCGCGCAGGACGTTGACCGCGGCGATGGCCGCGGCACAGCTGACCGGATGAGCCGAGTAGGTCAGGCCGCCGTAGTACACGCGGTCGTTGAAGAACTCGGCGATGCGCGGTGACAGTGGCCACTGCGCCCAGCGGCAGGTACGAGCTGGTCAGGCCCTTGGCCATGGTCAGCAGGTCCGGCACCACGCCCCAGTGGTCGACCGCGAACCAGCGCCCGGTGCGGCCGAAGCCGGCCATCACCTCGTCGGCGATGAGCAGGATGCCGTAGCGGTCGCACAGCTCGCGCACGCCCTGCAGGTAGCCGTCCGGCGGGATCAGGATGCCGTTGGTGCCGACCACCGTCTCCAGGATGAAGGCGGCGATGGTGTGCGGCCCCTCGTAGTTGATCACCTCGTCCAGGTAGGCGAGGTGCGCCTCCAGCGGCTCCGCCTCACCCGACGGGTAGCGCTGCGGGTCGAGCACGCGGACCATGCCGGGCACGGCCGGCTCGTTCGCCCAGCGCCGCGGATCGCCGGTGGCGCTGATGGCGCCGGCGGTCGCGCCGTGATACGAGCGGTAGCGCGCCATCACCTTCTGCCGGCCGGTGAACATGCGCGCCATGCGCAGCGCGTTCTCGTTGGCCTCGGCGCCACCCAGCGTGAAGAAGAAGGTGTTCAGGTCACCGGGCGTCAGCTCCGACAGCAGCTCGCCCAGCCGTCCGCGGACCTCCGTCGCGAACTGGGGGGCGGCGAAGGCGAGCCGATGCGCCTGCTCGGCGATGGCATCGGCCACCCGGCGGTCGCCATGGCCGATGTTCACGCTCATCAGCTGCGAGTTGAAGTCGATGTAGCGCTTGCCATCGGGGTCCCAGAAGTAGATGCCTTCCGCCCGGTCGATGACGATGGGGCTGATCTTGGCCTGGGCCGACCACGAGAAGAAGGTGTAGTCCCGGTTGAGCCGCAGGATCTCTTCGGTCGTCAACCGGTCGGCGGAGATGGTCATGCGTACCTCCGAGCGGCGCTGGCGCGCCGCGGTTCTGATCGGCGATTACACCACAGGCGGCAGCAGGCGGCGAGGGCGCTAGCCGCGCAGGAAGGCGAGGACCTCGCGGTCGAAGTCGGCCTGCTTCTCCCACATCGGGTTGTGGCCGGCGCCCGGGATGATCACCAGCCGCGCGTCGGGCACGAGCGCCGCGATCTGCTCGCCGATGCGCGGGTTGCAGACGCGATCGTGCTCACCCCAGATCACGAGCGTCGGCGCCGTGATGGCCGGCAGCTTGTGACCCCAGTCCTTGCGCAGCAGCTCGGCCGTGGCGCGGGCCATCCGGACCGGGCCCGAGCGAGCCGCGTCGCGCAGCAGGGTCGGCAGGATCGTCGGCGAGGTCCACGGCAAGGTTCGAAACGGACCGGTGATGCGGTCCCACCATCCCGGGTCGAACGACAGGAACCCGGCGTCCACCAGCACCAGCCGGTCGACGCGCTCGGGGTGGTCAGCGGCGAGGCCGGCGGCCACCAGGCCGCCCATGGAGTGGCCCATGACATGGGCGCGCTCGATGCCCAGCTCGGCCATCAGCGCCGCTACCTGGGCGGGCGCCTCGTCCAGGATGAGCCGCGCGTCGCGATGGCTGGAGCCGAAGCCCGGCAGGTCGATGGCCGTGACCCGGAACGTGGCTGACAGCGCGGGCAGGTTGCGCTTCCACCACGTGCCCGAGCCGGACAGGCCGTGAATCAGTACGAGGGGCGGCCCCTCGCCGGCCTGCATGGCCACGACCGGGCCATGGTGGAGCTCGGCTGGTTCGGCCACGACTATCCCGCGGCGGGCCTCAGGAAGACGCGCGCCCGCCCGGGGACCGCCGGGTCGTCGACGATCGGCTGATCGGCCATCCAGCTGCGGACGACGTTCGCCAGCTGCTCTGGATGCGAGAAGTTGATCGCGTGCGCGGCGCCGTGGATGGTGACCGCCGTGACGTGGGGCAGGCCAGTCGCTCGTCGCTTGACCCACCGCTCGCTGACGAACGGGTCGCGACTGCCCAGCACCACGAGCGTCGGCACCGTCAGCTTGGCAATCCGCTCGGTGGTCGGGTAGCGGAGCATCGAGCGGATGAGGTTGATGATCGCGACCGGGCCATAGGCCAGGTAGTCGCTGACGACGAACTTTCCCATGCCGGGCGGCTCGCGCAGGGTGTCCACGATGAGCTGCGAGAGGCCCTTCGGAAATGGCTGGTTGTAGAGCCCACCGGCCGGTGAGACGAAGATGACCCGCTCCGCCCGGTCCGGGAAGTGGTCCAGGAACTCGCCGATGATGGGGCAGCCGAGCGAATTGCCGAGCAGCGTCGCTCGTTCGACACCGACCTTGTCCATGAAGCGCCCCAGGGCATCGGCCAGCTCCGGGATGTCGTACGGATGCGGCGGGCGCTCGCTGCGGCCGAAGCCCGGCAGGTCGGGAACGTAGGTCCGGAATTCAGGGGCCAACCGCCACGCGGTCGGCATGAGGTAGCGGCCCGAGATGGCGAAGCCGTGGACGTGGATGAGGGTGGGAGCGTCCGCCGGCGGCGGCGACTCGGCATTCGTCCGGTACAGCAGGCGCCGGCCGTCGAGATCGAGCCAGGTCTCGCGCAGGCTGACGGGATCACCACTCATCGCGCGGAGCCTAGCGGATCGTTGATCTGCCGGTGTCAGGCCCGATCCACGTCAGCTGCCGCGCGCAGGATGGCCTGGACCGATGCATCGGCATCGGCCTCCGAGGTCGACCAGTTGCTGACGCTGATGCGCATGGCGCCGAGGCCGTGCCACGAGGTGCCGCCCATCCAGGCCGTGCCATCGGCCTGCACCCGGGCGATCACCGCCTGCGTGCGCTCGTCGTCGCCGAAGCGGGCCAGCACCTGGTTGAGCACCACGTCGTTCAGGATCTCGACGCCGCCCTCGGCCAGCTGATCGGCCATGCGCCGCGCCAGCCGGCAGCAGCGCTCGACCATCTCGCGGATGCCGTCGCGGCCGAGCGAGCGGATGGCGGCGTACAGGGCGAAGCCGCGCGCGCGCCGCGAGCTGTCGAACACGTACTCCCACGACTCGCGCTGGTCGCTGCGCAGCAGGTAGGCCGCGGTGGCGGCCATGGCCGAGCGGTGCGCCTCCGGGTCGCGCACCGCCACGAAGCCGCAGTCATAGCCGGCATTCAGCCACTTGTGCGCGTCGGTCGACCACGAGTCGGCCTTCTCGACCCCGGCCACCAGGTGGCGCAGGTCCGGGGAGACGGCGGCCCACAGGCCGAAGGCCCCGTCGACGTGCAGCCAGGCGTTCGGGTGCTCCGCCAGCACATCGGCGATCTCGCCCACCGGATCGAAGCCGCCCGTGTTGACGTTGCCGGCCTGCGCGATCACCAGCAGCGGCGACTGCGCGTCCAGCTCCGCCACGGCGGACCGCAGGGCGTCCATCCGCATCTGCCCCTGCTCGTCGACGGCGATGCGCGTGACCCGATCGCGGCCAAAGCCCAGGTACTGCAGCGCGGTGAGCACGGTGGCGTGGGCCTCGTCGCCGATCATCACCACGATCTCGGGGGCGCCGTACAGGCCGGCTGCCTCCACGTCCCAGCCGGCCCGCTGCAACAGCCGGTGCCGCGCGGCCGCCATGCCGACCGCGTTGCCCAGTCCCGCTCCGGTGGGCAGTCCCACGCTCGCGTCGGCCGGCAGGCCCAGCAGGTCGAGCATCCACTCGCCGGCGATCTCCTCGGCCGCGGCCGCCGCCGGGCGAGAGGGCATGCAGCGCGCCGTTCTGGTTCCAGGCCGTGGTCAGCACGTCCGCGGCCGAGGCCGCCGGCAGCGACCCGCCGATCACGAAGCCGTAGTAGCGCGGCCCGGTGGAGGCCACGATCCCGGGGTCGAGCGCGACCGCCATGTCGGCGACGACCGCCTCGGCGTCCTCGCCCGCATCGGTCAGCTCCGAGCGCAGGCGCTCGCGGATCCCGCGTGCGTCGGTCAGCGGGCCGACATGCCGCTCGTCCAGCGACCGCAGGTAGGCGAGCGATAGCTCGTGGGCACGCGCCAGCGCGCGGTCGCGCTCCGCCTTGAGGGCGGCGATCCGCTCGGCATCGGTCATGACCGTCCTGGCCATGCGATCAGTCCTGCGCCAGGCGCAGCGGCGCCAGGGTGCCGAGCGACTCGGCCACGACCACCGCGTCGTCGCCGGGCTGCATCTTGAAATCCGTGGCGGGGTTGGTTGAGACCTGGCCGCGGCGGCTGACGGCGAGCAGGGTCGCGCTGTGATCGGCGCGCAGGCGGGCAGAGAACTCGTCGACCGACAGGCCGCACATCTCCTCGGGGATCTGGATGCGGTACAGCTCCGATCCCTTGCCGCCGGAGACGAGGTCCGTGACCAGCTCCGACAGGCCCGGGTACAGGGCCGATCGGGCCAGCAGGCGCGAGGCGAGCGTCGAGGTCACCAGCACCTCATCGGCCCTGGCCCGGCGGAAGTGCTCGACGTGGGCCGGGTTGTTGGCCTCCACCACGGTGCGCACCTCCGGCGCGATCGACTCGATCGCCATCACGCACAGGATCGAGCGCATGTCCGCCTCGTTGGTGCCGGCCGCCGGAAAGACGATGGCGCTCGCCGCCTCCGCGATGCCCGCTCGCCGCAGGTCGGCCTCGGCGGTGATGTCGCCGCGCACGAAGTACACGCCGTCGCCGGCCGGATTGCGCTCGCTGTCGTGCAGCACCACGACCTTGGTCTGTGTACTCGTCGGTCTTCAGCTCCTCGATCAGGTCGCGAGCCGTGCTGTTCCAGCCGCAGACGACGATGTGGTCACGGAACCCGGCCGCTCCCATGCCCTGGCCCTCCTTGAGAAGAAAGTCGATGACGAACCCCACCACCGCCCCGGTCATGGCGGCCACGAGGGCCACGCCGAAGAACGCCAGCAGCCACGCCACGACGAAGCCGCCGGCGGTGGTGACGTAGCTCGGATCGCCGGAGCCGATGACGGTGGTCACCGCCCAGTACAGCGTGGCCCCGATGCCGGCCACCGTGAACTTGTCCTCGAACAGCGCCACCAGCAGCGTCGCCACGGCCACGAAGCCCAGCACCGCGGTCAGCAGCGTGGTGAAGAAGTGCCGGTCGACCTGCGAGCCGATGCGCCTGGCATGGAAGGCCACGCGCCGCAGGATCGGCACGTTGAAGAACCCGAGCATGCGCGATGGAACTCGGACCGTCATCGGTGCGGCGAGTGTACTGATGCGGTCCGGCGCGGACTAGATCATCCGCCGGATTTCGCCGTTGCCTCCGCGCGCAGTGGCTCGCCGCGCAGGCTGGCCAGGCGCTCGGCGATCGACCACCAGTCGAACGACTCGGTCACCGACGAGGCCGGGATGCTGATCAGCCGCTCATCGGCGACGTAGGTCGGCAGGATGCGATCCAGGATCGCCTCGATCTCGTCGCGGAACGCGTCGTTGGTCGAGCGCACGCCATCGGGCAGCAGCGCCACGTCCGGCAGCAGCCGCACGAACAGGTCGTAGGTCTGGGACCAGCGCCGGATCAATGGCTCGACCGCGAACGGATCGGCGCCATCGGTCACGCGCAGGTAGTAGGCGAAGTTGTCGACCACGGACCGATCGGTGACGACCACCTCGGCCTCGCCCCGGAGCTCCAGCTCCTGCTGGATCTGCGCCATGAGCACCCAGAGCTGCGACTCGGGCGTGGCGCCCTCGTTGATGCCCAGCGGGTTGAAGCGAATGACCTCGCGGCCGACCTCGACGCTGCGGCCGGCACGCCCGATGGTGCTGGCGAAGGCATGCACCGCGTTCGACTTGCGCACCGAGTGCGAGCCGATGAACGCGATCTTGGCGTGGCCCTTCCACGGCATCGGGTCGATTCTGCACCCGCCGAGGGCTGGTCGGCTCGCTCGGCGCGGATTAGATTCAGCAGCGAGGAGGTGTGATGGCGCAACCGATCGAGCTCATCCTGGTCCGGCACCTGGCCAGCAGCCTGGCGCTCCCGACCTTCCTGATCGACAGGGAGGGCACGCTGGTCTTCTACAACGAGGCCGCCGAGCCTCTCCTCGGGCACCGCTTCGACGAGGAGGGCGCGATGGCGTTCGACGCCTGGACGGCGGCGTACGCGGTCCGCGACGACTCCGGTCGGCCGGTCGGTGTGGACGAGATCCCGCTGGTCCGTGCCCTGCGAGGTCGGCGGCCGGTCCATGCCCGCGTCGACATCATCGGCCGGGACGGCGCGGCACGGACGCTGGAGGTGAGCGCGTTTCCGTTGGTGGGCCTGGGCGAAGAGGTGCTGGGAGCGGCTGCGCTGTTCTGGGAGTCCGCGGCCGAGGACAGGTAGCGCATTGCGCATTCGACTATGGGGCACCCGTGGATCGGTCGCGAGCCCTGGGGCCGACACGGTGCGCTACGGCGGCAACACCGCCTGTGTCGAGGTTCGCACCGAGTCCGCCCTCATTGTGCTGGACGCCGGCACCGGCATCCGTCCGCTCGGAGTTCAACTGCGCGACTACAGCGGCCGGATCGACCTCCTGCTCACCCACCTGCACCTCGACCATCTCCAGGGCCTCGGCTTCTTCGAACCGTGCTTCCGGCCGGACGTCGAGCTGCACGTCTGGGGTCCCGCATCGACCAACGCCGACCTGGGGGAGCGGATGGCGCGCTATCTCTCGCCGCCCCTGTTCCCGGTTCGGCTGCGCGACCTCGGCTCGCGCGTCGTGCTGCACGACGTGCCGCGCGAGCCATTCCAGGTTGGCGACGCGGTTGTGCACGGGCGGCCGGTCATCCATCCCGGCCCGACCGTCGGGTACCGGATCGAGGACGCATCGGGGTCAGTTGCGTACCTGCCGGATCACGAGCCGGCGCTGGGGGCGCCAACGTTCCCGCTGCCGCCTGACTGGACGTCCGGCCATGAGCTGGCGGCCGGGGCCGATGTTCTGCTCCATGACGCCCAGTACACGTCCGACGAGTACTTGACCCGGGTCGGCTGGGGCCACAGCTCGACCGAGCATGCCTGGGCCTTTGCGGTCCAATCGGAGGTCGGCCGGATGCGTCACCTTCCACCACGATCCAAGTCACGATGACGACGTGCTCGACGGTCTGGTCGCCGAGCTGCAGGCCCGCCAGGGTCCGGCCGTGGTCGGCGGCACCGAGGGCCTGGAGCTCGTGGTCTAGTCGGCGATCTCTCCGACGATCTCCCAGATGTGCCCGGCGGGGTCCTGGAAGGAAGCGGTGCGGATGCCCCACGGCCGGTTCATCGGGCCGTTCAGGATCTGGACACCCCGCGACTGCAGGTCGGCAACCATGGCGTCCACGTCGTCCACCTCGATGGAGAACTGCATCCTCGAGCCGGCCTCCGGACCTGCCACGACTGCCGGCGCGATCAGCTCCGGCGCCTCGCTCACCGCCAGCAGGTTGATCACGGTGTTGCCGAAGTTGAAGACCGCCGAATGCGGGTCCTCGAAGTGGATCGGCAGGCCGAAGACGCGCTGGTAGAACTCGCGTGCCGCGGCCAGGTCCTCGACGAACAGGGTGATGGCATGGATGCCCTTCGGCCAGGTCACGGTTTCACCTCATCGGCTGGGCTGTGGACGCCGGAAAGACCGCGCGAGAGGCGCCGATTCATCGGGCTGGAGGAAGGAATGTCGAGGTGTAGAGTATCGGCCCTGATCACAGGCACGCCGAGCATCCGATTCGCAGGAGGCTGACCCGAATGCCGCGAACTATCCGTGCCGCCCTGCTCCAGGCGGAGTGGACGGGCGACAAGGACACCATGATCGAGAAGCACGAGAAGTACGCGCGCGAGGCTGCCAAGCAGGGCGCGAAGGTGATGTGCTTCCAGGAGCTGTTCTACGGCCCCTACTTCTGCCAGGTCCAGGATCCGGAGTACTTCAGCTACACCGAGCACATCCCCGACGGGCCGACCACCAAGCGGATGCAGGAGCTGGCCAAGGAGACCGGCATGGTGCTGATCGTCCCGATGTACGAGGAGGACGAGCACACCAACGGCATCTACTACAACACCGCCGCCGTGATCGATGCCGATGGCTCCTACCTGGGCAAGTACCGCAAGACGCACATCCCGCACGTCAAGGGCTTCTGGGAGAAGTTCTACTTCCGCCCCGGCAACCTGGGCTACCCGGTCTTCGACACCGCGGTCGGCAAGGTGGGCGTCTACATCTGCTACGACCGCCACTTCCCGGAGGGCGCGCGGGCACTGGGCCTGAACGGCGCGGAGCTGGTGTTCATTCCGTCAGCCACCTCGCGTGGCCTGTCCGAGTACCTGTGGCGCGTCGAGCAGGTCTCGCACGCGCTGGCCAACGGCTACTACGTCGGGACCATCAACCGGGTCGGCATCGAGCCGCTGGGCGACGACGACTTCTACGGGCAGTCCTACTTCGTGGATCCGCGCGGCCAGTTCGTGGGCGACGTGGGCGATCCGCACAAGGAGGAGCTGCTGGTCCGCGACCTGGACATGGACCAGATCACCGAGGTGCGGCAGCTCTGGCAGTTCTACCGCGACCGCCGGCCGGACGCCTACCAGGACCTGGTGCGGCCGTACGGCTGCCTCGCGGTACACGCACGATGAGCTACGTGTGGCAGCCCAGGTCGTCCCTCAGCCACGGAGCCGATTGGCGCCTCACAAGCACGCACTCATGATCGCCGTGCGACGGAGCGGCACGATCCCGGGCGCCGATGCACTCCAGCCATGTGTTCGCCGGACGGAGGCCCTGATGGATTTCGGGTTCACCCTCAAGCCTGAGAACGACCTGGCCCGCACGGTCGGGCTGGCGAAGCGGGCCGAGGCCAACGGCTTCACGCTACGGCTGGCTGTTCGACAGCCACGTGCTGTGGCGCGAGCCATATGTGCTGCTGACCCTGATGGCCCAGGCCACCGAGCGGATGCGGCTGGGCACCTGCGTCACCAACCCCGCCACCCGCGAGCCGAGCGTGACCGCCTCGGCCCTGGCGGTGCTGGACGAGCTGAGCGAGGGCCGGATGGACCTGGGCATCGGCCGCGGCGACAGCGCGCGCCGGGTGCTCGGCAAGCCGCCGACCAGCATGAAGACGCTGGAAGAGGCGATCGGCGTCATCCGCGACCTGGTGGAGGGCCGATCCGTCACCTACGAGGGCACCGAGCTGCAGCTGCCCTGGACCGGCCGATGGAGCCTTCCGGTCTGGGTCGCCGGCTACGGACCGATGGCCATCGCCATGACCGGCCGCGTGGCCGATGGCCTGATCCTGCAGCTCGCCGATCCCGACCTGATCCGCTGGTTCGCCGACCAGCTGCGCGAGGCAGAGGTCGCTGCCGGCCGGCCGACGGGCAGCGTCAAGATCCAGGCGGCCGCACCGGCGCACGTGGCTCCGCGCGAGGTCGGCCGCGAGCGGACCCGATGGTTCCCGGCCCTGGTCAGCAACCACGTCGTGGACCTGGTCAACAAGTACCCGCGCGAGCAGCTGCCGGAGTCGCTGACCGGCTACATCAGCGACCGCGAGGGGTACGACTACCTGCACCACGCCGAGGTCGGCTCGAGCAACGCCGCCTTCGTCGGGCGACGAGGTGACCGACCGCTTCTGCGTGCTGGGCGACGCGGAGGAGCACCTGGACAAGCTCCACGCCCTGGCCGACGCGGGCGTCGACCAGTTCAACATCTACCTGATGAACGGGGACGAGGAGGCGCAGCTCGACGCGTACGCCCCCATCGTCACCAGGCTGGCGGTCTAGCTCCTAGTAGTAGCTGCCCGGGACGCGGCCGCGTCCACCCACCGCGCCTCCCGCGTACGAGAAGAAGTCGGCGGCGACGGCCAGGCCCATCCACACCCACTCGAAGCCGGTGATGCCCGGCTGGTCCCACGAAGACGAACATCAGCGTCGTCCATGGCAGGAACGACGATGCCCAGCACCGGCAGCAGCCACGTGTCAAAGACGATGATTCCAGGCGGCCGGATTGACCAGCCACCAGATGAACAGCACGAAGCGCGGGCCGAGGAGAAGCAGCGAAAGGAAGAAACACATTGCTCGGGTACTCCAACGGTGGGCCCGGATCGGCACCGGCAGGATGAACAGCCATCCCTGCAGGTGTTGCGCGCGGGCTACTGCGACCGTCATGCGTCCGACCACATGATCGCGCCCATGGTAAGCAGGCGCTGACATAGCATGGCCCGGTGATCGAGGGCACACCGCCGATCGACCGCCACGCCGCCGCCGAGGCGGTGGAGCGCAACTTCGTCGAGACCTGGCAGCTCATCGCCGGCGCCTACCCCGATGGCGAGATCCATGACGCTGACGGGCTGACCTGGCACGCGTTCACCGGCCCGAACGAGGATCCGCGCTCGACCAGCGTGCTGCGCATCAACCTGGCCGATGGAGAGGCCGATGCGGCCATCGATGGGCTGCTGACCGAGCTGCGCGGGCCGCGGCCAGGGGTCGGTGTGGTGGACGTGGCGCGGCAGCCGTCCCAGCGGACATCGGCCGCCGGCTGCGGGCGCGCGGCCTCGAGCAGTGGCCCGCGTGGCCCGGCATGGCGATCGACCTGGACGCCCTGCCCCCGCCACCGGTTCACGACGATTTCACGATCCGCGCCCGTCCGGTCTGCCGGCCGAGTTCGCCGACGTGCTGGCCGTGCTTGAGCCGCTCGGGATGCGCGGTATCTTCGCCGGCGCGTTCGAGCGCATCGGCGCGCGGGATGGGTGGGACGCAGTCGGTCCCGTTCCAGCACTTCGTCGGGTCGCGCCCAGGACGGCCGGCCGGTGGCCTGCGCCACCCTCTGCACGGCCGGCGACGCTGCTGGCATTTACGCCGTGGCAGTGGCGGAGGATGCCCGACGTCGCGGCTTCGGGCGGGCGATCAGCCTGGCGGCCCTGCAGGCCGGAGCCGATGCGGGACATCGGTTCGGCGTCCTGCAGAGCTCGACCATGGGCTTCGGCGTCTACCGCGCCATCGGCCTGACCCTGGTCTGCCGCCTCCAGGCATACGAGGACCCCGCCTAGCCGATGTTGGTGGCGAGCTCCTGGTAGAGCGGGACGAGCGCGTCCCAGCGCGGTTCCGTATCGCCCACCTCACGTCCAGCGACATGCGTTGCGAGCTTTTCAGCGTGGATCTGCCATCCGGCGCCGTAGAAGGCGATCCTGTCGAGCGGCATGCCTCGTACCTCCAGGACCAGGATCGTCTCGTTGCCCTCCGGGGTGAGAATGGCGCCGATCGACGAATCGAACGGCGGTACGCCCCGTCCCTTTCGGTAGGACTCGTCGGATTCCCTGATGGTGACCTGCAGGCGTCGCGGTGGCTCGCACACCTCCACCCGGCCTCCACCCTCCCATTCCGCGGCCAGTCGGAACTCGCCGCCAGGACGTAGATCGCCCGCTACGCTGCCCCACCAGCGGGCCAGACGAGCTGGCTCGGTGATGGCAGACCACAGGTCGTCGATGTCCGTGCGGTACCGGTCCTCGATCCGGACGACCCCCCTGCCATCCGCTGACGCCAGGCTGCCCAGGATCCGGTCGGTATGTTCGGTGCCAGTGGTCATCCGCTCGTCCTTTCCATGTCTAGCCGATCTCGCTGGCCAGCTGCCGGTAGGGCGGCATCAGCTCCGCCCAGCGGCTCTCGGGCACACGCTCTTGCCCAGCGAGGTACGCGGCGAGGTCCTCCACGTGGATCTGAATCCCCGCGCCGTACGCCGCGAGGTGATCGATGGGCATTCCCCGTTCTTCGAGCACCAGGGTCGTCCCGTCGCCGTCCGAGGTCAGCCGCACCTCGATCGTGTGCTCCTCGCCCTCCTCCGCATCCTTGGTTCTGACGAGTAGCCGCTGCGGCGGCTCGCAGGCCTCGACGCTTCCGGTGCCTTCCCATCCGCTGGCGAAGAAGTGCGCGCGGAATGCACCATCGAGGCGCAGGTCCCCTTCGATTTCGCCAAGCCAACGGGCAAGTCGGCCAGGCTCCGTCAGAGCGGACCACAGGTCGTGGATATCGGTCTGGAAGCGGTCTTCCATGCGCACGACGCCCTTGCCATCGGCGGTGCCGAGGCTCCCGAGGACTCGTTCGCGCCTGGGTGCATTGCTGGTCATCTGATACTCCTTCTTTCGCGTTTCCCGCGGGACACTTCCGTATGCAGCGCGTCCAATCGCTGCTCCCAGAGCGTCCGATACGGGCCAAGCCATTCATCGATCTCAGCCAGTGCCTCCGGCCGAAGTTCGTAAACGCGCCGCTGCGCCTCCTTGCGAACTTCGACCAGTCCGGCCTCCCGGAGGACTCGCAGGTGCCGAGATACGCCCGGGCGCGCGATCGGCAGAAGAGTGGCCAGCTTCCCCGCGGTCGCCGGACCGCTCGCCAGTGCTCGCACCAGCGTCAACCGGCTTTCATCCGCCAGGGCACGCAGAACAGCCTCCATGCCGTTAATGTACCCGACTCTGTTACGTACCTGTCAAGTTACACACGCCGGTCTGGCGCCGGCGATATCCACGGCCGCTCGCGGCATCGATGTCCACCCAGCAGCGTCGTACCATTGCGCCCGATGCGCCCGAACCGTCCAAACAGCCGAAAGGGAAGACCGATGCGCACGCTGATCAAGGGCGGGACGATCGTCAACGCCGATGCCACGACTCGAGCGGACGTGCTGATCGACGGCGAGACGATCGCCATGATCGGGACCGAGCTGGAGGCGACGGCCGATCGCACCGTCGATGCATCGGGCAAGTGGGTCATCCCCGGCGGGATCGACGTGCACACCCACATGGAGCTGCCGTTCGGCGGCACCTTCGCCAAGGACACCTTCGAGACCGGGACGCGCGCGGCCGCCTTCGGCGGGACCACCACGATCATCGACTTCGCCGTGCAGCCGCGTGGCGGCTCGCTGCGCCAGGGCCTGGACGCCTGGCATGAGAAGGCCGACGGCAAGGCCTGCATCGACTACGGCTTCCACATGATCATCAGCGACGTCCGGGACGACGTCCTGGCCGAGATGGACACGCTGGTCGACGAGGGCGTGACGACCTTCAAGCTGTTCACCGCCTACCCCGGCGTCTTCTTCAGCGACGACGGCGCGATCTTCCAGGCGATGCAGCAGACCCAGAAGAACGGCGGGCTGATCATGATGCACGCCGAGAATGGCCTGGCCATCGACGTGGTGGCCGGCCAGAACGTCGCGGCCGGCAACACCGATCCGTACTTCCACGGCACCAGCCGCTCGCCGGTGCTGGAGGGCGAGGCCACCAACCGCGTCATCCGCCTGGCGGAGGTGGCCGAAGCGCCGGTCTACATCGTCCATCTCTCCGCGCGCGAGGCCCTGAACGAGGTGCGGCGGGCACGCGATGAGGGCCTGCCGGCCTTCGCCGAGACCTGCCCGCAGTACCTGTTCCTCTCGCTGGAGGACATGGGCAACGGCTTCGAGGGATCGAAGTTCGTCTGCTCGCCGCCGCTGCGGCCGGCGGACCACCAGGAGGACCTCTGGATCGGCCTGCTCAAGGACGACCTGCAGGTCGTCTCCACCGACCACTGCCCGTTCGACTTCCACGGGCAGAAGGAGATGGGACGCGGCGACTTCCGCAAGGTCCCGAACGGGCTGCCCGGCGTCGAGAACCGGATGGACCTGCTGCACAGCGGCGGCGTGGCCGAGGGACGGCTGACGCCGAACCGATGGGTGGAGATCACCTCGGCCGCACCGGCGCGCATGTTCGGGTTGCCGCAGAAGGGCGCCGTGCAGGTTGGCCTGGATGCCGACCTGGTGGTCTACGACCCGAACCGCAAGCACACCATCAACGCCAGCACCCATCACATGGACGTCGACTACAGCTGCTACGAGGGCTGGGAGGTGACCGGTGGCTCGGACGTCGTGCTCAGCCGCGGGCGGATCGTGGTCGACGGCGACGAGTGGCTGGGCGAGACCGGCGGCGGCCGCTTCCTGAAGCGCGAGCGCAGCGCCTTCCTCAAGTAGGGCGTTGCGATCCTGGTCGGGCGCCGATTCGTCAGCCGCTCGCCCCTTCGCTATCCTGCAGGTCCCGGCCGTGCCCGCCAGGCCGGTTCCGCTACGAGGTTGTCCGCACTCGTGATTCCCCTGCGCGCCGCCATGGCGGCGATCCTGCTCCTGGCCTTCGCGATCGCTGCCTGCAGCAGCGGCGGCGCCTCGGCCAGCCCCACTCCTTCGCCCAGCGTCGAGCCATCGGCCGCCTCCTCGAGCGATGGGCGCCCAGCCGTCGCTGCCGTCCGGCGCCGCGGACCTGGAAGCGCTGATCCCGGACACGATTGGCGGCGTGGCGCTGCAGAAGCTCTCGATGCAGGGCAACGAGTTCGCGAACTCCGGCGGCGCCAGCGCCGAGGTCGAGGACTTCCTGCGGAACCTGGGCGTGTCGCCTGACGACGTGTCGGTGGCCATTGGCTTCGGCCTGTCGACGGAAAGCGGCAGTGGCGTGGCGGTCTTCGTCTTCCGGGCAGAGGGCGCCGATTCCGGTCGCCTGCTGCAGGCATTCAAGGACGCCACCGACGCCGAGCGCGACGCGCCGCTCGAGTGGGAGTCCGCGAACGTCGGCGGCAAGCGATGTCCAGCGCGCCACCGACCCCGAGCAGGACAACCGCGTCTACCTGTACGTCAACGGCGACATGCTGGTCTTCGTGGCTACCACCAAGGAGGAGGATGCCGCCGAGGTGCTGGGCCGGCATGCCCTAGTCCCACGCGGCCGAGGCCGCGGCCGCGGCTTGCCAGCGGGTGCCACGCGGGGGGTAGAGTGGCGCGGTGAGTCCGCCCGCCCCGATCGCCATCTTCCTGAACGAGCTGGCCGGCTCTGCGCGGCAGTCCCGCGTGCAGGAGGCGGTGACGCTGGCGCAGGCAGCGGCTCGGCGCCGACCTGCACACCATCGCCACCCGCGACCCGGACACGCTGACGTCCTGGATGGGCGAGAGGCTGGCCGCGTACCGCACGATCGTGGTGGTGGGCGGCGACGGCAGCCTGGGCGTCGGCTACAACGCGGTGGCCGGCACCGACACGGTGCTGGGCTACATCCCGGCGGGCTTCGGCAACGCGACCGCGAACCTGCTTGGCCTGACTCGAGAGCCGGAGTTCCTGGCCGCGACGCTGGCGGCCGGCGAAACCCGGCCGGTGGACCTGGTCTCCGTGGACGGCCGGCTCGCGCTATTCGCCGGCACCGGTTGGGACGCCATCGTCGCCGGCCGCTACGCCGAGGGCGGGGCAAAGGGCATGCTCGGCTGGGCCGGGGCGGTGGCGGTCTCGATTCCCGATCTGATCGACCGGCACGACGTTCGGGTCGAGGCGGATGGCACGGTCGTCCACGACGGCCCGATCGAGCTCCTGGTCATCAGCGTCACGCCGTGGTTCGGCCGCGGGCTGCGCGTCAACCCCGGCGCCCGCCTGGACGCGGGGCGGCTCACGATGCGGATCTATCCCGGACCGCTGCCCGCGTTCCTGCCGGAGGCGGTGCGGTGGGTCGCCAAGAGGAAGCCCCACGCCAGGCCGATCCACGCCCAGCGGGTGACGATCAGCAGCACCGACGGTCGAGCGGTTCCGGTCCAGGCCGACGGCGACCTGATCGGGCGCCAGGACGAGCTGGACCTTCGAGATTCGCCCGGCCGCCGTGCAGATGATCGGCCGCTGGTGATCCCGCGCACCACAGAGCGCCGCCCTCCAGTTGCGCGGGCTGCTGGGCGGGTTTAACGTTCTCTGGTTCCCGCTGGCCCGACGTACTTCCCCTGCGCGCCCAACGCACTGGAAGAGAACACGATGAGGTTCTCATGCACCTACGTCGGTTTCTGGTGGCGCTTGCCGCCCTCACACTCCTTGCGGGCCTGCTTTGGGTCAGCCCGATGGCGGCTGCCAAACCTCAGGTCCAGACCATCAGCGACGCCCAGCTGAAGGCTCTTGATGCGACCACGGGCGGCGCGAACGCGTTGCCTACCACCCGAACAGTCCAGCACTGGTTTGGGTCGACGCTCGATCCAAGTGATGGCGTCACGTACGGCTACAACATGGTCGGCGCCAATCCGGATACGTGCTCAGGATCCGCATGCGATGTGACCATCGAGGCCGACATCACGCCGATCATCGTCAACGTCGCGGGGCTGACCTACGACGGCACCAGCGTACTGGCCGCCACGTTGGCATCGCCGCAATTCGCGCTCAACGACTATGGATCGACGCCAGCCGCGACCGGGCCCGACGTCCTACCCAATGGTCCGTTTTCGCCGCGTGGTCCCGGTGGGGTCCTCTCGGCAGGGAACAGCGGGGTGCCGCTCCAGCTGCAGGACGCGACTCAGCGCATCCAATTCAACAAGACTGGGAGCAGCACCTATCACCTCCGCCTGCACCCCAACGTCCTGCCGGCGGTGACGATCAACGTCCCGGCAAACCAGGGCACGCTGCTCCAGAGCGGCCGAGGCGTCATCTTCGCCGACGTGAACTACAAGTGGTGGTCATCGCAGATCAAGAATCTCACCACCAAGGCGGACCCAACGCACCTGCCGATTTACCTCACCAGCGACGTGCTCTTGCACATCGGCCCCGACATCTTCAACTGCTGCGTCATCGGATTCCACGGCGCATCGGCCTTGAATACGGGCAGCAACGGGAATGCCAAGGTCATCACCTACGCATGGGCTTCGTACATGTCTCCGGGGATCTACGCTCGCCCCAACGGCGGCAGCTTCTGGGCCTTGCAGGACATTCACGCCCTCAGCCACGAGGTTGCCGAGTGGGCCGATGACCCCTTCGTCAACAACACGGTGGAGCCGTGGCTCACGCCAACGGCCCCGCAGTACGGATGCACCGATATTTTGGAAACCGGTGATCCGGTGGTTGGAATCGGTTTCGCGATGGGTGCAAACACCTATTTCCAGGGGCCGAACCCGAACGGCACTCAGAGTGCCGACGGCTACTGGCATCCAGAGGACGAGGTGTTCCTGCCCTGGTTCATGCGTTCCTCGCCGAATCTCGTCTCAGAGCCCACGCAGTCACCGTCCGCCAACATTGGCCGCTATACGTTGATGGGCGACTTGAATCCGGCGCCCGGATTCCGGCAGCCCGCCACCGGCTGCTGAACTGCCAACGCCGTCAGGCGTCATCACGTTTCGAGGCCGGCTCCCCCGCGGAGCCGGCCTCGGCTTTCCCGCACCCGCGAACGTTGGTGATCCAACGCACCCCGATGCCGAATCGCGGTTGCGGTATGGGAACAGCCTCACGCCATGCGGACACATCGCCCGTAACCTGCTTCGCATTACCGATGCGAGATGAACAGACGACTGGCGCTCGCCGCCGCTCTCCTCGCCCTCGTCATCGGCGTCGCCGCCTGCCAGCCGTTGACGGCGGGGCGGGCGCGAGTGCCAGCGCTTCTCCGGAGGCCTCGGCCGTCGAGAGCAGCGTGGCATCGGCTGCTCCCACTGACGCGCCAGAGGAAACGCCCATCGCCAGCATGGGCAGCGACTACGGCTACTGACCTCGGCTAGCCGCCCACGCTGCGACGCACCTGGTCCAGCGCCGCGAAGGCCGCACGTCGGAATCGCTGGTCGCCGCTGCCGTGGATGCGCAGCTCCGTCTGCGGGCAGCGCACGACGCCGCTGACCGCCACCCGGACGCGGCTGCGGCCGTGCCCGTCCTCCGGGAGCAGCGACAGCTGGATCACCGCATCGGCCAATGGCGCGCTCGTGCGCGCCGCCGGCGTCCAGCGTGCCACCCACGTAGGCTGCCGCAGCCGTCAGCCGCCTGAGCGCCGGCCAGCGCCGCCAGCAGGGCCCCGTTGGTATCGGCTTCCCAGGAGGCGACCGTGGCCGCGCCGGCACGCGGCCAGCGCCGCCAGCGCGACTTCGGGCAAGTGGTCCTCGTCCAGCGCCCCAGACCGCGTCACCCAACGCGTCCCGGCAACGCGCCACCGGCGCGTCCAGGTCGGATCGCTCGCCGCGCGTGGTGAAGCGCAGGTGCACCCCGTCGTCGCGAGCGTAGATGCCGGCCGTCACGCCGGCGCCGGGCTCCTCGAGCAGGCTGCCCAGCATCTCCGCCAGCGCCGACTCGCCGATCCCGAAGGTCTTGACCGTGCGCACCGCCAACGGCGTGGCGCCGAAGCGCTCCACCAGCCGCGGCGCCACCTGCTCGTCGAACATGCGGCGCATCTCGGACGGCACGCCGGGCATCAGCGCGGTCACGCGTCCGTCGCGATCCACCCACCAGCCCGGCGCCGAGCCGATCGGGTTCGGCAGCGCCTCGGCCGACGCGATGCGCTCTGCCTGGCGCAGGTTCGAGGGCGGCATGCGTCCGATCCGGCCGAAGCGCTCGCGCAGCTCTTCCTCCAGCAACGGGTCGGCCGTCAGCGGCTCGTCCAGCGCATCGGCCAGGCCCTCGCGGGTGAGGTCGTCGTGGGTTGGCCCCAGGCCGCCGGTGGCCAGCACCAGCTCCACTTCCGCGCGAGCGTCGGCGAAGGCCCGCGCGATCGTCTCCCGCTCGTCAGGCAGCTGCTCGACGCCGACGAGGGTGATCCCCAGGCCCACCAGGCGCCGCCCCAGGAAGGCCGCGTTGCTGTCGACCGTCTCGCCGGCCAGCAGCTCCGACCCGATGCTGAGCAGCCGCGCCCGCGGCCCCGCGCCAGCCACGCCGGGACTAGGCGAAGCGCTCGCGCAGCGGCTCGGCCACGCGCTCGGCCAGCCGCCGCAGCCCGTCCGGGCCGTCGCTGGCCGGCATGAGCAGGATCACGTGGTCGGCGCCATTGCGCGCGAAGTCGCTCGCCACCTCCAGGCACGCGTCGTAGTTGCCGTCGCGCAGGAAGGACTGCGCGCTGATCTCGATCTCCGACGGGTCACGGCCGACCGCCTCGCAGTGGCGCAGCAGTGCATCGCGCTTCTCGACGAAGGTGGATGGATCGCCGGTCTGGTTCCAGCCGTCGGCGCGCTCGGCCACGATCCGCAGGCCGCGCTTCAGGCCCTGGGTGCCCAGCCAGATCGGGGGCCCGCCGGGGTGATCGGTGCCGGGTCGCAGACCGCATCGGTCAGGCGGTAGGGCGGGGCGTCGAGCGAGACGCCGTCTGGGTGCTCCCACAGCGCCTTGATGACCTGCACTGCGCCGTCGAGCATGGTGATCCGCTCGCCGATCGGCGGCAGCTCCATGCCGTACATGGCGTGCTCCTCCTCGTGCCAGCCAGCGCCCAGGCCCAGCACGAAGCGGCCGGGCGCGAGGTGGTCGAGCGTGGCACCCATGTTCGCCACCACCGCCGGGTGCCGGTAGGTGTTGCCGAGCACCAGGTGGCCGAACTGCAGGCGCCTGGTGAGCACGGCCAGCGCGCCAGCCAGGATCATCCCCTCGTGGCTGCCGCCGCCGTCCTCGCCCAGCGCCACGAAGTGGTCGAAGATCCAGCCGGAGTCGAAGACCTCCAGCGTGTCGCCGAGCTCCCAGGTCTCTCGGATGGTGGGCCAGTCGACGTTGGTCTGACTGGTCTTGAAGCCGATGCGCATGCGTCGAGTGTACGGCTGTGGGTGTTGCTCGGACGCGCCACCGTCCGCGGCCGGACGTTGCGGTTGCTAAGGAGTTGGGGCACGCATACGGCCGCCAGTCGGACGCTGTGGAGGATCGCCCCGCGATCCCTTGACCGAGCCCTCGGCCCTCCCGGCTGGTAGTGGGGAAATCGGCCCAACTGCCGACACTTTTTGCATGTCACGGAGATGGTCAATGTCCGTTACTCATCGATCCCTGAGCTCTGCCTCAATGCGCTTGCTGGTGGTGCTCTCCATGGTCGCGCTGCTCATCGGCGCCATGGCCCCTGTCGCGCTCGCGGCGAGGAGCCACAGCGTCGGCACGAAGGCGTTCATGAAGGCGAAGCACGTCGGCACCACCCGCATCACCGGTCGCGCGCCACGCGGCGAGGATGAGGAGGTGCTCGAGGGCGAGGTTCGCCCCGACCCGGAGGAAGCCGCCGAGGAGGGCGAGCGCGAGAAGTTCATCCACAACCCGATCAGCACCGCCCGCGTGCCCTCGAGCCACGTGCCACGGCCGGCGGTCCAGGCCATCGTCGACGCCACGGGCACGACCCACTTCGGCGGCCTGAACCACTTCGACCAACCGTTTCGCCGGTACCGGCGACTACACCAACACGCAGTTCAGCCTCGAGCCGCCGGACCAGGCGCTGTGCGTGGGCAACGGCTTCGTGGTGGAGTCGGTCAACACGGTGATCCGCGTCAAGAGTCCCGCGGGCGCCAACCTGACCGCGGCGATGCCGCTCAACGACTTCTTCAACCTGGCGCCGGAGGTCATCCGCGCCGATCCGCTGGTGTTCGGCGACTTCACCAGCGACCCGAAGTGCTACTTCGACAACGACACGGACCGCTGGTTCGTGACGATCCTGCAGCTGGACGTGGATCCTCCCACGGGCGACTTCACCGGCCCGTCGCACCTGCTGATCGCGGTCAGCACCATCCGGCGACCCGACCGGGTCCTGGAACCTGTTCAGCATCGACACGACCAACGACGGCACCAACGGCACCCCGACCCACGACGCGTGCCCGTGCTTCGGTGACCAGCCACTGATCGGGGCCGATGCCAACGGCTTCTACGTCACCACCAATGAGTTCCCGGTCTTCGAGGCCGGCTTCAACGGCGCCAACGTCTATGCCATGAGCAAGACGGCCCTGGCGGCCGGCTCGCTGGGCACGGTGGTGCTGTTCAACCAGCCGACCCTGGCCGAGGGTCAGGCCTACAGCATCCAGCCGGCGACCACGCCGCCCGGTGCGGCGTATGCCACCGGCCACGGCGGCACCGAGTACTTCCTCTCGGCGCTGGAGTTCACCGGTGGCCTGGACAACCGCATCGCGCTGTGGGCGCTGACCAACAGCTCCAGCCTCAGCGCGGCCACTCCGTCGGTGGATATGCAGCTCACGATCCTGGACAGCCAGGTCTACGGGGCCCCACCGACCATGCAGCAGCGCGACGGCCCGACGCCGCTCAAGGACGCTGATCAAGAGCAAGCTGGCGCCGGCCGCACTGGGCGTGCCGTCGACGACCGAGCACCTCAACCTGCTGAACTCGAACGACGATCGGATGAACCAGACCGTCTTCGTGAACGGCCAGATCTGGGGCGCGCTCAACACCGTGCAGAAGTCGCCAACCGGCGCGACGCGGACCGGCATCGCCTGGTTCGGCGTGACGCCCGCGTTCGGCGGCACCACGCTGGGCGGGTCCGTGTCCGCACAGGGCTACGTGGCCCTGCAGAACACGAATGCCGTCGTTCCCGGCGGTGGCTGCCAACGCGGACGGTGACGTGCTGGTCGGCTACTCGCTGGTCAGCCAGGCCGTCTACCCGAGTGCCGCGTACTCGTGGATCGGCGCCGGTGGCACCGGTCCCGCGAACGTGGTCTCCTGGGGCGTGGGGCCGGCCGACGGCTTCACCGGCTACGTCAGCCTGGATCCGGGGGACGGCGGCGTTGAGCGCTGGGGCGACTACAGCGCGGCCGTGGCCGACGAGAACGGCGACCTGTGGTTCGCCACAGAGACCATCAACCAGGCCTGCACGCTTCCAGGAGTTCCTGGCCGATACGACCTGCGGCGGCACGCGTTCGACGCTCGCCAACTGGGGCACCACCATCGCCAAGGTGACGCCCTAGCCCACACCAACTGAAGGCAATCGGGCCCGTCGCTCCTCCGGGAGCGGCGGGCCTTCGCATGCCGGGCGGCATCGGTCTACGATCGGCTGACCGGACATCCCGGACCGCCATCCCGAGCGAGGAGACGACCGTTGACCGACCCTGCCCTGACCGTCGAGCGGGTGATGACCGATGACCTCCGCGACTGGCTCGTCGCCGAGCGGCGCTACCCGGTGTTCGCCTGCCTCACCACGGACGGATCGCCCAGCCAATCGGTGATGTGGTTCGACCTGGATCCCGACCAGCCGGACACGATCCTGATGAACACCAAGGTCGGACGCGCAAAGGACCGATACCTCCGCCGCGACGCGCGGGTCAGCCTCTGCTTCGAGGACGACCTGACCTGGGTTGCCCTGCGCGGGCGGGTCGAGCTCGACGACGACCGCGAGCGCGCCCTGGCCGACATCCAGCGCCTGGCGGTTCGCTACGGCGACGACCCAGCCGGGTTCGATGGCCAGGCGCGCGTCACCATCCGGATGCGGGTGGAGAAGGTCATCCGGCATGAGTGAGCCGGCAGGACCGGTGAAGTTCGGCCTGCTGGCCTGGAATCAGTACACGGACTGGCCCGCGCTGCGCGCCACGGCCATCCGCGCCGACGAGCTCGGCTATGACGACATCTGGACCTGGGACCACCTGTACCCGATCGTCGGCTCGTGGGAGGGCCCGATGCTCGAGGCGTACACCGTGCTCGGCGGCTGGGCGGAGGTCACGTCACGGGCGCGGCTGGGCCTGATGGTGGGCGCCAACACGTTCCGCAACCCGGCCCTGGTCGCCAAGATGATCACGACCCTGGACCACCTCAGCGGTGGTCGCGCCATGCTGGGGATCGGCGGCGCCTGGTTCGAGCGCGAGCACGTCGCCTTCGGCTTCGAGTTCGGCAGCTCACCCGGGGAGCGGCTGCGCTGGCTGGAGGAGGCGGCCCGCATCATGCGCGGCATGCTGCACGGCGAGCAGCCGTCGGGCGACCGCTACTACGCCACGAAGGACGTGCGCAACGATCCGTTGCCGGTGCAGCCGCACCTGCCGCTGCTGATCGGCGGTGGCGGCGAGCGCAGGACGCTGCGGATCGTGGCCCGCTACGCCGACGCCTGCAACGTGGGCGGCGGCTTCGAATCGGTGAAGCACAAGGACGAGGTGCTGCGCCGCCATTGCGCCGAGGTGGGCCGCGACGAGTCCGAGATCGAGCGCACCGCCGGCGTGGGCGTCTGCATCATCCGTGACGATCCGGCCGAGGCGCAGCGCGTCTTCGAGGAGACCTTCCGCCACAACGGCAACGCCCGACTCTGGGAGGACCAGCTGGTCGGCACGCCGGAGCAGGTCGCGGACAAGATCCGCCCGTACCTGGGAATCGGCTTCCGCCACTTCAGCGTCGGCTGCCCGCCGCCGTTCGACGCCGAGTCGATGGAGCGCCTGATCCGCGAGGTCAAGCCGATGCTGGAGGCTGAGTAGCCGCACGTGCGGACGGTGCTGCTGGCCGGCGGGACCGGTGGGGCGAAGCTGGCGCACGGGCTGCAGCAGGTGCTCGCCGGCCGGCGACCTCACGCGTGGTCGTCAACGTGGCCGACGACTTCGAATGGCAGGGCCTGCCGGTCAGCCCGGACCTGGACACCATCCTCTACACCCTCGCCGGCCTGGCCGATCCGGTCCAGGGCTGGGGCGTGGCGGGCGACACGCAGACCGCCATGGGGATGCTGGAGCGCTACGGCGCCGAGACCTGGTTCCGCGTCGGCGACGCCGACCTGGCCACGCACGTGCATCGCGCCGCGCTCATGCGCGAGGGCGCCAGCCTGACCGATGCCACCGCCGCGCTGTCGCCGCCCTGGGAGTGCCCAGCCGGCTGCTGCCGGCCACCGACGACCCGGTGCGGACCGTGGTCGAGACCGCGGCGCGGCGACCTGGCCTTCCAGGCCTACTTCGTCGAGCGGCGGCAGCAGGACGAGGTGACCGGCCTGCGCTTCGAGGGCGTCGAGCAGGCGCGACCGAGCGCGGCGGCGCTCGAGGCCATCGAGCAGGCGGAGCTGGTGGTGATCGGGCCGTCGAACCCGCTGGTCAGCATCGGTCCCATCCTGGCCGTGCCGGGCATGCGGGAAGCCGTCGAGAATGCGCCGGGCCGGCGGATCGGGGTATCCGGGATCGTGGCCGGCAAGGCGATCCGCGGGCCTGCCGACCGGATGCTGGCCTCGCTGGGCCACGAGCCGACCGCCCGGGGAGTGGCCGAGATGTACCGCGGCCTGCTCGACCGCTTCGTGATCGACGAGGCGGATGCGGAGCTCGCCCCGGCCATCGAGGCGCTGGGCATGGAGGTCAGCGTGCTGCCCACCGTGATGCGCTCCGACGAGGACCGCGCCCAGCTGGCCCGAGCGCTGGTCGCGCTGGCCTAGCGCTATCCTCAGCCGGTGAGCCCCACCCGCATCATCGTGCCGCATCGCGGCCTGGCTGCCGCCAAGACCCGGCTGGCGCCGGTCCTCGACCACGACGAGCGGATCGCCCTGGCCAGGACGCTGCTGGTCCGCGTGCTCGGCGTGGCAAGCCAGGCGTGCGATGACGTGGTCGTGATCAGCCCGTCGGCCGAGCTGGAGCCGGTCGTGGCCGAGGCCGGCGCGCGGTTGGCGGTCCAGCGGGGGATGGGGCTCAACGCGGGGCTCGACCAGGCGCGCGAGGCCGCCGAGGCCGACGGCGTGGACCGGCTGGTGGTGCTGCACGGCGACCTGCCGAACCTGGCCGTCGACGACGTGCTGGCGCGTCATGGACGCCGCCACCGACCGGCCAGCGGTCGTCATCGCGCCGGATCGGCTGGGAACGGGCACCAACGGGCTGGCGCTGAGCCCGCCGGGCGTCATCGGCTTTCGCTTCGGCACCGGCTCGTTCGCGGCGCATCGAACGGAGGCGCAGGCGGCAGGCGTGGAACCGGCCGTCGTCGCCCGCCCGGGGCTCGCCTTCGACCTGGACACGCCCGAAGACCTGGCGCGCTGGCTGGAGCTCGGCAGCGCCGCATGATCTCGCTGGTCCCGCTGGAGGGGATCCCCGAGATCCGGCCCGGCGACGACCTGGCGGAGACGATCGCGGCGGCGCTCGCCGCCGCCGGCATCGGCCTGGCCGATGACGACGTCCTGGTGGTGACCCAGAAGGTCGTGTCCAAGGCGGAGGGTCGCGTGGTCGACCTGTCGACCATTGAGCCGCGCGCCGAGGCGCGCGAGTGGGCCGAGCGCTGGGGCAAGGATCCGCGTCAGGTGGAAGTTGGTCCTGCGCGAGAGCGCCGAGGTGGTGCGCATGGCCGATGGCGGCCTGATCATCAGCCGCACCCGCCACGGCTTCGTGTGCGCCAACGCCGGCGTGGACCTGTCGAACACCGGCGGCGAGGAGCTGGCCACGCTGCTGCCAGAGGATCCTGACGGCTCGGCACGTGCGCTGCGGGAACGGCTGGGCGAGCTGGCCGGCGCGCGACCGGCGGTCATCATCTCCGACTCGTTCGGGCGGCCGTGGCGCAGCGGGATCGTGAACGTGGCGATCGGGGCGGCGGGGATTGCCGTGCTCGACGACCTGCGCGGCACGCCTGACGCGGACGGCCGCGACATGCGCTCGACCATCATCGCTGTGGCCGATGAGCTGGCCTCGGCCGCGGACCTGGCCGGCGGCAAGGTGGGGCAGCGGCCGGTGGTGCTCATCCGCGGGGCAACGATCCAGCGATCCGATGCCGACGATGCTGGTGCCGCGGCACTGGTCATGCCCCGGGAGCAGGACCTCTTTCCCTAGGCCGGCGTTGATTCGGCGCACCGGAGCTGGGGCTCCGCTAGCACGGTTCGTGCAGCGGGAACGGTGCAGGGAGGACCCGCATGACCGCCGACAGCCTGATCCTGGGCCGCTACCGCCTCGATCGTGAGATCGCGGTGGGTGGCACCGCGCGCGTCTGGCGGGCACACGACGAGAAGCAGGATCGCGCGGTGGCGGTGAAGCTCCTGCATCCACACCTGCTGCCGGACGCCACGTCGCGGCGCCGACTGGAGGGCGAGGCACGGGCCGCCGAGGCGCTCTCGCACCCGGCCATCGCCACCGTCTACGACGTCTCGGGACCGGACGACGATCCGGCGCTGGTCATGGAGCTGGTCGATGGCGAGCCGCTCTCCAAGCGGCTGGAGCGGGATGGACCGATGCCGCCGAAGGCCGCCGCCGCCCTGGTGGCCGACGTGGCCGAAGCGCTCTATCACGCCCACCAGCAGGGGATCATCCACCGCGACGTCAAGCCGGCAAACATCCTGGTCGAGCGCCGCAGCGGACGAGCCCGGCTCATCGATTTCGGCATTGCCCACAGCCTGGAAGCCGCGTCGAACGACCTGACGCGGACCGGGACGTCGCTGGGCACGCCGCGCTACATGGCCCCGGAGCAGCTGGCCGGCGACCCGATCGGCCCACGCACCGACCTGTGGGGCCTGGGCGCTGTTCTGTACCAGGCGCTGAGCGGCCGCGTGCCGTTCGATGGCGCCACCCCGCTCGCCATCGCGACGCAGCAGCAGGCCGGCGCGCCGCCACTGGATGTCGATCCGGCGCTGGCCGCCGTCGTCTCGCGCTGCCTGTCGATTGCCATCGACGATCGGCCGGTCCATGCCGGCGCGGTGGCGCAGGCGCTGCGCGCATGGATCGACGGCGATCCGGCCCCGGCGCTGGCCATGGCATCCGGCGCATCCGTCGCCGCCAGCACCGATACCGCGGAGACGGTGGCGGTCCCGGTCGTCCGTCCCGTGCCCGCCGCGTCGCTCCAGCACGGCGTCGCTCGATCACGCCCATGGCCGCCGTGGCTGGCGTGCTGCTGCTGGCGGTGGCCCTGGCGGGCATCGGCCTGGCCATCTCCGGAGGCCTACCGGCGCTGGGAGAGGCGGGCGCATCGGCCACCCCGTCGGCACGCGTGACCCCGATCCCGACGCCGGGCTGGCGGGTGGCGCTGCTCGCCACCTACCAGGATGCCTGCGGCGCGCCGCTGGATCGGTCAGAGCTGAGTGGGCTCAGCCACCCCGAAGCCGAGGCCCTGGTGGCGGAAGCCATCGCAGGATTGCCAGGCGGAGGAGCCCGGCGAGAAGGGCAAGGGTCACGGTCATGGGCCTGGCGGACATGGGGACCCAAGAAGGACTGAGAGGGTCGACGGTTGCTGAGCGAGCTGCTCAGCAGTCGAAGACGAACCAGCACAGCTCGTTGCGCAGCCGCTGGTCGTCGAGCACGAGCTCTCGGATCTCCTCGGGAAGCTGCGCGCGCTGCCACAGGCACTCCACGCGACCAGCATCGACACGCTCGTCTTCGGGAGACGCTGCCCGCGCCGCCTTGATCGCATAGGCGGCAGCACCGAGCTCGTGGGCTGCTACGTGGGCGACCGACGCCGGCCTGGCCAGCGGCGTATGCCGCATGCCTCGCAGCTCCGGACAGCTCCCTGGCTGCGGCATTCGCATGGCCTCCTGCCGAGCGCGCTTGAGTCATGGTGATCTCACCGCGCGCCCACGCGCGTGCCAGCTCGATCGCCCGTCGCGGACGGTCGTCCATTGGCCGCGCCTGCTCGAAATGGTGCAGGACGTGCTGCGCGCAATCGGCGGCCCACACTGCGAGCAGGTGGTGATCGGTGTCCTGGAGGCTGCCGCCGCGCCGCACGGTGATGAACCTCGGATCCCGGACCTTGGGCAGGATCACGTTCCTGGGAATGCCCAGCGGGGCTTGGCTAGCCGGCCATCGGCTGCAGGAACAGGCTGACGATCTCCCCGCCCTCGACCCGGAAGTTGGCCTCCACGTGCATGCTCGGCACGCCGGGCCGCATGACCGTCACGTCGGCGACGAAGCTGCCGCCCATGTTGCGACTGTCGTTCGTGTACATCCGGAATCCGTCGCCCGCCCGCACGAACCAGCCGCCCACGCGGTCACGGCCGCGCAGGTTGGTCCGCTCATCGGATCCCGGGACGGAGATGCCCATCACCGCGTTCTCGGCGAACAAGGCAATCGCCTTCTCGCGCTGGTCGTCGTTGATCAGCTCGAAGAAGAGATCGACGGTTTCGGTGGCTCCCATGCCGGCAGTCTACCGGCACGCCGCCCGGCATACTCTCGGGCATGCCGCTCAGGATCGGCCTCATCGGCTGGGGAACCATGGGCAGCGCGCTCGGCGCGCAGGTCGCGGATGGCCCGTTGCCCATCGAGCTGGTTCGGGTGGGCCTGCGCGATCCCGCGACGCCCCCGGTCGGTCCCGCTGCCCGGCGGCGTGGAGGCGGGATCGGTGGCCGAGCTGCTGGCCGACGACAGCCTGGACGCCGTGGTCGAGCTGACGGGTGGAGTCGAAGAGCCGCTCGAATGGTCTCGCGCCACCCTGCGCGCGGGCAGGGCCTACGTCACCGGCAACAAGGCATTGCTGGCCACGCATGGCGGTGAGCTCGCGGAGCTGGCGCGGCAGAACCGCGCCGCGCTGCTGGGTTCGGCAAGCGTGGGCGGGGGAACGCCCATGATCGAGACGGTGCAGCACCTGGCCACGGCCGGCGGCATCGAGCGCATTCGCGGGCTGCTGAACGCGACGACCACCTTCATCCTGGCTGCCATGGGCGAGGGCCGCAGCTACGACGCAGCCCTGGCAGAGGCGCAGGACGCGGGCTATGCCGAGCCGGATCCCACCTTCGACGTCACCGGGCGCGACGCCGCGCAGAAGATCGCCATCCTGGCCTCGGTCGCCTGGGGCCGCTGGCTGCCGGAGCAGGCAGTCGCCACGCGCGGTATCGTCGGCATCCGCGTCGAGCCCGATGAGACCCAGCGCCTCGTGGCCGAGGCGGATGAGCAGGGGGCGAGGGTGGGACCCATGGCGCTTGGCGCGGACGACCCGTTGGCCGGCGTGTCCGGCATCGAATGCCTGCTGGAGGTGCAACTGCGTGAGGGAGCCGTCTTCCGCCTGGCCGGTCCCGGGTGCCGGAGGGCCGGTGAGCGTGCGCGCCACCTACGCCGACCTGGGACGCCTGCTGGCCGGCGAGCGGCCGATCCTCTTCGCCCCACAGGTTGGCCTCGTGAGCGACTGGCCGGTCGTCGGGGTGGCGGGCGCTCGCGGCGTGGTGGGCGGCGTCTTCCTGTCCATCCTGGCCGATGCCGGCCTGCCCGCCGCCGCGCTGCGCGCCTTCGGCTCCGAGGCGGGGACCGTTGGCTACGGCGATGGAACGGTGCCCACGCGGCCGCTCGACGAGGACGCGGCAGCGGAACTGGATGTCCTGTTCCTGGCCACCGATGGCGCCACCTCGCGCGCGATCGCCGAAGGACCTGGCCGCGCCGTGCCGCTGATCGTGGACAACTCGAGCGCCTTCCGCCTGGACCCGCAGGTGCCGCTGGTCGTGCCGGAGGCGAACGGCCACGCCATCGGCCAGCGCGCCGGCAACCTCGTCGCCAACCCGAACTGCACCACCGCCGCGGCGGTGATCGCGCTGGCTCCCATCCGCGACCTGGCCGGGCTGGAGCGGTCGACCTCGCGTCGTACCAGGCGGTCAGCGGCGCCGGTCGCGCCGGTCTGGATGCCTACGAGACGGAGCGTGCCGCCGGTGGCACCGCCCAGGCGGAGGGCTCACCGTTCCACGGGCCGGATCGCCGACAACGTGGTGCCGCAGATCGACGTCCTCGACGACGACGGCTGGAGCGGCGAGGAGCGCAAGATCATGGCCGAGCTGCGCAAGATCCTGGAGCTGCCCGACCTTGACGTTTCGGCCACCGCGGTGCGCGTGCCGGTCCACACCGGCCACTCGGTCGCACTCCACATCCGCACCCACCGGGAGGTCACGCTAGCAGGAGGTCATGGAGGCACTCTCCGACGCGCCGGGGATCGAATACCGGCATGCCACTGGCAGCAATCGACACCCGATGCCGCTCGACGTCGTCGGCCGCGACCCCGTCCTGGTCGGCCGACTGCGATCCATCCCGGGGCGCCAGCGCGGGCTGGCGCTGTTCCTGAGCTCCGACAACCTGCGCAAGGGCGCCGCCCTGAACGCGATCCAGATCGCCGCCTGTGCCGATCCCGATCGCTTCGGCCGCCTGGCTCCACCACCGCGCTGATCGGCTGCCCGGCCATCGGCTTCACCCTTGGAAGGAACCTCCACCGTGTCCACACCGACGTTCGCGACCCTTGCCAGGGACTTCCTGGCAGAGCAGTACGACCAGCACCCGGTCCGCTCCAGCGGCATGGGGCTGACCCAGTACGACGACCAGCTCGACGACCTGAGCGGTGACGCCTACGAGCGCCGCGCGGCCTCGGCCAGCGAGCTGGCGTGAGCGATTCGCGGCCATCCCGGACGAGGCGCTGACCGCGGACGAGGCGATCGACCGCGACCTGATCGTCGGCACCCTGACCGAGCAATCGGTCTACGACGAGTGGCGCGTCTGGGAACGCCAGCCGGACACCTACCTGAATCCCGGCCATGCACGGCGTGTTCGTCCTGTTCCTGCACCAGCTGCGTCCGGAGTCGGAGCTGGTCGCCAGCGCGGCCGCGCGCCTGCGCCAGGTGCCCGCCAACCTGGAGGCCGGCCGCGCCAACCTGCGGCCGGAGCTGGTGCCGGAGATCCTGCTGGATCGGGCCATCAACCAGGCCCGGGCAGGCGCCAACTACACCCGGGTCCTGCTGCCGGAGCAGGTGGCGGAGGAGCACCAGGCGACCCTGGCCGAGGCTGGCGCCGAGGCCGCGCGACGCCTTCGAGGCCTACGCCGACTTCCTGGAGTCACTGCGTCCGCAGGCGCACGGCGACTGGGCCTTCGGCGAGGATCGCTACAACATCGTCCTGCGCGACGCCGAGATGCTCTCCTTCGACGCCCGCGCCCTGCGTGAGCGCGGCCGCCAGCAGATCGAGGAGCTGACCGGCCTGCTGCGGGCGGGCGCCAAGGAGATCTCCGGCTCGGAGGACTGGCACGCCCTGCTGCTGGAGCTGAACAAGGACCGGCCGGCCACGCCGGAGGCCATGCGCCGCGGCTACGAGGACTGGACCGAGCGCGCGCGCCAGTTCCTGCACGACAAGGGACTGGTCAGCTTCCCGGCCGGCGAGGAGTGCGCGGTCGTGCCGTCGCCGCCCTTCCAGCGCCCGGTGCTGGCGGTGGCCTCATACGTCGCGCCGCCCAGCTTCGCCGAGACGATGCGCGGCCACTTCTTCGTGCCCTACCCGCCGGACGGCGCCAGCGCGGAGGAGATCGCCAAGCGGCTGGAGTCGAACGCCTACCCGGCCATCCCCACGACCGCCGTGCACGAGGCGTATCCCGGCCACCACTGGCACCTGGTCATGGCCAAGGGCAACCCGTCGCACGTGCGGCAGCTGTTCGGGACGAGCTACTTCGCCGAGGGCTGGGCGCTCTACGCGGAGCGGATGATGGAGGAGAACGGCTTCTACGACGACCTGCGGCACGTGATGTACCGCTACGAGGCCACCCTCTTCCGGGCGGCGCGCATCGTGGTCGACACCAGCCTGCACCTGGGCGAGATGACCCATCCCGAAGCCGTCGAGTTCATGATGGCCAACTCGTCCATGACCGAGCCGACGGCCGTGGCGGAGGTCACCCGCTACTGCTCGTGGCCCACCCAGGCGTCGCTCGTACCTCACCGGCTGCCTGGAGATCCTGCGCATCCGGGACCGATACCTGTCGGCCCGCGGGACCGATGCCTCCGACATCGCCGCCCTGCGCGACTTCCACGACGCGATCACCAGCTCCGGCACGCTGCCGATCGCCCTGGCCGAGCGCGCCGTGATGGCCACCGTCTCGCGCCCCGCATGAGCACCGTCGCCGCGGACGTCGACCAGCTGGCGGAGCGCTACTGGCAGGCGGTGCTGGACGCCGACCCGCTGCAGGCCACCGCGGTCGGCGCGCCGGGGCACAACGACCAGCTGCCGGATCTCACGCCGGACGGCCAGGCGGCGCTGATCGCCCGCTTCGAGGCCATCCTCCGCGACGCGGAGTCGGCAGAGCCCGATGCGTCCGATCCGGAGCAGGCTCTGACCCTGGCCGCGCTGCGGCAGTCGACCGACGCCACGCTGGCGCTGCTGCGCGCCGATGCGCATGCCTACAGCGTCGACGCCACCTGGGGCCTGCAGGCGGCGATCCTGTCCGCGCCGTCCTACCAGCCGCTGCGCGATCCGGCCGACGGGCGCGACATGGTGGCCCGCTGGCGGGCGATCGCGCCCACCCTGGCCGAGATGGAGGCGAGCGTGCGCCGCGGCCTGGCCGAGGGCCGCAGCCCGATCCGCGCCTCGGTGGAGCGCGTGGTGGAGCAGCTGGACGACGTGCTGGCGCGTCCCGATGCGGAGGGGCCGCTGCTGGCGCCGCTGGCCGAGCGCCCGGACTCCGGCTGGACCGACGCCGACTGGCAGGCGTTCGCCAGCCAGCTGGAGGCTGTCGTCGCGCGAGGAGGCGCGACCCGCCATCGCCCGCTTCCGGACCTTCATCGCCGATGAGATCGCCCCACGCTCGCGCCCGGACGACCGCGCCGGGATCGGGCAGCTGCCCGGCGGGGAGGAGCTGTATCGGTCCCTGGTCAGGGCGCACACCACCACCGACCTGGAGCCGGACGCGATCCACGCCATCGGCCTGCGTGAGGTCGAGCGCATCGACGCCGAGACCGCCGAGCTGGGCCGGCGCGTGCTGGGCACGGCGACGCTGGCGGAGACGCAGGACGCGCTGCGCGGCGACCCGCAGCTCCATTTCGCGAACGCCGACGGAGATCGAGGCGGTCGCGGAGGCATCCCTGCGCCGCGCCGAGGCGGCGGTGCCCGATTGGTTCGGCCGGCTGCCGCGCGCCGCCTGCGAGGTGGCGCGCATGCTGCCGCACGAGGAGAAGCACTCGACCATCGCCTACTACCGCGAGCCGGCGATCGACGGCAGCCGCCCCGGCCGCTACTACATCAACACCTGGCAGCCGGCCACGCGCCCGCGCTACGAGGCGGAGGCGCTCGCCTTCCACGAGGCGGTGCCGGGCCATCACCTGCAGGCGGCCATCGCCCAGGAGCTGACCGGGCTGCCCGCCTTCCGGCGCCATGCCTACACCACCGCCTACGTCGAGGGCTGGGGCCTCTACGCCGAGCGGCTGGCCGACGAGATGGGCCTGTACAGCGGCGACCTGGATCGGCTGGGCATGCTCAGCTACGACTCGTGGCGGGCCTGCCGGCTGGTGGTCGACACCGGCATGCACGCGCTCGGCTGGTCGATCCCGCAGGCGGTGGAGTTCATGGTCGCCCACTCGGCGCTGGCGCGGAACAACATCGTCAACGAGGTGGACCGCTACCTCGGCCGGCCCGGCCAGGCCCTGGCCTACAAGATCGGTCAGCTGGAGATCGTGCGGCTGCGGTCGGAGTCACAGGCTCGGCTGGGCGCCGCCTTCGACGTGCGGACCTTCCACGACGCGGTGCTGGGCCACGGCCCGCTGCCGCTGGAGACGCTGGCCGGATCGGTCGAGGCCGAGCTCGGCCGGCTAGTAGTCCGGGTGCGGGTAGCGCACGAAGTCCCACATCCGCGAGTAGTCCGGCGACAGGAAGGTCTCGTTGGGCAGCAGCGGGAGATCGGCGCCGAAGTAGGCGTTGAACACCATGCGGAACTGGTTGACCGGGCTGCTCTCGTCGTTGAAGCCGACGCTGGCCGGGTCGACGCCCGGCAGCCGCACGGCGTTCAGGATCCCGAACTTCTGCTGGATCTCGCGCGGGCTGGCGTCCAGCCACTGGAAGCCACTTTCGTTGGCGCTGAAGGCCGCCGGGAACGGGCCCTCGTCGGCCTGCAGGATGATGATCGGATCGGGCTCGCCCGGATCGTGCGCCATCAGGTGGTCGATGGCCTGCAGCACGCGCTGGTTGGTGAACTGCAGCTGCTCCACGTAGTTGATCCCGCTCCGAACGGTGGCTGGCGGTGTAGTCGCTCACCGGGAAGCTGCCGTCGGCGTTGAAGACGTACGGCGGATGGGGCAGCAGGATGTGCGCGAACACGAAGGTCGGACCCGGTCGCTGCGCGGAGTCCTCCAGCGCGTCGAAGGCATACAGCGCCGTGTCCCGCGCCAGCTCGAGGAACGGCATGGTCTCGCCGTCCGGCCCTGTCCCGCCGATAGACCGGCGGCCAGATCAGCGACAGCATCGTGGTGCCCCAGACGGCGCTGAGAAACTCGGTCGATCCCTGGTAGCGGAGCGAGACGTCGGCGTCGACGTTGGTCGCGGTCGGCTCCCACCAGCCGCCCAGGTGCACGTAGTCATAGCCGATGGACTTCAGGGCAGCTGGGCACCGCCAGGTGGTCACGGAGGGCCGGCTGGATCTCGCGGAAGGTCGGACGGTTGGCTCATGTCCACGCCCAGCCGTTCCGGATCGATGTAGTTCATGTTCAGCGAGCTGTAGACGCGACAGCGCGGTCTTGAAGTAGTTCGCCCAGGCGTGACGGGCAATCGAGAAGCCGCGCGCCTCCAGCTCGTGGAGGAAGGGCTCATTGTCGAAGTCGTAGATCTGCGACAGCGTGTCGGCGTTCGCGTAGCGGTCCAGGATGATGTAGTAGATGTCCGGCTTGACCGCCGGATCGTGGAGGGCCACTCCCGAGCGGCGTCGGCCTCTACGGCGCTGCGCCACGGACCCGGAGACGGAGTTCGCCACCTGCAGCGTGTTGAAGGCCAGCAGCAGCACCGCCACGATGTTCAGGAATCGGTTCAGCGCCGGCACCCATCGTCCGCCTCGCCAGATCAGCAGGCCAAAGCCCGATGCCGATCAGCACGATAGCCGGCGGCCATCAGCCAGCGCGATGCGTCCATCGGCGCGCCGACGACGTTCCACAGGTGCCCGAAGCTGAAGAAGAGCACCAGCACCAGCGTGGCCAGCAGGCCGCCGCGCACCACGTCCCTGGTCACCACGATGGCGAGCAGCAGCACGCCGATGCCGATCATCAGGCACACGAAGCAGGGGCGCCCACAGCGGCGCCAGCGTCACCTGCTGGGCAGCGTTCTGGGCGAACAGGAAGAGGACCGGAATGATCGATACCGCCAGCGTGTGCCACGGCAGCAGGCTCAGCTTGAGCCCACGCGGCGACAATCGGGTTAACATCGGCTAGACATTACGTGAAAAGGTGACGCCGGTCGCATGAGCCTCCTTGCCTACATCGATCCCGGCTCCGGCAGCCTGCTGCTGCAGGCCCTGCTGGCTGGGCTGCTGGCGGTCCCGTTCTTCTTCCGTCGCACCATCGGTGACGCGTGGCACAGGCTGCGCGGGGACTCCGAGGCGGAGCCCGTGCAGGAGTCCGACGGGACGGAGCCCACGGAGCGCTGACCGAGCCGTCGCGCGAGCCGGCTTCCTTCCGCGATCCCAGCGGCCAGGTCTTCCGTCGCGACGGCGTCCTCCATCGCGAGGTCCGGCCGGTTGGCGAGGCCGATTGGCGGGCATTCAATGACAGCGGCCTGGCCTCCAGCCTGATCGCCGATGGCCTGCTGGTCGAGCACGAGGTGGTCGACACCTCGCTGGCCGTCTCGCCCGATGCGGTGGCCGTGCTGCGACCCCGCGAGCTGCCGCTGATCTCGTATCCCTACGAGTGGTGCTTCAGCCAGCTGCGTGAGGCCGCGCTGCTCACCCTGGAGCTGCAGCGGCGGGCACTGGCCGCGGGCATGCGCCTCAAGGACGCCAGCGCCTACAACATCCAGTTCGACGCCGGCCGGCCGATCCTGATCGACACCCTCTCGTTCGAGGAGGGCGATCCCACCCAGCCGTGGCCCGCCTACCGCCAGTTCTGCGAGCACTTCCTGGCGCCGCTGGCGCTGATCGCCTACCGCGACCCGCGCTGCGGGCTGATGCTGCGCGACTTCATCGACGGCATCCCGGTCGACCTCGCCGCGCGCCTGATGCCCGGTCGCACGCGGTTCCGGCCTGGGCTGCTCGCCCACCTGCACCTGCACGCCGGCGCGCAGCGTCGCAGCCAGGCCGCCGGTCCCACCGCCGAGCACCGGAGCGCGCGCCGCATGTCGCAAGACGGGACAGGAGGCGATCCTGGACTCGCTGCGTCGGACGGTGGAAGGGCTGCGCTGGAAGCCCTCTGGCCACTGGGTGCAGTACGGCCGCCAGACCAGCTACAGCGAGGCCGGCGCGGCGTCGAAGCGCGAGCACGTCGAGCGCATGCTCGCCGCCAGCGGCGCGCGGGTGGTCTGGGACCTGGGCGCCAACGTGGGCACGTACTCGACCATCGCGGCGGGTGATGGCCGGCAGGTGATCGCCTTCGACCAGGACGCCAGCAGCGTCGAGCACCATTGGCGCAGCCTGTCGGCGGAGGCCCGCGCATCGGTCCTGCCGCTGGTGATGGACCTCACCAACCCCAGCCCGGCGCTGGGTTGGGCGCTGGAGGAGCGGCGTTCGCTGATCCAGCGCGGACCGGCCGACCTGGTCCTGGCCCTGGCGCTGGTCCACCACCTGGCGATCGGCAACAACGTGCCGCTGGAGGGGATCGCCGCCCTGTTCGCCAAGCTCGGGCGCCAGGCGATCGTCGAGTTCGTGCCCAAGGATGACCCGATGACGCAGCACCTGCTGGCTGCCCGCAGGGACGTCTTCCCCGACTACACCCTCGATGGCTTCCGGGCGGCTTTCGCCCGGCACTTCACGATCGTCGACGAGGCACCGATCGCCGACAGCGCGCGCTCGATCTTCCTGCTCGAGGCGGCGCGCCTGCAGCCTCGGGCACGCAATGCGCCCGGAGTGACCCCGCTGCGATCCTCGCCTCGATCCCGATTTCAGCCGCCTACGTGGTCCGGCGTTGCCGCCTACGTGGTCCGGCTTCTGTCGATCGCGACAGCTGCGTAGAGCGCGGTGCCCCTCCGGGCGCACGTCACAAGGGTACGCGGCACGCGCAAGCCTTCCGCCGAACATTGAGTCGCTGGCCGCCCAGCCGCGCCCATACCGGGTGAATGCGCCGAACGCAATCGGTGCACGATGCGGAAGAGGCATGGATACCGAACTCGTGGTACGGGCGCAGCAGGGCGACGAAGGGGCATTTGCGAGCCTCGCCGTGGCCGCTGGCGACCGGCTCCATGCGGTGGCGCACAGGATCCTGCGCGACATCGACCTCGCCGAGGACGCGACGCAGCAGGCGCTGCTCGCCATCTGGCGAGACCTCCCGCAGCTGCGCGATCCGGCCCGCTTCGAGGCCTGGTCGTATCGGCTCCTCGTGCGCGCCTGCTACGCCGAGGGACGCCGGACCCGGAGATCCGGATCCAACCTTCGATCTGCTGCCGGCCGACGAGCCGACGGCAGCCGACGAGCTCGCCACGGTCGCGGATCGTGACCAGCTCGAGCGTGGATTCCGTCGCCTTTCCATCGATCATCGTGCGGTAGTGGTCATGCACCACTACCTGGACCTGACTCTGGCTGAGATAGCTGATTCACTCGACGTGCCCGAGGGCACTGTCCGATCTCGACTTCATTACGCGATGCGCGGGCTGCGGGCGGCGATGGCCGCCGATGCACGCCCGACGCCGCGGGAGGCTGCGCAATGAGCGCCGAACGCGACGAGACCCGCATCGTCCGGTCGTGGCTGGAGGATGGCGTCACGGTGCTCCCGGACCGCGTCCTGGATGCCGTGCTCGACCAGCTCCCCGCGACCCCCCAGCGCCGAGCCGGCTGGCTGGCGCGGAGGTTCCCGCCAATGAACAACCGCTGTTCGAATCGCGCTGGCAACGGCTGCCGTCGTCATCGTCGCCATCCTCGGGATCCAGGTTCCTGGGGAACCCGAACAACATCGGCGGTCCGTCCGAGACGGCCGACGCCGAGTCCGATGCCCAGCGCCCTGGCGCTGCCCGCTGGCGGCATCCAGTCTGGCGGCGGGCGACCTATCGGACCGTCCATTTGCCGCGGCGGACGCACTGAGGCTCCCGTCGCAGCGTCAGCCGAGTTGCACTGAGTCTGCCGGCTGACGAGTGTCCGTCAGCATCGACGCGTCACTGAGTCGGATGCTGGTCTGCTCGCACCTGGGAGTCATCTGGGTCGCCGCAAACGGTCCACCAGCGGGGCAATGCGATCTTCTGGCGTGGCCACGGTCGCACGATCCTCGCAGCGGTCGGGCCACCGACCATCGAGCTCGTCGACCCACCGCTGACGGACGCCCAGGTCGGGATCACGCCGTTACTCGATGTCGACGGATCCCGTCGAGGTGACGGTCCTGGCGGTACGCCAGACCAGCACGTCACGGTCGGCGCGCGTCCAACGTCGACTCATGCTCGGATGTGTATGGCCGAATGTAGGACTCTCGCTGGGCATCAAGGCCCGAGCCTGGCGGGCGATGACATCGGCATCGCTCCTGGATCCACGAGACTCGGATCGGCATCCGCGTCGTCGACGGCCACACGCATCGTCGATTACGCGAGCAGATCGGCCCGGACAACGCCGCGCACGATCTCCAGGCAGCACTCGATCAGCCTCGAGATCGCTGCCGAGTCCATCGCGGTGGCGATGACCGAATCCGGAGGTGAGCGCGCCGCTCGTCCGCTGAGCGGCACGCGACCGGCGGGACCATCGCAGTCGGCCGCGCGTTCCTGTGCATCATCGGCGCCAAAGATTGAAGTTCGCATCGGCTTGCCGGACGCCCATACCGTGTGAGCATCGGTCTGAACCGATGCCGTTACGGAAGAGGGCATGGACACCGATCTCGTGGAATCGGCACAGCACGGCGACAAAGGGGCGTTCACGAGCCTCGCCGCGGCCGTTGCCGATCGGTTCCTTGCCACGTCGCACAGGATTCTGCGCGACATGAGTCTTGCCGAGGACGCCACGCAGCAGGCACTGCTGACCGTCTGGCAGGACCTTCCACAGCTCCGGGACCCGGCGCGCTTCGACGCCTGGTCGTACCGGATCCTCGTGCGTGCCTGCTACGCCGAGGCCAAGCGCACGCGCCGATGGACTCCGAACATCCACCTGCTGCCGGCCGATGAGCCGGCGGCGCCGGATGGTCTCGGCTCGGTCGTTGATCGCGACCAGCTCGAGCGTGGCTTCCGCCGGCTCTCCCTCGACCATCGAATGGTGGTGGTCCTGCACCACTACCTGGACCTGCCGCTCGACCAGGTTGCCGACATCATCGGCATCCCGGCCGGGACGGTTGCATCTCGACTTCACCACGCGATGCGTGGGCTGCGCGCGGCGCTCGACGCCGACGCTCGCTCGACGTCGCGAAAGGCTGCGCAATGAGCACCGATCGCGACGTCACCCGCATCGTTCGGTCGTGGCTGCACGAGGACGCCTACGAGGACGCCGACCGCATCCTCAACCTCGTCCTCGATGCGATCGACACGACCCCACAGCGCTCGCGCCTCGTGGCTGGCGCGGAGGTTCCCGCCCATGAACAGCACCATGCGCATCGCGTTGGCGGTCGCGGCAGTCGTCGCCATCGCCGTCGTCGGTGTCAGCCTTCTCATACCCAAGAATGTCGGAAACCCAACAGAGTCACCAACCCCGACTGCCATCCCGAACGGCCTATACGAAACCGTCGTTCCCGAGACCGAGCTGGCCTCAGACGACCTGGGACAGTGTCCGTGCACGTGGGGGTTCACTGTCGACGGTGACCAGTTCGGGCTCACCGGCCCGGGCGAGGAGCCGACGCGAGTCGAGTTCTCCGGCGATCAGATGACACTGCCGGACTGGAATTCGGGACAGGCCGATCCTGCCATCAGCGTCCGCTGGGTCTTCGACCCCGCAGCCCAGACGGTCACGTTCAGCGGGATGGTCGGAGGCACCGATAACGACCGGGTCGTCTTCGAACGAACGTGGGTCAAGGTCGCCACTGCCAGTCCGCCACGGCTCGACAGGCTGCCCGAGGGCCAGCTGGCGGCCGGATCGTATGAGATCGACGCGGTCTTCCCCGTCCGGCTGACCTTCACCGTGCCGAACGGCTTCGAGCACGGGACGGGCGCCTCGGACGGCGTTGGGATCCAGGGCAACCCAGGCGGTCGCGGCATCGAGTTCCAGATTGCCTCGAACGTCTATCCCGACCCGTGCCATTCCTCCGCCGGGCAGGCCGACCCACCCATTGGTGGCAGCGTCGACGACCTGGTCACGGCCATGACAACCCTGGTCGACTTCCAGGCCGGGCCGGTCACGGACATCACGATCGGTGGCCTTCCGGCCAAGGCGTTCGATCTGACCAACGAGATCGATCAGGCGAACTGCGATGCGGAGAGCCTCAACACCTTCCACTTCGCTGACACCCACGGCCCCAGGCGGAGTCGGAACGGGTGAGCGCCAGCGCATCTACGTCATGGACGTGCAGGGGACGCGCCTGATGATCATGACCTACTACTACTCGAACGAAACCGGCTCAACGGACGCCGCTGAAGCCGCGAACCTGGCGACGATCGTCCAGTCCATCAGCTTCCCGTAATCGCGGAAGCCCGCAACGAACGGAGGGGTCGCGGACAACCGCGGCCCCTTCCCCACTACCAGCGCTCCTCGTGGACGATCGACTCGAGCGGCTATGCGGCCGCCGCGCTTGTTCGGCGCCGTGAGCTCCGACGGGTCGGCGGGGTAGCCGAACGAGAGCAGGTAGTGGCAGCGCCGATCGGCCGGCAGGCCAAGGAGCTGCCCGACCAGCTCCTGCTCGAACACGGTGGCCGGTGCGCTGCCGATTCCCAGCTCCCAGGCGGCCAGCACCATGCTTTGCGCGGCGCGACCCAGGTCCCACATCCGCGTGTTCCGCCATCCCGCGCTCTCGTCGGGCGTGACGAGCGCGACGGCCATGGCGGCACCTGCGAGATGGTCGGCGTACTTGCCGACGCCGGTGAGCTCGCGGAGATGATCGCGGTCGTGGATCACGATGAAGGCCCAGGTCTGCTCGTTCTTCGAGCTGCCCGTGCGCCTTGCGGCGTTCAGGATCCGTTCCTCGTGCTCGGCAGAGAGCGGCCGGTCGGCGAAGTCGCGGATGACGCGAATCCCGTTGATCGCCTCCCAGACCTTCATCGGTCCAGGACCTCGATCCGGATCCGCTTGTTGATGCGGCCCTTCGACTCGTAGCCGGTGACCCGCACCTGCCCGATCTCGGAGGTGCGCGCCACGTGGGTGCCACCATCGGCCTGCAGATCCAGGCCCACGATCTCGATGGTGCGCACCTCGCTGATGCCCTCCGGCAGCAGGTTGATCTTGGTGCGGATCAGGTCGGGGATGGCGAACGCCTCGTCGCGGGGCAGGATCGCGACCCGGATCTCGCGGTCGGCGGCGATCTCCTCGTTCACGCGCCGCTCGATGTCCGCCACCAGGTCGCCGTGCATCGTCTCGAACTCGAAGTCCATGCGCCCGGACAGCGGCTCCATGTTGCCGCCGGTGACCGAGGCCTGGTGATCGCGCCAGATGACGCCGCACAGCACGTGCAGCGCTGAGTGCGTCCGCATCAGCGCATGACGGCGCGACCAGTCCAGCTCAGCCGTGACGATCGCGCCGACCGCCGGCGGCTCACCCTCGACCGCGTGCCAGATGTCGTCGCCCTGCTTGCGCGCGCCGGTGACGGTCCAGGTCTTGCCATCGCGACCGCGCAGCCAGCCCTGGTCAGCCGGCTGCCCGCCGCCACCGGGGTAGAAGACGGTGCGATCCAGCAGCACGGCGCCCGACTCGGGGTCGACCGCCTGGACCGCTGCCTGCGTCTCGCGCGCATACGCGTCGCGATAGCAGAGGTTGTCGCTCACGCTCCCGCGAGCTGAATCGCTGGCGCCGTCGCAGCGGCAGGCGCCGCGCGCCCGATGGCTCCCGCATGGCGCCGCTCATGAACAGCTCCAGCGAGCGTCCGATCTCGCGTCGCAGCTCATCGCGCGAGGCGACGCCGGCCAGCCGGATCAGGACGCCGCTCAGCAGGTCGATGATCTGGTTGCCGTACGACTCCTTGTAGTCGGGATGCCGCAGCATGCCCCGCTCGTCGAGGCCGTCCAGCATCTCGTCGATCAGCTGCGAGTAGCCCATGGTGTCGCGCGCGCACTTGCGCCGCTCCGGATCCGGGTGGGTGGTCTCGCGCGCCACGGCGGCGATCAGCGCGGGCTGCCGGCGTGGCCAGCTCGGCCAGCGCCTCGGTCACCGCGGTGAAGGCCTCCTCCGGATCCGCGTCGCTGCCCTCGAGCGGACCGGCGATCTCGGCCACGTACCGCGCGCCGATCTCGCACAGGATCATCTCCTTGTGCCCGAAGTAGTTGAAGACGCTGGTGCGGCTCATGCCCGCCGCCTGCGCGATGTCGTCCATGGTGGTGGCCTGCACGCCGCGCTCGGCGAAGAGCTCAGAGGCCGCGTCGACCAGCGCCCGCCGCGTGTCCGCCTTCTTGCGTTCTCGTATGCCCATCGCTACGCCTCCGAGGGGTGTGCCCGAGACCCCCTGGGCAGAGGTCAACGCTATCAGTCCAGCGATCATGGCGCATATGGGTTGCTAGCATGAGCGGCCCGGACGCGTCCGGGCCGACAACTCCCCCTGAACCCGACGAGGACGACATGGACTTTCGCGCCATCGTGGATGAGGTGCTGGCGGGGTATTTCCGCGCCTATCCCGTGCAGGCCACCGAGATCGGTCATCACGCCTACGACGGCGTGTGGCCGGATTTGACCGATGCCGGCCGGGCGGCCCGCCTGGCCTGGATCGCCGATGCATCGGCGCAGGTGGAGGCGGTGGCGCCCGATGCGCTGAGCCGTGACGACGGCATCGACCGGCGAATCCTGCTCGAGAACCTGGCGGCCATCCGCTTCGCGGAGGAGACGCTGGACGAGGGCTCCTGGAACCCGATGACCTACGTCTACCTCTTCGGCACCGGCCTGTTCAGCCTGCTGGCCCGCGAGTTCGCGCCGCTGCCCGACCGGATGCGCAGCGTCGCCGCGCGGCTGGCGGCGTTGCCGGCGGCGCTGGACCAGGCCCGCGCCACGCTGGATGCGGGCGGCGCACGGCCCATCGGCACGTTCCACAACCAGAAGGCGGCGGAGCGGATGCCGGGCCTGATCGACCTGGTCGACACCGCGGTCCAGGAGGCGTCGGACCTGGACGACGAGGCGCTCCGCGCGGAAGTGGAGGCTGCCGCCGGACCGGCGCGCGACGCCGTGAATGCCTTCGGCGCCTGGCTCCGCGACGAGCTGCAGCCGCGCGCCACCGGCGACTTCCGGCTCGGCGCCGAGCTCTACGCCCAGAAGTTCCGCCATGCGCTCAAGACGGACCTGTCGCCGGACCAGCTGGAGGCGCGCGCCGCATCGGCCTACGACGAGGTCCGGGCGCAGATGCTGCGGCTGGCCCGCGAGCTGTGGCCAACCTGGATGGGCGACCAGCCGATGCCCGACGACGACAACCGGACGGTCCGCGGCGTGCTGGACGCCATCGCCACCGACCACCCGCAGGCGGAGGAGCTGCTCGACTGGTGCCGCGCCGAGAACGAGCGGATCGAGGCCTTCATCGCCGAGCGCGACCTCATCGGCCTGGCGGATGAGCCGCTGCAGATCGTCTGGACGCCGCAGTTCCTGCGTGCCTTCGGCGGCGCCATGCTGATCCCGCCGGGTCCCCTGGATCGCGGGCTGGACAGCTTCTTCGCCATCACGCCCACGCCGGATGACTGGGACGACGCGCGGCGCGAGTCGTACATGCGCGAGAACAACGCCCGCCAGCTGCGGCTGCTGACCATCCACGAGGCCGTGCCCGGGCACTACCTGCAGCTCGCCTACTCGAACCGCACCGACTCGGTGGTGCGCGCCATCTTCGGATCTGGCGTCTTCGCCGAGGGCTGGGCGGTCTACATCACCCAGGTGATGATGGACGTCGGCTATGGCGCGGAGGACCCGGCGCTGATGCTGGTCCACCTGAAGTTCTACCTGCGCAGTCATCACCAACACGCTGATGGACCTCCGCATCCACGCCGGCTCCATGGACGAGGCGCAGGCGATGGAGCTGATGGTCGAGGGCGGCTTCCAGGAGGAGGGGGAGGCGACCAACAAGTGGGATCGCGCCCGCCTGTCGTCGACCCAGCTGTGCGAGTACTTCCTCGGCAGCATTGGCATGCACGACCTGGAGGCCGATGCGCGCCGGCGCGCCGCGGAGCGCAACCAGGAGTTCGTCTATCGCCCGTTCCTGGAGTCGGTGCTGGCCCACGGCACGCCGTCGCTGCCGGTGATCCGCGACATCCTGACCCCCGACTGAGCCGGCTGACGGCCGGGCGCCAGGCGGCTGGCGGCTGACCGCTAGGCGGCGGCTTCCGCCTCAGCCGCGCGTTCGGCCAGGTCCAGGATCGAGGGCTTGCCCGGCGCCCGATAGGCGAGCACCGTGGCCGGGTCGAACATCAGCGTCGTGCCCATCAGCACCAGGGTCATGTCCCGATGCGGCAGGTGGACCATCAGCGAGGTGTATCCGCGCAGCAGGCCGGAGTGCCCGTAGCCGGTCGCGTCGCCGACCTTGATGCGCTCGGCGCCCATCCCGTAGCCGCGGCGCCGGAAATCGAGCATGTGGGCCAGGGACTTGGCTGAGAGGACGCGGCCGCCGTACAGCGCGTCACCCCACCGCAGCAGGTCGTGGGCGCTGGCGTACATGTCGCCGGAGGTGCCGAAGGCCGATGCCCATGACGGCGCCATCAGGGGCGGCGCGCCCTTGCTGAGCAGCACGTCCGTGCCGTCCATCCCCAGCGGGTCCAGCAGCCGCTGGTGCAGCAGGGTGGCGAACGGCTGGCCGCTGACCCGCTCGATGATCATGCCCAGCAGCACGTAGTTCGTGTTCGAGTAGGCCCAGGCCAGGCCCGGCGCGAACCACGGGCCGGGCACCTCACCGATGACCTCGTGCGGCTGCCACAGCCGCTAGGAGATCGGCGTTGAGCTCGTCGCGCATCGGCTCCAGCAGGTCGGCGATGCCCGATGTGTGGCGCAGCAGATGGGCCACGCGCACGCTGCTGGGTACCTGCACGCCGGGGAGCAGGTCGGTCACCCGGTCGCTGAGGCGCAGCCGCCCCTCGTCGACGAGCTGCAGGGTCAGCGTGGCGGTGAAGGTCTTGGTGATGCTGGCGATGGCGAACGGCGAGCTGCCGTCAAGTCGCGTCAGCCCGTCGCGTGCCCAGCCGCTGGCTCCGGTCCAGCCGGTGGTGCCGTCCACCGACACGCCGATCGCCAGGGCATCCAGGCCGAAGGCCACGCGGGCCCGATGGGTGGCCGCCTGCAGAGCCGATGCCTGGCGAGCCCTCAGCGGGATGAGCTCCTGGGGCCGGGCGGTGCCCGAACCGGTATCGCCTCCCGGAGGAAGCGCCACGATCGGGGGCAGCCGGTCGATCGGGTCATCCGCCGAGCGCGACGGCCCGTTCGGTGGCTCCGACGGCTGCGCGGTGGCATGCGGTGCCTGCGCAGACAGCACCGCGCCTTCGGGCGCCGTGGTGGTCTTCGTCAGTACCAGGTTGAGCAGCAGGGCCGCCACCAGGGCCAGTGTCCAGCCGGCGGCGAGCCGTATCGGCCTGATCGTCATCGGTCGCGGACGATGGTAGCCCAGGCCGGCAATCCGGTGGCTGCTCGGGGGCCCTTGGGGGTGGCGGCGCGGCCGCTCATTTGTTAGCATTGCTAACGATGTCTGGCCCCGATCGCCCCCGCCTGCCCGATGGCAGCCTGCCACCTCGCCTGAGGCTGGTGGGCGCCGACGAAACGCCCCCCGCCGGATCTCCCGCGCCCACGCCGGCGCCTGCCTCGGCGTTCCGACGTGGCATGGCCGCGCTCCGGCATCGGAACTACCGCCTCTTCTGGACGGGGCAGATCGTCAGCCTGATCGGAACCTGGATGCAGTCGGTCAGCCAGCCGTGGCTGGTGCTGCTGCTGGGCGGCTCGCCGCTGCAGCTGGGCACCGTGCTGGCGCTGCAGTTCCTGCCGGCCATGTTCCTGGCGCCGCTGGGCGGGGTTCTGGCCGATCGGGTCGACAAGCGCAAGATCCTGATGGTGACCCAGGTGTTCGCCATGCTGCAGGCCAGCATCCTGTTCACCCTGACCGTCACCGGCGTGGTGCAGATCTGGCACGTCATGGTGCTGGCCACCATGCTCGGCTTCGTCAGCGCGGTGGAGATGCCGGTGCGGCAGGCGTTCGCTGCCGAGCTGGTGCCACGCCGCGACCTCGTCAACGCCATCGCCCTGAACAGCGCCAGCTTCAACCTGGCGCGCGTGATCGGCCCGGCAGTCGCGGGGCTGGCGCTGGCCTTCTTCGGCCCGGCCTTCAACTTCGGGCTCAACGCGGTCAGCTACCTGGCCGTGCTGATCGGGCTGTGGCGCATGAACCCGCACGAGCTGCATCGGATGGAGCGGCCGGCGCGGTTCGACTCGGTGCGGCACAGCCTCGCCGAGGGAGTCGGCTACGCGATGCGCACGCCCACCGTGCTGTGGCCACTGGTGCTGCTTGGCGGGATGGCCACCTTTGCCATGAACTTCCAGACGCTGCTGCCGCTGTTCGCCCGCGACACGCTGAGCATGGGGGCAGAGGGCTACGGCGCCCTGTTCGCGGTGATGGGCGCAGGATCGCTGGTCGGCTCGCTGACCCTGGCCTTCACGGGCTCTCGGAAGCCGATGCTGGCCCTGATGCTGGGCGGCGCCCTCTCCTTCGTCGCCTTCGAGCTGATCCTGGGGCTGACCCGCACACCGGCGGCAGCCTACCCGCTGATCCTGGTCATCGGCTTCAGCTCGATGGTGATGGTCAACACCATCAACGTCATGATCCAGAACTCGGTGTCACACGAGCTGCGCGGCCGGGTGATGTCGCTCTACGTCACGGTCTTCGCGGGCACGGCACCGATTGGTGGCTTCTTCGCGGGGGCGGTGGCCGAGGTCTGGGGTGCGCCGGCCGGCTTCCTGCTGGGCGCGAGCATCTCGGTGTTGTTCGTGGCCCTGGTCGGCTGGCAGCTGGTGCTGCGCCACCGCGTCGGAGCCAATGCCGGCGCGGAGGCCCTCCACGTCGGTCACCACGCCGGCGACGACCTGCCCAGCCAGCCGGCAGTCAACCAGTAGGGCCGCTCAGCGCAAGGTGGGCGCTCAGCGCAGGGTGGGCCGGTTCGGCAGCAGCACCTGCAGCTCATCCAGCGCCTTCGACACCGCCGCCCGGCGATTGGCCGGCAGTGGCTCGATCAGCTCCTTTGCCGCGGCCAGCAGGTCGCGCCGCATGGCCGTCGACTGGCGGCGACCGGCCGGCGTGAGGCTCAGCAGGACCGTGCGCTTGTCCGCCTGGTCGCGTCCGCGTTCCACCAGGCCGGCCTCGACCAGTCCGCTGGCCAGGCGCGTCACCACCGGCGCCGTCACCATCAGGCGACGTGCGATCTCGCCCGGTGGCAGCGCCCCCTCGCCGTGGATGATGCGCAGCACGTTGTACTGCTGGTACGTGAGCTGCTTCCAGGCTCGTCGCCGCCGGGCGTGGGCCACCAGGTGGCGCATCACCTGGGGCACGGTGGCGATCAGGCGCGTCTCGAGCTCGTCGATCGCGCTCGATCCCGCCCGCTGAGGCCGGGCGACGCGCCGTGACGGACATGGGCTCCGATCCTAGCACCCCGGTGATCGACGCCTCGGAAGCGTCGCCATCGGTGGCCTCGGTGCCGTCGTCCGGCCTCGCGTTGACCCTGCTCTCGCTGGGCCACGCCGCCATCCACGCCCAGTCGGCATTGATGCCGCTGATCTACCCGATCGTCATCGTCGAGTTCGCGCTCGACGAGCGCGACATCGGCCTGTTCATCGCCATCACCACCGCCATCGGTGGCGCCATGCAGCTGCTGTACGGCTTCATCACGCGCTACGTGCCGCGTCCCACGCTGCTCGCCGGCGGGCAGCTCGTGTTCGGCGGGGCGCTGATGCTGGGCGGCCTGGCCCAGTCGATCGGCCAGCTGCTGGGCTCGATCAGCCTGGCGCGGATCGGGGCCTCACCGCAGCACCCGGTCGGGAACGCGCTGCTCTCCGACGCGTTCCCGGAGCACCGGCGGGGCTTCGCCATCAGCGCCCACATCTCCGGCGGCAACGTGGGCACGATCCTGGTGCCGTTCGTCGGCGCCTTCCTGATATCCGCAGGTCGGCTGGCACCTGACGCTGGCGCTGTTCGGCATCCCGGCGCTGATGGTGGGGGTGCTGATCGCGCTGGCGCATCCGGGAGGACCGGTCCGCTGAGCGCCATGCGGTCGCGACGCTCCGGATCGGTCTGGGGCCAGCTGCGGGAGGTGCTGGGCCGGCGCGACATCCGGCTGATCATGGGGGCGGCGCTGATCGCGGCCGGCGGCCGCGGCCTGGACATCGTCGCGCCGTTCATGCTGCTCTACTTCAGCTCGGAGCTGGGCCTGGACGCCAGCACCACGGCCTGGCTGTACGCCCTGCTGCTGGTGGGTGCGGTGGTCGGCCCACTGCTGGCCGGCTGGCTGTCCGACCGCTTCGGCCGGCGCCCGACGCTGGTCACCTACTGGCTGCTGTCGGCGGTCGGCATCCTGCTCTTCAGCGCGGCCGGCTCGAACATGGCGCTGGTGGTGCCGTTGCTTCTCCCGTTCGGCACAGCGCGTCTTCAGCGAATCACCGGTGCTGCAGGCCTACCTGGCCGATCGGGCCTCCGGACCGATCCGGGACGTCGCCTTCAGCGTCTACTTCACGGCCGCTTTCGGGATCGGGGCCTTCTGGGCGTTCGTGATCGGCACGGTGATCGCCGAGTTCGGGTATCCCGTGGCCTTCGGCGTGATGGCCGCGTCCTACCTGGCCGCGGCCGCCCTGCTGATCCTCATCCGCGAGCCCTGCCGCAGGCGCGCCGGCGACCTAGTGGCCGACGACCCTAGAGGCCGGCGGCGGCGCCCGGCGTGCGCGTGGGATTCCCCGAGAACGCGTACCAGTAGTCGGCCTGGCCCAAGTGGAAGCCCTTGATCACGGTGCGCTGGACCCACATCCGCTTCCACGGGAAGTCCGGATGCGGGACGTTGCGAATGGCGTAGGCGCGGAAGCCGCGACCCTGCCGGAAGATCCAGCCATACGTCATGCCCGGGCGAGCCAGCAGGCGCGCCACGAGCTCGTGGGCATCGCCGTACGCGGTGCGCGAAGTAGGCCGACGCCCGCAGCCTGAAGAACGGGTAGGAGTAGTTTCGGACGCGCTGCTTGGCCTGCGTCAGCGTCGCTGCGTGGATCGCTGCGGCTGTATCGCTCACCGAAGCCCGGCGCGTAGTGCGACTGACCAAAGATCATCACGAAGCCCGGCGCGGGATGGATCGGTCCACCTGCGCAGAACTGCGCTGCGCAGCTCCGTCCGATGAGGTGAGGGTGCCCAGGAGCGCCTTCTCGCCGCAGTAGACCAGGGTCCTCGACCAGTCGTCCTTGTCGCCGTTGGCGGTCGTGCGGTTGAGGCCCCAACCGTTGGTGCGATCGCGGAGCTCCATCGAGGAGTACGGGTTCGGGAAGCCGTTGCCGTGGCCGAAGTAGACGATGATGTTCGCGCCGCGGACGGCTTCCTTGACGTTCAGCCAGGTGGCCCGCGGAGAGTAGGCCTTGGCGACGGTGGCGCCGGCTCGCTGGGCGGCGGCGGCGACGCGATCGCCGCGGGCGCGATAGTTATCGGTCAGGGAGCCGACCGGGCCGACGATGATGGCGACCTTGACGCCGGTCGCGGCAATCGCCTTCGGCGGGGCGGAGGCAGACGTGGTCGTGGCGACGGCCACCAGGCAGGTGGCCAGCACGATTCGAGTCAGCGCGTGACGCAATACGCATCCCCCGTGTGGATTGCTCGATCGGATGCGTCACACCGTAACCCTGAGCCCTGCGGTGGCGGCCAATGGCGGGATGGTCCCGCACGGGCCGGTCCCTTGGACCCGGCAGTCGTCCGCACGCAGCTTATGAGCCGTTAGTACGGCGCCGATCATGGCCGGAAGCGTTACACCACGCGGTCTTCGGGGAGTTCCTCCGCGAACTCAGTGCCAAGGCGAGCAGCGTCAAAGGCACGCCCCATCAGGTGGTGATACGGGACGCCGCTGAACTGGTGGTGCGACCGCGTCGGCACGTCCGCGCCGGCTTCCCACTCGCGTCGCTGCAGAGCGATGTAGCCCTGCTCCCGCCCGTCGCGCATGTCGGTCAGCAGCTGGTTCAGCCCGTGGCCGGTGGCGTGCTGCGCGCCCAGCGTGATGAACAGGAACTTGAAGCCCAGCTCGCCAAGCTCGTCGAAGGTGATGGGCGACGGGTCGTTGAACCACTTGAAGGACGACGACCAGTTGAACGCGAAGCGCGCGTCGGGGAAGCGGTCGCGGACGCGCGAGGCGAATGACTCGACCGGCTCGCGGTCCGAGGTCGGGAACTCGCACCAGACGAGGTCCGGGATGCCGGTGTCCAGGTAGCGCAACGCCCGCTCCACGGCCAGGTCCAGGCCGCGCGCGGGCTCCGGCGCATCCACCGCGGACAGGCCATCGGTGCGGGCGATGATCACGAAGTCGTCGTTGCCCATGTCGGACGCCACGGCCCGCGCCATGCGCAGCTTCCCGACCATCTCCGCCGCCGGGATCAGGGCCTTGCCGCCGATGTGGCCGCAGCGCTTCGGCAGCACCTGGTCCTCGATGTGCGTCGCCGCCACGCCGGCCTGCACGTACAGCTCGGTCGTGCGCTGGACGTTGAAGATGTTTCCGTAGCCGCCGTCCATGTCCACGATCAGCGGCGGGATGTCGAGGTGTCGCGGGGCGACGCCCTTCTCCGGATCGCCGACCGCCTGGGTCAGCTGGAACTTGCGCAGCGCGGAGACGGTGCGCCGCGCGGCATCGGCGATCTCGACCGACGAGTAGAGGTCCATGTCGGTGGTGCCCAGGTGGCCGATCGCGAACGAGTAGCCGCTGAAGTACACGGCCTTGTAGCCGTGGTACATGGCCAGCTGCGCGCCCATCGGGTCGTAGACGCCAGGCCCGAACAGGTAAGGCTCGGTCTCCAGCAGCTGGCGCATGCGCGTCGATGGGTTGGTCCAGCGCGACTCCGGCACCGCGAAGCCCGGTGGCAGCAGGGGAGTCTCGAGCGAGCCGCGGTCCGGCGGTGGCCGGTGCGACGGGAGTGGCGACAGTCATGGCTGTTCTACTCGTTCGGGTGATCGCGGTCGCAGAGGTCGGGGCAGGTGCACTCGGCAAGCTCTGCCACGCTCAGCACCTGCGGCCGCGGATGGCGCTTGGGGCGCCAGTTCAGCCAGGCGTTGGGACGGATCGCGAACACGCGCGAGCCATCGGAGACCAGGTGTCGGACGAGCAGCGCGGCCGCTGGCCTGCGCGCTCACGATGTTGTTCAGCATGCCAACCACCATTGCAGGTGGCGTGCCATAAGGCAAGACAATTCTTGATATGATGGTCATAAGCATGACTGATACAACACGCTCACCAAGGCCGGAGCCGATGGACCTCGGCCGCCTCGACGCGTTCGTGCAGGTGGCGCGCACCGGGTCCATCTCCAAGGCGGCCGAATCGCTCTTCGTGACCCAGCCGGCGGTGACCGCCCGGCTGCAGACGCTGGAGCGCGACCTGGGCGTGCCGCTCCTGGTCCGCAGCCGCCACGGCAGCCGCCTGACCGAGGCGGGACGCGCCTTCCTGCCGCATGCCGAGCACGCCCTGTCGGCGGTGGACCGCGGGCGCGAGGCGGTCGAGGAGGTGCGCAGCGGGGGAGCGGGGCAGACTGCAGATCGGGGCCGCGCCGGCCGTGAGCACCTACGTCCTGCCGGCGATGCTGCATCGGTTCCAGGCCAAGCATCCCGGCGTCCGGCTGGTGGTGCGCTCCGGCCACTCGGAGGAGATCCTGCAGATGGTGCTGCGCGAGGAGGTCGAGATCGGCCTGATGCGGCCGATCGCCCACCCGGAGGTCAGCGCCACGCTCCTGTACGAGGACGAGCTGGTGCTGGTGGTGCATCGCGGCCATCGCTTCGCGGCCGGCGGCCACGTCCGGATGGGCGAGCTGGCGGCCGAGCACCTGATCCTGTTCGATCGCACCAGCTCCTATCACGAGCTGACCAGCGCCATCGTGCGGCAGGCCGGCATCTCGCCCCGCGGCCGGCTGGAGGTCGACAACATCGACGCCGCCAAGCGCATGGTCGAGCAGCGCCTGGGGGTTGCCCTGCTGCCGCGCACCAGCGTCCAGGCCGAGATCGGAACCGGGCGGCTGGTGCCGGTGACCATCACCGACATGGCGCCCATCACGCGCCAGATCGTGGTGGCGCGGCGTCGCGACGCGGGCGAGGTGAGCCCGGTGCTGGCCGCGTTTCTGGCGACCCTGGACACGCTCCGGCCGGATGCCGACCGGGCGCATCGGTTCCTGGCCTAGGGCGTCACCTGCTTGCGGACCACCGTGCGCCGGCCGGCGCGCCGGACGGTGTCGTAGCCGGCGGCGGTGTACATCGGTGCATAGCCGGTGTAGGCGTCCAGGTTGATCTGCTTCGGGCCGACCGGGTAGGCCTCGACCAGGCGCGCACCGTGCCGGGCCGCCAGCGCCTCGGCTCCGGCGAGCAGGGCCCGCGCCACGCCACGTCGCTTGGCGGTGGGGTGGACGTAGAAGCAGACGACCGACCAGACCGGCTCATCGTCCACGCGGCGGAGCGTGGCGGAGTGCTCCAGCCGATCGAACATCTCGCGCGGCCCGATGCGGCACCAGCCGACCGGCACGCCGTCCAGGTAGGCCAGCAGCCCGGGCTCGCTGCCGCTCTTCACCTCGCGTTGCAGGCGCCGCGCGCCCGGTGCGCCCCACGCCTCCGACGCCTCCTTGCCGCGCAGCAGCCAGAACTGGCACCAGCAGCCATCGGTGACGGGCGTGCCGCCGCGCGGCCCCTTCCGCGTGAAGAGGTCGACCAGGTCCGGCCAGCGGTCCGGCGTGACGGGTAGCACCTCGACCTCCGGCCGCGGGCGCGTCACCGTCGAGGGGGACTTCGCTGGTGGCATGGCGTCAGTCTATGACGGTCGGTCTCCACGGCAGGCGCACTGCTCTTCCCGGCGAGGGCCCGGCAGCCCCTAGCATGTGGACGACAGAGCCGCCTGGAGGAGCCGATGGACCCCGCCCGAGCCGCGTCGATCCCGCTGCTTGCCGTCCTCGACCGAAGGGGCCTGGAGCAGGTGCTCCGTACCGCGCGCGAGCAGACCTATGCCCCGGGCGAAGCCGTCGTCAACGAGGGCGATCCGGCCACGCGCCTCTATCTGATCGTGGATGGCACGGCGACTGCAGAGCAGCACGGCCAGACCGTCGGCCGCATCGAGACGGGCGAGTTCTTCGGTGAGCTGGCGCTGATCGAGGAGCACGGCCGGACCGCCACCGTCCGCGCGGAGTCGGAGCTGACCTGCCTGGTCATCCCGGCCTGGGAGTTCAAGGCGCAGCTGGAAGAGCACCCGCGAGATGGCGATCCCGATGCTGCACGCCATCATCACGCCGCATGCATCGGCGCGAGCACCACGAGGGACGTGCATGACGACCGAAGAGCGCACGCCGCGCAGCGACCAGCCCGATCAGCCCACCGACGAGCACCGCGATCGAGCATCCCGGTCAGGCGCACGTCGAGGCGACGATCGAGAACCTGCTGCGCGAGGAGCGCATCTTCCCGCCGCCGCTCGCCTTCAAGGACCAGGCGAACATCAACGACGTCTCGATCTACGACCGCGCCGCCACCGACGAAGGGCTTCCGCGCGTTCTGGACGGAGGAGGCGAAGCGGATCGACTGGATCGAGCCCTGGACGGAGCTGCTCGACTGGCAGATGCCGTACGCCAAGTGGTTCGTCGGCGGCAAGCTGAACATCAGCGCCAACTGCCTGGACCGCCACGTGGCCAACGGGCTGGGCAACAAGGTCGCCTACTACTGGGAGGGCGAGCCCGGCGACACCCGGACGCTCACCTACCAGGACCTGCTGGACGAGACGTGCCGGATGGCCAACGCCCTGCGCGGGCTGGGCGTCAAGAAGGGCGACCGGGTCGCCATCTACATGCCCATGATCCCGGAGCTGCCGATCGCGATGCTGGCCTGCGCCCGGATCGGCGCGCCGCACAGCGTGGTCTTCGGCGGCTTCAGCGCGGATGCCCTGGCCGGGCGCATCGAGGACGCCGAGTGCGTGGCGGTGATCACCGCCGACGGCGGCTATCGCAAGGGCGCCACCGTGCCGCTCAAGGCCAACGCGGACGAGGCCATCGGCCGGACCTCATCGGTCCAGCACTGCGTGGTGGTCAAGCGCACGGGCGACGAGGTCGCCTGGACGGAGGGCCGGGACCGATGGTGGCACGACCTGGTGGAGGGCCAGCCCACCGTGGCCGATCCGGAGCCGATGGACTCCGAGGACCTCCTCTACCTGCTGTACACCTCCGGCACCACCGCCAAGCCGAAGGGGATCATGCACACCACCGGCGGCTACCTGGTGGGCACGAGCACCACCCATCGGTACATCTTCGACATCAAGCCGGAGGACGTGTACTGGTGCATGGCCGACATCGGCTGGGTGACCGGGCACTCCTACATCGTCTACGGCCCGCTCGCCAATGCGACCACCGGGATCATCTACGAGGGCGCCATCGACCACCCGGACAAGGACCGATGGGCCCAGATCGCGGCCAAGTACCGCGCCACGATCCTGTACACCGCCCCAACCGCCATCCGGGCGCTGATGAAGTACGGCAACGAGGCGTTCGCCAACGACGACCTCTCGTCGCTGCGGCTGCTGGGCTCGGTCGGTGAGCCGATCAACCCGGAGGCGTGGGCCTGGTACTGGAAGTACATCGGCGGCGAGCGCTGCCCGGTGGTCGACACCTGGTGGCAGACCGAGACCGGCATGATCATGATCACGCCGCTGCCGGGCATCACCACCGCCAAGCCGGGCTCGGCCACCTTCCCGTTCCCCGGCGTCAAGGCGGACGTGGTCGACGAGGCCGGCAACTCCGTGCCGCTGGGCAGCGGCGGCTACCTGGTCCTGGAGCGGCCGTGGCCGTCGATGCTGCGCGGCATCTACGGCGACCACGACCGCTACGTGGAGACGTACTGGAGCCGCTACCCGGGGCGCTACTTCGCCGGCGACGGCTGCAAGCGCGACGAGGAGGGCTACTACTGGCTGCTCGGCCGCGTCGACGACGTGATGAACGTCTCCGGCCACCGCATCTCGACCACGGAGGTCGAGTCGGCGCTCGTCTCGCACCCGGCCGTGGCCGAGGCCGCGGTGGTCGGTCGCACCGACCCGATCACCGGGCAGGCGATCTTCAGCTACGTGATCCTGCGCTCCGGCAACGAGGCGTCGGACGAGCTCGGCAAGGAGCTGCGCGAGCACGTGGCCGACATGATCGGCAAGTTCGCCCGGCCCAAGCAGGTCATGTTCACGCCGGACCTGCCCAAGACGCGCTCCGGCAAGATCATGCGGCGCCTGCTGCGCGACATCGCCGAGCAGCGGTCGCTGGGTGACGTCACCACGCTGGCCGATTCCAACGTGGTGAACACCATCCGCGAGCAGATCGGGCGCGGGCGAGGACTAGCCTCCGCTGGTGTCGGCCACGGTCACCACGACGTTGCTGACGTCGCCGGCGTTCTGGACGGCCACGGTGGCGCCCAGGCCCTGACCCGTCTCATCGGTGCCAAAGGCCACCGCGTAGGTGTTCGCGGCCTCGGTGGTGGTGAGGACCTTCATGTTCAGGGCGGCGATCTTCTGCACGTAGAAGCTCTTCAGGTCGCCGACCGAGTCGGTCGACTCGTAGGTGACCAGCACGGCTCCACCAGCCTCGGTCCTGTTGAGCTGATGCGAGTTGGGCGGGACGAGCTCGTTGAGCAGCGACTCCACGTCGGTCGCGCCCGGGCCGCCGTCGTCCGGCGTCTCTGCACGCGCGGCTCGGATGCGGTGGCCGCGGTGCTGGGCTCGCCGCCGGTCGATTCGGCCGCGCTGGAGCTGGCCGCGTCCGCCGCCGCAGGCGGCCAGTGCGACGAAAAGGATGCCAAGGAGCAGGGTTCGCGTGGGCCGCATGGGCGGGATTCCTCCGTGTGCCTGGCGTCGATCGGGGCAGGGCGCGATCGGCTCAGGATGTGCGCGGACCGTACGGGCCCACGCTCCTCGCGTCAAGCGAGCGCGGAACGAAGGAGTTTCGACCAGCGGGACGATCGTGTCTTGTGCCGAGGCGCCGTGGCTCCATAGACTCGAGTCCAAGGAGGAGCATGGACCGAGCCCGACTCCGGTGGCGCGCGCTGTCCAGCGGCCCGGCGATGGCCGCGCTGCTGCTCGCGCTCGCCGCCACGCCCACTTCGGCGGTCCAGACGTTCCCGGACCCGTTCGGCGGCGACGGCATCCATACCGACCTGCGCGCCGGATCACGAGGGGAGGACATCGGCGACGTCTTCCTGCTGCGCGAAGGTGACACCTTCCAGATCGAAATCCTGCTTGACCCGCCGAATTCATTCATCGAGTCGCACGTCTGCCTGAGCGCCGATGAATTCACGGGGCGGACGCCCCCCGGCCTGTGCCAGTACTCGGCGACCGGTTCGGCATCGGGCAGCTACGACATCACCCTGCCGCCATCGCGGTTTCCCTTTGGGACCACGTCGTTCTCCGATCCGCTCGGTCCGTTCTGCGCGCAGATCCATGTCTCGTACAGCGCGCCGGGCCTGGCGCGGACGGCACGCGGCGGCGGCACCGCCTACGGCGGCTGGCAGCCTGGATTCCCGTTCTTCGGCAGCATCTGCCTGCCCGCCGCGCCCGATCCTCAGCCCCCGGGCGATCCGACCATCACGGTTCAGAAGACCGGTGCTCTCCAGGCTGGCGACGTCACATTCACCGTCACCGTTCAGAACCCGACGAACCTGACCGCTCCGGACGTGACGCTCGTTGACACCCTGCCCACGGACCTGACGTTGGACCCTGCCGCCCGGCTGCGCTGCGGGTGGAGGCGGGATCGTCACATGCGACGTTGGCGACGTGGCTGGCGGCGCCAGCGTCGACCTGATCTTCGTGGCCACGCCCGGTCCGAACGACTGCGGGACGTTCACGAATTCGGCTGAGGGCTTCATCGGGTCCGACACGACCGCTTCGTCAAGCGACAGCGCGACAGTCGAGGTTCCGTGTCCGCCGCAGCCTGATGATCCAGCCATCCTCATCACGAAGACCGCGACTTCCAACAGTGTCTTGGTACCCGGGCCGGTCACGTACGTGATGACCGCCGAGAACGTGGGGCCGGGCACTGCGACGGACGTTCAGTTCACCGACGAGCTGCCCCCCGGCGCGATCTGGACAATCGGTGGCTCAGGCTCGAACGTCTGCTCGATCACCGGAAGCACCCTCAGCTGCTTCGTACCGGATGTGCCTGACGGCGTCTTCGAGGTGGTCGAGGTGGTCGGGACGCTGGATGGGTCGGTGTGCGGTGCCATGGATAACAGCGCGTCGATCGCCTGGACCGGCGGTCCCGACCCCGACGTGGCCGTTGCGGACGCCGAGACGGTCCAGGTCAGCGGTTGCAGCGCGGTGGCGCCAAGCGCGGTGCCGAATCCCTCGGGCGGGACCGGTGCCTGGCGGCGGCGGCGAAGTGCCGAATACCGGGATGGCACCGCCCGGACAAGGGATCGCGCCCATTGCGATCCTCACGTTGCTGCTGGTCGCAGGGTTTGATGGGCCTGGTCAAGCTTCGCATCCGGCCTCGCTCGTAGACCGTGCCGTCGCGTAGGGAGGAGACCCCCGCCGTTTCGCATCGCCCGCGGTTGCGGCGAAAGCGTTCGGCCTGGCCACCGCGCTGTCGATGCTGGTAACCCTGTGCGTCGCGATTCCGACATTGGCGGTCCAGACGTTCCCGGACCCGTTCGGCGGCGCCGGGACCCACACGGACCTGCGTGCCGGGTCGAAGGGCGAGGACATTGGTGACGTGTTCCTGCTGCACGATGGGCCGATCCTGCGCATCCGCATCTACCTGGACCCTCCAAGCGGCTTCATCGAGTCGCACGTCTGCCTGAGCGCCGTCGAATTCACCGAGCGTGTCCCGCCCGGCCAATGCCAGTACCAGGAATCAGGCGCCGCGTCCGACACGTACGACATCACGCTCCCGCCAACTGACTTTCCCGCTGGCACCGTGTCATTCACCGACCCGCTGGGTCCGGTCTGCGCGCAGGTCCACGTCTCATACAGTGCGCCGGGCCTGGCACTGACGGCCAAGGGCGGAGGCACGGCGTACGGCGGCTGGGAGCCAGGGTCGCCATTCTTCGGCAGCATCTGCATGCCATCGGCGCCGGATCCCGAACCTCCGCCCGAGGCGACGGTCGTGGTCGACAAGACCGGCGCCGTGGTGGCTGGAGACGTCACCTACCTTGTCACGGTCGAGAACCCGACCACCGTGACAGCCACGGACGTCACGCTGGTGGAGACCCTGCCGTCCGAGCTGACCTGGACGCTGCCGCCGGAATGCGCCCCGGCCGGCGCCAACGTCGCGATCTGTGACCTCGGCGACATTGCCGGCGGTGACAGCGTCGCGCTCCTGTTCACCGCGACACCGGACGCGGATCAGTGCGGAACCTTCGTCAACCTCGCGGAGGCCTTCATCGGCGACAAGGCTCTGCCGTCGTCGACCGATGGCGCGGTCGTCGAGGTGCCATGCTCGCCGCAGCCCGATGAGCCGACCATCCTGATCACCAAGATCGCCACCTCCACCAGCGTGGCAGTGCCGGGGACGCTGTCCTACCTGGTGACGGTCGAGAACGTCGGGCCCGGCGACGCCATCGATGTCCAGTTCACTGACGAGTTGCCTGACGGCCCAGTCTGGTCGATCGGATCTGGCTCGAATGTCTGCTCCATCGCCGGCAATACCCTCGGCTGCTCCGCGCCGGTCGTGCCGGATGGTGTGTTCGAAGTGATCGAGATCTTCGGGGCGGTGGACGGCTCGTTCTGCGGCACGATCGATAACAGCGCGTCGATCGCATGGGAGGGCGGCACGCAGCGAGGCGTGGCCGTGGCCGACGCGGAGCCGATCGAGATCACCGGCTGCGGCGTTGCAACGCCGACCCCTTCGCCGGAGCCCGACCCCCACGTCCAATCCGTCATCAGTGGTTCAGCCGTCTGAGGTCGTGAATCCGACGGGCGGCGTCGGCGCGGGCGGCGGCGGAGACGTGCCGAACACCAGCATCGACGAACCGACGTCGCCGGTTACGCCGCTGGCCGCGCTCACGGCGCTGCTCTTCTCCCTGGCCGCCGTGACCTACCTGCGCATCGCGGATCGCCGGCGCCGCTGATCCCGTCGCCGGGCCGTATGATCGGCCCATGAGCGAGCCGACCGATGCCGCGGCCGACTACCTGATGACCATCCGCTACATGCACGGCGAGGGGCAGCCGGTGATCGCCGCTCGCCTGGCCGAGCGGATGGGCGTCTCTCGCCGCCACGGTCTCGGAGACGGTCAACCGGCTCACGCGCGAGGGGCTGCTCAGCGTGGACGAGGCCACCCGCCAGCTGGAGCTGACCGAAGCCGGCCGCGCCACGGCGGAACGCACCTTCCGCCGCCACGCCCTCAGCGAGTGGCTGCTGACCGAGGTGGTTGGCCTGGGCTGGGCGGAGGCCGATGAGGAGGCGCACCACCTGCAGCACGCGCTGTCCGAACGCGTCACGGATCGGATCGACGACCTGCTCGGCCACCCGCCCACCTGCCCGCACGGCAACCCCATCCCGCGCGATGGCCACACGCCCGAGCGCCCGGCTGGCATCCCGCTGAGCCAGGCCGCTGCCGGGGAGGAGGTCACCATCCTGCGCGTCACGGAGGAGGCGGAGGAGGACGCGCGCCTGCTCACGTTCCTGCAGGAGCACGCGGTGCGGCCGGGCAGCGTCTTCGCCGTGGATCAGGTGGCGGAGCACATCGGCACCATGACCCTGCACGGACCGAACGGAGAGGTGACGCTGGGCCTGACGGCGGCGGCCAAGCTGCGGGCGCTGCCCGGCCGAGCCGATCCGGACCTCTTCCATCGCGTGCCGGAGCGTGCACGGCTCGCCGCGGGCTCCATCTGAATGAACCCGATTTGCTACGATGCGGTCCCGTGACCAAGAACCGTAATCGCCGCATCATCATCGCCTCGGTCTCCACGGTGCTGTGGCTCGGCTACATGGTCGTGGGCCTGGCGCTGATCAACTACATCTACCCGACCGAGCGCGGCCAGGGACCGGAGGGGACCGCCGCCTTCCTCGGTCTGATCTGGGGGGTCGTGACCTGCGGCCTGGTCATGTGGGCAGCTCAGGACTGAGCGCGCCGCCCGAGCTGGACGAGCTCCACCTTGGCGTGCGACGCGCGGCCGTGGATGACGCCCCGAGCCTCTTTCAGCTGATCTCGGCCATCGACCGCCACGACTTCGGCGACGTGGACATGACCGTCGAGGAGGTTCGCGACGACCTCGCCGGCTTCGACCTCGCCAACGACAGCTGGCTCGTCTTACCAACCGGAGGCCGATGGTGAGGCACTGGTCGCCTTCGCCGCCATCGAGCCGCGTGCCGACGAGGAGTTCCGCGGCCAGGTCTCGGTCCATCCCGATTGGCGCGCCACGGCATCGGCTCCGCGCTGGCGCAGGAGCTCGAGCGCGCCGTCCGCGACCGGCTGACGTCCGATGCCGACCGAGCCGATTCCGATCCTGGGCTTCGTCAAGGGCGACTCGGCGCCGGAGCGCCAATGGATCGAGAGCCTGGGCTACGCGTGGTCGCGCCGCTTCTGGCGGATGCGGATCGACATGGAGTCACCGCCGCCCGAGCCCGAGTGGCCGGAGGGCATCACCGTCCGCGACTTCGTGCCGGGGCAGGACGACCGCGCCACCTACGAGGCCCAGGAGGTGGCCTTCGCCGATCACTGGGGCCACGTCGCGCGCCCGTACGACGACTTCGTCAAGCGCCTGGAGCGCAGCGACTTCGATCCGTCGCTGTGGCACCTGGCCGTGGACGGCGACCAGATCGTGGCCACCGCCAGCAACTCCACGCTGGCGGACAGCGTCGGCTGGGTCAGCGGCCTGGGCACCATTCCGGCGTACCGGCGGCGGGGCATCGCGCGCGCCATCCTGCTGCATTCGTTCGGCGTCTTCTGGCGACGCGGCATGCACAGCGTGGCGCTGGGCGTCGACGCGGACAGCCTGACCGGCGCCACCGGCCTCTATGAATCGGTCGGGATGCAGGTCGTGCAGCAGTACGACCAGTTCCGGAAGCTGATCGCCTACTCGTCCACCGAGTAGTGGTGCGCCGTGGGCGGATGCTCACGGTCCACCGCAGGCTGCAGCAGACGGTCGTAGAGACCCGGCCGCCGATCGGCGATGGTGTCCCACTCGTGCTCGCCGGGACGACGCCGAACGTGCGTCGCGCGCGCCGCCTCCGGATCGATGTCGGCGATCAGCAGCTCCTCGTCCGTGTCGGAGGCGACCGCCAGGCGCTGGCCATCGGGATCGAACAGGACGGATCGGCCCATGAAGGTCGTCCCGCGCTCGGTGCCGACCCGGTCGCAGGCCAGGACGAAGCAGTGGTTCTCGGCCGCGCGTGACGGGGCGAAGAGGTCCGGATGGAATTGCACGCCCACCGGCCAGTTGGTGGGCAGCGCGATGATGTCGGCGCCCTCCAGCGCGCAGATGCGCGCCGCCTCCGGGAAGCGCAGGTCGTAGCAGATCAGGACGCCGAAACGGAAGCCATCGGTCTCGATCACGGCGGGGGCGTCGGGACCCGGCGTCGCGTAGCGGTCGATCCCCAGGAAGGGCAGGTGCATCTTCCGGTAGCGCATCCGCCGCCCGTCCGGCAGCAGCACCAGCGCGACGTTGAAGACCTCGTCACCGTTGGCCTCCAGCGAACCGCAGACGATGGTGGACCGATGGGTCTCTGCCAGCCCGGCCAGCATCTGCTCGCGCGACCTGCTCCGCCTTGCGCGCCACCGGCAGCGCCTCCGCCAGCGAGGCGAAGGCGTACCCCGTCACCGCCGCCTCCGGCAGCACGATGAAGGTGGCGCCCTGCGCGGTCGCGTCCGTCACCGCGGTGGCGATGCGCTCGAGGTTGGCCTCGACCTCACCCAGCTGCGGGTCGATCTGGCAGGCGGCGACGCGGAGCGTGCTCATGGCCCGCATGTTACCCGCCAGCGGCATGCGCGCCGTCCCTGCTGTTTCGGTTGTGGCAACCAACGGACAGGAAGGGGCTCAAATGAGCCGTTGAGGCGCGCATTCATCGCCCGTTGGCTCGCTGGCCGGCAACTGGAGACCACGTTTGGCGGCCTGCATTTCCGTTGGTTGCCGTGACTGAAACAACGGCTCAGGGCCGGGGAAAGTACCTCATCGCCGGACGGCTCGCTATCATGCGGCGGATGAGCCGACCTGCCGGCGGGGCCGCGTGAGCGACCCCCGATCGCCGGAAGACGGCCCGAACTGGCCCGAGCGCGACCTGGAGGAGAACCGGGCACCAGAGCCAGGAGCGGGCTGGTCCGACGACCCCTATCCCTTTGAGCCGCTGCCGCCCAACAAGCCATCCGATCGAACCCCTGGAGGGGGAGTGGTCGGACTCCGAACCCTTCGATTCCGAACCTCCCGAGGCGGATCCGTTCGCGCCCGCTGCCACCCCGCGCCAGGACGATGCCTGGGGTTTCCCGCCCCGCAGCGAGCCGACGTACGAACCGGCACCGACCGAGCCCACGTTCGAGAGCGAGCCTACCTGGACCGATACCTGGTCGGAGCCGGAGCAGCCTCCGCTGATCAGCCAACGGAGCCGGACCAGCCGTCGGATGCGGAGCCGATGGCTGCCGAGCGAGCCCGAGGAGCCGGCCGCCCACGAGCCGGAGCAGGAACCTGAGCCTGCGCTCGAGACGGCGGAGCCGGATGCGGAGCCCGAGGCCGAGCCGATCGCGGCAGAGGACTCCGAGCCCGCATCGGAGCCGTGAGCCCGAGCCCGAGGCGGAGCCCGATCGAACCGAACGAATCACGGCGGCCGCCATCGCCGCTCAGGCAGTCGCGGATCAACTGGCTCCGACCCCGCCCGTCGACGAACTGGAGCCGGAGACGGAATCGGTTCCGGAGCCCGAGCCGGACCGAACCGAAGGACTCCCGCGGCCGCCATCGCCGCTCAGGCAGTCGCGGATCAGTTGGCTCCGACCCCGCCCCTCGACGAACCGGAGCCGGAGCCAGAATCGGTTGCCGAGCCTGAGCCGGTTCCGGAACCCGAGTTCGAGGCCGAGCGCGAGCCCGGCGACGAGGTCGCGATGGAGGCCGCGGCCGCCACGCCTCGCCTTCGATGGCTCGCCCGAATCCTGGGATCCGAAGCGCGACGGCAACCGTCGCCGCCCGACCACCGCCGAGCAGGCGGTGCCGTGGCTGATCGGCATCATCCTGGCCCTGGCCGGCATCGTGATCGTCCTGCTGGCGCTGATCTTCAGCTCGCCGGATGGCCTGGTCGCGGGCGAGCCGACGGGCAGCCCGCAGCCGAGCGGATCGAGCCAGCCCAGCGGCAGCGTCGGCGGCGTCGACCCGTCGACCGAGCCGAGCGGCAGCGGGAACGCGTCGCCATCGGCCTCCGGAGAAGCGACGCCGCAGCCGACCCAGCCAGCAGCCGGCCTTCGGGCCGCTGGAGATGACCTACCTTGGCCGCCCGTCCGCGGTGGCGCCCATCTACCTGCTGCTTCGCGACTTCAGCGTCGCCAAGGATCCGGACGTGCTGGCGCAGGCCGACCAGGGCGTCTCCAGCTACGCCAACTCGCCGGACGGGAGGGTATCGGCCGCGGTGATCGACGGTCGGGCCGTGGCGCTCGGTCGCGGAAGAGCAGGCACGGCGCCTGGCCGACAACGATCAGGACCCTCACCTTCGGCTGGGACTCCGAGACGCTGTACGCGGTGCGCATCACCAGGGACGGCGGCAATGACCTGGCCAAGGTCCTGGAGATCGACTTCGCGAGCGGCGACACGAAGCAGCTCACCACCGTTCGCTACCCGCACCCGGTGACCGGTGCGGAGGAGCCGGTCAAGGAGGCGCAGTTCATCGACGATGGCGGCCTGGTGCGCCTGTACGCGGTGGCCGACGGCAACCTGACGCTGTGGGTGCTGGGGGCGCCGGCCACGTACCGGATCGATCCGGCCAACGGCGACGTGACCGAGATCGCGCGCGAGCCGATCCTGTGGTCGCCCGACGGCACGCATCGGGTGACGCGCCCACGAGGACGGCAACAGCACCTCCCTGCGGCTGCGCGATCGTGGCAACAACGTCGTCGCCAGCATCGGCGTGACCGGCCTGGTCAGCCACATCCGCTGGGCGCCCAGCAGCAACGAGATCGTCTTCACCCTCGGCGTGACGAGCGCCGGCGGCGGCGTCCGGCAGGACCTCTACGTCTGGGACCTGGAGGATCGCAAGGACCCGATGCCGCTCACCAGCTCGGGCGCAGCCTTCGGCGCCGAGTGGCGCGGCGTCATGTCGAACTGGGGGCCGTGATGCAGCAGATCGTCAATCCCATCGCGGTCGAGCTGGACGAGACGGATCGGCTCATGCGCATTCGCTGGGACGATGGCCACCTGGGCGTCTGGGGCTGGATGACGCTGCGGCAGGCCTGCCCCTGCGCCCTGTGCGCCGGCGAGGGGAACATGCCCGGCGTGGTGACGCTGGAGACGATCTTCACGCCGGAGCAGATGACCATGGAACGCGTGAAATGGATCGGCCGATACGCCCTGGCCCCGATCTGGGCCGACGGCCACGACACCGGCCTGTTCACCTATCTGAAGCTGCGCGAGCTGTGCCAGTGCGACGAGCATCGGGCAGCCAGGGAGGACGCGAACCAATGACCGATGACGGCGGCGTGCTGCTCGTCCACGCCCATCCCGATGACGAGGCGTTCGGCACCGGCGGCCTGATCGCGCGCTCGGTGGCCGAGGGCCGGCGGGTGGACCTGGTGACCTGCACCGGCGGCGAGGAGGGCGAGATCCACGATCCCACCCTGAACGAGGAAGAGGCCAAGCCGCGGCTGCGCGAGATCCGCCACGCCGAGCTGCAGTGCGCGCTGGACGCGCTGCGCGGCGACGGCCCGGGCACGCTGGAGCTGCACCTGCTGGGCTACCGCGACTCCGGGATGATGGGCACCGAGTCGAACGCGCATCCCGAGGCGTTCTGGAACGCCGACCTGGACGAGGCCACCGGCCGGCTGGTGGCGATCGTGCGCCGGACGCGCCCCGCCGTCATGGTCAGCTACGACTCGAACGGCAATTACGGGCATCCCGACCACATCAACGCCTATCGCATCGCCGATGGCCGCCTGGGACGCCGCGGCCGACCCGAACCGCTACCCGGAGGCGGGGCCGCCGCACGCGGTCGGCAAGCTGTACGAGATCGCCTTCAACCGCGACCGATGGATGGCGCTCATGAACGACATGAAGGAGCGCGGCATCGAGCTGCCGTGGGGCGCGGACGAGGAGGAGGCCGAATCGGCCTCCGAGACCGACGGAGGAGTGGGGCGTGCCCGCCGACAAGCTCACGACCGAGCTGGACGTCGCCGCCTTCGGCGACCAGAAGCGGGCCTGCATGGACTGCCACAAGACCCAGCGGCAGGACATGGGCTGGCTGCTCGACCTGCCCGCAGACCTGCAGGCGCGCGCCATCTCGCCCGAGTACTACGTGCTGCGCAAGTGGCGGGACCGGGAGGTCCCGGACGGCTACCGGGAGACATCGGTCTTCGACTGACGCCTGCGCGCGTACCATGCCGAGCATGGCAAAGGGAAGCATCGGCCTCGACGAGGCCCTCAACGACTACATCGCAGCGCGTCGGCGTGCGCGAGCACCCGGTGCTGGCGCGCCTGCGCGAGCGGACCTCCACCATGGAGAACGCCCGCATGCAGATCTCGCCCGACGAGGGCGCCTTCCTGCAGATGCTGGTTCGGCCTGTTGCCGGCGCGGCGCATCCTGGAGGTCGGGACCTTCACCGGCTACTCGTCCACCGCCATGGCGCTGGCCCAGGACGCCGACGACCGGATCGTCTGCTGCGACGTGTCGAAGGAATGGACCGATATCGCCCGCGAGGCCTGGACCGAGGCCGGCGTCGCCGACCGGATCGACGCTGCGCCTGGCGCCTGCCGTCGAAACGCTTGACGCGCTGCTGGCCGAGGGCCAGGGCAGCCAGTTCGACATGGCCTTCATCGATGCGGACAAGGGCAACTACGACAACTACTACGAGCGCGCCCTGCAGCTGGTGCGGCCCGGCGGCCTGATCGCGATCGACAACGTCCTGTGGAGCGGGCGCGTGGTCGACGAGTCGGACCAGGACGCGGACACGCAGGCGATCCGGGCGCTGAACGAGAAGATCGCGGTCGACGAGCGGGTGGACCTGGCCATGACACCCATCGCGGATGGCGTGACCCTCGCCCGCGTCCGATGACCGCGGAGCAGCCGCCCCGGCCGAGAACCCGATCATCTGCTCGGCCTGTCGCGTCGACCTGCAGTTCGTCGGGACGCGCGACTTCCACGAGGGCACGCGATGGGGCGCGCTCGGTGATCTGGGCGAGCTGTTCGTCAACAAGCAGCGCTTCGACGTCTACGTCTGCCCGCGCTGCGGACGCGTCTCGCTGTTCGTTGACGGCATCGGTGAGGAGTTCCGCGCGCGGCTGACCGGTTGCCTCGCCGCGGATTCCCACCCGGCGGGACTAACGGACAAGAAGCGGTCGAAACTGGCGCGGAATCCCGTCCGGACGGGAATCCAGGGCAAGTAGAGGCCCGATTCGGGCCGGATTCGGGCCCTTCTTCTCCGTTGGTCCCACCCCACGGGAATTGGCGGCAGAAACGCCCGTTGTAAGGTTCAGCGAACCGTGATCTGCGACAGCTGCGGCACGGCCAACCAGGCCGGCGCGAACTTCTGCATCCAGTGCGGCACGCGGCTGGCGACCGGCTGCCCGGTGTGCGGCCACGCCAACCTGCCGGCCGCCCATTTCTGCGCGAACTGCGGCTCCGAGCTGCCGGCGTGGCGCAGCCAGCCGCGGCGGGCGCCGCGCCGCCCGATCGCGATGGCCGTGGCGGAACGCCGCCTGGTGTCGGTGCTCTTCGCCGACCTGGTCGGCTTCACGACCCGCTCCGAGGATCGTGACCCGGAGGAGACGCGCGAGCTGCTGAGCCGCTACTTCGAGGTGGCGCGGCGGATCGTGGAGGGGCACGGCGGGACGATCGAGAAGTTCATCGGCGACGCGGTGATGGCGGTGTGGGGAGCGCCCACCGCCCACGAGGACGACGCCGAGCGCGCGGTCCGCTCCGCCCTGGCGCTCGTGGCGGGCGTCGGCTCCATCGCGGACGGCGACCAGCCGCTCCACGCCCGCGCGGCGGTGCTCACCGGCGAGGCGGCCGTGACCGTCGGCGCCGAGGGGCAGGGCATGGTCGCCGGGGACATGGTCAACACCGCCAGCCGCCTCCAGTCGGTGGCGCAGCCCGGCACGGTGCTGGTGGGGGAGGCCACCTATCGGGCCACCAGCAATGCCATCAGCTACGAGCCGGCCGGGGAGCGGGTGCTCAAGGGCAAGACCGCCCCGGTCCCGGCCTGGCGGGCGGTCGCCGTGGTCGCGCGCCGCGGCGGCAGCGGCCGCGCCAGCACGCTCGAGCCGCCGTTCGTGGGTCGCGAGGACGAGCTGCAGCAGCTAAAGGACCTCTTCGACGCCACCGGCAGAGAGCGCAAGCCGCGGCTGGTGACCGTCATCGGGCAGGCCGGCATCGGCAAGTCCAGGCTCGCCTGGGAATTCGAGAAGTACCTGGACGGCGTCGTCGAGACGGCGTACTGGCACGAGGGCCGCACGCCGGCGTACGGCGAGGGGATCAGCTACTGGGCGCTGGCCGAGATGGTGCGGCTGCGGGCGCGGCATCAGCCGAGGGCGAGGATGCCGCATCCGCCCGGCCGAAGCTGACCGCCATGCTCGAGCAGTTCGTCGACGACCCCGAGGAGCGGCGCTTCGTGGAGCCGCGGCTGGCCGGCCTGCTGGGCCTGGCCGAGCTGCCCAGCGACGGGCGCGAGGAGCTGTTCGCCGCCTGGCGCACCCTGTTCGAGCGGATCGCGGCGCAGGCGCCGACCGTGCTCGTCTTCGTCGACCTGCACTGGGCCGACCAGGGCCTGCTCGACTTCGTGGAGGACCTGCTGGCCTGGGCCCGCACCTCGCCGATCTTCGTGGTGGCGCTCGCCCGGCCGGAGCTGCTGGAGCGCCGCCCGGACTGGGGCAGCGCCGTGCGCAGCGTGACGCGCATCAACCTCGAGCCGCTGGCCGCGCCCGAGATGGCGCAGCTGCTGGACGGGCTGGTGCCGGACTGCCGGAGACAGGCGGTCACCCGCATCGTCGAGCGCTCCGAGGGGATCCCGCTCTACGCGGTCGAGACGGTGCGCATGCTGCTCGACACCGGCTCCGTCGTGCCGGAGGACGACCACTACGTGCTCCACGGCGACCTGTCGGAGCTGGCCGTGGCCGAGACGCTCCACGCCCTCATCGCGGCACGACTGGACGCCAACTCACCGGAGGATCGGTCGCTCATCCAGGACGCGGCGGTGCTCGGGCTCAGCTTCACGCTGGAGGCGCTGGCCGCCGTGAGCGGGCGCGACGTCGCGCAGCTCGAAGAGCCGCTCGACCGCCTGACCCGTCGCCAGCTGCTGATGCCCGACAACGACCCACGCTCGCCGGAGCGTGGGCAGCATCGGTTCGTGCAGGCGCTCCTGCGCGAGGTGGCATACCAGTCGCTGGCCAAGCCGGACCGGCGCGCCCGCCACCTCGCCGCGGCCCGCTACTTCGAGAGCCTGGGCGAGGACGAGCTGGCGGGCGTGCTGGCCAACCACTACCTGGACGCCTATCGGACATCGCGCGCAGGACCGGAGGCCGATGCGGTGGCGGCGCAGGCACGGATCGCCACGCTCGCGGCGGCCGATCGCGCCATCTCCCTGCATTCGCACCGACAGGCGATCAGCTACCTGGAGCGAGGCCCTGACCGTCACGCACGATGCTGCGCAACGCGCTGCCATCCACGAGCGGATCGTCGTCTCCAGCGAATACGCCGGTGCGGTTGACATGCCCGCCGAACATGGCCGCCAGGCGATGGACGCCTATCGCGAGGCTGGCGACGAAGCCGGCCGGCTCCGCGCCGCCACGCTGATGGCCCGCAACCTGATCGGCTTCCACCTGCGAGGATCGAGGCCGCTGCGGCCCTGCAGTCCGCCCTGGAGGAGGCCAAGCCACTCGGCGAGGTTCCCGAGCTCGCCGGTGCATACGCCGAGCTCGCCCGGGCCGAGATGCTGGCAGAGCGGCACGAGGAGTCGATCGCGGCCGCGGATCAGGCGCTGCGCATGGGAGCGATCGCGGACGCCGAGACCATGGTCGAGGCGTTGGTCACGAAAGGCACGTCGATGACCACCAGCCAGCGCAGCGTCGAAGCGGAAGCGATCCTGCGCGGCGCCATCCACCTGGCGGATGACCTGGGCCTGATCCAAGCGGGGCTCCGCGCCCGCAACAACCTTTCCGGCCCGCTCAGCTTCAGGGATCAGGCCGAGGCTGGTCGGATGATCCGCGAGGGCTACGAGATCGCGAACCGCTTCGGGCACCGGCCGTTCGTGTACCAGTTCCTGTACGCCGCGCTCGAGGCCGACCTGCGAACCGGCGAGTGGGACGACAACATCGCGGAGCTCGACGCGATCGAGGAGAACGAGACGCCCTGGCCCTTCTACCAGATCGCCTTCAGCGGCATGCGGGCCATGCGAGCTGCGCTGCGTGGAGACCTCGCGTCGGCCGAGGAGATGCTGCGCCGGGCTGAGGCGACCCTCCCCGAGCTGCAGAGCATCCAGAGCGAGGCTTCGTCCATCAGGCGCGGGCTCACGTCCTGTTCGCGGCGGGCGCTGGGAAGAAGCGATCGAGCACGGGCGCCAGGCAGGCGCGAACTCGAACTTCACGGTCGACAGCTGGTGGATCACTGCCAACGCGGCGGCAGCCGCCGATCTGCCGGCCGGTCTTGGTCGAGGCCTCCGAGGGGATCGTGTCGCCGGCCAGCTTCCCCGGCCCGAATCCGAGATGCGCTCCACGACGGCGCCCGAGCCGCGCTGGCTGCCCGCGAGGGACGATCGGAAGAGGCGCATGCCGGCTTCTCGGCGGCGATCCGTCATCTCACCGAACAGGGCGAGCTCTACTACGCCGGCACTGGCGGGTCTCCTGTGGGACGCACTCTCGGACGGCCGCGATCCCGGATGCCACCGAGGCCGGCCAGAAGGCGGTCGCCTTCTTCGATGAGCATCGGGCGTCGCCGTTCGTGGAGCGTTACCGGTCGGCGTTCGTGCGATCCGGTTCGGCAGCCCGCTCAGACGGACACGGCCGCGCGGACGCTCGCCGAGGCGTGACCGCCGCCCGACTCGAGCCTGCGGTCGCCGCTGAGGCCGTCGAGCGCTGGGGGACGCCGCTCTACCTGACCGACCTGGATGCGGCGGCCGCGAACCTGGCCGCCTACCGCGACGCCTTCCCGGGCGCGCTGATCGCCTACGCGGTCAAGGCCAATCCCGACCCGCAGCTGCTCCGCCGGCTCGCTGCCGACGGCGCCGGCGCCGAGGTCGTCACCGCCGTCGAGCTGGCGCTCGCTCGCCGAGCGGGCATTCCTGCCGAGCGGATCGTCATGAACGGCGTCGGCAAGCGCGACGAGGAGCTGCACCTGGCGCTGGGCGCCGGCGTGCTGATCAACGCGGAGTCGCTGGAGGAGCTGGCCACCCTCCTGCGCGCTGGCCGCCGACCACGCCGATGCGCGCATCGGCCTGCGCCTGAACCCCGCGCTCGACGCGCGGACGCACCCGCACCTGGCGACCGGCGCCGCGTCCTCCAAGTTCGGCATCCCGATCGCGGACCTGCCGGAGGCGCTGGCCGCCCTGCACGACGGCCGGCCGCGAGCCGGCGAGCATCGGCGCGCACATCGGCTCCGCGGTGGAATCCGTGGACGCCTTCGCCGAGCTGGCCTCCCGCCTGGCCGATGCCACCGCCGCGCTGCCGCCCACGACCCGCATCGATCTCGGTGGCGGCCTGGCCACCGCCGACCCCGCCGCCCTGGCCGAAGCCGTCCGCCCGCACCTGCCCGATGCCTCTCGCCTCATCCTGGAGCCCGGCCGCTCGCTGGTCGCCGATGCCGGCTGGCTCCTCACCCGCGTCGTCCGCGTCCAGCCACGACCGTCCGAGGGCCTGACCTACCTGGTCGCCGATGCCGGCATGACCGAGCTGATCCGCCCGATGCTCTACGGCGCCGTCCATCCCGTCGCGCTCGTGGCGCCCGGCGCGTCGCTCGCCACCGACCACGGTCGCGTCGACCTGGCGGGACCGATCTGCGAGGCCGGCGACATCCTCGCCCACGACCTGGCGCAGTGGCTCAGCGCGGACGAGCTGGCGCGGGCCGGAACCGGCGCCATCCTGGCCATCGGGCAGGCCGGCGCCTACGGGGCGGCGATGGCATCGGTCTACAACGGTCGACTCCGACCGGCGGAAGCCGTGCTCGAAGGCGGCGAGCTGCGCCTGTCGCGGCGACGCGAGACCCTGGACGATCTCGTCGCCCGCGACGCCTGAGGCTCAGCGGCTGCGGGCGTAGACCCCGGTCAGACGTGCCCTCGGCCATGACGTTGGTGGCCAGCGCGCGGTCGACCTCGTCGGCGGTCGGCGCGCCATCCAGGTCCAGCGGGGCGCTCAGCGCGTAGATCCGGAACTCGTAGCGGTGCTGGCCCGACGGCGGGCACGGACCGCCCCAGCCCACCCGGCCGAAGTCGTTCTGGCCCGGGATGCCGACCGAGTCGCCCTGTCCCTCGGGCAGCGCCGGTGACGTCGTGCGGGGATATCGGTCAGCACCCAGTGGACGAAGCCGCCGGCATCCGGGTCGCGCACGACCAGGGCGAAGGCGCCGACCTCGTCCGGCCCGATCGACCAGGTCGAGCGGCGGCGACAGGTCCTCGCCGTCGCAGGTGAATCGGCTCGGGATGGCGCCGCCATCGGCGAAGACGTCGCTGGAAAGGCTGAACGTCTCGTTGCTCCACGGGAGCCGCGCACGCCGCAAGGGCGATGCCAGCCGCGACGAGCGCACCAGCGCCGCACGCATCGGGCCCTAGTGGACCGTCGGCGAGCCGACCGCGAAGCCGTGGCCGCCCATCACCCGCCAGCCGACCCCGTCGTGCTCCAGGTGGTAGATGGCCGGCATCGGCATGGCCAGGTGGAAGGCGTGGTCCACCTCCGGCTCGAAGGCCTGCAGGATGAGGCTGATCAGGTTGCCGTGGCTGCCGACCAGCAGGCGGCCGCCGTCGATGTGGCGCGTCCGCAGCAGGTCCAGCAGCGCGATCGCGCGACGCTGCGCCTGCCGTCCCGACTCGGCGCCCTCCAGCGCGTAGTCCGGATCGGCCCATGACCGTTTCAGCTGGTCGGCCCAGTCGGCCGTTAGCGCCCGACTGAGGCGTCGCTCACGCAAGTCAGGGAGCAGGTGCACCTCCAGCCCGCGACGCTGCGCGGTGGGTGTCACGGTCTCGATCGCGCGCAGATACGGACTCGAATAGGCCGATGTGATGACGTACGGCTCCAGCTCGTCGGCCAGCTGCTCGGCCGCCCGGCGGCCCTCCTCGGTGAGCGGCCGCTCGTCGTCACGCTCCTCCCAGCCGGGGGAACCGGGCGGGATCGGCTCCGCGTGGCGCACGAGCAGCACGTCCAGCCGTCCCAACCGCTCCACCCGAAGCGCTTCCTGCATGCCGGGCAGTCTGCCGCACCGATGGTGGCTCGTGTTGCCGTCGTGGCAACCAACGGACACGAACCTGCGGCTACGTGGTCCAACGTTGCTGCCATCGGCAACGGCCGACCAACCGGATGGGCTGAATCGGCCGATCTCGGCTCCATCGTTCGCCGTTGGTTGCCGCAGCAGAAACAGAGGAGCTGCCATTCCCCAAACGAGTGAGCCGTGGCGACGTCCGGCACGCCGCCACGGCCAAGCTGCCGGCCGCCCTTATCGGACCGGCGTCGTCTTCCCCCGCGCCCGGCATCACCAGGTCTGCGGCCTCCTCGCGGATGACGAATGTCCCCGCGATCTTGTCGTGCCAGCCCTGCTTCCGGGAGTCGAAGGCCACCCAGATCAGGCCAAGCAGCAGGACCGCCGCCGAGATGATGATCCCGATCCATCGGACCACCGCATTGCCCAGCCCAATCGGCTTGCCGTCACGCCCCACCACCCGCAGGCCAAGCGCCCGCATGGCGAGCGTCCGCCCTCCGGTCACGGATGACCAGCAGATGGTGAAGTAGGCCAGGCTGACCAGCGTTTCCCAGGAGTTGTGCCAGTTGACGGCATCCGTCCATTCCGTGCCTGTCTTCGGGATGGGCTGCCCCATGGACAGCACGCTCACGATCAGCCCGATCACGATGCTGTCGATGAGAAACGCCAGCACGCGAATCCAGAATCCGGCATAGACCGGCTGCGCACGAATGGCCGGTGCGCTCGGCGCGATGACAGTCATCTTCGGCCACCTCCCAGGGCCGGCCCGTCAGGCCATGGACCGATGCGCCGCTCCCGCGGCGAACGGATCCCAGCCAGTGACGAGCACCAGGTACAGCAGCACCACGTCGATCGCCACGCCAATGACGAGCCACGGGTGGAAGAACAGACTCAACAGAAGGAGCGAGGCGGCCGCGCCGGTCACGACCAGCTCGGGCCACCAGCCGGCGGGCACGACGAGGTCGATGATCGCGAGCCCGGCGCCTACCAGCGCCACCACGACGACCGCTACCAGCAGGTCGGCCACCGGCCGCATGACGTCCACGCTCACGCCGAGGTAGGTGACCAGCCACGACTTCTCGATCGCGAACGGCCACTCCGGCGCCCCTTCTGCGTGGGGTGGCGCGGGCGTCAGATAGGCAACGTGCACCAGCGCGTGACCTACCAGGACCAGGAACGCTGCGTAAGGCATCGTCCGTTCCCTTCAGGCCCCGACCGCGTCGGCCGAAGGCCACTGCAGGACGGTCAGGCCGATCACCACGGCCAGGTCCACGGCCACTGCGGCGACGGTCGAAAACGTCGGCAGCTGCTGCGGGAAGAGGGCGATTGCCACCAGCGACACGACCGATGACGCCAATGCCAGCGCCCGCCAGGCATCCAGCCCGGCCAGCAGCGCTCCGCCTGCGGCCACGAAGCCGATGGCTGGAATCAGCCAGATGAGCCCCTCCAGGACGCTGGTCGATCGGCCCATGATCGGCGTCAGCAGCCAGGACTCGCCGGAGCCACCCCAAGCGTTGCTGCCCCAGCCGCCTGCCACGCCAATCGAATGACCGATGCCGTGGGCGACCAGGACCAGCGATGACCAGGATCGAAGCATCCGAACGCCCCTTTCGAGGCGAATCAGGCCGGGATCGGCCGAGCGGCGGGGTCGGCACTCGTCAGCTCCAGCCGCGATCTCGCGGGCCCAGGCCCGGATCTCGTCCCAGTTGCGGAAGTCGCCGTACGGGGCCCGACCAGCTTGATGATCGTCCGCTCCGCGAAGCCCATCCGCTCCTTGATGAGGGCTCCCCGAACATGCGGTGCTCGCGCGGAGTCACCAGCTCCACCATCTTCGGCAAGTCAACCGGATCGCCCGGGCCGCGCGGCTCATCGCCCGTGGGCCCGCTCGAGAAGAGCCACACCGGCATCTCGCGCAGCGTCGCCGCGTGGAAATCGGCGAACTCCTTGGCCGACTCGATCCAGTGGCCGGCATACACGCCGCTCCCCAGGATCACTGCGTCGTACGCGCTGATGTCGTGCACTCGATCGGCTGCCAGGAACTCTACGCCGGTGACCTTCCTCGGTCAACGTGGCAGCGATGGCCTGCGCCGATTTCCGCGGTGGCGCCGTGCTTCGAGGCCACCGTCACAAGGACCTTCATGTTCGTGTCTCCGGCCCGTCACGGCCGCGACGTCACCACGGCGTCGTCTGACAGCCCTGTCGGGCAAATCCATGCTCGGCCCGGCGGGCATTGGCTCCAACGGCCGGACGTCCCTGTTCCGGCATGCCATTGGACCCGTTCTTCGCGGGATTTCCCTGCCCCAGGGACTAACAACGAAGAAGCGCCTTTCAAGGGTCCGATGGAGGCCCGATTTCGCCCGTTTCTTGACGCGGAATCCCACCACCCGGGAATCGGCGGCACCTAGTCGGCTGAACTCTCGTTGTTGGTCCCACCAAGCGGGAATCCGCGGCGAAAGGCGCAATCCGCCAAACGCCCCACGTGACCCCAATGGCCCCACCGCGCGGGACCTTTGGGCCGTGCCCAGACGCACCACTCGGCCCGTACCGTGAGCGTGATGACGAGCTTCTGGAGCTCGCCGCGCCTGCGTGCGCACGCGTGGCAATGGTTCCTCGCGGCAGGGATCGCCCTGTGCCTGGGCTACTTCCTGCTGCCCAGCGCCGCGTGGCAGGACCTCGCCTACCAGGTGCCCGGGCATGCTCGCCGTGGTCGCCATCTTCGTGGGGATCCGCCTCCATCGGCCTCAAGACCCGCGCCCCTGGGTGACGCTGGCCGCCGGACTGGCGCTCACCACGGCTCGGCGACTGGACCTGGGTGCTGCTGGATCGGGTCTACGGCATCGAGCCGTTCCCCAGCGTGGCGGACGTCTTCTACCTGGGCGGCATGGGCATGATCGCGGTGGCCGTGCTGTGGCTGGCGAAGGGCCGCATCCCCGGGGGCGATCGGGCCAGCCTGCTCGACGCCCTGATCGTGGCGGTGGGCGTCGGCATGCTGAGCTGGGTCTTCGTGATGGCGCCGATCGTCGCCGACGAAACCCAGTCCTTCGGCGAGATCGCGGTGGCGCTGGCCTACCCGCTGCTCGACATTGCGCTGCTGGGTGTGCTGGTCCGACTGGTGCTCCAGCCCGGCGCGCAGCCGATGTCGCTGCGACTCCTGATCGCGGCGCTGGTCGCCTTCCTGGTCTCCGACTTCCCGTACGCGATGATGTCGCTGACCGGCGGCTACGAGACCGGCAACATCGTCGATCTGGGCTGGATGGTGGGCGCCGTGCTGTGGGGGACGGCCGCCCTGCACCCGAGCATGCTGAGCATCGCCGACCCGGTTGAGCGCTCGACCGCCGATCAGTTCTCGGCCCTGCGCCTGCTGCTCCTGGTCGCCGCCTCCCTGATGGGTCCGGCGGTGCTGGTCTACCAGTGGGCCAACGGTGAGCCGATCGACGTGCCGGTCATCGCGGCCGGCTGCGTCACCATCTTCCTGCTGGTCATCATGCGGCTCGGCACGGTGGTCGACGCCCTGCGCGCGACCCTGGACGAGCGGAGCGTGCTCGAGCACGAGCTGGAGCGCCGCGCCCTCCACGATCCGCTGACGGGGCTGGCGAACCGCACGCTCTTCCACGACCGGCTGGGCCACGCCCTGGCCCGACGTTCCGGCAGCGTGGCGGTCATGTTCCTGGACCTGGACGACTTCAAGACCGTCAACGACGCCTACGGGCACGCCGCCGGCGACAAGGTGCTGCGCGCGGTAGCCGATGCGTTGCACGGCGCCGTCCGTGCCGAGGACACCGTCGCGCGGCTGGGCGGCGACGAGTTCGCGGTCCTGCTGGACGACAGCCCCGACCGCTATGAAGCGGCGCTGGTGGCGGGGCGCCTGCTCGGCGCGGTCCAGGTGCCGGTGCACCTGGCGGGCTACCAGCACGCGATCGGCGTTTCGATCGGGATCAGCCTGGGCAGCGGGGGAGAGGCATCGGCCGAGTCGCTGATGCGCGACGCGGACATCGCCATGTACGTGGCCAAGGGGCAGGGCAAGGGCACCTTCACCGTCTTCGAGCCGACCGAGCACCACGCCGTGGTCCGCGGCCTGGAGCTGCGCACCGACCTCGATCGGGCGATCCGCCAGCGCGAGTTCGAGCTCCACTACCAGCCGATCCTGTCGCTGGAGACCGGCGCCGTGGCCGGCGTGGAGGCCCTGGTCCGATGGCGCCATCCCACACCTGGGCCTGCTGGCCCCGGCCGAGTTCATCTCGCTGGCCGAGGCGACCGGCGCCATCATCCCGCTCGGCGAATGGATCCTGGAGGAGGCGTGCACCGCGGCAGCGGCCTGGTCATCCGTGACCGATGGGTCGCCCGCCCCCGGTTACGTCAGCGTCAACCTGTCAGCCGTGCAGCTGGCCGATCCTGGGTTCGCCTCCACCCTCGGGCGGATCATGCGGGGCACCGGCCTCTCGCCGCACCAGCTGGTGCTGGAGGTGACCGAGAGCGCGCGTCTCGATCAGGACGTGGCGGCCGGCACGTTGCGTCGGGTGCGGGCCGCGGGCATCCGCCTGGCGATCGACGACTTCGGCACCGGCTACGCCGCCCTGGGCCAGCTGGCGCGCATGCCCTTCGACCTCGTCAAGATCGAGCGCTCGTTCGTGACCACCATCGGGACCGATCCACGGGCCGAGTCCCTGGTGGCCGGGATCGTGGACCTCGCGCGGCGCCTGGGCGTCGAGGTCGTGGCCGAGGGAATCGAGGATGGCGTCCAGCTGGCGCGCCTGCGTGAGGCCGGCTGCGCCTACGGCCAGGGCTTCCATTTCGCGGTCCCGATGCCGCCGGCCGAGCTCGCCACCTTCCTGGCCGAGCACGCGCGCCGACGCCTCGCCCGCCCCGGCTCCGGCTGCCCGCCGTCGCACCGTCCCCACGCCTCGCCCGACCTGAGCACGGGCTCGCCGTTTCTGCTGCGGCAACCAACGGCGAAGGAGCAGCGCTTCGTTGTCCCGGAGTTGCTCGCTGCCGGCACTGCCGGCCAATCAGGTCACGTTCAGACCCCGGTCGGGCTCACTTCGTGGCCGTTGGTTGCTGCCACTGAAACACCGGTGCAGGCGCCGTACCTCGCGCCCAACCCGGTCAGTCGGCAGACGTGGTGACGAGCAGGTTCCAACGCGTGCGCGCGGGGCTCACTTCGGGTGCGCCCACCAGCGCCGCCTTGTGCTGCGCCGATTCCAGGTGGCGCATCGCCTCGCTGACGGCCGCGACCGCATCGGTCCACCTGGAGGTGTCCTGCGCTCCGTCGGCGGACAGGGTGTCAATGTCTGCGTCCCTCACGGGGACCTCCTTCGAATGAATCGCGCGCTCGCGCGCCTGGGAAATCAAGGTCCGACCGCGCCCAGAGGTCTCGGTTCGGGTCGTGCCCCGAGCGTACCTGCGAACGTGTACTCCGTATACATTCCACAGGTAGAGATCCGGTCTAGGAATCGCAATCTGGACGCAGCACCGCCCGAATTCGTGCTCATCTGACTCCCCGTTGCGCGCCCGCCACCCGAACCGGGTATCTTCGCGCCTGCCAAAAATCGTTTGGGGGATGCCCCGTCACATGACGCGACTGTTCGGCCGCGCCTCCCTGGTCGTCCTGATCATCCTCAGCGCGTGCAGCGCTGAAGCCACCGGTTCGCCCTCCGGCGCATCGTCATCCAGTGGACCTTCTCCCACCGAGACGGCGCCAACGGCGACGCCATCGGCCTCGCCATCCCCCGAACCATCGGAACCGCAGACGGGTTCGTCGGACTTCACCTGGACCGAGGCGGGCCGGTTCGCCGACGACGGTCGCACCCAGCTGGTGGCCGATGTGACCGCCTGGAGCGGCGGCTTCATGGCCGTCGGCAACATCTGGCCCCAGGAGGCGATCGTCGGGACCTCGCAGCCGCGGATCTGGACCTCGCCTGACGGTGGAGCATGGACCGCCACGCGCCCGCGCCTCGGCTCGACTGACGTCGAGCTGCGCGGCATCCTCCGCCTGTCCACCGGCGGGGTGATCATCGTCGGGCGCGTGCCGGCAGACACCACGGGGAGCACCTTCCAGGCAGTCGCCTGGAGCTCGCTCGATGGCGAGCAGTGGCAGCCAGTGGAGCTGCAGGCGGAGATGGCCGGTCCCACCATCGACCTGGGGACCGGGCCCGTCGGGCACGTCATCAGCACGGGACGAGCGCTGTGGTACTCGCCGGAGGGAGTCCGATGGCAGCGCGTCCACCGCACACCGGCGCTGGGCGTGCCCGGTGCCGGCGACGAGGGATTCGTCGCCCCGACGAGCCAGGGCAACGCATCGGGCGCTCCGAACATCTTCGCCTCCGGTGATGGCCTCACCTGGGTTGAGGGCGCGCCGCCGGCCTCGATCGCCGGCGCGGCGGCGTGGCGCGGTGACTGGCTGGGCTGGGCCTACACCGAGAATCCCACGACCATCTCCATCCTGCACTCAGCGGACGGGCTGGACTGGGCAGTCGACTTCGACGTCAACGACCTCACTCCGGCCGACGGGCCGAAGGCGGGACCGGGACTCGAGAGCCAGATCACCCAGGTGACCATGTCAGGGGAGGGCGGCGTGGTGGCCATGACGCTTGGCTGGAACCACTGCTGCGCCATGCCGCCGCAAGGGCAGCGGCGTCTACCTGTCGACCGATGCCGAGACCTGGACTTCGGCCGGGCTGCCGGAGGACACCTACGTGACGTCCCTTGCCACCGATGGCGATGTGGTCGTGATGGCGGGCCACTTCGATCGTGGGAAGGGCGTTGCCTTCTGGGTCGCCGACCGGGTCGACTGATGTGCGGAAAGCCCGAGCCGCGTGAGCAACGCCGATAACCGCGCGGTAAGCGCCGGCTCGCACCATCGCCGCGATGGCGGTGAACCGGACGAGCCAGCTCCACGAGGCGACGCTCCAGGCGACCTGGCTCCTCCACCGACTCGGCCGAGAGCTGCGCCTCGCCCGGATCGCCGCCGGCTCGAGCAAGCACGAGTTGCGGGCCGCATCGGGACGTCGAAGGCACACGTCTGTCGCATCGAACACGCGGAAGGTCCAACGGCTGCTCCATCAGTACCGCCAGCGCCATGCCGCGGTCTGTCGGCCTACGCCTGTCGACGCAGCTCTACCCCGGCGGCCGGCGTGTTCTCGACGCTCCGCAGCTCGCGCTCCTCGATCGGCTCCGCGAGCGGATCGGAACCGGCCTGGCGCTGGGAGCTCGAGGTCCCGATGCCGCATCGAGCGCGACCTGCGAGCGGTCGATGCACGGCTGACCCGCGGCGACGTGCTCGATCGTCGGTCGAAGCGATCACCCGGCTCGCCGACGTCCAGGCGCAGGTCCGGGCGGCCCAGCTGAAGCGTCGGGACCTCGGCGCGACGCGGCTCATCCTCCTTGTCGCGGCGACCCGCGCGAACCGCAGGGCCATCGCCGAAGCGGAGCCGATGCTGGCAGCGGCATTCCAGATGGGCACGCGCCGTCTCCTCGCGTCTCCTGCGCTACCGGCACGGATCCTGGCGGCGACTGCCTGCTCATCCTCTGAGGCGCTCCGGTTTCCTCCGGCGGGACTAACGGACAAGAAGAGGGCGGAACTTGTCCGCGAAGTTGCTGCGCAGCGAAGCAGACGACTAGCGAACCGGGTCAAAATGGACCGATACGGCCCACTACTTCGTCCGTTGGTTCCCACCACGGGAACAGCCGTGCCCCTGGCGCCAGCGCGGGCTCCGCCAACCAGCCCGCGCGAGGCGCCGACGCACCTCTCCACACACCCTCCACAGCCTGTCCACAAGTCATACACACGCGACGGTCATGACCCCAACATACTGTGGGGGTCCTACTCCCCGAACCACCAGATGTTGTGGTTTTGGGGTTGACCGGCCCACCTACCCCGTCATACAATTACTGTCCTTGAGTGAGGGCGTGACGGCACGCCAGAACGCGGCTCGTGGGAGGCCCAAACCACCCCCACGAGGGACCGCGAAGCCAGGAGGAGGCCGGGAGCCAAGCAGCTCCCGGAGGTAGAGGAAACAGACCCAACATGGCTCGCAGCGCCACCGCCCAGACCGAGACGACGCCACCAACGGCAACGGCCACAACGGCAACGGCAATGGAAACGGTCACGGCAACGGGACGAAGGGGGAGAAGCGCACGGGCTACCTCCAGCTGAAGGAAGGCGAGAAGCCGACCTGGCCGGGCCTCACCATCGAGCGGCGCTACACCCGCCCCGGTGTCCATCCGTATGACACCGTCGAGTGGGATCTCAGCGAAGCCGCCATCACCAACGAGCACGGCAAGGTCGTCTTCGAGCAGAAGGACCTCGAGTTCCCCAAGGCGTGGTCGGCGCTGGCCACGAACGTGGTCTCCAGCAAGTACTTCCGCGGCCAGCTGGGCACCGACCAGCGGGAGCGCTCCGTCAAGCAGATGATCGACCGGGTGGCGGACACCATCGCCGACTGGGGCATCAAGGACGCCTACTTCGCGACCGATGAAGACGCGGACGCCTTCCGCAACGAGCTCAAGGACATCCTCCTCAAGCAGCGCGCCGCCTTCAACTCACCGGTCTGGTTCAACGTGGGCATCGATGCCCACCCGCAGTGCTCCGCCTGCTTCATCAACTCGGTGGACGACACCATGGAGAGCATCCTGGGCCTGGCCAAGACGGAGGGCATGCTCTTCAAGTTCGGCTCCGGCACCGGCTCCAACCTCTCCACCATCCGCTCCAGCAAGGAGACGCTGCGCGGCGGCGGCGAGGCCAGCGGCCCGGTCAGCTTCATGAAGGGCTTCGACGCCTTCGCCGGCGTCATCAAGTCCGGTGGCAAGACCCGCCGCGCGGCCAAGATGGTGATCCTCAACGCCGACCATCCGGACGTCGAGGAGTTCATCGACTCCAAGCTGCTGGAGGAGAAGAAGGCCTGGGCGCTGATCGACGCCGGCTATGACGGCAACTTCAACGGTGGCGAGGCGTACGCATCGGTCTTCTTCCAGAACTCCAACAACTCGGTCCGCGTGACGGACAAATTCATGGAGGCCGTGGAGGGGGACAACGGACTGGGAGACCAAGGCCATCACCACCGGTGACACGGTGGAGACGGTCAAGGCCCGATACCTCCTCAACAAGATGGCCGAGGCGGCCTGGGTCTGTGGCGACCCGGGCATCCAGTACCACGACAACATCAACCGCTGGCACACCAGCGCCAACACCGCGCCCATCAACGCCAGCAACCCGTGCTCCGAGTACATGTACCTGGACGACTCGGCCTGCAACCTGGCCAGCCTGAACCTGATGAAGTTCGTCAAGGACGACGGCGAGTTCGCGATCGAGGACTTCAAGCACGCGGTGCGCATCGTGCTGACCGCGCAGGAGATCATCGTCGACAACGCGTCGCTACCCCACGCCAACCATCGGCGAGAACTCGCACGACTACCGACCGCTGGGCATCGGCTACGCCAACCTGGGCGCGCTGCTCATGAACCGCGGCCTGGCCTACGACTCCGATGACGGGCGTGCCTACGCGGCGGCCATCACCGCCATCATGCAGGGCGAGTCGGAGCTGCAGTCAGCCCGCATCAGCCGCGACCAGGGCGGCGCCTTCGCCGGCTACGCCAAGAACCGCGAGCCGTACCTGAAGGTCATGCACCAGCATCGGGACGCCGCCTACCGGCTGACCGAGCACCCGGTGCCGGAGGACCTGCTGGACGCGGCGCTGACCACCTGGGACGAGGTGCTGGCGCTGGGCGAGAAGTCCGGCTTCCGCAACGGCCAGGTCAGCGTGCTGGCGCCCACCGGCACCATCGCCTTCCTGATGGACTGCGACACCACCGGCGTGGAGCCGGACATCGCGCTCATCAAGTACAAGCGCCTGGTCGGCGGCGGCTACCTGAAGATCGTCAACCAGACCGTGCCGCACGCGCTGAAGCGGCTCGGCTACTCGGCCAAGGAGGCGGAGGAGATCGTCGCCTTCATCGACGAGCACGAGACCATCGAGGGCGCCCCGCACCTCAAGGCGGAGCACCTATCGGTCTTCGACTGCGCCTTCAAGCCGGCCAACGGCAGCCGCTCGATCCACTACAACGGCCACCTCAAGATGATGGCCGCGGTGCAGCCGTTCCTGTCCGGCGCCATCAGCAAGACGGTCAACATGCCGGAGGCCTCGACCCCGGCCGAGATCGCGCAGGTCTACATCGACGGCTGGAAGCTGGGCCTCAAGGCCATCGCGGTCTACCGCGACAACAGCAAGCGCTCCCAGCCGCTGAACACCAAGAAGGAGGGCGGGGACGCGGTCAAGGTGGCCGATGAGACGTCGGCGGCCTCGGTGGACGCCACCCCCAAGCCCTACCGCCATCGCCTGCCCGATGAGCGGGCCTCCATCACCCACAAGTTCAACGTGGGCGGGCACGAGGGCTACCTGACCATCGGCCTCTACGAGGACGGCACGCCGGGCGAGATCTTCCTGCGGATGGCCAAGGAGGGCTCGACCATCAGCGGCCTGATGGATTCGTTCGCCACGGCCGTCAGCCTGGCGCTGCAGTACGGCGTCCCGCTGCGCGACCTGGTGACGAAGTTCAGCCACCTGCGCTTCGAGCCGGCCGGGTTCACGACCAACCGGGAGATCCCCATGGCGAAGAGCCTGGTGGACTACATCTTCCGGTACATGGCCACCAAGTTCCTGGATCGGGATGAGCAGGATCAGGGTCGGAGTCATCAACCGGCAGCTGACGCTGTCTGAGGCAGTGCAGGGGGTGAGTTGGCCGCTACAGGCACACCGCCGGCGGGGCGGCGGCGCCTGCCGCGGCTAAGTCACCGACCAGCCTCCACGACCTCAGGCAGCGCTAAGTCCTCGGTCGAGGATTCCGCGGCTGCATCCGGCTCAGCGGCTTCAGCAACGGGGGGCCAGGCAGCTGAAGAGGGAGTCGGCGAGGCAGCAGACGAGCCCGCGGCGAATGGGCTGATGGATGGGCTGAAGATCGTTGCGAAGAACGGGCATGCGAAGGCCGATGACCGGGCTGAGCGGCTGAATGTCGGTCAGGCGCCCGTGATCTTCGACACGGCGGACTCGCCGGCGTGCACCGAATGCGGCTCGATCATGGTCCGCAACGGCAGCTGCTACAAGTGCATCAACTGCGGCGCGACCAGCGGCTGCAGCTGATTGGCAGCTCCGCGGCCCAGACCCTCGTTCCACAGATGCGGGTCGCAGATGTCTGAGGCCCTGACTCTTCTTAGCCCGGAAGAGGCGGGCCCGCTCGCAGCGCGACGAGGTGGTCGCGCTGACGAGATCGTGCGGGCGTTGTGTGCAACCGCTCAGCCGCCGCATCGAGGGACACGTGGCTAGATTCGCGTGCCCAACGCAGAATCTCGGGATTTACGTGGGCCCTCTCCAGCGGCGGCACGGGATGCACTCTACTCAATGAAAGGTTCTATCGCCGCTACTGGCCATTTATTAGCTGCTGGACGTGGCGACGCGTTTCCTCGTCCTCGAAGTGCACGCAGCAGCCCTTGAGGCCGCGGGTGAGGAGGACGCGGTAGGTGCGCTTCACGAGGTCGGTGAAACGGTCGCCGGAGCGCTTGACGATCGAGTCGTGGGAGTGGCTCGGGTCGCCGATCCAGTCGTTGGTGGCGGGATCCCAGCGCAGGTCGCGGCCCCAGATGACGCCGACGTAGTCGAACTCGAAGCCCTGGGCGGTGTAGACGCAGCCGACCTGGTTGATGCCGTTCGGGTCCGACGCCCAGAAGTTCGAGGGCGGGATGCCGGGAGCGAGGCGGCCGGCATCGGGCTTGGCGTTCCAGGGCATCTGCCAGGCGCCGACCTTGACGTCGGGGACGAGCGTGCCGTCGGCGTTCGGGTTGCTCCAGGGCCAGCAGAAGCCGGCGGTCAGGCGGGCGGAGTGGCCTTCATCGGCCTTCGATCGGATCAGGGCGTCCAGCTGCTCGACCGAGTCGACGATGCGGAAGTCGAACGTCTCGCGGTCGGGATCCCAGGTTGGTTCGGCGCTGGGCGCGATGCCGAGCATGCCGTCGACCCACTGGAGGAAGGCCTTCGAGCCGGCGAGGCGGAATTGGGTCTCGAGCTCGAACGTGCTGACATCGGCTTTGTTGCGCTCAGCAGCGTCCAGGATGAGTTGGGTGCTGCCGACCTCGTTCGGGCGGACCACCTGGTTGTCGTCGATGAAGAAGACCGTCGTCTTCGCCGCCTTGATGAGTTCGTCCACCTGCGGGATGTCGGTCTTCTTCGCCTTCGGCGTGAAGCGACTGGCGCTGGTCTCGCGAAGGCGGTGTGCCTCGTCGAGGATGAGGACGTCGACGTCGTTCGCATCGGCGTTGCCGAACTGGTTGAAGTAGCGGAACTGCGACTGGCCAGCCCGGCTGCCGACGACGCGGCGCATGTTCTCGGTGAAGGCCTTGCTGCCGGTGGCGTGCATGGCGTTGTAGCCGCGCTTCGCGAGTTCGCCGACGAGGTGGAGCGCGATGATCGACTTGCCGGTGCCCGGGCCTCCCTGGACAAGGACGACCGACTTCTTGGCGTGGTGGTAGCCGTCGCGCGCATCCGCCAGGACCGATTCGAAGGCGACGCGCTGCTCGTCCAGGAGCACGAAGTCGCTTTGCGCCTTGATCATCGCGGCGGTGTGCTCGAGGAGCTTGCGGCTAGGCCGGTACTTCGATTCGAGCACGCGGTTCATCACCGTGGCGCCATCACCAGCGCTCAGGTGGTGGTCAAGGAACTCGGCCAGCTCGATCGACTGGTCGCCGGTGTAGAGCGGGTTGCGGTGGAGCGCCTCGGCATGGCGATCGGCCCATAGCTCGCCGGCTGCGTCGAACTGGAGGTTGTGGAGGTAGCTGACGGCGGTCAGCGCGACCGCATCGGTCTCGTAGAAGACCGAGTGGTTGTCGAGCAGCCACTGCTGGTAGCCGCCGACCTGGACCGATGGGTGGAGGACGCGACGCACCTGCTTGCCAACGTAGAGCTCGACGCAGTTGTCGGCCGTCGATGGACCGATGCTCTCGCCGCTCCACTGCTTGAGCTCGACGACGACCGCGTTCTCGGCGCTGGTCGCGGCGTGACCGGTGAGCATCGCGTCGAGCCGACGGCTCGTGTTGCCGAGCTGGTATTCGAGGATGACGCCGTGGTCGTTCAGCTCCGCCTGGTCGACGAGCATCGACAGGGCCATGAGGCTGTTCTGCCAGGCGTGGACCTCTGAGGGCGCCGGCTTGTGGCCGATCTGGATCGTGAACTCGGCTGGCCAGCTTCTCTGCGATCCGATGCATCTGCGCATCGGCCCGGAACTGCTCGGTCGTTCCCGCGTAGAGCTTCACGATGTCGTGCGAATCCCGCCGATTGAGTCGAGGGCAATGCCGCATCTCATATTCAAAGCGAAGCTGCTGACCGGAGCCTGGGAGAGGGGATCATCGTGTCGACCACTGGGAGACCAGCCTGCCTATCGGCCAGGACACGGCGTCATAGACCGTTTCTTGATCAAGATGATGTGGTCCGGCATAGCTCTGAGCGCGCCGTGACGTCGTCGACGCACGCCGAGATCCCGCTTGTCGACGTTTGGATCAAGACAAACGTCGATTAGGAAGGCTGCCCGATCGCGAAGCATGTGCGAGCAGCTCGACTTGTACGCCCTCGTGGTCCAGGCCTAGGGTCAGTCGAGCTACTTCGAAACAGAGAGTCGTGCGGCGACATTCGGAAGTAGAAATACCGGTCAGGCGCACTCGGCGGCGCTTCCGTGATCAGCAACAGCTTGACCCGCTCCGGCCTATACCGCTCCGCGGCAAGCCTTCGAGCTTCGCGCCGCTCTTCGAAGCCATGCCCTCTGGTCCGGCTTAGCAGATGGGCGGGCTCGGGCTGGCTCGGTCATCGCGATGGGTCCGTAAACATCTCATTCATGGCGTTGCAGTAGGCGAGCAAGGCAATCAGATTCAAGAGCGACGAAGGCGCCGGCCAGCCAGTTGGCGAACCGAGATTGCCTGGCAGTCGCGACCATCGTGGCGATGCCCACGATGGCGGCCGCAGCGAAGAGCGGCAGTGCGTCGAGCCTGCCGGTGGCGAAGGATCCGGCTATCAGGACCAGGTAGATGAATGTGAAGAAGCCATACCCCAGGAGGGCGACCATCAACCAGGGCGTGCTCCGCAGCGGGGCAGTGCTCGGCGCTTGCGTCGAGAGACCTTGATCGTCGCTCTCGAACAGGGGAGGCAGGTCGGACACGGTCACCCCCGGAAGCAGGTTGGGCAGAACTGCTGCGCGCAAGGTTAGCAAAGGCAATCAAGCAGGCCTATCGGATTCCGATACCTAGCGACCCGTGCGGATTCACTGGCGACGAGCGCGGGCGCGGCGCTTGCCCTCGTGCATGGCCTGGACCCGGGCAACCGGGATCGCGTGTCCTTCCTCGATGAGCTCGGCGCGCAGTCGCTGCGGGCGGGGCATGTGCTCGGCCCAGGGATCGCGGTCACCCAGTTGGCGGAGCGCGGTGTGCACGGTGAAGTCCGCGGGCGTGATGTCATCGAGGTCCTCCCAGGCGACCGGGAACGACACCGGCACGCCCGGCCGGACTCGCGGGCTGTACGCGGCGATCACGGTGGCGCCGCCGACCCGCGTGGAGTCCACGAACACCTTGCCGCCGCGGTCCGCCTTGACGAATGCGGTGGTGGCGATCTCGGGGTCGAGCTGCTCGGCCCGCGCCGCGATGGCACGGGTGGCAGCGGCTGAGTCCTCGAGCGATGCGTGGCTGGTGATCGGGACGAACACGTGCAGGCCCTTGGCACCGCTGGTCTTCACCGCGCCGGTGAGGCCGACATCGGCCAGGGCCTGGCGAACCGCGTAGGCGGCCCGAACCGCCATCGGGAAGGCATCGGCTTCGGGTGGGTCGAGGTCGAGCACCAGGTGCGTGATGCGGTCGGGCTTGTCGGCGCGCACCAACGCGGGGTGATACTCGATCGCGCGCTGGTTGGCGAACCACAGCAACGTCCGCCGGTCGTTGCACAGCGCGTACGACACGTCCCGCTTCGATGCCTCCGCCCACCACTTCACGGTGCGGACCCACGGCGGCGTGTACTTGGGCACGTTCTTCTGCATGAACGCTTCCTGGCCGCGATGGACGCGGATGACCGATAGCGGCCGATCCTTCAGCACCGGGAGGATCCGGTCGCTGATCGCGTCCAGGTAGTCGACCAGGTCCCGCTTCGTCGCTTCCGCTCCGTCGAACAGCGCCGAATCGAGATTGGTCAGCGACACGCCGTCGCGTGACTCGTCTTCAGCTTTGCTGCTCATTGATCACGCAGGGGTGTCGACTGGGGCCACGAGCTCGTTTCCGGCCGCGATGGTGAGGGTGCGGCCGTGGGTTCGCTCCGCCTCGAGGCGTTCGTCGGTCATGCTCTGGCGAAGCGTAGCCAGCATCTCCTCCCGGAGCTCCTCCTCGTGGGGTTCGAGGGCCGCGTCCAGCTCCTTCTCCGGCCTGTTCGCAGACGCCCAGGATGCGGGCGGTTCGCTCGGCTTCACCCAGTCGGCAGAGGGCGATCGCGTACCAGCGCATGTTCTCGACCAGGAGAAGGGGATCGGCCGCGTGGGGCGCCACGTCGGCTGCGGCCACGGCGTAGTCGACCGCCTCAGCCGGCCGCTGCAGGTAGCTCAGCGTCTCGGCGAGGTTGACCAGGCTGGTGGCTTCGCAACGTGCCTGCCCTCGGCTCCGCACGAATGGCAGGTTCTCCGATAGCAGCTCCTCGGCGCGCTCGTGGCGCCCGGTGCGATTGGCGATGTAGGCGAGGTTGATGCGACAGGCCGACATCCCGACCCCGTTGTCGTCCTCGCGGGCGGCGACCAGCATTTCCTCGTACAGCGGCTCCGCAGCTGCGAAGTCGTCATGCATCATCGCGGCCCGCACCTCATCGCCCAGGCTCGCGTACCGGCCCTGTGTCGGTCCCAGCTGCTTCGCCAGGGTGGATGCCTCGTCCGCGGCGACGGTGGCTGCCGCGTAGTCACCCTGGAAGTAGGCGAGGACGGCGAGGCCGGCGTAGAGGCGACGCCGCAGGTCGTCCTCCGTGGGGTCGAGCTCGAGTGCCTGCTCCAGCCAGGTACGGCCCTCGGCCACGTGGCCGCGCATCACCCAGAACATGGGTAGCGACGCGGCGATGGTTCGGACGAGCTGCGGATCCTTCCGCTGCCTGCCGAGCTCGAACGCAGCTCGAAGGTTGTCGAGCTCTGGATTGAGCAGGGCGATCCAGCGCTCCTCCGGTTCGCCGACCTTCAGCTGCGCATCGACTCGTTCGGCGAGCTCGCGGAACCATGCCGCGTGACGCGCTCGGATCTCTGGCCTCCTCGGGCGACTCTGCGAGGCGCTCAGCGGCAAAGTGGCCAATCGAGTCGAGCATCACGAAGCGAGGGGCTGAGCCCGTCTCGTCCTCTCGCTGGACCAGCGACCGATCAACCAGCGCCTGCAGGACATCGATGTCCGCGTCGCACACTCCTTCTGCCGCTTCGAGCGTGCAACCGCCGGCGAAGACGGCGAGGCGCCGGAAGAGGGTCCGTTCGGGATCGGTCAGGAGGTCATGGCTCCACTCGATCGTGGCGCGGAGCGTCCGCTGGCGCGGGTCTGAGTCGCGCGGACCGGTGAACAGGTCAAGCCGCTGCGAGAGGCGTTCGAGGACCTGCTCCACGGTCAGCACCGACAGCCGTGATGCCGCCAGCTGCAGGGCGAGCGGCAGTCGGTCCAGGCGGCGCACCAGGGTGGTCAGGGCCTCGGATGGCTGAACCGTCGCACCCAGGGAGGCCGCCCGCGTGATGAGCAGGCGCTCGGCGTCAGCCTCGGTGAGGACCGGCAGGCGAACCACATGCTCGGCCTCCAGCTTGAGTGGCTCACGACTGGTCACGAGCACGCACGATGTTCCGCCGGCCGGCATGAGCTCGGCCACGACATCGGAGATGGCTGGGAGGAGGTGCTCGGCGTTGTCCACGACCAGCAGGATCCGCCGGTCCTTCAGATGGCGACCGATGCCGGCAGGTCCGATGTCCTCCGGCAGGCCAAGTGTCTGCGCGACGAGCGGCGCAACCAGCGCCGCATCGCGGACCGATGCCAGCGGCACCCACCAGCGGCCATTCGGGAACTGGCTAGCAGCCATCCCGGCCGCCTCGAGCGCCAGCCTGGTCTTGCCCAGGCCACCCGGACCAACCAGCGACACCAGCCGCACCGCCGGATCGCCCAGCAGCTCGCCGATCTCCTTCATCTCGCTCTCCCGCCCGATGAACGGCCCTGCCGGCTCCGGCAGGTTGGAGGGCGAGATGGTCTTGAGCGCTGGATGCTCCTCCGCCCCGAGCTGGTACAGCCGTTCGGGCGCGGCCAGGTCCTTCAGCCGATGCTCGCCAAGATCCGTGAGCGGCAGGTCCTCGCTGGATCCGGCGATCAGCGCAGCGGTGGTCGACGAGATCAGGATCTGCCCACCGTGGCCGGCGGCGGCGATGCGGGCGGCGCGATGAACGTCCATGCCAACGTAGCCTTCAGCGGTTCGCAGCGGCGCGCCCGTGTGCAGACCCATACGAACGCGGACTCCCGTGGGCTCGAGCTCGGTCCGCGCTTCGCCGGCGGCGCTCACGGCGCCCACGGCCGTGCTGAACACGGCGAAGATCGCGTCGCCCTCCGTGTCGACCTCGATTCCGCCGTGTCGCCCAACCGCCTCGCGGAGGATTCGGAGGTGCTCCGCGAGCACGCTTGCATAGGCGTCCGCCCCGAGCGCATCCAGCATGCGCGTCGAGCCCTCGACGTCGGTGAAGAGGAACGTGACGGTGCCTGTCGGAAGGTCGCGTCGGGCCATGGCCGCAGCATAGCCGTCGTCCACGCAAGTCCTTAATCTGCTGGGCTGCCTTGAGCTGCCTCTAGAATCGGCTGGTGCTGCTTCCTGAGACAGAACGCGCGCTGCTTCATCGCCTGGCTACTGCCCAGCGCGAGGGTCGCGCGCCGTCGCTTGCGGCAGCCGTCGTTCGGGACGGCGAGCGGGTCTGGTCTCACGCCATCGAGACCACCACCGACACCCAGTTCCGCATCGGCTCATTGACCAAGACCTTCATCGCCGTCCTGGTCATGCGGCTGCGCGACGAGGGGCGGCTGGGTCTCGACGACCCGCTCGAAAAGCACCTGACCGATGCGCCGGTCCGTGGCGTGACGATCGCCCAGCTGCTGTCGCACACCGCCGGCCTGGCCAGCGAGACGCCGGGTCCGTGGTGGGAGCGGACGCCGGGCGAGCTTCGGCCCGAGCTGGCGGACCTCGTCGGCGATGATCCGCTCAAGCATCCACCGGGCTGGCGCTTCCATTACTCGAACCCTGGCTTCGCGCTGCTGGGCGCCGTGGTCGAGGCGCTTCGCGGCCGGCCGTGGGCGGAGGTGCTGCAGGACGAGGTCCTCGACCCGCTGGAGATGACGCGCACGTCGTTCCTGCCGCAGGAGCCGCATGCGCGTGGCATGGCGGTCCATCCGTGGGCCGACGTGGTCCATGCCCGAGGTCGTCCAGGAGGTCGGTCGAATGGCGCCGGCCGGCCAGCTGTGGTCGACCGTCGAGGACCTCTCCCGGTTTGCCACGCTTGTCGCAGGCGGAGCCGATGACGTGCTCGCACGCCGACACCGTGGCCGAGATGCGCGAGCCGCGCTCGGCTCCCGAGGTCGAGGGCTGGGAAGCGAGCTATGGGCTTGGCATGCAGCTGCTGCGCACGCCGCAGCGGATGCTCGCCGGACACACCGGCTCGATGCCCGGGTTCCTGTGCACGCTGTGGGTGAGCGTCGACGACGACGTCGGCGCGGTTGCCCTGGCCAACACGACCACCGGGCTCCCGATCGGCGCTTTGACCGCCGATCTGGTCGGCATCGTCGCCGAGCGGGAGCCGCGGATCCCGGCGCCGTGGCAGCCGCTGGCTGAGGTCGACGAGTCGATGCTCGAGCTGACCGGACCGTGGTATTGGGGACCGGCCGGCTTTGCCCTCAGGCTCGCGGCGGATCGCCATTTCGAGCTGACTGCCCTATCCGGGAAGAGCGGCCGCGACGCGCGATTCCGCCCCGCCGACGATGGGACCTGGATCGGGCTCAACAACTATTGGGCCGGCGAGACTCTACGACCGGTCCGCGATGACGAAGGCCGGCTGAGCCATCTGGACATCGGATCCTTTGTCTTCACGCGCGAGCCGTACGACCCGGATGCGCCCATCCCCGGTGGCGTCGACCCAGACGGCTGGCGATGAAATAGAGGCAGCTGGATGGCCGAGTGCGGGCACCACCCGCCCCCCGAAGTCGGCGCTGGAACAGTTCATTGGCTCGCTGACGCCGGGACAGCCGGCCGCTTTCACCGAACGGGACGAGCCTCCACGCCTAGTAGTCGATCCGGCCGCGTACTTCCAGGAGCATTCTGCGGCTGGCGGGGACACTTGGAAACGGGACCCGTAGAGCCCCAGGAGGCGACAGTGTGACCACCCTTGCGGATGGTCACGCTGCTTCGGAGCGCCCACGCTGAGCGCCAGTGCGCTAACCGAGGGCGCTGCAGAACTCGTCGAGGGCCGTCGTGTCGCCGCTTCCGAAGAAGTCCTCGAACGGATGCTGCCCGCTCTTTGAGAGGACCGTTCCGGTTCCCTCGTCGACGACGAGGTGGCCCGCGTCGTTATGGATGATCGTGCCGCCGTCAGGAAGGTAGATCCGGACGCTGCCGGAGACGCGGCTGATGCCGCTACCCGCGTCGCCTGGGATGGCCAGGTCGTGCAGCGTCATGGAGCCGCCGGAGAACGATGCCGTCGCGCCTGTCACCGGGTTAGTCCAGGTTCCGCTGACGTCGTCATGGAAATGCCGGCGCAACAACAAGCCGTCCGCGTCGTAGAAGCGCTTCCCAACCACCGACCTCGTTTGCGAGAACAACAGCTCAGTCCCGCCGCACACTACCCCGCTTGGCTCGTCGACGATGGGAGGGTCAGTGAACACGACCTCGCAGATGATCTGATTGCCAATCCGCTCGCACGTCGGATTGAACTCGGGAGGCGGTGGCGGGGTGAGGGTGGCAGGGTCAACCACCTCCTTAGCCGCGACGATCGCGGGAAGCGCGAGTGCGATGACCGAGGCGATCACCACCAGCAGAGACGCCTTTGCATGGGTGCGTCGCATGTCCAGGTTCCCTCCAATGCGCTGCTGGGGAGGCCTCGTTGTCATGGCCTCGACCAATGCACGACAACGTGCCGTGCTACTGAGCATGGCGCCGTGATGCGGAGGATCCTTCAAATTTGACCGGAGTCGCACCCAAAACGGATCGGCGCGCTAGCTGTTGGCGATCGCCTTCCACTCCTCGAGGCGTAGGGCAAGCAGGTCAATCCGGGATTGCGGATCGCCGTCGTCGAGGACGCGCATGTCGTTCGGATCGGCGCGGAGGTAGACACCGGCTGTCCGCTCGTGAAGCTGGGGATCGGTGTCGGATCGGGTGGTCCAGTAGCCCGAGGCTCGATCCGCAGACTCGAGCCTGATTTCGCCTGTGCCCTCGAGCTGCGGGGCGTTCGGGTGCCGTGGTCGCTCGCCATTCCAGAAGTAGAGGATGCTGGGCGGGTCGCGGCGCTCCTTGGAGGCGACGCTCCAGTACCTCGACGAGAGGGTGCCGTCCTCCTGCCAGGCACGGCCCGCAACCTCCAGGCCCCCCTCCCGATCCCGCGAGATCCGCAGAAGGCTGATGGCCGATGGCTCCCGCTCGCTCCGCACGGTGAGGGAGTGCTGCCACCAATCGCCCTCGATGCGGGTCAGTCGGCCCTCGTCCTCGATCGCCTTGCGGAGCTTCTGGTTCACCGTCCTCATGTCTGCCGCCGTCAGGGCCTCGGGGTAGCGCACCGCCGTCATGCCCAGCAGATCGGTCGGCAGCTTGGCGCCCTTGGCGTGGAGGATGAAGGTGCGGCGCATGCCCAGCGCGCCGCCGAAGAGGCCGGCCTCGAAGACCACGTTGTCGCGCGGGGAGGCCTGGCCGGATGCCGTTGCGTCGGCTGGGTTGGTTGTCCAGTCGTCCTGCGCGAAGACGAACGCGGCGAAGTCGACCTCGCGGGTCAGCTCCACCAGCCGGTCGAGGGTGGAGACACCCGGGTTGAAGACCGCGGTCCACGGCTCGACGTCAGCGACCTCGGACAGTCCGCGCGTCAGCGCCTGCACCAGCTTCGCCTGCTTGCCCGATGAGCCCAGGAAGATGCGCGGCTTCATGCCGTGGAGATTACGGCCGTAAGGCGGCACGATCCTGGAGCTGCCCGACATTGCCGTACGCTGAGGCGCGGCGACTGCCGCGCCTCCCTCAGCGGGATGGCTCTCAGTTGACCGTAAAGTCGGTGACCATCCCCTGCGAAACGTGGCCCGAGACGTTGCAGATGATCGCGTAGTGCCCAGGTGCCAGCGTCGCAGTGAAGGTGCCGGATCCGCCCGGCTCCGTCTCCTCAACCTCACCGATGGCGTCAAAAGCCCCCTCGTCGACGCTGTCGCCGGCAAGTGGTAGGTCCTTGGCCAACACATCGGTCTTCAGAATGACGAACTCGTGGATGATGGTTCCCGCGTTGGTGACGTTGAAGATCACCGTACCGGCCGGTGCTGACGTGGCGCTCAGCTCAATCTTGTACTCCGTCAGGGTGCCGGTAATCGTGGTTGTCGCCGTGGTCGTGGTGCTAGGGGACGGACTCGTCGTCGAGCTGCAAGCCGCCAACGCGACCGCCAAGCCCGCTATGACGAGTGTCCTGCTCCGGGTCTTCATGTCGACCTGCCTCGTGCTTGGAGTGCTAAGGAGCGCTAGTGGCGCCCTAAATGGCTGCCATCGTGCGTGATCAACGTTGGCGCGGGATGGGCCAAACGGCCTGTCTGTGAGGGCCATTCTCCGACGAATGCTCAGAGAACGCGACGGCTCGGCCATTGGGATCGCCGCGCTCCGGCACGGCCCTTCCGTTCCCTTGGGCGCCGATGAATCCCATGGCGAGGCGATTGACACCTTACACCGCGAGTGACACCATCGTCCTATGAGTGGCACATACTCCGTCACGGTGGGACCCAAGGGTCGCCTCGTTATTCCGGCGGATTTGCGGCGGGAGCTCGGGATCGTGGAGGGGACCCGGCTGGCGGCCATGGTAGAAGGCGATGCGGTCGTGCTCTTGCCGAGGAGCGCCGTTAAGGCGCGGCTGCGAGCCATGTTCGCCGGGGTCCGCTCGAGCATGGCCCAAGAGCTGATCGAGGAGCGGCGCGCGGCGGCCGCGGAAGAATCGCGGCGGTGACGACCGTCGTCGATGCGTCCGTCGTCCTTGCCTGGCTCCAGGACGAATCGGGCGCCGACGAAGTCGAACGACACCTGGTTGATGGCGTCATCGGCGCCGCCAACTGGTCTGAGGTGCTGCAGAAGGCGCGACAGCACGGAGCGGATCCCGCACTGGTGGCGCGGTTGCTGGGGTCCTTCGGTCTGGGCGTCGAGGACGTTGTCGCCGACGATGCGGAGGCAGCCGCGGCCCTGTGGCACATCGGTTCACCGCTATCACTGGCCGATCGGCTCTGCCTGGCGCTGGGGCTTCGCCTGGGCACCGAAGTCGCGACGGCTGATGCTGCCTGGCGCGGGATCGCCGGCGGCCCGCCGGTCATCCTCGTGCGCTGATCGCCGCCTGACGTCCGTTGATCGGCACCGGGTAGCATCGCCAAGACATGCTTCCGGGCGCGCAAGCCACCTGCTTCCTGATCGCCGACATCTCCGGTTACACCGGCTACCTGGCCGATGTCGAGCTGGATCACGCGCAGGACATCCTGGCGGACCTGATCGGGGCGGTGGTGACGGCGCTTAGACCCAACTTCCGCCTCGCCAAGCTCGAGGGTGACGCTGCGTTCACGTACATGAACGCCGAGAAGGTCGACGGGTCGATGCTGCTCGACACGATCGAGCGCTGCTACTTCGGGTTCCGGCGGCGTCGACGCGACGTACGCCAGGCGACATCGTGCGAGTGCAACGCCTGCGCCCAGATCCCGGATCTCGACCTGAAGTTCGTGGTCCATCACGGCGTCGCGATGCACCAGAAGGTCGCCGGCCACGAAGAGCTGGTGGGGTCGGACGTGATCGTGGCGCATCGGCTCCTGAAGAACGACGTCGTGGATCGGCTTGGCATCAGCGCCTATGCCCTGATCAGCCAGGCGTGCATCGACGCGTCCGATATCGATCCCGCCGCGTTGGGCATGCGTGCGCATTCAGAGAGCTACGACCGGATCGGCGAGGTGCCGGGCTGGGCGCACGACCTGGAACGGCGTTGGCAGGAGGAAGAGGCTCGCGGACGTGTCCGGGTCGCGACCGGAGGACGCCTTCGTCGTTGTCTCGGTGCCGACCAACGTGCCGCCGCAGGTCGCCTGGGAGTTCCTGACCAAGCCCGGCCAGCGGATGACCTGGCAGCCGTGGGTGACGGAGGTCGCCATCGAGGGAGCGACTGGGGGTCGTCGGGGCGTCGGCTCATCCAACCACTGCATGCACGGCAAGGACGCGGTGATCGAGGAGATTTTGGACTGGCGACCGTACGACTACGTCACCGACCGGACGACCCTGGCGACGCCCGACGGGCCGCTGCGGGTGCTGCACACCATCGAGCTGGAGCCGACCGCGTCAGGGACGATCGTCCACATGCGCTTCGCGGCGCCGAAGGCGAAGCGGGAGATGCCGCTCATGCAGCAGATCGGCCCGGCATATGCGCACGCGTTGGAAGTCCATGCGCCCGAGCTGGTCGCGCAGCTCGACGCCGAGCTGGCGGCACGGGAGGCGGGTCGTAGCCCCGAGCCGGAGCTCATCGGTCCCAGGCCGGATGGACTGCTCGCGGGTCTGGCCTGACAACCTTCAGGAGGCGTCAGCAGGTGACGTGGAGGATCGCGGCGATGTCCGGCTCGTCCTCGCGCATGAGCAGCGCGCAGGCCTCCTTGGTCGGCAGGGCGACGATGTCGACGCCGCGGCGGGCGGCCTCCGCGTAGACCTCGTCCATCACCGGCAGCTGGCCGGAGGCGCCGGTCCCGATGATCAGCCGGGCTGACGACCAGGGGATCGCTTCGTCGGCCGACAACGGTGTGTGACCGTACCGAGGCTTGAACGCCTTCGATGGCCCCTTCCGACGCTTCCGGACCTCGCCGTTCTCCACGACGACGTCGTGGGTGAAGCGCCGACCGTCGATCTCGACCTCGCCGAACGAGACGAGCTTGGCGTCCATGCGAGCATTTTGTGCCTTCGCACGATGCTCAAACCTGGATCGACATCTCCACGGCGACGTCATCGCCCAGGACCAAGCCCTCCGCCTTGCGGATTGCGTCCTTGATCGGCAGCAGGTAACCGCCGTCCTTGGGGAAGAGCGAGGTCGTGAACTCGGATTCGCCGATGCGGACCGTGACCGGGATGACGCCCCAGCCGTAGGTCAACAGCGGCGCCAGCTCGCGCAAGTCCGCGGCGATGTCCGGCGGCAGGCGGATGTAGTGGTACGGCGATGGACCGCGCCACTCGATCAGCTCGCCCACGAACTCCATCGACCCTGGGTCGGGAGCCAGGTCGAACTGGCCGCTCTCGGTCATGGCATCACTGTCGAGCGACGGGTCACCGATTCGGCCACTGCACGAACGGCATGGCCGGCCGCTGTTGCGACATCGTGGAAGTCGAGCCGTCGGACACCGGGGTTCCGCTCTCGGACAGCTACGAGCCGCGCGCCACCGCTTGCCATCGCGTCGGGCCGCTGCCCCCTGACGGGGGACCAGTAAGCCTCGCCCGTAGGCCGTGGCCACCGCCGCGGCGCGGTCGCAGCCGCATTTCGGCGCGTCTTTGGTTGACCCCCAGATCAATCGATCGGTTGATGGTCGTGGTCAGGCACCGATTCCGTTTCGCAGCTGATTCGGCCGTCACTGCCGACTACGTAATGCACGACATATGTCATGGCTGGCTCGGCGAGGATGTCCGCAGTACAGCTCAGGAACGGCGGGTCGAGGTTATCGCAGTTTCCGTCACAGCCTCGTGCGTAGGCGGTCACCTGGTAGGCGCCGGGCGGAATCTGTTGCGTCACGCTTGGCCAGCGCCATTCGCGATGGAGCTTGACCTTTCCTGAAGGCGAGACGGCGCGCACGAAGAACAGCGTGCCCTCGATCCCCATCGGCGCATTCCCGGAGGCCTCTATGCGAAGACGTGGAGACGAGGCGTCGACCGTCGGAAGGACTTCGTCAGGCCGTAGCGAAATAGTCGGTCGACGTCCAGCAGCCATTCGAGTCATATCCGGCAGGAATGGGCGAGTCCTTGTAGTGATTGCAGATCGTGACGCCGCCGCCCAGTCCGCCTACGGCGGCGCAGCCAGGCGACGGATCAAGGGCAGGACGACGAGCGGGGTGAGTGCGCGTCATCGCCAGTTCATCGGTCCACCCCATCTCGACGATCTTCCAATGCGAGTCCTTGACGGCCGATGCTTGCGAGCTCATCTTCAGCGAGTCCCGAGCCCAGACGGGGCCGCCTCCAGCGCCGCCCGGGCGTCGAGAAGGATCGGGCTGTCAAAGCCTTCGGTGAACCTGCCCAGCGTGGTGCGCAGACGTTCGATGGCCTCGCCGTCGCGCGGTGAGTCGGCAAGGCGGAGCAGCGCGGTAGCTGCCTTCAGCTGAAACGTGATCGTGCTGACCCGACCGCCCACCTCGAATGCCTCGATGAGTGCCCGCTCAGCCGCCTTGTGGTCGTCCAGGGTCGTGAGCAGCAGGCCCCTCTGCACCAGGAGACTGGCGGCCACCCAATTCTCTGGACCTGCCAGGGCGATGGCCTGGTCCAGCAGCTCGAGCGCCATTGACGGGTTGCCCGCGGTCTGAAACGCGTCCGCGCGGGTGGCCAGGAGGAGTGGCCAGAAGATCGGCGGCGAGCGCAGGTTCTCGTACTGCTGGATCCCGCGCTCGCAAAGCTCCAGCCCCTCCGCGTGCCGCCCCAGGCGCACGGCCGTGACGCCCCGCAGAACTAGCCCCAAGGCCTTCCAGACCTGATAGTCATGCGTGGTGGCCAGCTCCAGCACTTCGATGGCGCGTGCCTCTGCCCGCTCCACGCGCTCGTTCCACAGCTCCAGCAACCCGGCATGGAAGGTCGCGTACGCCAGCGAGTAGGGGTGTTGGAGCTGTGTCGCCAGTCTCGAGCGCTTGTTGCGCATGCCGGTCGGCCTGTTCCGCATAGCCGAACATCCATCGCAGCAGGGCCGCGATGGAGTGAGCCGCCACCCCGGGGTTCGGGCCAAGCCGGAATTTGGCGCGTCCGTGTCGTTGCGGGTCGAAGCTGGAGATTGCGCGATCCAGGTGTCGCAGGCCCACGTCCGGCTGACCGCGGAAGGCATACGCCGGTCCGATCAGCAGGTCGCCCTCAACCTGCAAGCCGATGTCGCCTTCCTGCTCGGCCAGCTGCAGGATCTGGCTGCCGATGTCGAACGTCTTGTCAATCTCGCCGCGGGACATGTAGAAGCTGGCCAGGCTGCGCAGGACGGGGAGACGCCTGGGCAGCGTGCCCGATGCCTGCGACAGGTCAAGCGCCTCGCGGTAGAGATCCTCGACCTCGCCCGTGTAGCCGCGGATCGCGAGGAGGCCACGCGCCAGGCTGAGCCGAAGCGTGATCTCCTCTTCGGCTCGGTCCGCGGCCGGCACGGTCCTCGCCAGCAGGCCCAGCAGGTCGTTGGTAAGGGCCACCGCCCCGTGGTACCAGCCACGGGCGTCGTGCACGAACCAGAGCGCGTCGAGCAGCTTGCCCAGCTGCGCGAGATCCTCGCGCTCCAGGAAGAATCGCCAGGCTGCCTGCAGATTCCCAAGGTCCGCGGCAAGCGCGTCCACAGCGGCCAGGCGCCCGTCGCTGTCTGCCGTGCGCCGCGTCGACTCGGCAAACTCGACGAAGTACGCCGCGTGCGCCTGGCGTCCCACCTCTGCCAGCGACTCTGCGGCGAGCCGCTCCGCAGCGTACTCGCGGATCGTGTCGAGCATGGAGAGGCGCTGCCCCTTCTCGTGAGGGACGCTGCGCACCAGGCTCTTGTCCACCAGCGAGCGCCAGCTGCCCGATGACGTCGACCGCGGAGAGCTGCGGCAGGCGACGGCCCACCTCTTCCACTGCCTCGACCCGCGCTGTCGAGAAGAGGGACAGGAGCTGGAAGATGCTCCGCTCATCGGCGTCCAGGAGCTCGTAGCTCCACTCGATGGTGCTCCGCAGCGTCCTCTGGCGCTCGGGAAGGTCGCGCGCGCCACCACCCAGCACCTCCAGCCGGGTCTGCAGCCGCCGATTGAGCTCTTCGGGCGAGAAGAGGCGCAATCGGGCCGCGGCGAGCTCGATTGCCAGGGGCAAGCCGTCAAGCTGAGCGCAGATCCGCGCCACCGCGCCGGCATTTGCATCAGTCAGCTCGAAGCGAGGCTCAGCCTCACGCGCGCGCTCGATGAACAGCCGGACCGCTTCGAAGGTGGATGCTTCGTCCGCGCTGATGCCGTCGGCGCCGACGGCCGGGAGTGAGAGTGGCGCCACCGTGAACAGCTGCTCGCCGCGAATCCTCAGCGCCTCGCGGCTGGTGACGAGCACCTTGAGGTGTGGGCACTGCCCCAGGAGCGTCGCCAGGTCGTCTGCGGCCGACATGACCTGCTCGAAGTTGTCGAGCACCAGCAGCATCTGGCGGCCGCGGAGCTGTTCGCCGATCTCGGTGAGAACTTCTTCGCGGCCGGGCATGGTCATGCCCACTGCTCGGACGATCGCGTCGAGCGCGGCCGGGGCATCACGCGCCGGCGAGAGGTCCACGAAATACACGCCGTCCGGGAAGCGATCGATCGCGTCAGCGGCGGCCTGAAGGCCCAGGCGTGTCTTGCCGATCCCGCCGGGTCCGGTCAGGGTCAGCAGCCGGACGCGTGCGGATTCGAGGTGCTCGCGGATCGCCGCGCGCTCGGTCGCTCGCCCCACCATCGGCGTCGACTGCATCGGCAGGTTGTTGGGCACGGCGTTGAGACTGCGCAGCACCGGGAATTCGTCCGGGAGATCGTCCGCCACAATCTGGAAGAGGCGCTCGGTGCCGGACAGGTCCCGCAGGCGGTGTTCGCCCAGGTCGCGCAGCTCGATGCCGGTCGGCAGCTGACTCTCAACCGATTCGCGCGTGGCGTCCGAGACCAGCACCTGCCCGCCATGGGCAGCCGCCATGATCCGCGCCGCGCGATGGACATCCATGCCGACGTAATCGGTCCCGGACAGTCGTCCCTCACCCGTGTGCAGGCCAATGCGGAGCCGCACGATGGCGTCGTTGGGCCACTCCTCCCGCGCGAGGTCGCGCTGGATGGCGACCGCAGCCGAGACCGAGTCTTGCGCTCGAGGGAAGACGGCGAAGAACGAATCGCCTTCCGTGCTGATCTCCACCCCGCCCTGCGCGGCGAACGTGTCACGAACGATCTGCCGATGCCGCTGCAGGACACCCGCATACCCATCGCCCAGGGACTCCAGCAGGCGCGTGGAGCCCTGGATGTCGCTGAAGAGGAAGGTCACGGTTCCGGTCGGCCGTTCAGCCATGGACGCCAGTTTCGGCCCGCCCGGCCATCGCGACAAGCGAGCGGTGATGCGGGTGACGCTCTACCGCCGCTTCAGCTGGCCGGCTCCAGGATGACGACGGCGGTCTCCTTCTGACGCCGCGCGGCCCATCCCTCCATGTTCTCGCCGTTGTAGTGACCCCATCGCGCCCAGAGCCGCGGACGCTCCTCGGCCGTCGCCAGTCGGGCGTGGATGGGACGGGCTTCGCCACCCTTCAGGTCGATCGTGGCATCGGGCTTGGCCTGGAGGTTGAGCCACCAGGCCGGCTCCGGGGCGCCCCAGCCGTTCATGGCCAGCGTGACCAGGTTCGGGCCATCCTCGAAGTAGGCCAGGATCGCGATCCGCTCCGCCCCGCTGCGCCGGCCGATGCTGTGCAGCCGCATGATTCCCCACTGATCCTCGGTCGGGATCTTGAGCCCGCGGTTGCCTCCGGTCACGTTGTAGATCGCGCGGTGGGCGACCCACGCGCTGCGAATGAACCAGCGCGGTGGCAACCATGCCTGCTTCGGGGTGGCGTTCGGGGTGGCGCTGGGGGTGGTCTCAGTGGTCATCGCGGAGCCTCCGTACTTACGCTGTAAATTTATGGCGTCAGTTTACGCCGTAAGTAGGGCAGCTTGTCAAGTGTTTACGGTGTACGCTGTGTTCTGAGCATGGCAATCACGGAATCCGCTGCCACCGAACGCCGCGTCCCGCTGAACCGGGAGCGCGTGCTGGCGGCTGCCATCGAGCTGGCGGACCGAGAGGGGATCGACGCGCTGAGCATGCGCCGGCTCGGCCAGGAGCTATCGGTCGAGGCCATGGCGCTCTACAACCACGTCGCCAACAAGGACGACCTCCTGAACGGCATGGTCGACGCCGTCGTCGGAGAGATTGACGTGACCGATGGTGGGGGCGGGGACTGGAAAGCCGCGGCGCGCGATCGGATCCTGTCGGCGCGGCGAGTGATGCGGCGCCATCCGTGGGCCTCGGCGGTGATCGCGTCTCGGAAAGACGCCAGCCCGGCGGTCATGCGCTACATGGACCGCATGGGCGGCATCATGCTGGCCGGCGGCTTCTCCGCGGACCTGCTGCACCATGCCTTCCACACCCTTGGCAGCCGCGTGCTGGGCTTCACCCAGGAACTCTTCGACGACAGCAGCGCGGAGTCGATGACGCCGGAGGTCCAGGAGCTGATGATCCGGCAGATGTCCGCGGAGTTCCCGAACATCACCGAGATCCTGAAGCAGGTCGCTCACGACGAGACCTCGGTGGTCGGCAGCGGCTGCGACGACCAGTTCGAGTTCGAGTTCGCAGTCGACGTCATCCTCGACGGCCTGGAAGCGCTGCGCCAACGCGAGGCTACCGCCGGCTCCACTTCTTGATCGCCCAATAGGATTCACCGATGCGAGCGCCTGCGAGCATGGCGTGACACGGACCGATGATCACGACGTCGAGCGCCTGCTCGCCCATCAGGCGGCCGTCGGCGACATTCTGCAAACGCTGGGCCGGGCGCCGTTCGACCTGCCCGCCATCCTGGACGCGATCCTGTTGCACGCGGCCGAGCTGTGCCACGCCGAGCACGGGTTCATCTACCTCCGCCGAGACGACGGCCTGTACTCCCATGTGGCAGCCATCGGCGCCACCGAAGAAATCGTGGCGTACAACCTGGCGCACCCCATATCGCCGGGCAGGAACACCATGGTGGGGCGGACCGCGGTAGAAGGGCGGGCCGTCCATATCCCGGACCGGCTGGAGGACGCCGAGTACGACTACCCGGAGGCGGCCCGTCTTGGTGGCTTCCGGGCGATGCTGGGCGTACCGATGCTTCGCGAGGGCGAGGTCGTCGGAGTGCTGGCGCTGTGGCGCGACGAGCCGGTCCCGTTCACCGACGCCGAGATCGAGGTCACTCAGCAGTTCGCCGACGAGGCGGTGATCGCGCTGATCACCACCCAGCTGTTTGGCACCATCGACCGACAGCGCGGCGAGCTCGCTCGGTTTCTGTCACCGCAAGTGGCGGCGCTGCTCTCCAGCCCGGAAGGCGAGCAGCTGCTGGGCGGCCATCGGCGCGAGATCACGGTCGTCTTCACCGACCTGCGGGGATTTACCGGCTTCAGCGAATCGGCGGAGCCGGAGGACGTCATGCACGTCCTGCGCGAGTATCACGCAGCGCTCGGCCAGCGCATCACCGAGGCGGGCGGCACGCTCGAGCGCTTCACGGGCGACGGGGTGATGGTCTTCTTCAACGACCCCGTGGAGCAGTCTGATCACGCGGCGCGCGCCGTCCGCATGGCCCTGACGCTACGGACGGATGTGGCGGCTCTGGCAGATGGGTGGCGACAGCTCGGTCATCGGCTGGGGTTCGGGGTCGGGATCGCGACCGGGTACGCAACCATGGGACGGATCGGATTCGAAGGCCGCGCCGACTACGCGGCGGTTGGCAGCGTCGTGAACCTGAGCGCGCGGCTCTGCGCTCAGGCGGAGGATGGCCAGATCCTGCTCGGCCCGCGGACCCAGGCCCGCCTCGAGGGCACAATCGATGTCCGTGATGGTGGCGAGGTCACGATGAAGGGCTTCTCTCAGCCAGTCCGAGTGGCGGAGCTGATTGGCCTGGTGAGCCTCGGGAGTGACGAAGGGCGGTAGGATCAGAACGTGGAGGGAGAGCTGACCGGTTGGTGAGGTGGCGGCATGCACGACTACGGATGTGAGGAATGCGGCGTTGTCGGGTGGCGCCGTGAGGGAGAGTCGATCGTCCAGACGGGGGAGGAGGACGGCGTTCCCATCGTGAGCCGGCTCGGTGATGGGCAAGGCAGCGGGAGCTGGATGGCCGAGTGCGGACACCGCGTCCGCGAGGGCTCCGCCCTGGAGCGTTTCTTCAACGTTCTCGCGCCGGGCCAGGCCGGGGGATTGCCTCGGAACAGCTGACCGCCCACGCGGGATTCGCTATTGAGCCTCGCTCGGTGCGTCCAGTTCGCGCCAGGGGCCGATGAGTGTCTCGAAGGTATCGGCCTCCAGGAGGTCGCGAAGGACGAGAGCCCCAACGGCGTCGAGCACGACCGGCGCGGCACCCACTGCGGCATCGGCGGGAGTGATGTCTCGGCCGTAGCCGGCGATCTGGAAGCCGCCGGTGAACCAGCGGTTCACCCATCGCTTGACTTCATCCTGGGCGCGCTTCAGCGGCGCCTCTCGCCCGCCGGTGCGGGCCGTCTCGAGCATTGCCTCGCGCGCGGCATGGCGGTCGGCATCGTCCTCCGCCAGACCGGCCAGGAAGAGCGCCTGGGGCTGATCCACCGTCTTGAGGCGCTCCAGGAGCGAGACGACCTCGTCCTGGTTGGGTCCGTAGTCCGCCTTCATGCCGATCGGCTCAATGCATCCCGGACCATGTCGACGAATGGCGCCATGCCTGCGGCGAGCACCTGGACATCATCCGGTGTCGCTTCACCGTCGTAGTTGCGAATGGCGGCCCGCAGGAGCGGGTGCCATCGGTCGGGCAGGTGGTCGAGCGCCCAGACACCCGCCTCGCGCTTGGAGATGGCGACGTCGCCCGATCTCGAGCGTGTGGAGGATCCGGCTGCCGTTGAGGACGGCATAGGTGGCCTCGTACGGATCGCGTGTCGCCGGCGTCGACGTGGCGCTCGAGGTGCTCCAGCTCCTCCCGCAGATCCACCGCGATCTCGACGGAGGTCGGCGCGGGAACCATGGCGTCCGGTGGCGGGCCGTGGAGCGTCCAGTAGCGGCCCGCCAGCCATTGGGCCCGCTGGATCGCCCACGACTGGTCGATGCGATCATCGCGGAAGGCATGGGCGGGCGGCTCGGAGTTGCCGCGCGTCATCGGCAGTGATGTACCAGCTGTCCCACTCGACGCCCAGCTCGGCCTCGATGGCGTCCTGGAGCTGCTCGATCGCGTGCACGGTCGCGGCGTCCGGCCGGCGAGCGACGATCACGTAGGTGTCGAGATCCGCTTGGCGCGGCTGGGTCGACGCGAGGGTGCCGCCGTGCGCCCACATCGCGACGAGGTCGTCACCCAGGATGTCGCGCAGCCCGTCACGCAGGCGCAGCCAGGCGGTACGCGCAGGCTCGGGGATCTGATCTGACGAGACGTTCATGCCGATCAATCATCGGCTAATCGCGATGGGCGAAGATTGGGGACGTGGCACGAGCCCTGATCTTCGACCTGGACGGGACGCTGATCGACACCGTCTACGCGCACGTCTTCGCCTGGCAGCGGGCGCTGGCCGAGGCGGGGCTGCCGCTGGAGGGCTGGCGGATCCATCGGCGCATTGGCATGAGCGGCGGGCTGTTCACGCGGGCGGTGGCGCGCGAGGTCGGTCGGCCGCTGAGCGACGACGAGGTCGAGCAGATCCAGACCCGACACGGTGAGCTGTATCGCGAGCTGTTGCCCGAGAGACGGCCGCTGCCCGGCGCCGTGGAGCTGTTGGCGCACCTGAATGCGGGTGGCGTGCCGTTCGGGATCGCCACCTCCGGCCGGCGGCCGGAGATCGACGCCTCGCTGGAGGCGCTGGGCGTGGGCGCCGACGTGGTGGTCGTCGAGCGCGGCGACGTCATGCGGGCGAAGCCCGAGCCGGACCTGTTCCTGGCCTGCCAGGAGCGCATGGGCGTGGCGGTCGCCGATTGCACGGTGGTCGGCGACGCGGTGTGGGACCTGCTGGCGGCACGGCGCGCCGGGATGCTGTCAGTCGGCCTGCTGACCGGCGGCTACGGCGAGGACGAGCTGGCGCGCGCCGGCGCCTTCCGCGTCTACCGCGATCCGGAAGAGCTTGACGCCTCGCTCGACGAGCTGGGGATCGTGCCCTGACGGGCGGTGCTACCGCGGCTCCAGGATGACGACCGCCGTCTCGCGGGGTCGGCGGCTGGCCCAGGATTCGAGCGTTCTCTGGACCGTCGTAGTTTGCCCATCGCGCCCAGAGGCGCCGGGCGCTCGTCTCGGAGTAGCAGCGCGACCGCGAACGGAGCCGGGAACCGTCCGGCAAGCTCGACGATCGTGTCCGGGTTGGCCTGCAGGTTCAGCCACCATGCCGGCTCGGACTCGCCCCACCCGTTCATGCGCCATGGTGACCAAGTTCGGCCCGTCCTCGTAGAAGCCCAGGATGGCCACATCCGTGTTGCTTGCCGGTTCGCCGGCCGACAGTGCGGAGGCGCATCATCGGCGCGCCAAGCATCGTCAGACGCCCGGCGCAGGCCGAAGCGGCCACCGGTGACCCGATACAGGGCGCGATGGATCACCCAGGCGCGTCTCGGATGAACCAGCGCGGCGAGGTCAGCTTGGCCTGTGACCTTGGCGAGATTCAGTCTCCGGGTCGTCATCGGAACGATGCCTTCGGCGTCTTCGGCTCAGCGGGCGGTCAGGCGGACGACGGGGATCTCGCGGTCGGTCTTCTCGAGGTACTTGGCGTACTCGGGCGCCTCGTCCGCGATTCGCGTCCAGGCGGCCTCGCGGTCGTCACCGCTGAGCGTGTGTGCCTCGACATCGATCCGGCGTCCACCGTAGAACTCGACGGTGGCGTGTGGCTCCTTGGCCAGGTTGTACATCCAGCCCGGCTGCCGCGAGGCACCGCCGAGCGAAGCGATCACCAGCCAGGCATCGGGCCCCTCTTCCAGGAAGCCCAGGATGGCACTGCGCGTCTTTCCGGATTTGGCGCCCTTCGTCTCCAGCAGGAGGGTCTGGATCCCGCCGCCGGTCTTGTTCGGACGTCGGCGGAACATGCCCGGGGCGAATCGGCTACCCAGCCGAACGAGGAAGCGGGGGAAGGGAACCCCGCGGCTGCCCTTGGGCGGCACCGTGACCGACATGGATCGACTCTACACCGCCTTGGCGTGCGCCTGTGGCTAGCCCTTCCGCCCGGGATGCCGTCCCTATACTCCGCGGCATGCTCGGGCCGGATTCCTCCACAGCCGCGCCCGGTGCATCCGACATCCGGGCGGAGGCCCAGCGCCTGACCGCGGCTGCCGCGACCGCGAACCTCGGCCTGCGGCTGATGGGCGGTGTGGCCATCTGGATGGTGGCGCCATCGGCGCGGGTGGCGCCGTTCGCGCGCGACTACGCCGACCTGGACTTCGCGGTGCGCAAGCGAGACGGGCGCGCGGTGACGCCATTCCTGGAGAGCCAGGGCTACGTGCCGGAGCGGCTGTTCAACTCGATCCACGGGGCGCAGCGGCTGAACTTCGCCCACCACGACGGGACGTGGACCATCGACGTGGTGATCGATGAGCTGCGCATGTCGCACGTCATCGACCTGCGAGGGCGGCTCGAGCCTGGCCCGCCGACGCTCGACCTGGCCGACCTGCTGCTGACCAAGCTGCAGGTCTGGGAGATCAATGAGAAGGACCTGGGCGACCTGACCTGCCTGCTTGCCGATCGGGCGTTGTCTGATGCCGGCAGCGGAGATGGCGAAGCGATCTCTGTGCAGCGGGTCCTGGCCCTGACCGGTGCCGACTGGGGGCTGTGCCACACCGCTGAGCGAAACCTGGGCAAGGTTGCCGCCTTCGCGCGCGAGCGGAAGCCATCGGGCGCTCCGTTCGATCCGGTGGTCCAGGCGGAGGCCCTGCTGTCAGCCATCGCTGCCGGTCGGAAGTCCATGGCATGGCAGCTGCGAAGCAGGATCGGGGAGCGAATGCGCTGGTACGAGACCCCAGAAGAGGTCCGTCACTAGCCGGCGAGCACCCCATGACGGGTGAGCGCCTCGCGCCAGTACTCGACCGATTCGGCCAGGTCATCCAGCACCGCTGCCTCTTCCTGCTCGAACGGAGGGATCACCTCCAGCACCAGCGCGCTCTCGTCCACGCCGCCCTCGCCCAGCGCCTCGATCACGCGGTCCGCGTCGATCCGGCCCAGGGCGTTGAACTGCCGCGTGAACGGCCAGTGATGGTCGCCCTCCGCATCCGATTGCTGGAGCTGGATCACCGGGGCTGAGCGGCCGAGCTGGCGGAGCCAGGCGTACGGGTCGCGGTCGTCGCCGGCGGTTCCGGGAACGCACATGTGCCCGACGTCCAGGCAGAGGCGGATCGGGACACGGTCGGCGTCGCCTTCGTCGAGCAGCTCGCGGATGAGGGCCATGGTCGAAGGCTCACGCGCGACGGCCAGGTTCTCCACGACCAGGTAGTCAAGGCCCGCGGTCCGGGCGTCAGCCGCCAACGCGGCCAGCGAGCCCTGGATACCGGTCCACAGCTCGGCGCGCCGAGCCGGGTCTTGCCAGTCGGGGACCGAGAAGCAACCCACGTGTCCGCCGGTTGCCCGGGCCGATGATCGGGCAGTGAACGAGATCGCGGTCCGGAACCATTCCTCTGCCGCCTCGCGATCAGCCGCATCGGGGGCCAGGAGCAGGTTGGCCGAGTAGGCCGCCAGGCCGGTGAACGTGGAATGCAGGCTCGAGGTCGTTCGCGGCCACGGCGTCCTTGAGCTGGTGCGCCTGCGCCTCGAGGCGCTCAGTAGAGACATGGAGATCCACCAGGTCCAGGCTGTGCTGCACCAGCGGCAGGCCCAGCCGGTCGCGGACGATCGGCGCCCAATCGTCGGGCATCGGCCAGCGCTTGACCGCAAAGCAGGTGTTGATGCCCAGCTGCAGGCGCATGGCTCAGATCGCTCCGCCGCACGGCATCCGAGGCGGCCAGCGCGCGCCAGGCGTCGAAGCGCTCGTCGTACAGGGCTCGAGTCGTGGTGTCCGGGTCAAGCGGCGTTCCAAGCCGCACCTGCGCGATGGCTTCCTGCGGGCTGCCATAGATGCCGGCGCCCATCCCGGCCAGCATCGCCACGCCGCCCACTGCCGCGTCGCCGGGCACCGTGACCACCGGCACGCCGATGACATCGGCCTTGATCCGGCTCCAGGATGCGAGGCGCGTGTCGCCGCCGGAGATGCGCAGCTCGGTCACGCGGGCGCCACCGTTCCGGATGAGCTCCAGCTGGTCCCGGATCGCGAACGCCACGCCCTCCATCATCGCGCGCGCCAGCACCGCCCGGTCGTGTCGCAGCGAGATCCCGGTGAAGGCGCCGCGCAGGTCCGGATCGGTCCGTTCGCCGTCCCCCAGCACCGGGAGCGCGAGCACGCCATCGGCTCCTGGCGGCGCCGATGCGACCTCATGGTCGAGGCGCTCGTAGTCGGCCGCGCCGGCGCGCCTTCCGCGGGGCGCGTACAGCAGGTCGGCGATCCAGGCGATGGCCGCGCCCGTCGTGTTGATGCCCGTTTCCGTGGTGTACGGCCCCGGGATGACGTGCGGGTAGTGGGTCACCTCCAGCACCGCGAGGGGCTTCGCCACGGCCGCGTTCAGGCACGTGGACGAGCCCGCCATCTCGCTCACCGGACCGGCCGCGATGACCCCGGCGCCCAGGGCGCAGGCCTGCGAATCGGCTCCCCCCAGGATGACCGGAATGCCGGGATCCAGTCCGACGCGCCGCGCCACCGCGGCCAGCAGGCCACCCACCGGCTCCGAGGACGGGCGCACCGGGGGGAAGAGATGGTGAGGCAGGTCCATGGCATCGATCAGGTCGTCGCCCACGCCCGGCGGCGCAGGTCGAAGGCCAGTGTCGCGGCGGCGTGCGTGCCGTCCGTGGCGATCTCGCCGGTCAGTGCGTGGGCCACCAGGTCGCGCGGCTGGAGGGCATGGCTGGCGCGAGCGAAGGTTGCCGGCTCGTGCGCCTTCAGCCACATCAGCTTCGGGCCGATGTGGAACGCCGCGGGCAGGTGGCCGGTCCGGGCATGGATGGGCGCGTCGCCGAAGCGTTCGCGGAGGGCGGCCGCCTCCGCCGTGGCCCGGTTGTCGCGGTAGATCAGGCCGGCACCGATTGGCTTCCCACGCGCATCCACCAGGCAGACCGACGGGCATTGGCCGGTGAGGCCCATGGCCAGCACCGTGTGCCTTGACCCGAGCCGTTGCACCAGGTCGGCCAGCGCACCGAGGGCAGCGGAGCGCCACGCCCGCGGGTCCTGTTCCGCCCAGCCGGGCTGGCTGGACGTGGTCGGATAGCCGCGACGGGCCTCCAGCACCCGTTCACCGGCGATCGTGAAGGCCGTGGCTCGCGCGCCCGAGGTCCCGACGTCAACGGCCACCAGCGTCTCAGCCACTCGCTCAGCCTCTCACCAGCTGGTGGGCGGCGACCTTCCCGTCCTTCAGCGTGACCAGCGCCCCATGCAGCGCACCGGTGGAGTAGTCGGAGCCGGGGTTGATGGCGATGGTGCGGCCCAGCCGGCGGATGCCGGCCGACTCGTGGATGTGGCCATGCAGGCCCAGCATCGGCTGGACTTCCAGCTCGAAGTCACGCACTGCCGTGCTGCCGACAGGCGCGAACTTCACCTGGCCCATGCTCTGGACCACGCGCAGGTCGGCGTCGAGCACTGGCGCGTCATCGAGCTGGGTTCCGAAGGGCGGCACGTGCACGTTCAGGATGGCGTGCTCCGGATCCTTCAGCCCGGACGCCAGCTGAGTGAGCGTCGTTGCCAGCTGCTCCTCCGTCTGCTCGCGATGGCTGTGCCAGGGCGTGATGTTCGAGTACCCCCAGCTGATCATCTCGTGGCCGTCGATCTCGACAACCCGTCCCTCCGCGTGGGTGCCCCATGGTGCGGTATCCAGCAGCGATCCCAGCTCGGCCGGATCATCGTTGCCCAGCATCAGGAACAGCGGCACACCCGTCGGGCGCAGGCGCTCATCGGCCAGGGCGAACCACGCGTTCAGGCGCGCCTTCATCATCTCGGTGAACAGCGATTCCACCTGGCCCGCCGCCTCCAGCGCCTCGACCTGGCCTGGATCGGCGCGGTAGGGGTAATAGCCGTGGTCTTCGATCAGCCGCTCGAGCGCCTCGAGCTCGGGGCCGTCCTCGACGTCGTATTGCGTGCCGATGAAGGAGCAGCGCCATCGGCCTCCGGGCTGGCGGACGATCGTCTGGATGGCCTTGCCGGTCAGGTCGCCGCCCAGCACCAGGACGTCAGCCTTGTAGACCGGCGCGGCGTTGATGAACTTGCGAAAGCACTTGGACGAGCCGTGCACGTCCGTCGAGAAGAGAATGCGCGTCGGCTTCGTCACCGGACGTCAGGCGTCCGACGAGACCGATGAGCGCGCTGCGCGCGCGGCCTCCATCAGGCGGTTGGCCCGATCCGGATCGACAGGCTTCCAGGTGTCGCCATCAACCTTCAGGCTGGTCCCCACGATCACGCCGTCGGCCAGGCTGAAGATCTCGGCGATACGGTCTGCACGCACGCCGGTATTGGCGATGACCGGCAGGTCGGGCACCGCCTCCTTGGCCTGCTGCAGGTCGCTCATCTCGAACGAGACCCCTGCCGCCGGCCCGGAGATCAGGACGGCGTCCATGCGGAGATAGGCCGCCCCGCGAGCACGCTCCGCGATGCCCCGCGAGCCGATCGCCGACGCGAACTCCGGCGCGATGTTGTCGAACAGCGCGATGTCCTCCCCGCCGATGGCCGTGCGGTACGCGGCGATCTCGCCGACGTTCGGCTCGATCATGCCCAGGTCGCTCTCGTACACCCCGGTCAGCACCTCGCGAATGAAGCTCGCGCCACTCGCACGGGCGACCGCCAGGGAGGCCATGGCGTCCCACAGGAGGTTGACGCCAAACGGGACGCGCAGCTCGCCGCGGACCTGGCCGATCACCGCTGCCATGGCGGCCGTGATCTCCGGCCCGACCCGCAGCTGGTACGGCAGGTCCGCCTCGTTGCAGAAGAGCACGCCGTCAACGCCGGCCGACTGGAGCGCGTCCAGGTCCCGGGCCACGCTTTCCACCGCGGCGGCGGTCCCGGCGGATCGGTCATGCAGCGGCCGGCCGGGAAGAGCCGGCAGATGGAGCATGGCGATGACCGGCTTCGGGGCGCCGAAGATCCTGTCGAGTGCGTTCATACGTCTGCTCCTCAGTGCGAGCCTGCGAGGGAGTGCGACCCTGCGAGGGCGACCGGCTGACGGGCATCGGTCCTCGCCGGTGCGGCGCGCTCTGCGATCACCACCTGCACGCCAATGGCGCGCAGCTCGTCCAGGCGGTCCGTTGGCGCGGACGGATCCGTGACGAGGGTCGTGTTTTCCGGTGGAGGCCCAACGACGATCGGCGTGGCCGTGCCCACCTTCGACCCATCGGCCAGGATGACGACGCGCTCCGTCCGCTCCAGGGCCGCTCGCTGCACGGCGGCCTCCTCCTCCGTCAGCTCGGTGATGCCCCAGCGCGCCGAGATGCCGGCCGCGCCCACCACCGCCGCGTCGAACCGGTAGTGGGCCAGCGTGGCCATGGCGATGGGCCCGACGCAGGTGAGCTCGTCGCGCAGCACGGAACCGCCCAGCGTGACGACGTCCACCGGGCGGGTGCCCAGCAGGCTGGCGATCGGCAGGCTGGGAGTCACCACTGTCCGGTCCGCATGGGCGGGAAGGTACTGGACGAACTGCTCGGTGGTGCTGCCAATGCCGACGAACAGCACCCGCGCGTCCTGCACCAGGCCGGCGGCCCGCATGCCGATCAATCGCTTCTCACGCGTCGCCTGCAGCGCCCGCGCGTTGAAGCTGATGTCGAACGAGCGCGTGACGTGCGCGGTGGCGCCGCCGTAGGTCTGGCGGATGAACCCGTCTCTTTCCAGGCGCCGGATGTCGCGGCGGATCGTCATCTCCGAGCAGCCGAGCTCACGAGCCAGATCGCCGACGTGGATGGTCTGGTCCTCCGCGACGCGGGCCAGGATCGCATGCCGGCGATCGGCGGCACCCACCTTCGTCCTCGTGGCACGGCCTCCGGATGGCGTCATCCCCAACCTCACCAGACCTCATCACGCTCACAAGAAATGTTGACGAATGATGTTCGTTTGTGTTCGACTATCGCCGCGTCACATGGCGCATGTCAAGCGTCGGCGGCACGGGAGGAGAAGCCGCCCGGGCAGGAGGTTTGGCGTGGCAGTCACCCCGGAAGTCACCCCGGAATCCGGCGGCGGCCGGCTCTTCGTTCGACGCAGCACCGGCCTCGTCCGTGAGGCGTCGGCGCTCGACGCGACCATCTTCAACGCGGTCTTCTCAGCTCCCGTCGGCGCAACGCTGGCCATCGGCGTGCTGTGGACGCTCTCGGCGTTCCCGGGGGCCGACCCGGTGTGGGCCACGATCATCGCGGTGGTGATCAACATCCCGGTCCTGATCATGATGGCGCTGCTCGCTTCGAGCATGCCGCGCACCGGTGGCGACTACGTCTGGGTGAGCCGGATCCTTTCGCCGCCGCTGGCCATGATCTCGAACTTCGCGGCGGCGCTGTCGGCCATGATCGGGGCCACCTTCTGGGCCCGATTCTTCCCGGTCTTCGCGCTCGGTCCGGTCCTCGTGGCGCTGGGCGTGCTGTTCGACAACCAGACCATGGTCGACTGGGGCACCAGCTTCCAGACCGACAACCTGTGGATCTTCCTGGGCGGCCTGGCGATGATCGTCGCGATGACGCTGATCCTGATCTCCGGCATCAAGACCACGTTCCGCTGGCAGAACGCCTTCTGGATCATCGCCATGCTGGGGACGTTCATCGCGTTCATCGCCTTCCTGGTCGGCAACACCGCCGACTTCACGGCGAACTTCAACGAGCTGAACGCCCAGTTCGGCGGCGGCACGACCGATGACATCATCGCCGCGGCTGGGACGGCAGGCGTCACCCCCGAGCTCAGCAACCTCGACGCGACGCTGCCTGCCGTCTTCGCGATCATGACCTTCCTGATGTGGAACTGGTGGTCGGTCTACCTGTCGGGCGAGCTGAAGAGCGGCTCCGATCGGCGCCGCCAGCTGACCGTCATGTTCGGCGGCCTGCTGTGGGACGGCGTCTTCATCGTCCTGGGCCTGATCCTGTTCTTCAACGTGATTCCGTACGACCTGGCCGCTGCCCTCAACGGCGGCACGGACGCGTACGCCATCCCGAGCGGCCCGTGGTACCAGTTCCTGGCGTCGCTGGTCCAGAACATCGGGATCCTGGCTGTGATCATCCTGGGCTCGTTCCTGTTCTGGAGCCTGCCGGCGATGGTCGGCAACACGTTCATGCCCATCCGCTCCGTGTTCGCCTGGGCCTTCGATCGGCTGCTGCCGGAGAAGTTCGCCGAGGTCAATGAGCGGACCCACTCGCCGGTGCCAGCGATCCTGCTGGTCATGGGCCTGGTCACCGCCATGCTCGCCTGGAGCGTTCTGTCGACTGACTTCTTCACCTGGCTGGCACTGGGTGTGGAGGCCGGCGTGGTATGCGTGATCATCGTGGCCATCGCCGCGATCCTCTTCCCCACCCGCCGGCCGGACCTCTATCAGGCGTCGCCGGCGAACGTGAAGTTCCTCGGGTTCCCAGTGTTCTACTGGGTGGGGCCGCTGGCGATCTTGGTGATGCTGTTCCTGGTGTGGCTCACGGTCACTTATCCGGGCCTGGCGCTGGCCGGCAACCCGGATAACGTCTGGCAGATACCCGCCTTCATGGGGATGATCGTGGTCATCGGCCTGGCGCTCTACTACGTCGCCAAGTTCGTGCGCCGCCGCCAGGGCATCGACGTCGACCTCGTCTACAAGGAGCTGCCGCCGGAGTGACCTCCGAGCGGTCAACACGACGCCCCGGCGGTGGGGAGCCAATCCTCACCCTTCCGGGGCGTTTCCGCGCGGTCATCTTCGACCTGGACGGACTGCTGCTCGACACCGAGCCAGGCTGGCGCCGCGCCGAATCGGAGCTCCTGCGTCACCACGGCAAGACATTTTCCGACGCTGATGCCGTCGCGAGCCTCGGCAGCCCGGTGGAAGCCGTGGTCGCGCGCTACGCAACGCGTCTCGGCCTGAGCGATCAAGGCCGAGAGCAGCTATTCGCGGAGCTGATGGAGCTGGCGCGACGGGAGTACGCCTGCCCGATCGAATTCAGGCCGGGAGCCTTCGAGTTGCTTTCCGCGCTGCGCGGACGTGTGGCGCTGGGCATTGCGTCGAACACGCCACGCGAGCTGGTCGCGCTGGCGCTCCAGAGCACTGCGCTGGTCGGCTCCTTCGACGCCGTCGTTTCCGCTGACGACGTGGCGCTGCCGAAACCCGCGCCCGACGTCTACCTGGAGGCTTGCCGGCAGCTGGGCGTGGAGCCGGCGATGGCCGTGGCGCTCGAGGACTCGGCCGTGGGCATCGCGGCCGCCAAGGCCGCGGGCCTCACGGTTATTGCCGTCCCCGAATCGGAGGTCGCGGACGTATCGGAGGCGGATCGCGTCGCCTCCTCGCTGGCTGCGCTGTTGCCCGGCAGCACGGGCCAACCACCCTGATCGGACTCTGCGACGGATGAGGCCCATCAACGGAACAACTGGGGTGTCGGCACCGACATCGACGGGAGTTGGTCAATCCGGGCAGAATGACCGCGCCGCAGCCCGCGGCGCCTGAGCGAATTTCCCGAGGGGAACCCGAGTGCCCTTGATCACCTTCCGCCTGCGGGGCAGTGCGTGACGAAAAAGACCTCGTCACGGTCCGCTGCCGACGAGCTGGCCGCTGCCCAGAAGAAGATCGCGAAGCTCGAGGCCCGAGAGACAGCGCACGAGCACTCGGCGAAGGTCCAGTCCGCTCTCTACCGCATCGCCGAAACGGCGAGCGCAGCCCAGGACATGCCGGCGTTCTACGCCCAGATCCACGAGATCGTCGGCGAGCTGATGTACGCGGACAACTTCTATATCGCGCTGTACGACGAAGACCGACAGCTGATCAACTTCCCGTTTTATCGCGACGAGGTCGATCCGCTCGTTCCCGACCCAAACGCGTGGGACCCATTTGGGGTGGGGGAAGCCCGCGGTGCAACCGCATACGTGCTTCGGCATGGCAAGCCGAAACTCCTCAACACCGCGGATTACGAGGCCCTCGTCAAGAAGGGCGAGTTCGAGATCATCGGGAAGCTGGCCATCGAATGGATGGGCGCGCCATTGAAGGCGGATGGCCGAACCGTCGGGGTCATCGCCGTCCAGACCTATCGCGAAGACCGGCGCTACGCGCGCGAGGACCTGGACCTGCTCGTCTTCGTGGCACAGCACGTCGGGTCCGCCCTGGTCCGCGCCCGTGCCATCGAGGAGACGCGGCAGCGCAATGCGGAGCTGGCCATCGTCAACGAGATCGGCGCTGCGCTGGCCAAGCAGCTGGACTTCCAGGAGATCGTCGAGCTCGTGGGCGCGCGTGTCAGCGGCATCTTCGAGGCATCGTCGCTGTTCGTCGCGCTGTACGACGAAGCAACCGAGACCATCAGCTTTCCGTACGAGCTCGCGGAAGGCGAACGCATCTACACCGATCCCATCCGGCTTGGTGAGGGACTGACTTCTCGAGTCATCCAGTCGCGGTCCCCGCTCCGAATGGGCACACAGGCGGACATGCTGGCCGCGCAGGCCATTCAGGTGGGAAACCTCGACACTGAATCCTGGCTGGGCGTGCCGATCATCGCCGGCGACCGGGTGATCGGCGTCATCGCGCTTGAGACTCCGAAGCCAAATCTGTACACGGAGAGCGACGAGCGCCTCCTCTCGACCGTGGCGTCGAGCATGGGCGTCGCCCTGGAGAACGCCCGGCTGTTCGACGAGACGAAGCGCCTCCTCGCCGAGACCGATGAGCGTGCCGCCGAGCTGGCGATCATCACCAGCGTCCAGGAGGGCCTGGCCCAGAACCTTGACATGCAGTCGATGTACGACCTGGTCGGAGACAAGATCCAGGAGATCTTCGATGCCCAGGTCGTGGACATCGGCATCCTGGACAGGGAAGCGGACAAGATCCTCTTTCCCTACACCATCGAACGTGGGGTCCGATTCCCGAACGACTCGATGCCGATCATCGGTCCACGACGGGCAGTGCTCGAAACGCGGGAACCGCTGGTCTTCAACGAGGATGTGCTCAACGCAATCCAGCAGTATGGCCAGCAGGGCGTGATATCCGGCGAGACGCCGAAATCCTGCGTGTACGCCCCCCTCGTGGCCGGTGGCGAAGCGCGCGGCGTGATCTCTCTGCAGAACCTGGACCGTGAGAACGCCTTCTCGGACTCCGATGTTCGGCTGCTGATGACGCTGGCCGGCAGCCTCAGCGTGGCGCTGGAGAATGCGCGGCTCTTCGACGAGACGAAGCGCCTGCTGGCTGAGACCGATGAGCGCGCAGCCGAGCTCGCCCTGATCAACAGCGTCCAGGAGGGCCTTGCCCAGAACCTGGACATGCAGGCGATGTACGACCTGGTCGGCGACAGGATCCAGGAGATCTTCGATGCGCAGGTCGTGGACATCGGCATGTTCGACTTCGAGGCAGGCCTGGTCCACTACCCGTACACGATCGAGCGCGGGGTGCGATTCCCGGACATCTCCACGCCGCTCGAGGAGGCGCAGTTATCGCAGGTCCTGCTTGAGACGCGCCAGCCTCTGCTGGTGAATGACATTCCCCGTTGGGAAGCACGAACGCGGGGTGGCGCCGACAGTCATCCAGGGCGAACCGTCCCTCTCGGTCCTGCTCGCGCCGCTCAGCACCGGCGGTCAGCTGCGCGGCCGGATATCACTGCAGAACCTCGACCGCACGAACGCGTTCTCCGAGACCGACGTGCGCCTGCTCACGACGCTGGCCGCGAGTCTCAGCGTGGCGCTCGAGAACGCGCGCCTCTTCGATGAGACGAAGCGACGGGCCGCCGAGCTGGCAATCGTGAACGACGTCCAGGCCGCGCTGGCCGCGGAGCTCGAACCGCAGGCCATGTACGAGCTCGTCGGGAATCGCGCGGGCGACGTGTTCGACACGCAGGTGGTCGACATCGCCGTCTTCGATCACGAGGACGGCACCATGCGCTTCCCGTACTCCGTCGAGCGCGGGGTGCGCTTCCCGGAGGACGTGCGGCCGATCATGGGCTTCCGGAAGCACGTCCTGGAGACGAAGCAGCCGCTGCTGATCGCCGAGAAGCTGCGGGAGCGTGGTCGCGAACTCGGGCAGCCGATCAGATCAAGGGCGAGCCGGCGTTGTCGGTGATCTTCGTGCCGTTGCTCGTGGGCGACGAGGTCTTGGGAGTGATCTCCCTCCAGAACCTGGATCGTGAGCACGCCTTCGACGACCGTGACGTCGCGCTGCTGACCACCCTCGCGGCCAGCCTCAGCGTCGCGCTCCGGACGGGACGCCTCATCGATGAGACGCAGAAGCGCGTGGCCGAGCTGGCGACCATCAACAGCGTGGGCGAGACGCTGACGACCGAGCTCGAGCTGACTCCGCTTCTGCTCGATCGTCGGCGAGAAGCTTGCGCGATGCCTTCGATGCGGACATCGCCTTCATCGCGCTCTTGGACGAGGGACGCGGGCGCCATCGACTTCCCCTACTACGTCGAGGCGGGAGAGCACGAGCCGCAGGAGCCGCTGCAGCTTGGCGAAGGGGTGACCTCCCAGATCATCACGACCCGGGAAACGATCCTGCTGAACACCGACGAAGAGAACGCGGGAACGGCGATGGTGGGGACGCGCCCGCGCTCCTTCCTTGGCGTGCCGATCCTGGCGGGCGACAAGGCGATCGGGGCGATCAGCATCCAGAGCACGACCCAGGAGAACCGTTTCACCGATGCCGATGCGCGGCTGCTGGCCACCGTCGCCGCCAACATCGGGGTCGCTGTCGAGAATGCCCGCCTCTTCGCCGATGCCCAGGAGGCTCGCCAGGCGGCCGAGCAGGCGAACGAGGCCAAGAGCTCGTTCCTGGCCGCCATGAGCCACGAGATCCGGACGCCGCTCAACGCGGTGATCGGCATGAGCGGCCTGCTCATCGACACGCCGCTCAACGAGGAGCAGCGCGACTTCGCGGAGACGATTCGCACCTCGGGTGACGCGCTGCTGACGATCATCAACGACGTCCTGGACTTCTCGAAGATCGAGGCCGGCCGGGTCGACCTCGAAGCGCGGCCGTTCGTCATGCGCGAGGCCGTGGAGGCCTCCCTCGACATCCTGGCGCCGGCCGCCGCCAAGAAGGGCCTGGAGCTGGTCTACGCGGTCGACGAGGACCTGCCGGTCGCGCTGGTTGGCGACGCCGGGCGCCTGCGGCAGATCGTCCTGAACCTGCTGTCGAACGCGGTGAAGTTCACCGAGTCGGGCGAGGTGCTGGTGACCGTCGGCGGCATGCAGGTCGAGGCAAAGCGCCGCGGCGGCCCGGCGCGCTGGGAGATCAGGGTCGATGTGCGCGACACCGGCATCGGCATCCCCGAGGGCGCGATGGACCACCTGTTCCAGTCGTTCAGCCAGGTGGACGCCTCGATCGCGCGCCGGTACGGCGGCACCGGCCTGGGCCTGGCGATCTCGCGCCGCCTGGCGGAGCTGATGGACGGCTCGCTCACCGCGGAGAGCACCGGCGTCGCCGGCGAAGGCAGCACCTTCCACCTCATGCGTCCGGATGCCGGTCGCCGCGCCGGGCGCCGTGACTCCGGTGCGCTCGCCGCGTGTCGAGGCTGACCTGTCGGGGCGGACGGTGCTGATCGTGGACGACAACGCCACGAACCGCCGGATCCTGGTCGCCCAGACGGCGAAGTGGGGCATGGTCCCGCGCGAGACGGGCTCGCCGGCCGAGGCCCTGCGCTGGCTGAAGAAGGGCGAGCAGTTCGACATCATCCTCTCGGACCTGCTCATGCCCGAGATGGACGGGGTCGAGTTCGCGACGCGCGCGTCGCAGGCCGATGGAGCGGCCGCCACGCCACCCATCGTCATCCTCTCCTCCGTCGGGGTGCGGGACCGCGACGAAACGAAGCTGGCCGGCTGGCTGGCGAAGCCGGTGAAGCCGTCCGGCGCTGCACGACACGATCGCCACCATCCTGCTCGGCGGCGTGGTGTCCCAGCCCTCGCCGGCCCCCGCGGCCCTGGCCAACGGCGCGGCGGCAACGCCGCTGGGCGAGCGGCACCCGCTGCGCATCCTGCTGGCCGAGGACAACGCGGTGAACCAGAAGCTCGCCCTGCGGCTGCTGAGCCAGATGAGCTACGACGCCGAGGTCGCAGGCGACGGCCAGCAGGCCATCGACGCACTCGAGCGCGATGAGTTCGACGTGGTGCTGATGGACGTCCAGATGCCGGAGCTCGACGGGCTGGAGGCCACGCGTCGGATTCGGGCGCAGTGGCCGGATCGGCCGCTGAAGATCGTGGCCATGACGGCGAACGCGATGGCCGGCGATCGAGAGGCATGCCTGGCGGCCGGGATGGACGACTACCTCAGCAAGCCGATTCGGGCCAGCCGAGCTGACGGCGGCGCTCGAGCGGGTGCCACGGCGCGGAGGCCTGAAGCCCAAGGCAGGGGTCGCATGTCCGAACCTGACGTCCCGACCCTCGACGAAGGCGTCCTCACCGAGCTGATGGAGAGCACCGGCGGCGACATCGGCTTCGTGCGCGAGCTGGTCGAGACCTACCTGGCCGATACGCCTGCCCAGCTCGAGGCGATGACAACCGCGGTCGAGGCCGACGACGCCGATGCGCTGGTGAGGCCGGCCCACACCCTCAAGTCGTCCAGCGCCACCGTCGGCGCGATGCGCCTCTCGTCGGTGGCGCGCGAGCTGGAGATGGCCGGACGGACCGGCACGCTGGAGGCGTCGGTTCGCGGTGCGCCTGGACGCCGCCCGCGCCGAATGGAACGCGGCAGAAGCGGCCTTCGCCGCGTGGCTCGAGGGAGCATCGGCGCAATGACCGCCAACGGGACGGCGCTCGTGGTCGACGACAGCGCGGTCAACCGCCTCGTCCTGGTCCGCCGTCTGGAGACCCTGGGCCTGGAGGTGATCCAGGCGGAGAACGGCCGGCAGGCGCTCGACGATGCTGGCCACGGAGCCCGGTCGGGTGGATGTCGTCCTGCTGGACGTCCTCATGCCGGAGCTCGATGGCTACGAGACGCTCGCCGCCATGAAGGCCGATGACGAGACCCGCCACATCCCGGTCCTGATCGTTTCCGGTGTTGACGAGCTCGACAGCGTGGTGCGCTGCATCGAGCTCGGCGCGTCGGACTACCTGCCGAAGCCGATCAACGCCTCGATCCTGGCGGCGCGCATCAACGCGTCACTCGCCGCGAAGCGCCTGCATGACGTGGAGCAGGCGCTGAACCGCACGATCGAACGGCAGAAAGAGGAGCTGAGCCGCTTCCTCTCGCCGCAGGTGGCGGCGCTGGTGTCCTCACCCGATGGCGAGCAGCTGCTGGCGGGACATCGGCGCGAGATCACCGTCGCGTTCTGCGACCTGCGCGGCTTCACGGCCTTTGCCGAGCGGGCCGATCCCGGAGGAGCTGATGACGCTCCTGAGCCAGTACCACCGCATGATGGGCGAGGCGATCACCGACCATGGCGGGACGCTCGAGCACTTCGCCGGCGACGGGGTGATGGTCTTCTTCAACGACCCGATTCCCCAGCAGGACCACGTCGAGCGCGCGGTTCGCATGGCGGTCGAGATGCGCGACGCAGTTCGCCGACCTGGCAGCTGCCTGGCGGCAGCGCGGCTACGAGCTGGGCTTCGGAGTGGGGATCGCGGTGGGATACGCCACCCTGGGGCGCATCGGCTTCGACGGACGCCACGACTACGGCGCCATCGGCAACGTGACCATCCTCGCCTCGCGGCTGTCGAGCCAGGCCGCGGCCGATCAGATCCTGCTCAGCCCTCGCGCGCAGGCACTCCTGGAGGAGCTGATCGAGTCGGAACCCGTCGGCGAGCTCACGCTCAAGGGCCTCACCCAGCCCGTCGTGGCCAGCAACGTCCTGGCGATCCGCTAGCCGTCGCAGCGCCTCACGGCCTCGGCTGCCAAAAGGCCTGGGATGCACCCTGGTCCACGGGGTAGATGCATGCCACGCATCCGGCGGTAGTCAGCTCGCCAAGAGTCGTACCGAGCTGCGCCTTGCCGCTCCCGTCCGGCCCCATGATCCAGTTCTGGTATTCGGCGGCAACTTCGAAACCGACCTGGTGGACGAAGGTCAGCTGCCCGTCCGCAGTCCATACCGGCCCAAACGAGGACCCGTCATCGGTCAGGCGGCGCACGTCCGCGCCGTCGGAGCGGACCGTGTAGATATCGGTGAGCTGTCCGGTGACGGACGTGTGATCGTCGTTGACGATCATCTCGGCGTTGACGAAGGCCAAGGCCGAACCATCAGGGCTCCAGCTTGGGTTAAAGGCATACCAGCCCTCGGGCGTCACCCGCTGTAGGTCGCTGCCGTCAGCGTTCACAACGTAGACGGCGGCGCTTGTCCAGCTGCTGCCGGGCTCGGGCGACATCACCTGGCGAGCGAACGCCAGGCGCGAGCCGTCCGGCGACCAGCGCGGCGTGTCGTCCTGGCCCTCGCATCGGGTGCTCAGCCAGCACTGCTCGACGTCCGAGCCGTTGGTGGTCCGGGTGGATTCCAGCTCCGTGACCTGGCGACTCGCCAGGTCGAGGATCGCGATAACCGTCGAGTTGTCGACGTCCGGATAGACGCGCACGAACGAGATGCGAGCGCCATCAGGCGAGAAGGAGAAGGACTCCATACCGGCGCACGGGAAGCCGGCACAACTCGTTGCGCGAGTACCGCTGCAGCACGGATCCTGATGGATCGACGATGCGCAACCCATTTCCTTCGAGCAGGAGGGCGGACCCATCGGCCGCCCAGCCGACCAGCCCGCCACCGGCGACCAGGCGATGGGCATCACTTCCGTCCTGGTTTGCGAGTTCGACATGGCTGACTGAGCAGAGGATGCTCGGCGATCGCCGTCCTTGGCGCACCTGTCTTCCCCGGGCTGGCGTTGCACGGTAACGACGTACGCGACGAGGCCCGATGGCGGCGATGCCGACGGCTCCGCGGACTTGTCGACAAGGACTGGCGGGCGGGGATTCGGCGGCGGCAGGATGCGGCCAGCGATCAATGCGCCGGCCAGGATGCCGAGCAGCGCGGCGACGGTCACCAACACCATCGCGTAGCGCAGCAGCGAGTCGCCAGGCTGCGCGATCGTGCCGCCCGTTGCCCGGACCAGCCAACCCGGCCGTTGCCCGGTTTCACGCGCCCTGGCCAGGGCGTCCCCCAGCATGCCCACCGGGCCGTGGTGCGGACCATCGGCCAGCCAGGCCGCGAGCTGGTCGTCGTCGTGATGCGTCATCGGGATGACTCCGTGCTTGGGCCTGTGATGGCGGGAGAACTGGAGAGCGCCTCGCGCATCGCGCGGGCGCCGTAGTGAATTCGGGAGTGCACCGTTCCGGTCGGTATCCCCAGGATCGCCGCGACCTCAGGGGCCGAGTAGCCGACGTAGTGGGTCAGCACGAGTGCGATGCGCTGGTCCATAGGCACCGATAGGAACGCACGCTCCAGGGCGTCGTGGTCGGCGATCGTCGCGAATTCGTCATTGGCGGCCCGCAGGTTCGCTTCCTTCCCGTAGGCCACAGATGGGCGGCGCCTCGCCCGGCGAGACAGGTCGCGGCAGGCATTGACCAGGAGCCGATAGAGCCACGCCTCGAAGCGATCGGGATCGCGGAGGCCGCGAATGTCGCGCCAGCAGCGCACGATTGCGTCCTGGACGGCGTCCTCGGCCGTGTCGCGGTCTCGCAGGATGCGGTGAGCCGTGGCGAAGAGGTGGTCGTAGGCGGCGCGGATCAATGCCTCGAAGGCATCGCTGTCTCCACGCTGTGCGCGCTGCACCAGGTCTGCTGTCATCGAGTGCCTCGACCAGTGCGCGGCAACCTGCCGTGCTGATGAGTATGGCGCCAGGCTGGCCAGGATCCTTCAGCGACGAGGTGACGGGGTCGCGCAGCCGTTTTACTCAGCCCACGAGTGATAGGACGAACGAAGAACAGTCGTGCCTCGCTCCTGCGCTGATTCACTCGCAGGCCGAGTAGATCGCGAAGGAGCCGGCGCTCGGTGTCCCGAAACGCAGGCTCCTCGGTCGTATCACGCGCAGGCCGAGTAACTCGGCCGGGCAGGCGGCTGGCAAGGGTGCCGGATCAGGCCTTGGCAGTGCCCGTGGCGGGCGCGGACGCATCGGCCTTGAGGTCCTCCTGGCGATGCAGCTCGCGGTGGACCTCGGCGATCATCTCGCGTCGCCGATCACCCCAGCTGCCGCCCTGGCGCTTGTGGCTGACCAGCATGCGGATCAGGCCGACGGCCAGCACCACACCGATCACCTTGGGCAGCACCGACCCGCCTCCCTCACCGGGATACGGCTCGTAGTAGCCGCGGCCGTAGCCGCGCATCGGGGGCATGGCTGCCCCGTGCCTCATTTCGCGAAACATGCAATCACCTCTGTGTGCCGGCGGCCACGCAGCGGGCCGCCTGTGCAAGACAGGCTGGGGAGCAATTGCGCGCGAACTGTGAATGGCCGATGGAGATGTATTGCGTCAGCCGCCGTCCCGGCAGGATCGGACCGAGGCGCTGATGACCGGGCAGGTACGGACGGCACGCGCGGCTACGATGCCGCCGTGCACCCGAACGTTCGACGGGCCATCGTGGGGGCATGCGTGGTCGGGGCGGCCGGAGTGGTCGCGCTGGTCACCATTGGGCTCTTCCTGAGCAGCGGCCAGCCGTGGGGGACCATCAACGACCTGGCCCTCATCGTCATGACCGCCGCCATTCCGTTCCTGATGCTCGGCTTCTGGGAGCTGGGCGGCCTGACGCCGACGCCGCTGGCGCGACTGGCGCAGATCACCGGCTGGCTGGCCGCCGGGGTGTGGTGCCTGACGCACGTGCTGTTCGTGCTGAACGTGGTCGACATCGACTACACCATGCCGGCGACCGGTGCCTACGCGGTGGAAGCGGTGGCGCTGATCGTGATCGGTCTGTGGATCGCGGGAGCAAACCTGCTGGCCGGGCCGTGGTTGAGCGCGTTCCGCTGGTTCGGCGTGCTGGCCGGCCTGGGGGTGGCGCTGTTCGCCGTCGGCACGCTGGTCGGCGACAAGGACAGCGTCATGGTCTACGTGGGCGGGGTGTTCTACCTGGCCGTGCTCCCGCTCTGGGCGCTGGGCATGGCGTTCTACCTGGTGCGCACGAAGTCGGTGATCATCGCCCAGTAGCGCTCCGGATCGTCGAGCCACGGGAAGTGGCCGACGCCGGGAATGACCTCCATCCGGCGAACATTCGCTCGGAGGTGGTCGTAGATCTCCTGGGATGCGTCGACCGGGGTAACGGCATCCAGCTCGCCGACGCAGACCAGCGTCGGGCTGGTGATGAGCGGCAGCTGGTCCAGGATGTTCAGCTCTCGCATGAGCTGGCCGCTCGCGTCGACGTCCAGGTTCTGGGCACGGCGCGCGAGCTCGTCGGCCGACGGGCACGTTCGGGCCGTAGGCGGCGAAAGCCGGCGCCCACTCCTCGTCGGAGACCTCCTCCCCGGCGAATGCGCGGCGAGCGACATCGGCGACCACGTCCCCGCCGGCGCGGCGAAAGCCCTCGGTCAGCCGTTCGAGGTCGAAGCGCGCCATGCCGCTCTGTGCGATCAATCCGCCCGCGTGCCCCGGGTGACGGGCGCCGTACAGCAGGACGATCCACGAGCCCATCGAGTGCCCGAGGACGATCGGACGCTCGAGACCGATGGCGTCGCAGAACCGCCGGATGTCATCGGCGCACAGCTCGTACGACCACGCATCCGGAGCGTGACGTTGTGACCGGCCATGGTCGCGCAGGTCCAGGTAGACGACCTGCGCAATGTCGGCCAGGCGAGAGAAGTGCGGCTTGAAATACGAATGGTCGTACGAGCCCGGTCCGCCGTGGACGAGCACCACCGTGGGGCGCTCGCGCATGGTCGCCCCGTCCGGGACGAGGGCCGCGCCCTCGACGTCGAACCAGAGGCGCGTGCCGTTGGCCTCAATCTCCACGAGGCAACATTGTGGACCGGCGCCGTTGGTTGACGCGGGTGAGAGCATTCCGCCACCCATCGGAGAGGGAAGAGCTGCGGGGGCAGTGAGGGAGCAAATGCCGTTCGACATGAGCCTGGTCCAGCGCGGCGCTCGGCTGCGCCAGTCGCCGTTCTACGAGGCGGAGCAGGCCTACGGCCCCAGGGGCTACACGGTCTACAACCACATGCTCTTTCCCATCAACTTCGACGACTTCGAGGCCGAGTACTGGCACCTGCTGAACCACGTCACGCTGTGGGACGTGGCCGTGGAGCGGCAGCTGGAGGTCACCGGCCGCGACGGGTTCCGCTTCGCCCAGCTGCTGACGCCGCGCGACCTGTCGAAGTGCGCCGTGGGCCAGGGGAAGTACGTCCTGATCACCACGCCGGATGGCGGCATCGTCAACGACCCGGTGATGCTGCGGCTGGGCGAGAACCACTTCTGGTTCGCACTCGCCAGCTCCGACGCGCTGCTGTATGCCGTGGGCCTGGCGGCCAGCCTGGACTGGGATGTCCACCTTTCGGAGCCCGATGTCTCCCCGCTCCAGATCCAGGGCCCGCACTCCAGCGACGTGGTGGCCGCCCTGTTCGGCGACGACATCCTGTCATTGAAGTACTACCGGTTCCGCGAGCTGGAGCTGGACGGCATCCCGCTGGTGGTGACGCGCACCGGCTGGACGGCCGAGGTGGGCTACGAGGTCTACCTGCGCGACGGCAGCCGCGGCACCGAGATCTGGGAGCGGATCATGGCGGCCGGCAAGCCGTTCGACATCCGGCCCACCGGCCCGGTCGACATCCGGCGGGTGGAGGGCGGCATCCTCAACTGGGGCGCCGACATGACCACGGAGCACAACCCGTTCGAGGTCGGCCTGGAGCGCCTGTGCAACCTGGATGGCGACTTCGAGTTCCAGGGCAAGGAGGCGCTCCGGCGCATCCGGGACGAGGGGATCAATCGCAAGCTGGTGGGCGTCGAGATCGGCGGGCCGAAGCTGGAGATGAACTTCACCAAGTGGCCGGTCAGCGCCGATGACGGCGTGGTGGGCACGGTGACGACCGCGCTCTGGTCGCCGCGGTTGGACAAGAACATCGGCTATGCCTGGCTGCCGATCGGGCTGGCCGGCGATGGCACCTCCGTCACCGTGGCGTCCCCGGACGGCGAGCGCGACGCGACCGTCGTCCCGATGCCCTTCGTGGATCCCGGCAAGCAGATCCCGAAGTCGGATCCGGCGGTCGTCCGCTAGGCCGCTCGCCATGGCCCGTCCGGATCCCGGCGGCGACGAGCTCCTCGGCCGCGTTCGCGCCATCTGCCTGGCGTTTCCGGAAGCGACCGAGGGCGGCGGTGTCGGCAATCCGTCGTGGCGCGTCCGCGACAAGATCTTCGCCATGCGCCACGACTCGCATGCGGGGCGCTGGGGGATCTGGTGCAAGGCGCCGGCAGGGCTGCAAAGGTCGCTGGTGGATGGCGATCCGCAGCGGTATTTCGTGCCGCCGTACGTTGGCGTTCACGGCTGGATCGGCATCTCGCTGGAGGTCGAGCAGGACTGGGGCGTGGTGGCCGACCTCATCGAGGAGGCATACCGGATGACTGCGCCGAAGCGGTTGGTCGCCCAGCTCGACGCGGACGCGCCTTCCTGATCGCTGTGGCGCACGCGCGCACCTGCCGCGGATCGGTGGGAACTAACGCGAAGCGGGCAAACGCCGTCGAATCCCGCTGGATCCCGGCTCTTCGTGTTGCTCCCACGGGCTGGGATCGGCGCCAAGGGCGACGCGTGGACGCCCGCTTGGCAGATCGCGCCCATCGGCGCACGCTGACGGCGAGCAGGTCCAGCTGCACGGCCCGCACCACCAAGAAGGAGATCGTGACGATGACCGCAAAGGTCGACGCTTCAAAGAAGACGAACGGCGAAGGCAATTTCGAGCAGGCACGCGGCCTCGTGTCCTTTACGGCCATGGTCCGGGGCGACGAGCTGGGCATTCACAACGCGGTCATCGGGGGCATTGCCGCGAACAAGGTGGCGGTGGAGCGCGGCTTCGTGCGCGGTGCCATCGCGGGGCGTGAGCTGCAGGTTCGCCAGGCGGGGGCCGGGACGATCCTGTCCGCCGGCAGCACCGAGATCAAGCAGGGCGGAGCGCAGACGGTGATCTCGGGTGGCTCGATCCATATCGAGCAGGGCGGCAGCGGCCTCGCGCTGGCGCGGAAGATCGAGCTCGCCAAGGGCGGCACCGTCGTCTTCGGGATCGCGCCGAGCCTGGAGGTTCAGGATGGCGGCCGCGTCATCTTCGGCACCCGGGCGGCGCTGGCCATGGCCGCGGTCGCGGCCGTTGCAGTGGCCGGCCTGGTGGTCGCTTCGCGGGGAGCCGACGCGCGGAAGTAGGCCGCCGGCCGTCAGATGCTGATGACCACCTTGCCGTGGGCGTGGCCGGTTTCCAGGTAGCGCAGCGCCTTGCCGGTTTCGGCCAGCGGGTAGGTCCGATCGATCGCCGGCGTGACCTTGCCGGCCTCGATCAGCTCCTTCAGGTACAGCATGTCCTCCTTGCGCACGTCCGCGATGAAGAAGCGCACGTTCTGCTTGAGCACGCGACCACGGAAGGCGCCGGCCGCGATCCGGCCCAGCACCCCCATGCCGCCCTTGGCAGCCGCCACCAGCACGAGGGTGCCTTCCGGCTTGAGTCGCGCTCCGCAGCTTGCCGATCGACGGGGTTCCACCGGTGTCGACGACGAGGTCGTACGGCCCTGACTTCGTGGCGTCCTCGCGCGTGTAGTCGATCACCCGGTCGGCGCCCAATGAGCGGAGCAGCTCCACGTTGTCGCTGCTGGTCACCGCGGTGACATCGGCCCCCATGGCCTTGGCGATCTGGACCGCGAACGAGCCAACACCACCGCCGGCACCGTTGATCAGCACGCGTTGGCCCGCCTGCAGCTCGCCCTTGTCACGGAGCGCCTGGAGGGCGGTCACGCCGGCGATCGGCACAGCGGCCGCCTGATCGAAGCTCAGGTTGGTTGGTTTCGGCACGAAGTTGGCGCCCGCGACGTACTCGGCGAAGGCGCCGGTGCGGATGCCCATCACCTCGTCGCCAGGGCGCAGGTCGGTCACATCCGGGCCGACCTCCTCGACCACGCCGGCCGCATCGGCCCCGAACAGGGGATTCCGGGTCGCCGCCAGCCCTCCGCCGTGCGGACGATGAATGGCTTGGCGCGGACGCGCCGCCAGTCGCCCGCGTTGACCGAGGCGGCGTGCACCCGTACCAGGACCTGTCCTTCGCCGGCGGTGGGCCGATCGACCTCGGCCAGTCGCAGGTCATCGGGCGATCCGTATCGCTCGTGCAGCAGTGCCTTCATCGGTCTACCTTACATAGTAAGATTGGAACTGGACGTACGCGTAGTCTTACAACGTAAGGTTGTCAACACCCGAATCGCGGAGGATGGACCGATGGCGCAGCGCCAGCCCAGGGAGGAGCCCAAGGAACCGCTCAGCCGGGATCGGGTGCTGCGGACTGCCATCGACGTGGCCGATCGCGAGGGCATCGGCTCGTTGACCATGCGCCGGCTGGCGCAGGAGCTGGGCATCGAGGCCATGTCGCTCTACCACTACGTCCGCGGCAAGGACGACATCCTGGCCGGCATGGTCGACCTGGTCACCAGCGAGATCCCGCTGACCGATGCGGCAGGGGACTGGAAGGGCGCCATCCGGCAGACGGCCATCGCCGAGTTCGAGATCCTGGCCGCGCATCCATGGGCGGCGAGCACGATCCTGTCGGTCAAGCAGGCAAGCGAGCCGCGCATCCGCTACATGGACTGGATCCTGGGCACGCTGCGGCAGGCCGGCTTCTCGGAGGACGTGACCGATCTCGGCTATCACGCGCTGGAGAGCCACATCATGGGCTTCACGCTGTGGGTCGTCGGCATGAACCTGGGCACCCAGGAGGAGCTGGCGACCACGGCCACGAGCTTCCTGGAGACCTTCCCGCGGGAGGAATACCCGTACCTGGTGGAGCACATCCACCACCACCTCAAGCCGCGTCCGGCGGGCGAGGGCTCGTTCGCCTTCGGACTGGACCTGATCCTGGACGGCCTGGAGCGGATCGGATCCGCCCGGGCCGAGACCGGGGCTACGCCGGAGCAGCCTCCGGCTCCTGGTCGGCGGGAGGAGGCGAAGCGGTCTCGGCGGGCTCCTTCACCGGCTCAGCCTTCTTCTCGGAAGCGGGCGGCTTCGCGGCGGCCTTCAGCTGGTTCTTGAAGAAGGTCAGCGCGGTCCGCGTCTTCGTCTGCTGCGCGCCGCTCAGGTCGACGCCCATGGACACCAGATAGGCACGCGCCTCCGCAGCCACCTGGAACGCGTCTCCCGGCAGAGCCTTCGTCGACAGCTCCAGGATGCGCGAGCCGTCCTGGTAGAGCCACATCTCCGCCACGAATTTGCGCTGCAGCTCCTTCGGCACGAAGTTCAGCTTGAGGAGGAATGTCGGCCCGAGCGGCACGAGGTCCTCGAAGTCGACTCCCTCCGGGGCATGCTCGGCAAAGAAGGCGCGCTGCTCCTTGCTGAAGATCTTGCGCAGCGCCCTTGTCCCTTGCACCGCCTCCTGAATCTCCTGAGCGGTGCTGCGGCCCTTCATGGAGCCGGATGCCACGAAGCCGCCCGGCATCGCGTCGACCTCGGTCTTGAAAGCCACGGACTGGCGAACCGCTGCCGGCAGCTCCGAGGGGACCACCGGCCGCAGCTTGACGACCGTATCGCCGCGGCCGCCCTGGATGCGCCGAGCGCGCACGACCAGGCCGGCCTTGTCCAAGGTCAGGTCCGGCGTGTCAAAGAAGAACGCCTGGCGTGGCTCGGCCTCCACCGGATCGATGGGCAGCCGGGCGATGGTGGCCCGATGCTCGTCGGTGGCGACGGTCAGCTTCAGCTCCACGCTGTCCGACCCCTTCATCAGGGCCATCATCTCTGCCAGCTGCGCGTCCGACAGCCGCGGCATCTCGTTGCGTTTCGTCGCCATGACGACCTCCTAGCTCGGTGTGCCGGAATCGCCGAAGCGTTCGGCAAGGACGCCGTGACGGAGGCCCCGATCGCTCACCGTCAGCGACGATTGGTCAAGCTTGCGCATCACCGTTCGGACGACGAGGGCGCCGGCCAGGATGACCTCGGCCCGCTTCGGTTGGAGGCCGGGGATCTGGCGGCGGGCGTCCGCGTCGCGCTCACGGTACATCGTGATCTGGCGTTCGAGCTCAGCCGACGTCCAGGACGGTGCCCTGCACGACGTCCGGGTCGTACTCGGTCATGCCGTGCTTGACGGCGGTGATGTTGGTGACGGCGCCGCCCATGCCGACCAGCGCATCGGGCTTTGGCCGGCCATCCAGGCGGGACAGGTCTGCACCGATGGCCTCCATCGCCTGCTCGACCACCTCGGCCGAAACGGCCTTGTCCAGCCCGAATTGCTCCGTGAAGCGGACCGCACCGACGTCGACGCTGAAGCGCTCGTCGACGCGCGCACCCTCGCCGAACGTGAACTGCGAGCTGCCGCCGCCGGTGTCGAACACGACCACCGTCCCGCTGGCCACGCCCAGGCTGGACTGCGCCGCCAGGTACGCGAGCCGGCTTTCGTCCTCGCCGGAGATGACCTCGATCTCGACGCCCGTTCGGCGCCGGATGAAGTCGAGCACGTCCGCCGAGTTGCGCGCGATGCGCAGGCCGGCCGTGCCCACGGCGGCGATCGCCAGCGCGCCCTCGCGCCGCGCCTCGTCGACCATGTCGTGGATGGCGACCGTGGTGCGCTCCAGCGCCTCCGGGATGATCTCGCCGGCCTGCTCCAGTCCCTCGCCCAGCCGCGTGATCTCGGCGCGATCGACGATGGGCCGCCAGCCGTCCGCCCGGCTGCCGCTCCGCGACGTGGAACTTGACCGAGTTGGTGCCCACGTCGATGACCGCGTAGCGGTCCGGCCGATCCTCCACCATCGCCAGCAGGCCGCGCGGATAGCTGGTGTTGACGAACCCGCTCAGGCCGACCTGTCGAACGGCCTGCACCACGGCGGCGCCGTCCTCCAGCTCGATGGCGATCGTCTTGGTGGCCTGTCCATCGGCCGTGACATCGGTCACCTCGGACGTGCAGCCGTTGACCTTGTAGCGCACGCGCCGCTTGTGGACGTTGACCGGGCGCAGGACCTTGCCATCGCCGCCGAAGTCGGCCAGGAACTCTGTCGAGCGTCCAGCGACTCCCGGGTCGAGCTGCGGCGCAGCTGATGTCCAGGGCTTTGAGCACGGTGCTGACGTCATCCGCCGACATCGGGAAGGAGGCCTTCAGCACCGGCTCCCAGCGCTCGAGTCCCTCGGCCGAGATCTCGCGCAGGATCTTGACGTCCATCAGGTCGTCGCGGATCTTGACGCCGTTGCGGGCGCCGGCCAGCAGGTAGATCTCGTCCGACTCCTGGATGCCGGTCGACTCCATGGCACCGAAGGCGGCTTCCGCCTCCGGGAAGTGGTCGCCAAAGGTGCGCCACTCCCAGCGCGGAATGATGCCCGGGATGCCGCCAGTCATGAATCGACTCCTGGAGCGTGCTCGGATGTTGACGGATTGTTCGGGTGAATCGCTTGCTTGGTCGAGTAGAGTGTCGGCGGAGGCTACTAAATGCAACGACCTATTGGTGTCACGTTACTCGCGATCGGATCGGCCCTGGTCGGGCTGGCCGAGGTCTGGCGGGCCCTGGTCTTCATGGGCTGGGTCAAGTTCACCTTCGTCGGGCGAGACAGTTCAGTTTCACCGATCCACAGTGGGGCCAGGTGTATCTGGGCCGTCATCCTGGCGGCGATCTGGTTCTGGGTGGCCGCGGGCTTCTGGAACGTCCGCGCCTACGCGTGGAGCTTCGGCAACTTCATGGCCGTCTTCACGCTGATCTGGGGCTTCACGGCCCTGCTCTTCGGCTCGACCATCGAGGCGGAGACCGTGCCCTGGCTGCTGGCCGGCGCCATCTTCTTCTACCTGAACTACCCGGGCGTCCGGAACACAGTTCATCGAGAACGAGATGTCGCATGCTCACGCCTGAGCAGCGCGCCGCCATGGAGAAGCTGCAGGCCGCCAACATGGCAGCCGCGCAGGCAATGGCCACACCGGCCAGCTCCGCCGCCCGCCGTCGACCCCGCCGCCGGCTGTCACCGCCGCCGGCTGCACCGCCGCCGAGCGACACCTCGACCCAGGGCTAGGCCCTCAGCGTCACGAGGCCGGTCAGCGAATCCGCTGGCCGGCTTCAACGTTTCTGGAAGGACATCGGCCAGACGTACGATGCGCACGTGGGCGCGTATCGCTTCTCGATCACCATTCACGCGCCGCCGGATGCCGTGTTCGCGCTCTGGACGGACCTCGACCGGATGGGCGAGTGGGTCGGTGGCGTGACCGGCGTCGCGGACGTCACGGGGCCGGTCGACCAGGCCGGCACCACCTACACGGTCCTGTTTGGCCGCATGCGCAGCCCGACCACCGTGCTGGAGGCCGATCGCCCGCGCCACTTCCGCACCCGGTTCGGCAATCCGATCCTCAAGGGGGAGTCCGATGTCACCTTCGAGCCGGACGGTGATGGGACGCTGCTGACCCAGGAGTTCCGCACGCACGGCATCGTCTCGGCCGTCGCCGCGCGCCTGTTCGCCACCGGTTCGTACAAGGGCAGCTTCCGCGGCGAGCTCGAGGCCTTCCGCCGGATCGCCGAGCGCGAGGCGCGGCCTACCATGACGCCATGAGTGACGTTCACTGGAGCGACTTCGCGGCGGCCGAGCCGCAGATGGCCGAGCAGGGGCGCGCCCTGATCTACCGCCGCGGTGATGGCGAGGGCCTGTTCGTGACGGTGGCCGGCGACGGCCTGCCGCGCGTGCATCCGATCAACGTCGGCGTGGTCGACGGACGGCTGGTGGCCTTCATCCAGGACAAGTCGGCCAAGGCCAGGGACCTGGAGGCGGACGGCCGCTACGCCCTGCACGCCGTCTACGACCCGACCCAGCCGCACGAGTTCCTGGTCCGCGGCCGGGCGGTCCGCGATCACCGATGCGGCACATCCGCGCGACAGATGGCCAGGGACTGGTTCTTCACCGTCTCGGACGCCTACCCGCTGTACGAGCTGATGGTCGAGCACGTCGTGCTGGGCGAGCGGCGCAACCGCCGACGACTGGCCGCCGCAGTACCGATCCTGGCGCGCCGGGTGACGGCGTGAAGATCGCGCCGGGCCTGCATCGCATCGGTCCCGACATGGTCAACGCCTACCTCGTCGAGGAGGCCGGGCGAGTGACCGTCATCGACGCCGGCATGCCCGGCTTCTGGGGCAAGCTGCCGGGCGCGCTGGCCGAGATGGGGCGCACGCTGGACGACGTCGAGGCGCTGGTCCTGACGCACGGACATCCGGACCACATCGGCTTCGCCGAGCGGCTGCGGTCGGAGCGGCACGTGCCGGTGTCGGTCCACGAGGCCGATGCCGCGCTGGCGCGCGGTGAGGTCCCGAATCCGGCGCAGGGCCTGGGACCGATCAAGCTGGGGCCGCTGCTCGCCTTCATGTGGCTTGGCCTGCGCAATGGTGGCCTGAGCCGGCCCAAGGTCCTGGAGGTGAGCACCTTCGGCGACGGCGCGACGCTGGACGTCCCGGGCTCGCCGCGGGTGATCCTGGTGCCGGGCCACACGCCGGGCAGCGCCGCCCTCCACGTTCCGCTGCTGGACGCGCTGTTCGTGGGCGACGCGCTGGCGACATATGCGGTGACGAACGGCCAGCGAGGGGCCGCAGGTGGCGCCGTTCACGCGCCGATCCGGCCCAGGCGGTCGAGTCGCTGGATCGGCTGAGCGGGGTGGAGGCCGCGTGGCTGCTGCCGGGACACGGGCCGGCCTGGACCGGCGGCGTGCCGGAGGCGATCGCCGAGGTCAGGCGGACGGCCGCCGCGGCGTAGCCGGGCTCAGGCCCCGGACTGCTCCGTGGCCGCCTGTTTCGGATCGGGCGCGAGCGCGCCCAGGTAGACGCCGGCCAGGATGATCGCGCCGGCCACGAGCATCAGCGGGGTGATGACCTCACCGGTCAGCAGCGCCGAGAACGGGATCGTGGCCAGCGGAATGAGCAGGAACTCGAAGCTGACGGCGGACGCGGTCCATCGGCGCAGGACGACCACGAACAACCAGAAGACGCCCAGCGAGCCGGGCACGATCAGGTAGATCATCGCCGCCCAGGTGTCCGACTGGGTCGGCAGCGCCCACTGCTCGCCGAGCAGGAACGAGATCGGGACCAGGATCAGCGCGCCGGTCAGCATGCCGACCGCGTTGCTCGCGATCGGGTCGGCGCGGGGGGTGAGCTTCAGCACGATGCCCGCCTCCGCGAGCAGGAGCGCAACGACGACCCCCAGCCCGATGCCGGCCAGCGGGATGTCGACGGCGATCCGATCGGCGGCCAGGATGCCGACCCCGACCAGCGCGACGAGTGAGCCGAGCATGGCTCGCAGCCGGAATGGCTCCAGCCCGTGCAGCGGCGCCAGGATCAGCGTCAGCAGCGGCACCAGCCCCAGCAGCAGCTGACCGGCACCGGCGCCGGTCATGGGAATGGCGACGAAGGCCAGCCCGAATGCCACGCCGAATGCCAGCACCCCGTACGTCACCGCTCCGAGCAACGCCTTGCCGTGCGGGATCGGCGAGCGGAGCGGGATCATCAAGACCGCGAACAGTGCGCCGGAGGCACCGAAGCGGAGTGCCGCGGCCCAGAAGTCATCCAGCTCGTCGGTCGCGATCTTGACGCCGACCGAGTTGCCGCCGGCCAGCACGACCATGAGGATGAAGGCCGCCAGGGTGACCCGATCGACGGTGATGGACGCGCCCGGGGTGCCGCCTCGATCAGCCGCCGGAGAGTGCCTCCGCGCGGGCCGCCTCGAAGCGCGGCGAGGCCGTCCTCGACCATCTTGTCGGAGGCGGTCAGGCTGATCCGGAACCAGCCGGGCACCTCGACGATCGAGCCGGGCAGGACCAGCACCCTGTGCCGGGCCAGGATGTCGCCGAAGGCGACGTCGTCGTCGATCGGGGAGCGAGCCATGGCGTAGAAGGTCCCCTCCGGCATGGTCGTCTCGTAGCCGAGGTCGCGCAGCGCCGGCACCAATCGGTCCCTCCGGCGCTCGAGCGCCCCGATGTCGATCGACAGCTTCTCCAGGTCGGCGAGCGCGTGCTGCAGCAGCGCGTTCGGGAAGGCGAAGCCGCCGGCCAGCTGCTGGATGAAGATCTCGTCGCGGACCTCGGCGCGCTCCGGCAGGGTGGGCGGCACGGTCAGGAAGCCGATGCGCTGGCCGGGCGCCAGCAGCGTCTTCCCGTACGAGTAGGTGATGATCGTGTGCGGGTAGAGCTGCGACGGGCTGGTGTACTCGCGCCCATCGAAGACGATGCGGTTGTACGGCTCGTCCGAGACGATCCAGACCGGATGACCGATGCGGTCCGAGGCGGCTGATAGGGCGTCGGCCAGCCGGCGGAGGTCATCGGCGGAGTAGATGCGGCCGCTGGGGTTGTGCGGCGAGTTCACCAGCACCGCGCGGGTCCGTGGGCCGATGGCCTCCACGATCCGGTCGACATCCAGGTCCCAGCGCGGCGGGTCCAGCGTCACGCGGACCGGCTCGCCGCCGGCCGCCAGGATGAGCTGCTCGTAGAAGAACCAGGGCGGGGAGAGGAAGATCACCTCGTCGCCCGGGTCGACCAGCGTCTTCAGGGCCGTGGCGATGGCCGCGAAGCCGCCGTTGGTCATCGCCACGTCGGCCGGATCCCAGTCCAGGCCGGTGCGCTGGGTCAGCGTGGCCGCGACCGTCCGCTGCGACGCCGGCTCGGAGATCTTGTAGGCGAACCAGTCCTTGTCCCGCGGGACGACGTGGCGCTGCAGCGCCTCCACGTACGCGGGCAGCGGCATCTCCTGCGGGTTGCCGACCGCGAAGTTGGCGACGTCCGGATCCTCGTTCAGCTCCGAAAACGGGCCCTGGAAGAAGGAGAGGAAGGGCGCGACGCTCTGGCGGATCCGGTCGCGGAGGCGGGTCGTCTCGATGGTCGTCATGGCATCTTGGATTGTCCCATGCCGGCGAAGGCCTGCCCGCATGCGCTGGATCGCTAGTTACTCGTCAGGCGAGTGATCCGACCAAGGAGGCCCGGATGACCGGAATCCGCCCGTTTCCTCCGCCCGATTGCACCCGCTGGCCGAGTAAACGGCGAGCGAGCTCGCCTTTCCTTGGTCGTATCACTCGCAGGCCGAGTAAGTCGATAAGGGACCAGCCTTCAGTCCGCGGTTACGCACGGACTTGACGAGGCGTCGCGACCATCAGGCTCAGGAGGTTCCTCCTCCGTCGACTCCCTCTTACTGGCCGAGGGACGCAGGCCACAACCAGCTCGCAGGTGCCTGCGTCTCTTGGCGTCTAGGACTCGTCGTTGCGGATGGCCCAGTCCCAGGACTGCTTGTAGATGCGCACGATCAGGTTCGTTTCGGAGTCCGAGATGCCCTCGATCTGCGCCAGCTCGTTCATCAGGAAGTCGGCCAGGTCCTGGTTGGTGCGCGTCACCACCTCGATGATCAGGTCCACCCGCCCGGTGCTGGCCCCGACGTAGCGCACCTGCGGCAGCAGGCTCAGCCGCTCGGCCACGGCGTCCATCTGTCCGCGGTGGACCTTGAGGCCGATGATCACCGGGGTCTCGTAGCCGACGTCGAAGGGATCGACTGTGGCGACGATCGCGGATGATCCCGTCGCCCATCAGCCGCTTGAGCTTGCGTCGCGCGGTGACCTCGGTCACGCCCAACGTGCGGGCCAGCTGGGTGATCGTCAGCCGCCCGTCCTGCTGCAGCAGCTCGACCATGCCCCGCTCGGTCTGCATCCAGCTTGTGCCGACCGGAGCCGCCGGAAGCGGTCCGGGTCGCATCGGGCTTGGCCAGGGCGACTTTCGCCATCGTGTCGGTGGACCCATTGACGGTTTCCGATAGAATTCGCACAGGCAGAATATCCGATCCACGCAATTCGGTGGGGGAATCCCAGGCATGAGGAAGGATTGATGACTGCTGCTGCGCCTCCGGTGGAAGCCGCCCCCGCCGCGTTGGAAGTCCACTCGATCGACTACATCCCGCAGAAGGAGCGGCACGGGAAGGTCCAGGACCAGTTCACGCTCTGGTTCCTGGGCAACGCCGAGCTGGCGACCCTGGTGGTGGGGTTCATCGGCATCAGCCTGGGCCTGAACCTGTTCTGGTCCCTGGTGGCGATCATCCTGGGCGAGGTCTTCGGGACCTTCTTCATGGCCTTCCACTCGGTCCAGGGTCCACGCCTGGGGATTCCGCAGCTGATCCAGTCGAGGCCGCAGTTCGGCTACTTCGGGGCGCTCATCCCGCAGGCGATCGGCGTCTTCCTGTACATCGGCTTCAACGTCTTCAACACGATCATTGGTGGGCTGGCGCTGAGCACGGTCCTGCCCTTCCTCAGCGCGCAGGTCGCGATCCTGATCATGGCCGGCCTGGCCCTGGCGCTGACGCTGGGTGGCTACGACTACATCCACTTCGTCCAGCGCTGGGGGACGTACATCTTCCTGCCGGTGTTCGGGATCTTCACCATCGGCGTGATCCTGAATGCCAACCTGCCGGCCGAGCAGCTGTCGAGCGCCAACTTCCAGCTGACGCCGTTCCTGGTGGTGCTGATCGCGGTGGCGGCCTACCAGATCTCGCAGGCCCCGTACGTCTCCGACTACTCGCGCTACCTGCCGAAGAACACCTCGGCACGCTCCACCTTCTGGTGGACGTACTTCGGTTCGGCGCTCGGCTCGTTCTGGATGATCGCGCTGGGCGCGCTGCTGCTGGCCGCCTTCCCGGAGGCCGGGCAGGTGGGCTCGATCGTGACCGGCGGCGACACGATCTTCAGCGGCTTCGGCACGTTCGTGCTGGCCGTGGCGCTGATCGGCATGGTGTCGGTCATCACGCTGAACCTCTACTCCGGCTCGCTGGCCGGTCTGTCCGCGGCGGACACCGTCACGCCCGATCAAGCCGACGCTGGGCATTCGCATCGCGGCCGTGATCATCATCGCGGTGCTCGGCACGGCCGGCAGCCTGCTGCTGCCGGAGGACTTCCTGCCCCAGTACAACAACTTCCTGGTCCTGCTGATCTACTTCCTGACGCCGTGGACGGCGGTCAACCTGGTCGACTTCTACTTCATCAGGAAGGGCGACTACGCCATCAAGGAGATCTTCAACCCGGCCGGCATCTATGGCCGATGGAACTGGCGCGGGCTGCTCGCCTACTTCGCCGGCTTCGCGGTGATGATCCCGTTCTTCAGCATCGGCACCTTCTTCACCGGACCGGTCGCATCCGCCGCCGATGGGGCCGATTTCTCGATCTTCATCGGCCTGCCGTTCACCGCCATCCTGTACTGGCTGCTGGCGCGCGGCATGGACCTCACCCGTGAGCGACAGATCGCGGCCGAGGCCAACGAGGAAGAGCTGGAGGCCGTCGCCGCACCGGTCACCGTGTGACCGGGCCGCTCACGACCTTCTCGCTGGTTGGCCGGTGCGATCGCACCGGCCAGCTGGGCGTGGTCGTGTCGACCGCCGACGTGGGGGCCGGGCGGATGGTGACCTGGGCCAAGGCCGGCGTCGGCGCGGTGGCCACGCAGTCGTGGCCGAGCCTGTACCTGGCCATCGATGCGCTGGGTCTGATGGAGGCGGCGCCGGCGCCGAGGAGGCGATGGCATCGGTCCTGGCGAACGATCCCGGACGGTCCGTCCGGCAGCTGGGCATGGTCGACAGCCGCGGGTGAGAGCGCCACGTTCTCCGGCGACGAGTGCGAGCCCTGGTTCGGTGGCATCAACGGGGCGAACTTCGCGGCCCAGGGCAACATGCTGATCCGCGGCGAGACGGTGTCAGCCCTGGCCGATTCCTTCGCCGCCACCGAGGAGCTGGACCTGGCCGAGCGGCTGGTCCGGGCGATCGAGGCGGGTCAGGCGGCGGGCGGCGACAAGCGCGGACGGCAGTGCGCCGCGCTGCTGGTGGTCGATCGCGAGGAGTACCCGCTGTGGGACATCCGCGTCGACGAGAGTCGCGATCCCGTGCCCGAGCTGCGCCGGATCTTCGAGATCGCCAAGACCGACCTGCTGCCGTTCGTCCAGGGCCTGCCCACGCGTGAGAACCCGATGGGCTCGCTCAGCGATGAGTTCGTGGCGATGAACATGCTGCCGCCGCCCGAACGGGCGGGCCATGGCGGATCAGGACCCATGCCATGACCGAGACGATCCACGCCCGCCGCCGAACCCTACGAGCGACCGCGCGTGCCGCGCGACATCCCGCACCTGCTGGTGCCGGAGAAGCAGAGGATCTCGCACTGGAACGATCGCCACGAGCTGCGGGTCAACAACTGGATCGAGCCGTGGGACTTCGACTCGCCGCTGGACGTGGGGATCATCGCGGTGCCGTTCAGCAAGACGTCGATCCTGCCCAACGGCGCCTACGCGGCCCCGAACGCGCTGCGCGACGCATGGACCATCTTCACCACCTTCACGCCGGACTACGACGTCGACATCTCGACGCTGCGGGTGCGGGAGCTGGGCGACGTGTCGACGCCGATCGTGGACCTGTACGCCGGGCTTGACCACATCCAGGAGTCGCTGCAGGCCTGCATGAGCCAGCCGGAGAACTTCCTGCCGGTGATCATCGGCGGCGACCACGCCATCACCGCGCCGGCGGTGCGGGCCTATTGCGGCGCGCACCCGGATCAGCAGGTCGGGCTCATCCACTTCGACGCGCACAACGACGTGCGAGTCATGGACCACGGGCCCGACCAACGGCACGCCGATCCGCGGCATCCTGGAGTCCGGCGTCCGGGTGCGCGGCAGCAACCTGGTCCAGTTCGGCATCCACGGCTTCATGAACGCCAGCTACTACAAGCGCTGGGTCGAGGGCCAGGGCGGCACCATCTTCACGGCGCGGACCATCCGCCAGCAGGGGATTGAGCCGATGGTGGCCGCGGCCCTGGAGATCGCCGGCCGCGACACCGACGCCATCTACGTCACCGTCGACATCGACGTGCTGGAGGTCGGCTACGCGCCGGGCACGGCGGCCGCCACCGCCGATGGCCTCTCACCGACCGACCTGCTCGAGGCCCTGTTCGTCCTGGGCCGGGATCCACGGGTGATGGCGATCGACTTCGTGGAGCTGGACCCCACGCGCGACGTGGCGGACATCACCATCCGCACCTTCGGGTCGGCGATCCTGACCTTCCTGGCCGGCTATTTCCTGCGCAAGCACGATGGCTGGCGCGGCTACGACCCGACTCCGATCATCGAATAGGCTCCGGCCACGACCAGGTCATGGTCGGAGCAGCCACTCCCGGGGCGCCAGCCCTGAGGCATGGATCGCGGAGGCCACCGTCCGTCCGACGTAGCGGTAGTGCCAGGGCTCGTAGCCGTAGCACGTCACGTCCCGCGCGCCACGGGGATAGGAGAGGACGAAGCCGTATTGCCACGCGTGGCGCAGGAGCCATGCGCCCGCATCGGTTCTTGGCCCAGTCATTCCCGGCCCAGGGCGACGCCCCGCGTGACGTGAAGTCAATCGTGGTGCCGAGCTGGTGCTCCGAGTGGCCGGGCCGCGCACTTCGTCCCAGCGCCTGGTGCCGTCCTGCGACCGCCACCCAGTACGCCGAACGTCTGCGCCTGTTCGGCGTAGGAACGGTACGCCGACTGGATGGCCAGCTCCGCGCCGGACGCGCGAGCCGCTCGCGCCATGGCGCGCAGGTCGTCGATCACGATCGCGCGGACGAGGTGGCCACCATTGAGTCCTGCTTGCGCCGTGTCGACGAGGTCCGGCGGCACGTCGCTGGGACGAAGCGCCGTCGCCGTGTCCAGGACGATGGAGTTCCACTGTCGCCACGGATCGGGGCGGCGAGGGGTATCGGCGAAGGCACAAGCGGGCAGATGCAGCTGCTGCGGCATGATTGAGGGAGCCCGCGAGGACAGGCTCACGTCTGCCAGGTCGTCCGCCCGCGGCTGCGCTAGAGCCGGACCGCGGGAATCGAAGGCCACGGTTCGTGTCCGATTGGCCGCGGCCTGCGCCGAGCCCACGACGATACCGACCAGGAACGCGGCAGCCACCAGGGCCGCCACGGCAAGCGTCGCTGCCGTTCGTCTGCCGCCTCGTCCCCAGCTCCTGCAAGTCATCGGTCGATACCAGCCTGTGTACACCCGGTATGGCGCCGTTCGCGAGCGGATGCTTCACATTCTGTCGGAATCAGCGCGCCCATAGAGCATGGGGCTCCGGCGGCCGGAATCGTTCAACGCAACGTGGCGGCATGGTTCCTGCGGCGATGGAGGGCATGACGATCCAGCGGATGGACCACGTCTCCCTGGTGGTCGAGAACCTCGCGGCTGCCATCGCCTTCTTTGTCGAGCTTGGCTTGGAGCAAGAGGGTCAGGCGGCCGTCGAGGGACCGTCGGTGGACCGCGTCAACGGGCTCGACGGTGTGCGGGCCGACATCGCCATGGTCCGGACGCCGGACGGCCATGGTCGCGTCGAGCTGACGAAGTTCCACTCACCGGCTGCGATCGACGCTGAGCCGAACGCACCACCCAACACGTTGGGCCTCCGCAGCATCATGTTCGCCGTCGACGACGTTGATGAAGTCGTTGCCCGCCTGCAGACCCGTGGCGCCGAACTCGTTGGCGAGGTGGTGCAGTACGAGGAGCAGTATCGGCTCTGCTACGTACGCGGCCCCGAGGGCGTGATCGTCGCGCTGGCCGAGGAGCTCACACCAACCCGCTGACCTTGTCCAGGCGCTGCAGCAGGTCGTGCGCCGCGAGCTCGACGGCCTTGTGCCGCCACTCGGCGGCGCGGTACTCGCACGCGATCAGCCCGGTCCGATGGATGCGCCGAAAGTCGCCATACACGAAGGCGTAGCGGGCCTTGGTCTCGTCGGTGGCGCCATCGGTCAGTCCCAGGTGCCATTCGGCGTACTCGTCCCAGCCGTGGGACTTGAGGTAGCGGTTCTCGTCGTCGGCGCTTGGCTGGCGCTCACCCCAGTCGGAGTCCAGGACGTATTGGCGCGCGTCAATCAGCTTGCGGGCGTGCGCCACAGCGCGTTTGTTGACGGTGTATTCGGCCATGCGTTGGGATGACTGCAGGACATCGGCCAGTTCGGACGGGTCCATAATCCCGACGCCGCCCAACCACCCCAGGCAATGGAGGCGATGGAGCCGATGGCCGGCGTTCAGATCAAGAGCTTCGACCAGCCCGACGAGGTCTACGAGTTCGAGGACGGCCGCAGCCGTGGCGAGTTCGTGACCATCGACGACGCCATGGTCGTGCGCTCACGCCTGGCGCCGGGCTGGAGCTGGGACGAGTTCGTCAAGCCCATGACCGATGGCTGGACGAGCTGCCCGGAGACGCACCAGGAGTACGTCATTGCCGGGCGCATCCGGTATCTCATGGAGGACGGGACCGAGACGATCGCCGGTCCCGGGTGCTACGTGGCCATTCCGCCCGGCCATCGGGCCTGGGTCGAGGGCGACGAGGAGTGCATTCTCCTCGACTGGTGAGGCGCGGCCTCAGTCCACGCGGTCGAGGGTGAAGACCGGGATCACGCGTGTCGTCTTGTTCGGGTAGTCCTTGAACTCCGGGCGCTCTTCCGCGTGCTGGTCGTACAGCCGATCCCGCTCCGCGCCGGTCACTTCCGTCGCGTGCACCTGGAACTTCTCACCGCCCGCCTCGACCGTCGCTTCCGGGTTGACGATCAGGTTGTGATACCAGTGCGGGTTGGTGGGCGCGGCGCTCTTGCTGGCGGCGACGACGTACTTGTCGCCCTCGCGCGTGTAGGTGACGACCGCCTCGCGCGGCTCGCCGGATTTGGCGCCCGATGGTCGTCAGGATCATCAGCGGCCGGCCGGCCATGGGCCCGGTCTTCATGACCCCGTCATTGGCGCGGAGGTCTGCCTTGAGATTGCGGGTGAATTCCTCGTAGTCCATCGGCTTATTGTTGCACAAGCAACTAATTCGTGGCGAGGCGCGGTGCCTTGGCGGGGATTCCCTGGCGGCGGGAATCGCGGATAGGAAGCGGCCTCGCGGCGCGGAAGGTGGTGGCGATTCCCAGGGGATGGTCTAACGGACAAGAAGCGGGCTGCGGGGGCCGATTCAGCCCGAAAATCGGCCGAAAGTTGGGCGGAATTCCCAGGCAGCGGGAATTCGCGCCAGGTTTGCCTCTGATCTTCTCCGTTAGTCCCGTGGGGTGGGAATTCGCGGTCGGTTTGTCCCGGGTGGCAGGCTCGACGGAACTACGACTCCTCGGACCGATGCGTGGCGGCCAGCGCTCGCAGATCGGAAAGGTCCAGGCCATCCGGCGACGTCTCGGCGACGCGTGCCTTGGTCGCCGCCCACAACGTGGCGGTACGAAGCCCGCGCTCCAGGGCGCTGCGCTCGCCGACCACCGCCCCAGGGCCAATTTCGCCGACCTTCACGCCATCGACCTCGACCACGAACATGCCGTCCAGGACGAGGTAGACCTCCGAGCCGGGCTTGCCCTGCTCGACCAGGGAGTCGCCCTCCTTGAGGCTGCGGATCTTCGGCTTCTTGCCGCCCTGCATGATCGAGGTGGAGAGCTGGCGCTCCAGCGCCGAGCCGACGGCGGTGACGACCGCGTCCGAGTCGGTGTCGCCCCACGGCGTGTGATCGCCGTACGACTCGTTGAACCACTTCCGGAAGTCGATGGTCGCCGACTTCTCGATGAGCCTGCCGTCGTGGTCGTAGAACCAGTGGCGCGGGAACGGGCTGGCGCCCACCACCTCGTGGGTCGCCGAGCCATCGGCATTGATGGTGAGTGCCAGCGTGGTCCATGCAATCGACGGCCAGAGCTGGGCAAACGGCTTGTGGGGCACCGGCCGGGGCGTGGGCAGGCCCATCCGGCCGCCCACCGTCTGGACGAAGCGTACCGATGTCGGCCCTACCTCGGGGTCCGCCTGGATGTCGGGCAGGTGCACCGCCGGGAAGCGGACCGCCGCCGGTCCGAGCTTGACGGTGGTTGAGCCGATGTGCCCCCCGCCCAGGTACCCGTAGTCGATGACGCCGCCATTGCCGTCCACCTCGATGAAGGCGCGCAGCTCGTTCGCCTCCCGGAAGCGGTCCTCGCGGCGCAGCGACTCGAGGTCGGGGATCTCGTCCGGCGGCGGCTGGTCGTAGTGGGTGATGCCGAACTGGAAGGGGATCTTCGACGGCCCCTCGATCGCCTCCGACGGGATCCACGAGATGGACGTGATGGACGATTCGATCCGCACGGCCGAATTCTATGGGCTGCGTCGAGAGAGAGCGATAGGCAATGTCCGCCGGCGGCGCGTAGCATCGTTCCATGCCAACGCCCCTGGCCGATGCGCTGAAGCAGGAAGAGGAGCTCTGGCACCGCCTGCACGCCGTGCTGCTGCGCCTGACCCCGGAGATGGCCGACCGGCCCGGTTACTTCCAGGAGGGGTGGACCGCCAAGGACGCGGTCGCCCATATCGGCACCTGGATGGCGTATGGCGCGGCGATGCTGCGGCGGATCGCGGCCGGCACCTACCGGGAGTCGGAGATCGACGTGGACGCCGAGAACGCCCGCTTCCTGGCCGCCATGAAGGACATCCCGCTGGAGACGGTGCACGTGCAGGCGTCCGCGGCGCGATCGCAGCTGCTGGCCGCCTGGCACGAGCTGAAGGAGCTGACCCCGGCGGCGGAGTACTGGCTGCGCAAGGCCGGGCCCGACCACCTGCAGGAGCATCTGCCGCGCCTGGAAGAGTGGGTCGAGGAGATCGGGCCCGTGGGGAGCGGCGCGCATGGCCGCTCGGCGAGCGGGGAAGCCGGCTCGCCTTGACACTCGGGGTCGGACGACCCATCGTTTGACGACGCACCCGGCCCTTGGCCGGGTCAGCAGGTGGCTGCGAAAGCCGACTCTCGAGGCTTCCTCGAGCACGCGCGGCCGGTCGCCCTCGGATGCCAGCGTGCCCGAGCGCGCACCGCAACAGGAGAATCGCAGACCTCATGCAAACCGCCACCGCGGCCGAGACCATCGGTCGCCACCTTCGCACGAACCTGAGCGTCGCCGAGCTCTACGAGATCGCGATCCGGGATGACGAGGGTCTGATCGCGGCCGATGGCCCGCTGGTGGTCAGCACCGGCACGCACACCGGGCGCTCACCGCAGGACAAGTTCGTCGTCCGCGAACCATCGAGCGAGGCATCGGTCTGGTGGGGCGAGGTCAACCACCCGATCAGCGAGGCACACTACGACCGGCTGCGCGCTCGGCTCATCAAGTACGTGGCCGATCGCGACCTGTTCGCGCAGGACCTCTTCATCGGCGCCCATCCGGACCACCGTCGGTCGCTGCGCGTGTACACGGAGACGGCCTGGGCCAGCATCTTTGCCCGCAACCTCTTCCGTCGCCCCACGGCGCAGGAGCTCGGCGGCTTCCGACCGAACTTCACCATCATCAACGTCCCCTCGTTCCTGGCCGATCCGGAGACGGAGGGCACGCGCTCGACGACCGCCATCCTGCTGCACCTCAAGCGGATGGAGGTGATCATCGTCGGCACCAAGTACGCCGGCGAGATCAAGAAGTCGGCCTTCACGGTCATGAACTACCTCATGCCGGACGAGGGCGTGCTGCCGATGCACTCGGCGGTCAACGTGGGTGCGGAGAACGACTCCGTGATCTTCTTCGGGCTGTCGGGAACGGGGAAGACGACGCTCTCCGCCGATCCGCTGCGCTCGCTGATCGGTGACGACGAGCATGGCTGGGGCGACGACGGCGTCTTCAACTTCGAGGGCGGCTGCTACGCCAAGACCATTCGCCTGTCACCGATGTACGAGCCGGACATCTTCGCCACCACCAAGCGCTTCGGCACCATCCTGGAGAACGTCGACCTCGACCCGCACACGCGGGCATTGGACCTCGACAGCGACCGGATCACCGAGAACACGCGTGCCGCCTATCCGCTGCACTTCATCGGCAATGCCTCGGAGACCGGCATGGCCGGGCACCCGCGGAACGTCGTCTTCCTGACGGCCGATGCGTTCGGGGTGCTGCCGCCGATCTCGCGGCTCGATCGCGAGCAGGCCGAGTACCACTTCATCAGCGGCTACACCGCCAAGCTGGCCGGCACCGAGGTCGGGATCAAGGAGCCGAAGGCCACGTTCTCCGCCGGCTTCGGCGCGCCGTTCCTCCCTCGCCACCCGCGTGAGTACGCGGCCATGCTCGGCGAGCGGCTCGACCAGTACCAGGTGCCGGTCTGGCTGGTGAACACTGGCTGGACGGGCGGCCCGTACGGCACCGGCGAGCGGATGAACATCAACCACACCCGCTCCATGGTCCGCGCCGCGCTGAACGGCCAGCTGGACGACGTGGAGTTCGTCCGCGACCCGATCTTCGACCTGATGGTGCCCACCAGCTGCCCCGATGTGCCGGCGGAGGTGCTGCAGCCTCGCCAGACCTGGGCCGACAAGGACGCGTACGACCGGCAGGCGACGAAGCTGAAGCAGATGTTCGAGGACAACTACAAGGCGTACGCCGCTGGCGCGCCGGAGGCGGACACCGAGTCCGGCTAGGGTCCGACGAGGCGCTTCAGACCCTTCGCCCCAAGCCGCTCGACCAGCCGAGCGGCTTCTTCATTCCCTGCCACCGTATCTGCGCCCGACAAGAAGGCCTTCCGCTCGACGACCGTGAGCAGCAGCGGCAGGGGAAGGTCGAGCTCCTCCCAGCCGGCGATCGCGTTTCGATACCGCGCCTTGGCGCCGGTGCCGCCGGAGAGCGCCGTCGCACCGGCTTCCAGGCTACGCAGCGCCCAAGCCGTCGCACGACCGGGGACCGATTCGGCACGCAGCTGGTCCACCAGGCTGTCGAGGGCCCGGGCGTCGCGCGCCCACAGCGCAGATCGGGCGGCAAGCAGTAGCGCGGTGTGACGACTCACCCCCACGGCCACTGTCGGCGGCTTGCCGCGCCAGCGCCATGGCCGCCGGATAGCGTCCTGCGGTGAACGCCACCCAGCCCTGGGCGTAGTCGGTCAGCGCCTGCACCTGGGGATCGAGGTCTGCTGGCAGATGCCCGAGGTCCTTCAGCGGCCGACCCGGATTGGGTGCGCCGCGCAGGCTGCGGAGGATCGTGTGCGTGGCAGCGATGTCGATGCGGTGACCTTGGGACATGGGGGCGGGTTCAAGCTCCTTGATGGCAGCCAGCGCCCAATCCCACTCCCCGGTGTCGACGGCGGCAACCACTGCCACTGAGGCCAGCTGGATGGCCCAATCCTGCAGGTTCGTCTGGCGCGCGAGCTCATAGCCTTCCCGCGCTGCGCTCAGGGTGCGTCGTGGGTCATCGGGAGCAAGCAGCCACGCGATGTTGTTGCGCGCGCGGAGCTCCAGGGCCAGCATGCCGTTGGCGCTGCAACGGGCGATCGCCTCGTTCAGGTCGTCGATGCCGGCGCTCTCCTCGCCCATCTGCACCCGTGCCGCTCCCCGCGTGATCAGTGCATCCGTCGCGACGGCCGGCAGGTTGAGGCGCACCGCCGAGTCCAAGGCTCGCTCCGCCCACTCGGCCGCCTTCGGCATGTCGCCGCGCGTCAGGTGGGCGCGCGCCAGCTGGCCGGCCAGTTCCACGCCCGCGGCGTCGTCCTCGCCGGCGTCACCCAGTCCAACCAGCGCCACTTCGACCTCTCCGAGCGCCGCGTCATTGCGCTGCGTCATCAGGAACAGGCCCGCCAGCCTGGCCGCGGCCCGCGCCGCGCCGGCCCGGTCACCGAGCTTCGTCCGCAACTGCGCGAGCAGGCGCAGGTCCTGCTCCGCGACCTCGAAGCTTCCCGCGGCCTGGGCCGCCGCCGCCGCATCCTCCAGGATCGTGGCTCGCTCGCCGTCGTCCACGACCATGGCCAGCGCATCGTTCAGGTGTACCAGTGCGCGATCCGGCGCGTGGAGCGCCCGCGCCCTGCGAGCGGCGCGCACCAATGCCGGCCGAGCACGCTCGGCGATGGCGGCGGCCTGGGGATGGGCAGGATCGGCCTGGAAGGCCTTGAGCAGGTGATCGCCCACCCCTTCGACCAGCTCCTCGTCATCCAGGCTCTCCAGGAAGTCGGCTGCGCGCAGGTGTCGGCGCTGGCGCTCGGCGCGGGCCAAGGTTCGATAGGCCACGTCCCGGACCAGCTGCTCCTGGAAGGCGAGCTGCGCCCCGGCTCCAGCGCGGACATCCCGATCGCGGGTGAGCATCTCCTGTCGAAGCAATACCTCGACCGACCGACCGCTCTCCTCAGGATCGGAGCCGGCCACCGCCGCGAGCGCGGCCGTGGTGAAGCGTCGACCGAGGACGGCGGCGCTCATAAGCAGCGATCGCTCGCTATCCGCCAGGCCATCGATCCGGGCCGCGATCAGCGCATGGAGCGACGTGGGCAGCTCCTCGTCGCTCGAGGGCGCGCCCCGTCCTGACCTGCCGCCTTCAATCATCCGGGCGATCTCCACCGCGTACAGCGGGACGCCGTCTGCCCGTCTGACCACGCGCGCCACCACCGCCTTGGTCAGGCCGGGCGCCAGACCGGTCAGCAGCTGGGTGATCTCGCCGCCGGTCATCCGCCCCAGGTGCAGGCTCGAGAAGTTGCGGAGGCTCGCTCCCCAGCCCGGACGCTGCTCGAGCAGCTCCGGCCGAGCCAGGGTGACGATCATCATCGGCCGATCGAAGGCGGCGTTGACGAGGTACTCCAGGAAGTCGAGCAGCGCGGCGTCGGCGCGCTGAGCGTCCTCTATGACCATGACCACAGGCCCGCGCTCGGCGCGAGCCTCGAAGAGCCGGCCCCACGCTGCGAACAGCTCCTCACGCGCGTAGTCGCCCTCGTTGTCCGGATCGATCAGGACCGAGATGCGAGGGATGAGCCACTCGCGCTCGCGGTCATCGGGGACGAGGTTCTCGAGTCCAATGCGCAGCTTTCCAACGGCAACGTCGGATGGCTCGTCGTCCCCGATGTCGAGTGCCTGGCGCGCCATGGCCGCGAGGGGCGCGAACGCAGTCCCGGCACCGTGCCAGGGGGCCCTGCCCGCGTACCACGCCACCGCCGTATGGCGCGCGCGCAGCCGATGTTCCATCTCCCGGACGAGGCGGGTCTTGCCGATGCCGGCGACGCCGACCAGCGACACGAGTCGGTCGCGACCGCTGCGCTTTACCCCATAGAACGCTTTGGTCAGCTCCTCGAGCTCGCGGCGACGACCGACCAGGGGTGCCTGGACCACAGGTCGCCGCGCAGGTTCAGCCGGTCGCAGGGCGAGCCAGGTGTGGACCGGAGTCGACTTGCCCTTTAGCCGTTGCGTTCCCGCCGGACGGGCCGTGATCACGCTCGCGGTTGCCCGGCGCGTGGCGTCATTCATCAGGACGGACCCGGGTTTGGCTGCCCCCTGCAGCCGGGCGGCCGTGTTCATGATGTCGCCGGCCACCATCCCCTGGTTCTCGAGGCCGAGAACGACGGCCGACTCACCGGTTGCGACGGCCGCGCGGGCCGCCAGCGGTTTCGACAAGGCCGCGCTGCGCAGGCTCGCAACGGCGGCGACGATCTCCAGGGCGGCGCGAACGGCGCGCTCGGCATCGTCTTCGCGGGCTACCGGCGTGCCCCATACGCCGACCACCGCATCGCCGATGAACTTCTCGATGGTGCCACCGAAGCGCGCCACGATCCCCCGGGCCGCCTCGAAGTAGCGCGACAGGACGTCCCGGACCTCCTCCGGGTCCAGCGACTCGGCGAGGCCGGTGAAGTTCTCCAGGTCGCAGAAGAGCACGGAGACGAGGCGGCGCTCCGACGGCGCTTCCGCGGACTGGCCCTCGCGAGCCTGGCTGACGGCGCCGATGCCGACGGAGTCCTCTGCGATCCCGACGGGCTTGAGGTGGTGGCTCTGGCCATCGGCAAGGGGATTGCCGCAGGCCGTGCAGAAGCCGAATCCGGCTGGCACCTCTGTTCTGCAGCGGCCGCAGGTGACGGCCAGCGGCTGGCCGCAGGTGCCGCAGAACTGTGCGCCTGGCGGATTCTCGAATCCGCAGGGCACCGCGTGTGGCGCGTTGTCGTGCACGACCCCCTCCCGACCGTGCAGGGTCGATCAGCCGGAGGGCCTGTCCTTGGCCTTATGGCCGGTCAGGGACACGGAGTTGTCCGTGTCGTCCACGACGGCCTGGAAGTACATGAGCCGAGCCCCCAATCCCCGGTCGTGCCGGAGCAGTGTCGTGGTGATCTGCGACTCGCCGTTGACGCCAGGCAGCGGTGGCAGCGATCCGTTGCCGGTCAGCGATCCAAGGGGATCCATGACCAGCTCGACCAGCTCCGGTGACCCGCTCTTGAGCTTGATGATGTGGAAGGTGAAGGGTTCCTCGGGCAGCAGGTCGTGCTGAAGCTGGAACCACTCGTTCAGGCCATCCAGCTCCCGTGCGGTGTACTCGCTGTCGTCCAACATGTGGCGGTGCCTCCTCCGACCCCCGACGAATCAGGATCATAGGTCCCGTACTCGAGGACGCCTAGCCCTGCGTCTCAGAAATCCCGGCGACCGGCGAATGACTCGATGACCTGCGGGCGGGTGAGCTGGTAGATCGCCAGCCGGTGACCGCCCGGGTCGACGAACGAGCAGATCGGACCCTGCGGGATCTCCAGCCGGCTGCCGCCCTTCCAGCCGCGCTCGCGGAGGATCCCGATGGCGGCGTCCAGGTCGGCGACGCGGTAGACCAGCACCGGGGCGTCGCCGTCCAGGTGATCGGCGAGCAGGACATGCGGTGGAGGTTCGCCCAGCTCCAGCATGGCCACCCGAGCGCCCATGCCGTCGATGGCGAAGACGGGGCGCGCACCCAGAACCTCCTCGAAGAAGCGCAGGTCGGCCGGGACGTCGCGGCTGGGCATGTACAGGTAGTCCAGCTGGAGGAAGAGGCTTTCGTCGGCCACGCTCAGGGCTCCAGCGCGGTCAGCCGGGCGCGCATGATGGCTTCCAGCTTCGCGGGATACGGAATGCCGTGCGCGGCCGCGAGGTCGGGAACCACCGCCCGGTAGTAGTCCGCCATGGTTCGCGCGGCGGCCAGCATCTGGCCGCGGTCGAGGGGAACGAGGGTGGAGGCCAGCGGGGCGAGATCGGATGCCGGGACGACGCTGTCCAGCTTGTCGAATTCGTCCAGGTGGCCACCGAAGTCGACGCGCAGGCGCGCCAGGTTCACGCAGTAGCGGCGCAGCGCGTCGAGCTGGCCCGGCCGCCCACCATGGCTGCCCGCGCGCCATGGCCGCCGTGAAATGGGCCATGTCGTGCCAGAACCACTGCACCTGCCGTCGCAGCTGCTCGACCTGCTCGTCTGCATCGGGCTCCCAGCCCACGAAGGCAACGCCGGCCAGGATCCCGTCCGGGTCATGGATGGCCCGATGCGGCCCGCGGCTGGAATGCGGCATCGCCCCGACGTCGGTGACGGTCAGCTCGCCCGTCGGTTCCGTCGGCGAGGATGAAGAAAACCGTGTCGTGCTCGTCGAAGTCCTCGATCTGCAGCGGTTCGCCCAGCGCGCGGACGATCACCTCGCGATCTGCCCACACAGCATCGCGCTGGCCATCGGCCGCCACCGCGCACAGGTCGACGTCGGAGTGGGCATCGGCCGTCCCGGTGGCGTGGGATCCGGTCAGGTAGCCGGCGACGATCCGATGGTCGGCGCGGCAGGCAGCGGCGAAGCGGTCGAGCAGGTCGTCCAGCTCCTGCTGCCCGATGCTCATCGGTCAAGCACCAGCGGCAGGACCAGGTAGAAGAGCGCCACGTACACGACCAGCGCCACCGTCACGATGACGACGCTGCGCAACAGCCAGGCCGCGACGTGGCGCCAGCCCGAGTCGCCGGCCCACCCGAACATCGGCTCCGGAGCGGTGGGACGCCTGCGCATCGGCCCATGGTAGCCAGCCCGCTCTGCGCGCAAGGACGCGGCCGGGTAGGCTGGGGGCTGCCGGCCATCGGCCCGGCACCCTGACGGAGGACCCTGAGACCCATGCGACTGCTGCGTCAGCTCGCGCGCCGCAAGCTGCGGACCACGCTCACCATCCTGGGCATCACCATCGGCATCTGGGCGCTGGTGGTGTTCAGCTCAATGGCCAACAAGATCAACCACCTGGTCGAAGGCGGCAGCCAGTACTTCTCCGGCAAGGTGCTGGTGACCGATGCGTCGAGCATTGGAGTCGCGATTGGTACCGCGCCCATGAACGTGGACGTGGCGACACAGATAGCCGCGCTTGACGGCGTAGCCGCTGCGGTGCCGCAGGTGCAGCTCGTCTACGACCCGGAGGGCGGGGGAGCCTTCGGCGGAGCGGAGACGATCATTGGCTCCGAGGCGGGCGCGGACGAGGGCCATGAGACCTTCCCGCTGAACGCACTGCAGGGAAGACTCTTGACCGCCGAGGACGAGGGAAGCCACGTGGTGGTGCTGGGCAGCGACCTGGCGCGCAAGGAGGCGGTGAACGCCGGGGATCACCTTGAGATCCGCGGAGTCGACTTCGAGGTGGTCGGTGTGCTGGAGCCGACCTTGACAGCGCCGGACTCGAGCGCCTCCATGCCGCTCTCCGCCGCGCAGGAGCTGTTCCACGAGAGCCTCCCAACCCAGATCCAGGATGCCATCGCGGCAGATGAGCTTGCCAGTCAGGTGGTCGTCTACCCGGCAGACGGCGTCAGTGAGTCCGACGTGGCCGCCGCCATCGAAGCCGACATCGACAACGTGAACACCCTGACGGGCGCCGAGTTCGACGAGCAGGTCGGATCGGCCACGGCCATCTTCAACGCCATCATCATCGGCGTGGCGGTCATCAGCCTGGTGGTGGGGGGCCTATCGGTGATCAACACCATGGCCATGTCGGTCGCCGAACGGACACGCGAGATCGGCATCAAGCGCGCGATTGGCGGTTCACGCGGCCGGATCATCAGGGAGCTGGTGGCCGAGGCGGGGTTGATCGGACTCTTCGGCGGCCTGATCGGCTTGGCGCTGGGGGCGGTCGTGGTCGTCATGGCCAACGAGGCGGGGCGCGATTCGGGGACGATCCTGTTCGAGCTGACCTGGGGCACGGCGGCTTTCGCCGTCGCCTTCTCAACCATCCTGGGCATCGTGGCCGGCCTGATTCCCGCGTGGAGCGCCGCACGGCTCGACCCGGTCGAAGCGCTGAGGTACGAGTGATGGCGGTCGGCAACGTCCTGCTTGAGGCGCGCAACCTGCGCAAGACCTACCGGCTGAGCCGGCGCAACCAGGTGGAGGCGCTGCGCGGCGTCGATTTGAATGTCGACGCCGGCGAGATGGTGGCGATCATGGGCCCGTCCGGCTCCGGCAAGAGCACCCTGATGCACATCCTGGGGCTATTGCACTCCCCGGATCGCAACGGCGGTCCGCCACCCGAGCTACGCATCAGGGGCGACGAAGTGACAGGCCTATCCGACCGACAGCGCACGCGCCTGCGGGCCGATGCGATGGGGTTCGTCTTCCAGGCTTACAACCTGGTCCCTACCCTGACGGCGCTCGAAAACGTGTCTCTGGCCGGCGAGTACGCCGGTGTGTCACGCAGCAAGGCCAAGGGCGCCGCCATGGAGGCGCTCGGCTGGGTCGGCCTGGCGGAGCGGCACGATCATCGTCCGATGGAGCTTTCCGGCGGCGAGCAGCAGCGCGTCGCCATCGCTCGCTCGCTCGTCAACGCACCGATGCTCCTGCTGGCGGACGAGCCGACCGGCAACCTGGACTCGGCCATGAGCAGCGATGTCCTGGGCCTGTTGCGTCGGTTCAATCGCGAGCGGGGCCAGACCCTGGTGCTGGTCACGCACGACCCGGACGTCGGTGCGGTGTGCGATCGGATCATCCACATGCGCGACGGCCTGTGCGAGCGATCGGAGAGCCTGGTGACCTCGCATCGTGCCGCCGAGACAGCGCCCGAAGCGGCGACCTGAGGCCGAACCGCGCCCGTGGCGATGATCGGCCGCGTCAGACCCGGCCAGGGCCTCGGGGCGCCGCGTATGGCCGACCCCGAAGTGATTTCACTGCTGGAACGCACCATTGGCTTCCGGCCGGTGCCCGGCACGCTGAACGTGATGCTGGACCAGCCGTTCGCACGAGGTGAAGAGTCCGACTATCTCCCGGCCACGCGGCTGCGCGGTGATTGGGAGGCGGAGACCGGCCAGGCCGGCTACTGGCTGACACCCATGCTGGTCGACGGACGCTTCAACGCGATGGCCGTCCAGGCCGATGAGCCCCATTACCCCGCCGAGCAGCTGGAGATCGTGTGTGGGGTCCGTCTGCGCGATGCACTGGAACTCGCCGACGGCGACCCCCTGGAGCTCATGGTCCTGCCGAGACCGCGCGAAGGAGAGCGGTGGATCGCCGGGGCGGTGATCCACGACGGCGACGGTCGAATCTTCATGCAGCGGCGCGGCGCGGACCGCAGCCTCTTTCCCGATGCGTGGGACATCGTGGGCGGCCACCTGGAGCCTGTTGAAGGAATCATGGATGCCCTCCGGCGCGAGGTTACCGAGGAAACGGGCTGGAACCTGCGCCGGGTGGTCGACGACCTGGGCATCACGACCTACGCCGGCGAGGACGGAGTCGAACGCCACGAGGTTGACTTCCTGGTCGAGGTTGACGGCGACCTCGCGTCGCCTCGCATCGAGGAGGCCAAGCACCTGGACCCGCGCTGGGTAAACCGGGACCAGGCAGTGACGCTGCTTGACGGAGAGCACCGGAGCGACGCCCTGCTGCGACCGGTCATCGAGTGCGCGTTTACCGCGCTGGGGCGGCCCTAGGCGAGCGGCAGCTCCATCGGGACCGCGGCGACCACGACACCATTCGGCATCCGCACCCGCTCATCGCCGGTTGCCCTGAAGCCGTAGGCCTCGTACAGCGGGCGGCCCGGGAGCGTGGCGACCAATGTCAGCTTCCGGAATCCCTCCGCGCGGGCCGCAGCCTCGCACGCCTCCAGGATTCGCCGCCCCAGGCCGCGTCGCGTCCAGTCGGAGCGAACGAACATCGCGCGGATGCGGGCCGGCTCCGTGGCGGGGTTCAGCAGCCTGGCATCGCCGGCCGCGTCGCCCTTGCCGGCGTACATCTTGTCGCGGCGGCTCCACCCACCACACGCGATCAGCTCGTCGTCCGCCTCGGCCACGAAGTAGGTGCCGTCGGCGATCAGGGTTCGGTCCACGCTGGCCACGTACTCGATCGACGATGCGGTCTGCTCCGCGTCGTACCACGCCGGGAAGAGGTCGCGAGTGGATGCCTTCATGAGCGCATCGATCGCATCGGCCTCATCCAGCCGAGCGAGGCGCAGTGCGGGCGTGGGGCGATCCGGCTCGGGCATGCGGCATTATCCGGTCCATGACAACCGTCCTCGGCAGGCGGGCACTCAATCGGTCGCTGCTGGCGCGGCAGATGCTCCTGGAGCGGGTGGGCCTCCCGGCCGAGCGCGTGATGGAGCGCCTGGTGGGCATGCAGGCCCAGGAGCCGCCCGACCCCTACGTCGCCCTCTGGACGCGGTTGACCGACTTCAATCCGGAGGAGCTGGTTTTCCTGCTGGAAAGCCGTGCCGCGGTCCGCGCCACGACCATGCTGCGCACAACGATCCACCTCCTCACCGCGGAGGACGCGGTATGGATGCGGCCGATGCTGCAGCCGGTCGCGGAGCGCACCTTCGTGCACACCCCCTTCGCCAAAGCGCTCATTGGCGTGGACCTGGACCAGGTGATCGCACACGGGCGCGAGCTCCTGGCTGGTTCACCGATGACGATCGCAGCCCTGGGCAAACGCCTGGCCGAGCGCTGGCCCGATCGCGAGCCAGGCCCGATGGGCTACGTGATCCGCTTTCACGTGCCGCTCGTCCAGATCCCGCCCCGGGGCCTGTGGGGCCGTCGTGGACAGCCCGTCCTGGCGCTGACCGACGAGTGGGTTGGCCGTCCCATGGCGACCGATGCCTCGGTTGACGACCTGGTGCTGCGCTACCTGGCAGCGTTCGGCCCGGCCACCCCGGCCGATGTCCAGACCTGGTCGTGGCTGACCGCCGTCCGCCCAGTGCTCGAGCGGCTGCGCCCGCAGCTGCGCACGTTCCGTGACGAGGCGGGCCGCGAGCTGTTCGACGTGCCGGACGCTCCATTCCCGGATCCCGAGACTCCGGCACCGGTCCGCTTCCTGCCTCTGTACGACAACGTCTTCCTGTCGCACAAGGATCGAAGCCGGATCGTGGATCCGCGCCACAAGGGCGGCGCGTTCCTGCAGGGGTTCGTGCTGGTGGACGGCTTCCTTCGGGCAATCTGGAAGGCCGGGCGCGACGATGGAGCCGCCACACTGCTCGTCCGACCGGTCGAGCCGTTGAGGAGCCAGGATCGGACCGAGGTTGGTCAGGAAGGCGAGCGCCTGCTGGACTTCCTCCATCCAGAGGCTTCCCATCACAAGCTGACGATCGAATAGCGCTGGCCCGGCGCGTGCAACCTTTTCGGCGGACCGTGCCTCTACAGAGGTATCCGCACGGAGCGCGACGATGTCCACCATCCACATCCGTCCCGTCGCAGCCGGACTCCTGAGCCTGGGGATCGTGGCCGGCGCCTGCGCCGCGTCACCGTCGCCATCGGCTCCAGCCGGCGAGCCTTCACCGAGCACCAGTCCGAGTGCCGTGGAGACGCCGTTTCCGGCCGCATTGAGCAGCCAGCAGCCGTATCAGCCGGTCATCGATCCGGCCGCCTTCACGGCGGCCGTCGACAATCCCTACTTCCCGCTCCCGGCCGGTGCCAGGTGGGTCATGGAGGGCTCGGGCGAGTCTGCCGGCGAGGTGACCACCACCCTCGTCAGCGACAAAACCAGGACCATCCTGGGCGTGGTCTGCGCCATCGTCCGCGACGAGCTGAAGACGGACGGCGAGCTGGCGGAGCTCACCTTCGACTGGTACGCCCAGGACGCCGATGGCAACGTCTGGTACTTCGGCGAGGACACCGCCGAGTACAAGAACGGCGAGGTCACCACGCGCGAGGGCTCGTGGGAAGCGGGCGTCGACGGCGCCCAGCCCGGGATCATCATGCCGGCCGACCCGACCGTCGACCTCACCTACCGGCAGGAGTTCTACGCCGGCCAGGCGGAGGATCAGGCGACCATCGTCGAGCTCGGCGCCACCGCCGACACGCCGGCCGGCAGCTACACCGACGTGCTGGTCACCGAGGATTGGACGCCGCTCGAGCCGGACATCATCGAGCACAAGTTCTACGCCCCCGGCGTCGGACTCGTGAAGGAGCGCGACGTGCAGGGCGGCCACGCCAGGAACGATCTGACGGAGTTCACCGCGCCGCAGTGAACCCGACTCAGGGCACTGCGGCTCTGGCCAGGAAGACGTCCGTGCTGGCGCTGGCGCCGCTTGCGGATCCGATCTCGAGGTAGTAGTCCAGCGTCCCGTCGCGGTAGACCAGTGCGGCGTCCCAGGCGCTGCCGCTGATCGGGAGCGGTCGATGGCGATGAAGCCGGCAGATCGCCGTCACGCTGCCCGTGACGCCATACGGCGGACCAGCCAGGCCTCGCGGTCGTTCAGGCGGCCGCCGGCTAGACCATGGCCCGGCTCCCGCGGCGTGGCGGCCACTCGCTGTCAGTCGACCTGTCCGCGCTCCCAGTCGGCCTCGGCCGTGAGCACCAGCGTCCGTCGTGACTTCGTCCGGTCAGCCCGTCATCCGACGTCGCCAGGCCGACGATCCTCGCGCCGCGACGATCGAGCGCGGGGAACGTCACGAGGTCAGCCCACATCGGTACGGACGACGCTCGGCCACTGCAGGCCGCCTGCGTCCCAGCTGCCGGATGGTCCCGGCGTCAGCATCGGCTCGGATCGATCGTCCATGGGCCGTCCGGCTACACCAGGTGGCCGCCTATCGGGCATTGCTCGGCCAGCTCGAGGAGCAGGAGGTCGACGACGAAGCGGTGTTCGCGGCGCTCGAAACCCTGCGCTCGTCGATCATCCGCACCGCCGACCTGCTGGAGGCCGAGCAGCGCTCCGATTGACGGGCTGCCGACAATAGGCGGGTTGCCGACGGGCTCCGTCGCGCGGAGGCCCGAGCACAGGGGGAAGCGCGGTACGGATGGAGGAGTCCCCGCATGACTGCGACCACGACCAGCGTCCCCGGCGACCGAGCCCCAAGCCTGGAACGGAATGCCATTGGCCTGCCCGAGGTCCTGTTCCAGTCCATCACCCACATGGCTCCGGCGGTGGCCACCGCCCTCTCGATCGGCGCGGCCACCGGCTTTGCCGGCGGGCTGACGCCGCTGGCCGTCCTGTTCGCCATGATCGCCTGCCTGTTCACGGCCTATTCGATCGGCCAGCTGGCCAGGCACCTGCCGTCCGCCGGAGGCATGTACACCTATGTTGCCCGCGGGCTTGGCCCGTTCTTCGGCTGGCTGATGGCCTGGGCCTTCGCGCTGGCCGAGCCGTTGGTGGCGCCGATTCTGCTGGCCGCCTTTGGCTTCTTTGGCGCCTCGTTCCTGTCGACCTACCTGGGCATCGGTGGCGACTTCACCTACCTGTGGGTCGTGCTGGCCGTCCTGTGCGGCGTGGTGCTCTGGTGGCTGATCTATCGCGGCGTCAGCATCTCGACGCGCACCGGCGTGGTGCTGGGCGTCATCGAGATGGGGATCTTCATCTTCGTCTCCGCGGTCCTGATCTTCAAGGCCGGTGATCGGAACACCTTCAGCGTGTTCATCCCTGGCGATGAGGGAGTCCAGCCTGCCTTCCAGGGCATGATCTTCTGCCTGCTGGCCTTCATCGGCTTCGAGGCCGCCGCCCCGTTGGGGGAGGAGAGCCGGGAGCCGCGGCGGACCATTCCCCGCGCCGTCATCTGGTCAACGATCCTGGTCGGCGCGTTCTATGTCTTCAACTACTACGCCGCCACGGTCTACTTCGGGCCGGAGCGCATGGCGGGCGAGTTCTACACCTTCAACAACAGCGACCCCTGGGGCGGCATGGCGACCGAGGTGCTCGGCACGCTGGGCGGCATCCTGGTCGTCTTCGCCATCATCAACAGCTCGTTCGCCAACGCGAACTCGGGGGCCACGGCGGCCACTCGCACGCTCTTCTCGATGGGGCGTGGCAACCTGCTGCCGCGATTCTTCGCCGCGGTGCATCCCACCCATCGGACACCAGTCAACGCCATCCACTTCCAGGTGATCCTGGCCATCGTGGTGGCCGTGGCGGGTGGCCTGATCCTGGTCGACGATCCGTATCCGGCCAGCGGCCCGATCAACATCTACGTCTGGATCGGCACCCTGCTGGGACTCCTGTTCGCCGGCATGTACATCGCCGTGAACGTGGCGGTGATCGGCTTCTATCTCAGGGAACGGCGCGACGAGTTCAACGTCATCAAGCACCTGCTGATCCCGGTGTTCGGCGTGCTGTTCATGATCCCGGCCTTCATGTCGGTGATCGGCGGACTGACCATTCCGATCTTTGACGTCGAGCTGTCGCCATTCGCCGGTGCGCTGAGCTACACGGCGCCGGTCGCGGCGGTGTGGATGCTGATCGGCCTCGTCCTCTACTTCATCCTGCGAGCCCGAAACCCCGGCGCCTTGAAGCGCATGGGCGAGATCTACGGAGGCGAGGCGCCGCCTGACAACGACGTGGCGTAGGCGGACGCGGAGCGGCGAGACGGCCTAGCTGAGGACCGAGAGCGGGAAGTACATCGCCACGATCCAGTTCGGAGCGTCGACGATCTCGTTGATCTTCAGGTCGGCCGTCACGCTACAGAGCATGTACGCATCGATCGGCGCCAGGCCGTGCGAGCGGCCGAGGTAGTCGATCATCCGCCGCACGGCGTCACGGGCCGCGGCCATCAGGTCCGGCCCCACGCCATCGGTGGCGTAGTACGGCCCGGTGTTGGTGGCCTGCGCCAGCGGCCCGGCAGTCTGGAACTCGGGGCCGGTGACGTGCAGGTCCTTGCGGACCGTGAGGCGCAGCTGCACGCGCATCGGCGTCTCGATGGCGGTGCCGCACACCTCGCCATCGCCCTGGGCCGCATGACCGTCGCCCAGCGAGAAGCGGGCGCCCGACGCGAAGACCGGCAGATACAGCTTCGTGCCGGCGGTCAGGTGCTTGGTGTCCATGTTGCCGCCGTGCACGTCCGGCGGAATGGTCGAGTGCGCGCCCTCGGTCGGCGGGGCAACCCCCAGCTCGCCGCAGAACGGCGCCAGCGGTACGCGGATGCCGGGCAGCAGCTCCCCGTGGCGGCCATCCAGGCGCGTGATGCGCAACGCATGCTCGTCAAAGTCGTCGGTCAGCAGGCCGAAGCCCGGGAAGCTGGCCGTCCAGCCCCAGTCACCGGGCTGGAAGTCGATCAGCTCGACCTCGAGCGTGTCGCCCGGCTCGGCTCCTTCCACGGCAATGGGTCCGTTGACCTGGTCGACCCGCGAGAAGTCGACCGCCTTGAGGTCGTCGAGCGTGGAGTTGGCATTCAGCTGGCCGTTGCCGGCGTCGTTGGCGTCGAACTCGACGATATCGCCGCTGGCGACCGTGGCAATCGGCTCGATCGAGCGGTCCCAGGCGAGGTGGTACTGCTCGGGTCGAACATGGACCGATGCGGCCGGAGCGCTCATGCCGCGCATGGTACGCCGCGTCAAAGTTCGCCGGCCACGACCTGCCCGTCCACGACAGTCGCAACGACGTGCGCTTCGCCAAGTGGGCCCGCAGCCGGCGATCGGATGTCCCGATCCAGGATCGCGAGGTTGGCGCGCTTGCCGACCTCGATGGAGCCTGTTTCGGCGTCGAGGTGATTGACGTAGGCCGAGCCGATCGTGAAGGCCGTCAGTGCCTGGTCCAGGGTCAGCCGCTCTTCGGGGAACAGCGCCGGCCCACCACGGTTGTCGGTGTCGGTGCGGGTGACGGCAACCTCCATCTCGAGCAACGGGTTCGGCGTGGTGACCGGCCAATCGCTGCCGCCGGCCATGCGCGCTCCGGCGTCCAGCAGGCTGCGGAAGGGGTACTGCCATCGAGCTCGTTCGGCGCCAAGCACGGGAATGCGCAGGTCACGCATCTGCGACTCGTCCATGGCCCAGAACGGCTGCATGTTGGCCACGGCGCCGATGGTGGCGAACCGGCCGATGTCATCGGGATGGATCAGCTCGATGTGCGCGAGGTGGTGCCGACGGTCCGCAGCGCCGTTCGCAGCCCGCGCGGCCTGCAGCGCATCGAGGGCCAGCCGAACTCCACCGTCGCCGATCGCGTGGAAGTGGCACTGGAAACCGCGCCGGTCGAGCTCGACGACTGCGGCGGTCAGCAGGTCGCGTTCGATCATGGGGATGCCGCACATCTCGCTCACGCCACCATCCGGCTCGAGATAGGGCTCCACCATGACCGCGGTGCGGTTCTCGATGATGCCGTCCACGAAGAGCTTGACGCTGCCGGCCGCCAGCCCCCCGGTCGCGGCTGCCTCGCGGCGCTCGACCAGCTCGTCGACCTGCTCCAGGCCACGCTTGCTGTCCCACAGCATGGCCAGCCGCACCTTGGCGGTCAGGCGGCCGGACCGTTGAACCTCGGCATACGCGGCCTGCCCTTCGGGCCGGACGATCGCGTCCTGCCAGCCGGTGATGCCCAGCGCGTGGAGCTGGCGCTGGCCCTCCAGCAGGCCCGCGACGTGATCGGCATGGCTGGTCGGCGGCACGTGATCCGCCACCAGGTCGATGGCGCCTTCCTGCAGCATGCCGGTGGGCGCTCCATCCGGATCACGCTCAATGCGGCCGTCCTCCGGATCGGCGGTCGAAGCATCCACGCCGGCCCGTTGCAAGGCGAGCGAATTGACCCAGACACCATGCCCGTCGCGGTTGTAGAGCATCACCGGTCGATCCGGTACCAGCGCGTCCAGCGCCTCACGTCTCGGCGTGCCGCCCGGGAAGTCGGACATCGACCAGCCGCCGCCGGTGATCCACGGTCGCTCGGGGTGCGCCGCGGCGTAGGTGGAGATGACCGGACCGTACGCGTCGGCGCCTACCACTGAGTAGAGGTCGCACTCCATGCTCGTCATCCCACCGTCGATCGGATGGACGTGGGCATCGATGAAGCCCGGCACCACCGTCTGCCCGGCCAGCTCCACCACCCGCGTGGCAGGTCCCGCGAGCACACGCACCTCCGCCGCCCGGCCCACCGCCGCGATCCGGCCGCCGGCGATGGCCAGCGCATCGGCGTCTGAGCCGAGCCACAGTCCAGCGACCGGCTCCAGGTGAGCGCCAAGGATCACGAGCTCGGGCTGGTTCATCGGCCGCACGGTAGCAGCCGGGTCGGCCCAGCGGGAAGCCACCTACCCATGTACCCCGCGGCGTAGGATTCGCCAACCGCTACCGAGCAAGCGACGGTGTTCGATCCGGACAAGGTTCCGCTTTCTACGTCCGAAGGGCGACGGCCGTCGAGCACGGCTGGCGATCGGATGATGGTCGGCCTGGCGGTGCTGGCCCTGACGGGCGGCCTCCTGATCGCCGTGAGCAGACTCCTTCCCGAGCAGCCCGATCAGTCGAGCCAGGCCACGGCCACGCCCGTCGAATCGGCTGAGCCTGCGAGTCCACGTCCTGTCTCGACGCCGAGTCCTCGGCCGATCCGCACGGTGACGGTCGATCCAGCGCCGACTCCCAGCGTGGCCGAGCCGAGCGAGTTCGTCAGCGAGTGGGTGCGGATGCGGGTTGGAGTGACGTTGCTGGAAAGCCCGTCGTCCTCCCGGACCGTCGGCCGCCTGCACCAGGGTGATGCGGCCTACGTTTCCGCCGCGCCGCCGCACCAGGGAGGCTTCGAGGGCTGGCTTTCTGTGGAAGGCGCCGTCAACGGCTGGATCTTCGGCGACATCGACAACGAGGCCATGTTCGAACGCTTCCCTTCCCACATGCAGTCGAACAGCGCGGTCTACGGGCTAGCGTCCGACGCCAATGGGTTCATGGCCTTCGGATGGAGTGCGACGCCGTCGCACGAGGTGCTGCTCGCGTCGTCCGACGGCACCCATTGGCGGGCGTCTCAGGTCCCGTCCGCCACCTACGGGCGTACCGCCGCGAACGGGCCGTCCGGCTGGCTCATGGCGGGAACCGTCCAGCTCACGGACGGAACGACCACCACCATGCTGTGGCAGTCGGAGGATGCCGATTCATGGGAGCGGCTTGGCGCATTGCCGCCGGAGATGACCGTCAACTACGTGTCGCTGGCTGGATCCGAGGCGGGCTACGTGCTGCTGGCCAACACCGGTGGCGGCGCCACCGAGGTGTGGTTCTCGGCCGATGGTCTGCTGTGGACGGAGCGGCCCGTGGACGAACTGCGCACCGACATGGGCATCCGACTGGCGGCCACGCCGCTCGGCTTCTTCATCTGGGGCCTCAACGATCCCACCACCGAGGGTGATGGTGCGTTCTCCGCGGATGGCTGGAACTGGTCGGCGGCGCCTCCCATCGGTCCCGGCCAGATCGTGGACGTCGTGGCGGACGGTGACCACCTGCTGGCGCTGGGTCGCGGGCCGGGCGGTGCGCGGATGTGGAAGGGCGCGATCCAGGGGGAGCAGCTGGTGTGGTCAAGCGACAACACGGCGCCCTTCCGCGGCGCCGTGGCAGGCAGGATGGTGACCGACGGAGAACGGGTGATCGCGCTGGGCTGGGATCACGCCACGGAAATGCCCCTGTGGTGGCAGCGCGACGGCCTGTCGTGGCAGCGCCATGTCATGCCGGCCGCCTTCGGCGGCCTGCCGGGCGAGGCGGTGGGCGGACCGCGCGGCATCGTGGCGGTCGGAGGGCTAGCCTCGGAAGCTGGCCGGACACCGGTCCTTTGGCACCTCGGTGACGGTGCGATCTGGGAGCGCGAGCCGTCCCCGGTGATGCCCGCTGCGGCACCGCCGACGCCTCAGACCTGCGGACCGCAACCCGACGACCTGCTGGGGTTGCTCAATGCCGATGGGTTCTGGACCGCCGCGTGCTTCGGCGATGCGCCGATCACCGTCCGTGGCTGGTCGGTGGCCTGCGAGGGCTGCACCTTCAGGTCCGAGGGAACCTGGGAGACGGAGTGGCTCGCCCAGCCCTCCGACCGGCGCGTCATCCACCTGTCTCCGGTCGAATCAGCTGACTGGGGTGCCCTGGATGGTGTCCTGCATCCGTCCGTGCGAAGCCGGCCCCCAGTCTCGCGCTGGCTGGAGGTCACCGGGCACTTCGATGATTCCCAGGCAGCCTCCTGCCACTGGATCCCAACGCTCGCCGATGAGAACTGGTACCCCGGTACGTACGACATCGTGGCCGGCTGCCGGGCGCGTTTCGTGGTGACCGCGGTGCGTGCGGTTGACGGCCCGTGACATGCGACGAGCCCGTCGATCGCTCGACGGGCTCGTGATGCTCAGCGGCGGCCGGTCGGCCGCATCGGCCTAGCGCCGGGTGCTGAAGCAGTCGCTGCAGTAGACCGGCTTCGAACCGGTCGGCCGGAACGGCACGCGGGCCTGGCCACCGCAGCTGTCGCAGGTGGCGGTGAACATCTCGCGCTGGCCGTAGCCGCCCTCGGAATAGCCACCACCACCGCCGCTGGTGTAGCTGCCGCCGCCGCTATCGCCGCGAGCGGCCTTGCGGACGGCGCGGCAGGTGGGGCAGCGGCGCGGCTCGCTGAACTGGCGCTCCGCGTAGAACTGCTGGTCCTGGGCGCTGTGGTTGAACTGCTGGCCGCAGTCGGCGCATTCCAGGGTCTTGTCGGTGAAGGTGGACTGGGACTGGTACAAGAAAAAACTCCTCTTCGCGGCCTGAGCGAACCTGTCTCGCCGTTGCCGTGAGAGGAGCGATCCGGTGCCGCGGGAATGGGGTGACCCGTCCATCGGGCCTGTTGTCCCCCCGAGACTAACACAGGTCGCTCTCAGATGCTTCCCAGACAAGGCCGATACTGTGTCGGCATGCATCTGCTGGTGGTCGAGGACGATCCGCGGCTGGGCCGGCTGCTGGTCCGCATGCTCGGTGACGATCGGCACCTGGTCGATCTCACGGCGTCGGGCGGGGAGGCGCTGGAGATCGCAGAGGCCAACGATGGGATCGACGCGATGATCCTGGACGTCGGGCTGCCCGACCTGAGCGGGACCGATGTCGCCCGTCGGCTGCGAGCGCGTGGCTCGCAGGTCCCGATCCTGATGCTGACCGCCCGGGACGCCGTGGACGACCGTATCCGCGGCCTTGATGCAGGTGCTGACGACTACCTCGTCAAGCCCTTCGCCTATGCCGAGCTGGCCGCTCGATTGCGCGCGCTGGATCGCCGCCGCAGCCGACCCGTCTCAAACGGAGTCGTGCTGCATAACGGGCCGATCGCGCTGGACGAGATGCGTCGGCAGCTGCTTGTCGATGGGCGCCCTGTCGAGCTCAGCCCGCGCGAATTCAGCCTGCTCGAGTGCCTCCTGCGCCATCCCGGCCAGGTGCTGAGCCGCGACCAGCTCCTCGACTACGCGTGGCCGTACGGCGATATCCTCACGCGTAACACGGTCGATACCTACATCCACTACCTGCGCGACAAGCTCGGGGATGCCAGCGAACGGATCATGACCGTCCGCGGAGTCGGCTATCGCATGGCCGAGGCATGACCAATTCCGCCACGGCCGCCCCAGGGCAGCCGGGCGATGCCAGGCTCCTGCGCAACGTTCGCTGGCGCCTTGTGGCGTGGAGCGCGGGTCTGACGGCGGCGGTGCTGCTGGCACTTGGCGTGGCGTTGTACATCGGTGTCCAGGCTTCGCTGGGGGCTGCCAGCCAGGCACAGCTGGCGGCCCAGGCCGATGGGGTCAGCCGCTTCATCGAGCGCGTCGGAGCGGGCGGGCTGTATGAGCCACATGAACATGGCCCTGATGAGCCCTCGCTCGGCTCACCCGAGTTCGGCGGACCGGGCGCCGGCACCATCTCCTATCTCGTGGATGGCCAGGGGCAATTTGCCGGAGGATCGCCCCCGGACGAGACAGGACTGCCGGTGGCCGATGGCGTGACCGCCGCCCTTGCCGGCGCGACCGACGTGCGGCTGGAGACAGTCGACGGCTCGCCGGTCCGGGTGCTGAGCGAGCGGATCGAGATCGACGGCGAGCCGTACGTGATCCAGGTCGTGGGTGACCGCGCCGCCGAGCAGCGAACGCTGAACGCCCTGCTCCTGGTGCTCCTGGTTGGCGGCCTGGTGGCGCTTGGCCTCGCCGCGGGCGTCGGCTTCCTGTATGCCGGCAACGCGCTGGTGCCCATCCGCGAGTCGCTGCGCCGGCAGCGCGAGTTCGCGGCCGATGCCAGCCATGAGCTGCGCACGCCACTCACCATCGTGCGGGGCAACGTCGAACGGCTGCGGCGCGATCCGGAGCCACCGAAGGAAGAGCGCAGGGAGGCCCTCGACGATATCGAGGTGGAAGTCGATCACCTCACCGGTCTGGTGGACGACTTGCTGCTTCTGGCGCGCAGCGACTCCGGGACAGTCGAGCTGCGGCGGGATCCAGTGGATCTTGCCGATGTGGCGGGCGAGGCATTGCAGCGGCTCCGCCCGATGGCCGAATCCCACGGCGTGTCCCTGAGCCTCGACGCAGCACCAGCCAAAGTGACCGGCGACGCCGACCGGCTTCGCCAGCTGGTGGCGATCCTCGTCGACAACGCGATCCGGCATTCGTCGCCGGGCGGCACGGTCCGGGTTTCGATATCGCCGGCGGGCCGACCCAGCATCCGTGTCGACGACGAGGGACAGGGCATCAAGCCGGAGGACCTGCCAAACGTCTTCGAGCGGTTCTATCGCGCGAGTGATGCGCCAAGCGGCGGGACGGGGCTGGGTCTGGCGATCGCAGCCTGGATCGCCGACCATCATGGCGGCGTTATCCGCGCGTTCAACCGCCGGGAAGGCGGAGCCCGTTTCGAGGTGCAGCTGCCTCCGGCCTGATCAGCGGTGTCAGGGCACGCAGGGAAAGAGGGGCGCGACCCGTGCGGGCGCGCCCCTCCGCCGTGGCTGCAGATCAGCTGGATGTCGAGTCAGTTCCTGAATCAGACCCATTCGAGTCGTCGTTCGGGCAGGTGTGATCGGTTTGGTCCGAGCTGCCCGAGCCGCCGCTGCCACGGTTGTCGCTCGCCGCCGGCGATCCGCTGGCGCTCGGGTCAGGGCTGGCGGCGAAGACGCTGGCAGCGCCCCAGGTCGTCAGCACGGCTGCGACCACCAGCCCGGCGAGGGCTGCCCGGCCCCGCGACCGCTTGCGCGGCGGCGGCGCCTCAGCGCTGGGTAGTGGCGGCTCCATCGGGACCATGGGCTCCATCGGGACCATGGGCTCCATCGGTTCCACGAGTTGCTCCTTTCGGACGTTGCTGGGCGGATTGGTTCGACGTCCTCAGGATCGAGGTGGAGCCTTGGAAGGTCATGAAAATGGGAGCCCTGCAGCCGGCACGGGCGCGGCCTCTGTCACCGGTTCTGTCCGGACGCCCAGCCGGCAGGCCTCGACGGCGGCGATCGCCACCTCGATCTGGCCCGCGTCGGGATAGGCGGTGGTCAGGCGCTGGGTCAGCAGCCCGAATCGGTTCAGCGCGAAGCCGAGTCCGCGGCGGCGCGCGCCCCAGCGCAGCACCTCATAGGCGATGGCGGCCGTGACCGGGACGAAGGCGATCCGCAGGCCCAGGTCGGCCATGGGTCCCAGGCGGGGGAGCGCGGCCAGCAGCAGCGTGTCGACCGCCGCCAGGATGACCAGAAAGCCAGTACCGCAGCGTGGGTGCGCCGGGTTGAAGCGTGCCACGTTGGCGATGGTGAGCTGCCGGCCCGCCTCGGCGCAGGCGATGGCCATGTGCTCGGCGCCGTGGTAGCTGAAGATGCGCCGATAGCGCGGCAGGCGCGTAACACCGACCACGTAGGCCGTCAGCAGGGTTCCCTTGATCAGGCCTTCAGACAGGCGCTGTGGCAGGGTTGGCTCGATCAATGGGTCGCGCCCGGTCAGCAGCAGCGGGATGGCGCTGAACACGAACAGGCCGATCATCAGGCTGACCGCCACCAGCCCCAGCGTGGCGAGCAGCGGGAGCGTTCGGATCTCGCCCGTCTCGGCCAGCATCGAGGAATCGGCCAGCGCCCGCATGCCGAGCCGCAGCTGGGTGCCGAGCGCGCGCAAGCCACGCAGGAAGGGGAGGCGCCACGGGCCGTTCGGTGGTGCCAGCTCGCCGTCGTAGGCGTGGATTTCGCCGGAAGGGGCGCGGAGCGCCACCGCCCATCGGCTTCCGCTCCGGATCAGGACACCTTCGACCAGGGCCTGGCCGCCGTACGTGGGAGCCGGATGTGCGGTCACCTGCTCGGGATCCCCCGCTCGGATGGGCGGTCACCCCACCGCCCGGAGGTGCTGCGCCCGGTCATGGCGCTGGCAGCGGTACCGTAGCAGACGCCGCGGGTGGACCCCTACAGCGTGTCGATCCGCAGGCGGGCCGCTCCGCCGCGCAGCTCGAGCTCATATCGATCGGCGGCGCGCCCGAACCGACGCGACTGCATGCGGAGCTCTTTGCCAACGTTCTCGCGGCGCTCATCGTCGAAGGTCAGCTGCGAGATGACGCCCTGGGCCCGAAGCGCCAGGTCGGTGCCGGCGGGCCGCTCCACGGTGGCATCGCTCGTCCCGCCATCGATCGCCAGCCGCACGGTTCCGCTCGGCGGCGGCAGCTCGAGGCGCAGGTGATTGACCCCGCCGGCAACCGACAGACCGGCCAGCGGAACGTCGCGCAGCTCGCCGACCAGGTCGGTCACGCCGCCCTGGACCTCGACGGTCCAGGGGATGGCCGCGTTCAGGGCGATCCGCGCATGTCGGCTGCGCACGTCCAGCCGAGGGCGCCGGTAGCGGACGGTGACGACGCCGTCTTCGGCCCGGATGTCCGGCGCGCCGCCTTCGAAGCCGGCATGCAGCAGGTGCTCCTCCTCGGCGGCCCGTGTCAGTGTCAGGCGCGAGGCGCTCGTCTCCATCACCACGCGCGCAACCGCCTGCGGACCGAAGGGCGCGGCCGTCACCGAAAGGCGGGGAGCACCGGAGATGAAGATCAGGCGTCCGTGCGTCGCGCCGGCGAGCGGTGCGATGAAGGTGGTGTCGTCCACCATGCCGCCGCGTGTCTCGGCGCGGAGCTGCGCGGTCGCCCGCTCCAGTGCCACGGCCACCCTGTCCATCTGCTCGGCGGCCATCACGCGGGCGGCCGCTTCGGCGGGTTCGGCTGCATCGGCGATGGGTGCGTACAGGTCGTCGATATCCCGAAGGCGCTCCTCGACGACGCGAATGACCACGCGCCGCCGATCGGTCGGGTCCGCTTCCCTGCTGACGATCCCCGCCCGCTCCAGCCGATCGAGCACGCCCGTGATGGCTCCGCTGGTCAGTCCAGCCAGCTCGGCGAGACGGGTCGGGGTGACAGATCCCTCGCCGGCGGCCAGCTCCAGGCACTTGAGATCGGTCGCGTTGATGCCCAGCCGCATGGCCGCCGCCTCGTGAAAGACGAGGCCCAGCGCCAGCACCCGGCGAATGGAAGCGCTCTCAGCGCGACGACTTGACAATGTCCGGTCCTCTGCTCACCATGCTAAGTATCTTAGCATCTAAGAGACTTAGGAGAGGGAATGATTAGAAGCGAGTCTAGCGCACTGGCCATCGAGGCCAACGGGCTGGTGAAAAGCTACGGCAAGGATGTGGTGGCACTGGACCACCTTTCCTTCACGGTGATGCCGTCGACGACCTACGGCATGCTGGGGCCGAACGGCGCCGGCAAGTCGACCACGGTCAAGGTCCTCAGCACCCTCGCGCGAGCGGACGAGGGGGATGCGCGCGTCGCCGGCCGGGATGTCCGGTCGGAGCCGGACGCCGTGCGGCATGCGATCGGCGTGGTCGGACAGCGCGCGGCTGTCGACCCCGACGCGACGGGACGCGAGAACCTGGGGCTGCAGGGTCGGGTATATGGCCTGGGTGGGGCCGCCCTGCGCGATCGGGTCGAGGCGCTGCTCGGCACCTTCGGCCTGCGCGAGGCGGCCGACCGCATGGTGCGCGGCTACTCGGGCGGCATGCAGCGCAAGCTTCACGTGGCGATGGGCCTCATCCACCGTCCGCAGGTCCTTTTCCTGGACGAGCCCACCACCGGCCTGGATCCCGAGGCCCGAGCGGAGCTCTGGCACGAGATCCAGCGGCTCGCCGAGCAGGACGGGCTGACCATCTTCCTGACCACCCACTACCTGGAGGAGGCAGATCGCCTGGCCGACATGGTGGCCATCGTCGACCGAGGTCGTGTCGTGGCCGAGGGGACGCCGGACGCATTGAAAGCCGATCTGCGGGGCGACGCCATCAACGTCGAGCTGTCCGAATCCGATGGCACCGGCAGGGCCATCGGTTCGTTGGCGGGCGTCCCAGGCCTCCGACAACCGATGCTCGAAGGACGCACGCTGCGGACCCAGGCCGAGCACGGCGCGTCCGCGGTTCCGCTGCTCCTCTCCGCCCTGGAGGGAGCGGGAATCGCGGTGGCCTCGGTCACCGTCTCGCGACCGTCGCTGGACGACGTCTACCTCATGCACACCGGTCGATCGTTCAAGCAGAGTGAGGAGTCCTTCGCATGACCGCCATGACCCAATCCTTTTTCATGACCCAGCGCCACGTGCGCGCCGTCTGGCGCCAGCCGTGGTTCGTGGCCATCACCCTCGTGCAGCCCATCATCTGGTTGCTGCTGTTCGGTGCGCTGTTCAAGTCGGTGACAGAGATCCCCGGCTTCGGCGCGGGCGGCGCGACCTACCTCGACTACCTGGTTCCGGGCGTCGTCGTGATGACCGCCCTCTTCTCGTCCGGCTGGAGCGGGATGGGCGTGATCGAGGACATCGACCGCGGCATCCTGGATCGATTCCTGGTCGCGCCGGTCCATCGGCCTTCGCTCATCATCGGGCGCGTCACCTATGACGCCCTGACCCTGGTGCTGCAGGCCGTGGTCATCGGCGCCCTGGCCTGGCTGCTGGGAGCCCACTTCACCGGCGGACCCCTCGGCTTTGCGGTGCTGGTGCTGTGCGCGCTCCTGCTGGCCGCGTCCTTCGGTGCCATCTCGGACGCGCTCGGCCTGGCGCTTCGCCAGCGAGAGTCGGTGATCGGCATCAACACCTTCATGGTGCTGCCGCTGAGCTTCCTGTCGGCGGCGTTCATGCCGCTGCTGCTGGCTCCTGAATGGATCCAGACCGTGGCTCGATTCAACCCCGTCAACTGGGCCGTGGAGGCCGGGCGCGAAGCGCTCATGGGCAGCCCGGACTGGTCGATCGTGCTCCCGCGCCTGGCCGGCCTGGTCGTGCTGGCGGCGGTCTGCGTCGCGGTTGCCACCCGGGCGTTCCGCGGGTACCAGCGTTCGGCCTAGGAGCCGGATGGCGGCAGGGTTATAGTGCGAGCGTGGCCGACCAGTTCGTGTCGCGTGGCTTCGTTGGCCGCCGGCAGCCGCCCGGCGACGAAGGGAACCGGATCCCGCCCGGCCAATATCTGACGCGGGACTTTCCGGTCCTGTCGGCGGGCCCGACGCCGCGCATCGACCTCGCCGACTGGTCCTTCACCATCGACGGGCTTGTCGGCGCGCCGCTGACCTGGAGCTGGGACCAGTTCCAGGCCCTGCCGCGCCAGGACTGGACGGTGGACATCAGCTGCGTCACGAAGTGGACGAAGCTGGACACCCACTGGACCGGCGTCAGCGTCGACGCCCTGCTCGAAAACGTCACGTTGGACCCGGCCGCGCGCTTCCTGGTGGCGTACTCGTACGGTGGCTACACCACCAATTTGCCGCTGGAGGACGCGCTCAACGGCCAGGCGTTCGTGGCCTACGCCTACGACGGCCAGCCGCTCGAGCCCGCGCACGGCGGACCGGCGCGGCTGGTGGTGCCGCATCTGTACTTCTGGAAGAGCGCCAAATGGGTTCGCGGGCTGCGGCTCCAGGCGAATGACGAGCCCGGCTTCTGGGAGTCGCTGGGCTATCACAACCACGGCGATCCCTGGCGTGAGCAGCGCTACAGCGGCGACTGACCGGGCCTGGGCGGGGCGCCGGCGCCCGAGCCGCTGCGCTGGCAGATCGGCACGGTGACCGCCATCCGGCCGCAGACCGATCGTGTCTCCAGCTTCACCCTGTCCCTGCCGGCGTGGCGGCCGCACCGGGCCGGGCAGCACTACGACGTGCGGCTCACGGCCGAGCGATGGCTACCGGGCGCAGCGCAGCTACAGCATCGCCTCGGCTCCGGAGGCGCGCGGTGAGGTGGAGCTCGGGATCGAGCGCATCCCCGACGGCGAGGTGTCGCCCTACTTCCACGACGTCCTGGTCGAGGGCGACCTGGTCGAGGTGCGCGGACCGATTGGAGGCTATTTCGTCTGGGAGCCGGGCATGGGCGGCCCGCTGCTGCTGGTGGGCGGCGGCTCGGGAGTGGTGCCGCTGATGGCCATGCTGCGCGCCCGTCGAGCGGCGGCCGACCGCACTCCGGCGCTGCTGCTCTACTCGTCGCGCACCATCGACGACGTCATCTACCGCACGGAGCTGGACGCCATGGCCGCCGAGCCCGGTGGGCCGATCATCCTCCACACCCTCACCCGCGAGCAGCCGCCGGGTTGGGACGGCTTCGACCGACGCATCGACGAGCCGATGCTGGCCGCGGTCGTTGACCGCCTCGGGGGCACGGTCGCGCAGCCGCTGGTCTATGTCTGCGGTCCGACCCTGCTGGTCGAGGGGGCCGCCGACGGTCTCACCGCGCTGGGGCTGCCGCCGGTCCGGATCCGAACCGAGCGCTTCGGACCGACCTCATGAGACCGGCCGTGATCGACGACCCGCTGGTGCTCGACGCCAATGCCGTGGCCGGCGACCTGCGCGAGATCATGGGCGTGGAGATCACCACCTACGTCGCTCGTTGCGCCCATTGCGGCAATCGGGGCGCGCTCGGCACGCTCCGGGCCTGGACTCACGGGCCGGGCGTGGTGCTGCGCTGCGTCATCTGCAGCGAGGTCGTCATCCGCTGGGTGCGTCATCCGGACGGTCCGCGCGTCGACATGCGCGGCGCCGCCTTCCTCCAGCCGGGCTGAGCGCGCCGCGGCCTGATCGGGCCATGTGGGAGCAGCCGATCGGGTGGTTCACGATTGGCGGCCGGGCGGGCCTAATGCGGCGCGTGACCAGGTTCGCATCGGTCTCGCGTGCCCGATCCGCCACGCTCCTGCTGGCGCTGCTGGTTGCTGCCAACGGCATCGGCATGCCGGCGGTGGCCGCGCCGCCCACGTCGAACTGCCCGCTCTTCCCGAGCACGAACGTCTGGAACAAGCGCGTCGACTCGCTGCCGGTGGCGAAGAACTCGGACGCGCTGATCAATGCCATCGGCCGGCCGCTGCCCTTGCATCCCGACTTCAGCTCGTATCTCGGCTACGGAATCCCATACAACGTGGTCGACTCCGCCACGCCGCGCAAGGCGGTGGCGTTCGACTACGACGACGAGTCGGACCACGTGCCCTACCCGATCCCAGGCACGGCCAAGATCGAGGCCGGCAGTGACCGCCACCTGCTCATGTGGGACACCGAGGCTTGCCAGCTGTACGAGCTGTTCAACGCCCGCAAGACGGCCAGCGGCTGGCGCGCCGGCTCCGGCGCCACCTGGGACCTGAACTCGAACGCGCTGCGACCGAATGGCTGGACCAGCGCCGATGCCGCCGGCCTGCCCATCCTGCCCGGCCTGGTGCGGCGCGAGGAGGTGATGGCCGGCGCGATCCTGCACGCCATCCGCTTCACCGCGCCACGGACCCGCAGCTCGCACATCTACCCGGCTCGCCATCACGCCGGCTCCGGCAGCTGTGGCTGCCTGCCGCCGATGGGCCTGCGGGTCCGCCTCAAGAAGTACTTCGACGTCAGCGGCTTCAGCCCGCGCATGCAGGTGATCCTGCGGGCCATGAAGCGCTACGGAATGATCCTGGCCGACAACGGCTCACCGTGGTACTTCAGCGGCACCTCGGACGTGCTCTGGAATGACGACGAGCTGAACCAGCTCAAGAGCCTGCACGGCCGCAACTTCGAGGTGGTCGACACCTCGAGCCTGCGCAACGGCTGATCAGCCGTCGGAGGTGCTGGTCAGGCGGCGGCGCGTCTCGACGTCCACCAGCGAGTCGCGTCCCTCGTGAGCCGGGTGCTCGACCAGGGCGATCAGACGGCTGGCCATGAAGCGGCCGGTGCGCACCGGTGAGCCGCCGCGCGTCACCTCGCTGACCTCGACCACGCCGCGGCTGGTGGTCACCTCCAGCCGCCGTCCGTTGCGGGTCGCCTCGATCACGAAGGTCTGGGTGCCCTGGCCCGTGTCGACCACGGCTTCGACCCGATCGCCCTTCATGACGGGAATCCTACGCCCCGCGCGATGGAGCGCCAGCGCGCGACCAGGGGTCAGGGTGTCGCGGTTGGCGTTGGCGTGGGTGTGGCCGTGGGGGTGAGGAAGACCTGCGAGGACTCGGCGACCCAGTAGCCGGACAGGGCGCCGTCCACCAGCTGGTACCAGAAGCCGCTGCGACCCGGGATGGTGGTGCGCTTCGAGGTGTGGGCGAAGGTGGTAGCCCCAGTGCTCACGCCGGCGCCGCGCAGGATGGCCCCGCTGGCGTCGAAGCGGTAACCGGCATGGTCGCCGGCGAGCAGCGTGACCCCTGCCGCCGGATTGAGCAGCGGAGCCGATGGCTGGAGCGCCGGGCTGTTCGGGATGTTGCCGTGCACCGCGCGGTAGACGGCCTTGTAGGCGTCGATCCGCCCGAAGCGGGTGAACTGGAATGGCACCGCGACGGTGGCCGCCTTCAGGATGGACTCCACCTGGGAGCGCGTCATGCCCGGACGGGCCGAGCGCACCAGGGCCGCGATGCCCGACACCATCGGCGTCGCGGCGCTTGTCCCGCAGAAGCTGCCGAACTGCGAGTGCCACTTGGAGGTCCAGGTGCAGCCCGGTGCGGCAACCTCCACCCAGGAGGTCGAGGAGTTCGACCAGTCGTAGCGCAGGTCGTAGGACAGTCGAGGCTGCCACGCTGATCACCTCGGGGAAGGCTCCCGGGTAGAACGGGGCAGTGGTGCCGTAGTTCCCCGCGGCGCCGACCACCACCGCGCCCTTGCCCCTCGCGTAGCGAATGGCGTTGCGAAGCGTGTCGCCGCCGGTCGGCCCACCGAAGCTCAGATTGATGACGTCCGCCCCGTGGTCGGCGGCCCAGATGATGCCCTTGGCCGCCACGGTCCACAGGCCGGTGCCATTCGCAGCCAGCGCCTTGACCGGCATGATCCGACAGCGGTTGCACATGCCGGTCACGCCGATCGAGTTGGCGGTCGCAGCGATCACGCCGGCGACCGATGTGCCATGGCCGTTGTCATCGGCCGGCGCCGCGTCGTTGTTCACGAAGTCATGACCCGGCACCAGGCGCACGGCCAGGTCCGGATGCTTGCTCTGGACGCCGGTATCGACGACAGCCACGATCGTCGTCCGCTCGCCCCGCTCGAGGTCCCACGCCCTCTGGGCGCGCACCTGGCGCTGCTCCCACTGGTTGTTCCACAGTGGATCCGGCGGAATCCAGTCGACGCTGACCAGGCCGTCGGTCTCGACGCTGACCACATCCGCCAGCCGCGCCCAGCGCCCTCGCGCGTTGGCCACCGCGGCCGCCGGCACCTCCACCACGCGGACGTTCAGCTGGTCGATGCGCGCCACCAGCTTCCCGCCGGGAAACCTCGCCAGGCGATCGGCATGGGAGTGGGACGTGCCGGGACGCAGGGTCAGCACCAGGCGGACGGTGGTCGGCGCGCCCGCAACGGGCACCGGCACCGCGGCCGATCCGGCGAGCAGCGAGAGCGGCGAACAGCAGGCTGACCGGACGCAGCGCAGAGGGTCGATGGCGCATCAGCGCCATGGTGCCCGACCGATGCATCGGCGCACCATCCTCCGTTGGTCCCGTTCGGCCGGCCCGATGGGGTTGCCGGGACCCCCCTGCGCATGACACGGGGAGAATCCTGCACCATGTCGCGGTGACTCGCCCAGGCCGTCTCGCATTCGGGGTGGTGCTCGCCCTGGCCATGGGCACGAGCACCTTCGCCGGCTACGCCTTCGGCGTGCTGGGACCGAACCTGGTCAACGAGTTCGACATCAGCCGTTCCCAGCTGGGTTTGCTGACCACCGTCTTCTTCCTGGTCGGCGGGCCGCTGTCGCTGGTGGCCGGACCGGGCACCGATCGGTTCGGGCCGCGGCGGGTGATGCTGATCGCCTTCGCGATCGCCGCGGCGACCCTGGTCGGCATGGCGCTGGCGCCGGGCTATCCGATCATGCTGCTCGCGGCCGGCCTGGCCGGACTGGCGCTGGCGACCGGCAATCCGGTGACCAACAAGCTGGTGGCCGTGCACCTGCCACCGGGCAGCCGCGGGCTGGTGATGGGCGGCAAGCAGGCCGGCGTGCAGGTCGGCGCGTTCCTGGCCGGCGCGCTGCTGGCCCCGCTGGCGGCGCAGGTCGGCTGGCGGGCAGCGCTCGGTTGGGCGGCCCTGGTGCCGATCGCCGCTCTGCTGGTCGCCGTGGTGGTCGTGCCGCGGGATGCCGCCCGCGACAGTGGCGGCACCCGGCGAGCCGGAGCCTTCGCGCAGCCTGCCAAGCGGCGTTCGATGGCTGGCGGTGTACGCCTTCCTGATGGGAAGCGGCGTGGCGGCCGTCAATGCCTACCTGCCGCTGTACCTGGTCGAGCGCGCCGGAGCCAGCCAGCAGATGGCGGGCGTGGTCGTCGCCACCATCGGCCTGGTGGGAATCTTCTCCAGGCTGCTGTGGGGCTGGGCCAGCGAACGGATGCCGACCTTCAGCCTGCCGCTGCTGATGCTGGGTGGCGGGGCAGTCGTCGCCATCGGGCTGATCCTGGCCATCGAGCAGGTCGGGCTCTGGGTCGCCTGGCCCGCGGCCATCCTGTTCGGCGCGACCGCGGTGACCTGGAACGCGGTCGGCAACCTGGCCGTGATCACCGAGTCGGGCAGCGGGCTGGCGGGTCGCGCCTCCGGCATGCTGACGTTCGGCTTCTACATGGGGTTCGTGGGCAGCCCGGTGCTGTTCGGCCTGCTGGTTGACACGACCGGCAGCTACACCCTTGCCTGGTCGTTGGTCGGCCTCGGTTTCGCGGCCACCGTGCTTGTCATCCTCGGTTGGCGCCGCAGTGCAGCACACGCCGGCGTTCCAGCGTCGGAGACTGCATGAGGGATCCGCGCGTCACGCGCCGCGCCTTCCTGTCAGGGATGGGCGTGGCCGGCGCCGCGCTGCTGGCCGCCTGCCTGCCGCTTGCGCCCACGCGCTCCCCGTTCGCGGCCGCCAGCCCATCCGGCTCGCCTGGCGCATCACCCACGCCCAGACCCAGCCCCACGCCGAGGCCAACCCCGGTCGAGCTGTCGTTGCGCGCCAAGATCGGCCAGATGCTCCTCGTCGGCTTCCGCGGGACCGATGCCGCGTCGGCGTCGGCGGTCCTGTCCGACATCACCGACCGCGGCCTCGGCGGGGTGGTCCTGTTCAGCGTCGACCAGCCCACCGGGTCGGCGGTCCGCAACATCGTGTCGCCGGAGCAGCTCGCCGCCCTGACCAGCGCGCTGCAGGACGCCGCCGCGACCGCCCCGCCACTGGCCCCGCTGCTGATCGCGGTCGACCAGGAGGGCGGCCAGGTGGCGCGCCTGGGTCCGGACCATGGCTTCCCGCCAACCGTCTCGGCCGCGGAGCTCGGCGCGGAGGGCAACGTGCGCGTCACCCAACGGGCGGGGCGCGACATCGCCCGCACCCTGCGCCAGGCGGGCATCAACCTGAACCTGGCGCCGGTGGTCGACCTGAACCTCAACCCGGCCAACCCGATCATCGGCGCCCTGGACCGCAGCTTCGGCGCCGATCCGGAGCTCGTGCACCGCCAGGCAGCGGCGTTCATTCGCGGGCATCACGGGATCGGGGTGCGGACCACGCTGAAGCACTTCCCGGGACATGGCAGCTCCGTCGGCGACACGCACCTGGGCGTGGTGGACGTGACGGACACCTGGCAGCCGGTCGAGCTGGAGCCCTTCCGCGACCTGATCCAGGACGGACTGGCCGATGCGATCCTGACCGCCCACGTCTTCAACGCACGCCTGGACCCGGACCACCCGGCGACGCTCTCGCAGCGCACCATCGACGGCATCCTGCGTCGCCAGCTCGGCTGGGACGGGGTGGTGATCAGCGATGACATGCAGATGGGCGCCATCCGGGACGCCTATGGCTATGCCGATGCGGTGCGGCTCGCCATCGTGGCCGGCGTCGACATCCTGACCATCGCCAACCAGCAGGTGTTCGAGGAGGGGATCGTGGAGCGCACGATCGAGCTGGTGGCGGGCCTGGTCGAGGACGGGCGCATTCCCGAGCAGCGGATCGACGAATCCTGGCGGCGGATCAGGAATCTGAAGGACGTCGATCGCCACCCGCGACTCGGTGCTCTGAGGCGTCAGTCCTGGCCGGCGACCTGCAGGCTGCCGAAGCGGATCGCCACCGGCCCGGCGTACGAGGACATGACGCGGGTCTCGGATGAGAGACGGACATCGGCCAGCGCCTCGAACAGGTTGCCGGTGACCGAGCCACCGGTCAGCGGCCGGACGCCGCCCGGCCCTCGCTCGTAGCCGATCCGAATCTCCATGCCGAACTCGCCGGTCAGCTCGTCGACGTTCGGCGCCGAGAAGGCGAGCACGTGGTAGGCGGATCCGTCTCCGTCCAGCAGGTCCGCCATCGGCGTGCTGCCAGGCGCCACCTCGGTCATGCCCGGCCGGCCGCTGGCCGGCAGGCCCAGGTACTGCGCGTAGCGCTGGGTCGCCGGCCGCGCCCGCAGCACGCCGTCCTCGATCACCAGCAGGTCCTCGGCCGCCACGCCATCGGGATCGAACCGATAGCTGGCCACGCCGTACGGCAGCCGCGCGTTGGCGTGGACGCTGATCAGGTCGCCGCTCGGGTCGCGATCGCCCCAGATCGGCCGGTTGATTTCAAGTCGCGAGATCTTCGAATAGGCGAAGGCCGCCGATGCCTGGTTCAGCAGCGCGCCCGTCTCGGTCACGGCGTTGTTGCCGAAGAACTGGACCAGCGCTTCGCCGCTCATCACCACCGGGCCGACCCGCGTCTGGGGGGCCGTGGCCCGCAGCTTGTCACGCGCCATGCGCGAGCCTTCGGTCACCGTCTCGTCGATGCGCAGGTCGGCCATCCGCCGGGCGGTGGCCTGGCGGAAGTACTCCGCCTCTTCGCCGCCCTGCCGGGCGAGCAGCGTGATCTCGAGCAGCAGGTGGGTGGCGACGGACATGCCGGTCAGGCCGCGGCTGTTCCGCAGCTCCTCCTCGACGGTGGTCACGAACAGCTCCGCCGCCGACAGCCGCACGTCATTCGCCGCCTCGTTGGCCGCCAGGGCGCGGATGCGGTCTGCCGCCTCGCGAGCCGCGGCGAGCGCGCCGTCAATGGACGTCAGCGAATGGTCGGCCAGCTCCACCTCCGGCATCTCGTGCGGCTCCGGTAGCGACCAGGGCGGGTTGTTGACCAGGCTGGCCATGGTGGTCGCGGTCTCCAGCACCTCCGGCAGCCGTTCGAGGTCGGCGCGCGAGACCGGTACCTTGGCCGCCCCGCGACTCGGCTCGCCATCGGCCAGGTGGTCGTTGAAGAGCTCGACCTCGTACGACTCGCGCTCGATCTGGCGGACGTTCTCGACCTGGTTGCCCACCAGGTAGATCTGCACACCGCGGCCGACCTGGCGGCGTGCGGTCCAGTCGTGCACCGCCGGGTGGCGCTCGAGGGCATCGGTCAGGCGCTGATCCATGCTCAGGCCAGCCGGCAGCGGGTGCGGAGGAACGGACCGCCGGAGGTGACCGGCACCAGCTCCTTCCAGCCCTTGCCGCAGGTGCCGCCGTCCAGCCAGAAATCGTTCGAGACCATGGAGACATCGGCCAGGACGTCGGGCACGTAGCCGGTGATCGCCACCGGCGAGAAGATCCGGCCGGTGGGCTTACCGTGCTTGTACTCGACCGCGAAGAGGGCCCAGATCTGGATGCCCCAGCCCTTGGGATCCTCCATCCCGTTCAGCGTCTGTCGCAGCAGGACGCCGTCGTCCAGGCTGTCCAGCAGCTCCTGGCGGGTGCTGGAGCCGGGGGTGAAGAAGGTGTTCGACATTCGCGCGTACGCCTTGCGGTGCACGCTCTCGCGACGACCGTTGGCGGTGCGGCCGATGCCGAGCCGGCTGGCCGAGTACAGGTCGGTCAGGCCGCCCTGCAGGATGCCGTCGCGGATGATCTGGGTGGGGCTGGCGCCGCGCCCTTCGTCGTCCACGAAGTAGCTGCCATAGGCGCCGGCCATGCTGGGATCGTCCACGATGTTCACCAGGTCGGAGCCGACTCGCTTGCCGATGTAGTCGGCGGCCCGCGCCCGCTCCTTCAGGAACATGTCCGTTTCCATGCCGTGGCCGAATGCCTCGTGGGCGATCACGCCGGTGGTCACGGTGTCGGTCACCACGTCAAAGGTGCCGGGTGGCACCGGCACGGCGGTCAGCATGGCCGCCGCCTCCTCGGACACCGCGCCGAGCGCCTCGTCCGGCAGCTCGATCTTCTCGAGGCCGCCGGTGCCCGTCCGCGCCAGGTACGAATACTCCTGTCGTGTCCCGTCGGACAGGAACGGAATCAGCGCCAGGCTGATGCGACGGATCTGCTGCGTGTTCAGGCCGCCGCGATTGGCGAAGACCTGCTGGACCTCCTGGTCGGTGTACTGGCAGATGGCCTGCACCGTCCGCTCGTCCTTGTCCCGCAGCGCTCGGCGCAGCGTGTCGAAACGGGTGACCTTGTCGGCCAGCGGCAGGTCGGCCGGATCCTGCTCCATTGGTGTGGCGAAGTCGCCCGATACCGCGCCGTCGCCGGCGATCTCCAGCGGCGCCTGGCCATCCGGCGGGCGGTACGCCAGCGCGCGCTCGACCAGGGCGTCGGCCAGGCGGCGGATCGCCGCCGCATCCATCTCGTCGGTCGCGGCCTCCTCCAGCCCGTAGCCGTTCGAGACGGTCAGCACGATGCCTTCCTGCGGATCCTGGCGCTCGACGGTCTGCTCGGTGTCGCGCAGGTTCAGCCGCAGGCCGCTGCGGCTGCGCATCATGGCGGAGGCGTACGGGACCTGCCGTTCCATGTCGGCCACGATCTCTGGCAGGAAGGCGAATCGCTCGCGCAGGTGCGCGGCGGTCGAGGCGTCGCGGGCGCTCAGCGCGTCAGCGGAATCGGGCACGGCGGAAGGGTAGCAGCGGTGCGCCACCGGGCGCGACGTATCATCCGATCGTGGCCGACCGACGCATACGCTCGTCCCTGCTGTTCGACCTGTTCGCCGCCAACCAGCGCGTGCGCTCGCTCCTGACCGCCGCCATGGACGGCGCCGGCCTCAAGCCGGACGAGTACGCGGTCTACAGCGCGCTGTTCGAGTTCGAGCCCATCAGCCCCACCGAGATCGCCACCATCGTGGGCATGCCACCGACCACGCTGTCGCACTACATCCGTGCCATGCGCGAGCGCGGCCACCTGGATGAGCGGCGGAACCCGCAGGACAGCCGTTCCCGCGTGCTGACCCTGACCGTATCGGGCCGCAAGGCGCACCGGCGGGCCAGCCGGGCCTTCGAGCAGGCGTACCGTCGCTTCATCGAGGGCATCGAAGACGAGGCGGAGGTCAAGGCAGCGCTGGCGCAGATCGAGGCCGCGGCCGCGGACGGCCTGCACCGCCTGACCAGCGACGCTCGCGCCCAAACCGGCTGACGATCGAGCCCATCGGCTGAACCAATCGCGCATCGGGCGGATACTACCAGTTGGTAGTATGTGCCTTGTGATGCGATCCCAGACGCGTTTCCGGCGCCGCTGGTTGGCCCTGGGGCTGACGCTGACGGTCGTCATGTCGGCGTGCGGCAGTCAGCCTGAGTCTCAGAGGACTTCGGGCTCGGGCGCTCCGTCCGCAGAGCCATCGGTGAACCTTGCTGCCGCCCGGGCGGACCTTGATCGCGCCCTCGCCCAGCTGGAGGCCATCCACCCCGATCCCTTCCACGCGGTCGATCGCGCCACCTTCGTGGCCGAGCTGGAGGCGCTGAAGCAGTCGCTGGATGGCCTGACGGCTGACCAGGCCATGGTCGGCCTGATGCGGCTCTGGGCGCGCCTGTCGGTGGAGCGCGACGGACACCAGTTCGCCTTCCTGGCGGAGGGACGCGACGGGCCGGTCCTGCCGCTGCGTGTGTACGAGTTCGAGGAGGGCGTCTTCATCACCGCCGCCATGGACGACTATGCGGACCTGGCCGGCGCTCGGCTGGTGTCCGTGGGCGGGCATCCGATCGCGGATGTGCTGGCCGCCCTGGAGCCGCTGGTGCCGCGTGACGGCCCGGCCACCGTGCCCGCCTTCCGGCCCGTCTACCTGCTGCAGGTGGCGGTCCTCCGCGGACTGGGCCTGGTGGATGACGGCGACGTGGCGCTGGAGATCGATGATGGCAGCCGGACGCGCACCGTGAGCGTGGCGCCGGTGCCGAGCTCCGAGTTCGAGGCATGGGGAGGATGGCTGCCCTACACCGGGCTGCCACCGCGCGACGGGCTGCGCGCAACCGAGCAACGTGACGAGACGATCTGGGTGGAGCGGCTGCCGGAGGGCGCCATCTACATCCGGTACCCGGCGGTGTCCGACATCCCGCAGGCGGCGATCGACGAGATCGACGAGCTGACCGCGGCGCACCCGGACGAGCGCGTCATCCTGGACCTACGCCAGAACCCTGGCGGCGACAACCACAATTACGCCAACCTGCTGTCCCACTTTACGGACCCCGATTTCGACCGGCCCGGACACCTCTTTGTCCTCACCGATCGGGTCACCTTCTCGGCGGCGGCCAACTTCTCGACCGAGATCGAGCAGAAGACGCAGGCCGTCTTCGTCGGCGAGGCGCCGGGCGGCGGGCTGAACTTCTGGGATGACGTCACCTGGGTGCACCTGGACGACTACATCGTGCCGATGCGGGTGGCCATCAGCGTCCGCTACTGGGAGAAGTCGACGCCGGACGACCCGCGGCTGACCATCGAGCCGGACCTGGCGGTCCCGACCCTGGCGGCCGACTACTTCGCCGGTCGCGACCCCGTGCTGGAAGCGGCGCTCGCGGCATCGGCCGACTGAAGGCTATGTCGTGGTCGCCACCGGGGGTTCGGTCGGATCGCCCGCCCCGGCAGCAGCGCCCATCGACTCATCGGCCACCGACTGGTCGACGCGGCGCAGGTTTCGGACGCTCGGCACCAGCAGCACCACGCTGTTCGCGACCAGGCCCAGGGCGGTGCAGACCACCAGCGTCTGCTCGACGCCGAACTGCTCGGAGACCGGCCCCACCGCGGCGAAGGCCAGCGGCTGGAAGACGAGCGACACCATCCAGTCGTAGCTGCTGACCCGGCTGAGGGCGTCGCGCGGGATGTGCTGCTGCAGCATGGTGTCCCACAGCGTGTTGCTGATGACGATCGAGGCGATGGTGACGAACGCGCCCATCGCCACGATCAGCACCGGGAAGGGAGGCACCAGCAGCAGCAGCTCGATCTGCGCCAGCAGCATGACCAGGAAGGCGGGGATCAGGGGCCGGTCCGGCTTCCAGCGCAGCGCCACCGCGCCGCCGGCCACGCCGCCGATCGACGCGCCCGCGCCGATCAGGCCCCACGCCGCGGCGCCGCCCATCTCCCGGTTGGCGACCAGCGGCCCGAGCACCTGGAACGCGCCCAGCGACACGTTCGAGATCGAGAAGGTCAGGATGCAGGCCACCACCCACGAGCGCGACACCACCTCGTGCCAGCCATCGGCCAGCTCCGACACGAAGGTCCGACGCGGCGCGGGCGCGCTCAACGGGATGCGCATCGCCACCAGGAATCCGGCGCTGACCAGGAAGCTGGCACCGTCGATGGCAAAGGCCCAGCCCGCGCCAATGGTTGCCACGATCAGCCCGGACAGCAGCGGGCCGAAGATGTGGGTGGCGCTCTGGGAGATGCTCATCAGCGCATTGGCTTCCTGCAGCCGTTTCGCGCCGACGATCTGCGGCATCAGGCCAATCGAGGCCGGCGTGAAGAAGGCCGCCGCGCTGCCCATCACCACCGCGAAGGCCATGAGCTGCCAGATCTGGGCGTTGCCGGTGATCAGCAGCGTGGACATGACCGCCTGGGCCGCGGCGCGAATCAGGTCGCAGGCGACCATCACGCGTTGGCGGGGGAGACGATCGGACCAGACGCCGCCGGCCAGAGTGAACAGGACGCGGGGCAGCGCAAAGGCGGCGAAGACGAGCCCCAGGTCCCCGGCCGAGCCCGTCAGCTCCAGCACGGCGAAGGCGAGCGCCACGCCCACCAGCGCGTCTCCCAGGAAGGAGCCGGTCTGCCCGATCCACAGCAGCCGGAAGTCGCGCTCGGAGAGCGCCGCGGTCGAGCTGCGCCAGAAGGCGCGGAACCGCTCCATGGCGCTTCGAGCCTAGCAGGGCCGGTGCGCGTGCCGCCCGTCATGAGAGGATTCGCGCGCTCATGACGACCGAATCGGAGTCAATCACGGTCCGAGGCGCGACCGAAGCCGACCTGCCGACCATGACCGCCGCCAAGCTCGATGCCGGCACCGCCGCCTGGCCGCACATCTTCCCGGCCGAGGTCCTCTCGCAGCTGGGCTTCCCGGAGCGCTGGACGGCCGCCGTGCTGGAACCGCGGCAGCGCACCCACGCCCTGGTGGCAGAGCTGGACCAGGCGGTCGTGGGCTTCGCCATCGTGCGGCCGTCGGCCGACGACGACGGGTCACCCGAGACGGGGGAGCTGGACGGCTTCTACACCGCGCCCAGCGCGTGGGGCCGCGGGGCGGGCCTGGCGCTCATGGGGGCCGCCCTCGAGGCGCTGCGGGAAGACGGCTTCACGACCGCCACCCTGTGGACCGCGACCGACAACCATCGGCCTCGGCGTATCTACGAGCGCGCCGGCTGGCGGCTGGACGGCACGACCCGCAACCGCAACCTGGGCGGCATCGCCTTCGAGGAGCTGCGCTACCGCACCCGGCTGTAGCCCGCCTATCGGCCTCCAAGCCTTCCGTACCGCGTTCACAGTTTCCGCACATGCCACCCGCAGCCTTGGCGTTGAACGGCTGGATGGACCGGCCGAATAAACATCAAGGAGTGACGAACAAATGTCGGGTGGAACCTTTGCTCGCGTGCTGGCCGCGCTGGTCCTGATCGGCCTGATCGTGGCCATTGGCGCCGGCGTCTACAACGCTGGCGTCAGCGCCGGACTTGCCCAGACCGTGGCCGCGCCTTCCGGGGCACCGGTCGCCTACTACCCCGGGCCGTACCTCTGGCACGGCTGGGGCTGGGGATTCGGATTCTTCGGGATCTTCTTCTGGATCCTGGGGATCTTCCTGATCTTCGGCCTGCTGCGGGCCATCTTCGGCTGGGGCCGATGGGGTGGCCGCGGCTACCGGGACTGGAATCACCGGCCGAACGGCTACGGCAGTCCGCGCGAGCATTTCGATGACTGGCACCGCCGAGCGCACGAGCCGGGCTCACCGGGCAGCGAATCGCCGGGCTCACCGGGCAGCGCGCCGCCGGGCTCCGGCAGCTAGACCGATGCGGGCGGGCGGCGACGCCCGCCCGACTACCATGCGACCGATGGCCCGCATCCTCGTCGTCGATGACGAGCCCAAGATCGTGCAGCTCGTGCGCGACTACCTCGAGCACGGCGGCTTCGAGGTGCTGACTGCCCGCGATGGGCGCGAAGCGCTGATGCGCGCGCGGCGCGAGCGGCCGGACCTCGTCGTGCTGGACCTGGGCCTGCCGGAGGTCGACGGGCTGGACGTCACCCGCGCGCTTCGCCGCGAGACCGATGTGCCGCTGATCATGCTCACCGCCCGCGACAGCGAGACCGACAAGGTCGTGGGCCTGGAGCTCGGGGCGGACGACTACCTGACCAAGCCCTTCAGCCCGCGCGAGCTGGTCGCCCGCGTTCGCGCCGTGCTGCGGCGTCACGCCCGCGACGGGAGCGAGGAGCAGATCACCGTCGGCGAGCTGTTGCTGGACGTCCCGCGCCTGCAGGCGACGGTCGCCGGCCAGCGCGTGGCGCTCACCGCCACCGAGTTCGAGCTGCTGGCCACCATGGCCCGCCAGCCGGGCCGCGTGTTCACCCGCTCGCAGCTGTTGGACGCCATCCACGGCCTGGCCCTCGAGTCCTATGAACGAGCGATCGACGCGCATGTCAAGAACATCCGCCGCAAGGTGGAGCCGGACCCGCGCCATCCTCGATACCTGTTGACCGTCTACGGCGTCGGCTACCGGGTGGCGGATGCCTGAGCCCGAATGGGGTCACCGTGGCCCATGGCGTCGCGGCCGTTGGGGCGAGGGCGAGCGACCGCGGTGGTGGCCCGAGGGCGAACCGTGGCCGCCGCAGGGGCCAGAAGGCTGGAGCCACCTGCGACGCCGCTTCATCGGCCGGGCGGTGCTCTTCGCGTTGGTGGCGCTGACCATCCTGGCCGGCCTGGCGGCGTTGCTGGTCTGGGCCCTGGCGACGCTGTTCGGCACCGGGTCGGGGACCGTGGTGGCCGCCCTGGTGGTGCTGCTGGCGCTGCTGCTGGTGGGACGGGCCGTGGTGCGCGGCGTGCGCGGCTCGGCCGAGCCGATCGCCGACCTGATGGCGGCCGCCAGCCGGGTCGAGACGGGGGACTACGGCGCACGCGTGCGAGAGGCCGGACCCGGCGACCTGCGGCGCCTTGCGCGCGCGTTCAACGCCATGAGCGCCCACCTCGAGCACGATGCGGCGGAGCGACGCCAGCTGCTGGCCGACGTGTCGCACGAGCTGCGCACGCCCTTGAGCGTGATCCAGGGCACGGTGGAGGGGATCCTGGACGGCCTCTACCCGGCCGACCGTGCGCACCTGGAGCCGATCCTGGAGGAGACGCAGCTGCTCGAGCGCCTGGTCGAGGACCTGCGCACCCTGTCGCTCTCCGAGACCGGCGCGCTGCGGCTGCATCGCGAGCCGACCGACCTGGCCGAGCTACTCACCGAATCGGTGGCCGCCTTCCGCGCCAAGGCCGATGCGGCGTCCGGTGGCCCTGACGAGCTCCGTCGACGACGACCTGCCCGCGCTCGAGCTGGACCAATCGCGCATGCGCCAGGTGATCGGCAACCTGCTGGACAACGCGGTGCGGCTGACACCGGCCGGCGGCTCGGTCAACGTCCGTGCCGCGACAGCGGGCAACGGCGTCATGGTCGAGGTGCAGGACACTGGCCCGGGCATCGCCGCCGACGTGCTGCCGCGCATCTTCGACCGCTTCTACCGTTCCGGCGAGCGTGGCGGCACGGGCCTGGGCCTGCCTATCGCGCGGTCGCTGGTCGAGGCCCACGGCGGCACGATCTCCGCCTCGTCCGAGCCCGGCCATGGGACAACGATCAGCATCCGCCTGCCGGCGGGGGAGCACGCAGCCACGCCCTCTTGACACGTCGGTTTCGTTTGACGTCAAATAGTTTGATCTAAGGCTATTCGACGTCGAATCGAAAGGGCGGAGGGCGTGCTGAACCGATTGGGGCCCCTGGTGGAGCCCAACTTCCGGCGACTCTGGATCGGCCAGACCACATCGGCGGCGGGCGATGCGCTGTCCGGCGTGGCGCTTGTCTTCGCGGTGCTGGGCATCAGCGACTCGGCCGCCGACCTTGGCTTCGTGATGGCGGCCTTCATGGTGCCGCGGGTGCTGTTCTTGCTGGTCGGCGGCGTCTGGGCCGATCGAGTGCCGCGCCGGCTGCTCATGGTCGGCTCGGACGTCGTGCGGGCGGTGGTGCAGGCGGGCCTGGCGGTGGCGATCCTGACCGGCAGCGGGGGGCTGTGGGTCTTCGTCGTGGGCGCCCTGCTCAGCGGCGCTGCGTCGGCCTTCTTCGGGCCGGCGATCATCGGTCTCATTCCGCAGACGATCAGCTCGTCGCGGCTGCAGTCCGGCAACGCACTGCTGAACCTGTCACAGAGCACCGCGCATATGGCCGGACCCATCGTGGCCGGCATCCTGGTGGCGGTGGTGGGGGCGGGCTGGATCTTCGCCATCGATGCGGCGAGCTTCGCGATCAGCGCCATCTTCCTGCTGCGACTGGTCATCCCCGCCGCGCCGGCGACCGAGCACAAGACCTTCCTGGACGACCTGGCCGATGGGTGGCACGAGGTCGTCAGCCGCCGCTGGCTGGTCGGATCGCTGGCGGCCTTCGCCTTCGGCAACCTCGCCTTCGCCGCGTTCTTCGTGCTCGGGCCGCTGGTCGTCGAACGCGACCTGGGCGGAGCCCCGGCGTGGGGCCTGCTGATGAGCGCCTTCGGCCTGGGCGGGCTGGTGGGTGGTGCAATCGCGCTCCGCTGGAAGCCGGACCGGCCGCTGGTGGCCACGTTCACCACGCTCCTCCTTGCCCCGGCTGCGCTGCTGCTCTTGGCGCAGACACCGCCGCTGGCGGTCCTGGGTGTGGGGGTCGTGCTGCTGGCCATTTCGATCGCCATCTGCAACACGCTGTGGCACACCACCCTGCAGCAGCAGGTGCCCGAGGAGAGCATCTCCCGGGTCAGCTCCTACGACTGGATGGTGTCGCTCCTGATCTTCCCGGCCGGCGCCGCCCTAGCCGGTCCGCTGGCCGACGCCTTCGGTGCTGACGTGGCGCTGTTCGTGTTCGCCGCCCTGGCCGGCGTGCCGCTGGCGCTGGTGCTCGGCATGTCGAGCGTGCGGGCCGTGCGGCGGCTGGACGTCGCGCCGCGCCGGGACGCTCCGGCCGGCGACGGAGAGGTAGCGCCGGAGGGCGCCATCTCCTGACCGGCGGGAGCACATCGCGGCTGGCAGACTGGCGGCATGCAGCGCCGCGAGCTGGCGTGCGACAGCGACGGCACTCGCCTGGCCGGCACCCTCAGCCTGCCCGATGGCGACGGCCCGTGGCCGGCAATCGTCACGCTGCATGGTTCCAGCAGCGGCAGCCGCGACCATCGGCTCTTCCTGCACCTTGAGGCGCTGCTAGTGCGCGCCGGATTCGCCGTGATGCGGTACGACCGACGCGGCAGCGGGGCCTCCGGCGGCGCCTTCGACAGCGCGGATTTCACGCAGCTGGCCGCCGATGCGCTGGCGGTGGTGGAGCTGGTCGCCGATCAGGACGGGATCGACGCACGGCAGGTCGGCTTCTACGGTTACAGCCAGGGCGGCTGGATCGGTCCGGAGGCGGCCGCACGTTCGAGCACCGTGGCGTTCATGGTGCTGGTCGGCGCCTGCGCGGTCACGCCGGCGGACCAGATGCGCTACGCGACGGCGACCTCGCTGCGCGGCGCGGGCTACGGCGAAGCGGAGGTGGAACGGGCGCTGGCAACGCGGGCGGCGGTCGATGCCGCAACGCGGGGTGAGCTTGAGCGCGGTGAGGCGGCAACGCGGGTCGCGGCCGTGGCCGGTGAGCCTTGGTTCGACGTGGCGTTCATCCCGTCGCTACCGGATGACGGCGATGGCGCGCCCACCAAGTGGCGGCTGGAGATGGACTACGACGTCGCGCCGGCGCTGGCCCGGCTGGACCTGCCGGTGCTGCTGATCCATGGCGACCACGACCGCTGGACGCCCATCGAGGAGAGCCAACGCATCTGGCGCGATGCGTTCCGCGATCACCCGCTGCAGCTGACCGCGGTGCGGTTGCCGGGTACGGGCCACTTCCCGACCATGGCGCGCGGCGCCGAGGGCGAGGAGGCGGCCCCCATGTCGCCGGACTACGAGGCCCTGCTGCTGCGCTGGCTGCGCCAACTGGCACCGACAGTTTGACCGACATTTGCCTCGACGATAGCATCACGGCATGGCAATGAATGCGAGTGCCGCCCTGCGGCTCCCGGCACGCGTCGTATCGGAGGCCACCGGGGCGAGCCCACGGTCGGTCGAGCGCTGGCGCGCCGGCATGGGACCGCGCCGCACCGAGTTCCGACTGAAGCTGGACGACCTGGCGGCGGTGCTGGAGATCCTGGGCGCGCAGATGGCGCCGCGCGCCCGCCAGGCGTGGCTGACCGGGCGCAGCGCGCATCTCGGCTGGCGGCGTCCGGTGGAGCTGCTGGCTGCCGGCGAGTTCGACCGCGTGCGCGGCGCCGCGCTCGCCTACGCGGCCGGGGACCCGACCTGACGGCTCGCACTCTGGCACCGGTCAGCCGCTTCCACGGCCGCGCCTGGCGCCAGACGGCGATCCGCGTGCCGGGCTGCCTGCCACCCGAGCAGCCGGCACCGCATCCCGGCCGCTATCACGGCGAAGGCGACCCATGGCCGCTCTACGCCGCGCTGGACCGCGCCACCATGTGGGCCGAGTGGGCCCAGGCCAGCGATGCCCCTCGCCGACCCGATGACGATCCACGGTGGGTCTGCGACCTCGAGGTGGACCTGAACGTCCTCGACCTGCGCGAGGCTGCGACGCGCCGGGCGCTGCGGGTCGGCCTTGCTGGGCTGACCGGCCCGTGGTCGCCGGATGCCCCGAATCGGGACGCCCGACGCGTGGCCCGGGCGGCTGCCGAGCTGGGCGTGGACGGCGCCATCGTGCCCAGCGCCGCCGCCGACGGTGGCTGGAACCTGGTCGTGCTGCCACGCGCCTTCGAGCGGGTGCGGATGCGGCGGCGGCGGCGCGAGACGGCCCCAGGCCCCTCGTGACCGCTCGCCGCCAGATCCGGCTCACCACGCGCGGCCGTCGCTCCGGCGAGCAGCGGGCGGTGACCCTCTTCGCCTGGCCCGACGGCGAGAACCTGGTCGTGGTCGGCTCGGCCGGCGGCCAGGCTCGCCATCCCGCCTGGGTGCTGAACCTCCGCACCGCTCCAGACGCGGAGATCCAGGACGGGAAGCAGCACCGGCCCGTCCGCGCCCGCGAGGCGGCGGGAACGGAGCGCGAGCGGCTCTGGCAGCTCGTGACCGAGGCCTTCCCGCTCTACGCCACGTACCAGCGCCGCACGGACCGGACGCTGCCGATCTTCGTGCTGGAGCCGCCCTCCGACTAGGCCGGCGGCACGTTCTGGTTCAGCCGGAACAGGTTGTCCGGGTCGTACTCGCGCCTTGACTCGCGCCAGCCGCTCCCAGGTCCCCGCCGGATAGGCATCGTGCACGCGTGCCTCGCCTTCGTCGCCAAGGAAGTTCACGTAGGCGGCGTGGTTGTCGCCGCGCAGCGCGTCCCGGAAACCCTCCACCCACGCCTGGCGGGCGGGCTTGTCGGCCGGGCCCTCGTAGAACGCAGCCACGTTGACCAGGATCCGCTGGGACCGATGGGCGAAGGCGGTGGCCTCCGCCGGGACACGGGCCATGGCCCCGCCAAGCACGCGGAGCTGGGCGGCGCGCATGGACGCATCCGAGTCGTTCAGCCACTGCATGATCGTCTCGGCCTCGGGCAGGCCGATGCGGTCGACGAACAGGGTGTGTGCCACCGCCAGCGGGCGGTACGACTCGTCCTCGGGCGGGTACATCTCCGGGTAGCCCATCGGTCGCACCATGTCGGCGATGGGCTCGGCCAGCGCGCGGAACGGCGCGATCGCCCGCTGCCCGGCTTCGGCATCGCCGGCGTAGCCGAGCAGGCCCATGATCGCCAGCTTGCCGTGCCACTCCTCCGGCACGAATGGCATGGGCGGGGTGGGCATCACGTTCGCGATGGTCGACAGCTCGTCGGGCGCGGCCTCGGCGGCGGCGATGAAGCCGGCGACTGTCTCGGCCGTGGCCGGGAGCAGCAGCATGCCGCCCACGAAGCTGGGCAGCGGATGGAGGCGGTACTTGAAGCGCGTGACCACGCCGAGGTTGCCGCCGCCACCCCGCACCGCCCAGAACAGCTCCGGATGCTGGTCCTGGCTGACCTGCAGCACCTGCCCGTCGGCGGTGACGATCTCGGCGGCCAGCACCGAGTCGATGGTCATCCCGAACTTGCGGGTCAGGTAGCCGATCCCGCCGCCGGTGGTGATGCCACCGATGCCCACCGAGCCGGTGTCGCCGAAGCCGACCACCACACCGTGCTCCGTTGCCGCGGTGGTCAGCTCAGCGGCGGTCAGGCCGGTCTGCGCCCAGACAGTGCCGGCATCGAGATCGAAGTCGACGGCCTTCATGTCGTGCAGGTCCAGCACGATGCCGCCCTCGGTCACGCTGTGGCCGGCGCCCGAGTGGCCGCCGCTGCGGACCGCCAATTCCAGGCCGGTCTCCTTCGCCGTGGCGATCACCTGCGCCACGTCATCGGCATCGGCGACGCGCACGATGGCCGCTGGATGGCGGTCGATGGCGCCCAGCGAGACGGTGCGCGCCTTGTCGTAGTCAGTGTCCTCCGGACCGATCACGCGACCGCGGACGCGGTCCCGCAGCTCGGTGAGGATGCTTGTCGTGGACGGGGTCAGCGACACGATGCGTTCTCCGGTGGGGAAGGTTTCACCCTAACGGACCGCGCCGGGGACCGCATCTCATCGGTCCCTGAGCCGATGAGTTTCGAGCCCACGCCGGGTCTGGACCTGGACATGCAGCGCCTCGCACCCGGCCCGGACCGCATCGACTGTGACCTGGCCGGGCTGGACCGTGCCGACTTCGGCGTCATCAACCTGGTCGCGCACCTGCTCCTGGCCGCGCGGCGCGGCGACTGCCGGCTGCGGATCGTCAACGCGCCGGACGGGTTGTCGGAGCTGATGGCCCTCTCAGGCCTGGACCGGTTGCCCAACCTCCGCGTCGAGATGGTCCGCCAGGCCGAACAGCGGGAACAGGCGCCCCGTGTCCAGGAAGAAGGTGATCCCGCTGATCCGATCCCCTGACACCTCGAGCACCTGCACCGACCACGGCGCCAGCCCGCCCGCTGGATCGGGCTTGTACTGCCCGTAGGCGCGGGTGCCATTGGCCATGACCGGGAGCAGGCGCGATCCCTCGCAGCCGATCCCGGGCCCCAGGCACCAGTCCACGATGTCCTGGTGGGTCTGCAGCCACATGGCGTAGGGCGGCATGTTCCAGGCGGCATCCTCCCGGAGCAGCGAGGTCAGGGCGTCCATGTCGTACCGCTCGAAGGCGTCGACGTAGCGGGCCAGCAGGGCGGTGTGCTGAGCATCCATCGGGTCGTGCTCGTCCGCGCTCTTGAGCTTGTCGGACGCGAGAGTGGCCCGTGCGCGCTGGAGGGCACTGTTGACCGATGCGACGGTGGTGTCCAGCAGCTCCGCCACCTCATCCGCATGCCAGCGCAGCACCTCGCGCAGGATCAGCACCGCTCGCTGGCGCGGAGGCAGGTGCTGCAGCGCGGCCACGAAGGCCAGCTTCACCGATTCGCGAGCCACCGCGATCTCGGCCGGGTCGCCAGCCGTGGGCAGGATCCGCCCATCGGGCGCCGGCTCGACCCAGACGCTCTCCACCAGCGGGGGCGGCAGGGGCTGGTCGGCAGACGACGGCGCCTGCAGGTCCATGGGCCGGGCGCGACGCTGGCTGGCGCCGAGCATCGAGAGGCAGACGTTGGTGGCGATGCGGTACAGCCAGGAGCGGAGGCTGGAGCGGCCCTCGAATCGGTCAAGGCTGCGCCACGCCCGGACGAAGGTCTCCTGCACGGCGTCCTCCGCCTCGAAGGCGGAGCCGAGCATGCGATAGCAGTAGCCGGTCAGCTCGACGCGGTATTGCTCCAGGTCCTGCTCGGTGGCAGTGGGGGCGGCAATCGTGTCAGTCACCACGCGCATGCTACCGATCGGTTGGCCACCGGTCGAACGGGCTAGAGTCGCCACATGACCGATTCCACCGCCGAGCAGGATGCCATCCGCGCCCTCATCACCGACACCTACGCCGCCATGTCGAGCGGAGAACCGGGCACGGCGCGATTCTTCGCCCATCCCGACATCGCCATCGCCGGCTCCGGCCAGGGCGAGCTGGTCGCGGGCCCCGAGCAGGCCGCGCGCATGGCCGAGGGCGTCACCCAACTCGGCTACCGATGGTCGCCGGACGACATCACCATCTGGGTCCGCGGCGACGTTGCCTGGGCGCAGATCCTGGGCACCGTGACGGTGGATCGGGACGGGCAGGAAGAGGTGGTGCCGTACTGGACGACCGGCGTCTTCGGTCGCGAGGACGGCGAGTGGTCGTGGCGCTACTGGGGCGGTGCCGAGCCTCAGGCGGAACCGCGCGTCTGAGGCGGGGGATCGCTATCGTTTTCCGGTAGCGGCGGACGATTTGGCGATAGGATCAATCGCATACGGGAGGGCATTCGCAAGCCGCCCTCGAGCGTCCGGATCGACACGGGACCTAGCGGCGGTGATCGACTGCCACGACCGAACGCGGCCCGACAGGACCAGGCAATTTCTCGTCCGCGCTGCGGGCCCTGCCCAGCAGGCGACCGCTGCCGTTACGTCGGGGGAATGAAGAAGCCGGCGACCGACTGCCGGGGGGAGAAGCAGTCGGGCGCCGGTTCTTCATGAATCTATGCGGCCCGTCAAGCGATTACGTATAACTAATCGCTATCGATTTCCGTTAGACCTGCTCCATCTGGACGATCGGTCCTTCGAGCTTCACGCCGGTGGCGTGGATGGGGCAGTAGCCGTTCGGGATTCTTCACCAGGTATTGCTGGTGGTAGTCCTCGGCGAAGTAGAACTCCGGGGCGGGCACGATCTCGGTCGTGATCTTCCCGTAGCCCGCCTTCGACAGCTCGGCCTGGTACATGTCGCGTGAGGCTGCGGCGGCCGCGGCCTGCGCATCGGTGTGGGTGAAGATGGCCGAGCGGTACTGCGTGCCGACGTCGTTGCCCTGCCGATAGCCCTGGGTCGGGTCGTGCGCCTCCCAGAAGAGCTTCAGCAGCTGCTCGTAGCTGATCCGCTTGGGGTCGTAGACCACGCGCACCGACTCGGCGTGGCCGGTGCGGCCGGAGCAGACCTCCTTGTAGGTCGGATTCGGCGTTGTGCCGCCCTGGTAGCCGACCGAGGTGACGATCACGCCGGGCTGCTGCCAGAACAGCTTCTCTTCGCCCCAGAAGCAGCCGAGTGCGAAGTCGGCGATCTCCGAGCCCTCGGGGTAGGGGCCCTTCAGCGGCTGGCCGTTGAGGATGTGCGTATCAGAGGTGGGAAGCGGCTCGGCCCGCCCGGGAAGCGTCTCACCAGGGTCGGGCATCTTGGACTTGAAGAGGTCGCGGAAGAACATGCCTCAAGTGTAATCACGCAGCGAACGCTTGCCGACGGTGCCGCCTGGCGGTCCGCGGCCGGATGACTCACGTCTTGCGAATCGGTCAGGATTCAGGAGATGACCGGCGAATGAACGGATGAAAGGGACCGATTGGTGACCGATGTGCAGCTTGGCGTGCTTCTCTGGAACCAGGCCACGGACTGGCCGGCGTACGAGGACGCCGCGCGTCGGGTGGACAAGCTCGGTTACGACCATCTCTGGGCGTGGGACCACCTGTACGCCATCTTCGGCGACCCGCTGCAGCCGATCTTCGAGGGCTGGATGAGCCTCGCCGCGTCGGCCAAGGTTACCCAGCGCGTGCGGCTTGGCCTGCTGGTCGGCGCCAACACCTTCCGCAACCCGGGCCTCACGGCCAAGCTCGCCACCACGCTCGATCACATGAGCGACGGGCGGGCGATCCTGGGCGTCGGCGGCGCCTGGTTCGGGACGGAGCATGAAGCCAACGGGATCGAGTTCGGCAGCGGCTTCGGTCAGCGCCTGGACTGGATGGACGAGGCCGCTGCCGCGATGCGCACGTTGCTGGACGGCGGGACGGTCACCAGCCAGCCGGACGGCCACTACCAGTTCAACGACCTGGTCCTGCTGCCGCGCCCGCTCCAGCAGCGGCTGCCGATCATGATCGGCGGCGGCGGCGAGAAGAAGACGCTGCGGTCCGTGGCGCGCTACGCGGACATGTGGAATGCCATGGGCCTACCCGACGTGCTGCGCCACAAGGACGAGGTGCTGCGAGCCCACTGCGAGGCGGTGGGCCGCGACCAGGCGGAGATCGAGCGAACCGCGGGCTGCAAGCCGATCATCCGCGACACGGCGGAGGAGGCTCGCCGCGTGTGGGAGGCGCAGATGGCGCACAACCGCACGCCGATGTCCGATGTGGAGGACGACGACACCTTCTGGGTCGGGACGCCGGAGCAGGTCGCCGAGGAGATGCGGGCTCGCAGCGAGCTGGGCTTCCACACCTTCATCGCCGAGATGGCGGCGCCCTACGACGTCGAAACGCTCGAGCGCTGGATCGGTGAGGTCAAGCCCATGGTCGAGCGGGCGTGAATCCGCAGCGGTGACCCGCACCGCCTGGAGTCCCGGCCAGCGCGTGCTGACCGCCGGCCTGCTGCTGATGGTGACCGCCATCGGCTTCGAGGGCCTGGCGGTGCCCACCGTGCTGCCGGCGGCCCTCGAGGAATTCGGCGGGCTGCCGCTCTACGGCTGGGCGTTCTCCGGCTTCTGGCTGACGAACCTGGTGGGCATCGCGGTGGCGGGCAGCCAGGCAGATCGACGGGGTCCGCTGCCGCCGTTCGCGGCGGGCGTGCTGCTCTTCTCGGCGGGGCTGCTGGTCGCCGGCTTCGCGCCGGACATGGCCTGGATCGTGGCCGGACGGGTGGTGCAGGGCTTCGGCGCCGGGGCGATCGCAGCCATCACCTACGTGATCGTGGCTCGCGGCTACGACCGCGCCGAGCAGCCACGCATGATCGCCATCATCTCCAGCGCCTGGGTGATCCCCGGCCTCATCGGTCCGGCGCTGGCTGGGTACGTGGCGGAGGCCTTCTCCTGGCGATGGACGTTCCTGGCCCTCGCGCCACTGCTCCCGCTGGCCCTGCTGGCCCTGGCTGGACCGATGCGCCGGCTCGGCGCCCCCGAGCGCGAGGCCCCTGTGGGCGGCGATGGCGCTGCGGCCCGGCGCCGGGAGGCCTTCGACGCCGTGCGGCTGGCGGCGGGCGCCGCACTGATGCTGGCCGGGCTCGGGGCGCGCAATCTGCCGTTCCTGGCTCTCGCGCTCGTCGCCGGGCTGCTCCTGGCCGTTCCGCCGCTGCGCCGCATGCTGCCGCCGGGAACCCTGAGCGCTCGACCCGGCCGCGGGGCGGCAGTGGCCGTCCTCGGCCTCATCAGCATCGCCTTCTTCGGGGTGGAGGCCTTCGTCCCGCTCGCCGTCTCGTCGATCCGCGGAGCGGGCACCCTGGCCGGTGGGCTGGCACTCGCGGCCGCAGCGGTGACCTGGGCCGCGGGCTCGTGGGTGCAGGCGCGCCTGACGGGACGCGTCTCGCGCCGTGCCATGACCGGCGCCGGGATCGGGCTGATCGCCGTCGGCATCGGCATGGAGGCGGCCATCCCGATCAGCGCCCTACCGGTCTGGCTGGCTGCCGCCGGCTGGGGCGTGGGCGGCCTGGGGATGGGCATCGCGTACTCGCAGACGACCCTGGCCACCATCGAGACCGCCCAATCCGGGGAGGAGGGCGCCGCCTCGGCAGCGGTGCAGCTGGCCGAGGCGCTGGGCATCGGGCTGGGCACCGGCGTGGCCGGCGCGGTGGTCGCCTACGGCGCGACCGAGCTGGGCGGAATGGCCCCGGCCATCTTCATCGCGGACGTGCTGCTGCTCATCGTTTGCGTGGTCGCGTTGGCCGTCGCGGGTCGCGTGCCGGAGCCGGCCGTCGCGGGTGAGGGAGAGATGCGCCCCGCTGGAACTGCTGCCTACCCGCCGCTCTGATCGCCGCTCCGGTCGTTGCGGAACGGCTCGCCATGGCCAGGCACCACCACGTCCGCCAGCTCCAGGATGCGCCGGCGACTGGCCTCGAGCGCGGCCTGGTCATCGGCTATGGGATCGACCTCCGGCGTCCGGTCGGCCCGCCACCAGGCGTGGGTGCAGGCCACGACGCCGTCATCGGTCTCGGCAAGGAGGGTCAGGTCCTCGTTCGTGTGGCCCGGCGTCATGATCAGCCAGGCGTGTGGGCTCAGCCGATGGCCGTCGCCGGGGTGGTCGATCCACTGGTCGCCGCGGTAGTGCGCCCACGCGTCGACCACATCGGCCCTGGGGAAGAGCGCCGCATTCACCGTGTGGTCCGGGTGGTGGTGCGTGAGGACGACGTGGGTGACGTCCTCAGCGGCGTGGCCCAAAGCGGCCAGCGGACCCAGGATGGCATCCGGCCCGGCCGCCAAACCGGGATCGACCACGATCAGCGCGCCGTCGTCTTCGATCAGGCTCACGCTGCTGCCCACCGTCACTCCGGAGTCGCGGATGTAGCCCGCGTGCAGGAGATGGAATCGGGCTGGCACGGGAGCGAGTCTGAACGATCCGCGAGGCGGGCGCCTACTCTGGATGAATGAGCGCAAGGGGCGGTGCAGTCGGGCGGCTGGCAATCGGCGTGGTGGCGGTGGCCATCCTGGCCGGCTGCGGCGGCGCGCCGTTCCTGGGTGGCAGCCCCACGCCATCGCCGCTCGCCGGACGCGAGCACGAATCGCACGAGACGCTGCCGCCCGACGCCACCCCGTTCCCGGACCGCCACTCGGACCAGCTGGAGCTGGTCGGCAGCCTGCCCAAAGAAGAGCACTCGTTCGACTTCTTCAACTCGGACATGGCCTTCTGGGGCGACACGCTGGTCCAGGGCAGCTACGACGGCTTCCGGCTGATCGACATCTCGCAACCGACCGCCCCGCGCCTGATCGCCGACGTCGAGTGCCGCGGGCCGCAGGGCGACGTCTCGATCTGGGAGAACCTGGTCTTCGTCAGCGTCGACCGGCCGCAGACCACGCCGCGCTGCAACTCGGAGGACGCGGAGAAGGTAGATCCCCTGTTCGTGCCGCCGCAGGGCGGGTGGGAGGGGATCCGCGTCTTCGACATCTCGCAGCCGCGCCAGCCTCGGCTGGTCACCTCGGTGGCCACGGACTGCGGGTCGCACACCAACACGCTGGTGCCGGATCTCGAGCACCATCGGCTCCTGCTCTACGTGAGCTCGTACGCGCTGGCCGTCCAGCCAGACCTGGCGCCGGGCTGCACCAACCCGCACGGGCACATCAGCGTGGTCGAGGTGCCGCTGGACGACCCGGCGACGGCCAGCGTGATCGCCGAGCCGCACCTGTTCGACACCCCGGTCTGGAAGGTGTGGCCCGGCGCGCCGGAGGGATACGAGGACACCGCCGGCTGCCACGACATCACCATCTACGAGCCGAAGCACCTGGCCGCCGCGGCCTGCATGAGCGAGGGACAGATCTGGGACATCAGCGACCCGGTTCATCCCGTCACGCTGGCGCACGTCGACCTGGGGGACGTGAGCTTCTGGCATTCGGCCGCCTGGAGCAGCGACGGCAGCGTGGTCGCCTTCGGCGACGAGAACCTGGCGCCTGCCGGATGCACCGATGCGCCCCTCGGCGCCATCTGGTTCTACAACGTCGACGACCCGGCCGCGCCGCAGCTCGAGGGACGCTTCAGCCTGGACCGATACCAGGGCAGCGAGATCTGCTCGGCCCACATGTTCAACGTCATCCCGGGCATCGACCGCGACCTGCTGGTGTCCGCTTTCTATGCCGGCGGGACGAGCGTGATCGACTTCACCGATCCGACCCAGCCGGAGGAGATCGCCTACTTCGACGTCGGCGGCCGAACGCCGGGCGACGAGTGGGCGTCGTACTGGTACAACGGCTACATCTGGGCGTCGGACCACCTGCGCGGGCTGGACGTCTTCCAGCTCGACCTACCCGATGTCGCGGGCGCCACCGAGCTGCCGCACCTGAACCCGCAAACGCAGGAGTAGCGCGGCAGTACGCTGCACCAATGCGGCAGCTGCCACGGCTCCTGCGCTCGCGTCGCCTGGACGGCACCGACGGCGACGGCAGCTCTCTGCCCGACGAGCCGCGCGTCGAGATGGTCGAGGCGCGCGGGCTGCGCTGGTATCACGCCGAGGATCCAGGATCGGCGGACTTTGCCTGGGTGGCGGAGCGCTTCCCGTTCCACCCGCTCGACCTTGAAGACGTCGCCAGCATCAACCAGCGACCCAAGCTGGACGTGTACGACGACTACCTGTTCCTGGTGCTGCAGTTCCCTCGCTTCGACAAGGACAGCGGGCGTCTCCATCCAGTCGAGCTGGACGTCTTCATCGGTCCTGACTACGTGGTCACGTTGCCCGAGGAAGCGATCGTGCCGCTGCCCGCCATGTGGGACCGGGTCGGTGACCAGCCCGAGGTGCGGGAGGAGCTGTTTGCCGGCGGCTCCGGCCGTCTGCTGTACGAGATCCTGGACCGCTGCGTCGACGCCGGCTTCCCGATGCTCGGCCAGCTCGGGCGCAAGCTGCGCCGGCTGGAGGACGACATCTTCGAGGGCCGCTCCCGCGAGATCGTGCGTGACATCAGCAACACCAAGCAGGAGATCATCAACTTCCGGGCGATCATCAGCCCCCAGCGTGCCGTGTTCCGCGCCCTGGAGCGCGCCAAGCAGGGCTACTTCGGCGAGGAGCTGGACGTCTATTTCGACGACCTGACCGATGCCTCGGAGCGCATCTGGGACGTGCTCGAGACCTACAAGGAGATCGTTGAGGCGCTGGAATCGAGCAATGAGTCGGTGCTGTCGCATCGGCTGAATGACTCGCTGCGCATCCTGACCGCGGCCAGCGTCGTCCTGCTGCCGCTGACCCTGATCGCCAGCGTGTGGGGCATGAACGTCCAGGTGCCCGGCGAGGGGGCGCCTGGCTCCTTCTGGTTCATCATCGGGGTGATGGCGGTCCTGCTGGTCGGGATGGTCCTGTACTTCCGCCGCCGCGGCTGGCTGTAGCAACAGCACGGCGGTGCTGGACCAGGGCCGATTCGTCGAGGTCGGCGGCGAGCGCATCCACCTGATCGAGCGCGGCAGCGGGCCGCCGCTACTGCTGGTGCACGGGTTTCCCAGCAATGCCGCCGCATTTAGCGCGATCGTGCCGCGCCTGGAGGCGGAACGCTCGATGGTGGCGCTGGACATGGTCGGGTTCGGGCAGTCGACCCGCCAGCCGCGGCGGCCGCTGACCGGCGATGCCTACGCCGACCGGCTGGTGGCGTTGCATGGATGAGCTGAAGCTGGACCGGATCGACGTCGTTGGCCTGTCCTGGGGCGGCTCCGTGGTCCAGCGGCTCGCCGCCCGGCACCCGGAGCGCGTTCGGCGGCTGGTGCTGCTCGCCTCCGTCAGCGCGGCTCACGTGCTGCCGCTGCGCACCTCCAACCTGCTCGGCCTGGCGGTGGCCGTCCGCTTCCCGACCATCGCGCGGCGGGTTGTGCGCCGCTTCCTTGGCCGCACCAGCGCCGATCCCGACCTGCCGGTCGACGACCTGGTGCGGGCCTACGTCGAGCCACTGCAGCGGCCGGGCACCATGGCCGCGATGCGGCGCTTCGTGCGGGACACGGCGGCCACGCAACCCATCGACCTGACCACGATCACGGCGCCGACGCTGGTGGTGGTGCCGCAGGCGGACCGGATCGTGCCCCCGGCTCGGCAGGAAGAGATCGCCGCCCTCATTCCGAATGCGCGATACGAGCCGATCCCCGGCGTCGGGCACGCGGTCCAGTTCGAGGTGCCCGACCGCGTGGTCGAGCTGATGCGCGACTTCCTGGCCTAGCGCTTCTTCTTCGGCGGCAGCTGCTGCACGTAGGCCAGGGCGCGACCGAGCCACGGCTCGGCGGCGGCGGGGTCGGCGGCTGTCTCTGGCGGGAGGACGAGGTACTCGCGCATCGGCCGCCCGGGCATCGGCGCGAAGGGGGTTCCGCCCGCCGCGGCCAGCTCGGCGCGCTCGTCATCGGGCAGGCGGACGAACCAGGATGAGGCGAAGGTGCCGGTGAACAGCTGGCCGTTCACGAAGCCGGCCGGATAGCCGAACATCTTGCGCACCTGCGCGCCCGGCATGGCGGACACGGTGGCGGTGAATCGCTCCGCCAGATCGGCGGGCGCCTTCTCCCAATTCGGCCCGTGAGGCATCGGTTCACTCCGATCGTCGGCTGAACGTCGCCGGTCGCCCGAGGGTAGCACCTGTGTCGCCTGGTTGGCCCGGGACCGAGCCGACCGGTTTCGGCAGGCGGCATTCGATGCCCCGCCAGCACCCCGGCGGGGCATCGAGCTGTCGTGAGGCCGCTCGTTGGGGATGCCCTGTGGAAAAAGGCGCCGTCGGCCCTGCAAAGTTGCGGATAAAGGGTCTTGTAGGCAGGATCAGGGCCAACCTATGCTTTGGTCGTCCCGAAGGGGCAGCGGATACCGGATCAGGCGATTGCATCAAGTGTTCCGGTACCGGACCGGCGGTCTCGCACCGTCGGGCCGGGCCGCAGTTCCTTCGGGACATTTCTGTGTCCGCAGCACCGAAGGGGGCACGTGAGCGAGCCCGAGGATCGCTGGCAGCTGAGCGTCGAGCCCGATCCGCTCCTGCCCGGCCGCCCGGCCCACCTGACCCTCCGCTTCACGCCCGAGTCCGACCTTGACGCGCGCGGCGCGTCGGCCGTGCTGCGCTGCGTCGAGACGTACCGCTACGACACGACCGAGACGACGACCGGCGCCGATGGACGAACCACCTCCCGCACGGTAACAAAGACGGGTCACGAGGAGATCCACCGCATCGACTACGAGCTGCAGGGTCCCGGACGCATGGCAGCCGGCCAACCGCGGCAATGGGGCCTTGACCTGGAAGTGCCCGGCCTGGGACCCGCCTCCTTCGAGGGTGAGGAGCTGCGCTGCGACTGGACTCTCGAGGCCAAGGTCGACCTGGCGATGAAGGCGGACGAGCGGTTGGAGACGCTCCTGCACGTAGCCCAGCCGACCGCCCTGCTGAAGGCCGGGGTGGTGGAGACCGGGCAATACGGCCTGTTCGAGGAGGCGCCCACCAACGTCGATGCCTTCCCGGCTCAGATCAGGCTGGAGCCGATGCCGCTCTGCCTGCTGGAGCCGTTCAGTGGCTCGTTCACGGTCGAGACCGGCGAGCCGATCGAGGTGCAGGAGGTTCGCCTGGAGCTGCGCGTCAAGGTTCAGGTCATGTCAGCTGGAGGACGCGAGGAGGAGATCCTGGTGCAGAAGGGCCGCCTGGAGGCCGATGGTGACCGCTTCGGCGGACCGTTCGCCGTCCACCGCTTCAGCGCCGACGCGGCCGGCGCATGGCTGCCGACGGTCGACCTGCCGCACGGTACGGCGCGTGGCGTCTTCCACGTGATCCTGGCGCGCGCCTGGGAGCGGGACATCCACTACGTGCGCGACGTGGCGCTGGCCACCACTCGCGCAGCTGTAGGCGGCTACGAGCTGAGCGCTGGCGCGACGCGGCTGATCTGCACCTTCTCCACGTCATCCTCGGACGACAAACGCCAGACGGCATCAAGGCCCTCGTTGGCCAGCGACGGCAGGGATTGGACCATCCACCGCTGCTGCCGGCGAATGGCGGCCGCCGGCCGCGGGCTCTCGCGCTCGAGGTTGCGGCCCAGGCAGACGTCCAGCGGCAGGTCGAAGACGATGGCGTGTGCCGGCCGCCGCGCGCGCCGCGCAATCGAGAGCAGCTTCTCGCGCGCCCAGCCTTCCACGTTCGTGGCGTCGACCACGGCAAGGCGGCGCAGGGAAAGGCGCATGGCCACGGCGGTGTGCAGCAGCTCGAAGGCGGCGTCCGTGGCGGCCTGATCCATCGGGTCGTCGGCCACCATGGCGCGCATGGCGTCGGAGGAGAGCACCTCGGTTGGCGCGAAGTGACGGGCGGCGAAGGTGCTCTTGCCCGCCCCGCTGGGCCCCACCAGCAGGACCAGTGCGTCCGGCGGCAGGGCGATGATCATCCCGCCGCGTCGCCCCAGCGGGTGAGCGGCAGCAGCAGCTCGGCGCCGCTGCTGCGGACGTTGTTGACCGCTGGCGAGACGGGGTAGAGGAGCAGCTCCCCGGCCGGATAAGGGCGCAGCAGCGCTCGCAGCTCGGCCAGCCGGGCTCCCTCGTCCAGCCAGGTGTCCCAGTCGCCGGGGTCCAGCACGATCGGCATGCGGTCGTGGACAGTGGCGACCAGCCCATTGGGAGGGCCGGTGACGATGGCCAGGCTGTACAGCCGCTCGGCGGTCTCCCGGTTGCGCCAGACGGCCCAGATCCCGGCGAAGGCGAGTGCCTCCCCGGTGCGGCGCCGAATGGCGAACGGCTCCGAGCGCACGATCCGGTTCGTCTCCGGGTCGCGGTGGCGGCGCCACTCGTAGAACGCCTCGGCCGGCACGATGCAGCGCCGCTTGGCGAACGAGGTGCGGAATGCCGGCGCGGTCTCGACCGTCTCGGCGCGGGCGTTGATCAGCGGCGAGCGGGACTTGGGGCCCTCGGCGAAGAACGGGACCAGGCCCCAGCGAAAGGTGTCGACCACTCGCTCGCCGTGGTGCTCGACCACGGCCGCCACCGGGTCGGTGGGGGCCACGTTGAAGCGGTCGCCGGGCAGGTCGCTGACTGCCGTCGCGCGGAAGATCCGCGCCAGCTCGTCAGGTGATCGCGGTTGGGCAAAGCGGCCGCACACGGGGGCCGCTCAGGCTCCGGTCAGGCCTCGGATGCGGCGCATTCCGGGCACATGGCGGCATCCGGAATGGGGGGCTGGGGCGAACCGGTGGCGCGCGGCAGGGTCTTGCCGCAAACGGTGAATTCAGGATCTCGCTGCAGGTGCACCTTGGAGAACTGCCGATCCGGCAGGCGCCAGGTGACGTAGCGGCGTTCGTTGACAGACGTGGCCATCGTGCTCCTCGGAGTTGTCGCGGCAAGCCGCGCTCATGGGGGCGAATAGTATGCCTCAAAACGGCCCAAAACGCCAGCAGCCAAGCGGTGGCAAGGGCTCGACGGGCGCGGCATCATGGAGGGGCATGGCGCACATCGGGATCCTGACCGGGGGCGGCGACGTGCCAGGCCTGAACTCGGTCATCAAGAGCGTCACCTATCGGTCCTCCGAGCTCGGCTGGTCGGTGTCCGGCATCCGGCGCGGCTGGCAGGGCCTCACCCACCTGGCGCCCGGCACCACCGACCCGCAGTACGTGCGACCCCTGGATCGGGCGGGCACACGAGCCATCGACCGCACTGGCGGGACGGTGCTGCACACGTCGCGCACCAACCCGGCCCACATGCCGGAGGCCAGCCTGCCGGAGCACCTGTCCGCGGACGATCGCGCTCGCCTGCGGACGGATGACGGCTACTACGACCTCACCCCCATCGTGCTGCGCAACCTGGAGGCGCTGGGCCTGACCCACCTGGTGGCCATCGGCGGTGACGACACGCTGAGCTACGCCGCCCGCCTGGGACGGGAAGGGATCCCGCTGGTCGCCATCCCCAAGACGATGGACAACGACGTGTGGGGCACCGAGTACTGCATCGGCTTCTCCACCGCCGTCACCCGGGCCAAGGAGCTGATCAACCGGCAGCGCACCACGCTGGGCAGCCACGAGCGCATCGGCGTCTTCCGCATCTTCGGCCGCAATGCCGGCTACAGCGCGTGGTACGCCGCCTACGTGACCAGCAGCCGCTGCGTCATCCCGGAGGCGCCGTTCGAGCTGCAGAGCCTGGCCGACCTGCTGATGGACGATCGACGCCTGAATCCCAGCGGCTATGCGCTGGTGATCGCCTCGGAAGGCGCGACCTGGTCGGGCGCCCGCCTGCAGGAGTACGGCGAGGCCGACGCTTATGGCCACCGGCGCAAGGCCGATGTGGGCTTCGCTTTGGCGGAGGAGCTCCACGCCATGACCGGCGTGGAGACGGTGCACTCCGACCTGACCTACGACCTGCGCAGTGGCGACCCCGATGCGCTGGACCAGATGGCGGCCACCACCTTCGCCAACATCGCGGTCGAGCTGCTGGCCGATGGGGTCAGCGGTCGCATGGTGGCGATCCACGGCGGCAAGTACAGCCACGCCGCCCTGCCCGACCCGGCACTCGGCTCGCGCCGGCTGGACGTCGAGAGCATGTACAACCTGGAGCGCCTGCGGCCGCGCTACGACAACCGGCTGGGCATGCCACTCCTGCTGGGGCGGTCGCTACCCGACTGACCGATGCGCCCGCTCAGTCCTCGGGCGGGCTGCCCTCCAGGCTCAGCCCCGGCGCCGCACGGTCTGCATCTGCTGGTCCCTGCCTAGTGCCCAGGCCCGGCGGCGCGACCGCGGTGGTCACGAGCGGCGGCCACGAAGGCGCTCCACAGCCGCTCGAACACCTCTGGCGACGACTCGGTCCGCTCGGGGTGGCACTGCACGCCCACCAGCCAGCGATCCGGATCGCGCGCCTCCAGCCCTTCGACCAGCGTCGTCCCGTCGTGATCGGCGAGGGCGTTGGCGACCAGGCCCGAGGCGATTCGGTCGGGCGTCACCGCCTGGTGGTGATACGAGTTGACGACCAGCGCCTGCGGCTCACCGACGATGCCGGCCAGGCGCGTGCCGTCGTGGATGGCGACCGCGTGCTGCGTGACGCCAGGGCTGGGGTACGGCTCGCTCTCGTGACCGGCGACGTGCTGCAGCAGCGTCCCCCCGCTGAAGACGTTGATGGCCTGCAGCCCGCGGCAGACGCCGAGCACCGGCACGCGGCGTTTCTGCGCCGCGGCGAAGGCCACGGCGTCGATCTCGTCGCGTCCCGGCTCCGGCGCATGGGAGCCGGCGACGGCTTCTCCGTAGCGCGCGGGATCGATGTCCGCGCCGCCGCTGATCAGGAGGCCGTCCATGTCGGCCAGCGCAGTGCGGCGTGCAGCGTCATCGGTTGATTCGTCGAGCGCGATCGGCTCACCACCGGCTCGGGCCACCGACTCGAGGTAGCGCTCGTTCTTCAGGCGAGCCACGGCCGGATCCGACGCCCGTTCCGGGCTTGACAGGGTCACGACGATGCGCGGCCGCTCCACGCATGCATCCTACGCGGTCGCCGATGTCCCGGGCCGACCGGGACGCCTGCCCCTTGACGCCGGTCCCGGGCGGGCGTATATCGTTGTCAGATATATCGTCAACCGATATAGAAGGGATTGGCGTGTGACCGACGAAGGATCCGGGGCCGAGCTGGGGCGGTACGCTGAACCGGCCGTGCTGGTGCTCGCCAGCCTGTCGGACGGGCCGAAGCACGGGTACGCGATCATGGCCGATGTCGAGGCCTTCAGCGGGCTGCGGATGGGTCCCGGCACCCTGTACGCGGTCCTCGCCCGCCTGGAGCGGGCCGGCCTGGTGGATCCGCTGCCCGCCGAGGATCGGCGACGGCCGTACCGGCTCACGGCCGCTGGCAGCGCTGCGCTGGCCGCGCGGCTGGAGGAGATGGCCAGCTTCGTGCGCGTGGGGCGCGCTCGGCTGCGCCATCCGGATCGAGGCCAGGCATGACCCGGCCGCCGCTCATGCACCGGCTGGTGGTCGGCGCCTATCCGCGACGCTGGCGCGAGCGCTATGCCGACGAGCTGCTGCAGGTCCTGGCCGACCGCGGATCGGGCTGGCGCGATCTGCCCAACCTGGCCGGCGGGGTCATGGATGCGTGGCTGAACCCTCGGCTGTGGCCGGCGGCCAGCCACACACGCTTGCCAGCGGCCACGCCGGGTCCTGTGGCGGTCGCGTCGGTGCCAACCGTGCTGGCGGCCGTGCCGGCGGCTCCGCCGTTCGGCGTGGTTGCCACCACGCCGCCAGCCGGTGAGCTGAGCCGGCGCCGCTTCCTGCGCCGCATGCTCGGCGCCGGGATCGGCCTGCTCCTGCTCGAGTTCGGCGCAGGCACGATCAGCTTCCTGTGGCCGCAGATCCGCGAGGGCCTGGGGGCGAAGTTCAAGGTCGGCACCATCGATTCGGTCCTGGCCGCGGAGCCTCGCTTCGCCAACGGCTGGCCCTACGCCTACGGCCCGGCGCGCGTCTTTCTGGTCAACGTGCCCGCGGCCAAGGAGCTGGCCATGGGAAACCAGGTCTCCATGCCGAACCCTTCCGCCACCGAGCTGCTGGCGCTGTGGCGCAAGTGCCCGCACCTGGGATGCCTGGTGCCGGCGCCCTGCGAGTCGGTGACCCGCTACCAGTGCCGCTGCCACCAGAGCACGTACAACATCCTGGGCGAGAAGATGTTCAAGGGTCCGGCCGAGCGCGGCCTCGATCGCTTCGCCGTCATGATCGAGGACGACGGCATGATCGTGATCGACACGGCCCAGTACACGCAGGGACCGCCGAACCGGGGGCCCGACCACCTCAGCTTCACCGACCCCCATCCGTGGGACGCAACCTGCGGTTTGGAATGACATGAATCGATCGGTGGTTGGCCTGGCGACGCTCACCTTCCTCGCGGGCTGCCAGGCCGGCCCCTCTGCCGACCTTCCAACTCATCCGCCGGTCCCGGCAGGATGGACAGCGGTCGAGAAAGCTGGCCTGCGCATGGCGCTACCGCCGGAATGGCCAGTGAAGTCTGGACAGGACGACGGCATCGTCGTTGACGTCGGCGTCGGCGACCCGAACGTGTTTCTCCTGGCGCAGGCTCCGGCCAACGTCGAGCCGCAGCCGGGACCCTCCGCTAGCGCGGCGGAGCTCACGGATTGGATCCTGGACCGCGTCTCGACCAGGCGGCCGGACCGCTACACCAGCGCAAACGCCCTTCTGCCCGCCGGGCCGGCCGTTGTGGTCCGCTATCGCTTCGACGGCGAGGCTGGCAGCTTCGAAGCCGTCGAGGGCGTCGGTTGGGCAATCACAAGCCCACTCGGCGTCGCGTACCTGCAGATCAATATGTCGGAATCGTTGCTCGCCGAATTCGAGGAAGCGATGGCCGAGGTGCCTTTCCATCTATCGCTGGCTGGCGGCACCGGCTAGTCAGACCACGTTCAATTCGCGAATTGGCTCGTTGGCGAGGACGCGCTCGAAGCCGAGTTGGCTCAGGTCCAGTGTCTCGTAGCGGCCGGTGGCGATCCATTCGGCCAGGCCGCGCCCGACCGCCGGAGCCTGCTGCAGGCCATGCCCGGAGAAGCCGTTGGCGAACAGGAAGCCCGGCAGGTCCGGGTGCGGACCGATGACGGCGTTGTGGTCGAGCGTATTGACCTCGTAGTGGCCCGCCCAGGCATCGAGCAGGCGGACCGATTCGAAGGCGGGCACGCGCCGAGCCAGCTCCGGCCAGACGAAGTCGTCGAATCGCGACCGATCAACCTCCAGGTCCAGCGTGTCGGGGTCGTCCTGTCCCTCGCGCGGCGAGTAGCCGCAGATCCACGACTCGCCCTCCGGTCGGAAGTAGACGCCCGACGGAGCGATAGTCAGCGGCGCCAGGCCCAGCCGCTCCCGGCAGTCGAAGTGGTAGACGAAGCGCTTGCGCGGCCGCACCGGAAGCTCCGCGCCGACCATGGCGGCCACGCTCGCCGCGCGGGGGCCGGCGGCATTGACCACCAGCGCGGTGGCGATCCGACGTCCATCGGCCAGACGCACGCCGCTGATGGCCGTTCCGTCGCGCTCGATCGCCTCGACTTCCCCTGCCACGTACTCCACTCCCAGCGAGCGGGCCTTGCGCCGGAACGCCTGGAGCAGGGCATAGGCGTCGAACCAGCCCTCATCGGCCAGGCCCAGGGAGCCTCCGGCCAGGTCATCGGTGCGCATCCAGGGAAAGCGCGCCTGCAGCTCGGTCGGATCGAGCAACGCGACCTGCACGTTGTGCTCGCGCTGCACGGCGTGGTTGTGTCGAAGGACCGGAAGCCCCGCCTCCGTGGCAAGGAACAGGTAGCCGCCCTCGACGAAGTCGATCTCCGGCGACGGGGCGCCGTCAACGCCCAGCCATCGGTCCAGGTCCTTGATCAGCCCGATCCCGAAACGGCTGATCTCGATGTTCAATGGCGTGCTGAACTGCAGCCGGATGGAGGCGGCCGACAGGGTCGTGGACGACGTGCGGTAGGTCAGGTCGCGCTCCACCACCACGATCCGGCCGTGCCAGTCCGGGCGCAGGGCCAGGAATGTGGCGACCGAGCTGCCGACGATGGCGCCGCCGACGATGACGACGTCGGCGCGGTCGAAAGAGTCCACGCGCGGATGCTAGCGGCGCCGGCCGGGTCTGCGCGTGCCCGGCCTTCCACCATCGCCGCGGCCAGCCTCTAGACTCTCGCCAGATGGCCCCCCTGAAGCCCGTCATCCTCACCGTCGACGACGATGTTCCGGTCCTGCGCGCGATCGAGCGCGACCTGCGAGCGCGCTACGGCAAGGAGCACCGGGTGGTCGCCGCGTCATCCGGCGCGGAGGCGCTCGAGGCCGTCCGGCAGCTGACCGTGCGCGGCAGCGTGATCAGCCTGTTCGTCATCGACCAGCGGATGCCGTCGATGACCGGCATCGAATTCCTGGCGCAGGCGATCGAGCTGCAGCCGGATGCCAAGCGCGTGCTGCTGACCGCCTATGCCGATACCGATGTCGCCATCAGGGCGATCAACGAGATCCGGCTGGACCAGTACATCCTCAAGCCCTGGGACCCGCCGGAGGAGCGCCTCTATCCGGTCACGGACGACCTGCTGGCGGACTGGACCTCCACCTTCCGGCCGACGATCGAGGGGCTGCGTCTGCTGGCCGGCCGCTGGGCGCCGGGCGGCCACGTCATCCGCGACTACCTGACCCGCAACCAGGTTCCTTATCAGTGGATCGATCCGGAAGAGGACGAGGCAGGTCGCCGCGTGGCTGCCAGCCTGGTGGCGGCCCACCCGGAGATGGCGCCGATCGAGGCCTCGGTGCCGATCGTGATCTTTCCGGACGGCAGCGCCCTGCGGGACCCCGTCACGCGCGACATCGCGGAGCGCGTCGGGCTGCAGACGCGGGCGGCGCTGCCGTTCTACGACCTGGTCATCGTGGGTGGCGGCCCGGCCGGCCTGGCGGCGGCCGTCTACGGGGCCAGCGAGGGCCTCAAGACGATCCTGATCGAGCGCGAGGCGCCCGGCGGCCAGGCCGGCACCACCAGTCGCATCGAGAACTACCTGGGCTTCCCCGCCGGCCTGACCGGTAGCGACCTGGCCCGCCGCGCACTGGCGCAGGCCCGTCGTCTCGGCGCCGAGATCCTGTCCCCCAGGATGTGACCGGCATCCGGCGCGATGACCCCTATCGCGTGGTCACCCTGTCCGACGAGTCGGAGATCAGCTGCCAGACGGTGGTGGTAGCCACGGGGGTCAGCTATCGACAGCTGGACCTGCCACGGGCCGCCGAGCTGGCGGGTGCCGGCATCTACTACGGCGCCGCGACCACCGAGGCCGTGCTGTACCGGGACGCGGAAGTGGGCGTGATGGGCGGCGGCAACTCGGCCGGGCAGGCGGCGGTGTACCTGTCGCGCTACGCCACGCGGGTGTTGCTCATCATTCGTGGTCCCGAGAACTCGGGGATGAGCCAGTACCTGATCGACCAGATGGCGGCGATCGAGAACATCGAAGTCCGCCTCAGCTCGTCCGTCACCGAGGTGCGTGGCGAAACGCACCTGACCGGCGCCACGCTCACCGGTCCGGAGGGCACTGAAGAACTGGAACTGGCGGCGCTCTTCATCTTCATCGGCCAACAGCCGCGCACCGAGTGGCTGGAAGGCACCGTCGAGCGCGACAACGGTGGCTTCGTTCTCACCGGCCAGAACCTGCTGGAAGTCGGCAAGCGCACGAACCCCATCGGCTGGGGACTGAACCGCGAGCCGTTCCTGCTGGAGTCGAGCATGCCCGGCGTCTTCGTCGCCGGCGACGTGCGACATCGGTCCGTCAAGCGCATTGCCAGCGCGGTGGGCGAAGGCTCCATGGCCGTCCAGTTCGTGCACCAGTACCTGGCGACCCTCTAGGCGGCATGGACCGATGACCGTCGACGCGCTTCGCGCGGCTCCCCTCTTCACCGGCCTGTCCGATGCCGACCTGGAGCGCCTGGCGGCAACCGTCGAGCGGCAGAAGCTGGCGCCGGGCGAGCTGCTGCTGCGGGAAGGGGATCCGGGCGACGCCATGTTCGTGGTGGTCAGCGGCGAGCTGGAGGTCACCAAGCGGGCCGGGGCCACCGAGCAGCCGCTCGCCCGTGTCGGACCCGGGGCGATCCAGGGCGAGATCGCCGCATTGCAGGGCACCGAGCGCCAGGCATCGGTCCGGGCCGTGACCGACGTCGAGGTGCTCCGCATCCCGCGCGAGGGCCTGCTGGCGCTGCTGGACACCGGCCCCGATGCGGCGCTGGCCCTGGTGCGGACCGTGCTGGAGCGACTCCGCTCGCTGGAGCTGTTCGTCCGCCAGCGCGAAAAGCTGGCCGGGCTGGGAACGCTCGCCGCCGGTCTGGCGCACGAGCTGAACAACCCGGCGGCGGCCATCCGGCGCTCGGTGCAGCTGCTGGCGCAGGCGATCGCGGAGCGCGACAAGCTCCATCCGCCGCACGATCTGCTGGGCATCGAGCCGAACCCGGAATTGGTGCCCACCGAGCCGCTGGCGCGCGCCGACGCCGTGGACGAGCTGCTGGAGCTGGTCGGCGACTCCGAGGAGGCCGCCGCCCTGGTCGACGCGGGCTGGAGCGTGGATCAGCTGCGCAGCGCCTTCGCTGGCATGGACGCTGATACCGCTCGCGACAGCGGTGCGTGGCTGGCGGCATCCGCCAAGATCGACGCGCTGCTCGGCGAGGTGGCCATGGCCGGCGAGCGGATCAGCGAGATCGTGGGAGCGGTCAAGAGCTACACGTACCTCGACCAGGCCCCGGTCCAGCGCATCGACGTCCGCAAGGGGCTCGACGACACGCTCGTCATCCTGCGCTCCAAGCTGCGTGGGGGCGTCGACGTGACGCGGCATTACGCGCCGGACCTGCCGGAGATCGAGGCCTATGGGTCGGAGCTGAACCAGGTGTGGACCAACCTGGTCGACAACGCGACGGACGCCATGGACGGGCGCGGCGCGATCGATATCTACGCGGACCCCAGCGACGAGGGCGGCGTCCAGGTCCGCATCTGCGACACCGGCCCCGGCATCCCGGCCGACGTCCTGCCGCGCCTGTTCGAGCCGTTCTTCACCACCAAGGCGCCCGGCGTGGGGACCGGGCTTGGCCTGCACATCACGCATGCGGTCATCTCGCGCCACGGCGGCCGGATCGAGGTGGAGTCGACCATGGGCGAAGGGACCTGCTTCATCGTGACGCTACCGGCCAAGGTGGCCGCGCCCTCCGAGACGAGCGGTGGGGCGGAGCAGGACCCGGCCGCGACCGCACGGACGTGACGAGCCCCCGGTCGCGTTGACCGGGGGCTGTGGAATGGCGGCGGGCTAGCTGCCGGGCTGGCCGCCGTGCGGCCCCGTGCTCGACGTCCATCGGCGTGCCGCAGCTGCAGACGAACTTGCTGCGGCCGTAGCCCCGAGCCTCGTCGCCGGCGTGCTTGACCATGATCTCGCTGTTGCACGTCTTGCAGACGTGGTCGGTGCCGTCGTAGCGCGACTGATCAGTTCCGGATGTCACGTTCACCTGGGTCATCGTTCTTCCCCTGTGCTGCGTGCTCTCAACGGAACATGCCCCGCACAACGCGTGCCGGGATTGACACGCGGGAGCGGCGAGGCGTACCGTCCGCGCCACATCTGAAGACGGCGACGATCGGGACGAGTACCTGCATCAGGCGAGCCCACAGGGAGTCGGGAAGAGTGGAACCCCGGCGGTGGAGCCAGCAGCGAATGGACCCGGGAGCTCCGGAGGCGAACGCGGACGCATCGGTCCAGCCAGTAGCAGCCGGCGGAGAGGCACCGATACCAAAGCCGAGGCCATCGCCCGCCGTGCGGAGCCGTGGTCGAACGAGCCCGGGAGAGAACACCGGGGAACAAAGGTGGCACCACGAGAAGACCCCCTCGTCCTTTGGGACGGAGGGGTCGTGTTGTTCTCTGGACCGATTCGGTCCAAGGAGGTCACCGATGTCCCAGGCAACCACGCGCCGGTACCTGCTCCCGGAGGAAGAGCTGCCGACGCACTACTACAACATCGCGGCGGACCTGCCCGAGCCGCTGCCCCCACCGCTCCATCCGGCCACCAGAGAGCCAGTCGGCCCCGCCGACCTGGCGCCGCTCTTCCCGATGGAGCTGATCAAGCAGGAGGTCAGCGCCGAGCGCTTCATCCCCATCCCCGAGCCGGTGCGCGACGCGTACCGCATCTACCGGCCGTCGCCGCTGGTCCGGGCGCTGGGCCTGGAGCGGTCGCTCGATACGCCGGCGCGCATCTACTACAAGTACGAAGGCGGCTCGCCGGCAGGGTCGCACAAGCCGAACACGGCCATTGCGCAGGCCTTCTACAACCGCCAGGAGGGCGTCCGCCGCCTCGTCACCGAGACCGGCGCCGGGCAATGGGGGAGCGCCCTCGCCTTCGCTGGCGCGCTGTTCGGCCTGGAGACCAAGGTCTTCATGGTCAAGGTCAGCTACGAGCAGAAGCCATACCGGCGCAGCTTCATCCAGACCATGGGTGCCAGCGTGACACCCTCACCCTCGGAGGAGACGAACGCCGGCCGCACCATCCTGGCCGAGGATCCGGATTCCACCGGTTCGCTGGGCATCGCCATCAGCGAGGCGCTGGAGGTGGCGGCCACCAACGAGGACACCAAGTACTCGCTGGGCAGCGTGCTGAACCACGTGCTGCTGCACCAGACGGTGATCGGGCAGGAGGTGGCCAAGCAGCTGGAGATGGCCGGGGAGACGCCCGACGTGGTGATCGGCTGTGCCGGCGGCGGCTCGAACTTCGCCGGTATCGCCTTCCCGCTGCTGCGCGACCGGCTGAACGGCTCGTCGCGGACCCGATTCCTGGCGGTCGAGCCGGCGTCCTGCCCCAGCCTGACCCAGGGCGAGTACCGCTACGACTTCGGCGACACGGCCGGCATGGCGCCGATGGTCAAGATGCACACCCTTGGGCACGACTTCCGGCCGGCCCCGATCCACGCCGGCGGGCTGCGCTACCACGGCATGGCGCCGCTGGTCAGCCACCTGTACGAGCTGGGCTTCCTCGAGGCGCGGGCCTACGCCCAGAACACGTGCTTCGATGCGGCCGTGCAGTTCGCGCGGACGGAGGGCTTCATCCCGGCGCCCGAGGCGTCGCACGCCATCCGGGCGGCGATGGACGAGGCCATTGCCGCGCGGCAGGACGGCGAGGCGCGGGTGATCGTCTTCAACCTGTCCGGCCACGGCTTCTTCGACATGGCGGCCTACGACCAGTTCCTGGCCGGTGAGCTGACCGATGTCGAGTTCGAGCCCCAGCGAGAGGCGGTGGCGGTCTAGCTTCCAGGGCCGGGGTGCTCGTCGTGAGCACTCCGGCCGCACCGCCGGCTACGGCATGACCGGACACCGACCATGTCATGGCGCTGACCGGCCCACGTATCTGGCTGGCGTACCATTTCCGCGGCATTCGAACCAATGGAGACATCCGGGCACCATGGCACGCGCAACCTGGAACGGCGCCCTGCTGGCGGAAGCGCCAGCCGAGGCGGTCGAGATCGTGGAGGGCAACGTCTACTTCCCGCCCGATGCGATCAGGGACGAGTTCTTCCAGGCCTCACGACACGCACACGATCTGCGGCTGGAAGGGGACGGCCAGCTACTACGACGTGGTAGTGGACGGGGCAGTCAACCGCGACGCGGCCTGGTTCTACCCGACCACCAAGGACGAGGCGAAGCACGTCGAGGGCTACGTCGCCTTCTGGCACGGCGTCGCGGTCGAGCAGTGACGACCGCCTGAGATGCTGCAGGCGTTCGCACTCGGGGCGATAGCCCAGTCCTCGCTGCTGCTCAGCGGGATCGTGCCCTTCTTCCTGCGCATCCCCGACCGGATCGTGGCATCCTGGCCGGCTTCGGCGCGGGCGCGCTCATCGCGGCCGTCGCCTTCGACCTCGTCCCGGAAGCGATCAGCGCCGCGGAAGTCGCGCTCTGGTTCTTCGTCGGCGCCCTGATCTTCGTCGTCGCGGACCGCATCATCGAGGCTCGCTTCGGCGACGGAGGCGGTGATGACGGAGGCGGCAGCCCTCTGGGCGTCGTGCTGGGATCGGTCGTGGACGGCGTGCCCGAGTCGCTGATCTTCGGCATCCAGATCGCGGCCGGCGTGCCGATCAGCATCGCCTTCCTGGCGGCGGTCTTCCTGAGCAACATCCCGCAGGCGCTCGCCCCGTCATCCGACCTCATCCAATCAGGGTGGCGAGCTGGCCGCATCGTCGGAATGTGGGGGGCCGTGGTGCTCGCCTGCGGCGTTGCCTCTGCGCTCGGCTGGCTGTTGGCGAACGACGTCGACACGGTCACCGGCGCCAGGGTGGCAGCCATCGCCGCCGGCGGCGTGCTGGCCATGCTCACCGCATCCCTGGTGCCGTTCGCGTACCAAAAGGGCGGGGCCGGCGCGGCACTCGGGACGGTGGCGGGGTTCTGCGTCTCGATGTCGCAGACTTGACGGCATGAAATTCGGCCTGCAGATCAACAACTTCACCTGGCCTGGTGGCGCCGAGGCCATCGGCCCAACCCTGGCGCGCATCACGCGAGCTGCCGACGACGCCGGCTTCGACTCGATCTGGGTCATGGATCACTTCTTCCAGATCCGAGGCGGGGGTCCGCCAGAGGCGCCGATGCTCGACGGTATGACGGCGCTTGGCTTCATGGCCGCTCACTCGGAGAAGGCCCGCATCGGCCTCATGGTCGGCGGCATCCATTACCGAGCCCCGGGTCTCTGGATCAAGGCGCACACCACGCTTGACGTCCTGACCGGCGGCCGTGCCTGGTTCGGCATCGGGGCGGCCTGGAACGAGGAGGAGTCGGTCGCGCTGGGTTTCCCCATGCCGCCGCTGCGCGAGCGCTTCGAGTGGCTGGAGGACACCCTGCAGATGGCGTATGGCATGTGGAGCGGCGGGTCGGGAAGCGGGGAGCGCTTCGAGGGCAGGCAGGTCACCGCCACCCGCCTGCTGAACTCGCCGCAGGCGATCAGCCGGCCGCGCGTGCCGATCATGATCGGTGGCGGCGGCGAGCAGAAGACACTGCGCCTGGTGGCCCAGTACGCCGACGCCTGCAACGTCTTCGGCGGACCGGAGCGCATCGCCCACAAGTACGCGGTGCTGCGCGAGCACTGTGAACGGCTGGGCCGCCCCTACGAGGAGATCGAGCGCTCCAACCTGCAGGGAGTCGACCTCGACAACGAATCGGCCGACGAGGTGGTGGACCGATTCGGCGCGCTTGCCGAGGCCGGCTGCCAGCACGTCATCTTCAGCGTTCGCGGCGTGTCCGACCCAAGCAAGCTGGAGCGCCTGGGCGCCGAGGTGTTCCCGCAGCTTCGCCAGGTCTGACGATGGTCAGTCGTCCGGCATCGCGCGACGGTCTCCGACGGCGCCCTGCGCCTCCGGGAAGGCAAGCGTGCCTGCGGCCACCCACCACTCCATCAGGTCGTACGCCAGGCGTCCGGCCTGGACCGATGGATCACCGTCACTCAGCCGCGCTGCCTCGTCGAGGTCGCAGGCGAAGACGGAGAGGCCGCGCATCGACTCGTCCGACTGCTCGCCCAGCGGCCCGTTGACGACCAGCACGCCCTGGCGCCGAAGCTCGCTGCGGTAGGCGAGGTGCCGTGCCTGGAGCGCGTCCAGCTCGGCGTCCGGCATCTCCGGCGCGTCCGGCGGACGCCGCAGGAGCACCAGCGTGTAGACGTCGAACGCGTCCGGGATGTTCGGGTCGCGTGGCATGGGTCCAGCGTACCTCCGGCTCAGGCGCCGATGAGCTCGGCCGCCACCTCGTCGATCGGCTGCACCGAGCGCTCGCCGGTCTCGCGGCGCGTGACCTCGGCGCCGCCTGCCGCCAGCGAGCGCGTGGAGAGCGTGACGATCATCGGCATGCCCAGCAGCTCGGCGTCGGTCAGCTTCACGCCGGGCGACTCGTCGCGGTCGTCGTACAGCACCTGCACGCCACCATCGGTCAGGCGCTGGTAGAGGCCGTCGGCCGCCTCGGCCACCGCCGGGTCCTTGCCGGTTCCCAGGGCCACCAGGTGCGCCGCGTACGGAGCCACCGCCGCCGGCCAGGCAATGCCCTTCTCGTCGTGATGCGCCTCCACGATGCAGGCCATGGCTCGTCCGAGTCCGATCCCGTAGCTGCCCATGATCACGTGGTGACGGCTGCCGTCCTCGGCCAGGAAGGTGGCGCCCAGCTTCTCGGTGAAGTCGGTGCCGAGCTTGAAGATGTTGCCGACCTCGATGCCCTTGGCCAGGTGCACCGGCTCGCCGCACTCGGGGCAGGCGTCACCCTCGCGGGCGTTGACGATGTCGGCCACCAGGTCCGGGGTGAAGTCGCGCCCGACGTTGACGTTGCGCAGGTGGAAGCCGTGCCGGTTGGCCCCGGCCACCAGGTTGGGCGAGCGCGCCGCCAGCTCGTCGACCACGACCGTCGTGTCATGCGCCCCGATCGGCGAGGCATAGCCAGGCTCCATCCCGCCCGCCTTGATCTCCTCGGCAGTGGCGATCCGCAGGCCGCGGACCGCCTTCACCACGTTGGCCAGCTTCGTCTCGCTGACCTCGAAGTCGCCACGCACGATGGCGGTGATCAGCCGCCCGTCCCCGGTCACGTAGAAGATGGCCTTGGCGGTGCGATCGGTCCCCACGCCGAGCAGCTCGGCCAGGGACGCGATGGTGTCAGCCTCCGGCGTCGCCACCTCTTCGGTGGGTAGCAGCTCCTCCGCGGCGGGTTCGGGCACGACGACGCGCGGCGATCTGCTGGTTCGCCGCGTAGTTGCAGGCATCGCACAGGACCAGCGTGTCCTCGCCGTGCTCGTTGAGGACCATGAACTCGTGGGCCAGGGAGCCGCCCATGATCCCGACATCCGCCCCGACCGACGACGGTCGGCAGGCCCAGCCGCTCGAAGATGCGGGTGTAGGCCTCGTGATGGGCCTGGTAGGAGGCGTCCAGCCCGGCCTCATCGGCATCCAACGAGTACGAGTCCTTCATCACGAACTCGCGCACCCGGATCAGGCCGCCGCGCGCTCGCGGCTCGTCGCGGAACTTGGTCTGGAAGTGGTACACGATGGCCGGCAGCTGCCGGTAGCTCTTGACCAGCTCGCGCAGCAGGTCGGCGACGACCTCCTCGTGGGTCATGGCCAGCACCATGTCGCGACCGCCGCGATCCTTGAAGCGGACGAGCTCGGGACCGATCTTGGCGTAGCGGCCGGACTCCTTCCACAGCTCGGCGGGATGCACCACCGGCATCTCCATCTCCTGCCCGCCGATGCGGTCGATCTCCTCGCGGATCACCTGCTCGATCCTCCGCTGCACGCGGAAGCCGAGCGGCAGCATGGTGTAGATGCCGGCGCCCAGCTGTCGCACGTAGCCGGCACGCACCAGCAGCTTGTGGCTGACCATCTCGGCCTCGGCCGGATCGTCGCGCAGGCTGGCGAAGAAGAGGTGTGACAGCCGCATGGGGCGTGAAGGATAGCGGGATGCGTGGCCGCTAGCGGGCGGCAACCAGGCGGGCGCCGACCAGGTGCTCGGAGCTGCGCAGCCGGTTCAGCGGCAGCAGCGCGACGACGATCAGCACGCTGCTGGTGATGAACAGGCCGTCGATGCCCGCCGCGTCGCCGGCCGGCCCGCTGACCAGCGCCCCGAGGATCTGACCGAGGCCCAGGAAGACCGAGTAGAGGCCCATGATCGCGCCGCGGTCGGCGGGGTAGCTCTCGGTGATGTCGGCCAGAAGCCCGAGCGCGGCAGGCGTGGCGCCGGCCATGACGAAGAGGCCGACCGCCGCCACCACGATCAGCGCCAGCTGGACCGGCGGCGGCCAGCCTTCCGAATGGTTGAGCACCAGTCCGGCGGCCAGCATGGCCAAGCGCGCCCACCAGGCCGATGAGGATGATGCTCGTCCGCCGATAGCGCTTGAACCGATTGCCCCAGTACCACAGGCCGGCCACGAACACCGACCCAACCGCCACGAAGGCGACGCTCACGCTGGTGGGGCTGATCCCCTGCATCAGCAGCTGGTTGCTGAACCCGGGTGGCGGCTCGCGAACAAGCTGGAAGACCGATTGGGTGGTCCACGAGCCCAGCACCGCGTTCAGTGCGATCCAGGTCGGCGCCAGCAGCCAGACCTGGGAGGAGCCCAGGATGCGGCGGTAGCGGCCCAGGTCCAGGCGCTGCGGTCGCAGCTCGCTGTCATCCGCCCCGTCGTCCGACTCCGGCGCGTGGTGGAGCTCGGCCACGCCCCAGCGGTAGATGGCGAACGACAGGACGTAGATGCCGGCGTTCACGAAGAAGCCAACGCGGCCGATGGTCTCGAAGATCGGTCCGGCGGCCACGATCCCGAAGCCGATGCCCAGCAGCGTTGCGGCCTCGAAGCGCGACACGGCGCGGCCGCGGATCGACTGGTCGCCGGAGGTCGCCAGCGCGATGTAGCCCAGGATCGACGGGATGGAGGCCGCCGCCGCCGCGCCCTCCAGCAGGCGTGTCCCGCCGATCAGCCACAGGTTGACGGTGATCGCCGTGATCATGACCGCCACCACCCCGAAGACGGGGCCGATCTGCATGATGCGGTGCGCGCCATAGCGATCCGCCAGGTAGCCGAAGGGCGGGGAGAGGACCAGCTCGGCCAGGAAGTAGGCGGCGGTCAGGATGCCGACGGTGGTGCTGGCGACATGTACGCCGCCGTACTCGGGCAGGGTGGCGAGGTAGTAGACCAGCAGCCCGCCGGTCAGTCCCGTGCTGAAGCGCAGCGTGAAGGTGCCGAGCAGGACCGCCGAGATCGATCGGTTCATGAGGGGGGACCCGCCAGGCGCGCATGTCGCCGCTGGCGCTGACCGAACAGCAGGCCCAGGAACAGCGCATCCAGCAGCAGGATGGTGCCGCCCGCGACCAGCACTCGAACGCGGCCGGCGTCGTTGGCGCCATCGCGGGCCGCGGCGGCGCGGGCGGCCGCCTGATCGGCCAGCGCCAGGTCGCCCGACTCGAACGCATCGCGGGCCTCGGTCAGCTCCGCCTCCGGATCGGTGCCCAAGAGGCCGATCGCCTCCACCAGCGCGGGCTCGCCGTCCAGCTGAGCGGACGCCGTCGCGAGGGCGGCCAGCGCGTCACGGTTTCGGCATCAGCCTCCTCGGCGGCGGCCGGCAGGCCGCCATCTCCCTCGAACGCCGCGCGCAGGGTGTCCGGCGGCGTCAGCTCCAGGTCCGCCGCGGCATCCTCGATCCGGTAACGATCCGCCAGCACGTCCTTCGCGTCGTCGAGCGACGCGCGCGCCTCGTCGAATTGCCACGCTCCCAGGTCGGCGCGGATGGACTCAGGCAGCTCCCAATCGTCGGCCGCGGCCACGGTCTCGGCGTAGACGTGCCGGGCCGCCTGCCGCGCGGCCAGCTGCTGTTGCTGGTCGTCGCTGACGACCCAGTCCTGCCACAGGTCGGTGTACGACGTTCCGGTGCGCTCTTCCAGCAGGTCCAGCAGCTGCTGCCAGCCGGCCAGGTCGAACTCCACGCCACGGCGCCGCCGGCCCGCCGCCATGGATCGGCTGGTAGGACATCTCGGCTGCATCGGCCGCCTGCCAGACCTCGCGCAGGCCGGCCAGGTCGGCCCGCTCGGCAATGCGCTCCGCCAGCGAGTAGGTGGCGGCGTAGGCGAAGTCCTCGACCTGGAGCGACTCGACGCCGATGGCGCCCCAGTCGTTGAGCGGGATCCTGGCGTCCAGCAGCTCATCGGTCAGGTCGAACGTGGCTCCGCTGGCACCGATCCGTCGCCCGGCGGTCACGCCGTAGAACTCGGCCCAGGCCTCGCCGATCCATCGGTCCTCGAACAGGTCGCTGTTGAACCACAGATGCGCGGCCTCATGGAGCGTCACGAAGGCATCGGCGTCGTAGCGCACCCGGATGACGCCGGTGACGCGGTTGTAGATGCCGGCGTATTCGCCCAATCGCGAGGTGGCGGCCTCTTCCACGCTCAGCCGCCCGCTGGCCGGGTAGTCGACACCGATCAGGGCCTGCAGCGCGGGCAGGCCGCGACGCAGCAACCCTGTCACCTCTTGTTCCCAGGCGGGGTCGTCGTCCCAGGCCCGTATCAGAAGCCGGGCCCGGGTGCCATGCACGTCCAGGTTCAGCTTGCGGTTGGCGAAGGCGCCGGGCCGGTCGGCCGTGACGTACGCGAAGAAGGCGAACGGGTCGCTCGGCTGGGCCGTGAGCACCACGCCACCATCCGAGAGCTCGCCCTGGGCCATCGTGCTGCCCTGGACGTCGGGCGTGTAGCCCGGCGGCAGCTCCACGCGCACGCTGCTCGCCCGGCTCGCCCTGCGTGCCGAAGGCCCAGACCGGGAAGGTGGCCAGGCTGGAACCGATGCGCAGGTCACGTGTCCCGGCGCCGCCGGGATCGACCAGGTCGAAGGAGACGGCGTACGGATAGCTCTGCTGGTAGAAGACCCCGCGCTCGAAGGTGACCTCGATGACGGTGAAGTCCTCGTCGGCGGACTGGACGCGGGCGTCGATGGGTCGACCGCCGGACGAGGCGGCGACGTTTGACGCGCCGGCGGGTGCGGCGAAGGTGATGCCGGAGTAGAAGACCCGGCCCTCCGGCGTGTCCGGCTCCAGCGAGGTAGCCACCGCGTCGACCGTGACATGGATGCGGTGATCGGTCGGCAGCACCTGGTAGCGAGCCTGGGCCACCACCACCAGGCCGCCGTCCGCAGCCGCCACCGGCGCCGGTGGACCAATCAGGAGCGCGGTCAAGGCCGCGATGGCGGCGACCCCCGCCATCAGCCGGGGCCAGGCTGACCGTTGGGCGAGCGGACGCATGGGGCGCAGTATGCCGGACAGCAAAACGCCCGCTCCGTCGGGGAGCGGGCGTCGTGTTGGGTTGTCGGGTGGCTCAGGCGCTGGCGGCGTCACCGCCGGCCGACTCAGTGCTGGCGGGCGCCGTGAGGGAGTCCAGGCTGAACGCGGCCTCCAGCTGCTCGGCGGGGCGGAAGCCCACGGCAGCGCGGGGCGGCTGGCCCGGAGCGAAGAAGGCCACGGTCGGGATGCTCATGATCCCGTAGTGCATGGCGGTGTGCGGATTGGCATCGACGTCAAGCTTGACGACCTCGACGCTGCCCGCGTACTTCTCGGCCAGCTTGTCGATCTCGGGCGCCACGAGTCGACAGGGGCCGCACCAGGCGGCCCAGAAGTCGACGATGACCGGCTTCTCGCTGTTGATCACGAGGTCCTGGAAGTTGTCGTCGGTCGCTTCGCGGATGTTCGACATGGGTAGTTGGATGATCCTTTCTCTCGTCGGCCTTTAGCGGGCGACCTGTTGCAGAAGTCGATATACCTCGAGGACGTTCGGGTCCGCGAGCCGATAGAAGACGGTGCTGCCCTCGCGACGGGTGGCCACGATGCCGGCACTGCGCAGCACGGCGAGGTGCTGGCTCATGTTCGGCACCTGGCAGCCAACGTCACGCGACAGGTCGCTGACCGAACGTTCGCCGTCGGCCAGCCGCTCGACCACGCACAGGCGCTTGGCATCGGCCAGGGCCTTGGCGATCGCCGCGCTCCGATCTCGGAGCACGTCGGATGAGGTGAGCGTCGCTTCCATCGGCCTTGATTCTCTCATTGATTGCGCAACTACGCAAGTATTTCGTGATGAACCGATGTGGGCGGTGTGCCCCGTGCCTTCCGATTGCGACAGCCGAGATGTCACGCGCCACGCTCAGCATGCGGCGCATGACGATTCAACTTTCCTGCCCCCTGTGCGAGGACGAGGTCACCTGCGAGGTCGACGAGTCGGCCGATGAGCTCGTCTGTGGCGGCTGTGCCGCGCGGGTCGCCTTCGCACCCGACCCGGCCATCACCTACGGCCTGCTGTACGAGCCGGCCGCCTGATCCGTCGCGATGGCCACGGCGCTCCCCGCGTGGGCCGTCGCACGTGACGAGGCCCGCCCCGGACTGAGTCTGGGGCGGGCCACTCGTCCTCCGCGAGCGATGCGGAAGCGCTAGGCGCGGACCTCGTCCGGCCGCGAGTTGCGGACGACCATTAGCACGCCGGCCAGGACGGTCACGCCCAACACGGCCAGGAACCCACCCGCCGCCAGCAGCGCCGGCGATATCCCGATCGCGGCCGTGCCACCGGCGGTGGCCGCGGGGGCGCCACCCACGTTGATCGGCTGCGCGCCCATGAGGGTGATCTGCAGGTCATGGCGGACCTGGTAGCTCCACGAGCCATCTGCCGGGAGCGTGACCTCGGCGGACCAATGCCCGATCGGGCCGCTCGGGGTCGCGTTGGCGACGATCTGCTGGCCGGTCGCGTCGTTGGTGAAGACGACCTGCGCGGTTCCCCAATCGACCGGGGTCACGCCGTGCTGCATCAGGGTGAAGCCCAGGGTGACCGGCTCATTCGGTCCGGCCGGATCATCTGGCGGGGTATCCATCACCGCGTTGGCCCAGCCACCGGCGAAGGCGGTTGCGGCAAGGAGGAGGCTGAGGATGGAGGCGGTGGAGGCCGCAAGGGCCAGACGACGTCGCATGAGGGCTCTCCGTGTGGCGGTATGCATCTCTACACCGCCTCACCGCTGGAGGTTCCGTATTCGGCCGGGAGGTCGACGCCCAGGCCCTCCAGCAGGTGCTGCACGGTCCGGCGATCCCGAGTGAGGAGGCCGTGCGGCGTCCGCACGCGGTGCCGATCGTCGGGAAGCACGACCAGGTCCAGGTCCTGTCCCCTCGCCTGCAGGGCCGCGGCGAGCCGGATCGAGTGGCGCAGGTGCACGTTCTCATCGATCGCGCCATGGATGACCAGCACCGATTCCGTTCAGGTCGTCCGCATGGGGCAGGACCGATGAGCGGTCATAGGCGTCCGGCTCATCGCCTGGGTGACCCAGGTAGCGCTCGATGTAGGCGGTGTCGTAGCCGCGCTGGTCGGTGACCGGGGCGATCGCCACCCCGCAGCGGAAGACATCGGGCCGCTGGATGACCGACATGAGGGTCATGAAGCCGCCGTAGCTGCCACCGGTGATCGCCACCCGCGACCCGTCGATCTCGCCGGCGGTCGCCAGCTGCTCCACGGCGGCGCACTGGTCGGCGATCTCGATGCCGCCCAGGTGGCCGGCCAGCGGCGCCTCGAAGGCCAGGCCGCGGTAGTTGGAGCCGCGGTTGTCCACCACCAGGACCGCGACGCCGGACTGCGCCAGGTACTGGCGCAGCGGGGAGACCGTCATCTCCCAGGCGTTCTTCACGTACTGCGCGTGCGGGCCGCCATACACCCACACCACGCAGGGGGGTGGCATGGCGGCGGGTTCGGTCGGTCGGTAGAGGGCGGCGTCCAGGGATGTGGCGCCGTCGGCAGCCGTCATCGAGCGGAGCTCCGGCGGGCGGCGGTCGAAGTCAGCGGCCGTGCCGGCGGACTGGTGCACGAGCATAAGCGTGCCCCCGTCGCGATCGCGGACGGTGACCGATGGCGCGCGCTCCAGGTTCGACCACGTATCGGCCCAGCGCGATCCGTCACGGCTCACCACCGCCGCGTGCCAGCCAGGCTCGGCTGAGCGGCGCCGCGGCGCTCGTTGCGGCTCGGCTTCGTCCAGTGACACGGCGTAGAGGTGGCGTTCCGTAGGGCCGTCCGCGGTGGCGATGAAGAGCACCTCGCGCCGCGCCTCATCGACGTGGACGACCTCGGTGATGACCCACGCGCCCTCGGTCAGCTGGCGCACCAGCTCGCCGTTGGGCGCTCGCAGCTCCAGGTGGCGGAAACCGGTGCGCTCGGTGCTGCGCAGGATGCTGCCGTCGCCGAGCGCGCGGGTCTGCTGGTCGAGGTTCAGCCACGGGTCCGACTCTTCCGTCCAGAGCTCCGTGGCGTGCCCGTCGGGCTGGACGCGCAGCCAGCGCAGCGATCGCTGGGCCCGCGGCAGGACCGCCACCAGCCAGCTGCCGCCCGCCTCGGGGACCACGCGCGCCAGGTAGTCGTCCTCGGCCGCGCCCAGGTCGACATCCACGACGCCGCTCCCGGCGATCGTCGCGATCCGCAGCCTGACGTGCGCGTTCGGCCCGCCCGCGAACGGGTAGCGGTGCTCTTCGTGCTGCGGGGCGGCGGCGCCCAGGTGGGCGATGGTGAAGGTGGGCAGGTGCCGCTCGTCGACGTTCGCGAAGGCAACGTGCCGGCCGTCACGACTCCACCACATCCCGTCATGGCGATCGAGCTCCTCGGCCGCCACGAACTCGGCCAGGCCGTTGAAGAGGCCGGGCTCGGCATCATCGGTCAGGCGTTGTGGCACCGCCTCGCCGTCAAGCGGCGCTGCCCACAGGTCGCCGTCGCGCACGTATGCCACGTGCCGGCCATCCGGCGCGAACGCGGTGGCCGACACGCCATCCACGCCGGCCAATGGCGTCAGGCCGTCAGCCACCGTCGCGCCGGAACCGACGAACACCTGCCCGCCGACGGGGACCACCAGGGTGGGCCGCTCGGCGTGGGTGGCCCACGCGAATTCCGTGACACCGAGCTCGCTGGTGCGGGTGCGCTCGCGGCGCAGGTGCTCTTCGTGGCTGAGCGCCGTCTCGTGCTCCGTCCCGGACTGGGGCCCCAGGATCACGCGTCGCTCCCCGCCGGCCAGGTCATGCCACCACAGCGAACGCACCAGCGAGCCGTCCGTGCTCTGCAGGTAGGTCAGGGCGGCGCCATCGGGCGTGAAGGCGATTGCGGCGGGAATGTCGGTGCCGGGGAGCGGCAGCTGCCCGAGGCTCGCCAGCGTCAGCGGCGCACGCATCGGCGGAGCGGCTAGCGCTCCTCGATCTCGATGGTGTCGATGCGGTCGCCGGGATTCGGGTCGCGCCCCGGATCCCGCTCGCGGATCGAGTTCAGGACGTCCATGCCTTCCACCACGCGACCAAAGACCGAGTGGCGGTCATCCAGGTGCGGCGTGGCGGAGTAGGTGATGAAGAACTGGCTGCCGTTGGTGCCCGGGCCGGCGTTCGCCATCGAGAGGACCCCGCCGCCAGTGTGGCGCAGGTCGGGGTGGAACTCGTCGCCGAACTGGTAGCCCGGTCCGCCGCGCCCGGTGCCGGTTGGATCGCCGCCCTGGGCCATGAAGCCCGGAATCACGCGGTGAAAGGTGGTTCCGTCATAGAAGCCCGAGCGCGCCAGGTTGACGAAGTTCTCCACGGTGAGCGGCGCCTTGTCGGCGTACAACTCGGCGACGATCTCGCCACGCTCCGTCTTGAAGTGGGCGACGTACGACTTGGAAGTATCGAGTGCCCCGCTGGGCGGCATCGGTGAATCGGCCATCAAATCTCCCGCTGGTGCGGATCTGGGATGGCCCGATGCTAGCCCACGCGGGTCAATGTTGGATGTCGACCACCAGGCGTGTTGGATCGGTCAGGGTCAGCACCCGAGCGCAGGTCGGCTGGTGCAGGCCGATGTACCAGCTGCTCACTGCTTCGAAGTCGCCGGCCTCGACCAGCTCGGCCAGCGCCGGGAAGTCGGGGGTGAAGTCCGTCTGCCCGTCGTAGGACTCCGTTCCGTCAACGGCGACCCGCGTGCCGCCCTGCATGACAAGCGACCAGAAGGCGGAGCCCTCCACGTCCATCTCCATGCCGCTCGGATCGGCGAGCAGCGGCGCCGAGGTCTCGTCCAGCGTGAAGGCGGGGATGCCCTCGTCGAACTCGATCACCACCCGGTCGTAGCCGTCATGGCTGCCGACCCGCACGTCGGTGATCTGGGCGCGATCGACGGTGCCTGCCCCTTCGATCGGCATCTCGCAGGTGAAGGCGCCAAGATCGTCCGAGGGTTCCGCCGTGGCGGCCGACGTCGGCGAGGCGCCGGCGGACTCGCTCGGCAGTGCGACGCTTGGTGCGCTCAACGACGGGGAGGTGCTGCCTCCGGCTGGTGCGCAGGCGGCCAGCGCCATGGCGAGCAGAGCAACTGCAAAGGCGGCCGGGCGGGGCCAGGTGAGGGGGCGGTGATTCACGCGCGGGCGCTCCTAACACTGAATGGGCGCCGGAATCGTTTCCGGCGCCCCACTGAAACGTCGCGACGCCCGATCCTGTTACGCGCCCTCAGCGGCGATGCGCTCCCGAAGGAGCCGCTGCTCGGCGGGATTGTCGGTCAGGCGCAGCGCCTCCTGGTCGGCGCGACGCGCCTCGTCGAAGCGTCCCAGCCGCCGCAGCAGCTCGGCCCGGGCCGCGTGGTAGAGGTGGTAGGCGGCCAGTCGCTCGGCCAGCGGCTCGACCTCGGCCATGGCCACCTCCGGCCCGCGCAGCTCGGCCAGCGCGAGCGCACGGTTGAGCGCCACCACCGGCGTCGGTTGTATCGCGTACAGGCGGTCGTAGAGGGCCAGCACCTCCGTCCAATCGGTGGCCGGGTAGGAAGCGGCGTCGGCGTGAACCGCCACGATCGCCGCCTGAAGCTGATAGGGCCCGGCGCGTCCGATGCGCAGCGCCCGCTCGACCAGGGCCTCCGCCTCACCAATCGCGGGTCGATCCCACAGGCCACGATCCTGGTCGGGCAGCAGCACCATGGCGCCGTCGGCGGTGAAGCGGGCCTCGGCGCGCGCCAGGTGCAGCCTCATCAGCGCCAGCAGGCCCATTGGCTCCGGCTCGTCCGGCATGAGGCGCACCAGCAGCGAGGTCAGCCATTCGGCGTCGCGCGCCAGGTCGCGCCGCTCCGCGGCGTCACCCGCTGAGGCCAGGTAGCCCTCGTTGAAGATCAGGTACAGGACCGACAGCACCTGCTCCAGGCGCGGCGGCAGCTCGGCCAGGTCGGGCACGCGGTACGGGATGCGGGCGTCGCGGATCTTGCGCTTCGCGCGCACCAGGCGCTGCGCGATGGTGGCTTCCGGCACCAGGAACGCGCGTGCCACGGCCGGCGTCTCGAGGCCACCGACGGTGCGCAGCGTGAGCGCCACCTGCGCCTCGCGGCTGAGTGCGGGGTGGCAGCACGTGAAGAGCAGCCGCAGGCGGTCATCGGCCGCCATCGGCCCTCCGGTCGCGATGGGTGCATCCATCTGGCTTGCCTCGTGGCCAAGCTGAGCGAGCCGGTCCCGGTAGCGCGCCTGGCGGCGCAACCGGTCGACGGCCCGGCGGCGGGCCGCCGTCATGAGCCAGGCGCCGGGGTTGTCCGGGATCCCGTCTGCCGGCCAGTGCTCCAGGGCGGAAACGGCCGCATCCTGCACCAGCTCCTCGGCCACGTCCCAGTCGCCGAGGATGCGCACCAGCGCCGCGATCAGGCGGCTCCGCTCCTCGCGGAGGACGGCCTCCAGTGACGCGTCGACGTTCGGCCGCTCAGGCAAGGTCCGTCAGCTGGGGCTCTCCACGACCGGGCGAATCTCCATGACGTCGGGCGCCGGCCAGCCTGACATGAGCTTGATGGCGGCATCCAGGTCGGGCACCTCGATGACGGCGTAGCCGCCCACGATCTCCTTGCCCTCCACGAACGGACCGTCGGTCACGCTCGCCTGCCCGCTGCGATCAAGGCGCAGCGTGGTCGCCGTCTCGGCCGGCTGCAGCTGGTGGCCCTCCAGGATCTCGCCGGACGCAGAGTGCTCGTCCCACCAGGTCGAGATGCGCTGGAACAGCGCCCGCTGTCCATCGGCATCCAGGTAGTCCCACCCGTCGGCCGTGCTGCCGATCAGCACCATGTATTTCATCGACCATCCCTCAGGTTCGGTGGCGTGGCCGTTCGGTCCCGCTCATTGTGACGACGATCCGGGCTCGGCGAAATCGACCGCCGTCATGCCGTACGGATCTCGGCCAAAATGAGGCATGCCCACCAGCCCCGGCCGATCGTCGACGCTGTCCGTGGCCCTGGCGCTGGGCACGGTCTACATCGTCTGGGGCTCGACCTACCTCGCCATCGCGTACGTGGTCGAGACGCTGCCGCCGATCATGTCCGGCGGCATCCGCTTCACCGTCGCCGGCAGCCTGCTGCTCGCCTTTCTGCTGGCCCAGGCCCGGTGGCGCCGCCGACGCACACCGGAGTCGCGGCTGGTTCGCCCGCGACTGATCGAGTGGCGCACCGCCGCGATCGTCGGCATCTTCCTGCTGCTGGGCGGCAACGGGCTGGTGTCGGTGGCCGAGCGGCTCATCCCGTCGTACATCGCGGCGGTGATCATCGCGACCGTGCCGATCTGGATGAACGTGGGCGAGGCGATCATGACCCGTCGCCGGCCGAGCCTGCTGGCCATTGGCGGCCTGCTGGTCGGGTTGGTGGGCGTGGCCATCCTCCTGCTCCCAGCACAGGGAATCGACGCCATCAACCCGCTCGGCATCGGCATCGTGCTGTGCAGCGCGCTCTCCTGGTCGGCTGGGTCGTTGTATGCGCGGCGCGCCCCTCTGCCCGCCAACCAGCTGATGGGCTCCGGCATGGAGCAGCTGGTCGGCGGCGGCGTGATGCTGGCGGTGGCGGTGGTGCTGGGCGAATTCGCCGCGCTGGAGCCCGGATCGGTCTCGGTCGAGTCGCTGCTGGGCCTCGGCTACCTGATCGTGTTCGGGTCGCTGATCGCCTTCACCGCCTACGTCTGGCTGCTCGACCACGCACCGATCAGCACTGTCGCGACCTACGCCTACGTCAATCCGGTGGTCGCCGTCTTCCTGGGCCTGCTTTTCCGCGACGAGCCGCTGACGCCACGCATCCTGCTGGCGGCGGCGCTGATCATCGGGGCGGTGGTGGCCATGGTCAGCGGGCGGCCGCGCCAGGCGAAGGAAGCCGGCGAGTCGCCTGACGTTGCGGCGCTGGAACCAGCCGACGACACGGCATGACCCCGGTCACCGTCAGCTGCGCACCGCATGGTGACGGCTGGCTCTGCGCGGTCACGGTCGGCGACGATGCGGCGGCGACCCACCACCACGTGGACGTCACGGCCGCCGATCTTGAGCGACTGCATCCCGGCGCGCCGGACCCCGAGGCGCTGGTGCGCGGGGCCTTCGACTTCCTGCTGACGCGCGAGCCTCGCGAATCGATCCTGGGCCGCTTCGACCTGCCGGTGATCGGCCGCTATTTCCCGGGGTGGGAAGCCGATGTCGCGAGACGCCTGTCTACCGATTGAGGGAACGGCTTCTAGCGAGTCGAGTCGATCTCCGAATACTTGAAGATCCGGTCCAGGACGAAGTGGCCGTCACCCTCCGGATCGGTGAGGCTGGCCCGCGCGTCGAGATGCATCACGTACGGGCGCATCCGGACGTTCACCAGCGTCTTGCCGTTGAACGACATGTCCAGGATCACGCCCTCCTGCACCTCCTGCCACCAGTTCTGCCCGAACATGTAGTTGCCCGGGCTGGCCAGCACCACGCTGGGGCCGCTCTCGCGCTGGCGGAGGAGCATCGGTCCTGCGACGTGTGTGCCGGCGCCGATGACGTGGTCGCAGCCGGCCCGATCGAACCAGGCAAGCTGCTCGCGCTGGAGCGGCCAGAGGTCGTCGTGGTACTCGGCGCCACCCCACCACTGCGGATCGCAGAGGACCAGGTCGGCGCCGCCCTCCCGCGCGCGATGAACCGCGCGGAAGACGTTCTGGCGGGTTATCCACGGCACGCCGGGCGTCACCGCGTCCGCCCGCGCCACGCCGCTGACGTCATTCCAGGCGACCAGCGCCACTTTCAGGCCGGCAACTTCCAGGAAGGCCGGGGCCAGGGCGTCGTGGAGGTTCATGCCCAGCCCGGTGCGCGGCAGGTGGTGCTTGTCCAGGATGCGCAGCGTGGACTCGATGCCGGCCACGCCCTGATCGCTCATGTGGTTGGCGGCCAGGTACACGGCGTCCAGGCCCAGCTTTCGCTTCCACTGGACGACCACGTCTTCGGGCACGCTGAAGACGAGGGAGCCGCTCTGGTTGGCCGCCCAGCCCGCGTTCGGCTCGATCGGGCACTCGTGGTCCGCGATCGCGAGGTCGGAGCGCTTCAGGATGGCGGGCGTGGCACCGTCATTGCCGGTCTCGGCCGTAGAGATCGGGAAGTACGGACCACCGTCGGGCGGGTCGACCACGGCGCCGCTGGAGACTGCCGTGCCGCCGTTGAAGGCCCAGCTCCAGCCCTTGCCGAGATCGACGGCCTGCTCGGCGACGATCGGACTGGAGCACAGGCTGCCGATGGAGGTCAGGTTCCAGACCTGGGAGGCGTCGTAGGCGAACCAGGCGGGGTCCAGCGCGGCCGAGCCGTCGTCGGACGGCATGCCGATCACCGGGTAGTCCAGGGCTCGAGCCTTGGGGTCGCCGAAAAGGTCAGGTCCGAACAGGCCGAACGGCCCGTCGCCGCCGATCGAGAGCACCTTGGTGGTGGGCTCGACCAGGCCGGCAGGCAGCAGGGCGATCCGGTTCTGGTGCGTCTCCACGAAGGAGGCGATGCGATCGGCGTCGCGACAGGCCTGTGTCGCGGTCAGCTGCGGCTGCTGGACCGCCACGCCGCAGGGAACGAGCAGCCGCCCGTGAGACGCCAGCGCGGGCAGCTCGCCGAGGGCGATGGTCGCCTTGAGGTTGGTGATCCCCGTGACGACCGACAGCGGGAACTCCGCCGGGGCGGTGGGCGTCGGGCTGGCCGCCTCGGTCGGCGACGGGACAGCGGAGGGCGAGTCACCGGGCGACTCGGCGGCGGAAGGCGTCGCGGCAGACGACGATGGCTCAGGGCTGGGGTTCAGGTTGATGCAACCGGCGAGCAGCAGGAGCAGGACGACGAGAGAAACGCCCCGTCGCGCGGCGTGGATGTGCACGGCGCTATCGTAGGTTGACGGAGGCAGGCATGGATTCGGTGTTGCGATGGTCCGGCGACAAGAGGCAGATGACTGACGGATGAGGCGGGCGTTGCGCGCACCGCTGACGGCTCTGCTCCTGGCCGCGGTGGTGCTGCCGGCTTGGGCTGGCGCGCCCGTCGACGTAGAGGCGGTTGGTCCGGTGCCGAAGTGCCGCCTCGCCGACATCATGACCGTGCCGCGAGACTACGACAGCTGGAGCACCACGCTGGTCGACTGGCTGCTGAGAGTGTCGCGAGGGTACAAGCCGCCGGACCTCGTGCCCGTCGGTGAGGCTGGCATCGCGGGCCCCGGCCTCATCCGCGCCGTCGCGATCAACGACCTGCGCGCCATGACCAGGGCTGCGGCCAGGAACGGGACGCCGATCGCAGTCAACAGCCCGTACCGGAGCTACGCGGACCAAGTCGCGAGCTTCAACGGGTGGGTGAACGTTGATGGCTATGACGACGCGATCACGTATTCACAGCGACCCGGCCACTCAGAGCATCAGCTCGGCCTGACCATCGATTTCATGACGCTCGGCGGCGGCAGCGCGCTGCAGGGCGACTGGGCGACGGATCCGTCCGGACACTGGATGGCGGAGAACGCATGGAAGTACGGGTGGCTGATGAGCTACCCGCTGGCCGACAACGGGGAGCTCTTCAACCCGCGGACCTGCTTCCACTACGAGCCCTGGCACTACCGCTATCTCGGCCGTGCGATGGCGCGCAAGGTGCACAACTCGGGGCTGACCATCCGCGAGTATCTGTGGAAGCACTACACGATGGTTGACCCGAGGACAGGGGAGCCACTCGCGACCCCGACGCCCATCCCCACCGCGTCGCCGACGCCGGTCCCCACAGCGACGGCCACTCTGACCGCAGCGCCCTCGACCGGCAGCAGCGCCACGGCGGCACCGTCCGCGGCGTCGCCGTCATCCGGCGACGGCCCGCTGGGCATGGATCCACTCGTCTTCGCCGCCCTGGGCGTGGCGGCCGTGGTGCTGGCCGGAATCGCCTTCATCACAAGGCGCGGAGGGTCGGCGGGGTAGGGCACTGGCCCGCCACCATCGGTCCAGACAGACCGCGGATTGTTGACTCGAGTCAACACATTCGATGGGAAATTTGTACCGGGTGTTGACAACCACAAGTACTATCCGTGGGCTGCAAAGCGCGAGATGTCGGCGGGGGAGCCCCATTTCGCGGTAACGAGCCGACCGACGTGTAGGGTGCCCACTACCACTGCCGCGGGGAGCACTTCCTCCCTCTGCACAGTTAGGTCTGCGTGCCCGTCCAATCAATCCGAGCCTATTCGGCGTGGAGACGCGTCTTCAGTCTCCTGGTGGGGATTTCCCTCCTCCTGCCGCTGCTCCTGCTCAATGCCGCCGTGCCCGTGCGCGCCGCCGGACCGTGCGATCCGCCGATCCTGAACGAGATCGTCTGCGAGAACTCGAAGGCCGGCAATCCGGCTTCCGAATGGGACGTCAACGGAGCCGGGGATGCGTCGATCCAGGGCTTCGCGACCGACATCAGCGTCGACCAGGGTCAGACGGTCAGCTTCAAGATCGACACCGCCTCGACCAACTTCCGGATCGACATCTATCGGCTGGGCTACTACGGCGGGCTTGGCGCGCGCAAGGTCGCAACCATCGCGACGGCGAACACCACGGAGACCGATCAGCCGGCCTGCACGATCACCGACGGCACCACCAACGACAACCTGGTCGACTGCGGCAACTGGAGCGTGTCGGCGTCGTGGTCGGTGCCCAGCGATGCGGTCTCCGGGATCTACCTCGCACGGCCGACCCGCCAGGACGTCGGCGGCGACCTGGCGAGCCATATCCCGTTCATCGTTCGCGACGATGACGGTGGGTCCGACCTGCTGGTCCAGACCTCGGACACGACCTGGCAGGCATACAACCAGTACGGCGGCTACAGCCTCTACGGCGGACCGCAGGGTCATGCCCACAAGGTCAGCTACAACCGGCCGTTCACCACCCGCGACACGCCGACCGAGGACTTGCTCTTCAACGCCGAGTACCCGATGGTCCGCTGGCTGGAGCGCAACGGCTACGACGTCAGCTACTTCACCGACGTCGACTCGGATCGCAATGGCGCGGAGATCCTCGAGCACCACGTCTTCATGTCGTCGGGCCACGACGAGTACTGGTCGGCCGGACAGCGCGCCAACGTCACCGCCGCCCGCGATGCCGGCGTGGACCTCGCCTTCTTCAGCAGCAACGAGATCTACTGGAAGACGCGCTGGGAGCCTTCCGCCGACGGTTCGGCGACGCCATACCGGACGCTGGTCGCCTTCAAGGAAGGCAATGCGGCGCCGTCGGGAGCCGCCGAGCACTGGGATTGCAACGACAACTTCGCCTGCGATCCGGACCCGAACACGTGGACCGGGCTCTGGCGACAGACGACCGCGGGCCATGACGGCGGGCAGCCCGAGAACAGCCTCTCCGGTCAGATCAGCTGGGTCAACAGCACCACCGCCATCCAGGTCCCGGCGGCCTACTCGACGAACCGCTTCTGGCGGAACACGTCGATCGTCGGGGCGACGGGCACCACCACGCTCGAGGGTTCGACTCTGGGCTACGAGTGGGACGGCTATCGCCCGGAATTCGCGAGCACCTACCCGCCGGGCCGCGTCGTCATGTCCGAGACGAACGACACGGGAGCGACCCATCAGCTGAGCCTCTATCGCGACCCGGAGAGCAATGCGCTCGTCTTCGGCGCGGGTACCGCGCAATGGTCGTGGGGCCTGGACGGGACCCACGACGAAGGCGGCTCCAGCCAGGATCCGCGGATGCAGCAGGCGACCGTCAACCTGCTGTCCGACATGGGCCTCCAGCCTGGAACTCTCCAGGCAGGACTGGTGGCCGGTGGGGCGGTGGACGCTACGGCTCCCACGGTGACCATCACGTCACCCACCGCGGGCGACACCCTCCCCGGTAACGGCATCAATGTCTCGGGCACGGCCGCCGACACGGGTGGCATCGCGGCCAGTGTCGAAGTCTCAGTCGACGACGGCGCCACCTGGCAGAAGGCGACGGGCACGACCGACTGGAGCTACACCTTCTCGGCGGACGAGGGACCGATCACCGTCCAGGCGCGAGCCATCGACGATTCAGCCAATGCCGGCACGCCGGCGAGCGTCAGCTTCAATGTCAGCGCGCAGGCCTGCCCGTGCAGCATCTGGTCGGCGTCCACCACGGGCAGCCAGGACAACGACTCGAGCGCTGTGGAGCTCGGCGTGAAGTTCCGGGCCGACGTGGCAGGCGCAATCACCGGCATCCGCTTCTATAAGACGAGCGGAAACACCGGCGCCCACACCGGCACGTTGTGGTCCACGCAGGGGATCAATCTCGGTACGGTGACCTTCTCCGGCGAGTCGGCCACCGGCTGGCAGGAAGCGAGCTTTGCCAACCCGATTTCGATCGAGGCGGACACGACGTACGTCGCCTCGTACCACACGACATCGGGCCACTACGCGACGGGGACCTCGTTCGCGAGTGCCGGCGTTGACAACCCCCCGCTGCATGCCCTGCAGGATGGCGTGGACGGACCGAATGGCGTCTACCAGTACGGCCCTGGCGGAACCTATCCAATCGCGACGTTTGGGTCGTCGAACTACCTGGTGGACGTGGTCTTCACCGACCAGGTCGGTCCGGACACCACGTCCCCCACGGTCATCGCTCGCACGCCAGCGCCCAACGCGTCCGGCGTGGCCGCCACCACCAACGTGACAGCCACCTTCAGCGAGCAGGTCACTGGTGTGAGCGGAGCGACCTTCGAGCTGCGCGACCCGGCCAATGCAGTCGTTCCAGCGACCGTTACCTATGACAGCGGCACACGCCGCGCAATTCTCGACCCGTCGAGCAACCTCGATCCGAGCACTGAGTACACGGCGCGCGTGATCGCCAATGGCACGATCAAGGACGGCTCGACCAACGCCCTCGCCGCCGACTCGGTCTGGACCTTCACGACGGCCGCGCCACCTCCGCCGCCACCCAATGACGGCCCCGGTGGGCCGATCCTGGTCATCTCATCGACGGGCAATGCATTCAGCCGCTACTACACGGAGATCCTGCGCAACGAAGGCCTGAATGCGTTCACCGCCGTGGACATTTCCTCGGTGGATGCCACGCTGCTGGCCAACTACGACGTTGCCATTCTCGGCGACCTGCCGGTGAGTCCGGCCCAGGCCTCCATGCTGTCGACCTGGGTCGATGGCGGCGGAAACCTCATCGCCATGCGGCCCGATGCCGATCTTGCGGCGCTCCTGGGCCTGACCGATGCCGGGGCCGATCTGTCTGACGCATACCTCAAGTTCGCCACGACCGCCGGATCGCCGGCTGCCGGACTGGTAAGCCAGACCATCCAATTCCACGGCACGGCCGACCGTTACGTTCCCGCCGCCGGCACGCAGTCGGTAGCGACGCTGTATTCCAGCGCAACGACCGCCACGGCCAACCCCGCGGTCACGCTCCGCGACGTTGGGACCAACGGTGGACAGGCCGCGGCCTTTGCGTACGACCTTGCCCGCTCCGTCGTCTACACCCGCCAGGGCAACCCGGCATGGGCGGGTGACGACCGCGACGCGAGCGTCACTCCTGCCGCGATCGTCCGGTCGGACGACATGTTCTACGGGAACAAACCCGGCGACGTGCAGCCAGACTGGGTCGACCTGAACAAGGTTCAGATCCCTCAGGCAGACGAGCAGCAGCGCCTGCTCGCGAATCTCATTGAGGATATGAACCGGGACCAGATGCCGCTCCCGCGGTTCTGGTATTTCCCACGTGGCGAGAAGGCAGTCGTGGTCATGACCGGCGACGACCACGGTAACGGGGGAACGACTGGGCAATTCAACTACTACAGCTCCCAGAGCCCCAGCGGCTGCTCGGTCGCAAACTGGGAGTGCATCCGCGCGACCTCCTACATCTACAACAGCACGATCTCTGACAGCACTGCCGCAGCGCTCGAGGCGCAGGGCTTCGAGGTCGCGCTCCACGTCAACACGAACTGCGCGGATTGGACGCCCGCGTCGCTCGACGGCTTCTATGACGACCAGCTGGGGACGTTTGGCGCGACTTATCCAAGCGTCGTGCCGCCCTCCACCAATCGCACGCACTGCATCACGTGGAGCGACTGGGCCACGCAGCCCAAGGTGGAGCTGGACCACGGGATCCGCCTGGACACCAACTACTACTACTGGCCCGCGGCCTGGATCCAGGATCGGCCGGGCATGTTCACCGGATCCGGCATGCCAATGCGGTTCGCGGATCTCGACGGGTCACTGATCGACGTCTACCAGGCGGCGACCCAGATGACCGACGAGAGCGGCATCACCTACTCCACCCACATCAACACCCTGCTCGATAACGCCATCGGTGCGCCCGGCTACTACGGCGCGTTCACGATGAACATGCATACCGACAATTCATCGCATCCGGGTGCACAGACCGTTGTGGCAGCTGCGATTGCCCGCGGCGTCCCGGTCGTCTCAGCGCGACAGATGTTGCAGTGGCTCGACGGACGTAACGCGTCGTCGTTCGGCGACCTGACCTGGAACGGCGGCACCCTTACCTTTGATATCGGCGTCGGGGCGGGGGCAAATGGGCTGCAGGGGATGCTCCCCGTCGATGGGCCAACCGGCGAGCTTCAGTCGCTCAGCCGCAACGCCGGAGCCGTCCCGTTCACGCGCCAGACGATCAAGGGGATCGAGTACGCGATCTTCTCCGCCGCGGCGGGCGGATACACGGCGGTCTACGCCGCAGACACCACCGCACCGATCATCTCGGCTGTGGCGGCCGACGCGCACGGCGACGGAACGGCAACGATCACCTGGACAACCGACGAGTCCTCGGACAGCGTCGTGCACTACGGCACGTCGTCCGCGCTCGGACAGACCGCGAGCACGCCTGGTGATGTCACCGCGCACTCCGTCACCCTCACCGGGCTGACGGCGAACACGACCTACCACTTCCGGGTCTCCTCGACCGATGGGAACGCGAATGGGGCGGAGTCGCCGATCGCGCCTGCCACTGCGACATTCAACGCCCCCGCAGCCTCGCTGACCGACACCAGCCTGGCCGACTTCGGGGCCGGCACCTTCAGCAACACCTACCTGGCCGACGAGACGGGCGGCGAGTTGATTTTGGCCCCCACCGTCGGCGCCGAGTTCGGCGGCAGCAGCCTGCCGGCCGACTGGACGACGGGCAGCTGGGAGGGCGGCGGCTCGTCAACCGTCGCCGGCGGCAAGCTGACCGTCAACGGCTGGTGGGCGCGCGCCAATCTGCTCGGCGCCGCGCCACGCGCGGTCGAGTTCGTGGCGACCTTCAGCGGCGACACCTTCCAGAACGCCGGCCTGGGCCAGACGCTGGCCGTCGGCAGCGAGACGTGGGCCATGTTCGGCATCGCCGGCACGGCCGGCGTGCTGAACGCGCGCATCAATGTCGCCGGCACTCCTACCGATACGCCGCTGGCGGCTGGCTTCCTCAATGCCCCGCACCGCTATCGCATCGAGTGGGGCGTCAACACCGTGCGCTTCCTGGTGGATGGCGTGCTGGTGCACACCTATAACGGCACTCTTTCGGGCACGCTGCGCCCGATCGTCAGCGACTTCGGCGCGGGCGGTGGCGCGCTGGCCGTTGACTGGATGCGGATGTCGCCCTATCCGGCGGCCGGCAGCTTCACCTCGCGCGTGTTCGACGCCGGCAGCAACGTGGGCTGGCAGCAGCTCAGCACCGACGAGCTCCACCCGGTCGGTACCTCGCTCGGCTTCGAGGTGCGCAGCGGCAACGTGGCGGCGCCCGATGCCAGCTGGAGCAGCTTCGTGCCGGTCAGCGGCGGCGCCATCAACTTGACCGGCCGCTACCTGCAGTACCGCGCCAGCCTGCAGACCACCGACAGCGGGCTGAGCCCGACCCTGCGCAGCGTGACCCTCAGCTACGGCGCGGCCCCGGTCGACAACACGCCCGCCACCATCACCGCCCGCTCGCCGCTCAACAACGCCACCAACGTCACCATCGGCTCCTCGGTCAGCGCCACCTTCAGTGAGCCGATGGATGCCGCCACCATCACCGCCGCCAGCGTCACCCTGCGCGCCGCCGGCGCCGGCAGCGACGTGCCGGCCACAGTCAGCTATGCCGCTGGCGTGGCCAGCCTGGTGCCCAACGCGCCGCTGGCCTACAACACCGTCTACACCGCCAGCGTGGCGGCCAGCGTGGCCGACCTGGCCGGCAACCAGCTGGGCACCGCCGCCAGCTGGAGCTTCACCACCGAGGCCGCCCCGCTCAGCACCCTGACCGACACCAGCCTGGCCGACTTCGGGGCCGGCACCTTCAGCAACACCTACCTGGCCGACGGGTCGGGCGGCGAGGTGATGCTGGTTCCCACCGTCGGCGCCGAGTTCGGCGGCAGCGCCCTGCCGGCCGGCTGGACGCAGAACCCGAACCCGTGGGCGAGCGGCGGAACGGTGAGTGTCAGCGGCGGGCAGATGGCATTGGAGGCTCGCAGCGTTGCGACGAATGCCACGTTTGGGCCGGGGACCTCGCTCGAATTTGTCGCAACATTCGGAGCCCAGCCACATCAGCACTTCGGGTTCATCAACGGCGTCGACTTCGGCGCGCCGTGGATCGTGGTGAGCACTGGCACCAACGGGAACGGCGTATTTGCCCGTTCCGATGCCGACCAGACCGGGGTGTCTCTTGGAACAGGGCTGCAGGGCTCGGCCCATCGTTACCGCGTGGTGTGGAAGGCGACTGCCTTCGACTTCTACGTGGATGGCGGGACCGTTCCGGCTGCCACGCTGCCCTACACGACGTCCGGGCCCCTCAACGTAGGTGGTAGCGACCTCACTCTGTCGACTCCGCTGTTGGTCGATTGGGCACATGTGTCGCCCTATCCGGCGGCCGGCAGCTTCACCTCGCGCGTGTTCGACGCCGGCAGCAACGTGGGCTGGCAGCAGCTCAGCACCGACGAGCTCCACCCGGTCGGTACCTCGCTCGGCTTCGAGGTGCGCAGCGGCAACGTGGCGGCGCCCGATGCCAGCTGGAGCAGCTTCGTGCCGGTCAGCGGCGGCGCCATCAACTTGACCGGCCGCTACCTGCAGTACCGCGCCAGCCTGCAGACCACCGACAGCGGGCTGAGCCCGACCCTGCGCAGCGTGACCCTCAGCTACGGCGCGGCCCCGGTCGACAACACGCCCCCCACCATCACCGCCCGCTCGCCGCTCAACAACGCCACCAACGTCACCATCGGCTCCTCGGTCAGCGCCACCTTCAGTGAGCCGATGGATGCCGCCACCATCACCGCCGCCAGCGTCACCCTGCGCGCCGCCGGCGCCGGCAGCGACGTGCCGGCCACAGTCAGCTATGCCGCTGGCGTGGCCAGCCTGGTGCCCAACGCGCCGCTGGCCTACAACACCGTCTACACCGCCAGCGTGGCGGCCAGCGTGGCCGACCTGGCCGGCAACCAGCTGGGCACCGCCGCCAGCTGGAGCTTCACCACCGAGGCCGCCCCGCTCAGCACCCTGACCGACACCAGCCTGGCCGACTTCGGGGCCGGCACCTTCAGCAACACCTACCTGGCCGACGGGTCGGGCGGCGAGGTGATGCTGGTTCCCACCGTCGGCGCCGAGTTCGGCGGCAGCGCCCTGCCCGCCGGCTGGGAGTCTGCGCAGTGGACCATCGGCTCCGGCTCCGCCACCGTATCGGGCGGGAGCCTGACCGTTGACGGCGCTTACGCTCGCACAACCGCGCTCTACAGCCCGACCAGGATCATCGAGTTCCGGGCGACCTTCAGCGCCGCCACGTTCCAGAACGCAGGACTTGCGGTCGACCTCAACAACGTGTCGCGCTGGGCCGTGTTCGGCATCGGCAACAGCGCCGATCAGCTGTATGCGCGGGTCCAGGGTGCCACGGCTGAGAACATCGGCCTGGGTGCCGCGCTGCTCGGATCTCCGCACACCTACCGCATCGAGTGGGTGTCCGACGCCATCCGGTTCTACGTCGATGGCACGCTTCGTCACACCTCGGCGATCGCCATTACCGACCAGATGCGCCCGATCGTCAGCGACTTCGGCGCTGGCGGTGGCGCGCTGGCCGTTGACTGGATGCGGATGTCGCCCTATCCGGCGGCCGGCAGCTTCACCTCGCGCGTGTTCGACGCCGGCAGCACCGTGGGCTGGCAGCAGCTCAGCACCGACGAGCTCCACCCGGTCGGTACCTCGCTCGGCTTCGAGGTGCGCAGCGGCAACGTGGCGGCGCCCGATGCCAGCTGGAGCAGCTTCGTGCCGGTCAGCGGCGGCGCCATCAACTTGACCGGCCGCTACCTGCAGTACCGCGCCAGCCTGCAGACCACCGACAGCGGGCTGAGCCCGACCCTGCGCAGCGTGACCCTCAGCTACGGCGCGGCCCCGGTCGACAACACGCCCCCCACCATCACCGCCCGCTCGCCGCTCAACAACGCCACCAACGTCACCATCGGCTCCTCGGTCAGCGCCACCTTCAGTGAGCCGATGGATGCCGCCACCATCACCGCCGCCAGCGTCACCCTGCGCGCCGCCGGCGCCGGCAGCGACGTGCCGGCCACAGTCAGCTATGCCGCTGGCGTGGCCAGCCTGGTGCCCAACGCGCCGCTGGCCTACAACACCGTCTACACCGCCAGCGTGGCGGCCAGCGTGGCCGACCTGGCCGGCAACCAGCTGGGCACCGCCGCCAGCTGGAGCTTCACCACCGAGGCCGCCCCGCTCAGCACCCTGACCGACACCAGCCTGGCCGACTTCGGGGCCGGCACCTTCAGCAACACCTACCTGGCCGACGGGTCGGGCGGCGAGGTGATGCTGGTTCCCACCGTCGGCGCCGAGTTCGGCGGCAGCGCCCTGCCCGCCGGCTGGAGCGCCAAGCCTGCGCCGTGGACCGCCGGTGGGAACTACACCGTATCGGGCGGCCAGCTGTCCGTTAACGGCACCATGGTCGGCACTACCGCCACCTTCACCCCGGGGCATTCACTGGAGTTCGTCGCCACGTTTGGCGCGGCCGCATCTCAGCACGTCGGTTTTGTGGCAGATCTGGCCTTCAACAATCCGTGGGTGATCATCAGCACCGGCAGCGCGGGGAACGGCGTATATGCACGGTCATACACAGGCGCGCAAGTCTCGCTCGGGACTGGTTTGCTCGGGTCAGCGCACCGATACCGAATTGACTGGACTGCCGCCGGCTTCGACTTCTACGTCGACGGAGTAGCGGTCCCCGCGGCGACCCTTCCTGCGGTGGGCGGTCCGATGCTGGTCGGCGTCAGTGACTTCACGAGTGGCGGTCCGGCCGTGGTTGTGGATTGGCTGCGCATGTCGCCCTATCCGGCGGCTGGCACATTTACTTCGCGCGTATTCGACGCCGGCAGCAATGTGAGCTGGCAGCAACTGAGCGCCGATGAGCTCCACCCGGTCAATACCTCGTTGGGCTTCGAGGTGCGCAGCGGGAACGTGGCGGTCCCCGATGCCAGCTGGAGCAGCTTCGTGCCGGTCAGCGGCGGGACGTTTGCCCTGAGCGGCCGCTACCTCCAATACCGAGCCGCGCTGGCCACGACCGCCAATGTGGTTAGTCCGACGCTGCGCAGCGTGACTGTCAGCTATGGGCCTCCACCTCCCAACCAGAACCCGACCTTCGACCAGAACCTGGCCGACCGCAGCGACGCCGAGGGTGACCTGATCAGCCTGGATGCGGGCGCCACCGATCCCGACGGCGACACCCTGATCTACGCCGCCACTGGGCTGCCGGCCGGGCTGTCGATCGACACCGGCACCGGCCTGATCAGCGGCACCATCAGCCTCAGCGCCGCCGCCGACAGCCCCTACGCGGTCAGCGTCACCGTGCGCGACGGGGCCGTGGTCGACGCCACCGACACCTTCAGCTGGACGGTGACCAACACCAACCAGAACCCGACCTTCGACCAGAACCTGGCCGACCGCAGCGACGCCGAGGGTGACCTGATCAGCCTGGATGCGGGCGCCACCGATCCCGACGGCGACACCCTGATCTACGCCGCCACTGGGCTGCCGGCCGGGCTGTCGATCGACACCGGCACCGGCCTGATCAGCGGCACCATCAGCCTCAGCGCCGCCGCCGACAGCCCCTACGCGGTCAGCGTCACCGTGCGCGACGGGGCCGTGGTCGACGCCACCGACACCTTCAGCTGGACGGTGACCAACACCAACCAGAACCCGACCTTCGACCAGAACCTGGCCGACCGCAGCGACGCCGAGGGTGACCTGATCAGCCTGGATGCGGGCGCCACCGATCCCGACGGCGACACCCTGATCTACGCCGCCACTGGGCTGCCGGCCGGGCTGTCGATCGACACCGGCACCGGCCTGATCAGCGGCACCATCAGCCTCAGCGCCGCCGCCGACAGCCCCTACGCGGTCAGCGTCACCGTGCGCGACGGGGCCGTGGTCGACGCCACCGACACCTTCAGCTGGACGGTGACCAACACCAACCAGAACCCGACCTTCGACCAGAACCTGGCCGACCGCAGCGACGCCGAGGGTGACCTGATCAGCCTGGATGCGGGCGCCACCGATCCCGACGGCGACACCCTGATCTACGCCGCCACTGGGCTGCCGGCCGGGCTGTCGATCGACACCGGCACCGGCCTGATCAGCGGCACCATCAGCCTCAGCGCCGCCGCCGACAGCCCCTACGCGGTCAGCGTCACCGTGCGCGACGGGGCCGTGGTCGACGCCACCGACACCTTCAGCTGGACGGTGACCAACGCCAACCAGAACCCGACCTTCGACCAGAACCTGGCCGACCGCAGCGACGCCGAGGGTGACCTGATCAGCCTGGATGCGGGCGCCACCGATCCCGACGGCGACACCCTGATCTACGCCGCCACTGGGCTGCCGGCCGGGCTGTCGATCGACACCGGCACCGGCCTGATCAGCGGCACCATCAGCCTCAGCGCCGCCGCCGACAGCCCCTACGCGGTCAGCGTCACCGTGCGCGACGGGGCCGTGGTCGACGCCACCGACACCTTCAGCTGGACGGTGACCAACACCAACCAGAACCCGACCTTCGACCAGAACCTGGCCGACCGCAGCGACGCCGAGGGTGACCTGATCAGCCTGGATGCGGGCGCCACCGATCCCGACGGCGACACCCTGATCTACGCCGCCACTGGGCTGCCGGCCGGGCTGTCGATCGACACCGGCACCGGCCTGATCAGCGGCACCATCAGCCTCAGCGCCGCCGCCGACAGCCCCTACGCGGTCAGCGTCACCGTGCGCGACGGGGCCGTGGTCGACGCCACCGACACCTTCAGCTGGACGGTGACCAACACCAACCAGAACCCGACCTTCGACCAGAACCTGGCCGACCGCAGCGACGCCGAGGGTGACCTGATCAGCCTGGATGCGGGCGCCACCGATCCCGACGGCGACACCCTGATCTACGCCGCCACTGGGCTGCCGGCCGGGCTGTCGATCGACACCGGCACCGGCCTGATCAGCGGCACCATCAGCCTCAGCGCCGCCGCCGACAGCCCCTACGCGGTCAGCGTCACCGTGCGCGACGGGGCCGTGGTCGACGCCACCGACACCTTCAGCTGGACGGTGACCAACACCAACCAGAACCCGACCTTCGACCAGAACCTGGCCGACCGCAGCGACGCCGAGGGTGACCTGATCAGCCTGGATGCGGGCGCCACCGATCCCGACGGCGACACCCTGATCTACGCCGCCACTGGGCTGCCGGCCGGGCTGTCGATCGACACCGGCACCGGCCTGATCAGCGGCACCATCAGCCTCAGCGCCGCCGCCGACAGCCCCTACGCGGTCAGCGTCACCGTGCGCGACGGGGCCGTGGTCGACGCCACCGACACCTTCAGCTGGACGGTGACCAACACCAACCAGAACCCGACCTTCGACCAGAACCTGGCCGACCGCAGCGACGCCGAGGGTGACCTGATCAGCCTGCATGTGGGCGCCACCGATCCCGACGGCGACACCCTGATCTACGCCGCCACTGGGCTGCCGGCCGGGCTGTCGATCGACACCGGCACCGGCCTGATCAGCGGCACCATCAGCCTCAGCGCCGCCGCCGACAGCCCCTACGCGGTCAGCGTCACCGTGCGCGACGGGGCCGTGGTCGACGCCACCGACACCTTCAGCTGGACGGTGACCAACACCAACCAGAACCCGACCTTCGACCAGAACCTGGCCGACCGCAGCGACGCCGAGGGTGACCTTATCAGCCTGGATGCGGGCGCCACCGATCCCGACGGCTACAACCTGACGGTCGCCGCCACTGGGGCTGCCGGCCGGGCTGTCGATCGACACCGGCACCGGCCTGATCAGCGGCACCATCAGCCTCAGCGCCGCCGCCGACAGCCCCTACGCGGTCAGCGTCACCGTGCGCGACGGGGCCGTGGTCGACGCCACCGACACCTTCAGCTGGACGGTGACCAACACCAACCAGAAC
>CAVRFT010000004.1:0-10316 GCA_963720505.1 uncultured Chloroflexia bacterium
GCGGTTGGCGCGGGTCGCCGCGATAAGGAGGATGAGCCTCGTCGCGCCAGGTTCGACGCTTGAGCTGGGCCGCCCGGACCTGCGCCTGGACGTCGGCGAGCCGAGTGATTGCTTCCACCGCGATCGAGCAGTCGCCACGGCTCAGCCGTGCATCAACCGCTCGCAGGTCGCGCTCGATCGGCATCGGGACCTCGAGCTCCCAGCTCCAGGCGGTTCCGATCCGACCGCGGAGCCGATCGAGGAGCGCTAGCTGCGGAGCGTCGAGACGCGCGCCGGGCGCCGGGGTAGAGCTGCGTCGACAGGCGTAGGCCGACAGCCGCGGCATGCCGCATGGCGGTACTGATGGGCAGCCGTTGGACCTTCCCGTGTTCGATGCGACAGACGTGTGCCTTCGACGTCCCGATGCGGCGCAACTCGTTGCTGTGTGAGGCCGGCGGTGATCCGGGCGAGGCGCAGCTCTCGGCCGAGTCGGTGGAGGAGCCAGGTCGCCGGAGCGTCGCCTCGTGGAGCTGGCTCGTCCGGTTCACCGCCATCGGGCGATGGTGCGAGCCGGCGCTTATCGCGCGGTTATCGCGTTCCTCACAGCGGCCCGGGCTTTCCGCACGTTATCGGCGTGTCCGCGGCACTCAATCGACTCGGTCGGCGACCCAGAAGGCAACGCCCTTCCCACGTTCGAAGTGGCCCGCCATGACGACCACATCGCCATCGGTGGCGAGGGACGTCACGTAGGTGTTCTCCGGCAACCCGGCCGAAGTTGCAGGTCTCGGCATCGTCGACAGGTAGACGCCGCTGCCCTGCGGCGGCATGGCGCAGCAGTGGTTCCAGCCAAGCGTCATGGCCACCACGCCGCCCTCCCCTGACATGGTCACCTGGGTGATCTGGCTCTCGAGTCCCGGTCCCGCCTTCGGCCCGTCAGCCGGAGTGAGGTCGTTGACGTCGAAGTCGACTGCCCAGTCCAGCCCGTCCGCTGAGTGCAGGATGGAGATGGTCGTGGGATTCGCGGTGTAGGCCCAGCCCAGCCAGTCACCGCGCCACGCCGCCGCGCCGGCGATCGAGGCCGGCGGCGCGCCCTCAACCCAGGTGAGGCCATCTCCGGAGGCGAAGATGTTCGGAGCGTCCGCAGCGTTGCCCTGGCTCGTGGGGGCGACGAATCCCTCGTCGCCGGCACCGGGCACGCCCAGCGCGGGTGTGCGGTGGACGCGCTGCCATCGGACGCCCTCCGGGGAGTACCACAGCGCGCGCCCGGTGCTGATGACGTGCCCGACGGGCCCAGTTCCAGGTCGATGGTGGGACCGGCCATCTCCGCCTGCAGCTCCACCGGCTGCCACTGCTCGCCATCGAGGGAGCTCCACGCGACTGCCTGGAATGTGGCCCCCGTGGTGTCTGCCGGCACGCGTCCGACGATGATCACCCCGCCAGTGGAGAGGCGGAGGATGCCGCGCAGCTCGACGTCAGTCGCGCCGAGCCGCGGGCGCGTGGCGGTCCATGCTCCACCGTCAGGCGAGGTCCAGATTCGCGGCTGCGAGGTCCCGACGATTGCCTCCTGGGGCCAGATGTTGCCAACGGCCATGAAGCCGCCGCTCCAGGCGGTCACATCGGCCACCGGCTGGGTGCGACCGTCGTCGGCGAACCGGCCCGCCTCGGTCCAGGTGAAGTCCGACGAACCGTGTGCGGTTCCGATGGTTCGGGGGAAGGCGAGGCAGATGGCGTCGCCGTTGGCGTCGTCTCGGTGGGAGAAGGTCCACTGGATGACGATGCGCCGGAGGGCGAACCGGTGGCTTCAGCGCTGCACGCGCTGAGGATGATCAGGACGACCAGGGAGGCGCGGCCGAACAGTCGCGTCATGTGACGGGGTATCCCCCAAACGATTTTTGGCAGGCGCGAAGATACCCGGTTCGGGTGGCGGGCGCGCAACGGGGAGTCAGATGAGCACGAATTCGGGCGGTGCTGCGTCCAGATTGCGATTCCTAGACCGGATCTCTACCTGTGGAATGTATACGGAGTCCACGTTCGCAGGTACGCTCGCGGCACGACCCGAACCGAGACCTTTGGGCGCGGTCGCACCTTGATTTCTCAGGCGCGCGCGAGCGCGCGATTCATTCGAAGGAGGTCCCCGTGAGGGACGCAGATATTGACACCCTGTCCGCCGACGGAGCGCAGGACACGTCCAGGTGGACCGATGCCGTCGCGGCCGTCAGCGAGGCGATGCGGCACCTGGAATCGGCGCAGCACAAGGCGGCGCTGGTGGGCGCACCCGAAGTGAGCCCCGCGCGCACGCGTTGGAACCTGCTTGTCACCACGTCTGCCGACTGACCGGGTTGGGCGCGAGGTACGGCGCCTGCACCGGTGTTTCAGTGGCAGCAACCAACGGCCACGAAGTGAGCCAGACCGGGGTCTGAAGAGAACCTGATTGGCCGGCAGTACCGGCAGCGAGCAACTCCGGGACAACGAAGCGCTGCTCCTTCGCCGTTGGTTGCCGCAGCAGAAACGGCGAGCCCGTGCTCAGGTCGGGCGAGGCGTGGGGACGGTGCGACGGCGGGCAGCCGGCGCCGGGGTGGCGAGGCGTGCGGCACCGGCGTGCTCGGCCAGGAAGGTCGCGAGCTCGGCCGGCGGCATCGGGACCGCGAAATGGAAGCCCTGGCCGTAGGCGCAGCCGGCCTCACGCAGGCGCGCCAGCTGCACGCCGTCCTCGATTCCCTCGGCCACGACCTCGACGCCCAGGCGCCGCGCGAGGTCCACGATCCCGGCCACCAGGGACTCGGCCCGCGGATCGGTCCCGATGGTGGTCACGAACGAGCGCTCGATCTTGACGAGGTCGAAGGGCATGCGCGCCAGCTGGCCGAGGGCGGCGTAGCCGGTGCCGAAGTCGTCGATCGCCAGGCGGATGCCCGCGGCCCGCACCCGACGCAACGTGCCGGCCGCCACGTCCTGATCGAGGCGCGCGCTCTCGGTCACCTCCAGCACCAGCTGGTGCGGCGAGAGGCCGGTGCCCCGCATGATCCGCCCGAGGGTGGAGGCGAACCCAGGATCGGCCAGCTGCACGGCTGACAGGTTGACGCTGACGTAACCGGGGGCGGGCGACCCATCGGTCACGGATGACCAGGCCGCTGCTGCGGTGCACGCCTCCTCCAGGATCCATTCGCCGAGCGGGATGATGGCGCCGGTCGCCTCGGCCAGCGAGATGAACTCGGCCGGGGCCAGCAGGCCCAGGTGGGGATGGCGCCATCGGACCAGGGCCTCCACGCCGGCCACGGCGCCGGTCTCCAGCGACAGGATCGGCTGGTAGTGGAGCTCGAATTCGCGCTGACGGATCGCCCGATCGAGGTCGGTGCGCAGCTCCAGGCCGCGGACGACGGCGTGGTGCTCGGTCGGCTCGAAGACGGTGAAGGTGCCCTTGCCCTGCCCCTTGGCCACGTACATGGCGATGTCCGCGTCGCGCATCAGCGACTCGGCCGATGCCTCTCCCCCGCTGCCCAGGCTGATCCCGATCGACACGCCGATCGCGTGCTGGTAGCCCGCCAGGTGCACCGGCACCTGGACCGCGCCCAGCAGGCGCCCCGCCACCAGCGCCGCTTCATAGCGGTCGGGGCTGTCGTCCAGCAGGACCGCGAACTCGTCGCCGCCCAGCCGCGCGACGGTGTCCTCGGCACGGACGGCGCCGTGCAACGCATCGGCTACGGCGCGGAGGACCTTGTCGCCGGCGGCGTGCCCGTAGGCGTCGTTGACGGTCTTGAAGTCGTCCAGGTCCAGGAACATGACCGCCACGCTGCCGGAACGTCGGGCCAGGGCGTGGCCCAGCCGGTCGTGGAACAGCGTGCGGTTCGCCAGCCCCGTCAGCGGATCGTGGAGGGCGCGGCGCTCCAGCTCGTGCTCGAGCACGCTCCGCTCGTCCAGGGTCGCGCGCAGGGCGTCGACCACCGTGCCGAGCCGCATGATGACCAGCAGGAAGATGGTGACGCAGCCGGCCGCGATGACCGGCACGTCGATCGGCTCACCGTTGGCCCACTGGTAGACGAGCACCGCCGGACCCATCAGGGAGGCGCCGACCAGGAGCAGCAGGCGCAGGGGCGAGAATTGATCGGCGGTCGAACGCTCGACCGGGTCGGCGATGCTCAGCATGCTCGGGTGCAGGGCGGCCGTCCCCCACAGCACGGCACCCACCATCCAGCCCAGATCGACGATGTTGCCGGTCTCGTAGCTGCCGGTCAGCGACATCATCGCGTACGGGAAGTCGGAGACCAGGAAGGCGACCAGCGCCGCGATCAGGAGTCGCAGCGACATCGGCTGCGCGCCGGGCTGGAGCACCAGTCGGACCAGGACACCCAGCAGCGCAATGTCGAGCAGCGGGTAGGCCAGGGCCACCGCGATCTCGCCGAATGACTGGGTTTCGTCGGCGACGATCGGCGCCATCAGGAAGACCCAGCTCAGCATGCCGACGCCCACGGCCACGATCAGGGCGTCAAGCATGCTTGCCCGATCGCCCCCGGGGATGCGGCCCTTCGCAAGCCACAGCACGGCCAACGCGATCATGCCCATGCCGCCCAGGTAGAAGACGTCCGCCACGCTGGGGAACGGCTCGATGCCATAGACCCGGTCCAGCAGCACCCAGGTCCAGTCACCGAGCCGTGGTGAGCGCCAATCCGGCGGCCAGCGTCACCCAGGGGCGGGGCTCTTGAGGCCGATGGAGACGGATCCCCACGAAGATGGCGACCACGGCGAGCATGCCCGGCACCTGGTAGGCGAGGTCCTGCCACGCGGTGCTTGGCAGCAGGAAGTAGCCCAGGCACAGGGCGATTCCTGCCGCGAGGAACCATTGCCACGCGTGCGCACGCAGGCGCGGCGAGCTCCAGAAGCTCGTCATCACGCTCACGGTACGGGCCGAGTGGTGCGTCTGGGCACGGCCTAAAGGTCCCGTGGGGTGGGGCCATTGGGGTTACGTGGGTTGCGTTTGGCCGGGAGTTGGCGCCTTTTCGCCGCGGATTCCCGTTTGGTGGGACCAACAACGAAGTTCAGCCGACTAGGTGCCGCCGATTCCCGGGTGGTGGGATTCCGCGTCAAGAAACGGGCGAAATCGGGCCTCCATCGGACCCTTGAAAGGCGCTTCTTCGTTGTTAGTCCCTGGGGCAGGGAAATCCCGCGAAGAACGGGTCCAATGGCATGCCGGAACAGGGACGTCCGGCCGTTGGAGCCGATCCCCGCCGGGCCGAGCATGGATTTGCCCGGCAGGGCTGTCAGACGACGCCGTGGTGACGTCGCGGCCGTGACGGGCCGGAGACACGAACATGAAGGTCCTTGTGACGGTGGCCTCGAAGCACGGCGCCACCGAAGAGATCGGGCAGGCCATCGCTGCCACGTTGACCGAGGAAGGCCACCGGGCAGAGTTCCGGGAGCCGATCGATGTGCACGACATCAGCGCGTACGACGCAGTGATTCTGGGGAGCGGCGTGTATGCCGGCCACTGGATCGAGTCGGCCAAGGAGTTCGCGGATTTCCACGCGGCGACGCTGCGCGAGATGCCGGTTTGGCTCTTCTCGAGCGGGCCCACGGGCGATGAGCCGCGCGGCCCGGGCGATCCGGTTGACTTGCCGAAGATGGTGGAGCTGGTGGCTCCGCGCGAGCACCGCATGTTCGGTGGAGCCCTCATCAAGGAGCGGATGGGCTTCGCGGAGCGGACGATCATCAAGCTGGTCGGTGCCCCGTACGGCGACTTCCGCAATTGGGACGAGATCCGGGCATGGGCCCGCGAGATCGCGGCTGTGCTGACGAGGGAGGATGCGGCTCTGCCGATTCCTGCCTGATTCGCCTCGAAAGGGGTGTTCTGGTGCTGAAGATCCTGGTCATCCTGGTCCTGGTCGCCCACGGCATCGGTCATTCGATTGGCGTGGCAGGCGGCTGGGGCAGCAACGCTTGGGGTGGCTCCGGCGAGTCCTGGCTGCTGACGCCGATCATGGGCCGATCGACCAGCGTCCTGGAGGGGCTCATCTGGCTGATTCCAGCCATCGGCTTCGTGGCCGCAGGCGGAGCGCTGCTGGCCGGGCTGGATGCCTGGCGGGCGCTGGCATTGGCGTCATCGGTCGTGTCGCTGGTGGCAATCGCCCTCTTCCCGCAGCAGCTGCCGACGTTTTCGACCGTCGCCGCAGTGGCCGTGGACCTGGCCGTGGTGATCGGCCTGACCGTCCTGCAGTGGCCTTCGGCCGACGCGGTCGGGGCCTGAAGGGAACGGACGATGCCTTACGCAGCGTTCCTGGTCCTGGTAGGTCACGCGCTGGTGCACGTTGCCTATCTGACGCCCGCGCCACCCCACGCAGAAGGGGCGCCGGAGTGGCCGTTCGCGATCGAGAAGTCGTGGCTGGTCACCTACCTCGGCGTGAGCGTGGACGTCATGCGGCCGGTGGCCGACCTGCTGGTAGCGGCCGTCGTGGTGGCGCTGGTAGGCGCCGGGCTCGCGATCATCGACCTCGTCGTGCCCGCCGGCTGGTGGCCCGAGCTGGTCGTGACCGGCGCGGCCGCCTCGCTCCTTCTGTTGAGTCTGTTCTTCCACCCGTGGCTCGTCATTGGCGTGGCGATCGACGTGGTGCTGCTGTACCTGGTGCTCGTCACTGGCTGGGATCCGTTCGCCGCGGGAGCGGCGCATCGGTCCATGGCCTGATGGGCCGGCCCTGGGAGGTGGCCGAAGATGACTGTCATCGCGCCGAGCGCACCGGCCATTCGTGCGCAGCCGGTCTATGCCGGATTCTGGATTCGCGTGCTGGCGTTTCTCATCGACAGCATCGTGATCGGGCTGATCGTGAGCGTGCTGTCCATGGGGCAGCCCATCCCGAAGACAGGCACGGAATGGACGGATGCCGTCAACTGGCACAACTCCTGGGAAACGCTGGTCAGCCTGGCCTACTTCACCATCTGCTGGTCATCCGTGACCGGAGGGCGGACGCTCGCCATGCGGGCGCTTGGCCTGCGGGTGGTGGGGCGTGACGGCAAGCCGATTGGGCTGGGCAATGCGGTGGTCCGATGGATCGGGATCATCATCTCGGCGGCGGTCCTGCTGCTTGGCCTGATCTGGGTGGCCTTCGACTCCCGGAAGCAGGGCTGGCACGACAAGATCGCGGGGACATTCGTCATCCGCGAGGAGGCCGCAGACATGGTGATGCCGGGCGCGGGGAGACGACGCCGGCCCGATAAGGGCGGCCGGCAGCTTGGCCGTGGCGGCGTGCCCGACGTCGCCACGGTCATTCGTTTGGGGAATGGCAGCTAGGGCGGCGGAGTCCGGTCGTCGAGGTAGCGGCGGTCGAACCACTCGAGGTGCTCGACGCATCGGCCTGCGCGTCGAAGCGCAGTACCAGGACGCCGTCCAGCTCGAGGGTCGGCTCGTGGAAGTAAACGCCTTCTGCCGCACGTTCCAACGGGCGATGCCGGTGTCTCCGGGCACGGTCAGGACCTCGTAATGGAACTCGGCGCTCAGCGGCGCCGTCCGCGACCCAGTTGGCGACGATCGGCTCCCTGCCACGTGCGTGCCGGCTCGCGGAAGGGACCGTAGGAATAGACCGCGTCCGGTGCGAAGCGCGCCTCCACCTCCGCCGCCTCGTTGCTGCGCCAGGCGGCGAAGTAGGCATCGAGCCACTCCCCCATGTGCTCTCGGGTGACGGGCATGGCTCGATCCTCCCTGTTTCTGGTGTGGCAACCAACGGAGAAGTTGTGGTCCAAATCGGCCCGTTCAGCCGTGCTGCGTGGTCGGTTGTTACCCGTGGCAGCAACGCGGGACCACGTAGCCGCAGGTTCGTGTCCGTTGGTTGCCACGACGACAACACGAGCCACCGTCGGTGCGGCAGACTGCCCGGCATGCAGGAAGCGCTTCGGGTGGAGCGGTTGGGCCGGCTGGACGTACTGCTCGTGCGCCACGCGGAGCCGATCCCGCCCGGTTCCCCCGGCTGGGAGGAGCGTGACGACGAGCGGCCGCTCACCGAGGAGGGACGCCGTGCGGCCGAGCAGCTGGCTGATGAGCTGGAGCCGTACGTCATCACATCGGCCTATTCGAGTCCGTATCTGCGCGCGATCGAGACCGTGACACCCACCGCGCAGCGTCGTGGGCTGGAGGTGCATCTGCTCCCTGACTTGCGTGAGCGACGCCTCAGTCGGGCGCTAACGGCCGACTGGGCCGACCAGCTGAAACGGTCATGGGCCGATCCGGACTACGCGCTGGAGGGCGCTGAGTCGGGCCGGCAGGCGCAGCGCCGCGCGATCGCACTGCTGGACCTGCTGCGGACGCGCCACATCGACGGTGGCCGCCTGCTGGTCGGCAGCCACGGCAACCTGATCAGCCTGATCCTGCAGACCTTCGAGCCGGAGGTCGACCACGCCTTTCACCTGGCCATGCCGATGCCGGCCATCTACCACCTGGAGCACGACGGCGTCGGCTGGCGGGTGATGGGCGGCCACGGCTTCACGGTCGGCTCGCCGACGGTCCACTAGGCCCGATGCGGGCGGCGCTGGTGGTCGTGGCGATTGGCATCGCCCTTGCGGCGTGCGGGGTCGTGGAGTCACCGATGTTTCACTTCCTGGCCTCGTCGTTCTACGACGGCGAATCGATCCCGGTGCAGAACACGTGCGACGGGGCGGACCTCTCGCCCCACCTTGGCTGGGCCGATGTGCCGGCCGGCACGGCAGCCTTCGCGCTGATCGTGCGCGACCCGGATGCCGGCGGCTTCGTCCACTGGGTGCTGAGCGATATCCCCGCCGACGTCACCGAGCTGCCCGAGGGACGCGGGGACTCGATTGGCATGCCGGGCCAGAACGACTTCGGCCGAGTCGGCTGGGGTGGTCCGTGCCCGCCGTCAGGGCAGCATCGGTACGAGTTCACGGTCTACGCGCTGAGCGCGCCACTCGACCTGGATGGGGCGCCGACCGCCGACGAGGTCGACGGGGCGCTGACCGGCAAGGTCCTACGAGACGCGAGGATCACCGGGGTGTACGAGCGCCAGCGCTGAGCGTCAGACGTCGCGCGCGACAAGATCGTCCAGGGTCTCGCGTCGCCGCGACAGGCGCAGCTCGCCGGCTTCGAGCACGGCTTCGGCGGGTCTGAGTCGACCGTTGTAGACCGATGCCATCGCCGCCCCGTACGCGCCGGCCTGCCCGATGGCCAGGATGGCACCCGTTCCGGCCTGCTAGAGCTCCTCGGCGCTGAGCCATTGCGGCCAGGTCGTGGGCGAGGATGTCGCCGGCCTCGCAGATCGGTCCCGCCAGGTCGACACGACCGTGGTCGGTACCGAGCTGCGCGCCGCGCGCCATGAGCGCGACGGGGTGGACGGCGCCGTAGAGCATCGGGCGGATCAGCTCGGTCATGCCGGCATCGGCCACCAGGTAGGTCAGGCCCTCGGCCGGTCGTGGCTGGACGCGGACCACGCGCGTGAGGAGCCAGCCGGCATCGGCGGCGAGCGAGCGGCCGGGTTCCAGGATGAGGCGGGAGGCATCGGGCAGGTGCGGGCGCACGGCATCCGCGAGCGCCGCGGGGTCCGCGGTGGCCAGGCCACCGCCGAGATCGATGCGCGGTCGTGGGCGGCAGCTCTGCGGCGGCATCGGCCAGGCGGGTGGCAAGCCCGGCGAAGGCGTCCAGGGATTCGACCGCCGAACCGATGTGGGCGCCGATGCTCGCCGCCTCGCGGCCGGCCTCGCGCAGGGCGGCCAGGGCTTCGGGCAGGTCCGCGATCGGGATGCCGAACTTGGAGGACGCGGCACCGGTTGCCAGGTGCGGGTGCGTCCGCGCGTCGAGCGCGGGGTTCAGGCGCAGGCCGATGCGTGCGTCCGCGTGGTCGGCGGCCAGCGCGATGAGCGTGGTCAGCTCCTCCAGCGACTCCGCGTTGATCAGCACGTCGGCACCCAGCGCCAGGTGCAGCTCTTCGTCGCGCTTGCCGACGCCGTTCATGACGATCCGCTCGGCAGGGATGCCCGCTCGGCGCGCGAGCGCCAGCTCGACGGCGGTCACCACCTCTGCTCCGGCTCCGTCCACAGCCAGGCGGCGAAGCAGCTGCGGATCCGGATTGGCCTTGACCGCATAGGCGATCAAGGCGCCGGGGAAGGCGTCGCGGTAGGCGGCGAGGTTCGCGGCGGCGGCGTCCAGGTCGGTCAGGTAGAGCGGCGTGCCCCAGCGCTCGACGGCGTCAGTGGCGACCGCAGGCTCGAGTCGGGCGGCCGTCACGCCTCGGCGAGCGCGCCGGTAGTCCCGCCCGGTGGGAATCCGTGGTGAGGGACACGTTCAGCCGCCGCGGAACTCCTCACCTATGCCGTCAACGAACAACGAGACGCGTCCGCAGCGCGGGCAGACG
>CAVRFT010000005.1:0-17010 GCA_963720505.1 uncultured Chloroflexia bacterium
ACGCCCGCATCACGACGCAGATCCTGCAGGCGGCGGCGGGCAACCCTCTTTTCGTGGAGCAGCTGCTTTCGATGCTTATCGACGACGGGACGCTGCGGCGCGACGGTGATCGGTGGGTCCAGGTCGGCGATGTTGGCTCGCTCAAGGTGCCGCCCACAATCGATGCGCTGCTCACCGCGCGCCTGGACCTGCTGGATGCCGAGGAGCGTGACGTCATCGAGCCCGCCTCGGTGATCGGCCAGAACTTCGCCGTTCCTGCGGTAGAGGATCTCGTGGCCCCGGACCTGGCCCCCAGAGTGCCGGGGAACCTCGGCACGCTCACCGGCAAGCAGCTGGTGCAGCCCAGCGCGGAAAGTGACACCGGCGATGCCTACCGATTCCAGCACCTGCTGGTCCGCGACGCGGCCTACAACGGCCTGCTGAAGCGCGAGCGCGCCGACCTTCACCAGCGATTCGTCGCCTGGGCCGAGTCGTACAACGCCGCGCACGGCGTGGACAATCGCGAATTCGAGGAGATCCACGGCTACCACCTCGAGACGGCGCATCGATATCTCACCGAGCTGGGAACCGCCGATCCCCAGGTGCTGGCGCTCGGGCGACGAGCATCCGACAAGCTGGCCTCGGCCGGCCGGCGCGCCATGAGCCGCGGCGACATGCCCGCCTCGGCCTCGTTGCTGAGGCGTGCGGCGGCCTGCCTGCCTGACGCCTCGCTAGATCGGCTGCGGATCCTGCCGGACCTGGCCGAGGCGCTGATGGAGCTGCCCGAGTTCGACGAGGCGGAGCGCGTGCTTCAGGAGGCGAAGACCGGCGCCGATGCCCAGGGCGACGAGGATCTGGCCGCGACGGCTGAGCTGGTCGAGCTGCTGGTGCAGCAATATGCGTCCGAGGAAGGAGGCTGGAGCGACAACGCGCTGCGCGCAGTCGACCGCGCGATACCGGTCTTCGAGGCGGAAAGCAACCATGCGGGTCTGGCCCTGGCGTCCCGGATCAAGGTGGGCGTCTACGGGACCCTCACCCAATTCGCGGAGACGGCCAGTGCCGCCGAGCAGGTCATTCGCCACGCGAGGGAGGCCGGCGACCCCCGGCTCGAACGGCGCGGATCAGTCGGTTACGCGCAGGCAGCCCTCTTCGGACCCACGCCGGTCGACGAGGCGGTGGCGCGCTGCGAGGAGCTCGTGGCTGGAGCCGCGGGAGACCGGCGCACCGAGGCATTGGTTCGCAACTCGCTCGCCCAGCTGTACAGCATGCAGGGCAGGTTCGACCTCGCGCGCAGCACCTGGGCCACCGCCGACGCCATGCTCAAGGAACTTGAGATGGCTCTCTTCTCGGCGGCGCTGTCCATCACCCGCGGCCAGATCGAACTGCTGGCAGGTGACCTCGACACCGCGGAGGAGGTTCTCGAGCGTGGTTACGCCGCGCTGGAAAGCATGGGCGGCGCCTTCCTGCTGACCGGTGTGGCGGGCGTGCTCGGGCGGGTCAGCTACGCGCAGGAGCGTCTGGACAAGGGTCGACCGCCTGAGCACCACGATCGAGGGCCTGGCCGACGCCGATGACCTTGACGCCCAGACGGACTGGCGGTTGCTGCGGGCGCTGGCGCGCAGCCAATGAAGGCCAGACCGACGAGGCCCTGGCGCTGGCGAAGGAGGCCGTCGAACATGACGGCTGCCAGTGATGCGCCGCTGCTGCAGGGCTGGGCGCTGATTGACGCTCGCCGACGTGGAGGGGCCGCCGGACATGCCGACGAGCGGGATGCTGCCCTCCGACGGGCGCTGGAGCTCTACCGCACCAAGGGCGACATCGTCACCATCGACCAGCTGGATTCCCGACTGAAGGCCGAAGCCGGGGCCTGAGCCCCGGCTTCGTGTGTCTTCTCTCCCCGAGCGGCGATCAGTGGCCGAAGGTCTTTCCGTTCTCGGTCAGGTACAGGGTCACGAACGTCGTTTGCCCCTGAGTGGTCACCTTGGCGCAGGGCGCCACTGGCGTGGCCGCGCAGGTGGCCAGGTTCTCGGAGCCACCGTTATCGAAGAAGTGCACGAACTCGGCATCGGCCTTCTTCCTGTTGTAGACGACGTCGACCCTGAAGCCCCCCGCGTAGACCTTCCCGTTGTTGACGTTCAGGACGATCGCTTGCCCGAAGCAGTCGGTACCGAAGAGCGCCGTGCACTGCGCGATGTTGTCGTCCTCGGCGGCGCTAACCGGGATGCCCGTCTCCGGCGCGGTGATCGTGGTCGACTGCGGGTTGTTCCGGTTCAGGGCCGCCGACGTGGCGACGATCACCGAGTCACCGGTTGCCAGGTAGCCGCCGTTGAACTTGGTCAGATCACCGTTGAGTGCGACCGTGTCGGCCTGCTTGAAGGCGTCGCCGTGGCTGTTGTTCTTGCCGTTGACGTACCCGGAGGTGCTCCACTCGAAGTCGACCGGCATGGACGATCCGGAGCCCGGCGTGGTGAAGACCACCCGAATCTGGATCGTGGCGCCGGCGGGAACGCCATTCGGCCAACTGCACTGCAGCTCGACGTCATTGGTCCCTGGTCCCGCCACGCAGGTGCCATTGGTGCCCACCTGGGTCACCGTGACCTCTTTGAAGGTCCCCGTGCTGATCCCGGTCAGGAACAACTTCGAGATGTTGGATGGGACCGGTGTTCTTGGCCCAGATGTCGAAGGCGGCGCTGAAGTTGTAGGCCGCCTGAGGCTGGACGGCCCCCGTGGTAGGGCCGAGGTTGCCGACGACGGCGCCGTATCCGGTCTGGAGTGGGGCAGGCTGCGGCCGACACGAGGGCCGGGCCGGCCATCGCAGCGATCACGAAGGATGCCGTCAGGCACATTGTTGCGAGGGTACGCGCGGATCGATTGCGAATCATGGTTCGATATGCCTCGTCTCGGTACTGACCCGGCGGACACTGCCTGGAAAGCCGAGGCTCCCGCGGGTGGGCGCCGGTCAGTGTATGCGCTGGGTCATGTTTCTGCTAGTACGATCGGACTCCCGCTATCTGCACCAGAGCGCACTTAACCCCCCGGAGCGATCGCTAGCAACGGTAGCGGCCACGATCCGTTGACAGCTGTCACCTCAGGGACGGCTGCCGTGTGAATCGGCGCACCGTTCGGTCATGCGGCAGGCGACGCCCTCCGCGTCGCCCAGCCGACCCATCCAGCCCCCGAAGGACCGATCCTCAGGCGTCCACCGCCGACAGGAATCCCCACCAGGCGTCGAGCGCGGCGGAGGTGGCGGCCACGGCGGCCTCCTCATCGGCCTCGGAGGAAGCCAGCGACGCGATCATCTCGCGCTCCGCCCCCGAGTGCTCGACATCCAGCGTCGAGTGCACGGTGAAGAAGGTCAGCGTCCTGGCGTCGTCCACGCCGTAGCGGTCGCGCAGGCCGTTGATCTTCTCGGTGGCGACCTCCGGGACCTGGCCCTCGTAGGCGTACAGGGCGGCGATGCCGGCGGCCAGCGGCGCATCGGTCACGGCCGACCAGTAGGTCGACAGCAGCTGCTTGGTCCCGTCGTTGCGTGATGCAGCGCGCACGTCCTCCCGGTCCACGCCGATGCCCTCGCCGAAGCGCAGCCACATCTCGGCGTGGTTGACCTCGCCGTGCTCCTCGTCCCACAGGTTGTCCAGGATCGACTGCCGCACGGCAGCGTCCTCGGAACGCGTGTGGAGCGCGGACAGCAGCCGCGGGAAGGTCGATTCGAAGGCGTAGTACTGGCGCGCGTACTCCTGCAGGGCCTCGCGGCTCAGGGTGCCCTCGCGCCACTTGGTATAGAACGGGTGCTTCAGCAGATGGCGCTCGGCAATGAGCGCGTCAATGCGCTCGAGCACGGTCCCTTCGCGCACGGTCATCGGATCTCGGGCCTCCCTCAGGCATGGTCGGTCCCGCGGATGGGACCGGAATGGGCGAAGGATAGACCGATGGGTGGGCGGTTGCTCGTCAGCCGCCGAACCAGGCGGTCAGCGCCTCGACCCGTGTATCGCGCCTCGCTTCCAGCCGCTGGCCGATGACGTCCTGGGCGGCGGCCATGCTCTGACGGTCGCCGGACACGGCGCACACGAAGACGCGCGGTCGATCAGGTAGGCCTCGGCGTCGGTTTCCGCCGTCACGGTGGCGGTGCGCGGGCACGTCGCTGCAGCAGCGCGATCTCGCCGAACGAGTCGCCGGCCGGTCATGTGCCGCACCGTCTGCCCGTCGACGCTGGCCGCCGCCGAGCCCTCGGCCAGGACGTAGAAGCTGTCGCCCGCGTCTCCCTGCCGAATGATCCGGCTGCCGGCGGCGAATCGGGCGGGTGCGCGGCCTCGGCCACCTGCTCCAGGACGGTCAGCGGCAGGTAGCGCAGCATCGGCACGCCGCGCAGGATGGCCATCTCGCGGGCCGGGATGACGGCCAGGTCATCGGTTCGACGAACGAGCGGCCAGGTCAGGACGGCCAGGGCGGGCAGCAGCAGCGCCGGTGGCAATCAGCGCTCCCTGCAGTCCAAGCACGGCCACCATCACCGGCGCCACCACCGAGCCGGCCGCCAGGCCCAGCATCACGATCGACTCCAGCATGCCGAAGACGCGGCCGCGCACCGCGTTCGGCACGGTTCGCTGGAGCAGGGTGAAGCCGGCGATGTCCAGGACGGCGTTGCCGATGCCCAGCACCACCAGGACGAGCGACCGCCAGGCCGGCATTCGGCAGGAGGCCGATGATCAGGATCGGCGTTCCCCACAGGATCAGGCCCAGGGTGAAGAACGGCGCCACCCGCGCCCGCCCGACCAGCGTCATCGCCAGCAGCGCACCGACGAAGCCGCCGGCGCCCATGGCCGCCGTGAGCAGACCAAGGCCCTGCTCGCCGAGACCCAGCAGCTGGACCGAGGCCGCCACCAGCAGCACGTTGAGCAGGCCGCGAACGAAGATCTGCGCCCCGAATAGCCCCAGCAGCCAGCCTGCTTGCGGGTACTCGATCATCGCGCGCAGACCGCCGGCCACGACCGACCAGCCGCGCTCGGCCGGCCGCGTGACGCGCAGCTCGCTGGGCGGGACGGATGCCGAGCACGATCGCCGCGGCCACGAAGAAGGTCCCCGCCGGCACCGCAAAGGTGACCCACGGCGCGGCGAGCGCGACCAGGACGCCGCCGACCGCCGGTCCGACCAGGGTGCCGATTCCCTCCATCGTCCCGCTGGCGGCGTTGCTCGCCACCAGCTCCTCCGGCGCGCGCGCCAGCGACGGCATCAGCGTCATGTAGGTCGGCCGATGCAGGACCCCCAGCAGTCCCTCCAGGGCGGCCATGACGAACACGACCCAAGGCGGCCCGCCCGCGGCCAGGTTGATGGCCGCCAGCCCGACCAGCGCGCCGCGCCCGGCGTGGATGCCCAGCAGGACCCGATGTCGCGGCAGCCGATCGGCCAGCGACGACAGGGCCGGCGCCAGGATGCCGGCCGGCAGGGTGCGCACCAGGCCGGCCAGACCCACGGTGGCGACGCCGCCGACCCCGTAGGCGTAGACGAACAGCGCCACCAGCCACGCCCACTCGGCCGCGTAGCCGAGCATCCAGGCCAGCTCGGCCCGGCGAATGTCGGGATTGGCAGCCACCCGGCGCAGCGCCGAGATGGCCAGTCGCAGGCTGCCAATCACCCTGTCCGCTCCTCCCGCCCGATGCCGCCGAACGCCTACACTCGACAGGGTGGCACGCCAGAGCAACCACGACCCCGGACCGGACGAGTCGGCGGCGCGCGGCGAGGCGCAGGCCGCGGCCGCGCGGCATCCATTCGGCCTGGCCGATGCGACCGTCCGGGTCGGCACGGCCTCCTGGACCGATCCGACCATGACCGCGCCCGGCGTCTTCTACCCACCGGATGCGACGACCGCGGAGGATCGGCTCCGCTACTACGCCGACCAGTTCCCGATCGTCGAGGTGGACGCCACCTACTACGCCCTGCCGAACCGCCACATGGGCGAGGTGTGGCTGGAGCGCACGCCGCCGGACTTCGTGTTCGACATCAAGGCCCACGCCCTGATGACCGGCCAGCCATCGGAGGCCAAGCGGCTGCCGAAGGAGATCCGCGAGGAGATCCCGCTGGAGCTGGCCGACAAGAAGCGGATCTACGGCAAGGACCTGCCGGCCGAGCTGTACGACGCGATCTGGGACACGTTCCTGGACGCGCTCAAGCCGCTGTACTCGGCCGGCAAGCTGGGTGCGGTGTTCCTGCAGTACCCGCGCTGGTTCTATCCGTCGAATGAGTCGCGCGACCTGATCGTCGATGCGCGGCGGCGGCTGGGCGAGGTCCCGATGGCGGTCGAGTTCCGCAGCGGCACCTGGTTCAACGAGAAGAACGCCGACCGCACGCTGCGCTTCCTGGAGAAGTACGAGATCCCGTTCGTGATGGTCGACGAGCCGCAGACCAAGACGGCCCTGCCGCCGATCATGGCCGTCACCTCACCGGAGCTGGCGGTGGTCCGCTTCCATGGCCGGCGCACCGAGACCTGGGAGGCGAAGAACATCCCGGTCGTCGAGCGCTTCCGCTACCTGTACGACGACCAGGAGCTGGACGAGTGGGTGCCGCGCGTGCGCGAGGCGGCGGCTGCCGCCAAGAACGTGCACGTGCTGATGAACAACTGCTACGCCAACTACGGGACCACCAACGCCCGCGAGATCGCCACCCTGCTGCAGGACAACGCCTAGTCCGCCAGCGTGGCCAGGTCGTTTTCGATCACCTCGCGGTCCTCGGGATCCGCGATCTGCCGCCATGGCCGCGTGGGCCTTGGCGCGCCACTCCTCGAAGGCGGGGCGGTCGCCCGCCGTGCGCGAGGCGCGCGCCATGGCCTCGTAGGCGGAGGCGGCGACCCAGTCCTCCATGCCGCCGGCCTCGACCAGCTCCACGCAGCGGCGCGCGTGGTGCAGCGACGGCTCGCCGCGGCCCAGCACGGCGTAGACGCGGGAGCATTGCCACTCCCCCACCGCCAGCGCGCTGGTTGAGGTCCGGCACGCCGGTCTGCGCCCAGTGCCAGCGCGAGGCGTGCGCGGCATGCAGCATCTCGTCGTCCTGGGCGGTGGTGCGGTCCTCCATCTCGAGCAGCGACCAGACGTGGTTGAAGAGGTGCGCGCCGGTCTGGCGGTGGGTGTCGGGGTCCAGGACATCGGGCTTGGTGGGACTGGCGGACATCGGTTCCTCCTGGTTGAGCTGGTGCAGGATGAAGTGCAGGCGGAAGGCACGGGCCTCCATGCGATCGCGGTGGGCTCTGAGCCGTTGCTCGCGCTCGGCCGGCGCGGCGGCCAGCAGCGCACGAATCTCGGGCAGGGGCATCTCCAGGTCGCGCATCCGCGCGATCAGCAGCGCCGTGGCTGCCTGGTCGCGGCGGTACGAGCGATAGCCGGTCTCCGGACTGACGGCCGCAGGCGGCAGCAGGCCCATCTCGTCGTAGTGGCGCAGCGCGCCGATCGAGAGGCCCGTCAGCCGGGCAAAGCGGCCGATCGACAGGAGCTCGGATTCGCTCATCGCGGGCGAGCGTAGAGTCTCCGGTTGGTCGAGAGTCAAGGGGTCAGCTGAAGATCGCTCCCAGCAGCGTCCAGATCAGCCAGACGAAGGTGAAGGCGGCCAGCCCCAGCGTGGCCAGGATGCCCCCGAAGAAGAGCCACTGGCCGCTGGTCGAGGCGTCGGGCGTGGTGACGTAGCGGCGCATCAGGTCGACGTTGCGGACGTTCGACTTGAACCACATGTCGAAGATGTCGCCGATGATCGGGATGGCGCCGATGGCGAAGTCGAGCGCGACGTTCGCCAGCATCCGCGCCAGCACGACCGTCGGCAGGCCGCGCTGCGCGGCGCGCACCACCACCAGCAACCCCAGGCCGCCGGAGACGATGTCGCCGGCGCCCGGAATCAGCCCGATCAGCGCATCCAGCCGATCCGACGGCCGGTGCCCGGGATCGGGATGCTGTTGTCCAGCAGCCAGGCCAGCAGCTCGACCTCGGCCGTGGCCGAATCGGTCCGGGCGCGTCACATCTGCGCGTCAAGGCTCGCGTCATGCCGCTCTCGTTACCAAGTCCCGTGCCAAGCAGAGATCCGCTGGCGATGTGGGCTGGCGCGAGACTTGCGGTATGCAGGCGCTTGCCGGCTTGAACGACGGCGCATTCAGACGAGGAGCAGGCATGACATTCAGGCGTGGGGTTCGACTCAACCCGGGCCAGGTGCGCGACCTGCGCGGGAAGGGGGGTCTCGCTCTGGGCGGCGGCCTGGGCGGCGTCATTCTGCTGGTCGCCATCCTGCTGCTGGGCGGTGATCCGAGCCAGATGCCCGCCGACGCCCTGAACGGCATCACGGTCGGCACGGGCCAGAACAACTCCGATATCGAGCAGGAGTGCCGGACCGGCGAGGATGCCAACCAGCGCCAGGACTGCCGGCATGGTCGGCTTCGTCAACGCCATCCAGGATTACTGGGGCAACACGCTGAACGGCTATGAGCTGGCGCCCACCACCTTCTTCACCGGCCAGACCAACACCGGCTGTGGCACCGCCACCAGCGCGGTGGGTCCCTTCTACTGCCCGGAGGATCGCAACGTCTACATCGACCTCGGCTTCTTCGACCAGCTGGAAGGCGCAGCTCGGCGCCGAAGGCGGGCCGCTGGCCGAGGCCTACGTGCTGGCGCACGAGTACGGACATCACGTCCAGAACCTGACCGGCGTGCTGCGCGGGCGGCGGTGGCAACACCGGCGCTGAGTCGCGGCTCGTCCGGACCGAGCTGCAGGCCGATTGCTACGCCGGCGCGTTCATCAACCACGCCGAGGAGCGATACCTGGAGCCGATCAGCCCGCGAGCAGCTGGCACAGGCGCTGGACGCCGCCGCGGCAGTCGGCGACGACCGGATCCAGGAGCGGACGCAGGGCCAGGTCGACCCCGAGACCTGGACACATGGTTCCTCCGAGCAACGCCAACGGTGGTTACGCGTCGGCTGGGAGTCCGGCGACCCAAACCAATGCGATACCTTCAACACCGACAACCTGTAGCAGGCTCGCTCCGCCCATGTCGCTCCCGGTTCCGGTTCCGCGCCACCTCGAACCGCGGCCGGAGGATGCCCGTCCTCGGCTTGCCCGCCTGGGGCATCCGGATGAGATGACCGGCATGGAGCCGCCGGTCCAGCGCATGGCGAACTACCTGATCGCCGCCGAGCGCGAGCTGTCGCACGTCCAGAGCCGCTTCTTCGAGGCACGGCGCGGCGGCGACCCGGATGCCATCGCCGCGGCGGTGGCCCGGCAGGATGCCGCGAAGCGAGAGATCGGCCGACTTCGCGTCCAGCTCTACGCCGAGCGCCGCCGGGAGCTCATGCAGCGCGGAGCATCCGCACCTGGCAGACGAGACCGACGCAGCGCTCGTTGATCCAGCGCCTCGTCGGACGCTGAGCGCCGCCGAAGGACGACAGCTCGCCCTGGGGGTCTCGCTCCAGGGGTACCGGCGCGATCCGGGCACCCTGGCTCGGTACGTTGCCAAGGCCGGCCGGCCGCCGGCCGTGGTCCACACCTTCCAGACGCTCGAGCCCGGCCTCGGTCCGCCACGCCACGCCCTGGCGGCGGCACGCGCCATTGGATGCCGTGCCGATGCTCAGCTGGGTGCCGAAGCACGGCCTGGAGCCGATCCTGCGCGGAGACCTCGACGCCCATGTCGGCTCATACGCGCAGGCCATTGGCGGCGTTGGGGTATCCGATCCTGTTGCGCTTCGGCCACGAGATGAACCTGCCCGGGTTCGGCTGGTTCGGACCGCCGGAGCCCTTCATCGCCGCCTGGCGACGGGTCCGCAGCGGCCTTCGACCAGGTCGGCGCCAACAACGTGATCTGGGTCTGGTGCCCATACGTCCACGACCGCGGCGTGCGGCGCTTCGAGCCCTACTACCCCGGTCACGACGTCGTCGACGTGGTGGCGCTCGACGGCTACAACTGGGGCCGTCGACGCTGGTGGCACCGCTGGCGCAGCTTCGACGCCATCTTCGGCGCCAGCTACGCGCGACTCCGCCGGCTGGCGCCCGACAAGCCGATCATCCTGGCCGAGATCGGCTGCGCGGAAACGGGCGGCAACAAGGCGGCCTGGATGCGGCAGACGATGCAGAAGGCAATCCCCGAGCGTTATCCGGCGGTTCGAGGCAGTCGTCTGGTTCGACCACCATCGGCCCGACCATCCCGACTGGCGTATCGACTCCTCGCCGGCCGCGCTGGCCGCCTGGCGTGAGATCGTGGCCGATCCGCGCTACCGGCGTGACCGGCGCGGAGCTGGTGGATCGGCTCAGCCGCCCTCCCCGCTGACCGAACCACGATGGGCGGCGATGTCGAATATCGGGCCATGTCGGTCGTCGCATGGGTGAACGGACGGCGGATGGAACGCGCCGACGGACACGGTCAAAGGAGCGATGCACCGATGGGAAACAAGATCATCCACGTCGAAGTGGTGGGCAAGGACGGCGAGAAGCTGCAGAAGTTCTACAGCAACGTCTTCGGCTGGAGCCTCGACACCAACAACCCGGGCGGCTACGGCATGCTCCGCCAGGACGACCTGACCGCCGGCTTCGGCGCGGCATCCGACGGGGGCACCGGGCACGTCACCTTCTACATCGGGGCCGAGGATCCGCAGGGCACGCTGGCCAAGGTGGAGGCCAATGGCGGCCGAGTGATCATGCCGCTCACCGAGGTCGCACCCGAGACCACGATCGCGCTGTTCGCCGATCCGGAGGGCCACGTCGTCGGCCTGATGTAGGTCGCTTCGTCAGCGCACCATGGGAGCCGGTCCGTCGAGGGCCGGCTCTCGCGTCGTCGGCTGTCTACCCGGGGACGGGGCCCTCGCGAAGGCCAAGGACGTTGCCGGATGGGTCGGTCATCCACGCGCCGCGCGCCGGGCCGATCTCGGCAACGCCGTTGACGGTCTTCGGCGACTCGTATTCCTCGAAGACGACGCCCGGGAGCGCAGCTCAGCCATGTCCGCGTCCAGATTGGACACCTCGAAATGCGCCACGGTGTTGCCGACGTTTGGTGACCCGCGACGGACGGAGATCTGGCTACCTTTCCCGGCGCCGAAACGAAGCGCGAACGGGGTCTCGTCCAGCAGTGGCAGGCCCAGCTGCTCGCCATAGAAGCGTCTTGCGTCCTCAAGATCGGTGACGGCGATCGTCGTGACGCTCAGTGCATCGGTGAGGGCCATTCGGTCAGTCACCTCCTCGCGCCAGCGTACTGCGATCCCTGCGCTACACTCGGCGCTTCGCCGCAGCAACCGCTCGAGAGGGAGTGCCGAGACCGTGACCCGCCCCATGCCCCGCGTTCATCCCCTGCTGGCCGTCATCGCCACCGGCGTCCTCATCGCCGCCTGCCAGGCGCCTGCCGGCGAGGGCAGCGAGAGCGCATCGGCCTCCACCATCGGCATCGGCTTCGGCCAGCGAGGCAGCGTCCTGCGCCGCCGCGGATCTCCCGACCAAGACGCCGGGCACCCTGACCGTCGGCACCGACAACCCGGCCTTCCCGCCGTACTTCGACCCGCCGGCCAAGGACGAGCAGGCCACCGACCCGTGGGAGTTCGGCGACCCGACCAACGGGCGCGGCTTCGAGAGCGCCATGGCCTACGCCCTCGCGGAGCAGCTGGGCTTCACCGATGACCAGGTCGACCTGGATCCCGGTGCCGTTCAACAACTCGATCGCGCCCGGCCCGAAGGACTTCGACGTCTACCTGGCGCAGGTGTCCTACACCGCCGATCGGGCCGAAGCCGTCGATCTGAGCGAGGGCTACTTCTTCAGCAACCAGGCGCTGGTGACCACCGCCGGCTCCCCGCTCGCCGACGCCACCACCATCGAGGAGGTGGCCGGCTTCCAGCTGGGCGCCGCCGGCAACACGACCAGCCTCACCTACATCACCGACAAGATCCAGCCTGACAAGGAGCCGCGCGTCTACGACGACAACACCGGCGCCAAGGCCGCGCTGGAGGCCGGTCAGGTGGATGGCGTGGTGTTCGACCTGGCCACCGCCTTCTACATCGTCAACGTCGAGATGGATCACGGCGTGGTGGTGGGCCAGTTCCCGTCCGATCCGGAGGACAAGGAGCACTTCAGCTTCGTGCTCGACCAGGACAGCCCGCTCACCGATTGCGTGGACGAGGCCATCCTGACCATGGGCGAGAACGGAGAGCTGGATTCGCTCGCGCAGGACTGGCTCGCGGACTACCTGAACGCCCCGTTCATCCAGGAATAGCAGGAATAGCGGTTCGGGAGCCGTGAGCGCGGCTTGAGCGGGCCGCAGAACCAGCTCGGCGGCGAGATCCCGCCGCCACCGGTGGGACCGCCGCCCGGTCTCCAGCGGCCGGCCGGGGCGACCCGCTATGTGCTGATCGCCATCGTCTCGACGGCGGTCGTGTTCGCGCGTGCTGGCGCTACGTCGTCGTCAACGCCCCCGGCTGGGAGCGGGTCAAGGCGTCGTTCTTCGACTGGGACCAGTTCATCGAGTCCGCACCCGGCATCGTCGCGGCGTTCCGCATCAACATCGCGCTGTTCCTCACCGCCGAGGTCCTGATCCTGATCTTCGGCCTCCTGCTGGCGGTGCTCCGCGGCCTGCCGGGACCGGTCTTCTTCCCGGTGCGCCTGCTCGGCCACGATCTACGTCGACGTCTTCCGGGCACTGCCGGGCCTGCTCGTCATCTTCGTGCTGGGCTTCGCGATTCCCGGCCTGCGGCTGCCCGGCGTGCCCACCGATCCGTTCGTCTGGGCGGTGGTGGCGCTTGACCCTCCTCTACTCGGCGTACGTGTCCGAGGTGTATCGGGCCGGGATCGAATCGGTCCATCCGTCGCAGGTGGCTGCCGCCCGTTCGCTCGGCCTGTCGCAGCTGCAGGCACTGCGCTACGTGGTCGTGCCGCAGGCGGTGCGGCGCGTCATTCCGCCGCTGCTCAATGACTTCATCGGCCTCCAGAAGGACACGGTGCTGGTGTCGGCGATCGGCCTGGTCGAGATCTTCCGGCAGACCCAGCTCCGGCTGCAGGCGACCTTCAACTTCACGCCCGTTCCTGGTCACGGCGCTCGTCTTCCTGGTGGTCACCATCCCGCTGGCGCGCTTCACCGACTGGCTGGTATCGCGCGAGCGCGATCGTCGCTATGCCACGGCGGTCTCCGCACGGGCCGCCCAGGCCCGGCGCGGCCGGCTGTGGGGGTTCGGCCGGTGACGGAGCACATGGCGGGACCGATGGCGCCGCAGGCCAACGGGCAGGCGCTCCAGGTGGAGGGCCTGTGGAAGACCTTCGGCGAGCTGCAGGTGCTGCGCGGGATCGACCTGGCGCTGGCGGAGCACGAGATCGTGGCGGTGATCGGCGCCTCAGGCTCGGGCAAGTCGACCCTGCTGCGCTGCCTGAACCTGCTGGAGCCGATCGACGCCGGCCGCATCGTGGTCGCCGGCGAGGAGATCACCGCGCCGGGGGTCGACGTCGACCGGCTGCGGCGACGGATCGGGATCGTGTTCCAGGCCTACAACCTGTTCCCGCACATGACGGTGCTCGACAACGTCACGCTGGCGCCGCGCAAGGCGATGCGGACGCCACCGCGCCGAGGCCGACGCGGCCGCCACGCGTCTGCTGGAGCGCTTCGGCCTGGCCGACAAGCGGCTGGAGTACCCGGACCGGCTGTCCGGCGGTCAGCAGCAGCGGGTGGCGATCGTGCGGGCGCTGGCCATGCAGCCGTCCCTGCTGCTGCTCGACGAGATCACGTCCGCCCTCGATCCGGAGCTGGTGGCGGAGGTGCTCAACGTGGTGCGCGACCTGGCGGCATCGGGCATGACGATGGTCATCGCCACCCACGAGATGGGCTTCGCCCGCGACATCGCGAACCGCGTGCTGTTCCTGGACGAAGGTCAGATCCTGGAGGAAGGCCCGCCGGAGCAGATCTTCACCGCGCCGCGCGAGCCGCGGACCCGCGCGTTCCTGCAGCGGATCATCGAGGCCGGCCGCCTGTAGCCGCGAGGCTCGGGCGGCGTCGCCTAGCGCCGCTTGCGCTCGCCGGGCAGGCTCGTCCAGTTGCCGTTCCCAGCGGACTCCGGTTGCCGATGGAGGCCCCGGCCGTGGCACGTCGCGGACGCTGGCGTCGCGGCTGCTGGCTGGCGAACGATTGGTCGTGGGCGATGCGTCGGGCCGCGCCCGCGCTGACCGCCGTTTCCGCCGCCGGTGCGCAGCCGAATCGGCTCGGCGCGGATGGATCGGTCCGGCTCGAAGCCGGCCACCGTCTCCGACGGAATGGGCGCGCCCAGCAGGCGCTCGATGTCGCGCAGCATGGGCGCCTCGTCGACGCACACCAGCGAGATGGCGTCGCCCTGGACGCCGGCTCGACCGGTGCGGCCGATGCGATGGACGTAGTCGTTGGCCACCATCGGCAGCTCGTAGTTGACGACGTGCGGCAGCTGCTCGATGTCCAGGCCGCGAGCGGCGACCTCGGTCGCGATCAACAGCGTCACGCGGCCCGCCTTGAAGTCAGCCAGCGCGCGGGTGCGCTGCGGTTGCGACTTGTTGCCATGGATGGCGGCGGTGGCGATGCCGTCCTGCCACAGCTGCTCGGCGAGCTTGTTGGCGCCGTGCTTGGTGCGGGTGAAGACGAGTGCCTGGTCGACGGCATGGGTGCGCACCAGGTGCGAGAGCAGCTCACGCTTGCGCGCGCGGTCGACCGGATGGACCACCTGGCGCACCAGGTCGATCGCGGTGTTGCGGCGGCGTGACCTGCACCGATGCGGGTCGATCCAGCAGACCCTCGGCCAGGCCGCGGATCTCCTTCGAGAAGGTGGCGCTGAACAGCAGGTTCTGCCGCTTGTCGGGCAGCAGGGCCAGGATCGAGCGGATGTCGCGGATGAAGCCCATGTCGAGCATCCGATCGGCCTCGTCGAGGACGAGGATCTCGACCGAACTCGAGGTCGATGGTGCGCTGGCGGGCATGGTCGAGCAGGCGGCCCGGCGTGGCGACCACGATCTCCGGTCCGCGACGCAGGGCGGCCACCTGGCCGGGGAAGCCGACACCGCCGAAGATGGCGGTCGAGCGGCGCGAGTTCGCGCCGTAGGTGCGGACGCTGGCCTCGACCTGCATCGCCAGCTCCCGGGTGGGAGCCAGGATGAGGGCCCGGATCGGCGGGCGTCCATGGCGATCATGCCCGCGCGGCGGGGTGGCCGCGAGACGCTGCAGCATCGGCAGCACGAAGGCGGCGGTCTTGCCGGTGCCGGTCTGCGCGCCGGCCAGCAGGTCGCGGCCGCCCAGCACGAGCGGAATCGCCTCGCGCTGCACGGGAGTGGGATCGGTGTAGCCCTGCGCCGAGACGGCACGGAGCAGTTCGGGCGCAAGCCCGAGCGCTGAGAAAGACAAGGGAGTGGCTCCTGACGAGGCCCTCCCGCCAGAGGCGGGGCCCGGTCAGGGCGAAGGTTGGATCGGTATCGGGGCGGCCATGAAGCCGCGGCGCGGACCGGAGCGCCAATCGAACACGTTTTCGAAATGGTACACGAACTGCGGCGGTAGCGCAATTGGAGTAGGCTTGGGTGTCCCCATCAGAAGGCTTTCCCCGCATGACCTCCGCCTGCAAACACGGCTTCCCCACCGAACAATGCGCCTCATGTCGCCCATGCCCGCACGGTCTGACGGCCGGCGGCTGTGGCCGCTGCCTCACCGCCACCGCCGCCGCCAGCCGCCGTCGCGTGGTCCCGGCTCCGACCGAGGGCACCGCCTCGCATGACCACCAGGGCTACGAGATCTTCTACGTTCCCGAGGTGAGTGGCTGGCACTTCCGCGGACCCGATTCGGCAGCGTCGCTCGAGTCGTACCGCTCCGTCTTCCTCGCCCGCAAGGCAATCGACAACCTGCCTGCGCGCAGTTGACCGCCGCAACCCCCGTGGCGGGCATCAGACGGGATCCGCAGGCCGGCACATCGCTGGCCGATGCCCTGGCGCCGGCCGAGACACACCGTCGTCACGGTCGACCTTCCGCAGCCCCGCGGCCAGGTTTCGCTGCCCGTCTACGGGCGCAGTGAAGTCGCGCTGGAAGGGACCTCTGCCGACCAGCTTCGGCAGCGTCCCGAACAAGGAGGCGCTCGATCTCGACGGCGCGCCGGTCTACCCGGAGCTGCTGATCGTGCACCTGCTCGAGCGCGCCGGCTGGGGTGCCGCCTGGCGCAAGAACTGGGGCGGCACCGCCTACTGGCGTGCCATTCGTGATCCCATCACTCCCCCGCCGCTGCCGCTCGCCATCCTGGAGCAGGTCAGCCGGCAGGCCGGCCACGACACGCCGTGGGACATCATCGCCTGGCGTGGGCGCGAGCTGCGCATGCTCGTCTGCCGGACCGATGAGGGTCAGCGCGTGGGCGCCTACCTCGCCAACTGGCTCGATGCCGCGCTGCGCATGGGCATCCCGCTGGGCTGCTTCGCGATCGTTCAGCTTCGCCTGGAGCGCCTGCCCCGCCGCCGCCGATTCTGAGGACCGGCCGCAGGCCACGACCCACGCCGCCGCGCACCGACTCTGACAGCAGGATTGCCTGCGCCGGGCCTGGTGCTTCGGCCAACGCGATACCGATCCCCAGCGAGCCGACCACTGGGCCTAGGACATCCTCCCCGCGCGAAGGCTAGCGGTCGCTGTCCTCGTCCGGCTCGTCGCGCGGTGCGCGTTGCGCGGCTGAGTGGGCCACGGCAAAGGCCCGCGACTCGTCCTTGTATTCGTTGAGCGCGCTGTTGAAGGCCTTCAGAAACGCGTGCTTCTGGTGGCGGCTGTACTGGTCGGTCTGCTCCTTGGGCAAATCCGAGATGCTGTCGTACGGCATGTTGATGACCTGATGCATGACCCGTGCCGTGCGGTCATGTCTCGTCGTGGTGCACGGCTGCCGTGGGGCCGTGCTTCACGAGCGGGCTGGACAGTGTGGATCGGACCGGCAGCGTCCGGCGGCACATCGTGCCACCATCTCCCCGTGATCACCGTGCGGCGCGACAGGGACATCTACGACATCGATGGGGAATGGTTTCGCGCTCGGTGGCACTTCAGCTTCGACCAGTACCACGACCCGGATAAC
>CAVRFT010000006.1:0-532192 GCA_963720505.1 uncultured Chloroflexia bacterium
AAGCACCACATGTCGTTTCAGACATATGCACCGGGGTAGGACTTTCGTACTATGCAGTCTCCGCACTGCCCGCGGGTGTTCATGACCTGGGCGCGCCTGCGCCGCCACCTTCATGAGGGGAGGACCCTTTGTCCCGCCAATCCCGAGTCGTACTTATCCTTCTCACCCTGGTATTCACTCTTGCAATTGCGACCCCGGCCTTCGCCTGGAATAAGGGCTGCACGCCCGGCTTCTGGAAGAACCATTCCGAGGCGTGGGTTGGGTACGACCCCAACCAGACCATCGGCTCCGTCTTCAGCGCGGCTCCTGCTCCGTTTGACAGCATGAGTCTGATCGATGGTTTGAGCCTCCAGGGCGGCCCCGACCTCTCCGGCAAGACCGAGATCCTGCTCCGGGCGGCGATCGCCGGCCTGCTGAACCGCGACTTCCCGGCGCCCCAGAAGTACATCGATCGCGTGAACGCCAAGATCATGTCCGGCGACGAAACGAAGATCATCAACTTCGCGACGAAGTTGGACAAGCCAGAACAACGGGGACTGCACCGCCGACTAGGTACAGCCCCATTCGCGATTGACCGGCTCGCGCCAGACGCGCGAGCCGGTCTCTTTTTGCCCCCTACTTGAGGTCGATCACCTCGACATCTCCGCGACGGCGTACGACCCGCACGTCCACGCCCAGCGTCTGCCGCCCGATGGCCAGGTCGACCGAGGCGTCGCCCACCCGCAGGCCGGTGACCGATAGCGTGTCCAGGAAGTCCGGCAGGCGCGAATGTCGGAACCGGACCTGGCGCGCCGTTGCATCGACTTCCAGGCCGAGCACCGCCTGCAGCAGCATGAAGACCGATCCGGCCGCCCAGGCCTGCGGTGAGCAGGCGACCGGGTAGCGCGTGGCGTCCTCGCCGTGGCGGCGGGTGAAGCCACAGAACAGCTCCGGCAAACGGGCGAGGTCGAAGGTATGGCTGGCGTCGAACAGCCCGGCCAGGAGACGCGCGGCCTGGTCATGGCGGCCGTAGCGGGCCAGCCCCATCGCCGCAATGGCCGTGTCGTGCGGCCAGACCGAGCCGTTGTGGTACGAGATCGGGTTGTAACGCGCCTCGCCCGCCGCCACGGTGCGGATCCCCCAGCCTGAGAACGAGGCGTCGGAGAGGAGGGTTTCGGCGACGCGCCCCACGCGCTCGGGCAGGGCGATTCCCGACCACAGCACGTGGCCGGCATTCGAGGCGCGCACCCGGCAGGGCTGCTTCTCGCCGTCCAGCGCCAGCGCATACGTGCCCAGCTCTTCGTCCCAGAACGCGGCATCGAAGGCCCGTTGCAGGTCTGCCGCGCGCCGCGCCTGCTCACTCGCCACATCCTGGTGTCCGAGCACCGCCGCAAGCTCGGAAGCGCCGACTCGCGCGGCATAGGCATAGGCCTGCAGCTCGCAGGTGGCGATCGGTCCGACGGCCATCCGGCCGTCCGCGTGGAACATCGAGTCGTGCGAGTCTTTCCATCCCTGCTGGATCAGGCCACGCTCGTTGCGGCGCGCGTACTCCAGGAAGCCGTCGCCATCGGGGTCGCCATAGCGGTCCATCCAGTCCAGTGCGCGCTGGACGTGCGGCCAGAGGCGGCGGGCCGTGGCGTGATCATTGGTCTGGCGCCAGTGCTCGGCTGCCAGCATCACGAACAGCGGAGTGGCGTCGTGGCTGCCGTAGTAGTGGGCGAATGGCACCTCCCCCGTGGCGGCCATCTCACCCTGTCGTACTTCGTGCAGGATCTTGCCCGGCTCGGCATCGTGAACGGGGTCAAGCCGATCCGCCTGGTGCGCGGCCAGGTAGCCCAGCACGCCGCGCGCGATCTGCGGCGCGAGCCACAGCGTCTGCATGGCGGTCACGATCCCATCGCGACCGAAGACGGTGCTGAACCACGGCACCCCGGCGTACGGATAGAGGCCCTGCGGCGTGCGTGAGCTGAGCATCGCCACGTCGGCCGCGCTCCGCTCCAGCCAGTCGTTGAACAGCGCATTCGAGCTTGACACCCTCGCCGCCGATCGCACCACGCGGGTCAGGTTCCCGCGCGCCCGCTCCGAGGCCGTGTCGAAGTCCGGGGCCGACGCGCGCCGCGCCCTCCCCGTCTCGCAGGCGATGGCCACGTCGATGGTCAGGGCTCGCTGGTCGGGTAGCTCCAGGTCAAAGTTGGCCTCGCCGCGCTCGATATGGCTCGGCGCCACCGAAAACGTGATCCGGGTGCGGCGAATGACCGCATCCAGGCCCACGTAGCGCAGGACCACTGCCCGCTCGCTGACGAGGGCCGGCAGGTGGCGGCCCGCGTGGGCGCGGTGCATGCCACGCACCTCGAAGAGGTCGGCGAAGTCCGCCCTGAAGCGTAGCGTCAGCATGAGATGCACCGGTTCGCGAGCGAAGCTGCGAACCACCAGCCGCTCATGGCAGACGCCGTCCCATAGCACCTTGGTGCGCGACAGATGCACGCTGCTGTGCGGCAGCCGCTGCGGGCCGCGACCGACATCGGTATTGGTCAGGTCGAAGGCAAGCCGGGAGTTGTCTCGCTTGGCGGTGGATCCCAGCAGCAACGGCCGGTGGCCGGCCAGGCGCAGCACCAGGCCCGACACATGTCGGGTGCCCCGGTGGTAGATGCCCTCCTCCCCCATTCCCTCCGGGAGGATGTCGCCGTGACGGTCGAAGACGGCGAACGACTCGCCGTGCTTGAGGACCTGGTCGTAGGTGTCCGCCAGCTCGGCGCCTGCCTGGACGTCGTAGCGCTGCGCGTCAAGCTCGGAGATCGGCGGCAGGCCACCCAGCGCCCCTGCATGACCGTCGCCCGTTCCCACCTCGCCCGGCGCGGACAGGCGCGCCTGCTCGGAGGATGGCATGTCAGCCGTTCGCCGGCGCCTCGGCGGGAACCGTCCCGCCGTTCATGGTCGCCATGTCTGCCACGGCCACGCGCTCGGTCGTGATCTTCGGCTGACCGCTGCGAATCGACAGGGCATCTCCTCGCCGGACCGAGGCGATCAGGCGCTCATAGACGTCCACGTAGTCGCGGGCCATGCGCGCCACCGAGAAGCGCTCCTCGACGCCCTGCCTCACCTCGGTCCGGGGCAGCCTGAGCAGCGTCGGCAATGCCGCCACTGCCTGGTCGGCGTCCTCCACCACCATCCCGGTGACACCTTCGTCGATAACTTCTCCAACCGATCCCCGCCGATAGGCAAGCACAGGCGTGCCGCGCGCGGCGGCTTCGATCATCACCAGGCCAAATGGTTCTGGCCAATCGATCGGGAAGAGCACCGCCGCCGCGCGACCCAAGAACTCGTCCTTCTCCTCCTCGGCGATCTCGCCAACGAACTCGATCTCGCCGGTCAACATCGGCCGGATATCACGCTCGAAGTACCCGGCGTCCACCGAGTCCACCTTGGCCGCGACCTTCAGCGGCAGACTGCTGCGCCGCGCGATGGCGATCGCCTGGTCCAGTCCCTTCTCTGGTGATGTGCGGCCAAGGAACGCGAGGTAGCTCCCGGGTTCGTCGGTGGCCTTGATCTGGTCCATCGGCAGCCCGTGGTAGATGGTCTGCTGCCAGTTCAGGTCCGGCAGCGGCGTGCGCTGCGCATCCGAGATGGACACCAGCGGCACGTCGGAGAACTCCGCGTAGAGCGGCGCCAGATCGGGCAGGTCCATGCGGCCGTGCATGGTCGCCACCGATGGGGTCCGCAGACGGCGCATGGCACTCAGCTGCAGATGATCCATGTGGAAGTGGACGACGTCGTACCGATCCGCATCGGCCATCACCCGCTCGATCAGGCGGACCGTGTGGGCCAGGGGGTCGATGACGTCCGGGTCCAGGCGCAGGGCGCGCGGCGTGATGGCCACCAGCTCGGCCGCGGTGACCGAGTCACCGCTGGCGTACAGCGTGACGCGATGGCCCTCGCGCACCAGCTCCTCGGTCAGGTAGGAGACGATGCGCTCGGTGCCGCCGTACATCTGTGGCGGAACGCTCTCGGCGAGGGGAGCCACCTGCGCGATGCGCAGCCCCTGTCCGCGTGGTAGACCCATGGTGAGACCCCAATCGCATCCGGCGTGCCAGCCCCGGATCGCCCCCGAGCCGCCCTCGTCAGGACCGATGGGAGCCCGTGGTAGCCTTCCGGGCGGCCCCATCATCACACACGCGGAGACTTTCCCTTTGCCTGACATCCCGATCGAGCGGCATCGCCTCGATAACGGCCTGAAGGTGTTGCTTTCCCACGACGACAGCGCACCGATCGTCGCCGTCAACCTCTGGTACGACGTCGGCAGCAAGCACGAGAAACCCGGCCGCACCGGCTTTGCGCACCTCTTCGAGCACATGATGTTCCAGGGCTCGGAGCACGTCGCCAAAGGCGAGCACTTCGCCCTGGTGCAGCAGGCAGGGGGCACCCTCAACGCCTCCACCTGGCTGGACCGCACCAACTACTTCGAGACTCTCCCCAGCCACGAGCTGGAGCTGGGCCTGTGGCTGGAATCGGATCGGCTGGCCAGCCTGCTGCCGGCCATGACCCTGGAGAAGCTGGACAACCAGCGCGAGGTGGTCAAGAACGAGCGCCGCTTGTCCGTCGACAACCAGCCGTACGGCACCTGGGATGAGCGGATCCAGGCCAAGCTCTTCCCGGAAGGCCACACCTATCATCATCCGACCATCGGCTCCATGGAAGACCTGGACGCAGCCAGCCTGGAGGACGTGCGCGAGTTCTTCGCCACCTACTACGCGCCGAACAATGCGGTGCTGACGGTGGCTGGCGACTTCGACCGCGACGCGGCGCTGGCCATGGTGGAGCGCCACTTCGGGCCGATCCCTGCCAACGACAACCTGCCGCCGGCGCCCGACATGTCGATCCCGCCGCTGATCGGCCAAGGATTGCGCGAGGACGTTTCCGAGCGCGTGCCGCTGCCGCGCATCTACGTCGCCTATCGGATGCCCGTCTTCGGCAGCGACGCCTTCGACGACCTGTCAGTGGCCGGCGACATCTTGGGCATCGGCCGGGCATCGCGGTTGTACAGCCGCCTGGTCCGCGAGCGACAGCTGGCCCAGGACGTGAGCGTCTTCCCGTTCCCGATCGTGGGTGGCGCCTCGATGTTCACGATGTGGGCCACCGCCAAGCCCGGGGTCGGCGCGGATGAGCTCGAGACCGCGCTGTTCGCCGAGATCGACCAGCTGGCGGCCGAGGGGCCGACTCCCGTGGAGCTCGAGCGCATCGCCAACCTGCATGCCGCCGCAGTCGAGTCCAGCCTGGAGCGCATTGCGGAGCGCGCCGATCGGCTGTCGATGTATGCCTGCCTGTTCGATCAGCCTGAGCGCATCAACACCGAGGTGAGCCGCTACCTGGCGGTCGATGCCGGCCGCGTCCAGCGCGCCATGGCCGAGACGCTGCGGCCGGACAACCGCCTGGTGCTGACCTACCTGCCGGCCGAGGCGCCGGCCGAGGAGGCCGCCTGATGCCCGCCACCGTCAACCCCCTGCGCCCCGTAGCCGGCGCCCCGCGGCCCTACCACTTCCCCGACTTCCATCGGACACAGCTCGCCAACGGCCTGACGGTCTGGACGGTGTCCGTGCCAAGCGCCGCCGTGGTCAACGTGCACCTGCTCGTGGATGCGGGCGCGGCGGCGGAGGACGAGGCCCACGCCGGGGTGGCGGCCCTCACCGCCCAGCTGCTGGTCACCGGCACGCGGCGCCTGGATGCCGCCGCCTTTGCCGAGGCCACCGAGCGGCTCGGCATCGAGGTCAGCAGCGAGTCGAGCTGGGACTCGGCGCGCGCCGCCTTCCAGTCGCTGCCCGAGCACGCGGAGGACGGCATCGCGCTGCTCGCAGAGATGGTCCGCGAGCCGCGGCTCGACAGCGGTGAGTTCGATCGGCTCAAGGCGGAGCGCCTCGCCGACATCCTGCAGGCTCGCGCCGATCCCGGCCGCCTGGCCGACGAAATGTTCCTGCACCACCTGTTCGACGCATCCACGCCGTACCGGCGCCTGTCGGCGGGCACCCCGGAGACGGTGGAGGCCCTCACCCTGGATGACGTGCTCGCCTTCCAGGCCACGCACTGGGGTGCCGGCACGGCACACCTGATCGTCGCCGGTCCGGTGGAGCCCGAGACGGTGGTGCAGGCCGCAGAGCGCCATCTCGGCGATTGGACGGGCGGACGGGCCGGTCATCGGACCTTCACGCCGAGAGCAGCCGGCGCCCGGCGGGTGGTGATCGTCGACCGGCCCGGATCGGTGCAGAGCGAGCTGCGCGTCGGGCACCTGGGCATCGATCGCCGCTCGCCGCGTTACTTCCCGGCCATGGTGCTCGGAGCGATCCTGGGCGGCGTCTTCGGCTCGCGCCTGAACCTGCGCCTGCGCGAGGAGCTGGGTTACACCTATGGTGCCCGGGCGGGATTCGACCCGCGTCGAGCGCCCGGTCCCTTCAGTGCCGCCACGGCCGTGCAGACTGAGGTCACCGCTGACGCGCTGAAGGAGGTGGTGGACCTGCTGACCCGCGTCCGAGACGCGGCACCCGAGGAGTCAGAGCTCCACGAGGTGCGCGACTTCCTGGTGGGCGTCTTTCCGCTGCGGTTCGAGACCACCGGTGGCGTGGCCATGGCCATGGAATCGCTGGCCGTCTACGGCCTGGCGGACGACTACTGGCAGACCTACCGCGCGCACCTGGAGGCCGTCCAGGCGGACGACATCCTGTCGGCGGCGCGCGACCTGTTGATGCCCGACCAGTTCCTGATGCTGGCCGTGGGCGACGCCTCGCAGATCCGCTCGACGCTGGAAGCAGCCAACCTGGGACCGATGGAGGTCACCCAGGTCGACTGACCCCGCTTCCCGGTGCCTCAGCCCGTGGAGCCCAGCGCCTGCAAGGAGCCGGTCATTCTCGGCCGGCGCCCGGACCGTGATGCGCAGCCAGTCGCGCAGCGGACCAGCCGGATAGCTGCGCAGCGCCAGCCCCTGGCGCAACAGCATCTCGGCAATGGCGTGGGCATCCGGCGGTCGCACCAGCAGGAAGTTGGCGAGCGAGGGCAGCACCTGCCAGCCAAGGTCGCCAAGGGCGGCGGCCAGGCGTTGGCGCTGCGCCACGATCTCGGCCAGCCGGGCGCGGGCGGCGGTGGGATCGGACAGGGCGGCGATGGCGGCCGCCTCGCTGGCGCCGCCGATGGCCAGCGGCAGGCGCGACGCCTCGAAGCGAGCGGCCAGCCCATCGGGCACGACCAGGTACCCCACCCGCGCGCCGGCCAGCCCGTAGGCCTTGGCCAGTGAGCGCAGGATGAGCAGGTTCGGGAGCCGGTCCTGCAGGCTCAGAAGGCTGGCGCCCTCGGGCGGCAGGTCCAGCGAGACCTCGGCCATCTCCTGGTAGACCGTGTCGACCACCACCATGGCGGGCAGCCCATCGGCCAGGGCGGCGACCTCGTTGGCGGTGTACCAATCGCCGGTGGGGTTGTTCGGGGAGCACAGCCAGACCAGCTTGGCGCCGGCGTGCTCGGCCGCCTCGCGGATGCGCCCGACCGGCTGTCGCTCGCCGGGGTCGTCACGGGCGACCTCCACCACGCCCGCACCTGCCAGGCGCGCCTCGACGCCGAACATCGCGAAGGTCGGAGTCGGGATGACCACGGTGTCGCCCGGGCCCACGGTCATCGTGCTGACCAGTCGGATCAGCTCATCGGCGCCAGCTCCGGGGATCACCCGATGGCCCGGCGCGCCGGTGACGGCCTGGATCGCGGCCCGCAGGTGACGGTAAGCCTGGTCGCCGTATTCGACCAAGCGGGCGGGATCGAAGGAGCGCAAGGCCTCGACCACGGCCGGCAGGGGGCCGCCACCCAGCGTGTTCATGTCGAAGCGAACCACCCGCTCCGGTGGCAGGCCGAGCTCCTCCGCCAGCTGCTCGTCCGACGGTTCGGCCGGGTACGGCTCGACGGCGTCGCGCAATCGCAGCAGATCGGTCGGCCGCGGCGCGGAGCCCGTCACGCGCTGACGGTCGCCGGTTCGGCATCCCTGCCGTCCCCGGTGGCTGCGCCCCTGGGCCAGGCCAGCACGAACGAGGCGCGCGGCCGACGCTCCTCCAGGCGAACGGTACCGCCCTGCGCCTGCATGGCGGCGTTGACCAGGAAGAGGCCCAGGCCCAGCCCTCGGCCGGAGCTGACGCGCTCGTGGAACAGCACATCGGCCACCTCGTCGGGGATGCCCGGTCCGGCGTCGCGCACGCGCAATAGCGGGGCGTCGCGGCCGTCGATCTCGACGTCAACCGGTGCGTCGGGTTGCGAGTAGCGGTCCGCATTGGTCAGCAGGTTCGTGATCGCCTGCTCGGTCAGGCCCCGATCGCCCAGCACCAGCGGCTTGCCACGGGCTGCGACTCGCACCTCGCGTTCGCTGCCCTGGGCGCGCAGCCGCTCGACGCCGGCGTCCACCGCTGCGCGCAGGTCGAAGGGTTCCTGGCTGGCGTCCAGCCGCCCGGCCTCGGCCCGCGAAAACAGTTCCAGCCGCTCGAGGATCCCGATTGCCGCGTCGACGGATTCCAGCGCCCGCGCCCCATGATCGACGCCGCGACCACGGCTCATGCCCGCGATTGGCAAGCTCCATGCGCGCCTTGGCCACCGCCAGCGGATTGCGCAGCTCATGCGCCACGAAGCTGGCAAATCGCGAGAGGCGCCGTCGCTCGTCGACTTCCTTGCCAACGTCGCGCAGCAGCAGGACCGCGCCTCCGTCCGGCAGGGGCGTGCCCTCCACCTCGACAAGCAAATCGCGCCCTGACATCGGCAGGCGCACCAGGACGCGACTGCTCACCGGCCCCGATCGCGCGCGCAGCTGTGGCCACTCGTCGCGTGGCAGCGGCCTTCCCCCTTCGTCGCGCGGCTCGGCGAGGCGCGCCCACTCGTCCAGCGGCCGGTCGAAGAAGCTCCGCCCGAAGACCCGCAAGGCGGCGTTGTTGGCGAACGTGCCCATTCCATCGGGCCCGTAGACGATCAGCGGCTCCGGGATCGCCTGCGCCACCTCCGCCAGCCGCGCGCGCTCTCGGTCGACCTGCTCCAGGGCGTCGCGCACCTGCTGGCGGGCCGCATCGGCCGCCAGCCTGGCCTGGTTGGCGTGTTCCTCGGCCGCGCTGCTGGCCTGCCGGGCGGCGCGATCCGCCTTCTGCTGCCACTCCGACCGCAGCCCCAGCACGATCACCACCGGCGAGCCGAAGGCGAAGACCACTAGGCGCACGATGTCCGGCTCGGCCATCGTTTCGCCGGGCAGCGGCAGCGATGCGACCAGCAGGATCACGCCCGCCACGACATAGGCAATGAGCGCCGGGATGGCTCCCAGGCTCAGGCCGATAAGGGTGATGACCAGCACCACCAGGACGACGTAGGGCGCCGACTCGGCTGTGCTCGACGCCAGCCACAGTGACAGTGCTGCCGCCGCGCCTCCCGCCAGGGCGCCAAGGACCGCGTTGCGAATGCCCCGCCGCGTCACCTCAGCGGCGAAGCCTAGCGCACGCCCGCGGCGACAACGTCGGCGCGCAATGGCTTGTCGGCCAGGTCCGCATCCCGCAGCTGGGCGCGGCGGCCGGCCCTCTCCGCCGCCGCCGCGGCGCGCTCGCGCGCACGAACCAGCCGGCGACGGGCGGCCGCAATGCGGCGCACCGGGTCGCCGCCGATCCGGCGGCGGTCCAGTGCCTGGGGATGATCACCGCGCGCGAGCGCCGCGAGCAGCGCGGAGGCGCGATCCAGCTGGCCGGCCTCGGTCAGCAGCTGAACGATGCTGAACCATCGCGCCGGCTCGGTGACCCGCTGGGACGCGACCCGCTCGACCACCTCCGCGGCTCGCCCGAAGTGACCGGCCCGGCGCAGCGCCATGATCGTGGCGCGCACGTCCGGGATCCCGGGCTCCATGTCGAGCGCCTCCAGGTAGTTGAGCAGCAGCTCGGCGGCCTCCGCGCGATCCTCCACGCTGCCGCGCCGCACGCGCTGGTCGCGAAACTCGCCGAGCAGCGCCCTCAGCTCGCGGTCCACCCATCGGCGCTGGCTGCTGTTGGCGGGATAGCGTTCGGCCATCTGGCGCAGGAAGCCGATGCCGCGCAGGTACATGCCGTTGCTGACGTACGCCGCTCGCAGGTCCGCCTGTACCAGTGTGTCGAACGCGTCTTCCAGCTTGACCAGCCGTTCCAGCGTGCCGATCCAATCCTCGCTGCTGCCCCGATCCCGGTAGTAGCCGGCCGCGTAGCGCAGCCAGTAGCGCTCGCTGTGGGTGCGCCAGTCCTCGCCGGTGATGTGGTTGGCCACGATCCAGGCGTTCTGGACGCTTGGGCCTGCCATGAAGACGTCGGCGGGGACGCGGAAGCCGGCCACGTTGCGCCACTGGGGCTGGTGCCAGCGGCTCGGAGGCTGCTCCGCCCGCGGGACTCTCCGCCGCCGAGCGGGTGCCGGCGTTTCGTCCGCCTCCAGCGGCCAATCCAGTGTCGCCGCCATGCCGCGCTCGAGGTCGTGGTCGTAGTGCAGCCGGCGCAGCGGATCGCGCAGCTCTCGCCAGGCCCGGTTGAGGACCGCGGTGCGGCGGGTCGCCAGCTGGCTGGCCGTGGCGCGGTCGGGATGGTGGCGCAGCACGGCGTCGCGGAAGGCGGCGCGCAGCTCGGCGGACGTGGCGGAGGGCTCGGCGCCCAGCACCTCGTAGTAGTCGCGCTCCTCGGTGCGTGCCTCGCGTTCGACGGCCATCCGGCGAGGATACGACGCCCGCGCCCTCGCCGTCCGGGTGGGCGCGACGGTAGACTGCGGCGCGACATGCCTCCAACCGAGCGGACCGGCGGGCCACGCGCCGGGCACCTGCTGATCATCGGCGGCGCCGAGGACAAGCTGCGACAGCGCCAGATCCTGTCGCGCTTCGCCTCCCTGGCCGGCGGCGCTGACGCTCGCGTGGCGGTCATCTCGACGGCATCCTCGCTGGGCGACGAGGCGACCGAGCTGTACCAGTCGCTCTTCCGTTCGCTGGGCATTCCCGAGGTACACGGCCTGCGGCCGATGACGCGGGACGACGCCAACCTGCCGGCGGCAATCGAGGCGGTGCGCGATGCGACGGGCATCTTCATGACCGGTGGCAACCAGCTGCGCCTGTCGAGCGTGATCGGCGGCACCGGGCTGGGTCGGGCGATCATCGATCGCCATCGGCACGGCGTGATCGTGGCCGGCACCAGTGCCGGCGCATCGGCCATCAGCACCCACATGGTCAGCTTCGGCACCAGCGGATCGACCCCCAAGCAGCGGATGACCCAGATGAGCGCCGGGCTGGGCCTGCTGCCGGGCGTGATCATCGACCAGCACTTCGAGCAGCGGAACCGCATCGGCCGGCTCCTGGCGCTGGTCGCCCAGTCCCCCGCCCTGCTGGGCATGGGCATCGACGAGGACACTGCCGCCCTCGTCTCGCCGGCGGGGATGATGGAGGTGCTGGGCAAGGGATCGGTCACCATCCTGGACCCGGCCAAGCTGCAGACCGATGCCTACGAGGTGAAGCGCCACAAGCCGATCATGGTCAGCGGCGTGATCCTGCACTCGCTGCCATCGGGCTATCGGTTCGACCTTCGCAAGCGGCGCCTGCGGGCGCCCCTGCGCCCGGTGTCGGCAACCGATCGTGAGCTGGCCCGCATCGCCAGCGCCTCGAACGTCACCCGTCGCCTGATCCGCCGTATCGCAGCCGAGGGCGCCGACGACACGGCCCCCGAGCGAAGCGCCCGGCGCCGTCGCGCGCTGAGCGCACGTCATCTCGACGAAGAAGCGAGCGAATGAGCACCGCGCGCGCCAAGCGTCCCCTCGCCTCGGGCTCGAAGGCGAAGATGGAGCGCACCGCGGCCAGCCGCAAGAAGCTCAAGCCCGTCGGCGAGCTGAAGATCCTCGAGACGCGCGTCTACCGCGGGCCGAACTACTGGAGCTACGACCCGGCCATCAAGCTGGTCGTCGACCTGGGCGTGCTGGAGCAGTTCCCGTCGAGCACCATCCCCGGCTTCGTCGAGGGGCTGCTGGACATGCTGCCCGAGGTCGGCAGCCACTCGTGCGGCACTGGGCGCGCCGGCGGGTTCGCTGGGCGCCTGCGCGAAGGCACCTGGCTGGGCCACGTGGCCGAGCACATCGCGCTGCAGCTGCAGCGCGAGGCGGGCACCGAGGTCGGCCGCGGCAAGACGCGCGGCACCGGCGAGCCGGGGCAGTACCACGTCGTCTATTCGTTCGGCGAAGAGAGCGTGGGCCTGGCGGCCGGGCGCCTGGCGGTGCGGCTGGTCAATCACCTGGTCACCGCCGAGTCCGACTTCGACTTCCGGGTGGAGTTCGAGAAGCTGGTCCTGCTGGCGGAGCGTGCTGCCTTCGGCCCATCGACCCAGGCCATCCTGGACGAGGCCGCGTTGCGCGACATCCCGTCCATCCGCCTGAACGAGCAGTCCCTGGTCCAGCTGGGGCACGGCGTCCACCAGCAACGCATCCGCGCCACGATGACCAGCCAGACCAGCTCGCTGGGCGTCGACATCGCGTCCGACAAGAAGCTGACCAACAAGCTGCTGGCAGCGACCGGGGTGCCGGTGCCGCGCTCGGAGGTTGTCCGCAACGAGCAGGAGGCGTCCGCGGCGGCCGCCACCATCGGCTACCCGGTGGCGATCAAGCCGCTGGATGGCAACCACGGACGGGGCGTCATGCTCAACCTGGCCGATGACGCCGCCGTGCGGGCCGGCTACGCCGCCGCGCGGGCCGAGTCGCGCCACGGCGGGGTGGTGGTCGAGTCCTACCTGACCGGCAATGACTACCGCTGCCTGGTGATCGGCGGGGTGCTGCGGGCGGTCGCGCAGCGCGTGCCGGCGCACGTGGTCGGCGACGGCGAGCACAGCCTGACCGAGCTGACGGAGATCACCAACGCCGACCCGCGGCGCGGCATCGGGCACGAGAAGGTGCTGACCCGAATCAAGGTCGACGATGAATCGACCACGTACGCCCGCGAGCAGGGCTTCGAGATGAGCGACGTGCCGCCGCGCGGCGTGCGGGTCTTCCTCAAGCGCACCGGCAACATGAGCACCGGCGGCATCAGCATCGACCGAACCGAGGAGGCGCACCCGGACAACGTCGAGATCGCGGAGCTGGCGGCGCGGGTGGTGGGCCTCGATATCGCCGGCATCGACTTCATCTGCCCGGACATCAGCGTGCCGGTGCGCGAGACGGGCGGGGGCATCGTGGAGGTCAACGCCGCACCGGGCTTTCGGATGCACACCCACCCAACCGAGGGGGAAGCGCAGTACGTGGCCAAGCCGGTGATCGATGCGCTCTTCCCGCCTGGCAGCCCGTCGCGCATCCCGATCGTGGCCGTGACCGGCAGCAACGGCAAGACGACCACCGCCCGGATGATCTCGCACATCATGAAGGGGATGGGCCGCAAGGTCGGGATGACCTCGACCGATGGCATCTTCGTCGACGGCCGCCTGGTGCGGAAGGGCGACTCGTCTGGCCCCCGATCGGCCTCCACCGTGCTCCAGAATCCGACCGTCGACTTCGCGGTATTCGAGGTGGCGCGCGGCGGCATCCTGCGCGAAGGGCTGGGCTACCAGCGCAACGACGTGGCCGTGGTGCTGAACGTGACCGGCGACCACCTGGGCCTGGCCGGCATCACCTCCATCCGGCAGCTGGCCAACGTCAAGCAGGTCGTGGTCGAGGCGGTGCCGCGCGACGGGACGGCGGTCCTCAACGCCGACGACCCGCTGGTGGCCGGCATGGGCCGCCATTGCTCCGGATCGGTCATCTACTTCAGCACCGATCCGGAACACGAGATCATCAAGCGCCAGGCCTCACGCGGGCGCCGCGCCGTGACGCTGGAGCCGGGGCGCAACGGCGAGATGATCGTGCTGCGCCAGGGCCGCAAGTCGATGCCGCTGGTCTGGACCCACCTGCTCCCGTCGACCTTCGAGGGCCGCGCGCGGATGAACGTCCAGAACGCGCTGGCCGCGACCGGCGCCGCCTGGGCCGCGGGCGCGCACCTGCACGACATCCGGCAGGGCCTGCGGACCTTCACCACCAGCTATTTCATGGCGCCGGGCCGGCTGAACATGTTCGAGCTGGACGGCTACCGGGTGATCGTCGACTACGCCCACAACCCACCGGCCGTCCGCGCCCTGGGCGAGTTCGTGGACCAGCTGGCGGAGCCATCGAGCACCGGCCGGCGGCCGCTGGTCACCGGCCGCCGCATCGGCGTCATGGCCACCGCCGGCGATCGGCGCGACGAGGACATCGTGGAGCTGGGCCGCACCGCGGCTCGCTACTTCGACACGCTCGTCCTGCGGGAGGATGCGAACAATCGTGGCCGGCCCCGCGGCGACACTGCCGCCCTGATCGAGAAGGGCGTGCGCGCCGAGATGGCGAACGGTGGTCGCACGAACTCAGTCGAGATCGTGCTGGACGAGCTCGAGGCGACCCGACGCGCCCTGGACATGGGGAGCGACGGCGACATCATCGTGGTCTGCGTCGACCACGCCAACGACGTGTGGAAGGAGCTGCAGCGCCGCCAGCACGGCGGCTCGAGCGGCGCCATCTCGGCGGTCACCACGCTGGGCGCCGACGACGGCATCGAGATCGAGGCCTAGTCCGCCGACAGCAGCTCGCGTAGCCGGCGCAACGGCACCGGCTGGTAGCCGGCCGACGTGAGCCAGGCGGCGATCTCGGCGCGCTCGACGTGGGTCATGACCGCGACCACGTCCCCCTTCCTTGCCCGCTTCTCCAGTGCCTGGAGGGCGGCCAGCTCGCTCGGGAGTGCTTCGACCTTGCCGGTGAAGCCGCCCTCCTTCACGCCGCCGCGCAGGATCCGGTTCATCCCCCCCAGGTCGCGCCCGCGCAGGTAGTGGCGCTTCTCGCAGATGACGACGTCGTCGGCGCCCGCACCGGCCAGGCGGCCCAGGTTGCGGAGGATCTCGTCGGTCCGGTCGCCCGCCGTACCCAGCGCCAGCCGCACCTTGCCGCGGCGGCCGCCGCCCGGGCGCGTCGTCAGCTGACGTGAGACGTCCAACAGACCCTGCAGACCGGCCTCGTTGTGAGCGAAGTCGATCAGCACCAGCCGGCCGCGTCGCTCGTACAGGTTGAGGCGTCCCGGGTTGGCGCCGGTGTCAAGCTCGAAGGTGCGCAGCCCGGCCGCGATCCGCTTGGCCGTGAAGCCGAGGGCATCCGCCGCGGCCGCCGCGGCCAGCGCATTGGCCACGTTGTAGGTGGAGAGGCCGCCGAAGGTGACCGGCAGCTCGGCGACCGGTGCGATCCGCCGCGTGCGGCCACCTTCCCGCAGCAGGGTCACCATCCCGTCGACAATGATCGCCGCCCGTCCGCCGCGCGCCAGCGCCTCGCGCACGCCCGGGCTGTCGGGTTCCAGGCTGAACGCGTACCAGCCGGCACGCGTCTGGCGGCGCATGGCCCACACCCGCGGATCGTCCGCGTTCAGCACCGCCCAGCCACCGCGGCGGGTGATCCGCACGATGGTGGCCTTCACCTCGGCCAGCTCGTCAAGCGGTGTCGATGCCCTGCAGGCCAAGATGGTCGGCCGAGACGTTGGTGACCACCGCCACGTCATTGGCGGCATAGCCGATGCCGCGCAGCAGGATCCCGCCGCTCGCCGTCTCCAGCACGGCCAGCTGCAGGCCCGGCTCCGCCAGAACGCGGCCGGCACCGCCGAAACCGGTCCAGTCGCCGGGCTCGACCAGCTTGTCCCGGACGTAGATGCCGTCCGAGTTGGTCATGCCCACCCGCCGACCGGCCTCGCGCGCGATATGCGCAATCAGGCGCGTGGTGGTGCTCTTGCCGTTGGTGCCGGTGACCGCCACCACCGGAACGTGCGGCGTCGGCAGGTGGGGGCGTGGGCCGGGGGCGATTGCGCGCAGCGCACGAAGCTCGCGGCGCTCGCTGGTGATGCCCAGCGCCACGCGTGACGCCGCGGTCCCAATCGCCTGGGCGACGGCCCGACGGTGCCATTGGAAGGCGATCGCCGCCCGCCGGCGGTCGTGCGAGTCGCGGGTGGTGACCCGGGGTGGGTTCAGGTCCAGGGCGGCGTACAGGTGCCGAACGACCTGGCCGGCGGCGGTGGCCGCCTCAGCGGCGACGCCCGGCTCATCGGCTCCGAACTCGAGCTTGACGGCCGGTCGGGTGAAGAACCGGTTGGGGCCGTCCAGCACGCGGAGCTCGAGCAGCTCGACCCCGTCGGCGCGGGCGGCCTGCGGCATGGCCGGCAGTATACTCACGCGCCATGCCGCCCCCGCTCAGCCTGCACGAGGCCGTCCAGGCACGCCTGCCGCGGTACCTGGCGGAGCTGGAAGCGCTCGTCAACATCGATTGCGGGTCGTACACACCGGCCGGCGTGAACCGGGTGGCCGACCTCGTCGCGGCCTCGCTGGCCGAGCTTGGCGCCACGCGTCGAGCGCATCCCTCACGCCCCAGCAGCCGGTGAGCCGCAGCTGGGCGACCTGGTCATCGGCCACCTGCCCGGCGACGGGCCGCGTCGCCTGCTGATCGGCCACATGGACACCGTCTTCGATGAGGGAACGGCGGCCGAGCGCTCGTACACCGTGGACGGCGACCGCGCCATGGGGCCTGGCGCAAGCGACATGAAGGGCGGCCTGCTGTCCGGCCTGCACGCCCTCGCAGCGCTGCACGAGGCGGACGAACATCCGGCCATCACCTTCGTGGCCAACCCGGACGAGGAGATCGGCTCCATCTTCAGCGGCGCGCACATCCGTCAGCTGGCGCCCGAGCACGATGTCAGCCTGGTGCTGGAATGCGCCCGCGCCAGCGGCGCCATCGTCAGCGCACGCAAGGGCATCGCCGACCTGGAGCTCATCTTCAGGGGCCGCGCCGCGCATGCGGGCGTCGAGCCGGAGAAGGGCCGCTCCGCCATCCTGGCCGCGGCCCGGCAGGTGGTGGCACTCCATGAGCTCAACGGTCGCTGGCCCGACGTGACGCTGAACGCCGGCGTGATCGCAGGGGGCACCCGGCCGAACGTGGTGCCGGCCGACTGCCGGCTGCAGCTGGATCTCCGGGCGGCGACCGCCGACGCATTCGACCACGCCCGCGCCGAGGTGCAGCGCCTGGCCGCGGACAGTCCCATCGCGGGCGTGACATGCGAGGTCCGCGAGCTGGCCAGCCATCGGCCGATGGAGAAGACGCCCGCCATCGCTCGCCTGGCCGAGCTGGCCATCGGCATTGCCGGCGAGCTGGGCTTCGAGCTGACGGACGCCGCCACCGGCGGCGCCAGCGACGCCAACACCACCGCCGGGCTGGGCGTGCCGACGCTGGACGGCCTCGGCCCGATCGGCGGCGACGACCACTCGGCGGATGAATGGCTGGACCTGGCCAGCGTGGTGCCGCGCACAACCCTGCTGGCGACGCTGATCGCCCGTGTCGGGGAGGCACTGTAGAATCGGCGCTCCGTGACTGACGACTTCCGCCACCGCACGCGCGTCGAAGTGCGATTTCGTGACATCGACGCCTTCGGACACGTGAACAACGCCGTCGTCTCCAGCTACCTCGAGCTCGCCCGGATCCGGTACCTGGTCGATGTCCTGCAGGTGGAGCCGATCGGCGTCATGCCGCTGATCCTGGCCCACATCTCGATCGACTACCGCTCGCCGATCTTCTTCACCGACACCGTGGAGATTGGCTCGCGCGTCGACTGGCTGGGCACCACCAGCATCGGCATGTCGCACGAGATGACCGCCGCTGCGGATGGCCGCGAGCTGGCCCGATCCTCATCGGTCCTGGTCACCTACGACTACGAGCAGAGCCGGCCGATGCCGGTGCCCGACGACTGGCGCCGGGCCGCTGGCGGCGTACGAAGGCCACGCCCTGGAGCGGCCGATGGCCACCGCATGAGCGAGACCATGCAGTTCGACCTGCTGATCCTGGGTGGCGGCATGAGCTACGTGGGCGCCATCCGGGCTGCGCAGCTCGGCCTGAAGGTGGGCCTCATCGAACGCGACAAGCTGGGCGGCACCTGCCTGAACCGCGGCTGCATCCCGTCGAAGGCGCTGCTCGAGACGGCCGACCTGCTCCATCGAGTTCACGAGCAGGGCGGCGAGTTCGGCCTGGCCGGACATGAGGGCATCAGCCTTGACTACCCGGCCCTGGGTGCGCGGCGCGACGCCGTGGTCGACAAGCACGTCAAGGGCGTCGAGTTCCTGCTGAAGAAGAACGGCGTGACCGTCATCAAGCGGGCACGGCACACTCATCGGGCCGACCAGCGTCCGCGTTTCGGGCGGCGAGTCGGGTGACGTGGACGCCAGCGGCACCGACCTCATCCTGGCCACCGGGTCGGCACCCCGGTCGCTCCCCGGCCTGGACATCGACGGCCATCGCATCATCACCTCCGATGAGGCGCTGCAACGCGCCGACGTCCCGCGCAGCGCGACGATCGTGGGCGCCGGGGCGGTCGGCGTGGAGTGGGCCAGCATGTACCGCGACTTCGGGGCGGAGGTGCACCTCGTCGAGTTCCTGGACCGGCTGGTGCCGCTGGAGGATGCCGACGTCAGCAAGGAGCTGGGGCGCGTCTTCCGCAAGCGCGACATCACCGCGCATCTGTCCTCGACCATCGACACCGAGAGCATCCAGCCCACCGACGGCGGCCTGCGCTTCACCGTCGCCGCGCGCGACGGCGACAAGCGCACGGACGTGGAGTCGGACCTGATCCTGGTGGCGGTCGGACGGCGGCCGCTGACCGAGGGCATCGGCCTGGAGGCCATTCCCGGCGTTGAGCTGGACCGCGGCTACGTCAAGGTCGACGGCTGGATGCGGACCGGCGCCGAGCACCTGTACGCCATCGGGGACATCGTGCCGGGCTTCGCGCTCGCCCACGTCGCGGCCCACGAGGCGGTGGTTGCGGCCGAGATCATCGCCGGCCACGACCCGGCGCCGGTGGACATGAGCCTCATGCCGCGCGCCACCTTCTGCCGCCCGCAGATCAGCAGCGTGGGCATGACCGAGGCGGAGGCGCGCGAGGCCGGCCACGAGGTCAAGACCGGCTCGTTCCCGTTCCGCGCGCTGGGCAAGGCGACGATCGTGGGCGAGGTGGACGGGTTCGCCAAGATCGTGGCCGATGCGGGGACCGGCCTGATCCTGGGCGCCCACATCATCGGCCCGCACGCCGGCGACCTGCTGGCCGAGCCGACGCTGGCACGCCTCGTGGAGGGGACCGCCGGTGAGATCGCGATGAGCGTCCACGCCCACCCGACGCTGACCGAGGCGCTGGCCGAGGCGGCGATGGCAGTGGACGGCGCACCGATCCACATCTGATGATCAGCCGCACGCCGATGCTCAGCACGCCAAATCGCAGCACGCCGCAGGGAGGGTGATGGAGCAGGTGGCCCAGACCGAAGCACCGCCGAGGCACCACGAGCTCGGGCTTTCCGACGACGACGTGCTGGCCATGTACCGCCAGATGCTGGTGGCGCGTGCCGTGGACGAGCGGATGTGGCTCATGCAGCGGGCCGGCAAGATCGCCTTCATCATCTCCGGCCAGGGGCACGAGGGCGCGCAGGTGGCCATCGCCTGGCCGATGCGCCACGGCCACGACTGGATGGCGCCGTACTACCGCTCCATCGCCAGCGCCATCACCTTCGGCATGGACCCGGAGGACATCATCACCGCCCACCTGGCCAAGGGCGACGACGTCAGCTCCGGCGGGCGCCAGATGCCCGGCCACTACGGCGGCGCGCGCTACAACCTGGTCAGCCTCTCGTCGCCGGTCGGCACGCAGGTGCTGCACGCGGTGGGGATCGCCATGGGCGCCTGGGTGCGCGGCGAGGACGTGGTGGCCATGACCTCGTACGGCGAGGGCACCAGCAACCAGGGCGAGATCCACGAGGCCATGAACTTCGCCGGCGTCCACAAGCTGCCGGTCATCTTCGTGTGCGAGAACAACGGCTACGCCATCAGCGTGCCGCTCGACAAGCAGGTGGGCGGCGGACGCGTGGCGGTCCGGGCGGAGGGCTACGGCTTCCCCGGCGTGCTGGTCGACGGATCCGATCCGCTGGCCTGCTATGCCGCCGCCAAGGAGGCGCACGACCGCGCGCGCGCCGGTGAGGGCCCAACCCTGATCGAGGCGCGCGTGGTGCGACTGACCAGCCACTCCTCGGACGACGACCAGCGCCGCTACCGCGACCCGGCGGAGGTCGAGGCGCTCAAGGAGCAGGACCCGATCGCCCGCTTCGCCGGCCAGCTGCGCGAGTGGGGGCTGCTCACCGACGAGCGGGACGAGGAGCTGCGGGCCGAGGCCAAGGCCGCCATCAACGAGGCCAGCCGCCGCGCCGAGGCGCGGCCCGACCCCGACGTGGCGACCGCCGAGCTGCACGTCTACGCCGACGACGACGGGCAGGGGGCCTGACATGGCCGAGCTGAACATCCTCGAGGCGATCCGCACCGCCATGGACGAGGAGCTGGAGCGCGACCCGAACGTCATGGTGCTGGGCGAGGACGTCGGCAAGAAGGGCGGCGTCTTCGGCGCCACCGAGGGCCTGTTCGCCAAGTACGGCGAGAAGCGCGTGCTCGACACGCCGCTGACCGAGGGCATGATCGCCGGCGCCGCGGCAGGAGCCGCCATCTACGGCCTGCGCCCCATCGCCGAGATGCAGTTCGCCGACTTCGTCTATCCGGCCTTCAACCAGATCGTGTCCGAGATCAGCCGCATGCGCTATCGGTCCAACGGCGCCTTCGGTCTGCCGATGGTGATCCGCATGCCGTATGGCGGCGGCGTCCACGGCGCGCTGTATCACAGCCAGTCGAACGAGACCTACTTCACCTCCACGGTGGGCCTGAAGGTGGTCGCGCCCGGCACGCCGGCCGACGCCAAGGGCCTGCTCAAGGCATCGGTCCGCGACCCGGACCCGGTCATGTTCTTCGAGCACAAGAAGACGTACCGCCTCTTCAAGGCGGAGGTGCCCGATGGCGACCACGTGGTCCCCATCGGCTCCGCGGAGGTCGCGCGCTCCGGCAAGGACCTGTCGATCTTCTGCTACGGCTACATGCGCACCTGCGCGCTGGAGGCGGCCGAGATGCTGGCCCGCGACGACGGGGTGGAGGCGGAGGTCGTCGACCTGCGCACGCTGCGCCCGCTGGACACCGCCACCGTGGCGGCATCGGTGGAGCGCACCGGCAAGGCGCTGGTCGTGCACGAGGCGAACCGATTCGGCGGCTTCGGCGCCGAGGTCGCGGCATGGATCGCGCAGGAGTGCTTCGAGCACCTGGACGGACCGGTGACCCGCCTGGCCGGGCCGGAGGTGCCGGGCGTCCCGTTCCACCACGTCCTGGAGGACTGGTTCATGCTCGACTCCGCCAAGATCGTCGACGCGGCCCGCACGCTGGCCGCGTACTGAGCCGATGCCGAGCGCGACCCAGCTGCTGGCGACCCAGATGGACGAGGCGTACCGCTTCGTCCACGATCGGGTGCAGGGACTGACTGACGAAGAGTTCTTCTGGGAGCCGATGACCGACTGCTGGACGGTGCGGCCGGGCGCGGACGGTCGCTGGCACGCGGACTATGCCGAACCCGATCCCGATCCCCCGCCGTTCACCACCATCGCCTGGCGCCTGGTGCACCTCGCCGAGTGCAAGGTGATGTACCACGAGTACGCCTTCGGGCCGGCCAGGCTGATCTGGCCGGAGATCGACTCCGCCCACACCGCGGCGGACGCCATCGCCGAGCTCGAGCGCGGACAGCGCCTGCTGGTCGACGCGCTCGGCGGATTGACCGATGCGGACCTGGACGCCGGCCGCATGACCAACTGGGGAGAGGAGTGGCCGACCTGGCGCGTCCTGTGGACGATGATCGACCACGACCTGCACCATGGCGGCGAGATCGGCGCCCTGCGCGATCTCTACCGTGAGCGCACCATGACGACGGATCGCGTGCCGGCGCGGCGCGCCAACCTTGGAACGAGGGACGAATTGACCACGATCAAGATGCCGCAGCTGGGCGAGTCAGTCACCGAGGGAACGATCGAGCGCTGGCTGGTCAAGGAAGGCGACACGGTCGAGCAGTACGACCCGCTGTTCGAGGTGGTGACCGACAAGGTCAACGCCGAGGTTCCCGCCGAGGTGGCCGGCACCATCACCAAGATCATGGTCCCCGACGGCGAGACCGTGAAGGTCGGCACGCCGCTGGCCGAGATCTCGGGCGACGGCGCGGCCGCCGCTCCGGCGGAGAAGGCCCCGGCCGAGTCGCCGCGCCGGCAGAAGCGGCGCCCGCCGAGGCAGCACCGGCGGAAGCGGAACCCGAGCCCGCGCCGGCCGCCGCGGCCGAGCAGCCGGCGGAGGCCGCACCGGAGCCTGAGGCCCGCGCGCCGCCGAGCAGGAGGCGCCGGCCGCCCAGGCCGAAGCGCCGCCGCCGGAAGCCCGCTCCGGCCGAGGCCAGCCGCTGCGCCGGCCACCGATGGCAGCGTCCGCATGACCCCGGCCGTTCGCCGCCTGGTCCGCGAGCACGACATCGACATCACCCAGCTGAAGGGCAGCGGCGCCGGCGGCCGCGTCACCCGCGAGGACGTGCTCGCGTTCGTCGAGGGTCGTGGCGCGGCAGCGGCCGCCGGCCGGACGCCGCCGGCTCCCGCCGCGGCTCCAGGCGCCTGCGCCCGCATCACCGGCCGAGGCCCCGCCCGCAGCAGCGCCGGCAGCCCCGCGCCGGCTGCCGCAGCCCGCTCCCGCCTTCACGCCGCCGGCGCGCGATCGCGGCGCCAACCGCTGGCGATGTCGAGATCCCGCTGACCCAGATGCGCAAGGGCATCGCCGCCAAGATGACGCGCGTCAAGCAGACCGTCCCCCACGCCTACACGGTGGTGGAGGTCGACATGCACAACGTCGTCCGCTGGCGCGAGGAGAACAACGCCGCCTACAAGGCGCGCGAGGGGATCGGCCTCAGCTACGTCGCTGCCGTGGTCAAGGCGGTGACGGAGACCCTGCGGCAGCACCCGACCCTGAACAGCCAGTTCGCCGAGGACAAGGTCGTCCTGAAGCAGGCCATGAACATCGGGATCGCGGTGGCCGTCGACAACGGCCTGCTGGTGCCGGTCATCCACAACGCCGACCAGCTGTCGATCAGCGGCGTCAACCATCGGATCCAGGACCTGGCGGCCCGTGCGCGCACCAACAAGCTGAAGCTGGACGAGATCCAGGGTGGGACCTTCACGGTCAACAACACCGGCTGGTTCGGATCGGTCTCATCCATGCCGATCATCAACGCGCCGGAGGTCGCCATCCTGTCGATGGAGGCCATCGTGAAGCGGCCGATGGTGGCGACCATCGAGGGCGAGGACGTGATCGTCATCCGCCCGATGATGAACATGACCTGCTCGTTCGACCACCGGGTGCTCGACGGCGCGCAGGTGGGCGCCTTCATGGCCGATGTCCGCAAGCGGCTGGAGGCCTGGGACCCGGCCACGCCGATCGGCTAGCGAGCCTACTCAGCGCCGCGCGGCGCGCCGTCTTCGTCGCCGCGCAGGCGCCGCACGGCCGGAATCCAGGCCAGCGCGCCCGACCGTCTGCAGCGCCACCCACAGGACGACCAGCAGGCCCGGGCACGCCAACCACGGCCGCCGGCACCGACCAGGTGCCGAACCCGTCGAGCACCGTCAGCGTGCCGGGGCCGAGCGCAGATCGGATCCCGGATCGCGCGCGCGAGGCGCGGCGCCGCGACGGCTGACGATCCGCCTGCCGGCGCCCGGCTCCGGCGTCGAGTCGCCACCGAGCCGCCGGGGAGCGGCGTCGCTGGATCAGGGTAGCCGATGCGGAGGCCGACGATGACGGCGCGGGCGCTGGTCGACGGCTCGCGGACGCTGGGCGCTGCGGTGGACGGCGGCCGTCGACGTCGGGCAGCAGGCTCGGCAGCGGTGGCAGCAGAGACGGGCAGTGCGGCGGCAGGGACATCGGGCAGCGACGGCGTCGGCGTGGACGCGCGGTGGGGTTCGGCGTGGGCGTCGGAGTCGCCGTGGCCTGGGCGTCGGCGCGGGAAGCAGCGCAGGCAGGACCGACCACCTGGACTGGCAGGCCGACCTCGGTCAGGCCGGCTGCAATCCTGCTGCCGATGCGCATGGTTCGGCCACGGACGTCGTCCCGGCCGTCGACGGCGTGGCCTTCACCTGGAAGGTCACCGACTCGCCGATGTTCAGGCGGCCACCGCCGCTCAGGCTGCGGACCTCGACCGTGGAGCCGTTCTGCGCTCGCCGCCCAGTTGTCGCCGTTGGACGCCGTGGGGTCGCCGACCGGACTCGATCGCGAAAGATGACGGCAGGGTGACCTCCATGCAGCCGAGGTCGTCCGGCCCGGCAACGTTGGTGGCGGTCATGGTGAAGACGGTCCCCTGACCGGCGCGTCACGGTCAGCGGGCAGGACCACGAAGGTCCAGACCAGCAGTCCCGCCGCAATCTGCGGAAGGGCGGCGACTGCCAGTCGCCACGGCAACGGCTGCAAGCGCGCGACGCATCAGGCCACCCACAGCTCCGGCCGCCAGAGGGCGGTGCGTCTCCTCGCCGGGCAGTGGCGCGTCCGGCGCGGTCTCGAGGCCCTCGACGAACGCCATCACCAGCCGCTCGTCGAGCTGGCTGCTCGGCGGCATCGGTCAGTCGCTTCAGCGCCTCCTCGATCGGCAGCGCCCGCCGGTAGGGACGCGTGGTGGTCATCGCCGAGAACGCGTCGGCCACGGCCAGGATGCGGGCGATCAGCGGGATCTCCTCGCCCTCGAGTCCGTCCAGATAGCCCTTCCCATCCCAGCGCTCGTGGTGGTGGCGGATGCCGGCGCGCACCTCGTCGACCCGGGCACGTCGCGGACGATCGCGTCGCCCAGCGCCACGTGCTGCTGGAAGGCGTGGTACTCGTCCGCGGTCAGCTTGTTCGGCTTGCGCAGGATCACGTCCGGGATGCCGATCTTGCCCACGTCGTGCAGCAGGCCGGCCAGGTGGATGGTGCGACGCGTCTCCTCGTCCACGCCCACGCGCTCGGCCAGGAAGACGCGCATAGCGCGCCACGTCCTCCGAATGGCGCTTGGTGTAGCGGTCCTTGGTGTCGACCGCGATGACCAGGCCCTGCAGGACGTCGAAGGCTGCCGGCCATGACCCGATGCTCCTCACCCAGTTGCCGCCACGCGCAGCGTGTCGCCACCGGATCGCCTTCGCCTCGCCCAGCGCCACGGCCACCACCGTCAGCAGCTCGGTCAGCGACGAGCCGTGCTCCGGGTAGCAGGCGATGCCGACGCTGGCGCTGACCGGCAGCTCCTCGGACTCGCCGAACTGAACGCTCACGGACGACAGCGCCAGCGCGAAGGCTTCGGCGATGCCGACCATCGTCTCGGCATCCGCGCCGGGCTGCACCATCAGGAACTCGTCCGGTCCGTAGCGCGCGAGCTCGTGCGCCGTCGTCGACGCCCGGCTGCAGCACGCCGGCCACGCGGCGCAGGATCTCGTCACCCGCCTCGTGACCGTGGTTGTCGTTGAAGAGCCTGAAGTTGTCGACGTCGACGAGCGCGAGGCCGATGGAGCGGCCGGACGGCCCGCGCCGCCTCGATGTCCTCGGCCAGCGCGACCGACCACCGCCCCGTGGTTGAGGAGGCCGGTCAGCGGATCGCGCCGGGTCGCCTCCAGCAGCTGCCGCTGTTGGTGCTGATCCGAGCCTGGGCCGTCGCGGAAGACGAAGAACAGGATCGCCGGCCAGCAGCACGGCGGCAGCCAGGGTCACGATCATGATGTCGCGGCGCGCGGCGTCGATATCGGCCAGCAGCGGCGCTGCATCGCGCCACATGGCGACCACGGCGGCCGGCTCGCCATCGGCACCCACGATCGGCAGGAACTCCTGGACCACGTTGGACGCGGGGAGGGATGCGCCTGCGGGTTGGGCGGCCTGCGGCGGTCTCGAGCAGGGCCGCGCTGGGCCGGCCGGCAAGGGCGTCGGCCATGGCGCTGCTCAGCGGGGCCTGCTCACCGGCAAGGGCTGCGTCGTCGCTGAAGAGGACCCGCCCATTGGTGCCGCGCACCTCGATGCGCAGGATGGCGTCCCTTTCGGTCAGCAACGCCAGCTGCGTGGCCAGCTCGGCAGCGCGCGTCGCCGACGGGCCACCATCGGTCAGGTCGTCCGCCTCCAGCTGACCAGCGACGAACAGCTCGACCAGCGAATGGTCGCGCCCGACCACCGCCTGCGAGCGCGGCGCTCTTGATGTGCGCGCCGGCCACCGCGACCAGGCCGCTGGCGGTGACGCCGACGAGCACGAGGAATACGCCATAGACCAGCGCGAGCAGCAGCGGTCGCCGACCGCCCAGCTGCCGCTTCGCCGTCCTGGGATGGGCCATAGGGCGGCACCGTACGGAGCCCGAGTCCCATGGTCGATAGGACGAAGGTTGCCCATCGTCCCGGGCGCATTTGAGGCCCGCTGTCAGGGCTCGGCATGAGCCTTCTGGGCCTGGGACCCGCAACGTACTTCGGTTCGATCCTCAGTCCGGGCGGGCACGTGCTTCCGGTAGGCGATCCAGTCAGTCGCTCGCGATCGGCATCTGGCAGGTACTTCGTCGCCTCGCGCATGGTCACGCCCGAGGCCCGATGCGTGCGCGGCGCCAGCCAGCGGCTGACCTCCTCCGGCCGGCGCTTGCCGACCTCGCGCAGGACCCAGCCGATGGCCTTGCGGATGAAGAACTCCTTCTCGTCGAGCATCGCGTCGGCGTAGCCCAGGAACCGATCGAGCGGCGCTCCGTGCCGAAGCGGCCGCAGCCAGGCCAGCAGGGCGGCGCGTCGGATCCAGAAGTCGTCATCGGTCGACCATCGGTCCATCACCGCGCACGGTCCGATCCGGATCGGCCGCCAGCACCGCGCCGACCACGTCGACCGCCAGGCCATCCACCAGCGCCCAGGTGAGCGACTCGCGCAGGAGGCGCTCGACTGTCGCCAGGTCGGATGCGGAGAGCAGGTCCGTTCGCATCTCGAGAAGCACCGTGGCCGCCATGCGTCGCTCGAAGACCGGGCGTGCCCAGAGCTCCTCGACCAGGGCCAGTAGCTGGTCGTGATCCAGGGCGGGGGCGGCGCGAACCGCGGCCTTGACCTCCGCCCGAATCTGCCACACGGTCGCACCCAGGAAGGTGAGATCGCTCTTGAGGTAGCGCTTCTCCTGGACCGCCCGCTCCGGCGTGCCGACCGCCGCCATGGCGCGCTCGAGGCGATCGGCCTCGCCGGCGGGCGATTCACGACTCATGCCCGAACTCTACCGGCAGCCGCTGCGGATCGACCGGGGGAACGACTTCAGGCATACTGGTGGGGAGTATCCATTCGCCGCCGCCCGGAGACTGCCCGTGGACCACGACCAGCAGCACCACGACCACCACGTCCCGGCGCATCCCTCCCCAGCCGAGCCTGAGATGTCCGCCGATCACGGCGCCCACGGCGCGGCGCCACGGCGCGCACGGCGCACACGGTGGCCATGGCAGCCACGCCGGCCACGACCCCGATGCGTTCCGGCGCCAGTTCTGGATCGTCCTGGCCCTGACCATCCCGGTCGTCATCTGGAGCGCCGAGGTCCAGGAGTGGCTCGGCTACCAGGCACCCGTCTTCCCGGGCTCGGAGTGGATCCCGCCGCTGCTCGGCACGGTCATCTTCGCCTACGGCGGGCTGGTCTTCCTGAAGGGTGCGCGCGACGAGCTGCGCAACCGCCAGCCCGGCATGATGACCCTCATCTCCCTGGCGATCGTGGTCGCGTTCGCCGCGTCGTGGGCGGCGACGCTGGGCATCTTCGAGGTCGACGTGTGGTGGGAGCTGTCGACGCTCATCACCGTCATGAGCCTTGGCCACTGGATCGAGATGCGCTCGATCATGCAGGCGCAGGGCGCCCTTTCCGCGCTGGCCGAGCTGCTGCCCGACTCGGCCGAGCGGGTGACGACGACCGGCACGGAGGTGGTGCCGCTCGAGCTCCCTGGCCGTCGGCGACGTCGTCCTGGTGCGGCCCGGCACGCGCGTGCCTGCTGATGGGACGGTGGCGGATGGCGCCGCCGATGTCGACGAATCGATGATCACCGGCGAGTCGCGCTCGGTCGCCAAGCAGGCCGGGCGATCACGTCGTGGCCGGGACCGTGGCAGCCGGCGGCAGCCTGCGGGTCCGGGTCACCGCGGTCGGCGAGCACACGGCCCTCTCCGGGATCATGCGGCTGGTCGCCGAGGCCCAGGCCTCGCAGTCGCACGCGCAGGTGCTGGCGGACCGGGCCGCCGCGCTCCTCTTCTTCGTGGCGCTCGGAGCGGGCGTGATCACGCTCGTGATCTGGACCGCGCTCGGCCAGCCCGAGGAGGCCCTGCTCCGCACGGCGACCGTGCTGGTCATCGCCTGCCCGCACGCTCTTGGCCTGGCCATCCCGCTGGTGATCGCCATCAGCACCACGCTGGGCGCCCGCAACGGCCTGCTGGTCAAGGACCGACTGGCGCTCGAGCGCGCCCGCGAGGTCGAGGTCGTCATCTTCGACAAGACCGGCACGCTGACCCGCGGCGAGCCTGTGCTGGCCGGCATCGTGCCGGCGCCGGGCATTGGTGAGGACGACCTGCTGGCGTTGACCGCCGCCGTCGAAGCCGATTCGGAGCACCCCTTGGCCCGCGCCGTGGTGCGCGCCGCCGACGAGAGGCGACTCGCGCCGCCCAGCGCCTCGGCGTTCGAGGCGCTCGCCGGCCGGGGCGCGGCTGCGACGGTCGACGGCCGGCAGGTTCAGGTCGGCAGCTCGCGCCTGGTCGAGGAGCTTGGACTGCAGCTTCCTTCCAGCGTCGCCGAAGCCGCCGACCGGTGGTCCGATCAGGGCCGCACGGTGCTCTTCACCGTGGCGGACGGCGCCATCCACGGCGCCCTGGCGCTGGAGGACGAGATCCGACCGGAGTCGGCCGAGGCGGTCAGCCGCCTGCACGAGATGGGCCTGCGGGTGGCCATGATCAGCGGCGACGCGCAGGCCGTCGCCGACTCGGTGGCGCGGCGCATCGGCATCGACCAGACCGCCGCCCAGGTGCTGCCGGCCGACAAGGCAGCCGCCGTGCGACGCTTCCAGGAGGGAGGCGTGCGGGTGGCGATGGTCGGCGACGGGGTCAACGACGCGCCGGCGCTGGCGCAGGCCGACGTGGGGATCGCCATCGGCGCCGGCACCGATGTGGCGGTCGAATCGGCTGGCATCGTGCTGGTGCGCAGCGACCCGCGCGACGTGGCCGCGGCCATCGTCCTGAGCCGGGCGACCTACCGCAAGATGGTCCAGAACCTGGTGTGGGCCACGGCCTACAACGCCATCGCCATCCCGGTGGCGGCAGGCCTGTTCGTCCCTCTCGGCTTTTCGCTGCCGATGAGCGTGGGCGCGCTGGTGATGAGCGTGTCGACCATCGTGGTGGCCGCCAATGCCCAGCTGCTGCGCGGACTGAAGCTGCGTCCGGACGAGCCTGCGCGAACGGCCGCCGGCGAGCCACAGCCGGCCTGATCTCGGCGCTGCTGACACCCCTTCGGTAGACTCAGCCCGTGGGCCTTCAGGACACCCCCGACTTCTCCACCCTCGGCGAGCTGACCGTCATCGGTCCGCCGCCGGGCCATGCCTCGCCCTCAGAGGTCATGTACCCCGGCGGCCCGAGCGCGGACGGCGGGCTGCTGCAACCCGGCGACCCAGTTCCCGAGAACGCTGGTCCGGGCGGACGGCGCCCGGAGTGGCTGAAGGTGCGCGTCGGGGTCGGCGAGGCGTACGCATCGGTCAACCGGCTGATGCGGGCGGAGGCCCTGCACACCGTCTGCGAGGAGGCTCGCTGTCCGAACCAGGGCGAATGCTGGGCGCTGGGCACCGCCACCTTCATGGTGCTGGGGAGCGTCTGCACCAGAAACTGCGGCTTCTGCGCCATCGACACCGGCCGGCCGCCGGTCACCGACCTGGACGAGCCACGGCGCGTGGCGGAGGCCGCCAGGCTCATGAAGCTGAAGCACGCGGTGGTGACCATGGTCGCCCGCGACGACCTGCCCGATGGCGGGGCCGGCATCATCGCCGAGACCATCCGGCAGGTCCGGCTCACGTCGCCCGGCACCAGCATCGAGGTGCTGATCAGCGACCTGAACGGCCGCGAGGCGGACATCCGGACCGTGGTCGAGGCGCAGCCCGAGATCCTGAACCACAACGTCGAGACCGTCCCTCGCCTGCAGCGCGCCGTCCGGCGCCGCGCCCGCTGGGACCGCAGCGTGGGAGTGCTGACCACGGGACGGGCAGCCGCGCGAGCGATCGGCTTCGACGAGATGGTGACCAAGACCGGCCTGATGCTCGGCCTGGGCGAGTCGTGGGACGAGGTGCTCGAGGCGATGCGCCTGCTGCGGGAGGCGGACGTGGACGTGCTGACCATCGGCCAATACCTGCGCCCCAGTCGCCAGCACCTGCCGCTGCACAAGTACTACACCCCCGCGGAGTTCATGAGCCTGCGGCGCATCGGGCTGGAGATGGGCTTCGCCCACGTCCAGTCGGGGCCCTTGGTCCGTTCCAGCTACCACGCCGCCGAGCAGGTGCCCGGCCAGGCCGCGGCGGCTGTCTGACACGCCGCGCCAAGTCCGACCCACCTCATGACCACCATGCGTGACATCAGCGTCGCCCCATCCACGGATGAGACCCGACACCTGCGCCGGCCGCGGCGCGACCTCCCCTTCACGCCCGCCAGTGACGCGCGACCCCTCATGGCCGCGCATGGCGGGATCCTGACCGTCGAGCGGCTGGGGACCGTCCCCTATCGGCCGACCTGGGAGCTGCAGGACGAGCTGGCCGACCAGCGGCGCCGCCGCCGAATCGGCGACCGGCTGCTGCTGCTCGAGCACTTCCCGGTCTACACCATCGGTCGCGGCGGCGATGAGGCGAACCTGCTGGCCGGTCCCGATCGCCTGCGCGACCTTGGCGCCGAATTCGTGCGCATCGATCGTGGCGGCGACATCACCTTCCACGGGCCGGGCCAGCTGGTCGCCTACCCCATCGTCGAGCTGCGCGACCCGCTCGACCTGCGCCGCTACGTCCGCAGCCTGGAGGCGGCCATCATCGAGACCGCCGCCGCCTTCGGCGTGACCGCCGGCCGCATCGAGGCCCTGACCGGAGTCTGGGTCGCCGATCAGCGCAAGCTGGCCGCCATCGGCGTGCGGGTGCGACGCGGCGTGACCACCCACGGCCTGGCCCTGAACGTGAACACCACGCTGGCCTGGTTCGACGAGATGGTCCCGTGCGGCATCCGCGACAAGGAGGTCACCAGCCTGGCCCGCGAGCTCGGCCATCCGGTGCCGATGGAGGCGGTCGAAGATGCGCTGGCCGTCGCGCTGGCCCGCGCATTCGGCCTGCGCCTGGCGGATGGGGCACCGGGCGTGGCTGGGCCGGCGGGCGCGACCGAGCAATGAGGGACGGTGCGCCCATCGTCGAGCGCGGCCAGGGAGCGGCCGACCACGCGCCCCGGATCGAGGTCGGCGCCTTTCCGCCGTGGGACACCAACGCGTACCTGGTCTGGGACGGTTCCTCGCCCGAGGCGCTGATTCTCGACCCCGGCATGAGCTCGACGGCCAGTCTCGTGGAGCGCGCCGCCGCCAACCAGCTGCGCGTGCAACTGATCGCCAACTCGCACGGTCACATCGATCACATCTACGACAACGGCCCGCTGAAGCGCGCCACCGGCGCCCCGCTGGCCATCCATCCGGAGGACGCGTATCGCCTGGACGGCCGCAACAACTACGGGCTCGAGATCGAACGCGTCACCTCAGAGCGCGAGCTGCGCGAGGGAGATCGCGTCGAGGTGGGCACCCTGTCGTTCCAGGTGCTGCACACGCCCGGGCACACGGAGGGATCGGTCTGCCTGTATGAGCCGACGCACCGGCTGCTGCTGGCCGGTGACGTGCTGTTCGCCGGCTCCTTCGGCCGCACCGACCTGCCGGGCGGTGACGACGCGGCCATGGTCGACGTCGCTGGCCAGGCTGGCACGCGACCTGCGAGACGAGGTGCGGGTGCTGCCCGGCCATGGTCCGGAGACGACGATCGGGCGGGAGCGGCCCTGGATGGAGCGCATCGCCGCCGCCGGGAGGCTGCTGGTCCCCGGCTGACCTGCCGACATATCGGTCTAGCATTCAACACAGCAGGAGGTGCTGAACGACAGATGGCCAAGCTGAGGATCACCAGGCTCGGGCACGGCGGAGTCCTGTACCGATCGCCGGGCGACAAGTGGGTGCTGGGTGGACCGATGGACCGGCGCCCCGACCTACGCCGACTCCTACCGAACCGCCGAGCAGGTCGACGTGGTGGCGCCGACCCACGGCCATTTCGATCACGTGGGTGACGACGCCGCCGACGTGGTGGAGCTGGCGCGGGCCGGCGGCACGGTCGTCGGCTCGCACGAGATGAGCCTGTACCTTGGCGAGAAAGGCGTCGAGGCGGTCGGCATGAACAAGGGCGGAACATTCGAGGCCGCCGGCATTCGCTTCACCATGGTCCATGCCGAACATTCCGGGGCCGTGACGCTGACCGGAGGCGGCCCCACCAGTCGCGAGGTCGGCTGCTGGGGCTGGGTCATCCACTTCGAGGACGGCACCTGCCTCTATCACACCGGCGACACCGACCTGTTCGGCGACATGGCGCTGGTCCGCGAGCGCTGGTCGCCGTCGATTGCCGTCCTGCCGATTGGCGGGCACTACACCATGGGGCCGTCGGACGCCGCTCGCGCGGTTGGCCTGATTGGCGCCCACACCGTGATCCCCGTGCACTACGGCACGTTCCCCATCCTGGCCGGCACGCCTGACGCGCTGGCCGCCGAAACATCGGCTCACGTGGTAGCGCTGGAGCCGGGTGAGACTTGGGAGGCATGACATGACACTGATCCTTTCGATCCTGGCCGGGCTGCTGGGCAGCCTCTTCGGCTCTGCCGCGCGGGCAGGCGCCGCCATGGGCCGAGCTCAATTGGAGGGCGGGCCGACGCCCGACGTGATGAACCTCAGCGGCTCGCCGATTGCCGGCGTCGTCGGCGGGGTGGTGGGCCTGGTGGCAGGTCCGAAGACGGCGTTCTGGCTGGGCGCCGTGCTGGGCGCAGCCGGCATCGACCGCTTCGATGCGTTCGCGCTGCGAGCAGGTCGGCATCGACATGGACGCCATGGTGGCCAAGGCCAACGAGGCGGCACAGTCGGCCGCCGGTGATGCTGCCGAGGCGGCCGGGCAGTGGGTCGGCGAGGTGGCCGACGCCGCCAACCAGGCCGCTGCCGAGACAGGCAGCGCGGTCGGAGTCCGCCGCCGAGGAGGCCGGCTAGCCGCGGGTGGCCGGGGGCAAGGCCGCGCTGCGGGTCTACCTGGAGCGCGGCGACAAACGGACCTTCGCCGGCGCTCTCGACTGGCCGGGCTGGAGTCGTTCCGGCAAGGACGCGGAGCAGGCCATCGAGGCGTTGCTGGCGTACGCGCCGCGCTACGCCCGCGTGGTCAAGCGTGCCGGGCTGAAGGAAACGCCGCCCGGGTCGGACGCCACCGTTGAGATCGTGCAGCGGCTGTCAGGGGGTGGCGGGACGGACTTCGGCGTCCCCAGCGAGGCGGCGAAGCAGGATGCGGAGCCGCTGAAGGGCAAGGAGCTCGCGCGCCAGCGGGCGTTGTTGGAAGCCAGCTGGAAGACATTCGATGCCGCAGCCCGTTCAGCCAAGGGCAAGACGCTGCGGCTGGGCCCGCGGGGCGGCGGGCGCAACCTGGCCAAGATGTCCGGCCATGTGATGGAGGCGGAGGTCGCGTACCTCGGTGCGCTGGGCAGCAAGCCGCCAAAGGCGGCCGCCAAGGACGAGATGGCCGCGATCCGCAAGGCGGCCCTCGTCACCCTTGACGCCGTCGCGAACGACCTCCCGATCGAGAACCCGCGCAACACGCAGCGTCCGTGGAGCCCGCGCTACTTCATCCGGCGCTCGGCGTGGCATGCGCTCGACCACGCGTGGGAGATCGAGGACCGCATCGAGGACTGAACCCTAGGCGCCCGCCTGCAGGACCGATTCGACCACGATGTGCCAGACCAGCAGGCCACCAAGTCCAATGGCGAGCATGCCGACCACCACGTTGAGCGCAAGGGCGCGAACCGTCACGACCGCCTGCAGCGTCCCGTCGCGACGCTCCCAGCCGAGCCGCAGGAGCGGTGCGATGGCCGCCATGGCGGCCAGTGCCGGCGCCAGCACGAGCAGGAGGTCCACCGCTCTCACGCTTGTCAGCGCCGCCTGGATCGGGGCCACGAAGTCTCGCACGGCAGTGAGGTCGAGCTCGTAGGCCAGCAGCGACGACACCACGAAGAAGAGGGTCGGCAGGATCAGCAGCGCCCCGACCACGGCGAAGGCGGTGGGATGACGCCAGGCGGGACGAATGGTCATGACGGTGTCTCCTTGCAGTGCGCGCCGGGCGCCGGTGGCGCGCAGCGCGAGGCCGCTCGACGCAACGTCGAGCAGCACGCGGGGGGTGAGCGGAACGTCGGAAAGCAGGTCGAGCAGCTCGTCGCCGTAGCGATGGCGCCACGCCGGCGGATAGCAGCGCAGCAGGAGCCGGCCGAGGCGGTGGTGTCGGACGCTCACGCGCCCACCCGCTGCAGCCCGGTCCGAACTGCCCGATCCAGGCCGCCCAGGCGACGTTCCAGCACCCGTCGGCCACCGGGCGTCAGCCGGTACGGATGCCGCCGGCCGTCGCTCGGCAGCGGGGCCACGTGGCCCTCCTCCTCCAGTCGGCTGAGCGCGCCATACAGCGTCCCGGGGCCGAGCCGCACGCCGGCGAAGTCGGCGATGTCGATCAGCATGGCGTGGCCGTGCTTCGGCCCACTGGCCAGGCTGATCATCAGCAGCAGCCGTGGATCGTTGGTGGGTGCGTGGTCCGGCATGGGCTCCTCATCGCTCGCACTACTACGTGGCGCGTAGTATTCGCCGGCCGTCCGCCTGCCGTCAAGCCCGGCGATGGAGCCGCGGAGGGGACGGCGGTAGAATCGGTGCATGCCCCCTTCGGACGAGGTCCTTGTCCACGCGCGCGGTCTGACGAAGCGTTTCGGCGAGTTCACGGCGGTCAACGCCATCGACTTCGACGTGCGGGTGGGCGAGGCGTTCGGCTTCCTTGGCCCGAACGGCGCGGGCAAGACCAGCACCATGCGCATGATCGCCTGCTCGTCGCCGGTGACCTCCGGGGAGCTGACCGTGATCGGCATGGATCCGCGCCGCAACGCGCCCCAGATCAAGGCACGTCTGGGCGTGGTGCCGCAGCTGGACAACCTGGACGCCGAGCTGACCGTGCGCGAGAACCTGGAGATGTACGCGCGCTACTTCGACATCCCCGATGCGGTGGCCAGCGCCCGGGCCGACGAGCTGCTCGACTTCGTCCAGCTCTCGGAGCGCGCCACCGACCAGGTGGAGCCGCTTTCCGGCGGCATGAAGCGACGGCTGACGATCGCCCGCTCGCTGATCAACGAGCCGGAGCTGATCATCCTGGACGAGCCGACCACCGGCCTGGATCCGCAGGCGCGGCACCTGCTCTGGGAGCGGCTTTACCGGCTGAAGCAGCGCGGCGCCACGCTGATCATCACCACCCACTACATGGACGAGGCCGAGCAGCTCTGCGACCGGCTGGTCGTCATGGACAAGGCCGAGATCGCCGCCGAGGGATCGCCGAGGGAGCTGATCGAGCAATACGCGACCCGCGAGGTGCTGGAGCTGCGCTTCGCCGACGCGGTGCGCGAAAGCCTGGACGGCCGACTGGACGGCCTGGCGGACCGCGTCGAGGCGCTCCCCGACCGCCACCTGCTGTACGTCGACGATGGGGAGCGGGCGCTGGAGATGGTCCATCAGCGTCAGATCCCGGTGGAGTCGGCACTGGTGCGCCGCGCCACGCTGGAGGATGTCTTCCTGCGCCTCACCGGGCGGACCCTGATCGAATGACCGCCGCCACGCGCGTCCTGCAGCGCAACCTGCTGGTCTACCGGCGGACCTTCCGGGGCAGCATCTTCAGCTCGTTCGTCACCCCGCTGCTGTACCTGACCGCCATGGGCCTGGGCCTGGGCCAGCTGGTGACGCGCGACGTCAGCAGCCTGCCCGGCGGCGACTACCTGTCGTTCCTGGGCCCCGGCATCATGGCCGCCAGCTGCATGCAGGCGGCCGTGTTCGAGTCGACCTTCCCGATCATGGGCAAGATCATGTGGCGTCGGAACTACGAGGCCATGCTGGCCACGCCCATCCAGGTGCATCACATCCTGGGCGGCGAGCTGCTCTGGATCGGCTTCCGGATGGTGCTCATCTCGAGCGTCTTCCTGGTGGTCCTCACCCTGTTCAAGATCCCGACCTCGTTCCTCGCGCTGCTGGCCGTTCCCGCGTGCGTGCTGCTTGGCGTGGCCTTCTCGGCCGCGATCATCAGCTTCGCCGCCACCCAGAAGAACGACGCCGGCTTCGCCGCGATATTCCGTTTCGTCATCAATCCCCTGTTCCTGTTCAGCGGCACCTTCTTCCCGCTGAGCTCGCTGCCGGATTCGCTGCGGTGGGTCGAGTGGATCGCGGCCGCCACGCCGCTGTATCACGGCGTGGCGCTGGTTCGCGGCGCGGTCCTGGGCGATGCCGGCACGCTGGCCGCGTGGCCGTGGCACGTCGCCTACCTCGTGACGTTCGCCACGGTCTTCGCGGTCGTCGCCCATCGGCTCCTGAGCCGCAGGCTGGTGACCTAGATGGCCGGACCGATGGAAGCCACCGCGCGCCGCCTGCTTGGACCGCTCCCGACGCCGCCGTTCGTCTCCTCCCTCCTGCGCGCCCGGCGGCTGGTGCAGCGGAACATGCTCGTCTACCGGCACAGCTGGATCATCATCGTGTCCGGCTTCTTCGAGCCGCTCTTCTACCTGCTGGGGATCGGCTTCGGGCTCGGCAGCCTGACCGACGGCGTGACCCTCTCCGACGGCCGCACCATCCCCTACCAGGCCTTCGTGGCGCCCGGCCTGCTGGCCATGTCGACGTTGAACGGGGCCATCGCGGAGTCGATCTTCAACGTCTTCTTCAAGCTGAACTTCGCGCACATCTACGACGGCATCCTGGCCACGCCGCTGGGGATCCGCGAGATCGCCATTGGCGAGCTGATCTGGTCACTGATGCGCGGCAGCATCTATGTCGTGGCCTTCCTGATCGTGATGCTGGCCTTGGGCCTGATCCTCTCCCCGTGGGCTATCTTCGTGCCCGCTGCCGCCGTGCTGCTGGGCGCCGCCTTCAGCGCCGCCGGCCTGGCCACCACGGCGTACCTGCGCACGGTGCAGGACTTCGACCTGCCGATGGGCCTGGTGGTGATGCCGATGTTCCTGTTCAGCGGAACGTTCTTTCCCGTCACCTTCTACCCGGTGCCGGTCCAGATCCTGATGGAGGCGATCCCGCTGTACCACGGCGTGGTGCTGGTGCGCGCGCTCACCACCGGGCTGATCGAGCCGCGCCTGGCGTGGGACGTCCTGTACCTGGTCGTCTTCTGCGGGATCTGCCTGTTCATCGCCATGCGCCAGATCGAGCGCAAGCTGATCAAGTAGGCGCTTCCGGCTCCCGTCCCAGCAGCAGCGGCAGCGCCGCGCGGATGTAGCCCAGCCCGGAGCCCACGCTCAGCACGGTGGCCAGCAGCATGGTCGCCACCCCCAGGGTCGTCAGCCAGTCGCCGGCCACGAGCCTCGCCAGCGGACCGCCGGTGGTGGCGTCATAGGCGAGCATGAGCAGCCCCATTCCCAGCAGGGTGGCGAAGGTCTTGCCCTTGCCCCAGGCCCGCGCCGGCATGACCACGTCGGCGCTGGCCGCCAGCTGGCGCACGCCCTGGACCACCAGCTCGCGGATGAGCAGCAGCGCGGCGATCCAGGTCGACAGCAGCGAGACCTCGACCATGGCGATCAGCGCCCCGGCCACCAGCACCTTGTCGGCGGTCAGGTCCATGAAGATGCCCAGCGGGCTGACTTCGCCGCGTGCCCGCGCCAGGCGCCCGTCCACGAGGTCGGTCAGTCGCGGCGGCCCAGAACACCAGGCACGCCAGCAGGCCGGCGCCCGGGAACGGATACAGCAGCAGCGCGATCACCACCGGCGTGGCCGCAATCCGCGCCACGCCCAGCATGTTCGGGAGCGACGTCAGCCGCGCGGGTCGTGCCGGTTGGACCGATGGCGTGGCGGCTGCCTGGGGCGCGGCGGTGGTGGGACGTTCAGCCTCGGCCATTCGAGCTCGCCGCCTCTCGTTCGCCGATCCGCCGCTCGGTGCCATCCCGCAGGCGGCGCAGGTTGTCGCCGTGCGAGCCGATGATCAGCAGCCCGGTCGCCAGCGCATAGGCGACCGCTGCCCAGCCGACCACGCCGATGGTCGCCAGCATCGCCGTGACCGCCGGCGCGGCGGCGGCCGCCACGACGGAGCCCAGCGACACGTAGCGCGACTGCCACACCACGATCGCCATCACCGGCGCGATGACCGCCAGCGTCCACGGCGAGATGACCAGCAGCCCACCCGCCGAGGTGGCCACGCCCCGTCCACCGCCGAAGCCGATGAAGACCGACCAGTTGTGGCCGACCACCGCCGCCACGCCGGCGGCCGCGGCAACCCATTCCGCGTGAGCCCGCCGGGCCGGCCTGGTACAGCGCCTGCGCGAGCAGCACCGCCACCACGCCCTTGGCCACATCGAGCACGAACACCGCCACCGCCCAACCCAGGCCCAGCGTCCGCAACGCGTTGGTGGTCCCCGTCCGCCGCGAGCCGTGCTGCCGGAGGTCGACACCGCCGGCCAGGCGTCCGGCCAGGAGGCCGAACGGGATGGCGCCGATCAGGTAGCCGAGGCCGATGAGCGCGACCGCCCCTAGCCGGGCCAGTCACCGGGACGTCAGCTCCGCGAGGCCGCCATGCGGCCCTGCAGGAAGCGCAGGCCGACGATGAGTCCTGCCCACGCGGCCGCGCCGCCGAGGCCCACCCACAGGGCCATGGGCAACCCATTCGGCCAGGCCAGGGAGAAGGCGACCAGGCCGGCCACCACGGCGCCCCCGACCAGCCAGGTCATGAATCGGCCCGACCAGAAGACGAACGGGCCCGCCGGCCTGGCACGACGCGCGGTGCGGGCAGCGGCGCGACCGCGATTGGCGGCAGCCGGCGTCGCGTACGGATCCTGGCCCTTGTTCATGCGCTTGTAGGCGCGTCGCTCGGCGCGGGACATCGGCTCGAGTGTACCCCGCTCTCAGTCGTCGTCGTGCACCGGCGGCCGGCGGTGACCGGACGAGCCCATGGCCGAATGCTCGTCCTCCACCTTGAGCTGCACCGGATCGGTCCCGAAGAGGGAGGTCAGCAGCCAGTCGAGCGCCACGTGGGCCTTGCGGTTGAAGCCGGGCGTGCGGCTCCAGTAGTAGCCGCGCCACATGAACCAGGCCAGCAGGCCGCGCACCCGGATCCCGAACACCACGCCGACGCCGGTGTGGTGGCCAATCGAGGCCAGCTGCCCCAGCGGCCGGTAGCGGAACGGCCTGGCCGGCCTGCCGTCGATGTGGGCCAGGATGTTGTGGGCCAGCGCCTTCGCCTCGCGGACGGCGTTTTGGGCGGTGGCCGCGTGCGGCGGACCCGTCCGGGTCGTCGACATTCGGGATCCGCGCACAGTCGCCAATGGCGAACACGCCCGGCCGGCTGGTGGCCATGGTCGCATCGGTGATCGCCCGTCCGGCGCGGTCCACCTCCACGCCGATCTGGGCCACCAGCGGCGCGGGGCGGACGCCGCCGGTCCAGATGACGGTGCGCGTCGGGATGGTGCGCTGCGCCTCGCCGTCACCGATGACGACCTCGTTCTCGCGCACCTCCTTGATGGGCATGCCGGTCAGCACCTCGTAGCCGCGCTGCTCCAGCCGGCGGCGGGCATAGTCACCCATCGGCCCCGGCATCTCCGGCAGGATCTGGTCGCGCAGCTCCACCAGGTGGGCGCTGACATCGGTCTGGCGCAGCTTCGGGTAGTAGCGCTTTCGCACGCGCTGGATGAAGTCCTCGACCTCGCCCGCCGTCTCGACGCCTGAGAATCCCCCGCCGCCGACCACGAAGGTGAGCTGCGCCCGCTTCTCGTCCGGGTCCTCCTCCAGGTCGGCGCGCTCCAGGATCTCGATCATGCGGTTGCGCAGGCTGAAGGCATCGGCCAGCGACTTCATGCCGACCGCGTGCTCCTCGACGCCGGGGATGCCGAAGCCGTGCGTCACGCCGCCCAGCGCCAGCACCAGCGTGTCGTAGCGCAGCGTGTGCAGGTCGCCGTCGCGTCCCATCACCTTCACCGCGCTGCCATCCAGGTCGACCGACTCGACGTCGGCGGTGATGCACCAGCTGCTGGGTCGGCGCAGCATGCCGCGCAGCGGGCTGACCACGTGCCGCGGCTCCAGGGCGCCGGAGCAGACCTCCGGCAGCAGCGGGGTGAAGAGCATGAAGTTGTCGCGGCTGACCAGCCAGACCTCGACGTCGGTGCGGCGCCCGAGGCGGCGCTCCAGGGCCTGGGCGGTCATCACGCCCGCGAATCCACCGCCCAGGATCAGCACCCGGTGCGGCCACGGTGGCTCGGCGCGATAGATGGTGCGCATCGCTCCTGATCATCGCATCGTCGGCCCCGGACCGCGATCATCGCGCGGCGGCATCGGTCTGTACCATTACGCCCGCGATGGATCGTCCGATGCACGAAGTCTTCGACCAGTTCAAGCAGCAGCTGCCGGACATCGACCCGGTCGAGACGCAGGAGTGGATGGAGTCGCTCGACGCCGTCGTCGAGCAGGAAGGCGCTGACCGCGCCCGCTACCTGATCTACAAGCTGCTCAAGCGCGCCCGCCAGCTGAACGTGGGCCTGCCGCCGCTGGTCCAGACCCGCTACATCAACACCATCTCGCCGGAGCAGGAGCCGTACTTCCCCGGCGACGAGGCGATGGAGCTGCGCATCCGCCGCATGATCCGCTGGAACGCGCTGGCCATGGTGCTGCGCGCCAATACCCGCTTCGAGGGCATCGGCGGACACCTGTCCACCTACGCCAGCGCCGCCAGCCTGTACGAGGTCGGCTTCAACCACTTCTTCCGCGGGCCCGAAGACGGCTCCGCCGGCGACCAGGTCTACTTCCAGGGCCACGCCGCGCCCGGCATCTACGCCCGCGCATTCCTGGAGGGGCGCCTCTCGGAGGAGCAGCTCGACCACTTCCGGCGCGAGGCGCTGTGGCCCGGCGGGCTGTCGTCGTACCCGCACCCGCGGCTGATGCCCGACTTCTGGCAGTTCCCCACCGTCAGCATGGGTCTCGGCCCGATCAACGCGATCTACCAGGCCCGATTCAACCGCTACCTGGCCGCACGCGGCATCGTCGACACGTCCGCCAGCCGCGTCTGGGGCTTCCTGGGCGATGGCGAGATGGACGAGCCGGAGGCGCTGGGCGCCCTGGGCCTGGCGGCCCGCGAGGGCCTGGACAACCTGATCTTCGTCGTCAACTGCAACCTGCAGCGCCTGGACGGCCCGGTGCGCGGCAACGGCAAGATCATCCAGGAGCTGGAGGCCACCTTCCGCGGCGCCGGCTGGCACGTCATCAAGGTCATCTGGGCGCGCGAGTGGGACGACCTGCTGGCGCGCGACAAGGACGGCGTGCTGCTGGCCAAGATGAACGAGACGCTGGACGGCGATTACCAGCGCCTGTCGGTGGCCGATGGTGCCTTCATCCGCGAAAACTTCTTCGGGCCCGATCCCCGCCTCAAGGCCCTGGTCGATCACCTGCCCGATGAGGACCTGCCGAAGCTGCGACGCGGCGGCCACGACTACCGCAAGGTGTATGCGGCCTATGCGGCGGCGGTCGAGCACACCGGCTCGCCGGTGGTGATCCTGGCCAAGACGGTCAAGGGCTGGACGCTGGGCCCGGGGATCGAGGCCCGCAACGTCACGCACCAGGCCAAGAAGCTGACCCAGGACGAGCTGAAGATCTTCCGCGACCGGCTGGAGCTGCCGATCCCGGACGACCAGCTGGCCGAGGCGCCGTACTACCACCCCGGCGCCGAGTCACCCGAGATCCAGTACATGCTCGAGCGGCGAAGCCAGCTTGGCGGCGTCATGCCGCGCCGCGTGGTGCGACCGATGCCGCTGCCGGACGCGGCGGACGCGGCGTACGCCGAGCTGTTCGCCGGGCTCGGATCGCGCCGCCTCGACCACCATGGCCTTCAGCCGCCTGACCCGAAACCTGACCCGCGACCCGACCATCGGTCGCCGGATCGTGCCGATCATCCCGGACGAGGCCCGCACCTTCGGCATGGACCCGCTGTTCAAGGAGGTCGGCATCTACAACCCGCTCGGCCAGCGCTACACGCCGGTCGACAAGGAGCTGCTGCTCTCCTACCTGGAGAAGGAGGACGGGCAGATCCTGGAGGAGGGCATCACCGAGGCCGGCGCCATGGCCGACTTCACCGCCGCTGGTACCTCATACGCCGTCCACGGCCAGCCGATGATCCCCTTCTACATCTTCTACTCGATGTTCGGGTTCCAGCGCACCGGCGACCTGGCCTGGGCCTTCGGCGACGCACGCGGCCGTGGCTTCCTGATGGGCGCCACCGCCGGGCGCACCACCCTGACCGGCGAGGGGCTGCAGCACGACGACGGGCACAGCCACATCCTGGCGTCGGTCCTGCCCAACATCCGTGCCTACGACCCGGCCTTCGCCTACGAGCTGGCGGTGATCGTGCGCGACGGCATCCGGCGCATGTACGGCGAGGCGCCGGAGGACGTCTTCTACTACGTCACCCTCTACAACGAGAACTGGGTGATGCCGGCCAAGCCCGATGGCGTGGACGAGGGCATCCTGCGCGGCCTGTACCTGTTCCGACCGGCGGACAAGGGCTCGCGCCGGGTCCAGCTGCTGGCGTCGGGCTCGATCCTGCACCAGGCCATCAAGGCCCAGCCGCTGCTGGCGGAGCGCTACGACATCGCCGCCGACCTGTGGAGCGTCCCGTCGTTCCAGCTGCTGCGCAACGAGGCGCTGGAGATCGAGCGCTGGAACCGGCTGCATCCCGAGGCCGAGGAGCGCGTGCCGTACATCGTCCAGCAGCTCGCCCCGACCGAGGGACCGATCGTGGCCGCCACGGACTACCTCAAGGCGCTGCCGCACATGGTGGCGCCGTGGATGGATCGGCCCTTCACCGCGCTCGGCACCGATGGCTTCGGCCGCAGCGACACGCGCGAGGCGCTGCGCATCCATTTCGAGGTCAGCCCGGAGCAGATCGCCTACGCCGCGCTGCACGGCCTGTGCATGACCGGCGCGGCCAGTCGCGAGGAGCTGGCACGGGCCATCGGCGAGCTGGGGATCGACCCGGAGCGAACGGACCCGCTGCGCGCCTGACCGCGGCCGGGGCGCCTCAGGCTCCGGACAGCTTCTCCGTGCGGCCGACCCAGGTGCCGCACCACGCGCAGTAGCGGTCGGTCGGCTGGATCGACTCCCGGCAGTTCGGACAACGGGCCGGCCCCAACTCCGCCAGCGCGGAGCGTACCGCGGCGATCACGGCGATGGCGGCCCGTCGCGCGCGCCGGTGCAGCAATCCCATCCACGGCCGGTACGGCTCGAACTGCGTGACCCGGCTTGCCCGCCGATGGAGCAACCCCATCCATGACGTGCGAGGCTCGAATGGCGTGATCTGGGCCGGTGCCGGGCGCGGCGCCACGGACCGCGGCGCCGTCGGATGGGAAGCAACCGTTCGCGCGACCCACGTCGGCGTCGTCGCGGCACGGCGGACCGCAGGCCACGATTGGCGGCCGTGGTACAGGAAGCGGCGGCGAGCGCCGTCATACGCCGCGCGGGAGCGCGGATCGCTGAGCAGGCTGCGAACCGCGTTCACGATCTGCATCTCTTCATGTGCGCGCGGCGATCGGTTGTAGTCGGGATGGAAGGCCAGGGCCAGGCGGCGGCAGGCGACCGCGATCTCCTGATCGTTGGCGGTGGGCTCGACCTGCAGCAGACGGTAGACGTCGCGTTCGGGAGCGTAGGGCAGCAGGCTGGAAGTCATCGGGTCGCGGGTCATGGTAGCCCATGCCCCAAGGGCATGCGACGCGCATCTGGCCGCCATGCTGCGCGCCAATCTGAGGCGAACTGCTGCTAATTAGCAAGTCCGTCATAACAATTTCGAAAATGGGGTTGACAGACTGATGCACCAGCTGTACAGTGCACACAGATCTTCGAAATGAAGACATAGAACTGTCAATTCCAAAGGAGAGGTTGCCATGTTGGACTATCGACTGCACTACGCCATCCTGGCCGCCGAGGACCGCGTTCGTGGCTCTCGGGACCATGTCGCATCACAGAACCGCGGCATCCGCCGCATCTTCCGGGTCGGCGGCAGCCGCCCGGCCGTCCGCGAGATGGGACGCCGCTAGGCCATGGCTCGCGACGTCATCTCCACCTGTCCCGTCTGCGAGGGCGAGCTGACCATCTCGCGGCTCCACTGCCGCAGCTGTGGCACCGCCCTCGAAGGCGAGTTCGGCGTCGGTCGCTTCGGCCGGCTGAGCAAGGAGCAGATGTCCCTGCTCGAGAGCTTCCTGCGCTCGCGGGGCAATCTGAAGGAGATGGAGCGCGAGCTCGGAATCTCCTATCCCACGGTCCGTGGCCGCGTTGACGCCCTGGTGCGCGCGCTTGGCCTGGCCGAGGACGTCGAAGGCGAAGCCAAGAGCTGGACGAGCCTGGAGCCGTGGCTGAGGCGCCGGAGGCACCCGATGCCGACCTGGCAGCCGAGCGACGCGCCATCCTGGAGCGCCTCTCCAGGCGCGAGATCGCGGCCGACGAGGCCGCGGCCGCACTGCGCGAGCTCGGCGGCGGGAGCTGAGCAGTGGCCACCTTCTACCGCACGCAGACGATTGAACATCCCATTGGCCTGAGCGGGCGCGTGGCCATCAAGGTCACGTCGGCCGATGGTGTCCTGCGCGGCGTGTCGGGCGAGACCGCCCGCATCACCGCCAACTTCCAGATCCGTGCCAGCTCCGACGAGGAGGCCGATCGCATGTTCGCCGAGGCCCAGCTGGTGGTGGAGCAGGGCGATGGCTACCTGCGTGTCTCCGAGCCCGATCGCCACTCGCCCCTCGGCGGCCTGGTGGGCCGCATCATCACCGGACGCGTCGTGGACTTTGACATCACCGCCGAGATCCCGGAGCAGCGCCGAGCTGAGCCTGGCTGGCGTCTCCGCGGACGTGAACGTCGAAGGCCTGTTGGGCGACACAGGCCTACGCGACCGTGTCAGGGGACCTGTCCCTGACCCGGCTGGGCGGGTCGGCGAGCGTGAACAGCGTCTCGGGTGACGTGACCATGCGCGCCGACCAGCCCATTTCGGTCAACGCCGACACGGTCTCAGGCGACCTCAGCGTGGTGGCGCCCGTCATCCGCAGCCTGCGCGCCAACGCGGTCTCGGGTGACATCGACCTGGAGGGAGAGCTGGCCATGGGCGAGCACTATCGGATCGACACGGTCAGCGGCGACCTGAGCATCGCGCTGCTCGGTGGCGCCGTCTTCGAGGTGCGCGGCATCTCGACCGACGTGAGCAGCGACCTGGACCATCGGATCGAGGGACACCAGGATCGGCGGCGGGTCACCGTGGGCGCCGGCGGGCCGGAGGTCTTCTTCAACTCGATGTCCGGGGACGTGGCGATCCACCGGCCGCGGCGCCTGGACCCGGTGCCCGCTCCCCCGCCGGCGCCCGCGCCACCGGCCGCGCCGGCGCCTCCCACGCCGTCCACGGACGAGCAGCTGGCGATCCTGCAGGCGCTCGAGCGCGGCGAGATCGACGTGGAGGAGGCCACGCGCCGGCTGAGCGGCGCACCGACCGGACCGCGCTCAGATGAGTGACGAGATGAACACGGTGCTGCGCCTGGTGGCCGAGGGCAAGCTCTCGCCGGAGGAGGCCGCACCCATCATCGAGGCGCTGAGCCAGGCCCGGGATGCGGTGATCCGCGCGCCCCAGGCCCTGGCCATCAATGACGCGCTGGACGCGGAGGGCCGGCCAGTCGCCCGCGGACGCCAGCGGCGGGTACGCATCCAGGTCAACGAGCGCGGACGACGGGTCGTCGACGTCCGGGTGCCGCTCGCCTTCGCTGCCGCCGCGGCACGGATGGTGCCGGGCATCCCGGAGAGCTACGCAGCGCTCATCGAGCAGGCGGTCGACAGCAACACCACCGGCACGATCGTGGAGGCGGAGGACGAGACGGGCGACGGCGTCGTCATCTCGATGGAGTAGGCATGGATACCACCGCGACCCCGACCACCAGCACGCCCATCGCCACCCCCGAGGAGCCGCAGAGCGGCCCGGCCATGCTGCTGCCGCTGCGCCTGCGGGACTTCCGGCTGATCTTCACCGGCGAGACCATTTCGCTGATCGGCGACCAGTTCCATTTCATCGCGCTGGCCTGGCTGGCACTGCAGCTGACCGGGTCCGGCGTGGCGCTGGGCACCGTGCTGATGGCAGCCGCCATCCCGCGTGCCGTCTTCATGCTGCTCGGCGGCGCGATGTCGGACCGCGTCTCGCCGCGCAGCCTGATGATCATCTCGAACGCGCTGCGCGCGGTGGTGGTCGCGCGTCGTGGCGTTCCTGGTGCTGAGCGGCAATGCGCAACTGTGGCAGCTGTACGTGCTGGCCGTCATCTTCGGCGTGGTGGACGCCTTCTTCCACCCGGCGCTGAACACCATCGTGCCGATGATCGTCAGCGAGAAGCTGCTGCCGCCGGCCAATGCCCTGGTCCAGGTGATGCAGCAGCTGTCCGGGCTCATCGGTCCTGCCGTCGCCGGTCTGGTCATCGCGGCCATCAACACCGGACCGGCCTTCGCCATCGATGCCGCCTCGTTCGCCGTGGCCACCGTCTGCCTGCTCTTCGTGCACGGCGGCCGTCGCGCGGCACCGACCACCGACGACGTGCCACGCGAGAGCGTGCTGGCCAACATCGGCTCAGGCCTGTCCTACGCCTGGCGCGACCCCGCCATGCGCGCGATCGTGCTGCTGACGACCGCCTTCAATTTCGCGTTCACCGGCCCGCGTGTCGGTGGGGCTCCCCTACCTCGCCAAGGAACGCTTCGGCGGCGGCCCGGCCGAGTTCGGGCTGATGCTGTCGATGTTCGGGCTGGGCGCCCTGGCGGGAGCGCTGCTGGCGGGCTCGCTGCGCCACGTGCCGCGGCTCGGCCTGGTGGTGCTGCTCATTGCCGGCGGCCTGGGCGTTGGCGTGGCGCTGGTCGGGAACGCCCCGAGCCTGTGGATCGTAGACGGGGCCATCCTGCTCATCGGCCTGGGTGCCGGCTTCGTCAACGTGCGGGTCATCGCCTGGCTGCAGGCGCGCACCGACGAGGCGTTCCGTGGGCGGGTGATGAGCCTGGTGATGCTGGGCGGCGTCGGCCTGGCGCCGTTCAGCCTGGCCATCGCGGGATTCGATCATCGACCTTGGCGCGGTCACGCTGCTCTTCTCGGTGGCCGGCGCCATCGTGGTCGCCGCCGTGCTGGCCGGCTTCTACTCCGGCGTGCCGGCCCAGATGACCGATGAGGTGGCGGCATGAAGCCCGGCTACGAAGGCCCGGCCATCGATGCCGTGGGGCTGGTCAAGGAGTTCGAGCGCGGCCGGCGCACGACGTGGCAACGGATGCGCCGGCAGCCGGACCAGCGGGAGCGCTTCCGCGCGGTGGACGGCATCGATCTGCGGGTCGAGCGCGGCGAGATCTTCGGCGTGCTGGGGCCAAACGGCGCAGGCAAGACCACCACCATGAAGATGCTGTCGACCCTGCTGGAGCCGACCGAGGGCACGGCCCGGATCCTGGGCTATGACGTCGTGCGCGAGGCGCGCGAGGTGCGGCGACGGATGGGCGCGGTGCTGTCCGACGGCCGCAGCCTGTACTGGAAGCTCACCGCCCGCGAGAACCTGGAGTACTTCGCCGCGCTGTATCACGTGCCGCCCAAGGAGGAGAAGGCGCGGATCGCATCGGCCCTGGAGGCGGTCAAGCTCGACGACCGGGGGGATGACTATGTCGAGCGTTACAGCACCGGCATGCGGCAGCGGCTGGTCCTGGCGAGGGCCCTCCTGCCCGATCCCGAGCTGCTGCTGCTGGACGAGCCGACGGTCGGCCTGGATCCGCAGTCATCGCGCGACCTGCGCGACCGCGTCCGCGACCTGAAGGCGCAGGGCCGGACGGTACTGCTCACCACCCATTACATGGAAGAGGCCGACCAGCTCTGCGACCGCATCGCGATCGTGGACCACGGCCACGTGGTGGCGCTCGACACGCCGACCGGGCTGAAGCGCACCATCGCGGCCACCGAGGTCGTTCACCTGGAGATCGAATCCAGCCCGGCCGATGCCGCACTGCTTTCCCGGCTCGAGCGCACGGCCGGCGCGCTGGCGCGCCAGGAACACCAGAACGGAACGCTGCAGGTCACCGTCCACGTGCGCAGCGCGCGGGACTTCGTGCCGATCGCCTTCGACGCCGCGCGCGAGGAGAACGCCGCCATCAAGCACGTCGAGGTCGTGCCCGTCACGCTCGAAGACGTCTTCATCTCGCTGACCGGCCGGGCACTGCGCGAATGACGGCCGCGCCAATGGCTTCGTCCCTACCTTCGCGATTGGACGACCTGCGAGCCGACCTGCGCGCCTTCGGGGCGGCCGGCATGAAGGAGTGGCGGCTACTGCGGCGCTATCCGAGCCTGTTCATCGGCTTCCTGTTCTGGCCGATCGCGCTGCCGCTGGCGTACGTCTTCCAGGCGCAGGGCTATTCCGGCGGCCAGCCGGCGGCGCTGGAGGCCTTCGCGCAGCGCGCCGGCACCGCCGACGTGGCGGGCTTCCTGTTCCTGGGCTGGGCGGCGTACATGTGGATCAGCATGATCCTGTGGGGTCCCGGCACCGCCCTGCGCACAGAGCAGGTGCGCGGCTCGCTGGAGGCTCTGTTCATGACACCGGTCAGCCGCCTGGTGATCCTGTTCGGTCCGGTCGTCAGCCAGATCGTCTGGGCCATCTGGATGTTCGCGGTGGTGGGCGGGGTGCTCGTCGTTTTCTTCCGGGTGCCCATCGGCCCCATCGAGGCGCTGCGTGCGCTGGGCGTCATCCTGGTGGCCGTGCCGGCCCTCTACGGGCTGGGCGCGCTGTTCGCCGCGGTGGTGCTGCGGTTCGGTGAAGTGAGCGCCATGGTCCAGACCGTGCGCGGCGTTTTCACCGTCTTCTGCGGCATGACCTTCCCGATCATCATCCTGCCGGTCTGGGCCAAGGCGGTTGCGCTGAGCCTGCCGCCCACCTACCTGATCGGTGACCTGCGGGCCGTGCTGCTGAAGGGCAGCGACTTCGTGACGGTCATACCTGAGCTGGCCATCCTCGCCGCGATGGGGATCGCGCTCTGCGGCTTCGCGGTCGTCGCCTTCCGACGCACCGAGCGCTTTGCCCGCCAGGGCGGCAGCCTGGCCCAGTACTGATGCGTCCTCACCGATGATCGAAGAGCTGAAGGCCGCATGGGCCGTCGCCCGCAAGGAGCTGCAGGTCGCGCGGCGCTATCCGCTGAACCTCGTCAACGAGGTGCTGCAGCCCCTCTACCAGTTCCTGTTGCCGAGCCTGCTGCTGGGCCTGACCTTCTACGTGGGCGGCCGGGCCGTCGGCCTGGAGGCCACCACCGGCACCGATGACCTGGCGGGCTACCTGTTCCTGGGCACGGTCGTCGGCGGGCTGGTGAGCGCCGCCTTCTGGGACATGGCGTTCGGCCTGAAGCGGGAGATGGACGCCGGGACGCTGGAGCCGACCTGGCTGACGCCGACGCGGCCGGACACCACGGTGCTGGGCCGGGCCATCTCGGGCGGAATGCTGTCCGCGGCCGCCAGCGTCATCCTCGTCACGGTCGGAGCCCTCGTCTTCGGTGCCAACCTCGCCACCGGCATGCTGGCGGGCCTGCCGGCCCTGGTGCTGGCCTCGATCAGCATGATCGGCATCGGCTACCTGGTGGCCTCCGCGGTGCTGATGATCCGCGAGCCGAACTTCATGGTCGATTCAACCAACTTCATCTTCGCCATGCTCTCGGGCGTGGCCTTCCCGATCACCGTCCTGCCGCCGGTGATCCAGCCTTTCTGCTACCTCCTGCCGACCACCTATGCGATCGACCTGCTCCGCTTCTACGCGCTCGGCACCATTCCGTTGCTGCCGCCTGCGGTCGAGTGGCTCGCGCTGATCGTTCTGGCGCCCGTGACCGTCGTGGTCGGGCGCTGGGTCTTCTTGCGGACCGAGCACCGCATGCGCGTGCTGGGCACTACCGGCCAGCACTGACCCGGCGTCCGGCCTCCCTTCCAAGCACGCCGCGTCTCCGCGCCGGTGAGGGCTGCCCGCTGGCCCACCACGTGCAGCACAATGTGCGCCGTCATGCAGAGGAACCAGCCCGACCGGAACGGGCCTGAATCACGCCGCGTCGACCCGCTGCTCGAAGTGAGGGAGCGGAAGGTCGGCGCACGTCCGGGTGATGCCTACGTCCGTATCGTACGGCCCTTCGACGACGAGTTCGAGCGGTCCGACGAAGGGACGCTGATCGCCTCGGAGAAGACCATCCTGGACCGGCGTGGCTGGCATGCCGCGATGCGTGGATTCCGCACCGCCCTGATCGGTCGACCCATCTCCACGGAGCACGAGGAGCACGAGCGGCTCAGCAAGACAAAGGCGCTGGCCGTCTTCAGCAGCGACAACATCAGCTCCAGCGCGTATGGACCCGAGGCGATCATGCGGGTGCTGGCACTGGCCGGCGTCGCCTCGCTGTTCCTCACCGTCCAGCTGACGGTGCTCATCATCGTGATGCTGGCCATCGTGACGGTCTCCTACCGCCAGACCATCAAGGCCTACCCGATGGGCGCCAGCAGCTACATCGTGGCCAGCGACAACCTCGGCGACCAGGCGGGCATCCTGGCGGCATCGGCGCTGCTCATCGGCTACACCGTCACGGTGGCCGTCTCCGTGTCCGCGGGCGTGGCGGCCATGACGTCGATCATCCCGCAGATCTACGAGTACCGCGTCTACATCAGTGTTGCCCTGGTTGCGCTGCTCATGCTCGGCAACCTGCGGGGCATACGCGAGTCGGGGACCATCTTCATGGCGCCCACTTATCTGTACATCGTGGTCATGACGGGGCGTGATCGCCTGGGGCCTTCTGCAGGCCTTCACCGGCACGTTGGCCTCGTTCCAGCCGCCGGCGAGCTGGGTCGCACGATTGGGAGGCCAGCGGACAGGCACTGGGACTGCTCCTGATCCTGCGCGCCTTCTCCCAGGGTGCGGTGGCCCTGACCGGCGTCGAGGCCGTCTCCGACGGCGTGCCCGGCCTTCAAGCCACCCGAATGGAAGAACGCCCGGGCGACGCTGACCTGGGCTGCCATCGTCTTCGGCATCCTGTTCCTGGGCATCGCCTACCTGGCCACCTTCGTTGGGATCGTGCCCGATCCGAACGAGACGCAGACCGTGCTCAGCTTGCTCGTCCGGCAGATCGCCGGAGACGGATTCGTCCTGATCCTGGCGCAGGTCGCCACCGCCCTGATCCTGGTGCTGGCCGCCAACACCAGCTTCGCCGACTTCCCGCGCCTCTCGTCGTTCCTGGCCCGCGACGGCTTCCTGCCGCGCCAGTTCGCCTTCCGGGGCGAGCGGCTGGCCTTCACCACCGGGATCATCGCCCTGGCGGGCATGGCCATCGGCCTGCTCATCATCTTCCAGGCCAGCGTCAGCGGCCTGATCCCGCTCTACACGCTGGGCGTGTTCATCGCGTTCACACTGTCGCAGTCCGGCATGTTCGCGCGCTGGTACCAGCGCCGCGAGCCCGGCTGGGTGCGCGGCCTACTCATCAACGGCCTTGGCGCCCTCACCACGGGGGTGGTGATGATCGTCGTGGGGGTCAGCAACTTCTTCAACGGATCCTGGCTGGTGATCGTGCTGGTCCCGATCCTGATGGTCTTCCTGTCCGGCATCCGCCGTCATTACCGCAACCTCGACGATCGACTGGCGCTCGAACGGATCCCGGCCGGCAAGGAAGTGGCCGCCGAGCCGATCGTGATCGTGCCTGTGGCGCGGCTGGATCGCACCGCGCGCCAGGCGATTGCCTTCGCCAACTCGATCAGCAAGACCGCTACGGCAGTGCACATCACCAACAACCCCGAGTCGGCCGCCGAGCTGCGCGAACGCTGGCCGGACTGGGCCGGCTCGACGGAGCTGGTGGTGGTGGAGTCGCCCTATCGGGCCCTGGTCGGCCCATTGCTGCGCTACATGGACGCGCTGCAGGCCCAGGATCCCGGCCGCCCGGTACTGGTGGTCCTGTCGGAGGTGGTGCCGCGCCATTGGTGGGAGAACCTGCTCCACAACCAGACCGCCCTGCGCCTGAAGCTGCGCCTCTTCGCCCGGCCGAACACGATCGTGGCCGACGTCCCCTATCACCTGCCCATCGACGAGTCGACGCGCCCGGGCTAGCGACGGCGTAACCGCCGGCGAATCTCCCTCGACGAGGCACGCCCGACCGTCCCGGGCTGCGTTGGAATGGCACGACCACCGAGGGAGGCTCCATGCGCCACCGCATTCCATCTCTGCTTCTCCCGGCCGTCCTGGCCGCGGCCGCCAGCCTGATGCTGGTTGCCGGAGCGCTCGGCGCCGAAACGGGCTTCTCGGCCGACCTGGCCAATGGTGGCGAGGGCGACGAGGATGGGTCCGGCACGGCCCACATCACGATCGACCCGGATACCGGCCAGGTCTGCTACGACCTGACGGTGGAGGGCATCCAGCCGGTCACGGCGTCGCACATTCACGTGGGGGCAGAGGGTGAGAACGGCGACGTGGTGGTGCCGCTGGACGTCGACGGCTTCGAGGGCTCCAGCAGTGACTGCGTCGACGCGTCCGACGCCGACCTGGCCGCCATCATCGCCAACCCGGCCGGCTACTACGTGAACATCCACACCGAGGACTTCCCCGCCGGAGCGATCCGCGGCCAGCTGGTCGCCGACTCGCCCGATACCGCCATGCAGACCCCGAGCTCGTCGCCCTGGGCGGCGATTGGGCTGCTGCTGGTGGCTGTGGCCGGCGCCCTGGGTGTGCGCGTCGCGCGACGCCGGGCCTGACCTGAGTTCCCGGACGGTGCGCTGCACCGTCCAGCTCGCGTGCCCCACGAGGCGGAGGCCGTTCGCGGCCTCCGCCTCAGCCGTGCCTAGTGCACGAACTCCATGACGTTGATGGCGTAGATGCCGTAAGCGTGGACGACCACGCCCAGCACCACCGCCGCCACAAGCGGCCATGACAGGCGCTCTCGATACGCCCAGCCCAGCAGCAGCATCAGGATCGGGACGGCGTCCAGGATGAACCGATAACCGAACTGGGCGAAGCCCCACGAGCCATGCGTGATATCTGGCAGCAGCACCAGCAGGGCGCTGAGCATGGCCAGCGGCACCAGTGGCTGCAGACGGCGGACGCGCCACGCCGCCGCCGACCAGAACAGGAACGGCGCGCTCAGGGTGAGCGACAGGCCGGTGAAGTTCGGCACCAGGAATGGGAGGTTGTCGCTCCAGTCGAAGCTCTGCAGGAAGATCGCGTACAGATGGCGCGGAATGTAGAGCGGCGACGACAGGCCGTACCGGAACCACGGCTCATCGGTCACGATGCCCGTCTCGCCGGACGGGATGTGGGCGTAGCCGAAGTCGAACGGCGAGCCGAAGCGCGCCAGGTTGTACGCGGCGATCAGCAGGGCGGGCCCGGCGATGCCGGCGAGCAGCCAGGCGTGAGCGCGAGTCGGGCGGAATCGGTCCGCATAGAAGCCTGCAATGAGCGGCAGGCTGAAGGCCACCGGCACGCGTGAGCCGGCTGCCAGGGCCAGAGTGAGGCCCGCCACGAACGGCCACCGTCGCCCGATGGCCAGGTGCAGGGTCAGCAGCAGGAAGAAAACGGCAACCACCTGCGCCCAGTGGTGTCCGCCGGCCATGCCGGCCACCCACCAGTGCGTGGTGAAGGCAAAGCCGATGGTCAGCAGCTGCCGCGGCCTGAAGGCGACGCCAATGCGCGCCAGCAGCCAGTACACCAGCGCCACGTTGGCCGCACCCAGGACCGAGCACATGAGGTTCGACCCCAGCTCGCCGACGCCCATCGCCTGCGTTAGCGCCACGAACGGCAGGATCAAGACCGCCGGCACCGGCGGGAAAGGCGAGTACTGCGCGCCCGTGCCGTCATTGAGCGGCACCAGCTCCAGCCAGGGCCGATCGACCGCGATCGAGAGGCGGCCGTGCAGGAACGCGTCGGCCAGCGGCACGAACGAATCGCTGCTGACGTCGAACGGTCCGGTGAACCAGTACACGCCGAAGGCCAGCAGCGTGATGACCGTGCCCGCGATGAACTCGGGCTGGGCGACCAGGGTGCTCAGACGCTCAGGGGCGGAACTCCGGGGCGCTGGCAGCGGTTCGGCGCTGGCGGTCACGCGGCGGATGATGACCGATGCGGGGAGTGGCGCGCCCGGCAGGATTTGAACCCGCGACCTGATGGTCCGAAGCCACCCGCTCTGTCCACTGAGCTACGGGCGCGCGTTTCACGCTCGAATGGAGCGGAAAAGTGGGAGACGGCTCGACTGTACCGCAATCACCGCGCGGCCATCGGCAGTGACCCCGAGGAATTACAGTTGAGCGGGCGATACCCCAACGCGCCCATTGTCGACCAGGAGACCATCGACCCAGTGACCCCGCGATGACCGCTCTGCTGCGCACCTACCTTCGGCCCTTCGGCGCGCAGCTGGTCCTCGTCATGGGCCTCCTCCTCATCGGCGCCATCGGCAACCTTTACCTGCCCGACCTGCAGGGCGAGATCATCGACAACGGCGTCGTCAAGGGAGACACCGACTACATCCTCCGTGTCGGAGGTCTGATGCTCCTTGTCACCGCCGTGGTCGGGCTGACCGCGATCGCGGCGGTCTACGTGGGCTCGCGGATCGCAATGGGCTTCGGCCGCGATGTCCGCACTGCGGTCTTCACGAAGGTCGAGACGTTCAGCCAGGTCGAGGTCAACGATTTCGGTGCAGCGTCCCTGATCACCCGCAACACGAACGACGTGCAGCAGGTCCAGCAGGTCGTCTTTGTCGCGCTGACGATCATGATCTCGGCGCCGATCCTCATCGTCGGCGGAATCTTCATGAGCATCCGGACGGACCCGGCCCTCTCCCTGCTGCTTCTGGTGGCCATCCCGCTGATGGCGCTCGTCATCGGCCTCGTCATGAGCCGGGCGATCCCCCTCTTTCGGGCGACGCAGGCGAAGATCGACCGCATCAACCAGGTGATGCGCGAGACGCTGACCGGTGTCCGGGTAATCCGGGCCTTCGTCCGGACCCGTCACGAGGAGGCCCGCTTCGATGCCGCCAGCGGCGACCTATTCGACACCCAGCTGCGCGTCACCCGACTCTTCGCGATCACGATCCCGGTGATGACGCTGATCCTGAACCTCTCGACCGTCGCGGTCCTCTGGTTCGGCGGCCAGCGCGTCGAATCCGGTGAGCTGCCGATAGGGAACCTGACCGCCTTCCTGCAGTACCTGCTCCAGATCCTGTTCGCCGTCCTGACCGCGGTCTTCATGTTCATCCTCATCCCGCGCGCCGCCGTCTCGTCGGGCCGGATCCAAGAAGTCCTCAAGACCGAGCCGACGATCCACGATCCGGAGCACCCTGTCATCCCGGCCGAGGACGCGGTTGACCGCGGCGTCGTCGAATTCCGGAACGTCGAGTTCCGGTACCCGGGTGCCGAGCAGCCGATCCTGCGCGGGATCTCGTTCCGGGCGCTGCCCGGCAAGACGACCGCCATCGTCGGCAGCACCGGCAGCGGCAAGTCGACGCTGATCAACCTGATCCCGCGGTTTTACGACGCAACGGGGGGTACGGTCCTCGTCGATGGGACAGACGTCCGGGCGGTAGAACGTGACCTGCTCTGGTCGCGGCTGGGCGTGATCCCGCAGAAGACGTTCCTGTTCTCGGGCACCGTCGCCTCGAACCTGCGGTTCGGCAAGGCCGATGCAACTGACGACGAGCTGTGGCGGGCGCTGGAGATCGCCCAGGGCAAGGACTTCGTCAGCGAGATGGATGGTGGGCTCGACGCTCCCATCGACCAGGGCGGCGCGAACGTCTCCGGTGGACAGCGGCAGCGCATCTCGATCGCCAGGGCGCTCATCAGGGACGCCCCGATCTTCATCTTCGATGACAGTTTCAGCGCGCTCGACTTCGCGACCGATGCGCGCCTCCGCAGCGCACTCGAACGGGAGCTCGGCGACGCAACGGTGATCATCGTCGCCCAGCGGGTGGGGACCATCCTCAACGCCGACCAGATCATCGTGATGGACGACGGCGAGATCGTCGGCATCGGGACCCATCGTGAGCTGCTCGAGACGAACCCGACCTACCGCGAGATCGTCTACTCCCAGCTCTCCGAGTCGGAGGCCGTGGCATGAGCGGACGGCCTGGCAACGAGGGCAACGGCACCGGCCGCAGTGGCGATGGCACGCGCCCCAGTGCAGCCGCTGGCCCCGGCCGTCGGCCCGGCGGCGGCCCGGGCATGTTCGGGATGGGGATGGGGCTGCCGCCCGCCAAGACGAACGACTTCCGCGGCTCGCTGTTCCGGCTCTTTGCGTTCCTGCAGCCGGAGGCGCCCAGGATCGCGCTCGTCTTTCTGTTCGCGGTGATCAGCGTGTTCTTCGCCGTCATCGGTCCAAAGATCATGAGCACCGCGATCAACGTAATTTTCGAGGGGGCAATCAGCAAGACGCTGCCGGCCGGCCTCACCCAGGAGCAGATCCTCGCCGGGCTGCAGGCGCAGGGCCAGGATCAGCTCGCCGAGATGCTTGGCGGGATGCACCTCACGCCGGGGGTCGGTATCGACTTCGGAGCGCTCGCCTCGATTCTGCTGACGATGGTCGCCGTCTACGTAGTGAGCGCGATCTTCAGCTGGGCGCAGGCGTACATCATGGCCGGGGTCACGCAGCGCAGCGTGTTCAAGCTTCGCCAGGAGGTCGACGCCAAGCTTGGCCGGCTTCCGCTTCGTTATTTCGACCACCATCCGCGTGGCGACTTGCTCAGCCGCGTCACGAACGACATCGACAACATCGGCCAGTCGCTCCAGCAGAGCCTGACCCAGCTCGTCACCTCGCTCTTGACGATCGTGGGCGTCCTGATCGCGATGCTGCTGATCAGCCCCCAGCTGGCGCTCGTGTCATTGCTGGTCGTGCCCGTCTCGCTCATCGCGACGGTGTTCATCGTGCGGCGATCACAGCAGCAGTTCGTCGCGCAGTGGGCCTCGACCGGCGCCTTGAACGGCCACGTGGAGGAGATGCACACCGGTCACGCGATCGTGAAGATCTTCGGCCGACAGCGCGAGGCGATCGAGCGGTTCAACGACGAGAACGAGCGGCTCTACGAGGCGAGCCGCAAGGCCCAGTTCATCTCCGGAACCATCCAGCCGGTGATGACGCTCATCTCGAACCTGAACTACGTCACGATCGCCGTCGTGGGTGGCCTCCAGGTCGCGTCCGGGCAGATGAGCCTGGGAGACGTCGTGGCCTTCATCCAGTACTCGCGCCAGTTCACCTTCCCCGTGATCCAGCTCGCGAGCGTGGTCAATGTCCTCCAGTCGGCGGTCGCCTCAGCCGAGCGGGTGTTCGAGCTTCTTGACGAACAGGAGGAGTCGCCCGAGCCCGTCGCGGCGCCCACGTTCGGCGAACCGATTGGCGCGGTCACGTTCGAGGACGTGTCGTTCCGTTACGAACCGGACAGGCCGCTGATCGACGACCTCAACCTGGCAGTCGCCGCGGGCCAGACGGTGGCGATCGTGGGTCCGACAGGCGCCGGCAAGACGACCCTCGTCAATCTGCTGATGCGGTTCTACGAGCTGGACAACGGCCGTATCACGATCGACCGGATCGATACCCGCGACCTCAGCCGGAATGCGCTTCGACTGGCGTTCGGGATGGTCCTCCAGGACACCTGGCTCTTCCACGGCACCATCCGCGAGAACATCGCCTACGGCCGCCTCGAGGCGACCGATGAGGAGATTCGCGCCGCCGCAGATGCGGCCCACGTCGACCACTTCGTCCGGACCCTGCCGGACGGCTACGACACCGTGATCGACGACGATGCCACGAACGTATCGGCCGGTGAGAAGCAACTCCTCACGATTGCGCGCGCCTTCCTCGCCGACCCACCGATCCTGATCCTTGACGAGGCGACGTCCTCGGTCGACACCCGGACCGAGGTCCTGATCCAGCGCGCGATGGCGCGGCTCATGAAGGGCCGCACAACGTTCGTCATCGCCCACCGACTGTCGACGATCCGCGATGCCGACACGATCCTCGTCATGGAGCGGGGTCACATCGTCGAGCAGGGCAACCACGAGCAGCTCCTGACCCGGGGTGGCGCCTATGCCGAACTGTACGAAAGCCAGTTCTCCGGAGCCCTGGCCGAGGCGGTCTGATCGGGACCACGGCAGTAGGAGCATGGTCCGGCTGTACGACGGGACCGGTCGGGGCGTACCGTCTGGCCGATGCCAGGCCTGACCGAAGCGCTCGGCTTCTCTTCATTGATTGCCGGAACGCTCGAGTACGCCATCCTGCTTCGCCAGCGCGAAGCACGTCGCCGCGACGCCGCGCACGCCCAGCTTGCCTCCGACCTCGGCCATGAGGCCCTGGTCCGGATGAGCCTCCTTGATCGCGCTACATCCCGGCGCAGGTGGTCAGGTTTCGGAACGCGCTACCGGTAGCTCGTCGGAGTCGTCAACCCACTCAGCAGGCGAAGAGCTTGGTGGCCTGACTCGGCCCATGGTCGGCGTCCCCGCGGAACCTGGCCACGACCCGGCATCGGCCGGGATTCGGTCGCGGGAACTGGGTCGCGAAGTGGCTGTCGGTGAATCCATCACCGCTCGGATCGGACCTTCCGAAGAGGAAGGGCCGTCTGACGCCCAAGAGCACCCACGCGCCGTTCCGCATGCGGGTCAGGGTGACGACCATGCGCTTGCCCGGATGGGCCGGTGAGAGCCGGCCCTGGACACGGACCCGGCCATTGACCTTGCTCGTCACGAACCGCGTCCACGTATCGTCGTCGCGGATCAGCCCGCTGGCCTGGCCGTGCTCGATGGCTGCCCCGGCCGATGGGTTGATCAGGCTCAGGAAGAAGCGTTCGCGGTGCTCCAGCCGTCGATCAGTCACGATCTGGACCTGGACGGTGGCCGTGGTGGCGGAGGCCGCAAATGCCAGGTTCCCGGAGGCGCTCGCGAAATCGGAGGGCGAGAGCGCGCTGCCGCCGGTGGTCTGGTAGTCGACGTTCACGGCCGTTGTCGTTTCGCCAGAGCGAGTGACGGTGAAGGTGAGCGTCCTGGTTCCCCCGCTGCCCTCCCGGACGGTGGCGCCGGTCACGTTGAGGACCGCAGATCCGGGCGGGATCGGGTCGTTGTCCTGGATGGTGACCACGGTCGGATGCGCGCCCAGCGTGGCGTTCACCGGGTTGGCGAGGTCGACGTCGAAGGTCTCGTCGCCTTCTGCATCAATGTCGCCGTTCACCGGGACGACCACCGACGCCGCGGTTTGTCCGGCGGCGAAGTCGAGCGTCCCGGCGGTCAGGTCGTAGTCACTGCCCGCTGTCGCGGAGCCGTTGACCGTCGTGAAGTCGACCGAGACCTGCCTACCGCTCGCCGCCGACAGCGTGACGTCGACCGATGCGAACGGGGTGTCGCCGGTGTTGCCTTCCGGAACGGTCAGGGTGGCGACCGACGACACGGTCGGCGGCGCGTCGTTGTCGGTGATCGTCCCCTTGCCCTCGTCGTCCGCGAGCGTCACGCCGACGGGATTGGTCAGGCGGACGAAGAACGTCTCGTTTGCCTCGTCGAGCGTGTCGCCCACGACGGTGATCGCGACCTTGTTCGTCTTGTGACCGCCGGCGAACTTCAGCGTCCCCGACCGCGCCAGATAGTCGGCCGGACTCGAGGCCGTGCCCGCCGCGGTCGAGTAGCGCACGGATGACTTGCCTCGCGCGCTCTGGGTGATCGTGAACGTCGCGGTCACGGTGCCCAGGTTGCCTTCGGTGACGGTGACGTCATTGATGGAGAGCGTCGGCAACGGAGCCGCAAGCGAAGGAGCTGGCGCCGAGATCACGCCGGATACGGCCGCGGTGAGCGAGGAGCAAAAGCGGTCGGAAGCGGGTGACCGTTCGAGGGCGGCGCAAGGGGGTTCATCGAGTTGGTTCTCCTGTCGTCTTCGCGGGCAGATTCGAAGCCGAGCCCGGCTCATCGAGCGAACCTTAGACTGTTCGGCGCCCCGATCGGGGAACAATTCGTACTACCGCCGGTAGGAGCCAGCCGGTCCTCACGGGCGGCGAGCAGCCACCCATCGGTCCCTACAGGGGCCAGAGCGCCAGGCCGGTGATCTCGTCGGGGACGCGCTCGAGCTCCACGTCGCTCATCTCACGGATGGTGACCTCGCCCACGAACACGATGCAGCCGGGCAGCAGGTGACCGCCGACCGACGCGCCATCGCGACTGGCGAAGCCGGCATGCGCGTGGAGGAACTGCTTGCCCTCTCGCATCGACACGTTGCCGGTGAAGCTGGTGATCTCGTGGTGGTCGTCGCTGGCCAGCTCGAGGTACCGGCGCTCGTCCTGCTCGTAGTAGCCAAAGGCGGCGTGGGAGACCGCGCCGACCACGCTGACCCAGGCGGACCGGATGTCCTGGTCGGCGCAGAAGCGCTCGATCTCGGCCAACAGATCGGTGCCGGTTGCCAGCCGGCCGACGAAGGCGCGTCCCGCGTGCGCCTCCCAGAAGCGAGTCTCCACGCGCGCTGACCTCCTACTCGAAGTGCTTGAGGCTGTCCGTGATGGGCAGACGGGCCGCCGATCGCGCCGGGTAGATGCCCGCCACCGAGGCGACGCCGATACCCAACAGCACGACCGCTGCCAGCAAGCCCCAGGGAACCGCGATCCCACCCGCAAAGTCGTTCGGTGCCGCCACGGTGATGGTGACCCATGCCACGACCCCGCCGATGGCCACGCCCGCCAGCCCACCCACCGCACCGATGATGCCTGCCTCGGTCACGACCATGGCCTGCACCTGCCCGACCGTCATGCCATGCGAGCGCAGGATGGCGATCTCGCGACCACGCTCCAGCACCCCGACCGCCAGCGTGTTCACGATGCCCAATCCACCGATCACCACCGCCAGCACCGCCAGCAGGTCGAACAGGCCAATGACCCGATCCAATGACCGGCCGAGGTCGCTCGACAGCTGGGCGGCGGAGAGCGGCTCGGCGGAGTACAGCGCGGCCCTCTTGGCCACGGCCGCCCGGAACGTGTCGGTCGGGACCCCTGGCTGCGGCTGCAGGGCGTAGAGGCTGGCCTGGGTGACGCCGAACGAGTCGCGCGCATCGGCCTGCCTCATGAGGATGGCGCCCTCGGTGGTCCGCGTCGGCAGCGAGTAGGCCACGATGCCGGCGACGGTGAACGGGACGCCGTCGCCGCCAGGCTGCGCCAGCGTGATCGCGTCGCCGACCGACAAGCCCGTCGCGGGTGGCGATCGACTCCGGGAGCAGCACGGCACCTCCTTCATCCAGCGCGTTGAAGGCATCGCGCCGCTCGCCGGCCACGAAGATCAGTGATCGCGTGTCCTGGAAGTCTCTGGGGCCGATGCCGGCGACGCCAACCTCGCGCTGGCCGTCATCGGTCACCTCCACCGCGGGAAACTCGCTGATGGGCATGACCCGATCGACGCCGGTGATGGTCGCCAGGTCGTCGCGCACTCGGTCGATCTCGTCGGCGGTGGTCAGGCGGATGGCGTAGCCGCCGGGCAGGATGGAGCGCACCCATACGTCGGCGGTCGCGCGGGCGGAGGCGGTCACGATGCCGAGCGCCACGACCGACCCCAGACCGATGGCCAGGGCAGCCACCGTCAGGCCGGTGCGCACCGGATCGCGGCCCAGGTTGGCGCGGCCCAGCTCCCCCTGCGCGCCGAACAGGGCGGCGAAGGGGCGGCCGATGAGGCGCGCGAAGGGCTGGAGCCCGATGGCAGCGAGCAGCGCCCCGGCCAGCAGGATGCCCACCGCCAGCAGCGCGCCCGAGAGCGATGCGTCCCCGCGCTGGAGCGGGTACGCGACCACGCCCACCGCCACGGCGGCGATGACCAGGCCGATCACCCACGGCAGCCGTCCGCCCAGGGTGCGACCCGGCTGGGATGGCCGCAGCGCGTCGAGCGGCGACAGCCGCGAGGCCGCCAGGGCGGGCACCAGGGCACCAGCCAGGGTGACGAGGGCGCCGAGGACGAAGGCCAGCAGCAGGGCCACCGGATGGAACGGCAGGCCTCCAATGAGCAGCGCACGGCTCGATTGCAGGACGGTGATCAGGATGGCCGCCACCGCCACGCCCAGCAGCACCCCGACGACGCCACCGAGCAGGCCAAGGGCCAGGCCCTGGCGCAGGAAGAGCCCCATCACCTGTCGTGAGGTGGTGCCCGCCGCCCGCAGCAGCCCGACCTCGCGGGTGCGCTCGGCCAGGGTCATGGCCAGCGTATTGGCCACCAGGAACGCTCCCACGGCCAGCGCCACCAGCCCGAACAGGAAGGCCAGCCCGGCGAACCCGGCCTGGGCGCGGCCCAGCTGCTGCTCCGCATCCGCCACCGTCTCCACCACGAACGGCTCGGTCATGGTGCGGTCCAGCGCGGCCAGGACCTCGTCCTCGGCGCCCTCCGCCACCTTCAGGTCGACGTAGCGAACCGGCGTCGGCACGGCAAAGGCCTCGGACAGGAAGTCCGAGTTGAGCACCACCACCGAGCCGGAGCCCAGCGCGCCGAAGCCCGCGTCGCCCAGCAGGCCGACGATGTGGTTGTAGGGCGGGTGCGGCGCCGAGTTCAGCCACAGCTCGTCCCCCACCCGGAGGCCGTTGGCGCGGGCCCAGGCGGCGTTGACGAGCACGCCGGTTGGATCGTCTGGATCCAGGAACTGCCCGTCCACCAGCTCGTAGGAGCGGATCTGCGCCTCGTCCTGCGGATCGACGCCGATCAGCAGCATGGTGAAGACCTTCTCGTCCGGCCCGGGCCTGGTCGTCACGCTGCGGCCACGCTCCTCGATCACCGCCGAGCCGGTGCTGACGCCGGAGATGGTCTGGATGTTCTGCACGGTGCGCGGCGTGAAGCCATCAGGTTCGAAGGCGCGGACTCGGATCGAGGCGGAACCGAACAGCTCCTGCGCGGCGCGCCGAACGGCCTCGGTCGCTGCCTGGCCGGCCATCAACGCGGCCGCGATGACGGCCACGCCCAGCGCAACGCCCAGCACCGTGAGGCCGGTGCGCAGCGGCCGGCTGGCCAGGCTGCGCCACGCGAGGGCCGACAGGTGCACGCGCTAGAGGCCCAGCTCGGCCAGGCGCATGATCAGCGGGCGGGCCTCGTGGTCGGCGCGGCGGCCAAGCTGGATGGTCTCCAGGATCTCGCCATCGCGCACCACCAGCACCCGATCGGCGTAGGCCGCGGCGCGCGCGTCATGGGTCACCAGCACGATCGTCTGGCCCAGCCGGTCGCACGAATCCCACAGCAGGTCCAGGATCTCGGTGCCGGTCGTGAAGTCCAGGTTGCCCGTCGGCTCATCGGCCAGGAGGATGGCCGGACTGGGGGCCAGGGCACGGGCCAGGGCGACTCGCTGCTGCTCGCCGGCGGACAGCTGGTCCGGTCGCTGCCCGGCCTTGTCGGCCAGTCCCACCAGCTCCAGCAGCTCATCCACGCGGTCGCGACGGTCGGCCAGCGCCGCCCCGGCGATCAGAAAGGGCAGCGCCACGTTCTCCGCCACGTTCAGCAGCGGGATGAGGTTGAAGAACTGGAAGACGAAGCCGGTCTTGGCACGTCGCGTCAGCGTCGCCTGCTCGTCGTTGAGCTGGCTGATGTTGACGCCGTCGATGACGACCTCGCCGCTGGTCGGACGGTCAAGGCCGCCCAGCAGGTGGAGCATGGTCGACTTGCCGGAGCCGGAAGCGCCCATGATCGCCACGAACTCGCCCTGCTCGACCGAGAGCGAGACCCCGTGCAGCACGTCGATGGAGCCGGCACGCAGCGGATAGCGCTTGACCAGGTCACGCGCCTCGAGGATCACCGGCATCGCCGGCAGTCTAGACGGATGGTTTGGGCCCGATGCGGTCGCGTCAGCGACCATCGGCTAGAGGACGAAACCGAGCAACGAGCCCAGGACGGTCTCGAACAGGCCGCGTTCCGGCGCGGCGGCGGACTCGACCCGCAGGCCGCCGGATGGGCTGGCAACGAGGCTGCTCGCAGGCGCTGCGGCGTCACCGGCGAAGGCCAGCGCCCGCACCCCCTCCGTCGATTCGCTGCCCGGCGCGGCGGCGACCATGGTGCCGCCGTTCATCGGCGATGAGGCTCGCGGCGCAGCCGGTGCATCGACGTGCAGCGGCTTCGCGTGAGGCTTGGCGTTGTGCTCGTGGTGGGCGGGACTGGCCACGCTGCCGCCTCCCCCATCGCCACCCGACGGGGGTGGGGGTTGCGGGCTCCCACCACCGCCGCCTCCCCCCGAGGGTGGAGGCGGTGGCGGAGCCGAGGCGGCTTGCATGAAGAGCTCGGTGTAGAAGCGCGGATTGCGCTGCGTGCCAAGGAAGTTGACGTTGTCCTTGCCATAGGCGCCCACGCCGCCATGCGTGAAGCTGGGCTCCAGGATGTTGGCGCGGTGGCCAGGCGAGTCCATGAAGCCCTGGTGGATGGCGACCGGCGAATCGGCGTCGCTGTAGCCGTTGTTCCAGCCGATGTTCTCGCCGCCCCAGCTGTACTGCAGCCCGTTCAGGTCATACCAGTGATAGACCTGGTAGCCGGTGCCCAGGATGGTGTGGTCGAAGTAGTTGCGGTCGACCTGGTCCTTGCTCCGCCATCGGGCGAGGCTGACCAGCGTCCCGTTCTGCTGCACCGCCCGGCGCCCGTTGTTGACGCGCGCGCCGTTCATCAGCTGGAAGAGCGTTGCCTCGGCCGCGCCCTGCTGCCAGCCGGTGGTCGGCGCAGGACTCGAAGCCAGGAGCATCGCGGACGCCAGCGCGACACCGGCCAGCGCCGTGGCGCGGGCGATGGCGTGACGTGGAGTCCGGCTCCGTTGAACGGTCAAAATCCGGCGCGCTCCTTTCGGTGTCAGGCGTGCTCGGGAGCAGCCATCACCCTACGACCGCCACACGCCAGAGGCACTAGCACGGTGGTCCGGTTGGCCCCCATGACCCAGATGCCGCTGGGTCAGGGGTGGGGTAGGACTTTCGGCCCACTGTGCGGCACTTTACCGCTGGTGGGGCGCCGCGTCCCTGGCCGTCGAGGATGGCTGGCGGCGGCGGATAATGGTATGGCCGATGCCATGAACGGAGGGCTCCATGAGCGAGCGAACGGAGAGCGCCGAAGCCCCGGAGGCGGCACAGGCGCCCAATCCCGACCAGGGCGATGGACCCTGGCCGAACGGGATGCCCTACACCGTCCAGTTCCCCGGCGAGGATGGCAAGCGCTGCAGACCTGGAGCACCCGGCGCCGCTGCCGCGGGTCGGGGACCTGGTCGAGTACATCGACGAGACCGGCGTAACGCACCGATATCGTGTTCGCGAGGTGGTTCACACCCTGCAGACCACGGCCGCACACCGACCGCACGTCGCCGATGGAGCGGCTTCACCGCAGGCCATCGCTCGTCTGGCCGACGGGGACGCGGCAGAGCAGCCCGGTGAGGGCGGCGAGCTGCGAGCCGGCCTGCCCAAGGTGATCCTCGAGGCGGCTGACTAGCTTGCAGCCTGCGTCAGCACCGGTGGGCATGACGCTGGCTTAACCGTGATTGCTACGCTTGCTGCGGTGGGAACCATGCGCGTCCTGTTCGTCTGCACCCATAACTCGGCTCGCTCGCAGATGGCCGAGGGCTTCCTGCGGGAGTACGGCGGCGACCGTTTCGAGGTCTATTCGGCCGGGACCGTGGCCACCGTGGTGCATCCCGAGGCGATCAAGGCCATGGCCGAGGTCGGAATCGACATCTCGCGCCACGAAAGCAAGACCGTGGAGCGATACCTGGGCGAGTCGTTCGCCTGGGTGATCACCGTCTGTGATCAGGCACGCGAGGCGTGCCCGGTATTTCCCGGCGCTGACGAGACGGCCCACTGGGGATTCGACGACCCCTCGGCGGCGACCGGTGACGAGGCCGCACGGATGGCCGTATTTCGCCGGGTTCGGGACGAGATCGCCAGGCGCGTCCGCATGTTCGCCCTGGCGGCCGGGCGCGGCGACGTCCCCGAACGGCCAGACCACCATCCTGGGCTAGCGACCCGACCGACTGGCCCGCCTCACCCGCGTCACGCCACATATATTGACATCCGTCGATATAATGGCGGCATGAAAGCCACCGATCCCGAGGTCCAGCTGCTGCAGGCCATGGCCGACCCGGTCCGGCTTTCGATCGTCCGTCAGCTGGCCGCCGGCGATGACGCCGTCTGCGCGTGCGACTTCACCGAGTGCTGCACCGTCAGCCAGCCCACCGTCAGCCATCACCTGAAGGTCCTGCGCGATGCCGGCGTGGTCACCACCCGCCGCCAGGGCACCTACATCTATTACCGGCTGGCCCCCGACTTCGCGCAGCGCTGGGCCAACCTCGAGCGCCGGCCTGGCCGGCCTGGTGGCAATCGCCTGAATCGAGGAGCGTCCGATGAGCCTACCCACCGAATCCACCATCCACGAGGAGGTCCGTCAGCGCTACGCGGCCTCGGCTCGCCAGGTCATGGCGTCCGGCGACGCCGCCTGCTGTGGCGAGCAGGGCATCGGCGCCGAGCTGTACAGCGTCCTCGAGAGGCAGGAGCTGCCCGATGCGGCCGTGCTCGCCTCACTGGGCTGCGGCAACCCCACCGCCGTGGCCGAGCTGCGGGAGGGCGAGCGGGTGCTCGACCTCGGTTCGGGCGGCGGCATCGACGTGCTCCTGTCGGCGAAGCGCGTGGGGCCGAGCGGTCGCGCCATCGGCCTGGACATGACCGACGAGATGCTGGCCCTGGCTCAGCGCAATGCCGCGCAGGCCGGCGCCACGAACGTCGAGTTCCTCAAGGGCCACATCGAGGCGATCCCGCTCCCGGCCGATTCGATCGATGTGGTGATCAGCAACTGCGTGATCAACCTGGCCGCCGACAAGCCGGCGGTGTTCCGCGAGATCGCCAGGGTGCTCAAGCCCGGTGGGCGGATGGGCGTCAGCGACATCGTGGCGGAGGACTCCCTGACCGCGGCCGAGCGGGCGGAGCGCGGGTCGTATGTCGGCTGCATCGCTGGCGCGCTGTCGTTCAGCGAGTACGAGGCGGGCCTGACGGCCGCCGGCCTGGAGCGACGTCTCGGTCACGCCGACCCACGCGGTCGCGGACGGCATGCACAGCGCCATCGTCAAGGCCACCAAGCCGATGACTGCCACGCCATCGGTCCAACTCTCGAACAGGCCGGCGAGCTGCCGCTAGGCCGCCACCGGATGCTGCGGCGGGGACGGCTGCTGCTGACGTTCGCCGCGTGACGAGGTGTTGGGGTGGCCTACGGGTTTCGAACCCGTAACCTTCGGAGCCACAATCCGATGCTCTGCCAGTTGAGCTAAGGCCACCACGCAGTCGCTCGCACGCCGAACCGGGAAGACACGGCGCGGGCGCGCGACGATATTACTATGCGCGGCCGCCACGCTCCTCACGCCTGGCGTACACCGGCGTTGCACCCGGGCACCGAAGCAATGGTCACCGCAAGGTCGATGGGCGTAGCCGTGCTGCGCAATGGCACGCTCGACGCGCATCGCGATCCTGCTCGGCACGCTGCTGATCGTCGTGGCAGGCACCGCGCTCGCCACCCAGGTGGTCGAGGCCGGGTGGCACCGAGACGCTGGCCGACGAGCCCGAGGCGCCGCCGGCCGCCGAGGACCTGGCTCACGCGGTCGATCGGCTCAAGGCAGGCGGCATCGATGCCACGTCGGACCAGCTGCAGTCGCTCTCCGCGGATTACGGCTTGGGCGGCGCGGTGCGCCTCCTGGCTTGGGCCGATGCCACCGGCATGAGCCTGGCCGACCTCCGGGCCATGCGCGACGACGGTGCCGGCTGGGGCCAGATCGCCCATGACCTGGGCGTCAGCCCGGGCATCGGCTCCATCATGGGTGAGGGCGGAGACGCTTCCGGAGAGCACGGCCGTGAGTCCGCGCCGGGGCAGCAGAAACCGAAGCCCGACCACGGCGACGAGGACGAGGCCGCGCGAGTCGCCGGGCAGCTGACCGCCTGAATCCCGCGATCCACGCGCAGGCCTATGCTGTTGGGCCGATGACCCTGTATCACCTCGACACCACGCCCCGCCTCGACTCCCCCATCGTGGTCGCCGCCTTCGACGGCTGGGTGGACGGCGGCCGCGCCGGCACGCTGGCCGCCGAGCAGCTGGCCGATGGCGGGCAGCCCATCGCCACCTTCGACACCGATCGGATCTACGACTACCGCGCCCGGCGGCCGACCCTGCAGATCGTCAACGGCAAGCTGATGGACCTCGACTGGCCCCAGCTGCGGCTGGTGTCCACCCGCGTCGGCGAGCGTGACCTGCTGGTGCTGACCGGGGCGGAGCCCGACTACCTCTGGCGCCAGCTGCAGACCGATGTGGTGGGGCTGGCCAAGGAGCTCGGCGTGGTGACCTGGGTGAGCCTGGGCGCCATTCCGGCCACCGTGCCGCATACCCGGCCGGTGCCGATCCTGGGCACTGCCTCGACGGCGGGCCTGCTGCCACAGGACGTGCCGCAGGGCCCGGACGGCGAGCTGCGGGTGCCATCGGCATTGGTGTCGGTCCTGGAGCTGGCGGTCAGCCAGGCCGGCATCCCGGCGCTGGGCTTCTTCGCCCAGGTGCCGCACTACGCATCCGGCGCATTCCCGAATGCCGCGGTGGAGCTGCTGGGCCGCCTCGGCAACTTCCTGGGGACCGACGTGCCCCTTGGCGACCTGCCAAAGCGCGCCCTGGAGACGCGGACGCTGCTGGATGCCGCCGTGAGCGCTGAGGAGCGCACTCGCTCCTACGTGGAGCGCCTGGAGGCGATGGCCGACGAGGCGCGGCTGCCGGCCGGCGACGAGCTGATTGCCGACATCGAGCGCTTCCTGCGTGACGGCGGCGGCTCGGACAACGGGGGCGGCCTGCCGAACTAGCTCCGCGAGCCGATGGCGCGCAGCACCAGCAGCACCAGTGCCGATCCCAGGATGGCCAGCAGAATTGCGCCCCAGATACCACCCGCCGCATCCTGGCCCAACGGCCCGGTCCAGATCCAGCCGCCCAGCAGGCCGCCAATGATCCCGACCGCGGTGGTGCCGATGCAGCCCATCCGCTCGCGACCGGGCACGAACCAGCCGGCCAGGGCGCCGGCGATCAGGCCGATCAGGATCCAGACGAGCGGGTTGAGTCCTTCGGGCATGGCCGGCGAATCCTACGACGCGACGGGGTCGAAGGGCGCGGTGAAATCGGCGATCACCGCCCCGTTGCGAACCGTTGCCGGAAACGCGACCAGTGACGGCCCATCGGCGTCGAACGGAAAGCCATCGAAGGTCCAGGTAGCGCCATCGCAGTCCCGCAGCCGATCACCGCTGATCTCGAGCGCGCAGTCGCCCGTTGGGCTCCACGCCCCGACCACCGAGTAGCCGCCCTGGCCGGGCAGGGGCGCCACCACGACCGTGTAGCCGACGCGCTCGCCCCGGACCACCTCGCCCGGGAACCCGTGGCTGTCGTTGAGCACGATCTCGAGCAGCTGGGGACCCGCGTCCGCGGCGCCGATGCTCAGCAGCGGGTAGCGCGCATCGTCGCGCGGATCGGCCAGGCTGAAGATGAATGGGCGGACCAGGAGCGTGATCCCCAGCAGCACCGCGACGGCCAGCGCCGCCAGGATGGCGTAGCGCCCGATGGGCACCGGCTCGTGGTCGCGATCAGCGGTCATTGACGGGCTCCAGCTCCACCAGCGTCGCGCCCGTCACGTTGACGAGGAGGGTCCCGTTGCGTCGCGCCGTCCGGGCCTCGATCCCCCGCTGCACCAGGGTGGCGTGGCCGTGCAGCCAGAGCGGCGGGGCCAGCCGGTCCAGCAGCCAGCGGAACGCAGCAAACCCGCGGTGCGCATGGTCCGGCGCGTCGTTCACGCCGCGAGGCGCGGCGTGGGTCAGCACCAACAGGGGCCGCCGCATGGCCGCGCCGGGCCAGGCTCCCAGCACCTTGCGCCACATGGCCGTGCCGGACAGCTGCTGCTCCGCATTGGGGCGCCCGTGCGGCGCATAGCGCGGCGCGCCTGAGAACGGCAGCACGCGCAGGCCGTGCTCGTCGTGGACACGTCCATCCGGCAGCGGCTCCGGCACGTGCGCATGCTCGGCATCGGCCCAGGCGAGACCAACGTCGTGATTGCCACGCACGTACAGCAGCGGCACCGCGAACGCATCGGCCAGGAAGCCCAGGTAGGCGGGCTCCAGGTCGCCCGCGCCCACCACCAGGTCGATCGGACCCAACGCCTGTCGCGTCGCCGCGGACTCCAGCGTCGGATCGATCTCGTCGGAGACCGCCAGCAGCCGGATCGGCCGGCCATTGCGTTTGGCGAAGGCGGCCGCATCGGGCCATGGCAGGCGCAGCCGATCTGTCACTCCGCATCCTCGATCGACTCACTCTCGCCGGTCAGCGCTTCGCGCCGCAGCTCGTCCACGTTCGACCGGTGCTCGGCGGTCCGGGATTGCCGCCCGGTAGCTGCCTGCCGCAGCTCATCGGCCCCCTCCAGCAGCGTGGCTGCATCGTTGTGGTGCCCGGTGGACGCACCCGGCTCGACGCCGGGCACCATCAGCTCGATCACCTCGCCGTCGACCGCCACCGCGCCGGCCTTGCGCGCCGCGGCCACCCGGTTGTGACCATCCGACACGTAGTAGTCGTCGCCCACCTGCAGGAGGTCGACAGCCGGCAGAACCGACAGCCTGTCATTGGCCTTGCGGATCCGATTCCAGCGTTCGCGCCAGTTCCGGCCCCGCAGGTGCGGCAGTGGCAGAAAGTCCGCCGTGTTCTGCGATGGATGCCGCGCCGTGCCCACGATGCGCTCGATCGGCACCACCCGCAGGCCCCGCGGTCGCCGCAGCGCCGTGCTGGCCGCCGGATAGCGGTCATACAGGGAGGGCAGGGTCGGGGCCTCACGCCTGAGGAGGCCACGTCGGAGCATGACGGAGCACCTTGCGGGGTGCACTATGATGACAGCCTTCGCGGCGTCCACCCATCCGCTGCTGGGTTCTCGCCTTGCCTGGAGGATGTTGAAGACATGGCGACCGTGACCTTTGACCACGTCTACAAGCGCTACAGCGCGGACGTCGTGGCAGTCAACGATCTCAACCTCGAGATTGCTGACGGTGAGTTCCTGGTGCTGGTCGGCCCTTCGGGCTGCGGCAAGACCACGGCCCTGCGCTGCGTGGCCGGCCTGGAGACCATCACCGATGGCAAGCTGCTGATCGGCGACCGGGTGGTGAACGATGTGGCCCCGAAGGATCGGGACATCGCCATGGTGTTCCAGAGCTATGCGCTCTACCCGCACATGTCGGTCTATGACAACCTGGCCTTCGGCCTGAAGCTGCGCAAGACGCCAAAGGCCGATATCGACCGGCGCGTCAAGGAAGCGGCCGCAATCCTGGGTCTGGACAAGTTCCTGGATCGCAAGCCGAAGGCCCTCTCCGGCGGCCAGAGACAGCGCGTGGCGCTGGGACGCGCCATCGTCCGCGAGCCGGCCGTGTTCCTGATGGACGAGCCGCTCTCCAACCTGGACGCCAAGCTGCGCGTTCAGACGCGCGCCGAGATCGCGCGCCTGCACCAGCGGCTGGGCACCACCACCATCTACGTCACCCACGACCAGGTCGAGGCCATGACCATGGGCGACCGCATCGCGGTCATGCGCGACGGCCTCCTGCAGCAGGTGGGCACGCCGCAGGAGCTGTACGACAACCCGGTCAACGTCTTCGTGGCCGGCTTCATCGGCTCGCCGGCCATGAACTTCGCCACCGTCAAGGCGACCGAGGGCGAGGACCTGATGCTCGGCAGCGCCAAGCTGGTGCTCTCCGGCAAGGCCGCGCACGCGGCCGCCCAGCGACCGCCGGGCACCGACCTGCTGATCGGCTTTCGTCCGGAGCACCTTGACATCGCTGACGGACAGGGCGATGTCGTTCGCATCCCGGCCCGTGTGGACGTGGTCGAGTACCTGGGCAACGAGGAGCTGATCCACGCCCAGGCCGAGGGCAGCGAGATCGTGGCCCTGGTCCCGTCCGACCGCCAGGTCAAGCCCGGGCAGGACATCGAGCTGGGAGTGCCGCTCGACAAGCTGCACGTCTTCGATCCGGAGACAGAGCAAGCGCTGGTCTGACAACCGAATAACGGCACGGCCACCTGGCCGCGCCGACGGGCGGAATCCCCGAGCTCGTCCGTAAGCGACCCCGAATTGTTGGCTCGTGACCTGCACCGTGCGGTCGCCGAGCCGAGCACGACTGTGGAGGAGCTTGAATGACCGGTCGATTGAGATACATGGCCCCCGTCGTCGCCGTGATGTTGGCGGTGGTGGCCTGCAGCAGCCCGTCCAGCTCTGGGACGGGTGGGGGTAGCGGCGGATACGTCTTCCAGGGACCGAACGGCGCCCTGAACACGCAGTTCGGCAACGGCGGCGACTGTCTCTTCAGCGATCCGCCTGGCTGCTTCCTGCACCACCAGGCCAGCTTCATGGCCGGCGAGGCCGGGTTCTTCGAGCAGAACTTCCCGGACGTCGCGGTGGCAGGTGAGACGTACGACTTCTTCCCGATGCCGGCGATTGACTTCTCCGCGGTCGAGACCGCGGGCGACCTGTTCGGCATGTTCAATGACACGCCACAGGCCGCATCCCTGATGCGCTACCTGGTCACCGCCGAGGCACAGGCCATCTGGCCGGGTCGCGGTGGGGCCCTGTCCGGCAACAGCGCGGTCCCCATGGACGCGTATCCGGACGACACGTCGAAGCGCCTGGCGGAGACGATGATCAACGCCGAGACAGTCCGCTTCGACGCCTCGGACAAGATGCCGGCCGAGATGGAGGCCGCCTTCCGGGCGGCGATCTTGAGCTACATCCAGAGCCCCGGCGACCTGGACAGCATCCTCAGCGACCTCGACACGACTCGTGAGAGCGCCTACGCGGACATCGGGACGGCGGATCCGCCGGCCGCGTCCGCACCACCGGCTGACGATGCGGGGCTCGGTGGCGAGATCGACATCCTGGCCGTCTGGGCCGATGCGGAGCAGGACTCCTTCCTGGCCATGATCCAGCCGTGGGTCGACAAGACGGGCGTCCAGGTGAACTACGAGTCCACCCGTGATATCAACGCGACCCTGACGACCCGCATCGAGGGCGGCAACCCGCCCGACGTGGCCGGCCTGCCGGGTCCGGGCGCGATGGCGCAGTTCGCGCGCAGCGGTGACCTGCTGTCGCTCGAGAACGTCATCGACACGGACGCCATGGCCCAGGAGTGGAACGAGGGATGGATCGCCGACGGCAGCGTGGACGGCCACATGGTCGGGATCTTCATCAAGGCCAGCGCCAAGGGCTTCATCTGGTACAACCCGCAGCAGTTCGAGGCCAAGGGCTACGAGGTCCCAGAGGACTTCGACGGCCTGAACACGCTGGTTGAGAAGATCAAGTCCGACGGCACTACGCCGTGGGGCATCGGCCTCAACAGCGGCGCCGGCTCCGAGGGATGGCCCGGCACCGACTGGATCGAGGACTTCGTCCTGCGCCAGTCAGGCGCCGACGTCTACGACGCCTGGTGGCAGGGCACGCAGGCGTGGAACTCGCCGGAGATCAAGGAAGCCTTCGAGGCGTTCGGCAAGTGGTGCAGCTAGCACCGACCAACCGCTGATTACGTGGGGGCCGGCTCAAGCCGGTCCCCACTCCCTCCCGCACCTGCAGCACGAAGAGCCCGAGCAGGAGGAGAGCATTGGAGCTGGGTACCCTCGGCATCGCCGTTGTCGTGGTGGTCGGCGTTCCGCTGGTCACGGCCGGCTACGCGTTCCTGGCCGAGCGCCTGCTGACGCTCGTGCCCGAGCAACGAAGGGGAAGCTACCGGCCTTGGCTGTGGCTCGCCCCCGGCTTCGCCTTCCTGATCGCGTACCTGATCTATCCAACGATCTCAACGTTCCTCCTGAGCTTCCAGAACAAGGACTCGAGCGCGTTCGTGGGCCTGAACAACTACACGAAGCTGTTCGGCCAGGGCAGCTTCTGGCAGACGCTGCTCAACACGGGCCTGTGGATCGTGTTCTTCGCCGGCATGGTGGTGGTCCTGGGGCTGATCATTGCGGTACTGGCGGATCGCGTCCGCTACGAATCGATCGTCAAGGCCATGGTCTTCGTGCCGCTGGCGATCAGCTTCGTGGCCGCGGGCGTGATCTGGAACTTCCAGTTCGCATTCAACCCCACCGTGGGATCCCTGAATGCCGGACTTGGCCTCATCGGCATCGAGCCCCAGTCGTGGATCACCGAGTGGCCGCGCAACACCTTCATGCTCATCCTGGTCGGGATCTGGATGTGGGTCGGATTCGCCACCGTGATCCTGTCGGCGGGCCTGAAGGGCATCTCCACTGAGCTGCTGGAGGCAGCGCGCATGGATGGCGCGACCGAGCTCCAGGTCTTCTTCCGCATCATCCTGCCGCTGCTGGCGCCCACCGTGGCGGTGGTGGGCACGACCATCGTGATCACCGCTCTCAAGACGTTCGACATCGTGTACGTGATGACCAACGGCCAATACAAGACCGAGGTGATCGGCACCGCCTGGTACCACGCCCGATTCACGAACCATGACGCCGGGACGGCGGCAGCCATCGCCATCATCCTGCTGCTGACCATCATCCCGGTGATGCTGATCAACATTCGCCGCTTCCAGGCCCAGGAGGCCATCCGATGACCGAAAGCGGGCAGCCTGCCATTCCTGTCAACCTGGGCGATGCGCGAGTCGACGCCCCGCCTCGCGCCGAGCGGCTTCCGGGCGGCGGGAGCGGATGGTTCAGCCGTGCGGCGCTGCACGCCGCCCTGATCATCGTCTGCGTGATATGGCTGCTGCCGACCGTGTCGCTGTTCGTCAGCTCGCTGCGCCCGGCCAACGACGTGCTGACCACCGGCTGGTGGAATGCCTTCCGGCTGCCGTTCGAGTTCACCCTCGACAACTACCAGCAAGTGCTGACCGAAAACAACATGGCGCAGAGCTTCCTGAACAGCCTGCTCATCACCATCCCGGCCACCGTCATCCCGATCCTGGTGGCGGCCTACGCCGCCTATGCCTTCGCCTGGATGGATTTCCCGGGCCGCAACATCCTCTTCATCCTGGTGGTCGGCCTGCTCGTTATCCCCGTTCAGTCGTCATTGATTCCGGTCCTGCAGTTCAGCACCAACCTCGGCATCACCGGGTCGTTCCCGGCCGTCTGGCTGGCACACACGGGCTTCGGGCTGCCGTTCGCCATTTTCCTGCTGCGGAACTTCTTCGGGCAGCTGCCCAAGGAGATGTTCGAATCGGCCTACCTGGATGGCGCCTCACCCACCACCGCGTTCTTCAGGCTGGTGCTGCCCTTGTCGGTGCCCGCCATCGCGTCGCTGGTCATCTTCCAGTTCATGTTCGTCTGGAACGACCTGCTGGTGGCGTTGATCCTGGTCGGGGGGCACGAAGGACGTGGCGCCCATGACGGTCACCATCGCCAACCTGGTGAACTCGCTGGGCCAGGGCTATCACCTGCTGACCGCAGCGGCGTTCATCAGCATGCTCCTGCCGCTGGTCGTGTTCTTCAGCCTGCAGCGCTACTTCGTGCGGGGCATCCTGGGCGGATCGGTCAAGGGCTGAACCGGCGAGGAGGCTCAGGCCATCCGGGTCAGGATCGACTCCCGGTCGAAGGCCCATGAGCCGATGGCCAGCGCGACCCCGATCAGCCCGGTCACCAGGATGTCGCCCATGATCACCTGATCGCGGGTAAAGGTCGGCTGACCGCCGAAGAACTGCGCGACCGCCACGGCGATGATGGGGATGACCACGAAGCCACCGATCTGTTGCGCGGCACGCGGGTCGTTGACCCGGCTGCTGACGACGATGCCCAGCAGGACGCTGAACAGGCAGATCAGGGGCACCAGCGTGAGCATGGCCAGGATCCAGACATCGCTGAACACGAAGCGCGTCAGGCGCGGGTCGGCGATCGCCCCGTTTATTAGGCCATAGGCGATATAGACGGCCCAGGTGGCAGTGACGGCCGGCAGCGCCGCGGCCAGCGTCTTGCCAGCCAGCAGCTCCGGGACATGCAGCGGCGTGGCGAGCTGGGGCTCCAGCGAGCGCGCCACCTTCTCCCCGATCACCGACTGCGTGGCGATGGCCATCGGCACCATGGCCGGGATCAGGAGGAAGTAGGCCATGAAGTTGACGATGATGAAGGCCTGCGCTGCGACCTTGGCATCAACCCCCTGGAAGTGGCTGATGTAGCCCTCGATCTGGGTGATCTGCTCGGAGTTGATGCCGTACTGCTGGATGATCCAGACCAGGGCGGTGGGGATGGCGGCGAAGATGACGGCCGGCAGCACCACCGCGCCGAGCAGCAGCCGGTTGCTGAGCAGGTCGCGGCACTCCTTGACGAAGACCGCCCACACGAAGGCGAGCCTCATGCGGCAGCCTCCGCATCGGGCAACGTGTGGTCGTCGCGCACGCCGGCCTCGCCGACCAGCTCCAGGTAGACCTCCTCCAGCGTGGCGGCCACCTCGCCCACGCCAGTGATCCGCGCGCCGGCGTTCACCAGCGCGTTGACCACGTCCGGCGTCTCGCGCTTCGGATCCTCCAGCTCGAGCATCAGCGCGCCGTCGCGGGGCTGCGCGGCACGCACGTACGCCAGGTCGGCCATGGCGTCCAGGAAGGACTCGGGGCCGCGCGCCCCGTTCAGCTCGACCCGCACTGTGGCGCCGCGCCCGTTGCGTCGCAGCGCGGAGGGGGTGTCGACCCGCAGCAGCGTGCCGCGCATGATGGCAATGCGGTCGCAGAGCTTCTCGGCCTCATCCAGGTTGTGGGTGCAGACCACGATCGAGCGGCCGAGCTCGCGCAGGGTGGCCACGAAGTCGCGGACCGTCTTGGCCGCCGATGGGTCGAGACCGCTCGTCGGCTCGTCCAGGTAGATGACCTCCGGCTCGTGCAGCAGCGAGCGCGCGATCGCGATCTTCTGCCGCATGCCCTTGCTGAAGCCTCCGACCCGCCGGTCCGCGTGCTCGGTCATGCCCACCACGCCCAGGTACCTGTCGACCGCCTCCGCCAGCTGCGCCCCGGTCAGGCCGTAGAGTCGTCCGTAGTAGGCCAGGTTCTGGCGAGCGGTCAGCTTCTCGTGCAGGCCAGGCGACTCGGTCAGCACGCCGGTGATGGCCCGGATGCGGTCGGATTCCTCCCCCAGCGGATGCCCGTTCACGGTGGCCTGGCCGGCGGTAGGCGCGATGAGGCCAGCCAGCATCCGGATGGTGGTCGTCTTGCCGGCGCCGTTGGGCCCGAGCAGCCCGAAGATCTCCCCGTCCCCAACCTCGAACGACAGGTCGTGCACGGCGGTCAGCTGGCCGAAGTCCTTGCGCAGGCGGTCGACGCGGATCACCGGCGGAATCCTAGCGGGGTTGCGGCGCCCCCGCCCATCGGTACCTTCGGGTCCCGCGGTAGGATCGGCCCATGCAGGAGCGCACCACCAGCAGCACCCGTCCGTTCACGGGGAAGCTGATTTCTCTCCGCGTCGACGAGGTCGAACTGGTCAACGGCCACGCGGCCACGCGCGAGGTGGTGGAGCATCCGGGCGCGGTCGGGATCCTGGCCTGGGACGGCGCGCGCCTGGCCATGGTCAGCCAATGGCGGCACGCCACCGGCCGCGAGATGCTCGAGATCCCGGCAGGTACGCTCGACCCGGGCGAAGCACCGCGCGCCACCGCGGAGCGTGAGCTGGGCGAGGAATGCGGCCTGGCCGCGGACGGCTGGGAGGAGGGTCCGTCCTTCTTCACCGCTCCCGGCTTCTGCACCGAGCGCCTGACGCTGTTCCTGGCCACCGGCCTGCGTGAAACCGATGCCACACCGCCCGATGACGAGCTGCTCGAGCAGTCGTGGCTGAGCCTGACCGAGGCGGTGGCCGCGGTGGACGACGGCCGCGTGATCGACGCCAAGTCCGTGGCCGGCATCCTGTGGCTCGCCCATCGCGTGGCTGCCGAGGCGCCGGCCTGAGGCCGATCCGGCACGCGGCTTGCGTTCGGCCAGCCGCCCGATGACCGCATCAGAACCCACGCTGGACCCGGTCGAATCGGCCGAGGAAGCCGGCCTGCGCTATGTGACCGATGCCAGCCCCGGCATCCGGCGCCGGCGCGCCGGACGAGGCTTCACCTTCATCGGTCCTGACGGCCGGCGCGTCACGAACAAGGATCAGGTGGCCTGGATCCGCTCGCTCGCCATCCCGCCCGCCTGGACCGACGTCTGGATCTGCACCTCGCGCCGCGGGCACCTGCAGGCCACGGGGCGCGACGCCCGCGGCCGCAAGCAATACCGCTACCACCCCGATTGGCGCGCCGTGCGCGACGAGGCCAAGTACGGCCGCATGATCGCCTTCGGCCAGGCGCTCCCCGCCATCCGGCGCCGCGTCGATGCCGACCTGCGCAAGCACGGCCTGCCGCGCGAGCGCGTCCTGGCGACCGTGGTCCGGCTGCTCGAGAAGACGCGAATGCGGGTGGGCAATGAGGAATACGCGCGTGACAACCGCTCGTACGGCCTGACCACGCTGCGCGACCGCCATGCGGAGGTCGGCAGCAGCCGCATCCGCTTTCGCTTCCGCAGCAAGGGCGGCAAGGCCAGCGATGTCGAGCTGTCGGACGCGCGCCTGGCCCGGATCGTGGCGCGCTGCCAGGACCTTCCCGGGCAGGAGCTGTTCGCCTACCTGGACGAAGAGGGCGAGATCCGGCCCATCGGCTCAGCCGACGTGAACGACTACCTGCGCGAGATCACCGGGCAGGACTTCACCGCCAAGGATTTCCGCACCTGGTCGGGAACGGTGCTGGCCGCATGGGCGCTGAAGGAGCTGCAGAGCGTGGACTCGGAGGCGCAGGCCAAGCGCAACGTGGTGCGGGCGGTGGAGCAGGTGGCCGAGTGGCTGGGCAACACGCCGGCCGTGTCGCGCCGGTCATACGTGCACCCGGCGGTGATTGATGCGTACCTGGACGGGAACGTGGTGCGGGCCGCACGGCAGACGGCGGACCAGAAGCTGCGCGACGACCTGCGACGCCTGTCGCCGCAGGAGGCCGCCGTGCTGGCGCTGCTCCGCCAGCGTCTGCGCGCGGAGGAGCGCGGGCGACGCTAGGCGGCGTCGAGCCGCCGGAGGGCGCGCTGATAATCCTCGTTGTCCGGCTTCAGGAACACAGCCATGCGGAGGTGCCGGCGGCCGGTGGCCTCGTCGCCCAGCCGCAGGCGCGACAGCCCGAGGCCGAAGTGCGCGTAGTGGGCCAGCGGATCGGCGTCGACCATGGCCTGGAACTGCCCCGCGGCCCGGTCGTGGGCGCCCTGGTCGAAATAGGCACGCGCCAGCGCCTCCATGATGGAGGCCTTGCCTGGCTCCAGCACCAGGCAGCGCTCGAGCAGAACGGAGGCGGCGCCGGGATGGTGCTCGTCGAGCAGCTGCGAGCCGCGGCGGAACAGCTCGTAGGCCGATTCGCGCTCGTTGGAGTCCATTGGCCGCGGTCTCAGGCGCTGAGGTCGATCCGCTCGAGGCGCGGGTTGTCGGAGCGTCCCGGGATGCGGCCACGCTTGGCAATGGGGCGTGCCATCGATCTCCTTCAGGTCGCCGGTGAAGTCGATTGGGCTGGCGTCGCTGATGGCCGATCCCACCGCGAATGAGTCGACCGGCGCGCCGGCCTCCTTGAAATAGCCGATGCGCTCCGCGTCCAGGCCACCCGACACCACGATCTGGACGTGCGGATGCCCGGCCTGGTCCAGCCGCGAGCGAACCTCCTTGACGAGGTCGGCGGTCACGCGACCGCGCTCCGCAGGCGTATCCAGCCGCACGCCCCATAGCCGCTCCCCCAGCGCGTCGGCCACCCGGACTGATTCCTCCGCCTCATCCTTGAAGGTGTCGACCAGGGCGATGCGGGGCACGTCCGGCTCCACGTGGCGATCGAATGCCTCCACCGCACGCACGGTGTCGCCGAAGATGAGGATCAGCGCGTGCGCCATGGTGCCGGTCGGCGCCAGCCCGGCCATTCGCGCCCCGGCCGGCGTCGAGACGCCGATGCAGCCGCCCACCACGCTGGCGTAGTCCATCTGGTCGGCGACCGATGGGTGCACGTGTCGCGCCCCGAAGCCGATGACCGGGATCGGCGCGGCAACGTCCACGATGCGCCGCGCGGCGGTCGCCCACCCGGTGCACTGCGACAGGATCCCGAGCAGGGCGGTCTCGTACAGGCCGAAGGCGGAGTAGCGGGCCGTGATCCGCATCACGACCTCCTTGCGCGCGATCGGATCGCCGTCGTGCAGCGACTCGACGATCGGCGCCGGCTCCAGCGTCTTGCCGTTGCCCAGGATCTCGCGCAGGTAGGCGAGCGACTCCTCGGCGCCGCACAGGATGGCGTCCTCCGATGCGAACAGCTCCATCGACACCACCGGGTCGAGCTGCTCGGCGGCCAGGATCCGCCGCGCGCGCTCGAAGTAGACGTCAGCCGTATCGCCCGACAGGACGTCCGCCGCAGTCTGGAAGCGAGAGCGCGCAGGGCTCGTTCGCGTCATGGCCGAGCAGTGTAGCGGTCCGCGCCAGTCGCTCCGCGGCGCCGAGCCTGGCGCACGCCCACCACCAGCAACACGCCGCCGAGGACCAGCACCGCCGCCAGGCGCGCGGCGCCGTCGATGGCGGCGCGGTCCAGTCGGCGAGATGCGGCAGCCGAAAGGTCCCCGGCGCCGACCAGGTCGCCGTCGACGAAGAGCGATTGCGCCTCGTCCAGCATGGCATCCGGTCCGCGGCCGCCGAGGAGACCCACCTCCTCGAGCGGTGAGCGATCGGCCGCGGCACGCTCACGAGCCGCGACGTAGGCCGCCACCACCGCTGCCTCCTCGTCCAGCTCGCGGCGGGCGGTCTCGCTGCCTCCGCCGCGCTCGTACTCGGCGCGCAGCCGATCCGGAGCCGCCAACCTGGCCGCCTCGATCCGCGCCAACAGCGAATCACGGTCTGCCAGCCAGTCCGTGGCCTCGGCAATGGCCGCCTGCGCGTCGTCGAAACGCCAGCCGGCCAGCGCCAGGCGCACCGGGTCCGGCGTGCCCCAGTCACCGGCGGCGGCTTCCAGCTCACGGTATGCGGCGCGCGCGTCGCGGCGGGCGGACAGCTGCGCCACGCTCGCCTCGTCGAGCACCCAGCGCCGGAAGATTGGCACCACGTCGGCATCGCTGACAGCGTCCAGCTGGTCGAGCAGATGCCGTGAGTCGGCCGGCACCGTGGCAGCCACCGGAGTCGTCGGGGCGGCATCGAACGGTGGCCTGTACCCGTCCAGCCCGGCCGCCATGCGCTGCCAGGCCAGTCGCAGCGAATCCTCCCCGACCTCCGCGGCAATGGCGTCCGCGGCCGCCCACGCGGCAGCGTCCGCGTAGCGTTCCTGCGCCGCCGTCGCCTGGCCCGCGCCCCAGCTGACGAGCGGGAAGGCGTCGTCGCGGAGCTCCGCGGCGGCTCGCTCAGGGTCGAAGGGCAGTTCCACTTTGAGCGCCGTGGCCACCTGTGCGGCGGCGTGGGACGCGAAGCCTTCGCGGATCCAGCGGTCCGCCACCAGGGTGGCTGGCAGCCAGAGATGCGCCACCTGGTGCAGGACGGTGAAGGCAGGCTCGGTGTAGCCAATGGCGATGTCCACGTCGCTGGCGGCCGGCTCACGCAGCACGGCGCCGGCTTCGGGCAGCGACTCGACGATCACCAGCGGCCCAGTGGGCTGATGTGGAAGCCCGATCGCGTCGTCCAGGCGCGGCAGGGCCTCCGTCAGCAGGCGGAGTGTGCGCCGTCCCCAGCCGGGGTCGTCGGCCCACGCGCGAACCTGCACGTCGACCCTGCCCTGGCTGAGCGGCACCTGGCGCTCAGAGGTGACGTAGCTCGATGGCAGGGTGGCGGTGACGCGGGCCAGCCAGCGGCTGGGATCGGCCACATTTCCGCTATCCAGCTGCCATGAGCTGCCGTCCTCGTTGGCGCGCAGGGCATCGCCATCGACCAACACCTCGTAGTCGCTGGGCAACCGCACCCTGACCGATCCTTCCGTGCCGAAGCTCCAGATCGGCACGATCACAACCGAAGGACGGATGCGGATGTCGCTGCTGGCGCCGTCGGCGAGCGTGTAGGACAGGGTGAAGCGCCGCACGTCGCGATATCGCACTGGCGGGCGTGGCTGGACGCTGGCCACATTCACGCCGTCGCGCTCCTGCACCGTCGTGCGCAACCGCCGGTTACGCACGTCCTCCGCACGCACGTTGCGGGCCCCGTCGTGCACTGCCAGGTCGATTGTCGGGAAGACGCTGAACTGCCCCGGTGGGTTGGGCGTGGTGTTCTTGAACGTGACGTCGACGGTGACGCGCACCGTTCCCTCCCCCGGCGCGATCTCGTAGGTCGCCTGTGTCCTCATGCTGTATTCCGCCGCCCGCGCGAGTCCGGGCCGGATCAGCGGCAGGGCCGGCAGCAGGCCGGCGACGAGCAACGTGAAGGCGGCCGCGACCGGCGCCGCAGCCCGGACGGCAGGCGACAGGCTCAACCGCGCGTGCCCAGCAGGCGCGCGATCGGGCCGCGGCGCGCCTTCCGCGCGGCCGGCGGCTGCCACTCCGGCATGGCCGCCTCCACGTCCGCGCGATACGCCGCCAGCAGGGCGGCGTTGCGTCCAACGCGCCCACTCCAATCGGGCAGGATCCCGCGGTCGGCCACCGCCGGCAGCGTCTCTTCCAGGAGTCGGTCTGCCACGATCGCCAGGCGGACCAGCCCGCGCCCGAGCTCGTCCGCGCTGAGAGCCGCGGTCGGCAGCTCGGTCATCAGCATCGGCCGGTCGTCATCGGCCAGGGCGAACTTCACGAAGGGATATTCGGAGTTGGCGTACAGCAGGCGATGAAAGGTGCGCTTGGGCATCTCCATCGCCTCCTGGCCGTAGTAGGCCCATAGCGACAGGCCAACCCCGTCGACCCAGGCGGCGGTCACGCGCAGGTCGAAGCGCCGCTCGCCGTCCAGCACCAGGTCGCGGCTCAGCGCTGGATCGCCTGCTGCGCCGCTGCCGTCGACGACCTCGATGCCCAGCTCGGAGAGCCACGCGTCAAGCGGCGGCGTCTGCTCAGCCAGCGTGGGCCACCGTCTCGCCCGCGCCGAACGCCCGCCGACGCCCGAAATCGGCGGGCACTACCCCGGGATCGATGCGACAGTTCCGTCCAATCGTCACCCGCGCCGGCACAGTGGCGCGCTTGCCAACGATGGTGATACCCGCGTACAGGCGCTCCGGCTCGTCGCGGTTCGGCTTCAGGTCGTCACCGCTGCCGATCACCGCCCCGACACCGATCCGGCAGTCCTTGTCGATGATGGCTCGGTCGATCACCGCCCGCTCCGCCACCCACGTGTCGAACATCACGATCGAGTCCCGCACGATGGCGCCCGGTCCAACGCGCACGCCCGGCGACAGGATGCTGTGCTCCACCGTGCCCTCCACCACGCAGCCGTGGCTCACCATGCTGCTGGTGACTCGGGCTTCGGGTCCGATCCGAGCCGGCGGCCGCTCCTCGCTCCTGGTGTAGATCAGCCAGCCCAGGTCGTTCAGCTCGATCTCCGGCCGATCGGAGAGCAGGTCCAGGTTGGTGCGCCAGTAGCTCTCCACCGTCCCGACGTCCTGCCAGTAGCCCTTGAACTCGTACGCGTATACGCTGCGGCCGGCCTCCACCATCCAAGGCAGCAGGTCGCGCCCGAAGTCGACCCGATCCGGCGACAGGATGTCTCGCAATACGCTCCACGAGAAGACGTAGACACCCATGCTGACCAGGTTGCTGGCCGGCTGCGCCGGCTTCTCGATGAAGTCGACGACGCGGCCGTCGGCATCGCTTTCCAGGATGCCGAACCGATGCGCCTCTTCCAGCGGCACGGTCCGCACCGCGCAGGTGATCTCGGCGCCCTTGGCCCGATGCGTTTCCAGGAAGGGGCGGTAGTCCATCTTGTAGACATGGTCGCCGGCCAGGATCAGCACCAGCTCCGGGTCGCGGTCGGCGATGAAATCCAGATTCTGCAGCACGGCGTCGGCGGTGCCGCGATACCAGTCGCGGGTTCGCCCGCGGCCGATATAGGGTTGCAGCAGGGTCACCCCGCCGTGGCTGCGGTCAAGGTCCCAGGGGCGGCCGACGCCGATGTGGTCCATCAGGGAGCGCGGAGCGTACTGGGTCAGCACGGCCACGTCGGTGAGCCCGGAGTTCACCGCGTTCGACAGGGCGAAGTCGATGATCCGGTACTTGCCGCCGAATGGGACGCCCGGCTTGGCGCGGACCTGCGACAGTACCGACAGCCGCTCGCCCTCGCCTCCCGCCAGGATCAGGGTGAGGACCGATGCGGACATGCGTCGGATTCTCCCATGCGCCGCATCATGCGGCGGAGCTGGTGGTCAGCGGCGACGGCGACGCCGGCCCAGCCTGGCCCCCATCGGGACCAGCCAGGCCACCAGCGACAGCGCGGTTGCCGGCACCAGGATGCCCAGGTCGGCCGGTGGCAGGGTGCCGGCCGTGCCACCACGTTGTTGCTCGATGATGGTCGGCGCCGGCGTGCAGTCATGCGGGTTGCCGTGACCGCAGTCACCAGGGCCACCCGGGCCCTGACCACCCGACGGTTCAGGCGTCTTCTCCGGCTTGGGCGTGAATATCACCTCGCCGCAGATCGGAGAGCCGAAGCCGGTGTTGCCGAGCACCGGCGAGATCGCCAGGTGGTAACTGCTGTTCTCCTTGAGCAGCGTCGCATCGCCCGAAGACCCGGTCTGGCCGTTGACATAGCGACTCGACCAGTTATCCGCCGAGTTGACCCATTCCTGTGGTCGTCGGTCGTCCTGCGCCACCTCCTGGACGACGTCGAAGCAGCCCTTGGTATGGACGTTGTCGATCGGAGGAACGGTGCCCTCCAGGAACGGAAGCTCGCGGGTCTCGCCGCAGTTGCCCGGCCGCATGCCGCTGAACTTGCAGACGGTCTCCATGGTCACGCCCGCCGGCTGGGCGAAATCGGTCTGCTGGACAGGCTTGCGGCCGTTCCAGTCCCACTTGCGGTTCAGCGCGATCTCCATGAAGTCGTGCCACATGTACAGCGGCCCGTCGGCGCTGAACAGGCCCTGGCCCAACGCATTGGAGAGCGGCTCCTGGTTGTTGTTGCCCATCCATACGCCGGTCACCAGGCTGCCGGGCACGTAGCCGAAGCCGGACACGTCGCGGAAGTCGTTGGTGGTCCCGGTCTTGAAGCCCGCGTGACGGCGCTGGCCGTTCTGGTCGGACAGCTCGGCACGCGAGCCCCACAGCACGTTTGACGCCGGGTTGGTATTGCCCTCCAGGATCCAGTGCGTCAGATACGCCTCACCCTGGGTCATCGGCCTTGACTGTTCGGGCCCGTCCTTCTTCAGGCTGTAGATGACCCGATTGTTCCGGTCGCGGATCTCCAGGATGGAGGTGGGCGGATGCAGGACGCCCTGCTGGGCGAAGACCCCGTAAGCGCCGGTCATGTTGGTCAGGTTGACCGGCACCGATCCAAGTGCCAGTGACAGGCCCGGATCCTGGTCCAGGATGTACTTGCTCGAAGCGATTCCCATCGACTGCGCGAAGCGGGCCGTCTCGTTGATGCCGACCAGGTACTGCATCATCACAGACGGAACGTTGAGCGAGTAGCGCAGCGCGTCGACCGCCAGCAGCGGTCCGTGGTCCTTGATGTCGGCGTTGGTGGGCATGTAGCTGGTCGCGCGGTCCGCCCCGAACTGCGTCACTGAATCGAGGAAGAAGGTGGCGGGCGTGGCTTCCCGCGCTCGGAAGGCGGACGAGTAGACGATCGGCTTGAAGGCAGATCCGGGCTGGCGCAGACCAAGGCCGGCCACGTCGAACTGGCCCTGCACACGGGGGTCCTCGCGGTCGTAGTAGTCGACGCTGCCGATGTACGACACGATCTCGCCAGTTGCCGAGTTGATTGCGACCAGCGCGCCGTTGTGCACGTTCTTGTCGCTCAGGGCGTTGACCCAGGTCTTCACCTGGTTGTGCGCGACCTGCTGCAGCTTGTAGTCGAGGGTGCTGGTGATCCGATAGCCGCCGGTGCGCACCGCCTCCGCCGGGTTGGCTACCCCCATCGCGGCCAGGATCGCCTCCGCCTCGCGCTCCACCCTGAAGCTGAACTGTGGCTCGCGCAGGACGGAGGTGATGCGACTCGGGTTCATCTGTCCCCATGTCACCTTCAGCGCGTCGTCCATCTGCGCCTGCGTGATGTAGCCGTCGCGCAGCATGGCGCGCAGCACCTGGTCGCGGCGCGCGATGGCCCGGTCCGGCCCCTGGTCGTTGAAGTAGGGGTCGTAGACCGATGGCAGCTGCGGCAGGCCGGCCAGGAACGCCGCCTGCGACAGGGACAGGTCGTTGAGGTTCTCGATACCGAAGTAGTTGGCCGCCGCAGCCTTGATTCCGTACGAGCCGTTCCCGTAGAAGATCAGGTTCAGGTAGGTCTCGAGGATGCGCTCCTTGCCCTCCCGGCCCGGGTAGGCATCGGTCAGCTTCTTGGCCATCACCGCCTCCTGGACCTTGTCCCAGAGCTTGCGGTCCGACTCCAGGAAGGTGAGGCGCGGCGCCTGGCAGATCTCCGGGTTCTCCTCCTGCTGGTTCGCCTTCGGGTCCAGCTCGGCCGATGGCACAGCGGAGCCCGATGGCTGCAACGCCTCCTCGGCCAGCTTGATCGAGCCGGCGTACTTGATGACCTGCTGGGTGATGGTCGAGGCGCCCTGCACCACCGAGCCGGCCTCCAGGTTGGCGAAGGCGGCCCGCAGGATGGCCGGATAGTCGACGCCGTCGTTGTCCCAGAAGGTGCGATCCTCGGCCGCCACGGCAGCGTTGACGATGTTCGACGGCACCTCGTCGAAGCGAACCTGCTCACGGTTCTGGCATTCGAAGCGGGCCAGCAGCCGCTTTCCGGTGCGGTCGTAGACGTACGTGGAGGCGGGCAGCTCGATGCCGTCCAGCAGCCGGCCGTCCGGCAGGCTGGCATAGACCGAGTTGTAGGTCAGCAGCAGGCCACCGGCCGTGCCGCCGAAGGTACCAACGACCGACAGCGCGAACAGGCCGACCAGCACGATGAGAGCGGTGGCGGCCATGCCGCGCCGCGAGCCGCGGCTGCGTGTCGTGCGGCGCGCCATCAGACGATGGCGCCGCCGCTGCATGGCGGGGTGCATCCGGCCCTACGGTACTTGAACTGCCGGCGTGGGTCGAATCAGCACTGGTTAAGAACGCTTAGCCCGACGTGACCGTTGCATTCCTTTTCGCGTCACTGCGGCGGGGTCGATGGGGCACGTCGGCGGCCCATCAACTCCGTTGCGAGGATCGGCTAGGGGAGGTAGTTGCGGGGATTCACCGGGGCTTCGTCCAGGTTGACCTGGAAGTGCAGGTGGCAGCCGGTCGCATTGCCCGTCGCGCCTTCATAGCCGATGAGGTCGCCGGTCTCGACCTTCTGGCCAACGTTCACGATCTCGCTGGACAGGTGCCAGTACCACGTCTGCAGGCGCTGGCTGTGGCCGATCACCACGCCGATGGCCGTATCGCCGTAGTTCACGTTCGGCCGTCCGTCGGCCAGCACGGTGCCGGATCCAGCGGCGTAGATCGGGCCCCCGCAGCCGTTGTGATAGGCCATGTCGATGCCGGTGTGGTTGTGGTCGAAGTTGGTCCAGCCGAACTCCTGGGTCACGTAGAAGTCGCCCTTCTCTGGCCAGGCGAATCGGCCCCGATAGGCCAGGTCCAGGCGGTCCGCCTGCCGCTTCAGGCGCGTGACCAGCTGGCGCTGGCCGGCGAGCTCGTCGCGCTCTTCATCGATCAGCACCTTGGTGCGCTGCTCGTTGTGCGCCGACTGGCGGTACTGCGCCTCCTGCTCCGTCCGCAACTCCTCCAGGCGGCGTTGATAGGTGCGCAGGGCCTGCCTGGCGTCATCCACCTGGCGCTGCTGGACGGCGAGAGCCTGGGTCCGCTCCTTTTCGGCGTCGCGCAATGCGGTCAGGGTGACCTGCCCGTCGCGCAGCGTCTGCTGCCGCACCGCCAATCGCTGTCGCGTCTCGCGGATCTCCGCCGCCAGCCGGCGGTCTTCGTCGGAGAGCGTGAGCATGGAGGTGAGCTGATTGGATGCCTCGCCGAAGGAGTCCGTCGAGAGCAGCACCTCCAGCATGGAGGTCTGCGACTGCTCGTAGGCAAGTCGCAGGTGGTCCTCCAGCAGGACCTCGCGCTCGGCCAGCTCGGTGCGCGTGGTGACCAGGTCGGCGGCGACGCGCCGCAGGTTCTCCGCCAGGTGTGCGATCTGCGCGCGGTAGCTCTCGAGCGCGGTGCGCGACTCCTCGAGCGAAGCGGTCACCCGTTCCAGCTGCCGCTGCGCCTTGGCAAGCTCAAGTCCGGTGCGCTTGAGGTCGGTGGTCAGGGTGGCCAGGCTGACCGTGAGGGCTGCCTGCTGGCGGCGGAGGTCGGCGAGCTGCTGGCGCTGGCGGGCGAGCTCGGCCTCCATGCGCTGCTGTTCACTGATGGCGTCGTTGACGCTATCCCCGGCTCGCACCGTGGGACGTGCGCTGCCAGGCGCCATGACGACCACGAGGGCAATCAGGGCCAGGGTGAGCAGGGTGCGACGACGTACGGTCGACATCGGCTCCTAATGAGATTTATCCAGATCAGCGCGCGCGATGCCGGCAACGTTCGGACGCCTGAGCAGCGGAAGCGACGACCGACCGGAGCGGACCCCGGGCACGGGGGACGTTGGCGCGAATCTTAACGGACGCGGCAAGCCGATGTCAGGTAAACGAATAGGGCTAGTACATCCGGCCCACTAGGTGCCCGACCAGCGTGGCCGCCGCCGCGGCCGGTTCGCCAAGCAGTCTTTCGTCGCGGAGGAGCGTGATCACCGTGCCGGCCACCAGAAACGGCCCGAATGGAACGTAGCTCTTCAACCCGACCCGACGACTGGCCAGCAGGACCAGGCTGCTGACCGAGACGAGCAGCGCGGCGATGAAGATGGCCACGAAGATCGCCGGCCAGCCCAGCAACAGGCCCAGCGGCCCAACCAGGTACAGGTCGCCCAGCGCGACGCCCGAGCGGATGACCAGACCCAGCACGCCCAGCAGAGCGATCGCCGCCGCGGCGCCGATGGCCGCGTCGAGCAGGCTGAGGGCGGGATTCACGAACGCGAAGACGACGCAGATGCCGATCAGCGGATCCAGCAGGACGTGCGGCAACCGGCGCTGCTCGAGATCAGTCGCGGACATGAGGACCAGCAGCGCCAGCACCGTCAGGTGGACGGCGGTCGCCCAGCCGGGCAGCGTCGAGCGGCTGACGATGGCCCACGCGGATGCCCCGGAGGCCACGGCGAACAGGGCGGTGCGCCATCCGGGCGAGCGGCGCGAGGCTTCGTCTGGCGGCCAGACGGAGGCGATCCGCTCAGCGGCGGCGCCGATGATGGCGAACCCAAGGCCAGCGGCCAGGGCGATGGCAGTCACCGCGGCATGCTAGCCGCCGGTCCCGCCCGCCGAGGCCCGGTGGCGACGTTTGGCACGCCACGTGCCTTCCCTTGCGAATCAGCCGGTCGAATCGATCGGCACCCGTCCACAACACACGTTGGGGAGAAGCGAAATGGACAGCGATCGCATCGAAGGCGGCCTCAAGGAAGGCGCCGGCAAGGTCAAGGAAGAGTGGGGCGACGCGACGGATGACACGTCGACCGAGCTCGAGGGCAAGCGCGAGCAGGCAGAGGGCGACCTCCAGCAGAAGTGGGGCGAGACCAAGGACGCGGCCCGCGACATCGCGGACGACAACGACGGCGACTGAGCGCCTCGCCTGAGAACGCTGAAGGGCCCGCCGGGATGGCGGGCCCTTTCGCTATGCCTGCTCGGTGGCGCCGTCCCGATAGTCGAGCGCCAGGCGTACCAGCGTCGACACGGCGGTTCCCAGCGCTCCCTTCGGGTTGACCGCCTTGTCGGCGGTGAGATAGGCGCTGCCGGCGATGTCGACGTGCACCCACGGCACAGTCACGAAATCGTGCAGGAACACGGCGCTCTTGATGAGCGACCCCTCGCGCGTGCCCGAGTTCACGATGTCGGCGTGGGCGGAGTCGTAGGCGGCGCGGTATTCCGTGGCCAGCGGCATCTCCCAGAACCACTCGCCCGTCGCATCGGCGGCGCGCTGCACCGCCTGCCCCCAGTCACGCGGCTTGGCGAAGTAAGCGCTGATCAGCTCACCGAAGGCGACGGCGGCGGCCCCGGTGAGGGTCGCGACGTCCACCATGTGGGTTGCGCCCTGGGTTTCCGCCCAGTGAAGGGCATCGGCCAGGATCAGGCGTCCCTCGGCGTCGGTATTGATGACCTCGATGGTCTTTCCATTCATGGCCTTGACCACGTCGCCCGGCCGCTGCGCGTTGCCCCCGGGTAGGTTCTCGACCATTGGCGCCACGGCCATCAGAGGCGTCTCCGGCGCCAGGCGCGCCACCGTGCGGGCGGCGGCGATGACCGCGGCCGCGCCCGACTTGTCGTGCTTCATCTCCTCCATGCGCTCGGGCGGCTTGAGGCTGATGCCGCCCGAGTCGAAGCAGACGCCTTTCCCCACGATCGCCAGGCGCCGGTCATCGGCGGCCTTCTCCCAGCCAGGGAGCTTGATGGCGATCAGGCGCGGCTCGTGGAAGGCGCCCTGCCCAACGCCCAGCAGCGCGCCCATGCCCAGCCGCTGCATGTCCTCGACGTCGAGCACCTCGACGGTACAGCCATCGGCCTCCAGCTCGCGTGCAACCTCGGCCATGCGCTCCGGGTAGAGGTCGTTGGAGGCGCGGTTGGCCAGGGATCGTCCGAACTCGACGCCCTCCGCCATGACCAGGGCCTGCTCAACCACCTCGGATGCCGGCGCGCCGTCCCCGATCAGCACCACCTCTTCCACGCTGCGCAGCATTGCCGGCGTGTCGCGTACGCGTCCGTAATAGGCATACGGCCGGTAGGTGCCCTGCAATGCCCCGATGCCGGCACTGATGAACGCATCGGCCTCCTCGCCATCCCGCAGCCAGAGGGCCATGCGCTCCACCCCGTGACCCTGCAATCGTCGGGTGGCCGTGGAGGCGATCCGGCGGGCTCGCCAGGCGCCGCGGCCACGGCGCACGCCATTGATCAGCAGGACCTTGTCGGCCGCGATCGACCCAGCGTCAACCAAGGCCGTGTAGTGCTCCAGGATGTTGAACTCGCCCCACTCGATCGCCTGGCTGATCGCACCGCCGGTGGCGGCATCCAGGGCGGCGAGGTCCCCCGAGATCTCCTTGTCCTCCCGGTAGATGGGGACGGCCAGCACATCGGCCTGGACGCTGGCGGGGTCGATCGTTTCGGCGCGAAGGCGCACGGGCGAATCTCCTTCAAGAGCGCTGCGGACAGGTTGGGACAAGCTCGCGAGCTCGGGGTCAATCGAGTATAGACCGATGGGCTGGCCAGGCCTCAGTTGGTCGCCAGGATCTCCGCCAGTGCCTGGCGTTGGGTCGTGGCCGCCTCCAGCGCTTCGGCCAGCCGCTGCAGCGGCGTGGCCGCCAATGACGAACCCGATTCAGCAATGGCGATGGCCAACGCGGTGTCCGCCCGCTTCGCGTCGTCGGCGGCACGCGCATAGCGGTCCGCCGCGCGTGCGACCGCGTCCGCGTCTCCCGCCAGGCTGGCCGCCGCGATACGGCGGGCCGCGGTCAGCAGCTCACCGGTCGTGTCGAGCCAGAACGGCAGGACCGTCGGCGGATCCTTCCACTCGCGCACCGTGTTTAGCGCGTCCTGCGCCCGATCGAGCTCGGTCAGCGCGCGGCGCGGGTCGTCGTCATCGAGCGCCGCCAGCGCGGCCCCCAGCGCATCCAGCGTCTGCTCTGTTGCCTGGCGGCGGGCGACGAAGGGGTCCGCGGCCTCGGCAGCAGAAGTGAACTGGGCCGAGATCCCCGGAAAGAGGGTGGTGGACGGCCCCGCGGGGAGCGGTCCGCGGTGGGGCGCCACGGCGGCCAGCGTGCCATCGACGGTGGCTGCGGCAGCTGAGGCGAGCGCCGCCTCATCGGACGCGGCGTCGATGGCGGCCGCGGCCTTCAACAGGTCGGCACGTGGCGATTGGTCGCCCTCGATGACGAGGGCCGACCCCCGGCGGCCCGCGTCCACGGCGGCCTGCAGCCGGTCGATCAGGGCGTCCACGCGAGTCGCGGCCTGGGTCGCCTCGTGGCGGAGGACCGCCTTGCGCGCGGCCGCGACGGTGGGGTCGGCGGCGGCACCAGCGGGTCGGGCGGCCAGCATTGCGCCCAGCAGCAGGACCCCCAGCACGCCGACCAGGACGGCCCTGGTCGGGCGGGCGGAACCTATCATGCCTGGGTGCACCGGTGGCCTCCGAGTCCCGCCGACCTGCGCTCCCTGCCCAAGGCTGAGCTGCACCAGCACCTGGACGGTGCGCTGCGCCCGGCCACCGCGGTCGAGCTGGCTGCGGAGATCGGCGTGCCACTGACCGAGGACGAGGCGCAGGCACGGATGGTGGCGCCGGCCCACTGCCGCGACCAGGCCGAGCTGCTCACCTACTTCAACCTGCCGATCGCCCTGCTCCAGACCGCCAACGCGCTGAGCCGCGCCGCGGCCGAGCTCGTCGAGGACCTGGCCACCGATGGTGTCAAGTACGCAGAGGTGCGCTGGGCCCCGCGGCTGCACCTTGAGCGTGGGCTGTCGGTGCGCGACGTGCTGGCGGCGGTGGCGGATGGGACCGCCGCCGGGCTGCACGCCGCCGGCCCCGACCACCTGGTCGTCCTGATCGTGACCGCCATGCGATCGCATCCGCCAGGCGCCAACGTGGAGCTGGCGAGGGCCGCTGCCGAGTTCGGGCCGCCGGTGGTCGGCTTCGACCTGGCAGGCCCCGAGGCGACGTACCCCGCTCCTCCCCACGCCGCGGCCTTTCGCGCCGCCGAGGACGGCGGCCTGGCCCTCACCGCCCACGCGGGCGAGGTGCCCGGCCCTGAGCGGATCCGAGAGGCCCTCGCGCTCGGCGTGCGCCGCATCGCCCACGGCGCAACCACGGCCGACGACCCGGAGCTGATGGGGGAGGTGCGCGAGCGCGACATCACGCTGGACCTGTGCCCGACCAGCAACGTGCAGGCCGGCCTGGTCGCGTCGCTGGCGGACCATCCCCTGGCTCGGCTCCATCGGGCCGGGGTGAGCGTCTCGCTTTCGACTGACGACCGGACCGTCTCGAGCACTGACCTGTCCACCGAGATGGCGCGTGTGGCCGAGGCCCAGGCGCTCACGCCGCAGGAGCTGCGCGCGGTCGCGCTCAACGGCTTCCGGCGTGGCTTCGGCCCGCCTGACTTCCTCGAGCGGGCAGCTGCGGAGGCCGACCGCCACTGGGGCGCGTGGGCCGGCATCAGCTGACGGTCAGGCCCAGCAGGGCTGCCACCTCCGCCGGGTCCGCGGCGACCCAGTCGGGCTTCCGCTCGCCATCGAGGGTGGCGGCCGCCTTCGCATCGGTGACGCCGGTCAGCACCAGCACGACCGGAATCCCCGCCCTTCGCGCAGCTGGCACGTCGGCATCGGCGTTGTCACCAATGACCAGGGCGTCTGCCGGCGGGACATGATCCGCCTCCAGGATGGCCCGGAACATGGCCGGCTCCGGCTTGCCGATCACCAGCGGCTGCTGCCCGGTGGTGGCCTGCAGCGCCGCCACGATCGCCCCCGCACCCGGCATGAGCCCGCCCCGGGTCGGGTAGCGCAGGTCGGCGTTGGTGGCCACGAATCGCGCCCCGGCGCGGATCGCGGCCGCGGCGATCCCCAGCGTGCGATAGGTCACATCCGGGTCGAGACCGACGACCACGGCGTCGTAGCCGTTCGGCAGCGGGGCGCCATTCCAATCTGGTCCTGCTGCGTCACCCGCGTGGGTTGCTTCGTAGCCGGCGTCGCGCAGCTCGGTGAGCATCCCATCGGCGCCAAGGGCCAGCAGGCGCCGCAGGGCCGGCTCGTGCTGCTGCAGATGCGTGATCGTGGCCCACGTGCTGGTCACGATCTCGTCGGCGCTGGCCGCGATGCCGTGCCCGGCCAGGCGCTCGGCATAGGCAGCCCGGGTGGCCATCGAGTTGTTGGTGGCGAATCGCGTTGCCACGCCGGCAGCTCGAAGGGCAACCACGAGCGCGGCCGCGCCGGGGACGGGCTCCGACCCCCGGTAGACCACGCCGTCGAGATCGAAGATGACCAGCCTGGGGGCGGGCGCGGGAGGGGTCGGCATCGGGCCGATGATACGGGCGGCGGCAGCCACGAGGCCGCCATCGGGCGGATGCCGGATGCACCTTGAGGACGGGATTGACGGGGAAGTATGATGCGCCCGATTCGGCTGGACGCTATGCCCTGTCCGGCGACCCGTGCGCATCGCGCACCGGGATCGGAGGAGTCCCCTCTGACGGGGAATGTAAGGAGTACCAATGCGGATGCAGCGACGGCACGCGGGTGTCGCTTCACTGGTGGCAGTCTCGCTGGCCCTGGCGGCTTGCACGGGAGGTGGGGGCACCATCGACGTTGGCAAGGGCCTGTGTCGGGAGGTCGGCGACGTCACCGCGGCTACGCCCGAACCGGTCGAGGCGAGCGGCACCAGCGACCTGAAGATTGGTGTTGTGACCGACGTCGGGACGCTCGACGACAAGAACTTCAACGAGTACAGCTGGCTCGGCGCGCAGCAGGGTGCCGCCTCCATCGGCGCACCATCGCCGCAGGCCATCGTGACCCAGAACTCGGCCGACTACGCGACCAACATCCAGACGCTGCTCGATGACAGCTACAACGTGATCGTCACGGTCGGCTTCGCCATCGGGGCGGCCACCCTGGAGGCCGCCACCGCCAACCCGGACGTCCACTTCATCGGGGTGGATCAGTTCCAGGCCGGTGATGATCCCGTGGCCGGCGCAGGCCTCGCCAACTACGAGAGCCTGGTATTCAACGAGGCTCAGGCCGGGTACCTGGCCGGAATCGTGGCCGCCAACATCAGCAAGAGCAACGAGATCGCGGCCATCGGCGGCTCGGGAACGATCCCGCCGGTCGTCAACTACATGCGTGGCTACGAGAACGGGGCCAAGAGCGTCAAGTCGGACATCACCGTCCACCTGAAGTACGTCTCGAACGACCTGTCGGTCGCGTTCAACGACCCCACTACCGGCAAGTCGTTCGCCGACCAGTTTCTGTCGCAGAACGGCAACGTGGACGTGATGTTCCAGGTCGCCGGCAAGACCGGTAACGGCGTGCTGCAGTCGGTCCAGGCGGCCGGCATCTATGGGATCGGCGTCGACGTCGACCAGTGGATATCCACGCATGACCAGGCGGCCTGCATCGTCACCAGCGCGGAGAAGCACCTGACCAAGGGCGTCCGTGATGGCATCGAGGCCATTTCGGGTGGTTCCGCGCGTGCCGGCAACGTCTTCTATGGCGCCGACAATGACGGCATCGGTGTTTCCCCGTACTACCAGTTCGACGGCAACGTGATCACCGACGACATCAAGACGGCGGTGACTGACGCGTTCGACGCCATGGCGGCAGGCGACCTTGATCCCTGCCAGCCGTCCAACCTGTGCTACGCGGGTACGGAGGACACGGGCACCGACTGACCCGATCCGCCGCACTCGTTCGCACCCAACCGTGAGCGGACCGGTCCTCGTGGCCGGTCCGCTCATGACTTTTCTGGTGGCTCGACTTGGCAGATGTGAGGGCTGAACAGGCGCCGGCGATGGGCGGGGCGAGACCGCCCGTACTCGAGATGCGCGGCATCACCAAGCGCTACCCCGGGGTCGTGGCCAACGACGGCATCGACCTGGAGGTCCGCGAGGGGGAGATCCACGCTCTGCTCGGCGAGAACGGGGCCGGCAAGAGCACCCTCATGAACATCCTCTACGGCCTGGCGGTGCCCGATGCCGGCCAGATCCTGCTCGACGGCAAGGAAGTCGAGATCGCCAGCCCGCACGACGCCATCCGGCGAGGCATCAGCATGGTCCACCAGCACTTCATGCTGGTACCGGTGCTGTCGGTGGCCGAGAACATTCTGCTCGGCGAGGAGCCGATGGCGGGGCGCGTCTTCCTGGATCGGGCGGCATCCCAGCACCGCATCAAGGAGCTCGGCGACCGGTTCGGCTGGGAGATCGACCCGGACACGCCAGTCGGTTCCCTGTCGGTTGGCTGGCAGCAGCGGGTGGAGATCCTGAAGGCCCTCTACCGCAACGCACGGGTCCTGGTCCTGGACGAGCCCACGGCCGTGCTGACGCCACAGGAGACCAAGGAGATCTTTGGTGTCCTGCGCAAGCTGAAGGCTGAGGGCTACGCGATCATCTTCATCAGCCACAAGCTGTACGAGGTGCTTGAGGTCGCCGACAAGATCACCGTCATCCGGCGCGGCAAGGTGGTGGGCAGCCGGACTCCCAGCGAGACCGACGAAGACGACCTGGCCAAGCTGATGGTCGGTCGCGACGTGGAGCTCACCGTCGACCGCGGCGAGAGCCATCCGGCGCAGCCGGTGCTCAGCATCAGCAATCTCTCCGTCCGCGACGATCGAGGGCACGACATGGTGCGCGACGTCTCGTTCGACGTGCGGGCCGGCGAGATCTTCGGGATCGCCGGCGTGGCCGGCAACGGCCAGGACGAGCTGGTCGAGGCCGTGGTTGGGCTGCGCCACGCCACCAGCGGCACGGTGACGCTGGACGGCACCGACACCACGGCCGCCTCGCCGCGGACGATGCACAAGATGGGTCTCGGCTTCGTGCCAGGCGACCGCCACCGCTTCGGGGTCGTGCTGAGCTTCCCGCTCACCGACAACCTGGTGCTCAACGACTACTACCACGCGCCGTATGCGCGAGGACTGCGCCGCAACGACGAGGCGATCGAGGCCTACGCCAAGGAAGCGATCGAGAAGTACGACGTGCGGACACCGTCGGCCGATGTCACCGCCGGCACCCTGTCCGGCGGCAACCAGCAGAAGGTGGTGGTCGCCCGCGAGTTCGAGGGCGAGCTGAAGCTGCTGGTCCTCGACCAGCCCACGCGTGGCCTGGACGTGGGCAGCATCGAGTTCATCCACAACCAGGCCATCGCCCGACGCGACACCGGCGTCGCGATCCTCCTGGTCTCGGCCGAGCTGGACGAAGTACTCGAGATGTCCGATCGCATCGGCGTCATGTTCCGTGGGCAGCTGGTGGCAGTCCTCGATGGGCCTACCGCCGACCGCGAGGACGTCGGCCTCCTGATGGCGACCGGCGGCCGTGGCGGCGGCGTCCAGCCGCAGACCCTCGATGAGGACACGTCTTGACCGCCGCCACTCCGGCCCGCCGTCCGCTGGTGCGCCGCTTCCTTGACGTCGCCCTGCTGCCGGCCATCGCCATCGGCCTGGCGCTGATCTTCGGTGCCGCGCTGATGATCCTGTCCAGCCCGCTGATCGGCGGCTTCGACCCCTTCCTGCCGATCACCGCCTACAAGGCACTGCTGCAGGGTTCGGTCGGCTCGCTGAACTCGATCGTGAACACGCTCGTCAACGCCACCCCGCTGGTGCTGGCGGGCCTGGCGGTCGGCATCGGCTTCAAGGGCGGGCTGTTCAACATCGGTGCGCAGGGCCAGTTCCTGCTGGGCGCGCTGTGCGCCTCAGTGGCCGCCATCGCGCTGAACGATGCCAGCCCGTGGGTGGCGATCCCGGTCTCGATCATCGCCGGCATGCTGGGCGGCCTGGCCTGGGGCTTCATCCCCGGCTTCCTGAAGGCGTTCACCGGGGCGCATGAGGTGGTCACCACCATCATGCTGAATTTCGTGGCCATCCAGCTGGTCTCGTACGTGATCAGCGGCCCGCTGCGCGGCACCGGGCCGGAAGTCACCTTCGCCCGGACCGACACCTTCGTGGCCGCCGAGCTGCCGATCATCATCGGCCGCAACGGCCACCTGGGCCTCCTGTTCGCCGCCGCGGCAGTGCCGCTGGCCTGGTGGCTCCTCTATCGCAGCACCACCGGCTTCGAGATCCGGACGACTGGCGCCAGTCCCGATGCGGCGCGCTACGCGGGCATGCACCCGCGCTGGCTCATCGTCCTGACCATGTGCATCTGCGGCCTGCTGGCGGGCCTGGCCGGGGCCGGCGAGATCCTGGGCGAGGTCGGGTACATGCCCGCCTCCTACGGCACTACGGTCGGCTTCGATGCCATTGCCGTGGCACTGGTGGGGCGGGCGAACCCGGTTGGCATCGTATTCGCGGCGCTGCTGTTCGGGGCGATGCAGGCCGGCGCCGGGCAGATGCAGGTGGAAGCCGGCATCCCGGCCCAGATGGTTGCCGTCCTGCAGGCCGTGATCCTCTTCTTCCTGGCGGCCGAAACCGTGGTCCGTCGGGTGCTGAAAGTGCGGACCGCGGGGACCGGCGTTGGGACCGAGCTGCAGACCGTGAGCCGCAGCTACGGCGAACAGGCGACGAGGTAGACCGCCGTGGAATTCCTGTACGACATCCCCGTCCTCGGCATGGTCATCCAGTTCGTCGTGTACGTCATCGTGCAGCTGCCGGTGCTGGCCCCGACGATCATGGCCGCGGCCGTGCCGATCGCACTGGGGGCGCTGTGCGGCTTCATGAACGAGCGGTCCGGTGTGGTCAACATCGGCATCGAGGGCATGATGCTGACCGCCGCCTTCGTGGCGTGGTGGTCGGCTTCCATCGCCGGCCAGTTCCTGCCCCACCTGTCGATCGGGATCATGGGCATCACGCTGCCGCTGTTGATCGGCCTGGCGATGGCGATCCTGGCGGCGATGGCGGTGTCCGCGGTCCACGCCTGGCTGTCGATCTCGGTGCGCGCCGACCAGATCATCAGCGGCACCATCATCAACATCTTCGCGGTGGGCATCACCGGCTACCTGAACCTGCTGGTCAGCCAGCACTCGCCGCCGTCGGCCGGCCAGTTCCAGGACCTGCGCCTGCCGTCATTCCTGGTCGGCATCCCGGTCATCGGCCCGCTGATCGACGCCTTGCTGGGGGTTGGACCGATCGCGCTCAGCATGCTGATCAGCGTCATCGTGCTGCAGGTGCTCCTCTTCCGGTCACGCTGGGGGCTGCGCACGCGCTCGGTTGGCGAGCATCCGAAGGCCGCCGAGACGGTGGGCATCGACGTCATCAAGCTGCGCTACCGCAACGTCATCCTGGGCGGCATCTTCGCCGGGCTGGCCGGCGCCTACCTGACCATCGAGTTCGGCTCTGCCTTCCAGGGCGAGATGACCGCCGGACGCGGCTTCATCGCGCTGGCGGCGCTCATCTTCGGGCGCTGGACGCCGGTCGGTGCCTTCGGCGCCGCGCTCCTGTTCACGGCCTCCATCGGCCTGCAGCGCTCGATCCAGTTCGCGCCGCCCGAGGGCGCGCTGGGCGACTTCCTGTCGACCCTGCCGCTGCAGTTCTACAGCGCACTGCCCTACATCATCACCATCGTCGTGCTGGCCGGCGTGGTCGGGCGCAGCGTGGCGCCGGCCGCGGTGGGTCGGCCGTACGAGCGGGAGTCGAAGGCAGCCTGACGCGGGCCGCGTCAGGGCAGCCGGCTCAGGCCTGGGCGGGGGCCTCGGCGGCCTGGATCGGGATCGTCCCCGGATCGACCAACGTGTGCGGGACTGGCGGTTCGCGCAGCAGCCTCAGGGGCAGGCCGTTGGCGGCCATGTCGCGGGCCACCGAGTCCAGGTCGTACTCGACGCTGCGGAAGCCCACCACCACGTCGCTGTCCGTGACGTACAGGACCGCGTAGCGCGCCCGCGCATCCCCGACCCCGCCGCACCCGACCGAGCCGACACCGATGAAGTGGGCGGCGGCGGTCACGCGGTGGAAGGTCTGGTGGGTGTGCCCGAACGCGAAGACGTCGTCGCCCTCGTCGCTGGCGATGCGCGCGAAGTAGCGCGACGGGCGATCCTCCCACAGGTATTCGTTCTGCTTCAGTGGCGTGCCGTGGAAGAGGAGCGCCGTGCGGCCATCGACCTCCATCCGCAGCGTGGCGGGGAGCTGGCGCAACCAGGAGCAGTTCTCGTCGGTAAGGTGCGAAGCCGTCCAGGCCAGGGACCCATAGCCCTCCGCCTCCGCCTCGGGTGAAGGCCAGATCGTTCCGGTGACCTCGCGACCCATGCCCAGCGCCTCGTCCCAGTTGCCCTGGACGGTGGGGACCGCCAGGCGGCGCACCTCCTCGACCACCTCGTTGGGATGCGGCCCGCGCCCGACGAGGTCGCCGGCGCACCAAACCGCGTCGCACCCGATCGCGGTCACGTCCTCGATCACGGCGCGCAGCGCCGGCAGGTTGGCGTGGACATCGGCGATCACAGCAATGCGCATGGCCGGAGTCTACTCAGCCGATGGTGGCGAAAGCATCCCCCCGGGCCAGTACGTTTAGGGTGCCGGGAACGGTATGTTCAGCCCACGCCGGCGGCCGCGAAGGGGGCGGCGATCACGCTGATGCGGCCCGCCACCGTGCGTGCCAGCTCGCGCATGGCCGCCGCGGCGACCGAATCGTCGCCGGCCGGGTGCTGGGGCGAGGTGATCGGCACGCCGGCATCCCCACCGGCACGCACGCCCGGCTCGATCGGGATGCGCCCGAGGACCTCCAGCTCCAGCTCGCGGGCAATGGTGGTGCCGCCGCCAGAGCCGAAGATGTCGTGCTCGGTGCCGCAGTCGGGGCAGATGAAGCCGGACATGTTCTCCACCACGCCGATCGTGCGCACGTTGACCTTGGTGAACATGGCAATCGCCTTGCGGGCATCCATCAGGCTCACCTCCTGCGGCGTCGTCACGACCACGGCGCCCGACAGCGGGATGAGCTGGCTGATCGAGAGCGCCGCGTCGCCGGTGCCCGGCGGCAGGTCGACGACCAGGTAGTCGAGGTCGCCCCATTCGACGTCCCGCAGGAACTGCTGGATGGCCGAGTGGATGAGCGGCCCGCGCCATATCACCGGAGCATCGCCGGTGAGGAAGTACTGGATGCTCATCATCTTCACGCCGTGGCTGGTCACCGGATTCACGCGCCCGGAGGCGCCTGTCACGTGCGCGCCGACGGTGCCCATCATCAGCGGCACGTTCGGGCCGGTGATGTCCGCGTCCAGCAGGCCCACCCGGGCGCCGTCGCGTGCCAGGCTGACCGCCAGGTTGACGGCGACCGTGGTCTTGCCCACGCCGCCCTTGCCGGACGCCACCGCGATCGTGTTCTTGACCCCGGGAATGAGGTCTGCGGCCGGACCGCCGAACGAGCGCTTCACGTTGCTGGCCCAGTCGACGCGCACGGTGGTGGCGCCCAGCGCCTCCAGCCCATCCACGATGTCCGACTCGATCTTCGCCTTCAGCGGACAGGCCGGGGTGGTCAGCTCGACGGTGAGGTCCACCGCGCTGCCGTTGATGTCGATCTGCTTGACCATCCCCAGGCTGACCAGGTCACGTCCGATCTCCGGATCCTTGACCTGGGCCAGGGCGGCCATGATGTTTTCGTTGGTCAGCCGATCGGCCATGCGGGGATACAGCATCCTTTCCGTGCGGGGCTGGGCGGCTTCGAGCCTACCAGAGGCTGGTGTGAACCGATGCGACCTTTGTTGTATCGGTGCAGCTACCGGCTAAGGCAGGCCGTCCCAGATCGACTGCTCCTCCTGGCCGGAGCCGGAGCCGGCCGGGACCGGCAGGTTGGAGGCTGCCAGCCGGTAGGACTCGGTGGCGAGGTAGCCCTCGCGCATCTCCGTCGACCAGTCGTGGAACGGCCCGGCGCTGCCGGTCTGCGAGATATGGCGCGAGATGGCCGCCAGCTTCAGCCGGCTCAGCTCACCGAGCTCCAGGGTGAGCGTCTCCGCCTCGCCTGGCGCGCCATAGCCGGACGGCGTGGCTTCGCCCAACGGGGCGAGCTGCGATGGCGGCACCACCAGCTCATAGCGCTTCGCGGCGCGCCAGGCCACTTGGTCCTCTTCGAGGTCGTCCTCGTAGGCCAGCGGCTCGCCTGCTCGCACGAAGGCCTCGCTGGTGGCACGGCTGATGGCCACGTGATCGGTGTCGCCAGTGATGCCATCAGGCCCGAAGCCCAGGATCACCTCCGGCCGATGCATGCGGATCGGCTCAACCAGCCGGCCGACCAGCTCGTCCTGGTTTACGCCGGCCAGTCCTTCCTCCGCATAGTCGAGCACCCGCAGCACGTTCACGCCCAGCAGCGATACCGAGCGGCGCATCTCATCCTCGCGAACGGTGTCGAGGTTGCGCCAGACCACGGGGCGCGTGTAGTGACGGTTGCGGCCGCCCGGAGCAGGCGGCTTCTCGACCAGCCGTGGATCGAATCGGCCGCGCGTGGCGCACACGACCACCACGTATGCGCCGTCCGCCGCCGCCTGCGCAATGGCTCCCCCGAATCCGAATGCCTCGTCGCCGGGATGGGCGACGATGACCATCAGGCTGCGAGCGGCCTGACGTTCGCGGATCGGCCGCCAGATCGAGGACACGGCCGGCAGGATACCAGCCTAGACCTCGACCTCGAGGGCTATGGCGGCGTGCCCGTTGTCCCGCCCATCGGTCACGGACCGGATGCCGCCGGGGACAGGCGCACGATCCACGAAGGAGGCGTCACGCGCCGTGGCGATGGCCCGTTCCACCTCCTCCAGTGACAGGATCTCCCGGCGCAGCAGCATGGCGATCTCGTCGCGGAGATAGGAGCGGAGCATCTCCGGCCCATCGGTCGAGAGGGCGAACCGGACCTGGTTGTCGACCAGGGCGCGCATGATCTCGCGCAGCTCGGCGTGCGTGCGAATCACGCGGGTGTTCAGGTTCGATGAGGGGCAGACCTCCAGCACCACGCCGCGCTCGCGCAGCAGGGCCAGCACCCGCGGGTCGCGCGTGCTGCGGATGCCGTGACCGATGCGGGTCGGGTCGAGGGCCTCGACCGCCTCGCGCACCTCCTCCGGCCCACCGGTCTCGCCGGCATGTACGGTCACGCCCAGCCCGGCCCCGCGGACCTGGGCGAACAGGTCCCGGTAGTCGGCGAAGCGGAAGCCGGGCGACTCCGGGCCGGCGATGTCCACCGCCACCACGCCGCGATCCCGCCAGGCGATGGCCTTGGCGGCGATGATCTCGTTCAGCTCGTAATCGAAGGTACGGTCAAGGCAGAAGATGAGCCCGGCGCGGACCTGCGGATACTCGAGCACGGCGCGGTCCATCCCGCGCACCGCCGCGGCGATGATGTGGTCCAGGTCCTGCTCCCCGCCGCGATTCCGCTTCATCGGGTTGAAGCGCAGCTCCAGGCAGGTGACGTTGTTCCTGCGGTAGGCCCCGCCGATGACCTCGTACACGCTGCGCTCGACGGCGGTTGGGCTGGACTGGATCAGCTCCGTCCAGTGGAAGAGGTCCAGGTAGGCCTGGAACGAGCGACGACGGCGGCCGACCGTGATGAGATCTCGAAACTCCCAGTAGTCCTTGGTCGGCAGCCGGATGCCCTGGGCGTGGGCGATGCCCCACATGATCGCCGGCGTGACCGCAGCGCCCAGGTGGACGTGCAGCTCGGTCAGGGGTGTGGCTGGATCGAGTGTCGGCCGAGGCATGAATCGATGGCGTTCGGGCTGCGAGTGTGGCGGAGTGTAGCAGCGCGCGTGAGCCGATCCGGCCAGGACCCGATGCTAGAATCGCCGGGCCTATGGAAGCCATCCGTGACCTCATCGAGTGGGTTTCCCAAGACGTCGCGGGCTTCGTCGCGACGCTGGTCCCCTACCTGCTCCTTGGACTTGCCGGCATCTACATCCTGTGGCTGGTGATCGGGTATCTGCGCGTCTCGCAGATCTCGGTCAATGAGCAATCCGTGGTGCAGCCGACCCTCCGCCTGCCGCGCGCGCCGGACGGCGCGATCGAAGCGCCGCGCGGCGTCCCCTTCTGCCCCGTCGACGGGCTGCAGTACCCGCCGGGCGCCCGTTTCTGCACGCAATGCGAGGCGGACCTGGCCCTGAGCTGCGCAAACTGCGGCACCAACATCCGTGCCGCGGACGAGTCGTGCTATCGCTGCGGGACGCGCTCCACCATGGTGGCCTCCCCCGCCCACTGAGCGCCGCTGGAGTCACCGCTCAGTCCGCGAACAGCCTCGCGATCTCCGCCCGCATGGCGTCCACGTTCGGGATGATCACCCAGCCGCGTCCGTCGTGCTGGTCGCCCCACCCCAGCGCGAACTGGGGCGGCATGAGCACCTCCGAGGCGTAGTCGGCCCGTCCGGCGCGCCGTGCCAGCACGGCGAGCGTGGGCAAATCCTGCAGCGGGAGGTTCGTCTCCAGTCCGGACAGGGTCCCGAGCAGGCTGCCGAGGTCGATCTCCGTATTCGGATCGGTGTACTTGTGGGCCAGCGCGCGAATGACCTGCTGCTGGCGCGCGGCGCGGGCGTAGTCACTGTCGTAGTAGCGGGCCCGTGAGAAGTGCAGCGCCGTGATCCCATCCAGATGAGCGCGGCCCGGTGTCAGGTACAGATTCCAGCGGGGCTCCTGGACCACGGTCTCGACCTTGACGCTGATGCCGCCGACGGCATCCACCAGGGCGACGAAGTCGTCCATGTTGACTTTCACGTAGTACGGGATCTTGATGTCCCACATGGTGCCCAACGCCTGGCGCAGCCCGTCCAGCCCGTAGGTGTTGGCAATGCGCGTTCACCTTGCCGCTCCAGATCTGGCCGTTGGCCAGCGGAACGTCCACCGTGTCGCGCGGCAGGCTGACCATGGTCACTCGCTTCTGCTGCGGGCTGACGCTGACCAGCATGAGGGCGTCGGTGTTGTCGCCGTAGTAGCCGCGCGCCCGCCGGGCCGCGTCGACGTCTTCGCCAACGACCAGGACCGTAAAGCGGCGGTCCAGCAGGGTCCGGTTCAGCGGATCCGGGGTCGGTTCCGGAGTGGGCGATGGCGAGGGGGTCGGCGATGGGGAGGCCGATGGCGACGGCGATGCCGGGTCGGGAGACGCCGAGAGGGTCAATGCCTGGGCGCAGGCCGCCAGCAGGATCAACGCGATGATGGCCAGGATCAGGAGGCTGCGGGGTCGCAAGGGTCGCTTGGAGGACATTCGCGCGGCATCATAGCGGCCGAGTGTCGGGTACGCTCGCTGCCATGGACACGCGCGAGCTGAGCGTATCGACAGGGCACGGCCGAGGGCTGATCGACCTCACCGGTGCCTGCACGGATTACCTGCGTGAGACGGCCTATGGCGCCGATGGGCTGCTGCACGTCTTCGCGCCGCATGCCACGGCGGGCCTGCTGGTGATGGAGATCGGCAGCGGCTCGGATGCCGACGTGATGGACGCGCTGGATCGGCTCCTGCCGCGTGACGACCGCTGGCGTCATCGCCACGGTTCGCCCGGCCACGGCGCGGATCACGTCCTGCCGCTGCTGGTCTCGCCATCCCTGGTGGTGCCGGTGGTCGACGGCCGCATGGCACTCGGCACCTGGCAGTCGGTGGCGCTGCTCGATCCGAACTCAGACCATGCCACGCGGACGGTGCGGCTCAGCTTCCTGCCGGGCTGAGCGTCATGCGCGCGACCTGCGCCGCGGCCTCGCTTGGATCCGTGGTCGGCGCTTCGCAGGCATAGCCACGGCAGACGTAGGCGGTGGCCAGCCCATCCCGCGGCACCTTGCCCTCGAAGAGTGGCCACCCATCCATGTTTCCGTCGGGCGGGCTCGCGGCGATGACCAGGTCAGGAGCGTACGGCCCGGCCACGGCGTGGCGCAGCGCGACGTTGGCCGCGTCTGCCGGGTCACCGGCGACCACGGCGTCGATCGGTGCGGATAGGCTGCGATCCACGGCGCTGAGCATGCGGCCGAACGCCGACGGCTGTCGGTCGAGAGCCGGCGCCACGGCGCGCAGGATGCTGCGGGCGCGGCGGTCGTAGTCTGCCTCGCCGGTGAGCAGCGCCAGCCGCAGCAGCACGTCGGCAGCGACCGCGTTGGCCGATGGCGTCGCGCTGTCCACGATCGAGCGCGGGCCGCGTCACGGCCCGATCGTGTTCCTCGGCGGTGTCGAACAGCGTGCCGCTCTCCTCGTCCCAGAAATCGGCGACCAGCCGATTCACCAGTCGCACGGCCAGCTGCAGATCTTCCGGCGCCCCCAGCGCGGCGTGCGCGGCCAGCAGGCCGTCGGCCAGGTTGGCGTAGTCCTCGGCAAAGCCCGGCGTGTGGGCGCGGCCATCGCGGGCCGTGCGCCATAGGCGGTCGCCGTCACGCAGCAGGTTCGTCCGCACGAAGCCCACCAGCCGGCGCGTTGCCTGCGCATGACGTTCGTGGCCAAACACCAGCGCCACCGTCGCGATCGTGCGGAGCGCCATCCCGTTCCACGACGCGAGCTGCTTGCCATCGCGCGCCGGCCGCACCCGTCGCTCCCGCGCGGCCAGCAGGGCCTCGCGTCCGGCCTCCAGGACGTCTGCCGCAGGCGCCTCGCTGGCCGCAGTCAGGATGGTGCGTCCCTCCCAGTTGCCGTCAGCGCGTGATGCCCCAATACGTCGTGAACGGCTCGGCGTCCAAGCCGGCATCGGTCAGCACCTGCCGAACCTCGTCGGCGGTCCAGACGTAGAAGCGACCCTCCTCGCCCTCGCTGTCCGCGTCGAGCGCGGAGGCCAGGCCGCCGTCATCGGTCCCCAGCTCGCGGACCATGAAGTCGACCGTCGAGACGGCTACCGCGGCGTACCGCTCGTTGCCGGTGGCCCGATACGCCTCGAGGTAGGCGTGCGCCAGCTGCGCGTTGTCGTACAGCATCTTCTCGAAGTGCGGCACCAGCCAGCGCTCGTCGGTGCTGTAGCGGGCGAAGCCGCCGCCCAGCTGGTCGTGGATGCCGCCGTCGGCCATGCGGTCCAACGTGCGAGTGACCATGGCCAGCACCGCCGGCATCGCCGGTCCGTCGCCACATGCGGAGCAGGAACTCCAGGGACATCGGCGCCGGGAACTTCGGCGCCCCGCCGAAGCCGCCGTGGACCGCGTCGAAGCTCGCGCCAAGGCGCGCCGCGGCCCGTTCCAGGCCCTCGACACCGGGATCCCGCTCCCCCGCCGGGATGCGCAACCGACTCGCGCAGGTGCTGCGCCAGCTGGGCGCCCTGTGCCGTCACCTCCGAGCGGCGGTTGCGGTACGCATCGGCCACCCCGTCGAGCACCCGCCGGAAGGCCGGCAGGCCGTGGCGGTCACTCGGGCGGGAAGTAGGTGCCGCCGAAGAACGGCTCCAGCTCGGGGGTCAGAAAGACGCTCATCGGCCATCCGCCTCCGCCGGTCAGCGCCTGGACGGCCGCCATGTAGATGTCGTCCAGGTCGGGGCGCTCCTCGCGGTCGACCTTGATCGCCACGAAGTCGCGGTTCATCTGCTCGGCGGTCGCCTCGTCCTCGAACGACTCGCGCTCCATGACGTGGCACCAGTGGCAGGCCGAGTAGCCGATGGACAGGAAGATGGGCCGATCCAGCTCTCGCGACCTGGCCAGCGCCTCCGGCGCCCCATGGGTACCAGTCGACCGGGTTGTGGGCGTGCTGCAGCAGGTACGGGCTCGTCTCGTCCGCCAGCCGGTTGGTCACGATGAGGAGTGTGGCACGGGCGCAGCGGAAGAGCGCCGGGGCCATCCCGGCGCTCTTCGGTTCGGGTCGTTTGGGAGCGTCACCCCCAATTGCCTACGGCGTGGATGACAGGTCGGTGACGCTCAACGTGCTTGGCGAGTTCTCACCCATGCAAGGCGGCATGGCGCCGATGCCATTGGGAACGGCAACGGGGAAATCAATCCCGCCCGACACGACCACCAGGTTGGTGGAGTCGGAGGGCTCACCGCACCAGTTGCTCCAGGTGACCGAGAATTCTGCAGACGTTCCGTCTTCCAGGACGTTGGTCGGACTCGTTCCTCGGGCCTCGCTCTCGACGAGGGTGGCGCCCTGAGCTTCGATGCGAGCGCCGGGGAGGGCGGCGAACAGGCATGGGTAGCGGCCGTCGGCAAGACCAACCGTCACCACCGTGCCGCGTGAGCCGGCGGCCCCGCCCCACGGTTCGGCGGTGAATTCGACATCGTTCGGCTGGCAAACTGCCGGTTCGTGCTGGGTCGGAGAGGGCATGGCCGTTGGCGTGGGCCCTGCGCCAACGCCATCCGGGCCGCTGCCATTGATCAGGGCGGCGGCGACTGCCACGACCGCCACGCCGGCGACGACCGCCGGCACCAGCACCGCCAGGCGCATCGCGCGCGATGGCCGCCGGTCTGTGCCTGAATCGAGCGTGGCCGGCAGCTGCGAGGGGAGGTACCCCTCTTCGCGCGGGCCGGATTCGGCGCGCAGGCGCCGTTCGAGATCGTTGTCGTTCATCGGGAAGTCTCCTCGCCGAGCTGTTGCCGGAGGGCGTCCAGGGCTCGGCTGACGTGGCTGCGCGCCGAGGGAGCGGCGATCCCCAGGATCCGCCCGATCTCCTCGAATGGCAGGTCGGCTCGATAGCGAAGGTAGATCGCCAGGCGCTGGCGTTGGGGCAATGTCTCAACCGCCTCCCAGATGGCCATGCGGTCCGCGTGGTCGACGTATGACGCGCGGGAAGGCTGCGCGCCGACGCGTTCAACCAACAGTCGTGCGCGGCGCCGCCAGCGGTGCCGGTCCATGGCCGATCGGTACAGCGTGCGGAACGCCCACGCATCGGGCCGGTCGATGGACTGGCCGTCACGCAGGGCCGACCACAGCCGGAGCAGCGTTTCCTGCACGGCGTCATCGGCCTCCTCAGGGGATAGGCCCAGATGGCGAGCGAGTCCCCAGAGCTCGGCCCCGCGCTCTGCCTGCAGGCTGATGACCGCCGACCGGAGCCCATCGGCCCCGGAGGCGGCGTTCGGCGCGAGATCGACCGTGGGTTCCATGGCGCTCGTGATCATGGCCTTCCGACGCGCGGAAGGTGCGGAACGTTGAAGCCGGCTAGACCGGGGCTTCGGTGATGGGCTGGTCGGCCACGAACTGCTCCGCGTAAAGCCGGGCGTACAGGCCCTCGTGGCGGATGAGCTCCTCGTGGCGGCCGCGCTCCACGATGCGGCCGCGGTCGTAGACCAGGATCTGGTCGGCGCGCAGGATGGTCGACAGCCGGTGCGCGATGGCGATGGTGGTCCGCCCCTCCATCAGGCGGTTCAGGGCGGCCTGGATCAGCCGCTCGCTGACCGTGTCCAGGGCTGACGTCGCCTCGTCCAGGATCAGGATCCGCGGGTCCTTGAGCAGGACGCGGGCGATGGCGACCCGCTGCTTCTCGCCGCCGGACAGCTTGTAGCCCCGCTCACCGACGACCGTGTCGTAGCCCTCGGGCAGCTCGAGGACGCGGTCGTGGATCGCCGCCGCCCGTGCGGCCTCCTCCACTTCGTCCTGGGTGGCGTCCGGCTTGGCATAGCGCAGGTTCTCCAGCACCGACGCGTGGAACAGGTAGGTCTCCTGGGTCACGACCCCGATCACGCTGCCCAGCGATTCCAGCTGGATGTGGCGCACGTCATGGCCGTCGATCTCGACGGCGCCGGCATCCACGTCGTACAGGCGCGGGACCAGGTACGTGGTTGTCGTCTTGCCCGAGCCCGATGGACCCACCAGCGCCACCAACTGGCCGGGCAGCCCTTCGAAATCGATGTCATGCAGGCCGAATGGCTGGATCGGCAGCTTCACCGCCCGTCCGCTGGCCTCGGCCGCCTCGACCTCGTCCTCGGCCGCCAGCTGCACCGCGCTCGGCGGGTAGCGGAATGACACGCTGCTGAAGCGCACGTCCCCGCGCATGCCCACCGGGTCGAGCGAGACAGCGTCGGGCGCATCGGTGATGTCGTGCGGCATCTCCAGGTACTCGAAGATGCGGTCGAACAGGGCCAGGGCCCCCTGGATCTCGACCTGCACGTTCAGCAGCTGGCCGAGCGGGAAGAAGAGGCGGCTCTGCAGCGTGGTGAACGCCACGATGGTGCCCACGCTGACGCCGGGGTCACCGTTGATGATCAGCGTGCCGGCCAGCAGGTAGACGAAGGCCGGCGCGATGCTGAAGAAGATCCCGATCATGGCGAAGAACCAGCGCCCGATCATCTGCTGCCGGATCTGGAGGTCGCCCAGCCGGCGGGACTCCTTGGCGAAGCGGGCAATGCTGGCGCGCTGCTGCCCGAACGTCTTCGAGAGCAGGATGCCCGATACCGACAGTGATTCCTCGGTGATGGCGCTGACCTCCGCCAGCGAGCGCTGGGTCGCGCCGCTGACGACCCGGCGGACTCTGCCGACGCGGTAGGTGATGTAGGCGAAGATCGGCAGCATGCCCAGGCTCAGGATGGTGAGCCGCCAGTCGATCACCAGCATGGCGATGATCGTGGTAGCGACGGTGGCGAAGTTGCTCAGCAGGGAGGCAGCGGTATCGGTCACCACCGACTGGACGCCGTTCACGTCGTTGCCGATCCGGCTCTGGATCTCGCCGGTGCGGGTCTCGGTGAAGAAGCGCAGCGGCATCCACTGCAGGTGCGTGTAGAGCGCCAGCCGAAGGTCGTCCATGACCCGCTGCCCGACCACGTTCGACAGGTACGACTGCCAGACGCCGAGACCCGATGAGATGAACGGCAGCACGATCATCAGCCCGCACTGCACGTAGAGGAGCTGCACGTCCTTCGGGCCGAGCAGGTTGTCGATGACCAGCTTCAGCAGGATGGGGTTGATGACGCCGACGCTGACGCTGACCAGGATCACCGCGGCGATGATCAGCAGACGACCGCGATAGGGCCGGAAGAAGCCGGCGATCTGGCGCATCGTGCGCGGTCCGCTGCCCGGCCGCGCGGCGAGGTTGGGCTCGGCGCCGCCCCACATCCCCCGACCGCCGCGCATCACGTCAGCAGGATCGAGAGGAAGGCTTGGGCCAGCGGCATCCCCACCGGCTCTCCCACTTCAGCCGCTCGTTCTCGGGCGCGAGCCTCGACCCCATCCCAGTCGTCGATCTGGCTCTCGTGGCAGCGCAGCGCCTGCAGGCCACGTTCCATGGTCGCCGACACGTCGACCCACAGGTTCGGCCGCTCGACGCTGCTCACCAGCACCTGGCGCACCTTCCACGGCTCCAGGCCCTCGTCCAGCAGCTCCGGGAAGTTGAGGCGATCGCGGGCAGCCGGGTAGACCGCGGCCAGCGTGGCCTCGCCGGTGGCCAGGTGATCCGGGTGCGCGATGAATGGGTTGCCGTCCGCGCGGCGCTGCGGGTTCTGGGCGATCACCAGGTCCGGCCGGAAGCGGCGGATCTGGCGCACGATGTCGCGCCGCAGCTCCAGGGTCGGCTGCAGGTAGCCATCCGGATAGTCGAGGTGCACGATCTCTCCAACGCCCAGCACGTCCGCCGCCGCCCGCTGCTCGCCGATGCGTGTGGCCGCCAGCCGCTCCGGCGTGACGGCCGGATCCTCCGTTCCCTTGCCGCCATCGGTGGTGACGACATAGTTCACCTCTGCTCCCGATGCCGTCAGGGCGGCGATGGTCGGGGCGGCGCTGAACTCGGCGTCGTCCGGGTGGCTGAAGATGACGAGCGCGCGCTCCAGCGGCGCGATCAGCTCTTCGCGTTCCAGATCGGTCATTGGGTGGCGAATGCTACCCCTGATCGACCGATGTCGCCGCGTCTGGGGCATACTGCCCCGCAGTATGTCGACCGCACCCGACGCCGGCACCTCGCCCCACTTCCGGCACTCGTACACCAAGGACCGCCACGAGCTGCTCAACCGGCTGCGCCGGATCGAGGGCCAGGCCCGCGGCCTGCAGCGGCTGGTGGAGGAAGAGGCCTACTGCCTTGACCTGCTGCAGCAGGTGGAGGCGCTCACCGCCGCTGCCGACCAGGTCGGCCTGCTGCTGCTCGAGGACCACATCGACGGTTGCCTGGCGCACGCCATCGAGACCGGACAGGGACAACCCTATGTCGACGAGGTGATGGCGGTGGTGCGGCGCACGATGGGCCGGCCGCCGAGCCGGCGCAAGGGTGCCAAGACCCGCCCTGTGGACGCCTAGCGAGCACCAAAAGGGAGTGCCGCAGGGGGGAACCACGGCACTCCCGGGGTGAGCATACGCGCGGAGTCAAGGGACGGCGATCGCTTGCTCGCCTGGCGGTCAAGCGGCTGCCATTATTCCCCGAACATGGTCAGCTGCTGGCCGCCCCGTTCGATCAGCGGATCCAGCCCGAGCACCGGCTCCAGCCGCTCCAAGCCGGCCGATTCCAGCCCAACCAGTGTCTCCAGGTGCTGCCACTTCAGGAAGTGCCAGTTCTGCTGCTCCACTTCCGCGCGCAGCCAGGGCGACCGCTCGAGCTTCAGCCGTACCAGCTCGGTGCGCTCGGCGGGAAACACCAGGAAGCGCGCCTGCTGGTCGCCGGACGGAATCTGGCGCCCGCGGCGCAGGACGGCCTCGCCCATCATCGCGGTCCACTCCACCTCGAACAGGAAGGCCATCCGCCCCCGGCGGTACCACATGGCATCGACCGCGCCCAGCACCTCGGCCGGGGCGCGGATGACGAGCGGCAGGTAGGCACGCCGTTCGTCATCCTGCAGTCGATCCAGCAGGGTGGCGCCCTCATAGGGGCGGTCGTGCTCGCGGCGACTGACCCAGGCCTTCAGGCCCAGGCGGTGGGCGTAGTCCACCAGCAGCCCGATGACCTTGGCGTGCTCCTCCAGGCGTTGGCTCAGCTCCTCGTCCGTGCGCAGCTGGCCGCGTTCGCCGCTGACCGCATAGGCAGACAGGCAGGCCCGCACCAGCTCCTCGTCCGGTGAGTCCAGGCCCGGGAAGATCGCGTAGATTCGGTCCAGGAAGCCCTGCTCGTCCAGCCGGCCGGCGGTCGACAGGATGGAGAAGGTCGACCATTCGACCCGATCTGCCAGCGGCGACTCAGCCAGCTCCGGGTCACGCAACCACCACTGCGGATTGTCGCCGTCGCCCAGCCGGATCAGCGAGCGATGATCGTCGCGCCACAACTCCTCGCGCAGCAGCGTGGCCAGCAGGGCGGCGCCGCCACGTTCCAGCCGCGCATCGGCCGCTGGCTCCTCCTCGCCGTCGCTGCCCGATCGGCCGGTCGCAACCCGCCGCAGCAGCCCGATGTGCTGCAGGTGCAGCACCACGGCCGCCGCGAGGCGCGTCAAGCCGGCGGGCTCCCCGCGGGCACGCAGCAGGGCCACCGCCGCCTGGTCGATCGCGTCCGCCAGCTCCGGATAGGTGAGATGCCCCTCGTCCGCGCCAAGGCGCAGCGGACGGGCCTGAACCGCGTCGCGCAGGCGATCCTCGGCCGAGGGCTTGCGGAAGTGGAGAGTGACGCCGTCGCCGGAGCGACGCGACTCGCGGTGGATGACGTCCACCAGCTCCAGCTCCGCGGCTGCGCCGGCGGTCGCCGCGGCGAGCAGGCGGTCGGGGTCGTCCCCTTCCAGCATGACCACGAACCAGCCGTCCGGCTTCAGGGCGCCGGCGGCCGATGCCATGGCATGGCGGAGGGCGGTGGCCTCGGCGCCATCCGAGCGTGCCGGCGACGAGCCGAATAGCGGCTCCAGGCGCAGGGTCTCGGCTCCCTCCCGCCCGATCAGCCAGCTGGTGGCCAGGTACTCGAAGCTGAGCTCATCGACGCTGGGGGCGTTGGCGATCGACGACAGCACCATATCGACCTGGTCGGCGGGCAGGTACTGGCCAATCACCGCTGGGCGGCAGCGGATCCAGAGCACGTTGGCGGCTCCCACCCCGCCCAGCTCCTCCAGGCCAGCCGCGAAGCGCGCCGGGCGCCGATCCCGGCCCAGCGCGGCCACCGCCGTCCGCACGTCGTCGACCGCGGTCTCGAACAGCCGCCACACGTTCGCCTCGCGCTGGTAGCGAGAGGCGGGCTGGCGGACATGCCCGCCACTGATGCGAAGCGAGGCCACGCGACCCGGATAGCCATTCAGCTTGCTGGCGGGCAGCAGGCAGGCGGCCAGCGCCAGCCGGAACACCGCGGACAGCGCCGGATCGCGAAGCTCGGCGTCGATCTTGTTGGCGATCGTCTGCAGCGCGTACAGGTTGCGCGAGGTGTAGAGGTCGAGCAGCTCGTCGATCAGCTCGCTCCGGCCGTCGAGCACCGGGAAGCGGTCGCGCAGCTGCTGGTAGTGCAGGCCCTGGCGCACGTCCGTGGCGGCAACCTGTGGTGCGCCGGCCTCCGGCAGCACGGTCGAGGCGTACCGCGGTCCCTCGGCCAGGGCGCCGGTTGGTGCATCGGGCTCGATGGCTGGTGGTGGCGGCGGCTCGCCAGCCTCACCGATCGGCCCGGCCGGATCATCGTCGAGGGACGGCGAGCCGACGGTCAGGCCGACGGGCGCCGGCGGCAGGTCATCCTCCGTGTCGAGGGAGGGATCCACCGCCTCCTCCGCGGTCTCGTCCGGCCCTACGTCGACCGGCTCCGGCTGGCTCGGCCGCTCGATCCCGAGCTTTGCCAGGTCGATCTCGTCGACCGGCGCCACCCGCTCGACCGGCCCGCCGATGGCGATGTCGCAGTTCGCGCAGCGATAGATCTTGCGACCGGGCGCGTCAGCATCGCGGGGCCAGATGAACTGCTCCCCCACCACCGGTCGCCGGCAGGTGGCACAGCGCGTCGCGTACAGCTCCTCGATGTGCTGACGCAGCGGCACGTCCACGCGCCGCGAGGCGGCCAGCTGGGCAAAGGCGGCATCGATCGCGCCGGCTTCCGGGGCCAGCAGGAACGCCTGTCCCGCCAGCTGGGCGAAGGGGCTTGGATCGGCGGACACGGCCCGCATGCCGGCCGCGACCGCGCGGCGGGCGGTCCAGCCGGTTCCGGCCCACGGATCAAGGATGGTGTCGCCGGCCCGGGCGTACGACGCCAGCTCGGCGTCGAGCTGGTTATCGGCTGGCGAGGGGAAGTAGCGCTCCAGGAGCGCCAGGCCTGGGAGGCGACGAGGAAGGACGACGTGGTCGAGACGCTTCCGTTGGGCCTCGCCCATCGGGCCTCCTACGGTTCCTCGAGCAGCTCCTCTTCGAGCTCGGGCTCGGCCGAGAACTCCGGAAGGCTGGTGTCGAGCTCCTCGACCTCCTCCGGTTCCTCCTCGAGCTCCTCGCTCTCCTCTCCCTCGTCATCGTAGCGGAGTGCACTGCCCCGAATGTCGGGTCGGACGCCAGTCGGCCGACCAGCCGTGCTGCCGGGGAAGGAGACCTTTCCGAAGTTGTCAGGGTGGGCGAACGTCTCGCGCATGATGATGCGCACCTCGTCGCCGCTCACCACCGTGATGGCCGCGTCGTAGCGGTTGCCGCCCTTCATCAGCTTGCCCAGCCGGGCTCCCACGCGTGGCTCGACCTGGCCAATCTGGACGTCACCGACGCGGGCCACCAGCACGTCGCCATCAAGCACCAGCTCGACCGCATCGCCGGGCGAGAGCGGCGCGAGCTGGCGCGCCGGCCCGACATTGATGACGCGGGCATGGCCGGTCTTGCCCATCTCCTCGATGAAATCGGCCGCCGATGCCTTCTCCGGCTTTCCGTTCCCGCCGGTGCCGTCGCCGCCGCCCAGCAGCACCCGCAGCCGCGCCACGTTGCGCTCCGCGATGCGGTTGGTGGCGTCGCGCTCGAGCGCGTTTTCATAAGCGGCCAGCGCCTCGTCGTGGCGGCCGAGCTCCGCGTATGCCTTCCCGAGCCGGTTGTAGGTGTCGGTGTCCGGCCCGAGCTCGAGCAGCTCCTGATTGGTCGCGACAGCCGCCTCCCATTCTCCCTGGGTGGCCTGCGTAATCGCGGTATCGGCCAGCTGCCTGCGCTGGCGCATGGTGGTTTCAGTATCCCCGAGCGTCATAAGGTGGGTGTCTCTCCCGCGAAATCGTGGTTGAGAAAGGGCAATGGCAGGTCCGCAGCGAGCCGTCCCGGCCCGAGGGCGCCTTGTTGTAGCACCGGTCGCAAGGGGTGTCAACGCGAATGCCGCGCGCCGTCCAACCGGGTCGGGTCTGCGGCCCTCAGCCCTCGTACAGGAGCAGCGCCACCACCAGGCCCAGGACAGCCAACGCGCCGAACTCCAGGACCACCGACCGTCCGGATGCTCCGTCGTCAAGGGCCTCCGCCGCGCCGCCCCAAGCATGGAAGCCCAGCGCCACGATGGCCGCGCCCACGACACCGGGCAACTGCAACAGGCCGACCGCCGCGGCGATCTGCGCCACCGCCACCAGGTGCAGCGCCGCCTGACCAACTGACTCCACGCCGGTCCGTCCACGCGCTTCCGCGGCCCGCAGCGCGGGGACGCTGGCCAGGATCAGAAGCAGGATCAGCCCGGGCGGCCACGCGTCGGGCGGGACCATGCCGCCGATACCAGCTGCCGCCGCGAACACGATGCCCACCAGCGCCAGATCGAGGCCCACCCGGCGCTGGCCGGCCTGGGTCAGGCCGAGCTCCAGGCGGATCACGCCGAACAGCAGCAGCGCGACCATGGGCGTCAGCAGCAGGCCAATGCTGGGCACCAGCAGCCGCCCGAACAGGGTGAGCGTCACGCCCGCCGTCGCCAGCGTGGCGTAGCGCGCGAAACCGAGCTCCGTGCGCGCCGGCCCGATCAGCCACACCGCTCCGATCCCGCCGATCGCCAGCTGCGCGGCGACCGCCACGGCGACCCAGAACGGCGTGACCAGCCAGCCGATGGCAGCCACCACCGCCATGACGATCGAGATGAGGATCGCCTCGCGGTACTGCAGACGCGTCAGCGCGCGCATGGCCTCCGGTCGCCGGCTCATCACCCGTCCGATCATCAGAGCCACGCCAGCAACGCGTCGGCGTCACGCGTGCCGGCTACCTGGTCGCGGGTGAGCCACGCTCGCCGCGCCATGGATACGGCGTAGTCGAGCTGACCCAGCTCCTCGGTGCGATGCGCATCGCTGGCCAGCGTGAGCCGCACGCCAGCCTGGGCCGCCGCACGGCCCAGCGCGTCGTCCAGATCAAGGCGCGGGCTGCCGTTCATCTCGAGAAGGGTACCGGTGCGCGCCGCCGCGGCAAAGAGGCGAGGCCAATCGAGCGGCATCGGGTCACGGCGATTGACGATCCGACCGGTCGGGTGCGCGATCACGTCCACGTGCGGGTTCTGGATCGCGGCCAGGGTACGAGCGGTCAGCTGCTCAGACGGCTGGGTGCGCGCGGTATGGACCGATGCGACCACCAGGTCGAAGACGGCCAGCAGCTCATCGGGATAGTCCAGGCTGCCATCGGCCCTGATCTCCATCTCCGTGCCGTGCAGGATGCGAAACGGGGCCAGCTCGGCGTTGAGCCGATCGATCTCCGCCTTCTGCTCCACGATCCGCTCGAGCGTCAGCCCGCGGGTCACGCCCAGGGAGGGCGAGTGGTCGGTCAGCACCATCCATTCGCGTCCGCGATCGCGCGCAGCGCGCGCCATGACCTCGATCGAGTCCACGCCATCGGTCCAGTCCGAATGCACGTGGGTATCGCCCTTCAGGTCGGCCAGGGTGACGAGCTCCGGCAGCTTGCCCTTGCGTGCGACCTCGATGACGTCGGTGTCCTCGCGCATCTCGGGTGGGATCCATGGCAGGTCCAGCCGGGCGTAGACCGCCTCCTCCGTGTCGTCCAGCAGCAGCTCGCCCGTCTCGACCACCTTGAAGCCCTTCTCCGACAGGCTCAGGCCGCGGTCCAGGGCCATGCCGCGGAGCGCGACGTTGTGCTCCTTGCTCCCGGTGAAGTGGACGAGGTGGGTCCCCCAGGCGGCCGGTGGGCAGACCATCAGGTCGACCTGCAGCCCGGCACCCAGCACGATGCTCGACTTGTCGGTGCCGGCCGACAGGATCCGATCGACCTCGGTCAGGCCGTCCAGCACGGCGATCAGCTCGGCCGGATTCTCGGTCGCCGCCAGCAGGTCCAGGTCGCCGATGGTGGCCTTCCGACGGCGCAGCGATCCGGCCGGCTCGATGCGCACCACGCCAGGCACGTCGCGCAGGCGAGCAATCAGCCCGCCGATCGTCTCGTCCGCCTCATGCAGCAGGACGCGGGTGATCTTCTGCTCCAGGCGCGCGATGCCCGCCAGGATGTTCTGCTCGGTGCGCTCGGAGAGGCCCTTGATGCCGCGCAGCTGTCCATCGGCCGCGGCGGCACGCAGCGCGTCGACCGAGTCGATGCCGCGCTCCTCGTGCAGGAGCTTGACCGTGCGCGGACCGACGCCCGGAATCTGCAGGATCTCCAGCAGCCCGTCGGGCACCTGCGCATGCAGCTTGTCGTGGTACGCCAGGCTGCCCGTCTCGGACAGCTCCGCCAGCTTCTGGGAGAGCGCCGGGCCGGCGCCTGGAAGCTTGGGCGGGGTACCACGGCGGTAGAGCGAGGCAACGTCCTCCGGATAGCGCTCGATCGCATCGGCGACACGGCGATAGGCGACCGCCTTGTAGACCACCTCGCCCATGATCTCGAGCATGTCGCCGATCTCGCGGAAGACACGCGCCAGTTCGAAATTGGTCAGCAGGGCATCGTCGGAACGCGTCACCGCGCGCGGTCGGGGCATCGTGGCCATTCTAGGAGCACGAAACGGCCCGACCCCGTGACGGGATCGGGCCGCAGTCTGTGGTTTGTGCCTGGACCGGCTAGCGCCTGGGAGCGCGCAGCGCTCGGCGGAGGCGGCTGGCGAGCGTCCGGCCGCGGCGCCGACGGATCACGTCCGTCGAGCGCTGGCGTCGTCTCGCCTCACCCAGCAGTTCCTCCTGCTTAAGCGTGGCCAGCAGGCCGAGGTACGTAGCGCCTCGACTCATTTGATTTCCTTCCTGAACGTCGCGCGTCGCGACGTAACTGATTACATGCCATCTCGTGGTTACATGGATAGTGTACCGGGTACGAAGTAACTCGTCAAATGCCGTATACTGGTTACACGATGGCCAAGGATGCACCGATGCGACGGGAGCCGATGGTGGAGCCCGTCGAGACGGAAGAGCTCTTCGTCTCCTTCGCGAACACGCTCAGCCACACCCGGGGCATGGCTGTCGACGAGATCCCGCATGCCGAGGCCCTGCTGGAGTGGTTGCGCGCCCATGAGCTGCTGAGCAGCCGCGGCCGTGCCACCGAGGCTGCTCGCCTGCGGCGCGACCCGGACGAAGCGGCCGGCCGGCTCGAGCGATTCCGGCACCTGCGCGGTCTGCTCCATGAGATGGCCGCGTCAATCGCGAGCGATGCCCGGGCAGATACGCAGCAGCTCACCGATCTCAACCACATCCTCCGCCACGGCCTGCATTACCACCAGCTCCGGATCGGGACGGCGGGCAACCGCTATGAGGTCTCGCAGGTGGGCGACCGGCTGGACCAGGCACGCGCGGCGATCGCCAGCTCGTTTGCGCACTTCGTTGCCGACGACGCGCCGCATCGGCTGCGGGTCTGCGCGAACGATGGCTGCCGCGCGGTCTTCGTCGATCGCTCTCCCGGCGGCAAGCGGCGCTGGTGCGACATGCGCACCTGCGGCAACCAGGCCAAGGTGGCCCGTCATCGCGCCCGCGCGCGGGAGCTGGCGGCAGGGGTTCCCAGGGCAGGCGTCGCGGACTAAAATCTCCGCGGCCCGCCGGCTCCGCCGGTGTGGCACCGCCAAATCCGCAGCGAGGCGAACGCGAGCCAACGTGGACGCAGGCTCCAGTCAACGCGTGCGCCCGTGGCTGCGGCGCGAGGTAACGGCCTAGCACGTACCCGCTCCCGACCGCCGGCGCGTCCTACCGCGACCAGGACAATCCGAGGTGGTCGAGATGCTGTTTCCGAACCGATTCTTCGGTGGCCACAGGCCGCCCTTGCGGCTGCCAGCCGCACGAGCCTGTCGGCAAGCGGAGGTGCTGACGTGACCTCCGCCCAGACCACGGAGCTGCTTGCCGAGGTGCAGGCGCTCATCCGCGAGCGCGAGCGCGAGGGCGTGGTCGGTCTGGCGGAGCGCATCGGCCCCGCCGAGTGGGCCGACCTCGTGCCCGAGCTCGAGCCGAGCGAAGTGGCCGTGCTGCTGCAGTGGCTGCCGGACGACGAGATCCCGGTCCTGATGGAAGAGCTGCCGCCATCAGAGGCGGCGCGGATCCTTCGCACCCTGGCGGCCGCCGAGGCGGCGCGGCTGCTGGAGGAGATGGACCCGGATGACGCGGCCGATGTCGTCGTGCAGCTGCCGGAGCGCGACGCCGACGCAATCCTGATCCGGATGCGGCCCAGCGAGGCCGCCGAGATCCGGGAGCTGTCCCTGTTCCCGCCCGATTCGGCCGGCGGCATCATGACGCCCGCCTTCGTGGCGGTGGCCCGCGACGCCACCGCCCAGGAGGCGATCGCCGCGATCCGCAACCTGGTCGACCAGGCAGAGACGGTGAACTACGTCTATGTGGTGGACGAGGAGCGGCACCTGCTGGGCGTGCTCTCGCTGTACCGCCTGCTGCTCAGCCGCGCCGTGGCTCCGGTGGTGGAGCTCATGGCCCCGACCACGGTCCGCGTCCGAGCTTCGGCAGACCAGGAGGTGGCGGCGCGGCTGCTGACGGACCGCAACCTGCTCGCCATCCCGGTGGTCGATGACGACGACCGGCTGATCGGCATCATCACCGAGGACGACGTGGCGGACGTTCTGCAGGCGGAGGCAACCGAGGACATCGAGCGCCTTGGCGGGTCGCAGCCGCTGAACATCCCCTATCGGCTCTCGAACGTGCCCCTGCTGGTCCGCAAACGCGTGGGATGGCTGCTGGTGCTGTTCATCGCCGAGGCATACACCGGCACGGTCCTGCGCGGCTTCGAGGGCGAGCTGGCCGCGGTGGTTTCCCTGGGATTCTTCATCCCGCTGCTGATCGGCACCGGCGGCAACATCGGCAGCCAGACGGCCACCCTGATCGTGCGCGCCATGGCCATCGGCGAGGTGACCCTGCGCGACCTGGGCTGGATCGTGTTCAAGGAGCTGCGTGTCGGACTGATCATGGGCGGGGTCATGGGCGTCGTCGGCTTTGCGCTGGCCGCATTGCTGAACGTGGGAGCGGAAGTGGGCCTGGTGGTGGCGCTCACCGTGCTCGCCATCTCGGCGTGGTCGGCGACCGTGGCGGCCACGCTGCCGCTGGTGCTGCGGCGCGCCGGGGTGGACCCGGCGGTGGTATCGGCCCCGCTGATCAGCACGCTGGTGGACGGCACCGGGCTGATCATCTACTTCGAGATTGCTCGCCTGCTGCTGAACCCGTAGAGCGGGATCAGGCGCCGATGGGATGCCAGACGGTCTTGATCTCGACGAATTCGCCGATGTGATATGGAGACTGGCTGCGCTCGCTCAGCCAGTCGACGCCGTCAGTGCCCGCTGACGGCGGGCGCACCAGGCGCTTGACGTTCTCCACGGCCAGTTCCTCGATGGCGGCCCCCTGTGCCGGATCCAGCCCATAGGCATCCAACCCGTTGACGTCCATGTGCGCCGCCAGATGCTGGACCAGCTCCCTGCGCAGGCCGGTTATCAGGTTCACCACCCCGCCAGGCACGTCCGAGGTGGCGAGCACCTCGCTCAACGTGACGGCGGGCAGCGGCCGCGACTCCGAGGCAATGACCACCGCCGCGTTGCCCGACACGATGATCGGCGCCAGCCGGCTGACCAGGCCAAGCAGGCTGGAGCCCTCCGGCGCAATCAGGCCGACCACGCCGGTTGCCTCGGGCACGCTGAAGTTGAAGTAGCTGCCGTTCACCGGATTCACGGTGCCCAGGGTCTGGGCGTACTTGTCCGCCCAGCCGGCGTACCAGACCCAGCGGTCGATGGCCGCGTCGACGACCCGCGTGGCGCGGCGTCGCGCCATGCCCTCGGCGTCCATCACCTCCGCGATGAACTGGTCGCGCCGTCCCTCCATCAGCTCGGCGATGCGGTACAGGATCTGACCGCGGTTGAACGCTGTGCGCGCCACCCAATCGGGCTGGGCCTTGCGCGCCGCCCGAACGGCGTCGCGGATGTCCTTGCGCGTGCCGCGGCAGGCATTGGCCAGCAGCCGCCCGCGCGCGTCGAAGATCTCGTAGGCGCGGCCCGACTCGGTGCGCGGGAAGGCGCCGCCGATGTACAGCTTGTAGGTCTTCCGCACGCTCAGTCGGTCGCCGGCATTGCCGGCGCCGTTGGTGGTCGCCAGCGGCTGCGCGGTGCGCTTATCCAGGACCGATGCCCGCCGAGCGCGCGTCGCCGTCTTGGTGCGGGGGCGCGTGGCCATCAGCCCGCGACCTGGGTGTCGATCATCGGCCGTGCGTGCCATTCGGCGACAGGTCCAGGTAGGCGCCCAGGCCGTGCAGTCCGCCTTCGCGCCCGTAGCCCGACTCCTTGTAGCCGCCGAACGGGGAGGTGGGGTCGAAACGGTTGAAGGTGTTGGCCCACACCACACCGGCGCGCATGGCGTTCACCATCCTGAAGATGCGGCTGCCCTTCTCGGTCCAGACACCGGCTGACAGGCCATAGGGCGTGTTGTTCGCCTTCTCGATGGCCTCATCGGGTGTCCGGAAGGTCAGCACCGACAGCACCGGCCCGAAGATCTCCTCCTGGGCGATCCGATGCGACTGGCTGACGCCGGTGAACAGCGTCGGGCGGAAGAAGAAGCCCTTGTCCGGCAGGACGCAGTCGGGCTGGAAGATCTCGGCGCCCTCGTCAATCCCCGACTGCACCAGCTCCTGCACCTTGGCCAGCTGACCCGCCGAGTTGATGGCGCCAACGTCCGTGTTCTTGTCCAGCGGATCGCCGACGCGCAGCGTCGAGAGGCGGTCCTTCAGCTTGTCGAGCAGCGGCTCATACACCGATTCCTGGGCGAACAGGCGGGACCCGGCGCAGCACACCTCGCCCTGGTTGAAGTAGATGCCGTTGATGATCCCCTCGATGGCCTGGTCGAGCGGCGCGTCATCGAAGACGATGTTGGCCGCCTTGCCGCCCAGCTCCAGCGTCAGCTTCTTGTGCGACCCGGCCACGGCCCGCGCGATCATCTTGCCGACGACGGTGGACCCGGTGAAGGCGACCTTATCGACCTCGGGGTGCGTGACCAGCTCCATGCCGATCTCGCCCGGCCCGGTGATGATGTTCACCACGCCCGGCGGCAGGTCGGCCTGGCGCACGACGTCGGCGAACAGGTAGGCCGTCAGCGGGGTGGTGGAGGCGGGCTTGAGGATGACCGTGTTGCCGGCGGCAAGCGCCGGCGCGATCTTCCAGGCCAGCATCAGGAGCGGGAAGTTCCAGGGAATGACCTGGGCCGCCACGCCGAGCGCGCGGGGCTCGCGACCTGGGAAGGCGTAGTCGAGCTTGTCCGCCCAGCCGGCGTAGTAGAAGAAGTGCGCCGCCGCCAGCGGGACGTCGACGTCGCGCGACTCCTTGATGGGCTTGCCGGAGTTCATGGTCTCGACCACGGCGAACTCGCGGCTGCGCTCCTGCATGATCCGCGCGATGCGGTAGAGGTACTTGGCTCGCTCGCTGCCGGGCAGCCGCGACCAGGTCTGCTGGTAGGCGCGCCGGGCGGAGGTCACCGCGCGGTTGACATCGGTCCTGGAGGCCTTTGCCACCTTGGCCAGCGGCTCTTCGGTGGCCGGGTTGATGACCGTGAAGGTGGCGCGCGGACGGCTGGGCTTGAATTCGTTGTCGATGAAGAGCCCGTATTCGGGCTTGATGGTGATGTGGTCGGTGGCCTCGGGGGCGGGGGCGTACTCCCACGGCACCTTGCCGCGCGCCGCCAGGCCCCACGAGGCGGGCGCCGGCCTCGTTTCGGGCTTCTTGGTGAGCGTCACGCCTCGATTATGGCACCGCGCCGTGCGGACCGACCGGTGGCCGTGGGCTAGGCTCGAGCGCGCATGGCACCCCAGCCGAGGCCACCCAAGCCGCGGATGGCCTTCATCCGGCCCTTCACGGTGGCGGTGGTCAACCCCCTGACCCGCCTCTTCGCCGGTCATCTGCCGATGTTCGGGATCGTCCGCCACCGCGGACGCCAATCCGGCCGGGAATACCGGGCGCCGGTGAACGTGTTCCGCGACGGCGACGACTACCTGGTCGCCCTCACCTACAGCTCGCAGGTGAACTGGGTGCAGAACGTCCTCGCCGCCGGCGAATGCGATCTCGAAACGGAAGGGCGCGTCATCCGCCTGACCGATCCGCAGCTGTTCGTGGACCGCGAGCGTCGGCTGATGCCGTTCCCGGTCCGGCAGTTCCTTGGCCTGGTGAACGTGACCGAATTCCTACGGCTGCGGCCGGCGGCGGACGGCGTGCCGCATGGCGCGACGCATGACTGAGAAGCGGTCGCTCGGCAGCTATGCGCTCCTCGCCATGGTGGCGGGGCTGGCCCTGGGCCTGTTCAGCAGCCTTGGCGATCGGCTGCCGGCGGACACGTTCTTGCACGTGGTGGTCGCACTGGCGAACGCCGCCGGTCCATGGCTGGTCACGGCGTTCGTGGTCGGCGCCATGACCGGTACGCCACTCGCCGGCGCCATCACGGCCACGGCTGGCTTGGTCGCCGCCGTGGCGGTCTACTACCTGACCATCTATGTCGCGGGCAACACGGTCGCCGATCTGGTGCGCTCGGCAGGGGTGTGGCTGACCGTGTCGGTGGTGGTGGGGCCGTTGCTGGGCGCAGCCGGCGGCGCCTGGGCACGGCCGCGCCGGCGGTTCGACCGCATCGGCGCTGTGGCGCTGCTGGCCGGCACGCTGGCCGCGGAGGCGATCTTGCGGCTCATACAGGTCGAGGCATGGACCGGGCTCGACCTCGCGCGGACCGACATCCAGGTCGGCCTGATCGAGCTTGCCGTGGCGGGCGTGCTGCCGGCTGTGCTCCTCTCCCGCGGCGAGCGGTTGCGGGGCTACCTTGCTGCGGCCGTCGCCACTGCCGTGGCCGCCGTCCTGATAGCCGTCGCGCTGGCAGGCATTCGTTGGGCGCTCCTCGGCTGAGGAGGATCCGGTGCAGGCGGGTCATGGGGCGCCCTTCAGCAGCTCGGCGGCTGCGGCGATCTCGTCCGGATCGCCAGGTCCCGGGAGCCACGGCAGCCGCAGCGGGTCGTCGTGGTAGCGAGGGATCACGTGTACGTGGAAGTGGAAGACGCTCTGCCACGCCGCACGCCCGTTGAAGTTGAGGAGGTTCACCCCGTCGGCCCCGAGCGCGTCGCGGGCGCGCGCGGCGAGCCGCTGCGCGGCGTGCGCCACCGCGGCGAGGTCCTCGGTGTCGATCTCGTGCAGGTCACGCGAGTGGTTGCGCGGCACGACCAGCGCGTGCCCGCGCGTCACCGGGTTGATATCCATGAAGCTGACGGTGAGCTCGTCCGAGTCGATGATCGTGCCCGGAAGAACCCCCGCGACGATCTTGCAGAACAGGCAGTCGACGTCCGCTGGCATGCGAAGGAGCCTACTTGACGTCAGCCCGGCAGCGTGCCCTCCAGCGAAAGCAGGAAGCGCTTGCGATCCAGCCCGCCGGCGTAGCCACCGAGTCCTCCGCCCGAGTGGAGCACGCGGTGGCACGGCACCACGATCGGGATCGGGTTCGAGCCCAGCGCGTTACCGGCCGCGCGGGAGGCCCGCGGCGAGCCGGCCGCTTCCGCCATCTGCCGGTACGTGGTGACCGAGCCGAACGGCACGCCAGCCGTGGCCCGCAGCACGCCCTGCGCGAAGCCACGCACCAGCGACCAGTCGAGCGGCAGGTCGAAGCGGCGGCGATCGCCGGCGAAGTACTCGTCCAGCTCACGGCGGGCGGCATCCGTACGACCTGGGAGGCGCAGCACGCGCGGGCTGACCCGCGCCGCCAGGTCCTCCAGCACCTCGTCGCTCGGCTCGCTGGCGAACGCCACGCGCACCAGGCCGCGATCGGTGACCGCGACCAGCAGCTCCCCCACCGGTGAGTCCATGGAGCCATAGGCGACGTCGGCCAGGCCGGCGTCGAGCGCGCGCCGCCCGAGTTCCTCGCCCAGGCGGGCCGCGTCGAGCTCAGGGGTAATGCCCCGGGTGAGGCGCTGCTCGACGTCACTCATCGGTCCATCTCCTTCCGCAGTCGCTGCAGGCCGGCGCGGACGTTCTGGCGTGCCGCCTCCTCGGTGGTGCCCATCAGCTCGCCGATGGAGCGGTAGTCCAGGTCCGTCACGAACCGATGGACCACGGCCGCCCGCTGCTTGCCGGGGAGCGAGCGGACCTGCAGCCACAGCCCGTCATCGGGAAGCTCGTGGGCCGGTTGGCTGGGTTCCCGGCCGGCAGGCAGGCCGTCCAGCCCGACGCTGGACGGGCGGCGGGACAGGCGACGCACGGCGTCCGTGGCCTTGTGGTGGGCGATGGTGTACAGCCAGGCACGAAGGTTCTCCCCGTGGCGCAGGCGCGGATAGGCGCGCAGCGCCGAGATGAATGTCTCCTGCAGGCAATCTTCGGCGAGGTCCGGACCAATCGACGCCACCAGGAACCGATGCAGCTCCGTGGCGTGCGTGTCCACCAGCGCCTGGAACGGTGGCAGGCTCACAGTCGATGAAACGCCGGCGCGTGCCGCGCCGTGAGATCGGCGCATCGGTTCAGCCCGCGGCGCGCCGGAGGTAGTCCTCGTAGGCCCAGGCCGCATCGGTCACGATCGTCGGCAGCCAGACCCCGTCGGCGCCCTCGTGCCAGTCGACCTCCAGGCCCGGGTTCTGCGCGTTCGTGCCATCAGCCACGAAGAGGTGCGGTGAGCCCTGGACCGCATCGGTCTTGGCGATCTCCCAGTCGTCGAAGATGGCCCGGCGGGCTCGGCCGCTGTCGAGCGCCTCGGCCAGGCTGGCGAGGTCCAGGCCATCGGTCTCGGAGGCCACCTCCAGGATCACGTGCCGCATGCTCACGCAGCGGGACTCACCCCAGAAGGCCCGCCGCAGCCCGAAGTCCAGCGCCTCTGACACGGCCAGGCCCTGCTCCTTGGCAGCCTGCACCGCCTCCATGGCCGGCAGCATCGTGGCCGGATACGTCCAGGCCGGAGCGCTCCAGGTCTGCCAGCCCGCGCGCGGTGCCAGAGTGGCGCAGACAGGCATCTCCGGCTCGAGCTCGTTGCGGGGCGTCGCCTGGGAGTTGAACAGCTCCAGCGGGAAGACCCGGTGGTCGAAGCGGACCTGCTCGTCCAGGCCCAGGCTCGACCGCGCGTCCCACAGCCGCCACACGGCGGCGTGGGCCCATGGGCAGCCGATATCGGACCAGACCTGGATGGTGCCGGACGTGACGGCGATCAACGAACGATTGGTGATCAGTCGAGGGTGAAGTAGTCGCCGCCGGAGTAGCGCCCGCTGCGCTCCTTGCGAATCTGCATCAGCACGTCGTTCAGCAGGCTGCTTGCCCCGAAGCGGAACCGGTCGGGCGTCATCCAGTCGGGACCCAGCGTCTCGTACAGGACGGTCAGATAGGCGATCGCCTCCTTGGCGGTCCGGATCCCTCCCGCCGGCTTCATGCCCACCGCGCGGCCGGTCTGCTGGTAGAAGTCGCGGATCGCCTCCAGCATGACCAGCGTGACCGGGAGCGTGGATGCGGGCTGGACCTTGCCGGTGGACGTCTTGATGAAGTCGGCGCCGGCCGCCATGGCCAGCACGGAGGCCCGCCGCACGTTGTCGTAGGTCTCGAGCTCGCCGGTCTCCAGGATCACCTTGAGGTGCGTCTCCCCGCAGGCCTCCTTGACCGCCACGATCTCGTCGTAGACGCGGGCGTACTCGCCGGCCAGGAACGCGCCACGGTCGATGACCATGTCGATCTCGTCGGCACCCAGCCGCTTGGCGGCCTGCACGTCGGCGAGCTTCACCTCCAGCGTCGCCTGGCCACTGGGGAAGTAGGTCGCCACCGCCGCGACCTTGACATCGGAGCCTGCGAGCGCCTCGCGCGCCTCGCGGACCATGGTCGGGTACACGCACAGGGCCGCGACGGAAGGAATGGATGGGTCGGTCGGATCGGGCCGGCGGGCCTTCCCGGCCAGCGCACGGATCTTGCCCGGCGTGTCCTTCCCCTCCAGGGTGGTGAGGTCCATCATCCGGATCGCCAGGTCCAGGGCCCAGAGCTTCGCCTCGCGCTTGATGCTGCGCTTCGCGAGCGACGCGGCCCGCTCCTCCACCCCGACCTGGTCGACCGCCCACACGCGACCGAGCAGGCTGCCCAGCGCCTGGTGGCGTGGCGCGCTCAGGTCGCGCGCCGGGTCGCGGCGGGCCGGCTTGGTGGTGACCATGGGCCGCTGATTGTAACTGCTACCCTTGCGGGCGCCCCTTCCGACGCCCCTACGGAGCCGTCCCGAGATGCTGGTCTATTGCCTGACCCGCGACCACGAGCTGGCGGCTGCCATCGAGACACGGCTGCTGCAATCGCTGGCCTTCTTCTACAACGACGCGGCGCGCCTGCACCAGGCGGTGATCCTGCGTCAGCCGGACGTGGTCCTGATCGACATCGGCGCGGTGCGAGAGGAATACGGCGACGCAGGGCTGGGCCCGGTGGTCGGCTTCCTGCGTGATCGGGTGCCGCTTGCCCGGCTGGCGGTGCGTCCGAATGCCGGCGCCGAGTGGCTGGTCGCGGCCGAAGCCGGTCCCGGCGTGCAGATGCTTCCAGCTGAGCGGGAAGCCTGCGTGGAGGCGATCGCGGCCTTCGCGGCCTAGCCGCTCACCGCACTGGCCCGATGCGGCCTGGCGGCCAGCAGCGGCCCACCACCCGCCAGCGCAGGTCCACGAGGTCGACCGGGCCGAAGGTGCGCGAATCGGTGCTTGCCTCCGGCGCGTCGCCACTGAGCTCGGCGCTCGCCGACGAGGGGTCGACCAGCCCGATGCGCTTGACCAGCTCGCGCGACGGCTGCCGCGGGTCGGCGGCCAGCGCGACCTCGCCGGTTCGAGGGACGCGGCGACGGTAGGTCACGCCCTCGACGAGCAGGCGATCCCCGGGCAGCAGCGTGGGGACCATCGAGCGGCCGCGGACCTCGACCACGTCGAACCATCGGCCTCCCGCCACGGCCGCTGCCCCAATGGCGGCCAGCGTGCCCAGGACAAGGAAAAGGGCCCGTCGAGGGCCCCTCTCCGCAGTCATCGGATCCCCCGGACGGTCAGGCCGGGCGTCCGCTGACGCGCGTCTTTTCCGGGCCGCCGGTCGCCTTCCACATCTCGTCGATCGAGTCGATCTGAAGCAGCAGCTCCTTCGCCGCGGCGACATCCATGGTCTGCTTCACCTTCGAGGCCTGCTTGGTGGCCTTCCAGAACGTCTCATGGATACCCGGATGCTTCTCGAGGTGCTCCGGCTTGAAGTAGTCGTGCCAGAGGACGTCCAGGTGCTGCTTGACGAGCTCTGCGCGCTCCTCCTTGACATGGATGCATCGAGCGCGGAAGAGCTTGTCGTCGCTGGCGTCGTGCTTCTCGATGATGCGCAGGCACGACTCGGCCTCGATGCGGGCCTGCTCCGGGTCATAGATGCCGCAGGGGATGTCGCAGTGGGCGTGGACGTGCCGCGTCGGGCGCAGCAGGGAGCGCAGGGTGAGCATGGGATCTCCTCTCGCGATGAGTACCGGTGGATGCTGTGTTGGCATTCTGGCAGCAATCGCTGTGCCGATAAGGTCGCTCGCCTGGCGAGCAACCGATGGCGGGTGCGGTCAGCTCCCCATCACGATGCCACCGTCCACGCCAAGCACCTGGCCGGTGACATAGCGCGCCTCGTCGGAGGCGAAATAGACGGCCGCGGCGGCGACATCATCGACGCTGCCCACGTAGCCCAGTGGCGTCAGCGATGTGAGGGCTTCGGTGGCGGCGGGCGGCAGGTCGGCGGTGAGGTCGGTCTCGATCAGGCCCGGCGCGATGGCATTGCAGGTGATCCCGCGGCTGGCCAGCTCGCGAGCGGTGGTCTTGGTGAGGCCGATGAGCCCCGCCTTCGCGGCCGCATAGTTGGCCTGTCCCGGGTTGCCCATCCGGCCGGCCGCCGACGACATGTTGATGATCCTGCCGGAGCGAGCCTTCATCATCGGGCGGGCCACCGCGCGGGTCATCCAGAATGGGCCGCCCAGGTTGGTCGAGATGACGGCGTCCCACTCTTCCTCGTCCATGCGCATCAGCAGGTTGTCGCGCGTGATGCCGGCGTTGTTGACCAGGATGTCGATGGCCCCGAACGCCGCGATGGCCGCCTTCACGATCTCCTCGCACGATTCGCGACCGGCGGAGGTGTCGCCCTGGATCGCCTCACCCTTGCGTCCCGAGCCCTGGACTCCGGCCACGGTCTCGTCGGCCGCCACCTTGTCGCCGCGGTAGTTGACCGCCACGTCGGCGCCCTGCGCGGCAAAGGCCAGCGCGATGGCGCGACCCAGCCCGCGGCTGCCGCCGGTGACCAGGGCGACCTTGCCGGTCAGGTCGAACATCAGCGAGCGGCTGCCAGCTCGGGCGGAGCGGCCATCGGGCGGCCGAGGCGGGTCTGCTCGCCCGGCGCCAGGAAGGAGCGCGCCGGATCGGCGGTCCACTCGACCACCGCCGCACCGGCTGTGTAGCCGGCACCGAAGGCGACCATCAGGACCCGATCGCCGGGCTGAATGCGGCCGGCGGCGACCGCCTCCACCAGGGCCATCGGCACCGAGGCGGCGGAGGTGTTGCCGTACTTCTCGATGTTGACGAAGACCTTCTCCTCCGGGATGTTCAGCTGCTTCTCCACGCTCTTGATGATCCGCAGGTTGGCCTGGTGGAAGACGAACTGGTCAACGTCATCGACCGTCAGTCCGGCATTCCGCAGGGCCGCCACCGCGGACTCGGCCATCTGTCGGGTGGCGTACTTGTAGACCTCGCTGCCCAGCATGTGGATGGTGTGCAGCCGATTGGCCACCGTCTCGGCCGACGCCGGTCGCACGCTGCCGCCGGCCGGCACGATGATGCCCTCGCAACCGGCACCGTCGCTGAACAGCTCCGAGCCCAGCACCCCGCCCGGCTGGTCGGAGGCCGAGAGCAGGACCGCTCCGGCGCCGTCGCCGAACAGGACACAGGTGGACCGATCCGTGAAGTCGAGGAAGCGGCTGAGCACCTCCACCCCGATGACCAGCACTTGCCGGTACATACCGCTGCGAATGAAGCTGTCGCCGGTGGCCAGCGCGAACAGGAAGCCCGAGCAGGCGGCCTGCAGGTCGAAGCCGGCAGCGCGGGTCGCACCCAGCTCGGTGGCCACCAGCACCGCCGTGGCCGGCAGCGGGTAGTCGGGCGAGCAGGTCCCCACGATCACCAGGTCGACCTCCGAGGCGTCGACGCCGGCCACCGCCAGCGCATCACGGGCGGCATTGACCGATAGGCTGGTGGTCGTCTCGTCGTCGGCTGCGATGCGGCGCTCACGGATGCCGGTGCGGCTCACGATCCATTCATCGGAGGTGTCGACCATGGTCGACAGCTCGTCGTTGGTCATGACGCGCAGCGGCGCGTACATCCCCCACCCGGTGATGACCGCATTCGCCGTCATGCCATCCTCCTCAAGGACCGTTTCATTCGCGCGGATCAACCTCGATCAGCGGTTGTTGGCGCTTGACCAGCGTGCCGCTCTCGACGAGGGTGCGCGTCACCTTGCCGCCCACGTCCGACTTGATCTCGTTGAACAGCTTCATCGCCTCGATCAGGCCGATGACCGAGCCGACCCCGATCTCGTCCTCCGCCCGCACATAGGCACGGGCGCCGGGCGACGGCGCCGCGTACCAGACGCCGGTCAGGGGCGCCACCACGAAGCGCATACCCGGTGCCGGGTCGCCCCACGGGCTGGCCGGCCGATCGGGCGCGGGGGCGGTTGCGGGCGCTGCGGAGGACGGTGCGACGGCCACGGTCGCCATCGGCCTGGCCAGGCGCACCACCAGCTCGCCGACCTCGACCTCCAGCTCGTCCAGGCCACTGGCCTCGAAGGCAGGCGTCAGCAGGTCGATAGCGGCCAGGATCGGGTCGCCGGAACGGCCCTCCGTCATGCGGATGCATCCGGCTCGTACCGTCGGAAGATGAGCGTGGCGTTGTGCCCGCCGAAGCCGAAGGAGTTGCTCATCGCCACGCCCACTTCGGCGCGCCGCGCCTGGTTCGGCACGTAGTCCAGGTCGCACTCCGGGTCGGGGAACTCATAGTTGATGGTCGGCGGGATGCAGCCCTCGCCGATGGCGCGGATGCAGGCAATCGCCTCCACGCCGCCGCCGGCCCCCAGCAGGTGACCGGTCATGCTCTTGGTGCTGCTGACCGGGATCGCGTACGCCCGCTCGCCGAAGACAGTCTTGATGGCGGCCGTCTCCGACTTGTCGTTGGGGCCGGTGCTGGTGCCATGGGCGTTGATGTAGTCGATGTCGTCGATCGTCAGGCCGGCATCGGCGATGGCCCGCGTCATGCTGCCGGCCGCACCACGTCCGCCCGGCGCCGGCAGGGTGATGTGCGATGCGTCGTCGGTGGCGGCATAGCCGATCAGCTCGGCGTGGATCTGGGCACCGCGGGCCGTGGCGTGGTCCAGCGCCTCCAGCACGAGTACGCCGGCACCATCGGCCATGACGAAGCCGTCCCGATCGGCGTCGAACGGTCGGGAGGCCCTGGATGGATCGTCGTTGCGCTTGGTCGACAGCGCCCGCATGGCGGCAAAGGCCGCGACCGGAATCTCGCCGATCCCCGCCTCCGCGCCGCCCGCGATCATCACGTCCGCGTCCCCGCGACGGATGATGTTCAGCGCGTCACCGATGGCGTGGTTGCTGCTGCTGCAGGCGCTGACGGTGGCGTAGTTCGGTCCTCGGGCATTGGCGTAGATGGCGATATAGCCGGCTCCCATGTCCGGGATGAGGGCCGTGACCAGGAAGGGACCGACGCGTTCGATGCCCAGATCGTGGGCCTCGATCACGTCGCGGATCATGGTGTTGATCCCGCCGATCCCCGAGCCCACGATCACGCCGGTGCGCTCGGCCAGCGCCTCGTCGGTGATCGGGTTGTCGAGCCCGGCGTCGCGCAGCGCTTCAGCCGCGGCCGCCCAGGCGTAGTGGACGTAGCGGTCGTTGCGGCGGACCTCTTTCTTGGGCATCACCTCATCGGCCTCGAAGCCACGGATCTCGCCCGCCACCTTGCTGTCGACCCGGCTGGGGTCGAAGGAGGTGATCCGCTCGATCCCGCTGCGGCCGGCCATCAGCCCTTCCCAGAACGAGGCAACGTCGTTGCCGATCGGGGTCAGCGCGCCCATGCCAGTGACAACCACCCGCCGTTCCTCGCGTGTGCGCGTCCCGTTCTCACCCATCGGTCAGGCCTCCGGCCAGCGACTGGTCGCGCGGGATGATGATGGACAGCGTCCCCTCCACCGCCACCTCGCCATCGACGCTGGCCACGGCACGGGCGCGTCCGAACATGCCGCGCAGCTTCTCAATCTCCACCTTCATGACCAGCGTGTCGCCCGGCTGCACGAGGCGGCGGAAGCGGCAGTCATCGATGCCTGCGAAGAGGCCAATCTTGCCCCGGTATTCATCGAGGGTCAGCACCGCCACGCCGCAGGTCTGTGCCAGCGCCTCCACCATGAGCACACCGGGCATGATCGGTCGCCCGGGGAAGTGCCCGGTGAACTGGGGCTCGTTGGCGGTCACGTTCTTGATCCCGACCGCGCGCTTGCCCGGTTCCAGCTCGATCACGCGGTCGACCAGCAGGAACGGATATCGGTGCGGCAGGATCCGCATGATGTCGGCCGCTTCCAGCGGTGCGGTGAACGCCATCGGTTCGGGCATTGGCTCCATGACGCTATGCGCTGCCAGCCACGAAGGCGGCCGGCCCAACCCGGTCAAGCAGGTTGGTGCTGATCTCCGCCTCCAGGAAGGCGGCGTTGTCGATCATCCCACGATGGAATGGCAGGTTGGTCTTCAGGCCGCCGACTCTTGAACTCGGCCAGGGCGCGTCGTGCTCGCGCCAGCGCGATCGGTCGGGTGTCGCCCCACACCACCAGCTTGGCGAGCAGCGAGTCGTAGAACGGCGGCACCTCGTAGCCGGCGTACAGGTGGGTGTCGACGCGCACGCCCGGACCGCCGGGCAGCAGCAGCTCGTCCACCACGCCGGTCTGCGGCGAGAAGTTGTCGCCGGGATCCTCGGCGTTGATGCGGAACTCGATGGCGTGCCCATTCAGGCGGACCTGCTCCTGCGTGAACGAGAGCCGCTCGCCGGCCGCCAGCCGAATCTGCTGCGAGATGAGGTCCAGGCCGGTCAGCATCTCGGTCACCGGGTGCTCGACCTGGATCCGGCAGTTGATCTCGATGAAGTAGACGTTTCCTTCCTTGTCGAGCAGGAACTCCAGGGTGCCGGCGCTCTCGTAGCCGGCGGCCACCACGGCGCGGATGGCCAGGTCGCGCAGCCGCTCGCGAGCGGCGTCGTCCATGGCCGGCGACGGCGCTTCCTCGATGATCTTCTGGTGGCGACGCTGGATGCTGCAGTCCCGCTCCCCCAGGTGGACGCCATTGCCGTGCTGGTCGACCAGCACCTGGACCTCCACGTGGCGCGACTCCTCGATCCACTTCTCGAAGTAGATGCTGTCGTCGCCGAACGCGGCCTGGGCCTCGGATCGCGCGAGCGGGAGCGAGGTCTCCATCTCGCGCGGCGAGCGGACCAGCCGCATGCCACGGCCGCCGCCGCCGGCCGACGGCTTGAGGAGCACCGGGTAGCCGGCTTCCTGGGCCTGGTCGATCGCGTCACGTTGATCGGTGATGATGCCGCGGCTGCCCGGCACGGTCGGCAGCCCGTTGGCGGCCAACATGCGGCGCACCGCGTACTTGCTGCTGAATCGCTCCAGCACCTCCGCCCTTGGCCCAATGAAGGCCAGGTCGTGCGCCGCGCAGACCTCGGCGAAGCCGGCGTCCTCGGACAGGAAGCCGTAGCCGGGGTGGACCGCGTCGCAACCGGTGATCACGGCCGCCGACACCACCGCCGGCTGGTTCAGGTAGCTCTTGCGGGCCTCCGAGGGGCCGATGCAGATGGCCTCATCGGCCATGCGGACGGCCAGCGTGTCGTGATCGGCTTCGCTGTAGGCCACCACGGCCGGGATCTCCAGGTCGCGGCAGGCGCGCAGGATGCGCACCGCGATCTCGCCGCGGTTGGCGATCAGGATCTTGCTGAACATCTAGGCCGATGCCTCCGCCGGCACGGCGCCCAGCGCCGCCACGGCGGCCTCCAGCGTCGCCACGTTGCTGACATTGAGGGTGCGCATCTGCGGCGCGATGCGCCTCACCATGCCCGTCAGGGCGGCACCCGGGCCGCACTCAATGACCGTGTCGACGCCGTCGTCCGCCATGCGGCGCACGCCAGCCATCCATTCGACCGGCGAGCGCACCTGCTCGGCCAGCAGGTTCCGGATGCGCTCCGCATCGGTGACTGGTTCGGCGGTGACGTTGCTGACCACGGGCGGCGCAGCATCCGACCACTCCACGTCCTCGAATGCCGTGGCCAGCGCGTCGCTGACCTCCGCCATCCACGGTGAGTGGAACGGGCCGGAGACCGGCAGCGGGATCACGCGGCGGGCGCCCGCTGCCTTCAATGCCTCCTCGACGCTGATCAGAGCATCCCGCGTCCCGGAGATGACCACCTGGCCCGGCGCGTTGTCATTGGCGACCACCAGGTCGGCCGGGCTGGCCACGGCGCGATGGCATCGGCGACGGCATCGCGATCCAGGCCGATGACGGCCGCCATGCCGCCGTCCACCTGCGCGGCGCCCATGAGCTCGCCGCGTCTTGCCACCAGTCGAATGGCGTCCGGCGCGGCCAGGACACCGGCGGCGACGAGTGCGGCGTATTCACCGACCGAGTGGCCGGCCACGAACGCCGGCTGGAGGTCCACGCCGGATCGAGCCGACGCCGCGCGCAGCGCCGCCAGGCACGCGAGCGAGGTCGTCACCAGGCAGGGCTGCGTCTGCTGAGTCTGGTTGAGTCGCTCTTCCGGCCCCTCCCAGGCGACCTCGCTCACCTTCCAACCAAGCGCCTGGTCGGCCTGCTCGAACACGCGGGCCGCCTCCGGCCAGGCACCGGCGAGGTCGCGGCCCATTCCGATTGTCTGGGAACCCTGCGGCGAAAACAGCAGCGCGACGCTCACTCGACCGGCTCCAGCTCGATCAGCAGCTGCCCGTACTCGACGGGCTCACCCGCTTCGGTGACGAGGTGGCGAACCGTGCCGCTGCGCGGAGCCCGCACGTCATGTCGCACGCCAAGCATCTCGACATGGCCGAGCGCATCGCCCTTGTCGACCGCGAGGCCCGGTCCCAACCCGTCGGCGTACGCGAAGAAGCCAACCGCCGGCGAGGTGACGCCCTGCGATGGCGACGTGCCCGCTGTCGCAGCAGCCGCCGGCTCAGGACTCGCGCTCGCGCTGCCGGCATGGCTGGCCACGATCTTCGGGCCTCCTGGCGCCGGGCGATTCGCATCGGGCATGGCCGCCGCCACGCGCACACGCAAGGAGCCAGAGCGTACCTCGAGCTCGCCGAGCCCGCTCCGTCGCAGCCGCTCGGTCAGCTCAGGCACGAGCTCCTTGGCCGCCCGGGCGATCTGCTCCAGCTCGGCGTCGTGATCGGTCAACTGTCAGCCTCGTTCGCGCCGTCATCCGCACCACTTGGCCAGATCTCGCTCCAGCGCGGGGTGCGCACACCGGGGATCCGCAGCAGGCGCCCAATGCGCCCGCGCATCGTGACCGGCTCCAGCAGCGGGGCAGCCTCGCCCTCCGCCTCCAGCACCAGCCCGATCGATCGCAGCCGAGCATACCGGCTCGTGAGCAGGGCTTCCGGATCGGCCCGGCTGACCCGCTGCAGATGGCTGATGATCGCCGCCTTGACCAACCTCGCTGCCGCGCCCGGATCGTGCTGGGCGCCCTCCTTCGGCTCGTCGATGATCGCGTCGACCACGCCCAGCTCCAGCTGATCGGCCGCGGTCATGCGCATCGCGGCGGCCGCCACGGGAGCCTTCTCGGGGTCGCGCCACAGGATGGAGGCGCAGCCCTCCGGCGAGATGACGGAATACACGGAGTTCTCGAGTGCCAGCACCACGTCGCCGACACCGATCGCCAGCGCCCCGCCTGAGCCGCCCTCGCCCAGCACCACCACCACGACCGGCACCTGCAGGCCGGTCATCAGCTTGATGCTGGTGGCGATCGCCTCGGCCTGTCCCCGTTCCTCGGCCGCCGGGCCTGGGAACGCCCCGGCGGTGTCCAGGAAGGTGATGACCGGCATGCCGAGCTTCTCCGCCAGGTGCATCAGCCGCTGCGCCTTGCGGAAGCCTTCAGGATGCGGCGACCCGAAGTTGCGGAAGATGTTCGTTTCGGTGTCGGTGCCCTTCTGGTGGCCGATGACCATCACCGGCCGTCCCTCGAGCAGGGCCGGTCCACCGACCAGCGCGGGGTCATCGCGGAATGAGCGATCGCCGTGCAGCTCCACGAAGCCGTCGAACATGCGATGCACCAGGTCAAGCGTTCGCGGGCGCTGCGGGTGCCGTGCCAGCTGCACACGCCGCCAGGCGGCATCGATCGTCGCCTGGTCGGGCTCCGCGAACGCGATCGTCTCCAAGGCCGGCGGCAGCATCTCGGTCATGGCTGGCGCTCCTCCGCCTCGTGCTTGGCGGCCGCGCTGCGGGGCGCGCCGCCGTTCGTATCGGCGCCGGGCTGCGGCTGCACGTCGATGCCGATCGTCTCACTGACCGCGCCACCCACCCGTTCCGCCAGGCCGGAGAGCACGCCGATCGGTCCCCAGCCGCGCTGCTCGCCGTGCGCCCACGCCTCCTCGGCGGGAGCGGGCGGCAGCACGCGGACCAGGCGAGCCAGGGTGGCCCGCAGCTCTGAGCGAGGCACCACCAGGTCCACGAAGCCATGCTCCATCAGGAACTCGGCACTCTGGAAGCCTTCCGGCAGCTCCTCGCCAATCGTGCCGCTGGCGACTCGGGCGCCAGCGAAGCCGATCAATGCCCGCGGCTCGGCCACGATCACGTCACCCAGGCTGGCGAAGCTGGCCAGCACCCCGCCAGTGGTCGGATCGGTCAGGACGCTGATAAACGGCACGCCGGCGGTGTCCATGCGCGCCAGTGGTGCCGTGGTCTTGGCCAGCTGCAGCAGCGAGAGCGTCCCCTCCTGCATGCGTGCGCCGCCCGACGCGGCGACCACGATCGCCGGGATGCGTTCGGTCAGCGCCGCCTCGAAGCAGCGGGCGATCTTCTCGCCGACCACGCTGCCCATGCTGCCGCCCATGAAGCGGAAGTCGAACATGCCGATGGCGACCGGGTGCCCGTCGATACGGCCGGTGCCCCACACCGCCGCTTCGCGCAGCCCGGTCTTGACGTGTGCCGCCTCCAGCCGGTCGGGATAGCGCTTCTGGTCCTGGAAGCCCAGCGGGTCGCCAGAGGCCAGGCCGGCGTCGCGCTCCACGAATGAACGCTCGTCGAGCAGCAGGTCGATCCGCTCGCCGATGCTCATCCGGAAGTGGTGCGCGCAGGTGGGGCAGACGCGCAGGTTGCGCTCCAGCTGCCGGTTGAAGATCTGCGACTCGCAGCTGGGGCACTTCGTCCAGGCGTCGGTTGGTGCATCGCGGCGGCGAAGCGGGAACTTGATGCGCATCGGTCCGCCCTACCTCTGCCCGACTCGGAGGCTGAGGCCACCGTGGCGTCGCATGCGCCAGACGGCCACGGCGGTCATTGCGCCAACGGCCGCCGATGACACGGCGCCGGCCGCGATCAGGCGTCCGGGATGCTGGAGCTCACGCCGGGCAAACCCCTCCAGCTTGTCGACTGCGTCATTCATCCGCCGACGCTGGGTCAGCTGGGCCATGAGGCGAGCGTCCAGGGCTTCGCCGCCGGGGATCGGCGGCATCGCCGCCCGCACCAGCTCGGCGGCTTCCAGCAGCGGCGCCATGCTGCGATCGGCCACCGGCCGCTCGCCGGCCATGAGCTGCTCGACGGCGTGTTCCAGGCGCTCTGCCTGGCTGCGGGGTGTCACGAATGGGTGCTCCATCAAGGGTGCTACGACGGGTGGGCAGACAAAGCCCCTCATCCTAGCCAACACCGCCGGCGGCGATGCGTTACCCGCCGGTTCGGATCCGGCGCACCCTCAGGATCAGGCGCGAGCGTCGAGTCGCGCCGCCAGATCGCGAAGCGAGCGATGCAGCAGGACGCGCACCGCGCCGGGGGATCGGTCCAGCACCTCCGCGATCTCGGCCGTCGACAGGTCGTCGACGAAGCGCAGCAGGATTACCTGGCGCCGGTCATCGGGCATCTGCGCGACCACACGCCGGATTTCGCGGAGCTCGTCGGCGAGCGCCACCTGGCCAGCGGGATCGGCATTGGGCGCGGCACGCTGGAAGTCGTCGGGCAGTGGCTCGGTCCGCCGTCGAGCGCGGCTGCGGTGCGCGTTGGCGATGGTGTTGTGCGCGATGCGGAACAGCCACGCGCGGAAGGTCGATCCCCGGTCATGGAAGTCCGGGAGCGCGCCCAGGGCAGCCAGGAAGATGCGCTCGGTCACGTCCTCCGCGTCGTGGTGGTCGCCAAGCTGGTAGAAGGCGTAGCCGTAGACGCGGTCCAGGTACCGCCGGTACAGCGTCGCGAACGCCGCGCGGTCGGCCTGCGCGGCCATCACGGCCGCCAGGTCAGGATCTCCGTTGGGCTCCGGCCGCGGTGTTCGCTGCGCCGACCGTCGATCGCTCGTCATGCACCGGCCCCCACGCCGACCGCCGCATCGGCCGGCGGAGCGTCGCGCACCGCCACCACCTCGCCAACGGCCAGGGCCACGCGTCCGGCATCCGTGTCGAGCAGCAGGAGGCCCTGGTCGGAGATGCCGGCTGCCGTGCCCTCCAGCCGATCGGTGCCGAGGTCGACCGTCACCTGCCGTCCGTCCAGCGCCGAGACCCGCGGCCAGCCGCGCGACGGGCGACTCTCCACGCTCCAGCGACGCCAGCCCGGCATCCAGCGCGCTGAGCACGACCGAGAGGAGCGCCACGCGGTCGATCGGGCTGCCGACCAGCTCCAGCAGCGAGGTCGCGCGTTCACGAACGTCCGCGGGCATCTCCGCCACGGGCCAGTTCACGTTGATGCCGATCCCGATCACGGCCTCGGCCAGGCGACCGTCCTCCATGGCGGTCTCGACCAGCAGTCCTGCCAGCTTTCGGCCGTCGGCGACGACCACGTCATTCGGCCAGCGCACGCGCAGATCGGCCGACGTGGCCATGGCCGCGCACGCGTCACGCACCGCCAGGGCCGCGGCGATCCCCAGCAGTCCCGCGTCGGCCGCCTCGATGCGCGGCCGCACCCCGACGCTGAGCATCAGGTTCACCCCCGGCGGCGACGACCACGTTCGCCCGCGCCGGCCGCGCCCAGCGGTCTGCAGGTCAGCGACCACGGCCAGGCCGTCGCCGTTCCCCGCGGCCAGCGCCTCGCGCGCGCGGTCATTGGTCGAGCCGATCTCAGCGTGGAACTCGACGGTGCGCCCGATCCGCCGCGACGGATCTGCCGCTGCCGACCAGGAAGCGTCGTTCACGCACGCATTATCGCGGTGCAGGTCTACACTCGGCCTCCGATGAGCCAGGTCGCCTCTGCTCCCGCGACTTCGCAGCCAGCAGTCCGCGAGCGTGTCTTCTCCGGCATTCAGCCCTCGGGCGCCTCGCACCTGGGCAACTACCTCGGCGCCCAGGTCAACTACGTCCGCCTGCAGGACGAGTTCGACGCGATCTACGGCATCGTCGACATGCATGCCCTCACCACCGTGCACGACGGGGCGCAGCTGCGACAGCTGACGCACGACATGGTGCTTGACCTGCTGGCCGTCGGCCTGGACCCGGAGCGCTGCGCGCTGATCCGCCAATCCGACTTCCCCGAGCACACCGAGCTGATGTGGATCTTCGACACGGTCGTGCCGGTCAGCTGGCTGGAGCGCACGCCGACCTACAAGGAGAAGCGCGAGGAGGGTGTCGACAACAGCATGGGGCTGCTCAACTACCCCGTGCTGCAGGCGGCCGACATCGTCATCTACAAGGCCAGCCGCGTGCCGGTCGGCAAGGACCAGGCGGCGCACCTGGAGCTGTCGCGCGAGATCGCGCGCGCCTTCAACCGCCGCTACGGCGAGATCTTCCCGGAGCCGCAGGCCGTCTTCACCGATGCGCCGGTGGTGCTCGGGACCGATGGCGCAGCGCAAGATGAGCAAGTCGGCGGGCAACACCATCCCGATCTTCGCCGAGCCCGACGAGATCCGGAAGATCGTGATGAACATGGTCACCGACCCGCTGCGCATCAAGCGCACCGATCCAGGCCGGCCCGAGGTCTGCAACGTCTGCCAGCTGCATCGGTTCTTCGGCGCCGACTACCTCCAGATCCAGGACGGCGAGCGAACCGCGCGGACCGGCTGCGTCGACACCAAGGCCCTGCTGGCGGATCGGATCATCGAGTTCTTCCGTCCCATGCGCGAGAAGCGCATGGAGCTGGCCGCTGATCCGGACGTGGTCGAGCGCGTGCTGGCCGCCGGGGCGGCCAAGGTGCGGCCGATCCTGGAGGCGACGTTGGCCGAGGTGCGCGAAGCGGTCGGCATCGGTCCACGCGGAGCCAGAGGCTGATGACCGCTGGGGGCCTGATGGGCGGCCTTGGTCCTCGCGAGCGACGGTGGCTGCTGGGCTTCCTGATCCTTGGCTCGCTCTACTTCGCCGTGCTGCTGCTGCAGATGGCGTTCACCTTCCTGGCGGGCTTCAGCCAGATCATCCTGATCGTCTTCCTGGCCTGGCTGCTGGCCTTCATCATGTCGCCGATCGCCCGCTTCCTGGAGGAGCGGCTGCCGCTGAGCCGCACGCTGGCGGTGGTGATCTCGTACCTGCTGGCGCTGGTTGGACTGGCCTTCGTGATGTTCGTCGCCGGCGGCGCGATCACCGGCGAGGTCTCCCAGATCACGACCGAGTTCCCGCAGACCTCGGTCCGGATCGAGGACACGCTGGCCGGCTACGAGAAGGCGCTGGGGCTGGATTCAGGCACCCTGGTCGAGCTGTACCGAACGGCGCAGACGCAGGTCGGAGGCGTGGCCGGGGCGATCTTCGACCAGGCCGAGGTGATCGCGCGCGCCACGCTGGCGACGCTCGGCTCGCTGGTGCTGATCCTGATCCTGTCGCTCTACATGCTCATGGACAGCGAACGAATCGGCGGCAAGCTCACCCGCGCCGTGCCGCGGCAGTTTTCGGACGAGGCCGCCATCCTGGAGCTCAGCGTGGGACGCGCCTTCGGCGGCTTCCTGCGCACCCAGGTGATCCTGGCCGGCATCCAGGCCGCGCTGGTGGCGGTGGTCGGCACCGTCTTCGGCATCCCCTACCTGTTCCTGGTCGGAACGCTCTCGACGCTGGCCATGCTGATCCCGTTCTTCGGCCCGCCGCTGGCGCTGATCCCGCCCATCGTCGCCGCCTGGATCTACGTGCCGCAGTGGTTCCTGGTCATCACCATCATCCTGGTCGTGGTGCAGACGGTGGTCGTCAACTGGTTGCAGCCGAGGCTGATGCAGGGCGCGCTGGGCATGCATCCCATCCTGGTGCTGGTGGGCTTGATGGTCGGCGCACAGGTCGCCGGGTGTGTGGGGCGCGCTGTTCGGCATCCCGGTCATCGCCGTCTTCAACGTCTTCCTGAACCTGGTGCTGTTCTCGGAGCTGCCGAACGCGGCGCTGCCGCAGGAGGAGCGGCTGGAGGACGTGCCGCAGGCGACCATGGTCAAGGTCGAGCGCGAGCAGATCAGCGACGAGACGCATCCGCACATCCACGTCCATCGATCGCTGCGGCACGACGGCAGCGAGGAAGTCGACCTCGTGGTCGACGACGAGCCGGAGGGGATCTAGCCCGGTCCCGGCCCATCCGCTGGCTCCGCATCAGCCGTCGATCGAAATCGCCAGGTGCTGTGTCCCACCCGCGGTTCTGCGCGTACTCCGCCCGCACGCCGAACACGCGCGCCACGAGCTCAGGCGTCAGGACGTCGGCGGGATCGCCGTCGGCGACCACGCGGCCTTCGTGCAGGACCACGACGCGCGGCGCGAACGCCGCCGCCAGGTTCAGGTCGTGGAGCACGGCCAGGACGGTCAGGCCCGCGTTCCGCCTGGAGGCGTCGCATGGCGCGCAGCAGCGCGACCTGGTGGGCGAGGTCCATGTGCAGGGTCGGCTCGTCGAGCAGGAGCAGCTCCGGCTCCTGGGCCAGCGCCATGGCCACCAGCACGCGCTGGCGCTCGCCGCCGGATAGCTCATGCGGGTAGCGCTCCGCCAGGTCAAGGGCATCGGCGTCGGCGAGGGCGCGCTGAATGGCGCGCTCATCGTCTGTCGTCGAGCCGAACATGCGGCGAGCGTGCGGCGCGCGACCCATCTCCACCAGCTCGGCGGCTCGGAAGCCGTCCGGCAGCTCGAGCTGCTGGGGCAGGACCGCGACGCGGCGCGCCAGCGCATCCCGCGTCCAATCCCCCACCGGGCGTCCCGCCACCTCGACCGTTCCGCGCTGGGGCCTGAGCGTACCGCTCACGAGGCGCAGCAGGGTCGTCTTGCCGCTGCCGTTGGCACCCAGCAGCGCCACCATCTCCCCGGGATCGACGGCGAGGTCCACGTCGCGCAGGACCGACGAGCGGATCCCGTCCGGGCCGCGGATACGCGAAGTGGACGCCATGCAGCCCAACGACGGCGGTGACCGCCGGCGACAGCGTTCACGCCATCGCCTCCACCCGCAGCATGCGGCTGCGCCGCAGCAGGTAGAGGAAGAAGGGCGCCCCGATCAGGGCCGTGACCACGCCGACCGGGATGCCGCCACCCGGCACCATGCGCGCCACCAGGTCGGCCAGCACCAGCAGCGCCGCGCCGCCCAGGATGGACGCCGGCAGCAGGAGCCGATGGTCGGGCCCGATCGACGAGCCGCAGCAGGTGCGGAACCACCAGCCCCACGAAGCCGATGGTCCCCGAGATGGCGACCGCGGCCGAGGTCGACAGGGTGGCGAGCATGGTCAGCCGCAGCTTCTCGCGCTCCACGTCGAGGCCCAGGCTGGCCGCCTGGGCGTCGCCGAGCAGCAGCAGGTTCAGCGAACGCCAGCGCGTCAGCAGCGCGATGAAGCTGAAGAGCATCAGCGGCGCGGCGAAGGCCAGATCGGTCCATTCGGCGTCGGCCAGCGAGCCCATCAGCCAGCTGAAGATGGCGCCCAGCGCGCGCCCGGAGATGAACATCAGCAGCGCCACGCCGGCGGCCAGCACGGCCGACACGGCGTAGCCGGTCAGCAGCAGGGTGATCATCTGGACGCGCCCGCCGCCCCGGGCGATGCCGTAGACCAGCAGCACTGTGCCGAGACCGCCGGCGAAGGCGAGCACCTGCACCGCGCCCAGGCCCAGGAAGGCGCTGCCGGCGCCGATGGCCAGCATGGGCAGCACCAGCGGCGCCGCGATCCCCAGCGCCGCGCCGAAGCTCGCGCCGGCCGCGGTGCCGATCACGTACGGATCGGCCAGGGGGTTGCGCAGCAGCGCCTGGAAGACCGTGCCGGCCATGGCCAGACCGCCGCCGACGATCATGGCGGTCAGGACTCGTGGCAGGCGGATCTGCATGATGATCGTCTCGGCGCTGGGCGCCCACGTCTCTGCGACCGGCAGGCCCAGCAGCCGCCGCGCCAGGATCGCGGCCGTATCGCCAATCCCGATCTGGGTGCTGCCCAGCGCCACGGCGGTGACCAGCAGGATGACGAGCAGCAGGCCGCCACCGCCCAGCACCAGCGCGGTCCGGGTCAGCGTCACGCCGATCGGGAGCGGCTGAGTCGCCTCCTGGGCAGTGGCGGCTCGCATCAGTCGAACGCGTCGGGGTGGATGACCCGCGCCAGCGCCTCGAGCCCTTCCACGATCCGCGGCCCGGGGCGCGTGATCAGGATGTCCTCCGGCAGCGGCACCACCCGTCCCTCGACCACGGCGGTCATCTCCGCCCAGCCCTCGCGAGCCGCGACCGTTTCGGCGGTGATGGTCGGGTCGTAGGCGGCGTCGCCCAGCACGATCAGCTCCGGATCGGCCGTGACCAGGTCCTCCAGCGCGATGGCGGTGGTGGCGGCATCGCCGGTGATGGGATCGCCGCCGGCCGTCTCGATCAGCGACGCCAGGAACGAGTTCTCGCCGGCGGTGTAGATGGTGCCCTCGAAGACGCTCACCTCGTAGAAGGTGCGCGGCGTCTCCTCGCCGGCGACCGCGGCCTCGACCTCGCCGATCGTCTGGGCCATCCCGGCCGTGACGTCGGCGGCCTCGGCCTGCGCGTCCAGCGCCTCGCCGACCAGCTCGATGTCGGCACTCACCTCGTCCAGGCTCTCCGGGTAGAGGACGACCACCGGCAGGCCAAGATCGGTCAGGGCATCGATGTCCTGGGTCGACGTCAGCTCGTTGCCCGCGGCCAGCACCAGATCGGGCTCGGTGGCGACGATCGCCTCGCGGTCGACCGGCCCGAAGCTGACCACGATCGGCAGGTCGGCCACGGTGGCTGCCACGTCATCGGGATAGCCGACCTGGTATTCGGGCACGCCCACCAGGCTGTCGCAGGCGCCCAGGGCGCAGACGATCTCGGTGTTCGACGGCGCCAGGCTGACGATGCGCTGGGGCGCGGCCTCCAGCGTCACCTCGCGACCGGCGTCATCGGTCAGGGTGAGGGGGTAGACGGTGGCCGGCGCCGGCGTGGCGGTGGCCGGCAGTGATGGCTCGCCGGTGGGGCTGGCTACCGCGCTGGAACTGGATCCCGTTTGCGCGCAGGCAGCGACCAGCAGGGCCAGGACAAGGAGTGGAATGAAACGGACATGCCGCCAGGGACTCATGGTGATGCCTTCCCTTTCACACGAGGGTTCGGACATCGCGACCTGGCTGGGCGACCTGGCTCCCGGACGGTGAGGTCCGGACACAGTTGCGGGACAGCGCCGGCCTTGCACCGGCTTCGCCATTCATCCGCCGGCCTTTCGGCGGCGGCACCCGTCGCGGTCTTCAGTTGGTGCCGGCGATCCTAGCAGAAGGCCCGCCGGCCTTCGGGCGTGGCGGGCCTCGAGCGCGGTGGGGTGCGTGGACTCAGGCGGGAGCGCCCACCTCGACCCGCCCGTACAGCGGGGTGTCCTTGGCGTCGTCGGTCAGCATGGGATCGAGCATCTTCTGGATCGCCAGGGTGTGCGAGCAGCCACCGGCGGACTCGAAGAGATGGCAGCTGCAGTGCCAGGCATCGGCGTCGAGGGAGATCGTGTGGGTGCCGTTGTCACCAGCGAAGCTGGCGGTCAGGCTGCTGAACTTCACCCGGTCCGGCTCGTGCGCATAGCGCATCGCCTTCTCGACCTTGCCGATCATGCTCGAGTGCACGTTCGCGTCTCCTCCCGGCGCCGGCACCCGGCGCCGCTCTCGGCGCCCGTCAGTCCGTCGACCTGGCGAGCCGCTCTTTCAACATTGCCAACAGTGTAACCGGCGTCGGGTCGGTCTGGTAGAGGATTGCCAGGTAGACGCTGACCAGGTCGCCCATGGCCACCGCGTCCAGCGTCCGTGACAGAGCCGACACCCCCTCCGCCCAGACCACGCTGCGATTGGTCGCCCGCTCGCCGAGCAGCTCCTCCACCACTCGGTAGCGCGCGCCGATGTGCTCCGGCTCGTTGCGATCCCGCAGCTCCACGACGTAGAGGGCGTCGGACAGCTCGCGCGGGTTGAGCGTGCCCTCGATGGCGTTGTGGTTCGCCTCCGGCATCGGCTCGAACATGGCCCAGGCCTTGGCGTTCTCGTTCAGCTGCGTCTTCCAGCGGTGCGCCACCGCGGTCATGGCACCCGCACCGAAGACGATGGGGATGCGCCCGAACATGGCCCAGGCCAGCTGCTTGGCCGGGTTGCCATCCGTCTCGACCCCCGGCGCGTTGCGCTCCAGCATGCTCTCCAGCGCCTCCACCGCCGGGCCAAGCGGGTCGGGGTCCGACAGCAGGCCCGCCGCCACCAGCAGCTCATGGATGAGGCCGACGCCGAAGCCGATGGCGGCGCGTGGCTGCCCCGGCGCCTCGTAGCGCAGGAACGGCGCGCCCTCCGATTCGGCCTGGCGGCCGAGGGCACCGCCGGTCGAGGTGACCACCAGCGGCAGGCCACGGCGTCGCGCCTCGGCGGCGCCGGACAGCGTCTCGACCGTGTCGCCGGAGTGGCTGGCGGCGATCACCAGCGTGCGCGGGCCGACCCATGCCGGAAGCCCGTAGTCGCGGTGCACGATGAGCGGCACCTTCAGCCGGTCGCCGGCCAGCCCGGCCACCAGCTCCGCCCCGATCGCCGAGCCGCCCATGCCCAGCACCAGCACCAGGTCGACGTCGCGATGCCGGTCGTCCAGCGTCACCGACGCCGCCACCCGGCGCGCCTGGGTCAGCTGGCGCGGCAGCTCACGGACGCGTGCCAGCATGTCCGAGGCGTCGATCTTGGCGATGACCGCCGGATCGTCGAGGGTGATCGCCTCCTCGAACTGCGGCGGTCGGTCACCGTCGGCCCGGTCTTCGTCCTCGGGTCGGCGGCCGGGCTCTTCGTCCTCGTGCTTGTAGCCGAAGAAGTCGCGTGCGTCCATCAGCGATCGCGGGCCACTAGGCGGCCACTCCGGCGGCGGCCATGGCACGTCCCGCCTCCAGCAGCGCGTCCACGTCCTCCGGCGAACGCGCCTCGACGTAGATGCGCAGCAGCGCCTCCGTGCCGGAGAAGCGGATCAGCAGCCACGAGCCGTCGTCGCGGTAGAACTTGAAGCCGTCGCCGGTCTCCAGCGGCTGGCGGCGCGCGACCGGACGCCCGGCCAGGGCCTCCGGCGCCTCATGCTCCAGCCGGCGCAGCGTTTCGGTCTTCAACGCGTCGTAGCCCTCGCGCGCGAAGCGGATGTCGATCCGGTTGTAGTAGCTCGGCCCGGCCAGCGCCTGCAGCTCGGCCAGCACCTCGGACGCCTGCTTGCCCTTGGTCAGCCACAGGTCGAGCAGGAAGAGGCCGGACGCCAGGCCGTCGCGCTCGGGGATATGCATCCCGAACCCGAAGCCGCCGGACTCCTCACCGCCAATGACGGCGTTCGTCTCGGTCATCTTCGGCCCCACGTACTTGAAGCCCACGCCCGTCTCGTACGCCTGCGTGCCGAACAGCTCGGCCAGCTTCGGCGCCATGGAGGTGGTGGTGACGGTGTAGACCGCCGGACCGATCTGCCCGCGCACGTCGAGCAGGTACCAGTACAGCAGGCCGTAGACCTGGAGCTGGTTGACGAAAACGCCCTGCTCGGTGGCCATGCCGACCCGATCGGCGTCCCCGTCGAAGGCGATCCCGATGTCGGCGCCCCAGCGCGGAATCTCCTCCAGCCAGGCGTCGATGTTGGGGCGAATCGGCTCCGGATTGACCCCGCCGAAGAAGGGGTTGCGCTCCATGTGCAGCTCGCGGACGGTGAGCCGGCCGTCACCGAGCAGGCGCGTGAACCAGCCCGCGCCGGAGCCGTACAGCGGCTCGACCAGCACGCGCTTGTCCGCCGCCTTGATGCGCTCCAGGTCCACGATGCGCTCGAGCTGCTCGCGGAACGTCGGGTACGGGTCGAAGGAATCGACCAGGCCCGATGCCACCGCGTCCTCGTACGCGCGGCGCGGCGGCAGCTCGTCCTCCGGATGGGTGTCCATGGTCGCCTCGATGGCGGCCAGCATCTCCGGCGCGGCGGCGCCGCCCGTATCGGCCTTGACCTTGAAGCCGTTGTCGGTCCACGGGTTGTGACTGGCGGTGATGACGATGCCCGCGCCGGCGCCGAGCTCGCGCGTGAAGAACGAGCCGACCTGGGTCGGGACCGCCTCCGGCGGCGTGAAGGAGCGGATGTCGTGCGCGGCCAGCACCTCGACGCAGGCACGTGCGAAGTGCTCGGAGGCGAATCGGCGGTCGTGGCAGACGACGACACCGCGGTCGGCGCCGCCCGTCTGCTGCAGGTATTCGGCCACGCCCCGGGCGCAGCGGCGCACGTTGTGGAAGGTGTAGTCCTCGGCGATGGCTGCGCGCCAGCCGTCGGTCCCGAACTTGATCTTCGTCACGTGCTGCGGCGCACTCCGTGGGCGGGAAGGGCGTACATGGTAACGGGCTGGTCCGCGGACCTCACAGCTGCCAGGTGGTCGGCACGCGCGGATCGGGCTGGTAGGAACAGAACGTGCCGGTTCGGATCGTATGCTCCAGGTGCTGGCCGAGCGAAGGGCTCTGGCCGGCGATGCGCGCCATCGCGGAGCGAATCGCTCGCGTGACGCTCAGGCGGGCGCGCTCGGCCGTGGAGCCGGACTTCCGTTCACGGCCACCAAGGCCGACCGCGCCGGCGAGCTCGGCGGTCAGGAACGCGACCTCGGCTTGCGCCCGCGCGGCTCGTTCGGTGTCATGCCATGCCTCGGCTTCGCGAAGATCCTCTGCCAGATCGTCCAGTCGCCGCCGGTACTCGGCCTTGGCCTCCGGATCGAGCCGAGCGCCCAGGTCGCCGCCGCCCGTGCTCCCAAGCTCCCGCGGCTCGACATTTTGCCGCCCGTCCGTTCCCGAGCCCGCAACCGCCAGGTCGACAGCGTGGAATTCCCGGCCTGGCTCGGCGAGGAGACGAGCCAGGTGATGGAGGCCCTTCGAGTCGCGAACGCGGATGGTGTCGCCGGCAAATGCGATCGTCCAGTATTCGCCTTCCCGGGCAAGCCGCCCAGCATGCGAGGGTGAGCTTTCTTGCGTTGCGGCGGGACCCTCATCGCGGACCTCAGTGCCAATGGCCGCCTGCAGCGCCACCAGGCCGAGTGTCCGGCCGGCGTCGAATGCGGCGGCGTCGAGCGCAGCGGCCGTCGCGAGATCGCCTTCGCCATTACGCAGCCGCAAGACCCCCGCGAGCTCGTGCTGGCTGTGAGCGGTCATCGGGCGAGCGCCCATCGACCCGTTCAGACGGGTCGCGTCCGTCAGATGCCGGATGGCGACGTCGAGCTGGAGCTGGACGGCGGATAGCAAGCCGAGGTACCGATCCACCGCTCCCGCGCTACCCTCCGCATGGCCGACCGCGTGGCGGCCGGCGAACGGCGCCAGTTGCCGGTAGAGCACGGCCGCCGCAGCGGTGTCACCGAGCTGTACGCATGCCTCGCTCGCCAGTGCCATGCCGAGCAGCCATTCGTTATCGCGGTAGAGGGCCGCAAACTCGTCCGCAGCAAGGCTCTGAAAGACGCTGCGTGCCTCGGCTTCGCGGCCCTGCGCCATGAGAACCTGCGCGAGCGCAGCGCGGTGCATCGGGTACCAGGGAAACTCCTCCACTGCAGCGCGAACCAGCGGCTCCGCCTCGGCCGCCCGCCCCTGCTCCCTGCGAAGGAGGAAGAGATGCATGATCCCGGCGGAACGCTCGTCACGGACGTTCGTGATGGGATCACCCCAGGTCAACTCGCGGGCAACGTAGCGCTCGGCGGCGTCCAGGTCCCCGTCGAAAAGGGCCAGCAGCCCGCGTGGCGCGACACCCAGCCATAACTGCGACGGCTGCCTCAGCTCATTGGCGAGCCGGTGGACCTCCTCCTCGGCGCGTCGCGCCTCTTCCATCTGCGACGTTTCGGTGCAGGCCATAAACAACATCAGCTGGGCATCGATCAGGCGCTCGGCGTCGCCTGACGACTCGGCGACCGCCTCCATCTCCTCGGCGATCGCGCGCCGCTCGTCCGGATTCTCCGGCCACCAGGTCGACCAGTAGCGGCCGGCCAGGGCGTAGCTCAGGGTGCTTGGGTCGTCATCCAAGGCCCTTGCGATGTCGAGGGCCTGCTGACTCAAGGTCGCCGACTGCGGGAAGTGCTCTGGCGAGCTGCGCCATGCACTTGCGAGCCGGGACAGCAGGCGGACGCGCAGCCGGTCATCGGCCCCGCCCAGCAGCACGAGCGCGTCCTGAAGCAATGGAATGATGTACGTATCCCGTCCGGGACGAGTCCATGGCAGTCGGCCCCCGTAGCCAATCGCGGCCCTCGCCAACTGGCTCACCGTTCCGGTCCGCCTTGCGATATCGGCGGCTTCACGAAACGAGGCCTTCGAGCCCTCGAGATCTCCTGCCCGTGCCTGCGCATCGCCAAGCGACAGCAGGATCTCGCCGTGGAGCACGTCGTCCGTCTCTGGCGACGCGGCCAGCATCGCCAAAGCCATCCGGCGCAGGCGAACGGCCTCTTCGAATGCGAGGGACCAGCTGGCCTGGTCGGCGGCGCGTCGGGCGTATTCCATCGCTCGCTGGGCGAGCGCTGCGGCTTCATCCGGACCCCCCTCAGGCGCTTGGGCGGCCTGGTAATAATGGAAGGCCAGCTCGGCGAGATGTGCATCCGCCGCGCCGTCGGTCATGTCCTCGAGGACCACGGCGATACGGCGGTGGACGCCAGCTCTCCGGCCCGGGCTGAGGCGCTCGTATAACGACTTCCGGACCAGGTCGTGCGAGAAGCGATAGCGAGCCGTGCTTGCCGTCATGGGCACGATGAGCCCGGCCTCGGCGGCGCCATCCAGCTGGTTCATGAGCTCGTTGCCGGCATGTTCCCCGACGCGGCGCAGGAGCTCCACGCTGAACTCCGGACCGATCGCCGCCCCGAGCGCCAGGGTCTCCTCGACGGGTTCCCCGAGGTGATTGATCCGGCGCGCAATGACCTCTCGGACTCCTTCCGGGACGGCGATGCGCAAGGACGACAGGTCGGCGACATCATCGATTCGACCCTCCGCCGTCAACAGCCGCACCGCCTCGATCACGAACAGCGGGTTGCCCTTCGTCCCGCGCTGAACAGCCGCGACGGCCCGATGGCTGGGGACAACCCCGGTAGCAGCGCCGATGAATTGGCCTACGGCTTCCGGGTCGAGCCCTTGCAGCAGGTACGAGCGTGTCGTCGGTTCCCGCGTCATCTCGCCGATCGCGCGGGAGAGAGCGTGATCCAAGGCGACATCGCGATACGTTGCGACGACCAGCAGGCGCATTTCGCTGAGCTGGCTGGCCAGAAACTGGAGGAAAAGGACTGATGGTGTGTCGGCCGCCTGGAGATCGTCGATCACGATCAGGATCGGCCGAACAGCGGCAGCATTCCTGAGGAAGGTCGTCGTCGAATCGAACAGCTGGAAGCGCGCGGAATCGGACTGGGCCTCAACAGGCAGCTCGAGTCCCGGTTGGAGGGAGCGCAGTTCGGGCAGCATCTGGGCTACATCCATGGCGCCAGCGCCGAGCTGGTCGCGGATGGCATCTGCATCGGTCGAGCGCAGATACGTGCGGAGGGCCTGCACCCAGGGCCAATATGGAGGCGCGCCAGCGTCCTCCCAACACCGGCCCCAGAGGACGCCGTATTCGCGCTCACGCGCCCGACTGGCCAATTCATCCGCCAGCCGACTCTTCCCGATGCCGGGCTCACCGCCGAGCAGCACGAGTCGGCCCGCACTGCCGGCGGCCTCTCCCAGCGCGGCCAGCAGCTCCCCGAGCTCGCGGTCTCTGCCTACCAGTCCGGTGCCGTGATGGGGATCCGCCAGCCGTGACTCCAAGAGTCCCTCCGATGCGGCGACACCATAGGTGGCGGCGTGACGAGACGCAATCGCGGCAGGCCACAGGCTCGTTCCCGGCCACTGAGTCGGCCAGTGGAGCGCCGTTCCATACGGCTGTACCGCCGTGCAGCCGTTTGTGACGCCCCATGGGCAGAGGCGACCCGGACTGGGATCGCACCCCGCAGCACCAGGAGAGCGAACCGATGAGCCAGATCACCAATACCGCCAAGGTCAAGCCGATCACCAGCCAGGAGAGCTACGGACGTGCGATCACCGTCGGCCTGGCGTCGACCGCCGCGGTCATCGCGGTGGCCTTTCTGCTGACCCGACCCGTGGCGGCCCCGGCAGGGGGCGCAGGCGCGAACCAGCTGACCGATGGCTTCCTTCCAGGGGCAACCGCGGCGCACGCCGCAGCGCAGGCGCAGTCCGCCCAGGCTCTCGCCGATGGGTGGGAGGCTCGCCTGGTAGGACCGATGAAGGCTGCCCAGCCGGACATTCGTGACGGATGGGAGGCCGGGCTGGTTGGGGCGATCGCCTTCACGCCGCACGCGGTCCGCGACGGCTGGGAGGCCGGGCTGGTGCCGCCGACGTCATCCGCCAACGACATCAGTGATGGCTGGGAGTCGTCGCTCTTCAGGTAGACACGGATGCAGCCGAGGACGCCGGTCGCAGTCGCGGCCGGCGTCGTGCTATGTCCCGGCGGCCCGGTCGGCGCGCGCCTGGACCTCGTCGAGGCGAGCCTGCAGCTCCGCGAGCCGAGGCTTGAGCCGGTCCCGCTCGCCGACCTCGAGCACCGGCCCCTCGAAGACGCGCAGCCGCCCGAACGGCAGCGCCACGATCATCCGGTCCCAGCGGCCGTTCAGCCGGAAGGGCGGGCGCGAGGCGATGGCCCACGGCTGGATGGGCAGGCCGGACTCGCGCGCCACGATTACCACGCCCGGCTTTGCCACCCGGTACGGGCCGAACGGTCCGTCGCAGCTGACCACCAGGACGTGGCCGGAACGCCCGAGCGCGGCCATTTCGCGCGCCATCGCCGCGGCCTCGGTCCGCGTGCTCTTGCCTTCGTCCGGCAGGGTCACCACCTTCGCGCCGAAGGAGCGGAGCATGGTGTTCATCACGATCCCGCGAAAGCCGCGCGTGCTGAATGACACGGCAGGATCGTTCCGCCGCAGCTTCAGGGCGGTGATGGCGCCGACCAGGTTCGACTCGTGCCAGATGGCGTAGATGACCTGGTCCCGGTTGATCGGCTCACCCGAGAAGCGGGCGGTGCGCCCCACCAGCCAGACATAGGCAGCCAGGCATCGTCCGAAGAGCCGTGCCAGCCAGGCGAACTGCGTGGGCTCTTCGGCATCGATGGTCCGCCCCGTGGTCGCCGGCGCGGTCATCGGCTCAGAGATATCGGTCCCCGACCTTGCGCGCGATCTCGTCCAGCACCGGCTTGATCTCCTCCGCGCGGTCACGGGCGCAGACCAGCAGCGCGTCCGGAGTGTCCACGATGATCACGTCCTCCAGGCCGACGGTGACGACCAGCCGGTCACCGCCGTGCACCAGCACGCGCTTCGAGTCGCGGTCCAGGTGCTCGCCGGAGGCAACCAGGCTGTTGCCGCTCTGCGACGAGAGGGCTTCCAGCAGGGCCGACCATGAGCCGATGTCACTCCAGCCCGCCTCCAGCGGCACCACCGCCACCCGGCCCTCGGCGGCTGCCTGCTCAGCGATGCCGGCGTCGATCTGGATGGCCGGGATCGGCTCCAGCAGGTCGCGCACGTCGCTCATCCAGCCCGGGGTCCGATGCAGCTCGGCCACCTGGTCGAGTGCGGCCGCCAGCTCGGGCTGGAACCGCTCCATGGCCTGCCGGAAGGCATACACCCGCCACACGAAGATGCCCGCGTTCCACAGGTAGCCGCCCTCGTCCAGGAACTTCGCCGCCTGGTCCGCGTCGGGCTTCTCGACGAAACGCTCGACCAGCGCCGTGGTCACCGCCTCGTGCATGGGTTCGCCGACCTTGATGTAGCCGTAGCCGGTGGCGGCGTGGGACGGCACCACGCCCAACGTGACCAGGTAGCCGCGCTCGGCGGCGCGTTACCGCCTGGCGCATCGCCGCGGTGAATGACTCCTCGTCGGCAAGGTAGTGGTCGGCCGGGAGCACCAGGGCGATCTCATCGGACTCGCGGCGCGCCATGACCGTCGCCAGCCCGGCGGCCACGGCGGTCGAGCGCGCGAGCGGCTCGCCGAACACGTTGTCGGCGGGCAGCTGCGGCAGCTGGTCCTGCGTGGCGCGCACGTGCGCCTGCGAGGTGATGACGTAGATGTCGTGCGGCTTCAGCAGCGCGCCCAGCCGCGCGACGGTCTGCTGCAGCAGGCTCGTGTCGCCGGTGAGCGCCAGCAGCTGCTTCGGCGACCGCCGGCGGGAGAGCGGCCAGAGCCGCGTGCCGACGCCTCCGGCCATGACGATGGCGAACATCGGCCTGACCGTACCACCTGCACCCGTCGACCGGCTGGGACTAGCTGCCTGCCTCCTCCTCGAGGCGCTCGCCGAGCTCCTGGGTGCGGCGGTACGCGGCCCACACCGCGTCCGACAGGACGGTGCGCAGGCGACCCTTCTCCAGCTCGTAGATGGCGGCGGCGCTGGTGCCGCCCGGCGAGGTGACGGCGTTGCGCAGCTGGGCGGGGTGCAGCTCCGACTGGGCGGCGTACTCGGCGGAGCCGATCAGCGTCTCGGCCACCAGGTCGTGCGCCAGCTCGCGCGGGAAGCCCATGTGCACGCCGGCATCGATGAGCGCCTCCATCACCGCGAACAGGTAGGTCGGCCCCGTGCCCGACAGGGCGGTGGCCATGGCCACGAACGTCTCGTCGCCGACCTCCTTCTCGGAGCCGATGGCGCGCAGGACCGATCGGGCCTGCTCGCGCTGCCTGGCGGTGCAGGCCGATGACGCGGTCCAGACGGTGATCCCGCGCCGGATCTGCGACGGCGTGTTCGGCATGGCGCGCACCACGGCGGCGTGGTCCAGCCCGGTGGTCAGGGTGCGCAGGGTGGCGCCGGCCACGATCGAGAGGACGACCTGCCCCTTCTCCAGGGCGGGTCCGACCTCGCGCATGACGGAGCGCAGCATCTGCGGCTTCACGGCCAGGACCACGATGTCGGCGACCGGCACGGCCTCGGCGTTGCGGGTCACCACGGTGATCCCGTGCCGAGCGGCGAGCAGGTCGCGCCGATCGCGGCGCGGATGCGAGGCAACCAGCCGCGAGGTCGCCACCGCCTTGTCCGCCAGCAGGCCGGCGATCATGGCCTCGGCCATCACGCCGGCGCCCACGATCGCCACCCGCATGTCGCGTCGTGCCTCCCGTCGCGCCGTCATGAGACCTCCTTCTCCTCGCCGCGCAGCTCACGCGCCGCTGCGATTTCGTTCGGCGGCGCGGCGGCCCGCTCGAGCAGCTCCTCCGCGATCTGCCCCAGCCGGCGGGCGGTGGTCACGTCGGACAGGTCCATCGCGGCGCGTCCCATGCCCAATGCCGCCAGTCCCTGCTCGCGCTCCGCTCCCAGGTCGCGGGCCTCGCTGATCGCCTCGGCATAGTACCGGCGCGCGCTCAGCGGATCGCCCGCGGCGAACGCAGGTCGCCGATCAGCCGGGCCGCGCGCGTCGCCTCCAGCTCCATCCCCGCCCGCTCGAAGTGCCACAGCGCCCGATGGCCCCAGATGTCCGCCGGCCACCACTCGCCGCCGGCGGCGGCACTCTCCATCGCGGTCGTGGCCGCCTGAGCCGGCAGCGGGATGGTCGGCGGCGGCCTCGGCGGACAGGTACGGTGCCGCGAGCTCGGAGCGGCGCAGCGCGACGGGCAGCTCCGGCAGCACCGGCGGACGACGCTGGCGGAGGCCCGCCGAAGAGGCGCTGGACGCGGGCAACGGTCCGTGACAGCAGGCCGGGCGGCGGCTCACCCCAGCGCACCGGCGACGCACGCCGCGCCGGAGGCGCCATCGGTCAGCTGGAGAGCGTGGCCTCGCCGCGCGCGCCGGATGCGTCGCGCAGCGCCTGGGCACGATCGGTCCGCTCCCAGGGAAGGTCAAGGTCGCTGCGACCGAAGTGGCCGTAGGCGGCGGTCGGCCGGTAGATCGGCGCGCGCAGGCCCAGCGACTCGATGATCGCGCCGGGCCGCAGGTCGAAGTGCTCGCCGATCAGCGCCGCGATCCGCTCGTCGGGGATGCGCCCCGTGCCGAAGGTCTCGACGTTCACGGCCAGCGGTCGCGCCACGCCGATGGCGTAGGCCAGCTGCAGCTCGAAGCGCCGCGCCAGGCCGGCGGCGACGACGTTCTTGGCCACGTAGCGCGCCATGTACGCGCCGGAGCGATCGACCTTGGTCGGATCCTTGCCGCTGAAGCTGCCGCCGCCGTGGCGCGCCATGCCGCCGTAGGTGTCGACGATGATCTTGCGGCCGGACAGGCCCGAGTCGCCCATCGGCCCGCCGATCACGAAGCGCCCCGTGGGATTGACCAGGTAGCGGGTGCGGTCGTCCAGCAGCTCGTCCGGCACGGCATGGCGCACGACCACGTCGCGGACCGCATCGGTCAGGACGTCCAGGCCCACATCCGGGTCGTGCTGCGTGCTGACGACCACGGTGTCGACCCGCAGCGGCCGCCCGTCGGCGTCGTACTCGACCGTCACCTGGCTCTTGCCGTCGGGCCGCAGGAAGGGAAGGGTCCCGTCCTTGCGCACCTCCGCCAGCCGTCGCGCCACCTGGTGGGCGAGCTGGATCGGCATCGGCATCAGCTCCGGCGTCTCGTCGGTGGCGTAGCCGAACATCATTCCCTGGTCGCCGGCGCCCAGCTCGTCCGGATCGGTCCCCTGCTTGGCCTCCAGGGCGTGGTCCACGCCCAGGGCGATGTCCGGCGACTGCTCCTTGATGGCGACCAGCGTGCCGCACGTCTCCCAGTCGAAGCCCAGCCGGCTGTCGTCGTAGCCGATCTCGCGCACCGTGCGACGCACGATGCTCTGCACGTCGCAGTAGGCCTCGGTGCGTGAGCTCGCCGAGCACCAGCACCAGGCCGGTCGTGGCGGTCACCTCGATCGCCGCGCGAGCGAAGGCGTCATTGCGCCAGGACGTCGTCCAGGATCGCGTCGGCGACGGCGTCGCAGAGCTTGTCCGGGTGGCCCTCGGTGACCGATTCGGAGGTGAACGGGATGCGGCGGTGACTGTCGGACATCGCGGGCGAGTGTACCCCGGCCTAGGTGCCGGACTCCCAGGACTCGGCGTAGGCGCGCTGCTCCGGCGTCCACTCCCCGATCTCGACGCCCATCGACAGCAGCTTGAGGCGCGCCACCTCGCGGTCGATCTCATCGGGGATGCCGTAGACCCGCGGCTCCAGCTCGCTCACGTGCGTGCGCAGCCACTCCAGGCCGAGCGCCTGGTCGGCGAAGCTCATGTCCATGACCATGGCCGGGTGGCCCTCGGCCGCGCCCAGGTTGACCAGCCGTCCATCGGCCAGGACGTAGAGGCGGCGGCCGTCGGGCATGACGTACTCGCGCGTGAAGGGCCGCACCTCGCGGGACGAGGATGCCTGCTCCTCCAGCGCGCCGAGCTCGAACTCGTCGTTGAAGTGCCCGGCATTGGCCAGGACGGCCCCGTCGCGCATCACCGGGAAGTGGTCGCGACCCCAGACATTCAGGTTGCCGGTGGCGCTGATGAAGACGTCTCCCTGCCGTGCCGCATCGGCGGCGCTCATCACCCGGAAGCCGTCCATGGCGGCCTCCAGGGCCCGCACCGGATCCACCTCGACCACCACCACGTTCGAGCCCATCCCATGCGCCCGCGAGGCGATCCCGCGACCGACCCAGCCGTAGCCGCCAATCACCACCGTCTTGCCGGCGAACAGGATGTTGGTGGCGCGCAGGATGCCGTCGATGGCGCTCTGCCCCGTCCCGTAGCGGTTGTCGAAGAGGTGCTTGGTCAGCGCCTCGTTGACGGCCACGATCGGGTAGGCGAGCTTCCCGGCCTTGGCCATGGCGCGCAGCCGGATGACGCCGGTGGTCGTCTCCTCCGTCCCGCCCACGACGCCCGTCGAGCAGCTCGGTGCGGCGGGTGTGCAGCTCGTTCACCAGGTCGGCGCCGTCGTCCATCGTCACTTCGGGCCGATGGTCCAAGGCCGCCCCGATGTGCCCGTAGTACGAGTCGCGATCCTCGCCCTTGATGGCGAAGGTCGGGATGCCGTGATGCGCCACCAGCGAGGCGGCCACGTCGTCCTGGGTCGAGAGCGGGTTGGACGAGCAGAGGACCGCATCGGCTCCGCCGGCGGCGAGGGTGCGCATCAGGTTGGCCGTCTCGGCGGTCACGTGCAGGCAGGCGCTGATGCGCCAGCCCTCGAGCGGACGCTCGGCGGCGAACCGTTCCCGGATGCCGGCCAGCACCGGCATCTGCCGGTCCGCCCACTCGATCTTCAGCGCGCCGGCATCGGCCAGGCCGATGTCGGCGATGTCGCCCCTCACCTCGTTTCGCGTGGCCACGTCAGTCTCAGTGCCTCTCGTATCGGTCGCATGATTCCCCAACCGCCCGCGCGTCGCCGGGCGAGGCGCTCGGTCAGCACGCAGTGGGCGTGGAAGCCGAGCCGCTGGTAGGCGGCGACGGCCGGGGCATTGTCGGTGTGGACGTTGAGCGCCACGTCGTCGACGCGCGTCAGCAGCTCGGCGGTGACGGCGCTGGTCGCGATCTTGGCGAAGTCGTGGCCACGGTACTCCAGCTGGGTCATCACGTTGCCGACCACGCCGATCCCCTCACGCGTGTTGATGACGTGCGTCCCCGCCGCGCTCACCAGCCGGCCCCCCACCCGCACGCCGTAGTAGATGCCGTCCTCCAGCACGCCCGACGGGAAGGCGCCCCGGAAACCCAGCTGGTAGAGCCGGTTCAGGTCGTCGATGTCGCGGGCGGTCAGCCGCACCGCCCCGCCCTCGAAGGGGACGAAGGTGCCGCGGTCGACCACCATGCGGTGCAGGGTGGTGGGCCGCTCCAGCTGGTACAGGCCGGCCACCGCGGCATCGAGCGCCTCGGTGCCCAGCAGGTAGGCATCCCGCGGCCGGATCACGCTGGACAGCACCTCGGCCACCCCGGCCGGATCGCCCATCACGAACAGCGGCTGCGGCATGAGGCCGTCCTGGTGCATCGCCAGCCCGATCGGCCGGCCGAGGTCGTCGTAGGCCAGGCCCCATCGGCAGCGGGCACGGTTCGGCCCGTCGAGGTCGCCCAGGGCGTACGCGGCGTAGCGGCGATCCGTGCGCAGGAAGGCCGCGACCTCATCGCGGTCGGCGACGGCCCGAGCGTAGAGATCGGCCTTGGGGGCGACCGCCATCAGCTGCAGGCCCTCGAAGGTCAGTACGCGATCAGGGTGTGGATCGCGAAGTCGCCGAGCTTGTCGCGCCCGTGGAGCGCGCTGAGCTCGACCAGGAAGGAGAGCCCGGCGATCTCGCCGCCCAGCCGCTGCACCAGCTCGATCGTGCCGAGCACGGTGCCGCCCGTGGCCAGCAGGTCGTCCACGATCAGCACCCGCTGCCCCGGCGTGATGGCATCGCGGTGCACCTCCAGCGTGGCGGTGCCGTACTCCAGGTCGTACTCGACCTCGATCGTGTCGGCCGGCAGCTTGCCCAGCTTGCGCACCGGCACGAAGCCGGCGCCCAGCTTGTAGGCGAGCGGCGCGGCGAAGATGAAGCCGCGCGACTCCATGCCCACCACCAGGTCGATCTGGTCGCCGTTGACCGCATCGGCCATGCGGTCGATCACGTCGCTGAACGCCTCTCGATCCTTGAGCAGGGTGGTGATGTCGTAGAAGAGGATCCCGGGCTTCGGAAAGTCCGGGATCTCCCGGATCTTGGCGCGCAAATCGTCAGCGGAGCGGACGGTCACGGGAGACTCCAGGCACGAATGAGGGCGGGCTTGAGTCTAGCCCGATGCGCGGCGACCGGCAATCGCGTGGCATCAGCCCGCCGCCAGGCGGCGGAGCACCGTCTGCAGCACGCCGCCCTGCTCGCAGGTAGGTCACGTCGATCTCGCCGTCCAGGCGCGCCACCACCCGGAACTGCCGGCTCGCGCCCGACTCGTCGGTGGCGGTCACGGTCAGCTCCTGGCGCGGCCTGAGCCCGCCGGCGATGCCGTCGATCGTGAAGGTCTCGCGCCCGGTGAGCCCCAGCGAGGACGCCGACTCGCCCGGCAGGTACTGGAGCGGCAGGATCCCCATCCCGACCAGGTTCGACCGATGGATCCGCTCATACGACTCGGCGATCACCGCCCGCACGCCAAGCAGGAACGGCCCCTTGGCGGCCCAGTCGCGGCTGCTGCCCGACCCGTACTCCTTGCCGGCCAGCACGACCAGCGGCGTGCCGTCGGCGGCGTAGCGCATGGCGGCGTCGAAGATGCTCATCCGCTCGCCGCTGGGCAGGTGCTCGGTGACGTTGCCCTCCTGGTCCGGGGTCAGCAGGTTGTGCAGCCGGATGTTGGCGAAGGTGCCGCGCATCATCACCTCGTGGTGGCCACGGCGGCTGCCGTAGCTGTTGAAGTCGCGCGGCTCCACGCCGTGCTCCATCAGCCACGCCCCGGCCGGCGAGGTGCGCTGCGATCGAGCCGGCTGGCGAGATGTGGTCGGTGGTCACGCTGTCGCCGACCATGACCAGCACCCGCGCGCCCTCGATGTCCCGCAGCGGCTCCGGCTCGGCGCCGAGGCCCGAGAAGAACGGCGGCAGCGCCACGTAGGTGCTGTCCGGATCCCACGCGTAGCGGTTGCCATCAGGCACCGGCAGCTCGCGCCAGCGGTCGTCGCCATCGAAGACCGATGCGTAGTTGCGGGTGAAGACCTCGGAGCGCACCTGCTCGGCCACCACCGCCGCCACCTCCTCGTTCGACGGCCACAGCTGGCTCAGGAAGACGGGCTCGACCATCGGAGCCGATGCCCAGCGGCTCGGTGGTGAGGTCCACGTCGATGCGCCCGGCCAGCGCGAACGCCACGACCAGCGGCGGCGAGGCGAGGTAGCTGGCCCGCGCCTGCGGATGGATGCGCCCCTCGAAGTTGCGATTGCCGGACAGGACCGCCACGCCGACCAGGTCGTTGGCGTCGATCGCCTCCGCGATCGGTCTCGGCCAGCGGCCCCGAGTTGCCGATGCAGGTGGTGCAGCCGTAGCCGACCAGGTCGAAGCCCAGCTCCTCCAGCGGGCTCATCAGGCCGGCGCCCTCCAGGTAGTCGGTCACCGCACGGGAGCCCGGCGCCAGCGAGGTCTTGACCCAGCCCGGCGTCCGCAGGCCGCGCGCCACGGCGTTCCGGGCCAGCAGCCCTGCCGCCACCATGACGCTGGGGTTGCTGGTGTTGGTGCAGGAGGTGATGGCGGCGATCACCACCGAGCCGGAACGCAGCTTGACCTGCTCGTCGCCCAGGTCCACGTCCACCGCCCGGTAGTGGGTCGACGCCGTGGTTGGTGTGCGGTGCGGGAGCCGGCGCGGCTGCCTGGCCCGGTTCCGGTCCCGAGTCCGCCTCGGTGCGCTGCGTGTACGACGGCGGGTCGCTCGCCGGGAACGACTCCTCGGAGGCCTCGTCGACCACCGTCTCGACAATGGCCGTCGGCTCGGCGTGGTCGTGCGTCGATCCGTCAGCGTGGGTGTGGAGGCCGGCCGCGAAGGTGCCGCGGAAGTTCTCCACCAGCCCGGTGAGCGGCACGCGATCCTGCGGACGACGCGGTCCGGCCACGGACGGCACCACGCTGCCCAGGTCCAGGCTGAGCGACTCGTTGAAGCGAGGCTCCGGGGAGTCATCGGTCCGGAACAGGCCCTGCTCCTTGGCGTACGCCTCGACACGCGCCACCGTGTCCGCCGGACGACCGGTCATGCGCAGGTAGCGCAGCGTCTCGTCGTCGATCGGGAAGAGGGTGGCGGTGGCGCCGAACTCCGGCGACATGTTGCTGATGGTGGCGCGATCCGCCAGGCCCAGCCGCGACAGGCCCGGGCCGTGGAACTCGACGAACTTGCCTACCACGCCGTGCGCACGGAGCATCTCGGTCACGGTGCAGCACCAGGTCGGTGGCGGTGGAGCCCGGCCGGCATCTCGCCGTCGAGGCGGAAGCCGACCACGATCGGCATCGGCTGGTAGAGCGGCTGGCCCAGCAGCGCCGCCTCGGCCTCGATGCCGCCCACGCCCCAGCCCACCACCCCCAGGCCGTTGATCATGGTCGTGTGCGAGTCGGTCCCGACCAGCGTGTCAGGGAAGGCAAGCAGCTCGCCGTCCGTGCCCGGCCGGGCGCTGACCACGTCGGCCAGGAACTCCAGGTTGACCTGGTGCACGATGCCGGTCCCGGGCGGCACCACCCGGAAGTTGTCGAAGGCCTGCTGCGCCCAGCGCAGGAGGGCGTAGCGCTCGCCGTTGCGCTCGTACTCGCGCTCCACGTTGATGAGGAAGGCGGCCTCGCTCCCGTACTGGTCGACCTGCACGCTGTGGTCGATCACCAGGTCGGCCGGCACGAGCGGGTTGACGCGCGACGGATCGCCGCCCATCTCGGCCACCGCGTCGCGCATGGCCGCCAGGTCGACCACGCACGGCACGCCGGTGAAGTCCTGCAGGATGACCCGCCCCGGCATGAACGGGAGCTCGTACTCTCCCGAGGCCGATGGATCCCAGGAGGCCAGCGCCCGGACGTCATCGGCCGATACGAGCCCACCGCTGGTGGCGGCGTGACGCAGCGCGTTCTCGAGCAGGACCTTCACGATGTACGGCAGGGTGGACAGGTCGCCCGCGCCCGCGGCGTCCAGGCGGTAATACGCGTAGGAACGGTCGCCGACGCGCAGAACGGCGCGCGACGCTCCAGGGTCGATGGGGGGACGGCTGGCCACGGATGCGCCTCCTTCGTCTCGTCCGCGCGCAGTGCGCGGTGTCGTTCGAATCGGCGCCGGACGGGTGCGCCCGTCCCGGGTCGAGAGCTGTCGCCGAAGAGTATACGCTCCGCACCATCGACCCCAATGGAGCGACGTCGTGAACATCCTGGGCCTGATCCTGCCGCTGGCCGCGCTGCAGATCGGCCTGTTGATCTGGGCCCTGATCGACCTGACGCGTCCGGAACGCCGCGTCCGCGGCGACCAGAAGGTGGTCTGGGCGCTGATCATCATCTTCATCAGCCTCTTCGGGCCGCTCCTTTACTTCATCGTCGGCCGCGAGGCCTAGAGCTCGATGACGCCGATTGCCGCGCCAGCGATCGAGTGCCGTGGCGTCGCCAAGCGCTACGGATCGGTCGTGGCACTGGACGGCCTGGACCTGGAGGTACCCGCCGGCAGCGTGTTCGGGTTCCTGGGTCCGAACGGGGCGGGCAAGACGACGACGCTGCGCATCCTGGCCTCGCTGGCTCGGGCCGACGCGGGAGCGGCGCGCGTCGCGGGGGTGGCGGTGGGCGACGGGGCGCCGAACCGGGCGGGCCTGATCGGCTACCTGGACCAGGACCCGCGCTTCTACGGCTGGATGACCCCCCGCGATCTGCTGGGCCTGGTGGGGAAGCTGCACGCCATGGAGGGCGCAGCTCTCCGCGAGCGGATCGACGCCACGCTCGCCACGGTTGGCCTGGCCGATGCCGCCCGGCGCAGCATCGGCGGTTTCTCCGGCGGCATGCGCCAGCGGCTGGGGTTGGCGCAGGCGATCCTGAATCGCCCGCCGGTGCTGCTGCTGGACGAGCCGGTCAGCTCCCTGGACCCGCAGGGTCGCCACGACATGCTGGAGACGATTCGCGGCCTGGGCGGCGAGGCGACGGTGCTGTTCTCGACCCACATCCTCACTGACGTGGAGCGGGTCTGCGATCGCGTGGCGATCATCGACCACGGACGGATCGTCACCGCCAGCCCAATGGACGACCTGCTCGCCCGCTACGCGACGCCGACGTACGTGGTCGAGACCTCGCCTGCCGATGAGGGCACGCTTGGCGCGCTGGCCAATGTGCTGCGGGCGATACCCGGCGTCACCGCGGTCGAGCCGGCGCACGGCACCCTGCGGGTCACCGTGGCCGAGCGTGACGCGGCGCCCCGTCAGCTGCTGGCGGCGCTTGCCGCGCGCAGGACGTGACGGTCATCGGCTTCGAGCGGCAGCGGCCGACGCTGGAGGACGTCTTCCTGCGGCTGGTCGGCCACGAAGGCCGCGGAGCGGCCGCGTGACGGGCCTGGGACCGCTGCTGGGCAAGGAGCTGCTGGAGCAGTGGCGAACCCGACGGCTGCCGGTCGTGGCGGTGGTGTTCGTGGCCTTCGGCATCGTGTCGGCCTTCCTGGCCCGATACGCCCCGGAACTGGTCAAGGCGCTGGCCGGCGACCAGTACCAGATCGTGGTGCCGCCGCCGACCCTGCGTGACGCCGCCGACCAGTTCCTGAAGAACCTGGGCCAGGCCGGCATCCTGACCGCCGTGCTGTTGGCGATGGGCAGTGTGGCCAACGAAAAGGAACGCGGAACCGCCGCCCTGATCCTGTCCAAGCCGGCCTCGCGCGGCGCGTTCCTGGTCGCCAAGCTGGTCGGCATCGGGCTGACGCTGGCGATCAGCCTGGGCCTCGCCGCGATCGCGTCGTGGTTCTACGCGGCGCTCCTGTTCGAGCCGCCCAGCGCGCTCGGCTGGCTGGGAATGACGGGCCTGCTGCTCCTCACCCTCCTCGTGTACATGGCGCTGACCTTCCTGGGCAGCACGCTGACGCGCTCGGCGCTGGCGGCCGCGGCCATCGGGGTGGGCGGCCTGGTCGTGCTGGCGATCCTGTCGGCGCTGCCGACCATCGGTCCCTACATGCCCGGCGGTCTGTCGACACCGGCGCTGGGCCTGGCACTCGGCACCGATCCCGGCCCGGTGCTCGGGCCGGTGCTGGTCAACCTGGCGCTGCTGGTCGGGCTGGCCCTGGCTTCATGGCTCGCATTCCGCCATCAGGAACTCTGACAGGAAGCGTACCCTTGGCCCGAAGGGTCGCGCGCACAGCGCGCTGCCTGCCCGCTCGGAGGAAGAACCTATGGACCAGGAAGACCCGCCACAGACCGGGAGCAGTCAGCCCCCACCGCCGGCGCCCGAACCCACTGCGCCGCCGACGTCGGAACCCGCTGCGCCGCCGACGGCGCAACCCATCAGCGCCGCGCCACCACCACAGGCCCCGACACCTGCACCAACGGCCACGGGGCAGCGGCCCACCGGAATCACCGTCCTCGCCATCCTCGCCGCCATTGGAGGCGTGTTCGGCATCTTCGGTGGCCTGGCGCTCCTCATGGGTGGCGCCGCGATTGGCGCGCTCACGGGCAGCGCCAGCCTGGGATTCCTTGGATCGCTCATCGGCCTCCTGCTGCTCGTCAGCTCGATCGCCTACCTGCTCTTCGCCTGGGGTGCCTGGGGGCTGCAGCCGTGGGCCTGGACGCTCGGCATCGTCCTCTCCGCGGTGACGATCGTGCTGGGCGTGTTCCAGCTCATCGGCGGGAATCCGGGATCGCATCATCAGCATCCTGATCGCGGCCGGGATCACCTACTACCTGTTCCAGCCGGATGTGAAGGCCGCGTTCGGCCGCACCTGACGGGGCTGAGAGGGGCCGGCCGACCTAGCGGTCGTCGCGCAGGCGCGAGTAGGTGACCAGGTCGTGGTACGCGCCAGCGCGGAACTGCGCGCCGCGCTGGATTCCTTCTCGCACGAAGCCGGCCTTCTCCAGCGAGCGCTGTTCGGCCAGATTCTCGACGTCGGTGGAAGCCTCGACGCGATTGAGGTCGTAGGTCGCGAACAGGAACTCGGCGAGCAGGCGCTGCGCCTCGGTGCCAAAGCCCTGGCCCTGCGCCTCGGGACGCAGCTCGATGCCGAAGTTCCAGGCCTGTGACTGAGCGCCCGGACCGTAGTGGACGAGGTGCCAGCCCACGGTGCCGATGGGCTGCTGGTCCTCGATGCGCTCCACCACCAGCATGCCATTGCGGTCGTTGCGCAGCGGCCCATTGGCCAGGACATCACGCGGGAGGGGCGACGGCGACTCTCCGAAATCATTGAACTCGGAACGGTCCGGGTCGTTGTTCCACGCATCCAGCAGATCGGCGTCGGCGAGCGTCACGTCGCGCAGCCGAACCCGAATGTCGTCGCTCATCGCCCTCACTCTAGGGTTCGGCCAGTGGCGAAGCCAACGCGGTCAGGGCACGGAGCGCCACGTCAACCGGGTCGCGGCCGGCGGTCACCGGCAGCCGCACCTGGTTCGAGCCCAGCTCCGGCCGGAAGCCGGCGACGCCCAATGCCACCGACACGGCCTGCCGGTCGAATCGCGGCCACTTCAGGGTCACCAGCCGCGGATCGGCGCGAACCTCGGGCACGCCGGCAGCCTCGGCAGCCATGCGCACCGCCACCGCCCGGAAGAGGCCCTCGACCGACGGCGGGATCGGTCCGAACCGGTCGCGCAGGTCGGCGCGCAGCTGCTCCGCGTCCGAGTCGGAGCGGATGACGGCAAAGCGCCGGTACATCTCGAGCTTGGCTCCCGAATCGCCGACGTACGCATCGGGCAGGTAGGCGGAGCCGGGCAGGTCCATGCGCACCGGCGCCGGCTCGACGCCCACCACCCGGCCCCGGCGGACGTCCACCGCCTCGGCCAGCATCCGCGTGTAGAGCTCGAAGCCGACGGCCGCCATGAAGCCGTGCTGCTCGGCGCCCAGGATGTTGCCGGCGCCTCGGATCTCCAGGTCCGACAGCGCGATCTGGTAGCCGGCGCCCAGGTCGGAGGCGCTGAAGATGGCGTGCAGCCGCTTGCGAGCCACCGCCGACAGCGGGGTGCCGCGCCGGTGCAGGAGGTAGGCATACGCACGGCGGTCGGATCGGCCCACCCGTCCGCGCAGCTGGTAGAGCTGCGCCAGCCCGAAGGTGTCGGCCCGGCTGATGATGATGGTGTTGGCGTTCGGAATGTCCAGGCCCGATTCGATGATGGTGGTGCAGACCAGGACGTCGAAGCGCCCGCCATCGAAGTCGAGCATCACCCGCTCGAGCATGCCCTCCGCCATCTGGCCATGGCCGATGGCGATCTTGGCCCGCGGCACCAGGCGGCGAACGCGCTCGGCGGCGGTCTCGATGGTGTCCACCCGGTTGTGCACGAAGAAGACCTGGCCGCCGCGGTCCAGCTCCCGATTGATGGCGTCCCGCACCAGGCCGTCGTCGTCTTCAGCGATGCGAGTCTGGATCGGCAGCCGCGCCTCGGGCGGCGTCTCGATGACCGACAGGTCGCGGATGCCCACCAGGCTGAGGTGCAGGGTGCGCGGAATCGGCGTGGCCGACAGGGTCAGCACGTCGACCTCCTTGCGGAACGACTTGATGCGCTCCTTGTGCGCCACCCCGAAGCGCTGCTCCTCGTCGACCACCAGCAGGCCCAGGTCGGCGAAGGCGATGTCCTTCGACAGGATCCGATGCGTCCCGATCAGCACGTCGACCGTGCCGTCGGCCACGCCCTCCACGATCTTCTCCTGCTGCCGCTTCGGCACGAAGCGGCTGAGCATGGCCACCTCCACCGGGAAGGAGCCGAGCCGCCGCTCGAAGGTGCCGAGGTGCTGCTGCGCGAGGACCGTGGTCGGCACCAGCACCGCCACCTGCTTGCCGTCCTGCACCGCCTTGAAGGCGGCGCGCAGGGCGACCTCCGTCTTGCCATAGCCGACGTCGCCGCAGACCAGCCGATCCATCGGCCGGCGGCGAAGCATGTCGCCCTTCACCTCCTCGATGGTGCGGGCCTGGTCCGGCGTCTCGGTGTACGGGAACGCCTCCTCCAGCTCGCGCTGCCAGACGCTGTCCGGCGAGAAGCTGAAGCCGGGCGCCGACTCACGGGCGGCGTAGATCTCCAGCAGATCCTCCGCCAGCTCGGCCACCGCCCGGCGGACCCGTCGCTTGGTGCGCTCCCAGTCGGTGCCGCCCAGCTTGCTGAGGGCAGGCCCGGCGCCGCCGGAGTAGCGGCTGATGCGGCCGATCTGGTCCGCCGGCAGGAAGATCTTGTCCTCGCCCGCGAAGTCGAGCTGCAGGTACTCCTTGACGTCGCCGCCGTACTCGCGCTGCGTCATGCCGGCGTACCGGGCGATGCCGTGGTCGATGTGGACCAGCAGGTCGCCGGGCTCCAGCTTGCCGACCAGGTCGCGGGTGACGACCCGCTTGGACGGGGCCAAACGCCGAATGCGGGTCGCGCCGAACAGCTCGCGATCGGTCAGGACCACCAGCCCCAGCGGCTCGTGGACGAACCCGCCGGACAGCGAGCCATGGACCAGCCCGATGGCGCCGGGCACCGGCGCCTCCCGCAGCTCCGCCACGGCCGAGGCAGGCTGGCCGGCCTCCTCCAGCAGCTCGCCGATGCGGCTGGCCTGGTCGGTGCTGATCACCACCCGGCGGCCGCCCATCTCGCCCATCCAGGCGCCAAGCCGATCGAGCCGGCCCGGCAGCATGGGAGCGATGGCGTAGCCCGCGTCCGCTCCGCCGGCATCGGTGAGTGACTCAGCCGCGCGCTCCCGCAGGCCGGCCAGCGTGGCCGCGGCGTCGTAGGGGAGGGGCCAGTCGCGCGGCAGCTCGCCCTCGCCGGCGAGTGCGGCGCGTCGCTCCTGGGCCTGGTCGTCGAGCGCGCCGGCGAGCGCGGAGAGCTCGTCGTCGTCGGTCAGCACCACGTGCGCCGATGCCGGCAGGTGATCGGCGGCAGTCCCGCCGGCCAGCAGCGCCGCCCACGTTTCGGCCGACTCGGCCAGATCGCCCTGCTCGAGCCGTGCGCAGATCGCCCTGCAGCAGCTCGGTCAGGTGGCCGCGGCGCACGCTCCGGCAGCGCGCTCCAGCCCTCGGCGGGCAGGAATTCGCCGGCCGGCAGCAGCGTGACCTCCTCCAGGCGTCGGCGCGAGGCCTGGGTTACGGGATCGAAGCCGCGGATCGACTCGACCTCGTCGCCGAACAGGTCGAGCCGCACCGGTTCTCCCGCGCCCGGCGGCCACACGTCGACGATGCCGCCGCGCGAGGCGAACTCGCCGACGCCGCTGACCTCGACCGCGATGTCGTAGCCGGCCGCCACCAGCGAACCCAGCAGGGTGTTCTGATTGATGCGCTGCCCCGCGCGAACCTCCAGGCGCAGCGCGTCCAGCTGCGCGACCGTGAGCGTGCGCTGCACCAGCGCCGCCAGCGGTGCGACGAGCACGGCGCTGCGTGGCTCCGACGCGAGCCAGGCCAGCACGCGCAGTCGCTCTGCCGATTCGTCGTGCTCTGGCAACGCGCGCTCGAGTGGCATGGCGGCACGCTCCGGCAGGACCCGGACGCTGCCCGTCGGCAGCCAGGCGGCCAGGTCATCGGCCAGGCGGTGGGCTTCGTCCTCGTTGCGGGCCACGACCACCATGGCGTGGCCGACCGACAGGACTGCTGCGGCGAGCCGCCAGGTGCGCGGCACGGGCCGGGGCGGGCACCGACAGGTCGCCGGGTGGCGACAGGTGTCGCGCCAGCTCGGCCGTCAACGCCGAGACGCGACGGTCGGCGCCGCCACGGGTCGGCGTGGGAGCCGATGGACGCGAACGGGTGGCGGTGGTCACGCGATGGGTGCCGCCAGGTCCAGGCCGTTGAACTCGTTCATGGCCGTCTCGATGCCGTCGCGCAGCCACGTTTCGACCGCATCGGCCGCGACCGCGATCGACTCGGTGGCGAGCTCCCGCTCCGCCGGCTTGAAGGTGGCCAGCACGTGGTCGACCGTGACCCGCGAGCTGCCAGGGCGCCCGATCCCGACCCGCAGCCGGTTGAACTCGTTCGAGCCCAGGCTGGCGATGATGTCGCGCAGCCCGTTGTGGCCGCCGGCCGATCCCTCGCGGCGCAGCCGCAGACGGCCCAGCGGCAGGTCCACGTCATCGGTCACCACCAGCAGATCCTCTGCAGGGTCCGCGCCGGTCTGGCGCAGCGCCGCGCGCACGGGACCCCCGGACAGGTTCATGTACTTCATCGGCTTCACCAGCAGCACGCGCTCCTCCGGGTCCGACAGCTGGACCTCCAGGCGGGCAGCGCCATCCCGGACCCGACCCTCTCCGGTCAGGCCCCATCGGTCGGCGAGCAGGTCGACCACGCGGAATCCCACGTTGTGGCGGGTGAGCCGATGCCGCTCACCGGGGTTGCCGAGGCCGGTGACGACTTTCACCGGCCCGATGGTAGCGGCCCGACTACGCTGACGAGCCATGGCGCATCCGGATCTGCTCATCGTCGGCGGCGGGATCATCGGCTGCTCGGCGGCCGCCTTCGCGGCCGAGCGCGGCGCGTCCGTCGTCCTGGTGGAGGCGACCGAGGTCGCCGCCGGGGCATCCGGGCGCAACTCCGGCGTGGTCCAGCATCCGTTCGATCCGGTGCTCGCGCCGCTGCACGAGGCCACCCTGGACCACTACCGCGCCCTGGCCGATGGCGGCTTCAGCTTCCCGGCGGAGCCCGCCGGGCCTCCTGCTGCTGACCGATGACCCGGCCGCGGGCCACGCCCGCGTCGCCGAGCTGAACGCCAGCGGCGCCGGCCCTGGCTGCCGCCTTCCTGGACGAGCAGGCCCTCCGCAAGCGCGAGCCGATGCTGGCAGGCGGCCTGTCCGCCATCCTGCTGGCGACCGGCTACCCCATCCCGCCGCATGCCGCCACCCAGGCCATGGCGGCTCGCGCCGAACGCGCCGGAGCGGAGCTGCGGCTCGGCGTCCGTGCGGTCGCGATCGAGGCGGGTCCAACGCTGCGACTGGAGGACGGCACGTCGCTCGAGGCCGGTGCGGTCCTGGTCGCCGCCGGTCCGTGGACCGCAGAGCTGCTGGATCCGACGGGCGCCTGGCGACCGATTCGCCCCACCTACGGCGTGACCGTGCAGGTGGCGCTCTCCCCGACCCCGGCGAGCGTCCTGGAGGAGGGCGCCGTGCACACCGTCAACCGTCCGGTCGCCGAGGACGAGCCGGTCGACAGCGCTCTTCACCTTCTCGATGGTCACGGCCGGCGGCGTCAGCACGGTCGGCTCAACCTTCCTGCCGGCGGCGCCCGATCCCGAGACGCTCGCACCGAGTCTGGTGGCGCACGGAGCGCAATTCGTGCCGGCGCTGGCGGATGCCGCGATCGTGCGGAGTCCGCGTCTGCGCCCGCCCGCAGTCGGTCGACGGACGCCCGTTCATCGGCCCCGTCGACGGCCTGGAGCGCGTCTACGTGGCCGCCGGACATGGCCCGTGGGGAATCAGCACCGGACCGGCGTTCGGCCTCGCTGATCATTGCCAATATCCTGGAAGGGGAGCCGATCCCGCCCGAGCTGCCGGCAACCCGCGCCGTCTGAACGCGGCACGCAGCCCACGTTCGTTTGTGCAGAGTGCACAACAAACGGCGCGCCACAACGGTACCCCGGCCCGTACGCGACGGGTCCATCGGGCTGCCTAGGCTCACTGCACAAGCGAGCAGGGAGCCCGACGAATGATCGACACCGGGGACACGGCGTGGGTGCTCATCTCGACCGCGCTGGTCATGCTCATGACACCGGGGCTGGCGCTCTTCTACGGTGGCCTGGTCCGCCGCAAGAACGTGCTCAGCACGATCATGCACAGCTTCTTCATGCTCGCCCTGGTCAGCGTGATCTGGGTGCTGTGGGGCTACACGCTGGCGTTCGGGCCTGATGCTGGTGGCCTGGGGATCATCGGCACCTTGCAATGGGCGGGTCTCGAGGGCGTGACCGGGGCGCCGTCGGACGTCTACGCCACGACCGTCCCCCACCTCGCCTTCATGGCCTTCCAGATGATGTTCGCCATCATCACGCCGGCGCTCATCACCGGCGCGTTCGCCGAGCGGAAGCGCTTCAAGGCCTTCGTCCTGTTCAGCATCGGCTGGTCGACCCTGGTCTACGCACCGATCGCTCACTGGGTGTGGTCGCCGGACGGCTGGCTCTACTCCCTGGGCGTGCTCGACTTCGCCGGCGGCACCGTCGTGCACCTCTCGAGCGGCGTGGCCGCCCTGGTGGCCGCGCTGATGGTTGGCCGCCGGATGGGGCTGGTCGAGCCCGCCACCGAGCCGCACGACGTCCCGATGACCGTTCTGGGCGCCGGACTGCTGTGGTTCGGCTGGTTCGGTTTCAACGCCGGCTCGGCGCTGGGCGCCAACGGCATCGCCGCCGTCGCGCTGGTCACCACCAATACCGCCGCCGCCATGGCGGCACTCACCTGGGTCACCATCAGCTGGCTGCATCGCGGCACGCCGTCGGTGGTCGGAGCGGCCGTGGGCGCCGTGGCCGGACTGGTGGCCATCACGCCGGCCGCCGGCTATGTCAGCCCGTCGGCGGCCGTGCTGATCGGGTTCGGCGTGGGCGTCGTCTGCTACGGCGCCTCGCTACTGCGGCTGCGCTCTCGCGTGGATGACGCGCTGGACGTCTTTGCGGTGCATGGCGTGGGCGGGGCGTTCGGCGCGGTGGCGACCGGCGTCTTCGCCACGGTGACGGTCAACGCGGCGGGTCGCGACGGGCTGCTGGCGGGCGTGCCGGGCCAGGTCGCGATCCAGCTGGTGGGCGTCGGCGTGGTGGCGGTCTACTCGGCGGCCATGACCGCGGCCATCCTGCTGGCCGTGAACGCCATCGTGCGGATCCGCGTCCCGCGTGACGCGGAAGAAGCCGGCCTCGACCTCGCCCAGCACGGCGAGATCGCGTACGGGGCCTGAGCAAGAAGGAGGACCGATGGTCATCGCAGCACTCGTCGTGTTCGGAGCGCTCCTCGCAGCCTGGCTCCTGGCGCCAAGCCGAGAGAGCACGTGTGGCTCGTGCCGCGGGCGAGCGCCCGGCAGAGGTGGTGACGCCGCTGCCAGAGGGCCTGGCCGAGGCCGCCTAGGCGCCAGCTTCCGGCCGGTCCCGAGACGCCGGGCGGTATGGGCGTACCGCGCAGCGTATCCTCGGGTAGGTGGATGACACGGCGCGCTCGGTCGTGGCGATTGCCGCTCGCCGCCACGGGCGCGAGCTGGCCGCCCTCGCCTACCTGGTCCTGCAGAATCGGGGCGCGTCCGAGGAGGCTGCGGCGGCGGGCCTGGCCGACGTCCTGCCCGCCAACCCGGACGAGCCGCGATTGGTCTCCGCTGGCCGCCGCCGTGCTGCGCCGCGCACTGGAGGCCCACGGTCGAGTCCGCGAGATCGACGCCCCCGGCGAGGCAACGCCACCCGCGCTGACCGGCCTCGCTCCGCTGCAGCGCGCCATCGCCGGCGGCCACCTGGTTGCCGGCGTTCCACTCGAAGAGCTGGCGGTGGCGTTCGGGATGCCGGTCGAGCACGTTCGGCGCGAGCTGGCGACCGCGGAGGGCATCGGCGTCAACCGAGAGCGACTGCGCACGGCGTTGCACGACGGCGGTAGCCGGACAGCCGTTCGCCGTCACGGCCGAGCAGGTCGAAAGCCGCGTTCGCCCTGCCTCCGCCGCGCCCCATCCGCCCTTCGCGGCGACTCGCCTGGCTTGCCGGCGGCGCAGTCGCCGCCGTCGTGGTTGCGGCAGCGCTCCTTGCCGCGGCCCAGCCGCCCGCGGCGTCGCCGTATGCGCCAACCGCGCACGCCCTCGACCGCGGCCGTGGCAGTGGGCTACCCGCCGGGCGGACCGCAGGGCGCCGGCGCCTGGGCGGGCGACCAGGGCCTTCCCGTCGACGATCGGCTCAGCCTGGCCGACTGCGACATCCAGCCCGCCGGCACGCCCATTTCGTACCGCGGCTGGCTGACCCTGGGCGACCTGTTCGCCGCCGGCAGCACGTCGCCCGGCGCCGGCACGCCGGTCTACGCGCTCGTCACGGACGGACCAGCCGAATGGGTGGGCTGGCAGACCACGGAGGGACGCCCAATGTATCCGCGACCGGTCGGGCGCATGGCCTGCGCGGTGGATCCGCTCTCCGGCACCGCCACCGTGTTCAGCGTGGCCGATGGATGGGAGCCGCCGGCGCCCATGGACGGCTGCCCGGCTTCCCCGATCTTCCGGTACGCCGGCGACCACCAGGTCGGTGGCCCATCGGCCTTCATCCTGCTGCCGTTCGACGGCGAGGCATGGTGGTCGAAGACCTCGATCGTGCTGCGGGTGCGGATCGCTCCCTCACCGCGACCGGGCGCGCGAATCACGGCGCGCGCGATGCGGCTGGATGGCTCCCGGGTCATGTCGCTGAGCGGTCGACAGCCCGCCGATCCCCGAGTCGAGGCCACCGACCTCGAGCCACTACCTCTGGCTGCGGCCCGTGCGCTTCCCGACGGACGGCTGCTGGCTGGTCAGCGTGGCGGTCAATGGCGTCGGGGTGGGCGCCGCCATCGTGCCGGTCACCGCTCCCGCCGGCTGAGGCCTCGTCCGAGGCCAGGGGCCGCCTCAGCTGCCGGTGGTGACGGCGTGCCCGGCGCGGTCGAAGAGGGAGCCGGGCTTCCAGCCGACTTCTCGGTGGCGCCGATGGAGGCCGGCCAGCACGTCGTGCTCCAGCGTGCGCATCGCCTGCTCTTCGTCCATGTCGGCGTGATCGTGACCCAGCAGGTGCAGCGTGCCGTGGATGGCCAGCAGGACGATCTCCTCGGCCACGCTCCAGTCACCGGCACTGGCCTGGCGCACGGCCTGGTCCACGTCGAGCACCACGTCGCCGAGCAGCGTGGCGCCGGGCGGCGACACGCCGTCGTCATCGGCCAGGTGGGAGTGCCCGCCGTCGATGCTCCACTCGTGCAGTGGAAAGGCGAGCACGTCCGTCGGGCTGCGCTCGCCCATGTGGTCGAAGTTGAGCCGCTCCATCTCGGCGTCGCCGCAGAGCGTCAGCTCGACCTCGCAGTCACGGCGTCCAAGGGCGGCGGTCACCGTCTCGTCGATGGCCGACTCGAGCAGGTCGCTGAACTGGTCGATCTCCATCGGCTCGATTGCCGCCGCCAGCTGGTCGCGCCCGACATGGTCGTGGAACGTGACCTCGCAGCCCATGCGGGCATCCTAGGCGACGCGGCCTCGAAGGCTCAAGGTTCGCGCGGGAGCTGACGTCAGCCTCACGCCTCGCGGCGCTGCTCGAGCGGGACGACGTTGTCCGGATACTTGATCCGGCTGTGATACATGCCCAGCAGCTGCTGCACGAAGGCGTCCTTGATCTGGGCGATGTTCTTCAGGGTCAGGTCGGCGTCGTCCAGCTGCCCGTCCTCGACCCGCGCGTCCACGATGCGGTCGACCATGGCCCGGATGCTCGCCTCGTCCTTGTCGTCCAGCGACCGGACCGATGCCTCCACCCCATCGGCCAGCATCAGGATCGCCGCCTCGCGGCTCTGCGGCTTGGGGCCGGGATAGCGGAAGACATCCTGCGGCACCAGCTCGTCGTTGCCGCTGACCTCGGCCAGGGCCTTGCCGTAGAAGTAGCTCATGACGCTGGTGCCGTGGTGCTGCGGAATGAAGCCGATGATCTGCACCGGCAGCCCGTGCTCGTAGCCCAGGTCGATGCCGTCGCGAATGTGCCCGCTGATGATGCGAGCGCTGACCTCGGCCGACAGGTCGTCGTGGATGTTGTGGGCGCCAGCCTGGTTCTCGATGAAGGCCAGCGGGTTCTTCATCTTGCCGATGTCGTGGTAGTAGGCCGCCACGCGGGCCAGCAACGGATCGGCGCCGATGGTCTCCGCCGCGCGCTCGGCCAGGTTGCCGACCATGACGCTGTGGTGATAGGTCCCCGGCGTCTCCAGCAGCAGCCGGCGCAGCAGGCGTGACGACGGGTTGGCCAGCTCCAGCAGCTGGAAGACGGTCATGATCCCGAACAGGTTGCCGATGACGGCAAAGGAGCCGACCGCCAGGACCACGGCCAGCGCCGCATTGACCGATGCGGCCGCGATGCCCTGCAGGATGCCCGCGACGTCGCGCTGGTCGAGCAGGCTGAAGGCGGTCAGCACCGCGATGTTGGCCACGGCCAGCAGCAGGCCGGCGCGGACGAACGCGTTCAGGCGCTCGGCCCGCACCATGGCGATCATGGCCGCCGCGCCACCCGCCAGGGTGTAGACCGCCGGCTCGAGCGCCACGCCGTTCATCACGCCCGCCATCACCGCCAGCGACACGGCCATGGCCGCGCCGGCGGCCCCGTTGAGCAGGATGGTGGCCAGCAGAACGGTCGCGCCGGTCGGCACGACGTAGGCCCACAGCGCCCGGTCGGCGGCGACCTTGACCGCGACCACGCTGCCCAGCAGCGCCAGCCCGAACAGCAGCAGCGAGCGGTTGCGGAACCAGATCTGCGGCTCGAAGCGCCACAGGAAGCCAACCAGCAGCGTGGCCAGGATGATTGCGATCAGGGCGTTGCCGCCGATCGTCGACGCCTCGAGCCGTGGCCGGGTGAGACCCAGCTCGTCCAGCGTCTCGAGGTGCAGCTGCGTGATCCGGTCACCGGCGCGCACGATCGTCTCGCCCTGCTCCACGCCGACGATCACGTCGTTCACGGCGTTGCGCGCCGCCTGCCGGGCGGCCTCGGTCTGCTCGTCCGACGCCTCGTAGTTGGCGGCCACGTAGTCGTCGGCCAGGTCGCCGGCCATCTCGCGATCGACCTGGAACAGGTCCTGGGTGATGTTGTTGCGCAGCTGGTCCCGGGCATCGGTGATCTCGTCGGCGCGGATCTCCTCCGACTGGATCGCCTCGAGCACCTCGCGGCCCGCATCGCTGATGCGTTGCCAGCCGACCAGCGAGATCGCGGTCAGCCGATCGACCTGCTCGTCGGTGAGCTGCGGCGCGATCCGGTTCAGCTCATCCGGCACCTCCTCATCGGTCAGGGCGCCGCTGTCACGCTGCTCAAGTGTGCGGGTGATGCCGCCGACCACCGCGTCGTACGCGCGAAGCTGCTGGTCGGAGATGTCGGCCAGCGGCGCGATCGGGACGTAGACGGTCGCCACCTGGTCGGCCGCCTCCTCGCGGGCGGCATTGGTCTGTGACTCGGAGACGAAGTTGAGGCTGCTCGGCGCGCGAATCTCGGTCTGCGCCACGTCCCCCACCGCCAGGTTGACCTGGCCCGAGGCAACGTTGACCGACATGATTGCCCAGAGGCTGGCGGCCAGCAGCGCGCCGACGATCAGGGCGCGGGCCCAAGGCCCTCGCCCGCCGCCTCCCTCGGTTTCCGCCAGGGTGCGCGGGATGAACATTGGGTCAGCCGCCGAGCTGCGCTCGCACCATGTCGGACAGGGCCTTTCCGTCGGCCCGGCCCTTGACCTGTGGGGCCAGCCTGCCCATCACCTTGCCCAGCTCGGCAGGTGACGACGCGCCGGTCTCGGCGATGGCGGCGCTCACCAGGTCGCGCAGCTCGTCCTCGGACAGCGGCTGCGGGAGGAACTCGGCGATGATGGCCGACTCCTCCTCCTCGACCTGGACCATCGAGTCGCGGCCGGCGGCCTTGAAATGCTCGATCGACTCGCGGCGCTGCTTCATCTGCTTGGACAGGACATCGATGACATCCTCGTCGGTCAGATCGCGGCCCAGCTCGATGCGGCGGTTCTGGAAGGCGGCCATGGCCATGCGCAGCGTGCCGGTGCGCCGCACGTCGCGGGCCAGCATGGACTCACGCATGGCGGACTCGATCCGCTGCTGGAGGGTCATTGGCTTGGAATCGGCGGGTGATGCCGGCTGGTTCATCGGTTCACACCGTTTGACCGGGCCCGCCGCCGAGGGAGCGTCTGGCGACTATGCGCGGGTAGCCTTGCGCTTCTTGGCTTCCTTGCGCTTCCGCTTCACGCTGGGCTTCTCGTAGTGCTCGCGGCGCCGTGCCTCAGCCAGGATCCCGGACTGCTGGATCTTCTTGTTGAAGCGGCGCAGCGCGCTCTCGAACGTCTCGTTCTCGCCCACGCGGACCTCTGCCAAACGTCTCGCCTCCTATCTGCCGTGATTCGCGCCCGACGACGATTTCTCCGCCTGGCGCGCAAGCCCGCGGAGTCTATCAGCGGAGGTGCAGAGGGTCAACGCGACCGGAGGTTAGTGATGGAGGGTGGCGCTAGACTCCGCACCAATGCCTGACCCGGCCACCGACCTCTCCCCGTTCGCGGCGGAGCTGCGCGTGAAGCCCGGCTCCAAGGTGGACCTGGACGCCATCGATCCTGGTGGGACGCCCGGCTTCGAGGGCGACCGCGACGCCGCGGAGGTCGAGCTGAAGGTCCTCCGCGACGAGCTCACCGACTTTCAGGAGCGCCTCTGGGCAGAGAAGGGGCAATCGCTGCTGATCGTGCTGCAGGCGATGGACGGCGGGGGCAAGGACGGCACCATCCGCAAGGTGTTCACGGCCTTCAACCCGCAGGGCACGCGCGTCACCGGCTTCGGCGTGCCGACGGACGAGGAGCTGGCGCACGACTTCCTGTGGCGCATCCATCCGAACGCGCCGGGCAAGGGCCGTATCGGCATCTTCAACCGCAGCCACTACGAGGACGTGCTGGTGGTGCGCGTCAACGAGCTGGCGCCGAAATCGGTCTGGAGCGGCCGGTACGAGCTGATCAACGCCTTCGAGCAGTCGCTGGCTGCGGCTCGCACGACCATCCTGAAGTTCATGCTGCACATCAGTCGCGACGAGCAGCGCGAGCGCTTCGAGAAGCGGCTGGAGGATCCGGCCAAGCGCTGGAAGTTCCGTCTGGCCGACCTGGACGCGCGGGCGAAGTGGGGCGATTACATGGCCGCCTATGCCGATGCCCTGTCGCGCTGCTCCACTCCGGATGCGCCCTGGTTCGTGATTCCGGCCGACCGCAAGTGGTACCGCGACCTGGCGGTGGCCAGGATCGTGGCCGATGCGGCGCGCCGCATGAATCCGCAGTATCCCGAGCCCGAGGAAGACCTGTCAGGAGTCCAGGTCCGAGACTGCAGCGCGAGTACCCCGCCTACCGCTTGGTGAAGCCGCGCAGGATCGACTTCAGGATCGTGTTGAAGGCACCGCTGCGGGCGACGCGCGAGCCCTCCTTGGCAACGTCGCCCCAGTCGACGTCGTCCTTTCGCTCCGGCGCGTGGGTCGGCCGCTTGGCGCCCCCGGACGACTTCTTGGCGGGATCGGATACGTCGATGGCGGGGTCGTTCGGCGCTGCCGGCGCTGGAGCCGGGGTCGGCGCGGGACGCAGCATCTCTTCCGCGGACGCGGGGTTGGCGTCGGTCGCGTACTTGGCCGCGATGGTCGAGGCGGACACCAGCGCTCCGAACGCGGTCGGATCGAGCTGCGCCATCAGCGACATCGGCGGTCGCATCATCGTCCGCGCGGTCGGCATTGGCACGCCCTTCGGGTTGAGGGCGGTGACCAGCGCCTCGCCGATGCCCAGCTGGGTCAGCTCCTGCTCGACCTCGTAGAACTCGGTCACCGGGAAGGTCTCGGCCGTGGCCTTGACCACCTTCAGGTCATCGGGCGTGAAGGCGCGCAGGGCGTGCTGCACGCGGTTCCCCAGCTGGCCCAGCACCTCATCGGGCACATCGGCCGGGGCATGCGTGACGAAGAAGACGCCCACGCCCTTGGAGCGAATGAGGCGGGCCACCAGCTCGATCTGCTGCAGGAACGCCTTGTTCGCGTCGCGGAACAGCAGGTGCGCCTCGTCGAAGAAGAAGACCAGCTTGGGCCGATCCAGATCCCCGACCTCGGGCAGCGACTCGTACAGGCGCGCCAGCAGCCAGAGCACGAAGGTCGAGAACAGGATCGGCCGATCCTGCATGTCGGCCAGCTCCAGCACGCTGATGATGCCCGCGCCATCGGGCGTGGTCCGCAGGAAGTCGGCGACGTCGAATTCGGGCGCGCCGAAGAAGGCGTCCGCGTCCTGCTGCTCCAGCCCGACGATCTGGCGGATCATGACGCCCACCGTGGCGGTCGCCACGCCGCCGTACTCCTCCATCTCCTTCTTGCCCAGGTCGCTGTTGAGGTGGTTGAGCAGCGCGCGCAGGTCCGCCAGATCGACCAGCGGCATCTTGCGGTCCTCGGCGTACTTGAAGGCCATGGCCAGGACGGACTCCTGGGTCTCGTTGAGCTCCATGACCTTGGCCAGCAGGATCGGGCCAAATGACTGCAACCGATGCGCGCAGCCGCACGCCGGGCTTGTCCCGCACCAGGGTGAAGAACTCCACCGGGAACGGGCGTGGTGCGAAGTCGGTCAGGCCCAGCGCGGCCAGGCGAGCCGTCACGCGGTCATCCGGCGCCCCGGCCGCACCCAGCCCGGAGATGTCGCCCTTGATGTCGCTGATGAAGACCGGCACCCCGGCGGCCGACAGCTGCTCGGCCATGACCTGCAGGCTCTTGGTCTTGCCGGTGCCCGTCGCGCCGGCCACCAGTCCGTGGCGGTTCAGCATGGCCAGCGGGATGCGCACCCGCGCCTGCGGGTAGGTGGTCCCCTCGCGCTGCGCGGCGCCCAGCTCGACGGCCGGCCCCTCGAAGCCGTAGCCGGCGGCGATCGCCTCGGCGAAGCCCTCGGTGACCGTCATCCCGGCGGCCAGGTCATGGCGCGTCCGCCGAGCAGGTGGAGGTGGAGGTGGAAGACGCTCTGCCCGGCCTCGGCGCCGACGTTGGTCACGATCCGGTAGCCGTGCAGCCCCGCTTCCTCGGCCACGTGCCGCAGGGCCCCGAAGAGGGCCGCCAGCGTGGGTCCGTCCGCGTCGGTCAGGTCGGCCGCGGAGGCGATGTGGCGGCGCGGGATGACCAGCACGTGGGTCGGCGCCCGCGGGTTGATGTCGCGAAAGGCCACCACCGCGTCGTCCGAGTACACGACCTCGGCCGGGATCTCCCCGGCGGCGATGCGGCAGAACAGGCAATCCGGCTCGTAGTCGGCCACTCGCGCAGCCTAGGCGAAGTCGCCGCTGCGCGACAACACCACCGCGGCGGCGGCCAGGGCCACCGACTCCGAGCGCAGGATCCGCGGTCCCAGGCCGGCCACCGTCATGCCCGCCTGCTCGGCGGCCGCCACCTCGCCCGGCGAAAAGCCACCCTCCGGACCGATGACCAGGCCGGCCGGCGGGATCAGCGAGCCGAGCCGCGCACCATCGGCGCGCTCGTACAGCAGGACCGATGTCGGCTCCAGCGCGTCGCGAAGCGGCACCGGCGCAGTGACGGGCGGCACCATGCCGCGCTCCGATTGCTCCGCGGCCTCGCGGGCCACGGCCTGCAGCCGCTCCAGGCGCCGCGGCGAGATCTCGCGGGCCACGCACCGTTCCGACACGAACAGGCGGAAGGCGGCGACCCCGATCTCGGTGCCGTGACGGATCACCGGCTCCAGGTGATCGCCGCGCAGCAGGGCCTGCCAGATGACCAGCCGATGCACCGGCTCGCCGCCCGCCGGTCCCCGCGACTCGACCTCGCAGACGCCGTCCGCCAGGCGAACGGTGGCGGCCTCCCCGGCGCCGTCGAGCAGCACCAGTCGCTCGCCGTCCTGCAGCCGCAGGACGCGGCTGACCTGGTGGGCGATCGCACTCGGGCAGGGGGAAGCGATCGCCACGCATGGCGTCCGGCGCCACGAAGAAGCGATGCAGCGTCACGCGCGCAGCATCCGCAGCGAGACCCACTCGCCGTCGATCCGGCGCTCGGCGCCCTGCAGGCCGGCAGCGGCCAGCGCCGCCTCCACCTCGTCGGCTCGCGTGTCGATGATGCCGCTGGCCAGCAGCGTTCCGCCGGGAGCCAGGTGAGCCGTCAGCCGCGGTGCGAGCTCGATCAGCACCGCCGCCACCAGGTTGGCCAGCACCAGCGGGTATGGCTCGGCCGGCGCGTCGCGCCAGGCGTCCCCTGTCGAACCGACAGCCGATCGGCGAAGCCATTGACCTCGGCGTTGGCGGTCGTGGCCGCCACGGCCTCCGCATCGGTGTCGACGGCGTCGACCGTCCCGGCGCCCAGCGCCAGGGCGGCAATCCCCAGGATGCCCGACCCGCTGCCGACGTCCAGCACGCGGGCCGGCATCGGCTCCACCTCCTGCAGCAGGGACAGGCAGGCCCGCGTGGTGGGATGCAGGCCGGTGCCGAAGGCCATGCCCGGGTCCAGGCGCAGGACGACGGCATCGGTTCCGTCCGGCGGCTCGAGCCAGGAGGGAACGATCATCAGGCGGCCGATGCGCTGCGGCTCGTAGCCGGCCTTCCACGCCTCGGTCCAGTCGCGATCCTCGACCGGCCGGACGCGCAGCGTGCCGACCGGACGGAGCCCGAACGCCTGGAGGTGCCACAGGGCGCGCTCCGTCTGCTCGATGGCGACCGGCGCTGCCTCGTCGTCGGGCAGGTGGGCGGTCAGCTCGTAGGGCGCGGCCGGATCCTCACGGACCGCCAGCTCGTCCGAAGGATCGCGCAGGAGCCGGGTTGGGCGTACCGCGGCACCGTGGCCCAGGCGCCCCAGGATCTCGCTGACCGCCTCGACCGCCTCGGAGTCGACCTCGACCGTCAGCTCCAGCCAGCGCATCGGCCCGTCAGCTGAAGATGTCGCGCAGTCGATCGAACAGGCCCGGCCCGCCGCCCTTCGGCAGCACGGCCGGCGCCGCCACCTCGTTGAGCTGCTTGAGCAGGTCGCGCTCCGACTTGTTCAGCTTCTCGGGGATGACCACGGTCACGATCACGTGCAGGTCGCCGCGCCCGTTGCCGCGCAGCTTCGGCACGCCACGGCCCCTGAGCCGCAGCTCGGCGCCTGACTGCGTGCCGGCCGGCACGGCAAGCTCTTCACTGCCCTCCACGGTCGGGATCGCCAACGAGGCCCCCAGCGCGGCCTGCGGGAAGGTGACCGGCAGCTCGTAGAAGAGCTCGGTGCCGCGACGAATGAGCTCCGGGTGGTCGCGAACGGTGACGACCACGTACAGGTCACCGGGCGGCCCGCCGCGCGGCCCGGACTCACCCTGGCCCTCCACCGCGATCCGCTGCCCGGAGTCGATCCCGGCCGGCACCGTGACCTGCAGCGTCCGCTCCTGCCGGACCCGTCCGTCGCCGCGGCAGTTGTGGCACGGCGTGGCGATGATCCGCCCCTCGCCGTTGCAGCGCGGGCAGGCCACGATGTTCACCATCTGGCCCAGGATCGTCTGGCTGACCCGTCGCCGCTCACCCGATCCGTTGCACTCCGGGCAGGTCTCCGGCTCCGTGCCGGGCTCGCCGCCGGAGCCGCCGCACACGTCGCAGGTCACCAGCGTCGGGAACGAGATGGTGGTGGTCACGCCGCTGATCGCCTCGGCGAAGTCGATGGCCAGGTCGTAGCGCAGATCGGCGCCGGCCACGACCCGTCGCCGCCCCCGCGTGCCGGCCGGGGAGCCGCCGAAGAAGGCGTCGAAGATATCGCCGAACGGCCCAAAGCCGCCGCCGAAGCCCTCGAAGCCGCCGCCACTGGCCCCGTCGACCCCGGCGTGGCCGAACATGTCGTAGGCGGTGCGGCGCTGACGATCCGAGAGCACCCGGTACGCCTCGTTCAGCTCCTTGAAGCGCTCCTCGGCACCGTCGCTGGTGTCGATGTCCGGGTGGTTGCGCTGCGCGGCGCGGCGGAAGGCACGCTTGATCTCCTCGTCGGAGGCGTCGCGGGGCACGCCCAGGATCTCGTAGTAGTCGCGCTTGATCGCCATCGCCGCGGGATTATACAAATTGGCACTCTGAATGTCAGAGTGCCAGCCCGGCGTCAGTCCGCGGGCGGTCCGGGGTGATCGCTTCGGATGCGCGGAACCTTCGCCGAGCGGCTGGGCAGCTCGGTGGCCAGGCTGGCCATGTTCTGGCTCTTGTAGCCGAACCAGGCGAGTGCCACCGCGACCAGCAGGAAGGCCAGGACGCCGACGAGGGCGCCCGGCTGCATCGGCATGAACTGGATGACCACGATGGCGGCCAGCACGCCGGCGACCATGGCGTCCACGAAGCCGATGGTGGCGGGCGTGGTCACGAAGCCATGGAAGCGGCCGGTCTGCAGCGCCTCCTCTTCCGAAGCGCCAAAGGTCTTGAAGATCCCCATCGCGTCCTCGGTCGTGCCGGTGATGAAGTACGGCGCCAGCTCAGGGTCGATCTCCAGGTACGCCCCGCGCAGCCGGTTCATGCCGCGCACCCAGACGTAGTCCTCGTTGTTGATCTCCAGCAGGCGGACGTAGGTCGCCAGGCCAACGAACAGCACCACCGGCAGCGTGAGCAGCGCAAACATGACGAAGCCCTCGCCGAAGCTCGTCGCCTGGGCTACCAGCGCCAGGGCCACCGTCGCCCCGGACAGCAGCGAGAGGAACATGCTCGCCCGCGCGAAAGCCTCGTTCCAGGAGAGCGATCGAGTGGCCAGCAGGCTCCAATGCTCGGTGGCGAGCATCTGGACCCGAAGCGCGCGGCGAGCCGCAGCATCTGCCGCCCCGTCGCTCACACCGACCGGCAGGGCGGCGCTGGGCGGGAGTCCCTCCGGCATGCGCTCGGTACCCATGCCGGCATTGTACGGAGCGGCGTCGAGCAGGCTCGCTGCTACGATCGGCGCCCCGATGCCCGCCCAGCCACCTCCCGACCTCCGGATCTCCGCCGACCACGCCCGCCGCTTCCTCGTTCGCCGTCATCTGCTGGCGCCGCCACGGTCGTTGCCGGCGCGGGCTGCATCGGTCCTGACGGTGATCGATCACCTGGGACTGCTGCAGTTCGACCCGCTCGAGGTGCCCGGCGCCCGCAACCACGACCTGGTGCTGCACGCCCGCATCCGCGGCTATCAACGGGGATGGTGCGAACGATGGCTGTACGGCCGGGATCGACGCCTGATCGAGATCTACAACAAGAGCCTGAACATCCTGCCCATGGGCGAGCTGCCGCACTACGCGCTGTCCTGGGACCGCTCCGGCCGCCAGTACGAGGGCACCATCCTGCGCGAGGAGGCGGCCGTGGCCGATGCGATCGTGGCGCAGATACGCAGCGATGGGCCGCTCTCGACTGCCGCCTTCCGGGACCACAACCACCCGATCGACTGGTGGTGGGCGCCCACGTCGGCCGCTCGCGCGGTGATGGAGGCGCTGTTCGTCAGCGGCCGGCTGGGGATCGCGCGGCGGGATGGGAACCGGCGCTACTACGACCTGATCGAGCGGCTGGTTCCGCCCGAGCTGCTCAACCAGCGCGAGTCGGAGGACGACGCACTGCGCCATCGGCTGCTGAGCCGCTACCGGGCGGTTGGCCTGCTGGCGGGCCAGGCGCCGGCCGACGTCATCTACAGCACCGGATCGGTCGCTGATCGCACGCGCTGGGTCGCTGAGCTGGTCGCGGCCGGAACGCTGCTCCCCGTCTCGGTCGAGGGAGTGAAGCAACCGCGGTACCTGATGGCCGACGAGCGTCCGTTGCTGGAGGCCACCGCCGCTCGCTCGCGCCGCGCTCCCGCCGTGACCTTCCTGGCGCCGCTGGACCCACTGGTCTGGGATCGGCGTCTGCTGCGAGAGCTGTTTGGCTTCGACTACACCTGGGAGGTGTACACCCCGTTGGCCAAGCGACGGTTTGGCTACTACGTCCTGCCGTTGCTGTTCGGTGACCGCATCGTGGGGCGCATCGAGCCGCGGCTGGACCGGCGGAGCGGCAACCTGGCGATCACCGGCATCTGGTTCGAGCCAGCCTTCGAGCCGATGGAGGAGCCCCACTTCGTCCCCGCCCTGGCTGACGGCGCTGCAGGCCTACCGCGCGTTCGTGGGCGCCGAGTCCGTGTCCTGGCCGCGCACCCGGCTGGGTCGCGACCTGGCCGACGCGCTCCGGCGCCATGAGGCAGCCGCATGACGGTCTGGCTGTGGCTGCTCGTGCCGATCGCCGCGTTCCTCCTGACGCGCATCGCCAACACGCGGCTGATCGTCCCCGCCTGGCGCGAGGGCCGGCTGAGCAGCGGTGCCGCCGCGCTGGCGGTGGCGGCGCTGCGTGGGTTGACGGTGACGGCCCTGGTGGCGGCCATCACCCTCATAGCGGGCGTGCCCAGCATTCCCGGTCTGCTCACCGCCCTGGCGGCCGGCGGCATCTACTTCGCGGTCACACGCCACTCCATTAAGCGCATGTTCGATGGCGCTGAGCGGCCACCCCCCGGGTGATGACACCTCACCCCCGCTGGGGCATCCTGTTGCTCGCACATCGACTCGAGCTGCCATCCCCTCTCCGAGGTACCCGATGGGTTACGACATCCGCGATCGAAACTTCCTCACCCTCCTGGACTTCTCGCCCAGGGATATCCGCTTCCTCCTCGACCTGGCTCGCGACCTGAAGCGCGCGAAGTACGGGGGCTACGAGCAGCAGCGGATGCGCGGCAAGAACATCGCCGTCATCTTCGAAAAGACTTCGACCCGGACCCGCGTGGCCTTCGAAGTGGCGGCCTACGACCAGGGCGCGCACGTCACCTACCTCGGTCCCAGCGGGACCCAGATCGGCGAGAAGGAGTCGATGAAGGACACGGCCCGCGTGCTGGGCCGCATCTACGACGGGATCGAGTACCGCGGCTTCGGCCAGGAGATCGTCAACGAGCTGGCCGACAACGCCGGCGTGCCGGTCTGGAACGGCCTGACCGATGAGTTCCACCCGACCCAGATCCTGGCCGACTTCCTGACGATGCAGGAGTTCAGCGACAAGCCGCTGCACGACATCGCGTACTGCTTCCTGGGCGACGGCCGCTTCAACATGGGCAACTCGCTGCTCATCGGCGGCTCGAAGATGGGCATGGACGTGCGCATCTGCGCCCCGAAGGACCTCTGGCCGCAGAAGGACCTGCTCAAGCAGTGCAAGGAGATCGCCAAGGAGACAGGCGCCAAGATCACCATCACCGACGATCCCGCCGTGGGCGTCAAGGGCGCGGACTACCTGTACACCGATGTCTGGGTGTCCATGGGCGAGGACAAGTCGGTCTGGGGCGACCGCATCAAGCTGCTCAAGCCGTACCAGATCAACGCCGACCTGGTCGCGAAGACGGGCAACCCGCGCGTGAAGTTCATGCACTGCCTGCCGGCCTTCCACGACCGCAACACCAAGATCGGCGAGGAGATGTTCCAGAAGTACGGCATGGATGGCATGGAGGTCACCAATGACGTCTTCGAGTCGGAGCGCTCCATCGTCTTCGACCAGGCCGAGAACCGGATGCACACCATCAAGGCGGTGATGGTCGCCACGCTCGGCGACTGAGGCATCATCGGTCGTGAGCTACGGAGGAGTGGATTGAAGGTCGTCATCGCGTTGGGCGGCAACGCCCTGATCCAGCGCGGCCAGGCCATGAGCGCGGACGTGCAGCGCACGAACATCCGCACCGCCGCGCAGGGACTGGCGCGCGTCGCCAAGGATCACCAGCTGATCGTGTCGCATGGCAACGGACCGCAGGTCGGGCTGCTGGCGCTGCAGGCCGCGGCCTATCCGGACGTCGATCCCTACCCACTGGACATCCTGGGCGCCGAGACGCAGGGCATGATCGGCTACCTGCTGGAGCAGGAGCTCGGCAACGTGCTGCCGTTCGAGGTGCCGCTGGCCACCATCCTGTCCATGGTCGAGGTGGACCCCGACGACCCGGCCTTCGGCGACCCCACCAAGTTCGTGGGACCGATCTACGACGAGGCCACCGCCAAGGCCCTGGCCGCCGAGAAGGGCTGGTCGGTCAAGCCCGATGGCGAACACTGGCGACGGGTGGTGCCTTCTCCGCGCCCACTGCGCATCTTCGAGCTGCGGCCCATGAAGTGGCTGCTCGAGCAGGGCGTGCTGATCATCTGCGCCGGCGGCGGCGGCATCCCGACCATGTACGCCCGCGGCGAGAATCGCCAGCTCGTCGGCGTCGAGGCGGTGGTCGACAAGGACCTCGCCGGCAGCCTGCTGGCGCGCGACCTGGAGGCCGACCTGTACGTGATGGCCACCGATGTCGACGGCGTCTACATGGACTGGGGAACGCCCGATCAGCGGAGGCTGGACAAGGTCACCACCGCCGAGCTGGAAAGCGGCAGCTTCCCGGCCGGCTCCATGGGCCCCAAGGTCGAGGCCGCGGTCGAGTTCGTGAAGGCGACCGGGCGACGAGCCGCCATCGGCTCATTGGACGACATCGACGCGATCGTGGCCGGCAGCGCCGGCACCAACATCGTTCCCGCCGACGCGTGAGTCGGCTCCATGATCTGACCAGACGAGCGAAGGAGCGAACCTAGATGGCCACGTTTGGCGTCCAGTCCGAGGTCGGAAAGCTGCGGCAGGTCATCGTCCACCGCCCGGAGCTCAGCCTGAAGCGCCTCACCCCCGACAATCACGACGAGCTGCTCTTCGACGACGTGCTGTGGGTCGAGCGTGCCCAGTGGGAGCACGACCAGTTCGTGGCGCGCATGCGCGAGCGCGGCGTCGAGGTCTTCTACGTCCAGGACCTGCTGGCCGAGGCGCTCGCGGCCAGCCCCGAGGCCCGGCAGCGGCTGACTGATCTCGTGACCACCGAGTACGTGGTCGGCGCCGGCCTGGTCGACGAAGTGCGCGCAGCGCTCGCCGAATTTCCGGCCGACAAGCTTGCCCGCCACCTGATCGGCGGCCTCACGGTGGGCGAGCTTGGGCTCGACCTGGAGAGCCTGAAGCGCCGCTCGCTGATCGCGGCAGCGATCGACGATCCGACCATCTACGTGCTGCCGCCGCTCCCCAACACGTTGTTCATGCGCGACTCGTCGTGCTGGATCTACAACGGCGTCTCGATCAACCCCATGTATCTGGCCGGCCCGGCGACGGGAGGCCTACAACATGGCCGCCATCTATCGGGCTCATCCCATGTTCGCCGGCGCCGACTTCGAGTTCTGGTACCCGCCTCTGGGCGAAGACGAGCGGTTCCAGATCGAGGACTTCGGGCAGGCGACGTTGGAGGGCGGGCGACGTCGAGATCATCGGCAATGGAGCGGTGGCGATCGGCATGTCCGAGCGCACCCAGGGCCGCATGATCGAGCAGATCGCGCGGGCGCTGTTCGCCAAGGGCGCCGCCGACCGCGTGATCGCCGCGGTGATGACCAAGGACCGCGCGCACATGCACCTGGACACGGTCTTCACCATGCTCGACCGCGACAAGGTCACTGCCTTTCCGAAGGTGGTGGAGGGGATCCGCTCCATCAGCATCCGGCCCGGCGAGAAGGAGGGCACGCTCGACGTGCGCGAGGACAAGGACCTCCTGTCGGCGGTGGCCGAGGCGGTGGGCGTCCCCAAGATGCAGGTGGTGGCCACCGGCGGCGACGCGTACCAGCAGCAGCGTGAGCAGTGGGACGACGGCAACAACGTGGTCGCCCTGGAGCCCGGCGTGGTGGTCGCCTACGAGCGCAACACCTTTACCATCTCGAAGATGCGCGAAGCGGGCGTGGAGGTGATCGAGATCGCCGGCTTCGAGCTCGGCAAGGGCCGCGGTGGCGGCCATTGCATGACCTGTCCGATCCTGCGCGATCCAATTTGAGGTGATGAGCATGGAACGCGAAGACGTCTCCGGCTGGGTCATGGCCATCATCGCCATCGCGGCGCTGGTCCTGATGCTGGCGCTCGTACGCGGGACGCAGGCCCACAGCCGCTACCACGATGCGCCGGTCTCGGCCGCCATCGAGGTGATCGCCTGAGCGGGCGCGTCCCGCCTCGCGATCCGAGCCGCACCGATGACGCAGGAGGCCGCCGACGCCGCGCGCGCCGTCCATGCTGGACGCGCTGATCCCGGTCGTCACCCTGGTCGTCCTGATCGGGCTGACCATCGGCCTGTTCGGGACCGATGCGACCGGTGGCCCGTTGCAGGTCGCACTCTTCACCAGCGCCCTGGTGGCGGGGGCGGTGGCATTCAAGAACGGTCACTCCACGACCCGGATTCGGGATGCGGCGATCGGCGGTGTCAGCTCGGCCATGGGCGCCGTCTACATCCTGCTCGGCGTCGGCGCGCTGATCGGCGCCTGGAACATGGCCGGCACCATCCCGACCGTCGTCTACTACGGCGTCGGGCTGCTGAACGAGCAGTGGTTCTACCCGGCCACGGCCATCATCTGCGGCCTGGTGGGCCTGGCCATCGGCAGCTCGTGGACCACCGCCGCCACGCTCGGCGTCGCCTTCGTCGCGCTGGCGCCGCTGGTCGGCGCCGATCCGGTGATCGCCGCCGGCGCGGTCATCTCCGGCGCCTACTTCGGCGACAAGATGACGCCCATCTCCGAGACGACGGTGCTGGTGCCATCGATGGTCGGCAACGTGACCACCCAGGAGCACATCGGCGCCATGCTGTGGACCTCCGGGCCGGCGGTCCTGATCGCCCTCGTCGGGTTCGCATTGCTCGGGCTGCTCACGCCGCCGTCCGGATCGGCGTTCGATCCATCCACCGTCCAGGATGCGCTGGCCTCGGAGTTCTCGATCTCGCTGCATCAATCTCCTGCCGCTGGTGTTCCTGATCGTCCTCTCGCTGCGCCGTGCGCCGCCGTTCCTCGCGATCTTCGCCAGCGCGATGTTCGCCGCGGTGATGGCCGTCTTCACCCAGCCCGCTGCGGTCGAAGCGTTCGTGGGCGACACGTCGCAGTGGCCCGGTCGGAACCGGCCTGACAGGCGATCTACGGCGCGCTGGCGACCGGCTTCGTGTCGAGCACCGGCAACGAGACGATCGACGCGCTCTTCTCTCGCGGCGGCATGGCGTCGATGCTGAACACGATCTGGCTGGTGCTGGGCGCGTTGTCCTTCGCCGCGATCATGGAGGACGCCGGCTTCCTGGAGCGCCTGGTCCGCCCCATCGTGAGCAGCGCCACGTCGACGGGCCGCCTGATCGCCTCGGTGATCGGCACCTGCATCGGCCTGAACGTCATCGCCGGCGACCAGTACGTCGCCATCGTCATGCCCAGCCGGGTCTATCGCTTCGAGTTCGCACGGCGCGGGATCGCCCCGCGCATGCTGTCGCGGGCGGTGGAGGACTCCGGCACGGTCACCTCGCCGCTGGTGCCGTGGAACAGCTGCGGCGCCTACATGGCAGGTGTGCTGGGCGTGGCCACCGTCGCCTACCTGCCGTTCTGCTTCTTCAACCTGCTCAGCCCGGTGATCTCGCTCTTCTACGGGTTCACCGGCATCAATATCGAGCACATCGAACCGGCCGCCGGCGTGCCCGGCCCAACGGGGAGCGGCCCGAGTCCGGCTGAGGCCTTAGCCCAGGGAGATGCGTCATGACGGTTGCCGAAGCGCCCGTGTCCGCGGCACCGCAGGAGCCCAAGCGCGGGTTCTCGCTGCCGAGCGCCTACACCATCCTGTTCGCACTGATCATCGTGGTGGCAGTCGCCACGTGGATCGTCCCGGCCGGCGAGTACGAACTGGACGAGAACGGCCAGCCGATTCCAGGCACGCTACCACCAGGTCGACCAGAACCCGCAGCGGATCATCACCGACTCGCTGCTGGCGCCCATCAACGGCCTCTACGGCATCGAGGGCGAGGACGGCAGCATCTCCGTCTGGAACAGCGGCGAGCTGTTCGGCGCCATCGACGTTGCGCTCTTCATCCTGGTCATCGGCGGCTTCCTGGGCGTCACCATGCAGACCGGAGCCATCCAGAGCGGCATCGCCCAGATCGTCGAGCGATTCAAGGGGCGGGAGCAATGGATGATCCCGATCCTGATGAGCGTCTTCGCGCTCGGCGGCACGACGTTTGGCATGGCCGAGGAGAGCCTTGCCTTCTACGTCCTGATCATCACGGTCATGATCGCCGCCGGCTATGACGCGCTGGTCGGCGCGTCGCTCCTGCTGCTCGGCTGTGGGATTGGCGTGCTCGGATCGACCATCAATCCCTTCGCCACCGGCATTGCATCGGGCTTCGCTGGAACCACCATCGATCAGGGCCTGATCGGCCGTCTCATCATCCTGGTCATCGGCACGGCCATCGGCATCGTCTTCGTGATGCGCTACGCCGCACGCGTCAAGGCCGATCCGAGCAAATCCCTCGTCTTTTCCCAGAAGGCGGAGAACGATGCCCGCTTCCTGGCCGCCGGTGGGACGAGCGCCGACACCGGCGCGCCGCTGACCGGCCGCCAGAAGATGGTGCTGGGCATCTTCTTCCTTGCCTTCGTGGTGATGATCTACGGCGTCATCCCGTGGGAGGACCTGGGTATCGGGATCCCGACTCTGTGGTGGTGGTTCCCGGAGATGACCGCCTCGTTCCTCTTCTTCGCCATCCTGATCGGCGTCGCCGGCCGCCTGGGTGAGACGAACTTCACATCGACCTTCGTGGATGGCGCGCGTGACCTGCTGGGCGTGGCGCTGATCATCGGCATCGCGCGGGGCATCACCGTTGTCATGACCAACGGCCTGATCACCGACACGGTGCTGAATGCCGCCGAGCAGGCGGTGGCCGACCTGGGCGGCGCGGCATTCATCACGCTGATGTACGTCCTGTTCCTGCCGCTCTCGTTCCTGATCCCATCTTCGTCCGGCCTCGCCACGGTGGCGATGCCGATCATGGCGCCGCTGGCCAGCTTCGCCGAGCGTGCCCGAGTTCCTGGTGGTGACCGCCTACCAGACCGCCAATGGCCTCATCAACCTGATCACGCCGACATCGGCGGTGGTGATGGGCGGCCTGGCGATTGCGCGAGTCGGCTACGGCACGTGGCTCCGCTTCGTATGGCCCATGCTTGTGCTGCTTGGCATCTTGTCCGTTGTCGTCCTGATTGGCGGGACGTTGTTGCAATGACGCTCGCTACCCACGGAGGAAGTACCCGATGACCGCTCAGGCACCCGCATCAGCGCCCGCCTGGCACACCCTGTCCGTCGACGACGCGCTGAAGGCCCAGAGCGTCGATCCGCCAAGTCGGCCTGAGTGCCGCGGAGGTCGAGAAGCGGCGCGCTCAGTACGGGCCGAACAAGTTCGCCGAGGCCAAGAAGGAGTCCGGCTGGAGCAAGTTCGTCCGTCAGTACCAGGATCCGATGCAGATCGTGCTGCTGGTCGCTGCCCTGATCAGCCTGGTCGCCATCGAGGGTGGGCGCTCGACGGCGGTGCTGCTGTTCGGGCTGACCCTGCTGAACGCAGTCATGTCGCTCAGCCAGGAGGGCAAGGCCGAAGCGAGCGTGGCCGCCCTGCAGAAGATGATGATCGTCCAGACGCGGGTCCGGCGAGACGGGCAGCTCGTCCAGATCCCCGCCCATGAGCTCGTGCCAGGCGACATCGTCTCCATCGAGGCCGGCGACCGCATCCCGGCCGATGGGCGGCTGATCAAGGCCGCCACCCTGGAGGTCGACGAGTCAGCGCTGACCGGCGAGAGCGCCCCAGTGCCGAAGCAGGTCGACCCGGTGCCCAACGTCGAAACGCCGCTGGGCGATCGGGTCGACATGGTCTACATGAACAACAGCGCCACCCGCGGTTCGGGCGAGCTGGTGGTGACCGGCACCGGCATGACCACCGAGGTCGGTCATATCTCGGGCATGCTGCAGACCACCGCGGATGAAAAGACGCCGCTCACGCGACAGCTCGACGCGCTGACCAACCAGATCATCATCATCGCCGGACTGGCGCTGGTGGCGTCGATCGCGCTCGGCTACTTCGTGTACGACCTGCCGTTCGACACCCTGTTCATCTCCGCAGTGGCCTTCGCCGTGGCGGCGGTGCCGACCGGCCTGCCGGCGGTGGTCACCACGCTGCTGTCGATCGGGACCAAGGAGCTCGCGGCCGCCGGCGCCATCGTGAAGCGCCTGCGCTCGGTGGAGACGCTGGGCTCAACCTCGGCCATCAACTCCGACAAGACCGGCACCCTGACCCTGAACCAGATGACGGCGGTCGAGATGACCATCCCGGGCCGTCGCTTCACGGTCAATGGCGAGGGCTACGCCACGACCGGGCAGATCACCTCGGTCGACGGCGAGCCGCTCGGCGACCTCAGCGCCTACCTCCTGCCGATGGCGCTCTGCGCCGACGCCGAAGTGCGCGATGGCGGCCTGGTCGGTGATCCGACCGAGGGCGCGCTGGTGGTACTGGCCGCCAAGGGCGGGATCGACCCGCAGGAGACACGCGATTCCCTGCCCCGGGTGGCGACCCTGCCATTCGATGCCGCCTACAAGCTGATGGCCACTTTCCATCGCATGAAGGACGAGTCCGGGCGCGAGGTGATCCGCGGCTTCGTCAAGGGCGCGCCGGACCAGCTGCTGGCTCGAGCCGACAACGTGCTCCGTGCGGACGGGCAGGTCGTCGTTGCCGCCGATTTGGCGGCCCGCTTCAACGCCGAGAACGAGCGCCTGGCCAAGAACGGCCTGCGGGTCATGTGCGTGGCCCGCCGCGACTACGACGCGGCCACCTTCGATGCGAACGCCGACATGCTGCCGCTGGTCTCGAACCTGACCCTGCTGGCGATCGCCGGCATCGTCGATCCCCCGCGCCCCGAGGCCCGGACGGCGATCGCCGAGGCCCACGCGGCCGGGATCCAGGTCCGGATGATCACCGGCGACCACGCGGTCACGGCCGCGGCCATCGCCAAGGACCTGGGCATTCGCGGTGAGGCCATCACCGGCGCCGAGTGGGGCGCCTACAGCGATGACGAAGCCCTGCGCCGGATCGACGACATCGGCGTCATCGCCCGCGTCACGCCCGAGCACAAGGTGCGACTGGTCGACATCCTGAAGCGCAAGGGACGAATCGTCTCCATGACCGGCGACGGCGTGAACGACGCGCCCGCGCTGAAGAAGGCCGACATTGGGGTGGCAATGGGCATCACCGGCACCGAGGTCTCGAAGGAGGCCGCCGTGATGATCCTGACCGACGACAACTTCGCGACCATCGTCAAGGCGGTCGAGAAGGGGCGAGCCCTGTACGACAACCTGGTGAAGTACATCCGTTACCAGATGGGCGTCCTGTTCGGCATGATCTGGACGTTCCTGGGGGCGGGCCTCTTCAGCGTCCTGGCCGGCGTCCCGTTCGTCCCCCAGCAGACGCTGTACGTGAACTTCACGACCCAGGTGCTGCAGTCCATCGGACTGGGACTCGGCGAGCCAACCGCGGGCCTGATGGAGCGTCCACCACGCAAATCCGATGAGCAGGTCATGCCGTTGCCGCTCGGCATCCGGCTGGCCATCTATGGGGCGATCCAGGCCATTGCGACCCTGGTGGTGATCCAGGCGTTCAGCATCAACACCGGCGACGATACGCTGGCACGGACGATGGGACTGGCGACGTTCTCCTTTGCCAACCTGTTCTACGGGCTTTCCTGCAACGACCTGACCGCCTCGGTGTTCAGTCGCTCGCTGCTGTCGAACGCAACGCTGCTCCGGTTGAGCGGCATCTCCCTGCTGGCGATCATCCTGGCCAACCAGCTGGACCTGCTGAACCGGCTGCTGAACACCGTCCCGCTCAACATCGACCAATGGGTCCTCTGCGCGGCTGCGGGCTCGGCGATCCTGTGGGTGATGGAGGTCGTCAAGTTCTTCCAGCGGCGGCGGCCAGGTCCCGCGGCCGAGGAAGTGCCGGTGATCGAGGCGCCCGCGCCGGCGGCCGCCTAGGCCGGATCGCTGAAGTCGACGATGAGCGGAGCGTGGTCGGAGGGGATGCCCGGGTAGGTCGACGGCTTTCGGGCGTCCCGATCGCGTTCCGCCGCCACGGCTCGAGCCGCCAGCGGCGGCGTGGCATACACGTGGTCGATGCGCATGCCGAAGTTCTTGTGGAAGTGCCCGGCGCGGTAGTCCCACCAGGTGAAGAAGCCCGTCTCCGGATGGAACTGGCGCACCACGTCGACCATGCCCCACGTCGCGCAGCTTCTCGACCGCCGCTCGTTCGCGCGGGGACACGTGGGTGGCGCCGTGGGCGGCCTGCGCGTCCCACACGTCGTCGTCGGTGGGCGCAACGTTGTAGTCGCCGCAGATGGCCAGCTCCGTTGGCGGGATCGGTGTCGTCCAGCCAGCCTGACAGCCGCCTCAGCCAGTCCAGCTTCTCCAGGTAGAACTCGGAGTCGACCATCCTGCCGTTCGGCACGTAGATGCTGGCCACCCGGACGCCGCCGCAGGTGGCGGCCAGGAAGCGACCGCCGTCATCGGTCCAGCCGTCGGCATTCGGGATGCCCGCGGTCACCTCGTCGATCCCCACGCGCGACGCGATGGCCACCCCGTTCCAGCGGCCTGGCCCGTGGTGCACCAGCTCGTAGCCGAGCGCACGGAAGTCGAGGGCCGGCGCCTGCTCGTCGGTGAGCTTCGTCTCCTGCATGCACAGGATGTCCGGCTGCTGCCGCTCGGTCCAGGCCAGCACCCGGTCCAGGCGGGCCTTCAGCGAGTTGACGTTCCAGGTCGCGAGGCGCATCGGTCCGAGTCTAGCCCGATGCCACGGCTATGCTCGCCAGCTGCACCCGAGCTCAGTTCTGGAGGGACACGGTGGTTCGAGAGTTTCGCGACTTCCTGCTGCGCGGCAACGTCATCGACCTGGCGGTCGCGGTCGTGATCGGGGCCGCCTTCGGCGCGGTCGTCACCTCATTCGTGAAGGATGTGCTCACGCCGTTGCTCGGCCTCCTGGGGGTGCCCGACTTCTCCACGCTGGCATTCCAGGCCGGCGATGCGACGGTGAAGTACGGGCTCTTCCTGAACGCGCTGATCACCTTCGTGCTCATCGCTCTCGCCATCTTCCTGTTCGTCGTGAAGCCGATGAACGCACTGGCCGCGCGCCGCGCGGGCGCGTCCGAGGGCGAGCCGACGACCAAGAGCTGCCCCTACTGCGCCTCCGACATCGCGATCGCCGCCACCCGTTGCCCGATGTGCACCAGCCAGCTGTCCGAGTCGGCCTAGCGCAAGCCCTCCAGCACCGATACGAAGTCGGCGGGCGGATCCGCGCGGATCGCCAGCGGCTCACCGTCGGCGACCGGTAGCCGCAGCTCGGCGGCATGCAGCATCAGCCGCGGAGCGCCGCCGACCGGACGGACGGTTCCGTATCGCGTGTCGCCCAGCACCGGGTGACCGATGGCGTAGCAGTGCACCCGGATCTGGTGGCGCCGGCCGGTGAGCGGCACGACCTCGAGCAGGTCCGCGTCCGGGAGCCGCTCCAGGCGCCGATAGCGCGTCAGCGCCTCGCTGCCCTTCGGATCCACGCCGACGCGCCCCGAGCCGAAGCTCCGCAGCGGCTCGGCGATGCGGCCGCTCGCGGTCCGCACGTGGCCGTCCACTACGGCCAGGTAGCGCTTGTCGACCTCTCGGCTCTCGAATGCCTGCGATAGGCGCCGATGAGCCTCCGCCGTCTTGGCGAAAACGATCACGCCGCTCGTCCCCCGGTCCAGCCGATGGACGATGAAGGTTCGCGCGCCGACGTGGCGCGTCACCCAGGCGTGCAGCGACGCATCGTCATCGATCCCACTGCCCGCGGCGGTGGCCATCCCCGCCGGCTTATCGACGGCCACCATCTCCACGTCCTCGTAGAGAACGAGCGGCTCACTCATTCCCATTGCAAGGACGTCTGCTCCCCGAGATGGAAAGGGCCGTCCCCGCCGCCCCGAAGGCTGTTGCGAAGCCAGCCGAGGGTCGGTGGGGACGGCCCATCCCGTGGCCTGGGGGATCAGACTTCCTTGTATTCCCCTTCGATCGTCTCGCCTTCCTCGGCGCCCTCGCCCTCACCGGAGTCCGCGGCTGCGCCATCGGTCGAGCCGTCACCATCGGCCCCGTTGGAGCCGTTGCCGCCGGACTCGCTGGCCTCGTAGGCGCGCGTGCCGATCCGCTGCAGCACCTCGGCGAGCTGCTGCTTGGTCGAGTCGATCGCGCCGGCATCGGTCCCGTTCAGGGCTTCCTTGACGGCGTCGATGCGGGTCTGGACCTCCGCCTTCTCCTCGTCGGAGATCTTGTCGCCCAGGTCCTTGACCAGGCGGTCCGCCTGGAAGACGAGGGCGTCCGCCTCGTTGCGCGACTCCACCTCGGAGCGCCGCTTGCGGTCCTCCTCGGCGTGCTCGGCGGCGTCGCGGACCATCTGGTCCACGTCGTCCTTGGCCAGCATGGAGGAGGCGGTGATGGCGACCTTCTGCTCCTTGTTGGTGGCCTTGTCCTTGGCCGCCACGTTCAGGATGCCGTTGGCATCGATGTCGAAGGTGACCTCGATCTGCGGCACGCCGCGCGGGGCCGGCGGAATGCCGTCCAGCCGGAAGGTGGCCAGCTTCTTGTTGTCGCCCGCCATCTCCCGCTCGCCCTGCAGGACCACGATGTCCACGCTCGGCTGGTTGTCCGAGGCGGTCGAGAAGATCTGCGTGTGGCTGGTGGGGATGGTGGTGTTGCGGTTGATCATCTTGGTCGCCACGCCGCCCAGGGTCTCGATCCCCAGCGACAGCGGGGTGACGTCGAGCAGCAGGACGTCCTTGACCTCGCCGCCCAGCACGCCGGCCTGGATCGCCGCGCCGACCGCCACCACCTCGTCGGGGTTGACGCCCTTGTGCGGCTCCTTGCCGTTGAACTGGCCCTTGACCGCCTCGATCACGGACGGCATGCGGGTCATGCCGCCGACCAGGATCACCTCGTCGATCTCCTCGGGCTTCAAGCCCGCATCGGCCAGGGCCTGCTTGACCGGACCGGCGGTCCGGGTGATCAGGTCGGCCACCAGGTCCTCGAGCTTGGCTCGCGACAGGGTGACGACCAGGTGCTTGGGGCCCGATGCGTCGGCGCTGATGAACGGCAGGTTGACCTCCGTCTGCGTCGTCGACGAGAGCTCGATCTTGGCCTTCTCGGCGGCCTCCTTGAGGCGCTGCAGGGCGATCCGGTCCTTCGACAGGTCGATGCCCTGGTCCTTCTTGAACTCCTCGCTCAGCCAGTCGATGACGCGCTGGTCGAAGTCGTCACCGCCCAGGTGCGTGTCACCGTTGGTCGAGCGGACCTCGAAGACGCCCTCGGACAGCTCCAGGATCGAGATGTCGAAGGTGCCGCCACCCAGGTCGTAGACGGCGATCTTCTCTTCCTTCTGCTTGTCCAGGCCGTAGGCCAGGGCCGACGCGGTCGGCTCGTTGACGATGCGCTTGACCTCGAGGCCGGCGATGCGGCCCGCGTCCTTGGTGGCCTGGCGCTGGGTGTCGTCGAAGTAGGCGGGCACGGTGATGACCGCCTCGGTCACCTTCTCGCCCAGGTAGGCCTCGGCGTCGCCCTTCAGCTTCTGCAGGATCATGGCGCTGATCTCCGGCGGGCTGAAGGTCTTGCCGTTGGCCAGCGTCACCATGACGCCGTCCGACTTCGGGTCCTTCTCGACCTTGTACGGGACCAGGTCCTTGCTGCGCTGCACCTCGGGGTCGTCCCAGCGGCGACCCATGAAGCGCTTGATGCTGAAGATGGTGTTCTCCGGGTTCGTGATCGCCTGGCGCTTGGCCACCTGGCCCACCAGCCGCTCCCCGGACTTGGCGAAGGCGACGACCGACGGTGTGATCCGGCCGCCCTCCGCGTTGGTGATGACCTGGGGCTCACCTCCCTCCATGGCGGCGACCACGGAGTTCGTCGTGCCCAGGTCGATACCGATGATCTTGCCCATTTCCGGTCAGTGCTCCTTCGGGTTGTTCGCGACCTTGACGAGTGCCGGGCGCAGGACCCTGTCGTGCAGTCGGTAGCCGCGCTGCAGCTCGTCGATGACATGGTTATCGGGATAGTCGGCCGTCTCCTCGTGGACGACGGCCTCGTGGACATTGGGATCGAATGGCTGGCCGACGGCCTCGATGGGCGTCACGCCCTCCGCCTCCAGCACGTTGCGCAGCTTGCGCTCGACCAGGCGCACGCCCTCGACCCACGAGTCGTCGGTGTCGGGCGGGACGTTGTCCAGCGCGCGGTCGAAGTCGTCCAGCACGGCCAGCAGCTTGCCGATCAGCAGCGCGTTCGCGAAGACCGCGACCGTGTCGCGCTCCTCATCGGTCCGGCGCTTGTAGTTCGAGTAGTCGGCGGCGGCCCGTTGCCAGGCCCGCATGTGCTCGTCGGACTGGGCCTGCGTCTGTTCCAGCTGCGTGTGCAGCTCCTCCAGCTTCTGGATCAGCTCGGCTCGGGACGGTCCCTTGGCGCGCGCACCGCGCTCCTCGACCGCCTCGCGCGCATCGCCGTTGGTCGGATGGTCAGTCATGGTTCTCGCTGTAGTGCCCGGTGTTGATCAGCTCGTTCATCAGGGCGGCCAGGTAGCGCACCGTGGGGATGGCCCGCGGGTACGGCATGCGCGTTGGTCCCAGCACGCCCAGCAGGCCCAGTGCCCGATCCCGCTCCCCGTACGGGGCGAAGATGAGGCTGACCTCGTGCATGGTCTCGATCTGGTTCTCATGGCCGATGATCACGTGCACCCCCTCGCCACGGGTCAGCACCGGCACCAGCTGCTCCAGGAAGTCCGAGCGACGGAGGACCTCCAGCACACCCCGCAGCTTGGCGCCCTGGGCAAACTCGGGCTGCTCCAGGACGTTGGTGATCCCGTCGGTGAAGACTTCCTCGACGCTCACTCGGTCGGACTCTTCCAGCAGTTGCGACACCACCTCGGCCACGTGACCGGCCAGCGGTGAGAGCCGCGCGATCTTGCGTCGCACCTGTGGCGCCGAGAGGCTCGGCAGCTCGGTGTTGAGGGTGGCAGCCACCAGGTCGAGATCGGCCTGCCCAATGGGTGTGGCCTCCGCGAGCTTCTCCAGCAGGGCGCGGTCAAGGCGCCGCTGCACGACCTTGCCGTCGGCCAGCACCAGCACGCACAGACGCGCCTGGTCGGCCAGCTCCACCAGCTGGACGTGCCCGTAGCGGGCGCGTCGCGAGCGGGCCGGCGTGACGACGGCAGCGGACCGGGTGCTGGTGGCCAGGATCGACGCGGCCAGGCGCAGGACCTCGTCGCTGGTCAGCTGCACCTGGCTGAACTGGTGCCGGATCATCAGCTCATCGGTCCGGTCCATGGCGGTCTCGCGCATCAGCGACTCGACGTACAGGCGGTAGCCCAGGTCCGACGGCACCCGGCCGGCGCTGGTGTGCGGGTGCGACAGCAGGCCCAGCGACTCCAGCTCGGCCATGGCGCTGCGCACCGTGGCCGGCGAGACCTGCAGGGCGTAGCGGTCGACCAGCGCCTTGGAGCCGACCGGCACGGCGGTCAGGACGTAATCCTCGACCACGGCACGCAGCACGCTGCGCTGCCGCTCGGTGAGGTCGATGCGGCGCGAGGAACGCGTTTCGGTTGTTTGGGACTGCTCGTCGGCCATCCGGTACCTCTGATCTCAACTGGTTAGCACTCTATGGCCGAGAGTGCCAACTGGTGTGCGCATGGTACCAATCCGGCCGGACCGATGTCAACGAATCCGCCTCCGCTCTAGCATGGCAGCGTGCGGCTCCTGGGCTACCTGTGCAACGCCGGGCTGCGGGTATTCATGCTCGCCATCCTGGGCGAGGCGCTGCGCAAGCCGGACGATCCGCGCTATCGGGGCAAGGCGATCGGCACGCGCGGACTGGTGATGATCCCCTTGAGCCTGGTGGTGCCGATCAAGCACTCGGTCCTGCGCGGCGCGTCGCGCCCGTACCCGGTCTGGACCGACAACCTGTGGCTGTCGATCTTCGCGCTCGACCTCCTCGGCAACCATTTCGACCTGTACGACCGCTACCGCTACTTCGATGCGCTGCCGCACGCCCATGGCACCGGCGCCGCGACGATCGTGGCCGCGCAGCTGGCGGACCTGCCGGCGCTGAGCGCGGTCGGCGCGGCCCAGATCGGGCATATCGCGCTGGAGGCGCAGGAGTACTACAGCGACGTGCTGTTCGGGCTGCGCAACGTGCGCGGCACCTGGGACACGGTCAACGACCTGCTGGCCGGGGCCGCGGGATCACTGGTCTACGCCGGGCTGCTGCGCTGGTGGCGCGGCCGATGACCTCACGGCCCCTCGAGGTGCGCCAGGACCGCCGCACCACGGGCTGACAGCCGGTATCCGATCGGCAGGCTCTCGGTCAGGCCCAGCTCCTTCAGCTTGCGCACGTCGACCTTGAACGGCAGCCGCGGCGCCCGAAGCTCGGCGGCCAGGTCGCCGGCGCGTCGCTCCGGGTTGGCCCGGATGGCTCGCAGCACCGCCAGGGTCCATGGCCCGTGCGGGACTGGCCCGATCGAGCCGCGCCAGCCGGCGCTCGATCTCGGCCAGGACGGTCGCATCGGGCAGCTGGTCGCGCAGCGCTACGCGCGGGTCCGGTCCGACCACGCGCAGCTCGATGCGGTAGATCTTTCCTACGCTGCGCCGGTCGAGGAAGCCGAGCAGCTCCTTGCGGGACGCGAAGCCCGCCCGGTGGGCGGCCGCAGCGGTGACCGCGCTCCGCGGCACCCGGTCCACTGCGTCGAAGCCGACAACGCCAATCGGCGTCCGTTGGCGCCCGCCGGCCTTGACCCGCGGCTTCTCCCAGCGGCGGAAGGCGAGGTCGATCCGGCCGTCAACGAGCCCGGCCAAGGTGCTGTCGCGGATCTCCACGCGTGCAGTGTGTCAGGCGGAAGCCGCATGCGCGGGGCCGGGCAGCAGGCCGATCAGGACCTCGGAGGCGAGCAGGCGACCGCGAGGCGTGAGGCTGATCCGAGTCTGCATCGATGGCCAGCAGGCCGTGCATCCACTGACTCATGGAGGGCAGGCCCGAAGCGCGCCACTGGATCGGCGCCGAACTCGCGGGCGAAGGCGGCGCGTCTCATGCCGTCGACCCGCCGCAACCCCAGCGCCATCGCCTCGAAGGCCGCGGTGGGCTCATCCAGACGCTCGCTGCCGGCCACGGGGCGCTCCCCCGCTTCGGCCGCAGCGAGGTAGGCGTCCAGGTCGCGCACGTTCCACGAACGCGTCGTGCCGTCGAACGAGTGCGCGCCAGCGCCGAGGCCCGTGTAGGGCCGGCGATCCCAATAGGCGCCGTTGTGGCGCGACTCGCGGCCGGGCAGCGCCCATGACGACAGCTCGTAGTGGCGGTAGCCGGCTGCAGCCAGCACCTCCTCGGCCAGCGCGTACTGCGGCGGCGGCCAGGCCGTCGTCCTGTTGGGCAGCCACACGCCGGCGCCAGCGCAGCGCGCCGGATCGCGGCAGCGCCGCCCACTCGTCAGGGTCCAGCGCCAGCTGCAGCGCGTAGAGGGAGAGGTGCTCCGGCTGCATCGCAACCGCCCGCCGGAGCACGCCGCGCCAGCTGCCCAGCGTCTGGCCCGGGATGCCGTAGATCAGGTCCAGGCTCACGTTGTCGAAACCGGCCGCCCGCGCCGCCCGAAATGCCGCGCGCACCTCGGCCGCCGAGTGGCCGCGCGCCAGCGCGCGCAGGTCGGCATCGCGCAGCGATTGTGCGCCCAGGGAGATGCGCGTCACGCCAGCCGCACGCAGCCCGATCCAGTCAGGGGTCTCGCGCCCGCTCGGGTTGGCCTCGAGGGTGATCTCCTGGGGGTTGCCCACCCATCGGTTCATGGCTGCCCTGGATCAGGCCCTCGACCGCACCCGCCGGCAGCAGGGAGGGCGTGCCGCCGCCGAAGTAGATGGTCGCCAGGCGTCCGGGCGACGGTCGCGCCGCCAGCTCGGCGTGCAGGGCAGCCACGTAGCGCGGGATCATGTCACCTCGCCCGCCAACCGTCACGAAGTCGCAGTACGCGCACACCAGCCGGCAGAACGGCACGTGGACGTAGAGGTAGTGACTCCCGTTGGATTGCCCCGTCACGCCGGTCGCCGCGCCATCAGCTCCATCGGCCTCAGATGGGTCGCTGCCGCAGGCGTCCTCCGGCAAAGGCGAACAGGGCCGCGATCACCACGAAGTGCCCGACCATGGCCGGCATGCACCGACCCGGTGAGCACCGTTGCCCAGCCGCAGGCGTAGCCCAGGATCACGGAGCCGATCAGGAAGTACCACTGCCGCTCGCGCCACAGGCGCCGCTGGGCGAGGCCGTACAGCAGCGCCTGGATGATCACCGCGATGCCTGCCTCGATGCCGGCGAAGATGAGCATGCCCAGCACGATCGAGCGGAACTGCAGCTCGTCGGCGACCGCGCTGGCGCCCGCGCCCAGCAGGCGGCTCGGTAGCAGCGACGTGGGCAGAGGCGTGATGCCGCCATACCAGCGGAAGGCGAAGGCCACGGCGTTCAGGATGCCGACCGCCGCGAAGCCCAGCACCAGCGGCAGCATGGTTCCTGGCTCCGGTCGAGCCAGGAAGAGGTAGCCGCGACCGTTGGGCAGGATGATGGCGATCCCGATCGCGAAGAGGATGACCAGGCCGTAGTAGCTGACCGGCCCCAGCCATGGATAGCGGTAGCGGAAGTAGTCGGAGCGCATGATCCGGTCCGAGTCGAACCGGAGCAGCACCAGGAAGATGGTGAGTCCCACCGCGATCGAGAGCCGCAGGGAATCGGTGAAGTCCACCGATCAGGCCTCGTTCATGCGAAGCACCGCCAGGAACGCCTCCTGCGGGATCTCCACGGAGCCGATCCGCTTCATGCGCTGCTTGCCCTCCTTCTGCTTCTCGAGGAGCTTGCGCTTGCGAGTGATGTCCCCGCCGTAGCACTTGGCCAGCACGTTCTTGCGCATGGCCCGGATCGTCTCGCGGCTGATGATATGCGAGCCGATGGCGGCCTGGACCGGCACTTCGAACATCTGGCGCGGGATCAGCTCCTTCAGCTTTTCGACCAGCGCCTTGCCCTGCCGATAGGCGTTCGACCGATGGACGATCAGCGACAGCGCGTCCACCGGCTCGGCGTTGACCAGCACGTCCAGCTTGACCAGGTCGCCCTCGCGGTAGCCGATGTACTGGTAGTCGAGGCTGGCGTACCCGCTGGTGCGGCTCTTGAGCAGGTCGTAGAAGTCGATGATCAGCTCGGCCAGCGGCAGCTCGAAATGCAGGTTGACGCGCTTCGGGTCCAGGTACTCCATCGTCCCGAACTGGCCGCGGCGGCCGGTCACCAGCTCCATGATCGGACCGATGTAGTCGGTCGGGGTGATGACCTGCGCCGCCACCCAGGGCTCGCTGATGGCCTCGATCTCGCCGGGATCGGGCATCTTGGCCGGGTTGTCGACCACCACCTCGTCGGCCCGATGGTTGAGCCGAACGCGGTACTCCACGCTCGGGGCCGAGGCCAGCAGGTCCAGGTCGAACTCGCGCTCGAGGCGCTCCTGGACGATCTCCATGTGCAGCAGGCCCAGGAAGCCGCAGCGGAAGCCGAAGCCCAGCGCCACGCTCGACTCGGGCTCGTAGACGAAGCTGGCGTCGTTCAGGTGCAGCTTGTCCAGCGCCTCGCGCAGGAGCGGGTAGTCGTCGCCGCGCATCGGGTAGAGCCCGGCGAAGACGAGCGGCAGGGCCTGCTGGTAGCCCGGCAGGGGCTCGGGTGCGGGCTTGTCCGCATCGGTCAGGGTGTCGCCCACCCGTGCCTCGGCGATGCTCTTCAGGCCTGAGGCGACGTAGCCCACCTCTCCCGCCGCCAGGCTGCGCGTCGGGACCGGCTGCGGGCGGAAGTAGCCGAGCTCCAGGATGTCGCTCTCGACGCCGGTGGCCATGAAGCGGATGCGCTCGTGGTCGTGCAGGGTGCCGTTGGCCACGCGCACGTAGGCGACCACGCCCTTGTACTGGTCGTAGTGGCTGTCGAAGACCAGCGCCTGCAGCGCAGCCGATGCGTCCCCACGCGGCGGCGGCACGCGCTGCACGATGGCCTCCAGGACCTGGTCCACCCCGGTGCCGTCCTTGGCCGAGGCCAGGATCACCTCCTCGCGCGGGATGGCGAGGGTGTCCTCCAGCTCGGCGATCACCATCTCCGGGTCGGCGCTGGGCAGGTCGATCTTGTTGATGACCGGAATCACGACCAGGTTCTGGGCGAAGGCCAGGTGCACGTTGGCCAGCGTCTGGGCCTCGATCCCCTGGCTGGCGTCGACCACCAGGATCGCGCCCTCGCAGGCCTGCAGGGATCGGCTCACCTCGTAGGTGAAGTCGACGTGGCCGGGTGTGTCGATCAGGTTGAGGGCGTAGGTCTGGCCGTCGGCGGCCTCGTACTGCAGGCGCACGGCGCGCGCCTTGATGGTGATGCCCTTCTCGCGCTCAAGGTCCATCGAGTCCAGCACCTGGCTGGTCATCAGGCGCTTGTCGATGGTGTGGGTCATCTCCAGCAGCCGATCGGCCAGCGTCGACTTGCCGTGGTCGATGTGCGCCACGATGCTGAAGTTGCGAGTGCGCTCCTGGGGGATCACGGAGCCGGAGTCTAGCGGGGCAGATGTGGGACGCCGGTCACTCAGCTGCGCTTCGGGCCGACCTCGGTGACGCCGTTGACCGTCCGATAGTGGCTGGACCAGGTGTTCTGGTGAAGCAGGTTGCCGCTCGCATCGCGCACCCATCGGGTCACCACCGCGTCGAACCCGTTGTGCATGTACTCCACCCGTTTGACGGTGCCGGGCGGCAGGCTCGGGTTCACCACCGTGGTCTCGATGGCGGTGCCGGGGTTGCTGGTCGACGGAGCGGACAGCGACACGGTGCGACCGTCCGGGATGCCCCAGATGTCGAACCGCACGAAGCCGTTGCCGGTGTACGAGCGGATCACGACCGGGTTGGCCATGTCGTTGCGGAAGGTCATGTCCGTCTCGTACGAATCGGTCTTGAAGACGGTCGCGTCCAGGCCCATCGGATAGCGATCGATGTAATACGAGTGGTTCACGCGCTGGCCGATCTCCAGGCCGGCGCGCATCGCCGCATTGAACAGCGTCGTGGAGGTCGAGCAGATGCCACCCGCCAGGGCGCCGTTGGCGACCGATCGACCGCCGATGATGGCGCCGCCGTAGCCGTATCCACGCGCCAGGGTGACCGGGCCGATGCCCTGCCAGAACTCGAACCACTCACCCGGCGCCACGACGCGGCCATTCAGGTCCTGGGCCGGGATGTTGATGTTGGCGCCCCAGAAGTTGCCGTCGCCGGGGATGTAGTAGGTCGTCCAGGTCGAGAGCAGCTCCATCTGCGGCGCAGCCGCGCGCGCCTCGGCGTTGGTGAGCGCCGGCTGGACGACGCCCATGGCCAGGGCGGCGCTCGGCTTGGATGAGCCGGCCGCTCGCTGCTGCAGGGCGCCCATCACGCTCGCGACGGTGGCCTTCGTCTTCAGCCTGCGACCCGACTCGCCGGGGAAGAATCCGACGGCGCCGCCGCCACCCCAGGCGAAGGAGGCATTGCGCGGCGCCACGGCCACCCGATCCGCGACGGGACGCAGCAGCCTGGCCAGCGCCTTCTCGTCAACCGATGCGCCCCAGCCACCATCCGCCACCGCTCCAAAGGTGATGAGCGCCGCGAGCTTGGGGGCGGAGATCTTCAGCCGATGCCCGCCGCCCGTCAGGTTCAGCTGGTGCGAGCTCATCCAGTTGGCAGTGATGGCCGCCGCCAGCGCGTCGCGCGTGCTGACCGCCGGATCCTGGTGCGCCACCGGGACCTCGAGCGCGACATCGCCGCGAGCGTCGGCCAAGCGCCGCGTTGAGTGCCTGGCTCAGGCCAGAAGCGTCCACGGTGACGCCCTCGACCGCGGGAGCGGCCACGAAGCCGTCCTTCTTGCGGAAGCTCACCGACCCGTCGGCCGCCGGATGGTCGTAGGCGGCGACCACCTCCGAGACGATCCGGTCCACGGCCGCCGCGTCCACCACGACACCGGCACCGGCCACGACCGTTGGGTGGGCCAGCGTGCGCAGCCGGGTCACGCCGTCCACCAGCGGATTGCCGCTGCGCGCGACGGCGAAGGCGGCGTCGACGGTGGCCTCGAGGTCGTAGGTGCGATCGAGGTCGGCGACTGGGAAGGTGCGCGTCACATCGTCGACCTGCAGCGTCAGCGTGCCCTCATCGAGCGACGGGAGGCCGGCCTCCAGGCGCGACATCGCGGCGGCGCGGTCCAGTCCACCGATCGGGATGCCGGCCACGCTGACGCCGGGCATGACATGGTTGGCCTGGCTCATCGCCATGGCGGCTGACGCGCCGGCGATCGCCAGCAGGCCCAGCAGCAGCGTCAGCAGGAAGCCGAACAGGAAGCCCCGGCGCATCGGCCCCGGGCGGAGCAGCACGCGTGGGCGAGCGAAAGCGGTGAGCGTCGTCATCGGTGCGGTCGTGGTCATCTCGTGCGCAGGATTCGACAGGCCGACCCTGTGGCGCGGACTGCGGTGCGGTACGTCGACAGGCCTGTTCCCTCCCAGGACGCCGCAACACCCGGCGGCGTTGCACGCTCCGCTATTCAGAGCGGGCGCGCTGGGGGGATTCTGGCGGTTGTTGACACGGCTGTCGAGCGACGATCGTCCTGGCCACCCCATCGTCCATCCAGCCGGTTGCCGCGTTTGGCTGGGAGGTCCTCCGGTGATATACTCCGCCGCCGAGTCGCCGCATGTTTGCCGGCGCTCATTTCATGCTTCCCCACTCGAGGTTCCTACGTGGCAAGAAAGGCTCGCACCTGGAAGGGCGCGCGCACCCCACAGGCGCTGAAGCGCGTTCGCCAGGAGCACCGCCGCCGCGCCGTCAACCGACGCACGCGCAGCGAGGCCAAGACGCTCGTCCAGCGCGCCAGCGCCATCGCGCTCGGTCGCGCTGAGGGCGATGGCACGGAGGCCGTCACGGCCGCTATCAGCGCCCTGGATCGCGCCGCCGAGAAGGGCATCATCCATCGCAACAACGCCGCTCGCCGCAAGAGCCGGCTGATGGCCAAGGCCAACGCCGCGCACCTGCTCGACGGCACTCAGGCGGAGGCCGGACCCAAGAAGCGATCCGCCGCCACCAAGACGGCGCAGCGCAAGAAGGTCGCCGCCGCCAAGGCGTCGAAGGCCGCCAGCGCTCGAGCCGCAGATCGGCCGCGCACCGCCGCCGGCAAGGCCAAGGTCGCCGTCACGCGAGCATCGCGCGAGTCCGCCGCCGCCCGCCGGCGCAAGCAGACCAAGACCGAGGGCGAGGCTCCGGCCGAGTCCTAACCGGCGGCCGGCGCGTTGCCGTGGCGCGCCGGAGACCAGAAGACGAGGACCTCGAGGTCCTCGGTGATGTCCACGAATCGGTGGTCGTCGCCGGCTGTCACGAAGGCGACCAAGCCCGGGCCGACATCCGTTCGTGACCCTTCCACGACCAACGCCGCGCGACCGTTGAGGACGTAGTAGACCTCGTCCTCGGTGTGCGGAGTCTGGTCGTCTACCGATCCGGCCGGCCAGCGCGCGATCGTCAGGCTCAGCGAGCCCGACGGGGAGCGAAAGAACTCGGCGAAGTCGTGACCGTCGGCGACAGCGCGGCCAGCTGCTCGCCGACGTCCAGCACGTCAGGCATCCGAGGACCGATGCTGCGCGAAGGCCCGCCGTCCGGCGTACTCCGCGGCATCCGCCAGCTCCTCCTCGATCCGCAGCAGGCGGTTGTACTTCGCGATCCGCTCGCTGCGGCTCATGCTGCCGGTCTTGATCTGGCCGGTGTTCAGCGCGACCACCAGGTCGGCGATGGTCGTGTCCTCCGTCTCGCCGGAGCGATGGCTGATCACCGCCGTCCAGCCCGCGCGCTGGGCCATCTCGACCGCCTCGATCGTCTCGGTCAGCGTGCCGATCTGGTTGAGCTTGATCAGGATGCTGTTGGCGGCGCGCTCCTCGATGGCGCGCGCCAGACGCGCTGTGTTGGTCACCAGCAGGTCGTCGCCGACCAGCTGCACGCGGCCGCCGGCCTTCTCCGTCAGCGACCGCCATGCCTCCCAGTCGTCCTCGGCCAGGCCGTCCTCCAGGCTGACGATCGGGTAGCGGTCGAACCAGTCCAGCCAGAAGCCGATGAGCTCGTCCGGCGTCAGCGTCCGCCCCTCGCGCGCCAGGGTGTAGACGCCGTCGGCGTACAGCTCGGTGGTGGCCGGATCGAGCGCGATGGCGATCTGGACGCCCGGCGCGAAGCCGGCCCGCTCGATGGCCTCGAGGACCACCGCGATCGCCGCCTCGTTGCTCTCGAGGCTCGGGGCGTAGCCGCCCTCGTCGCCGACGGTGGTCGCGAAGCCGCGCTCATGGAGCAGCGCGCCGAGCGTGTGGAAGGTCTCCGCCGCCCAGCGCAGCCCTTCGCGGAAGGTTGGCGCACCGAGCGGCACGATCATGAACTCCTGGAAGTCGGTGGAGTCGATGGCGTGCTTGCCGCCGTTCAGGATGTTCACCAGCGGCACGGGCAGCACGCGCGCGCCGGCGCCGCCCAGGTACCGATACAGCGGCAGCACCAGCGCATCGGCGGCCGCATGCGCCACGGCCAGCGACACGCCCAGCAAAGCGTTGGCCCCGAGGCGCCCCTTGTTCGGCGTGCCGTCCAGGTCGATCAGCAGCCGATCCACGCTGACCTGGTCCACCGCATCGGCGCCCAGCAGCTCGGGCCGGATGACGTCGTTCACATGGCGAACGGCGCCGAGCACGCCCTTGCCGCCGTAGCGCTGCCGGTCGCCGTCGCGCAGCTCAACCGCCTCGTGCGCGCCGGTCGAGGCGCCGGACGGCACGATGGCCGAGCCGGTGGCGCCGCCGTCCAGGAAGACCTCGACCTCGACCGTCGGGTTGCCGCGCGAGTCCAGGACCTCCCGCGCGACGACGTCCTCGATCAGGGTCGTCATCGGCTTTTCCTGGTGGTCGGTCTGGCAGACGCCGTGGCCGTTGACCGGGGCGGCGGCGGCTTGGTCGTGGCCAGCGCCCGCGGTGCGGCCTTGCTCTTGGGCGGCGGATCCGCATCGAGCAGCGCCACGACGCCGGGCAGCTGCTTGCCCTCCACGAACTCCAGCGACGCCCCGCCACCGGTGCTGACGTGGCTCATCTTGTCCGCCAGGCCCAGCTGCTCCACGGCCGCCACGGAGTCGCCGCCGCCGACGATGGTCACGACCCCCTTGGCGCTGCGCTCCGCCAGGAAGCGGGCCATGGCATTGGTCGCCTCGGCGAACGGGGCGATCTCGAAGATGCCCATCGGTCCATTCCAGAAGACGGTCCTGGCTCGCGAGAGGTGCTCGGTGTACGCCGCCAGCGTCTGCGGGCCGATGTCCACCACGTACCAGTCCTTGGGCACGTCGCCCAGCGCCACCACCTGGCGCTGTGAGCGCGGGTGGATCTGGGCCGCCACCACCACGTCGGTCGGCAGCATGAAGCGCACGCGCTTGCGCCGGGCCTCGGCCATGATCCGCGACGCGTTCTCGAGCTGGTCGGGCTCGACCAGGCTCTTGCCGAGCGCCACGCCCCGCGCGGCCAGGAAGGTGTTGGCCATCCCGCCGCCGACCAGGACCGCCTGGCAGCGGGCCAGCAGCGACTCGAGCACCTCCAGCTTGCCGGAGACCTTGGCACCGCCGATGACGGTGTGGAACGGCTTGGGCGGCTTGGCCAGCAGGCGCGACAGCGAGCTGACCTCGCGCTCCATCAGCAGGCCGGCCACGGCCGGCAGGAAGTGGGTGATCCCCTCCGTCGAGGCGTGCGCCCGATGCGCCGAGCCGAAGGCGTCGTCGACGTAGACGTCGGCCATCTCGGCCAGCGACTTGGCGAAGCCCGGATCGTTGGCCTCCTCCTCGGCGTGGAAGCGCAGGTTCTCGAGCAGCAGCAGGTCGCCCGGCCGCAGCTTGTCGACGGCGGTGACCACGCCGGGACCCAGCGCGTCGCCGGTCATGCGCATCGGGCGGCCAAGCAGCTGGGAGAGGCGATCGGCCACCGGCTTCAGCCGCAGCGCATCGTTGACCTTGCCCTTCGGCCGGCCGAGGTGGCTGGCCAGCACCACGCTGGCGCCGTGCTCGAGCAGGTACACGATGGTGGGCAGGCTGGCGCGAATCCGGGTGTCATCGGTGATGCGCCCGTCGTCGAGCGGGACATTCAGGTCGGCACGCAGGAAGACGCGCTTGCCCTGGACGTCGACGTCCCGGACCGTCTTCTTGTTCATGGTGGGCGACGGGCTCAAAGCCGATCGGCCACGTACTTCGCCAGGTCCGCGACGCGGCAGCTGTAGCCCCACTCGTTGTCGTACCAGGCGACGACCTTGAGCAGGTTCTCGCCGGTGACCATGGTGGAGTCGGCGTCCACGATGCTGGAGTGCTCGTCGCCCTTGAAGTCCATGCTGACGAGCAGCTCTTCGGTATAGCCGAGCAGCCCCTGCATCGGTCCTTCGGCCGCTTCCTTGAGGGCGGCGTTGACGCTCTCGTTGGTCACCGGCTGGGTGGTCACCGCCACGAAGTCGACGATGCTGACCGTCGGGGTCGGCACGCGCAGGGAGAAGCCGTCGAAGCGGCCCTTCAGCTCCGGGATGACCAGGGCCAGTGCGCGGGCCGCACCGGTGCCGGTGGGAATGATGTTCTGGCCGGCGCTGCGCGCCCGACGCAGGTCCTTGTGCACCACGTCCAGCACGTTCTGGTCGTTGGTGTACGAGTGGACGGTCGTCATCAGCCCGTGCTCGATGCCGAAGCAGTCCCAGATGACCTTGGCCGGCAGGGCCAGGCCGTTGGTCGTGCACGAGGCGTTGCTGATGATGTGGTGCTGTCGCCGGGTCGTAGCTGCCCTCGTTCACGCCCAGCACGACCGTCACGTCCTCGTTCTTGGCCGGAGCGCTGATGATCACCTTGGAGGCGCCGGCATCCAGGTGCGCGTGCGCCTTCTCGCCGTCGGTGAAGATGCCGGTCGACTCGATCACGATGTCGACGCCCAGCTGCCGCCAGGGCAGCTTGACCGGCTCGCGCTCGCTGAACGCCTTGATGGCGTGGCCGTTGATCGTGATCTCGCCGTCGCCCGCGGTCACCTCTCCGTGGAAGCGGCCGTAGGTCGAGTCGTACTTGAAGAGGTGGGCGTTGGTCGCGGTTGGGGCCAGGTCGTTGATGGCCACCACCTCGAGCTCGTCGGGATGGCGCTCGATGATGGCCTTCAGGGTCTGGCGTCCAATGCGGCCGAAGCCGTTGATGCCGATTCGGGTCACAGGTGGTTCCTCATGCGTTCGCCACGGGCGTGCGCCCAGGCCGGTAGGCGGGGTCGTGGAGGCGTTCATTGACGATCGGCAGCAGGCCGATCAGCGAGACGTCGTCGCCGTGCTCCGCACGGACGACCCGCACGCGGCGTGCCGGGAGCGGCGAAGGCGCGGCGCGCGATCTCGCGCCGGACGACGTCGAACAGCTCCGGCCGATGGGTGGCGATGCTGCCGCCGATCACGATCACTTCTGGATTCAGGACGTTGACCAGGCTGGCGCACAGGGCGCCGATCGCAACCCAGGCACGGTCCAGCACGGCCTGGCAGGCGGCGTCACCCTCGTCGGCGGCCGCGGGCCACGTGCTCGGCGCCGAGCTCCGCGGCGCCCGAGGCAGCGAAGATGGCTGCCAGCTTCGGGGCACGGCTCGCTTCCAGCAGCGCGCGCCCTTCGCGGGCGATGGCCGTGCCGGAGCCGATCGCCTCGGCGTGCCCCGGCGAGCCGTCGCCGCAGGGCGGCCCGTCCAGCTCAACGGTGACGTGGCCCACCTCGCCGGCGGTGCCATCCGGACCGATCAGCGGGCGGCCGTCGACCACGATGCCACCGCCGATCCCGGTCGAGACGGTGATGTAGATGACATTGCGGGTCTCGCGGGCCGCGCCGTGACGCCACTCCGCCATGACGGCGACATTCGTGTCGCGCTCCAGGAAGGCGGGCAGGCCCAGGGCGGCCTCGACGCGCTCGACCAGCGGCACGTCGTGCCAGCCGGCCAGGTTCGGGGGCGCCACCACCACGCCGCGCCAGGGGTCCAGCGGTCCTGGCGAGGAGATGCCGATGCCGACGGGTGCCGGGAGGCCGGCGGCCCGTGCATCGGCCATGGCGTCCGCGGCAAGCGCGCAGAGGCGATCCACGACGGCGTCGACGCCCTCCTGATCGTTCGTGTCCGTTGCCCGGCGGGAGGCGAGATGAAGGTCGGGACCCACGTAGGCGGCGCGAATCTGAGTGCCGCCTAGGTCGATCGCCAGGATCGGCTGGCCGGCTGCCTCATCCACCAGGGCGCCATTGTATCGCGGCCCGGACGCCAAGCCGCCCGGCGGCTCCATCGGAGGCTGGTCCGACGAAGCGCGGCCGGGCGGCCGGAACGCGCTGTCAAATGCGACGCGCGAAAGTTTGCAGAAGCGCTCTCAGGCGCCGATGCGGAACATCTTGGTCCCGCACACCGGGCACTTGCCCTCGGTGGCAGGCTTGCCGTTCTTCATCGTGATCTTCTGCTCGTTCTGCATGTCGCGCTTTGCCTTGCACTTGACGCAGTAGGCATTGGTCGCCATCGGTCGGTTGCCTCCTTCTTCCGGCTGATTGCGCCGGTTTGCGGTTACAGCTCCCCGCCTCGCCCGCCGGTCACGTTGACCGCCGTCGGGGATCTCCGTCCTGCTCCTGGTCACTCGACCAGAGCAAGTGGATACCGGTGAGCCCGGCATCGATGCAACGTGCCTCCGCGGCCTCCTTAGCCGCACCCTCCAGGAACGTTCCCTCGATCCGCTGTGCGTACGCCGCACAGACCGTTCCCGCGCGGAGCCCCGCGAGGCTCGTCAGCACGAAAAGCGCCGACGATTCCATCTCGAGGTTCGCGACGCGCTGGCGCCGCAGCTCCTCCGCGAGCTGAGGATAGCGAACTGGGAGCGTGCGCATCTGCCTTCCCTGCGGAGCGTAAAACCCGCTCGCGGTGGCAGTCAGCCCAAGGTGGTGCCGATAGCCCCGCTCCAGGCAGGCTGCTTCGAGGGCCGCCACCACCTCACGATGGGCAATGGCGGGGTAGCCGGGATGCACGTAGAAGTCCGTCGTGTTCTCCAGCCGCACGGCCCCGATCGACACGATCAGGTCTCCCAGCTCGATCTCGGGCTGCAGTGCGCCGGAGGAGCCGATGCGGATGAACGACGGCTGGTCGGTGATCTCCATCACCTCCGCCACCACGATCTCCACGTTGTCGGGTCCCATGCCGGTGGACATGGCCGACAGGCGCATGCCCCGATAGGTCCCCGTGGCGGTGGTGATCTCCCGATTGCTGCGCTCGAGCTCAATGGCGTCGAAATGGGCGGCCACCTTGGCCACTCGCCCCGGATCACCGACGAGGACGATGTACTCCGCCAGCTCGCCACGCTCGAGCGCGATGTGGTACTGGCGGCTGCCAGTCATCGGTCGATCTGCCTGGGAGACATCCGTCACGTGGCGGCGGGCCCTCGATGCAAGCGTGGATTGAGCGTGGCGCGTGCTCAGCGCTCAGGTCGGCGGGAGTATACGCCCGGCACGCTCGTGCGCATCTTCCACCACGGTCAGCGGCACGAGCCGGGGAGCGGCACCCATACCGCCCGAAGGCGGGAACTCCTCGCTCCCATCAGGGCCGTGGCTCCCACCAAGACGGCCGCGCAGGTGGGCCAGCAGGCGCCCTGCCAGGCCCGGCGGTCCGACGGCAGCGCCACCCCCGCCGAGCAGCAGGGCCGCCAGCACGAGCAGAGCCGCCGATGCCGGCGCCGGGCTGGCGTCGTGCACGTCCGCCTCGCGCGGGACCTGCGCCGGCTCCGAAGCCTGTGGGATCGCCGATGGGATGGCGGCGGTCGGTGCGGGAGCCTCCAGGCGCGGCACACCCTGCTGCTTGGCGGGCTTCACGGACGGGGCGGCCGTGCCGGGCTGCCCGCTACTGGTGCCGCCACCCGATCCGGCGTTCGATCCGGACGGCGCCGTGCCGCCACCACCTCCCGCGCTGCCGCCGCCGGACGTCGTACCCGGAGCGGGCGCCACCACCCGCATATCCGACGATCGGCGCGGCCAGAGCCGATAGCCACGGTCAGGCAGCTTGCCGGTCGTCTCCTGGCCGAGCACGCCGGTCACCTCCAGGACCGATCCGAGCAGGATGGCATCGGTCTGGATGCCCGCTCCCGGGCTGACGAAGACCCTGAGCGGCCCAGATCCGTCGTCGATGTCGAAGTAGACGTTCTGCGCGCTGGTGCGGCGGGGCGTGAGCGTCACCTCTCCGTGGGCCACGACCAGCATGGCTTCCTGCGCCTCACCCAGGGCGCCCGTGGCACGACGCAGCGGATCGGGTTGCGCATGGCTGCCCAGCCTGCGAGCCGGCACGGTGACGCGGATGGTCTCCATGCCCGACCGGGTCGATCGAGTGCCCGCCACCTCGACCAGCTCGCCGAGGCTCAGCCTGCCTGCGTCATCCCCCAACCGCAGCAGCATCGCGCCCGATGAGTCCTGGATGGCGGCTTCGCCGGTCTCCGCCAGGCCGGAAGGCAGTGTCACCACGCCGCGCACCGTCAGGCGGGAGTTGACGCTCGCCGCGCGTGCCGCCGCGAGGCTCAGCACCGAAGGATCGGCTGATGGCGCGGGTGTCGCAGAGGGGTTGGCTGACGGCGTCGGGCTTGGCGTGGCTGGCGGCGTGACCGCCAGCACGTCCGCTGCGTCGCGAGGCTGGACGCGATAGCCCGCCGCGCCGGATCCACTCGAGTCGCGCTGCCCGACCACGCCGCGCAGGTGCAGCCGCACGTCCCGGGCCCAGGCGGTGGCGTCGATGCCGGTGACCGTCCCGATCATCACCCGGATTGCTCCGCTGCCATCGTCCAGGTCAACGGCAATGCCGCTGGTCAGGGTCGTCTGACCGCTGGCGATGACGCCGTCCAGCTCGACTAGCTCGCCCTCTTGACCCTCGCCAATGCCGCCGGTGGTCGCCACGGTCGCGCTCGGCTCCGTTCCCGGCCCGAGGATGGCCACGTCCGCGACGGCGGCCCGGATGGTCCGCTGGCTGAAACGTTGGTCGAGCTCGCCGGCGACGCGCAGGGTCATGCCGCGCGGGAACGTGCCGTCGCTGAGCAGCACGGCGATGCCGCCCGTGGCATCGGCCAGGTAGCCGCCCCCATCGCTGAAGGCGCTGTCGGTCAGGCTCACCCCCTCCACCAGGACCGATGCACCGTCCGGCAGGCCACGGGCATCCGCAATCGGCAGCGGCATCTGCGAAGGCGACGGAGTGGCTGTGACCGGCGTCGCGCTCGGGGTCACGGACGCGGTCGCGGTCGCGGAAGGCGTGGGTGTGGTGACCGGCGTGCCCGAGGGCGCCGGGCTCGGCGGCACGGTGGGCAGGGCTGTGGGATCGGCGGCGGCAGTGGGTGCCGGCGTGGTCGTCATCAGCGGCGTCTCCCCGGCGCTGGGGCTGGCAGTCGGTTGCGGCGTCGGCACGGCGATGGGCGGAGAGGCAGCGTTCTGTGGATCCGGAGCTGCCGCGCTCCACGAAGTCGGCGCTGTTCTGATCCGTGTCCTGGCCGGAGCCACCGCTCCCGCCGGGGAGCCGCTCGATCGTGTGGCCTGACGCCGGCGCCACGGTGGCGGACCCTTCCATCCACGTGCTGGCGGCCGTGCCCCAGCCGACCGCATCGATGGCCGTGCCAGCCCCCAGGATCCGAATCGCCACGCTGCCGCCGGTCGCGGCCAGACCATTCGTGTAGGTCACGTCGGCGATGGCGGCGAACGCGCCGGCCCCGTTCGCGATCAGCAGGTGGCCACCGGACGGCAGTGACGCGGCGCCTGCTGCCCACGATGCCTTGCGCGTGATGGTGCCGCCGGTGGCCGTGACATAGAGCACCTCCAGGCCTTCGAGCGGCAGCGCCGACCCCGACGGGTTGTACAGCTCGATCAGCTCGTCCGAGGCGCTGGCGCCGCCGGTCATCACCTCACTCACCACCAGGTGGCCAATCGGCTCGGAGGCCAGCGCTGCCACCCCGGCGGGCGCATGGACCGGGCCCGCGACTTCCTGGTTCACGGCGACGGTCGTCGACAGCAGGGCCAGCAGGAGCGTGATGCTGGCCAGCGCGGCCAGCGCGGAGCGGGGACGGGACACCTGGACACCTCCGGCGGGAGGCGGCAGGCTCGACTTGGCGCACAAAGGATGGGATTGGCCGGTTATCGCGCGCTTTGCGACCGCTTATCGGGCAGTGGGGATGCGAATGGCCGTCTCGCGTACAATCGCCGACCATGTCGAATCGAACTCGCCGCTCGCCCGCCGACCGGGCGGAGGCACGCCGTCGCGCGCGCCTGCAGGACCGCGGCGAGGAGATCGATTCGGTCGAGGGCGACGAGCCAGGCGCGGAGCCCAGCGCCGCTCCGTCCGGCCCGGCCGGGCTGTTCGGTCGGCTCTTCCCGCCCGCGCCACCGCTCCCGGGCAAGCCGGATCCACTGGCGGGCTTCACCTACAGCGGGCCACTCCGCGGCGTCGTCGCCGGGCTCTACGTGCTCGCCCTCAATCCGCGCGGCTGGCTGCTGCCCGGCATCGCGTGGGCCGTTGCCCAGCTGTTGTCCTATATCAACCTGCTGGCCGCGGCCGCGTATGCGAACCAATTCAAGGGTGCCGGCGCGCCGCCAAACTACGGCCTGATCGAGATCGTCGGGCTGCTGGGGACAGTCTTCGCGGTGGTCGCCGCGGGCTGGATCGGCTGGCAGCGGCCATGGCTGTTCGGCCTGGCCGCCAGCATCGCCGGCACGGTGATCCAGGCCACCATCCTGGGGTTGTTGATCGATCCGGTCCCGCTTCCCGGCGCGAACTTCGGCAGCGTGTTCATCGCCATCACCATCAACCAGATCCTGCAGCTGCAGTGGGCAATCGGCGCGCTGATTGGCTGGTACGGCGGGTACCTGCGACGGCGGATGACCGTCACCGCGCCGGGTCCTCGCCAGGGTCGTCAGCGGCGCCGATAGGTGCGCGCGAATCCGGCACGCTACTTGCTTATCTGAGCGGCGAAGGCGTCGGTGAGCCTATCGGCTGACCGGCACCCACGGGATCTGGACCGTCGCCAATGGAAGCTCGGGCCGGCGGTGACAAACGTGGTCCATCCCGTCGGACAGTTCGACTGTTCGCCTGACGCCTCGAACTAGGGGCCGTCGCGGATCTGGGACCCTCCGTACCGGAGCCGCGACGGCCTCTCTTCATGCCCGCTCGACGTCAGGCGGGAGGCACGCTCCCAACTTCCCCGGCCACCAGGTGCGCCGCCTCGGCCTGCCGCGCGGCATCCATGGCCGCAGCGTAGTCCGGTGCGAGGCCCAGCACCTCGCCCGTCGAGCGCATCTCAGGCCCCAACCGCCGATCCACACCGGGCAGGCGCCACAGCGAGCCGATGGGCGCCTTGACGGCCACCAGCGGCGCATCGGGCGCCAGGCCCGGCCGCAACCCGACCTCGGCGAGGGAGGCGCCCAGGGCACAGCGCACCGCATCGGCCACGACGTCGCGGCTGGTGGCCTTGGCCACGATCGGCACCGTGCGGCTGGCGCGCGGGTTGGCCTCGATCACCACCACCCGGTCGTCGGCGGCGATCATCTGCACGTTCAGGATCCCGCGCAGGCCGAGCGCGAGGGCGATCCGCCCCGCCGCCTCCGCGGCCGCCTCCTGCCGCTCCCGCGAGAGGGTCTGCGGCGGCACCACCGCCACCGAGTCGCCGGAGTGGATGCCGGGCGGGTCGAGCTGCTCCAGGATCCCCGGCACGCACCAGTGGGTGCCGTCGCTGATGGCGTCAACGTCCAGCTCCACCCCGTCGACCAGCTCGTCGACGCGCAGCGGCCAGCCGATCTCGGTGGCCAGCAGGGTGGCGATGTCCTCCTGGGACTTCAGCACCGCGATCCCCCGGCCGCCGATCACCCATGACGGGCGGACGATCACCGGCAGGCCAAGCGCATCCACCGCCTGGCGAAGGCCGGCCACATCCTCGGCCAGCCGCCCGCGCGGACCTTCCAGCCCGAGTTCGTCGAGCAGCTGCGCGAACCGCTGGCGGTCCTCGGTGGTCTCGATCGCCTCGGCGGTCAGCCCCGCAATCGGGACATCGGCGTAGGCCAGGTCCTTGGCCAGGTCGATCGCCGTCTGGCCGCCGAAGGTCAGGATCACGTAGGGCGGCTCGCCAGTCAGGGCGCGCTCATGGTCGATCACGTCCAGGACCGACTCGGTGTCGAGCGGCTCGAAGTAGAGGCGGCTGCAGGCGTCGTAGTCGGTGGACACCGTCTCGGGATTGTTGTTGATGACCACCGCGTCCAGGCCCATGGCCCGCACCGCCCAGGCGGCACGCACCGAGCAATAGTCGAACTCGATCCCCTGCCCGATGCGGATCGGTCCGGAGCCGACCACGATCACGCTTCGCCGCTCCGGAGGCGGCGGCACCTCGCCGGTGGCGTAGGAGCTGTAGAAGTACGGCGTCTCGGCCGGGAACTCGCCGGCACAGGTGTCGACCCGTCGGTAGGCCGGCGCAATGCCGGCGCGCACCCGGGCACGCCGGACCGCCACCGGCGGGACGCCGGAGAGCAGCGCGATGTCGGCGTCGCCGAAGCCGGCCCGCTTGGCATCGATCAGCGGCGCGCCGACCACGGCCCGCTCGGCCTCGACCAGCTCGGCCAGCCGCTCGGTGAACCAGGGCGCGATGCCGGTTGCCGCCGACAGCCCGGCGGCATCGGTCCAGCGCGTGGCGCAGGAGGCTGACCATCCGCCACAGCCGCGTGTCGGTCGGCGCCAGGAAGGTGCCAATGTCGTCCGGAGGCCGATGCGTCAGGCCCCAGGCCGGGTCCTCCCAGGTCCAGCCACGGCCGCGCGGCTCCAGCGAACGCACCGCCTTGAGCAGCGCCGGCCCGAACTCGCGATCGATGGCCATGGCCTCGCCGGTCGCCTTCATCTGCACGCCCAACGTGCGATCAGCGTCCGGGAACTTGTCGAACGGCCAGCGCGGCAGCTTGACCACGACATAGTCAACCGCCGGTTCGAAGGCGGCGGAGCCGATGCCGGTGGCCGGGTTCGGCAGCTCGTCCAGCCGCTTGCCCAGCCCCACCAGCGCCGCCAGGCGGGCAATCGGGTAGCCGGTCGCCTTGGAGGCCAGGGCGCTGGAGCGGCTGACGCGGGGGTTCACCTCGATCACGCGGTAGTCGGCCCCGTCGGGCGACACGGCCAGCTGGACATTGCAGCCGCCCTCCAGGCGCAGAGCGCGCACGATCTTCAAGGCGCAGCGGCGCAGGCGCTGGACGACCGGGTCGGGCAGCGTCTGGATCGGCGCGACCACGATCGAGTCGCCGGTGTGCACGCCCATCGGATCCAGGTTCTCCATGCCGCAGATGGCGATCGTCGTGTCGACGGCGTCGCGCAGCACCTCGAACTCGATCTCGTACCAGCCCAGCAGCGAACGCTCGACCAGCACCTGGTGGATGGGGCTGGCCTCCAGGCCGTGCGCGATGCGTTCGCGCGCCTCGATCTCGTCGAAGGCAAAGCCGCCTCCCCCGCCGCCGAGGGTGAAGGCCGGCCGAACCACCACCGGCGCGTTGAGGTGCCGCACGAACGCGAGCCCGTCGTCCACGGACTCCACCACCGCGCTTTCCGGCACCGGCTCGCCGATGCCGGTCACCAGTGAGCGGAAGCCACCGCGGTCCTCGGCCGCTCGCACCGCGGCGAGTGGCGTGCCGAGCACCCGCACGGCGTAGCGCTCCAGGATGCCGGCGTCATCCAGGGCCACGGCGAGGTTCAGCCCGGTCTGGCCGCCGAGTGTCGGCAGCAGCGCATCCGGTCGGTGCTCCGCGATCACCCGCTCCAGATAAGCGACCGATAACGGGCCGATAAGCACCGTTCCGCCAACATCGGGGTCAGTCATCACGGTCGCCGGGTTCGAATTGACCAGGATCGTGTCGACACCCTCGCCCCGCAGCGCCAGGCAGGCCTGCACGCCCGCGTAGTCGAACTCGGCCGCCTGGCCGATGACGATCGGCCCTGAGCCGATCACCAGGACGCGGTGCGGTGCGGTCACGAAGGCGTTGGAATGGCGCCGTCGACGGCCAGATCGAAGACGCGCGCCGCGTCGATCGGTCCGGGAGCGCCCTCGGGGTGGAACTGGACCGATGCGATTCGGCCGGAGGCGTGGATCAGCCCTTCCACGGTGCCGTCGTTCAGGTCGCGGTGGCTGACGCGGTAGCCGGCCGCGGCCAGCTGCGGCGCGTCGAGCACCGCCACCTCATGGTTGTGCGCCCCGATGTCGACGCGCCCGCTGGCCGTGTCGATCACGGCGTGGTTTCCGCCGTGGTGACCGACCGCCAGGCGACTGGTCGGCGCGCCGGCAGCAAGCGCCAGCAGCTGGTGGCCCAGGCAGACGCCCAGGATCGGCGGGCCACCAGCCTGGGCCGCGGCCGCCAGCGTCGCCACGGTGGCGATCTGCGATGCCATGCGCGACGGATCGCCTGGCCCCGGCGACAGGACGACGAGGTCGGGGGCATGAGCGGCCACGTCGGCCGCTCTCGCATCATGCGGCAGCACCGTTATCGTCAGGCCGCGCGCCGCGAGCGCTCGCAGCAGGGAGCGCTTCACGCCGTAGTCGACCAGCACCGCCCTCGCCCGTTGAGGACCCGTGGCAGCCACCACATGCATCGATCGTGTCGAGACCTCAGCCACGTGGTCGACCGACTCCCAGGTCGGGCTGTCGACAGCCTCCTGGACGGCACGGCCCTCGTCGGCGCCGCTCTCCATGGGGTCCGGGGACGATCGGATCACTGCCCGTCGGGCGGCGCCGCGGCGCAGCGCCAGCGTCAGCGCACGCGTGTCGATGCCCTCGAGCGCCGGGATGCCGGCCTCAGCCAGCAGCTCCTCCAGTGACATCCCGTCGCCGGCCGGTGGCGTGACCAGGCGCGTCACGATCAGGGCGCGCGCGTGGACCCGATCCGACTCGAGCTCGGCGGGATCGATCCGGTAGTTGCCGGCCATCGGGTGCGTCAGCACCACGATCTGGCCCTCGTACGAGGGATCGGTAAGGATCTCGCCCCAGCCGGTGGCGGCGGTGGTGAAGATGAGATCACCCTCGGCCGCAACCGGCGCGCCACGGAGCGAGCCGCGCAGGAGCGTGCCGTCGGCGGTGGCGAGCAGCCCGGAAGACGAAACGGACGCCGGCCGCTCGGTGGCGGTTGGCGTCCGGGGCATGCGGCTCAGGGTCTGCACGTTCGCTCCTTTCCGGCCTCACCGGGCCGGACTTAAAGGACCTGCGGCAGTCTATCGCATGGCTGTGGGCCGATGGCGGCTCGGTCCGCCCGGCCTATTCGTCCGCCGCCGGCGCGGGTCGTGCCACACGCCCGGCCACCGGCCGCAGCCGCATCGCCAGCCACACGATGATCGCGACGATCACCAGGATCGGCACGCCAACGATCAGCAGCCAGATGGCAGCATCGGCGACCGTCTGACCCGCGGATACCAGGGCCGCTGCCGCATTACCGAAGGTCGAGCCCGGATCCCACGCCTCGGTGGCATCCTCGACGGGCGTGCTCGCCGGCGCGAGCGTGACTGTCAGGGTCGACATCGCGGCCAATCCATTCAGCTGCGTGAGCTGGGCGGTGAGCTGCTCGATCTCGCCGCGAACCTCATCGAGGCGGGACTGAACCGCCAGGACATCATCGATCTTCTCCGCCCGCTGCACGAGCAGGCGGTACTGCTCCTCCGAAGCCTGCAGGTTCCGGATGCGCGCCTCCAGGTCCACGATTGACGAGGTAACGTCCGCGTCCCTGGTGGCCTCGGCGCGGACCTCTCCGTCCATCCCGTGCAGGCGGTCCAGTGCCTCGTCGAAGCGGTCCGCCGGCACGCGCAGCGTCACCGTCGCGGCTTCGTCCTCGCCGCCGGTACGCGAATCGGAGACGTAGCCGTCGAGCGACAGGGCCATGGCCCGCAGCTCGCCAACGGCGGCACCCACGGCCGGGACCTCCACGGTGATCTCGCCCGTCTTGACGATCTTCCGTTCGGAGAGGTCGGCTAGCGGCCCGCCGCCCGGCGCCACACCATCGCCGAGGCCCAAGCCCTTGCCCGAATCGACGGGAGCGGGTGGCTCGCCCACCGCGTCGCCCGCACTCGCTCCGGCTGGGCCAGCCCCGGCGGACGCGCAGGCAGCCAGCAGACTGACCGTTGCGAGGATGGCCAGGAAGGCACCGACCAGGCGACCCACGTGGCTTGGCCGGCGGCGGTTGAACAGTCCTGCGGAATGCATTGCGGATCTCCCGAACGTGCGGTTCACCCGCAGGACGCTGCAGGGCATCAATCGGTGCCCCACATCCAGCACCGAGACGTGCGCGACCGCGCGGCTGGACTAGCATCAGTCCATGGAGAGTGATCGAACGGTGCCGCTCGACGACGAGGCTGCGCGCGCCGGACTGGCCGCGCACGAGTTCGACCGAGCCTGGCTGGCCGCGCACCTGGCCGAGGAGCGCCGCAAGGCCAGCCTGTTGGGCGAGATCCGCGAGGCGATCTTCGGCGCCCAGGACGGGCTGGTCAGCACGCTCGCCGTGGTGAGCACCGTGGCCGGTGCCTCGGCCGATCGATTCCCCGTGCTCATCGCCGGGCTCGCATCGGGGCTGGCGGGCGTGTTCAGCATGGCGGCCGGCGAGTACATGAGCAGCAAGAGCCAGCACGAGATCTTCGAGGCGCAGATCGTTGGCGAGCGCGAGGAGGTCAACGAGCGGCCGGGCGAGGCCGAGGCCGAGATGGCGTTCATGTTCGAGGAGGACGGCCTGCCGGCTGATACGGCCGCCCAGATGGCCCGCAGCATGGCCCGGCATCCATCGGTCCTGCTCAAGACGATGGTCGAAAAGGAGCTGGGCCTGACCCATCGGCTGGCGGAGGGCAGCCCGATGCAGGGGGCGCTGATCATGGGCGCCGCCTTCGGGCTGGGGGCCGCGGTGCCGGTGATCCCTTACGTGCTGCTTCCGATCGAGGTGGCGATCTGGACCTCGGTGGTGGCCACCGGCGCCGTTCTGTTCGGGATCGGCGTGGTGAAGTCGCGCTGGACGCGCCGCCGATGGCTGCGCTCCGGCGCCGAGATCCTGCTGCTGGGAGCGGTCGCCGGCATCGCCGGCTTCCTGTTCGGGGACATCCTGCCCGGCCTGCTCGGGGTCCAGCCCATCGGCGCCTGAGCCGGTTTGCGTTCTCAGGTGATGGTGAGCGTGCCCACCATGCCGTAGGCCTCGTGGCCCGGCAGATGACAGATGTATTGCAGGCTGCCCGGCTCGTCGAAGAGCAATGTCGTCCTTATCGTTTCGAGCGGCTTCAGCGAGATCTCGTTGGGCCGCGCTCCGTGGTGCGCCTCCGTTCCCTTGCGGTGGCGCTCGTGGAAGGCCGCATCGCCGATCAGCCATTCGTGCTCGATCGGGTCCTCGTTGACCAGCACGAAGGTGACCGGCACGCCATGGGGAACGGTGAGCGCCGTCTCCTCGAACTGCGAGTAGTGAATGGTGATCTGCAGCGTGACCGGTTGGTGGCCCGCGACCCGGCCGCAGCCGGCAGCGGCCACCAGGGTGGCGGCCAGCACGGCCACGATGAGCCAGCGCGAACCGGTCACGGGGCGTTCCTCACGCCCCGGCCAGCGGCCGTCCACCAGGGCCGGAGCGCGCCACCACGGTGATCAGCCAGGCGGCGGCCAGCGGCAGGGTGAGCGCGAGGCCGAGCAGCACGACCCACACCATGGTGCTGTTCGGCGGCACTGGCGCCGGCCCGAACGGTGCGAAGCCGGCATCTTGCAGCGAGGGCGCGCCCTTGCCGGAGGCATCGATGGCCAGGTCGAAGCGCAGGTCGCTGGCGGCGGCGTTGATGCCGATCTTGGTCAGCCACGCCTTCTGCGGAATCCACTCCATGCCCTTGTCGGAGCGCAGGTCCTGCAGGAGCGGCGAGCTGGCCGGCGCGGCGTGGTCGAGCGTGAGGCCCGGCGTGCCCAGGATCCCGTTCGGATCGGGCAGCATGGCCGGCCGCTCGTCGGTCAGCAGGAAGACATCGGCCTGGATGGTCTCGGCTGCAGTGCGGCCCAGCGCCAGGATCCGCAGCGGGACCCAGGGATTGTCGGTCGGGATGGTCAGGTGCACCGGCGTGCCGTCCCCGACGGCCTGACCGCGCTCACGGGCGGCATCGGCGTCGAAACGAGCGGCCATGAAGATCGGTGAGCGATTGGCGTAGAAGTCGAGCACCTCGGGCGCATCCGGCGGCAGCCGGAAGCCGTGGTCGGTGGCCCACAGGCCCACCTCGTCACCGCCGCCACGCAGGACGGTGATCTCGAGGGCGTCGATCTTCGTCTCGAGCAGCACTTCGGCGGAGCGCAGGTCTTCACCCGCCGCGGCGAAAACTCCATCCGCCTGCGGCACGGCCGGCGTCGTCTCCTGGACCAGCCGCTGCAGTGTCCAGTCACCGCCCCGCACCACGTCGGTCGGCACGCCGGGCAGCGGCACGATGCTGCCGAACTCGCCCTCGCCGCCGGCAAACTCGAAGCTGGTGACGTAGTGCTCGACGCCGTCGTGGTAACCGGCGAAGGTGGTGGTGCGCAGCAGGTTGACGGCACCATTCGGGCCCACCAGTCCGCCGCAGGCCAGAGCCGGAGTCGCGGTGAGCAGCAGCGCGGCCATGGCCGCAGTAAGGGTCAACAGGCGTCGCATGGACGAGGACCTCCCAGCTGGTGGACCGATCGGCTGGCCGGTCCGCGTTACCCAGGCTGGACGAGGTATGCCCCGGATTGGTTCCGCCGGGTGCTCAGATTCCCTCGAAGATCATCCCGAGCAGCAGGACGACGGCCGCAAGCACCAGCGACCAGGCGCCGATGGTCTCGCCGCTGAGCCCGGCCGCGGCAGGCAGCGCGCCGACGAACGTACCCAACAGGCCGATCAGCATCAGCACCAGCGCCACGATGATGGTGGGCAGGCGTGGAGCGAAGTTCATGCGGCCGCCCATGTCAGATGCCCGGCAGCAGGCTGCCGGCGACCAACAGGGCGTCGCCGGCGAATATGAACAGGTAGCCGTATTGCTCGGTGACCTGGATATTGGTGCCGATCATGTCCTGGACGGCGTCGAGCGCGGCGTTCACGAAGTCGAGTGGAAGGATCGTGGCGGACATGCCCACCAGGATCAGGGCCGCGGCAGCCACCACCGTGATCATGCGCGGCGGGTTCGGGTTCAGCATGCGCGGCGGAGTATAGGCGGCGTCATCGCGCGTCCAAGGTCCTGACCAGCGTCCGCGGCGCGACCGTCCGATAGCTCTCCTCTACCCAGGCGGTCAGCATCTCCAGCGGTGCGTCGGGGGGTGCATGGACCGTGACCCAGTGCCCGCGGTCCAGGCCGTAGCCGGGGGTCTCGGTGAAGGGCAGCGCCAGCGCCTCTTCGTGGGAATCGGGCAGCTTGACGGTGAAGTGCGCCGTGCCGTCTTCGTTCTCGCCCATGCCCATGAACAGGAAGACCTTCTTGCCGACCTTGGCCACCGACTCTCCCCATGGGTGGTCCTCCCACGCCTCAGGCAGGGCGAAGGCAAAGGCGCGAACGTCCTCGTACAGACCGGATTTGCGTGCCATCAACGGCAGAGAACCGCGAAGCACTGCGGGCCGTCAAGTTCTGGCCCGATGCCTCGTCAACGGTGGGAGCGCAGCGCATAGAGCCGGGCGACGGACGTCCTAGGCCGGCAAGGGGTGACCGCAGCCGTCGCAGAACTTCGCGTTGGCGTCGTTCTCGGCTCCGCAGGATGCGCAGGTGCGACTCAACGGTTTGCCACAGCCGTCGCAGAAGCGGGCGTTGGCGTCGTTCTCGGCGCCACAAGACGCACACAGGGTGCGCGTCTCACCCAGGCCCAGGGCGCCGAGCGTGTCGTGGATGGTCGGCGTCACCTCGCCGGCGACATAGCGGCTGGCCGCCCCCAGGTACCCGGCACGGATCAGGGAGATGCCAACGGCAACCAATGGAAGGCCGATGAAAGCCATCCAGAAGTTCGACGGCGCGCCGGCGGCGGGGTTGCCGAAGGCACTGAAGAAGCTGGCCATGCCGCCGATGGTGAAGATCAGGCCAATGACCAGTAGCACCGGGCCGCCAACGCGCATGGCCATTCGGACAGTGTCCTGTTCGCGGAGGCTTGGATCGGGCCGGGTCATGGCGGGGCAAGTATAGGAACGAGGGTCAACGGAACATGCGCTGCTGCTTGCCCAGCGGCAGCCGGGTCTGGCGCGCCTCGTCGTTGACCACCGCGTCGACCGGGTGGAGGCGGCGCGCCACCACGTTAAGCACCTCGCCCTCGACCTGGAGGGTGCCGTCGATCACCAGCAGCGGGTGCCGGTGCAGCACCGCCCGGTTGGCCTGGTAGATCTCCGGTCGCACTGTCACGTTGATCATGCCGGTCTCGTCTTCCAACGCGATGAAGACGAAGTTCTTGGCGGTCATGGGGTGCTGAACGCTGACCGCAAGCCCGGCCAGCCGCACCATCGAACGGTCGCGCTGCTTGCCCGCCTCCGCCACCGGGATCACCCCACGCGCCGTCAGCCGTTCGCGGAACAGCTCGACGGCGTGGGCCGACGGCGCCATCGCCAGCTCCCGGTACTCGGCGGCCACCTTCTCGGCGAAGGTCATCGGCGGCAGGGAGGCGCCCAGCGCGCGCTGGGCGTCATCGGTCAGGCCCAATGCGGGACGCGCCGGGTTGGCATCCTCCATGGTCGTGCGCAGCTGCCAGAGCAGCTCGCGGCGGGGCGCATCGGTCCAGTCGAAGGCTCCGATGGCGATCAGCCGCTCGACCACCTGTTCGCCCAGGCCCGTGCGGGCCACGAAGTCGCGCACGCCGGCTGTACGGACCGATGGCACGCTCGCGCTCAAGCGTCTCGCGCGACGACTCGTCGATCCCCTTCACCTGGCGCATGCCCAGCCGCAGGGCGTAGCTGCCGTCCGGCAGCGGGCGGGTGTCGTGGTCCCAGGCCGACTCGTTGACGTCGACCGACAGCACCTGGATGCCGTGGCGCTTTGCGTCGCCGAGGACCACGGCCGGCGAGTAGAAGCCCATCGGCTGGTTGTTCAGCACGCCGGCGACGTAGTGCGTCGGGTAGTGGAGCTTCAGCCAGGCGGTGTCGTAGGTGATCTTGGCGAAGGCCGCGGCATGGGCGCGGGCGAAGCCGAACTCGGCGAAGGCTGAGCAGCGACGGAAGAGCTCGTCAGCGGCGTCCTCGGTCAGGCCGGTGCGCATGGCCCCACCCACGAAGCGGTCGCGCTCCGCCTGCATCTTCTGATGGGACCGATGGGAGCCCATCGCCTTGCGGAAGATGTCGGCTTCCAGCGCCGAGTAGCCGCACACCTCGATGGCGACCTGCATGACCTGCTCCTGGTAGAGGATCACGCCCAGGGTGTCGGACAGGATCGGCTCCAGGCTGGGATGGAGGTAGCTGACCTCCTCCTGCCCCGCGCGCCGTCGCAGGTAGGGATGCACCGCGTTGCCCTGCACCGGGCCGGGCCGGATGATCGCCACCTGGACGACCAGGTCCTCGAAGCGTTCCGGCCGCGCCTTGGGCAGTGCCTGCATCTGGGCTCGGCTCTCCACCTGGAACATGCCCACCGTGTCGGCCGCCGAGATGGTGCGGAACACCTCCGGGTCGTCGTGCGGGAGGGAGTCCAGGTCGATCCTTTGTCCCGTGTCGCGTTCGATGCGGTCCAGGCACTCGGACACCACGCCCAGCGTCCGCAGCGAGAGGAGGTCGATCTTGACCAGCCCCAGCGCCTCGATGTCCTCCTTGTCGTACTGGCTCACCACCCGGCCGGGCATGCTGGCGCGCTCGATCGGGACGAGGTCGATCAGCGGCGTGCGGGTGACGAGCATGCCGCCGACGTGGATTCCCAGGTGGCGGGGAAAGCCGTCTATCTCGCCGCACAGCGTGAGCAGCCACTGCCAGCGGTTGCGGGGCGCGGCATGGATGGCGGCGTAGCTGGCGGGATCTTCCCAAATGCCGCTGTCAGTCGCGTTAGATGGGAAATCGGCGGTGGGATCAACGTGATGTGCGGCGCCTGCACCCGGCAGGACGCTCGGGCGCCGGCGCTCCTCGATCGGCATGCCTGACTCCGGGTCCACCCGCACCACGGAGGGGCGATCGCTGGAGGCGCCGGGCGTGCCGTTGTCGCGCGGCTCGGGAACCGCCAGCTCCCCGGCTGCCAGCTCCTCCGCCGCCGGATCCACGCGCAGGCCGCCCGGCCCATAGCGCTTCTGCTCCCAGCCCTCGTGCTTGACCGATATCACCGACTGGTCGAGCACCCGCGGCCGTCGTGGCGGCACCCAGCCGGACTCGCTGTACGGCCGCCCGTCGTGGTCGCCCGAGGCGTCCCGAGCACGAGCTTCGGCATCGGCCAGGTCGGCACGGAGTGGCAGCGGAGCCGGTGCCAGCACGGGGCGAGGACGGTGGTTCCACGAGGAATCGGACTCGCGGGCGACGAGCGCGGCACCATCGGTCCTGCGTCCGTCGCGGTTCGACGGGACCGCTTCCGCCTCCATGTCCAGGCCGATCTCGTCGAACAGCCAGCCGAAGCTGCCGTCCAGCGCCAGGTCGCGGGCCACGTCGCTGGCGTCGCGGGTGTCGAGCGCCTTGGCCACCCGGTCGACCGCCTCGAGCGGAAAGCCCAGCGCCTTGGCCACCTCGCGCACGGCGGAACGGGCGCGGTAGGTGATGACGGTGCAGACCATGGCCGAGTGGTCCTCGCCGTAGCGGTCGTAGAGGTACTGGATCACCTCTTCGCGGCGGTTGACGTCGAAGTCGATGTCGATGTCCGGCAGCGTCCGGGCCTCGTTGATGAAGCGCTCGAACAGGAGCTTGTGCTCGATCGGATCGACCTTGGTGATGCCCAGGCAGTAGGCCACGATCGAGTCGCCGGCGCTCCCCCTGCCCTGCCCGATGATTCCGCGCTTGCGCGCGAACTCCATCAGGTCCCAGACGATCAGGAAGAACTCCGCCAGGTTGGTACGCTCGATGATGTCCAGCTCATGCGCCAGCTGCTTGACGGCCTGCTTGGTAATGGGCCGATAACGGCGCCGTAAGCCCTCGTGCGCAAGCTGGTACAGGTATGAGAACGACGTCTCGCCCTCGGGGACCGTGAAGCCCGGGAACCGATAGCGCTCGAAGTCCAGGTCCAGCCGGCACGACCGGCCGATGGCCGCTGCCTGCGCCAGGCCGTCCGCCCAGGCGCGTTGGCTGCGCTCGTCCGGCAGCCCGGGACCGATGCGCGCGAGCTCGGCCCCCGATTTGAGCCGGTACTCGGCGTTGGGGAGGAGCAGCTCGCGCGCCTCGTCCAGGGTGGCGCCGTGGCGGATGCAGACCAGCGCGTCCTGCAGTCGGTGGCTGCCCGGATCGGCGTAGTGCACCTCGTTGGTCACCACCGTGGGCAGGCCGGCGCGCTCCGCCAGCTCGGCCAGCTGGCCAAGGAGCCAGTCGTCGTCCGGCTGCAGGTGGTGGCTCAGCTCGACCGCGAAGTCGCCATCCGGGAAGTGGCCGGCCCACGCCTGCGCGGCGGCGAGCGCTGCCTCCGGGTCGCCGGCCAGCAGCTGGCGCGGCACCTCCCCGCTGCGGCAGCCCGACAGGCCGACCAGGTGGCCGCGCGCCTCGTCCAGGGCGGCCTCCACCAGCGCGCGCTCGAAGACGGGAAACTGCTTCTCCCCCGCCAGGTGGCCCCGCGAGGCGAGCCGCGACAGCGCCGCGTAGCCGGTGCCGTCGCGGGCCAGCAGGACCAGGTGGTCGCCCGGCATCGGTCCGGCGTGGAATTCGCCGGGCCAGCCGCGGCTGGCCTTCTCGCCGCGCAGCGGGTCGTTCAGCTTCCGCCCACGACGCGCCAGGCGCAGCGAGCGCTCGTCGGCGGGGATCGCCAGCTCCAGCCCCACGATGGCCGATACCGGTGCGAGGCCGGCGTCACGGGCAGCCTCGGTGCGCGTCTGGGCCGCGGCCTTCCAGAGCCGAACGGCGGCGTACAGGCCGGCATGATCGGTGACGGCCAGCGCCGGCATGCCCAGCACGGCCGCCCGCCCGATCAGCTCCTCCGGATGGCTGGCACCGTCCAGGAAGCTGAAGTTCGAGTGGGCGTGGAGCTCGCAGTACTGGTCGGGCATCGGGAACAGACAGAATAGAACGTCTGTTCGATCCTGCCAAGCGGAGGACTTGACAAGGGAGCGTCACGCATTATCTTGTGTGGCATGGTACCGGGCGAGACACGAAACCCGCTCACCGAGCTGCGGCGTGGGGTGCTCGAGTACTGCGTGCTCGCCGTGGTCCGCGATGACGAGTCGTACGCGTTCGACATCGTCCGTGAGCTGTCGGGCGCCGGTGAGCTCGTGACCAGCGAGGGAACGATCTATCCCCTGCTCTCCCGGCTCCGGCGCGACCGCCTGGTGACCACCACCTGGCGCGAGTCCGACGCCGGGCCGCCGCGCCGCTACTACCGCATCACCGACGACGGTCGCCGGGCCTTGGACGGCTTCACGCTCGAGTGGGCCAGGTTCCGCGATGCCGTCGACGCCATCCTCGCCGTGGCGAGCTAAGGAGGCACCCATGGAAGCCGATGCTCTCGTCAGCGAGTACATGGGCCGGCTCGAGGCGGCGGCGCAGCCACTGCCGGCGGATCGGCGGGGGGAGCTGATCGCCGAGGTCCACGATCACATCGAAACGGCGCTGGCTGAGGCTGGCAGCCGCGACGAGGTTACGGCGCGGAACGTCCTCGAACGGCTCGGCGCGCCAGAGGAGATCGTGGCTGTCGAGACTGGCGGCGATGACGCGCCCGCCGCGACGCCACTCCCGGCGCCCGTCGAGCGTGGTTCGCGATGGGGGTCGATGGAGCTGGCCGCCATCCTCTTCCTCACGGTCGGCGCCATCTTCCTGCCGGTGGTCGGCCCGCTGATCGGGATCGTGCTGGTTTGGATGTCCACCGTGTGGACGACGCGGCAGAAGTGGATCGCTACCCTGATCGTGGTCATCCTGCTGGTCCTGCCCGTCGTCCTGCTGCTCAACGTGGGCGGCGGGTCGGGCGGTGTCACCACTCCGATCGAGGTAACACCATGAGCGTGGACGTCCTGGGCCTCTTCTCGCTGCTGCTGGTTCCACTGGCCGGCATTGCCGCGGCGATCTACCTCGTCCTTGCGCGCCGACGTGACTGACTCCACGGCGACTGCCCGGTGGCGATGGGACAGCCGCCGGCCACGATGACGTGCAGCTGCACTACCGCGTCAGCGGCCGAGGTCCGGTGCTGATCGCCCACCCCGGCGGTCCCGGCACCAGCGCCGCCTTCCTGGGCGACCTGGCCGGACTGGACGAGGTGGCCACCATCGTCTGGCTCGACCCGCGCGGCACCGGCGGCTCCACCGCCCCGGCGGATGCGGCCGCGTACACGCTGGCCGACTACGCAGCCGATGTCGACGCCGTGCGGCATCACCTGGGCCTGGATCGGGTCGGTCTGCTGGGCTTCTCCCACGGCGGCATGGTCGCCATGCGGTATGCGATCGACCATTCCGACCATCTGAGCCAGCTGATCCTGCTCGACACGGCCCCGGCGCTGGACGCCGTCGCCGTGGAGCGCGTCGCCGCCGCCATGGATCGGCGGCAGGGCGAGCCGTGGTACGCCGAGGTGCGGCCCTTGCTGGACGCCGACGAGGTGGAGGCGACCGATGAGGAGGCGATGGCCACCATGCTCGCCATCCTGCCGATGTACTTCCACCGGTGGGACGAGACCGCCAAACGCTTCACGGCCACGCTCACCGGCGCCGGCTTCCATTCACGCGTCGGGCCGGCGTGGGCGGAGGAGGAGGCCACGATGGACCTGCGCCCGGAGCTAGGAGGCATCGCGGCACCGACGCTGGTGGTCGTGGGCGAGGACGACTTCATCTGCGACGTGGTGTCGGCCGGCGAGATGGCGGAGGCCATCCCCGACGCGCAGCTGGTCACCATCCCCGAGGCTGGCCACTTCCCGTGGGTGGAGCAGCCGGCCGCCTTCCGTGCCGCGCTGGATCGGTTCCTGACAGAGGGCTGACGCGATCGGCGTCTACCATGGCCGCATGGGACAGACGACACGGATATCGACTCCAGACGGCGGCGCCGATGCGTATCTGGCCACGCCCGCCAACCCTCCCGGACCACCGGTCCTGGCGCTCCACGCCTGGTGGGGCCTGAACGGCATGTTCCGCGACCTGGTCGACCGGCTGGCCGGCGACGGGTTCACGGTCCTGGCGCCGGACCTGTTCGATGGCCGCGTGCTCGCCACCATCGAGGAGGCCGAGGCCTTCCAGCAGAACGAGCTGGACGAGGAGGCGAACGCCGAGCGGCTCGTCGCCCGATCGTCGGCCGCGCTGGATCACCTGATGCAGCTGCCCGAGACCCGCGGAGATCGCGCGGCCGTGCTGGGCATCAGCTTCGGCGGCGTCTATGCGCGCTGGCTGGCCAAGACGCGGCCAGAGATCGTCGGACTGGTCACCTATTACGGTGGTGGCTGGGATCCGCCGGTCGATCCGCGCGATCCGCCCGCGGCCTGGCTGAGCCATTGGGCGGCAAACGACGAGTACGAGGAGGCGCCGGCTGACCCGGCGGAGGCCGCCAACGCCGCAGTCGGCGTCGCACAGCTACCCGGAGACCAAGCACTGGTTCGCCGAGCCGGATCGTCCCGAGTACGTGGAGGCCGCCAGCGAGCTCGCCTACGGGCGCACGGTCGAGTTCCTGCGATCGATCCTCGGCTGAGGAGCCGATGGAGATCGATTATCCGATCGTCGAGACGCCACGGCTCCGCCTGCGGCCGTTCACCGAGGACGACGTCGCCGCGCTGCACGCGCTGATGCAGGATCCCGACGTCTCGCGCTACGTCGGCGATCGACGGGTGCCGACCCTGCAGGAGACGTGGCGCGCGGTAGCCGGCTGGATCGGCCACTGGGCGTTGCGCGGCTACGGCAATTGGGCCATCGAGGAACGAGAGAGCGGCACCCTGATCGGCCGGGCCGGGATCATCAATCCCGGCCGATTGGCCGGGACCGGAGGTCGGCTACGTGCTCGGCCGCGACTGGTGGGGCCGCGGCTACGCCACGGAGGCGGCACGCGCGGCCATGGACTGGGGCTTCGCCACGCATCGGCTTCGACCGGCTGATCAGCCTCATCGATCCGGCCAACTCGGCGTCGATCGCCGTGGCCGAACGGCTCGGCGAGACGCTCGACGGCGAGACGGATCTGTTGGGCAATCGCGTCCTCGTCTACGCCATCGATCGCGCGACGTGGAGCGCACGCCGGGCGTCCGACTGAACCTCCAGCCGGAGCGCTAGGCGGCCGCCAGGGCCTCCAGCACGGCCAGGTTCTCTGTGGTGCCATCGTCGGCGAGCGGGATGACGGCCACGTGGTCAGCGCCAGCCGTGACCAGCTCTGCGATGCGCGCATGCAGGGCGCTGGCGTCGCCCCAGGCGACCATGGCATCGACCAGCCGATCGCTGCCCGGCTTCTCCCAGTCGGAATCGTCGAAGCCCTGCAGCGCCCAGGTGGCCTGGTAGGTCGGCGTGCGCAGGTACGGCGCCAGGTAGCCGCGCGCGGCCTGGCGGCCCTGGGCTGGCATCGGTCGAAAGCGACGGCTGGCATGCTCACCGCCAGCAGCGGATGCCGATCCGGCGCAACCGAATCCAGGACCGATCGCGTCCATGCCACCCGTTCCGGGGTGACCAGGTACGGGAAGGCGCCGTCGGCGTCCGTGGCGGAGAGGGACAGCATCCGCTCGCGCAGCGCGGCCAGCAGGATCGGAGGCTCGGAGGCGCCGTCGGCCATCGGGCCCTTGTAGACCGCACGCCCGGTAGGCTTCCAGGTACTCGCGCATGCGGGTCAGCGGGCGGTCGAAGGTATGGCCGCGCAGCCGCTGCGCCAGATGCGGGTGCGAGACACCAAGGCCGAGCACGAAGCGACCGCCGGTTGCCTCCTGGAGCGTGAGCGCCGCCATCCGGGCGCTCTGGGCGTCATGGCCCCAGATGGAGACGATGCTCGTGCCAAGCAGCAGGGACGACGTGTGGCCGGCCAGCATGCCAAGCAACGTGAACGGCTCACGGCCGACGGTCTCTGGCACCCACAGCGTGCCGAAGCCAAGCGCCTCGACGCGGGCGGCGTAGTCGCCGAGCTCGGAGACCGGTATCGAGTCCAGGTGGCCCCAGACTCCCAGCCGCCCCAGGTCGACCGCCGAACCGCTCATGCCTCGGCGCCGATGAAGCGGTAGCGCAGAAAGAGCTCGTCTTCCGAGCGGTGGGCGCTGACCAGGCTGCCGACTCGCGGCGGATGCGCATCGGGCAGCGACGCCACGATCTGGCGCCCGTCGGCGGCGACAAGGCGCGGGCCCACGGTCCAGTACAGCTCGTCCAGGGCGCCGGCTGCAAGGAATGAGGAGTTGACGGTCGGTCCACCCTCGATCAGCAGGGTCCGCACGCCGCGCTCCGCCAGTCGGCCCAGCAGCCATGCGGGATCGGGGTTCGGCGTGGGCGCCACCCAGACCTCGACGCCGGCCAGCTCGGCCTCACCCGCATGGGGGCTGTCCGAGCCCACGACCACCACCCGCGGCTGTTCGGGGTGCGCAAAGAAGCGCCGATCGGTCGGGATGGCCGATGAGCCGCCGATCACGACCGCCAATGGCTGTGCCGGCTTCCCCAGCTCGACGCGGCGCTGCGCCAGGTCGTCCGGCAGCCACGAGTAGAAGTCGTCGGCCCGCAACGTGCCCGCCCCGCTGGCCACCGCGTCATAGCCGACCCGGTACAGGCGCATCAGGCGCCGATCCTCTCGCGAGCCGAGCCCATCGGCCAGTCCGTCCAGCTGCGCGCGACCGTCGACGCTGCTGATCATGTTGACGCCCACCAACGGGCGGTCGGCCGGGAGATCGGGCAGGGCAAGGTCGCTGAACGCGTCGTCCAGGAGCAGCGCGGAGCGTGGGTCGGGCCAGAGCCGGTCGACCAGCGGCGCATCGGCCATGGATGGGGATGGTAGGGCTCAGCCTGCCTCGTCGTACTCCGCCAGGGCGTCGACTTCGTCGGCCGCCACCTGGACCCGCACCTCGGACGGGGTGAGGCTGGTCACCTTGTCCGCAGGGATGACGCGGAAGGGTCCGCTCTCCGCCGGGTCGAGGGCGATGCCGTGGAAGATGCCCTCCATCTCGGTGCCGAGCATGGCTTCCACCTTGCCGATGCGCACCCCCTCGCGGCCGGTGATCGGGGTGCCGGGCTCGATGAAGCTCCATGCCACCGGGTCATCCGGGCCGGGCATGTCCAGCTCGTTGGCCCGCGGCTGCTCCGTGGCCGTGTCGTCCGCGCTGTCGCCGGGCGGCAGGGGGTCGAGCTCCGGTTCGGTCCCGCCCTTCATGCCAGGATCATCGATGGCGCCGGGATTGCGCTGCCAATCGCTCATGTCTCCCCTCTCCTGCACAGCCGGTGCCACGCTCGCGTGGGCGGCGCGCTGGACTGACCCTAGAGGACGAATGGTGGCGAGAAGCCCATGAAGCGGTCGAACTGCCCAAACGACCGGTTCGAGTTGAGGAAGGTGAGGAAGGTGTCCATCTTGAAGTGACGTCCGAGCAGGTGCCGCATGGCCACCTCGTTGACCATCGGGACCTCCAGCGCCACCTCCTCGATCTCCCGCTCGGCGGCGCGGCGCTCGATGTGGTCCAGGATTGACGGCAGGTGGTCGGGGTGGGTGGCGGCGATGGGGCCGATGGCGCCACGCGGCCCCAGGAAGGCCGAGCCGACGATCTCGGGGCCGCGCCGGTACAGGTAGCCCTCGCGATTCTCGAGCAGCCACTCGAACTCGTTGCCGCGATCGAATTCGATCACCGAGCGCTCCAGGGCCGCCAGGTCCGCGATGTCATCAGTCGTGGCCGGCGCCGGTTCGACGCCGTTGCCCACCGGTGTGCCCGCAGCGACCCCCGGCTTGCCGGTCAGGCCGGCGATCGGGAAGCGGGCAATGGTGCCGGCCTGGTAGTAGCGGGCCTGGGCGCGCACGTCGGTGGTCGCGATGATGGCCCGGACCTCGCCACGTCCGGCCGGGAAACGCCTTGTCGAGCAGGGCACGGCCGACCCCGGCCGACTGGCTATCGGGGTGGACGAAGAACTCGGACAGCTCGAACAGCCCGCCACGCTCGAGCGAGCGGGCATAGCCGATGACCTTGCCGGAGTCATCGTCCTCGGCCACCCACCACTCGGCGGCATGCTCCGCCAGGAAGTCGAGGAACGCCGTCTGGTTGTTCCACACCTCGTCGGGATCGGGATCCCAGGGTGCGCCCTGGCGGGCGGACAGCTCGCGCACGGCCGGGATGAAGACGTCGAAGCTCGGGCGTTTGTCGTCGGGCGTGGCCGGGCGCACGCGGAAGCTGGGTGGCATCGAGCACGGAGCCTAGCAGGCAACCGCGGCGATGAGGTGTCAGCCATGAGTCAGTCGAAGATGCGCTCCAGGTGCCAGGTGCCGCGGATCTCGTCCAGGTAGATGGTGCAGAGCAGCCCGTCGCGGGTCACCAGCTTGAAGTAGGCACGCGCCACCGGCGTCCGCCACCAGTCGTCGTCCAGCCGCCATCGGTTGCAGATGCCGACCTCGCCATGGGTGGTGCCGTCCATGCGCAGGCGCACCGGGATGCCGGCGGCATCGGTCTCCACCTGCACCAGCGGGTGCCCGTCGACCAGGCGGGTCATGACGCGGAGGGACCGATGTCGACCAGGCGCGTCCGCCGTTCGGCCAGCGACGCAGTCGGGCGGTCGTGCACGGCCCGCCACAGGCGGCCCTCGCCGAAGCGAGCGGCCAGCCGCTCCAGCGACCAGCGCAGCTCCTCCCAGCGCGCGGCCTGCGCCTCGAAGGCCGGCAGCTGGCGGCTGGCCGGATCGGCCAGACGGTCGAAGACCAGCCCGATGGATCCCACCCGCGGCTCCTCCACCTCTCCCAGCCGGCGGGCACGGGCAGCCTGCTCCAGCCGGCCCAGCAGCAGCCGCGCGATCCAGTCCGGCTCCAGGGCGGGAGCCGGGAAGGCCAGCTCCACGCCAAGGGCGGGCGCGTCCTCCAGCTGCAGCCGCAGGGCGGCGCGCCCGGGAGCCAGGTGGCGCGCCCGCAGCACCTCGCACAGCTCGGCGCAGGCACGACGCAGGGCCAGAGCGATGGCGCCCACTCCCTCCAGGGGCGGATCGAAGACGATCGAGCGGGCCAGGCGCGCCGGGCGTCGCCGCGGGGTCAGCGGCCGTGGGTCGTCGCCGCGTGCCAGCAGCTGCAGCCGCTCACCGGCGACTCCGAACTGGGCGCCGACCGCCGAGCGCGGCAGCGCGGCCAGCTGTCCCATGACCGTCAGCCCGAACAGCGCGAAGCGCTGGCGCGTGGCCGGATCGGCGGGGAGCAGGTCCAGCGGCAGCTCCGCCAGCGCTTCGCGCGCCAGGGCCCGGAAGGCGGCCGGGACATCGGGGCGCTCCGGCTGGGCCAGCCGGGCGGCGAGCACCGCCAGCCAGCGGTTCTCCGCCGCCCCGACGCGGACCGGCAGCGGGCTCACCTCCCGGCACAGCGCCACCGCCCGGGCCGCGATGCGGCGCTCCTCGCCGAGCATCGGCCCCAGGCCGGTGATGTCGACCAGCGCCACCCCCACCGCCACCGGCTCGACCCGCGGGGAGAGGTCGTCGAGGCGGTCGAGCATCGGCTCCCAGGGTGCCGTCTCCGCCTCCGGCAGACGCAGGTCGGGCCAGACCAGGGCCAGCAGCCGCATCAGGCACCCACCACCTGCAGCGACGGCACCTCGAGCGTGGCGTCCGGCACGGCCGGCTCCGCCAGCGGATGCGCCGACGCGCGCAGCAGGGCATCGGTCCGGCGGCCCTCGGCGAAGTAGAGGTCGAGCTGCGCCCGACTGCCGGCCAGCGCCCAGCGCTGGCGCGTGACGGTGGCCTCCACCCGCTGCCCGACCAGGTCGCGGCCGACCGCCAGCCAGGCACGCCGCTGCAGTGCCACCCGCACGCTGGCCACCCGACCCGCCGCCTCGCGCCCGGTCCCGGCCAGCAGCAGCGTCACGCCGCTCGACCGCACCAGCAGGTCGGCCAGGCGATCCAGCCCGCGCGGCAGGAGGGTATCGGCCAGGTCCAGCACCATCGCGTCGATCCGGCCCTCGCGGGCCAGCCAGCCGGCCAGCTCCACCGCCTGGGCGGCATCGGCCGGGCGGACGACCAGCAGCCAGGCCAGGTCAATGCCGAGACGGGACGCGGTGGCCGGGTCCAGGCTGCCAGCCGGATCCAGGTAGGCGACCAGGCCGCCGGACGCCTGGCAGGCAGCCAGCGTGCCGAGCGCCAGGCTGGTGGCCCCGCTGCCGGTCGGCGCGTCGAGCAGCGCCAGTGCGCCGCGCGGCCAGCCACCCGTTCCCAGGGCACGGTCGAGGTCCGGCTGGCCGGTCGACAGGGCGGGTCGCGGAGGCAAGGGTCCGGAGGGCTCCACGCCGCGCCGCAGGCCGTGCTGGCGCAGCGCATCCAGGAGCTCGGGGAGGGGTCGGACGGGCCGGGAGACATCGGTCTGGACTGTCATGGCCCGAACCATGTTAGAACAGACGTTCTAAAATGGGAAGCGGATAGCCCTGAGATCATTCGCCCCGTGACCCTTCAAGACTTTCCTCCCCGCTCCGCGCGCCTGGTTCTCGTAACGCCAGATGGAGAGCTTGTCGGCACACTGCCGCCGCTCAGGGTCGAGACACCGTGGTGGCAGGATGCCGAGCCGGTGGTGAGGGCTGCACGCGAGCACTACCACATCGACGTGACGATCCTCCGCCTGCTCGAAACGGAGCTGACGGTCCCGCACGGCGGCGCCGTCACGTATCTGGCCGAGGTGGCTGGCTCAGTGGCCTCGGAGGTCTGGAACGGCACGCTCGACGACCACCCGCTGCGAATGCCGTGGGCCAGACCGGGCGGACCATCAGCCGACGTGGCGTGGGCGGAGATGGCGCTGGCCGAGCACGGCATGCGTCGCGCCGGCCCACCAGAACAGGTCCGCAGCTGGAACCTGTCCAGCCTGTGGCGCCTGCCGGTAGCGGGCCAGACCGTGTGGCTCAAATGCGTCCCGCCATTCTTCGCTCATGAGGGACGCATCCTGCGGCGACTCCAGGGATGGCCCGTGCCGACCCTCATCTCGCACGATGGGCCGCGCCTCTTGATGGCCGAGATCCACGGCGATGACCTTTACGGCGCCGGCATGCCCCGGCTGTTGGAGATGGTCCGACTGCTGGTCGCGTTGCAGCGGGAATGGTCTAACCGGACCGATGAGCTGCTGGCCCTGGGGCTTCCCGACTGGCGCGCACCCTCCCTCGCGCAGGCAATTGCAGCCGTGGTCGATCGCGTCGGCCCGAATCTGACGACCGAGGATCGCGCCACACTGCACCGGTTCGTAACCGGGCTGGAGGACCGATTCAAGCAGGTTGCGAGCTGCGGCCTGCCCGATACCCTCGTCCACGGCGACTTTCATCCGGGCAACCTGCGTGGCGATGACACCGCCCTGGTCCTGCTGGACTGGGGCGACTGCGGAGTTGGTCATCCATTGCTCGATGAGCCGGCCTTCCTCGATCGGGTCCCCACCGAAGGCGTCGAGGCGGTGCGCCGACAGTGGCACGCGGAATGGAAGCATGCGCTGCCAGGATCCGACCCAGATCGTGCCTCTTTGCTGCTCCGGCCGGTCGCGGCCGCCCGACAGGCCATCGTGTATCAGAACTTCCTGGACAACATCGAGCCGTCGGAGCGGCGGTACCACGCGGCCGATCCCGCCGACTGGCTCATGCGAGCGGCAGAGCTCGCTCGCGGTGTGGCATGAACTGGATTACAAGGGACCGATAGCCGCGATTAGGTGACAGGAGGAGTGAGAAAGACAGGTAGGATCCGCGTTCACGGCGCGTTGCCGAGGGTGCAAAGCGTCGCTGGTATACTCGCCGCCGGCCTCGCGCCGCGCTCAGATGGGGATGTAGCTCAGCTGGGAGAGCACTGCGTTCGCATCGCAGGGGTCAGGGGTTCGAGTCCCCTCATCTCCACCACCTCACGCTCGCCCATTGACGCCGCGCCGCGGCGCGCGCCGACCTCCTAGAACGGAAGCGCGGGGCTACCCTCGGTCACCTGGTCGGACGGCGGCGGGCTGACCTCGACCGGCTCTCCGTAGCCCGAGACGGTGAGCAGCAGGCCGAACGTGCCGGCATCGCCAGCGTCGATGTCCGTCGACAGCTGGGTCAGGTGCAGGCTCTCGCGCTCGAACTGCATGTTCAGCACCAGCGCGTCACCAACCAGCTCGCTCGGATCGATCCCCGCCACCTGGCTGCCCGCCGACAGCAGCGAGCTCGGGATGGTGAGCTTCACCGCGTAGCAGGTGTTGTCGCCGCAGCTCACGTCAGCCAGCTTCTCCGTCTGCACGCCCTCCTTGTCCAGGAAGTCCTGCAGGCCGGCCAGAGCCTTGTCCGGATCGGTCGGCACCTCGCCGCCATCGGCCATGGTGGACTTGGTGTAGGTGTCACCGGTGAGGCTGGTCTTGACGTAGGAGTCGGTGCCGATCTGCAGCACCTCGCCGCTCAGGCTGAACAGCGCCGGTACCTCGAAGGTGAGGTGGCCGAGCTTGTTGGCGATGTCGAAGTCGCCCGCCGCGGTGGTCCCCTCCAGGTCGAAGGTGCCCCCGGTGTCGGGAATGGTGACGTTGCCGGTCACGGTCAGGTCCACATGGAAGCTGGTGGTACCGGCGGTTGCCTCCAACCCCTGGCCGATGATCTCGGCGGGATCGGTGATGGCGGGAGCGCTGGGGCCACCACAGGCGGCGAGCACCACGGCGAGCAGCACGGCCGTGGGCATGAGTCGACGAAGCAAGAGGGTCCTCCGGGATTGTGGTGCGCGCTGACTGGCGCGCCGCGCTCGCCACGGTGCGTGGCGATGCCGCTCGGCAGAATACCCGGGACGGCCGAGTCGCGCACACCGGACTCCCGGCGGCCGGGCGGTGACGATCGAGTAGGGTTAGGCGGATGCGACGCGTCGAGGCCGGCATCACCATCGCCGCTCCACCGGAGAAGGTGTTCGCCTTCGTGGCCGACCTGGCCAACCTGCCGCGCTGGCAGACGGGCATCGTGTCGGCTGAGCGGACATCGCCCGACCCGGTCGGCGTCGGCTCGACGGCCCGCGTGGTGCGCGCCCTGGGCGGCCAGTCGTTGACCGTGGACCTCGCCATCACCGAATTCGAGCCCGGGCGCCGGCTGGCGCTGGCCAGCCAGGCCAGCGGCGTCAGCGTGACGGCCACGTTGGAGATGGAGCCTGCCAACGACGGCACCGCAGCGCGCTCCGGGGTCGAGATCAAGGCCGGCAGCCTGTTCATGGCGCCCCTGGAAGGTGTCATCGCCAATGCGGCCGCCGGCGAGCTGGCTTCGGGTCTCGAGCGCCTGCGGGACGCCGTCGAGGGCGGATGAAGGCCTTCGTCACCGGCGGCGCCGGCTTCGTCGGCGGCGCGGTGGTTCGGCAGCTGCTTGCGCGCGGCGACCACGTCGTGGCGGCCGTGCGCGATCCGCACCGCTCCGGCGGCCTGGGCATGAGCGGAGCAGCGCTGGTGGGGATGGACCTGGCCGCCGCCGATTCGGCACCGTTGGTCGCCGCCATGGAGGGCGCCGACGCCGTCTTTCACCTCGCCGGTAGCTACCGGGTTGGCATTCGGCCCGGCCAGCGACCCGCCATGTGGGCGGCCAATGTCACCGCCACCGGGCGCGTGCTGGATGCCGCGGCGGCCAGTGGCGTGGCCCGGATCGTCTACACCTCGACGGCCAACGTGCTCGGCAACACGCTGGGCCAGCTGCCGGACGAGACGTTCCAGCGAGCGCAGCCGCCGGTCTTCCTGTCCTGGTACGACGAGACGAAGTACCGCGCACACCTCCTGGCCGACGGAGCGGGCGGCGAACGGCCTGCCGGTGCTGATCGCGATGCCCGGCATGATCTACGGGCCTGGTGACCATTCCCAGGCCGGCGCCCAGATCCAGCAGGCGATGGAGGGCAGGCTGCAGGTCCTGGCGGTGCCGGATCTCGGTGGCAACCTGGCGCAAGTCGATGACATCGCTGCCGGGATCCTGCTGGTCCACGACCGCGGCACCCTTGGCGGCAACTACCTTCTGGGCGGGGAGGTGGCCACGATGCGGCAGGTGATGCAGCGCGCGGCGGCGCTCGGTGGCCACCCTCCACCCCGCTTCGAGGTGCCGCCCTGGCTGGTGCGCGGCGTCGGCGCGGTGGGATCGCTGTCTGCGCTGCTGCGCGGACCGGACCTGGGCGAGCTGGTGCGAGCCAGCCTGGGCGTCACCTACTGGTTCAGCGACGCGAAGGCTCGCACGGAGCTTGGCTATGCGCCGCGCCCGTTGGACGAGGGACTGCGCACCATGCTGTCGGAGCCGGCCAGCGCCTAGGACCCGAATTTGGCCTCTCGACTGCTATACTCGAGCACGAACGCGATGACGCGGGAGCAGTACGCGCTGCGTTCCGGCAGGAAGCGAGCCGGGATGGTGGAAGCCGGTCGCCGGACCACGCAGAACTCGCCCGTCGAGCAGCCGGGAGACCGGCCGGAATGGCGTCCGATATCCGCGCCGATGAGTGGACCGACCGTGGGGTTGTAGCTCAGCTGGGAGAGCACCTGCATGGCATGCAGGGGGTCGGGGGTTCGAGTCCCCCCAGCTCCACCACCCACCTCGGTCAAGTCACGGTGGTACCGCGATGGGAGCCCCCTTCGTCCTGACGAACGGGGGCTTTGTGATGTCCTGGACGCAACGGATGAACCGATGAGCAGGCCGCGATGGTGACCGATGTGGAGGCGCAGGCGCGAACGACCGGCGATGGCCGGCGCTGGACGCTGCGCCCCGCCCGGCCGACCGATGCGCGCGGCCTGGCCCGCCTGTTCGACGAGGTGCGACGCGAGGGCCGCTGGCTGGTGACCCCGCCCAGCGCCGTCAGCCAGCCGTCGGAGGCGTTCTTCATTGGCGAGATGCTGCGCACCGGCGACGGCCTGGCGCTGGTCGCCGAGGCCGACGGCGATCCGATCGGCACGGTGCAGATCAGCCTGGAGCGCAGCGCGGTGAGCAGCCACGTCGGCACGCTCAGCATCGTGGTGGCCGACGGCTGGCGCGAGGTCGGCATCGGCTCCGCCCTGGTGCGGGCCGCCCAGGAGTGGGCGCACGAGCAGGGGCTGCTGAAGGTCGCCCTGGCCGTGTTTCCCGACAACGAGCGCGCGATTGCCGTGTACGAGCACGCCGGGTTCGTGCGGGAAGGGCTGCGGCGCAAGCAGTACCGTGCTGACGGGGACGTGCTGCGCGACGAGCTGCTGATGGCATGGTTCCCCAATGAGCCGGAGGCCACACGATGAGCGGCGTGGATCCTGCTCGCGCTCGCGGCTTCGACGCCTGGGCCGGCGACTACGACCGGTATCGGCCGACGTACCCGGTCGAGCTGTTCGATGCCATCGCGCAGCGCCTGCCGATTCCGCGCCAGCCGCACGTGGTCGACCTGGGAGCGGGCACCGGCCGAGCCTCGCTGGCCATGGCCGAGCTGGGCTGGCGCGTGACGGCGGTCGAGCCCGGCAAGCCGATGCTGGACATGCTGCGCGGCCGGGCGGCAAACAAGGGGCTGCTGGTCTCCACGGTGCAGGCGACCGCGGAAGAGACCGGCCTTGATCATGAATCGGCCGACCTGGTCACCGCGGCGCAGGCCTTCCACTGGTTCGACAAGGACCGTGCGCTGGGGGAAGCGGCTCGCATCCTGAAGCCGAGCGGCGGCCTGGCCCTGTTCTGGAACGTGCGCGACGCCGAGCGATCGCCGTTCCTGGCCGACTACGGCGACCTGCTGCGCCGCGTCACCGACGACGACGCCGGTCGCTACGAGGCCGGACTGGCCGAAGCGACCGGGCTGCCCGACGAGACGCGCCGGGCGATCGAGGCGCACGCCGCGGCGTTCGACGAGCCGCAGCTGACCCAGCTGCGCCACGAGGTGACGATGACCGGCGACGAGTTCATCGGCATGGCCTTCACCGCCTCGTACGTGCGGGTCGGCAAGACTCCCGAGGAGCAGGATCGCTTCCGGCTCGACCTGGCCGCGCTGCTCGGCCGCCATGGCCTGAACGACGGCCGCCCATTCCCCGTCCCCTACCGCCTTGACCTGTGGACCGCACGAAGGAAGGACCGATGACGACACGGACCGACACCGAGGCCCGCACCGCCCGGGGTCCTCGCTTCGACCCCGCCGAGTACGAGCAGCGCTGGCGCGAGCGCTGGGAGGCGGACGGCCTGTACCGCGCCGACGACCGGGACCCGCGGCAGAAGCACTACCTGCTGACCATGTACCCGTACCCGTCGGGCGACCTGCACATCGGGCATTGGTACGCGGCGACCGGCCCGGACATCGTGGCTCGCATGCGCCGCATGCAGGGGCTGAACGTCATGTTCCCGATGGGCTTCGACTCGTTCGGCCTGCCGGCCGAGAACGCGGCCATCGATCGGGGCATCCATCCGGCGATCTGGACCAACACCAACATCGAGCGCATGCGCGCCCAGTTCCGGACCACGGGCTGCGGCTTCGACTGGTCGCGGGAGGTGGTGGTCAGCGACCCGCGCTACTACCGCTGGACGCAGTGGCTGTTCCTGCAGTTCTACCGCGCCGGGCTGGCGTATCGGTCCATGGCAGCGGTCGACTGGTGCCCGAAGGACCAGGTGGTGCTGGCACGCGAGCAGGTGGAGGGGGCCGATCGGCACTGCTGGCGCTGCGGCACGCCGGTCATCAAGCGCGACCTGGAGCAGTGGTTCTTCCGCATCACCAACTACGCGGACGAGCTGCTGGACTTCAGCGGCATGGACTGGCCGGAGCCGATCCGGCTGATGCAGACGAACTGGATCGGCCGATCGGAGGGCGCCGAGATCGCCTTCGCGGTGGAGGCCGATGACGTCGAGCCGATCCGGGTCTTCACCACGCGTCCGGACACGGTGTTCGGCGCCACCTTCATGGTGCTGGCGCCCGAGCACCCGCTGGTGCCGGTGCTGACCACCGACGAGCAGTCGCGGCGAGGTGGAGGCGTACGTGGCCGCCGCGCGACGCGAGACCGAGATCGAGCGGCTGTCGGCGGATCGCGAGAAGACCGGCGTCTTCATCGGCTCTTACGCCATCAACCCGATGAGCCAGGAGCGCATCCCGATCTGGGTGGCGGACTACGTGCTGCCCGGCTACGGCACCGGCGCGATCATGGCCGTGCCCGCCCACGACGAGCGTGACGGCGCCTTCGCCCGGAAGTACGACCTGCCGATGCGGTACGTCGTGCAGCCGGCGTCCGGCGAGCTGCCCGACGGCGAGGCGTTCGTGGCGCACACCGCCGACGAGGTGCTGGTCGACTCCGGCGAGTTCAGCGGGCATGCCGGCCAGCGAGGCGATCGGCGCAATCACCCAGCAGCTGGCCGACCTGGGGATCGGCGGGCCGGCGGTGAGCTACAAGATCCGTGACTGGCTGGTCAGCCGCCAGCGCTACTGGGGCGCGCCCATCCCGATCGTCTACTGCCCCGAGCACGGCGCCCAGCCGGTGCCGGAGGACCAGCTGCCGGTCCTGCTGCCGGAGGACGTCGACTTCGCGCCCACCGGGGTCAGCCCGCTGCAGTCGCACGCCGACTTCCTGAAGGCCAGCTGCCCGGTGTGCGGCGCCGAGGCGCGCCGCGAGACCGACACCATGGACACCTTCGTCGACTCGGCCTGGTATTTCCTGCGCTACTGCTCCCCGAACGACGATGCGCGCGCCTGGGATCCGGAGGCGGTGGCGCACTGGATGCCGGTCGACCTGTACACCGGCGGCGCGGAGCACGCCGTGCTGCACCTGATGTACTCGCGCTTCTTCGTGAAGGCTCTGCGCGACATGGGCCACCTGTCCTTCGACGAGCCCTTCATGGCCCTGCGCAACCAGGGGCAGATCCTGGGCGCCGACCACCAGCGCATGAGCAAGTCGCGCGGCAACGTGGTCAACCCGGACGACCTGACCAGCCGATACGGCAGCGACACGGTGCGGCTGTTCCTGATGTTCATCGGTCCGTGGGACCAGGGCGGACCCTGGAACCCGACCGGGATCGAGGGGATCCACCGCTTCCTGGGCCGCGTCTGGCACGTCGCCCAGGCAGAGCCGACGGATGGGAACTCACTGCTTGGCGAGGCGGAGGAGCTGGAGCGCGCCCTGCGCCGCGCCACCCACACCACCATTGCCGCGGTCACCGAGGAGTACGGAGCATTCCGCTTCAACACGGCCATCGCCAAGCTGATGGAGCTGTCGAACGCGATCGTTCACGCGCGCGGCGCGGGGATCGGCGGCACCGCGGCCTACCGCGAGGCGGTGGATGCATTGCTGCTGCTTGCTGGCCCCGGGCGCTCCGCACTCGCGGAGGAGCTCTGGGCGCGGCGCGGCCGGGAATACAGCGTCCACCAGCAGCCATGGCCGACCTACGACCCCGCACTGGCAGTGGCCGACACGATCGAGCTGCCGGTGCAGGTCGACGGCAAGCTGCGCGATCGGCTGGTGGTCACGCGCGACACCCCGGCCGAGGAGATCGAGCGGCTGGCGCTGGCCAGTGAGCACGTACAGCGCTACCTGGGCGGTCGCGCGCCGCGGCGCGTCATCCAGGTGCCGGGCAAGCTGGTCAACGTGGTGACGCCGGGCGACTAGCCCGATTCGCGCCACATTCGTCGCGCAAACCGCACGGTAAGCGGCCAATAAGCGCCGCGCCGCTAGGCTGCGCCTCCTGCTTCCGGGACCCGGCGTCGAGTGCCCGGGCGCCGGGCCCCGGACAGGTCTTCACCCGTCTCGCCTTCCTGTTGGGAGGCGCTCACGTGTCATCCATGACGCGGCGCGACCAGCTCGCGGTCGGACTGGTGGCCGCCGGCCTGCTGTGCGTTGCGGGTGCCGCGGCATTGCTGGTCGGCAGCCACGGAAGCCGCTCCCGCACCCACCGGTGGCGAGCTGGTTGCATCAGTCTCGCCCGTCGCGCAGGCGTCACCGTCGTTGGTGCCAACGGCCGACCTCGTGATCGACGTGCAGGGCGCCGTCAGGCGTCCGGGCGTGGTCCTGTTGCCATCCGGCGCTCGCGTGGCTGATGCGCTCGCCGCGGCCGGTGGCTACTCTCGCCAGGCCGATCTGAACGCCGCGGCAGCGAGTCTGAACCTGGCGGCGCTCCTGACCGACGGGGCGCAGGTCTATGTCCCGATCGTCGGCGCACCAACGGCGGGCGGTGGCACCACCGGCGGGACGGCCGGAGGTGGTGCGACGAGCGGCGCCGGCGGCTCCACGCTGGTGAACGTCAACACCGCCACGCCCGAGGAGCTGGAGGCGCTCCCCGGCATCGGTCCGGTGACCGTGCAGAAGATCGTGGCCGCACGAGCGCAACAGCCGTTCGCGACCGTCGACGAGATGGTCGAGCGCGAGGTGATCGACCGCGGCCAGCTCGAGGACATCCGCGACCTGGTCACGTTCTGAAGCGGGCTCGCTGCCGGCCATGGCCGCCCTGCTGCTGCCGTCTGCGCTGGCTGGTTTGGTGGTCGGCATCGTCGCCGGGGAGGCGCTGACCGCGGCGACGGTGGACCTGCGGGCGACGGCGCTGGCGGCCCTGGCTTGTACGGGCACCGGGCTGCTGTTTCGGTGGCGCCCGCTGCTGGTGCTCGGGATCGCGGTTGCAGCCGTGGCGCTCGGCACATGGCGCGCTGCCGCCGTGGCGTTGCCCACTCGGCGAGGGCAGCGTCGCCGCCCTGGTCGGATCGGAGGAGCGAGCGCTCACCGGGACCGCCGTTGACGACCCGCGGCCTCGCGGCGAGCGCCAGCAGGTCGTCATCGACCGGGTGGAGGTGACCGGTCCGGATGGAAGGAGCAACGCGTTGGCGGGGCGCGTCCTGCTCTGGCTGCCGCGCAGCGCCGCCGTGGAGGCAGGAGACCGGCTGCGCGTCACGACGTCTCTGGAGGAGCCCGAGGACTTCGACGGATTCGCTTATCGCGCGTACCTCGCGCGGCAGGGAGTGGCTGCCATCGCCAGCAGCCGCGGGGTCACGGTGGTGGGCCACGAGCTCGGGCCTGTAGCCGACGCCCTGCATGAGGTGCGCTCATGGCTGCTCGCCGGCCTGAATCGGCTGGTGCCGGAGCCTGAGGCCGCGCTGGCGGCCGGGATCCTGCTCGGCGTGCGCTCGAGCATCGACCCGGCCATCAACGACGCCTTTGCGCGCGCCGGCCTGACCCACGTGGTCGCCATCTCGGGCTGGAACATCGCCATCGTGGCCGCCATCGCCGCGGCAGCATCGCGACCGCCTGACCCGGCTGCCGTCCGGCCGTTGGCTGGCGGCCACGGCGGCGATGAGCGCGGTCGCGGCGTACGTCCTGCTCACGGGTGCCTCGCCATCGGTGGTGCGTGCGGCGCTGATGGCGGGGGCGCTGCTGGTCGCGCGCCTGGGTGGCACTCGCTCGCATGCCATGTCGGCCCTGATGCTGGCGGCGCTGCTCATGCTCGCGGTCTCGCCAGCCATCGCCTGGGACGTCGGCTTCCAGCTGTCCGCGCTGGCGACCGCCGGCCTGATCTGGTTCGGGGCTGCGTTTGCGGCGCGCCTGCACCGATGGCCCGCGCTCGTGCGCGAGCCGGTGGCTCTGACCCTGGCCGCCCAGGTCACCACCCTGCCGGTCATCCTGCTCAACTTCGAGCGGCTGTCATTGATCGCTCCGGCCGCCAACGTGCTGGTCGTGCCGCTGGTCCCGCTGGTGATGCTCGGCAGCGCGCTGGCTGCGGGGGCGGGGGCTGTCGGCGACGCGCTTCCGCTGGCGGGCGCCGTCGAGTGGCTGACCGGTGGCATCGCGTTCTGCCTGCTGCGGGCCATGGTCGTGGTCGGGCAGGCCGCGGCGTCCGTGCCGCTGGCATCGGTGGAGGCGACCGGTCCGCCCTGGCTGGCTGTCGCCTGGTACCCGGCACTCCTCCTGGCGCGTCGCCGGTTGGCAGCTGTGCGCGACCCGCTCCCGGGGACGCCCGACGAGGTGTCGCTGGCTGGCGGCGTGCTGGCCCGGCTCGCTCGTCCACTGCCGTTCGCCGTGGCGGCGGTGGTGCTCGTCGGTGGGCTGACGCTGGCCAGCCAGCCCGATGGCCGGCTCCACCTCTTCGCCCTGGACATCGGTCAGGGCGACGCCATCCTGGTCGTGGCGCCGACCGGCGAGACGGCGCTGATCGACGGCGGGCCGGATCCGGACCTGACCCTGCGTCGCCTCGGCGAGCGACTGCCGTTCTGGCAGCGGCGGCTGGACGTGCTGGTGCTGACCCACCCGCACGAGGACCACGTGGCCGGGTTGTTGCCGGCGCTGGAGCGCTTCGAGGTTCGGACCGTGATCGATCCGGGGCGCCCGTACGAGAATCCCAGCTATCCCCGCTTCCTGGAGCTGGCCGCCCACGAACCCGAGGCCGTGGTCCGACAGGCACGGGCGGGGGACGTGATCCGGCTTGGGCCAGCTGTTCGGCTGCGCATCCTCTATCCCAGCCCGGACGACGTCGCCGGCCCCCTGCCGGACGACGACATCAACAACGCATCGGTCGTCCTGCTGCTGGAGAGCGGCGGATTCAGGGCGCTGCTGACCGGCGACGCAGAGATGCCGGTCGAGCGCCGCCTGCTGGAGCGCGGCCTCCTGAGCCGGGTCGACGTGCTGAAGGTCGGGCACCACGGTTCCGATTCCAGCACGCTGCCCGAGATGCTGGCCGTCCTGCAGCCGTCGGTCGCGCTCATCTCCTGCGGCGTCGACAACGAATACGGCCACCCACACGCCATCACGCTCGAGCATTTGGCTGCGGTGCCTGGCCTCGACATCCGGCGCACCGACCTGGAGGGCACGCTGGAGGTGATCGCCGATGCTGGAGGCATCGTCAGCCGGGGACCGCGCGCCGCCGGATGCGGGTAGCATCGGCCCATGGTGGTACCCGGTCGCGACCAGGCCATGCAGCTGCTCGATTCCCTTCGAGCTCCCGGACGGCATCGTCGTCCACTCGAAGGGGGTCGCGCGGGTCGCGGCCGAAGCCGCGCGTCTCGTCGCGGCGGCGGGCGTACCGGTCGACGTGCGGCTGGTCGAGGTCGCCGCCCTGCTGCACGACATCGACAAGCTGGAGACGCGGCAGGGCGGCGGCATCCACGGTCAGGTCGCCGCCGAGCGCCTGGGCGCGATGGGATTCGAGGAGCTGATGGCGCCGGTCGCCTCTCACCCGGTGACCTGCCTGCTCGACGACCGCTGCTTTCCGCGCGGCTGGCCGTCGGTGATCGTTTCGGTCGCCGACCGGCACGTCGCCCAGGCGTTCATGACGATCGACGAGCGGATCGATGACATGAAGGTGCGGCACCCGCAGTACGCCGCCGATCTCGACACCGCGCGCCGGCCGGCCCATGCCCTGGAAGCCGAGCTGGGCGAGGCTGCCGGCCTCGAGCCTGAGGTCCTGCTCGAACGGCTCCGGGCGGCCTGGCAGTCCGGCGCATGACCGTGCCGCTGCTGCTGGTACACGGCGACGATGGCTTCGGCCTCGATCAGGTCGTGGCTGCGCTTCGCCACCGCGGTCGGCGCCGACGATCGCGTCGAGATCGTGGCGGAGCGCAGCCCGGACGAGGCTGCCATCGATCGCGCCCGCCTGGAGTCCGGCAGCGTCGGCCTGTTCGGCACGCGGCTGGCCGTGCTGCGCCAGCCGCTGCGGGCGGCGGGACGGTCGACCGCGGCCACCGAGCGGCTGCTGGCCCTGGTGCAGGACCTGCCCGACGGTGCCGCGCTGGCGCTGGTCGACGTCCGCTCCACGCGCGATGCCACGCGGCCGCCGCCGCTGCTGGCCAAGCTGGCGGCGGCGGTCAAGGCACGCGGCGGCGAGGTGGTCGAGCGCACGGCGCCGCGGCGCGGCGAGCTGCAGGCCTGGATCCGTCGTCATGCCACCGAGATGGAGGCGACCATCGAGCCGCGAGCGGCCGCCGCGCTGGCCGAGCGGATCGGCGGGGCGGTGGCCGAGTCGGACGTCGAGCGAGGAGAGCAGACGCGCATCGCCGACGGCGAGCTGCGCAAGCTGGCCACCTACGCGGGTGACCGGCCGATCTCGGTCGAGGACGTCGAGGCACTGGTGGCCGACACGCGGCCGGCCAGCCTGTTCGCCATCACCAACGCCATCGACCGCCGCGACGCACGGCAGCCGCCGGCGAAGCGGTCAAACGGGCGCTGGCCGAGGGCCAGCCGGTGCTGCGCATCCTGGGCGCCCTGCAGGGGCGGCTCTCGGACCTGATCGTGGCCCGCGACCTGGCCGCGCGCGGCGCCGCGCCGGCCGACATCACGAAACGGGTCGGGCGTGGCAACGCCCGGATGGCGGAGCGGCTGGTGGAGGCGGCGCGCCGTTACACGGGCGAGGAGCTGGAGGCGATGCTGAAGGGCCTGTTCGAGGCGGACCTGGCGATCAAGACGAACGCCATGGAGCCGGAGCCGGCGCTGGTCGCCTGGCTGGGTGAGTTCGTGATCGGGATGCCGCGGGAGCGGCCAGCCGCGGTCGCGGCGCTAGGCGGCGAGCAGAGCTCGACGGAGAAGGAGCTCAGGCGGCGCCGGCGCGCAGGACGCGATCGCTCTCGATGGCGAAGGTGCAGCGAGCCTCGGTCAGCCCCAGGATGCCGATCAGCTGCTGGTCCACGTACAGCTGGCGGCACGGCACGCACAGCGCGCCGGGGATGGCGAAGAAGAGGCGCTCGTCGGCAACGGTGTCCTTGAACGCGGTGTCGAACACGCTGCTCAGCAGGCTGACCGCCGCAGAAGCGGCAGGTCTCGAGCGGCCTTGACAGCGGTGCGTGCTCGGTCATGCGCCGCAGGATGGGTTCGGACGGTCACCCTCTCAATAGGAGGACCGTTCAGGGCCCGACTAGTACTCCGTCGGTACCCGAGTGGGGGGCGCCCATCGGCCCATCCCGCACCAGGACCCGCCGAGTACCGCCGTTGGTCAGACCAGGCGCACCACCTGCGTGGCTTCGCTCCAGAGGCGCTCCAGGCCGTAGTACTCGCGCTCTTCGGGCGCGAAGAGGTGGACGATCACGCTGCCGTAGTCGAGCAGCACCCAACGTGCGCTCCGCTGGCCCTCCACGCCGATGGGCTTGATTCCCTCGTCGCGCAGCTCATCGACGATCGCCTTGCTGAGCGCCTGGACCTGGCGTCTCGCTGCGCCCGGACGCGATGACGAAGTAGTCGGCCATGGTGGTGAGCTCGGCCGTGCGCAGCAGGACGATGTCCGAAGCCTTCTTGTCGGATGCAACGTCCACGATCCGATGGGCAAGGTCGCTCGGGTCCTCCGCGTCGGTCTGCTTCGCCGCTTCTGCCAGGTCCGTCACTCCGTGCTGCTGTCCGCCCCCAGCGCGTCGCCGCGCCGTCGCGTCCGTCGATAGAGCCCGCGTTCCGCGATCAGCTCCTCGACGGCCTGCGGCACAAGGTAGCGGATGGTCCGACCCGCCGCCACCCGCTTGCGGACCTCGGTGGCGCTCACGTCGAGCGAGGGACCGTCCAGCAGGTGGATCCGATCGGCTGCGTCTCCGAAGCGTTGGCGGAGCTGCGACGGGTCGGGCGGCGGCGTGCCCGGCCGCGGACCCACCACCCATTCGACCAGCGAGAGCAAGCCGGTCCGGCTCGTGCCAGGAATCGATCTGGGCCAGTGAGTCCGCCGACATGATCAGGAACAGTGCCGCATCGTCGTAGGTGCGCAGCAGCTCCTCGACACTGTCGACGGTGTACGACGGACCGGCACGCCCGACCTCCAGGGTCGACAGCTCGAGGCCGTCGTTGCCAGCGATGGCGAGCCGCGTCATGAGCAGCCGGTCGACGATGGGGCTGATGCTTGCGGCCCTGCTTGTGGGGCGGCTGAGCGGCCGGCATGAAGATGACCCGGTCGAGGTCGCATGGTGTCGGCGGCCAGGCTGGCCAGCCATAGGTGACCGACGTGCGGCGGGTCGAAGGTGCCGCCCAGGATGCCGATGCGGAGCGGGGCCTCGTCGAGGGCGTCCGGCTTCGGTTCGCTGCGCGCGGCCGCTCGGGCGGCGCGATCGGGCGACGAAGCAAGCACCGACGGGAGGGTCACTCGTCCTCGCCCCACTCCAGCTCGACGCGCCCGATGCGGACCATGGTGCCGGGGCCGGCACCGAGCTCGCGCAGCTCAGCGTCGATGCCCATCCGTTCCAGCGTGCGCTGGAATCGGTCACGCGACTCGTCGTTCTTGAAGTCGATCCGCGCCGCGGCTGCCTCGATGCGCCGGCCACGGACCCGCAGCGCACCGTCCTCGACCACGACCTGCCAGCCCGTATCGAGCGGATCGAAGCGATGGAGGCGGACTGCCGCCTCAGCGGGTTGCGCGGCTTCGGTGGCCAGCGCCTCGACCAGGGCCGCGTCCAGGGCGGCGCGCAGCGCGTCGAGCCCGGTGCCGTCGTGGGCGGAGACCGCGATCGGGTCATGCCCGTCCGCTCGCAGTGCCTTGGCCACCGCCGGCCATTTGGCGCGCGCATCGGGGCAGGTCCTGCTTGGTGACCACCATCGGCATCGGCCGCTCCATCAACGCCGGATCGTGCAGCCGCAGCTCCTCGGCCACCGCTCGCCACTGTTCGACCGGATCGTCTGCCGCACCGTCGACGACCGCCACCAGCACGCGGGTGCGCTCGACGTGGCGCAGGAAGGCGTGCCCCAGGCCGTGGCCTTCGTGCGCGCCCTCGATCAGGCCGGGCACGTCGGCGATCACCGCGGTCCGCTCCTCGTCCAGCGCCAGCACGCCCAGGTTCGGGCTGGTGGTGGTGAACGGGAAGGCGCCGACCTTCGGCTGCGCGGCGGTCAGCGCCGCCAGCAGGGTGGACTTGCCGGCGTTCGGCGCTCCCACCAGGCCGATGTCGGCGATCAGCTTCAGCTCCAGCTCGATCCAGCGCTCCTCCCCCGGCTGCTCCCTTCTCGTAATGGGTGGGGGCCCGATGGGTGGGCGACACGAAGTGAACGTTGCCACGTCCGCCACGTCCGCCGCGCGCCACGACCAGCCGTTCACCCGGGGCCATCAGCTCGCCGAGCAGCCGGCCGGCCTCATCCGTCTGGTCGTCGGCGGCGACGCGCACCACGGTGCCCGGCGGGACGGTGAGCTCGCGGCCGGTGCCGTTACGGCCGTGGGCATCGCCGCCGCGAACCCTTGCCGCCGGGCTTGGCCCTGAAGTGCCGGTGGCTGTGGTAGTCGCCAAGGGTCGTCATGCCGGGGTCGACGACCAGCGCGACATCGCCACCGTGGCCGCCATCCCCGCCGTCGGGGCCACCGCGTGGAACGTGCGCCTCGCGTCGAAAGGAGGCGGAGCCGTCGCCGCCGGCACCGGCGGCCACCAGGATCCGCGCGTGGTCAGCGAACATCGGCAGCCGATGATACCAACGGACCCGGGACGCTCCCCTGCCGCGGGATGGGTCGGCGTCGCGTGCGCTACAGGTAGCGCAGCGGGTTGACCAGGACGCCGCCCACGATCACCTCGAAGTGGACGTGCGGCCCGGTGCACATGCCCGTGCAGCCCACGCCACCGATCGCCTCGCCCTTGCCGACGCGCCTGGCCAATGCCCACGAAGATCGTGCCGAGGTGGTTATAGACGGTGCGGATTCCGTTGCCGTGGTCGATCTCGACAACCAGCCCGCCACCGTTGTTCCGCCAGCCGGCCCAGGTCACGATGCCACCGTCGGACGCCATCACGGTCGTGCCGTAGGGCACGGCGATGTCGATGGCCAGGTGCCACGAGCTGAAGTAGGTGGTGATGGTCCCGCCGGTGACCGGCCAGCCGAGAACCCCGCTGCCGACCACCTTTTGCGGGACGACGGCGGGCGGCGGCGCAGCGGCCACGACGCCACCCACGGCCGGCGGATCCGGCGCGGGTGTCGGGGGCGGGACGGGAGTCGGCAGGGCGCTCGGCGGGGCGAGCACGACGCGGCGCGACAGCATCGGGTCAGGCCGGTTGGGATCGGGCTGCAGCTCGAAGGTGGAGCGGCGGCTGGTGAAGGCCGCGGCGTCGGCGCCGCGAACGCGGGCGACCAGGTCGAAGGGGAGGAGCGAGGCGGAGTCCAGATCTGCGCTCGTCGCGGGCCGCGTGGCCGCGTACCCGAAGAGCGAGGCAAGGGCGACAAGGCCGATGACGGCGACATGCGTGACCGCCCGTGAGACTGGACGAGCAATGGTCAGCGGGCGGGGACGCCGCCGCGGATAAGCCAATACAAGCGCTCCCCAGCGTTGTTCAACGGCGTTGCCCGATCCCGCTCGAGCCCCCGAGCCGGCGACAGCTACCGGTTCGAGATCTGGCAGGCCCGATGGTAGCAACCCCGTTGCGCAGGGGTCAACCGCCAGCTGCGCTGGCCACCTGCAATGGCGGAATGCCCATTTCGGTCCACGCTCGATCGCCCTGCGCGAGCGTGATCCACGCCACGCGGCGCGCCGTCGAATCGCCGCCGGGCAGGTTCACCACCACGTCGACCGATTCGCCGGGCGCCAGCGCGGGCAGCGCCTCGTCCAGCAGCGGCTCCAGGGCGTCGGGCGCCACGCGCAGGTACGGCTGGTCGCTCTCCTCCGAGCCACCCAGCAGGGTGAGGTCCGCCGGCCATGGATCGGTCCCGGTATTGGTGAGCCGGACGGTCAGTGGTCCGGCGGGCGCCACCGGCGCCCAGAACATCGGGCCGGCACCGGGCTCGGCGACCGGCAGCGTCCCGGGTGTCGGCTCCAGGGCCGGCAGCTGGTAGGCCGCACCAAGGGCCCGTTCCCGTGAACAGCTCCTGCAGGGCGTCGAAGATGCCCTGCGCCGCCGCCGCCTGGCCGGGCTCGGAGGCGAGCAGGTCCTGCTCCGCCCGATGCGTGATCGAGCCGACCTCGGTCAGCACCGACGGCATCAGGGCACCGCGCGTCGGCTGCTTCCGGGGATCGGGCCGGTCCGGGGTCGTCTCCAGCAGCGGCGGCGCCACGATGAACAGGTTCTGGGCCTGGATGCCGCGGTCCTGCCGGTCGTAATCGGCCACACCGTCCATCTCGGCCACGACGCCGTCCTGGATGGCCTGCGCCAGCGGCGCCGTGACCTTGACGCCCCACGGCGTCTCATCGGTATAGAAGGTCTCGGTGGCTGCGATATCGAAGACGACACCGTTCTGCGGTCAACGAATTGATGTGGATGCTCACCAGCGCGTCCGCGCGCACCAGGTTGGCTAGGTCCAGGCGTGCCTGGAGCTCGTCACGCGTGCGGACTGCGCCCTCGGGGTCGAAGCCGGACTCGCCGTCGCCGTTCACGTCCCGCCACGGCGGTCCGTGGCAGCCGAGGGCCGGGTAGTCGTCGCCGGCCAGCGCGACGTCCTCTTCGCGCGTCATCACCACCGTCACGCCCTGCGCCTGGAGCATGGCCTGCAGCTGCTGCGCGATGGCCAGCGTCATCGTCTTCTCGGAATAGCGCACGCCGCGCTGCCGGGGATCGGGCACGCCCCAGTCCAGGCAGCCGCCATGGCCGGGGTCGATCGCCACGACCAGGGCGCCGGGGTTCGGGGCGTAGACGGTGCTGTCGGAGCCAGGGGCGGCGACGACCTGGCCGATGGGACCCTGGCTGGCAGCGGCCGATGGACTGGCCGGCACCACCGTGCCGGAGGCGGACGGCGACGGCGTGGGCGGCCCGCCGCACGCAACCAGGACGGCGGGCAGCAGCCAGACCAGCAGCCGGCTGCGGTGACGGGGCCGAACGGACGGGCCGGTCACGGGACGCGAGGCAGGATCAGCGCTCGGAGGCTTCGACGCTCTTGCTGAGCGAGACGAGGAACTCCGCGTTGTCCTTCGTCTTGCCGAGGCGCTGCATGAGCAGCTCGATGCCCTCGTTCGGGCCGACCGCGCTCAGCATGCGGCGCATGGTCCAGACCATCCGCAGCGTGTTCTCGTCGAGCAGCAGCTCCTCGCGACGCGTGCCGGAGCGCAGGACGTCGATGGCCGGGAAGATGCGCTTCTCGGACAGCTTGCGATCGAGCGCCAGCTCCATGTTGCCGGTGCCCTTGAACTCCTCGTAGATGACGTCATCCATCCGGCTGCCGGTGTCGACCAGGCAGGTGGCGATGATGGTCAGGCTGCCGCCATCTTCGACGTTGCGCGCCGCGCCGAAGAAGCGCTTGGGCGGGTACAGCGCCACCGGGTCCACGCCACCCGACAGGGTCTTGCCGGATGCCGGCAGGGCAAGGTTGTAGGCGCGCGCCAGACGGGTGATCGAGTCGAGCAGGATCACCACGTCGCGTCCGGTCTCGACCTGCCGCTTGGCGATCTCGAGCGCCATCTCGGCCACGCGGGTGTGGTTCTCGGTCGGCTCGTCGAAGGTCGAGGCGTAGATGTCGCCCTTGACGCTGCGGCTCATGTCGGTGACCTCCTCGGGCCGCTCGCCGATGAGGGCGACCATCAGGAGGGCTTCGGGATACTGATCACTGATCCCCGCCGCAATGTGCTTCAGCACCGTGGTCTTGCCGGCCTTTGCCGGCGACAGGATCAACCCGCGCTGGCCCTTGCCGATGGGGCTGATCAGGTTGATCAGCCGCTGCGTCAGGTTCTTCTGGTCGGTCTCGATGTCGAACATCTCGTCGGGGAAGACCGGCACCAGCGAGTCGAAGTACGGCCGCCGCTTGGCGGTCTCCGGATCCACGCCGTTGACCGTATCGACGCGCAGCAGGCCCCAGTACTTCTCCTGGTCCTTTGGCGGGCGCGTCTGGCCCTCGACCTTGTCACCGGTGCGCAGCCCGAAGCGCCGCACCTGGGACGAGGAAACGTAGATGTCGTCCGAGGACGGCATGACGCCGTGACGACGCAGGAAGCCGAAGCCCTCGTCGACGATCTCCAGGATGCCCGTGGCGACCCCCGGCTGACCGCCGTTCTGTTCGACGCGAGACTGGCTCGGCGCCAGCGGAACCACGTCGAGCAGCTTCAGCACCAGGTCGGAGTGCTCGAGCTCCTCGTACCCCTCCACCCCGTGCTCGCCTGCCAGCTCGCGCAGCTCATCGACGTCCTTGGCCTGCAGATCGGCCAGGTTCATGCCGCCCTCGTCCGCGTCGGTCGGGAAGGGCCCGGCGTAGATCGAGGAGTAGCCGCCCGTGGCGTAGTTGTTGCGGCGCTGGTATGAGGTGCGCGGCTGCTGGCGGCGGGGGCCGCCTTCCTGCCGGCGGCGCGGGCGGCCGCGGCGCGGGGGTCGTGATTCGTCGCTCATCGGTGGATTGGCTCTCGACGCTGCATTTGGGGGACTGACCTCGAAGTGTGGAAGGGGCCTGACTTGGGTTGCGCCACCCTTCCCAAGGCCATGGGATCAGAGTGGAGGCTCGGAGGGAGCGCCAGCCTTGGTGCGACCAAGGGGGACGAGCCGTGGTCGTGCGCTCGGGCTGTCGATCGTCCGTGGGACGCGCGGCGGTACCGGAATCAGACCTTGCGGGTCCCAGCGCGGGTGGTGATGTTGGGCCCGCCGTATCCGCTCATCTCGCCGATGAGCAGGGTCCTGATCTGACGCAGGACCGGCCGCCAGTCCAAATGATCATACCCGAGATGCGCAACCACGTCCTGCGCATTCCACTCCTGTCCGCGTGCCCAGCTGCGGCGCAGCGCGATGCCGCTGTCGCGGCTGGTCCACCAAGCCTCGCCGCCGGCGGCCTGCAGCCAGGCGCTGAGGCTGCCGGCCACCATGGCCGCTCGGGCATAGCGCGCCACGTACAGGTTGTCGTCGATCTCCAGGTATTGCTCCGGCGGATACCGCACGCCCAAGGTCAGCCCCAGCATGCCGGCGTACTCCTCCCGCGCGATGGGCAGGTCTTCGCCGCGATGCAGCTTCAGCTGGTAGAGCAGGTCAGCGGCCATCCCCCGCAGTCCGCGCAGGTACCAGAAGGCGCTGAAGTCCGCGAAGCCCGCCGCCTCGTCCTCCGGCATGCCGATGATGTGGCGCAGCCAGGCCGGCTCGCCCACCAGCCGCTCGAACAGCAATCCGTATCCCTCGGTCAGGCTGTTGTCGCCGAGCAGCCTCCAGGGCACCGGCAGGGCAGGGTCGACGTGCGCGAAGTGCTCGGCGTGGCCGCCTTCGTGGAGCAGCGCCGCGTAGTCATCCCATCCGCCCCGCGGCTGGATGACCAGGCGCACGTCGTTCGGCACGTCGACCGGCGCACAGAACGCGCGCGCCGACTTCTGCGGCCGCGGGGCGATGTCCAGCAGGATGCTCGGCTGGGCGTCGATGTCGATGCCGAGGCCGTTGAGCGTGGCGCGGAACGCGGGCAGCATGCGGTGCGCCCCGAACCAACGATCCCAGCCCTCACCGCGGATCACGTGCTCGAGATCGATTCGCGAGGCGTCGCCCTGCTCGATGTCGATCTCGGCCAGGAAACGGCGCAGGGCGGCGAAGTAGACCGTCTCCGACTCGGCCAGGAACAGGCGCATCTCGGCGGCCAGCGCGTCGGGGTCGAACCCGGCGGTGTCCGCCACCATGGCGGGGACATCGGCGTAGCCGAGCCCGCGCACCGCCTCCCGAACGACGCCGAGCTTGTCTTCGCGAAGGGGGTTGATGGCCTCCACCGCATCCAGGTAGCTGTCGTACAGCGTGTTCCGAGCGGTCCGGTTGGCGATGTCCGCCGCGCGATTCGGCACCTGGCGGTATGGGATCTGCTCTCCCTGCCAGATGACGGCGGCGCGTGCCTCGGCGACCTCGATCTGCTCGGTGAGCGTCCGCCGCGGCGGCGCTCGACGTGCTCGTGCACGGCGAAGGCCAGCAGCTCGCGCGCCTCGCGTCCGGCCTCGTCCTCCTTCGCCGCGCGCTCCCGCAGGGCATCTATCGCGGCGCTGCTGAACAGGTCGGCGTGTTCGGCATAGATCGCCGCGAGGCCCATCTCTTCGTCCAGCCCCGCCAGCTGCCGGTAGACGGCCTCCATGTATTCGGCAAGGAAGCGCTCGAGCCGCTCGGGGTAGGTCTTCAGGTTGACGCGCGCTCGCGTCCGGGTCGCCATCGGGTCAGCTGCTGCGTTCGGAGCCGGCCGCGCTGCCGGCCGGCTTCGCGCTCGGCGCAGTCGGCTCCTCGCTCGCCTCCGCGCGGGTCGGCACCGCGGCCGCGGTTGGCAGCCCGACGCGGCTCGCAGCTGCCCCTACGAAGTCACGGAACAGCGGATGCGGCCGGTTGGGACGGCTCTTGAGCTCGGGGTGGGCCTGGGTGGCCACGAACCAGGGATGGTCGCGCAGCTCGATGTACTCCACCAGCCGCCCGTCCGGCGAGACGCCGCTCCACCACATGCCCGCCTCACCCAGCCGATCGCGGTAGGCGTTGTTGACCTCGAACCGATGACGGTGCCGCTCATAGGCGATCTCGGCGCCATAGGCGTCGCGCACCTTCGAGCCATCCTCCAGCTTCGCCGGATAGAGGCCGAGGCGCATGGTGCCGCCCTTGTCGGTGACATCGGCCTGGTCGGGCATGAGATCGATGACGGGGTGCTCGGTGAAGACGTTGAACTCGCTGCTGTTGGCATCGGGGTTGTCGAGCGCAACGCGGCCGAACTCGATCACCGCGCACTGCAGTCCCAGGCACAGACCCAGGAATGGGACCTTCTGCTCGCGCGCCCAGCGGATGGCCCGCACCTTGCCCTCCACCCCGCGGTAGCCGAAGCCGCCGGGCACCAGCACGCCGGCCACGCCCTTCAGCTCATCCGCCACCTGCTCCGGCTCCATGCGCTCCAGCTGCTCCGAGCGGATCCAGCGCACCTTGACGTCGACCCGGTGGTGCAGGGCGGCGTGCTTCAGCGCCTCGGTGACGCTGATATAGGCATCTGGCAGCTCGGTGTACTTGCCGACGATGGCGATCTCCAGGTCCGGCCGCGGCGCGCGGATACGGGCCACCAGCTCCTGCCAGTCGGCCAGGTCCGGCTCGCTGGCCGGGATGTCCAGCTCGCGCGTGATGAGCTTGCCGAGTCCCGCTCGCTCCAGCAGCAGCGGCACCTCGTAGATGCTCCGAGCGGTCCGCAGCGGGATGACGGCATGCACGTCGACGTCGGTGAAGAGGGAGACCTTGTCCAGGATCTCGTCGTCGATCGGCTCGTCGCTGCGCAGCACGATCACGTCCGGCTGGATGCCGATGCCACGCAGCGTGCTGACGCTGTGCTGGGTCGGCTTCGTCTTGAGCTCGCCGGTGGCGCCGATCTGCGGCAGCCAGGTGACGTGGACGTACAGCACGTTGCCGCGCCCGACGTCCTTGCGCATCTGGCGGATGGCCTCCAGGAAGGGCAGCGACTCGATGTCGCCGACCGTGCCGCCCACCTCCACGATCACCACGCCGTGGGCGGCCAGGCCGCTGGTGGCCACCGACCCGGTGCCGTCGCGAGCAACGCGCGCGATGCGCTCCTTGATCTCGTTGGTGATGTGCGGGATGACCTGCACGGTGCCGCCCAGGTAATCGCCGCGTCGCTCCTTGGCGATCACGCTCTGGTAGATGCGGCCGGTGGTGACGTTCGACGCCTGCGACAGGTTCTCGTCGATGAACCGCTCGTAGTGCCCGAGGTCGAGGTCGGTCTCCGCCCCGTCATCGGTCACGAACACCTCGCCGTGCTGGTACGGCGACATGGTCCCGGGATCGATGTTGATGTAGGGGTCGAGCTTGAGGATGGAGACGGGGACCCCGCGGGCCTTGAGGATCCGCCCGATGGAGGCGGCGGTGATGCCTTTGCCGAGCGAGCTGGTGACGCCGCCCGTGACGAAGACATACTTCGGCATCGGTCTAGGAAACCTCCGGGGTTTTTCCGATGATACAGGACGGTGCCCGGTGACGGCTCACTGTCATCGCGCGACGGCGGTCAGGGCCGATGCAGAGGGTGGCCTCTCCCTACGCGGGGCGCCGCAAGCGCACTGCGGCAGACACGAACTCAGTTGCGCGTCAGGGCGCGGGCCAGCGCTGAAGGACGATCTCGGCGTCGGCCGGGTCCATGCGATATCCCCGCACATCCGCATCCCAGGTAATGAGGTCACGCCTGGCGACGCGTCGCATCACCTTGTTCGGGCCGGCGACGATGCCGGCGAATGCCGTCCCGGAGCGTTTCCCGTAGCGAGCGGTCAGGCCGGCGTCGAGGACGAGAGCCTGGTCGCGCGTGGAGAGCTCCGCCACCTCGCGCAGCAGGCGTCGGCTGTCCGCGCCACGAATCGCGTTCAGGACCTCACCCAGCTGCCGCCGGCGGAGGTCGGCGTGATCGGTCTGCTCGATCAATGGGGCGCTGGACTGACGTTGCGGCCCCATCACCCAGCGCCAGGCGAGCGCCAGCAGCTGCTCCTCCGTATCGGCCTCGAACGCAATCCTCGGCACCTGAAACCTCTTGTACATACTCGTCACGAATCTGTCACGAATATATCACGTGAGGTTTCGTGCTACACTGCGTTCCTCGGCTGCAAGGCTGCGAACCGTTTGATCCTCTGGCCCGCGAACGACGGACTGCCACCGGCGAATCCGATTCGTGTCGACTTAGCCACATGGGGGCAGAGGAGAAGATATGCGTTACACCCGACTCACAACCTACGATCTGACCAAGGGCGACTTCAACGAGCTGACCGGCATTGCCGAGAAGGGCATCCTGCCGACGTTCGTCAAGGAGCCTGGCTTCGTCAATTACGGACTGGTCGATGCCGGTGACCACAAGGTCGTCTCGATCAGCATCTGGGAGACCCGTGAGGCCGCTCAGAAGTCAGAGGGCATGGCTGCCAGCTGGATCAAGGAGAACATCGGCGACCGCGTTCGCCTGGTGACGAGCTACGTCGGCGATCTGGCCCTGTTCCGGGGCCTTCCCGTCACCGCCTAGTCGCACGCTAGACGGCCGCCGTGCGCAACCGGTCGGCCTACCCGCCGGCCCGCGCACGTGGCCACATCATCAGCCGTCCCGGCTCTCTGCCGGGGCGGCTTTTGTGTTGACCGATCGCTCCTCAGCTCATGAGCGCGAAGGCCAGCAGGGCGGCGGCCGTGAAGTCGATGGCAGGCTCCACCGTCATCCACGATCGGACGTCGTCGACGAAGACGCTGCCCCGCCCATTGAAGCGCGCAAAGCGGTCGATGCCATCGGCCGGGCAGGTCCTGCCCTCGTCGAAGAACTCGCCCAGACCGTCGGTGAACAGGTCCTCGCTGTTGGGCCCGTTGACGACCGCCCCGCGGACGATCGGCGGCGTGCCGTCGACGCTGCCCGACAGGTTCGCCACCACGTGCTGCATGCACTGGGGGAACCTGGTGCCCACGCCGACCATCATCGAGATGCCCCACGGGTTGGCCCCCATGGACCAGTCACGCTGCTGGGTGGCGAGGCGGTCAAAGCGATGCACGCCGGTCAGCTGCCGGAAGAGCCTGGCCGTGACCACCAGCCCGTAGGTATGGGGGACGGCGTCGAATTCGTTGTAGACCGCCCCGGCGTGGAACGGATCATCGGCTGCCCGCGCCGCCCCGATGCGGATCTGCGCCCGGAGGTCCGCCAGCAGGCGCGCCTGGCCGAGGGCCAGGCCGCTCGTGCCCGGAGCGCGGCGCATGGCCCGAACCAGGTCGGCGTGGGCCAGGGCGCTGGTGTCGTACAGGTTGAAGGTGTCGCTGCCGGCTTCGGTGGCGAGGTAGCGCTTCGCCCACATGGCGGCGGTGCGCAGCCAGCCGGTCGCCCGGTGGTCGTCCAGCCGGCGCCCGGCCAGCGCGAGCTCGGCGGCGCCCCACTCCATGTCGTCGCGCCACGACGACTCGGGATAGAACGCGTGGGGCAGGGCGGTCACGATGTCGGCTTCCACCACGTCGCGCGTCTTCGCGCGCGCGTAGATCTCGGCCGCCAGCGCCAGCTCACGGCGGGCTCGCGCAGGAGCCGATGCCGCATCGGTCTGCGCGGCGAGCGCCAGGGCGGCAGCCATCCGACCGGCAAGGTTCGGCGGCAGGAGCGTCCCCGGATCATTGGCGCGGAATGCCGGGCGGTGGCGAAGGTAGCGCGTCTCGCTGCCGGTCAGGCCGTCGTCCGTCTCCGGCAGACGCCACAGATCATGGTCGCCGAAGAAGGTGCCGTCCTGGTTGCCGGAGCCGATGCCGACCTGGATGTAGAGGATGCCGCGCTCGGCGTCCCACGCCCGCTGCAGCCAGCGCTGGCCGAAGCGTGCCTCCCGCCGCAGCGATGGCGGGGCGGCGGCGCCGAGATCGCGCTGGGCTGCGTACATCAGGCCGACCGCGTAGGCGGTGGTATGCGTGAACTTGATGAAGTCGCCGGCGTCGAACCAGCCACCCTCGAGGTTGACCGTCCCGTCGATCGCGTTGAGCGCGTCGCCCACGATCACGTCGCTGTCCGGGTCCTCGTAGGTCGGCCAGTCGTAGACCTGCAACGCGCGGTCATGCAGGTGGGACGGCTGGCGATCGAGGGGTCCGGCGATCACGTGCGCCCCGTCGCGCTGCGCCTGGAAGAACGCCACCGCATCACCCACGCGTGGCAGGAAGAGCTCTCGTGCCGAATGGATGCCGAACGGTGGCGACGTCGCGGCCAGCGGATGCCTCACCGTCAGGGTGTAGGTTCCCGCCTGATCCAGGCCGCTGAAATCCAGCTCGTGGACGGCCCGATACCTTCCATTCCACGGACCATGTGACGGTCCGACGCTGCCTCGCAGCACGATGTCGCCGTCCCGGTCGCGCACCTGGAACCGCGCCCCGGCGATGGCGGCGGTGGCAAGCAGGTAGCCCACTTTTCGCTCGCCGGCCAGGTAGCCCAGCTGATCGACTCGGATGGTGCCCCGGATGGTGGGGGCCGGTTGGTCTTGTGGCGATGGCGGTTGGCTTGGCGACGCCGACGCCAGTGATGGGGAGGGGCCCGAAATGGATGTCAGGACCACGATGACGGCCGTGATGGCGACCATCCCGGTTGCACGCTTCGGCCGAAGACTCACCAGCCGCCTCCCTCGCTCCCGGCCGGCTGCTCCGCGTCCACACCCAGCGTGCGGAAGCGCGCGCCGATCGTATTGCTTATAAGCAAATGATCGGGCCGGCAGCCGCGTTGTCAAGAGGTCGCCAGGGAACGCTCAACCGGCTAGTGGAGCTGGTTGCGCAGACCCTCCAGGCGACGCTGGGTGCGAGCCAGCTCACGTGCGGCGGCCAGCTCCATGCCGGGATGCGCGAGCAGCAGTCGCTCCTGCTGGATGCGCCGGCGGAGCTCACTCATCGTCTCCCACAGCCGGCGATGCCGTGAGGCCGCCTGGATCGGTCGAGTGATCATGCAGTCCAGTACTGCAGACTGCGTGCCAACCACAATGCGTCACATGCTCCCCGCCATCCGTCTGATCCATCCAGCGCCCGCGGTCGCGGTCACGCTGCTTGTCGGCAGTCCTCGGCGCGATCCTGCTGGCCCAGGAGGGACGGCCGATCGACGAGCGCTGGTGGCTGACGGTCCTGGCCGTGGCCGGCTCGCAGGTCTTCACCGGCGCCACCAACGACCTGGCCGATGCGAGCCGTGACGCTGCCGCCGGACGCACTGAAAAGCCACTACCTGCCGGCGACGTGAGCCTGAACCTGGCGCTGTGGCTCGCCTCAGCCGGGTTGGCGGTGCAGGTGGCGGCATCCGCCTGGCTGGGAGTGCTGCCGCTGGTGCTGGGGCTCGGCGCAGTGGCCAGCGCAGCCGCCTACAACCTGGCCCTGTCGCGGACCCCGTTCTCCCCGCTGCCCTACCTGATCAGCTTCGGCCTGCTGCCGCTCTGGATCGGGGCGGGCGTTGACGTGCCGCTGGAGCGGGTCATGCCGGCCGTGCCGCTGGCGGCCGCCTTCGCGGCGGCAGCGCACCTCGCAAACACGCTGCGCGACTTCGACAGCGACGCGGCCGCCGGCTCCCGCTGCCTGGCGCAGGTCATCGGCCGCAGCGCGACGCATGCGCTGGCCATCGGGCTCGCGCTGGCGGTGGGCCTGGGGATCGGGGTGGCGCTGGTCGCGAGCGGACGGGCGAGCCCGGCGTCGCTGGCGTTGGGCGCGATCGGGCTGGCCAGCGTCGGCCTGGGAGCGCTGGGCGAGCGCTGGCTGTGGTACGGGCTGCTGGTGGCGGCGATGGCCTGGACCGCGGCGTGGGCCATCAGCACGGGCTGAGGTCCCTAGATCGTGTCCTCGATCTCGAGATCCTCCTCGTCGGCTTCCTCGGTGAGCTTCAGCCACACGAAGAGCCCGGCCAGGATGGTCAGCGGGATGACGATCAGCGCCGCCAGCAGGGCGCCGATGCTGATGAGCACGACTTTCAATGCCTTCATTCAGAGGCCTCCCCTGTCGCTTCTGCCGCGGCCGTTTCGGGAGCCGGGGCTGGAGCCGATTCTGGCGACGTTTCCGAGCCACGTCGATATGGAGCGGCCTCGATCATAGACACAATTTCCGGCTTCGTGAATTCGGCCAGCTGGTGGCCCACCGCGCCTCCGGCGGTGGCGTGCAGGAGTCGCAGCACGAATGAGCCATCCTGTTCGAAGAAGAACACGTCCCGCGCCTTCGCCTCGTCGATCCAGGCGCCGATCACGCGCAGGGCCTGCTCCATGTAGTTCTCGATCTCGGCGTGGGGCGTCTGCGCCGGCCCGTCGCTGCGCCCCGCCGGTGCCTCCTCCATGAGCTGCGCCACCTGCTCATCGAGCAGCTCGTAGGTCCGCTTGGTGAGCACGCCGAAGGTGTCCGAGTCGGCGCCGCCGGTCGGCAGGGCCAGCCCCTGCAGCAGGAAGCCATCCTCCAGCTCCAGGAAGAGGAGCTCCTTGAGCCGCTCGCGGTCGGCAAAGGCGCCGATCGCGCGCAGGACCTCTTCCCAGTCCTGGCGCGGGCTCCCGTCGTAGATGCGCATCCACCCTCCTGCTGGGGGAACGGTTCGCCTGCGGCAGGATACCCCGCCGGTAAAGGCTGGCGACCCTCCCGGCCGCGTGGGCCGTCAGCTGATGGTCGAGGTCGCGACCATGGCCGCCGCCACGGTGCCGGCCGTGCGCGCGTTGTTCACGATCAGGCCGATGTTGGCCCGCAGCGCGCGTCCCTGCGACGCCCGAGCCACGTGGGCGAGCACGTATGGCGTCAGCGCCGTGCCGATGACGCCGGCAACATCCGCCGCTTCCAGCGCCGCGAGGGTCCAGGCCTCCACCTCCTCGGCGTCGAGCCCCAGGTCGGCGGGCGGCGGCTGGACGAGCAGCAGGCCGCCACTGCCGGGCAGGCCGAAGTGCGCGTCGATGATGGCCGCGGCCTCCGCCGCGCTGTCGACGCGGAAGGCGACCGGCAGCGAGCTGGCGGCGGCATAAAAGACCGGGACATGATCGGTTCCCATCCCGATCACCGGCACCCGTCGCGTCTCCAGCAGCTCGAACGTGGCTGCCACGTCGAGCATCGCCTTCGCCCCGCTGCACACCACCGCCACCTGCGTGGCCGCCAGCTCGTCGACGTCGGAGGAGATGTCGAAGCTGGTGCCCGCCCCGCGATGGACCCCGCCGATGCCCCCGGTGGCCATCACCCGGATGCCGGCCAGCGCCGCGAGGCGCATGGTTGCCGACACGGTGGTGGCCGCCAGCCGCCGCGTGGCGAGCAGCGGGCCGAGGTCACGGGCGCCCGCCTTGGCGATCGGCCGCGCCAGGTCGGCCAGGCGCTCGATCAGCGCTCCGTCCGCACCGACCACCAGCTCGCCGTCGGCCAGGGCGGTCGTTGCTGGCACCGCCCCCGCCTGGCGCACGGCGGCTTCGGCGGCCAGCGCGGTCTCGACGTTGTGCGGCGACGGCAGCCCATGAGCGATCAGGCTCGACTCGAGCGCCACCACGGCCCCGCCGCCCGCCAGCGCCTCGCGGACCTCGTCGCTGATCCGCAGCTTCATGCGGGCCCTGCCTCGCCCTCGACACGGCCCTGGGCCCCGAGCACGCGCGAGACCTCGGCGCCGAGCTGGTTGCCTGCCTCCATGGCGGCCGTCAGCGCATCCGCGGCGGGCGGCCAGGCGGCCTTCTTCGGGCGCGGACAGCGCGAACAGCAGGGCGGCGGCGAAGGCGTCGCCGCTGCCGGTGGCGTCCAGCATCGGGCCGGGCAGCACAGGGGCGGCAGCCTCCAGCCGCATCCCTTCGGCCACCGCCGCCGAGCCGTCGGCGCCGACGGTCACGATCACCACGGAGGCCAGAGGCTGCAGGGCGGCCGCGGCGGCCAGGGCACGGGCCGGGCGGCCGCCCAGGAGCGCGTCGGCCTCCTCGCCGCTCATGATCACCAGGTCGGGGCGCGCCTGCTCCAGCCTCGCTCGGAAGCGCGACACGCGCGCCGGATCGGGAGGCACCGAGCCGCCGGCGACGCTCAGCCGCACCCTCCGACCCCGGCTGCCGAGAAGCTCAGCCAGCGCGTCGCCGGTGCGGTCATCGAGCAGCGGGTAGCCGGAGCAGTGGATCCAGGCCAGGCCCTCCAGCAAAGGCGCCACGCCGGCTGCCTCCAGCGTCTGGCGGTCGGAGAGCATCGTTCGCTCGCCGACCGGGTCGAGCAGCGCGATCACCGCCGCGGTACGCGTAGCGGGCAGAGCCCGCAGCGAGACGTGCTCAGCCAACAGCGCCTCCCGCAGCAGCCGCCCGGCCGCATCGTCGGCCATTGGCGCCACCAGGGCGGCGTCGGCACCCTGCCGGGCAAGGCGGACAGCCACGTTGGCGGCCTGGCCGCCGGGACCGATGCGGATCTTGGCGGGCACGTCGGAGCCCTCGCGTCGCGGCCCGGACTGGGCCACCACGATGTCCAACGACAGGTCGCCAACGACCCCGAAAACGGTCACCACGGTCTCCGGCTGGCGTAGCCCTCATCGGTCCTGTGCCAGTGGGCGACCTCGGGATCGGCGAGGCGCCAGCAGAGCCAGACCGGTTCGCCGTCACGCTCGCCGGGAAAGTCGACCAGGCCCATCTCCGGGTCGCGCAATTGGACACCGAGATCGTCGAGCAGGCCGACGAGCGTCCGCATCCCCTCCGCGATGTCCGCCGCCTCGCGCTCCAGCCGGTCGGCCTCCGCCGATACGCCAGGGTGACCGTTGCCGGCCAGGGACCGGTGCATATCAGCATGGGCGGCGTCCATGCGTCGCTGCTCAACGGCCAGCTGAAGGAGCACGGCACGAACCTGCGGGATCAAGGCGTTTGCCTGCTCGATGGTGTAGCTGTGGCGCCGGGCGGCCATGCGTCGCGATGGTAGCAGGGGCTCTGCTAGGATCGGCCCCGCTTCGGCTCAACGGGCCTGCTCCGCACCGCGACGGCGCCCGTTCTCGTGGAGGCGGCAGCGTGAGCTGCCGAGGACCGATGCCTGACGCGAGTCGCCGCCACGGCGGGACCAACGACGAGGACCCTCCTGCCGGCGGAGATCCCTACTACCACTACAACGGGCATCACCTGCCCGCCTATGTCGGCCTGCCGGCATTTCAGAAACTGCCGGTCCTGGACGACGAGGGGCTGGCGCGCGAGCGACCGGACGTGGCGATCGTGGGCGCGCCCTACGACGAAGGGACTAGCCATCGGCCGGGCAGCCGCTTCGGACCGAACGCCATCCGTGCGGCCACCTACCACGCCGGATCGGTCAACTCGCTGCAGCTCGACATCCAGCCCTTCGACTGGCTGGCCTGCGCCGATGCCGGCGACGCCCCGATCGTGCCCGGCAATCCCGATCGGGCGCACGATGTCATCCGGCGCAAGGTCGGGGTGATGATGCAGGCCGGCGCCATCCCGATCGTCCTGGGCGGCGACCACTCCATCACCTGGCCGGCCGCGACGGCCGTGGCCGAGGGTGTGGCGCCACAGAGCCTGGGGATCGTCCACTTCGACGCGCACGCCGATACGGCGGCCACCACCTGGGGCTCGCTGCGCTCGCACGGGACGCCGATGCGGCGGCTGATCGAGTCGGGAGCCGTGGCCGGGCGCAACTTCGTGCAGGTCGGGCTGCGCGGCTACTGGCCGCCACCCGAGACGCTGGACTGGATGCGCGAGAACGGGCTGCGCTGGCACCTCATGACCGAGATCGAGGAGCGCGGTGCAGAGGCGGTGGTGGCCGATGCGATCGCCGAGGCGCTGGACGGGCCGGAGCGCATCTACCTCTCGGTGGACATCGACGTCCTGGATCCGGGCATGGCCCCCGGCACCGGCACGCCCGAGCCCGGCGGCCTGCTGACCCGCGAGCTGCTGCGCGCCATCCGCCAGGTGGTGGGCGCCGTGGACCTGGCCGGCATGGACGTGGTCGAGGTGGCTCCCGCCTACGACACGGCCGAGATCACGGCCGCGGCCGCCAACCGCTGCGTGCTGGAGGCGATCAGCGCGCTCGCCGTTCGCCGGCGGGACGCCGGCGGCCAGCCGCGACCCAGCTGGCCGGATTAGCCGTGGGCCCTGTCTAGCCCTCGACCCGGAAGGTGGTGCTGTCCGCGAAGTCGTCGTTGCGGCGGACCACCAGCTCGTATTCCCCGGGCTCCAGGCCGCGGTACGCGGCGCCGATCAGGTAGCCGCTGCAGGTTCCCGAACAGTCGAGCACCTCACCCAGGACCTTCTCCTGCTGGTCGATGGTCTGGCCCTCGCTGCGCAGGGTGAGGGTGATGGTGTCGGATCCATCGGCATCCTTGAAGCCGATCCAGACCCACATCAGCCGTCCCGAAATCGTCGACCCATCGACGATGCAGCCATCGAACGACATGTCCGCCGTGCCGCAGGCCTGAACGGTGATCTCGGCGCCATCGGGGAAGGTGACTGGCCCGTCGGTGGGCTCCGCCGTTGAGTCGGGCGGCTCGCTGGCCGAGCCGCTCGGCCCGGTGGAGGGTCCCCCGCTCGGTGTGGCGCTGACCGCAGTCGTTGGTGTTGGGGAAGCCTCGCCCACGCCGCCATTCCCGCCAAGTACGGTGGCGAGCACGGCGCCCATGCCCAGGGCCAGCACGCCGAGCAGGATGAAGCCGATGATCGGCAGCGCCCCCGAGCCACCCCGCCGCTTGCCGCCGTCGGCCGGGTACGCATATGGATACGCGTCGTCGAGCGGGTCGTACGGCGCCTCGTCGATCGGGGCCTCGCCATAGGTGGCCGGCGCATGTGGCGGCCCGTAGGGATCGGCCTGGTACGGGTCTGGCTCGTAGGCCGCGGGCTGGTATTCGGGTTCGCCCGGGTAGAACGGCGGTGGCGTCTCGTGCGCCGAAGCGGCGGCATAGCCGGCTGCTGCGGCGGCCGCGCGGTCGTCCTGCGGCCGCTGGTCGATTGGCGGTGGTGGTGGCTCGTCGAAGTCCGGCCGCGTGTTGTCGACATGCTGGACCGGCTGCCCGCCCTCCTCCTCGCGGATCGCGCTGGCATCCTCCGGCTCCGGCTGGAACGGAACGTAGCCCGTGTGCCCGACGTCATCGCCGGGCGGCCGTCCGCGTCTCATCGCCGGGTCCCCGGGACGCCGGAGACGTACCCGCTCTTCCAGTTCGGCGCGGTCCATGCCACGCGGTCGCGCCTGCAGGCTCGATGGCAGCGGGGCGCCGCATTGGGTGCAGTAGGCGGCCGGCGGAGTCGGTTGCTGGCAGATCGGGCAGCGGATCTGGCCCGGCTTTGGGGTCGGCATGTCGGGGCATTGTGCACGGGGCGCTCGGCAGGCGCCAACGGGCGCTCCGGCGACGTCCATAGAATGGCCGGCCCATGCAGACCAGCCGATTCCCGTACCGTCGCATCAACGTCGTCGGCAGCAGCGCCTCCGGCAAGACGACGTTCGCCAGGGCTCTGGCCGCCCGCCTGGGCACGCCGTGCGTCGAGCTCGACGCGCTGCACTGGGAGGCGGACTGGACCGAGGCATCCAATCAGGTGCTGCGCCAGCGGGTCACCGAGGCCGACCGCCGGCGACGCGTGGGTGATCGACGGCAACTACTCGGCGGTGCGCGACATCGTCTGGGGTCGCGGCGAGGCGGTGGTCTGGCTCGACTTCCCACTGCGCACCGTGCTGTGGCGCTACGCCAACCGGACCCGGCGGCGCATTCGGAGCGGCGAGGAGCTCTGGCCCGGAACCGGCAACCGCGAGCGACTGTCGACCCAGCTGCTCAGCCGCGACAGCCTGCTGTGGTGGATCCTCAGCACGTACCACCGCCGGCGGCGCGAGTACGTGCGCCTGCTGGGCGATGGGCCGCGGCTGGCGTGGGTGCGATTGCGTTCCGCTCGCGAGGCCGATGCCTGGCTCCGCACGATTCGCTAGGCGCCGGGCCGCTTCCACTCGGTGCCGTCGGCGAAGCGCTCGCGCTTCCAGATCGGCAGTCGCTCCTTGATCGCCTCGATCACATAGCGGTTCGCCTCGTAGGCGGCCGCCCGGTGCGGCGCCGCCGTCACGATCGCCACCGCCGCCTCACCGATCGGCACGATGCCAGTGCGATGGGCCACGCCAACAGCCGCTCCCCAGCGCGACTCGGCCTCGCTGGCGATCTCGCTCAGCACGGCGATCGCCATCTCGGGATAGGCCTCGTACTCCAGCTCGAGCACCCCGCGACCATCGTCCGCCGTGTCCCTGGCGCGCCCCACGAAGGTCACCACCGCGCCGTGTCCCGGTCGCGCCAGCGCCGCTTCCAGGGCCGCCACGTCGATCGGCCCATCGGTCAGGGTCATCGTGGACCCGCCGCTCACCGGTGGCAGGAAGGCAACCTCGTCGCCATCCGCCAGGGGCGCATCCCAAGCCGCATAGGCCCCGGCCCTGGCCGGTCGCACGAAGGACCGATGCGCCTCCAGCGCCGGGTAGCGGTCGGCCAGGACGGCCCAGGCATCCTCCAGCCTCGCCGATGACGGAAGCTCGATCACCGCGCGATCGGCAGACAGCTCGCGCAGGATGGCGAACGTGCGGACCGTGACCTGCATCGGGCTAGATCGGCACGCCGGTCAGGAAGGTGATGCTGGCCCCGGCGATCGACCCGGCCATGATGAAGGCCAGCCCGATGTACAGCAGTCCGGTGCTTGCCTGCAGCGACGCCGACCCGACTGGCCAGGATGGCCAGCACCGTGATGCCGATCGGCAGCAGAATGCCGACCGCCAGACGCAGCCACGTGAGCCAGCCGATCGGGCCGCCCAGCGGGCCGCTGCTGACGGTCACGACCGCCACCACGAAGATGACGACCTGCAGCAGCAGGGCGGCCAGCAGCAGCCACATCATCCGGCGCAGCGGGGTCGGCGACAGCTTCGGCGTGACCAGGTACCAGTGGCCGAGCAGCATGGCCGCGTTGACGGCGCCCAGAGCCAGGGCTGCCAGAGCCAGCTGCACGCTGAACAGCAGCGGGCTGAAGGTCGCACTCCCTGCCGCCAGCGTGGCGAGCGCCAGGACCCCGATCAGTCCGCCGGCGATGGCGAGCCCGGAGCGTGGCAGCCGGGCCGTCGACGCGATCAGATACGCCGCTGTGACTGCCACGAACGCCAGCACCAGCACCCGCCGGGTGCCGGCCGTGGTGGCGTCCAGCCCCGTGCCCGCGGAGAGGTTGAGCTCGGAAAGCAGCAACACGGCCGCAAAGGCGGCCAGCAGCCAGGCCATGAACAGCCGATAGCCGCTGGTGGTGCCTCCCAGCAGCTCGGTGACGCCCACCACCAGCAGTGTCCCGGCGCTCAATGCGGCCCAGAAGATCCAGTTGACGAACGGCAGCGCCTCGAGCGACATCAGCCTGCCGACGCCAGCGAGCCGGTCAGCGCGATCTCGACCCAGCCATCCGGGCTGGTGCGGATGGGGAAGGTCTCGACCGGCTCGGTCGCCGGCGGGATCACTGCGGCGCCGGTCCGGATGTCGAAACAGCCGCCGTGCCAAGCGCAGGTCAGCAGCTCGTCGCGCGGGTCGAAGCCTGCCTCCGACAGCGGGAAGTCCTGGTGGGTGCAGTTGTTCTGGACCGCGAAGAACTCACCCGCGTGCCGGACCACGACCACCGGCGTGCCATCGATCTCGACCGGGATCAGCTCACCGTCACGGAGCTCGTCACGGTGCAGGAGGCGCGCCCAGCGTACGCGTGGCGGAGGGCGCAAGCGACGTCTCGGGGAGCGGCTCGGTCACGTGCCGCCCTACAGCGGCCGGGCAAACGCCAGCAGCCGCGGCTCGGTCATGTCCTCGATCGACCAGCGAATGCCCTCGCGGCCAAGGCCGGAGTCCTTCACGCCGCCGTACGGCATGTGGTCGATCCGCCAGGTCGGGACGTCGTTCACGATCACGCCACCGACCTCCAGCTGGTCGTGCGCCTGCAGCGTCCGCTCCAGGTCGTTGGTGAAGACGCCGCACTGCAGCCCGAACTGCGAGTCATTGATCGCGGCCAGGCCGGTGGCGAAATCCGGCACCGCGAACAGATTGACCACCGGCGCGAAGACTTCCTCGCCGCAGACGCGGGCTTCCTTCGGCACGTCGACCAGCACCGTCGGCGGGTAGAAAAGGCCGTTCGGCTCGCCGCCGGTCAGGGCACGTGCGCCGTCGGCCAGCGCTTCCTGAACCCACTGATGCGTGCGGGCAACCGCCTTCTCGTCGACCATCGGCCCCAGGTCCGTCACCGGATCGAGCGGGCTGCCGATCTGCATGGTCCGCACCCTGTCAGTGAAGCGGCTGGCGAACTCATCGAGGATGGCATTCGACGACATAGATGCGCTGCACGCTGATGCAGACCTGCCCCGCGTACGCAAAGGAGCCGTAGACGAGGCGGTCGATCGCCCAGTCCAGGTCCGCGGTCTCGTCGACCACGACCCCCGCGTTGCCGCCGAGCTCCAGCACGACCTTCTTCTTGCCGGCCTCCGCCTTCATCTTCCAGCCGACGCTGGGCGAGCCGGTGAAGCTGAGCAGCTTGAAGCGATCGTCACGGACCATGGCGTCGCCGGTGGGCCGATCCATGGGCAGGATGCTGACGGCCCCGTGCGGCAGGTCGGTCTCGGCCAGGTAGCGCGCCACGCGCAGCATGACCAACGGGTCCTTGGAGGGCGGCTTGAGCACGATGCTGCAGCCAGCGGCCAGCGCCGGCGCCACCTTGTGCGCCGCCAGGTTGAGCGGGAAGTTGAACGGGCTGATGCCAGCCACCGGACCGATCGGGTAGCGCCGCACGATCCCGCTGCGGCCCCTGCTGGCCGCGTTCCAGTCGAGGGGCAGCCACTCCCCGTTGATGCGCAGTGCCTCCTCGGCCGCGGTGCGGAAGGTGAGCGAGCCGCGAGCGACCTCGCCACGCGCGTCCTTGATCGGCTTGCCCGATTCGCGGGTCAGCAGCTCGGCCAGCTCGTCGGCGTCGCGCGAGATGCAGTCGGCAACGTGCGCCAGCGCGTCGCGACGCTCGTAGCTGGCCAGCCGGCGCAGCGCGGCCAGGCCCTCGACGGCGGCCGTGGTGGCGCGCTCCAGCTCGGCGGGGCCTGCCTGCCAGGTCGTGCCGACAAGGTCGCCGGTGGCGGGGTCGCGCACCTCCAGCGGGCTCCCCGCCTCGACGAATTCGCCGGCGAGATAGATCGGAACGGTGGGCGTGGCGACCTCGGTGGACATGGCGCGATTCTAGCGCCGGCCGCCGATCGGCTCGAAGGACTTGACCTTGTAGTGACTGTAGGGTTTAGCCTGCGAGCCGATGAACATCTCGACGCTTGCCAGGCGCACCGGCATCTCCGCATCGGGTGTCCGCTGGTACGAGGCGGCCGGCATCCTGCCGCCACCGCCGCGCAGCCCGAACGGCTACCGGCTCTACGCCGAGTCCGACGTGTCCCGTCTGAAGCTGATCCTCACCCTGCGCCGCCTCGGCCTGGGCCCGGTGGAGGCGGGACAGCTGGCCGGGCGCTGCCTGGATGGCGGAGCGCTCGACCCTGAGCTCGCCGCCGCGCTCGACGACCAGCGACGTCGCATCGCGGAACAGCGCGAGGAGCTCGAGCGGCTGGAGATCGAGCTGGTCGACCTCGAGACCACGATCGACGCCACCGCCAGTGGGGCGTCGAACTCCGCTGAGCGCGGGCACATCACCGTGCTGTTCGTCTGCAACGGCAACTCGGCCCGCAGCCAGATGGGTGAGGCACTGCTCGGCCGCTTCGGCGGCGATGAGTTCCGACCCCTGTCCGGGGGCACGCGGCCCAAGAGCGTCCATCCGCTGACCGTCCGCGTTCTCGCGGAGCTGGGCATCGACTGGCGTGCGGCGCGCGCCAAGCCGGTCACCGAGCTGCTCGACCAGCCACTCGACTACGTCATCACCCTGTCCAACTCGGCCCGCGAGGAGTGCCCGGTGTTCCCGGGACCGCACAGCTCCCTGCACTGGCACCTGGAGGATCCGGCCGCGGTGGAGGGAAACGAGGAGGAGCGCCTGGCGGCGTTCCGTGCCACCCGGACGGAGCTGTCGGTGCGGCTCCGCCCGTTCATCGAGATCGCGCGCCGCGCCGCCGGGCATCCGCCGGCGGTGGAGGCGCGTGCCGCAGCTCGCCCAAGGAGGTTGACCATGGTGCTTCCCTATCTCGAGCCACTCACCCGCCGGGAGCCGGGCGACCGCGTCATCCCGGAGCCGCCCCGCCGCGGCGAGGCCGGCGGCGAGCCCTGCGGCGTGTGCGAGGGCGGCGCCACCGACGCCGTCTGGTCGGACGAGCATTTCACCCTGCACCCGCCGGTGGGCGGCAGCCTGCCGGGCACGGTCTGGCTGGCCAGCCGCGCGCACGTCGACTCGTTCAAGGACCTGCCGGCCGATGCCGCGGCGGCCTTCGCGCCGCTTGCCGGACGCATCGAGCGAGCGATCCTGTCGCTCGGCGACGTCGGGCGCGTGCACCTCTACCGCTGGGGCGACGGTGGCGCGCATTTCCACGTCTGGTTCATGCCGCGGCCGCTCGGCATGCTCGAGGCGAAGAACTACATGCTGCCGTTGTGGGAGGACGTGCTGCCGAACGTCAGCGACGAGGCGCTGGCTGACGCCGCGCGCCGGGTGGCAGCCGCGCTGTGACCGTGCCCGCGGCGCTGGATCGCCGGCTGGGGACCGGCGACGCCGTGATCATCGGCCTCGGGTCGATGATCGGCGCCGGCGTCTTCGCGGCCTGGGGGCCGGCGGCCGCGGCGGCCGGCGGCTGGCTTCTGATCGGCCTGCTGCTGGCCGCCGGCGTGGCGTATTGCAACGCGGTGGCCTCCGCCCAGCTGGCGGCGCAGTACCCGACCTCCGGCGGCACGTACGTCTACGGCCGCGAACGCCTCGGACCGGCCTGGGGCTTCCTGGCGGGATGGGGCTTCGTGATCGGCAAGACGGCATCGAGCGCCGCCATGGCCCTCACCTTCGCCGCCTACCTGCTGCCGCAGCCGGGTCCCGCCGCAGCGGCTGCTGGCCGTGGCGGCGGTGATCGGCCTCACGGCGGTGAACTACCGCGGCATCACGCGCACCGCCGGGCTGGCGCGCGTCCTGGTGGCGCTGTCGATCGCGGCGTTGGTGGTCTTCGTGGCGGTAGCCGCGGCCGGCGCCCTGTCCCGCGGCGCCGCAGCGGCAACGGTCGATGCGAGCTGGCCTCTACGGCGTGCTGCAGTCGGCCGGGCTGCTGTTCTTCGCTTTCGCCGGCTATGCCCGGATCGCCACGCTGGGCGAGGAGGTCCGCGAGCCGGCACGCACCATCCCGCGCGCCATTCCACGGCGCTTGGGCATCACGGTGGTGATCTACCTCGCGGTGGGGACCGCGGCGCTGGCGGCTGCGGGCGCCCAGGCGCTGGCCGGCAGCTCGCGGCCGCTCGCCACGGCGGTGGAGGCCGTTGGCGCCGTCTGGGCGCTGCCCGTCGTGCAGGCGGGGGCCACCGTGGCGAGCCTGGGCGCGCTGCTCGCCCTGATCGCCGGCGTCGGACGCACCGCGCTGGCCATGGCGCGCAACGCCGACCTGCCGCGCTGGCTGGCCTCGGTCCATCCCCGCTTCAAGGTGCCGGACCACGCGGAGCTGGCGCTGGGCGTGGTGATCAGCCTGCTGGTGCTGACCACCGACCTGCGCGGAGCCATCGGCTTCTCGTCCTTCGGCGTGCTCATCTACTACGCGATCGCCAACGCGGCGGCCTTCACCCAGACAGGCGCAGAGCGGCGCTGGCCACGCTTCCTGAACGTGGCAGGACTGCTGGGTTGCCTGCTGCTGGTGGTGACGCTGCCGATCCAGGCGGTGGTCGCCGGCGTCGCGATGTTCGCGGTTGGGCTGGCCGGTTGGCTGCTGGCCGGTCGCCTGCGTCCGGCACCCGCCCCCGGCTGAGCAGCGCCGGCCCGCGGCCGATACCATCGGTCCGGCATGCATCCCGACTACCTCCTGCTCGAGATCTCGGCCACGGCCTTCTTCATCGGGGCCGCGGTGGCTGCATTGCGGCGCGGCCGCCTGCCGTTCCTCGAGCTGATCAGCGCCGCCACCTTCGGGATCCTGCTGGAGGAGCTGGACCAGCTGATCTTCCAGACGTACCACTACAACCCGGCCTGGACGCTGGAGATCGATCGGGCGCCGGTGGTCATCGGCCTCACCTGGGCGCTCATCATCGCCGGGGCCATGCGGCTCACCGATGCGCTGGGCGTGCGACGCCGTTACGCGCCGGTCGTCGACAGCGTGCTGGCCATCAGCCTGGACCTGGCCTTCGATGCCATCGCCATCCGGATGGGCCTGTGGACCTGGGTCGGCATCGACCCCGGCGATGGCTGGTTCGGCGTCCCGTACGGCAACTTCTATGCGTGGCTGTTCGTCACCTTCGGCTTCAGCCTGCTGACCCGATGGCTGCGCGATGCGGCCCGCACCCGTCCCGTGCTGGAATGGCTGCAGCTGCTTGTCCCATTCCCGGCCTTCCTGCTGCTGATCGGCGGACTGATCCCGTTCATCCTCATCAAGCCGCTGGTCGACCCGGCGCCCGGTGGCGGAGGGGTGCCATTCGCCCTGGCGATGCTCGGCTTCCTGGCGGTGGCGGTATGGGCCGTGGCCTACGACCGCGGCGAGCCGGACGGGAGCCGGGTTGCCATCCTGGACCTGCGGCTGGCGACCTGGACGCGCGTGGCGATCCACGGCTATTTCCTCGCTGCGCTGCTGGTGATGGGCCTCGCCGACGACCTGCCGGTGCTGCTGATCGTGGCGCTGGTGCTGCTGCTGGCCGAGCTGCCATTGGCGCTCCTGGTCAGGCGCCGGCACACACGGCATACGGATCGGGTGGCGTCCGCCGGACCAGAGCCATCGGGCTCGCCCGTTGTCGGCTACCACTGACACGATGACCGACTGGGATCGCGCCACCGATGAGTGCGTGGAGCTGCTGCGCGACCTGATCCGCATCCCGTCGGTCAACCCGCCGGGCGTGCGCGACGCCGCCGCCGGCCTGGACTCGACCGGCGGCGAGACGAGAGCGGCAGCCCACTGCACCGAGGTGCTGAACGAGGCCGGCATCGCGGCCGAGGTGATCGAGGTCGCGCCCGGTCGCGGCTCGTGCTTCGCGCGGCTGCCGGCCACCGTTCCGGACCCCGAGCCGCCGCTGATCCTGCTGTCGCACCTCGACGTGGTGCCGGTCGATGCCGAGGCCTGGACCCACGATCCCTTCGGAGCGCAGCTGATCGAGGGCCAGGTCTGGGGCCGCGGCGCGGTCGATATGAAGGACATGGTCGCCATGGAGCTGTCCGTGATGCTGGCCCTGAAGCGAGAGCAGCGCGACCTGCGGCGCGACGTGATCCTGGCCGCCGTCGCGGACGAGGAGGCCGGTGGCCAGTACGGCGCCCTGCACCTGGTCGAGGCTCGTCCGGACCTCTTCGCCGATGCCGCCGGCCGGCCGGCGGCGGCCGCCCTGAACGAGGTTGGCGGCTACTCCATGACCGTCGGCGGGCGACGGGCCTACGCCATCCAGGTGGCGGAGAAGGGCATCATCTGGACCCGGATGCGGGCCACTGGCACTCCCAGCCACGGCTCCATGCCGTCACCTGACAACGCCGCCATCAAGCTGGCCGACGCCGCCAGTCGCCTGGCCGCCGCGCGCCAGCCGGCACGACCGACGGCGGTGGTCCGCGGCTTCTTCGAGGGCATTGGCCTGGGCGAGGTGCTGCGCCTGGCCGAGGCTGGCGACGACGAGGCCGTCACCGCCGCCATCGAGGCGGCCGTCAGCGAGCCGACCATGCAGCGCTCCCTGGACGGGATGCTGCGCGACACGGTGACGCCGACCGTCATCCACGTCGGCAAGAAGGTGAACGTGGTGCCGGGGATCGGCGAGGCGGAGATCGACGTGCGCACGCTGCCCGGCACTGACCAGGAGGCCCTGCTGCGCCGCCTGCAGGACATCGCCGGCGACGAGGTGCAGGTCTCCTCGGTGATGACCATGCCGCCGGTCGACTGCCCCGCCGACGCCCGCATCGTGCGACTGATGCAGGAGGCGCTCGAGCTGGCCGACCCAGAGGCGGCCGCCCTACCGATGATGATCACGCTCGGGACCGATGGAAAGGCGATGGCCAAGCTGGGCATCCCGACCTATGGTTTCACGCCGTTGCGCCTGGAGCCCGACCAGCCGCTGCTCTCCCTGTACCACGCCAACGACGAGCGCATCCCGGTCAGCGCGCTGCGCTTCGGGCTGCCGGTGCTGCACGAGGTGGTCAGCCGCTTCGCCGGCGCCGATTGATCCGACCAGTCTCATGGGCCGCGCGATGGGCGGAATTCGTGCTCAGGGCTATACTCGGAGCCGCCCTTTCGACCGTACGAGCCGCATGACCGACCAGACAACCGACCGATTCCCCGAATGGCTCCACGCGCCACCACGCCTTCGTGTTCCCCGGACAGGGGTCACAGTACGTTGGCATGGGCACGGCGCTGCTCGAGCGTTCGCCCGAGGCGCAGGCCATCATGGAGCGCGCCGACGCGGCGCTCGGCTTCTCGATCAGCCGCCTGATCGCCGAGGGCCCGGCTGAAGAGCTGGACCTGACGATCAACGCCCAGCCGGCGATCCTGGCCACCAGCATCGCCTACCTGGAGGCGATGCGCGCCGATGCCCGCGAGGCGGGGATCGAGCTGCGCCCGCAGCTGCTGGCCGGCCACTCGGCCGGTCAGTACGCCGCCGCGGTGGCCGCCGATGCGATCGACTTCGAGACCGCCATGCGGCTCGTTCGCGAGCGCGGCCGGATCATGCAGGAACGCGGCATCGACGGGGGCATGGGCGCGGTCATCGGCCTGACCGACGAGCAGGTGCACGACATCGTGGACCAGGCGCGCGAGCATGGCGAGATCGCCGTCGCCAACCGCAACGCACCGGGCCAGATCGTCCTGTCCGGCGTCATTCCGGCCCTGGTCTTCGCCCTGGAGATGAGCCGAACGGTCGGCGCCCGCAAGGCGGCGCGCCTGACGGTCAGCGTGGCCAGCCACTCCCCGCTCATGCGCCGCGCCCGCGACGAGTTCGGCCGCATCCTCACCAAGGTTCCCGTTCCGCGATCCGACGCCACCCATGCTCGGCAACGTGCACGCCAGCATCATCCAGACCGCCGACGGCCTACGCCGCGAGCTGACCGAGCACCTCGTCCATGGGGTGCAGTGGACCGAGACCATCCGCCGCATGGCGGCCGACGGCGTCACCGACTTCGTGGAGATCGGTCCCGGACGGGTGCTGACCGGCCTGATCCGGCGCATCGTGCCCGGCACGTCGGTCCATGCGGTTGACGCACCGGGGTCGGACGGCATCTGGCTCCCGTCGTGACCGGCCGTCGCGCCGTCGTCACCGGGTTCGGCGTCCTGTCACCGGTCGGCCATCGGGGCCGATGCGAACTGGGAGGGGCTGATCGCCGGTCGCTCCGGCATCACCGACATCACCGCCTTCGACACCACCGGCTATGACATCCACGTGGCCGGCGAGGTCAAGGGCTTCGACGCCACCCAGCACATGGACGCCCGTGACGTCCGCCGCCACGACCGCAACACGCATTTCGCCGTCGCCGCGGCCGGGGAGGCGCTGCGCCACGCCGGCCTGCTGAACGACAGCGGCCAGCTCGACACCAACGCAGGCCGATCCGGATCGGTTCGGCATGGTGGTCGGCACCTCGATCGGCGGGATCGGCATGATCTCGGATGGGGTCCTGACGCTCGACAAGCGCGGCCCGGACCGCGTGTCGCCGTTCCTGATCCCGCACATGATCCCGGACGCCGCCTCGGGGATGGTCGCCATCCAGTACGGCATCCGCGGGCCGAACATGGCCATCGTCAGCGCCTGCGCCACCGGCGGGCACGCAGTCGGCGAGGCGATGGAGTCGATCGCCCGCGGCCAGGCGGACGTGATGCTCGGCGCCGGCACCGATGCGGTGGTGGTGCCACTGGCCATTGCCGGCTTCGGCCAGATGCGGGCGCTCGGCTCGCCGGTCGATCCCGACACCGGCGAGTACAACCCGCAGATCGCCAGCCGGCCCTTCGACGCGACCCGCAACGGCTTCGTCGTGTCCGAGGGCTGCACGGTGCTGGTGCTGGAGGAGCTCGAGCACGCCAGGGCGCGCGGCGCCACGCCGATCGCCGAGGTGGTCGGCTATGGCTCCTCTGCCGACGCGGTGCACATGGTCGCGCCGGCCGAGAAGGGCGAGGGCAACCAGCGCGCCATGCGGGCGGCACTGGAGCGTGCCGCCGTCGAGCCGAGCGCGGTCGACTACATCAACGCCCATGGCACCAGCACGCCGCTCAACGACCGGTACGAGTCGATGGCCATCGAGGCGGTCTTCGGCGAGCACGCCCGCAACGGTCTGGCCATCAGCTCGTCCAAGAGCATGACCGGCCACATGATGGGCGCCGCCGGCGCCTTCGAGGCCTGGGTCTGCGTCAAGACCATCCAGACCGGCTGCATCCCGCCCACCATCAACTACCGCCATCCCGATCCGGACCTGACGCTCGATTACGTCCCGAACCAGGCGCGGCAGGCGGACGTTCGCGTCGCCCTCTCCAACTCGATGGGGTTGGGCGGGCACAACAGCACGGTCATCGTCCGGCGCTACGAGGCCTGAGGTGAGCCGCGACGCGGAGCGGCGCCGCGCGGTCGTGACCGGCATGGGCACCATCTCGCCGATCGGCAACGACGTGCCGACCTTCTGGTCGAATCTGCAGCGCGGGCGTCAGCGGCGTGGCCCGCATCACCGCCTTCGACCCGTCGAACGAGGAGGTCCGGATCGCGGCCGAGGTCAAGGGCTTCGAGCCGCGCGACTACATGGACTTCAAGCAGGCGCGCCGGATGAGCCGATTCAGCCAGCTGGCCGTCGCCGCCGCCGCGCAGGCGATCGAGGACTCCGGAGCTCGAGATCAGCGACGCCAACCGCGACGACATCGCGGTCGTCATCAACACCGGCGGCGGCGGCATCGGCGACGTCTCGCTCGGCGAGCAGGTCTACCTGGCGCAGGGGCCGCAGCGCGTCAGCCCGTTCATGGTGCCGATGCTCTCCCCTTCCATGGCCGCCTGCCAGGTCAGCATCCAGAACGGGCTGCGCGGCCCGGTGGTGGCCAGCGTGGCGGCCTGCGCCTCCGGCGTGCAGGCCTTCATCGAGGCGCAGCGCATGATCGAGCACGGCGACGCCGACGTGGTGATCGCCGGCGGCACGGAGAGCGCCATCCTGCCGGTCGCGTTCGCTGCCCTGGCCAACATGGGCGCGCTGTCCAAGCGCAATGACGACCCGACCGCCGCCTCGCGGCCGTTCGACGCCGATCGCGACGGCTTCGTCTTCGGCGAGGCGTCGGCGGTGCATGGTGGTCGAGTCTGCCGAGCACGCGGAGCGGCGTGGCGCACCCGTGCTGGCCGAGATCGGCGGCGGGGCCCTGACCGGCGATGCGTTCCACATCAGCGCGCCGGACCCATCGGCCTACTCGTCGGGGCGCGCCATGGAGAAGGCGCTGCGCGACGCGGACGTCGCACCGGAGCAGGTGCAGCTGGTGATGGCCCACGGCACCAGCACGCCGCTGAACGACGCCACCGAGATCGAAGGCGATCCGCTCCGCGTTCGGCGCCCACGCCGACAAGCTGGCGGTGACCAGCAACAAGAGCATGATCGGGCACACGCTGGGCGCGGCCGGCGCCATGAGCGCGCTCTCGGCGGTGCTCGCCATCCGCGACAACCTGGTGCCGCCGACCATCAACTACACGACGCCCGACCCAGCCTGCGACCTCGACTACGTGCCGAACATCGCGCGCCAGACGCCGGTCGACGTGGCGATCGTCAACGGCTTCGGCTTTGGCGGCCAGAACGCGGTGGCCGTCTTCCGCCGCTACGCAGGGCTAGGCGCGAGCCCTACTCCTCCGCGGGGTCGCCGGTGACGTAGAGCTCCGGCTCGAAGCGCGGCCCGCGGCCCGGCAGTGACGCCACCCAGTCGCGCAGCGCCGACTCGACGGTGGTGAAGGCCAGCTCCTCCCACGGGATCTCATCCGGCCCGAAGTCGCGCACCTCGATGGTCTCGACGCCCGGGCAGCGCGCTGGCCGCCGACCACCGTCGCCTCGTAGATCAGCGTCACCACGCCGACGTGCGGGCGCGAGTAGGCGCCGATCAGCCGCCCCACCTCGATCCGCAGCTGCGTCTCCTCCTCGGTCTCGCGTCGCGCCCCTTCCTGCGCCGACTCCCCGACCTCCAGGAAGCCGCCCGGATAGGTCCACAGGCCGGCGCCCGGCTCGATCGAGCGGCGCGCCAGGAAGACGCGTCCGCCGCGCACCGGCAGCGTGCCGACCACCAGCCGCGGGTTGCGCCAGGTGACGTGGCCGTTGGGGCAGACGAGCCGCGGACGGTGGTCGTCCTCGAGCAGCTGCGGGCTGACCGGAGCGCCGCAGGTCGGGCAGTACGCCGGCTCCTCGCCGAGCGTCAGCGGCGTGCCGTCGGGTGCGTCGCGCTGAGGCATCGGCCCATGGTAGTCATGGCACAATGCGCGCCGGCGTGAGCGAGCCCAACGCCAACCCAGTGCTCGAGGTCAGTCGGAGGGATACGTGACCGTCGCCGCGCCCGCCGCACCTGCCCCAGCCGCCCGTCGCCGTTCGCGGTCTTCCGCAACCGCGTACTTCACCTACCTCTGGACGGGGCAGCTGGTCTCCACCATCGGCGACGCGCTGACCTCGCTGGCGGCCGGCATCATCGTCTTCCGCGAGCACCGGCTCGGTGCTGAACGTCGGCCTCATGCTGATGGTCTCGGCGGCGCCGACCCTGATCTTCGGCCTGATCGCCGGCGTGTTCGTGGACCGATACGACCGCAAGACGATCATGATCGTCACGGCCTGCTCCGCGCGGCACTGGTGGCGCTCGATCCCGTTCCTGATCACGGCGAGGGCGACATCGTGTTCTGGCTGTACGTGATCGTGCTGCTCTCGTCATCGGTCCAGGCAGTTCTTCGACCCGGCCAACGACGCGTCCTGCCCGAGGTCGCCACGACGAGGAGCTGGGCGCCGCCAACTCGCTGATGGCGATCGCCCAGTTCGGGTCCACCGCCATCGGCTTCGCGCTGGCCGGGCTGATCACCGCCCAGTTCTCGGTCGAGCGTCGGGCTCTTCTGGATCGACGCCGTCACGTTCCTGTCTCGCCGGCGCTCGATCGCGCTGGTGCGGATCCCGAAGCTGGAGCCGTCGAGGAGAAGCACGACCATCGGCGACGTGGTGCGCAACCTGGGCTTCGGCGCCAAGCTTCATCTGGAGACGCCGATCCTGCGCTCGATGAACCTGCTGCGGATCCCGGTCATGGTCATCTTCGGCCTGCAGAACGTGCTGCTCCTGCCGTTCGCCCTCCAGGTGCTGAACGCCACCGAGTTCGAGTACGGCCTCCAGGAGGGCATCACCTCGGTCGGCTTCGTGGTCGGCAGCCTGCTGATGGCCAAGTATGCCGATCGTCTGCGCGAGGGCAGCTGGCTGGTCCTCAGCTTCCTGGGCATGGGGCTGGCGGGGCTTGCCTATGCGCTGCACGTCGAACGTCTGGGTGGCCATCGGCCTGATCGGCATCTCCGGCGTGCTCAACGCGCCGTCCTTCGTGGCCGGCCGCCTGATCAACCAGCGCAACACGCCGCGCGAGATGCGCGGTCGCGTGTTCAGCACGGTCTACGTCATGCGCGACGTCGTCTACCTCCTGGGCATGGGCCTGGCCGGCCTCGCCGACATCATCGACGTCCAGGTCATCTTCCGATCAGCTCGGTCGTCCTGGTCGTGGCCGCCCTGATCGGCGCGGTGCTGCCGGGAATCGGCCAGCCGGCGGCCGAGTGGCGCCGGTCGCTGGCCCTGCTGCGCGGCGCGGCGTCGGCGCCAGCGGTCGGTGCTCGGGCGACCGGCCACGGTCGACGACGTCGCAGGCGCTCGGACGCTACATCCCGGCCCTGGCCGGCATGCCGCAGCGCGACCGCGACGCGCTGATCACGCACCGGGAGAGTGATCGAGGCCGAGTCCGGGCTCCGCCGTCACCCGCGCCGGCGAGACGGGCGAGAGCGCGTACTTCGTGCTGGCTGGTCGGCTGGTCGCCGGGCGGACGAGCGGAGAGGGCGCATACCACTCGCTGTCGGCCATGGGCGCCGGCGACGTCTTCGGCGAGATCGCCGCGCTGACCGGCAGCGTGCGCACGGCCGACGTGGTGGCGGCCGAGAAGTCGCGACCTGCTGCGAGGTGCCCGCCGAGACGCTGAAGCAGCTGATGGCGCTGCCGACAGTTCGGGCCACTGGTGCTGGGCAAGATGCAGGAGCGCCTCGCGCGGTCGACCAGCATCGGCGACCTGCCGCGCTTCGGGCGGCTGGACCAGCAGGCGCTGCGTGAGATGCGCGCGGAGTCGAGCTCCGGCCAGGGCGGCGTCCCGACGAGGGCACTGCGCCGGCCTGACGCGGTGCATCGGTACAATGCCGAACCGATGTCTCCGTCCGCCTCCCCGCCGACCGTCCGCCTCTACAACTCGCTGACCCGCCGCGTCGATCCGCTGGAGCCGATCACGCCCGGCCGCGTCACGATCTACACCTGCGGCAGCACGGTCTACCGCTACGCCCACATCGGGAACCTGCGCACCTACCTCTTCGGCGACCTGCTGCGCCGCACGCTGCAGTACCTGGGCTACGAGGTGCTGTACGTCAAGAACATCACCGATGTCGGCCACATGCGCGAGACGGGCGAGGACCCGATCCTGCTGGCCGCGGAGGTCGAGGGCAAGTCGCCGGAGCAGATCGCCGAGTTCTACACCGCCGCGTGGCTGGAGGACGAGCGGCTGCTGAACATGGCGCCGGCGGACGTCATGCCGAAGGCCACCGACCACATCTCCGAGATGGTGGCCATGACCGCGGAGCTGATCGAGCGCGGCCTCGCCTACGAGGTGGACGGCAACGTCTACTACGACGTCGTCGGAGTTCCCCGGTTACGGCCAGCTCTCCGGCCAGCGGCTGGAGCAGATGAAGGCCGGCCATCGGGTCGACGTGGAGAGCGACAAGCACGATCCGGAGGACTTCGCGCTCTGGAAGCTGGCGGAGCCCGGCCGCGTCATGAAGTGGCCGTCACCCTGGGGCGAGGGCTTTCCCGGCTGGCACATCGAGTGCTCGGCCATGTCCATGAAGTACCTGGGTGATCGGTTCGACATCCACACCGGCGGGATCGACCTCAAGTTCCCGCACCACGAGGACGAGATCGCCCAGTCGGAGGGAGTCACGGGCCACCCGGTGGTCAGCGTCTGGCTGCACGGCGAGTTCCTGACCCTGGCCGACGCCAAGATGGCGAAGTCGGCGGGCAACGTGATCCGCGTCAGCGACCTGCCCGACAAGGGCTTCGAGCCGTTGGCCTTCCGGTACCTGGCGCTGACCGCCCACTATCGGTCCAAGCTCGACTTCACCGAGGAGGCCATGCACGCCGCCGCGTCGGGCCTGCGCCGCCTGCGCCGAGCCGCCGGCGGAGCGTCCGCGACCGATACTGCCGCGGTCGACCTGGCGGCTGAACCGATGGCCGGCTACCGCGCCCGCTTCGTGGATGCGATCTCGGAGGACCTGGGCATGCCGGGCGCGCTGGCCGTCGCCCACGCCGTGGCCGTCGCCGATGACCTGGACGCCGCCCAGCGACGTGCCCTGCTGCTCGATTTCGACCGGGTGCTGGGGCTCAGCCTGGACGCGCCGGCCGAGCAAGGCGATCACCGAGCTGCCGGAGGGTGCTGCCTCCCTGCTGGAGCAGCGGGCCGCCGCTCGCGCTGCGCGCGACTTCGCCACGTCCGATCGGCTTGCGCGACGAGCTGGCGGCGCTGGGCGTCGAGGTCCGCGACACGCCGAACGGCCAGGAGACGACCGTCCGCCGTTAGCCCAGCGTCCCCGCTAGCCCGGCGGAATGATCAGCACCTGCCCGACGCGGAGCGTCTCCGGATCAGGCAGGTTGTCGCGATTGCGCAGGTAGATGCGTCGCCACTGCTCCTCGGAGCCGTAGAACCTGCGGGCGAGGCTGCGCAGCGTATCCCCCGTGCGCACCGCGTAGGTCCGCTGCGGCGCGGCTCGCGGGGTTGGTCGTGCCGATGGTTGCTCGCGGATGGACGACCTCGAGTCGTGCACCGCCCCCTCCGGCGCCGGGTCGTTGGCGACCTCGAGGGCAAAGACCGCCGCGGTGAGCGCGAGCGCCAAAACAGCGCCCATCGCGACCCGCGTCAAGAGCCGTCCCCAATCGACCGTCCACCCGCTCGACGATCTCGGAGGTCGAGGTTTGGCGGCTCGGGACGACCTCGAAGCGGGAAGGCGCGCGGCTGGCGGAGCATTCGAGACACTGGAATAGCTCGGGCGCAAGGGGGGCGGGGGCGCAACGGTCTGGACGCGTGGGCGCGGCGCCTGGGCCCCAACCGGCGGCGGCATGGTCGCCATCGAGCGCGGCCCGATGGATTGCCAGATCGACTCCGAGATGGATGGCTGCAGCGTCGCAACTGGCGGTTGGGCTTCCACGCCCGCATCGAGCGCAATGGCGGCCGGCGCCGATGCGGAGGCCGGCGTCGATCCGCCGGCAGCGTCAGGTACGAATGGTTCCGGAGTCGTGGCCGGCGGTCGCTCGGTCCCGGCCGCAGCGGCGACCACGGCTGCTGGCTCGGCGGCCGGGACGGGCACTGGTGCGCCGGGATCGGTCGACGTGTCGTCCTGGTCCGGTGAGCCGCCTTTGGCTGGCAGGCTGTCATCGGCGGGCGGCGCATTCGCTCCGTTCTGCTGCGCGTCGAGGCTGACTGATGGCACGGCCGAAGGTTGCGGCTTGTCGGTAAGGGGACTCGGAGGAGTCTCGGCGGCAACCTCGACGATGGCGGGCTCAACGGTAGCGGCGGCCTCAACGCCGGCGGCCTTGCTGGCGGCGGCCCTGCGACTGGTGGCTCGGCTCTTGGCGGTCCGGGTGCCGGCGGCCGCCTTGCGGGCAGTGGTCCTGGGACGGCGCGGCGGCTTGGCAGGCGTTGGAGCAACCGCCTCTGCCCGTTTACGTTCCTCCGTGCAGTTCGCGCACGCGTTGGTGCCGGCGGGCATACACGTGTCGCAGACAAACAGAGAGCAGGTGGCGCAGAACCGATAGTGGGCGCTGGAAGTCGCCGCGCGGCCGCACCTGTCGCAGTTCATTGCCGATACGCAGCGCCGAGACCGGGATGATGTCGGAGCGCCGGGCTACGTCTGGGCCGAGGCGCGTCGGTGCCCGAGCGAGGGGTCATGCCGATGCGTCCTCCATGGGACCCAGCTCTTCCGCGACCGCATTGGTCGCCTCGATGACTTGGCTCACTTCGTCATCGGTGAGCATCGGATGCACTGGTAGCGAGAGGATCTGCGCTGTCAGCCGCTCGGACACGGGCAGCTGCACATCGCCGTAGCCCATGGCGGTGAAGGCAGGCTGCCGATGAATCGGAGTCGGATAGTGAATGCTGGCTCCCACGCCTCGTTCCGCCAGGCGTCGCAGGAATTCGTCGCGAGCGCGGACGAGCACCACGTACTGGTGATACACGTGGGTCGCACCCGGCCGGACCCGAGGCGTGATGACGCCCTTCAGCCCTGAGTCGTATCGGGCGGCGATCGCCTGGCGGCGCGCGTTGGCCGCCGGCAGCTTGGCAAGCTGCGCCAGGCCGATGCTCGCGTGGATGTCGGTCATCCGCGCGTTGTAGCCGACCAGCTCGTGCTGGTACCGGACCTTCATCCCATGATCGCGCAGCAGCCGGACGCGCTCGGCAAGGTCGTCACTCGTTGGTGGTGACGGCGCCGCCTTCGCCGGTCGTCATGTTCTTCGTGGCGTAGAAGCTGAAGACGCCGCCGCTGCCCCAGGCGCCGCTGGTCCGCCCGTTCGCGGTCGCCCCGTGCGACTGCGCTGCGTCCTCCAGCAGAACCAGGTCATGGCGGCCGGCGATGTCCTCGAGCGCCTGCATATCGGCCATCTGGCCGTAGAGGCTCACCGGGAGGATCGCCCGCGTCTTCGGCGAAATCGCCGCTTCGACCTGGTCCACGTCGATGGTGTACGTCGCGGGTTCGATGTCCACGAAGGCCGGGCGCGCACCCGCATGGACGATGGCGCTGGCACTTGCGAAGAAGGTGAAGGCGACGGTGACGACTTCGTCTCCCGGGCCGATGCCCAGGCCGAGGAAGGCGAGGTGCAGTGCCGACGTGCCCGAGTTCGTGGCGAGCGCGTGCCGCGTGCCGACGAAGTCGGCGAACTGGGACTCGAACGATCGGACGCGCTCGCCCTGCGCGAGCTGCCCTGACTCCATGGCGCTCCAGACCAGATCTCGTTCCTCGACACCCATGGCGGGTCGGGCAATCGGAATCATCGGGCCGTGCCTCGGGGCGAGCGTGTTCTGCGACATCACTTCCTCGTTTCGTGCGGGGGACGGCGACGGGACAGACATCCTAGCGAACCCCTTCGCTTGATTCCGGTCTGGCTGAGAGGCGATCCGTCCAGGATCGCGACGTAGCGGTCGGCCATCTGCGGCCAGGTGTGATGCTCCATGAATGCTGACGCCTGCGTCGCGAGGTCGTTACGCGACCCCAGGATTCGCGTACAGCGCCACGATGGCGTCCGCCAGGTCCTCGAGCGTCGCCCGGCCGGAAGAACTTCACCATCGAGTCGTCGAAGTAGCGCTCGACGGCTGCGGTCCGAGCGGTGATCACCGGCAGACCAGTGGCACGTACTCGAGAAGCTTGGTGGGCAGGATCTCATTGGTGAAGATGTCGTTGCGGTTCGGCACCACACCGACGTCAGCGGCTTCAAGAAGCCCGGGGAGCTCGTTCGTCGGCAGGAAGCGGTCGCTGAAGGTGACCACATTGTCGAGTCCCAGCCGGCGCGCGCGATCGTGGAGCTCAGCCAGGTACTCGCCTTGACCGTGAACGGTGAGGGTCACCGGAATCTCGCGACGAGCCCGGTCGACGGCATCAAGAAGTACGTCAACGCCGTATCGGTGGCTCATCGTCCCGTGGTACAGGAGTCGCAGAGCCTGACCCGGTGATCGTTCCGGCCGCGACAGCCGACGAAAGACGGCGTCGTCCGGCAGGTTCATGACGACGTGCACCTTCTCCCGCGGAACGCCGCGTTCGATGAGTCGGTCGCGCCAGATATCGGTCACCGTGATGACCTGGTCCGCAAAGCGAGTCGCGAGCCGCTCCTGGAAACGCAGGAGGCGACCCCAGCGGCGAGTCCGCCTCGTCCGAATCGGCTCTCGAAGAACTCCGGCATGAGGTCATGGAGGTCCAGGATGACCTTCGCCCCTCGCAGCTTTGCGGGCAACGCCACCGCCACCAGGAAGTCCGGGACGTTATGGACGTGCACCACGTCGTAGTGCGCCACACTCTCACGGCGAAGGATGTGGGCCGTCGCCAAGCAGGCAGAAGACGGCGTACTCCCACAGCTGGGCGGACATGCCCATGCCCCGGCGACGCGTGACCGGAAGCCGGCGGATTCGAAGGCCGTCGACCACCTCGCTGCGCGGTGGTGCGGCTCCCCTGCGCAGATGACGTCGACTCGATAGCCGCTGCGTCGCGCCGCGTGGGCTTCCCGCTCGACGCGCGTGTCGGGCCAGCCGGCGTCAACGACCATGCACAGGCGGCGAGGGCGCGACTGCATCACGCGGCACCATCCGGCCACGCTCGGCAGGTCCAAGCTGGTCCACGGCTATGCTAGGTTCGTGGCCATCGACACGACCCAGCCGCGACGCGTCGTCGTGCTCGGCAAGAACCGCCTGGCGGTTGAATGCCTGCCGATCATCCAGTCGTGCGGGGATGAGATCCTGCTCGCCATGCCGGAGCCGGGCGACGACGGGGAGGCACGGCTGGCAGCCATCCTTCCGCGCCGATGCGTCGGCCGCGGGCGTTCCGATCCTGCAGCCGGACGACCTCAACGCGCAGGAGGTCATCGACGAGGTCCGCGCGACCAACCCCGACTTCCTGGTCTCGTTCCAGGCGGGCCAGATTCTCCGGCGCGCGCTGCTGAGCGTCCCCGTCCTCGGCGCGTGGAACCTTCATTTCGGTTCGCTACCGCGATACCGCGGCGTCGCGCCAATCGCGTGGGCCATCATCAATGGCGAGCGATCGACGGGCGTCACGCTCCATCGAATCGACCCTGGCGTGGACAGCGGAGCGATTCTGGCGACGGCCGAGGTCCCGATCGAGCGCGAGGACACGGGTCGGTCGCTGTACGACAAATGCACCGATGCCGGGATCCGGCTGTTCGGCGAGTGGTGGCCGCGCCTGCGCACCGGCGCGGTCGAGACGCGGGCCCAGGAGAGCGACGACGTCCTCTACTACAACCGGCATTCGATCGACTTCAGCCTGCGCGACGATCAATTGGCGGAACGACTGCGAGGCCATCGCGAATCACGCGCGAGCCCTCATCTTCCCGCCATTCCAGTACCCGATCATCCGGCTCGGCTCGCAGGAGCTCGAGGTTCGACGCTTCAGCTGGGATCGCGCAGCCGCATCGCGGAAGGCCCGGCGAGATCCTGGCGGCCGAGCCGCAGAGCGTCATCGTTGGAGCGCCGGGTGGCCGGATCCTGCTCGAGGAGCTGGCATCGGACGGACATATGGTCCAGGCCAAGGATCATGCCCGACTTGGGATCGTCGCCGGCGCCATCCTCTCCTGAGCCCGGTGGGCGGGAACGCGATCGGCCATGGCTCAGCTTCGCGAGTCCGCGGCCAGGGTTGAGAACGTCTGGGTGCGGCCGGCGGGTGCCCCCTCGGCATCCCTAAGGGCCTGAAGCGCCCGATCGAGCAGCTCCTCCGCGCCGATCCGCTCGCCGGAGATCTCCACCACCCCTGCCGCCGGCGTGACGCGCAGCGGGCCGCCGGCACTGCCCGTGCCGACGGCGGGCACGGCGATCCGGCTGCGCGCGCCTTCGACCATGGCGGTGGCATCGGATTCATTGGTGTCCGGCATCAGGATGCCGAAGTTGAAGTCATCGACCCGGGCGACGACGTCCTCCGGACGGACGTGTGAGCTGAGCAGCGACGCCAGCCGTCGCAGCGCTTCCACACGCGCCGGACCACTGATGGTTTCGAGGACCCCGGTGTGGTTGATGTTGATGACGGCCAACGAGAGTGGCGAATTGCTGCGGTGCGCGCGACTGATCTCTTGGCCGATCCGCATCAGCAGATACTTGGCAGTGAACGCCGACGACTCACGGTCGAGCAGCTCGAATGATGCCGGGCGGGGTTCCGAGGGAGAAATCAGGCCGGCCGCCAGGCCCACGCCAACTGCCAGGACGGCGCCGGCGATCACGCCCAGCGCAATGTTCAACGGCACGTTCGGGGCCACCGGCACGTGGCTGGCGATCGGCGCATCGAGCTCGGCCAGCTCAAACGACGGGTACAACGCGTTGGCGTAGGCCACCAGCTGGTCGCCGATGGCGGTGTTGAACGCGAGCGCCAGCTCCGGGCTGGTCGAGCGTACCGACAGCTGGAGGAGATTCGTGCCCGGAACGATCTTGCTTTCCAGGTCGACGTCGGTTCTCTGCTCGTCAGTCAAGTTCAGGAGGTCCGCCGCCTTCTGCCGAAGTGTGCGGCTGCTGCCGGCCTGCGCGTAGGTCTCCGCGATCTCGGTCTGCCGGCTGAGGATCCCAAGCGCATTGAGCGGGTCGTCCGGACCGACCGACGGCACCTTGACGACGTACGTCGACGACGATTGTACACCGGCGACTGGGTCAGCGTGAAGATCACGGTCGCAGCCACGCCGCCACGAAAGTCGGAATGATCAGCCACCACTTGCTGAGCAGCACTCTGACGAGATATCGGATTTCCACGGAAGCCTCAGGTCAAGAAGGTGTGCGGAATGCTACCAGCGCCAGCGAAGAGGGCACGATGGGGCATCAGTCGGGGTCGAGATGCGAGTTCAGGACGATGCCAGGCCGGTGTTCGTCGCCTCGCTCACAGCCGCGTCGACGGGGATGGCGCGACTCGATTGCGGGACCGTCGGTGGGATGTCGACCTCGACGTCGTTGGCACGCGCGGAGGTGTCCGCGGCATCGAGGATACGCACGGTTCGGAGTCCCGCCAGCCCGTCTGCCATGGGCGTCTTCCCGTTGAGGATGCAGTCGATGAGGTGGTCCGCCTCGACCGCAAGCGCCTCTCGGTCATCGAGCCGCGGCGCCCGCATGTCGCCGGTCCGATACGAGACGAGCTGGCTGTAGACGCTCTTCGCGGTCGCTCCACGGTGCGATCGAAACGCCGCGGTCGTAGATCAGCAGCTTCTCGGACGGCTGCATGTCGTCGTAGACCACCATCTGGCGCGAACCACCGAGGATGGTGCGGCGAATCTTTGCCGGCGCCAGCCAGTTGACATGCACGTGCGCCAGGATGTTGGGCGCGTAGCGCATCGTCAGGTAGGCGATGTTGTGGGCCCAGCTTCCGGCATGCGACGCACCGACGGCACTGACGTGGGTCGGCATGCTGCCTCCCAGGACGTAGTCGATGATGCCGATGTCGTGCGCGGCAAGGTCCCAGATGACGTTCACATCGGACTGGAAGAGGCCGAGGTTGATTCGCACGCTGTCGATGTAGAAGACCTCTCCCACGGCTCCGTCGCTCACGAGCTGGTGCATGTGCTGGACCGCGCCCGTGTATACGAACGTGTGGTCCACGGCGAGCATCACGCCCTGGCGTGCCGCCAGCTCAACCAGCTCCTCGGCGTGATCCACGCGAGTGGTCATTGGCTTCATCACCAGGACGTGCTTGCCGGCGAGGATCGCTGCCTTTGCGAGCGGGTAGTGCGTCGCCGACGGAGTGGCGACCACCACGAGGTCGACGTCCGGCGAGTTCACGACCTCGCCCGGATCCTGGGTGACACCCTGGATCCCGTACCACTTCGCCTCCTGGGTCGCGCGCTCGATGATTGCGTCGCACACGACTGTCACGGTCGCGCGCTCGTGGCGCACGAAGTTGCGAATCAGGTTGGGGCCCCAATAGCCGCAGCCGATGACGCCGACGCGGACCGGACCTGAAGCCGTCATTCGGCACCCCCACGGTCCACGAACATCGCCCACGGCGTCTTCAGCGCGATCGCGAGATCGCGGCGGAAGCTCCACCCGCGGATGTATTCGATGTCGACGGCGCACATCTGGGCATAGGTCAGACGGTTCCGCCCGGAGACCTGCCACAACCCGGTGATGCCAGGGCGAACGCTCAGCCGCTCGATCTGCCAGGGTTCGTAGCGCGACACTTCATAGGCCAGCGGAGGCCGGGGTCCAATGAGCGACATCTGGCCGCGCAGGACGTTGACGAGCTGCGGTAGCTCGTCAAGGCTCGTACGCCGTAGCCACTTTCCAATTCGAGTGATACGGGGATCGCCCTGGAGTTTGTAGACCCCGCGCGTCTCGGCGATCGCCGAGGAACTGATCATCGCGGCTACGAACTGCTCGTGGACCTCGACGGGCGCACCGGCGCGCATGGTTCGGAACTTGTAGAGCGTGAACGGAGCGCCGCCCAGCCCGATCCGTTCCTGGCGATAGACGATCGGTCCCCGGGAGGTCACCCGAATCAGGACCAGGATCGAGGCCGTGATCGGTGCCGTAATCACCAGGAGTAACGAAGAAGCCGCGATATCGAAGGCACGCTTGCGGCGGGACACGGCCGCGCGAGGCAGGACTCCGCGAGAAGGGACAGCCTCGGCAGTGAGCGGCGGCAGCGGCAGCAGCATGGCGCTCGGGTTCTCAGGTTCCACGCGTATGGGACTCCGGGATTCGCGAATGCATCAGTTGTCCCCCCGTCCACACGTGGTGCGGACCTTGGACAATCTGGGTTAGGCCGCAACTCTCGCCGAACGATAGTACCAAGGCAAGAGCAACCGCCCGTACTCCGTTGCCCCAAAGCACCAGTGCTGCGGATAGGTGCGGATAGGGGCAGTGGATGGCCGAGGGCAGCCATGGCCTCCTCCGCGTACGATGCCGTTCGGCCTCGCGCAGCGAGCCCGGAAGTACCAGACGTCTCGTTCTCAGAAGGCCACATGATCATCAGCGACACCCACCGCTATCTCTTTGTCGAGCTGCCGCACACAGGGACAACGGCGATCAGCCAGGAGCTGCGCGAGTGCTACGACGGTCGCAAGATCCTGCACAAGCACGCGCGCTACGGCGATTTCCTTCGCGGTGCGACCGCGTCTCAGCGCGACTACTTCGTCTTCTCCTGCATTCGGAATCCGCTCGACGAGGCCGTGAGCATCTATGCGCGGTTGCGGTCCGACCACCGGAATGCGTACAGCGCTGCCACGGAAGTGGGTGCGTCCCGAGCGACATCGCCCTCTTTCGATGGATTCGTGACACGGATGCCGACTTCCCGGCCTTCTTCAATCGCGTTTATCGCCTGCCGTACGACAACTGGAGCAGTGAGGCGCACCGGCAGTTCGACTACGTGATGCGGTTCGAACGACTCGAGAAGCGATTTTGCGGAGGTGCTCCGCCGGCTCGGGCTGGAGCAGGTGCGGCCCCTGCCCAGGGTGAATAGCACGGCCACCAAGGAGCGCTCGTTCGCCGACTACTACACCCCCGCCATCATCCCCAGGGCCATCGCCATCTTTGGTCCGTTCATGCGCCGCTGGGGCTATGAATTCCCACCGGAGTGGGGACCGACGCGCGTGCCCGCGTTGGCTCAGGCCGAGTTCTCCGTCCTGAGCGCTGCCCGCCGAGGTCGCGCCCAATACCGTCGCCTCATCCCCAGCCGCAAGACCTAGCGCGTGTCAAAGCCACTGCCGTCGGCGAGCGACGCCCCATCGCGCCCACCTGAGCCATCCGCCGACGCCAGCGACCAGCGACGGCGTGCTCGCCATCGCGCGCGGCGGCGGGACGCTCTTCGCCGGGAAGCTGTTCACGTGGGGCGTTCGGTTCGCCCTGGCCATCGTCCTGGCCCGCACGCTGAATGCCGACGGATACGGCCTGTACAACCTCGCGATCGGCATGGCCACACTGGTGGCCACGTTTCCACCGATCGGCCTCGATACGGCACTTGTCCGCTTTACGGCCTCGGCAGTTTCCCGCGGCGAGTCGGATGTCGCCCGCGCCAACGTGCGGTTCGCGCTCATCGTGTCCGGGACGCTGAGCGTTGTCGCGGCGGCCGGCCTGTTCGCGCTCGCCGCGCCCGTCGCCGAGCTGGTGATGCACGATCCACGACTCGCGCCACTGCTCGTCATCGCCTGCCTCGCCATCCCGGCGCTGGTGCTGAACCGACACCTGGGCGCTGTGCTCCAGGGTGTCAGGCGCCTGGACCTCGGCACGTTGGCAGAGCAATTCGCACAGCCCATCGCGCGCGCCAGCCTGATCGGGGTCCTGCTCATCGTGGGGATGACGGTGTCCTGGGCCCTGGCGGCCTGGGTCCTGGCCGCATTCGTGGCGACCGGCATGCTCGCCTACTTCGCCTGGCGGAACATGCCGGCGGGCAGCGGCCACCAACAGCGGTCGCAGGGCAGCCAGATGCTGCGATTCTCCTTCCCGGTGTTCTTCTCGAACATCGTGTCCAGCATCGGCGACAACATCCAGACGATCTTCCTGGGCGCGCTGGCCACGGTGAGCTCGGTCGGCGTGTTCGGTGTATCGAACCAGCTCAACCTCATCGGCTCGATGTTCCACTCCTCGGTGGTCTCCGCCTCCATGGCCCTCTTCGCCGAGACAGAGGCGCGCGGCGACCGGCGCGGGCTGGAAGCGCTGTATCAGACCGTCTCGAAGTGGTCGGTGTCGCTGAACCTGCCGCTGTTCCTGGCGTTGGTGCTCTTTCCGGAGGCCCTGCTGAGCCTCTTCGGACCCGAGTTCCGGGAAGGCGTCACCGCCCTCACGATCCTTGCCTTCGCGAACATCATCAATGCCGCCACCGGAGCGTCCGGCGCCGTGCTCGACATGACTGGCCACTCGGTGGTGAAGCTGGTCAATGCGACGCGTGGCGGTGGTGCTGGCGGTCGGCCTCAACCTGCTGCTGATCCCGACCTACGGCCTGGTTGGCGCGGCTATCTCCGTCCTGGCATCGTCTGCCGCCGTCAACCTGCTTCGCATCACCGAGGTCTACGTGCTTCTCGACACGACGCCCTACAACCGGACGTTCCTCAAGCCGCTGGCGGCCGGCGTGGTCGGCCTGGCCGCCGCCCTGGGCGTACGCGCGCTGGTGCCCGATGCTCCAGCCCTGCAGGCGTTGCTGGGCATCGCGGCGCTGTTCGCCGCATACGCGTTCACGTTGACGCGCCTCGGCCTGTCGGCCGAGGATCGCCTGGTCATGAGCCGGGTCTGGAAGAGGCTACGGCGGCGGAAGCGCCGTTCGAACGGAGATGCGAAGTGAGCGGCGATCCCGGGACAGGTACCGCGCGTCGCCGGGTCTTCATCGTCGGTTGCGCGCGCACCGGATCGACGTTGCTGCGCCAGATCCTGAATCGCTCAGAGCACGTGGCGATTGCGTCAGAGACGCAGTTCATGCGGTGGAGCAGCGAGGTCGGGCTGTCCCGCACGCTGCAGGCAGCGCGTGACGCGCCGGCTTCTGCGCGGCCGCGCGCCCTGGCGCAGCTCGTCGACGCCTTCTACGCCGAGGGAGCGTGGAAATGGACTGGCCGCCACGTTCCGCGCCAACGATTCCTCGAGCACGTGGAGGAGACCGACCTGAGCTCGCGGGCGATGTTCGGTCTGCTGATGCGGCTCTTCGCCGACCAGCAGGACGATCCGCCCGGCACCATCCGGTGGGAGGGCGACAAGACCCCGAACCACCTCTACTCCATCCCGACCCTGATGGAATGGTTTCCGGACGCCGTGATCCTGCACACCTTCCGCGATCCGCGCGGCATCTACCACTCGGAGCTGCGGAGGCGGCGGGATGGCCGATGGGGGCTGAAAGCCCACCTGCCGTGGCTGCCCGACCTGATCGCCGACCCGATCATGGCTCCGGTCGAGACGGTCCATACCACCATGCGCTGGCGTGACGCCGTACGGCTGCACCGACGCTACGCGAAGAACCTGCCAGACCATTACCAGTTGGTCCGCTTCGAGGACCTGATTGCCAATACTCCCGACACCATTCGGCAGATCTGCGGCGCCCTCGATATTCCGTTCACGGACGAGCTCCTGGCGGAGGTTCGCGTGGTCGGGTCGAGCTTTGACCCGCAGCGAAGAGGCGACCCGGGGATCGAAGCGCGGGCCACCAGCCGATGGCGCACGGACATCGATCCGTTTGCACGCGTATGGTTCGGCGCAGCCCTGTCCAAGGAACTGAAGGCGTTTGGCTATGAACCCTGAGCTGACCTGCCCGTGACAATCGCCCGGATCACCACGCGTCTCCAGGGGCCGACGACGTGGCGCCAGCGGCTCGCGCCGCTTGCTCGCCCGCTGCTCCTGCTGGTCGGCGCCCTGCTGACAGGCATTGCCGTCGGGTTCCTGGTCGGGAAGGGTGATGCGGCCATCGCCCTTATGGCTGCCCTGGCCATCCCGGTGGGAGTCCTGGTCGTGCGCCACCCGCTGGCCGGCGTCACCATCTGGTTGCTGGCCATGCCGTTCGTTGGCGCCATCGGGGCAGAGGGCCAGGCTGGACCGCTGTACTGGGCCGTCCATCGGCTCGGGATTCCGGCGCTCCTCGTCATCGGCACGCTGCACCATGCTGGTCGGACCGACCGCGCCCCGTTCCGCATCGGCTTCATCGACGTGGCGCTCGTCCTCTTCCTGGCTGTGGGCGTGGCCAATGTCCTGCTGTTCGCGAACGATGGCGCCCGGACGCTCATCTCCCTGTACGACAAGCTAATCGTGCCGATCATGTTCTTCTGGGTGGTGCGGGTGCTCGAGCCAACGCCTGCCGAACTCAGGCGCCTGCTACCCGTCGCGATCTGGACAGTGGGCACGCAGGCGATCATCGGCCTCATGAGCTGGCTGGCACCCCAGTTCCTGCCGGCCCAATGGCTCGGGCGTGAGGGCGAGCGCACGGTGGGCACGCTCGGTGGGCCGGGCCCGTACACCGTCGGCATCGTCTTCTTCGCGCTGCTGCTCGTCTACTGGGCGCTGCAGTCGACCTCGCCCACCTCGCGGCGCCTCCTGTTCGCGATCGTGGCTGCGGGATTGGGCGCGGTCCTGCTGTCCCTGTCACGCGGCAGCTGGCTGGGCGCCGTGATCGCGTTCGGTGGCCTGGCCGTTGTCTACCCCCAGGTCAGGCGCACGGTGGTGGTATTCACCATCGTCGTCGCTCTGCTCTTCGTGGGCCCCTTGAGCGGAGCAATCGATCGCGTGTCGGAGCGCCTGGGCACGGTCGATACGGTCGACGCCCGCCTCATCACCAATGACGCTGCCATTCGCATGGTCGCCGACCGCCCCTGGCTCGGATTCGGGTGGGGCAACTTCGACCTGTTCGACGAGAGCTACAAGCAGCCGGTCGGCGACGTTCCTTTGCGGCTCGGGGGGACGGCCCACAACACCTACCTCAACCTCGGCGTCGAGTTCGGCCTGGTCGGCGCCGTCCTCTACATGATCCCGGTGCTCCTGCTCCTCATCCTGACTATTCGCCGAAGGCAGATCCTGAAGCTGCAGCCCTGGCGTTGGCAGTTCGTGCTCGTGCTGTGGTTGGCGCTCGCGGACCAGTTCGTCGTCAACAACTTCCTGGAGATGATTCATTCGAGCGAATGGGCGACGTCGATCTGGTGGATCACCCTTGCGCTCATCGCGGTGACACTGCAACAGGCAACCCGTGACGTCGCCCCGACCCCGAAATCCTTCGCCGCCAGCCACGCCCCGCGATGACGGTGAGCAGCGCGGACCACGTCTTCGTGGTCGGCCTCAGTCGCTCGGGCACGACACTGGTCCGCCACATCCTGAACAGCCATTCGAAGCTCGCCATCGCTCCCGAGAGTCACTACCTGGGGCACCAGTTCCCGGGCGCCGGCGTGCGGGCCGTCCTGCGCCGAAACTTCCCCGACGTCACCTCCGATGCGGCGGCGTCGACGCTGGTCGAGTTCCTGTACAACGGCGGCCTGGAAGAGGGCGACGCGCTGGCGGACGCCGAGCCGGCTATGGCAATGGGTCCAGCGGCGCGTCCCGGTGGATGACCTTCGAGAACGTTTCCTCGTGTCCGACCGGAGCGAGCGCGCGCTGTTCAGCGTGATCCTGGCGGCGTACGCGGAATTCAAGGGCAAGCCGATCGCGGGCGAGAAGACGCCTGCCCATCTCTACCACGTCGACACGTTGCTGGCCTGGTTCCCGGGAGGTCGCGTCGTGCAGATGGTGCGCGACCCGCGGGCCATCTTCGTGTCGGAGCTGCGCCGGCGTCGCCGCTCACCGGGCGCAATCCCGTACCGGATCCTCGCCTTCGTGCCCGCCGCGCTGGACCTCCTGCTCCTGGTCCAGACCACGACGGCGTGGCGACGCGCGGTCAGGCTGGCACACCGCAACGAGGGCAGGTATCCGGATCGGTTCCGCGTGCTTCGCTTCGAGGATCTAGTGGCCGATCCGGAGCATGAGGTGCGCGGCCTGGCGCGCTTCCTCGGCGTCGACTACGAGGATTCAATGCTCGATCAGCAGGTTGTCAGCATGGGGACGCGGAGCGGTGACGCCGGCTTCGACCGGGGCGCGGCGGAGCGCTGGCGATCTGGGATTCCCCGATGGGCGGACAGCTGGTTCGGTTCGACGCTGAAGACCGATCTGAAGCGACTCGGCTACGTCGCGGTGATCGGTCACGACGGTGGCCAATACTCGTAGGCGCCGATATCCGGTCGCGAACCATACGGACGCCGGAGCGCCTCACGTCGAATGGCGGATAGATGCCGGTCACGGCGCCGCGATCGATCGCCGGCGAGTCAGGCTTCAACCTGAGGTCGCCGTCTTGCGGGGCCATGAACCCGATCGACGCCATTGGCCCAACCAGGTTGTTCAGGTCTACCTGGAGTCGGGGCCGGTGACCGGCGTGCCCACGCTGCCGGCCACGATGTTGTCGAAGACCTGCGAGTTGTTGCCCTTCGCCAGGATGCCGCTCGCTCCGGTGCCGACGACCGTGTTGCTGTAGATCAGCGCGCCGTCCTCCGCGGTGATGAAGCCCTCGGTCGAGGGCCCGATCACGAGGTTGTTGAAGTAGCGGGCCACCGGGTTGGGCATGGGACGCCCCGATGCAATCCCTTCGACTCCACCACTCACGATGTTGTTGTACACGTCTGCGCTAGAGGTGGCGAGCTGAATGCCCGGTCTCGTGCTTGGCGAATTCGGCGAGCGCCGGGCGAGATCACCACGGTTGTCGTGGATGCTGCACGTTCGCCACCGCGACCTTGACCTTGATGCCGTCATACCCGGTGCGCTGCACGAGGTTGTAGCTGATGTCGACGTCGGCCAGCTTCCCGAGCGTCTCGAAGCGATTCGCGTGCGGCTCCGAGCCGATGTACATGCCCTCGCGGATAGATGTCGACGAGATAGTTGTGGTGAACATAGAAGCCGGAGATGGTCTGACCCGGGTCGGGATGGATCGAGATGGCCGGTCGAATGGTTCGGTGGTGGACGTGCGCTGCGACCGGATGTGATCTATCTCGATCCTGCGCGGACTGCCGTCGGGGAGGACTCGGATTCCGTTGAGCGCGTTCGCGATGACGATGCCGCAGTGCTGGGCATCGGGACCGATACTCGGCACCACAGTCTCGGATACGCCGGTGCCCGTGATGCGGACCGCTGAGCTGCGTAGCAGGCCGATGCCACCCAGCTTGTTCGTGCTGCCGACGATGCGGACCACGCCGCCCTCGTTCCGGATGATGATCGGGTTCGCGGCGGTGCCGTGCAGGTTGAAGAACTTGATGTTCCCCCGCTGGCCAGCAGGGAGGCAGATGACGGCCCCCGGCCCAAGACTGGCGTACCTGCCTCGGCCATTGACCTTTGTCACCGAGCGCGGAATGGTCAAGGTGCATGGCCCGGTGGGGCTCATGAGCGGACGCTCCGTAACCTCATGCGGCGTCACCCACCGGGGCAGGCTCGCCGGCGGCGTGGTCGGCAGGGTCGATGGATTGATGGTCGGGATCTCGCTGGGATCGGCGCGGCGGATCGGCGGCCGCTGCGATAGGACGAATACACCAGCCAGGACGGCCATCACCGCCAGATAGAATCCGAGCACAAGCCCGACACGTCGTCGACTGGACACCGTAGACCACCATCGCACAACGGTGCGACTACCCAACACTGGCGGTGACGGGGCCGTCAGCCGCGAAGGCGTGGATCATAGGCCAGGGAGTCTCCTTGACAAGTCGACCGACATCGGCTCAAACCGATACGTCGCGCACCGATCCGGTTCGCGCTCACAACGCCACCGTCCTCCAGGTTGTCGCCAACCTTGACATCGGTGGTGCGCAGGCTGTCGTCCGCACGCTGGCGCGCTTCCTACCCGAGCACGGGTGGAATGCGGTGGTGGTGACGCTGCAGGATGGACCGCTCCGCCCCGAGCTCGAGGCGCTTGGGGTCACGGTCGAACTGGTGCCCGGACGCACCCACTCGCTGACGTCGCCGCTGCCGGGCCCTGGCCGAGCTGGCACGCATCCGCCGTGACCTGGCCGCGGTCGCGGGCAGGCACAGGGCCGCGGTTATCCAGACGCACCTCCTGCGGAGCCTCGACTTCCTCGTCCTGACCCTGCAGGGACGCGGGTCGGTGCAGGCGGTCTTCTGGACCCTGCATAACGCGAGGCTGGAGCTGCGCGGGGACCAGCTGCCGACCCATCCGCAGCTCCTCGGCCCAAAGCGCCTGGGCTACCGACTCCTCTACTTCGCGGGTGGGCGCCTGGCAAGCGGGTTCGTGGCCGTGGCGAAGGACGTGGCGACGGAGGCCCGCCGGCTGTACCGGCCTCCCCGCGGGAAGCTCCACGTCATCCCCAACGGCGTCGACCCGGACCTACCGGTTGCAACGGGATCGGGATGCCGTTCGCCGCGACCTCGACCTGCCGGCGGACGCCGACGTCGTGATCGTGGTGGCCAAGCTGACGGAGCAGAAGGGCCACAGCGTGCTGCTGCGGGCGATCGCCCCGCTGCTGGAGTCGATGCCGGGATTACACCTGTTGATCGTCGGTGACGGTCCGCGTGGCGACGACCTGCGGGCTCAGGCCGCCGGGCTGCCAGGCGGAGACCGGGTGCGCTTCCTCGGCGTGAGATCGGACACGCGCGAGCTCCTGGGGGCGAGCGATCTCTTCGTGCTGCCCTCGTTGTGGGAAGGTCTCCCGATGGCGCTGCTCGAGGCAATGGCCGCCGGTCTGCCGGTCGTGGCAACAGCGGTTTCGGGGACGCGCGACGTGGTTGACGATGGAGTCAGTGGAGCGCTCGTTCCTCCGGGTGAGGCGGAGCCGCTTCGTTCGGCAATCGAGCGCCTGGTCGCGGACCGCAGGGCCGCGACGGAGATGGGGCAGGAGGGCCGGCGGCGCGTCCTGCAGGAGTACGGCGGCTCGCGCCTCGCCGAGCGGCACGCGGCGCTGTATCGGGCGGCCGTCGGTGTGGACCATGGATAGGTTGCGGCTGAACTACGTGATCGGTTCCTATCCGGTCCTCACGGAGACCTTCATCGATCGCGAGATCAGAGCCCTGGAACGGGCGGACGTCGATCTCCGGCTGATTTCCATCCGCCGGCCGACCGCCCACCTGTCGGATGACCAGCGCGACATCCAGCGCCGGGTCACCTATCTCTACCCGCCGAACATCGGCCAGCTGGCGATCGCGGTTGTGAGCGCCACCGTTCGGCACCCGGCAACCGTCTTCTGGACGCTCGCCTGGCTGCTCAGCCGACCGCACGCGGGTGGATCGCGGTTGAAGACGGCTGCCCATTTCGCCACCGGCGTCTACGCGGCGTGGGTCCTCCGCGATCGGGCCGGTGCCCACACCCACGCGCATTTCGTCGACCGCGCCGCGACCGTTGCGCTGGTCGCCTCGCGGCTGCTTGGCGGCCGGTACAGCGTGACGGCGCACGCGGCCGACCTGTACGCCCACCCCACGATGGTTCGTGAACGCGTGAGCCAGGCTCTGTTCGCGGTGACGTGCACCGAATACAACCGGACCTATCTCACTTCAAAGGTCAAGATCGACCCGTCCGCGGTGGTGCGCATCTACCACGGCCTTGATTTCTCCGCCTACGACGCTCGAAGGCAGCCCAGCCAGCCGCCGATGCTGCTTTCGGTCGGTCAGCTGAAGGAAAAGAAGGGGCACCTTGACCTGGTCCGCGCCTGCGCCGTCCTGCGGGATCACGGCCGAGACGTGCAATGCGTGATCGTGGGCGAAGGACCGATGCATGACGAGCTGGCATCGGCCATCGCCGAACAAGGACTTGCCGATCGCGTTCATCTGGTGGGGGCCCTCCCCCATACCGAAGTCGTTGAGCACCTGCGTCGCGCGTATGCCTTCGTGCTGCCCTGCGTGATCGCCTCCGACGGGGACCGTGACGGTATCCCGAATGCCATCCTCGAGGCCATGGCGATGGCTGTGCCGGTGATCTCCACACCGGTGTCGGGCATCCCCGAAGTCATTGCGGGCGACCGCGGCGTCCAGGTTCAGCCGCACGACCCGTCCGGCCTGGCGGTCGCGATCGAAGAGCTCCTGGACCAAAGGTCGAGAGCCTCGACCATCGGTGAGGCTGGGCGAGAGTTCGTGCTCGAGGAGTTCGAGATCAACCGCAATGCGCAGCGTCTTCTTGACCTCTTCCGGGACGCGGTGGACTGACGTGGAGACCGAGGACAAGGGGCTGGAGCAGGTATCGAATGCCCTGTTCGTGGTGTGGGGTCCGCCCCGCAAGGGTCCTCGCAGCGCCGTCATGGCGCATGAGTTCGGGATGCCGATCCTATTCACGGCCTCCGGCTGGCGCCCCGGCGTGCTGACCCAGCCCCTCAAGTACGTCCGCCACTTCCTCGTCACGTGGAAGGCCCTGGCCCGCCGCAGGCCTCGCGTCGTCTTCGTCCAGAGCCCTCCGACGTTCGCCGTGTGGACCGTGGCGGCCTACGCGGCCGTGCGCGGCGGGGCGTTTGTCATCGACTTCCATTCGGACGCGTTCCACCGCATGCGCTGGAGCCGTCCGCGCTGGCTGAACAACTTCGTTGCCCGCCGCGCCGCCATGACGCTGGTGACCGACGCTCATTGGGCGACCGTCCTGACCGCCGCCGGGGCCCGGGTGACTGTGCTACCGGACGTGCCGACCGACTATCAGCCGGCGCCCGGTAGGCACCCCGGCCTGCACCCAGAGCGATTCAACGTCGCGGTGGTCAACACCTGGGCACCCGACGAGCCGCTCGATGAGATCCTGGGGGCCGCCACCAGGCTGCCCGATGTGACCTTTCACATCACTGGCTCCACCGCCGGGCGCGAGCCGGTGGTCAACGGCGCGCCCGCGAACGTCGAATTCGTCGGATTTCTGCCGGAGGCGGAGTATTTCCGCCTCCTGGGATCCGCCGATGCTGTCATGTGCCTGACGACCGGCGATCACACGATGCAGCGCGGGGCATGCGAGGCCCTGTCGCTGGGGCGTCCCATCGTGACCTCCGACTGGCCCCTGCTGCGCGACTACTTCTCGGCCGGCACGGTCCATGTCCGTGCCACTGACGAATCGATCGCCGATGGCGTGAGGCGGCTGCAGGCCGACCACGAAGGGTATCTGCGAGAGATCAAAGAGCTCCGCGATCAGCGTCGGGCCGAGTGGATGGAGCGTCGCCATGCGATCGTGGAGGCCTTGTCAGTGCGGAGCAGCCGGCCCTAACGCTGAGCCTCGTGCGAAGAGTGGGGACGGTCGTTCGCTTACGGTCCCGGCATTGGCCGACGCGCATGGCGCGGAGGCCCCATGGGCAGGCGGGGCCGCACGTAGAGCCAGTAGACGCCGTACAGCCTGCTCGTCAGCGTGAAGGCCACGCGGTCGCGTCCACTCAGCTCGCCGGCTTGCCAGCCGGGCGGAAAGCTGTAGCCCCACTTCTCCATATACCCGCCGAATACCCGCCGCGCCCGCGCGTGGCTGCTCGGTGGGAAATAGCTCGCATAATCCGCATCTCGCACGCTGGTTGGATTCGTGTGCGGCAGGCGCCGGACGGGCTCGATGCCGATCCGCCGCAGGGCCTCGTCGAAGTCATCGGCCAGCCGCTCGAAGCGCATCACGAAGTCGATCTTGTCGTGCGAGACGCTGGCCCAGGTGTCGTACGGCAGGACGTGGTAACGACGCAGATACGAGGCAAAGTCGGCATCGGGCCGTTGCGCAAACCGGAAGACGCGTTCGTCCACGAGCCGATTGAGCCAGCGCTTGGCGCGAAGGCGCTCGGGATCGCTGAACTGTCCCTTGTGGTCCGTCTTGAGCTTGAAGAATCGGCTGACTGCCTGGTCCAGCGGATTCCGGATGGTCGAAAAGGCGAAGTAGGTCTTTTCCTCATCTGAGGCGACGCGCAGGAATTCCGGGTAGGTCGCGTGCTTGTACAGGATCGGCTTACCGTCGTACATCGATCGCAGCTCCCGGCTGACGGCGGTGGACCCGGTGCGCGGCAGCTCGACGAAGACGTAGCGATAGCGATGGCTGAGGATCACGGCGCCGGCATCCCCACCCCGAGATAGGTGAGCCCGGCGCTGGTCACCGCCTCTGGGTCGACGGCCAAGCGGGCATCGAGGAAGAGTGAGCCCCGCATCGTCGCAGCCAGCTCCGGGAAGTCGCCCGTGACATAGGCGGGCCACTCGGTTGCCAGCACAACGGCGTCGGCCCCCGCCGCGGCCTCCTCCGCCGTATCGGCAATGACGAGGCCCGGTTCCAGCGCCGCTGCCGTCGCCCCCGCTTCGGGGTCGACGGCCACCACGTCCGCCCCGCGTTCGCGCAGGCAGCGGACCAGGGCGATAGCCGGCGATTCGCGCACATCGTCCGTATCGGGCTTGAAGGCCAGGCCGAGGACGGCCACCCGCGATTCCGCCAGCGGTCGATCCAGGGCGGACTCCAGCCGATCGACGACCCGCTCGACCTGCTGGTCGTTGACGTCCTGGATCGCGCGAATCAGCGACATCGGCTCTCCGTGCGCCTCACCCATCGAGATGAGGGATCGAACGTCCTTGGGCAGGCACGAGCCGCCGTAGCCGAGACCAGGCCGGAGGTAGCCGGGACCGATGCGCGGATCGGCTCCGACTCCAGCCAGCACCGAGGCGATCGAGGCGCCCGTCCCCTCGCATAGCCGCGCCAGCTCGTTGGCGAAGCTGATGCGCAGGGCCAGATAGCTGTTCGAGGCGTTCTTGACGAGCTCCGCGCTGCGGGCGTCGAGAACGAAAACCGGCGCCTCGAGCGGGCGATACAGGTTCGTCAGGTAGTCGAGATCGGCTGCCGTATCGCCGTCGGTGTGCCCCAGGATGACGCGTGACGGACGCAGGAAATCGTCGATCGCCCGGCCCGTGCGGAGGAATTCCGGGTTGGCGACGACCGAGACCTCGAAGCCCGAATCGCGCTGGCGCAGACGCGCGTTGATACGCTCCTCGACCATGGCCGTCGTGCCGACCGGGACGGTGCTGCGCAGGGCGATGGTCGCGCGGCGCTGCAGCCGGTCTCCGATCGCGTCCGCCACGACCATGACCGCGCTCAGGTCGGCGGCGCCGTCGGCAGCCGACGGCGTCCCGACGCAGATCATCACGCACTCCGACGATTCCAGCGCCTCAGGAGCCGATGTGAACCGGAGCCGCTCGGTGTTCTGGCGCAGCTCTCCGTCCAGGCCGGGTTCAAAGAAGGGAGTCTCCCCCGACGCAAGCTGACGGACCTTGCGCTCATCAGAATCGATACCGACCACCTCTTGCCCAAGGCGGGCGAGGCAGACGGCCGTTACCAGGCCAACGTATCCAAGGCCGACTACGGCGATCATTGCGATCGCGTCCTCTCATAGCAGGTCGCGTAGGGTACCCGAAGCCGTCGAACACTATCCCAATGCGCACTTCGCGCTATCCTCGCGGCCCGCTCCCGATGCAACCCGCTCTGGTACCGCCGATCTTGCTGCTATCCACCGCCGAATTCGACCTCTTCGAGATCCTTCGGGTTCCGTATCGGCAGCGTCCTGTGGATGGTGATCACACGCCCGTCACCAGCCTTGAGCCTGCGGTCGGCCGGTTCCACTCGATTCGGCGGGAGGGCGACGACGTCGCCCCCATCGGGGTGTGGTGGCCCGCATTCGACGCAGTCGGCCATCGCGACGCGACCCGGCCTCTACTGGCTTGGCGACGTTCCGTTCTACGCCGAGCTGCTCCCGGCGGCCGTCCTCGATCCGCGGGCGGAAGCAGACGGATGGGTACGGACGCAGGATGTCCTCGACGACCGGGGCGCGCGAGTCGCATCGGTCTGGCGCTGTGCCGATGGCAACGTGGTCCTCCCCTTCGATCCCAATCAAGCAATCCGGAACTACTTGGCCGAGCGCTACGCCGATGGCGCCACGGCCGGCCTCGTCCGGCGGGTTGGCGTGCAGGCGTACTACCGGCTGCGGCCGCTGATTCCGCGCCGCGTCCAGATCGGGCTGCGTCGGCGCTTCAGCGTCATCCAGTCGCGAGCACGCTTTCCGCGATGGCCGCAGGAGCCGGGCCTGCACGACCTCTTTCAAGCCATGTACATACTCGTCAGCACGACGACCGGAACCGAGCTTCCCTGGATTGCGCCGTGGCCGTCCGGACGCGAATGGGCCATCGTCCTGACCCACGACGTGGAGAGCGAAGCGGGATACCGAAACATGGATCGGCTGCGGGGGATCGAGATGTCGATGGGATTCCGGTCATCGTGGAACTTTGTGCCGCGACGCTACGCGGTAAGTGATGAGCTGGTTGCCAAGCTGGTCCGGGAAGGCTTCGAGGTGGGCGTGCACGGCCTCTACCATGATGGTCGCGACCTCGAGTCGGAGGCGACGCTCGCCGAGCGGCTGCCCGAGATGCGCAGCTGGGCGACTCAATGGGGCGCTCGCGGCTTCCGATCGCCGGCGACCCACCGGCGCTGGGAGTGGATGGGGCGGCTCGGCTTCGACTACGACTCGTCCTATGCGGACACGGACCCGTACGAGCCCCAGCCGGGCGGCTGCGGAAGCCTGTGGCCCTTCTTCATCGATGACACGGTGGAGCTCCCGATCACCATGTCCCAGGACCACACCCTGTTCGTCATCCTCGGCCACACGACAAGCGAGGCGTGGTCGGAGAAGGCTCGTTACGTTCGGCGACGCAATGGCATGGCCCTCATGCTGACCCATCCGGATTACCTGACGACCGACGAGCTGGCGGGCCGATACCGGGCCGTGCTGGCCGAGGTGGCCGATGACCGGACCGCGTGGCGGGCGCTGCCAGGCGAGGTATCGGACTGGTGGCGACGACGAGCCGCATCCCATATCGAGGGTGAGGGCGAAGGCTGGAAGATCGCTGGACCGGCCGCCACGGACGGCGCGGTGATGACGATCCCACCGCACTGATGAACTCCTCCTTCTCTGCAACGGCGCCCACCACTCAGCCCGGTGCGGTGGTCGTCGGTGGCGACTTCCACGGCCTCGGCATCGTCAGGCAGCTGGGCCGGCAGTCAGTGCCGGTCTGCGTGATCGATGACGAAGTCTCGATCTCGCGCTTCTCGCGCTACGCGACCCACAACGTGCGCGTGCGCAGCCTCCGCGACGAGCATCGGTCCATTGACGAATTGCTCCGGGTCGGCCATGAGCTGGGCCTCCGAGGGTGGGTCCTGTTTCCAACCCGCGATGAGACCGTCGCGAGCATCGCCAGCCAGCACGAACGGGTTGCCGAGTTCTACCGGCCGGCCACGGCACCGTGGAGCTCCGTGCAGTGGACGCGGGACAAGCGGAATACCTATCAGAAGGCGGTGGAGCTCGGAATCCCGGCGCCGAAGACCTGGTACCCCAGGGACGCCGCGGACCTGGCCGGCATCGACGGGCCGTTCCCGCTGACCATCAAGCCGGCCACGCACGAGCGATTCATGCGCGTAACCAAGGCCAAGGCCTGGCCGGCGCGGTCGCGCGAGGAGCTCTACGAGCGGTATGAGCGCGCAGCCGCGCTGGTCGGTCCCGAGCAGGTGATCATCCAGGAGTTCGTGCCCGGTGACGGAAGGCACCAGTATTCGTACTGCGCCTTCCGTCAGAACGGAGTCTCAGTTGGCGTGATGGTCGCTCGCCGGCGACGTCAGCATCCCCCCGATTTCGGCCGCGCCAGCACCTACGTCGAGACATGCGAGGTGCCGATCATCGAGGAGCTTTCGGCCCGCTTCCTCGACGCGATCGAATACGAGGGTCTGGTCGAGGTCGAATTCAAGTTCGATGCCAGGACGCGCGAGTTCAAGCTGCTCGACGTGAACGCCCGCACCTGGGGCTACCACTCCCTGGGGGAGGCGGCGGGCGTCGACTTTGCGTTCATGCAGTACGCCCATTCGATCGGTCAGCCGGTCGCCCCGGCGCGCGCGAGACCCGGCGTGCGGTGGGTCCGCCTGGCCACCGACATCCCGACCGGCGTCGTTGAGATCGGGGGCCGGCGGCTGAGCGTCATGAACTACCTGCGCTCTCTGGCGCGAGCCGATACGGAAGCGGTGTTTGCACGAGACGATCCGCTCCCGGCCCTGGCGGAGGTCGCGCTCATTCCGTATCTCGCCGCCAAGCGCGGGTACTGAGCCCGAGGTCAAGGAGACCGCAGGAGCGCCGGCCCGCTGTTGCCGCCGCCTGTCTGCGCGGGTACCATCGACGCCCGCAACCTGTCGGGTTTGGTAGAGGGGTGCCCACCATGGCTTTCCGTCGGCTGGCTGTGCTCGCAGCCGTTCTTGGGATCATGTCCACGTTGCTGCCCAGTGCAACCTACGCGGCACAGCCCGCGCAACCGGATCTCGGCATGGCGGCGCTGCGGAAGTTCACCATCGAGACGACGCCTGCAGGCCAGAAGCGGCTGCGGTTCAGCACGAAGATCATCAACATCGGTGCCGGGCCGTTCGAGGCGTTCGGCCATGACCCGCAGCCGAACGGCGAGAAGCTGGTCAACCAGCGGATCCAGAACCATGATGGCTCCTGGACCTCGCGGCCAACCGACTACCGCATGTACTTCGCGGGCGACGGTCACAACCACTGGCACCTGAAGGACCTCGAGGGCTACGTCCTTCAGAACACTGCCCACACCACGACCCGCCGCAGCGAAAAGCACGGTTTCTGCTTTGCTGACCGAGGCGACTATCAGCTTTCGCTTCCGAACGCGCCCCAGAATCCGGTCTACCTGGGCTGCGGCAACCCGTCCGATGTGACGATCACGATGGGCCTGTCGGTCGGCTGGGGAGACACATATTCGTTCCAGCTCGTCGACCAGTACATCGACATCACTGGCCTGCCCAATGGGACGTACACGGTGACGGCGACGGCCGACTCCCTCAGCGACTTCCAGGAGCGATGCGAAAACAACAATTCGACGACCGCGACGGTGCAGATCTCCGGGTCGAGCGTCACCCTCCTCAACCGGGGCAAGAACTCGAAACCCTGCTAGCCCGGCTTGGCCGGCGCCGGATGACGCTGGAGAGCCTCACTCGGTAGTACTCCCCATATCCGCCACGCACTAGTACCGCGCCTATTCCCGTCGGGTGCGGAATGGTGCGGATTGCGGTAGTCAATCGGCCTCGTCAGCCCAACGCCCGCGCGCCGTCAGCATGCGGCGTGGATCGTATGGGCTAATGACACATCGGGTCTCCGCGGCTTACATGTGGCCCGCGCCGGGGGATGGGCGCACAGCCAACACGCCACATGGAGGCCACTGTGCGCCCGAAGTCCCTTCCGCTGTCAGTCCGCGGCTCCTCTTCCTCGAGTCGCCGAGCTGCAGGACCGCCCAGCACACCGCGTCCGGAAGCGTCGCGCCTGACCCGCTGGCTCGCCACCATACCGATTCTGCTGCTTGGTCCGGCGATTGCGATTCCCCTCCTGCTTGCCGCGGCAAAGTCCCCCAGCCTGTCCGTTGACGGCGGTCCCGTGGTCGCCCCCGGGTCGACCATCGTCTTGAACGGTTCGGCCTTCGCTCCCGACACCGAACTGTCGTTCATGTGGGACGACCAGGCTGTGGGCTGGTTGCCCGCGGTCCAGACGACTGACTCAGGGACGTTTTCGGCGCAGATCACGATTCCCGTTGACGGGGCGCCAGGCCCGCACCAGCTGGCTGCCCTCGGCACTGATGCGCCGAAGCACGGGCAGAACCCGCAGGGGAAGGCTCAGGATCGTGGGAACTCCAGGCGCGCGGCCAGCCCGGCTGTGACGGAAGTGCACCAGATGGCCACGCTGACCATCGAGATTGCGGTGCCGCAGCCCACGGCGGAGGACACCCCGACACCGGCGCCGGCGACGCCCGCGCCCACGCCCAAGGCCACCGCCACGCCGGTGCCTGCCACGCCAGCACCATCCGATGGTGGGCGGCCGCCAGCCAGCCCATCCGCGACGCCCACGCCTGACCCGGGCTCCGGGTCCACCGCCGGTCCGGTGCAGGCGGTCGGCTATGGCGCGGGGACCACGGGCGGTCGGGGCGGCCGCGTCTACAGCGTGTCGAGCTGGGCGGAGTTCAGGACCGCCGTCCTGGCCAGCGGGCCGCGCATCGTGGAGATCACGGGGACGGCCAATATCGACGGCGGGGGCGAGCGGCTGGTCGTCGAGCACGGCGACCTGACCATCGACGGATCACGCTGGAGCGGATCCATGAAGCGCTACAGCCTGGTGCTGCGCGCCAGCAACGTGATCGTCACCCAGATGCGCCTGCGGCCCGGCGACCAGATCGACGACACGGGCGAGGGTGACGGGCTGACCATCAATCCGGGCCAGGGCGTCAGCCTGTCGAACATCGTGATCGACCACTGCTCGGTGCTGTGGGCCCCGGACGTCACGCTGGCCATCCTGAACCAGTCGACCAACGTCACCATCCAGCACAGCATCATCGCCGCCGGGCTCCTCTACTCGGCCAAGCAGGCCGCGCCGAGCGGCTACGGCCTGAACGTGACGACCATCACCAAGGCGACGGCCAGCGACTATGGCCAACGGATCACCATCTACCGCAACTATCTGGCCGACAACCAGCACCGCAACCTGCGCGGCCTCGGCACGCTCGGGATCGAGTACGTCAACAACGTCTTCTACAACTGGGGCGAGGATCTCGGGCACGCCAACCCGCAGGGCATGAACGTGGTCGGCAACATCTTCAAGAAGGGCCCGAATACCCCGGCCAGCGACCAGGTGTACCGCACCCAGGCCAAGACCAACTTCCCGCAACCGTTCGCCGGCGAGCGTGTGGTGGGAGGACAACCTGGGCCTCGGCTTCACGCCGACCATGACCTTCGGCCCCGGCGTGCGCCGCGCCAGCCCGTGGGGCGGCGGGCTGCACGGTGTGTCGGCCGCGGCCCCCACCGGCGCGCTGGCCGACGCGATCGTCAGCCAAGCCGGACCCACGCTGGTGGACACGGTGGACGCCCGCTTCAAGCAGGATTGGGCCACCGGCTCGGGCAGCTTCTACAACGGCGCCGGCTATCCCGGACCGAATCCCTACTGGCCCTGAGCGCGGGCGCATTCGGCGCCGCGGATCGCGGGGAGCGATGGCTATACTCCCCGCAACGCTACGGTTCCGCCCACCGTCGCGGCTCGGGGAGCTCAGACAGGGCCGAGGATTTTGCCGGAGAACCGAGACCACGTGCCAGGTCGCGCCGGCGGCTCCGCACATTTTCGTTCGGGTTACCGCGCTGCCGTCCGATTCGCGGCGGCCGCCGCGGTCTTGGCGCTTGTCGTGCTCGTTTCGGGGATCCCGCGACCCGTTGACGGCGGCGAAATTGCGAGCACGCATCAGCATCGCTCGGGGGCGTTGCGCAGCGAAGCCGTCCGGCCTCCCGCGATCGCGCTCGTAACGCCACCGCCGGCGACCCCACCGCCGGCCACGCCCGCGCCGGCCACGCCCGCGCCGACGCACAAGGCCACGCCGGCACCAGCCGCAAGCACTCGCCCCCGGAGCAGTGCGCCCGAGTCTCCCCAGCCTGGCGGCGGCATCGCAGCGTCGGCTGGTCCGGTGCAGGCGGTCGGCTATGGCGCGGGGACCACGGGCGGTCGGGGCGGCCGCGTCTACAGCGTGTCGAGCTGGGCGGAGTTCAGGACCGCCGTCCTGGCCAGCGGGCCGCGCATCGTGGAGATCACGGGGACGGCCAATATCGACGGCGGGGGCGAGCGGCTGGTCGTCGAGCACGGCGACCTGACCATCGACGGATCACGCTGGAGCGGATCCATGAAGCGCTACAGCCTGGTGCTGCGCGCCAGCAACGTGATCGTCACCCAGATGCGCCTGCGGCCCGGCGACCAGATCGACGACACGGGCGAGGGTGACGGGCTGACCATCAATCCGGGCCAGGGCGTCAGCCTGTCGAACATCGTGATCGACCACTGCTCGGTGCTGTGGGCCCCGGACGTCACGCTGGCCATCCTGAACCAGTCGACCAACGTCACCATCCAGCACAGCATCATCGCCGCCGGGCTCCTCTACTCGGCCAAGCAGGCCGCGCCGAGCGGCTACGGCCTGAACGTGACGACCATCACCAAGGCGACGGCCAGCGACTATGGCCAACGGATCACCATCTACCGCAACTATCTGGCCGACAACCAGCACCGCAACCTGCGCGGCCTCGGCACGCTCGGGATCGAGTACGTCAACAACGTCTTCTACAACTGGGGCGAGGATCTCGGGCACGCCAACCCGCAGGGCATGAACGTGGTCGGCAACATCTTCAAGAAGGGCCCGAATACCCCGGCCAGCGACCAGGTGTACCGCACCCAGGCCAAGACCAACTTCCCGCAACCGTTCCCGGCGAGCGTGTGGTGGGACGACAACCTGGGCCTCGGCTTCACGCCGACCATGAACTTCGGCCCCGGCGTGCGCCGCGCCAGCCCGTGGGGCGGCGGGCTGCACGGTGTGTCGGCCGCGGCCCCCACCGGCGCGCTGGCCGACGCGATCGTCAGCCAAGCCGGACCCACGCTGGTGGACACGGTGGACGCCCGCTTCAAGCAGGATTGGGCCACCGGCTCGGGCAGCTTCTACAACGGCGCCGGCTATCCCGGACCGAATCCCTACTGGCCCTGAGCGCGGGCGCATTCGGCGCCGCGGATCGCGGCGCGGGGCGGTTGAGCGGAGGCATCCCGCAGGGTAAGGTCGCGCTCACGTAGAGAGCGCTGTCCTTGTCACCCGACCGCATACCGAACTTTTTCATCGTCGGAGCGCCGCGCTGCGCATCGACCTCGATGTACACCTACCTGCAGCAGCATCCCGACGTCTTCATGCCCAACAACAAGGAGCCCCGCTTCCACTGCTCGGACCTCGACTCGGGCAGCGAGGCGGACGGCAAGTTCTTCATCAGGGATGAGGCCGAGTACCTCGCGCTGTTCGATGAGGCAGGGGGCGCGACGCGCATCGGTGAGGGCTGCATCTTCAACCTGTATTCGACCGTCGCCGCGCAGAGCATCAAGACGATGTCTCCGGACGGGAAGATCATCATCCTGCTGCGGGAACCGGTAGAGCAGATGTACTCCTTCCACGCGGTTCGGCGACGCAATGCGACGGAGAATCTGGACTTTGCGGCGGCACTCGATGCCGAGGCCGATCGTCGTGACGGACGACGCCTGCCGAAGCTCGCTCGCAACCTGAAGATGTACCAGTACCGAGCGGTGGCCAGCTACACCGATCAGGTGGCGCGCTACTTCGATGGCTTCGGGCGCGACAACGTGCTGGTCCTGATCTATGAAGAGCTGCGGTCCGATACCCGCGGGGCCTACGTCCGGACCCTTGATTTCCTGGGGCTGCCTCGCGTCGACGTCGACTTGTCGCCCGCCAACGTGCACCGTGAGAATGCCGTCCCGGCGATCGCCCGACTGCTGCGGGACCCACGGGTTGAGGGCCGGGCGCGATCCCTCCTACCGCGCAGGATGCATCGGGCTGCTGGTGATGCCCGTCGCTGGCTCACCGCCGTGAATATGCGGCCGGTGGCGAGAGACCCGCTCGACGCGAGCCTGCGGGCCAGCCTGCAACAGGAGTTCGCGCCCGAGGTCGCTCGGCTCGGACAGCTCCTTGGTCGGGACCTCGCCGCGCTGTGGTACGGCGGCGACGACGCCGTCCACCACACCCGCCATCAGGCCGCATCGCCACCGTAGAACCGGGTGACGGTTGGTCCGGCCGCGCGGAGGATGGTGGCCACCGCGGCGGGATCGAACCGATCCCGCCATCGCTCATCGGCCCGGATGGCTGAAAAATCGTCGTCCAGCCGGCGGGCATTGCCGATGAGGTGCAGCTCGCGCCCGCTCGTGCCGCTCGTGCCGCTCGGGAGCGCCGCAAAATTCGAAAAGAGAGTGCAGCGTTGCCGCGGGACGGGCGCACAGGTCCTCGTATCGCACGAGCCGATAGCGCTCGGCTCCCAGCCACTCGCCGTGGCGACGCAGCGTCTCGTTGGTGCGCGCCCAGTGCCGTGCGGTCGCGGCGATGTCAACAGGGCCGTTCACGTGACGGATGACGGAATCGACGACGCCGCGCACGTCGCGCACGAGGTGGATGACGCGGATGTCTGCATCCATGTAGCGGCTGGCGTATCGGATCCGCATGCGTTCCTTCGACGCGTCGACGAACACCGACGCGCCCACGACGTCAAGCACGGTCTGCGCGAAGGCCACGTTGCGCCGACCCAGTTCGCGCATGGCCCGGCTGTTCCCCGGAACGAGGTTGAAGGCAGCGTCCCGCACATCCTCGGCCCACGTCCAACGCAAGGACCCGGTCCTGAGGCGTTCGAAGGAGCCGTGCCCGCGACTGAAGTTGAGGCGAAAGTTGCTCAGATCGAAGTCCGCGAATCCCTGACGGCGCATGGACGCGGCCACCTCCGCCCAAAAGGGACATTCCGTCATCAACCGCCCGCATGAGCATTGGAAGGTCGCCATCCGGTGCTGGCGCTGATGTCCCGATACCTCGCTGACGGTCGCGACGTCGTCGTGCGAACCCAGGAGCGCCGCCAGCAGGGTCGACCCCGAATAGGCCCGCGTCGCGAGAAGCACCACGCGAGTGCGACTGCGCGTCGTCGGCGGCGCCGTCACGGCTCGTACCCGAAGCGACCCATCTCGACGGCCGCACAGGACGGCGAATGACCGGCGTGTGAGCCCGCGCATCTGGCCGCGCCAGCGGTCCGCCGCGCCCGGGTCGAACCCATGCGCGCCGCGCGGGCTGAAGCTCGCGTTGCGCACCACCTGGTCAAGCATCCGAGTGTCGTAGGGCACGCCCAGCTGCGCGCTCAGAGCGCGAACCGTTGCGTCGGGCTCCGTGACCAGGTCCTCGAACCGGACCAGGCAATATCGGTTCGGATAGCGGGCGGTGTATTCGTCGTGGTAGCGAACCACCCGCTTGAAGTCGGCGGCCACCCGGAAGACCTGGTAGGCGCGACCTAGCGGCCCGAGCCGCCGGCGAACCCTACCGCTCCGGCTCACGAACTCGCCGCGTGCGATCCAGTCAGCCTCCTTCGCATGGGCGGACAGAAAGATCGCGCGGGGGTCTCGCAGCGTGTGGACGATGCGAGACCCCGGAAACCAGCTGAGCAGGGTCGGTACCTGCCGGATGTGGTCCGGCGTCTTCTCACCGGCGATTGGTCGTCCATCTGAGAAGTGCCGGATGGCGACCTCGAACAGGGCCCGATCCGTCCGGTCGGACGTTGACAGCTCCCGTTCGAGCGTCGCCCGCGGTGTCTCGGCGGCGAACCGAGCCCAGAAACCGCGCCCGTCGAGGGAGTAGAGGTAGTCCAACACGCGACGCAGGCCGTCGTCGGTGCGCAGGTCGCCGGCAGCTGCGAATCGGTCCCGATAGCCCGAGGGTCCCCCGAAGCGTCCACCGGAGCTCAGGTAATGCGACTCACCACTCGCGATACCTATTTCGTCCGAGGCATTCAGCACGGACCGCAACAGGCTGGTTCCCGTTCGCGAGAGGCCGACGATGAAGATGTGCGAGGGTGGGGCGCCGGCGTGACCGGCTGCGGCGAGTGGCTCCCCGATCGATTCGCTGATGTGCGACCTCCCGGGCGCTGAGCGCAGGCCGTCATGGCCTTCGATTTCGTGTGGGCCGGAAGTATGCCATGGCCCATTTGGAGACCCCTCCGACCGCCCGGCCATTGCGCTTCAGTAGAATCCGCCGAATGCGGAGCCCCCATGGAATGAGTGAATCGTGACCCTGGAGTCGGAGCCGGGACGACGTGCGGTCGTAACCGGCGCCGCCGGTTTCATCGGCAGCACGGTGGTCGACCGGCTCGTGCAGGACGGCTGGACGGTGCTCGGCGTGGACTCCTTCGATCCCTACTACGATCGCACGCCGAAGGTGCGGAATGTCTCACGCGCCCTCGAGAGTCCCCGCTTCACGCTGGCGGAAATCGACACGCGCGATCTCGCTGGCCTGGATGACGCATTTGGGGCGTTCGGGCCGGACACGATCTTCGACCTCGCTGCGCGCGGGGGAGTTCGTCCGTCGATCGTCGATCCGCAGGGCTACATCGACATCAACGTGCGCGGACTGCAGAACACGCTCACGGCCGCAGCCCACCACGGCAGCCGCGTGGTGTTCGCCTCGTCGAGCTCGGTGTATGGCGATGAAGCACCGCGTCCATTCCGCGAGGACCAGCCGCTCGGGCGGCCTCGTTCGCCATACGCGGCGACCAAGATCGCCGGTGAGGCCCTCGTCCATGCGCATCACGCCGTCAGCGGCCTGCCCGTGGGCATCGCCCGTTTCTTCACGGTCTATGGACCACGCCAACGGCCCGACCTGGCGATCATGACTTTCGCCAACCGGATCCTGGACGGCGAGCCGATCGAGCTCTTCGACGGTGGGCGCGGCGTGCGGGACTTCACCTTCGTCGATGACGTGGTGGACGCCTTCGTCCGGCTGGGCGAGCGCGCAAAGGGACGATCTCACCGTCAATGTCGGCAGCGGGCGGCCGGTGCAGACCCTGCACGTCGTGGAAGAGCTGGAACGCGCGCTCGGCCACCAAGCGATCCGCCACCTTCAGCCCCCGCAGCCTGGCGACGTGATGGCGACACATGCCGACATCGACGTGGCGCGGCGCGAGCTGGGATGGGAGCCACGAACTGCCCTGGCCGACGGGATCGATCGATTCTGTGCCTGGTTGCAATCCGAGCGCCAGGATCGAGCATCAGCGGTCCCAGCCGACCTCCCGGCCGAGTAGTTGCTCGAGGCGGCGATTATGGGGACGGAAGTGCTCGACCAGCTGTGCACGGGTGGAGTCGTTCATCGGACTGGCGTAGGTTCCCCGCACGACCAGCTCTTCAGGGTTCTCGACAGAGTGGGGCGGAAGCCCAAGGAATCGCGCAACCTCGGGGAGGACCACGTTCGGGTCCGCAAACATGTGCTCGCTCACGACCACGTGCAGCCGGTCACGGGGGAAGTGCTTCAGCCAGCGTTCGAGATGTTCGGCGTACTGGCCCCTCGCGACGTACGAGTGCCACTCGTGCAGTTGGCTTCGGTAGGTAGGATCCGCGGCGAGCCGCTTCATCTCCTCGCCTGCGACCTGCTGCTCGAATTCGAGCGCATCCTCAAACGACAGGTCGGTGTGGCCACGCCGGACCACGTGCTGATAGTGAGAGTAGGCGCGATCGACGGGGTTACGCAGGATCGCTATCAACCGCGCATTTGGAAGCATGGTGGCGGCACGGGCCGGCACCTGCGGGTGCACCATGTAGTACGGGCTGGCGTCGCCCGCGAGCCACGCCCGTGCGCCAAGGGAGATCGGGAACTGAGCACGGTACCAGCGTTCTCCGCGAGCGTAGTGACGGTCGAAGTAGTGGACCTCCTTCATGCGGGCCCACCTGATCTGCGGATGCAGATGGAGGTATCGAAAGAGCGAAGACGACCCGCTGCGTTGCGCGCCGATGACGAGAAAGTCTGGGAGATCCCTCCAGACGCTGGTCACCAGGCGACCGACGCCTGGCTCTCGCTGCCGATCACGTTCCATCCAGTTCTCCGCGCTCCGTGTCGGCGGAGGGTACCGCAGGCCTGTCGTGCTTACCTCCCGCCGCGAGAAGGCGGGGACGGCAGACGCGCGAAGCCTGGCTCCTGGCGGTCAGTGGCGTGACGCCGGCCGCACTTCTCGGCATCTGCCTCGCCGAGGCGTTTGTCCTCGTGCTCGCCTGGAAGTGGGAGCTGGGGCTGCTGCGCGTGGCCATCGGCGTCCTGGCGTTGGGGGCGATCTTCGGCGTTGTGGTGTCCTGGCTGGTGTCGCCGCGGAGCGATGGCAGCTCCGCTCCAGACCATCCTGGTCTTCGGTGTCACCGTCGTTGCCGCGGGCGCGGTCTTGGCCTACCGCTTCTACCGGGACCCCGAACGAACGCCGCCCAGGACGTCAGGCGCCATCGTGAGCCCGGCAGATGGGATCGTCATCTACGTCCACCATGTGGACGCCGGGATGATCCCCGCCGGAGCGAAGGGTGGACGGTCCCACCAACTGGAGGAGCTCACGGGGACCACGCTCGAAGCCCAGCAGGCGTCCGTCATCGGGATTGCCATGAGCTTCCTCGACGTGCATGTCAATCGTGCGCCGATCGCGGGCCGCATCGCGCTGATGCGCCACATACCGGGCCGCTTCGCATCGCTCAAGGATCGCGAGATGGTCTTCGAGAACGAGCGTCGGACGACGCTGATCCGGGAGCCGCAGCTCGAGGTCGCGGTGGTACAGATCGCCTCTCGCCTGGTCCGCCGGATCGTGCCGTTCGTGGAGGCCGGCCAGGAGGTTGAGCTCGGTGCGCGCATCGGCGTCATCCGGCTGGGGTCGCAGGTTGACGTCGTCATTCCGGCCACGGCCACGGTGAGCGTGCAAGCAGGCGATCGGGTGAGGGCAGGCGAGTCCGTCATCGCCATCGCGGCGGAACCATCCGCCCTGACCTGATCAGGACGACGTGCCGCGCCAGGCGGACAGATCCACGTCGAGCAGCGTCGAGAGGCGCTCGACCTCGTCGGCAAACATCGAATGCAGCCGCTGCTGGACGCTTGGGGGAACGCCCGGCGGTGAGACCGTCCGGGTATTCGCGGCCGCAAGCCGGGCCCACAGACCGTGCCGCAACCGCTGGGGAACGAACGCTCTCGCCATGCGACGCGAAACCCCGGATGGGTGCGAAAGGAAGCGCCGCATGCGTTGGCTCCGAATCCGGTGCCGAGGATTGATGATCTCGAAGGAAGATGGCTGGAAGGCGGCGTCAAGGTCCAAAAAGCGCAGCACGTCAGCGTAAGCCTTCGCCGGATCGCGCCGGAAGTCATCAAAGATCACGACGTGCACACGGTCCCGCCCGAAGGCATGGAAGTACCGCTGCAGCTGTTCGGTGTAACGCGGGACCTCGGAGTACAGGAGGCCCTGCGGGAGATGCGCTTCTGGAGGGATGCGTCGACCGGCCCGACGGTCGGCCTCGGCGGCGAGCGCCTCGGCGAAGCCGTCGATGTCCTCGTTCCCATTCGACAGGTTTTCGGCGTGCAGTGCCGGAAGCATGTCGACCGGGTTGCGGAGCATGACGACGATCCGCGCTGTCGGCGCGACGCGTGCGATCTCTTCCGCGGCGGTTTGCGAGTACAGGTACCAGACAAAAGCCGTCCCGACGATCGATCCAGCGGGAACCGCCGCATAGTGCTGGTCGTACACGTCGTCGGACATCGGCACCCGGTGCCGGCGAACCAGGTCCGACCCAAAGTAGTGCAGTTCCTTGCGCTCGGGCAGATAGATCGCCGGGTGTTCGCGCAGGTACGCATACATCGCCGTCGTTCCAGATTTCGGCGCACCAACGATCACGAAGTCCGGCACGACGCGCGGATTGCGAGGGCTCATTTGCAGACAGCGTTGCGCTGGGGCACCAGAGGCCACCCAACGCTGGGATCCAAAGGTACTATCCCGCACATAGTCCTTTCCGAGCCATTGAAGCAGCACGGGGCGTTCGCAAGGCAGACCGATGCTGATCTGTGGGGGGATTTGAGGACGCATCGAGTCATGAAGGAGCCCGTCTGACCATGAAAGGACGTTTGCTGTCGATCGCCGCGGCGCTCGCACTGCTGTCCGCAGCCATTCCCTCGAGCCTGCACGCGGTGGCTCCGATGCTCCCCGACCTCGGCATGGCCGAGCTTCGAGGTTTCCAGCTGGAGACCGTCGGTAGTCAAACGCACCTGAGATTCACCGCGATCATCATCAACGTCGGGCAAGGCCCCTTCCAGGTCCATGGGCACGACAAGACGAACGGCGAGTTCCTCGTCGACCAGGACATCAAGAACTCGGATGGTACGTGGACCAGCCACGCGACGGACGCGCGGATGTACTTCGCGGGCGATGGCCACAACCATTGGCACCTGCGCGACCTCGAGTCCTACGAGTACCAGAGCACCACGACGGCCGCGAACCGGACCGGAGAGAAGCACGGCTTCTGCTTCTTCGACAATTACGTGCATGACCTGTCACTGCCGGGTGCGCCGCCGACGATCCAGTATCCGAAGGGCATGTGCGGCGAGATCGACTCGACGCAGGTCACCACCGGCCTCGATGTCGGGTATGGAGACCGGTATACCAAGAACCTCCCTGATCAGTACATCGACATCACGGGCCTGCCATTGGGTGTGTACACCTTGACGGCCACCGCGGATGCGCTGGGTCAATTCACTGAGCTCTGCGAGACCAACAACTCCACCACCGTCCTGCTGAAGATCAAGAGCCACCGGCGCCGTAAAGGTGCTGGACCACGGGCAGGATTCTCAGCCGTGCTGTCGCGACCGCTAGGCGATCAAGGGATACAGGACCTCACCGAGCACGCGCGTCACCCACAGCGGAGAGTGGCGAATCACGCCTGACATCCCGGTCATGAGGGCCGGCGTGATTTCCTGCGCGCTCCCAGCAGCGGAGTAGTAAAGGGGACGCTCCACCGCGCCCCAGGTGCGCTTGAACGCCTTCAGGCTGGCGTGGTCGACGTCCGTGCGGCCGAAGTCGAAGGCGTGGTGACCATCCGCTACCGCCGATTGAATGGCATGCCAGAAGATGAGGTGGTTCGGCCGGTATTTGAGATAGGCAGGATTCGACGCGCCGAACTTGTAGGTCGTCGTCCCGTTCCAGGTGAGGAAGACCGCGCCCGCGACCGGCTCGGAGCCGATCTCGGCCAGAACGCAGTAGCCAAGGCCGGTCGAGATCATCCGCCGCCACAGCACCTCGAAGAACCGCCGCGGCTGGACGGGGATCCCCTGCCGTCGCCGGGCTCGCACATGAAGGTTGTAAAAGTGCTCCGTCAGGTCGCGCATGACCTCGGCGCGGCGGATCGTCACCGGCCCGCGCTCTCCACGGCGGATGTTGGCGCGGACCTGCGAGGGATGAAACCGCCGCATGAGCCCATCAGGGTCCTCGTCGAGGCGCAGGACGTGCTGGACAGCGGCCAGGCGCTGGCCGAATCCCGCCGCATCGACCTTCGCGCGCAACTCCAGGCTCTTGACGTCCGCCTCGCGTGCCGCCGCGTCCATGTCGTCCAGGAGCTGTTCGAGATCGGGCCCACTCGCCAGCGGTGAGCATGCGTCAGTGAACGGCAAGCTAACCCAGCCGCTGCCCCCGAGAGGCTTGCGCGTCACGAGGAAGGGGATACCGGCGGTTACCCGCTCGCCCTCGCACCGAGCGAGCACGAACCCGCGAAGGCCGTAGGTCTCGGCCAGCCCCTGCGCCCATGCCGGGTGGTGAAAGGCCATGGCATCCGGATGCGTGCTGACGAACTCCAGCCATCGGGCATCTGAAAGCCGCAGGCGCGACGTCACGCCGCTCATGGTGCCGAGATACGCCCGGCGTCAGCCAATCGCCGGGGTGGACGGAGCGATGCCGAGAAATGAGCGCAGCAGCGCCGCCAAGCCTGATCGTGCAACCACATGTCGGACGCCCGCAGCCTTCGCCTCCTGGATGCCGGCTCGGTCCCGATGCGAGACCGCCGCGATTACACGTGGGCCAGCCTGTGCGTCGTCCGGCGCTTTCATCCAGCGCGCCAGGGTGCCTGCCCACAACGGCCCTCGATCATCCCATTCGAGGACAACGACATCCCGTGCAGTTGCCAGAACCGCGCCAGGCTCATCGACGCGCTCGTCGGGAACGCCGGCCTCCGCGGCAATGGCGGCGATGCGGCTGGCGAACATCAGGTCGCGACTGACGATGATGACCTTCAAAGTCCCGGACTGCCGTCGTCGCGCATCGCGGTGTGGTGCTGGGCGGCCGCGCCAGCGAGCGGTGGCGGCGGAGTCAGCGACGGCTCAATGTCCTGCGGTGGCACCGCGCCATTGTGGTTGCCGGCGTGGTCGGTTCGCAGCCCCTCGGTGACGTATCGCGCGATCCGCATCGGGTAGATGCCGACCACCACCGGGGCGCGCACCTCGACCGACATCTCGAGGCCCAGCTCGTCGCGCTGCCACAGCTCCTGCAGCTTGGTCGCTTCGCGCTCGGGCAGGCCGATCCAGGCCGAGGTGCCGTTGCGCTGCACGTGGGCCATGGCATCGGGATCGTCCAGGCCGAAGCGGCGGCGAATCTCGGCCACGGTGACGTACGGACGGGACGTGATGAAGCGCCGCAGGCTGGAGGTGCTCGGCCGCTTGTTGGCACTCATCGCGGGCGGGGTCCCATGGTTGCCGGGGAGTCTACCGCCATCCCCGTCGGGGCGCAGACATCGGGCAGCTGGCCGCGAGTCCGATCGGTCGGACCTATTCCGGCCGGCCGTGACCCCAGCCGCGGGCCCGCTCGACCGCGCGGCGGATCAGTCGCTTGCCCGGCATCGGCTCGGTCAGCGGGCCGTCCAGGTCGTCGTCGGCGGGATAGCGCCGCAAGGCGCAGGCCAATCGCCGCCTCGGCATCGGGCTGGATGTCGACGCCGTCGATCCGGATGGTGGGCGATCCGCGGAAGTCCAGCAGCTCGGCGTCGTCCTGGCGGTTGACCGCCACCATCTGGATCGGCGTCTCGAACGCGTCCTCGGTCAGCACCTCGACCAGCCGCTGGCGAGTGGTCATGTAGTTCGGGTCGCCGTCCCAGTAGAGGAGCTCGACCCGCATCGGTCCTGCAGCTCAGGTGAGGCTGAAGAAGGCGACCAGGCAGACCGCGGCCGCCAGCGCCAGGGCGCCGGCCAGCCACAGGCTGCGCCGCTCGGCTCCGGTCATGCCCTCCCGCAGCGAGGCGCCGGGCGGGTTCGGCCCGCCCGCGCCAGGCGTTGTAGCGCTCGGCGTTCAGGTCGCGCGCCTCGCGCTGCCGGTAGCCGGTCCACGCCGGCCAGCCGACGCGATACGCCATCACGCCGGTCAGCAGCGCCCCCAGCAGGAAGAGCCAGGCCACGGCGCTCAGCCTACCGTCACCGCGGCCTGATCGACCAGCCACACCGTCCTGGCCGCATCCACCAGACCGGACGGTGGCAGGTCCTCGGCGCCGGCCTGGACCGCGCGTACCGCCCAGGCCTTCTCCTCGCCGGCGGCCACCACGTTCACCTCGCGCGCGGCGTTGATGATCGGAAACGTGAGCGTCAGCCGCCAGGCGTCGAGCTGCGGCACCCAGTTCGGGACCACCCAGCGCTCGGTCTCGCTGAGGGCATCCGTGCCCGGAAAGAGCGAGGCGGTGTGCCCGTCGGGACCCATCCCCAGCCAGATCAGGTCGAAGGCCGGCAGGCCCGATTCGCCCTTCGGCACGATCCGGTTGATCAGCGCCTGGTAGGCGCGCGCCGCCGCGTCGCAGGTCGGCCGCCTCGCCGATCATGCGGTGCACCTGGCCGGGCTCGACGCGGGGCAGGTAGTCGAGCAGCGTCTGGCGGGCGGTGTTGTAGTTCGAGTCCGGATGGTCGGGCCGGCACGGCGCGCTCGTCGCCGAAGAAGAACTCGACCTTGGTCCAGTCGAGCTGCAGCACCCGGGGCGGGACGACCAGCAGCGGGCACACGAGCTGGGGCGTCGAGCCGCCGGTCAGGACCAGGTAGAAGCGTCCCGTGATCGTCGATCGCCGTTGGCCGGCGGCGATCAGGCGGTCTGCGGTGGCGGCGGCGACGGCATTGGCATCGGGCAGCACGACGAACTCGCGCGTCACCCAGCCTCCTCCGCCGGTCGTGCGGCGGCCAGGAAGATGGCGGCGGCACGAATGGCCGCCTCGTACACCGCGTCGTGGCGATCGGTCACCAGGCTGGTCGCCAGCAGCTCGCTCTCCAGTCGGCTGCTCCATGCGGCACGCGGCGCAGCAGCGCGGTCATGCCGTCGGCGTTCGAGGCCACGACCGCACTCGTCGCCGTCGCGATCGATGATGAACTCGGCGGCGCCCGTCTCGCCGAGGGCCCGCAGCCGAACCGAGAGCAGGTCGCCCGGCGGCAGCGTCGTCGGTGGGCACGCCGGCGATCTGCAGCTCGACCATCTCGTGGCGGCCCTCGAGCGTGAGCGCCAGCTGCCCATCCTCCAGCGGCCTGGGTCGTGCTGTACCGCTTCCAGGTCAGCCGCGAGGCGATCCAGACGCGTACAGGATGGCCTGGGCGATCGGGCTCGCCGCCGCCCGGCGCCGCGTCATGCGGGTCCGCGCGCGGGCGCCTGCTCCGGTCGCCGGCGGCAGCGCGTAGCGGATCGCGGACGCGGTTCAGGTTCGGCAGGTAGCGACGGAAGCGCGGCGCGTCGAAGAACTGCGGCCGTCAGCTCCTGCCACCAGCCGAGCCGCTTCCAGGCCAGGTCGCCCACGCCGCTGCGGCGGCGCAGGTTGGCCAGCCGCCGGTAGCCCGACGCAGCAGGTCGCTGAAGTCGTTGCTGTCGATGATCAGCCGGTCGCCCAGCTCGACCAGCTGGTCGAAGACCGGGTCGGCGAACGGCGGATCGCCGGGCCACCAGACAGCGTCGGCAGGTCGTGGATCAGCAGCGGCGCCACGATCCCGTCCAGGTGCGAGGCCGCCTCGCCGCGGACGGTGAGCACGACCTCCTCGTAGCAGACCTGCTCCTCGCGCCTGGTGGCCCGGTGTGGCAGTGCGCGCTGACCGCCGCGTCGACGGTCGGGCCCGGTCGCCGTCGGGATTGGCCACCAGCACGATCGCGCGCGACGGATGGCGGAAGCCGAGGCCCATCATCGTCTCCACCACCCGCCCGGCCGACGGCTCGTCGGGCACCGTCACGATCAGGTTCAGGACCGATGCGCGGGCGTGCGGCATCCCCTTCTCGGTGACGCGCGGGCCGTCGTCGCCGGCCATGGTCCACAGCCGGGCGAGATGGTCGGCCACGGCCGCGACGCTGGTGTCGCGCATCGACCAGACCGGCGCCACGCGCGACTCGGCCTCGCCGAAGCGCATCAGGTGGCGGTGGACCTCCAGCTCGCGCTCGGCCTCGGTGGCCGCGCTGGCCGTTGGTCTGGCTCATGGCCGTCGCCAGGACCGTCCGCCGCGCTCCAGGAGCTCGTCGGCGGCCGGCGGACCCCACGATGCCGGCGCCGTAGAAATGCAGGCGCGCCGCCGTCGCCGGCTGCCCAGGCGTTCAGGATCGGGTCCAGGATCTCCCACGCCCGCTCGACCTCGTCGTTGCGGGTGAAGAGGCTGGGATCGCCGACCATGGCAGTCCAGCAGCAGCGTCTCGTAGGCGTCGGGCGAGTCGACCGCGAAGCTGTAGCCGTAGCGGAAGTCCATGTTCACGCTGCGGATCTGCATGCCCGGGACCCGGCACCTTGGCGCCGAAGCGCAGCAGGATCCCCTCGTCGGGCTGGATGCGGATGGCCAGGATGTTGGGCTCGACCTGGGTGGCGCCGACCCGCTCGAACAGCGCCAGCGGCGGGCTCTTGAACTGCACCGCCATCTCGGTCACCCGGGTCGGCAGCGCCTTGCCGGTGCGCACGTAGAACGGCACGCCGGCCCAGCGCCAGGACTCGATCTCCAGCTTCAGCGCCACGAACGTCTCCGCCTCCGAGTCGGGGCGGACCTCGGGCTCGTCGCGGTAGGAGGGCAGCTTGTGGCCCTCCACCCAGCCGGAGACGTACTGGCCGCGCACCACGTTCTGGCGCCACCTCGTCGGGCGACATCGGCTTCGGACGGCGCGCAGGACCTTGAGCTTCTCGTCGCGCAGGTCGGAGGCCTGGAACTCGACCGGCGGCTCCATGGCGAACACGGCCAGCAGCTGCAGGACGTGGTTCTGGACGATGTCGCGCAGCGCGCCGGTCTGGTCGTAGAACTCGCCGCGGCCCTCGACCCCGACCGTCTCGGCGACGGTGATCTGCACCGAGTCGATGTAGCGCCGATTCCAGATCGGCTCGAACAGCCCGTTGCCGAAGCGGAAGACGGCCAGGTTCTGGACCGTCTCCTTGCCCAGGTAGTGGTCGATGCGGTAGATCTGGTCCTCGCGGAAGACGCCCCGGAGCTCGGCGTTCAGCTGCTTGGCGCTGGCCAGGTCGAAGCCGAACGGCTTCTCGACGATGACGCGGGACCAGCCCTTGCGACCGGTCGACCGATCGCCGCCACTGGTCGCCAGCCCGGCCTCCCCGAGCTGGCGCACGATCACTGGGTACAGCGTCGGCGGCACGGCCAGGTAGAAGAGCCGGTTGCCGGCGGTCCCCCGATCGCGATCGATCCGGTCCAGCAGGGTCGACAGGCCGGCCCACGCCTCCGGGTCGTCGAAGCTCGCCGTGGTGGTACTGGATCCCCTGCGCGAACGACTCCCAGATCGACTCCTTGATGGGTCGATTGCGGCTGTACCGATCGACCCCCTCGCGCAGGTGCTCGCGGAAGGCGTCATCGCTCATCTCGCGCCGCGCAAAGCCGACCACGGTGAACTCCGGCGGCAGGAAGCCGCCGAGCAGCAGGTTGTAGAGCGCCGGGCCCAGCTTTCGCTCGGTGAGGTCGCCGGTGGCGCCGCAGATGACCATGGTGCAGGGCTCGGGCATGCGCACCAGTCGCAGTCCCTCGCGCAGCGGGTTGGCCTGCGTGCGCGCCGCGCCGTCGCCGGACAGGTCGGTGACGGCGGCCGGCGGGTCGACGGCGGTCATCGGTCCATCAGTCCTTGGCGTCCGAGGACTTCACCGCGTGCCCGCCGAACTCGTTGCGCAGCGCGGCCAGGACCCGATCGGTGAAGCGAGTCCGGCTCGCGCCGGCTGCGGAAGCGCTCGATCAGCGACAGGGTGATGACGGGCGCGGGCACGTCGTGGTCGATCGCTTCGGCCACCGTCCAGCGGCCCTCGCCAGAGTCGGCGACCCAGCCCTTGATCTTGCTCCAGGTCGTTGCCCTCGCGGGTGAAGGCGTCGCCCGCCAGCTCCAGCAGCCAGGAGCGGATGACCGACCCCTGCTGCCACATGCGGGCGATGGCGGCGAGGTCCAGGTCGTAGTCGGAGGCGTGCAGGATGTCGAAGCCCTCGCCGTAGGCCTGCATGATCCCGTACTCGATCCCGTTGTGGACCATCTTGACGTAGTGCCCGGCGCCGGCCGGGCCGCAGTACAGGTAGCCGCCCTCCGGCGCGAGGTCGCGCACCGCCGGCTCGAAGCGATCGAAGACCTCACGCTTGCCGCCGAGCATGGCGCAGAAGCCGACCTGCAGTCCCCAGATGCCGCCGCTGACGCCCATGTCCAGCCAGTCCAGGCCCTTGGCCTCGAGCTCGGCGGCGCGGCGCTGCGAATCGCGGAAGTTGGAGTTGCCGGCATCCACGATCACGTCCCCCGGTGAGAGGATCCCCGCCAGCTGCTGGATCAGGTCGTCGGTGGCCTCACCGGACGGCACGCTGATGACCACGTGGCGCGGGGCCTCCAGCTTGTCGGCGATGGTCTCGATCGGCTCCGCGACGGCGATCGCGGCCGTCGTTGTCGGGCTCCGCGGCGACGTCGATGGCGACCTGCTCGGTGCGGTTCCAGGCCACCACCTGGTGCCCGGCGCGCGCCAGCCGTCGCGCCATGCCGGCGCCCATCCGCCCCAGGCCCGCGATCCCGACCTGCATCTGTCCCGACGCCTCCGTCTAGTGTCTCAAGCCCCCTGAATGATGTCCGGCTCAGGTGCCGATGGTGGCGCCCAACGCGTCGGCGGTCACCGCCTCCACGCGCCGCAGCACGGTCGCCGCATCCGTCGCCGTGCAGGCGCAGGACGCGACGTCCGCGAGCCTGCAGCGAGCGCAGGTCGCCCAGCGCCTGGGCCGCGATCAGGGTGCCGAAGCTCTCCTGCCAGCCGGGGATCGGCAGGTCGCGGTGCGGTTCGGCGGTGAGCTGCAGGAAGACGCCAGTGGCCGGGCCGCCCTTGTGCAGCTGCCCGGTCGAATGCAGGAAGCGCGGTCCGAAGCCGGCGGTGGTGGCATTGCCGAGCCCGTCGCGCACCAGCACGCGTACCCGATCGAGCGCCTCGACCGCATCGGGGTCCTGGGGCAGGTAGGCCAGGATCGCGAAGTAGTCGCCGGGACCGATGGTGCTCAGCAGCGCGCGAAGTGCCCCGTCGACGGTCACCGGCTCGTCGCCAAGGACCGTGCCGTCGGCGAAGGCGGAGAGTCCGGCCTCGGCCACGATCGGTGCCGGCTGCCGGCAGGCTGCCCTGCGGCGCGGTAGGCGTCCAGCAGCTCGCGGGTGGCGTCCTTGCTCTCCTGCACGTTGGGCTGATCGAAGGGGTCGATCCCGAGCACGATGCCGGCGGCGGCGGTCGCGACTTCCCAGCGCAGGAACTCGGCGCCCAGCTCGTGCACGTCGGACAGGCCGATGCGGATCACCGGATGGCCCAGCCCCTCCAGCGTGGACGCCAGCTCGGCGAGGTCGGATAGCTCCACGAGGTCCGGGGCCGCGGCGTCGTCCAGCGTGACCACAACGAAGCAGCGGTCGGCGCCGTAGCGCTCCAGCCTCGCCGACCGGCTCGCCGACGACCGGCACGATCCCCGTGCCCGCCTTGCCGGTGCTCTCGGCGATCAGCTGCTCGGCCCAGTCACCGAAGCTCGCCAGCCGGCGTGAGGTGAGGATGGTGAGCTTGTCGCGGCCCGCCAGGGCGGCCTCGCCGATGGCGGCGCCCAGCCGCAGGCCGGGATTCGACTGCGCGGGCCGCCGGCAGGCCTCGGCCATGGCCACCGCGCGATCCAGCAACGCGGCGCAGGTCCACGCCGACCAGCGCGGCCGGGCACCAGGCCGAACACCGACAGCGCCGAGTAGCGGCCACCGACGTCCGGCGGCCCCTCGACGATGGAACGGAACTCCTGTGCGCGCGCCAGCTCGGCCAGGGAGCTGCCAGGATCGGTGATGGCGATGAAGTCCAGCGCCGGGGCGAAGTCGGACATGGCGGCGTGGAAGGCGTTCGGCTCGGTGGTCGAGCCGGACTTGCTGCTGACGCAGAAGATGGTGCGCGCCGACTGCGCCCACTCCTTGAAGCCGCGCACCGCATCGGGGTGGGTGGAGTCGAGGATGCGCAGCTCGAGGCCGTCGCGCGTCGCGCCGCCGGCGCCGAAGGTGCGGCTGAAGACCTCCGGCGCCAGGCTGGAGCCGCCCATGCCCAGCACCGCCGCGCGCGCATACCCGTCGTTGCGCACGTCGCGCGCCAGGTGCTCAAGCTCGGCCGACCCTCGTCCGCATGGCCTGCGGCAGGTCCAGCCAGCCGAGCCAGCCGCTCAGCGTCTCCGGCGGGCGTCCCGGACTCGGCCCACAGGCTGCCGTCCTTGGCCCACAGCCGATCGGCGACTCCCTCCTTCTCCCAGGTGGCGAGGCGCTCGGTGATGGCCGCGTCCGAGCGGGCCATCGGTCATGCCGGTGCGAGCGCCTTGCGCTGGCTGTCGATGACGGCGATCAGGTCGTCGAAGGACTTGCCGAAGGCGGCCACGCCCTCGTCGATCAGCTCGTCGGTGACCTGCTGCATGCTGATCCCCTGCTCCTCGATCAGCTGCAGGGTGCGATGCGCGCCGGCAACGTCCTGGTCCAGCGTCCGTTCCAGCTTGCCGTGGTCGAGGAAGGCCTCGATGGTCTCGATCGGCATGGTGTTGACCGTCGCCGGACCGATCAGCTCCTCGACGTAGAGCACGTCGCGGTAGTCGGGATTCTTGGTCGAGGTGCTGGCCCACAGGCAGCGCTGGACACGCGCCCCGGCCGCACGCAGCTCGGCGAACTCCTCGCCACCGAATATCTCGTCGAATGCCTCGTAGGCGAGCTTGGCGTTGGCGATGGCGGCATGCCCGCGCAGGGCCCGGGCCGCATCGGTTCCGATCTCGTCCAGTCGCTTGTCGACCTTGGTGTCGACTCGACTGACGAAGAAGCTGGCGACCGATGCCACCCGCGTCACGTCCTCACCCCGCTCCAGACGACGGCGCAGCCCGGCGATGTAGGCGCGCGCCACGTCGCGGTAGACGTCGACGCTGAACATCAGCGTGATGTTGATGTTGATCCCATCGGCGATGGCATCCTCGATGGCCGGCAGCCCGGCGGGGGTGGCGGGGATCTTGACGAACGCGTTCGGGCGTCCGACGCGCTGCCACAGGTGCCGCGCGCGCTCCAGTGTGCCGGCGGTGTCTTCGGCCAGGTTCGGCTCGACCTCGATCGAGACGAAGCCATCGGCTCCGTCCGCCTCGTCGTAGACCGGCCGCAGCACGTCCGCCGCGTCGCTCACGTCCGAGACGGCGATCTCCTCGTAGATGCCCATGCTGTCGTCGCCGGCCTCGATCTCGCGCCGGATCAGCTGCGTCGTACTGGCCGGTGGCGACCGCCTTGCCGAAGATGGTCGGGTTGCTGGTGAGGCCACGGATCCCGTCGCCGACCAGCTCGCCCAGCCGGCCGGATTCGATCAGCTGGCGGTCGATGAAGTCGATCCACGGACTCTGGTCGAACTCGGCGTGCAGCCGCTGCAGCGCATTCATGTCGGTCGCTCCTCCTCAGGCCTCAGCGCCGGCGCGAGCGCCAACCAGCTCGCGCGCCGCCGCCACGATGTGTTCCGCGTCAATGCCCGCCGCCGCCAGCTGCTCAGCCGGCGTGGCCGAACCCGGCATGATCCGGACCGCCAGCTTCCGGACGACGGGTCGCTCTGGCGCATCGGCCAGCGCGTCGAGCACGGCGTCGCCGATGCCGCCCTCCGGGAAGTGGTCCTCGACGGTGATGATTGCCTGCGTCTCGCGGGCGGCGACCCGCAGCGTGTCGGCATCGACCGGCTTGACCGAGTACAGGTCGATCACGCGTGCGCTGATCCCGTCAGCCGCCAACGCGTCCGCTGCCTTCATCGCCTCGTGCAGGGTGATGCCTGCCCCGACCAGGGTGACCCGGTCGTCATCGGCTGAGCGCACGACTCGAGCGCCACCGATCGGGAATGTCTCGCCGGGCGGGTAGATGACCGGCGTCTTCTCGCGCGTGGTGCGCATGAAGACGATCCCCTCGCGGTCGGCCGCCTCTGCCAGGAGGGCGGCTGCCTGGTTCGGGTCCGACGGGTAGAGGACCGTGCTGCCGTGCACGGCGCGCAGGGCGGCCAGGTCCTCCAGCGCCATCTGGGATGGTCCGTCCTCGCCGATGCTCACGCCGGCGTGCGAGCCGGCGAGGACCAGGTTGGCGCGGCTGACCGCCGCCATGCGCACGAAGTCGTAGGCGCGCGACAGGAACGCAGAAAAGGTGGCGGCGAAGGGACGCCAGCCGCGCACCTGGAAGCCGACCGCGTAGGCCAGCATCTGCTGCTCGGCGATGTAGGCCTGTACGAAGCGGTCGGGATGCGCCTCCGCGAACTCCTCGGAATAGGTCGAGTTGCCGACCTCGCCATCGATGGCGATCACGTCGCCGCGCGCATTGCCCAGCGCCACCAGTGCGTCGCCGTAGGCCTTGCGCGTCGCCTCCTTGGTGCCGAGCTCGTAGGCCGGCAGGTTGAGCTGGCCGTCGGTCGCGAAGATGTGCGGCTTGTCGCTGCCCTCCGGCTTGGGAACCTGCACGCTGATGTTGCGGATCCCGCCGAGCTCCTCGATCGCTTCGTCCGGATCGCTCAGCGGCTTGCCGTGTGCCCCGTTCTGGTTGGCCACCGCTGCCACGCCGTGGCCCTTCTCGGTCTGGGCCACGATCACGGTCGGCCGGCCGGTGGTGGCGATTGCATCGGCCATGGCGGCATCGATCTCCGAGACGTCGTGTCCATTGATCGCGATGGCGTGCCAGCCGAAGCCGGTCGCCCGGTTGACGTAGGCATCCAGGTCCCAGCCGTGCATCGTCTCGCCGGTCTGGCCGAGCCGATTGACGTCGATGATCGCCGTCAGGTTGTCCAGGCCGTGAAAGCCCGCCGCCTCGAACGCCTCCCACATCGAGCCCTCGGCCATCTCCGAGTCGCCGCACAGGGTCCAGACCCGATACGGGAATCCGATCGAAGTAGCGACCGGCATAGGCCACGCCGACCGAGATCGGCAGCCCCTGGCCCAGCGACCCGGTGGCCACGTCCACCCAGGGGAGCACCGGCGTGGGGTGGCCCTCGATCCGGCTGCCCAGCTTGCGGAAGGTCAGCATCTCCTCGTCGCTGATGGCGCCGGCCGCCTTGTAGATGGCGTACAGCAGCGGCGAGGCGTGGCCCTTCGAGAAGATGAGATGGTCGTTGCGGGGGTCGTCGGGCGCGCCGAAGTCGTAGTGCAGGTACTTGCTGATCAGGACCGCCATCAGGTCGGCGGCGGACATCGACGAGGTCGGATGGCCGGAGCCGGCGGCGGCGCTGGATCGGATTGAATCGACGCGCAGCTGCTGCCCCAGCTCGCGCCAAGAGTCGTGGTCGCCCATTGCTCTCCGAGAGGGTCCGCAAGTTCCCTGCCGCGTTCAGCGACACCGCGTGCGGATCCGGTCGCTCAATCATACGCGGCAGGGCTCGCTCGGCCGGCAGCCGGGTCCGGCACCCCGAACACGAACGACGGCGCCCTGCAAGGGCGCCGTCTTGGTGCGCGAGGAAACCGGCTAGCCGCGCATCAGGCGGAAGCAGTCGCTGCAGTACACCGGGCGCGCGCCGGTCGGCCGGAAGGGCACCTGCGTGTCCTTGCCGCAGCGGGCGCAGACCGCATCGAACATCTCGCGAGGCCCACGGCTGTACGACCCGCCGCCCTCGCCGTAGCTCCCGCCATTGCCGTAGCTGCCACCGCCGGCGGCGCGGCGCTGGGCGCGGCACGACGGGCAGCGCTTTGGCGCAGAGGTGAAACCCTTCTGCGCGAAGAATTCCTGCTCGGACGCGGAGAACACGAAGTCGATGCCGCAGTCCGCACAGGTGAGCACCTGATCGGTATAGGCCACGCGGGACCCTCCCTGAATGTGATGACCACGTCGGGCGTCATCCGCCTCAGGTGAGCGCCGGCCACGGGTCTTGCCGCTACCCCGTGAGCCGACGGTTGGACGTGGTGGAAGGGGAGGGAAAGGCTGCTGGCGCCGCGCATCGGCGGCCCGACTCGACGCGAGTATACGCAGCCGTTCCGGTGGCGCAAGGCGCCTGAAATCACTCGCAGAAAGGACCGGGCTATGCTGGGGAAATGCGGACCTTCGGCTTGATCGTCGGCCTGCTCGCCATCCTGGCGGGCACGGTCTGGACGCTCCAGGGCGTGGGTGTCATTCCAGGCAGCTTCATGAGCAGCAACCTGACCTGGGTGATCCTCGGGCTGGTGCTGGTGGTGATCGGCGTGGGCCTGGTGGCCTGGAGCCGTCGGCGGCCAACCACCGGAACGTAGCGAGACCTAGCTCCCGACCAGCTCCGCTCCGGCAGAGGCCATGGCCGTCAGGGCACGTTCGGCGTCACCGGGCTGCAGGTTGACGGCGGCCACCGCATTCATGAGCACCTGCGTCTCGAAGCCGAGCCGTCGCGCATCGAGCGCGGTGGCATTCACGCAGTAGTCAGTCGCCAGACCGCAGATCACGACCCGTGAGACCCCACCTTCCCGCAGCATGGGCTCCAGCGGCGTCGGGATCATGGCGCCGGTGACCGAGTCCCGCATGGTGAAGCCGGAGTAGCCATCTTCGCCGTTGCTGCCCTTGCGGACGACCTCGCCATCCACTACCAGGTCGGGGTGCAGCTCGGCGCCCCAGGTGTCCGCCACGCAGTGGACCGGCCAGATGCCGCCGTCCTTGGCGAAGTGCGGCGTGGACTCGGGATGCCAGTCCTGGGTGTAGACCACCGTCGCGCCGGCCTCGCGGGCAAGGCCGATCTCGTCGTTGATGCGCGGCAGGATGCGCCCGGCACGAGCCACCGAGAGGCTGCCCGCCGGATCGGCGAAATCGTTCTGCACATCCACCACGATCAGCGCGGTGGATACGTCGTATTCGGCCATGGCCGGATCATACCGACGCCGGACCGGGTCCGCGGTGAGCGGAACCGGTGCAGCGCACGGTCAGTCGTAGGCGGGGATGCCCGCCGGAGCGTCTACCACGCCCTCGGCGTCCGCCGCCTCGCCCACGTGCTGCCGCAGCGGCAGCTCGGGCAGCAGCACGATGATGATCAGCGCCGCAGCGAACCCTGCACCCACGCCGAACCACATGGCGTTGGCGATGGCTCTCGAGAACGCCTCGTGCACCCCGTTGATGATCGCCGGCAACAGCGGCTCGATGACTGGCCGCACGGCCTCGGGCAGACGCGACACCAGGTCGCCGCCCAGATTGCCGCCAACGCTCGTCACCTCGCCCTGGCTGACGTGCTGCGGGATCTGGTTGGCGATCTCCGCGGGGACGCCCGCCTTGATCATCGCCGGCGCCAGGCCTGAGATGATCGAGCTGCCGAACACCGTCCCGGCAATGGCCAGGCCGATGGAGCCGCCGATCTGGCGGAAGAAGGTGAGCGAGCTGGTCGCCGTGCCCATGGCGCGAACCGGGACGGCGTTCTGGACGATGATCGTGAACACGGCCATCGATGGGCCGATGCCAAGGCCCATGATCGCGAGCCACGCCCACATGGTGGTGACCGACGTGTCGGCGTGCAGCTGCGTCATCAGCAGGATGCCGACCGTGGCGATGGTCATGGCGCCTGCCAGCAGCCACTTGTAGCGGCCGGTGCGGCTGACGATCTGGCCGGAGCCGATGGACCCGGCCATCAGGCCGGCCATCATCGGCAGGATCTGGTAACCCGACTGCGTGGCAGTCGAGCCGTTCACCGCCTGGAACCAGAGCGGAATGAAGACGATGCCGCCGAAGAAGCCGAAGCTGATCAGCGCCGTCGCCAGCACCGACGAGGTGAAGGTCCGGTTCTTGAACAGCCCCAGGTGGATGATCGGGTCCTTGGCTCGCGACTCGTTCCAGATGAACAGCCCGAGCAGGGCGAAGCCGAGCAGCATGAGCCCGCCCACCCCCGGATCGGCCCAGTCGCCGTTCTGCTTGTTGGTCAGCCCCAGCAGGATCGGCACGACGCCACCCGCAAAGAGCGCGGCACCGAGGTAGTCGATCGAGACCACCCGCTCCGGGTGCTTGATGCCGGGCAGCAGCCGCCAGATGACCGTCAGGGCCACCAGCCCCACCGGGATGTTGACGAGGAAGATCCAGTGCCAGCTGTAGTTGTCGGTCAGGAAGCCGCCAAGGAACGGGCCGATCAGCATGGCGACGGCGAAGACGCCGCCGAACAGGCCCTGGTAGCGGCCTCGCTCGCGCGGGCTGAAGAGGTCACCGATGACGGCCAGGCTGATCGGGAACAGCGCCCCGGCGCCAAGACCCTGGATGCCGCGGAACATGATGAGCTGCCACATCTCCTGGGACAGCGCACAGAGGAACGATCCGAACAGGAAGAGGCTGATGCCGATCATCAGCATCGGGCGGCGCCCGAACTGGTCGGAGAGCTTCCCGTAGAGCGGTCCGCTGACGGTGCTGGTCAGCAGATAGACGGTCACGACCCAGGTGTAGAGCTGCGTGCCGTGCAGGTCGGTGAGGATGCGCGGCATGGCCGTCCCGACGATGGTCTGGTCGAGGGCGGCCAGGAAGAGCGCCAGCATGACCGCGCCCAGGATCTCGAAGCGGGCGCGGCGGTCGATGGCGAAGGTGGCGTCTGGCGCCGGTGGAGTGGCGGTTTGTGCTGCGGCGGTCACCGGGATGCGTCTCCTTGGTTGATTCGCTCCAACGCGGAGCGCAGTGATCGGATGCCGACCAGCAGGCTGTCCTGCTCGGGGCCGGATAGCTGGGCGATGGCGGCGGCCATGCGGCGCTGACGCGCCTCATGGAGCTCGCGGACCTCGGTGGCGCCCTCGTCGGTCAGGCTGACGAGCACGACACGGCGGTCGCGGGTGTCGTGGTCGCGGCGCACCAGGCCACGCTCGACCATGCGGTTGACGAGTCCGGTCGCGGTCGGCAGGCCGGAGCCGATGAGCTCGGCGACGCGCGTCATGGGGATGGGGCCGGCCTTGTCGATGACCGACATCACCAGGACGTGAGCCATGCTGATCGAACGCTCATGGCACCGGGCGGCGAAGGCGGATTTCTCGCTGGCCAGCACCGACCCAAGCTCACCGAGCAGGGCCTCGGCGGAGGTCTGGCCGGAGGTTTCGCTTGTATGAATAGTTGCTGTCACGCGAATGATTCTATCAGCGCGAAACATCAACGTCAATGATGCGGATCGCTGGAGAGCCGGCGTTATCGTCCGCTGCAGATGCGCGAGCCACTCCTCACCGCCGACGACCTCGCCCTGCGACCGGGTCGCGGCGTGCGCAATCCCTGGCTGCGCGAGGCGCTGGCGGTGGAAGGCGATCCTCCACCGCTCCCCTGCCTGTCGCGCGACCGCTCGTGTGACGTCGCCATCGTCGGCGGTGGCTACACCGGGATGTGGACCGCCCTCCAGCTGAAGGAGCGCGCTCCCGAGCTCGACGTCGTGCTGCTGGAACAGGACCTCTGCGGCGGCGGTCCGTCCGGGCGCAACGGCGGCTTCGTCAACGCGTGGTGGGACGAGCTGGACACGCTCGAGGAGCTGTACGGGGCCGAGCCGGCGCTGTCCGCCGCCCGGGCCCTGTCGGAATCGGTGCGGGCGATCGGGACGTGGTGCGAACAGAACGACGTCGATGCCCACTACCGCCAGGCCGGCATGCTGGTCGTCTCCACCACCCCGCCGCACGACGACCGGCCGCTCGGCTCCGTCGCTGTGGCGCAGCGGCTGGGCGTGCCCGAGGAATTCGTGGCGCTGAGCTCGGACGAGGTCCAGGCACGCTGCGCCTCGCCGCGCTTCCGAAACGGCGCCTTCATGCGAGACGGAGCCACCGTTCAGCCGGCGCTGCTGGCGCGCGGCCTGCGGCGGGTCGCACTGGAACGCGGCGTCGTCGTGCACGAGCAGAGCACGGTGCGGCCGCGCCTGCACCGGGATGGCCCGCGAGCGGCCCTGGATGTCGACACCGCCGAGGGGACGCATCGGCTCACGGCCGACCAGGTGGTCCTGGCTGTAAATGCGTGGGGAGCCGGCTGGCGGCCGTTCCATCGGTCCATCCTGGCCTGGGGCAGCTACATGGTCCGTTCGGAGCCCATCTCGGAGGAGCGGCTGGCGCAGCTGCGCTGGACCGGCGGCGAGTCCATCTACACGGCGCGCTTCAACGTCGAGTACTTCCAGGTCACCCGCGATCGCCGCATCGCGATCGGCTCCGGGGGCGGCGTGCCGGGCTACGACGGTCGCATCGGTCCGTCATTCACCGATGACCTCGCCTCGGCCCGACGGGCGGCCACGGCCTTCCGGACCCTCTTTCCGCAGCTGGCCGACGTACGCCTGACCGATGCCTGGGGCGGCCCGATCGACGTCAGCGGCGACCACCTGCCGCGCTTCGGCACGCTCAAGGGCGGCGGTGTCCACTATGCCCTCGGCTACTCGGGCAACGGGGTGGCGCCATCCCACCTGGCCGGGCGCGTCCTGGCCGCGCTGGCGCTCGGATCCGATGAGCCGCTCACGCGGCTCTGCCTGGTGAGCCCGCCACCGCATCGGCTCCCGCCGGAGCCCTTCCGCTATCTCGGCGCTCGCGTGATCCGCCGCGCGATCATGAGCCGCGAAGCCCGCGAGATGCAGGGCCGTCGGGCACCGTGGTGGCTGCGCCAGCTCACTGCACTGCCGCGACGGATCGGCTTGCACATCGGACCCAGCGCCTGAGCGCGACGTCTACAGGCGGGGTCCGATGTGCGCGACCGATTACTGTGCGATGGCGATTGACTTACCGGACGGGTTCGATCGCGATGGGTCCAATCTTGTTCTCGCAGGTCGGCGCGATGTGATCGTTGCAGTCGAAATAGACGGTGTCATTACCGACGCCGCAGGCGACGAAGTCAGCATGCGCCGTCACCCGTCACCCACAGCGTGTCGTCCCCATCCTCACCGTAGAGATGGTCGACTTCCAGCGACCGCCGATGAGCGTGTCGTCGCCGGTCAGCCCGTAGATCCAGTCACTTCCCCAGTCGCCCATCAGCAGGTCATTGCCCGACCCGCCGTGGATGATGGTCGCGACGTCCGTGACCCCAGACATTGTCGGCACCGGGCCCACTGCGGATCGTGTCGACCGCAGGTCGGTCCCGTCAATGTCATTCGGACCCGCCCCACCGTCGATGAACTTGGCCAGCGAGGCAGTCGCCAGAACAAGGATGAGCACTACCGCCAATCCTGCCGCCGGAAATACTTTGCGCATCACATCCCCTACTTCTTGGTTGAATGAACGCCGCTGCCGAAGCGCGGCCCGACGGTGCCCTCATCGGATCGCAGAGTATGCCCTAAAGTCCTGCAGTCGTCTGCTGCGGGATCGCGCCGCTCGCCCGACCGTTTCCACGTCGGGATGCTTCGAAGGACGTGCAGCTGGCTTGCGTCCACCTGGCTGCTGCCCGTGCCGCATTAGTCCTGGCGCCGAAGGTAATCCCGCGGATCCGAGAGGAGGATCGATGAGCACGGACCTGACCGGCACCCTGGTGGCCCTGTTGCGCTCGATGCGCGATGCTGAGCGGGATGTCTTCGGCGGGCTGGAACCCGAATGTCCGCGACCGCCCCATGCGCGAGGGCGACTGGTCGCCGAAGGACCACCAGGCGCACCTGACCGCCTGGAAGGCGCGCCAGGCAAATCGCTACGCGGAGGCGCGACGTGGCGAGGAGCCGGCCGAGATGTCTGACGACCAGATCCAGGCCATCAATACGGAGCAGCAGGCGGCGCGCGCCGACTGGGATTGGGAGGCGATCAGCCGGGAGGCCGATGAGGTCAGCGAGCGTCTGATCGCGCGAGATTGCGGCCTCCGACTCGGATGAGCTGGCGAAGTCCGAGCGGCTCATCCAGGGGACATTCGGCAACGGGCCGTTCCATGCCCTCGAGCACTTCGGCTGGGTCCAGCAGGCAGGTGTCGGCGCCGATGCCGCCCGGATCGCCGCCTACATGGACGAGACGGAGCGAATCGTGGAGAGCGGAGAGCCTGCCGGACCGCGATGCGGCGGCGGCGGCGTTCAACGTCGCCTGCTTCCAGGCGCTGGCCGGCCGGCTCGACGAGGCGCGGCCACTCCTGCGACGCGCCTTCCAGCTCAATCCAGAGCTCGTCGATTGGGCAAAGCAGGACACGGATCTCACCGCTCTGCGCGACGAGCTGGCGGAGCTGGCCGGAACGGCCTGAGCCCGCTGGTCTAGCTCGGGAAGAGCTTCCTCAGGCGCCGATAGGCATCGACGGCGGCACCGGAACGGCCCTGGAGCCACTCGGGGTCGTGTGGCTGGTCCGTCCCGGTGCCCGATGCGTTGGCCGGCGGCCGGGGTGACCATGGTTGCGGCGTTCCGCTGGTGGTGGCGGAATCGGACGACGACGGCGATGGTTGGGGGCGGCGGTCCGGCGGACCCACCGCTGGACGGGCGGGATGGCTCGCTCGATGACGAAGATGCTTCAAGACCGGCATCGCCGGTCGGCGTCGCCGGTGGGATCGAATCGGGCAGTGGGGCATCTGACGGGCGTCCGAGCAGACGCCTGATCGCCTCCACCTCCTCCGCGTCCCATCCCTCGTCCGCGGCGAGCTGGGCAAGCTCTGCGTCCGACAGCTCCAGGACGGGTGACAGGGCTGCCTGCGCGGTTGGGACGGCCTCCGGACTGCGCCAGCCCTCGGCGGCGACCTCCAGGTCGGCAGCTTCGAATTCCTCGCCCAGCCACATCAGCTCCTCTTCGCCCGATGTGGGCGTGGGCTGCGTCGCTGCTGGTATCGAGGCCGTGCCCGCGACCGAGGCCGGCGGCGGGGCTGGTGCTATGAATTCCTCGGGCCCGCGGAATGCGGCAGCCGAAACGGCAGCGGCCGCGGTTCGCGGAGAGTCGTCGGACGCACGTGGCGCGTCCTCGTTGGGGTGAGGCTGGTCATCGAGGGTTGAGGTTGCCCCCGACTCGTCACCCGACCAATCGGGCTCCGCTGCCGGCTCGTCGAAGGCCTCCTGGATCGCTCGCCTCCGCTTCAGCCTCGTGCTCGGGGTGAACGATTTCCTCGGCAGGTTGATCGGGCGGCTCGAATGCGTCCTGGATGGCTTCGGCTCGCGTTCGGGTTCGGGTTCGGCTTCGGCTTCGAACGAGTCCTCGTGCATGACAGCGCCCGGCGTATCTGCCATCTCCGCGGGCGCGTCCTCGACCACGGTAGGCTGCTCCCAGGTCGTCAGCGACGGCCTCTGGCTCGTCGACGACCTCGGGCTCGTCAGCAATCTCGGCTTGGGACACGGGCTCGGCGATGGGCTCAGCCACGGCGGTTGCCATCGCGACCCCCACGTTCCCACCGATCGGCGAGTCGTCGTCAGGTCGTCGGGCGCCTCTTCGAATGCGTCCTGGATGGCGGCGCGCGCCGCTTGCTCAGCTATGGCCTGTGACTCGACGCTCGGCTCGAATCGGTCATGTCCCACGTCCGGCGGCGTGGCATCCGTGTCCGGATGGTCGCCGAACGCCAGCTTCCGCGGCAACACCGGTCGCTTCGTCATCGATGTCGGTGGCGGCCGGGCGAACGTCCCCGCCTTCGTCGTTACCGCCCCATCGTGCCGCCCTCGTCGTTGCCGCCCTCGTCGTTGCCGCCGCGTTCGTCGTCATGGACGTCCAGGACCTCATCAGGTGATGTGGCCGGCGCTGCGATGGGCTCCGGCGGCGCATCCGTGAGCTGCGATCTCTTCAGCCCCCGCCAGCGGCTCGGGATCAGACTCCTGGATTTCCTCTTCGCGCTCGGATTCAGTGACGCCGGTCCGCCGTGTCCGTGGTCGCCTCGGGCGCCGGCGACTGTTCGGCTTCGATGCGCATCGCCTCGGCCTGCGCTGCCTCGAGCCAGCTGAAGTCTCCATCGGCGAACCAATCCGGCTCGACCACATCGGTTGTGTAGTAGGACGGGACCGATGGCTGTGGCGGCTCCGGCGTCGCAGCCTCGGCTGTCGGCTTCCTCGAATGGCGCTCCCGCTTCCATGGCGACCGCGGCGGTACCTTCCTCGATGACGGCCGGCTCGGCAATCGCCTCCGGTTCTGGCTCTGCTTCAGCGACGGGCTCGGGCTCTGGCTCAGCGACGGCTTCCGGTTCAGGCTCTGGTTCAGCGACGGCTTGCGGCTCGGGCTCGGCTGATTGCCTCCGCGTCAGTGATGGCCTCTACCTCCCCCGGCATCCGCCTCCGCTTCCGGCAGGGTTTCGGTCGCGCGCGATGCATCGATGTCGCGCTGCAAGGCGGCCAGTGCCGCCGCCGTTTCTTCGGCACCGGGTAGCTCGGCGATCGTCGGGTCGTCGGCGCGAGCGAGGGCAGCGGCGAACGCAGCCGTCGCCGTCCTGCCGCCTCGGGCGCGTTTCCGTGGAGTCTCGGGATGGTCGTCGGGCACTTCGGCCGGCTCTGGCGGGATGGCAGCAGCTATTGACTCCGGCTCCGTCTTCGGTAACGTGAGGCGGCTCACCCTCAACGGCCGAGATCGCTTCGGTGTCGGGCACCGCTGCCTCGGGCGCCAGCTCCGCCTCGGGCGCCAGCTCCTCGGCTGGGGCCTCGCCGAGCACCGGCTCCGCAGCCGCGGGGTCGTCGGCGATCTCCTCGACAAGGAGCTCAACGATGGGCTCCTCGTCCGCCAGCAGCTCCTCGGCCAGGATCGCCTCCTCGACCAGGTCGATCATCGGCTCCGCCGCCGGCTCGTCCTCGCCGGCCAGGGCCTCCTGGAATTCAGCCGCGGCAGCTTGGTCCGCCGCGGACGCAGCGGCCCCAAAGGCTGACGAAGCCGCGGCATCTTCCGATGCGAACTCGGGAATCTCCCAGGCGACGGTCGACGTGGGTGGGCTGGGCAGGCGCAGGTCCATCCGTGCCTCGAGCAGCTCCACTCGCCCGCGCAGCGACGCCACCTCACCACGTGCCTCGCCGAGGGCCAGCAGGGCCTGACCGTAGCGCTCGGTCAGATTTCGGAACTCGGTGAGCAGCTCGCGGAATGGGCTCAGCTCATGGGATCCGCCGTTGCCATTGACCTTGGCGCCGGTCGATTCGGAGCGAACCACGCGGAGCCCCTTGCGACGGCGCGGCCGAGGGCGGCGCTCCGCGTGGCTGGAGGTACACGATCATCCCGTCCGGGCCTTCCGGCGCACCGGCCAGCACGCCGCGGGCAAGCAGCTCCCAAACGCGCCGTTCCGGGATGCCAAGGACGACTGCGGCGTCCTTGACCGAGTAACCGTCCATCACGGGTCCGATAGCGTAAACCAGCCTGTCGAGATATTGGCATCGAGTAGGATCGGACCTCCATGAGCAGCCCTCCGGGCACGACGCTGCGCGTGCCGACGCTCCCTGGCCACGACTTCAACCTGCCCCGCGGTCTCGAGGGCCTGGACGACCTGGCCTACAACCTGTGGTGGAGCTGGACGCCGCGCGCCGGCGCCCTCTTCAGCCGGCTCGACCCGGCGGCGTGGGCTCGCCATCGCAACCCGATCGCGGTGCTGGCCGGCATGGACGCCGGGCGCTGGGAAGTTGCCTCGGCGGACGAGGAATTCCTGGTCGATGCGAGCCGCCTGTTGGACGAGTACCACCGCTACATGGGCAATGGCAGCGACTCCTGGTATCAGCAGCAGATCGCGGCGGACCCCGCCAGTGCCCTCCCCGGCCCTATTGGCTACTTCTGCGCCGAATACGGTTTCCACGAGTCGATGCAGATCTACTCCGGTGGCCTGGGCGTCCTGGCCGGCGACCACTGCAAGTCCGCGTCCGATGCGGCCCTGCCCTTCATCGGTGTGGGCCTCCTGTACCGCCGTGGTTACTTCCGTCAACAGATTGATGCCGATGGGCACCAGGAGCACGCGCAGCCGGACCTGGATCCCTCGATGCTGCCGCTGCGCCGGGCCCGCGCCGCCAACGGGTCGGCGCTGCAGGTCAGCGTCGACTTCCCCGACCGCCAGGTATTTGCCGCAGTGTGGGTCGCGCAGGTCGGCCGCGTCCCGGTCCTCCTGCTGGACACGGACCTCCCTGCCAACGCCGGGCCGGATCGGCCCATCACCCACATCCTCTACGTCCGCGGCCGCGAGATGCGCCTCTGCCAGGAGCTGATCCTGGGAATCGGTGGCGTGCGGGCGCTGGGCGAGCTGGGCATCGCTCCGGCGGTGTGGCACCTGAACGAGGGGCACTCCGCCTTCCTGCTGCTGGAGCGCGCGCGCGAGGCGATGGCCGAGGACGGCGCGATGTCGGCCGCTGAAGCCCTCAAGCAGGTCGGTCGTGACGCGGTGTTCACCATCCACACGCCAGTGGCGGCGGGCAACGAGACGTTCGACCGCGGACTGGTGTCGAACTACCTGGCGCCGTGGCTGCACGTCACCGGCATGGACGACCGGGATCTGCTGGAGCTCGGGCGCGGCCGGACCGACGACCCGAACGCGCCGTTCGACATGACGGCCTTCGTCCTGCGCCACGCCAGCCAAGCCAACGCGGTCAGCAAGCTGCACGCAGAAACCGCCACCGAGACCTGGGAGGTGGTGGCCGGTCATCCGATCACTGCCATCACCAACGGCGTCCACGTGGCGTCCTGGCTGGGCAGGCCGATGCGTCGGCTCTACGAGCGCGCCCTGGGCACCTTCCTGGCCAGCGACCACACCGGCCCGAGCGACTTGCAGCGCGTGAGCCAGATCGACGATGCGGACCTGTGGGCCGGCCACATGCAGCAGAAGCGGGAGCTGACCGATTTCATCGCCAGCCGGCTGGCACGCCAGTTCGCCCGCCATGGCGAGTCGCCGGACCAGCTGCGCGAGGTCGCGCGGGCACTCGACCCGAAGGCGATGACCATCGGCTTCGCCCGCCGATTCGCGACCTATAAGCGCGCCGACCTCATCTTCCGCGACGAGGAACGCCTGGCCAGGCTCCTGTCGGCTCCCGAAAGACCGGTGCAGATCGTCATCGCCGGCAAGGCGCACCCTGCCGATCGTCCGGGACAGGGCGTCATCCAGCGCATCTTCGAGCTGTCGCGCTCCGACCGGCTGCGCAGCCGCGTCTTCATCGTGGAGGACTACGACATCCGCATCGCCCGCTTCCTGGTGGCGGGCGTCGATGTCTGGCTGAACAACCCGCGGCGTCCACTGGAGGCGTCCGGCACGTCCGGCATGAAGGCCGCCATGAACGGCGTGCCCAGCGTCAGCGTCCTGGACGGCTGGTGGGACGAGGGCTACAACGGGGAGAACGGCTGGGCCATCGGCAAGCGCGAGCAGCTTGCCGACGAGGGCGACCAGGACGAGGCCGATGCCGAGGCGCTCTACCGCCTGCTGGAGGACGAGATCGTGCCGCGCTTCTTCGAGCGCGACGACGAGGATCTGCCGGTCGAGTGGCTGGGCACCATGCGGGCCGCCATTGCCGCATCGATCTGGCAGTTCAGCACCGCGCGCATGCTGATCGAGTACGTCGAAGAGCTGTACCGCCCGGCGGTGCGATCGGCCTCCGGCTCAGCCGTTCCGGCCTAACGTCTACGGCAGCAGGAAGCGCGGGTTCTCCCAGATGCCGTTGACGTTGGTCGCGAAATGCAGGTGGCAGCCGGTGGAGAAGCCGGTGGTGCCCTCGTAGCCGATCACCTGGCCGGTGCCCACCACCTGGCCGGGCTGGACGATGATCTGGGTGGTGATGTGCCAGTACCAGGTCTGGATGCCGCCGCCGTGGTCGATCACCACGCCGTAGCCCGGGTCGTACGGCCATAGCGGCCGGCCCGATGCCACCACCACGCCGGCCTTGGCGGCCAGGATCGGTGTGCCGCAGCCGACCGTCATGTCGATGCCACCGTGGAAGTGCTGGTAGTAGACGCCCTGGTAGGTATACGACGGCTCCAGGGTGAAGGTGGTGGGTCCCCACTCCTGGGTGACCCGCGCTCCGACCTCCGGCCAGCGATAGCCGGCCGCCGACAGCTGCTTGGCCTGGCGCTTTGCCTCGCGGCGGGCTTCCTCTTCCGCCAGACGGCGGGCTTCCTCCAGCGCCGCGCGCTCGGCGACCAGCCGGTTGACGAGTGACGTCGCCTGACGGAAGGCCGCTTCGTTCTGCTCGATCTGCGCGGCAACGTCGCCCTTCGCGTCCAGCGCCGCGTTGAGGGCTTCTTCCTGCTCGGCGCGCTTCTGCGCGGCCGCGGAGCGGAGGCGCGCCGTCTCCTTCTCGAGGACCCATAACTGGCGCTGGCGCTGCCGCAGCATGCTGCTCCTGCTCGACCGCCACGGACCGAGCGTCGCGGAGGGTGGCGCGGCCGTCCTGCAGCGTCTCCCGCTTGAGGTCGAGCTGCTCGCGGATGAGGCGGATCTCGTCGGCCAGCGCCTGGTCCTGCTCGGACAGCGTCACCAGGTACCCGACCTGGTTGGTGGCGGCGTCAAGCGACGGCGCGCTGAGCAGCACCTCCAGCAGGGAGGTCTGGCTCTGCTCGTAGGCGGAACGCATGTGGTCCTGCAGCAGCGCCTCGCGGGAGCGCAGGTCCGCGTCCTGCGCCACGATCTCCCGCGACACGGCCATCAGCCGGTCATCCATGCGATCGATGCGCGCGCGCAGCCGCTCCAGCTGGTCGGTGATCTCGTGGACCTCGCGGCGCACCTGGGTCAGCAGGCTGACCACCCGCTCGTACTCGGCGGTGATGTCGGCGAGCTCCGCCTCGGCCAGGTCGAGCTGGTCCGAGAGCTGGGCGGACTTGGCCCGCAGCTCGTCAAGGCGGGCGCGCTGATCCGCCAGCTCCGCCTGGATGCTGGCGCGTTCTGCCTTGGCCTGTTGGATGGGATCCGCGGCCAGGACCGGGTCTCGCGGATCGCCTCCGACGATCATTCCGGCGGCCGTCACAAGGGTCACAAGCGTGACGGCCAGTCGGGATCGTCGCCTCATCAAGCGGTGTTCATATCGGATTTCACGGTGCCCAGTGCCCCTTGTTCGTGATCCGTCGGGCCATCCTACGCGCGGGCACCCTGCCCGTGACCCGACCCGAATGTACTACACCGTACTACCCCAATGCCAACCTATTGGCGGGCTCTCGTGAGCGTGAATTGACCACAAATCACGCTTGGCGCTGCTTCCTGGCCTCGATCAGGTTGGCCCGGGCGACTTCCGCGCCGACGAGCAGCACCACGCTGGCGAAGTAGATGAAGACGATCAGCGTGATGATGGCCGCCAGGGGTCCGAACAGGTCCTCGAAGTTGGCGAACTTCGTCACGTAGATCGTGTAGCCCACCCGCAGCAGCGTCCACAGCAATGCCGCCACCAAGGCGCCAGGCCAGACATCGCCGAAGGTGACCTTCTGGCTGGGAACCACTCGATACAGCACCAGGTAGGCGATGAAGACCAGCAGGAACGGCACGACGAAGCCGATGAGGGCCACCGTCACGTCCCCGCCCTGGAAGCGGTCCACGACGTCCCGCGCGGCGTTCTGCAGGTAGCTGGTCACCAGGCCGATGGCCACCGAGGCCAGGATCAGGCCGCCGCTGAACAGGATCAGCAGGATGCCCAAGCAGCTTCTCGCGCAGGATGAAGAGCGGCTTGCCGTCACTGAAGGCGCGATTGATGCCCCGGCTCACCGCCCCGAAGAAGCCGAGGGCGCCCCACAGCAGGAAGACGAAGCCCACCAAGGTCAGGCTGCCCCGTGAGTTGACGGCCGCGTCGATCATCTCGCTGATCAGGTCTGGATCGATGGGCGTGTTCTGGGCGAACCAGGTCAGGATGATGCGGCGGGCCTCCCCTTCACCGATCAGGGCAGTCAGCAGCACGGCACCCAGCAGCAGGACGTTCACGAACGACAGGATCGAGAAGTACGCCATGGAGCCGGCGTAGTTCAGGCCGTCGTGGTCCAGCAGGCCAAGGACCGATGTGCGGGCCACGCGCGTGAGCCGATGGCGCTGCAGCCAGCCGTCGACCGTCGACACGATCCCGGTACCGAAGGCGATGACGCGGTCGAACATCGGCGGCGATGGGCTCCAGCTGGGGGCTCTGTCGGCGACAGGGTAGGCTGATCGCATGCCCAAGGATCCATCGGTCTCGCTCGAGCTCGACGGCTTCGAGGTCACCATCACCAACCCGAACAAGGTGTACTTCCCTGACGCCGGCATCACGAAGCTGGAGCTGGTGGAGTACTTCATGGCGGTGGCCGATGGTGCCCTGCTCGGGGTGCGCGACCGGCCGATGGCACTGAAGCGGTTCGTGGACGGCATCAACGGCGAGGCCTTCTTCCAGAAGCGCGCCCCGAAATCGGTGCCGGAGTACGTGAGCACCGTGGAGCTGGCCTTCCCATCGGGCCGGACCGCCGACGAGGTGGTGGTCTCCAATCGCGCCGCGCTGGCGTGGGTCGCGAACATGGGCTGCGTCGACCTCAATCCGCATCCCGTGCGCGCCGACGACGTGGACCACCCCGATGAGCTGCGCGCCGACCTGGACCCCGGTCCCGGCGTGCCGTGGGCCGACGTCCGGCGCGTGGCGCTGGTGGTGCGTGACGTGCTGACCGATCACGGCCTGGTCGGCTGGCCGAAGACGTCCGGCTCGCGCGGCATCCACGTGTATGCCCGCATCGAGCGGCGCTGGGGCTTCTCCGAGGTCCGCCGCGCTGCCCTGGCCATGGCCCGCGAGGTCGAGCGGCGCGCGCCCGACATCTCCACCAGCAAGTGGTGGAAGGAGGAGCGTCACGGCGTCTTCATCGACTACAACCAGAACGCCAAGGACCGCACCGTGGCATCGGCCTACTCGGTGCGGCCGGTCCCGATTGCCTCCGTCTCCGCGCCGCTGACCTGGGACGAGGTGCCTGACGCCGAGCTCGGCGATTTCACGCTGCGGACCATGCCGGCTCGCTACGCGAAGCTGGGTGACGTGGGCGCGGGGATCGACGAGGCGGTCGGCTCGCTGGAAGCGCTGCTGGAGCTCTCCGAGCGCGACGAGGCAGCCGGCCAGGGCGATGCGCCATGGCCTCCGAACTACGCGAAGCAGCCGGGCGAGCCACCACGCGTGCAGCCGTCCAAGCGGCGAATGGCATTGCCCGATGAGGCCGCCCGCGGCGGGCGCGCAGGTGATCAGCCGCAGCCCCTGCCGCAGGCCACCGGCGCGGCGCGCCGACGGTACGGTGGCGCCCACCGGGCGGCGCCGCTCCACGCAGCCGCTGATCGTGATTTCGCAGGCAAAGGCCAAGGCCGATGCGCTCGACGGCCTGGAGCGCTGGAAGAAGCGCCATCCGAAGGCGGCCAAGCACATCGCCGAGGACGACGTGCTGGTCGACGGCATGCGCGGCCGCTCGTCGCTCTGGTACCGGGTCCGGGTGAACCTGCGCCACGTCCCGGAGAAGGATCGACCGGCCGAGGAGAAGCCTGACCCCGACTACGACCTGTCGCAGGAGTGGGCGCGGCAGCGGTCGGCCTCAGGACGCGCTCCATGCGACGGTCCGGATGATCCGCGTGCGCCACCTCGAAGATCGCCACCGCCGCCAGCGGCGCGATGAGCGCGATCGGAATGGATGCGAGGTAGCGCGCACTCGGATGCCTTGCCCTTGAGGTCGCGCCCGACCGCGAACCGCCAGGGCCGGCGTCGGCCTGGAACCCGAATCAGAGCTCGGACCAGGCGGTGCCCGCCAGCCAGGCTTTGGATCCGCCATAAACGGCACGGGACCACGGGCGAATTGAGTGCCGCCCACCCAGGCGGCTGCCCAACGGGACGAGCGGGAGCCAGCGATCCGGTGCGGTCGTCCGTCAGGCCGGCGCCAAGGACCCACTCGCGATGCGGAAGACCGGGGAGCACGGCGCAGGGCAGATACGTCGGCTTCGCGAAGCGGCAACAGCTCAGTCCACAAGTCCTCGGTTCGCACGTAGCTCGGCTCGCCGTCCACATGCGACTCAAGGACCACGCGGTGACCCAGGACGGCGAACCACGTCTTCAGCGAGCGCTTCGAGACGTCCCGGCCACGCGAGATGAAGGCACTGAAGCCACTACGACCGTGGCTGACCCATCGCCAGCACGACAGATCGCGCGAGAATGGCGCCGGCGTCGGCATTCATCGGCCGTCCGGCAGGCCTGCCCAGTCGCGGGCTGGCCTGGTCCGGGCGCACGAACGTGATCCGGCTCCCACTGGCGGGCCACCACGCCGCCATTACGACGATCGGCAGATCCAGCCAGGCCAGCGGCTGAGGGGCGGCCCGGCGGGCTGGACGCAAGGATCTGCGGGTCGTCGATGTGGGCCGAGGCCCCGCTGGTCAAACCCGGAAGTCAGCCGCACGGCTTCTCGCGGCTCAGCGGCGTCCGCTGGTCGAGCGCCTCGCTGCGCGACGTACCCGCAGCGCCTCGATGTCCTTCGGTCCGACGCCGAAGTACTTCTGCCCAGCGTACCGGGTGCTTCAGCGAGCGCTCCGGCGGCCAGCGCGAGATGAAGTAGCTGAACCCCTCGACCGTGGCGTCCTCGAGGCGTGAGCAGGTAGCGAGGATGGCGCCGCGCGCTATGGCCCAGAGTCCTGATCAGCGTGGCTCGCCGGTTGGCCAGATGACGTGACGCGGTTACCCTGGCTCGGCCCGAGCGCAGGTCGCGCCTGCCAGGCGCACGGCTTGAGCAGCGTCCGCCGAGCTCGACGCCAATCCCTGCGACTGCGACGCCGCACAGCCGCCGCATCCGGTTATCGGCCGCCGACAGGTCGTCGCGAGTCAGGGCGCGGCCGTCGAGCGCTCGCGGCCGCCAGGCCAGCGCGCTTCGACCAGCTGACCTTGAGGTCCGACGCCGAAGTACTTCTGCCAGCTCGGCGCCTCCCACGAGCGGGCCCGGCGGCCAGCAGTCGAGAGGTAGACGCCGGCGTCCTGCAGGCGTCGGCAGGTGCAGGGTGCCGCGCATCGCCCAGGTCTTGATCAGGTCGCCATTGGCCAGTGCCGCGCGTCACCTCGCCGTGCCTGATGACCGCGTCGGACCCGCACGCCAGCTCGGCTGACGAGGCGACCTGCGCTGGACGCCGCACAGACGACGCACGGTGTCGGCCACCGAGCAGCTTCGCCGACCGGGTGATCGAGCTGGCGCTGCATGCGCCACGCCAGCGCCTGTGGCCAGCTGACCTTCAGGGTCAGCCGATCTAGCCAGGCCGTCCGTGCTCCGGCGCGATCGTCCAGGAACCGGAGTAGAACGGCTGCGCATGTAGCCGTCCGGCATGCGGAACTGGTGGCGCAGCACGCCCTCGTGCACCGCGCCCAGCCGCGCAATGGCGCCTGCGACCGCTCGTTGCGGTGAGTCGGTCTTAAGGCGACCCGCGTCGCCCTAGCTCGTCGAAGGCGTACGGACAGGTGCAGCAACTTGGCCTCCGGTGTTGGTGGCGGTCCGCTGGTGCGAGGGCGCGATCCAGGTCCACCCGATCTCAGCGGCGTCCATGCTCGGGCGCGATGTCCAGGAAACGGGTGGAACCGATCGGCGCGGCCAGTTCCCGCGTCGACCGTCGCCCAGCTGACGTACTCGGCTTCAGCGCATCGGCCAGGTAGTCAGGCCAGACCGATGCGCCCTGCGACAGGTCCGTGAACAGGTAGCGGAAGGTACGCCGGGTCCTGGCGGCCGCTGCCAGCAGGTCGTCGCGATGGCGCTCCTCGAGCGGCTCAGCCGGACGACACGTGCCGGCCAGCGTGACGCGCTCCGGCGTCTTCACCGGGAGACGGCGCCCTCCCGCTCGGCGACGGCGGCCTCGACCCAGTCCGGGATCTCGCGGCGGAGCGTGGCCAGCGGCAGCGTGCCGTGGCCCAGCACCTCGTCGTGGAAGGCGCGCAGGTCGAATCGGTCGCCCATCTTCTCCGACACCTCGCGCCGCGCCCGCTCGATCTCGCGCTGGCCGATCTTGTAGGACAGGGCCTGGCCGGGCCAGACCGTGTATCGGTCCACCTCGATCTCGGCGTCGACCATGGGCAGCGTCCCGCGCTCGTGCATGAACTGGATCGCCTTGTCGCGGGTCCAGCCCATGGCGTGCAGCCCGGAGTCGACCACCAGGCGCGAGGCGCGGAACGCCTGCGCGTCCAGCATGCCGAGCCGCTCCCGGTCGTCCAGGTAGAGGCCCATCTCGTCGGACAGCCGCTCGCAGTAGAGGCCCCAGCCCTCGACGTACGCCACGCCCGCCATCCGGCCGCCCAGCGTCCGGAAGCGCGGCAGGCCGGTCAGCTCCATCTCGATGGCGATCTGGAAGTGGTGGCCCGGCGTCGCCTCGTGGAAGGTGATGGCCGCGATCTTGTGGAGCGGCCGCTCCTCCGGCTGGTAGGTGTTGATGTAGTACTGGCCCTGCCGCGAGCCATCGAGCGAGGGCTGCATGTAGAACGCCGGCGGTGTCTCGCGCTCGCGGTACTCCTCGACCGCCTTGACCACGCAGTTGGCCGACGGGAAGCGGCCGAAGTACTGCGGCGCGGCGGCGTAGGCGCGCTCCGTCTGCCCTTCCGCCAGCTTCACGATCGCCTCGCGCGAATCGGTGTGGTTGGTGGGGTCGACGTTCAGCGCCTCCTTCAGCGCGTGGCGGTCGGCGTGGCCCAGCCGATGGGCGATCTCGTCCATCTCGGCCTCGATCCGGCTCAGGTCCTCCAGGCCGAAGGCATGCACCTCCTCGGCGGTGGTCGAGACGGTGGTCTGCATGCGGATGGCGAGCCGATACAGCTCCTGCCCGTCCGGCACGGTCCCGATCCCTGGCTCGGCCATGGCGTGCGGCTCGTACTCGTCGGCCAGGAAGTCGCGCAGGTGCTGGAGCGCGGGCTTGATGTGCTCGTCGACCGCGGCGGCCACCTTGGCGCGCGCGTCGTCATCGGCGACGTGGGCCAGCGCGACGGCCGGGAACTGGTCGGTCGGCGTGGCGGCCAGGCGCTCGATCTGCTCGATCTGCTTGCGCACCGGGATGGCGGCACCGGTGCGGCCGTCGGCGATGCCCTCGCGCAGCGTGTCGATGTACTGGTCGACCGCGGTCCGGTACGCGGCGAACCGGGTGAGGAGCTTCTCCAGCCCTTCCGGCGTCTCGGCGATCTGGTACTGGGCCACCATCACCGGCATGGTCTGCACGCCCGAGATGTGGTTGATCCCCAGCTGGTAGAGCTTCTTCTCCTGCGCCTCCAGCTGGTTGCGCGCGACCAGGATCAGCATGTCGCGGGTGATGACCTGCTCCACGCTCGAGGCCGGCGGGGTCGATCGGCTCGACCTCCTCCAGCAGGGCCCGATACACCCGCGCCTCCTCGGCGCGGCCCTCCGCGCCGAGGTCCGGCAGGCGGTCGTCGAAGCGGTCGTCGCCCAGGATGGTGGCGAAGATCGGCTCACGCTCGAGCACGCCCTCGAAGAAGCGGTCGGCGATCTCGTTGATGGCGGCGTTGGGGTCGGTGGGGTCACGGACGCGCGGTCCTCCCTGGGTAGCTGTCGGGCATTGCGTCCGGGTGACACGTCCGGCAGGTGATCGCAGGTCGCGGTGAGCCGAGCACTGCGGGCCACGGACGCCATCTACTGCGGCTCACGCCTGAAAGCGGTCGACCTCGTACTCAGGCGCATCTGAGAGCGGCGCCGCGTGCCTCAGCCGAACAGGTCGGCCAGCAGGGCCGGCGGCGTCTCCTCGAGCTGGTCGTAGCGACACTCGGCCGGTGGCTTGTCCGGGCGCCAGCGCTTGAAGGTCGCCGCGTGCCGGAAACGGTCGCCCTGCAGGTGGTCGAAGGCCACCTCGCAGACCAGCTCGGGACGCAGCGGCTCCCACGAGAGGTCCTTGCCGCGGTTCCAGCGCGAGGTGGCGCCGGGCATGCGCTTGCCCTCCCACTGCGCCTCGAACTCCTTCCATTCCTGCCATGGATGGCCGTCCACGGCATTCGCCCGATACGGCTCCAGGAACTCGACCAGCTCGCGCCGCTTGTCCATGGTGAACGACGAGGTGACGCCGACGTGCTGCAGCTGGCCGGCGTCGTTCCAGAGCCCCAGCAGGAGCGAGCCGATCATGGTGCCGGGGCCGTTCTTGTGCCAGCGGAAGCCCGCCACCACGCAATCCGCGGTGCGCAGGTGCTTGATCTTGGCCATCTCGCGCTTGCCGGGCAGGTAGCGCAGGTCGTGGCGCTTGGCCACCACCCCGTCCAGCCCGGCGCCCTCGAACACGTCGAACCATTCGCGCGCCACGGCCGGGTCGCGGGTCGCCGGGGTCAGCAGGACCGATTCGGGGGCATCGGCCATCACGGCCTCCAGGGCCGCGCGCCGGTCGTCGAGCGGCGACTCGCGCAGGTCGGCATCGCCGGTGGCCAGGCAGTCGAATGCGACGAACGACGACGGCGTCTCGCGCGCCAGCATCGCGACCCGGGAGGCGGCGGGATGGATGCGCAGCAGCAGGGCCTCGAAATCCAGCCATCCGTCGCGCGCGATCACGATCTCGCCGTCCAGCACGAAGCGCGCGTCGGCGCCGCCAACCGCCAGGAGCGGCTCGATGAGCTCCGGGAAGTATCGGTCCAGCGGTTTCAGGTCCCGCGATTGCAGGTAGAGCTCCTGGCCGTCGCGGAAGACGAGGGCCCGGAAGCCATCCCACTTCGGCTCGTAGCGCCAGCCGTCGCCGACGGGCAGCTCGGGCGTGGGCTTGGCCAGCATCGGTTCGATGGGAGGAGGAATCGGGAAGGCCATAGGCGTCCGATGATACGCGGCGCCATCGGCCATACTCCGGCGCGCCATGGGGATCAGCCTTCAGTTCCTGGGTGCCGTGGGCACCGTCACCGGCTCGCAGTTCCTGGTCCGCACCGCGAGCGCCACCGTGCTGGTCGACTGCGGCATGTTCCAGGGCTCGCCGGAGGAGGTGAGCCGCAACCGGATCCCGTTCGCCTTCGAGGCGGCGGAGCTCGACGCGCTGCTGCTCACGCACGCGCACCTGGACCACTGCGGTCGCATCCCGGCCCTGGTGCGGGCGGGCTATCACGGACCGATCTTCACCACCTCGGCCACGGCCGACCTGTCCGAGATCGTCCTGCGCGACGCCGCCAAGCTGCAGGGCGAGGCGGAAGCCCGATGGCGCCGCAAGCATCCGGACCAGGCAGCCGCCGCCGACGCCGACCTGCAGTCGGAAGAGGCTGCGGCCGAGGCGCCGCCGAAGGACGACGAGGCGCTGCCCGAGCGCATTCGCAAGGCGCCGCCGCAGGGCATGACCATGACCCAGGCCGCGCTGTACGACGAGCGCGACGTGGACCAGACCGTCCGCCAGTTCCGCGCCGTGCGCTACGGCGAAATGACGGAGGTGGCGTCCGGCGTGCATGCCACCTTCCACGACGCGGGACACATCCTGGGCTCGGCCATCATCGAGCTGCGGGTCTCCGAGGGCGACGCGACCACCACGGTCGTCTTCTCCGGCGACCTCGGGCGCAGCAACACGCCGATCGTGGCCGATCCCACGCCGCTGACGCACGCCGACTTCGTGCTGGCCGAGTCGACCTACGGCAACCGGGAGCACGCCGACCACGAGGTCGGCGGTGGAGCAGCTGGCGGCGACCATCAACGAGGTGGCCGGCAGCCGCGGCGTGATGCTGGTGCCGTCCTTCGCCATCGGCCGGACGCAGGAGATGGTCTGGGTGCTGGACGAGCTGCTGCGGGACGGGCGCATCCCGCACGTGCCGCTCTACCTGGACTCGCCCATGGCCTCGCGCGCGTCGGACGTCTACCTGCGCCATCCGGAGGTGTACGACGAGGAGACCGCGGCGCTGCTGCGCTCCGGCGACTCGCCGCTGGTCTATCCCGGCGAGCAGTACACCAACACGGTCGAGCAGTCGAAGGCCATCCGCGACCAGCCGCGGCCGATCATGGTCGTCGCCAGCTCCGGCATGCTGACCGGCGGCCGGATCATGCACCACCTCAAGGACTTCCTTCCCGATCCGACCTGCACGCTGCTGTTCATCGGCTACCAGGCGGAGGGCACGCTGGGGCGCCACCTGCAGACCGGCGGCAAGACGGCGCGCATCGACCACGCCGAGTACGAGGTGCGCTGCAAGATCGTCTCGATCTCCGGCTTCTCGGCCCATGCCGACGTCAACGAGCTGACGGCCTGGCTCTCGCACTTCGCCGGATCAGCCTCAACGGGACCGATGCCTCCGGGACCGATGCCTCCGGGACCGATGCCGCAGGCCGGCCGCAGCGGGTCTTCCTGGTCCACGGCGACCCCGACGCCACGGCACCCTTCGCCGAGCGCCTGCGGCGGGAGCTGGGCCTGGACGTCCACATCCCGAGCTACCGGGAAGTCGTCACCCTCGACTGACCGGTCGCTCGCTGGGACGCACGAAGTCGCCGCCGAATGTGGACGGCGCGTGGACAACCTCGCCATGTCGCTCCGAAATTCGTGGACAAGTGGGTTGGCGGGCGGGAGTCAGGGCCCTAAGGTAGGTCTTGTCCCGGAGGAGCCGGGCAACGATTCCGAGATTGCATCAACGGGTCGGGGCAAGGTTCCTACGGGACATTTCGTTGTGTCCGGCACGAATGATCCAGCCCCGATACGCGGGCCGGAAGCCGACCTCCCTCAGCTCACGGGCCAGCGCCGACTCGGCCGGCGGCACCCGGTCGACGCGCTCCAGGTTGAGCTCGCGCAGCGGTCCGACGGGCAGCAGGAGCTGCGGCAGCGCCCGCACCGCCCTGGCCGCCATTTCCGGATCGGCCGCCGCGGCCGGCAGCGTCAGCAGCCCACGGCCACCGCGCTCGACGTAGAGCGCGGCCTCGCCGCCCACCAGCACCACGTACGCGGCGGCGGCGCGCTGGAGGGGTAGCCGGTCGTCTCCTTCTCCCCGCGGCCACGGCAGCGTGGCGCCGTACGGCTGCGCCGGATCGGCGGCGGCCAGCACCACCACCTGCGGTCCGGTCGTCTCGTCCACCTCTCGCTCGGCGCGCAGCCGGTCCACCGCGCCGGGCATCGCGAACTGCGCCGCTCCCAGCCCATCAACGAAGTAGCCCCGGCGCACGCGTCCCGCCTCCTCCATCGGCTTGAGCACCGCATAGACGGATGCGAAGCCACCGGCCAGCCCCTCGGCCAGGACCGCTTCGCGGGTCACCACCCCGTGGCGTTCGAGCAGCGCCAGCGCGGTGGCATGCCCACGCTCGGTGGGTGAGCGTCCCTCGCCGACCAGGTCGGCGGTCAGCGACCATCGCCCGGCGGCACGCGGCGGACCCATGCCGGCCGGCCGGCCAGGCCGGGACGAGCGCGACCGCGAGCGTGGCAGCGACAGCGCCCGCAGCGCGGCGAAGGTGTCATTGGTGACCTCGCCCGACCAGACGAGATCCCACAGCGCATCGAGCAGCTCTTCGTCATTGCGGGCATCGGTAATCGCCATGCGCAGCCCGCCGAAGAACGAGGCGCCACGTCGCTCGAGGTGCTGCCGGATGGCGTCGTGGAGTGGCGAGTCAGGCCGCTCCCCGGGCTCGAAGGCGCCGGCCGATGCCAGCAGCTCGGCCCGATCGCGGCGATAGAGCGCCACCCGGCCGTCGTCGCGGCCCAGCGGGCCACGGCCGATCCAGACCACTTCACCGGCCGCGCCCAGCTCGTCCAGCAGGCGCGGGGTGTAGTCGCGGACCCGAGCCGGCAGGACGTCGCGCTCCAGGATGGAGGCGGGCATCGGGTAGCCCTCCAGCTGGCCGATCACCTCCAGCAGCCGGTCGTGCCCGGTCGCCGCCGACCCGATGCCATGCCACGACACCAGGAAGCGGCCGAAGGCCTCAGCGGGCACCGGTTCGACTTCGCGTCGCAGGCGCGCCAGCGAGCGGCGGCGCAGGGCGCGCAGCACGTCAGGATCGGCGAACTCGTGCTCGGTGCCGCCGGGCCGGAAGGCACCCTCCAGCAGCACGCCCTGCTCGACCAGTGCACGGAGGCGCTCCTGGACGCGGGACGGGGCAATCCCCCAGCGTCCCGCCGGGGCGTCGGCCGTGAACGGGCTGTGGGTGCGTGCCCAGCGCAGCAGCAGGGCGTCGAGCGGTGGCGTGGCGTCGCTGTCCGAGGCCTGCAGCCACGTCTCGGCCACGCCGGCCGGTGGACTGGCGCCGAATGCGTCGCGGTAGCGGGCCACGTCCTCGATGGCGATCCATCGCCCCTCGCCCGCCAGCCGCAGCTCGACGATGCGCCGGTCCTTGGCCAGCCCAGACAGCGCGACGTCGACGTCCGGCAGGTCCGTGCGGGCGGCGACCTCATCGGTCCGCAGGTCGCCCACCCGTCGCAGCAGGTCGTGCAGCCCGTCCACCGTGCGCACCCGGCGACCGCCGGCCAGCGCCTGCAGCTCGAGCTCCAGGTCGGTGGTGGCGGCCGGGTCGAGCAGCTCGCGCAGCTCCTCCGCGCCCAGCAGCTCGGCCAGCAGCTCGCGGTCGAGGGAGAGGGCCTGCGCCCGGCGCTCGGCCAGCGGCGCGTCGCCCTCGTACAGGTAGTTGCCGATGTAGTCGAACAGCAACCCGGTCGCGAACGGCGACGCCGAGCGCGTCTCGACCGATGCCACCCGGATGGCGCGCGAGCGGATCCCGCCCAGCACCTCCTTCAGCGCCGGCACGTCGAAGACGTCGCTCAGGATCTCGCGGTAGGTCTCCAGGATGATCGGGAATGACCCATAGCGGCTGGCCACGGTCAGCAGGTCGGAGGAGCGCTGGCGCTGCATCCACAGCGGCGTGCGCTGGCCCGGTCGACGGCGAGGCAGCAGGAGCGCGCGCGCCGCGTTCTCCCGGAAGTGAGCGGCGAACAGCGCCGAGCCGCCGAGCGCGCTCATGAGCACGTCGTCGACCTCGTCCGGGCCGAGCATGAACAGCTCGTCGGTGGGCGGCTCGGTGGCGTCCGGCAGTCGCAGCGCGATGCCGTCATCGGTCCAGATGGCCTGCACCGGACGCCCCTGGTCGGCCATCCGCGCCTCGATGGCCATCGCCCAGGGGGCATGGACGCGGCCGCCGAACGGCGACAGCAGGCACAGCCGCCAGTCGCCCAGCTCGTCGCGGAAGCGCTCGACCACCAGCTGGCGGTCGGTGGGCAGGGCGCCGGTCGTCTCGCGCTGCTCGCCCAGGTAGGCCACCAGGTTGCGGGCCGCCAGCTCGTCCAGCGCATGGTCGTCGCGCAGGCGGGCGGTGACGGCATCGGGCTTCATCGGCTCCACCTCGCGCAGGAATGCACCGATGGCGCGTCCCAGCTCGATGGGCCGGCCGATGCCGTCGCCCTTCCAGAAGGGCATCTTGCCGGGCTCGCCGGGAGCGGGCGAAACGAGCACGCGGTCCGGCTTGATCTCCTCGATCCGCCACGAGCTGGCGCCGAGCAGGAAGACCTCGCCGACCCGCGACTCGTAGACCATCTCCTCGTCCAGCTCGCCCACGCGACGGCCCTTGCCACCCTCGTCGCCGGCCAGGAAGACGCCGTACAGGCCGCGATCCGGGATGGTGCCGCCGGAGGTGACCGCCACCACCCGCGCGTCGTTGCGGCTGGTGATGGTGTCGGTGGTGCGATCCCAGACCACGCGTGGCCGCAGCTCCGCGAACTCGTCCGACGGATATCGGCCGGAAAGCATGTCCAGCACGCCCTCCAGCTGCTCGCGCGACAGGTCGCGGAAGGGGTGGGCGCGGGTCACCAGCGCATGCAGCTCGTCCACCGGCCAGCTGCGCTCCGTGCCGATGGCCACCAGCTGCTGAGCCAGCACGTCCAGCGGGTTGCGCGGGATCCGCGTCTCCTCGATCGCCCCGTCCAGCATCCGCCGCACGACCACCGCCGCCTCCAGCAGGTCGCCGCGGTACTTCGGGAAGATCTTGCCGGTGGATGCCTCACCGACCTGGTGTCCGGCCCGGCCGATCCGCTGCAGGCCGGCCGCCACCGACGGCGGCGCCTCGATCTGGATGACCAGGTCGATCGCCCCCATGTCGATGCCCAGCTCCAGGCTGGACGTGGCGACCAGGGCCGGCAGCCGTCCGGCCTTCAGCGCCTCCTCGATCTCGAGGCGTTGTTCCCGCGCGATGCTGCCGTGGTGGGCCCGAACCAGCTCTTCGCCGGCCAGCTCGTTCAGGCGAGCAGCCAGCCGTTCGGCCAGGCGCCGCGAGTTGACGAAGACCAACGTGGACCGATGCGCCCGGATCAGCTCCAGCAGCCGCGGGTGCATCGACGGCCAGATCGAGCGCCTTGCCTCGGGACCTGCCGCCGGTCCGCCGGGCTGCTCATCGGGCGGCAGCTCCTCACCGAGGCGGGTCATGTCCTCGACCGGCACGATCACCTCGAGCTCCAGCCGCTTGCGCTCCCCCGCGTCGACGATGCGGACCTCGCGACCCTCTCCCGCCGCCGCCCAGGAAGGCCGCGATCGCCTCCAGCGGGCGCTGGGTGGCCGACAGCCCGATCCGCTGCGGCGGCCGTTTCGGTCAGCGCCGCCAGCCGCTCGAGGCTGAGCGCCAGGTGCGCGCCCCGTTTGCTGCCGGCGATGGCGTGCACCTCGTCGACGATCACGTGCTCGACGCCGCGCAGCGCCTCGCGCGCCTGGCTGGTGAGCATCAGGTACAGGCTCTCCGGGGTGGTGACCAGGATGTCCGGCGGGTCCTTGACCAGCGCCCGACGGGCATCGGCCGGCGTGTCACCGGTGCGGGACGCGACCCGCACCTCGGGGAGCTCCAGCCCCTCGCGTTCGGCCGTGCGCCGGATGCCTGCCAGCGGGGCGCGCAGGTTGCGCTCCACGTCGTACGTCAGCGCCTTCAGCGGCGAGACGTACAGCACGCGCAGCCGCCGCTCCCTCGGACGCGGCTGCGTCTCGGTGAAGAGCCGGTCCAGCATCCAGAGGAAGGCGGCCAGCGTCTTGCCGCTGCCGGTCGGTGCGTGCAGCAGCGTGTGCTCACCGGCCGCGATGGCCGGCCAGCCCAGGGCCTGGGCGCGCGTCGGCTCGGCGAAGGCCTCGCGGAACCAGGTGCGCGTCGATTCGGAGAAGGCAGCCAGGGGATCGGACGAGGTCACGGCATCTCGAAGTCTATCGGCCTTCGATCCTCGCACCAATTCCTGACAGAATCCGTCATGTAATAGGCGGAGGCGTCGTTGCTGGCGCTCCTTGGTCGATCGCGGTATGCGACCCCGGCCTCTTACGGCTCGGTGGCGATGACCTGAACGGCGCCGGTCGGGAAGCGCACGCAGAGTTCGCGTCTTGCCGGCCATTGATGCGGGCGAACAGGCGGGCGACGCTCCACGCCGGCGGCTTCGGCGTGGGAGGGCGCGTATCTGGCACGTCCTGCGAAGCCGTTCACGAAGACGTCGGACCGGAGAATCGAGCCGCGAGCTGCGAGCCTTGGGCATAGACGCCAACGCGCACTGCCTGCGGCATAGACAGCGGTGTCGCCATCCGCCCAGGACTGCATAGCCAACGGTCACTGCGGCGTGCACACCGATAGTGATTCGGGCTGGACGCCCAGACGCCGGTGCCGCTGCGAGCCAGCCTCGCCCATGACCGCTCGTCCGCTGGTGGCGACGCCCTTCACGGCGGCTCCAGGACCCCGAGCTGGTTGACCAGGTAGGCGGCGCGGCTGGTCTTGGTCTGCAGCGTGGTGGCGGTGCTCGACGCCAGGTTGAGCCGGCCCATCCGGATCGGATCGCCCGCCGCGGCTTCAGCTGGGGCAGCCCGCCGATGGCCGACGCCGCCCAGACGCCGAGGCCGCCCAAGGCCCCAGCCAGCAGGGCGCGACGCGAGCGCGGCGCGGTTTGGGTTGAATCAGCGGTCATGGGTTTCCCTCCTGCTCGAGGCGGCGGACTGCCGCGTGGTGCGGAGCCTAGTCGCGCAACGACCGCCGGTCTACGATCCGGGCTAGGACGGCCCTGGGCGCTCTCTAGTAGGCCTGGCCAACTGCTGGTGCATGCGGTGCGGGTAGTTGAGCGCGCAACTATAATGAGCGCATGGACGATCGCATCCGCCGAGCCCTGTCGCGCGGGCACCTCATCGACCTGACCACCACCGGCCGCAAGACAGGGCAGCCGCGGCGGATCGAGCTGGTCTTCCACGCCATCGACGGCCGTGTCTACATCAGCGGCCAGCCCGGCTACCCGCGCAGCTGGCTGGCCAACATCAAGGCCGATCCGGCCGTCACCTTCCACCTGAAGGGGCCGATCCAGGCCGATCTGCCGGCCACTGCGCACGAGATCACGGAGCCGCTCGAGCGACGCCGGATCATGGAGCAGGTGGCGGCCAATTGGGAGCGCACCGACGTTGACCGCATGATGACCAGCAGCCCGTTGATCGAGGTCGAGATCCCCGGCCTGAGCTGAGCCTCAGCTCACTCCCAGCGGAAGAGACGAAGCGCCACCAGGAAGGCGATCACCGCCCACACCATCAGGCCCAGCAGGTCGGTGCTGATGTCGGCCACGCCGGCGCCGTCATTGGTGATCTTGCGCAGCGCATCGGCCAGGTAGGTCAGCGGCAGGAAGTCGGTGATGCGCTGCAGGACGTCCGGCATCGCTTCGCGCGGGAAGAAGACGCCCGACAGGAAGGTCATGGGCAGGCTGATCAGGTTGGCCACCGGCGCCGCCTGATCCTCGTTCTTCGCCCAGCCCGCGACACCAAAGCCCATCGCCAGGAAGACGACCGAGCCCAACGCCGCGACGGCCAGCAGCAGGGCCACCGAGCCCACCAGCTGCAGGCCGAACCAGAGGCCCACGCCGAGCAGGATCAGCACCTGCGCCTCACCGATGATCAGGCGGCTGGTGACCTGCGCGCCCAGGAAGTAGGTGGGGTTGGTGGGCGTGGCGAACAGGCGTCGCAGGGCGCCCGTGCGCTTCAGCTGGACGAAGCCGAAGGACACGCTGAAGATGCCCAGCTGCATGATGGTGAGCGCCACCATGCCCGGCACCAGGAAGTCGATGTAGCCGAGGTCACGGCCGGGCAGCTCCTGCAGCTCCACCACCGGACCGGCGGGCGCATTCGGATCGCCGGCGGTGAGGAGCATCTGCCCGACCACCGCGTTCAGCAGCAGGCCGCCGACCTGCGCCTGCTGCGGCTGCGCGGCGTTGGTGTACGCCACCAGCTGGGCATCGGCGGCGCTGGTGGGCGGGACGGTGAATCCCTGCGGGATGACCAGGACGAGGTCGCGGTGGCCCTCCTCCAGCTCCTGCAGCGCGTCCTCGCGGCTCCCCTCGGTGATCTCGAAGGCGTCGGTCTGTCCGAGCACTTCCACCAGTGCCGCGCTCGCCTCGTTGTTCGCCTCGTCGACCACGCCCAGCGCGACCTGGGTCGTCCCGCCGAAGTTCAGCACGCCGAAGATCAGCATGATCAGCAGCGGCACCACCAGCGAGAAGAACAGCGCCGACCGGTTGCGGACGAACATCTTGAAGCTGGCGACGAAGAGGGCCCAGTAGACCCCGAAGCGCACTACTCGTCCTCCCGAAGGTCGTGCCCGGTCAGGTCGATGAAGACGTCCTCCAGGTTCGCCGCCCGTTCGACCCGCTGCTTGGTGAAGCCGCGGCCGATGAGGGCATCGATCAGGGCGTCGGGCGTGTCCAGGGCGATGATCTTGCCGCCGTCCATCACCGCCACCCGGTGGCAGAGCTCTTCCGCCTCCTCCATGTAATGGGTCGTCAGGACGATCGTGTGGCCTCGCTCAGCGAGCTCACGCACCACGCCCCACAGGTGGCGACGCGCCTGCGGATCCAGGCCCGTGGTCGGCTCGTCCAGGAAGAGGATGGCCGGGTCGTTGACCAGCGCGGCAGCGATGCTGAAGCGCTGCTTCTGGCCGCCGGACAGGGTGCGGACCTGGGACTTGGCCTTCTCGGTCAGCTGCACCTCGGCCAGCAGCGCCATGGCATCGGCCTTGACTCCGTAGAGGCGGCCGAACAGCTCCAGCAGCTCCACCAGGCTCAGCTCGTCGAAGAAGCTGGATGCCTGCAGCTGAATCCCGATCCGCGACTTCACGGCGCGCGGATCCTTCGTGACGTCCACGCCCGCCACGGTCGCGCTGCCGGAGTCGATGGTGCGCATCCCCTCGATCATCTCGAGGGTCGTGGTCTTGCCTGCGCCGTTCGGCCCCAGGATGCCGAACACCTCGCCGCTGGCCACCTCGAAGCTGACGCCATCGACGGCCTGCAGGGTCCCGTACTTCTTGCGCAGGTCGCGCGCGATCAGCACCGGCCCGTCACCGGTGGCAGGGGCGCGGTCGTTGGGCGCAGCGGCGCTGGGGGTGGGCTGTGCCATGGGAGACCGATCCTACCCGATCAGGGACCGGTACAGGTCCACCGTCTGATCGGCGATCGCCGACCAGCTGAAGCGCTCCACCGCCCGTTCTCGTCCGGCACGACCCATCCTTTCGCGGAGGGACGCATCGGCCATCAGGCGGTTCACGGCGGCCGCCAGGTTGACCTCGAAACGCGCCGAATCGACCGGCGTCATCGGGTCATCCTCACGAAGCTCGACCGGCACCAGCGCCCCGGTCTCGCCGTCGACCACGACCTCCGGGATGCCGCCCACCGCGCTGGCCACCACCGCCCGTTCGCAGGCCATGGCCTCCAGGTTGATGATCCCGAACGGCTCGTAGACCGATGGGCACACGAACAGGGCCGCATGCGAATAGAGCTGACGGACGTCGGCACGGCTCAGCATCTCGGGAATCCAGGTGATGCCAGCCCGATGCGCCCGCGCCGCCTCCACTCCTTCCTCCATCTCGCGCGCGATCTCCGGGGTGTCCGGCTGGCCGGCACACAGCACCACGCCGAAGCCGGGGTCCAGGTGCTGGATGGCCCGGACGAGGTGCACGATCCCCTTCTGGCGCGTGACGCGGCCCACGAACAGCACGAACGGCGTGGACGGGTCGATGCCATAGCGCTCCAGCACGTCGGTGGCAGGGTCCGGCTGCCAGAACTCGGCGTCGATCCCGTTGTGGATGACGTGGATTCGCTCCTCAGCGACGTCGAACAGGCGCAGCACATCGGCTCTGGTGCCCTGGCTGACGGCGATTACCGCATCTGCCGATTCCAGTGCCTGGCGCTCGACCCAGGTCGAGACGTCGTAGCCGCCGCCCAGCTGTTCGCGCTTCCACGGACGCAGCGGCTCGAGCGAATGCACGGTGACGGCCAAGCGGGATGCCATAGGCCTGCCGTACCAGCAGGCCGGCCAGGTGGGTGTACCAGGTGTGGCAGTGCACGACGTCCGCGGCCACCGGGTCCATGGCCATGGCCAGGTCGCGGGACAGCGCCGCCCACGCGCCGCGCATTCGCTGGTCGGCGGCGGCCAGGTCGTGGGCCGGCGGATAGCCACGCACGCGGAAGCGGGGCTCATGGATGTCGTGGTCGCCGAAGGTCCGGATGTCCAGGCCGATGCGTTCGCGCAGCGCGCGCGTCAGCTCCCCAACGTGAATCCCGGCGCCGCCGTAGACGGATGGCGGGAATTCGTTGGTCAGGATCAGGGCGGTGAGGTCGGCCGTCGCCATGTGACGGCCAGAGGGTACGCGGCCGGCGTCCAGCGGAAAAGGCTAGCGGGCCGCTGCCTCGTGCAGTGCGCGCTCCACGTCGCGCACCTGGAATGGCTTCTGGATCACGGGCGCCAGCTGTGCGATCTCGCGGCGGCGCGCTGAATCCGCGGCGGTGCAGAAGACCACGCGCAGGTGGCTGGTGCGGGGGTTGGCCCGGACCTCGCGCACGAGGTCGCCGCCGCGGCCGTCGGGGAGGTCGTCATCCACCACCATGACCGTGGGCGCTCGCTCGCGCAACGCCGCCCGCGCAGACGATATGCGCGTGAAGGCGACGGGCTCGAAGCCGCACATCTCAGCCAGGTCGCTCAACAGCGCCAGCGTGTGCGGGTCGTCCTCGATCACGAATGCGCGTGGCGGTGGTCGTTCGTTCGCGCCGTCTCGACCGGCCATGTCCCTTCCCCCTTTCAAGCTCCGTGCCGAGCATCGGGGTGCACGTGCCGTGCCACGCGACGAGAATCAGCTGGCGCCGTCGGACCCGGCGCTGTCTCCGACCACCACCCCGTCGCGCAGCTCGATCACCCGATCCGCGACGTCGAGCATGGCCGGATCGTGCGTGGCCACGATGGCGGTCACGCCTCGTTGGCGCACCAGGCGCCGCAGCAGGCCCATGATTCCGTGGCCGGTCTGCGAGTCCAGCTGGCCGGTCGGCTCATCGGCCAGCAGCAGCGCCGGCTCGTTGGCCAGCGCCCGCGCGATGGCGACCCGCTGCTGCTCGCCGCCCGACAGCTCGTGCGGCCGATGGTTGGCGCGATCCGCCAGCCCCACCAGGCCCAGCAGCTCCGCTGATCCGCTCCTCGCGCAGCGTCGGCTCCGTGCCGATCAGGCGCAGCGGCACCTCGACGTTCTCGGCGGCCGACAGGATCGGCAGCAGGCCGAAGGCCTGGAAGATGAAGCCGATGCGCTTGCGCCGGAAGGCGACCAGCTCCGACTCCGACAGCTCGGACACGGTCAGCCCATCGACCACCACGCTGCCGGCGCTGGGTCGCTCCAGGGCGCCGATCAGCGACAGCAGCGTCGTCTTGCCCGAACCTGAGCGGCCCTTGACCGCGATCAGCGCGCTGCGCTCGACCCGCAGGTCGATCCCGCCCACGGCTCGCACCACGCCGCCGCCCATCTCGTACTCACGGACCAGGCCTCTGGCGTCGACCATCGGGCCGTCAGCCGACTGCGCACCCGGCGGGGCATAGCTGGAGGTCGTGCGACCGTCGCTCATCGGGCACCTCCGAAGCCATCGTCGCCGTCGCGATCCGGCCAGACCGTGATGTGGTCGTCTTCCAGGACGAGGCGCACGCGCCGTTGCAGGCCCAGCGCGTCGACGTAGTCGCGCGGCAGCTGCAGACGACCGACGCGGTCGAGGACCGCGTACTCCTCCGCCACCAGGTGATGCTCCCCGCCCTCCGACACCGCGGCGCGACGCAGCGTCTCGGTCGCGGTGCGCCCGTCGCGAATCGCGATGGTGCGGCTGACGCGCTCGCTGACCAGCGGATCGTGGGTGACGACCACGATCGTCACGCCCAGCTCCGCGTTCACCGAGCGCAGCAGGTCGAAGATCTGCTGCGCGGTGTCCGAGTCGAGCTCGCCGGTCGGCTCGTCGGCGAACAGCACGGCCGGCCGGTTGGCGATGGCCACCGCAATCGAGACGCGCTGCTGCTCGCCGCCGGAGAGGCGATCCGGCCGATGGTCGCCGCGCTCGCCCAGCCCCACCAGCTCCAGCAGCTGCGTGGCCCGCGACTGACGCTCGCCGGGAGCCACGCCCTCCAGCAGCATCGGCAGCTCCACGTTCTCCTCGGCGGTCAGGTACGGCAGCAGGTTCTTGGCCGACTGCTGCCAGACGAAGCCGATCACCCGGCGTCGATAGGCCGTCCGCTCCTTCGGCGTCCATCTCGCCCAGGTGGTGGCCGGCCACCGTCGCGCGGCCGGCCGACGGGACGTCCAGCCCGCCCAGGATGTTGAGCAGCGTGCTCTTGCCGCTCCCCGACGCGCCGACCAGCGCGATGAACTCGCCGCGCTCCACCAGCAGGTCCAGGCCCTGGAGCGCCACCACCTCCAGGTCGGCGACCTTGTAGATCTTCACCAGGTTGTCGCACACGATCAGCGCCTCGTCGCCGGCCATGGCGCGGGCACGCTGGACCTCGACGCCCACCTGCTCGCCGGGCTCCAGGTCGACGATGTCGCTGATCGAATCGGTCATACCAGTCCTCGTTGCTTGCTCAATCGTCGCCGAAGCGGAGCGCGTCCGCCGCGCGGGCGCGGCGCGCCGCCCAGGTCCCGATGCCGATCGCCAGCGCCACCACCAGCGCCAGCGCCCAGGCTCACCAGCCCGACCACCCACCAGTCGATGCGCAGGCCCAGCGTTCCGCCGCCGGCAAAGGCAGACAGTCCCATCCCCGGCGCCAGCAGGTAGGCGATCCCGATCCCCAGCGCCAGGCCGGGGAGCACGGCCAGGAACACCGACGGGGCGTGCTCCACCACCGTCAGCCACAGCGACTGGCCGCCGCTCAGGCCCAACGTGCGCAGCAGCGCCTCCTCGCGCCGCCGGCGGGCCGCCGATAACGTCAACGCGGCGATCACCGCGATGGCCGTGTACAGGGCCGACACCAGCATCGTCAGCCGGAACCCGTCACCGATGGCCGCCACCAGCGGCGCCTCCAGCATGTCCCGATACACCGCGTGGCGCGAGGTGAAGCGCACCGAGGCCGATTGCTCGGCGAACGTGGTGGCCACGTCCTGCTCGATCGACTCCGGACCGCGCAGCAGGACGGCGGACGGCAGCAGCGGTGGGTTGCTGGTAGGCGGCGGCCAGCTGCTCGAACGACGCGACCACGAAGGCGGTCTCCGGCGGAATGCCGGCGAAGGTCTCGCGCACCTGGACCACCACCATGGTCATCGGCTGACCACGGACGGTGAGGACGAAGGTGTCGCCCGGGTTGAAGGGCGTGCTGCCAGCCGGCAGGTGGCGCGAGATGATGGCCGGGATCGGGCGCTCGGGCGTGCCGGCGGCAGGGTCCGCCTCCCCCAGCATCTCGCGCCGGGTAGTCGACGGAGGCCGGGCTGCCCTGCACCACCTCGGCGTACGCCGCCAGGTCGGGCGCGTCCAGGTAGATGTTGGTCCGCTGGTTCGACTGGCGACTCGAACGGCGCCGCCACGTCGACCAGCGCATCGGCCCAGGCCTCCACGCCGTCGATCGCGTCCGGGTCGATCTGGCTCGACAGCCCGGCGCCGGAGATGGTGTCGATCCGGTAGTCGGCGCCCACCTCCTGCCACGACGAGTCCTGCTGCCCACGGTCGACGGTCACGCTCACGACGGAGGCGAAGGCGGTGAAGGCGGCGGTCAGCATCAGCACCAGCAGCGGCAGCGCGACCGCCGCGGAGTGGCGCCCGACGTTGCGCAGGCCCAGCACCGGCACCAGGTCGCGGCGCTTGGCGGCAAGCCAGCCGCCGGCCCGGATCGGGAAGGGATAGACCCGCAGCAGCACGATCCCCACCGCCACCGCGGCCAGCACCGGCACCGCGGCCAGGAACGGGTCGAAGCGAACCTCCTCGTCGTCGATCGCCAGGCCCCGCTGGCGCAGCAGCAGGGCGCCGGCCACGGCCAGGAAGACGGCCGTGCCCTCCAGCACCAGCCGCCGCGGCGAGGCGCGCAGCGGTGGCGCCTCGTCACGGTCGCTGGCGCCGTACGGCCGCCGCGCGGCGGGCCAGGTGGCAATCACCAGGGCGAAGGCGGCGGCGAGGCAGACGAGGAGCGCCAGGACCGCCGAGGCGAGGCTCGGCCGGCCGGGCAGGATCAGGGTGGCGAGCCCCCAGCCGATCAGGGCCGGCGGCGCGGCCAGCAGCAGCCCCTCCCACAGCTGGGTGCCGAGCAGCAGCCAGCCGGTGGCCCCGCGTCCGCGCGTCAGCTCCAGGCTGGGCCGCCGACGGCTGACCAGCAGGATGCCGATCATGCCGATCGCCCCCACCGCCAGCGCGAACGGCCCGATCGCCGCCACCGACAGCACCGCCGTCGTTGCCGCCCGCTGGTCGTGGTAGCGCTCCACGATGTCCAGCAGCCCGGTGCGCAGCACCACGCCGGTGGCCAGCGATGCGTCGCTGCCGGTCGTCTCGAACTGTGTCTCCAGCCGCTGCAGACCGGTGGTCAGCGCCTCCTCCTGCCCGGCGTCGAGGCGCGCCGGATCGACCAGGTAGCGCCATTGGTAGCGGATCGGCAGTCTGGGAGGTGACCAGGCCGTCCAGCGTGTCGGGCGCCACCAGCGCGGTGGCGAAGGCGATGGGGCTGTCCAGCGTGCCGCCGATGTTCACGACCTGCAGCGCGCGGTCCGCGTACCACGCATCGGCGTCCGGATCGGTGACGCTGTAGATGCCAACCACCTCGAATCGCGCCTCCGGCGCGCGCTGGAAGGCGCGATGGATCAAGGGGTCCGCGCCATCGGCGCTGCCGAACAGGACGTCGCCGACGCCCACGCCGATCTCCTGCGGCCGTGGCCTCGGACACGGCGATCTCGAACACGGGCGGCACCGGTGGCGGTGGCTCCTCGGACGGGTCGAGCCCGAACGAGGCCTGGGCCAGGGCGTCGCCGGTCGAGGCCGGCAGCCGCCCATCGGTCATGCGGATGGCATCGTCCAGCCCGGACTGGTAGCGCAGGCTGACGAAGGTCGTGTACTCGGGCGGGTCGGCGATGGCGAAGCGCACCGTGGTGAAGGCCAGCAGCCGCCCTGCGATCGCGTTGCGCAGCACCGCCGGGAACTCGTCGGCGAAGCCGTCGCCCAGCTCGTTGACGGCGTCCAGCGAGCCCTCCGCATCCGGCAGCACGGACACGGTCGACAGCTGCAGGTTGCGCTGCACCGGACCACTGGTCGCGAGCTCGTGCCGCAGCCCGTCGTCCGAGACGCGGTCGAGCAGGCGCGGCGCCGCCGAGAACACGAGGCTGGTGGCGGCCACCAGGCCGACGATCAGCAGGGCAATCCCGATCTCCACGCGCAGCCGGCGGAGCAGGAAGGCGGCGGCCCACATCGAGCGCATGGCTCAGTCCTCCCCCATCCGCAGCGCGGAGCCGATGCCGAAGCGGCGCAGCACCCGACTGAGCACGACCACCGTGATCCCCAGCGCGCCGATGGCCAGCAGCTCCAGCAGCGCGATGGCGCCCCACGGCACCTCCAGCAGCACCGGCGGGAAGGGGTTGGCGCCGGCCTGGGTGACGGTGATGAACGGCAGCACCACCCAGCCGATGACCAGGCCCATCACCGTGCCGGCCGCCAGGCTGACGATGACCACCGCCGTGTTCTCCAGCCACAGCCAGCCGGACAGCTCACGCCCCGACAGGCCCAAGCGCCCGCAGCAGCGCGAACTCGGTGCGTCGCTGGCGAGCGGAGACGGCGGCGCTGATGGCCAGCCCGATCACCGCGAACAGGGCGGCGACCACGAAGCCCACGCTCAGCGCGCCGATGATGCCCAGCGCCACCGGGTCGGCGCTCAGGATGCGCGTGCGCTCGTCGACGGTCTCGGCCGACACGACGGTCAGCGGGGCGGCGCGCAGCGTGGCCGCCACCGCATCGGCCTGGCCATCCGCTGTCTGGATCCACCACTCGTCCGGGAAGTTGATCTGCCGCCCCACCGCGAAGCGCATCAGCTCCAGGGTCGGCAGGTCGGCGATCACCAGCGGCTTCTCCGCGTCCGTGGTGGGGAACGAGTCCACGACGCCGGTGATCCGGACGCTCCGGTTCTGCCCGAAGAGGCGAACCCCCAGCACCTCGCCCACCGACAGGGAGGTGCCCTCCAGCAGGGCCCGGTCCACGACGGCCGGCAGCTCCGCATCGGCGAAGCGGTCGATGGCGCTGGCCAGGTAGCCGATCTCGTTGGGGCTGCCAATGGTGAAGCCCGAACCCAGCAGCGGGTTGTTGCCGGTCAGCTCGACCGCCAGGCCCTCGTGCGGGACCGTGTTCGGGAACGACTGGCCGGCCGGGCTGATCGGTCGTCACCCAGCCGCCCGCGGAGGCGAGGTCGATCGGCTGCCAGGCATCGCCCTCCGGCGCGTCGCTCCACTCCAGCGAGGTCAGCGTGACGGTGCCGCTCGTCGGCGAAGACCAGGCCCGGCAGAGCGGCCTGCAGCCCGATCTCGACGATGGTGATCGGCCCGGTCATGTGCAGGGCCAGGTCCTGGGCGCCGGCGGCCAGCGTGTCGGGCGCGCGAATCTCCACCTCGACCTGCTCCGGGCCCATCCGGGTTGAGCGGAATGGGCTCCGCGGTGAACCGATGGAGCAGCCCGTCCCCGTCGCGCAGCACCACGGAGGCGCCGTATACCGGCCAGCCATCCAGCACCGAGAGCCGCACCGGGACCAGGCTCACCTCGCCGGTCACGGGGTTGAACCGCTGGCGTACCAGCGAGGTGATGTCGATCTCGGCGCCGACCCGCAGGCGGGCCGGCTGTCCCGGCAGCTCGATCAGCTCCAGCGGCGGTCGTTCCGCCGCCAGCGGCGCGAGCACGTCCGCCAGCGGCGCCGAGGCCTGGTCGTCGCGGAACTGGATGCGCGTCCGATGCCTCCGGCACGCAGCCCGATCAGCTCCCCGGCGCCGGCGGCGCGGGTCACCGCCAGCCGTTCGCGCCGCACCGGCGTGACGCTGGTCACGCCGTCGAGCGAGCCGAAGGTCGCGGCCTGCGCCCACGGCGGGATCGACGACGGGCCACGGCCCGGCACCGTCCGCACGTCGCTGCCGACCTGGTACGCGGCCTGGTCCTGCTGCGAGTCGGTCCAGGTGGAGCCGTAGCTCACCGCGAAGATGCCCATCGAGATGGCCAGCATCAGCAGCAGCGCGGCCCGCGTGTAGCGCAGCGGTCGTCGCGCCAGCTGCCGCGCGCCGAGCGAGCCGATCAGGTGACGGCCGCGCGCCACCGCCCGCTCGATCAGCTCCGCCATCAGCGGCAGCAGCCGCAGCGCCAGCACGCCGCCGGCCAGCAGGCCGATGGCCGGCGCCGCCACCAGCAGCGGGTCCAGGCCCAAGCGTGCCCCGCACCGAGGTGGTGAGCGGGGAGCCGTAGAGGCGCAGCTGCCAGAGGGCGATGACCGTCACCGCCAGCAGGGCCAGGTCGATCCCGATGCGCTGGCCGATGGTCCGCGTCTCCTGCCGCGAGACGCCCGCCTGCTCGTCCATGAAGGAGCGCGCGGCGGTCAGCGCCGGCAGCACCAGCAGCGCCACGCAGCCGAGCGCCGCCGCGCCGGCGGCCAGGTAGGCGTCGGTGCTGACCATGGGCACGATCCCCAGCTGGATGCGCGACAGCGGCCCGGCCACGTTCAGCAGGCTCAGCGCGCCCACCGCCAGCCACGGGCCCAGCAGGGCGGCGGGCATGGCCAGCACCAGCCCCTCGGTCAGCGCCAGCCCGGCGATCTGGGCAGTGCCGGCGCCGCGCGAGCGCAGCAGGGCGGTGTGCACGCGACGGTGCTCGACCAGCAGGTTGGCGGTCAGCACGATGGCGTACGCGGCCAGCACCGCCAGCTGGATGATCAGCAGCAGCACGCCGGTGCGGCTGACCAGCAGCGAGCGCTCGGAACGCGCCAGGATCGGTCCCAGCTGGGTCGCGACCCGTGGCGTGAGCTCGGGGAGCGCCGCCTGCAGCCGCGGCGACAGGTCGCGCAGGCGAGCCCGCAGGGCGGAGGTCTCGTCCACGCCCAGCTCCGTGAAGTCCGGGAAGGCATGCCAGGTGAAGGCCACGCTGCCGGCGCCGGCGTGGGCGAGTGCGTTGGTCGCGCGTCGTGAGCAGCGGACCGATCGTCCGGTAGCGGTCGCTGATGCTGACCCCGGCCAGCAGCTGCTGGTCCTCCCACCAGAACGGATCGGCGGGGTCGTCGACGTGGTAGATGCCCGAGACCCGGACGCCGACCACCATGCTGGCGTCGAGCCGGCTGGTGAGCTCCAGCTCGTCGCCCACGCCGGCGCGCATCTCGGTGGCGGCCTCTTCGGAGACGGCCACGTCAATCGGCTCCGCGCCGGCCGCGTCCGCCGGCCACGCCCCCTCGACCAGGCTGGCGTGCTCCTCGATCGCCGTCCGCGAAGCCCAGCACGGCCAGGTCGCGCACCTCGTCCGGGTCCTGGCCGGGGAGCGCGAAGGTATTCGATTGCCCGCTCCAGCGGACTTCGGTGGGCAGGTCGCCCATCGCGTCGCGCAGGGCGCGACTGACCGTGGTGTCGATCGCCTGCGCATCGGCCACGTCGGCGCGCAGGGTGACTTCGATGTTGGCATCGGCCACCGGGGCATCGGCCAGCACCCGATGGAGCCCTGCCAGCGACACGGCACTGGAGTAGATAGGGCCCGCGGCCAGAAGGGTCGCTGCCAGCAACGTGATGAGCCACGCGGCACCGACGATCGGCCAGTCGACGCGCATCCGCTCCAGGCTCACCCGCCACATCCCAAGCGGCGAGTGCACGAAAGCGTTCGCTCCTCGTGTGATTCGGCTGTTGTTCTACATCTTCCGGTACTACCCCGCCGGGGGCCGTCCAGTTCACGGCAACACCGCGAGCGCCGAATTTCACGCACCGCCTCGCCCGCTAGACTCGGAACGATGCCCCTGATCGAGGCCCGGGCGCTCACCAAGCGCTACGGCGCGCACGTCACCGCGCTCGATTCCCTGACGCTCGACGTCGAACCGGGGATCATCGGCCTGGTCGGCGCCAACGGCGCGGGCAAGAGCACCTTCCTCAAGATCCTGCTGGGCCTGATCGAGCCGACCAGCGGCTCGGCGGCGGTGATGGGCCTGGACGTGAGCCGCCAGGGCCCGGAGATCCGCCAGTTCGTGGGCTACCTGCCGGAGCACGACTGCCTGCCGCCGGACCTGTCGGCGACCGATTTCGTGACGCACATGGGCCGCATGTCGGGCCTGCCCGCATCGGCCTCGCGCGAGCGCACGGCCGAAGTGCTGCGCCACGTGGGCCTGTACGAGGAGCGCTACCGGCCGATCGGCGGCTATTCGACCGGCATGAAGCAGCGGGTCAAGCTGGCGCAGGCGCTGGTCCACGATCCGAAGCTGCTGCTGCTGGACGAGCCGACCAACGGCCTGGATCCGGCCGGCCGCGACGAGATGCTGGACCTGGTCAAGCGCACCGGCACCGAGTTCGGGATCGCCACGGTGGTCGCGTCGCACCTGCTCGGCGAGATCGAGCGCGTCTGCTCCTTCCTGCTGGCCATCGACAACGGACGGCTGCTGCGCGCGGCGCCGATCGCCTCCTTCACCGAGCGCACCGGCACGCTGGGCGTCGAGGTCGAGGACGGCGCCGATGCCCTGGCCGCCCGCCTGGCCGCGGCCGGTCTCGACGCGCGCGTCGAGGGACGCACCGTGCTGGTCGATGCGCCGGACGAGCGGCCGTACGACCTGGTGCGCGACACGATCGACGAGCTGGGGCTGGCCCTGGTCCGCCTCGAGCATCGCCGGCACCGGCTGGAGGACCTGTTCCGCGGCGACGGCAGCGGACGGCGCCGAGACGCCGGCCAGCGAAGCCGAGACCGCCGCGCCGGCCGGAGGAGCCACCGCATGACGAGCCAGGAGCCGGCGCTGCAGCAGCCGCGAGAGCGCCACCGGCGCCATCTACGACCTGGGCTACCGCGGCTACGACGGCCCGCGACTGGGACGCCGCTACGCGGTGGCCACCCTGTTCTGGGCGAGCCTGCGCGCCGCCTACGCGCTGAAGCGCAGCGGCCGCGCCAAGATCGTGCCGTGGGGCCTGGCCGCGCTGCTGATGGCCCCGGCCGCCGTGGCCGTGGCGATCGCCGCGCTGGCGCCCGGCGCGCCCGTCCCGTACACCTATGACAACTTCCTGTGGGACACGCAGATCCTGCTCGCCATCTTCGTCGCCGCCCAGGCGCCCGAGCTGGTCAGCTCCGACCAGCGGCATCGCGTGCTGTCGCTCTACTTCAGCCACGCCCTGGAGCGGACCGATTACGCCCTTGCCAAGCTGGGCGCCCTGGCCGCGGCCGTGTTCGGCATGGCGCTGGCGCCGATGCTGGTCCTCTTCTTCGGCCGCGTGCTGCTGGCCCAGGACGTGGCCGAGGCCTTCGGCAACGAGATCGAGAACCTGCCGCAGGTGGTCCTGGCGCCACTGCTGTACGCCATCCCGCTGGCCGGCCTGTCGCTGGCGATCGCGGCCTACACCCCGCGACGCGCGTATGCCACGGGCGCGATCATCGCCGTCTTCATCGTGACGGCCGCGGTCAGCGCCATCCTGGGCGAGGCGGTGACCAACGGACCAATCGGCGACGTGGCGCAGCTGATCAACCCGTTCGTGCCGATCGACGGGACCCGTGACCTGCTGCTCGGCGGCCCGGCGCCGGACTCGCCGGTCAGCGCGACCGGCTTCCCGCTCTACTGGTTCGCCATCGAGTGGGTGCTGCTCTCGCTGGTCACCGCCGGCGCGGTGCTGTGGCGCTACCGCCGGGTGGCCGCGTGACGCGCCGCGGCAGCGGTCCAGGCGCCGTCGGAGGCAGCGCCGGCCGTCGAGGTCGCCAACGCCTCGCGCTGGTACGGCAACGTGGTCGCCGTCAACGACGTCACCTTCCGGCTGGACGGCGGCATCACCGGCCTGCTGGGACCGAACGGCGCCGGCAAGTCGACCATCCTGCACATGATCGCGGGCTTCCTGGCGCCGTCGTCCGGCAGCGTGACGGTGGCCGGCAGCCCGACCCGCGGCCACCCGGAGCTGTATCGCCGGATCGGCCTCGTCCCGGAGAGCGAGGCGGTCTACCCGTTCCTGACCGGCCGCCAGTTCGTGGTCGCCAACGCGCGGCTCCAGGGCATGAGCAGCGAGCAGGCCGCCGCCGCGGCGGCGCGCGCCATCGACCACGTGGAGCTGGGCGCGGCGCAGGATCGGGCGATCGGCACCTACTCCAAGGGCATGCGGCAGCGGATCAAGGTCGCCTCGGCGCTGGTCCACGATCCGCCGGTGCTGCTGCTGGACGAGCCGTTCAACGGCATGGACCCGCGCCAGCGGCTGCAGTCGATGGACCTGCTGCGCCGGATGTCCGGTGAGGGCCGCGTGATCCTGTTCTCCAGCCACATCCTGGAGGAGGTGGAGCGCGTCGCCGAGCGGGTGCTGGTCATCGTGGCCGGCCGCCTGGCCGCCTCCGGCGACTTCCGCGAGATCCGCCGCCTGATGACCGACCGGCCGCACACCTTCACCGTCCGCTCCTCCGACGACCGCGCGCTGGCCGCGGCGCTGATGAACGAGCCCTCCACGGCCGGCGTGTCGCTCGATGACGGGCTGATCACCGTGCGCACCAACGACTTCGGGGCGTTCAGCCGCGCCGTGGCCGGCGTGGCGAAGCGCTCGAACATCCGGCTGCACGAGCTGCTCCCCACCGACGAGTCGCTGGAGTCGGTCTTCAGCTACCTGGTGCGCCAATGAGGACCGGCGCATGAACGGCGTGATCGCCGGCATCACCATGCGGCAGCTGCTCAGCCGCCGGCGGACCGTCCTGCTGCTGCTGCTGGGCTCGGTGATGCTGGTGGTCGCCCTGGCCCTGCGGTTCGGGGCGGAGGACGCCAACCTGGCGCGCTACACATCGGTCCTGCTGGAGACGTTCGGCATCGCCACCCTGATGCCGCTGGTGGCCCTGCTGTTCGGCACCGCCACCCTGGGCGCCGAGCTGGACGAGGGCACCGCCATCTACCTGCTGGCCAAGCCGATCCCGCGCTGGGTGACGCTCATCACCAAGCTGGTGATCGCCTGCGCCTGCTCGATCCTGCTGACCTGCGTGCCGATCTTCCTGGCCGGGCTCATCGCCGGTGGCGACCAGTCCGGGCTGGTGCCGGCCTTCACCTTCGCGGCCGCCATCGGCTCCATCATCTATTGCTCCATCTTCGTGGCGCTGAGCCTGATCACCGGCCGCGCGCTGGTCTTCGGCCTGGGCTACGTCCTGATCTGGGAGGGTGTGCTGGCCGGGCTGTTCGCCGGCACCCAGACCTTCAGCGTGCGGCAGCAGACGCTGGCCATCGCCGACGCCCTGACCGATGCGCCCCTGGCCATCTTCAGCGCGCCCCTGAAGCTGGAGACCGCGCTGGTGGTGGGCGGGCTGGTGCTGCTCACCACCGTGGTGATCGCCATCCGACGGCTGACGCGGATCGAGATCGCGGGCAGCGAGGCGTCCTAGGCCGATGGGTGCCGAAGGCTGGGACTCGCTGGGGCCACCGTGGACCTACCCGATGGCGGGGCGAGTCGAGGAGCGCGTCATCGACAGCCAGGCACTCACCGGGAATCCGCTGGGTGACCCGCACCGCCGGCCGTTGCTGGTGCTTGCTGCCGCCCGCGTACGACGCGGAGCCGGAGCGCCGCTTTCCGGCGATCTACGTCCTGCAGGGGCTCTCCAACGCAGTCGACATGTGGCGCAACCGACGGTCGTGGCAGCGGAATGCGCTCGAGGAGATGGACGCCGCGTTCGTGGCCGGCGCCGCGCCGGCGGTGGTCGTGTACGTCGACGCCTGGACGCGGCTCGGCGGCTCGCAGTTCATCGACTCGCCGGGCACCGGCCGCTACGGCACCTACCTGTGGGAGGACGTGGTGCCGTTCGTGGACGGGGCGTACCGGACGCTCGCGGACGCCGCGCACCGCGGCCTGGCCGGACATTCCAGTGGCGGCTACGGCGCCATGGTCAACGCCATGCTGCGGCCGGACCTGTTCGGCGGCTTTGCGTCGCACGCCGGCGACGGCCTGTTCGAGCTGGCCTACGGGCCGGAGATCGGCCCCGCCGTCAAGGCGCTGCGGGACCTGTACGGCGGGTCATTGGCTGCCTTCTGGGAGGATTTCTACGCCCGACCCGGTCGCCCGCGTTCCGGCGACGGCTCGCTGCTGAACCTGGGCTGCATGGCCGCCTGCTGGTCGGCGGATGCCGGACGGGACGGTGCGGCTCCCCTTCGACATCGAGACGGGCGAGCTCATTCCGGAGATCTGGGACCGATGGCTGGCGGCCGATCCGGTCCGCATGGCCCGCTCCCACGGCGAGGCATTGCGCTCCCTGCGGGCCATCTGGCTGGATGCCGGCCGCGGCGACGAGTACTCGCTGGACCTGGCCACCACCGCGTTCCATCGGGAGCTGCTGGCCGCCGGGGTGGCGGAGGATCGGATCCACTTCGAGCTCTTCGATGGCGGCCACACCAACGCCGCCTGGCGATATCCGCTGGCCATTGCCTGGCTGGCGGAGCGGCTCGGGGAGCCGTAGCTGGTGCGGATTCCCGCCCCGCGGGACGAACGGACGAGAACGCGCGGTTGGGCCGGCCTGTCGGTGCGGATTCCCGCCCCAGGGGACTAACGGACAAGAAACGGCCGGAATCGGCCGGTTTGCCGGCCACAACTTGGTGTGGATTCCCTCCGGGCGGGAATCCGTGCCACGTTTGAGCCGCTTCTTCGCCGTTAGACCCGCCCCATGGGAATCCGCGGCAGGAGGGGCGCTACGCGACCGCCGTCAACGCGTCGGGGCGGCCCAGCAGGAAGCCCTGGCCGACTTTCACCCCCAGGCGCACCAGGGCCTGGCGCTCGGGCTCGGTCTCGATCCCCTCGGCGATCAGCTCGCAGCCGGACTCGGCGGCGAAGTGGACCATGCCCGCCACCAGCGCCTCGCGCGCCGGATCGCGGTGGACGTTCCGCACCAGCTGCATGTCCAGCTTCACGATCTGCGGCCGCAGCTCGGCGATGTGCCGCAGCGAGGCGAAGCCCGCACCCGCGTCGTCGACCGCGATGCGCGCATACGGGAGGTGCCGCCGCAGCAGGCGGCGCGCGGCCCCGTAGTCCTCGATGGCCATGCGTTCGGTGATCTCGATCACGAGCGGGCGCTCCGGGGTCACGGCCAGCGCGGTCAGCTGTCGCAGCTCGGGGAGCACCGCCGGCGACAGGTTGATGCTGAGCCACGGGCCGTCCGGCAGCCGGCTCGCCGCCGCCATGGCCGATGTCACCGCCGCGCGCTCCAGTTCCACCGCCAGCCCGGCGCCCTCCGCCTCGGCGAAGCGCTGCACCGGCGAGCTGCCATCGGTGAATCGGGTCAGCGCCTCGTAGCCAATCACCTCGCGGCCCTCCAGGCGCACCACCGGCTGGAAGACGGTGCGCAAGCCCTCCGGACACGATCAGCTCGCGCAGCGCGTTGATCTGCAGCTCACCCGACTGCCGCAGCAGCTGCGGCCCCAGCACGGCGTTGGCGACGGCGGCGAACTCGAGCAGCGCCGGCAAGCGGCGACCCATCTCGGGGCCGGACATCTCGGTGGTCGTGCCGGCCGCGATCAGCCCGTACTGCACGCCGTTCGCCGACAGCGGCACATACACGCCGACCCGCAGCCCGACCTCCAGCCAGGCGCGCTGGTAGTCATCGACCTCCGCCCCGGGTCGCCACTCGTCGATCCACGGTCCGCGCGCCGCGGAGGCCCGCATGTAGCTCGCTCGGGCCGTTGGCAGCGCCCGGCCGACCGCGATCGGCGCGCCCGGCGGCGCGTGGACGGCCAGCGGCACGACGGCGTCGCCGTGGAAGGCGTACAAGCACGGCGATGTCGACCTGGCGCAGCCGCAGCATCTCGCGGGTCAGGCTGCGCGACGTGGCGACCGGATCGGCGCCGCCATGGAAGCTGCTGAGCGCGGTGGCCACCTCGGCCCGCTCGGCCACCTCGGCGGCCAGCTCGGCCTCGATCTCGCGCTCTCGGGTGACGTCGAACATGACGCCGTGGACCAGCAGCCGCCCGTCGTCGTCGTGGGTGGGCGTCGCCTCGTCGCGGAACCAGACCACGCGTCCGTCGCGGGCCAGCAGCCGGTACTCGGAGGTGAAGCGCTGGCCGCTCTGCTCGCCGGCGGCCAGCTCCGCAATCGCGCGGTCGCGGTCCTCGGGATGCAGTGCCTCGGCCCAGCGGTCCGGATCCTCCAGCCACTCCGCGGCGGAATAGCCCAGGATCGATTGGATCTGCGGGCTGATGTAGCGGCCCTGCGCTCCCGGCTCGTCGATGTAGACGATCCCCGGCAGCCGCTCGACCAGCAGCCGGTAGCGCTCCTCGCTCTGGCGCAGGGCGGCGACCAGCCCCTTGGCGTCCATGCCGACCACCTTGTCCAGCGCGGACGCCAGGAGCCGCGGCGAGGTCCGGCGACCCGCGCTGTTACGCAGCGTCGACACGATCCCTCCCCGTGCGCCTGGGTATGGACGGAACCAGCGAGGTGACGGGACGCATCGGGCGGACGGTACCGAACCGAGCGGGCATGGCACCCATCACCCGAAAGTACCGCTGCAAGCGTGGAGCGCCGCCACGGCCTAGCATCGGAGCATGCCCACGAGCGGAGAATCGGGCGGTCTGCCCATCGGCGTCTGCCTGCGCACCATCGATGCCCGACCGGAGTGGTGGCTCGAGAGCGCACGGCGTCTCGATGCCGCCGGATACGCCGGGCTGTAGGCCTGGGACCACTTCATCGGCCGGGGCGACCGCACCGTGCCCGTGGTCGAGAGCTGGACGATCCTGTCCATGGCAGCCGGCGCCACGCAGCGGGTCACCATCGGCTCCTTCGTGATCAACGTCATGAACCGCCATCCGGCCCTGCTGGCTCGGATGGCGGCGACGCTGCAGATCGGCAGCGGCGGCCGGCACATCCTGGGCATCGGCATCGGCGGTGGACCGAACGAGCACGACGCCTACGGCATGGACTATCCCGATGCGCCCGAGCGCGTGAAGCACCTGGAGGAGGCGGTGGCAGTCATCCGGGCCCTGTGGACCGGTGGACCGGTCACGCGGGAGTCACCCATCTACCCGTTGACCGATGCCTATGCCCGGCCGATCCCCGATCCGCCGCCACCCATCATCATCGGCGGCGAGACGAAGGCAGGCGCCAGGCTGGCCGGGCGCGTCGGCGACGGGTGGACAGCCTTCTACGACAACTTCGAGGCCAACCTGCCGGACTACCTCGAGGCCCTGGAGCAGAGCGGACGGGGGCGTGCCGACCAGCGCCTGATCGTGGGCTTTCAGGGCGAGGATTGGCTGAGCGATGAGCCGATCACGGGCAGCCCCTGGGTCGAGGCGCCGCGCGAGGAATGGGCGCGCTGGCACGAGGCCGGCGCAGATGGCGTCATCGTCCTTGCCCGCTCGACCGCCGATGTGGATGCCCTGGTGGACGCCGTCGATCGCTGGTGATCGGCTAGCGGGCGGCGTCCTTCATGCGACCCGGTGAGCTCCGGGCTTTCCAGATCGGTGAGCGCGCATTGCACGCTGTGGTCGCCTTCGTTCCAGCCATCCTCGGTCGGCGTGATGGGAAGGAGATCGAGCTGTGAGTTCTGCGATTCAATCCCGACGTAATCGGCGAAGGCCGGGAAACAGTTGGCCTGGAGCCATACGGTCACCTCGTCACCGGACGGGAACGGCCCATCCGGCAGATCACCCACGAAGAACATCTCGAACTGGTGCGGCTCTGTGCACTCCAGCAGGGTGACATCGTCGACGAACTGCGAGTTTGGATCTGCCACGTTGAAACAGTCGCCCACGCCCATGTCCGTGACCGACCGGGAGCCGCCAAGGTAGTTGAAGGCCGCGATGCCACCGCCGATGACCAGCAGGCCCACCCACCAGAAGCGCAGGACGAGATGGAGCCATCCGGGGCGGCCGGACTCGTGGTGCAGGCGTGCCATACCCGCTGCCGGGCGCCGCCGGCGCAGGCTGCGCGCCTTCAGTGCCCGGCGCGCTTGGCTGGTTACCCGGCGAAGCCACGGTGGCGGCGGCTGGATCTGCGCCGCGCTCGAGGTCGCATTTGGCGCAGCGATCCGCATCGGCCTCGTTGGATTCAAAGCAGCGAGGGCAAACCCACCGTCCCTGCGCCGGATCCATGAACATGCTGGGCACCCTCCCCTGGTCGGTGCGATTGGGCGCGCACCGTTCGGCGCAACCATAGCCGCGCCGATCAGCGGCCGAAGAGAGGTATCCGCGCTCCGTTGATGGTTGTCGCCGCGTCGCCGCAGAGCATGACCATGGCTCCGGCAATCTCCTCCGGCGTCGTCCACTGGGCGTTCTTGGTGGTCGGCTCGCGGTCGCGCTCGTGGTCCTTGTCGATGGTCTTGACGATGAGCAGGTTGGCCGTGACGCCGCTGCCCGCCAGGTCGCGCGCCAGGCTGCGCAGCATCACCTCCTGGGCCGCCTTGGCCATCAGGTAGCCACCACCACGCGGCCCCGGCTCGGTCGCCAGTGGCTGCGAGATAGCGAAGATCCGTCCCCAGCCGCGTTCCTGCATGCCCGGGACGACCGCCTGGACCATGTGCAGCGTGCTGAAGACGTGCTGATCGAAGGAGGTGGCCACGTCCGCCGACGTCCAGCTCCACCGCCGCGACCCCGCCCAGCCAGCCGCCAACCACGTGGACCAGCACGTCCACCGGACCCAGGGCCTCGGAGATCTCGGCCACCACCCGGCGTACGTCGTCCGCCTTGGTGACGTCGCCGGCCGCGCCGTGCCATCGGCCATCCGCCAGGTCCAGGTCGGCGGCCAGGCTGCGGAGCTTCTCCGCATCGGTCCCGATCAGGCCGATCCGGCAGCCCTCGCGCAGCGAAGGCGGCCACGGCCGCCCGTCCGGCAGCCCCGGTCGCTCCCGGGATCGCCACGACCCGATCAGCCAATGCCATGGCTAGCGCACCTTCCCGTGTCGCAGGGCCTCGACCGACTTGGCGATGCGGCGCTGGCGCGTCTCGTCGGTCTTGGCGCCATCGATCTGCAGCACATGCCACGACTTGTTCGAGTAGGAGAGGCCGTCGAAGGTGGTCTGCGCCGCCGGCTCGGCCGTCAGGGCAGCGGCGAAGTCGGCCGGGACCGTGACCTCGCGCGGAGCGGTGTCCAGCTCCAGCTCGACGTCGACGTCCTGGCCGCCCTCCACCCCCGCGGCCGCCCGGTTCTCGGCGCTGACCCCGAGCATGTAGCGACCGCCCAGCACCGCCACGCTGCTGCGGTAGGTGTGGCCATTGATCGTGACGGTGACGCGCGGCCGCTTGCCGCCGCCCAGCGCGTCAACGACCTCGGCCGGCACGTTGATGCCGGTGGCGGTCTTTCCCTCGGTCTCCAGGGTCGCGCGAAAACGCATGGAATCCCCGCTGAGCGACTAACGGCGTTGGAAATTCGCTTCGGGTCGCGATATGCACCACAGTATCGGCCAGGGGAGATCCAGATGACAGACAGCCAACGTGTGGCGAGACCTCGATCGGGCACGCCTGGTGCGGCTGTGCGCGGCCATCTCCGGCGATCGCCGTGCCGCGGACGACCTCGCGCAGGAGACCCTGCTGGAGGCGTGGCGAAACCGCGCCAAGCTCCACGAACCATCGGGATTCGAAGCGTGGCTGTCGGCCATTGCGCGCAATGTCTGCCGCCGATGGGCGCGCCAGCGCGGGCGTCAGCTCGCCGAGACCGCTCTTGGCACGCAAGACTCTCGCCGAGCCGCGCGACCCGTTGGATCTCGACGCCGAGCTCGAGCATGCCGAGATGGCGGAACTGGTGGACAAGGCGCTGGCCTATCCTCCCGCCCGTCTCCCGCGAGACCATGCGCCAGCGCTACCTGGACGACCGCAGCGTGGCGGAGATCGCCCAGCGCACCGGCAGCACGGCTGACGCCGTCTCGATGCGCCTCACCCGGGGGAAGGCGGCTGTGGCCCGCTCGCTCGCGAGCGACCTGCGCGAAGAGGCGCAGTCGCTCGGGCTGACGCTGCCCCCGGCTCGGCACGTGGACGCACACGCGCGTGCACTGCACGCAGTGCGGGCTGGGCACGCTCCTCATGCGGATCGAGCCCGCGCCCGGCACCATCGCCTTCCGGTGCCCGCGCTGCGATCCGAATCCCTCTTCCCGGGCAGTTGAATTCCCGCTTGCCAATCCAGCCTTCGCGCGCCTGCTGGAAGGCCTCGTCCGTCCGACGGCCATCCTGCGGCGGGCCGATGAGTGGTCGCACGCCTACTACGGCCAAGGGCTCGAGACCGGCCAGGTCGCGTGCACACAGTGCGGAAGCGGATTGCTCCTCCGAACCTACGAGCGCGACGATCTTCCCGCCGGCAGCCATCGCCGCGGGCTGTACGCCGATTGCCCGGACTGCGAGCTACAGGTCACGACATCGGTGAGCGCCCTGACGCTGGCGCTGCCCGAAGCCCGCGCCTTCCGGCGCCGAACATCCTCGACTGCGCGCCTCGCCACCGCGCGAAGTCGAGGCGCACGGCGGGCGCGCGCTGATCGTCGGGTACGAGGCGGTCGGCACGAACGCGCGGCTCGACGCCGTCTTTGCAGCCGATTCACTTCGGCTGCTGGAGATTCACGGACCCTCCCTGACCGCGGCCTGACCCGATGCTCGCGGTACTGCGCAGGCGGGACTTTGCCCTGCTGTGGTTCGGTGGCCTCGTCTCGATGACGGGCGACTGGCTGCTGCTGGCCGCCCTGCCGTTCTACGTCTACTCGCGCACGGGCTCCACCATCGCCACGGCGCTGATCATCACGGCCGAGCTGGTCCCCAACTTCCTGCTGACCACCTTCGCCGGCGTGTACGTGGACCGATGGGACCGCAAGCGGGTCATGGTCATGACGTCGTTCGCATCGGGCCTGGCGGTGGCCGGGCTGCTGACGATCGATGCCCTCGGCGTGCTGCCGGTTGCCTTGGCGGTGGTCGGCACCCAGGCCGCCTTGTCGACGCTGTTCGGCCCGGCTGAGAACGCCCTCCTGCCACGACTGGTCGAGGCCGATGAGCTGGTCACGGCCAATGCCCTGAACTCGCTGAACAACAGCCTGGCGCGGCTGATCGGTGCGCCGCTGGGTGGCCTGACGCTCGCCGTGTCGGGCATCGAGGGCGTCGCCATCATCGATGCCGCCACGTTCATGATCGGCGCGGTCCTGATCGCCGCCATTCGCGCCCCGGGCCGGGCGGAGGTCAACGCCGAGCCGGCACCCGCCCAGTTCTGGCGCGAGTGGCGCGAGGGCCTGGGTCTGATCTGGCGGACCCGCGCCATCCTCGCCCTGTTCGTGGTCCTGCTGCTCATGAACTTCGGTGGCGTCATGACGGATCCGCTCTTCGCGGCCTTCATCCGGGACGTGGTCGGCGCCGGCCCGGCGATATTCGGCGTCGTACTCACGGCACGCGCCGTGGGCGGCATGCTGGGCGGAGTGGTGGCGCTCGCGCCTCAGCCGCCGCTATCCCGACGGTCGACCTGCTGGCCGCCGCCTGTATCGTCGCCGGCGCCATGCAGCTGATCCAGTTCAACGTGCCGCTGCTGCCGGTGGTGCTTGTGACCTCGTTCCTGTTGGGCATCCCGGCGGTCACGTCCAGCGCCGCCGTGCAGACGCTGCTGCAGGAACGTGTGCCGGATGCCTACCGCGGTCGGGTATTCGGGTCGCTCTCCACCATGGTGGCGCTGATCTGCCTGGTCAGCGTGCTCGGATTCGGCGGCGCGCTGGCATCGGTGATCGGCATCGTGCCGGTGCTGACGCCTGTCCGCCCTGATCACGGCCTCGGCGGGAGTGTTCGCTCGGCTCACCCTGGGCGAATCGACCCGCGCCGAAGCGGACGGGACTGACGCCATGGATGCTCGCTTCGACCAGCAGGGCCGATCACCGGCCTCGCGTGGCTGATCGTCGCTAGCCCTCGACCACGCGCCGCAGTGCGTCCTCGAAGCGCGCGATATCACATCTCACTGCATGTCACCTCCGGCCCCTTCGCTACTCCCCCGTCTCGGTGTTCGGTGCGTCGACCGGCTTGGACTCCGGCGAGCCCTTTTCGCGCAGGAAGATGGCCAGCACCACCAGGGCGCCAATCGACATGAACTCGCTCTGCCAGTTCTGGAAGGACTCGAACCACAGTTGTGAGGTCAGCAGGTAGCCGAGCGGGGAGACCGCCGCACCACCGTGCGCAACCTGCTCCGCGCTGAACTCGGCCGCCCCGGTGATGACGTGGAGCGTGAACGACATCGCGAACAGTGCCGAGCAGAGCAATCGTGAGCGAGTGCTGATAGATGCCCGCCGCGATGCCGCCGGCTCGGACCGGCCACGGCGCGCCGCGGCGTTGTGGGTCGGGCTCCCGATCGGCGGCTTCGGGACCGTCCAGGGCCTTCGATTCCGGTGACCCCTTCTGACGAAGCCACACGGTGAGCAGGACGAACAATCCCATCTGCAGGAATTCGCTCTCCCAGTTCTCGAAGACCGCTTCTCCAAAGTGGCCGGTGGTCAGGTACTGACCGATGGACACCGGCTTCTCGCCGTGCTCGACCTGCTCGTCGTTGTAGGTGGCGAGACCGGACACGGTCTGGCCGGCCAGAGCCAGCAGGAACAGCGCGGTCATCACCAGGGTCAGGCTGTTTTCGCGAACGAACTGCTTCACGATTCCGTGCCTACCTTCAGCGCGGCTCGAGGCGGAAGTAGCGTCCTTCGCTGAGGATGTGGCGCCTGGCCAGGCGATACAGAACGTTTGCCGGGAAGGGTTGCTGTTCGCCAGTCGCGCTGATCACCGCGTCGCGCTCTGGCCCGGAGCCGAGCGGCACAGCTGCCACCTCAAGCACCGTTTCCGGTCGGGGCGCAATGCGTGCCCGGCCCGCCCTGCGCAGGTTGGCCGTCCACGCGACTTCGCCGTTCGGGTGCCCGACGTACCACTGACCGCCGACTCGAAGCAGGCCCGACCAGGACGCTGCGGTCACGCCCCGTCCGGCGGCCTCGAACCGTGAGCCTGGAGGTGATCCCGATGCCGACGCTGAACCACGTCCAGCGGAACAGCGGGTCGAGCACCCGGACGAATGCATATGCGGTCCGGAATGTCAGTCTCCAGGCAGCCGAAGAGCGTCCGGTCACGGAGTGGGTACGAACGTGCCAGCATTTGGTACGTGCGGTCACGTCCGTCGGGCCCGGCGGATCAGCCTCCGGGAGGCTGCAGGCTCAGCGACCCAGCAGCTTCGCGAAGAGGCCGAGATTGATGATGGTTGGGGCCCACAGGCCCACGAACTGCGCCGCCTGCTTCTTGCCGGTCAGGTAGAGCACGAGCGACAGCAGAATCGAAGCACCGGTCGCGGCGAGATAGGCCTCGGTCGGGATGTCGTCCGCCATTTGCATGGGTTGGTTCTTGGTGGCTGGCATGGAATCGCCTCAATCATTTGGTTTGTGGTGGTGCACCAATGCACAGGCTGTGCCATTACTGCGCCACGGTTGCGGCGAGAACAACGAGGTCGGAGCTCTCCCGCCACAGCTGGGCGGTCGTCTTCCGGTCGTATGACGACGTAGGTTAAGTTCGGCACTAATGATTACGGAGCCGCGTACCGCGGTCTCTATGGTCACAAACCGGAAAGTCACCGGCATCGCCAGAGAGTACGGATTGGGCGCTCACCAGCCGGCGATCGCGGTCGACGATGAGCTGCAGGCATCTGTCCGAGCTCGAGCACCGGGAGGACTCCGCGCACCTCGGCATCGAGCGCCTGCAGCGCCGGAGGATGCAAGCGAGCCCCGGTCGGACCTCGGCATCGCGCTCCATCGGCCAAGGCCAGCGCGTTGCCCTGCGGCAAATTGGTCCGACTGACCCTCCGCGACAGGTGCATTCGGCCCTATCCCGCCTCCTGGCATTGCGAACAGCATGGATGTGCGAATGGATGAAACGATGCTCGACTGGATTGTCTGCTTGGGCGCAGAGCGCTCGGTCGCCGACTGGCACGTTGCCTGTCCCGAATCGCCGGGCACGGCACGACCGGGCACCGTCGCCCTGACCGACTGCCTCGCCTGCCGCCACCTGGTGGCCGCGCGCGTAGATCGCATGGCGGCCGGGATGTGCTCGATCGAAGCCCAGGTCGAGCTGGACGGGGGATCCTGACGGTCGTCGATCTCGCGTCTCGCAGCGTGGCGGGCCTTGCCGCTGGGCCGTCAGTTGCTTGCTGTCAGGCACGCATCCGCCGCCTGCTCCTCGGGCAGGTCAACAAGACGAGAGGCCTGCCCGCGGGGTGAGTAACCACCGCTCCCCAGGGCACGCTTCTCGCTTACCCGGAAACCAGTGGGCGGGGCCCCAGCCGATGGTTTCCGATGGCTTGCCGCGCTAGTGTGTGACGACGATGCCCAACCTTCCGTCCGGCACGGTCACCTTCCTCTTCAGCGACATCGAGGGCAGCACCAGCCTGCTGAAGCAGCTGGGCGACGAGCAGTACGCCGAGCTGCTGCGGACGCATCGGCAGATCGTGCGCGAGACTTTTGGGCTCTACCACGGCCAGGAGATCGATACCCAGGGCGACGCCTTCTTCTATTCGTTCCACCGCGCTCGCGAGGCCGTTGCGGCAGCGGTCGCGGTGCAGCGGCAGCACAACGAGCAGCCGTGGCCACAGGGCGTCACCGTCCGCATGCGTCTCGGCCTGCATACCGGCGAGCCCGCCATCGGGGAAGAGGGCTACACCGGGTTGGATGTGGTCCGAGCGTCGCGCATCGCGGCGGTCGGGCGCGGAGGGCAGGTGCTGCTTTCCGACACGACGCGGGCGATCGTCTCCGGCGACCTGCCGGAGGGAGTCACCATCCGCTCGCTCGGCGATCAGCGGCTTAAGGACATCGACCAGCCGGAGCCGCTGCACGAGCTCAACATCACGGACGTGCCGACGACGCCTGAGCCGCCCACACCGAAGACTCCAGCCACCGGATCGGTCATTCCCGATGAGGCCCTGGCCAACATGCCTGGCTGGGTTCGCGCCGCGACCGAGCAGTTGTCGCCGGTCGCCGGGAGGGCGAGCCAGCTGATCGAGGAGCGGGTGATGGCCGAGATCGAGGCGAGCTTCGCCGAAGAAGCCGATCGCAACGGCAGGAAGCCGGCCCAGCTCCCGTCAGCCGAGCCGTCACCCCGCGGGTCGGTTGCCGACGAGATCGCCAAGCTTCGTGTGCTCCGCGACGAGGGCGCGCTCACCGAGGAGCAATACGCCAAGGCGCTCGATCGCACCATCGCCGGCGAGGGCTGAGCGCCCCGATCGGCAGGCCGCTTACTCCGCGGGCTCACCCGACGTGCCACTGATCGGCAGCGCCCAGTAGACCGCGAAGGCGGCAAAGCCGATGAGGCTCAGCCACGGGTTGATCAGCGCCAGCAGCGTGATGCCGAGATAGATCGGCACTCCCAGCCAGTAGCCGCGCGGCCTCTCCCTTCGGGCGAGGGCGGCGGCATCCAGCAAGTGGCCGCCGCGACTCGCGGCGTAGAGCCAGATCATGTTGAACATGAAGGCGATGGCTACCGTGGTGCCGCCGTACAGCAGCGTGGCCCCCAGCACGTCGTAACCGCTGGCGAGCCGTTGCGCGACGACATCCGTCGGGAACGGGATGAAGGCGATGAACAGCAGGAAGACGACGTTGATCATCGCGAACGTCGCGTTCGACCGGCCGATCACCGTGAACAGCCGATGGTGCTGCACCCACATGATCCCGATGGTGAGGAAGCTGACGACGTAGGCACCAAACTCCGGCCACTGCTCGAGCAATGCGGGGCCAAGCGGCACGTTCGGCGCAGGCAGGTGGATGCCCAGCACCAGCAGGGTGATGGCAATGGCGAAGACGCCATCGGCGAACGTCTCCAGGCGTCCGGTGTCGCTCACGATGTCAGCGAGTATCGGCCCGTGGTCAACCGCGACAACCCACGGCGCACACGGAAACGCCGGTCGGCGTTCCCGCCGGCCGGCGTGGGGCTGAAGGCCGTGGCTGGCCCTAGCCGAGGACGTATCGCAGGGCGGGCGTCCGCTTGACGATTGGGTTCTCACTGATCATCGCGTCGATCCCGTAGACCTCACCCGCGCGGATGATGCCCACGATCAGGGTCACGATGCCCAGGAACGTTGTCGCGTTCATCCAGCCATGAGCGAAGTCCCATGAGGCAGTGGTGATGAAGGCCATCATCAGGAAGCCCATCACCGCGCTGAAGCGGGTTGCGAAGCCGAGGATCAGCGCCGAGACCGATCAGGATCTGTCCATAGGGGACGAGCACGTCCACGGTGCTCAGGATCGCCTGGTTGCTGGCCAGGTCGACCCACAGCTGATGGGTCGGGTTGACGATCGCGCCCTCGGCCACGGCTGCCGACGTCGTGCCCGCGGTGCCGAAGGTCAGGAAGCCGGCGGCACTGAACGGCTCGGCTCCACCGATCCAGCTGAAGAGCTTGTCGAGGCCGGCCCACAGGAAGTAGAAGCCGGTTACGACCCGAAGCGCCAGGAGGCCGTAGGCCCGTGAAGCGGTCAGGCCGGTCATCGTGGATACCACCTTTCGTGTAGCGGTTGAGTCCATTTCTCGTTGGCACTCACCGTAGGCTCGAGGCCGGCACCTGAGCCACCTGCCGCTGGGCTTGTTGTCGCGGGACCAACGGCCCGTGCTGGCGAGCCGTTCGGCCCTACACCTCGCGGAACCCTGCCGGGTACGGTTCCCATCAACCACTACGCAACATCACGGAGTACCCATGCCCCGCACGCTCGCCCTCTGGATCGCATTCACCACCGCCGGCTCCATGTTCGCGCTGGTCATGGTCTTTGCCGCATTGGTGCTCGGGGCGCCAGGTGGCGGTACCAGCCAGGCAACGGCATCGGCTTCGGCGGCGGCCCCGACGGGACCGATCGGCACCTTTGACGTGCGCGCTTTCGACCTGGGCTTCGAGCCGTCGATGGCGCACGTCGACGCGCCGGGAACCTACGCAGTCACCTTCACCAACGACGGCGGCGTGCTCCACGACCTCACCTTTGCCGATGGCACCAAGATCTCCGCCGAGGCCCACACCGTCGCGACGGGCGAGGTGACGATCCCGAGCGGCGGACTCACCTTCATCTGCTCGGTGCCCGGCCACGCGGATGCCGGCATGCGAGGGGAGGTGATGGTGGCGTCCACGGGAGAGCCGGGCGCATCGGCCTCACCGGGGGCATCTATGACCGCGGAGCAGATGGCGGCCGCCGACGCGGCCCGGACGGGGCAGTTCCCGGCGAAGACCGACGGCAAGGGCAACCAGGTGCTGGAGCCGACCATCCTGGACGACGGGACCAAGCGCTGGGAGCTGACCGCATCGGTCATCCAGTGGGAGACCGAGCCGGGGGTCACGGTCGAGGCCTACGCCTACAACGGCACGGTGCCGGGGCCGCAGCTGCACGCCAACGTGGGTGATCGGGTCCAGATCGTCCTGCACAACGAGCTGCCGGAGCCGACCGTCATCCACTTCCACGGTCTCTATGTGCCCAACGCCATGGATGGCGTGCCGAACATCACCCAGCCGCCGGTGATGCCGGGCGAGTCGTTCACCTACGAGTTCACCGTCCGCAACGCCGGGTCGCACATGTACCACAGCCACTTCATGGCGGAGCGAGCAGGTGCCGATGGGCCTGCTGGGCGCCTTCATCGTGACCGATCCGCAGGCCGCGAGCCGAAGGTTGACCTCGACTACGCCATGATCCTGAACGATGGCCCGCTCGGCTTCACGCTGAACGGCAAGAGCTTCCCCGCCACCGAGCCGCTGCAGCGTCAAGCAGGGTCAGACTCATCCGCGTGCGCTATATGAACGAAGGGCTGCAGATTCACCCGATGCACCTGCACGGCATGCGACAGCAGGTGATCGCGCTGGATGGCTCACCCGTTGCCGCAGCCGTACTTTCAGGACACCGTCATGGTGGCTCCCGGCCAGCGGGTCGACGTCCTGATCAAGGCGACCGAACCTGGTGTGTGGGCATTCCATTGCCACATCCTCACCCATGCGGAAGGGCCCGAACGGCATGTTCGGCATGGTCACGGCGTTGATCGTCGAGGAGCGATAGCCGTGGCCGCGGCCCCGCTATCTACGGCTATGGGCGAGCCGCTGAGCCACCTGGTCGTGCGGCGGCGTGCGATCGAGCACGCCGGAGCGGCTGGCATGGGCGATACGGGCCGCACGCAGCTGGCTCGGCCCGGAGGTGGCGGACTCGCCCGACGGGCATGCACCGGCACCAGGCCGACCTGCGCCTGCGGGTGAGCGAGAGCCCGTCGCTCGTCACCTTCGGCAAGGCCGCCTATGTCGACCTCGGACCGGTGCAAGGCGCTCGACGACGGCTGGGAGGTGGAGGTGAGCTGGCGGGCGGCAACGCCTTGCCCCGCTATTCCCGGTCTTCTCCGGGACGCTCGTAGCGCGCGCGGACGAGACTGACCATATCGGGCTGGTACGCCCCGCCGGGCGGGGTCGTTGGGCAGGATCGCCGACCGGGCGCTGCTGCACATCGCCGCTGAGGGCACGGCGCGCTGGCTGCTGGGCGAGCTCGACCGGGTCGCCGAGACCAGCCGGCTAGCTGATCCTCCGGTGCCAGGTGGTGCTTGGCCACGAAGGCCGCCGCCTGGGTGCGGCGCTGGAGGTTCAGCTTGGACAGGATGCTGCTGACGTAGTTCTTCACGGTCTTGTCGGAGAGGAACACCTCGGACGGCGATCTCCTTGTTCGTCTTCCCCTCGGCGACCAGCAGCAGGATCTTGCGCTCCTGGGCGGTGAGCTCCGACAGCTCATCGGTGGCCGATCCGCTCGGCCACGCGCCGGACGCGCTCAAGCACCTTCTCGGTCACGGCCGGGTCGAGCAGCGACTCGCCGCGACCGACCGCCTCCAGCGCAGCTGACGAGGTCGCGGCCGCGCACCTGCTTGAGCAGGTAGCCGCTGGCGCCGGCGATGATCGCCGACAGGACGGCCTCCTCGTCGGGGTAGCTGGTGAGCATGACGACGCGCGTCTCGGGGTGGGCGGCACGGATCTCGCGGCAGGCCTCGATGCCCGAGCCATCGGGCAGGCGGACGTCCATGATCACCAGATCGGGCTCGTAGCGCGCCGCCGCTTCGACGGCACTCGGCCACCGTCCCGGCCTGTGCCACGACCTCGAACCCGTCACGCCGATCGAGGAGCGCCACCAGTCCCTGGCGGACGACCTCGTGGTCGTCGACGACGAGCAGCCGCAGCGGTCGCTGGGACGCGTCAGGCGTCACTGGGTTCCTCCTCGCGGATCCCGGCCTGGGAATGACCACGATGATACGGGTCCCTTCGCCGGCTCCGCTCTCGATGTCCAGGGTTCCGCCCAGGCCGCGCTGCGCGCGCGCGCATGTTGGCCAGGCCATGGTGGCCGCGCGACGAGGTCGGCATCTGGCGTCCAAGTCCTCGGCCGTCATCGGCGATTTCCAGGCGTAGCGCCCCATCAGCGCTGGACAACGCGAGAGTGGCGTGACCAGCGTCGGCATGGCGGGCAACGTTGGCCAGCGCCTCACGGGCGATCGCCAGCAGATCGGCCACCACGGCGAGCGGCAGGTCCGGCGGCTCGTCGCCCGTGACCTCGATCTCCGTCGTCGTGTTGCGCCGCAGCTCATCGGCAAGCGCATTGAAGCCGTCCATGCAGGCTGCCCGAGTCGAGCAGCAGGGGCTGCAGGCCGAAGATGAAGTGCCGGATGTCCCGGATCACGTCATGCAGCGCGTCGATGGCCGTGTCCACGCGGATTGCGGCTTCGGCCGGCTCTTCGCTTGACCAGGTCCGGCACGTCGTCGAGCGAGAGGGTCACCGCGTAGATCATCTGGATGACGCTGTCGTGCAGGTCGCGGCTGATCCGATCTCGCTCATCCACCACCGCCAGGCGCTGGACCTGCTCGTGGAGCCGCGCGTTCTCGATGGCGATGCCCGCGTGCAGGGCGAAGGTCTCGACCAGGGCCTGGTCGTTCGCGCTGAACTCGGCAGCGCCGCTGCTTGTTGGTCAGGTACAGGCGACCGACCACGTCGCCCTTGACGGTGACGGGCACGCCCAGGAAGGAGTCCATGGGCGGATGGTTGGGCGGAAAGCCGTAGCTCTCCGGATGCGCCGAGATCTTCGGGATCCGGTACGAGCGGTTCTCGCGGATGATCAGGCCCAGCAGGCCATGACCGCGCGGCAGGTCGCCGATGGCTCGGCGCTGCTCGCTGCTGATCCCGCTGGTGATGAACTGGGTGATGACGCCCTGCTCATCGACGATGCCCAGGGCCGCGTATTGGGCGCTCACCAGCTCACGCACGCGGTCGACGATCAGCTGCAGGACCTGCTCGATCTCGAGTACGCCGCTGATGCCGCGCACCGCGGCGTCGAGCGCCTGCAGCGCCGGCGGAAGTGAGGGGGTCTCGGGCCTAACCTCGGCCTCGGGCTCCATCGACCAAGGCTAGCGCTTTTATCGGCCGGCTTTGGGTCCGACCAGGGTGTCCGTCGGGGCGACGCAGCCTGACTTCAACGGGCGCGGATCTGGCGGGCCAACCCGCCAGATCTGTATCGCCCAGCCTCCATCCCGCCGGCCCGCGTCACGTCAGGGACGGATCGCAACCTTCAGGACGCCGTCCAGGCGATTGCTGAAGATGCGATACGCCTCACCGATGTCTTCCAGGCCGAACCGGTGCGTGATGAGCTGGGTCGGATCGAACCGGCCCGCCGACACGATCTTCATCAGCCGATCCATCCGCGCCTTGCCGCCCGGGCACAGGGTCGTGACGATCGTGTGATCGCCGAGGCCCGCCGCGAACGCGTCGTACGGAACCTGCAGCTTGCCGGAGTAGACGCCGAGGCTCGACAGCGTGCCGCCTGGACGGAGGCTACGCAGCGCAGCCTCGAAGGTGGCCTGCAGACCAAGGGCCTCGATGGCCACATCGGCGCCGCCACCCGTGATGCGGACGATTTCGCTCGCCACATCGCTATCGCTCGGGTCTAGCACGATATCGGCTCCCATTCGCCGAGCCATGGCCTGCCGGCCAGGATCGCCCTCAACCCCAATGACCATGGCAGCGCCCATGAGCTTAGCTCCCGCGGTCGCGCAGAGACCGATCGGACCCTGGGCAAACACGACGACCGAATCGCCGATCCTTACTCCGCCGGACTCGGCACCGGAGAAGCCAGTCGACGCGATGTCGGCCAGCAGCACGACCTGCTCGTCGGTCAGCTCGTCCGGGATCTTGGCCAGGTTGGCCTGCGCGTATGGAACGAGCAGGTACTCAGCTTGCGCGCCGTTGATCGTGTTCCCGAAGCGCCATCCACCGATGGCCTCGTATCCCGATCCGTGACCGCACTGGCTGAGCTTCCCGCTCAGGCAAGCGTGGCATTGGCCGCATGGCGTGATGGCGCCGACCAGCACGCGATCGCCGATCTCGTAGCCGGTCACTCCGGCTCCCAGCTCCTCGATGACCCCGACTGGCTCGTGACCCACGATCAGCCCCGGGGTTACTGGATATTCGCCCTTCAGGATGTGGACGTCCGTGCCGCAGATCGTCGTCAGTGTCACGCGAATCAGCGCCTCTCCAGGACCGGGTCGCGGGCGTGCGACGTTCTCGACACGAAGGTCGCCGGGCGCGTGGAACACTGCCGCCCGCATGGTGGTGGTGGCCACCTCGACCGGCGTCGTTTCTTTCGTGAGGACCATCGTGATGCCTTCCTTTCAGGCCGGTTCCCGCGACGAGCGGGGTCACTGCTGCTTTCCTTCTGATCCTCGGGGTGCAGAGGCGCGGCGAGAAGCGCTGAACGGCCCAAGGCAGACATGCCAAATAGCCCCTCTTGGAGTGAGACCCGATGGCGGATGCGGCCTACGCGTCGAGGTGGAAGCGCCGCAAAGCCAAGTGGCGCAGCTCTTCGCGGAAGTCCGGGTGGGCGATGGCGATGAGTGCATGGGCACGCTCCCGCACGCTGCGCCCGAACAGCTCGGCAATCCCATACTCGGTCACCACCGTCCGCACATGCGCCCGGCTGGTGACCACGCCGGCACCCTCCGGCAACACCGCGCAGATCCGCGAGACCGTGCCCCCGGCGGCCGTTGACGGCAGCGCGATGATGGCGCGCCCCTCCGGCGCCAGCGCCGCGCCGCGCATGAAGTCCATCTGGCCTCCCACGCCGGAGTAGAAGCGCGTCCCGATCGAATCGGCCGACACCTGGCCGGTGAGGTCGATCGAGATTGCCGAGTTGATGGCCACCATGCGCCTGAAGCGTCGGATCACCGACGTGTCGTTCGTGTAGTCGACCGGCCGCATCTCGACCATCGGGTTGTCGTCAACGAAGTCATAGAGCCGACGGCTCCCCATCAGGAACGCCGTCACGATCTTGCCGCGATTGATCTCCTTGGCGGCCCCCGTCAACGCGCCCGACTCGCACCAGGTCGAGCACGACATCGGTGAAGAGCTCCGTGTGGGCGCCAAGGTCCCGCTTACCGCGGAGCGCCAGTCCAACGGCGGCCGGGATGGAGCCGATCCCCATCTGCAGGGTGGCCTCATCCGGCACGAGCTCAGCCACGTTGCCGCCGATCCGACGCTCGACTTCGCCGATCGGTGGGTCGACGTGCTCGTACGGCGGCTGGTCCACTTCGACCGCCATGTCGATCTCGGAGACGTGGATGAAGCTGTCGCCCAGCGTGCGTGGCACGAGCGGATTCAGTTGGGCAATGACGGTCTGGGCCGATCGTGCGGCGGCCAGCGCGGCATCCACCGAGGTGCCCAGCGAGCAGAAGCCGTGCTCGTCCGGTGGCGTGACATTCAGCAGTACGGCGTCGAGCGGCAGCACGCCGGTCAGGAAGAGCCGGGGACATCCGATAGGAAGACCGGCACGTAATCAGCCCGGCCATCGTTGACAGCCTCCCGGGCATTGGCGCCAATGAACAGCGCCCGGTGTCTGAAGTGCCCGGCCATCGGCGGAGCCGGTGCGGCGCAGGGCCCTCGGTGTGGAAGTGGATGATGCCCACCTCCTCCAGCAGTCCGGCGCGCCGCACGAGCGCGTCAAGGAGGACCGCCGGCGTGGACGCGCCGCCATGAACAAAGACCTGTTGCCGCGACGCGATCCCCGCGACCGCCTCATCCGCGCTGACCACTCGCATGGGCCGAGTCTACGGCTGACCAGGGCCAATGAGGCATGCCAACAGGCACGTGGGATCGGGACCAACGGCCCTCACGTCGCCGGCCAACTGCGATCGACCATGGTGGCAACGAAGAGGTCATCTCTGATGAATGTCATGGACACGCCAACGCGATCGACCGGGACCCATGGGATCCTGGTGGGACGCGAGCGCTGGGTGACGATTCGGCCGATCGAATCGAGCGATCGAGATGACCTCTTCGACTTCTATCGCGGTCTGTCACCCGCTGCCCGCTTCGCGCGCTTCATGGGCATGGGGACCGGACTCGCCGCCGAAGCCGCCAATCGATTCGCGTGCGCTGACCACTCGGCGGCAGATGGCCTGCTCGCCATCCTGCACGAGGCGGGTCCGGATGACGGCCGCATCGTTGGCCATCTGTGCATGGAGCCCGATGGCGCCGGTGCGGACGAGGTGGCGGTCGCGGTCGCAGATGGCTTTCGCGGGCTTGGAATCGGCACTTCGCTGATGCACGAAGCGGTGCAATCCGCCCGCCGCCGGGGCGTCCCGCGCCTGGCCGCGACGATGTTCGCGACGAACCAGGCGATGCGCCGCCTCATGCTCGACGCTGGTCCGCCGGCGATCGTCGATGAGCTTGACGCCGGGACGGAGGCCATCGAGCTGAACACCCGTGATTCCCGGGCGCTCCGGCCTAGTCGGCCGGATCCCGTCCTTCGCCAGCGGAGATGACCAATGGCGATCAATCCGCCACTCACGCCTCGGCCGGTCGCATCCTTGGCTGACACGGCCATGACGACACAGGAACGACCCCTACCAGCCGAGCCAGCGCATGCATCGCCGCCGAATGCGGTGAGCGCCAGGCTGCACGTCGAACCGGAACGCGGGCTCACGCAGGCCGAAGCTGCTCGTCGCCTGGTTGACGACGGGCCCAACGAGCTGGCAGCGCCGCCCCGACCGTCAGTCCTGGGCATGCTGTGGCACACCGTCACCGAGCCCTTCATCCTGGTCCTGGTCGCGGCCGGCGCGCTCGCCGTGATCCTTGGGGAGACGCGCGATGGCCTGCTGATCCTCGCCGGCGTCGTCCCCATCGTTGCGGCCGACGTTGTCACCGGATATCGGGCCGAGCGCGCTCTGGAGGCCCTGCGCGCCGCGTCCGCCCCGACCGCGCGCGTCCGCCGCGACGGCATGCCGCTCGAGTGCCCGGCTCGCGAAGTCGTGGTCGGCGACATCCTGCTGCTGAGCAGCGGTGACGTGGTCGCCGCCGATGCGAGGGTGATCAGCAGCCAGAGTGCACTGGTCGACCGCGCCATCCTCACCGGCGAGTCGCTGCCGGAGCCCGCGGTCGTCTTGGCCGACCCGGTCGACGCGTCGCTCGCCGAACGACGGTCCGTCGTCTTCTCGGGTACCAGCATTGTCGGCGGCAGCGCGGAGGCGGTGGTGGTGGCGACCGGCGCCAGACTCCGAGGTCGGCCAGATCTCGAAGTCCCTTGGGGCGGTGGGACGGCGTCGCTCGCCGCTGCAAATCGAGCTCGACCGCCTCGTGCGACTGCTCCTCATCGCCGCCTTGGGCCTGATCGTCATCACCGGCGGAGCAGGACTCATTCGCGGCAACACGCTCGGAGAGGCTCTGCTGGCAGCTATCTCCGCCGCCATCGCTGCCATACCCGAGGAGCCGCCGGTGCTGCTGGCGGTCATCCTGGGCCTTGGCGCGTATCGGCTCCTGCGGCGTGACGTCCTGGTCCGGCGACTGAACGCCCAGGAGACGCTTGGTGCCGTTGACCTGATCCTGACCGACAAGACCGGTACGCTGACTCGCAACCGCCTCGAGGTGGTTGAGGTGCTGACCCCGCGCGGAGCGGTGCCTGACGGCCACGAACGAATACGGGTGCTCGCTGACGCGTTGCGCGCAGAGGCCGATGCATGGCAGGCGACGCGCCTCGGCACGGCAGGCGCCTTCCCGAGTGCCATTGCGCGCTCGCTGGAAGCCAATGGCGCGTTACCCGAGCTGGACCCTCAGCGCCTGCGCCATTGCGAGCCGGCCGCCGATGGCCATCCCTACTCGCTGGTCGCGTTCGAAGGCCCAGAAGGTCTCGCGTCAGTAGCCAGCGGTGCCCCCGAGGCAGTCCTCCAACTGATCACCGATGGCTCAACCAGCGACCTCGCTGCGTGGTATCGGCTCGTTGACGAGCAGGCAACCGCTGGTAGTCGCCTCCTGCTCCTCGCGTCGCGGGCGGACGACGAACACTGGATGCCGGAGGCGTTGCTCGCATTCCGCGATCCGCTGCGCCCCGAGATCCCCGGCGCGATGGCCGTGGCCGACGCCGCCGGCATCCAGACCATCATGGTCACCGGCGATCACCCCAGCACGGCGGCCGCCATCGCACAAGAGGCGGCCATGCCTGCCGGACGCGTGGTCACCGGCATGGAGCTGGCCTCGTGGGATGACTCCCGGCTCGGCGCGGAGCTTGCCTCCCTGCACGTCCTGGCGCGGGCCAGCCCAGACGACAAGCTGCGACTGGTCGACGTGGCCCGCCGCGCGAATCGGACCGTGGCGGTCACGGGCGACGGCGTCAACGACGCCCCAGCGCTGAACCATGCCGACGTGGCGGTAGCCATGGGCAGCGGCACCGCCGTCGCCCGGGAGGCGGCCGATCTCGTCCTGGGAGATGACTCGTTCGCCACCCTGATGAACGGCCTGCGCGAGGGGCGACGGATCATCGCCAACGTGCAGAAGGGCCTCGCCTTCCTGCTGTCGACCCACGTTGCGCTGCTCGGCTTCATCCTGATCGCCACCATCGCCGGTTTCTCGCAGCCGCTGCTACCCATCCAGATCCTGTGGACTGAGCTGTTCATCGACCTGTCCGCATCGGTGGCCTTCGAGCGGGAGCCGGAGGAACCGGGCGCAATGCAGCGGCCGCCTCGACCCCGGGTGCAGCCGCTGCTCGATCGCGGAATTCTCATCGGCACGGGTATGGCCGGCGGGTTCACCGCATTTGCCGCGCTGGCCATCATTTTGTTGGCGGACGGAGGACTCGACCACGCCCGGTGGGTCGCCTTCACCGCCTTGGTGATCGGCCAGGTCGTGCGGGCCTACGCCAACCGGAGCCTGACCGTGCCGGTGCATCGGCTATCGACCAATGCGTTCCTGGCCATCGCCGCTGTCGCGGCGACTGTTGTGCAGGTGGCAATCCCCTACATCGCACCCCTGGCGGACGCGTTCCGGGCCTCGCCGCTTAGCGCGCCGGAGTGGGCCGTGGTGGCGGCCGTGGCATTGGCTCCGGCGATCGTCGCGCAGGCGGCCCGCATCAGGGGCCGACGCTGGATCGCGTGATCGCCATCTCTGGGTCCGAAGCAGCTGGCACGCCTCTCCCCCAATCCCGCGACGCCAGCCGCGCGGATCGCCCGGTGTGCAGCGGGGGATCCTACGTCCTGATCTGCAACATCGAGAACCACTACGCGAGCGGGATGCGCACCGCCTTCACGATCGAGTAAGCGCCGATCCGGGTCCAATTGGTCACGCAGGAGTTCGGCGCAGACATCAGATGGCGAGGAGCCTAGGCCCTCGCGGACCAGGCTCTTCGCGCTTCACGCGAGTTGGCTACGGCAGCGTGTCGACGTCGACGACGTGGGGCTCGCGGTCGCGGCCCGTCCATCGCTGAGGCTTGCCAGAGGCGCCCAGCGGTGCCATGGGCTTCACCGCCTGCGCGAAGTGATACCGGTCCAGGTCAACCTGGGACCGGATCGGACTCTCCCGAGAGGAATACGACGGCGTCCCACAGCGCTCGGCGGTCGGCAGCTGTGAGGCGAGTGCCGGGTACACGGTCGAACGGACGCACACCGCGGTCCAGGTAGAGCTTCCCGCTCGAGCGCAGCCGCGCCTGGGTCGTGGCCAGCCATAGGATCGTGTCGATGCCTTGGGCAGGCGTTCGGAGCAGCGGTCGCATGAGCCGATGGAAGGCGGGGAGCGAGCTGGCCAGTCCGGGCGTATCGGCCCAGCCGGGATGCATCGCGTTGACGGCAAACGGCTCACCCATCAGGCGGCGCGCCCACTCACGGACGAGCGCGACCTGGATGCGTTTCGCGCGCGCATAAGCGGCGGGACCGGCGTACGGCTCGTCCTCGAACTGGAGGTCCTGGAGGCGGGCAGCCTGGGTGTACATCCCGCCGCTGGTCACAGCGATCACTCTGGCGTCGCCTGAGGCCCGGAGAAGCGGCAGCAGGCCGCCGGTAAGCGCGAACGGTCCCACCACAAGCAGCGCGATTGTCGCCTCGATCCCGTCTGGGCTCAGCGCCCGTTCGGGGTAGATGGCGCCGGCGTTGTCGACCAGCAGGTCGATCCGCGTCTCCGTGGCTCGAATCTGCTCGATTGCGAAGCGGACTGAGGCCAGCGACGCCATGTCGGCCACCACCGTCGGGAACCGATCCTCCCCGCTGTGCCGTGTCAGCTCGTCACGTACCCGGGCCAAGCGATGTTCGTCGCGGCCAAGAAGGACGACGCGGGCACCGAGCGCAGCGAGCCCGCGTGCAGTGGCCTGTCCGAGCCCCGAGGTTGGACCCGTCACTAGCGCCGTCTTCCCACGCAGGGCAGTGGCCGGTGGGTCTCTCCACTCGAAGAGCCGCCGTCGAACAGCCGGACCGATCCGGCTGAAGCTGCCGACCACCGTCACCTCAAGCGCGGCGTCGACGATCACCCGCCAATCCATCGGACCTCCGATTCGCTCCTTATCGCCAAGCCTAGACAAACATTTGACAGGGTGCGAGAATGGCACGAGAATGTAGTGAGACAAAGTATAGACAACGCTCGGCGGCCGCTCGGCGGCTGCGCGAACAGGAGGACCAGACATGCCTATTCTGCGCGAGCAACTCGAGACCGATCTTCCGATCAACGAAGCCTTCGCCTTTATCGCCGACTTCGCCAACGCCAGCCGCTGGGACCCCGGCGTCGCCAGTGCGGAGCGCATCGATGGCCACGGCGCGGCCCAGGTGGGGTCGACCTACCGGCTCGGAATCCGCATGGGCGGCGACGTCCGGCCAATCGAGTACCGCATCGTTCAGCTCGAACCATCTCGCCGGGTGGTGCTCACCGGCCGGGGTTCTGGCGTGGAGGCCGTCGACGATATCCGCTTCGAAGCGCGCGATGGCGGAACCCATATCGACTACGTCGCCGACATTCGGCTCACGGGGCTTCGCCGTCTGGTCGCCCCGTTCGCTGGCGGCACGTTCGCCCGCATCGCGCGCGATGCCCGTGACGGAATGCAACGAACCCTCGACGAGCTTGCGCGAAATCGGGCGTCCCTGGCAGCGCGAACATGAAGGTCGCAGTCGTCGGAGCCGGCGTGAGTGGCCTGACCGCGGCGTACGCGTTGCGTCGCGAGCACTCGGTAACGCTCTACGAGTCCGATCCCCAGCCGGGTGGTCATGTCCGGACGGTCGAGGTCCAGGCACCATCAGGCCCGGTCGCGGTCGACACCGGCTTCATCGTCTACAACGAGGCCACGTACCCGCGGTTCGTGGAGCTGCTTGCCGAGCTGGGGGTCGAAACGCAACCAAGTGACATGTCCCTCGGCGCCGCCTGCCGTGCCTGCAACATCGCGTACAGCACGCGAGGGTTCAATGGCCTCTTCGCACAGCGATCCGCCGTGGCGAGCCCGGGGCACTGGGGCATGCTGTCGGACATCGCCCGGTTCTACCGGGCCGCACGGTCAAGCCTCGACGCCCCCGCGCGAACAGGGGCGACCCTCGACGAGTGGCTCGAGGGTGCAGGCTTTCGACGGGCATTTCGAGAGCACTTCCTCGTTCCGATCGTATCCGCGGTCTGGTCGACCGGCGCGGACCGCATCGGCGAGTTCCCCGTCGACTACCTGCTCCACTTCCTGGACAACCACGGCTTGATCGGCTTTGGGCGCACGCTGCAGTGGCGCACCGTCCGTGGCGGGTCGATGACCTATGTTCGCCGTCTGCTCGACTCGCTGCCGCGCGACGCCGTCCGCGCGGGGTCGCCGGTTGTCTCGGTAACGCGCAGCGCCACGGGGGCGCTCATCCGCACGGCCAATGGCGCAGCCGAGCCTTTTGACGGCGTGATCATGGCGACCCACGCCGATGACGCCCTCCGACTGCTGTCCGATGCCGACCTGCGCGAGCGAACCGCGCTCAGCGGCTTCGACTACTCGACCAACACGGTCGTGCTCCACTCCGATACGAGCATCCTGCCGAAGCGGCGAGCAGCATGGGCATCGTGGAACGTCGACACGGTGAACTGCACCAATCGGGGTGGGGCGCTGACGATGACGTATGACATGAACCGTCTCCAGTCCCTGGCCGGGCCAGCCCAGTACCTCGTCTCGTTGAATGCCGGGGACCGGCTCGATCCGAACGCGGTGATCAGCGCGCGGGAGATGCGGCACCCGATGTACACCTTCAGCACACTTCGATCACAGGAGCGGGTCGGCGCGCTGCAAGGCCATCGCGGGACGTGGTATGCGGGGGCACACCTGGGCTACGGCTTCCATGAGGACGGCTGTCGCTCGGGCTACGAGGCGGCCGAGGCGCTCGCCGAGCGGGCTATGGAGCAGGCGGCATGAGAAGCCACCTGCTGGAGGGGACCGTGCGCCACCGGCGCAGCCAGACGACGAGCTACGCGCTGGAGCATGCGGTCTACTACTTCGCCCTCGACCTGGACGAGCTCGACGAGGTGACCCGCCGTGTCCCGCTCATTCGACGGAATCGGGCCGGCATCGTCTCCTTCCGCGACGCGGACCACCTCCGGGACGGGGCAAGCGACCTTGGGGCCGAAGTCCGCGCTCACCTGCGAGAGCAGGGCCTCCAGCCGGAAGGCTGGCAGATCACCCTCGTCACCAACCTGCGGGTGCTGGGCTACGTCTTCAATCCGGCCAGCTTCTACCTCTGCCGTGACGGCAGTGGCCGGCTGCAGACCGTCATGGTGGAGGTGCACAACACCCACGGCGAGCGGCATCTTTACACGCTCCTCGCGGCGGGCGCCGAACATGAAGCCTTCTCGGCGTCGATGGACAAGGACTTCTATGTCTCGCCATTCATCGGCTCCGAAGGCCGCTACCACGTGACCGTGCGCGACGAACCGGACGGACTGCGGATCGGGCTCAACCTAAGGCAGGAGCGGGAGCTGGTGCTGGCCACCAGCCTGGTCCTCGCGCGGCGCCCGCTCTCCACGCGCGGCCTGCTTTGGATGCTGGTGCGGCACCCGCTCATCACGCACGGGACGATCGCGATGATCCATTGGCACGCGCTTCGTCTGTTTCGCCGCGGTGTCCAGTTTCATCCGCATGGGGCGCACCGACGACGGCCCGCGCCGATGGCGGTACGATCCGGTGAGGAGGCACTTCCATGAGCCTACGGACGGTGGCCGCTCGCGCGGCGAGCCGCGGGCCTCTGGCCGAAGCCGGTCGGCGCCTGGCCCTCGAGGTGGCGCGCAGGATTCGCATCGGGCAGCTCACCGTGCTGCTGCCCGACGGCACGCGGCAGGTGGTCGGCACACCCGGCGGACCAGTCGGCGAGCTGCACATCCACGACACGGCGGCAGCCTGGCGCATGATCCTCAACGGGGAGATGGGCGCCGGCGAGGCCTACATGGACGGCGACTGGAGCAGCCCCGACCTGCCGGCTTTGCTCAAGCTCGCGGCGCTCAATCGGGAGACCCTCGCCCTGAATCGCTGGATCCAGCTGCCGCTGCGGCTGCCGCAGCTGGCGGCTCACCGGGCCAGGCGGAACACGCTACGACAGAGCCGCGCGAACATCCGTGCCCACTACGACCTGGGCAACGAGTTCTATCGGCTGTTTCTGGACGAGTCGCTGACGTATTCGAGTGCCATGTTCGCGACGCCCGAGCAGTCGCTGGCCGATGCCCAGCGCAACAAGTACCGCATCATCGCCGAGCGTGCCGGCCTCGTGCCCGGAATGCACGTGCTCGAGATCGGCAGTGGCTGGGGCGGGTTCGCGCTGTACGCCGCCGGGGAGCTTGACTGCCGGGTGACGACGATCACCATCTCGAAGGCGCAGCACGAGCTGGCGACGAGGCGGGTCGGCGAGGCCGGGCTCGCAGGCCGCGTCAGCGTCGAGCTCCGCGACTACCGGGAGGTGTCCGGCAGGTACGACGCCATCGTGTCGATCGAGATGCTGGAGGCGGTGGGTGCCGAGTTCTATGGCACGTTCTTCGCGGCGTGCGACCGGGTGCTGGGCGCGGGGGGCAAGGTGAGCCTGCAGGCGATCACCCTGCCCGACGTCGGCTACGAGCCGCAGCGCCGCGGCGTGAACTGGATCCAGGCCTACATCTTTCCTGGCGGCCTGGTGCCGTCCCTGGCGGCCATCGAGCGCTCGCTCCATGGCACACGCCTGTTGATCACCGGCACCCAGGACATCGCGTCCAGCTACGTGCGAACGCTGGCAGCCTGGCGCACCAATCTGCTGGCGCACCGCGACCAAGTCATGGCACTCGGACTTGACCAGCGGTTCCTCCGCATGTGGGAGTACTACCTGGCGCAGAGCGAGGCGGGCTTCGCGACGGGGCTAATCCAGGACCAGCAGATCGTGCTCGAGAAGCGACGCGGACTGGCCGCCTGATCAACGGCCTTGCCGGCGACGGCCGGCCCCACCGGGCTGTGGCTAGACTCCCGCCGATCCTGGGCCGGGATGCCCAAGGGCTGAGCGCAGGGCTTCCACCGAATCGACGAGCTGGTCGGGCAGCTGGAGATGGTCGTCGGAGGGCGGGACGCGGACGCGGCCGGCTGCAGCGCCGCCAAACGCGATGAGGATGTGCGGATGCGCGGCGCGGAGCGCGGTTGCGACGCGCGCGGCTGGACCCGCGTCACCGGGAATCACGACACCGATCACCGCAGCTTCGGCCTTCGTCTGGCTGGCGGCCTCGATCCAGTCCCGCACGGGGAGGTCGGCCCCCAGGTAGCGGACGGCCGTCCCCGTGCGGCGCAGCGCCGTGGCGAATGCGAGGGCGCCGAGCTCGTGCCGCGATGCCGGTGGCAGGCCCACCAGGACCACGCCATCCTCGGCGGGCGGCCTACCGGCGGCCAGGAAGGCCGCACCCAGTCGACGCGCGACGGCGTTCGCGGCGCTGTGCTCGGCGGCGATCGTGGCACGGCCATCAGCCCAGGCCTCACCGAGCCCAGCAAGGCTTGGCATCAGGAGCCCCTGTGCCACCTGTTCGAATGAGCCGCGCGCGAACATTTCGTCCAGGACGGCCTCAAGACGCGCCTCGCGCATACGGCTCGCGGCGTCAACGAAGGCTTCTGTCAGGGCGGGGGCAGAATCGACCCCAGTCGTGGCCGTGGCGTCCGCGGGCGCACCATCCACACGATCGAGAATGACCCGCACGCCTTCCTGACCTTGTGCACGCAAGCTCGCGGCCGCCATGCTCGGCGTCCAGCCCTCCTCGACGAGCCCACGCATCGCGCGAAGTCGGTCGAGCGACTCATCGTCGTACAGCCGATACCCGGACGCGGTACGCGCCGGCTGGACAATTCCGTATCGACGTTCCCACGCTCTGAGGAGAGGAACCGAGACGCCGGACCGCAAAGCCGCTTGCCTGATCGTGTACATAGTCCGTAGAACATAACACAGCACGAAGCATAGACAGATGACCGTCTGTCGGAGCCGCACCACAGGGTTGCGGACAGCGTCAGCGGTTGCGGCGCCAGATCGCGTAATTCAGCGCCGTCGCGAAACTGACCCAGCCCAGGTACGGCATGAGCAGCGCGCCAGCGAGGGGCCGCCGCGAGAAGAACGCCACCGCGGTTCCCACAATTGCGAGCCACAGGAGGGCGATGTTGGCGAGCGCCAGCCGGGGGCTGCGGAGTCCGAAGAACACGGGGGTCCAAGTGGCATTCAGGGCGAGCTGTGCAGTCCACAGCAGCAACGGTGTCCGCGATGCCGAGCCTTGCTTGTCTGCAACCTGCCACGCCGCAATGCCCATCAGCGCGTACAGCACGGTCCAGACGGGGCCAAACAGCCAGCCGGGAGGTGCCCACGACGGCTTGTCGAGACGAGCGTAGTACTCGGCTGAGGGAAAGCGGATGCCAATCACGGCCGGTGCGAAGGAGATGGCCAGCCACCCAAGGAGACGCATGGCGGCATGCTCTTGCAAGATTGGCCCCAGCGTTGGAGGCTCCGTTGGACAAGGCGCAGCCAACCACTTGTCGGGACCGCGCCGCTCCCGAAGCCCCCGGTCGCCCAAGCCCAGGGCGACGGTCGAAACGTCATCGCCGTCAGGCGGTCGCCAGGCGCTGCCTCAGTTATCCTCATAACAGCCCGGTGCGGGAGTAGCTCAGTTGGCAGAGCGGCAGCCTTCCAAGCTGCATGTCGCGGGTTCGATCCCCGTCTCCCGCTCCATTCATCCGATTTCGTGCTCAGAGCGACCGATGGCCGCTCTCGGCGTTTCTCAGCGATCGCCGGACGGGTTGAGGTCGGTGGCGACACCGAGCAGTCGATCGAGCGCGGCGACGGCTGCGGGGTCATCGGTCAGGGTGGATCGAAGCCACGCCAACAGCGCTGCCATTTCCCCCCAGGCGTGACGGGTATGCGCTGCGAAGGCAAGCTCGCCGAAATCTCCCCGGAGTGCGCGTGACCAGTACCGGACGGCGAACCACTCCGGCATCACCAGGTACAGCAGACGCAGGTTCGCGCTCGCGACAAGCTCGCCCCGGACACGCTGGTGCCGGTAGATTGCCCTCGTTGCCTGCCCCGCCATTCGCAGCAGGTCCCGGCGGTCGGCCAGGACATCGGCCCGCCCGCCCGCGGCCTTGACGGCGGCCGCCATGGGTGCGACGAGCGCCGCATGAGATCCGAGCCATCGGTTGATATCGGGCTCGAGCTTGGTGGGGAACCCCGCTTCACGTAGGGTCGTCGCGGTCGACTGAGCCGCCTCGTCCGATCCGCCGACCGTGCCAACGACGGTTGGCTGCTGTCCGATGACCACGTACGTAACGGACCCATCGCGCTCGATCCTGCCGCCCACGCCCGGGAAGCCGGCCAGGGCTCGGTCCCTTCCGATCGATTCGCCGAGGTCTGCAACCATGCCCGCGAAGTTCCCAAAGAACAGGGCATCGGTCGCGTTCGAGCGTGCCGCCTGACTTGCGGCGAACGCCGCCTGTTCTCGGCGCACCGCGATGACCACGAGGTCCAGTCGCGTAGCCGGCACGGCGTCAACGATTGAAACGGAGGGCCGCGACTCGCTTCCGTCTACGGACCTCAGTCGCAGGCCGTGGTGCCGCAGGTCGTCCAGGCGACCACCTCGGGCCACGACTGTCACGTCGTGCCCGGCGTCGGCCAGAAGTCCGGCGTACACACTGCCGATGACGCCCGCGCCGATGACCAGGATTCTCACGCTTGAGTCCTTACGTTGGACCACCGGCGAAACGCTGCCCGACCAGGGCGGACGGGCTGACGACCTCGCGGCGAGGCGTCGAGGCAGCGGGTCAGGCCAGGTGCGGGACTAAGCCTTCGGCTTCTTGGGCTGCTTCTTCTTGGGTGGCTTCTTCGGGGTCTTGTCGACCATGGGGCTCACCTCCGTTTGACGCCGAGTCTACGCGTCGCGCCAAGCCACCTGCAGCCTACACTCCCGCCATGACCGAGACCGATGATCGCGCCCTGCTCCAGCTGGCCAAGGCCGAGGCCTTCATCGGGCTGGCGGAGGGCGGCATCCCCATCGGTGCGGCGCTGGTGGCGGGCCGCAAGGTGCTCGGCGCCGGGCACAACCGACGAGTGCAGCTGGGCAGCCCCATCCGCCATGGCGAGACCGATGCGCTGGAGGTCGCCGGCCGGCAGCCGGCATCGGTCTACCGAAAGTCGACCATGGTCACCACCCTCTCGCCGTGCGACATGTGCACCGGCGCGATCCTGCTGTACGAGATCCCGCGCGTGGTCATCGGCGAGAACCGGACCTTCATGGGTGGCGAGGAGCTGCTCCGATCGCGCGGCGTGGAGGTCGTCGTCCTGGATGACGCGGAGTGCGTGGCGATGATGGAGGCCTTCACCGCTGAGCACCCGGAGCTCTGGAACGAGGACATCGGCGAGTAGGAAGAGACGAGTGAGCCGCACAGCCCGGCCCACTCGTCTGGCGCATTACCGCCGCTGATCAGACGTCAGCCGGGCCTGACTTGTGCCAGTTGCGTGCCCGATTTGACAGGGTGGTGCGCCGCGGCCACGCTCCGCCGACCATGGCCGACACCGCCATCGCCGACTTCCTCAAGGCCGAAGGCTTCGTGTCGCCCGCCAGCGCGGCTGCTGCACGCACCGTGCTCGAGGCGGCCGGTCTCACCCGCCCGGGCAAGACGCGCATGGTCGACGAGAAGCGGGACCGAGCCCGCGACGCCCTGACGCTGGCGGTGGTCCGGCATTGCTCCGATCCCGCCTGCGTGACCGCCGCCGCCCAGGATGGTCGCCGCTTACTGGAGACCGATAAGCCCCACTGCGCCATCTGCTCCGGCTCCAACAACACGCGGGCGCTGCGCCGCATGGCAGCGGCCTGCGCCACGGCCGGGATCCGTCGGATGCTGGTGGTGGGCGGACGACCGCCGATGTGGACCGAGATGGACCGCACCCTGGCCGGCAGCCCGCTGAAGCTCCACTACGTCGACGGCACGAGCAAGCTGCCTTCCGGTGCCGATGCGCTGCGCGACTGCGCCTGGGCCGAGCTGCTGGTCGTCTGGGCGCCGACGCCGCTGCCGCACAAGGTGAGCGACCTGTACCGCGCCGACGTGTGCGCCGTGGCGCGACGGGTGGTCGTGCACCGCCGCGGGATCGAGGCGCTGGCGATGGAAGTGGTCAGCCACCTCGAGCGCTAGGCGACGACCCCGTCGCGCCGCAGCTGGGCGATTTCCTCAGCGCCGAGGCCGAGCTCGGTGAGCACCTCGTCCGTGTGCTGCCCCAGCAAGGGTGGGATTTCGCGCAGGGGCGGGCTCTCCCCGTCGAGCCGGATCGGGTCGGGGGCGAGGCGCATCGGAGGCGCCTCCTGCACCCAATCGCCGTCGTGCGCCGCCTCCATGCCGCGCAGCGCCTCGCCCACGCTGGCCACCGGACCGACCGGCACGTCCGCGGCGCGCAGCGCCTCCACCAGCTCATCGCGCCCGCGTCCCTTGATGGCGGCGCTCAGCCAGGGGACCAGCGTCTGCCGCGCTGCCACCCGTTCGGCGTTGGTGGCATAGCTGCCCTCCGCGTCCAGCTCCAGCACCTCGAGCAGCCGCACGAACTGCGCGTCGTTGCCGACGGCGATGGCCAGGTATCCATCCCGCGTCGCAAACGACTGGTACGGCACGATGTTCGGGTGGGCATTCCCCCATCGCCGTGGCTCATCGCCGGTCGCCAGGTGGTTGGCCAGCACGTTGGTCAGGGCCGCCACGCTCGCCTCCATCAGGCTCACCTCCACGGCGGGCGCGGCGTCCACGCCGCCGCGCGCCTTTCCCAGCAACGCGGCCAGCGCTCCCACCGCCACCTCCAGCCCGGCCAGCAGGTCGAGCAGCGCGACGCCGGCCTTCTGCGGCGGTCCGTCGGGTTCGCCGGTGACCGACATGAGGCCGCTCATGGCCTGGGCCAGCAGGTCGTAGGCGGGCAGCTCGCGGTCGCGGCCGGAGAAGCCGCCGACCACCGCCACCACCAGTCCCGGATGGGCGGCGCGCAGCCGCTCGGCGTCGAGCCCCAGCCGCGCCGCGCTCGACGGGCGGGCGTTGTGGATCAGCAGGTCGGCGCCATCGGCCAGGCGGTCGAGCAGGTCGCGGCCGGCATCGGTCCGCAGATCAACCACGATGCTGCGCTTGTTGCGGTTGACGGAGCCGAAGTAGGCGCTGCGCCGGTCCTCCGGCGCGCCCCACCACGGTGGTCCCCAGCCACGGCTCTCGTCGCCGCCCGGCGGCTCGAGCTTGACGACATCGGCTCCCAGATCGGCGAGCAGCATGCTGGCGAACGGCCCAGCCAGCACGCGCGAGCAGTCCAGGATGCGCAGGCCGTGGAGCGGGAGGGATCGGTCCATGATTTCGGCCGTAGGCTAGCCGTCGCGTGAACCGCGCGGGCGCCCGAGACGTAGGTCAGCGCAGGAGGTGAGGCGATGAAGGTCGGGGTGGTGATGCCCATCGGTCCGCAGGACGGCACCGGCGTGGTGCCACCATGGGAAGCGACCCGCGTGGCGGCATTGGCCACCGAAGAGGCGGGCTTCGACTCCGCCTGGGTCTACGACCACCTGCTCTTCCGCTTCGGGACCGATCCCACTCTGGGCATCCACGAATGCTGGACGGTCCTGTCCGCCATGGCCGCGATCACCTCGCGGGTCGAGCTGGGGATCCTGGTCCTGGCCATGCCGTTCCGGAACCCGGGACTGCTGGCCAAGATGGCGGCCACCTTCGAAGACAGTGTCGGGTGGCCGGCTGATCCTGGGCGTGGGCTGCGGCTGGAACGAACCGGAGTTCACCGCCTTCGACTTCCCGTTCGACCACCGGGTCGGCCGGTTCGAGGAGGCACTGTCGGTGTTGGTGCCGGCGCTGCGCGAGGGGCGCGCCTCCTTCTCCGGTCGGTGGCACTCGGCGTCCGACCTCGAGATCCTGCCGCGCTACTCGCGGCCGGATGGCCGGACCACGCCGCTGCTGATTGCCGGCCGCGGGCCGCGGATGCTGGCCGCTGGTCGCGCGCCACGCCGATGCCTGGAACACCGCCTGGATCGGTCCGGCGTCGCAGCTGCCGCCGCGGATGGAGGGACTCCAGGCCGCCCTGGCCGAGGCCGGACGCGATCCCGCCTCGCTCGAGATCACGGTCGGCATCAACGTGGTGCTGCCGGAGTACGCGGACGCGGAGCATCCGGCGCTGGAGGTCACGCCGAGACTTCGATCACCGGGTCGCCGGAGGAGCTGGCCGGCGGAGCTGCGAGCCTACGCGGAGATGGGCGTCGGCCACATCCAGGTGGCCCTGGAACCGACCACGCCGCCGGCCATCGCGCATCTCGGCAAGGCAGTTGAGCTGCTCCGCGGGTAGGCGTGGCGCGCACGGTTGCTGCTCCGGCAACTAACGGAGACGAAATCGGCCAATTCGCCGGATTTGGGCCTGCAGCTTTGTCGTGCGGATCGGTGCACGGCAACTTCTGACCCGGTTTCGGCGGTTCCGTCTCCGTTGGTTGCTGCTACAGAAACACACGGGGTGACCTCAGGCGATCCCCAGGAGCACGTGGCGACCCGGGCGGCGTCGCAGCCGACGCAGATTCGGCCCCACGACCCGGATGCCGCACACCGCGCATCGGGTCCAACGCCCGTCGCGCACGAGGCGGATGGAGTGCTCGGGCACCAGCACCCGCATCGGTGGCCGGCGCCGCGCGCGCTCGCGCAGAGCGGTACGCCGGTCGCGCCACGCTTCCTCCGCCCCGGGCACGCCCAGCCGCCGCGCATGGGCGAGGGAGCTGGGATAGCGGGCGGACTCGCCGGCCAGGGCAGCGGCATCGGGCACGCCGTGGCGGCGGTAGAGCGCGAAGGCCGTCGTGTAGAAGGCCGCATCGTGATGGCGCGTTCGGCGGCGCCGGCCCCGCGGCGTAGGGGTCAGCCAGTGGGCAAGCTCATGCAGCAGGGTCAGCCGCTGGTCGATTGGATCGCGACCGGCCACCACCGACACCGAACCGGCGGACTGGCGCGTGACGCCGGACGAGGTCGGGCGGTCGCGATGGCGCCAGGTGAGGCGCGGGAGGGGCGCATCGGCCTCGGCGCAGACGGTCAGCACCAGGCTGCGTGCCCAGGCCGGGGCGTCAGCCATCGGTCTTGGGCTTGGCCTTGGCTTGCGGCTTTGGCTTGGCCTTGGCGCGCGGCTTGGCCTTGGCGGCGGCCTTTGGCGTGGCCGGTGCGGCTTCGGTCTCGCCAGAAGCCTCTGGCTTCGAGCCGCCCTCGCGCTGGTCCCGCAGCAACGCGCCGACCTCCACGATCCAGGCGTCCAGGTCGGCATCCGCGTACGACTCTTCGTCGTAGGTGAAGCCGGCCATGTCGGCCGCGTGCTCGGCGACGTAGTCGGCCGGCGTGACGTCGTGGTACGGGAAGCCGCGACGGGCCAGCGCCTCGCGGCCGGGGTTGGCGCGCGGCCGGAACGGGTCGCCTTCGCGGCGCAGGTCGTGGCGCGCGCGCCAGCGCGCCGTGAGGCGATCGAGGTTTGTGCGGTTCGTATTGGCTGAAGCGGCGCGGCATCTGCCGCGCAGCCTACCGCGCCCCGGCAGCCTCGGGAGTGGCGGAGCCGCCTGTTGCTTCTCCATCGGTCACGACCGGCTCTTCGTACAGGCCCAGCTTGGCGACGCCGTGCTGCATCCAGCGCGGCGCCCACCAGTTGAGCGAGCCCATCACCCGCATGAAGGCCGGCACCAGGATGCCGCGCACCAGGGTGGCGTCGATCAGGACGGCCAGCGCCATGGTGAAGCCCAGCGCCTTGATGAACGTGATGCTCGACAGCGCGAAGGCGGCGAACACCGCGACCATGATCAGGGCGGCGCCGGTGATGATCCCGCCGGTCAGGCCGATCCCCTCGGCCACCGCCCGCGTGTTGTCGCCGTGGGCCAGATAGCGCTCACGGATGCGCGACAGGAGCAGCACCTCGTAGTCCATTGAGAGGCCGAACAGGATGGCGAACATGATCACCGGCAGCCACGCGCCCAGCGCGCCGGAGGCGTTGAAGCCGAGCAGGCTCTCCAGGTGGCCCTGCTGGAAGACGAAGACCAGCGCGCCGAAGCTGGCGCTGATGCTGATCAGGCTCATCAGCACGGCCTTGATCGGCAGCAGCACCGATCCGAAGGTCAGGAACAGGACCAGGGCAGTGACCAGCATCACGATCGCGATCGCCCACGGAATCGACGCGCTGAAGCTGGACATGAAGTCGGCCGATCGCGACGGCAGGCCGCCGGTCAGCACCTGTGCGCCGTCGGGGGACGGCACGGCCCGGATCTCACCGACCAGGGCACGACCCTCGCTCGAGTCGGGCAGCTGGGTGGCGAAGACGCGCACCTTGGCGGTGTCCTCCGCAATCCAGTCCGCGGTGTAGGTGTCCAGCGCGGCGCGGACCTGCTCAGGCCGCTGGTCCGGCGGGATGGCGAGCAGCGCCCGGTAGTCGGTCTCCGACATGCCCGGCGGCGGGTCCAGGATGCTCTCGACGTCGGTCACGCCATTCAGCGCACCGACCTCGTCCACGTAGGCGGCCAGCGCGTCCTGGCGCTCCGGCGAGATGCCGTCGTCCAGGTTGGTGCCGTCCCAGGTCACCACCGCGGTGATCGGGTCGTTATCGCTCCCCGGGAAATCGTTGAGCAGCGTCTCGAACCCGATGCGCGCCGGGGTCGGCGGCAGGTCTTCGATGTTCTGCCCGGTCGAGAGCTGGATCTGGAAGAAGGGGATGCCCGCGATCAGCAGCAGCGCCAGCACCGGGCCGGCGATGCGCAGCGGATGCCGCATGACGCGCGCCGCGATCCAGGCCCAGACGCCGTGCCCCTGCCGGCGATCGGCAGCGACCACATCGTCCTCGTGCAGGCGCAGGAAGCTCGGCAGCGGCACGCGGAGGCGGTTGACGCGCGGTCCCAGGATGGCCAGCAGGGCCGGCAGCACGGTCAGGCCGTAGAGCAGGGTGGACGCCACGGTGATGACGCCGGCAATGCCCATGCTGCGCAGCGCGGCGGCATCGAAGACGGCCAGCGAGGACAGGCCGACGGCGACCGCCACGCCGCTCACCGCCACCGCCTTGCCGACGCTGCCCATCATCCGCTCGATGGCGATCTCCACCGAGTGATGGCGCAGCTCCTCGCGGAAGCGGCTGACCATGAACAGCGAGTAGTCGATCGCCAGCGCCAGGCCGATCATGGTGGCCAGGTTGTTGACGAAGATGCTCATCTCCATCACCGATGCCAGCAGGCCGATGACGGCGAACACGGTCGGCATGGCGAGCGCGGCGATCAGCAGCGGCAGCCCGGCAGCCACCAGCGTGCCGAAGACGGCCAGCAGGATGAGCAGCGCGATCGGCAGGCTGATCGTCTCCGCCATGACCAGGTCCTGCTCGATCTTCTGGTTGAACTCGTGGTAGAGCTGCGGGACGCCGGTGACCTGCACCTCCACGCCGGCCGGCGCGATCCACGGCATCGGCCAGGCGGGCTGAATCCTCGACCGCCGACTCGACCTCCTTGTTCAGGTAGACGACGGCCAGGGTCGACGTGCCATCCTCGCTGAGCAGGGCCGGAGCGGGTGCATCGGCGTAGGTGACCACGCGCTCGACGTCGGGGTCATTCGAGATGCCGCCGAGGCTGTCCTTCACGGTGGCCTGGAAGGCCGGCGACGCGGCGTCGCCGTTCGGGTCCTTGAAGATGAGGAGCATGGTCGTCTCGGTCGGGCCGAATCGGTCCGTCAGGACGTCCGCCGCCCGCTGCTCCTGCGAGCCCGGGATGACCCAGCCACCCTGGATCAGCGTGCCGCCGCCGACGGTGGCCCAGACGTTGAGGCCGATGACCAGCGCCAGGCCGAGGATCGGCAGCAGCTTGCGGAACCGATAGTCGAACCGGCCGAGGGCGGCGAACATCCCGGTCGGATGCGGCTCCAGGACGTGCTCGGGCGAGGGAGGGGCAGCGGGAGGAGTGGCCATGGTGCTCAGGAGCGCTCCGTACTGATCCTTGCGGATGATGAATGATCGTTCAGTTGCGTTGGCGGTAGGTTAGCCTTGCATTTCGGCCGCGTCAAGTGCAAACTGAATGAGTATTCACACTCGATTGAGGAGCCGTCCGCGTGCCGCGAGCCAGCACCGAGCACACCGCCGAGGTCCGGCTGCGCATCCTGGAGGGAGCGCATCGGGCCTTCCGCGCGCGCGGCTACCGCGGTACCTCCATCCCGGTGATCGCCGGCGAGGCCGGCGTGTCGGTGGGTCTCATCTACCGATACTTCCCGTCTAAGGAAGAGCTGTTCCTCTCGGTCTGCCAGGCCCAGTCCGACCTGCAGCTCAACGAGCTGGCGACCGTGCTGTCGGGCATTGCAGATCCCCACGCGCGGCTGGATGCGGCGGTCCGCTTCTTCGTCGACTCCCTGATCGAGGACGGCTGGGGCGCCATCATCATCCACGCCCAGGCGGAGGCAGATCGCAACCCGCGGCTGCGCGACATGCTGACCCGCATCTCCGACCAGGAGCGTGGCTTCTCGGCGATGTTCATCCGCGAGCTGGTGGCGCGCGGCGAGGCGCCGGCGGACATGGACGTGGACTCCGCCTCTCTCGCCGTGGCGCTCCTGCTCCACGGAGCCGTGGCGTACCAGGCGGAACGCGGCACGTCATGGGATCCGGAGGCCGTGGTCCGTGCCATCACCACGGTCCTCTCCTGGCCGCTGGCCAGTCGCGGCGCCGCGTCCGCTGAGGCCGAAGCGCAGGCGGTCCCCGCCTGAGCCGTCGATCCCGGTCGATTGGACAGGGCTGCTCGCGCGCCAGTTACTACGCCTGCGAGTGATACAACCAAGGAGCCCTGGGCGTCGGGCTTTCCTCCGCCGCGTCACTCGCTGGACGAGTACGGGAGGTAACCGCTCGTTCGTCGTATCACTCGCTGGACGAGTAGAACCCGCCACCGCTCGTTCGTCGTATCACTCGCCAGACGCGTAGCCGGCACCAGGGCGCCGTAGCCAGCGCTGGGGCCGCGTAACGGCGGCGAGGCGCCGCCTGCTCGGTATGATCGCGGCGTGACCGTCACCGCCCAGTCGCTGAACCCGGTCTCGTGGTGGCAGGGGCTCGGCCGCCTGACGCGCTCCGGCAGCTCGGTGGAGGGGCTCTCGTGGGCCCTCTACGACTTCGCCAACACGATTTTCAGCTTCGCCATCGTCAGCTTCGCCATGGGCCCGTGGACGACCGACGCCCTGGGCGAGACGAACGGCACCTTCGCCTTCACCGCCGCGGCCAGCCTGTCGGTGGCGCTGAACGCTGCCGTCTCTCCGGTGCTCGGCGCCATGAGCGACCGAACCGGCGGCCGCAAGCGGTATCTGGCGGTGTTCACGATCGGCTGCATCGTGCCGACCCTGGTGATCGGCCTGGTCAACATCTGGCTCGGCCTGCTGTTCTTCGCCATCGCCAACTTCGCCTACCAGGCCGCGCTGATCTACTACGACGCGCTGCTCCCCGACGTGGCGCTGCCGGCCGCCCGCGGAAGGCTCTCCGGCGTGGGCGTGGCGCTGGGCTACGTGGGCAGCATCGTCTCCGCCCTGCTGCTCGGCACGACCACCGACGCGGACGGGAACATCACCGCCGCCAGCTTCCTGCTCATCGGCTCGCTGTTCGCGGTCTTCGCGATCCCGATCTTCGTCATCGTCCGCGAGCGGCAGCGGCAGCGTGGATCGTTCAGCCCTGCCGAAGCCCTCAGGTCCTGGTCGCAGCTGCGCATCACCATCGCGCACGCGCGGCAGCGGCCGGGCCTGCTGCGCTTCGTGGTCGGCCGCTTCTTCTACACCGACCCGATCAACACGGCCATCGCGGTGATGAGCCTGTTCGCCATCAATGCCGTTGGCTTCTCGCAGACCGAGGCGCGGTTCGTGCTGATCGGGCTGATCGTGGTGGCCGTCATCGCCAGCTTCTTCTGGGGGATCGCCTGCGACCGCATCGGTCCCAAGCGAACGCTCATGTTCGTGCTGGGCAGCTGGACGGTGGGCCTGCTGCTCATCGGCCTGTGGCTGGACAAGATCGCGTTCCTGGTGGCCGGCGCCATCCTGGGCTCCGGGCTGGGCGGGGTGGCGGTCACCGACCGGCTGCTCCTCCTGCGCCTCACCAAGCCCGAGGAGGTAGGCGAGATGCTGGGTCTGTACGGGATGGCGGGCAAGCTGTCGGCCGTGGTGGGGCCGCTCATGTTCGGCGCCATCGTGCTCGCGCTGGACCCGGAGCAGAACGGGCCGATCGCCTACCAGGTCGCCATCCTGTCGCTGCTGGTGCTGATGGTGATCGGCTTCTGGATCGTGCGTACCGGTGCCGGAGGGCACGCCACCGCCGGATGACGAGATCCCGCTGGCGGCGCCGTTCGAGCCCGCCATCGTGGCGCCCGGGGAGGTGCCCGGATGACGCTGGTGGTGGCGCATCGGGGCGCATCGGTCCAGGCGCCCGAGAACACCATGGAGTCCTTCCGGCTGGGGGCCGAAGCCGGGGCCGATGCGATCGAGCTCGACGTCCATCTCACCAGCGACGGCCAGCTGGCGGTGATCCATGACGACACCGTCGACCGCACGACCGATGGCACCGGCGCCGTCGCGACCTTCACGCTCGACAAGCTGCGGACGCTGGACGCCGGAGCCCGATTCACGGCCGCGGACGGCTCCACGCCCTTTGCCGGCAAGGGCCTCACCATCCCGACCCTGGAGGAGGTGCTCGACTGGCTGCCCGATGACATCGGGCTGGTGGTCGAGATCAAGGCTCGCGCCACGGTGCCGAAGGTGGTGGAGGCGCTCCGCGACCGGCCGGTCCGGACGGATGGCCGCGCGAACGTGATCAGCTTCGACGAAGCGGCCATCGAGGAGGCCCACGCGCTGGATCCGGACCTCCCGACGGGCTACCTGCTGGTGCCGAACCAGCCGTTCGAGCCCGCGCTCCGCTGGGCCGTGGAGCATGGCCACCGGGCCGTCCACCCGTGGGAGGGCGACCTGGGACTGGACCCCGCCCCGGCGCTGTCCCAGGCACTGGCGTACGGGACGCAGATCGGCTGCTACGTGGTCAACGACCCGGACCGCATGAAGCACCTGGCCGTGTTCGGACTGTGGGGCTTCGTGACCGATGTGCCCGACGTGGCACGGGCCGCGCTGGGTCCACGCCAAGGCGCCTGACAAGCGGATGAGCGGCCGGTGGTCGGCCGCTCATCGCATCGGTTCAGGAACTTGGGTTCCTCAGGCGATTGCCCCGGTCAGGGCGCCCAGCGCCTGCTTGGCAGCCTCGATGTTGTCGACGCCGAAGGCGATCGTGATCTTGTTGCCTTCCATGCCGGTCGGGAAGATCGCCTCGATGTTGACGCCGGCATCGGCCAGGCGGCGAGCCGCATCGGCCAGGATGCCCGGCTTGTCCTCGAGCGCGGCTGAGGCGAGCGCAACCTCGCGGAACTTGCAGTCGATCCCCTGGAGGGCCGATCGCGTGGCCGACTCGTCATTGGTGACGATGGCGATGGTGCCGGTGCCGCCACTGGTGGCTCCTGCCACCCCGTTGATGTTGATCCCCTTCTCGGCAATGGCTGCCGCGGTGTCGGCCAGGCTGCCCGGCTTGTTCTCCAGATCGATGATGAACGCGTTCATGGCCATCTCCGCTACGTTTGGCCTCCAGTCTACGGCCGCTGTCATCATGGCCAGGTGAAGGACGCCGAGCACGAGCCCCGCCTTGGCTTCGGCCTGGTGGCTCGGGGCGAGCCGATTCCGGCGGATCTGGCCGAGCTGGGGCCGCGGCTCGTGGCATTGGGCTACCGCGAGCTGTGGTGCAACGACGGCCACGGGAGATCCGGGCTGGCCACCCTGGTCGCTGCCGCGCAGGACGCGCCGGAGCTGGACCTGTGCGTGGGGGTGGTGCCGCTCTCCGAACGCCCGATCACCGAGATCCTGGACGAGGTGGCGGCGTCCGGCATCCCCCACGAGCGCCTCGTCCTTGGGGTCGGGACCGGCGACGGCGCCAGCCTTGCCGCGGTACGCGATGGCGTCGCCGCGCTGCGCGAGGCGCTCCCCAACGTGCGCCTGGCAGTCGCCGCGCTCGGGCCGCGGATGTGCCAGCTGGGCGGTGAGATCGCTGACGCGGTGCTGCTCAACTGGGCTTTTCCGGAACGGATCGCGTGGTCGCGGGAGCGCGTTGAGGTAGGCGCGCAGTCGGCCGGCCGGCCGGGCCCACGGGTCGCGTGCTACGTCCGTACCGCGCTCGGCACTGACGCCGACGACCTGTTGCAGTCAGAGGGGCGTCGCTACACCACTCGTCCACGTCCGTACAAACGCCTGTTCGAGGAGCAGGGGGCCGGCGAGCGCGGCACTCCCGGCGTGGCCGCCACCGAGCCGATGCAGGTGCCGGGCCTGCTTGGCCCGTACTGCGCTGTGCTGGACAGCTGCGTGGTGCGGGCACTGCCGGCCGGCCCATGGGTGGAGGAGCTGCTGGCCATCGCCGAGGCAGCCGCTACGCTTCGCCCATGACCTACTCCATCGTCGCCCGCGACCCGCAGACCGGCCGCTTCGGGATCGCCGTGCAGTCGCACTTCCTGGGGGTCGGACCGGTGGTGCCGTGGCTGGAGGCGGGCGTCGGTGCCGTCGCCACCCAGGCATCGGTCAACGTCGCCTTCGGGCCCATCGGTCTGGAGATGCTGCGCGCCGGCTCGAGCGCCGAGGAGACGGTGGCGGCCGTCCTGGCCGGCGACGCGAACCCGCAGGTGCGCCAGCTGGGCGTGGTGGACGCGCAGGGTCGCGCGGCGGCGCATACCGGCACCGAAACGATTCCGGCCGCCGGCCATCTGGTCCGCGACGGCTTCACCGTGCAGGGCAACCTCCTGCGCAATGACACCTGCTGGCCGGCCATGGCCGCCGCCTACGAGGCCGGGCTGGCCGAAGGCGCGCCGTTCGTGGAGCGCCTGCTCCGCGCGCTGGAGGCCGCCGAGCGCGAGGGCGGCGACGTCCGCGGGCGGCAGTCGGCGGCGATCATGGTGGTCGACGCCGACCTCCATCCGACGGCCTGGCGCGGCCATGGCCTGGTCATGGACATGCGGATCGAGGACCACACGGATCCGGTGCCCGAGCTGCGACGGATCGTGACCCTGCAGCTCGCCTACGACATGCTCGACGATGACGGCGACGAGGCGAAGGCCGGGATGAGCACAGAGGAGCGCTACGCGGAGGCGAGGCGCATCGCGCCCGATGCGTACGAGCTCGTCTTCTGGAGCGCGCTGGAGCTCGCCGCCAAGGGAAACATCGAGGCCGCCAAACGCGAGATGGCGATCGCCGTCGGCGCGGACGAGAGCTGGCGCCGCACCCTGGAGCATCTGGCCGAGGCCGGTCGCGAGGGCATGACGCCGGAGCTGGCGGCACAGCTGCTGGGTGAGACCGTCGAGGCATGAGCCTGTTCGTCCTCATCCATCGGCCGGGACCGCGCTGGCAGCTGGGGCTGCCGTTTCCGGAGCAGCCGGGGATCATGGACCACATCAGCTTCATGCGACGCATGGACGAAGAGCATCGGCTCATCCTGGGCGGCCCTTTCGACGACGAATGGGCCGGCTCGTCCGAGAGCACGCCGGTGGGCATGGCCATCATCGAGGCCGATGGGATGGAGCAGGCCGAGGCTCCTGGCCGGCAGCGATGAATCGGTCAAGAGCGGGCTGCTGACGGTCACGGTGCGGGCCTGGCGGCCGCGGATGGGGAGCGCCCTGCCGCAGGGCTAGGCCGCTACCAGTTGGTGGCGGTGACCCGCTCCACCTCGCCGATCGACTCCAGCCAGCGCTCCACGTCGATGGCGGCCTTGCAGCCATCGCCGGCGGCGGTCACCGCCTGGCGATAGCGATGGTCGTGGACGTCGCCGGCCACGAAGACGCCCTCGATGGTGGTGTTGGTATCGCCGTCCGCGGCCGTCTTGCAGTAGCCGCGGGGATCCAGGTCCAGCTGGCCCTTGAACAGGTCCGTGTTCGGCTTGTAGCCGATGGCCACGAACATGCCCTGCGCCGGCATGGTCGATTCCTCACCCGTCGCCGTGTCGCGCAGCGCCAGCTCGGTGACTGTCATGTCGCCCCGGACGTCGGTGACCTCCGTGTTCCAACGCACCTCGACCTTGGGGTGGCTGAAGGCGCGGTCCTGCATGATCTTGCTGCCGCGGAACTCGTCGCGTCGCACCAGGACGGTGACCTTCGAGGCGAACTTGGTCAGGAACAGCGCCTCCTCCAGGGCGGTGTCGCCGCCGCCCACCACGGCCACCTCCCGATCGCGGAAGAAGAAGCCATCGCAGGTCGCGCAGGCGCTGACGCCGCGGCCGCGGAACTCCTCTTCGGAGGTCAGACCCAGCCACAGGGCCGATGCGCCCGTCGCCACGATCACGGCATCCGCCAGGTACAGGTCGTCCTTGACCCACAGCTTGAAGGGGCGCTCGCTGAAGTCGACCTTGGTGACGTCGACGTCAAAGATGGTCGAGCCGAATCGCTCTGCCTGCTGGCGGAAGAGCGCCATCAGCTCGGGCCCCTGGATGCCATCCGGGAAGCCGGGGTAGTTCTCCACGTCGGAGGTGATCATCAGCTGGCCCAGCGGCGCGTTACCGGCGAAGACGATGGGCTCCAGATTGGCGCGCGAGGCGTAAATGGCGGCGGTGAGTCCGGCCGGCCCGGACCCGATGATCGCGACCTTGCGGTGGCGGGTATCGGTGCTCTCGGTCTCGGCCGTTGGGTTGGGCGGCATGGTCGCGGTCATGCCGTCAGCATAGCGAACTAGGCAGGCTCGCCAGCCTGGCCCTCCTCCTCGTCGTCCTCGTCGCCCTCGTGCTCCAGGCGCTCCAACTCCTGGTCGCGCAGGGTCTCGTCGTCGATCGGGTTCATGTCCGGGGTCAGGCCCGGCGGCTCGTCCGGGTTGATCTCACGCGGGATGCGGTAGAGGTCGGACATTTCCAGCTCCTTCCGGACGCGGCTCGGGATCCACCAAGGCCAGGGCCCGGCGCAGCGCCGACTCGAAGCCAATGGCCCCGGCCGCCTTGTCGACGACCTGGGTCATCGGGTCCTGGCGGATCATCTGCGGCAGGCGCCACGCAGGACTCGCGGTCCAGCATACGACCGGCAGCTTGGGATGGCGATGGCGGACCGCCATGAAGGCGGCCGCTCCGAGCTGGTCCTGCAGCCGCCAGTCCAGCACCAGGGCTGCCGGCGGGGCAGCGCGGACGGCGTCAAGGAAGGGCGCCGGCGTGGGATACGCGTCCGGGCGCAGACCGAGGCCGATGCAGAGGTCCGCCGCCAGCCCGCGCCAGGACGGCGTCGTCCTCCAGGATGGCGACCATCGGGGCAGCCTGGTTCGTCGGCGGCGCGATGTCGTCCACGGGGTCGCTCAGGATCACGCCCGCCCTCCATGCAACTGGCGTGCCCGATCGGGGCGGAGCGGGTAGCATCGAGGGCGTGATCGAGCGTCGTCAGACCGCCACGGTGGACGTCGGCGGGGTCCTCATCGGCTCCGGACATCCGATTGTCGTCCAATCGATGACGAACACCGATACCGCCGACGCCGATGCCACCGCCATCCAGGTCGCCCAGCTGGCGCATGCCGGCAGCGAGCTGGTGCGCGTCACCGTCAACAACGACGAGGCGGCGCAGGCCGTCCCGGTCATCCGCGAGAAGCTGGACCGGTTGGGCATCGGCGTGCCGCTGATCGGCGACTTTCATTACAACGGCCACCTGCTGCTGACCAAATACCCGGCGGCCGCAGCCGCGCTGGCCAAGTACCGCATCAACCCGGGCAACGTGGGCGCCAAGCACCGTGACGCGAACTTCATCCAGATCGTGGAGGTCGCCATCGCCAACGGAAAGCCGGTGCGCATCGGCGTCAACTGGGGGAGCCTGGACCAGCAGCTGCTGACCGACCTGATGAATGCCAATGCCGCCCTGCCGGAACCGCGCGACAGCCGCGAGGTGATGATCGAGGCCATGGTCGAATCGGCCATGCGCTCGGCGCGCCTCGCAGAGGAGACCGGGCTCGGCCACGACCGGATCATCCTGTCGGCCAAGGTCTCCGGCGTGCAGGACCTGGTAGAGGTCTACGCGCGACTGGCCGAGCGGGGTGACTACCCGCTGCACCTGGGCCTGACGGAGGCCGGCATGGGCAGCCGCGGCATCATCTCCTCGACCGCCGGCCTGTCCATCCTGCTGCAGCGCGGGATCGGCGACACCATCCGGGTCAGCCTCACCCCCGCGCCCGGAGGCGACCGCACTGAGGAGGTGCAGATCGCGCAGCAGGTTCTGCAGTCGATGGGCCTGCGCAGCTTCACGCCTCAGGTCAGCGCCTGCCCCGGTTGCGGACGCACCACCTCCACGTTCTTCCAGGAGATGGCCCGGGACATCGGCGAGTACCTGCGCGACCAGATGCCGGTCTGGCGCGAGTCCCACCCCGGCGTGGAGGAGCTCAAGGTGGCCGTCATGGGCTGCGTGGTGAACGGTCCGGGCGAGTCGAAGCACGCCGACATCGGCATCAGCCTGCCGGGCACGTTCGAGGAGCCGGTGGCGCCCGTCTTCGTGGACGGCCAGCTGCGCACCACCCTGCGCGGCGACGACATCGTGCCGCGCTTCCTGGAGATCCTGGACGACTACGTGGCGCAGCGGTATCCGGCCCGCACGCCGGAGGCGGTCTAGGGCCGGATCAGCGCTCACTCCGCCGTGCATGGCGCCGGACGGCACGCCCACGCCTGCGGTCAGAGGCAGATGCCGGAGGCCGACGGTGCCCCGATCAGCGCCCCGGGCTGGACCTCGTCGGTGATCTCGACCGAGCCGTCCTCATGCAGCAGGACGCCAGCGATCAGGTTCTTGTCGATCAGGTTGGGATCCAGTTGGGTGGAGTCGATTGCCACCTGGTCATTGAACATCAGCGTCCACGTCGCCGGGTCGGCCGGGATATCGAACTCGAAAGCCTTTCCCTTGCAGCTTTCGAGCGTCTGAGGCTCGCCAGCTGTGCCGTCGACGGCGAGGGAGACGGTGGCGGACTCCGCGGTCTCGTTGGTGGCGGCGACGCGCAGCTTGAAGGCAGCGTCGCCGTCTCCCCCGCCGCCTCCTCCACCGCATGCGGCCAGCAGGATGATGGCGCACGCAAAGGCCATGCCGGCAAGGGCATGGCCTCGTCGCCGCGCCGACGGGATTGGGCGTGCCGTCGTCATCGGTCCTCCTTATCCATCCTCGGGTGACCGCCCGGCACCGGGCGGCGGGTGGACGTGGCGCGAACTCTAATGCTGGCAGGCCGCGTGGGGAAGCCCCTTCGCGCGTGATCGCAGTGAGCGGGCGGAACGCCGATCAGGCTGGAGGCTGCGCCGCCAGGAAGGTCCAGGCCGCCAGCACGAAGGTCAGGATCAGCAGCACGATGACCGCCAGCGGCACGAGCGCGACGCTGACGTTCTGCTGCACATCCTGGTGCTGTGGGTCGTGGTGGTCGGTATGCATGTCGTGGACGGTGTCCACCACCAGCTCCCCGTGATCCTGGCGTGCCGGCAGGTTGTCCGTCATGGCTGCTCCTCGAGGGTGAGCGCCAGCTGGCGCTCCAGGTCGTTCGCCGTGAGCTGGCCGATCTGCCGCCCGCGGACGATGCCGTCGGCATCGATGAAGATGCTCTCCGGCGGGGCGTAGACGCCGAAGCTCTGCGCCGTCAGCTCGCCGGGATCCATGGCCGCCGTCCAGCTGGCGCCCATCCGCGCCATGAAGTCACGCGCCGCCTCCGAGTTGTCGCGGAACACGATCCCCACCACGGCCAGGTTCGCGGCCCGATGCCGGGTGAGCGCCTTTTCCAGGACCGGGAACTCGTCGACGCAGGGTCCGCACCAGCTGGCCCAGAAGTTGACGATCACCGGTCGGCCGCGCAGGTCGCTGAGCTGCAGCGCGTTGCCGTCCAGGTCGGTGAGCGCGAAGTCCGGCGCCGGCTGGCCGATCCGCACGGCGGCCGCCGTCGATCCGCTCATGACCAGCATCGTTCCCGCCCAGGCGGCGAGCAGCACCAGCGGCAGCACCGCCCCGACGACGCGCCAGCGCAGCGAGAGGCCGGACTGCTGGATGGTGCCCGCGGCCACGCTCATGGCGTGGTCAGTGCCCCGCCGTGTCGTGGTGCGGCGACTCCTCGACCTCCTGCCATTCGTGGCCGGCGGCACGCACCCAGGCCACGATGCCGTAGATCAGCACCAGCAGGCCGGCAATCCCCAGCCACGGGTTCATGATGCCGGAGATGGTGCTGAGCACGGGCAGGGTGTAGGGATCGTCGGGCTTGAAGACCAGGCCCAGGCCCAGCAGCGCGGCGCCGATCGAGAAGATGACCGGCAGCAGGCTGCCCGGTGGCAGGTGCACGCCCGGCGGCGGCGTGGGGCGCGGCCCCCGTCGCCCGACCCGCATGGTCACCACGAAGACCACGATCAGGACGCCGACGATGGCGATCCCGATGATCAGGAAGCCGATCCACTGCTCGACGTTCATGGCCGCTCCCTAACGCAGGAAGTAGAGGGTGGTGAACAGGGCGACCCACACGACGTCGACGAAGTGCCAGTAGATGCTCACCGCCTCCACCGCCACGTGGTTGCGGGCGCTGAACTGGCCCTGGCTGGCCCGCGCGGTGAGGATGGTGAGACCCACCACGCCGCCGAAGACGTGCGCGCCGTGGAAGCCGGTCAGCGTGTAGAAGACGGTCCCGAAGATGCCGTCGCCGATGCCGAAGCCAAGCAACGAGTAGTCGTACAGCTGCCCGATCAGGAAGCCCACGCCCAGCACCAGGGTCACGATCGTCCAGAAGCGCATGGCGCGCTGGTCGCCGCGCCGGATGGCCCACACGCCGAACTGCATGGTGACGCTGCTGGTGAGCAGGATGATGGTGATCGGCAGGGCGATGGGCATGATCTCCAGCGGCTCGGCCGGAGGCACCGGGCCCCACTCCCCGACGAAGGCGGCGCGGGAGTTGAAGTAGGCCGCGAACAGCCCGCCGAAGAACATCACCTCGCTGGCGATGAAGAGGAGCATGCCGACCAGCGGCGTCGGCATCCCCGCCTCGCGATGCGGGCTCACCATCGTCGTGGGCGCCGAGCCCATCTCGGCGCTCACGGAGGTCGGGGCGTCGACGCTCATGACTCCCCTCCCTGATCCGGCTCGCCGGCCACGGTCGCTCTCGTCGTCAGCCGGCGACAGCACCGGCACATGCTCGGCGGCCAGGTGCTCCATGGTCGTGCTTGTGCCGCAGGTCGAAGACCGGCCGCTCGCTGCGAATCGGCGGCAGGCGGTCGAAGTTGTAGGGCGGCGGCGGCGAGGTGGTCGCCCACTCCAGCGTGTTGGCCTCCCACGGGTCGTCGCCCACGCGCTCGCCGTTGATGAAGGTGGCGACCACGTTGATGAGGAAGGGCAGCATGCTGGCCGCGATCAGGAACGCCCCGCCGGTCGAGATCAGGTTGTACACGGTCCAGCCCGCGTCCGGCGAGTAGTCGCTGATGCGCCGGGGCATGCCGCTGATGCCCAGCGGATGCATCGGGAAGAAGGCCAGGTTGAAGCCGATGAACATCATCCAGAAGTGGACCTTGCCCAGGCCCTCGTTCAGCCGGCGCCCGGTCATCTTCGGGAACCAGAAATAGGTGGCCGCGAAGACGCCGAACACGCTGCCGCCGAAGAAGACGTAGTGCAGGTGGGCCACCACGAAGTAGGTGTCCTGCAGGTGGAAGTCGACCGGCGGCTGGCCGAGCATCACGCCGCTGATGCCGCCGATCAGGAACATCATCAGGAAGCCGAGCGCGAACAGCATCGGGGTGGTGAGGCTGATCGAGCCGCGCCACAGCGTCGCCATCCAGTTGAACATCTTCACGCCGGTCGGGATGGCGATCAGCGTGGTCATGAAGGCGAAGAACGGCAGCAGCACCTTGCCGGTGGTGAACATGTGGTGCGCCCAGACGCTGAAGCTCAGGAGGCCGATGCCCACGGTCGCGTAGACGAAGGCCCGGTACCCGAACAGCGGCTTGCGACTGAAGACGGGCAGGATCTCGCTCACCACGCCCATCGCCGGCAGGATGACGATGTAGACCTCCGGATGGCCGAAGAACCAGAAGAGGTGCTGCCACAGGATCGGGTTGCCACCGGCGTTCGGGTCGAAGAAGTGGCCGCCGTAGTTGCGATCGATGAAGAGCGCGATCAGGCCGGCGGTCAGCACCGGCGTGGCGAGCAGGATCAGGGTGGCGGTGACGAGCACCGTCCAGGCGAAGATCGGCATCCGGAAGAGCGTCATGCCCGGCGCCCGCATCTTGAAGATGGTGGTGATGAAGTTCACCGCGCCCAGGATCGAGGCGGTGCCCACCAGGGTCAGGCCGATCAGCCACAGGTCGGTGCCGACGCCCTGCGCGTAGGTGCCGTTGCTCAACGGGGCGTATCCCGTCCAGCCCTCCGCCGCTGCCCCACCGAACAGGTAGCCGGCGAAGATCAGCGCGCCGCCCAGCGGCAGCAGCCAGAACGAGAGGGCGTTGATGCGCGGGAAGGCCATGTCCGGCGCGCCCAGCTGGAGCGGCACGACGTAGTTCGCGAAGCCGGACAGGACCGGCACCACGAACAGGAAGATCATGATCGTCCCGTGCATGGTGAAGGCCTGGTTGTAGGTCTCCGGATCCAGGAACTGGAGACCCGGCACGGCCAGCTCGGAGCGGATGACCAGCGCCAGGATGCCGGCGGCGAAGAAGAAGAAGAACGAGTTGAGGATGTAGAGGATGCCGATCTTCTTGTGGTCGACCGTCGTCAGCCAGTCGATCACCCAGGAGCCGCGATAGGTCTCGGCCTGCGGGGTGAGGGTGGTGGTGGCCATGAGTCTCGCGTCGCTCCGCTACTCGAACCGTGAGCGTGCCGGTCATCTCGGGCACGGGATGGATACTCGCAGTAGAAGGTGTACTCGCCCGCCGGCAGCGCCGGCACCGCAAAGTCACCGGAGGCATCCGGCCCGGTGACGTCGCCGCTGCGGAAGACCTCCTGGTTGTTCGCGTCCACGATCACCACGTTGTGCACGACGGGGTCCTGGTTGGTGAGCCGCAAGGTCCACGCCGTATCGGCCGCGACTCGACAGCTCCTTCTTGTCGAAGGCGATGTTGGCGGCGATCAGCTCGATCGTCTCACCGGTCGGCTGCTCCGACGGCTGCGGCGTATTGCCCGCCTTCGCGTCCGCCAGCCACTTGCTCGAACTTGTCGGCGCGCGACATGGCCTGCACGCTGAAGGTCATCTGCGCGTGGAGGTTGCCGCAGAACTCGGCGCACTGCCCGTGGTAGGTGCCCTCCTCGCTGACCGTGAACTCCAGCTTGTTCGGGGTCACGCCCTCCGGGAATGGGATCAGGTCGCGCTTGATGAGGAACTGCGGCACGAAGAAGGAATGGATCACGTCGCGTGACACGAGCGTCAGGCGCACCGGCTCGCCCACCGGCACCACCATCACCGCCGGCGAGGCTGGGCTGCCGACGACGCTGTAGTCGTTGTCCGGGTTGGTGTCGTCGTCCAGGTAGCGGAACTGCCATTGCCACTGGAAGCCGTCGACCTCGATGTTGACCCCGCCCGATGACGGATCCGACGTCGCCTCCACCTTCTGGAGGGTCATGACGGACAGCACGAACAGGATCAGCACGATCACGGTGGGGATGGCGGTCCAGATGATCTCGACCAGCGTGTTGCCGTGGGTCTGCGGCGGCAGCCGGTCGTCGCGGCGCCGGTAGCGGAAGATCGAGTAGACGATGAAGCCCTCGACCCCCACGAAGACGACCGTGCCCATCGCCAGCACGATGTTGTAGAGGGTGAAGACCGATTTGGCGGCCTCGGTCTTGGGCTCCGGCGGGATCATGCCGCAGCCCGCGGCGATGGCGAGCACCAGCAGCGGAAGGACGACGCGAAGCGCCGTCCGCAGCCGGAATCGGGCCGCCGTGGTGGGCATCAGCTCGTCTCGAGGCTCCTCAGCGTCGCGGTGCGGCACGGGCCTCCAGGGTGGTTCCGCGCCGTCTCGTTCGTTGCGGGGCCGCGCGTCCAGCGTGGCTGGTGCGGCACGAGCCGTATTGTACCGATCAGGTGCGCGCCGCGCGCCCCCCGCCGCGAGGCCGTTTTCCAGGGGCTGAGCCGATCAGGTGGCGGGGCACTCCTCGGCTTCGCCGGGCAGCAGCGGCCGTGGCGTCACCTCGTAGCGATGCCCGCCGCCCACCCAGCGGGTCAGCTGGTTGGCGTCCTGCAGCGCGTCCCACCACGCCTCGGCATCCGTGCCGGCGACGACGCCGCAGCGATAGCCGTCGAGACTGGTCGCCTGGCCGAAGGCCGCCGGGTCCTCGCTGATGGGCCAGGCGACCTCGCTGCCCTGGATGCCGCTGGCGTCCGGCTCGTCGTTGTCCGCGTTGCGAACCAGCAGGCGCAGCGCGTCAGGCCGATAGGCCTGCCACTCGTCGTCGACCCAGGCGCTCGCCGGCAGCCACTGGTCCAGGGTGGCGAGCCGCTGCTCGAGGGCGGTGAGGGCCCGTGGGCCTGGCGCTCGGAGATCGGTCACGCCCGGGGGCAGCCCATTCCCGTCCACCGTACCCAGGGCGTAGACCCGGACGACCACCTCGCGCCCCACGGCGTGCAGGGTGAAGACGGTGTCGGCCGCATCGGCCACCATGCCGCTCGCCCCGGTCCACTCCGCGCTGAGCTCGAACTGCTGGCTGTCGAGCACCTCGCGCAGGACCGCCTGCACGCCATCCTCGCTGAGCTGGCGGACCATCACCGCCGGCAGCGCCGGCCCGGGGTAGATGTCCATCTGCGCGCCCGGCACGATCACCCGGCCGTCGCCGGTCATCAGGAAGCTCGGCAGGCTGACCAGGTGGGTGTTGGGCATGACGAAGCCACCCTCCCAGCCGACCCGCAGCACCAGCGCATCGCCGGCTGGATGCGGGATCGACTGATCGGCCGATGGCCCCGTCCCGCCGGAGCCGAGGGAGCAGGCGGACAGCACCACGGCGGAGGCCAGGCAGCCGGCGAGCAGCGTGGAGCGCACGGGCGACAGGGCGATTCGTCTCATGGCGCCAAGGACGCGGCGGCGGCCCGATCGGTTCCGTCCATGGCAGCGGTGCGCCTGCGGCGACACAATGGCGGCGATGAGAGCACACCGGGTTCCGTTGCGGGCCACGCTCCTGGCAATGGCGGGCGCGCTCGGCCTTGTCGGTCGGCTTTCGCGCACGGCGAGACCATGCCCGCCCCGGATCTGCCCGGCGTACTGCTGGCGTGGCGCTTCGAGCGTGCTGCCGCTGGCGGGCGTGGCGATCGCCACCGTGGCCTACCTGTGGGCAGTGCGCCAGGTCGCGCGGCGCCATCGGTCCAACCCGCCACCGCGCTGGCGAACGGCCGCCTTCCTGGGTGGCATGGCGGCGATCGTGGTGGCGCTGTGCTCGCCGATCGAGGCCTACGAGGGCCAGCTGTTCAGCGTGCACATGGTGCAGCACATGCTGCTGGAGCTGGTGGCGGCGCCGCTGATCCTGCTGGGCGCGCCGATGACCCTGACGCTGCGCGTTGCCTCACCGGGCGTGCGCCGTGGGCTGCTGACCGTGCTGCACAGCCGCGCGGTGGCGGTGCTGACCTTCCCGCTGCTGACCTGGCTCGTCTTCGCCGCGGTCAACTGGGGCTGGCACTTCAGCACGCTCTACGACCAGGCCCTGGAGAACGTGCCGCTCCACTACTTCCAGCACGCGACCTTCCTGATCGCGGCGCTGCTGTTCTGGTGGCCGGTGATCGGAGCCGATCCGGGCCGATGGCGCCTGCCCTACCCGGTCCGCCTCTTCTACCTGTTCCTGGCCATGCCGCAGAACTCGTTCCTGGGCGTGGCGCTGATGAGCGCCCCGGCGGTGCTGTTCCCGCACTACCTGACCAACCTGCGGCCGTGGGGTCCCAGCGCCATCGCCGACCAGAACCTGGGCGGGATCATCATGTGGATCTTCGGTGACCTCGTCTTCCTGACCGCCATGGCCTGCGTGGTGGCAGCCTGGGTGCGTCACGAGGATCGGCGCACCGCCCGCCTGGACGCGCGGCTGGACGCAGAGGCCGCCGCCGCGGCTGCCCGGGAGAGCGCCCCTACAGGTTGAGGCGGATCAGGCTGTCGACCGCAACCGCGGCGAACAGCAGGGTCAGGTAGCTGATCGAGTAGCGGAAGAGCCCGATCGCCGCCTTGCCGTCGCTGGCGTCGCGGAGCACGCGCAGCGCGTACCACACGAAGGCGGCGCCCAGCGCGATCGCGGCCACCAGGTAGATCAGCCCCATGCCGCGCCGTCGGGAAGAGCAGCAGGCTGACCGCGAACAGCAGCAGCGTGTAGATCACGATCTGGCGGGCGGTCTCCGCGTCGCCGCGGACGACCGGCATCATCGGCACGTTGGCCGCCGCGTAGTCGCCCTTGAAGCGCAGGGCCAATGCCCAGAAGTGCGGCGGCGTCCAGTAGAAGACGATGGCGAACAGCACCAGCGCCGGCACCCCAACCGTCCCGGTCACCGCCGCCCACGCGACCAGCACCGGGACGCAGCCGGCGGCGCCGCCGATGACGATGTTCTGCGGCGTGCTGCGCTTCAGCCAGAGCGTGTAGACGAAGACGTAGAACGCGATGGCGCTGGCCGCCAGCAGCGCCGACAGCAGGTTGACCGTCAGCACCAGCCATACGAAGGAGATGACGCTGAGCGCCACGCCGAAGACGAGCGCGTTGCGCGGCTCCACCGCGTGGCGCGGCAGCGGGCGATGGCGGGTGCGGCGCATCAGGTCGTCGATGTCGCGGTCGACGTACTGGTTGATGGCGTTCGCCCCGCCGGCCGCCAGCGTCCCGCCGATGATCACCGCGGCCATCAGCCACAGCGATGGGATGCCGCGCTGGGCAAGGACCATGGTCGGGATGGTGGTCACCAGCAGCAGCTCGATGATGCGCGGCTTGGTGAGCGCGACGTACGCGCGCAGCGTGCCGCCGCGGGTTGGGGCTGCGCTCTCGGCCGGTACTCCTGCCCCGCGCGCCGGAATGCGCGCCACGGCCGGCTCGCGCAGGGCCGCCAGCAGCAGCCAGAAGCAGGTGGCGAACAGGGCGGCGCCCACCGCCAGGTGCGGGACCACGAACAGCGCCGACAGCCGCGACCAGACATTGCGCCGCGCCAAGCGCGACCTGCACGACCACCAGCCCCACCGCCACGGCCGCCAGCGTTCGCGGCAATCCGGCTCTGGGTTCGACGCCGGACGACCACGGCGGTCCACACCACCAGTCCGGCCACCGCCACCGCCAGCGCCCGATGCGCGACCTGGATGGCCTGCGTCGGGGCGTCGACCGCCGGCAGCAGGCTGCCGTTCATCAGCGGGAAGTCCGGATAGGCGAGGCCCGCGTCATGGCCGGTCACCCACGAGCCCAGCAGCATCTGGGCGAAGACGGCTGCGGTGGTCAGGCCGATGAGCCCGACCGGCAGGGCGCTGCGCCGCCCCGGCATCGGTCCGTGCACCGCGCGGTCGGCGATCAGGATGGTGAGCGCCAGCACGGTCAGCGCCATGCCCAGGTGGGCCGTCACCAGCTCGCGACGGAGCTGCTGGATCACCACCTGGCCGCCCAGCAGCGCCTGGACGATGACCAGCACGCCGGCGCCCACGGCGGCGATGAGCAGTGCCCGATCCCGCCGCCGGGCGGTAAAGACGGTGATCAGCGCCACCGCGCCCACCAGCGGTCCCACCAGGACGGCGGCGACCAGGCGATGCGAGTGCTCGATCCAGGCGTGCAGCTCGGCCGGTGGCACCCAGTCGCCGAAGCAGAGCGGCCAGTCCGGGCAGCCGAGCCCCGAGTCGGTGGCGCGCACGAGGCCGCCCACCGTGATCAGGACGAAGGTCGCGGCCGCCGCGGCGATGGCCAGCTTGGCGAATCGGGTCAACGAGTCCTCCGGCGACGGACGCGGCGCCATGGTGCGGGGAGCGGCGCAGGGGCGACCGGCGGTCAGGCGCTCCGCCGGCATGATACCGACGGCGCGAGGTCACGTCACCGATCGGCCTGGCCGGAGACCCGCCGCTCGGCGCGGCGGGCCTGTGGCGCCCGGCGCAGGACGGACGGCAGCCGCGGGACGACGCGCCGCGAAACGGCAGCCAGGCGTTGCATGCCGGCCTCGCGTCGCCGGGGACCACGAAATGCCATAGCCGCGCCGGATGGGCTCAGGCAGCACCGAGTCGGAGATGAGGTGCGCCACGTCCCACATCGCGCGCGGCGGGAAGCGCTTCGGGTAGCGAACGTGAGGCGCCAGCGCCGGGCAGTGGCATCGACGCGCACCGTGCCATCGGCCATCATCCGCGCCATCTCGGCTCGCATCGCCTCGAGCGTGAGCGGCACGCTCGCCTCGGGGACGCCCATGCCGGATCGCGACCTGGCGCGCCTCGTCGTGATAGGCCTGCTGCTCCTCGGGCGTGAGCGGCGCCACGTAGCGGTCGTAGACGCGCAGCGCCGTGTCGATCAGCGTGGCGTGGACCCACAGCAGCAGCGCCGGATCGGTGGCGTGGTAGGCGGCGCCCGACTCCGGGACGGTGCCGCGCACCGCGGCGTGGATCGCGTTCACGCGCCGGATGGCGGCATCGGCGTCCGACGCTGTGCCGAACGCGACCGCGTAGCTGGACGTCAGCGTGCGGCGCAGGCGGGCGAACGGATCGGCGCGGAAGTCCGAGTGCTGGTCGACGCCGGCCGCGACCGCGGGATGCGCCAGCTGCATGAGCAGCGCGCAGGTGCCGCCTGCCAGCACCAGCATCTCCCCGTCGATCCGCCACGCCAGGCTGTCGGGCCCGAACAGCCCGGGATCGCCGACGCGTGGCTCGCGGCACGTCGGTGACCATGGTTAGCCCCCGCTCGGCGCGGCCTGGGTCGCGGCAGAGGCGGACGCGGGCTGCTTCGGATCCAGGATGCCGACCCAGTTCACGGCCGCGCCGGAGGCGCACAGCAGCGCCGCGATCAGCATGGCCAGGTGGAACGCATCGGTCGAGGATTGGCGCGCGGCCTCCTTCACGTCGTCCGGCAGGTCGGCGGCGGGTTCCTTGAGCGGCGGGATGGCGGCGCGCACTTCCGGCGAGTCGACGTCGAGCGACGGCACCTGGTCCGCCATGCCCCCGTAGAAGCTGGCCGTGACGCCGATGAAGATCACCGCCCCCGCCAGGATCGGACCGATCCGGCTCAGCGCGTTGTTGATGGCCGAGCCGAGCCCTGAATTGCCCACCGGCACCGAGGTCATGAGCGCGGTGGTCAGCGGCGCCACCAGCATCGCGATGCCGAAGGCGAACAGCAGGTTGGCGGGCAGCACATCGGTCACGTAGGACACCGGCGGCACAAGGGTCGAGAGGTCGGTGACCACGGCCGGCCAGGCCGCGCTGCTGGCCGGGATGCGCTCGAACCAGAGCAGCCCCAGCGCCATCAGGGCCGGTCCGATGGCCATGAAGCGCCGCGGACCGAGCCGCCCCGCCATGTGACCGAAGCTGGTCGACAGCAGCGCCAGGGCCAGCCCGGTTGGCAGGCCCGCCAGCCCGGAGCCGAGTGCGGTGTAGCCCAGGGTGCCCTGCAGGAACAGGGCGAGGTAGTAGGAAAAGACGTACAGCGCGCCGTAGATGAGGAGCGTCGAGATGTTGGTGACGCTGAAGTTGCGCGACCGGAACAGGCTGGGCGGCACCAGCGGGTTGCGGCGCAGCATCATCAGCGGCACCAGGCTGATCGCGGCGAGGAAGCCGATCACCAGCGCGGCCCACGCCACCGGGTCGGTCCACTGCTGCTCCTGGCCGCGCGTCGCGCCGTAGGCCAGGCCGCCGACCGCCAGGGCGATGACCGCGGCACCGAGCCAGTCGAAATGCTCCGGCGCGTCGGGGTTGCGGCTCTCGTCGAGCTGGGTGCGGGCGATCACGATGCCGGCGATGACCAGCGGCACGTTCACCAGGAAGGCGGACCGCCAGCCGAACGTGTCGATCAGGATGCCGCCGACGACCGGTCCGCCGACCGTCAGCGCGCTGGTGGCCGCCGCCCAGATGCCGAAGGCGCGGCCGCGATCCGCGCCCATCGAAGGTGGCGTTGATGAGCGCCAGCGAGGTCGGCACCAGCAAGGCGCCGAAGGCGCCCTGCACCAGCCGGGCAAGGATCAGGACCTCCATGGTCGGCGCCAGGCCGCAGGCCAGCGAGGCCGCACCGAAGCCCGCCAGGCCGATGACGAAGAAGCGCCGCCGTCCGTACCGATCGCCCAGCGCGCCCGCCAGGATGAGGAGCGCCGAGAGCGTCAGCAGGTAGCCGTTGACGACGTACGACTGCCCTTCCAGGACGCCGACCACGGAGGTGGGCAGCTGCTCGCCAATGGCGCGCAGCGCGACGTTGACGATGGTCGAGTCCAGGAACACGATCCCGGACCCGAGGACAACCGCCACCAGGGTCCAGGTCCGCCGGCTCACCGATTCAGCCTACCAGCGGCGTGCGGCCGCGGTCGTTTCGGCTAGGCGTGCCCGCCGCGGCCGATCACGTACTTCATGCCGGCCAGCTGGTCCTCGGAGAGCGGGTTGCCCTGCTCGTCGAGCAGCGGCGAGCCGAGGCGGCAGTCGATGCAGACGAAGGCGACGTCCGGGTCCGACTCGCTGATCAGCTTGACCCGATGGGCGAACAGCGGCGTGCCCATCGCCACGTCGCGGCCGCAGTCACGGCACTCCTCGCGCTCCATGCGCCGATTCTAGTCGGACGCGGCCGCCAGCTCGATCAGCCACGTCCGGCGCTCGCGACCGGATGACAGCAGTCGCCGTCCCCAGGACGAGTGCGCGTCCGCCAGGTCCTTCGCCGATGCCGGCCGGCACGCCCGTGGCTCCAGGCCCAGCTCGCGATAGGCGCCGGCCACCGCCGCGGGATCGAGGTCCACCACACCACCGCCGGTGGCGTCGCGTTCGGCAGCCGACACCAGCAGTCGCAGCCGGCCGCCCGGCGCCATCAGCCGGGCAATGCCGGCCGCGCCGTCGGCGTCCTCACCGACGGCGGCGCGCAGCAGCGAACCCCACGGGAAGTGGACGGTGACGAAGTGACGCAAGGCCGGCCAGCTCGGCGCGGCAGCTGCTCGACTGCCGGAGGCGATGAAGCGAGCGTTCGGCAGGCCGCCCTTGCGGGCCGGTCGCGCGGCACGACGCGAGGCCTCGCGCATGGCTTCGTGGCTCGCGTCGATGGCGAGCACCAGCTCGGTCGGATGCTCAGCCGCCCGGTGCAGGACGTAGCGTCCGTCACCCGCACCCAGGTCAATCGAGACGGCCGAGTGCGCGGCGGCCAGGTCGGTCAGTTAGCCGACGTCGACCTCGGTGAGGCGACGTCCGGTCACGAGTCGCATGAACCGATCATACCGCCGCCTCCAGCGGGGCGAAACGGGCCGTGAAGTGGCGCAGCTGCCGGGGCTGCTCCACGATCCGCAGGCCGCGCAGCTCGCCCGCGCGCTCGGCCACCCATCGGACCACCTCGATCACGTAGTCGACGTGCGACTGGGTGTAGACACGGCGCGGGATCGCCAGCCGCACCAGCTCCATCGGCGCCGGCGACTTCGGACCCGTCCGGTTGCTGCCCGAACATGACCGTGCCGATCTCGCAGCCGCGGATGCCGCCCTCGCGGTAGAGCGCCACCGCCAGCGCCTGGCCGGGGTACTCCAGCGGCGGGATGTGCGGCAGCAGCGCGCGCGGCGTCCAGGTAGACCGCGTGGCCGCCGATCGGCTGCACGCATGGCACGCCGGCCTCCACCAGCGCCTCGCCAAGGTAGGCGGTCGAGCGGATGCGGTAGCGCAGGTAGTCCTCGTCCACGACCTCGCGCAGGCCCTGGGCGATGGCCTCCAGGTCGCGACCCGCCAGGCCGCCGTAGGTCGGGAAGCCCTCGGTCAGGATCTCGAGGGCTCGCGCCTGCTCGGCCCAGGCGTCGTCGTTCATCGCCAGCCAGCCGCCGATGTTGGCGATGGCGTCCTTCTTGGCGGACATGGTCATGCCGTCCGCCAGCGACGCCATCTCGCGCACGATGTCCGGGATGGATCGGTCCGCGTAGCCGTCCTCGCGCTGCTTGATGAACCACGCGTTCTCGGCGAAGCGGCACGCGTCCAGGAAGAGCGGCAGGCCGTATCGGTCACAGACGGCGCGCACCGCGCGCAGGTTCTCCAGGCTGACCGGCTGTCCGCCGCCGGAGTTGTTGGTGACGGTGACCATCACCAGCGGGATGTGCTCCACCCCGCGCTCGGCGATGAAGGCCTCCAACGCGCCGATGTCCATGTTGCCCTTGAAGGGATGGATGACCGATGGGTTGCGGCCCTCCTCGATCACCAGGTCGACCGCCTCGGCGCCGGTGAACTCGACGTTGGCGCGGGTCGTGTCGAAGTGCGTGTTGTTGGGCACGACCTTGTCCGGCCCGCCGACCACGCCGAACAGGATCTTCTCCGCCGCCCGGCCCTGGTGGGTGGGGATCACGTGCTTGAACGGGAAGAGCTCCTGCACGCCTCTCCAGGAACCGATACCACGACGGCGAGCCGGCATAGCTCTCGTCGCCACGCTGCATGCCGGCCCACTGCTCGGCCGACATGGCGCCGGTGCCCGAATCGGTCAGCAGGTCGATCAGGACGTCGTCGGAGTGCAGGTTGAAGAGGTTGTAGCCGGCCGCCTCCAGGAGCCGCTCGCGCTCCTCGACCGTCGTCAGCCGGATGGGCTCGACGCTCTTGATGCGGAACGGCTCGATGATGGTCTGCCAGCGCTCCACCCGCGAAGGATAGTGGCGAGCGCGACCTCCGCACGGATGCATCGAGTGCGCCATCATTCGAAGGTGAGCATTTGGGAGTCATTGGGCGGCGAGCTGGCCTCGACGCCGGCGGTCACCAGCTGGGCCGCCAACGAGATGCAGGTCTTCGCCATCTGGCGCGACGGCCAGCTGTGGGACATCTACTGGGACGGCGCCGCCTGGCACGAATGGCATCCACACGGCGGCCAGCTGACGGGGAACCCGACCGCCTGCTCGTGGGGACCGGACCGCATCGACGTCTTCGCCCGCGGCCAGGACGGCCGGCTGTGGCACCGCTGGTACGAGCCCGCCGGCTGGCAGGATTGGGAGCAGCTGCCGGTGGCCATGGCCTCCGATCCGAGTGCCTGCGCCTGGGGACCGAACCGGATCGACGTCTTCGGGCGCGACGATGCCGGCGCCCTGCTGCACGCCCATTGGGACGGGAGCGAGTGGTCATTCGCCGGCCCGTCCTGACGGCCGGCTGACATGGGGGAGCTGAGGGTCAGGCTGCGGACGCTGCTCGGCGCGCTTCCGGTTGCCGTCACGCGGCTGGGACGAACGGCCGTCGGGTCCTCGGGCGGTTGGCAATGGCTGCCGCCGGCCATCCCGTGGCTGATTGCCGCGGCGACCGCCCTGGCGGTCGGGCTCCTTGGCCTGAGCATGGCCGAGACGGGCCGCGACTACCCGACGCTGATCACCCTGGCCGGCGCGCTGGTCGGCGGGATCGTGCTGCTGGGGATCACCTCGGCGCTGCGCGGCGGCGCCGGCCTGCTCGTGCGCGCCATGGCGGCACTGGCCGGCGCGGCTGATCGGCGGCCTTGTCGCTTCGTTGCTGTCGGACGCCATCGTCAGCGCGCCGTTCGCCTTCGCCGTGGTGGCGGGCGTGCTGGTCGGGGCGGTCGTGCTGGGCTGGCGGCTGCAGATCGCGCACTCGGCGCACGAGGCGGCGAAGTCGATCGGCTTCGTGCCGGCGCTGATCTGGATCCTCCTGCTGCTGGCGGCCATCCCGGCCATCCAGGCCGGCGCCGAGATCATCATCACGCGCGCCTCGGTGCCGGCCTTCGTGGAGCGCCAGGTCGGCTTCAGCTCGAGCCTGGTCGAGATCCGAGGGCCTGGCCATGCTGCCGCCGTACCTGGCCGAGGCGCCACTCGACCCCGACACCGGCGGCCCGGCGGCGGGCACGTACCGCTGGTTCCCGCTGCGCGACGAGCTGAGCGACCGCCGGATCGCGCTGGTGCGCAGCCAGCTGGACGGCGCGGCGCTCGAGCGCCGCGAGATCGTGGCGCGGGTCGACCCCGACATCGACAGCGACGCGGTCGTCGCCGCTCTCCGGGCGCGCGGCGTGGACGTCCCGGACGCGGTGAATGCTCCGTCGCTGCAGGCGCTCGAGTGACGAGGCCGCCGCCGATGCCAGCGGCGTGCAGACCATCGGCTCCGTGGCAGCGCTGGAGGGGTTGGCGTCGGGCACCGTCGTGCGCCTGACGCTGGATTTTCCCGGGGACGCGGTGGCCGCCTGCGCGTGCGCCAGGATTGCGACGCGCGACGGCTGGCCGTCGGCACCGGTCCGTGGCTGCACCTGGCGCACGACCCGGCCTCGGGCACGCCGATCGTCGTCCAGCTCGCCTACCCACCCACCGTCGCACCGATGCACGTCTTCGGCCGCCAGACCAGCGACGACGGGGCAGTCGGGCGCTTCCTGGACGGACCGCAGGTGCGGCAGCTGCTCGGTTGGGCGCAGGTGCTGCGCGGCGCGATCATCGACCAGGATCCGGACCTGCCGGTGGATCGCCTGTGGCTGGGACCGATCCTCTTCGTGGGCCTGGCGGTGCTCCTGGCGCTTGGCCTCTGGTCGGGCTATCCGGTCTTCCATGCCACGCCGCTGGCCGCTGGCCGGTGGCCGACCGCCAGTCGACTTGCCAGGGCCAGGACCGATGCCGCTGCGCCGATTGCGCGCAATGGCCTCCGGCTATGTCGCACCGCCGGGCCGGTCACCGATCGACCTCGACGAGGATCCGGTGTCGCTGGCGCTGTCCGGTGACGAGATGATCCTGACCCTGCTCGATCAGGAGCCGCCGCTGCAGGTCACGATCCCGCGCGCGCTGGGGGCGCTGTCCGGCATGGAGGCCGGGGAGCTCCGGTACCTGACCGGGCGGCGTCCGGCGCTCGCGGGTCGGCTGGTACGGCAGCCAGGTGCTGCTGGTCTTCGACGACGAGGCCCGACGCGACGCGGCCGCGACCCTCCTCTCCGGCGTCGGCTGACGGCCGCTCGCCGCGTACACTCGCCCCGCCATGGCGCCCGCCACCCGCACCCTGCTGCTACGCCGCCCGGACGGGGAGCTCACCGAGCTCGACCCGGCGCACCATCCTGCCGAAGGGCTGCTGCCGGCCGAGCCCGGCACGCTGATCTGGCTGGACCTGCAGCAGCCGGACAGCAACGACCTGGCGCTGCTCACCGAGAAGATCGGCCTGCACCAGCTGGCGCGCGAGGACATTGAGAAGCGGCACCAGCGCCCGAAGCTCGACACGTACCCGGAGCAGCACGTGCTGGTCGCCTACGAGGTGGTCGACGCACGAACGCAATGACAGCGACTTCGGATTGGGCGAGATCCATTTCATCGCCGGCAAGGACTACATCGTCAGCGTCCACTGGGAGCGGTCGCCCTCGCTGGAAGAGGTGCAGAAGCGCTGGCGCCAGCAGGTTCCCGCGGTGGGAGCGACCGCTGGCGAGCTGCTGCACACCATCCTGGACACGATCGCCGACGGCTACTTCCCGCTCCTCGACCGCATCAGCGACCGGATCGACCGGCTGCAGGACGAGATCATGGGCGGCGTGGGATCGCAGACCGATCGCAGCGTGCTGCGCGAGGTCCTGCACACCAAGCGTCGCCTCCTTGACCTGCGACGGGTGGTGGCGCCGCTGCGCGACGTCGTGAACGGGCTGCTGCGCCGGGATGCCCCGGTCGTCGACGAGGCGAAGCTCCCCTACTACCAGGACCTGTACGACCACCTGGTGCGCGTCCTGGACCAGATCGACATCGCGCGCGAGATGCTGGCCGCCACGCTGGACGCCAACCTGTCGGTGACCAGCAACAACCTGAACGTGGTCGTCAAGCGACTCACCGCCTTCACCGTGATCCTGATGATCCCGACCCTGATCGCCGGCATCTACGGCATGAACTTCCGGCACATGCCCGAGCTCCTCTGGCCCTGGGGCTACGGCTTCGCGTTGGCGCTGATGGCGATCAGCATGATCCTGGCCTACGTCTACTTCCGGCGGCACGACTGGTTCTGACGGAAGGTCAGCCCGCTGGGGAAGTGGCCGCGAACCAGCGCCCCTGGCTGGCCAGCGCCCAGATGGCAAAGGCGTGGCCGCCCACGAACAGCAGCGAGATGGTGGCGCCCACCGGCGTCAGCCCGTTCTCGCCGGGGATGATGGTGGCCAGGCCGATCAGGGCGCCCAGGATGGCCAGGATCATGGCGGTGATGCGCGCCCAGGTGCGACGCCGAAGGACGAAGCTGGCGGCCACCACCTGCAGCGCCCCCCAGGTGGTCATGATCGCGCCGATGATCAGGATGAAGGTCCCGAACGACTCGGGCACCGATCCCAGCTGACCCGTCAGCTCGGGCGAGTCCCTGATGGCCGGGAAGAGCGCGCCACCCAGCATGACCAGCAGCCCGATCAGGCCCAGGATCACGCCGAAGACGATCAGGATGATCGAGGCCGCCGTGATGACGCCGGGGCGCGCGAGGATGACTGGCGGACCGGCGATCGGTGCGGCGGGCGGCCATGCGCGGCGGCGGCGGCGCGGCGGCCACGACGGGGCAGCGGCTGGTGGCGCGGCTCGGGTGCTGCCGGATCGGCCTCGGCTGGACTGCGGTGGGGGTGCCCCTGCGGGCGGCTCCGGTTGCATCGGTCAGGAGTCTACGCGAGCCATCTGACCGCCGGATGTACCGATCCGAGGCCTCGCACGGTCATGTGCATCAACGCACCTTTGCGGTACGGGATTCTCGCTGTTGCTGTCGGCGGGCATGCTGCTAGTCTGCCGAGCATGCGATATCGGACATCGGCCGCCCATGCGCGGGTGGTCGACGGCTCCGCGCCAGCCGTGGCGTGGCGGCCCTTGACCTGCCGTTGCGTTCGCTGCGACCTCGGTCGATGTTGGCTGCTAGGGTGAGGTCGAGCGACGGCACCGCGGTCAGATCGGCCGCGTGGCAATCCAGATGGGGGTCCCCACGAATGCTGCCTCTCTCCCTCTCCGCTCGTCGTTTCCTGGTGCTGGCCGTCGCCGCCGCGCTGGTGGCGAGCGTCGTTCCGGCGTGCAGCGGCGCCGCGCGTGCGCGCCGTCCAGGCACCCGGCGACATCTTCATCAGCGAGCTCCACTACGACAACGCCGGCACCGACGCCGGCGAGTTCGTGGAGGTCACCGCGCCCGCCGGCACCGACCTGAGCGGTTGGTCGATCGTCCGCTACAACGGCGCACGCCGGCGGCGCCATCGTCTAACGACTCCGGCGGCGGAGACATTGCCGCCGGCACGGTCGTGACCGACCAGTCGGTGGGATTCGGCACCGTCGTCATCAACTACCCGACCGACGGCCTGCAGAACGGCGGCAACGACGGCCTCGCCCTGCGCAACGCCAGCGGGACCGTGATCGAGCTGCTGTCGTGGGAAGGCGTGCTGACCGCCGGCAGTGGCCCGGCCGCCGGCCTGGTGAGCGACGACATCGGCGTCGTCCGAGAACGGCACCGCGACCCCGATCGGCGCATCCCTCGTCGCGCGTCGACCTGGTTCCCGGCGCCTACACCTGGGTGTCGAACATCGACCAACACCATGGGCGCACCGAATCCCGGGACTGGTCATCGATGGGATCACCATCCCGGAGCCCGAGAGCGAGCCGGTGACGGCCGACTGCGGCAGCGGCGGCGCTGACCGTCCTGCAGGGCACCAGCGGCAGCCGCACCGTCACCGGCACCGACCCTGACGGGACCGTCGTCTCGCTGGCCATCACCAGCGCGGCGGTCGCCGGCATCAGCATCGGCGCCACCACGCCGGCCGCCGGCGTCGGCGGGCACCGCCAGCGCCACCGTGTCGGTGGCCGACACCACGGCGCCGGGCACCTACCAGGTCGAGATCACGGCCAGCAACGACGACGCCGAGCCGCAGACCGACGCCTGCACGCTGACCGTCACCGTCACGCCGATCCGGACGATCGGCGAGGTGCAGGGCTCGGTCGGCGACGCAGCCGACGGCCTGACGCATCGGTCACCGTTCGCCCCGGCCAGCCGGCAACGCCAGCGGCCAGCAGGTGTTCGTGCGCGGCGTGGTCACCCAGCTCGGTCGCTTCCCGACCGCCACGCGGCGGCCAGAACTGGGGCTTCTGGCTGCAGAGCCGCGTGGGTGACGAGGATGGCGACCCGAACTCGTCGGACGGCATCTTCGTCTTCATCGGTGGCTTCCAGACCGTGCTGCGCCTGGATGGCGGCGCGGCCTATCAGCCGGTGGTCGGTGACGAGATCCTGCTGCGCGGCAACGTGACCGAGTTCTTCTTCCTCACCGAGCTCGGCAGCCCGCGCCTGGTCGAGGTCAGCGACACCGGCGTCGACGTCACCGATCCGGACGAGGTCGAGACCACCGAGGCGAACCCCGCCGGACAGCCTGGCCGCCGCGAACCGCTACTGGGAGCGCCACGAGGGGATGCGCTTCCACCTGGATGCCGGCGCGCACGTCGTGGCCGCACGGGACGGCTTCCCGTCGACCAAGGACGCGGAGCTGTGGGTCATCCGCGGCGACCACGCCATCAACCAGCGGGCGGATCCGTACCAGCGGATCGTCTACCGCGACCCGCACCCGCTGGATGACCTGCCGCCGCTCTTCGACAACGGCAACGGCATGCGGATCATGCTGCAGAGCCACGGCCTGAAGGGTGCGGCCAACAGCAACGACCCGCTGGTCGCGCCGGCCAACACCTACGACACGGTCACCAACGACGTCGCCGGGTCGCTGTACTTCGCCTTCAACAAGTACGGCATCGAGATCAGCGAGCAGCTGGAGCTGGAAGCCGGCGTCGATCCGGCCCAGAACTTCGCGCCGGCCGCGGCCGATCCGGACGCCGAGTTCGCGACGTCCGATTACAACGTCGAGAACCTCTACGACTTCCGCGACGATCCGTTCGACGGGTGCGACTTCATCGGGCAACACCGGTTGCCCGGGCGTCAACCCGCCGTTCGACTTCGTGCCGGCTTCCGAGCAGGCATACCAGAAGCACCTGGCCGACCTGGCAGCGCAGATCGCCGGACCGATGCATGCGCCGGACCTGCTCATGATCCAGGAGGCCGAGGACCAGGACATCTGCACCGTGGCGGCCGGCGCCATGGTCTGCGGCGCGACGAACAACCGCGACGGCAAGCCGGACACGCTGCAGGAGCTGGCGCTGGCCATCAGCGCGGCCGGCGGCCCGACCTACCAGGCGGTCTACGACCGCGACGGGGCCGATGACCGCGGCATCGTGTCCGCCTTCATGTATCGGACCGACACCGTGCGAGCTGTTGCCGGCCGACGCGGCCGATCCCGTGCTGGGCTCGTCGCCGACGGTCGACTACCGCGGCACGCCGGCGGCGTACAACAGCCCAGGTCTCCAATCCCAAGGCGCTGAACGCCGACCTGCCGGATGACGTCGACCTGTCGACCGGCGTCGACGGCGGGAACGTCTTCACCCGACCGCCGCAGGTCGGGCACTTCCGGATCTGGCGCGACGGCATCGGCCTGAGCGTCTTCACCGACCTGTACGCCATCAGCAACCACTTCAGCAGCACGCCGAATGCGCGCGTTGGGCAGCGGACCGAGCAGGCCGCCTACAACGCGGCCATCGCGGCGGCGCTGGACGAGGCGGATGCCGATCGGGTGGTCAGTCGCGGGCGACTTCAACGTCTTCCCGCGGCCGGACGATCCGTTCGCGCCGGGCCAGCCGTACGGCGACGACGACATCGGCCCATCCGACCAGCTGGGACCGATGTACGAGGCCGGGCTGCACAACCTGTGGGACACCCTGGTCGCGGAGGTCCCGCGCAGCGCGTACAGCTACAGCTTCGAGGGCCAGGCCCAGACGCTCGACATGCAGTGGGCCAGCGACGGCCAGTTCGCCGACCTGGTGCAGGTCCGAGCGGCGCACCTGAACGCCGACTTCGCCGCCGACTTCGACGGCGACGTGGCGCGCGGTGCCTCGGACCACGACCCGCAGGTGGCGCGCTGGTTCACCGACGCGACCTTCGCGCGAATGCACGCGCTGGTCGACTACTACGTCGGCACCGGCGCCCTGCCGGCCAACAAGGCGTTCCTCTTCCACGACCGGCTGGACAAGGCCCAGGCGCTATGCCGCGCAGGGCAAGACCGGCACCGCCCAGTCACAGCTCCAGGCGTTCGGCAACCAGGCGCACGACTACGCACCGGCCGCCGTGGCCGATGCGATGGCCAAGGAGGCAACCCGCCTGGCGGGCCTGCTCTGACCTGATCCATCCGCTGACCCGCGGAGTGGCCCGGCCACCATTGTCGCCGGGCCGTCTTTCGGTCTTTCCTGACAGGTTCTGTCATGTACCGCCGCTACCCTGTAGGCAGGCACAGGAAAGGCGAGGCAAGCGGTGATTACCGACGAGTTCCTTCGCGTGATGCTGAGTGACCGCGAGCGGGAGATCCAGGAGCGCATCCGGGTCCGGCGGCTGATCGGGCCCAGGCATCCCACCATCCGCTGGCGATCGGGTCGCCGGCAGGTGGGCCGGCCGGACGCCCACGAGGGTTAGGGGCTTCGGCTTCAGGCGGGCGGCGCGTTCCGAGCGAGCGCGCCGCTCGCCAGTGTGTATCAGCGTTTCGCGCGCGGCGGGCGGGTCCAGGATCTCCACGTCGCCGCCCAGGCCCAGCAGCCGACCAGGCGCCTCTTCCGGCCAATCCATGCTCAGCTCGAGGCGGGTCCAGCCCTCCGGATCCGGCTCGTCCAGGACCGTGGCCGTGGCAGCGGCCCGGCCACCCACGAAGTCGCCAAGGCCACTGACCCGATGGGGCGCCACCCGAATCCGCAGGGTGAGCCGCGGGATCTCCTGCTCGTAGGCGGCGCTCGACTCCGTCCAGTAGGCGCCCAGGTCGAAGTCATCCGGGCGGCTGAAGCGCTCCTCCGACAGCTGCGCGTCGACCACCCGCGAGACCCGATAGGTCCGCAGCTGCTCCTCGTTGGCGGCCACCACGTACCAGGTGCCGGCCTTGAGCACCAGGCCCAGCGGCTCCAGCACCCGCTCCACGCGGGAGTCGCCGCGCTGGTAGGTGACCGTCACGCGCCGCGACTCCCACACCGCCTCCGCCAGGGTGCTGAGATGCGGCACCTGCTCCGCGCCGTGGAACCAGCCCGCGGCATCCAGGAAGAAGCGCTCCACCAGCCGCGAGGCGCGGGCGCGCAGCTCGCCGGGCAGGGCGGCCATCACCTTCAGCTGGGCGGCGGTCATGACCGTGCCCAGCCCCAGCTCGGCGGCGGGGCCGGGCAGGCCGGACAGGAAGAGGGCCTCCGCCTCGTCGGCGGTCATGCCCGTCAGCCGCGTGCGGTAGCCCTCCACCAGCTGCACGCCGCCATGCGGACCGCGCTCCGCGTAGACCGGGACGCCGGCCTCGCTCAGCGCCTCGACGTCGCGGTGGACCGTCCGCTCGGAGACCTCAAGCTCGCGCGCCAGCTCGGCGGCGGTCATCCGGCCGCGGGTCTGCAGCAGGAGCAGCAGGGTGACCAGGCGGGAGGCTCGCATCGGTCCAGAGGATAGACCGATTCCTGCCAGAACGTGTCATGAACCGATGCTGTGCCGCGCCATGCCTCCGATCAGGACGGTGAGCAGTCGCACCACGACCAGGGCAGTCAGGTCGTTGACGTCGAGCGCGGGCACCATCTCGGTGAAGACGGCACCGGCCACCCGGGTGCGGGCGGTCAGCCCCAGCAGCAGGGCGGCGGCCTGGGCGTAGGTCAGCCCACCGGGCGCGGTGCCGCTCACCGCCGGCGCCACCGACGGATCCAGCCCGTCCAGGTCGAAGGCCGACCACCACCGATGCGTCAGCCGGCAGCTGCCCCAGCAGCCACGGCACGCCGCGCTCGTCGAGCTCACGGGCGGTGACCAGCAGGTTGCCCGCGGCGCGGGCGTCGGCGACGTCGGAGGGCCGCGCGCTGCCCACGCCGCGCAGGCCGACCTGCACGATGCGCTCGACGTGCCCCATCTCCGACGCCCGTCGCATGGCCGACGAGTAGCCATCGCGCACGCCGCCGCGCTCGTCGCGGAAGTCCAGGTGGGCATCGACCTGGACCACGGTGATCGGCCCGTGGTCGGCGTAGGCGCGCAGGAAGGGGATCGGCACCGAGTCGTCGCCGCCCAGCAGCAGCGGCACCGCCCCGGCGCCGAGCAGCTGCCGCGACCACCGCCTCGGTGGCCGCCGAGTTGCCGGCGCCGTCCTCCGCCGAGCCGGGCACGTCGCCGGCGTCGGCGACGCGGTACGCCGAGCCGGGCGGCAGCATCGGTCCATCCAGGTCGAAGTCGTGATGGGTCGCGAACCGGGCCAGGCGCTGCGAACGGGCGCGGATGGCGGCCGGCGCCTCGGCGCAGCCCGCCGCCGGACCGGGGGCCGGGTACGGCACGCCGAACGGGACCCCGAGGACGACCGCATCGGCGTCCCCGACTGCCAGAGGCGGTCGGCGTCGACCGACGGCAGGCCGAGGAAGGTGTGGCTCATCCGCGCGGCGTGACGCGCGGCGCACGAGGCGCAGCGGCCCACCACCGTCACGTGCGACAGGTCGACCTCGAAGCCGTCGGCAGCCCGGAAGGCCGTGACGATGCGCATCGGCCTCCGCCGCCCGAATCTCGGACCGAGCGCCGCAGTCGGCGCAGTACAGGTGACCGTGCTCGGCATCGGGGCCGACGTGGAACTCCTCGCGCCCATCGGCTCCGTGGCCGTGACGGACCAGGCCCAGCTGCTCGAGCGCGTCGAGGGTGCGGTACACGGTGGACGGAATGGTCTGCGGGTCCCGCGCGCGGCAACGCTCGATCAGCTCGGCGCTGGTGACGTGTCCGCTGCTGGCGGCCAGCACCTCGATCACCGTGCGGCGCTGCGGCGTCCAGCGCATGCCGCGCTCATGGAGTTGCTCGCGCACCCCGGACCACGGCTCGGGCAGTGATGCGGATGGGCTCATCGTCCGTTCAGTATACGGAAGATATCGCTACTGCAATACCTTGCAATAGAGCAGCCGCGGCTCGTAGACTGAGGACCAATGACCGAGATCCTTGCCCTGGCCGGCTTCGGCTTCGTGCTCGGCATGCGCCACGCCACCGATGCGGATCACGTGATCGCGGTGACGACCATCCTGTCGCGCAGCCAGAAGTTCCTGCACAGCACGCTGATCGGCGGCCTGTGGGGCCTGGGCCACTCCATCACCGTGCTCGCGGTCGGGATCCTGATCATCGCCTTCAACGTGGTCATTCCCCCGCCGGTCGGGCTGGCCATGGAGTTCGCGGTGGCGATCATGCTGATCGTGCTGGGCATCCTGAACCTGACCGGCGTGCAGCGGCGCATCACCGAACGCTTCACCCCGCCGGCCCCGATGCACGGCCACGAGCACGCCCACCTGCACGCGCACACCGGCGAGGACGACGTGCACGCCCATGGCCATGCCCATCTGCACGGCCACGGCAGCGATCCCGGATTGCTGGCCACCTTCGGCTGGTACCAGCTGACGCGCCCGGTGGTGGTGGGCCTGGTGCACGGCCTCGCCGGCAGCGCGGCGGTGGCGCTGCTGGTGCTGGCCACCATCGAGGACACCAGCTCGGCGCTCTGGTACCTCGTCATCTTCTGCGGCGGCGTGGCGGCCGGGATGGCCATCCTCACCACCCTCATCGGCCTCCCGTTCCTGGTCTCCCGCGCTCGGTCGGAGCGCATCAACCGCTGGCTGACCATTGGCTCCGGCATCCTGTCGCTGGCCTTCGGCATCTACCTCGCCTACCAGATCGGCATCGTCGACGGCCTGTTCACCGGCGACTTCCACTGGGAGCCCGCCTAGGGACCGATGGCCTGGCCGGCCACCTTGCCCCGCTGCGTACACTGCGGATGAGCCCGCGCTGTCCGGTCCCAGGCGACCCGCGACCCCGCAGCGCAGACGGAGGCTGACCCGATGCAGATCTGGCGCTACCTGTTCGCCGCCTCGGCCGTCCTGTTCGTGGTCGGCATCGTCGTGCAGATCTTCCTCGCCGGCCTCGGTCTGCCCGGCCTCGGGGGCGGCGGGATGCAGACCCACATCGACTTCGGCTACACGCTGTCGCTGGCGCCGATCGTGCCGCTGATCCTGTCGTGGCCGGCCCGTGCCGGACGCCGGACGATCGTGATGTGCGCCGTGCTGCTCGTCATCACCTTCGTGCAGACGCTGCTGCCATCCGCCGCGGCCGGCCGGGGCGACATCCCCTGGATCGCCGCGCTGCACCCGGTCAACGCGTTCATCGTGCTGGGCCTGGGGATCGCGGTGACGCGCCGCGCGATCGCGCTGGCCCGCGTCGAAGAGGCTCCGGCCGCGCCGGCAGACGAGCCGGTCGCCGCCACGCCACAGCCCTGAGAGGAGGCCCGCATGGACTGGTATCCCTGGATCGTCCTGCTGCACGTGCTGGGGGCCTTCGGCTTCGTCCTCGCCCACGGTGCGTCGGCGTTCGCCGCCATCCGGATCCGCAGCGAGCGTGACCCGGCGCGGGTGGCCGCCCTGCTCGACATGTCGGCCACGAGCCTCGGCCTGATGTACGTCTCGCTGCTGATCCTGCTGATCGGCGGCATCGCCGCCGGGTTCATCGGCGGCTGGTGGGGGGAGCTCTGGATCTGGCTGGCGATCGGCGTGCTGGTGCTGGTGATCGGCGCCATGTACCCCCTGGGCTCGATGCACTACGCCAACGTCCGCCGCGCGGTGGGCCTCAAGGCCTACAACGATCCGAAGGACGCGCCGCCGTCCGACGCCCTGCCGCCGGCCGAGCTGGAGAAGCTGCTCAGTCCTCGAACCGCCCGTTCGCGCTGGCGGCCATCGGCGGCATCGGCCTCGTCGTCATCATCTGGCTGATGGTGGTGAAGCCCTTCTAGGTTCATCCGAGCATGGCCGATGCGCCGGGGCCGCAGGGCCACCGGCGCATCGCATCGGTCCTCGGAGGGATCGGTCAGGCAGGCGCCTCGGCCGTCTCCGGCATCTCGATCCGCAGCTTCTCGCCGGTCTCGACCAGGGTCTTCAGGCCGGAGAGGATGATCGCCCAGCCGTCCTTGACCGAGTTGTAGGTCGCGGTCTCGCTGGCGAAGCCGCCGTGGGTCACCGATAGCAGGCAGGTCTCGCTGCCCATTGGCGTGATCTCCCAGGTGACGGTGCAGGGCGGATCGTCGTTCGCCTCCCAGCGGCTGGTGAAGGAGTGGACCAGCTTGCGCGGCGGGTCGGCCTCCAGGACCTCGCCGTCGATGTCCACGCTGCCGTCCGGCTGCTTGTACTGGATCGGCGAACCCACCCGCATGTCCGACTCGACCATCGAGCCGAAGTAGTAGATCTGCGTCATGGCCGGGTCCGTGATCGCCTGCCAGAGGCGCTCCGGGGTGGCCCGAATGTAGACCTGGAATACGTGTTGCGGTGCACCCATGTGCGTGCTGTCCTCCTTGTCGCGCGCCTCCAGGGCGCTCTTCAGGTCGACCATCGCCGCGGTCCACGGCTGGGCATAGCGGCTGATCCAGCGATCCGCGATGAGCTGGATCGGAACGGGATTGAGGAAGTGCAGCTTGCGACGCCCATCGCGGCGGGTCGTCACGAGGCTGGCCGCCTCCAGGATGCGGAGGTGCTTCATGACGCCGAAGCGGGTCATCCCCGGCAGCCGCTCCTCGAGCTCGCTCAGCGCCTGGCCATCGCGCTCGCGCAAGTGCATCGAGGAGGGTCCGTCGGTTCGGGTCCGCCAGGGCCCTGAAGACGTCCTCCAGCTCCACGCCGGCGATCTTAGGTGACCGTATGGTCACATGTCAACTCGTGTTTCGGGCGTGGCAACGAACGGACAAGAACAGCTCCGAACCCGCTCAATCACGCCGGTTTCGGGCGTGTGATTGGCCAGAAGTCGCTCGCTGGGACGATTTCTGAGCATCGTCCGAGACCTGGGTATCCGTTAGTTGCTGCCACAGAAACCGCCGCTGCTGGTCAGCTGGCTCCCGTCAATTGCGACGGGTCGAGGAGGTACGTCGTCATCAGGCCCTTGCCCTTGACCTCCACGCCCTCGCGGACCTGCCAGGGGTATCGGTCCCTGACCCGCAGCCAGGTCGCCTCGGTGACCTGGATGCAGCCGGGTAGGCCACTCGATTCCATGCGCGAAGCGGTGTTCACCGTGTCGCCCCACAGGTCATAGCTGAACTTGCGGCGGCCGATCACCCCGGCCACCACGGGCCCGGTGGCCATGCCGGTGCGAATCCGGAGCCGATTGCCGTCCATCGGCGGCTGTTCATCCGCGGCACGGTGCATGGCGATCGCCATCTCCAGCATCGCCTCGGCATGGTCGCTGCGCGACTTCGGCACCCCGGCCACCACCATGTAGGCGTCGCCGATGGTCTTGATCTTCTCCAGGTCGTAGCGCTCGGCCAGCGCATCGAAGGCAGAGAACAGGTTGTCCAGCACCTCCACCACGCGCTCTGCCTCCACTCGCTCGGAGAACGGCGTGAAGTCGACCACGTCGCTGAACAGGACCGTCACCTCCGGGCAGTGGTCGGCGATGACCTGCTCCCCGCCCTGCAGCCGATCGACGATCGCCTCCGGGAGGACGTTCAGGAGCAGCGCCTGGGATTGGCCCTTGGCGCGCACACGTTCGCCGTCGATGAAGACCACCAGCGCAAGCGCGATCCCGCAGGTCAGGATCAGGTTGACGGCGTACAGGCCCAGCCCCATCCCCGCCGGCACCGGCGAGGCGAATTCACGCCACAGCGGGATCGGTGAGCGCCGCCCAGACGACCAGCGCGACGAAAGCGATGAAGGTGGGGATGGCGGCTCGACGTCCCAGCAGCAGCACGGCGCCAATGGGCGTGACGATGGCGAAGACGATGTTGCCGTTCGACTCCTGGATCCCACCGAGCGTCACCACGCCCGAGGCAATGGTGGTCATGCCGACGACGATGATCGCGACCACCACCCCCCGCAGGTGGCCGGTGCGGTGGAAGGCCGCCAGGATGATCAGCTGGGCGACGATCTGGCCGATGCTGAACGCGAGCACCACACGGGCGGTCGGCGGCGATGGCCAGGACGGCGTAGAAGAGGCCCGCCACGACCAGGGCGAAGAGCACGGCCACCGCGGTCCGCTTGCGGACGCGCAGGTCCGGGTCGTCGCCGGGACGCTGCCCGATGTTCAGCAGCGCCCCACAGCGTGGCCACGCGCCGCCGGTCGCGGCGCGGGGGTGGCGATCTCGCTCATGCGCCCTGCAGGGTAGTGGCCGCAGCCTCCTCCGGGAGTCGGTCGCGACCGGAACAGGACGTAGAGCGAGACGTCGTAGGTCATCTTCAGCACGCCCGCCGGCGATCAACGGCGCACCGATGCCGATCGGGATCAGGAACGCCGCCGCCAGCGCGGGACCCAGCATCTGGCCGGTGCTGCGCGCGAGCGACGTCACGCCGGCGGTGGCGGTGCGTTCGGCCGGATCGACCACGGCCATGGTGTAGGACTGGCGCGCCGGCACGTCCATGGACGACAGGGCGGCGCGCGCCAGGATCAGGACCACTGCCACCGGCAGGGTCGGCGCCAGCGCCGTGCCGATCAGGAACAGGTTGGCCGGGATGTGGGTGAAGACCATGGTCCGGATCAACCCGATGCGCCGCGACAGCCAGGCCGCCACCGGGAATGACAGCGCGGCCAGCAGGTTGCAGATGGCGAAGAGCACGCCGACGGCGGCCGGATCGGCGCCGAAGCGCTCGGCGAACCAGAACGCCAGGTAGCTCTGCACCACGAACCCGCCGGCCAGCGCGTCCAGGCTGAAGAGGGCGGACAGCATGGCCACCGTGCGACGTGAGCGCCGGATGGCAAAGCCCGGAGTGAGCGGCTCGCCGGACTCGACCCGCGCGTCCAGGCCCAGGGTCAGGATGGTGCTGGCCAGCCCGGCCAGCGCATAGGCCACGAAGGCGGGCGCGTAGGCCGATGCGCCCTCGAGACCCAGGGCGTGGCCGAGCGAGACCATCGGTCCAACGCTGAGGGCGCCCACCGCCGAGGCGGCCGCGGCCACCAGGTTGTAGAAGGCGAAGGCGGACGTGCGCTGCTGTGGGCTGACGGTCTGCGGCAGCGCGGCCTGGTCGACGCTCTGCAGCCCGGTCGACTCGCTGCTGGTCACCGCCACCATGCCCGACAGGCCGATGAGCGCCAGCAGCACGGGGTTGGCGCCGACCAGCGGGATGATGGCCGACAGCAGCATCAGCGCCGAGCCGATCACCAGCAGCCGACGCCGGCCGATGCGGTCGCCCCAGATGCCGATGACCGCCGTCAGCGCCAGGGTGCCGGCCAGCGCGGCGGCCAGGATGAAGCCGATGGTCTCCGCCGGCAGCTGCAGGGCGGCCAGATAGAGGCCCAGGGCCACGGCGTTCAGGCCGAAGGCGTAGCCGCGGAACGTCTTGGCGGCCATCAGCCGCCACCCATTGCGATCCAGCTCCGGGAGGTGCCGCTTCATCATGCGCACGCTACTCCCATGGTGAGTACATCAACGCGTGAGGCACAGCGCGGGTAACGCGTCACTCAGCACATGAGTATGGCGACGCCGGAAGAGCTCGCGACGCGCGCTCGCGTGCCGTTGTACTCCACGTACGGGTGATCAGGGTGTCGCGACGCTATCCGGGGACGTCAGACGTAGCGGACCTGGTCGGCCTCCGCGCTCTCGACGGGGCGGGCGCAGGTCGGGCAGTACCAGCGCGCCTCCATGGGCGTGCCACACGCCGCGTGGCGCAGCGGCTCGGCGTCGTGCGCCACCCGCGAGCCCCAGTCCGCCAGCAGGCGCAGCGCACCGGCGAGCTCGGAGCCCTCAGGGGTGAGCTCGTAGACGAAGCGCGGCGGGCGCTCGGAGTACGGCGTGGAGCGGATCACGCGCTCGGACTCGAGGCGGCGCAACCGGTCGGCCAGGATGTTCGGCGCGATGCCCGGCACGGCCTCGGACAGCTCACCGAAGCGGCGTGGGCCGGGCAGGAGCGCCTCGACCAGCAGCAGGCTCCATCGGTCCCCCACCCGCTCGAGCGCGGCGGCCAGGGGCGAGGAGGGGGCGGCCATGCGCGGATCGTACGGCATCGGCCTTGACATCCGGCTCACGAGTAGTAACTTGCGCATTGCAAGTCACACACTACCACTGAGCACAAGCGCAGGGCGCACGAACGAGATGGAGGATGGACCGATGGGTCCGATCGAGGATCTGGGCAAGGCAATCAACGGGATCGCGGAGGGTGCCGGCCGTTCGACGGTGGGCATTGGCAACCGCTGGCGCGGCGGCTCCGGCGTCGTGGTGGAGGCGGGCAAGGTGCTGACCAACGCCCACAACCTGCACGGCGAGGAGATTCGCGTCTTCTTTGCGGATGGCCGCGAGGCGGACGGCAAGGTGCTGGGCGCCGATGGCGACGGCGACCTGGCCGTGATCGGCGTCGACACCGGCGAGGCGCCGGCCATCGACTGGGGCGACGGGACCGCGCTGGCCATCGGCGCACCGGTGGTCGCAATCGGCAACCCGGCGGGGCAGGGCGTGCGCGTCACGCTGGGCTTCGTCTCCGGGCTGGGCCGCGTCTTCCGCGGGCCGCGCGGGCGTCGCGTGGTGGGCGCGGTGGAGCACACCGCTCCCCTGCTGCCCGGCTCGTCCGGCGGGCCGATCGTGGACGGTGGCGGCAAGCTGCTGGGCATCAACACCAACCGGCTGGGCAGTGGCTTCTACCAGGCCATCGCCGCCGATTCGGGACTGAAGGACCGGGTCACGGCCCTGGGCCGCGGCGAGGCACCGACCCGCCGGCGGCTGGGCGTCGGGCTGGCGCCGGCCCACGTGGCGCGGCAGCTGCGACGCGCGGTGGGACTGGACGAGCGCGACGGGCTGCTGGTGCGCGAGGTCGAGGACGACTCGCCGGCCGCCAAGGCCGGCGTCGCCGAGGGCGACCTGATCGTGGCCGCGGCCGGCAAGCCGGTGACCAGCGCTGACGATCTGTTCGATGCCATCGGCTCCGTCGGCGCCAAGGACACGCTCGAGCTGACCCTGCTGCGCGGGACGGAGGAGCGGACCGTTACCATTCCGGCGTGAGCGTCTGGGACGACCCCGTCTGCACCCACCAGGACTCCCTGCCCGCCGAGGTCACGCCGAGCGGCGAAGGCTGCAAGGAGTGCCTCGAGCTGGGCATGGAGTGGCTGCACCTGAGGATCTGCCTCAGCTGCGGCCACGTGGGTTGCTGCGACCAGTCACCGGGCCGGCACACCACCAAGCACTTCCAGGAATCCGGGCACCCGGTGGTCCAGTCCTTCGAGCCCGATGAGGACTGGCGCTGGTGCTACGTGGACGAGGTGTACCTGTAGCCGACGCGCGCCGCTACGACGCGCTCGTCGTGGGGGCCGGGCCCAACGGCCTGGCCGCCGCCATCACCCTGGCCCGGGCCGGGCGCAGCGTGCTGGTGCTGGAGGCGCGCCCGGAGGTGGGCGGTGGCAGCCGGTCGGCGGCGCTGACCCTGCCCGGCTTCGTCCACGACGTCTGCTCCGCGGTCCATCCGCTGGGCCGATCCTCTCCCGTCTTCAGCGAATGGCCGCTGGCGGAGCACGGCCTCGAGTGGATCGAGCCGCCGGTCGCGCTTGCCCATCCGCTGGATGACGGCAGCGCGGCGCTGGTGCGACGCGACCTGGACGCCACGGCGGCCGGCCTGGGCGAGGACGGCGAGCGCTATCGCCGCCTGATCGGCCCCATCGCGGCCGACTGGGACCTGATCTCACGAGAGCTGCTGGGACCGTTCCGCATCGGGCCAGGCCTGCGCCACCCATTCGCGGTCGGACGCTACGCGCTGAACGCGCTGCAGCCGGTCACCTGGCTGGCGCGACGCTTCCGGACGCCGGCCGCCAGGGCATTGCTGGCGGGGGTGGGAGCTCATTCCTTCGTGCGCCTCGAGAAGCCGATCACCGGCGCCTTCGCCCTCTCGCTGCTGGCCAGCGCGCATGCCGTCGGCTGGCCGATCCCGCGCGGCGGCTCGCAGCGCATCGCCGATGCGCTGGCCTCCTACCTCCGCTCGCTGGGCGGCGAGATCGTCACCGACCATGAGGTGCGCGGCCTGGACGGGCTCCCGCCGCATCGGGCGCTGCTGCTTGACCTGACCCCGCGCCAGGTGCTGGCCGTGGCCGGCGACCGGCTGGGCGGCATGTACGCCGCCCAGCTGCGCCACTACCGCTACGGGCCGGGCGTCTTCAAGGTGGACCTGGCGCTGGACGGACCGATTCCCTGGGCCAACCCGGCTCTGCGCGAGGCGGGCACCGTCCATCTGGGCGGGACCCTGTCGGAAGTGACCGCCGGCGAGCGGGCCGTGGCAACGGGACGAACACCAAACAGGCCCTTCGTGCTGGTCGTCCAGCCGTCGCTGTTCGACGACACGCGCGCGCCGGAGGGGAAGCACACGGTGTGGGCCTACTGCCACGTCCCGAACGGGTCGCGCGCCGACATGACCGAGCCGATCCTGGCCCAGCTGGAGCGCTTCGCGCCCGGCATCGGCAGCCGCATCCTGGGCCGCTCGACGATGGGGCCGGCAGCGCTGGAGACGTACAACGCCAACTACGTCGGCGGCGACATCAACGGCGGGCTCCAGGACCTGGCCCAGCTGTGGACGCGGCCAGCGGTCCGCATCGACCCGTACCGGACGCCGGATCCTGGCATCTTCATCTGCTCGTCATCCACGCCGCCGGGCGGCGGCGTGCACGGGCTGTGCGGCTTCCACGCCGCGCAATCGGCGCTACGCGGAGTCCTCAGCACGGCCGGGTAACTCGGGGCGTATTGATCAGCGTCGGCCCGAGCATGGCCCTGACAACGCAGGAGGAAACCATGCACATTCGCCGATCCCTGTTTGCCTCGAGCGCGGTGGCTGCCGCGCTGTTGCTGGGAATGGCAACCACGTCACTGGCCGTCGGCAACCCGGCCGGCACCGGACAGCCGGGCGCCGAGTGCGGCGAGGAGGAATCCTTCATGGAGCCGCCGGGCTTCCTGACCCACGGCTTCGCGAACGCAGAGACGCATTACGCGGGCAGCGAGGGCACGCCATCGCTACTCCACGCGAAGTCCGACCACGCCGTGTCGCAGTACGACATCGCCTGCGTCCACTTCACGGCGGCGCACGGCGGGTAGACCCCCGGCGTCAGCTCCACGGTGCGGGGATGGGTGCCATCGCCACCCGCTCCGCACCGAGCCAGTCGGCCAGCTCGTGGATGGCCGCGGAGACGGCCGGCCAGGCATCGGCCGGCGCATCGGGCTCGGCGTAGACCGCGTTGACGGTGAAGACGCCGCGCTTGCGATCCATCACCGGGTCGATCCGCCCGATCAGCCGGTCGCCGTGCAGGATCGGCAGCACGTAGTAGCCGTACTCGCGCTTGGCGACCGGAATGTAGATCTCGAGCTTGAAGCGGAAGTCGAAGAGCTTCAGTGCGCGGTCGCGGTCGGCGACCAGCGGATCGAACGGACCGAGCAACGTGGTGCGCGGCTGCCAGGCGCCGGCGTCCAGCTCGGCCAGCGCGTCGGCGTGGGCCAGCCACTCCCCGGGAAGCTCGTCGATCTCCACCGGCACCGCCACGCCATCGGCCCGCAGGGACTCCTCCGCCTCGTGCCGGAAGGGAAGCTCGCCGGCCTCCAGGGCGCCGCCCCAGCCGGTGCGATCGAACCCGCGAGCGCGCAGCTGACGGTCCAGCAGCTCGACCGCCACCATCGGGTCCGGCAGCTCATCGGCCTCCGGCAGGACGTTTTCCCACAGGTCCCAGACGCGCTGGGTTCCCTCGCGGCGGCTGATGGCGATCTGGCCGCCGTGCCACAGGATCTCCAGCATGCGGCCCAGGTTCTTGCCGTCGTTCCAGCCGCCGGTCTGCCACGGGACCTCGGCGCGGTCGTCCATATCGCGGGTGAGCAGCGGTCCGCGGCGACGCAGCTCGCCCAGCACGTAGTCCCGGAAGCCGGCGTTGTCGCGCAGCCACTCGCCGACGTAGTTGCCGCGCCCGTAGTCGTTCCGCGGGTATCGCAGCATGGCGGGCCGCTGCAGCGGCAGGTCGCTCATCGGAACCAGGAACGCCCGGTACACGAACAGCTGGCGCGGTGACTCCTCCAGCAGGCGCCGCAGGTCATCGCGATCGTAGGCGCCGAATCCGGCTGAACAGCGTGAGGCGCTCGGCGCGCTCGACGGCGGAGGTGGGATCGATCTGCACCCGTCCCAGCCGCTCCACGACCTCCATCAGCGTCGAAGGCCGCGGCCCGGCGAGCTGGTTGGCCAGGATGGTCAGGCGGCGGGCGTCCTGCAGGCTGAGCCGTCGCATCGGGCGCAGTGTGGCAGACTCCGACCCATGATCGGCTCGGTGCGAGTGGTCGGTACTGGCCGCGCGGGATCGGCCATCGTGGGCCGTCTCCGTGAGCGCCGGATCTCCGTCGTCACCGGTCGAGAACCCCTTGGTGATGCCGACCTCGTGCTGCTGGCCGTCCCGGACGCTGCGATCCCCAAGGTCGCGCAGCAGGTTCCCATCGGCCCATGGGTCGCACACGTGAGCGGGGCGACCTCGCTGACCGCCCTGGACCCGCACGAGCGACGCTTCAGCGTCCACCCCTTGCAGACCCTTTCCCTGCAGCGCGGGCCGGAGCAGCTTGACGGGGCGTGGGCAGCCATCACCTTCGAGTCCGACGCCGCGCATGCCGCAGCCGAATGGCTGGCCGGCACCCTTGGACTGCGTGCTTTCCCGCTGGCCGATGCCGACAAGCCCCTCTACCACGCCGGCGCGGCCATGGCCTCGAACTTCCTGGTCACCCTGTACCGGGCGGCCGCGCGCCTGCTCGAGGAGAGCAATGCGCCGCCGGAGGCGCTGGTGCCGCTGATGCAGCGCACCATCGAGAACGGCTTCGCCCTGACCGGACCGATCGCGCGCGGCGACTGGACGACGGTCGAGGCGCACCTGCGCGCCCTCGAAGAGCGGGCGCCCGACCTGGTGCCGCTCTACCGCGCCCTGGCGGAGGCGACGCGCCCGTGAAGCTGTTGCGCACCGCGGCGGAGGTGCGCTCGGCGCTGGCTGCCGAGCGGGCCGCCGGCCGCTCGATCGGGCTGGTGCCGACCATGGGCGCCTTCCACGCCGGCCACCTGGCGTTGATGGCGGCCAGCACGGCGCGCGACGACGTCACGGTCGTCAGCCTCTTCATCAATCCGGCGCAGTTCGGGCCGTCGGAGGACCTGACCCGCTACCCGCGCGACGAGGCAGGCGATGCGGCGTCCGCGGAGGCGGCCGGGGTCGGCATCCTGTTCGTGCCGTCCGCCGACGAGATATACCCGCCTGGATTCGCCACCTGGGTTGATCCCGGCGAGCTTGGAACGGTGCTCGAGGGCGCTGTGCGGCCCGGCCACTTCCGGGGCGTCGCCACGGTCTGCACGCGGCTCTTCGGCCTGGCCCAACCCACCGCGCGCGTATTTCGGCCGCAAGGACGCGCAGCAGGTGGCGGTGGTCAAGCAGGTCGTGCGCGACCTGGCCATGCCGCTGGAGATCGTGGCGTGTCCCACCGTGCGCGACCCGGATGGGCTGGCGCTCTCCTCGCGGAACGCCTATCTCTCGCCCGAAGAGCGGGCACGCGCCCTGGCCCTGCCGCGCGCCCTGCAGGCGGGGCTCCAGGCATACCGCGACACCGGCGACCCGGTCGCAACGACGGAGGAGGTGCTGGCGGCCGAGCCGAACCTGAGCGTTGACTACGTGGCGGTCGCCGATCTCGACGGCCCGACCCTGGCCGCAGCGGTGCGGGTCGGCGCCACCCGCTTGATCGACAACGTGCGCCTGGCGGACGAGCCCTGACCTAGCGGTTGGCGGGCAGTGGCACAATGTCGCCCATGAGCAATGGCACGCCGGCTCGTCCGGACAAGGTGGGGCTCGCCGAGCTGGCCGCGCTGAAGCGCGACGGCACGCCGATCGTGATGGTCACCGCCTACGACTTCCCCAGCGGGCGGCTGGCGGACGAGGCCGGCGTGGACATCGTGTTCACCGGCGATTCGGCCGCGAACAACGTCCTGGGCTACGCGGACACCACCCCGATCAGCATGGACGAGATGGTGATGCTGGGCGCCGCCACGCGGCGTGGGACGCATCGGGCCTTCTACATGATCGACATGCCGCTGGGCGCCTTCCAGGTCAGCGACGAGGATGCGGTGCGCCACGCCGTCCGGCTGGTCAAGGAGACCGGCGCCGAGGCGGTGAAGATCGAGGGCGGTGGCGCAATGGTGTCGCGGGCGCGGGCCATCGTGGCGGCCGGCATCCCGACCATGGGCCACCTGGGCCTGACACCACAGAGCGCGAGCATGCTGGGCGGCTACAAGGCGCAGGGCCGCACCGCCGCCAAGGCGCGTCAGCTGTTCGCGGATGCGCTCAGTCGCTCCAGGCAGCCGGCTGCTTCGCGATCGTGCTGGAGGCGGTTCCGGCGCGCGTGGCGGAGCGGATCACGCAGGCGCTGCACATCCCGACCATCGGCATCGGCGCGGGCGCGCAGTGCGCCGGCCAGGTGCTGGTCTGGCACGACCTGCTGGGCATCAACACCGGACGGACCGCAAAGTTCGTGAAGCGCTTCGCCTCGGTGGCCGACGAGACGCGCCGCGGGCTGGAGGCATTCGCCGCCGAGGTCCGAGCCGGCACCTATCCGGCCGAGGAGCACACCTACCCGATCAGCGACGAGGAGTTCGCGCTGTTCGAGTCCGAGGTGGCGCCCGGGGTCCTGGTCGCCGACGACTGGCTGTAGGAGCCCATCGGTCCGTCAGACCTCGAGCTGGTAGACCCACTCCAGGCCGTCGCGCTCGTCCCACTGCTCGCCGGTCCTGACGAATCCCAGCTTGCCGAGCAGATTCTGCGAGCGTTCGTTGTCGGGCGCCGTACTGGCGCGGAAGCGGTGCACGCCGTGCTCGCGCGTGGCCCAGCGCAAAGGCCGCCTTGACCGCCTCCAGCGCGTAGCCCTGCCCGCGGGCCGCCGGCAGCAGTGTGTAGCCGATCTCCGCCATGCCGTGCTGGTCCGGCGCCGCGTGAAAGTTCAGGTAGCCAATGGCCTCGCGGGGATGGCCCGATTCGGTGCGGATGATGGGTCGCAGCATCCAGGGCCGATCCTGCGGACGTTCGCGCACCTGCTTGGCGCGGAAGGCCGCCAGCCAGCGAACCTCGTCCACCCATTCGGGTGAAATCGCCACGTCCAGGGCAGATGCCACCGGGCCGGCATCGCCGTCTGCGATCGCGTCCAGCTGCTCCAGCGACAGCAGCGGCAGCTCCAGCCGCTCCGAGGCGATGAGCTCGTCGCTCATGCCGGCAGCGCCGCAACCTGCTCGACCAGGGCCGGCAGGATCTCGCCGATCTGGCCGCGCAGCACCGCGTGCGCACGGTCGTCCGAGGGCGTCGGCTCGGCGTTGACGATGACCAGGCGCGAACCGTTCTGCAGCGCCCGCTCCGGCAGCCACGCCACCGGGTAGACCGTCAGCGAGGTGCCGATGGCCAGGAACAGGTCGCTGGCCGCGGCCTCCTGCTCGGCTCGCTCGCAGATCCTCGGCGACCAGCGACTGGCCGAACGAGATGGTCGCCGACTTCAGGATGCCGCCGCAGTCCAGGCAGGCCGGATCGTCCTCGCCGGAGCGCACGCGGTCCAGGGCGTCGGTCATGGGACCGCGAGCCCCGCATGACAGGCAGACGTAGTCGCGCATGCTTCCGTGGATCTCGATCAGCCGCTCCCGCGAGCTGCCGGCGGCGAGGTGCAGCCCGTCGATGTTCTGCGTGATGAGCAGCTGAAGGCGGCCCATCCGATCCAGCTCGGCCAGCGCCCGGTGCCCGGCGTTCGGCGTCGCGCCGCGGGCCGGGTGGTTGAGCCGGCCCTGCCACGCGCGCCGGCGGAGCTCCGGATCAGCCACGTAGTAGCGGATGTCGGACAGCGCCTCCGCCTTCGGGTCGCGCGTCCACACGCCCTGCGGACCACGGAAGTCCGGGATGCCGGACTCGGTCGAGATGCCGGCCCCGGTCAGCGCCACCGTATGGCGCGCATGGGCGAGCCAGCCCACCACGTCGTTGATCTGAGCGGACGCCATGGACCGATGGTAGCGGCCGGATCAGATCCAGCCGCGCCAGCGCGAGATTCCGAGCACAGCCACGGCCAGCGTCACCATCGCCCCGACCGCCAGCCAGAAGTTGGCCGGGTTGTCGAAGAAGCCGATCTTGAAATTCATGCCCATCACGCCGGCCAGCACCACCGCCGGCAGCAGGATGGCGCTCAGGATGGTGAGCGCCTTCATGACGTCGTTGGTGCGCTGGGCCGATGTCGCCATGTACACGTCGAACGCACCGATCAGGAGCTCGCGCGCGTTTTCGACCGCGTCGATGGTGCGATCCAGGCGGTCGACGATGCCGGGCCATGGCTTGCCCAGCCCTTCCACCTCGAAGTCCGGCCTGGCCAGCGGCGCGAAGGCCCAGCGATGCGGCGCCAGCGCACGGCGCAGGACGGCGACTCGACGCCGCAGCCGCACGACCTCCTCCAGGAACGTGCGAGCCCCGCTGGAACGGATGGCGATCTCGTCGAGCGCGTCGATCCGGCGCACGATCGTTTCCACCAGCTCCAGGTACACCGCCAGCACCGAGTCGACCAGGGCGCTCAGAAAGCTCGCGGCATCCAGGTGGCCGAGCTGCGTGTCGCCCCGAATGTGGCCAAGGAACGCGTCGAAGGCAGCGATCTCGCCGGCGTGCACGGTGACGACCATGTTCCGCGCCACCACGACATCAATAGGCGCGGACTCCGGGAGGGCGGCATTCGGGTCGGTCTCCCGCCGCCTTCTCCGCAGGCTGCATGGCCACCAGCCGCAGATGCATCCGATCGGCGTAGCGGATCAGCTGCGCGCTTCCGCGCTCGTCCGCCAGGAGGCGCATCGAGTCGTCGGGCAGCTCCACGGCTTCGCTGCAGTGCGGCCATGGCAGTCTCGTCCCGACCGTCCACGTCGATCCACAGCAGGTGGTGCTCGCCCAGCTCGTCCGCCAGGCCGGGACGCACCTCGACCTCGCGGTCGCGGCCCTGGGCGTCGTACAGCACGGCGCGCAGCGCGACCATCTTCTTGGCGTTCGTCACGGGCCGCTTCACGAGTGCAAGCGGCAGGCCACTCGGCGACCGGGCGATGGATCAGCGGCGGTTGTAGAGCTCCAACCGCCAGCGCCACTCCGAGCCGTCCGGCGCGTTCCACCACTCGATCAGCGTCCCGACCTCGCCGCCCGGCAGGATCACCAGCGACCCCAGATCGTCGGCGGTCGGCCAGCGATCCTCGCGCGCGAAGCCGCCGTCGGCCAGGGCCAGGCGCGTCATGGGCAGGTAGTCGCCGGCACGGGTCACCTGGCCGCGGGCGCGCACGCTCCCGTCGAAGCGGCGGACGGTCACGTCGAGCTTCTTCGGGGCGCTGTGCACCCACAGGACGTCGGTCGGATCAAGGCGGCCACGCGCGAAGGGAAGCCCGGTGGAAGCGGCGCCCGGATACCACAGGTCCCAGGTCTCCGTCGGCTGGGGATCGATCATCGGCTCACTCTAACCCGACCTCCATGCCGAGTCGCGGAGGATGGCTGCCTCGCTGTGCCGATCACGTCCCATCACGCCAATTACCGTCTGGTGCGAGTTACGGACCGGCAGCTGTCCGAGAAGGTGGCGAACTTCCACCCCGTCGAATATGGGGCGCACCAACGCCTTTACCGTTCGCAAGTCGCAAATGGTGACCGTTAGCGCCGATGGCACACGCACCACGGCGACGTGGCTAGCGCACGGCGCCGAAGAGCTCCTCGTTGGCGGTCTCCTTGCGGCGAGCCATGCGATCACCGAGCTCCTCCAACTCGTCGTCATCGAAGACCTGGCGGGCGGTCTTGAACATCTCGCCCTCCTCCTCCTCGATGTGGTGCTCGACGTTCTCGGCCATCACCGTCGCCTTCGGCCCGAAGCGCTCGTCGGTGGCGTCCATGCCGTCCAGCTCTCCCATCAGGCGGCTGACCACGTCGTGCTCCTCGTAGCCCTCCAGCACGATGTCCTTGGCCTTGGGGTGCTGGCGCAGGGTCGGGTAGAAGATCTCCTCCTCGATGATCTCGTGGACCGTGAGCTCCTGCTTGATGCGGCTGAAGAGCTCGCTCCGCGTCTTCTCGGCGCGGTCCGTCGTTTCCTTCAGCTCGGCGAGCAGCGGCTTGATCCGGGCGTGGTCTTCCTTGAGCAGCTTGATCGCATCCATGGCGGTCTCCTACGTGGTGATTGGGGGCGGTTTGGCGGTGCCCCCATGCACGTTCCGTTCCTGCGGGTACGGGATCTGGCCCATGTCTTGCACTGGCATGGCCGATGAAGTCGCGTCCATGCGACAAGGAGGAAGTGGATGAGCATCATTGGATGGATCGTGCTCGGAGCCATTGGCGGCTGGATTGGCGGCCTGTTGGTGAAGGGCGATGAGGGGATGGGAGTTATCGGGCACGTCGTGCTCGGCATCGTTGGCGCCGTGCTGGCGGGCTTTGTCGTAACGCTCCTCACCGGCGAGGACCCGATGGACGGAGTCCTGGACATCTCGTCGCTGGTCACTGCCATCGTCGGCGCCGTCGTGCTGGTGATTCTGGTGAACATGCTCCGGGGTCGCACCCGAACTGGCAGCGGGCCGGTCTGAGCATCGTCCCTGGAACGCCCCGTCGGATTCCCGGCGGGGCGTTGTCATGCCTGCGACGCATGACGTAGGCATTGGCGGGCCGAATGGCCGTGGTCCGTCACCTGATCGTTGGATACCGTGCGCGACATGGACCTCGCCACGCCCTACGACCGGCTACGCGACTTCATCGACCGGATGGCCACCATCGGTGACAAGCCTGAGGACGACGAAGATCTGCGTGTGCGCAAGCACGCCCTGGCCATCACGGTGCTGGGACTCATCCCGGCATCCGTGGTGTGGGTGCTGATCGGGCTGCTGATCGACCGGCCGCTGCTGACCGCGTCGTCGATCTACTTCTCGCTGGCGATGCCGGTCATGCTGGTCGTCCTGTGGCGCACCAAGGCCTTCGAGCCGATCGTGCGCATCCTGCTCGCCATCGGACTCAGCTACGTCGTCCTTGGCCACCTGGCGCTGGGCGGCATGCATGCCGGCGGGGCGAGCCTGATCTGGGGCCTGGTGGCGCCGGTCTCCGCGGTCCTCTACTTCGACCGCAGTAGCAGCCTGCACTGGTTCGTTGGCTTCGGCGCGATCGTGGTCGCGGCGATCATCTTCGATCCGCTGGTCGTCAGCCTGCTTCCCGCCTCGTGGAGCAGCCCGCCGTCCTGGCTATTCGCCTACAACCTGCTGGGTCCCTCGCTGATCGTGCTGCTGCTGATCCGGTTCGTGGACGGCCAGCGCCTGACGGCCCAGAAGGAGTCGCGGCACCTGCTGCATGACATGCTGCCGGGCAAGATCGCCGAGCGGCTGGCAAACGGCGAGCGCCTGATCGCCGAAACCCACCCGGACGTCAGCGTCCTGTTCGCCGACGTGGTGGGTTTCACCGAGTTCGCCGACCATGTTGAGGCCGATGACCTCCTGCTGACCCTGAACCAGCTCTTCTCCGCCTTCGATCGGATCGCGGCCCGCCATGGGATCGAGAAGATCAAGACCACCGGCGACGCCTACATCGCGGTGGCGGGGGCGCCGGTCGCCATGGAGGGGCATGCGCTGGCAGCGCTGCGCGCGGCCGCCGACATGCACCGCGCCGTCGAGCGCCTGGGTGGCCTGCGCCGCCGCGGCATGCAGCTGCGGGTGGGGATCGCCTCCGGGCCGATCACGGCCGGCGTCATCGGCGAGCATCGGTACACCTACGACATGTGGGGCGACACCGTGAACGTGGCCAGTCGCATGGAGTCGACCGGCGTGCCGGGCATGATCCAGGTGGCGGCTTCGACTCACGACCGCGTGGGCGATGGCTACCCGTGGACCGAGCGCCGCGTGCTGGCCAAGGGCAAGGGCGAGATGACTGCCTACGTCCTGGATCCGGAGGCCGTCCCGCCGCTGGCACGACGGGCAGCCGCCGGTGACGGCCTCTACCCGACGCCGGGAATGCGGCGGCCGGTCAGCGTCGACGCAGCGGCTTCGCCAGCCTAGCGGCCGGCTCGCCGGCCAGGAACTGCTCCAACAGCTCGCTGACCTGCGGCAGCACCTCTTCCTGCAGGGCGTAGGTCGACTGGTTGCCGGTGCCCTTGGTGGCACGTACCAGGCCGGCGCTGCGCAGGATGACGATGTGATGCCAGAGGCTGGTGCGTGGCACGCCCAGCCGCTCCGCGATCTCCATGCCGGTCAGCTCGCGCTCGCGCAGCGCGTAGAGCACCTTGAGACGACCCTCGTCTGCGAGGGCCTTGACCAGCTTGACCAGGCGCGGCGGCGGGCCGAACTCATCGCCCAGGACTGACTCCTCCGACACGGGGAACAGGACGAGGGTCGTTCCGCGGTGCTCGACGTAGAACACGATCGGTCGTGCCGCGTAGCTGGGCGCCATCAGCACGTCCTCCATGCCGGCGTCGATGGCCCAGCGCAGCCCATCGGTCACGTGGTCCAGGATCCCCAGCCCTTCCGCGCGCACCGCCTGCCGGCGGATGGCCACGGCCTCGCGCTCCAGGATCGGCATCAGCCGCTCCTCGTCGGGAGCGAACGCCTTCTCGTGCCAGAGCCGCAGGATGTGCAGCAGCTCACCGCGCAGGTGCTCGAGATCGGCGCGCAGGACGTGGCGCATCGCCTTCTGCCAGGGCGCCTCATCCGGGTAGGACTCGCGACGCAGTCTCTGCTGCGCCCTGGCGTTGCCCGATGCCGCGGCCTCGATCAGGTCCGCGCTCACCATGCGCAGGACATGGGCGTTCCAGCGCCCCAGCAGATGCAGGCGCAGCTCATCCGCGTCGACCGCCTCGATCAGGCTGAACAGGCCCGGGATGTCGTGCTCGCCTCCGGCATCCATGGCGAGGCCCAGCACGTGGTCCCAGAAGCGGAGCGATCCGCCGGCGAAGCGGCGGATGGCGACGGCATCAGTGCCGAGGTAGCGCTCCTCCTGGCGGACCAGGTCGGAGCTCGCCTCGTAGACGGAATGGCGTTCATCGTCCAGGAATGCCCACAGCGCGGCGAGCATCTCGAAGGAAGCGCCAACGGTGACGCGGACGCTGTGCGGTTGCTGCGGCACCCCTGCCGCACCGGCGTTCACGAGCGCGAACGATAGCGCACCGTCGCCCATCGCGCCCATTTGACGAAAAAGTTCGACAGCGACCAGTTTCATTGAACCAATCGGTCCCCCGGGAGGTAGACCGATACGGAAGGGTGTGCGCCCACTCCTTCCTATTTCTTCCTACCACCCGCCATGAGGAACAGTTCATGCATACCAAACGCCTCGCGGCGGCGGGCTTCGCCGTGATCGTTGCCCTCGCCGCCTGCAGTGCGCCCGGCACCTCCAACCCACCCAGTGGCAGCGGTAATGCGTCGCAGCCTCAGGCGGAAGACCAGGTGCTGCGCATCCCGCTCGGTGGCGAGCCGGCGACGCTGGATCCGAACCGTGCCAGCGATAGCATTTCAATTACCGTCCTCTACCAGCTGGTGCGTCCGCTGGTCTATTTCGACGCCGACCTCAACACGGTGTCGGAGGGTGGCCTGGCCGATTCCTGGGACGTCAGCGAGGATGGCAAGACCGTCACCTTCCACCTGAAGGACGGGATCAAGTACTCCGACGGCAGCGACATCGTGGCCGCCGACTTCGTGACCTCGTGGCGGCGCCTGATCGATCCGCGCACCGCCGCTGACTACTACTACGTCATGCTCGACGTCGAGGGCGCGGCCGACGTGGCCGGTGCGAATCCGGACGACGATGCCGCCGTCGAAGCGGCCCTGAAGAAGTTCGGGGTCGAGGCGCCGGACGACGCGACGTTCGTCGTTCATCTCTCGCACCCGGCGACCTACTTCATCTCGATCGCCACGCTATGGGCTACCGCCCCGATTCGCGAGGACTTCGCGTATGGCGAGGCGGATGGCTATGTCTCGTCCGGTCCGTACATGATCTCCAGCTGGGAGCATGACGCTCAGCTGACGCTCGATCCCAACCCGGAGTGGAATTCGGGTCCGGCGAGCGGAGTCCAGCTCGAGATGCCGATCATCGCCGATCCGGCGCAGGCCCTGGCCGCGTACGAGAACGACGAGGTTGACCTGGCGCTGGTGCCGTCCGCCGACGTGCCGCGCATCAAGGACGATCCGGACCTGAGCCAGCAGGTGGTGCAGGGCGACGTGCTGTCGCTCGAGTACTACGGCTTCGACATGCGGCCGGACAGCGTGTTCGCCAAGTCCAAGTCACTGCGCTACGCCTTCAGCGAGGCGGTCGACAAGCAGACGCTGATCGACACGCTGCGCCAGGGGGTCGGCACGGTGGCCGGCTCGGCGGTACCGCCGGGCATGCCGGGTCACCAGGCCGACATCGGTATCGGGTTCGACGTGGCCAAGGCCAAGACCGACTTCCAGGCCGGTCTCGGGGAAGCGGGCGTGAGTGCCGGCGACCTGAAGCTGCAGCTCGGCTACAACACCGAGGCCGATCACGAGCCGACGGTGGAGTTCCTGCAGGAGCAGTGGCGCACCGCCTTCGACGTCAACGTCGAGCTGGTCGGGCTCGAGTGGTCGAGCTACCTGACCCGCCTCAACGAGGATCCGTTCGACATCTTCCGTCTGGGCTGGGGCGCGGACTACCCGCATCCCAACAACTTCCTGACGGACCTGTTCACCTGCACCTCCGGCAACAACAACATGCAGTACTGCAATGAGGACTTCGATGCCCTCATGGCCGATGCTGCGGTCGAGCCGGATCTGGACACCCAGGTGGGCATCTACAACCAGGCGCAGGAGATGCTGGTCGACGACGCACCGGTCATCTTCATCAGCTGGGGCGGTCGCTTCACGCTGGTCAAGCCCTGGGTCACCAACCTGACCATCACCCCGGGTGATGCCACCACGGGCTCGTACTTCTATGACGCGGTGACGATCGCCGCGCACGACTAAGGCGACACGTGCCAGGGCCGTTGCGCCGACGCGACGGCCCTGGCTCCTCACCATCCGTCCATGGCAGCAGGAGCACCATCACAGGTAGGCATTCATGATCGCGCGCTACGAAACGAACGACCTTCATCTGGCCGCCACCCTCCAGTGCCTTGGCCTGGAGCTGCTGGAGGTGAACCGATCCGACCCGCGCCGAGTCAAGTTCGTCTTCGAAGACGACGCTCTACGGCGCGAGTGGACGCGGGAATACCTGGCCGGCGGCCTCCGCGTCGACCCGCTCATCCTGTTGAACTCATTCCGTTCCCTGAAGCGGCAGATCTACGCCGATTCCAGCCCGGCCAACCACGTCGTGCGGGTCGTCCCCCAGCAGCGGGCGGCGGCGGGCGGCGCGCGCCGACTGAACCGCCATCCGCGCCGAACGGCGCGGAGGGACTATGCTTGTACCTCCTCCGGACCGTCCGGAGACCTCCGTCCGGTCGTTTGCTTCTCGAGTCGACCGCGCGTCGACCTAATGCATCGAGAAGAGAGACATGGGAGTGACCATGACAAGCGGCACTGTGAAGCGAGTAATCAGCGAGCGCGGGTTCGGCTTCATCGTCGGCGAGGATGGCAAGGAGTACTTCTTCCATCGCGACGGCCTGACCAGCTCCATTGACTTCGACCGTCTGGTCGGAGGCGAGAAGGTCAGCTTCGACACCGAGACCGGACCCAAGGGCGAGCGCGCAGTGCGCGTGCAGGCCGCCTAGGCTCCTCTCTCCTCACGACAGGGCGCTCGGCCGCACAGGCCGGGCGCTCTTTCATTTCTGCCCGGCCGCCGGCGGCGTGGAATGAGCCACCCCGCACATTCGCCGGCAGTCGCGCGGACTACGATCAGCCACATGGAGGCGGCTCGACGGCTTCCCGCGCCCGCGCGCTACGGCCTTGCCCTGCTGGGCGTGGCCGTCGTCACCGCCCTCATCGCCGCGCTGGGGCGCTTCCATCTGGCCAACGCGTCGATGCTGTACCTGATCGTGGTGCTGCTCGCCGCCGTGGCGCTGGGACGCGGCCCGGCGGTGATGGTCGCCTTCGCCGCCTTCCTGGCAACCAACTTCTTCCTGGTCGAGCCGCGCTTCTCCCTCGCCGTCGCGAATCCCGAAGAGTGGGTGACGCTGATCCTGCTGCTGCTGACCGCGGTGGTCACCGGGCAGGTCGCCGCGGGACAGGAGCAGCGCGCCGAGGAGGCCGAGGCCAACGCTCGCGAGGCGCGCCTGCTGTCTGAGGTGGCGCAGCTGATGACCGAACCGAATCTCGACCCGGCGCTGGGCCGCGTCGCGGAACGGCTGCGCGGGGAGATGGGCGTGCTGGCGGTTCGCATCGTGGTCAACGGCGAGGACGGCGGCCTGCTGGCCAGCGCATCGGCAGGTGCCGGCACCGACCTGGAAGCGCTGACCGCCGCCCTGGCCGGCGCCGGGTCGGAGGTGCTGAGCCCGAGCGGGGGCCGATGGGTGCGCGTGGTCCAGCCCCACGCGGGCCGCGCGGCCGCAACCTCCGCATCGGTTCCGTCCCTGCGGCTGCTGCGCGTACCGGTGCGGGCGCCGCACGGCGAGACGGGCGAGGTGATCCTGGCCGCCCACCGCGACAGCCGGTTCGGGCCGGCGGACGTGCGCCTGCTGGAGTCCGTGTCGGCCCAGCTGTGGGGCGCCGTGGATCGGGCGCGGCTGCGCGACGAGGCCAATGAGGCCGAGGCGCTGCGCCGGGCCGACCAGGTGAAGTCGGCGCTGCTCGACGCGGTCAGCCACGACCTGCGGACGCCACTGGCCTCGATCCTGGCGTCGGCCGGCAGCCTGCGCCAGCGCGACGTCGAGTGGGACGAGGAGGCGCGGCGCAGCTTCGCCGAGGCCATCGAGCAGGAGGCGCATCGGCTCGACCGCATCGTTGGCAACCTGCTCGACCTGTCGCGCCTGGAGAGCGGCACGCTGCAGCCGGATCGCGGCTGGTATGAGCCAACCGCCCTCATCAACGAGGTGGCCGCGCGGCTGCGGCCGCTGCTGGCGCCGCACACGCTGGCGCTGGACCTGCCCGACGAGCTGCCACCGGTTCACCTGGACTACTCGGAGGTCGACCAGGTGCTGTCGAACCTGATCGAGAACGCCGCCAAGTACTCGCCGCCCGAATCGGAGATCCGGGTCAGCGCGGCCGTTGCCGACGGCTCCCTGCGGGTGGACGTGGCGGACCAGGGGCCCGGGGTGGCCCGCGACGCGATGCCACGCCTCTTCGAGCCGTTCTTCCGCGGCGCCCGCGCCCGGCGTGGCGGCAGCGGCCTGGGACTGGCAGTCGCCCGCGGCCTGGTGGAGGCTCACGGCGGCCGCATCTGGGCGGAGAACCGGCCCGAGGGGGGCGCGCGCTTCAGCTTCGAGATCCCCGACGGCACGGAGGCGCCATGAGCGAAGACAGCGGTCGCGGCGCCCGCATCCTGGTCGTCGATGACGAGCCGGCGCTGCGGCGGGCGGTGGAGCGCAACCTGGCCGGCCACGGCTTCGAGGTGCGCGGCGCCGAGACCGGCGAGGAAGGTCTCGAGCTGGAGACCCGCTTCCACCCCGACCTGGTGCTGCTGGACATGGTGCTGCCGGACATCCCCGGCACCGAGGTGATCACGCGCCTGCGAGAGCGCAGCAGCCTGCCGATCATCGTCCTGTCGGTGCGCGAAGCGGAGGGCGACAAGGTCCGCGCCCTGGAGCTCGGGGCCGATGATTACCTGACCAAGCCGTTCGGCGTCGACGAGCTGCTGGCGCGCATCCGGGTGGCGCTGCGTCACGCCGCGCGCTCCGGCGCGCGGACCGATTCCGTCTTCCGCAGCGGCGAGCTGTCGGTCGACCTCGAGCGGCGCGAGGTGCGGACGGGCGACAGGCGGGTGCACCTGACGCCGACCGAGTACGCGCTGCTGGGCGCCCTGATCGCCGATGCCGGCCGGGTGCTGACCGATCGAGCCCTGCTCCAGCGGGTCTGGGGGCCGGAGTACGGGTCGGAAGACCACTACCTGCACGTCTACATGGCCCGGCTGCGCAAGAAGCTGGAGCCAGATCCGGCCAATCCCCGCTACCTGCGCACCGAGCCGGGCGTCGGCTACCGCCTGCTCGAAGCCGGAGACCGATCCACCGCAGCGAGCCTGAACGACGCGCCGCAGGATTGAGGCAATGTTGAGGTGACGGCGGTCCGGCGTTGACACGCCGTTGAGCGCCAGCGGCGGAGCATGGTCACGTGCTAAGCGTCGTCGATGGGGCCGCCACGACCCACACCATCTCTTCCCTGCGGGCAGCCTGCGACATGCTGGAAGGGGCGGCAGGCCGGATCAACGCCGTCAGCGTGTCCGGCGTCCTGCCCGACCACGACGATCCCACCCTGCCGGTCATGGCGGTCGCCCAGCGCCTGGCCGCCGAGCACCAGCTGTCGGTCGTGGTCAGCGTCGAGGGGCAGCGCTTCGTGGTGGAGTTCCGCCGCGGCACAGCCCACGGATCGACGCCTGACGGAGGCCGGCTGAGTCCGCATGGATCCCGATCCATCGCCCACGCGGATCGACCCCCACCTCGAAGTCCGGGAACACAAGAAGGGGATCAGGCCGGGCGACGCCTACGTCCGCATCGTGCGGCCATTCGAGACCGAGTTCGAGCGCGGCGAGAATGGCCACCTGGTCGCCACCAGCGAGACATTGCTCTCGCCGCCCGGGTTTCGGCGCGTCCTGGCCGGTGCCCGCTCGTTCCTGATCGGCCGCCCGATCTCTTCGGAGCGGGAGGAGCACGAGCGGCTCACCAAGCTCAAGGCGCTGGCCGTCTTCAGCAGCGACAACATCAGCTCATCGGCCTACGCCACCGAGGAGATGATGCGGGTGCTGGCGGTGGCCGGGGTGAGCGCCTTCGCCCTGGTCATGCCGCTGACGCTGGTCATCGTTGTCGTGCTGGCCATCGTGGCCACCAGCTACCGCCAGACGATCAAGGCCTATCCGCACGGCGCCTCGAGCTACATCGTGGCGTCGGACAACCTGGGGGCTCCGGCCGGCCTGGTCGCGGCCGGCGCCCTGCTGATCGACTACACCCTGACGGTGGCGGTTTCCGTATCCGCGGGCGTGGCAGCGATCACCTCGATGGTGCCAGCGCTCCTTCCCGAAAAAGTCCTGATCGCCGTCGTGATCGTCGTCGCCCTGACGCTGGGCAACCTGCGCGGCGTCCGCGAGTCCGGCACGATCTTCATGGCGCCGACCTACCTCTACATCGTGGCGGTGCTGGGTCTGATCACCTTCGGTCTCATCGGCCTGGCGGCCGGGATCATCCCGCCGTACACGCCGCCACCCGAGTGGGTAGCGGAGGAGACGAGCGGCGCACTCGGTGCGCTGGGCCTGCTGCTGGTCCTGCGGGCCTTCTCGTCCGGGGCGGTGGCCCTGACCGGGGTCGAGGCAGTCTCGGACGGCGTGCCAGCCTTCAAGCCGCCCGAGTGGCGCAATGCGCGCACCACCCTGACCTGGGCGGCGGGGCTGTTCGCCGTGCTGTTCGTGGGCATCAGCCTGCTGGTCAGCATCCTGGGCATCATTCCGGATCCGAGCGAGGACCAGACGGTGCTCTACCTCCTGACGCGGCACATCACCGGCGACGGCCCGTACCTCATCTTCGTGCAGATCTCCACGGCCCTCATCCTGACCTTGGCTGCCAACACCAGCTTCGCCGACTTTCCGCGCCTGTCCTCTTTCCTGGCGCGCGACGGCTTCATGCCGCGCCAGTTCGGCTTCCGCGGGGATCGGCTGGCCTTCTCCACCGGGATCATCGCGCTGGCCGGACTGGCGATCGTCCTGCTCATCGGCTTCGGCGCATCGGTCAGCGCACTGATTCCGCTCTACACGCTGGGCGTATTCGTGGCCTTCACCCTCTCGCAGAGCGGGATGGTGCGGCGTTGGTGGCACCGCCGCGAGCCGGGGTGGCGCCGCGGACTGGCCATCAACGGGCTGGGCGCCGTCACCACCGGCGTGATCGTCCTGGTGGTGGCGGCCAGCAAGTTCACCTCGGGCGCCTGGCTGGTGATGATCCTTGTCCCGCTGCTGGTGCTCCTGATGTGGGCCATCCATGTCCACTATCAGCGCCTGGAGCTGGCAGTCGCGCCGCGCTCCGCCGCCCGTGTCAGCGTGCCGGCCCGCTCGCCACTGGTGATCGTGCCGATCGCGCGGCTGGACCAGCCCTCGCTGGACGCCGTCGCGTTCGCTCGCTCCATCGCTCCGGACGCGCTGGCGGTGCACATCACCAACGACGCGGCGGCCGCGGCAGAACTGCGGATCGGTGGGCCGAGCTGGGCGGCGGCGTGGAGCTTGTGATCGTCGAGTCGCCCTACCGGGCCCTCATCAAGCCCCTCCTGCGCTACCTGGACGCGCTGCAGGGCCAGGACCCGGACCGCCGGCTGCTGGTCGTCCTGTCGGAGGTCGTGCCGCGCCACTGGTGGGACAACTTCCTGCACAACCAGACCGCGCTGCGGCTCAAGCTGCGGCTCTTCTTCCGGCCGAACACGATCGTGGCGGACGTGCCCTACCACGCCCCGGAGGCGTAAGGCGATGGGAGCCGACTCCCTGCGGCCGATGGCACGCCGCGTCCCCGCCGCGTCCGATCCGGAAGCCGCATCTCCCGAAACGGCGCGGTCGACGCAACCTGAACCACCGATCGAGGTCCTGGAGCTGCGCGAGCGGACGGAGCGCCGCGGGCGGCTGCCGGGCGATCGCTACGTCAAGGTCATCGAGCCGTTCGGCGAGCAGTTCCGGCGACGCGCCAGCGGCCACCTGATCGTGTCGGAGCAGGTCCTGCGCCCCGCCGGCCTGGCCGGCCGCACGGCCGACACGGTCCGACGCGTCCTGGTCGGGCAGCGCATTCCGACCGCGCACGAGGCCCACGAGCGCATCGGCCCGATCAAGGGTCTGGCCGTCTTCGCCTCCGACAACATCTCGTCCTCCGCCTACGCCTCGGAAGAGATCATGCGGGTGCTGGTTCTGGCCGGCGCCGGAGCCCTCGCGCTGACCATGCCGCTGACGGTGGGGATCGTGGTGGTGCTGGCCATCGTGGTGGTCAGCTACCAGCAGACCATCCGCGCCTACCCCAATGGCGGCGGCTCGTACATCGTGGCCAGCGACAACCTCGGCCGCGGTCCCGGGCTGGTGGCCGCCGGTGCCCTGCTGACCGACTACGTGCTGACCGTGGCCGTCTCCATCGCGGCCGGTGTGGCGGCACTGACCTCGATCTTTCCTGCCCTGTTCGACTGGCGCGTGCTGTTGGGCGTCGGCTTCATCGGCATGCTGTGGCTCGGCAATCTGCGCGGCATCCGCGAGAGCGCGACGCTGTTCGCGATCCCGACCTACGTCTACCTGGTGGCCATCTTCGCGCTGCTGGCGATCGGCATTGGCCAGGTCTGGTCGGGGCACACGCCTTCCTACACGCCACCGTCGGGATGGACCGATGGCAACGGCACCAACGCCCTGGGCATCCTGCTCATCCTGCGGGCCTTCGCCGCCGGGTCGGTGGCCCTCACGGGAACGGAGGCCGTGTCGAATGGCGTGCCGGCCTTCAAGCCGCCGGAGCCGCGCAACGCCGGGACGGTGCTGATCCTGATGGGCGTCTTCTTCGGCGCCATCTTCCTGGGGATCAGCTTCCTGGCCTCAACCATCGGGATCGTGCCCGACCCAACGGAGCAGGAAACGGTGATCAGCCAGCTGACGGCAACGCTGGTCGGCGCGGGCACGCCGTTCCACTACCTGATCCAGATCTCAACGGCCCTGCTGCTGGTGCTGGCCGCCAACACGGCCTTTGCCGACTTCCCGCGACTGGCCAGCATCCTGGGCAAGGACCGATTCCTGCCCCGTCAGTTCCAGTTCCGCGGCGACCGGCTGGCGTTCAGCGTCGGGATCATGGTGCTGGCCCTCCTGGCCGCCGTGCTGGTGGTTGCCTTCGGCGGCAGCGTCACCGGCCTGATCCCGCTCTACACGATCGGGGTCTTCGTGGCCTTCACGCTGAGCCAGGGCGGGATGGTCCGCCACTGGTTCCGATTGCGCGGCCGCGGCTGGCGCTGGCGCGCGGCGCTCAACGGGGTCGGCGCGGTCGTCACGGGGATCGTGGCGGTAGTGGTGGGCGTGGCCAAGTTCGAGCTCGGCGCCTGGTTCGTGCTGATCCTGATCCCGATCCTGATCGGCCTGATGTGGGCGATCCATCATCACTACCGGACCGTCGAGTCCGCGCTGGCCTCGCCGTGGACCGATCCTCGGCTGCCGAAGCGACAGCCACGCGTGATCGTGCCGGTCAGCCGGCTGGATCGGCCGACCTTCGAGGCGCTTGCCTACGCCCGGTCGATCTCGACCGATGTCACCGCCGTGCACGTTGCCGACGAGGACGGCGCCATCGAGGAGATGCAGCGCCGCTGGGGCGAGTGGGGCGGTCCGGTCAGGCTCATCATCCTGGAGTCGCCGTACCGCGCGTTGCTGGCGCCCCTGCTGGCCTACATCGACGCCACCGAGAGCGCGGACCCGCTGCGGCCGACGACCATCGTGCTGGCCGAGTTCGTGCCGCGTCACCTGTGGGAGTACCCGCTGCACAACCAGACGGCGCTGCGCCTCAAGCTGCGGCTCTTCTTCCGTCCGAACACGGTGGTGGTCGATGTCCCGTTCCACCTGCGCCCGCCGCGGTCACGCCATCCGGCGAAGGCGGCGTAGCGGGCGACTCGGGCGGCGCCATCCCTGGTCGATCCGGTTCCCGGGGCCGGGCCACCCACGTCGCGTTGCCCGTTGCGGACGCGTCGCGCGCAAGCGCACTATGCGCTGTCGCGAACCGCGGCTCGCGTCATGAGTCGACCCGGCTTTGTGCTCATACCACGACAGGAGGAGTGGATGACCGCCGAGACCATGCCTGTAGGGGAAATGCCTGCGCGCGAAGGGGACTTCACCGTTGAAGGGCACGGGATGGAGCCGATCCCGGAGAACGCCCGCTACGGCTCAGTCAGTCGAGTCTTCACGGTCTGGTTCACGCCGAACCTGGTGCCGGCGGCGTTCTTCATCGGCACGCTCGTCACCCTGAGCTTCCTGCAGCTCGGCTTCTGGACCTCGATCCTGGCGATCATCGTGGGGAACGTGGTGGGGGCCCTGTTCGTCGCGCTGTTGAGCACGATGGGCCCGAAGCTCGGCCTTGCTCAGATGGCCGCCGCGCGGTTGCCGTTCGGCAAGTCGATCGTCCTGCCGGGGCTGCTGAACTGGCTGAGCACCATCGGCTGGGATGGCATCAACAACGTGTTCGGCGCCATCGCGCTGACCATCCTCATCCCGGCGCTCCCCTTCTGGGCGGCGCTGCTGATCATCGTGGTCTGCCAGGCCGCGCTGGGAATCATCGGCTACGAGGCCATCCACACCTTCGAGAAATGGATGGCATTCGTGCTCGGCGCCATGTTCGTGGTGCTGACCATCTCGATCTTCGGCCAGGGCCAGGCCGACACCAGCGCCGTCGATGGTATGAGCGGCGCGGATCTGGTCGGTGCCTTCGTCGGCTTCGTCGCCATCGTCGCCAGCTTCGTGCTGGCCTGGTGTCTCTACGCTTCCGACTACTCCCGCTACCTGCCCTCCAGCACGAACACCGGCCGCGTGTTCTGGTACACGCTGCTCGGGCTGTGCCTGTCAGCCGGCTGGCTGGAGGTCCTGGGCGTGCTGGTCGCGTCGCAGGCGACCGGCGGCGAGTCGAGCGACACGATCTACTCGGTCCTGGGCGGATCCGGGTCGATCATCGCCGCGTTGGCCATGATCGCCATCTTCATCGGGACGATCGCGGTCAACGCGATGAACGACTACACCGGTTCGCTGTCGCTGCTGGCAGCAGGAGTGAAGATCAAGCGGGTGTTCTCCGCCGCCGCGGTGGCGTTCCTGGGGTACCTCTTCACCCTCTTCCTCCAGTTCAACGGGGACTTCTCGCTGAACTTCTTCAACTTCCTGCTGTTCATCAGCTACTGGATCTCGCCCTTCGTCGGAGTGGTGCTGGCCGATTGGTGGCTGCGCGGCCGGAACGCCGACGCGTGGTCGATCGTTGACTTCGCTCGGCTCAACTCCGGCATCGTGGCGTTGGTTGCGCTGGTGGTTGGCTTCATAGCCGGCATCCCGTTCCAGAACTCGTCGCTCGGCTACGAGTGGGGCGGGCCGTTCAACTGGGTGACGGCCAATTACCTGCACGGCGCCGACCTGGCCTACTACGTCGGTGGCCTGGTGGCGTTCGTCATCTATTGGCTCGGGGCGCGCCGCGCGCTACAGCACGCCTAGGCCCATCCCTTTCGTCGCAGCAGTGGGCCTCGGTGGCAGCAGCCGCCGGGGCCCATCGCCGTCTAGGCAGGCTCCGCCTGGTGCGGCCGATGGACCACCGGCGTCAGTGGCAGGCCGCCACGTGCTGGGCGACCTCCTGGGCCGATGCGATCCACAGCCCGTCGATCGCCTTCGCCCGGGCAATGAGGGTTTCCAGCGCTGCCGCCCGTGATGCACGGCCGCTGATGAACGGGTGGCTGGTCAGCATGAACAGGCCGCCGTCCTCGACCAGCGCCTCGAGCTCCAGGGTCCAGCGCGCCAGGACGTCAGCAGGGCTGGCGATGAGGCCGGTGCCGGTGATGCCCGGCAGATAGTTGTACGGCTCCCAGTCGTCCAGGCTCCAGTGGCAGGGCAGCTCCACGATGGGATCTGTCTCGTCGCCAGTGGCCAACAGGTAGGGGTGATCCGCATCCATCAGCCCGGAGTCGTACAGGAAACCGTGGCGGGCGAGCAGTGCGGGCAGTCGGTCGGTGACCTCCCACATCGGGGCGCGATAGCCCACCGGACGCACGCCAAGGACCGTGTCCAGCGCCTCCAGGCCGCGCAGCAGGCGTCGCTCCTCGGTGGCCTCGTCCGGCGCCGAGTGCGCGCCCTCGTGCAGGTAGCCGTGGTGGCCGATCTCGTGACCGGCGTCCCGCACCGCGCGGACGGCGTCCGGCCAGTGCTCGGCGGTGTAGCCGGGGACAAAGAACGTGGCACGCACCTGCTGCCGGTCCAGGATGCGCAGGATGCGCGCGCCGCCGGTGCGCGGCCCGTAGGCCTGGTGCGACATCACGTCCAGCCAGCCGGCGGACTCGGGATGCTCGACCAGGATGGCGCTCTCCGCGTCCATGTCGAAGGTGAAGACGGCGGCGGCGCGGTGGCCGGCGGGCCAGCTGAAGCCCGCGCGGCAGCGGGCTCTTCCAGGCAGGCGTGCTCCCGTCCATGCCGTCAGCCATCGGCGCGGCGCTGGAGGGCCACCAGCGACAGCATCTCGTAGGCGAGGTTGGCGGCCAGCGTCGCCGTCTGGCCGGCCGGGTCGTAGGCGGGGATGACCTCGACCACGTCGAAGCCCACGAAGTCGATGCCCGTCAGGCGCCGAACGACCGCGAGCATGTCCCGCGCTGAGGGGCCACCGGCTTCCGGCGTGCCGGTACCCGGGGCGTAGGCGGGGTCCACCACGTCGATGTCGAACGAGATGAAGGCGGGCCGATCGCCCACTCGCTCGCGGATGCGCTGCGCCACCGCCTCCGGACCCAGCGCGAACACGTCCTCGGTGGTCAGATAGTCGAGGCCCAGCTCGTCGCGCAGCCCGGTCCAGTCGTCGGCGTCATAGATGGAGCCGCGCAGGCCCACCTCGATCGAGTGGGCGACGTCCACCAGCCCCTCTTCGATGGCGCGCCGCATCCACGTGCCGTGGTTGTACTTCTCGCCGAAATAGCTGTCCCAGGCATCGGTGTGCGAATCGAAGTCGATCACCGCCACCGGCCCGCGCGAGCGCGTGGCGCGCAGGTGCGGCAGCGTGCAGGCATGGTCGCCGCCGATGAGCAGCGGGCACCACGCCCGCCTCGACGATGGGGCTCACGGCTTCTTCGATCGCTGCGTAGCTGCGCTCCGTGTAGCCCGGCACGATGGCGATGTCGCCGTAATCCACGCAGCTCAGGACGTCGAACGGCTTCACGTCCAGGTTGGCGTTGTAGGGCCGCAGCATCACGCTCGCGGCACGAACGGCATTCGGCCCGAAGCGGCCACCGACCCGGTAGGTCACGCCCGTGTCGAATGGCACCCCCACGATCGCGAGGTCGACGTCGTCAAGCGTCCGGACGTAGCGGCAGTCGGCCGAAGGTCGACGGCCCGGTGAAGCGCGGACTCTTGAGCGAGTCTTCGGGAACGTACCGCGGCATCGCCCGAATTATGGCCGCGCGGGCTCGAGCGCCCGCGCGGCCTGCGACGTTGGCCGCTAGGTGGCCTGGCTGCTCTTGAAGAGGCCGAAGGTCGCTCCCTGCGGATCGCGGATCACCGCGAAGCGGCCGCCGAAGTAGTCCTGCGGATGCACGGTCACGGATCCGCCGGCGGCGGTTGCCTCACGCGCGGTGGCGTCCACGTCATCCACGTTGAAGTAGATCAGCCAGAAGCTCGGCACCTGGGCGGGGATGTTGTCACCCATCTCGAAGGCGCCGGCGATCTGGTGCTCCGTCCGTCTCGAACTGGGTGTAGGCCGGCGAGTCCCCGTCGCCCTCGGTGGTCGAGTGGCTCCAGCCGAAGATCGACTCGTAGAACGGGATCGCGCCTTCGAGGCCGCGAGCGTTGAGCTCTGCCCAGCCGAAGGCGTTCGATTGATTGATGGCGAAGGTGTCCATCCGGGCGCCCTGCCAGGCCGAGATCACGGCGCCGATCGGATCGGCGAAGACAGCCATCCGGCCCTGGTCGCCAACGTCGAACGGCTCGGCGATGACCGTGCCACCGGCGTCCTTGACCCGCTGCGCCAGGCCGTTGACGTCATCGGTGCCGATGTACAGGCCCCAGGCGGTGGGTGCCTCCGGCATCTGCTTTGGCCCGATACCGGCGGCATCGTCGCCGCCGATCTTCGCGATGGCGTAGCCGCCGTACTGCGGATCGGGGTTCACCTCGATTTGCCAGCCGAAGAGCCGGGCATAGAAGTCACGGGACGCGGCGGAATCGGGCGATGCGAGCTCGACCCATGCTGGTTTGTTGAGCGTGGCTGTGGCTGTGGTGGCCAAGGTGGGACCTCCTCGCGCCGGGTACATGGCGCGTTTCCCGGCTGGGCTCCGGGGGATGTGGCCCGCGACGCGGTCGGCGTCCCTCGTTACGCCGGCATGGCGTCGCTGGGAAGGTATGGTCGGGGCGAGAGGATTTGAACCTCCGACTTCATCGTCCCGAACGATGCGCGCTACCAGGCTGCGCCACGCCCCGACCGGCCATCGCTCGACGATGGGCTCCGAGTGTACCAAGCGCCCCGGAGCCGGTCCAACCTCCGTGCCCGGATGGCTCACCTACACTGCGCCAGCAGATGCCGCGGCTCGACCACAACGAACGCCTGATCATCGGGCTCACACTGGCGCTCAAGCTGGGCGTGCTGCTGCTGGGCCTGGGCGCCTGGCAGTTGGTCCACGGCTCCGGCACGCCGCCGTTCCCGGGCTTGGAGCTGTGGGACCGCTGGGACGCACCGCACTACACCGACCTGATCGTCTACGGCTACCGGGCGGTCGATCCGGGCAACCTGGTCGACCCCTACGGCTACCGTCAGGTATACCCGGGCGACCTGGGGCTGTACATCGTCTTCTACCCGCTCTACCCGTGGCTCGGGTCGATCGTCAACGCGCTCATCCACCAGCCGGTGTGGAGCGCCTTCATCGTGGCCGGCATCGCCTCGCTGTTCGTCGGGCCGCTGATGTACCGGCTGGTGCGCCACGACGAGACGCCGGACGTGGCGCTGCGTTCAGCCTGGTTCCTGCTGATCTTCCCGACCGCCTACTTCCTGCACATCGGCTACACCGAGGCGCTTTTCATGGCCCTGGTGCTGGGCTCGTTCCTGGCGGCCCGGACCGAACGCTGGTGGCTGGCGGGATTGATCGGCGGCCTGGCGGCGCTGACCCGGATCAACGGCCTCATCCTGCTGCTGGCCCTGCCGGTGGAGGCCGCCACTCAGTGGTTCACGACCCCGTCTGGCGAACGGCGCTGGCGGTGGGAGTGGCTGGCGATCGGGCTGGTCGGCATCGGCTTCGCCATCTACCTGGGCCTCAACCTGGCGATCTACGGCACGCCCTTCCAGTTCCTCGATCGTGCAGCACGACCACTGGTTCAAGTCGCTGGCGGCGCCCTGGGACGCCATCAACGCGGCGCTCGGCTGGTTCGGGAGCGATCAGCCGGACGAGGTCCTGATGTACGGCGGGATGGAGCTGCTGTTCGTCGTCATCGGGCTGATTGGGACCATCTACGCCGCCTTCCGGTTCCGGCCGTCATGGTTCGCCTGGATGGCCGGCAACCTGGTCCTGTTCCTGTCGACGTCGTTCCTGCTCTCGACCCCGCGCTACGTGCTGACCCTTTTCCCGTTGTTCGTGGCCTTGGCGCTGGCCACCCGTCGCACCTGGGTCCTGGTCGCGGTCTCCGCCATCTCGCTGGCCGGCTTCGTGTACTTCGCCGGCCGCTTCGCAACCGGGTCCTGGGCCTTCTGACCGATGCGCCGTCTGGCCGCCCTCGCGGTGCCCGCGTTGCTGACGGTGGTCGTGCTCGGCGGGTGTGGTGCGCCATCCGGCAGCCCGGTGGACCTGCCCGACGGATCGGCTGCCCGACGCTGGGGCGACGGACCCTACGGCCTGGTGCTGGTGCACGACGAGGGGCTGGACGCGGCCTCCTGGGCCGCGCAGGCGGCGACCTTTGCCGACAAGGGGATGACGGTGGTGGCGGTCGAGTCGGCCACGCCCGATGCGGTGGTGGCCGCGCTCCGTTCGCTGCTGGACGGCGGACTGGACCGGGTGGCGCTGCTGGGCGCCGGTGACGGCGCCGGCGTCGCGATGCAGGCGGCCCTGGCCGAGCCCGACCGGGTCGATCAGCTGGTGGTCATCTCGGCCGACGGCGACGCGGCGGCGTTGGATGTCTTCCCCAAGCTGTTCGTGGCCTCGGAGGGCGAGCCCGCCGCGGGCGACGCGGCACGGATGGCCGACGAGTCACGCGGCGACTGGAACGCGCTCTTCCTGGCGCCTGGGGAGGCGACCGGCCAGGCGCTGCTCTCCGACGAGACGGGCGGAGAGCCGGCGATGGATGCGATCGTGGCCCGGCTCGAGGAGCGACGGTAGTTTCTCCGGGCACAGAAGTGTCCCGAAGGAACCGCGGCGACCGTTGATGTGATCTCCAGTCGGCCAGCTGCCCCTTCGGGACACCAACAGAATGCCAGCGGGTGGTGACAGGACGCAAGGGGGTTGTCCACGACTTCTGTGCAAAAGTTCGAAGTTATCCACAGCCCGTCCCCTAATGAGGTGGCGAGCCAACTCCGACCTCTTGTTTGCGCCGGTACCCTCAGCCGGTGATTGCCGAATCGGCCGATGCCAGGATCCCAACGCTCGGCCTCGGACAGCTTGTCCTGCGTTTCCTCCGTTTTGGCGGCCTGGCGTGGGGCGGCCCCATCGCACAGATCGCGATGCTTCGACGGGAATTAGTGGACGACGAGCGGTGGATCAGCTCCGAGCGATTCAATCGCACGCTGGCGGTGTACCAGGTCCTCCCTGGGCCCGAAGCCCAAGAGCTGTCCATCTACTTCGGCATGCTGGCCAGGGGCCGTATCGGAGGCTTCCTGGCAGGCCTCAGCTTCCTGCTCCCGGGATTCCTGCTGATGCTGGCGCTGGCCTGGTGGTACACCGAGATCGGCATCAACGCGCCCTTGTTCATCGCTGCCTTTGCGGGCGCCCAGGCGGCAGTGGTGGCCCTCATCGTTCGAGGTCTTCAACGGATCGGCTCTCGGGCGTTAACTGACAGCACGCTGGTGGCTATCGCGGTCGCCGCCTTCGCTGCGTCCGCAGCTGGACTTCACTTCGCAGTCCCCCTCCTGGCCGGTGCGGTGGCGTACCCACTCGCTCGCCGCGGCTACCGGTTGCTCGCGTTCGCCCTTATCGGCTTCATCCTCATTGGCAGCGTGGCCCTCGCGCTGACTGCAGGGCGAGCGGTCAGCGAAGGCCCGGTTGGTGTCCCGTTGCACACGCCGAGCAACGGCGAGCTGTTTGTGTCGGGACTGCGGGCAGGCGCGCTGACCTTCGGCGGCGCCTACACCGCGATCCCGTTCGTGGAGGCCGACGCCGTCGGACAGGATGGCTGGATGACGACCGGCCAGTTCCTGGATGGCCTCGCGCTGTCAGGCGTCATTCCGGCACCGCTCGTCATCTTTGCGACCTTCGTCGGGTATGCCGGCGGCGGACCGCTGGGTGCACTCGCCATCACGACAGGCATCTTCCTCCCCGCCTTCGCCATCACCCTGATCGGTCACCGCTACCTCGAGGCTGCCGTCGCGAACGTGCGGCTGCACGCCATCCTGGATGGGATCACGGCCGCTGTCGTTGGCCTGGTCGCTGCGACACTCCTGCAGCTCGCGCCGACGGCAGTGGGCACCATTCCGGCGCTCGTCATCTTTTGTGCGGCTCTTGCCGGCCTCTATCTGTGGCGCGCAACCGCCGCCGTGGCGGTGGTGATTGCCGGGGCGGCAGTCGCCGGGGCGCTCATCATGGGCACCTAGCTGCGCTGCGCGGCCAGTCGAGGCTGCTGGCCAGCCGATACGCAGACCTGGCGCGGTCAGGCGGCCCGATGACGACGGAGGCGCACCGGACCCAGGCTGCGCCGTCGCGGGGCAACAGGTTCGTGCACCACCGGCGCGTCGCCCACGCCGATCGCCATGGCCTGCATGGCCGGCAGTCGGTCCACCGCGTCGCGCCCCGCCAGGGCCAGGCTGCCGGCCAGGTGCCCATCGGGCCGGATCAGCCAGGCCCGCGATCCGGCGGCGCCGTAGGCCTGCACCAGGTCCCCGGCATGATCGCGCAGGACGGTGACGCCGCGCAGTGGCATGTTCGCGCCCACCACCGCCACACCGCAGGGCGCCGGCCAGGCCAGCCCGGCTGCGCGGATCGCCATGGCCGCGGCGCGCTCAGGGGTGGTGCGGCAGACCAGGAGCAGCAGAAACTCGGGACCGATCAGGTCGCGCAGCCGCGACACGTCCCGATCCTGACCAAGCGGGGTGCAGCGCGCGTCCGGGGCCACCGAGCCGTGTGCCGGCAGGCGCGGGTCCTCGTGCGGCGGCGCCACCACCGCGGAGCCCTCGTAGGTGAAGGGCTGCGACAGCCGCCCCGAGTTGACGAGCCGGCGCAGGGTCGCCGAGCGAACGCTGCCGCGCAGGATGGCGTTGCGCGCGCTGCGCCGCAGCGGTCCGTGCGGGACCATGAACCGCATGCTGGCATCGGTGACGGCCAGGTTCTCGACGGCAGCCGCGCGGCGCTCGGCGTCGTAGCTGTCGAGCAATGCCTCCGGCGCCCGGCCGCTCAGCACCAGTTGAAGCTTCCAGGCCAGGTTCTCGCCATCGGCAGCTCCGGAATTCAGGCCCCGCGCGCCGAACGGGCTCATCAGGTGGGCGGCATCACCCGCCAGCAACACGCGGCCGACGCGGTAGCGAGGCGCCAGCCGCTGGTGGAAGCGGTAGGCCGTTGCCCAGACCAGCTCGTACGGCGTCGTGGCGCCAACCACCTGGCGGATGCGGCGGTCCAGGGCGCCGGAGGCGCGCTCCGCCTCCACATCGGTCCCGGATGGAACCTGCCAGTCGATGCGCCACAGGTCGTCCGGCTGCGGATGGACCAGCACCTGGCGGCCGGGATTCCACGGCGGGTCGAAGAAAAAGCGCCGCTCCCTGGGGAAGGGCAACGTGGCGCGGATGTCGCAGATCAGGAACAGGTCCTCGTGGCTGTGACCCGGAAATCCCATGCCCATCAGGTGACGGACCGATGAGTGGGCGCCATCGGCTCCAACGGCGTAGGCCACCGTGATGGTTGACGCCCCGGTGGGCGTGTCGCAGGTCAGCCGCACCGCCTCGCCGTCCTGCTGCAGCCCGGTCAGCCGCTGGCCCCAGCGCATGTCCACCGTGGGCAGCTGGCCGAGGCGACGCCGCAGCAGCTGCTCGACCTCGGTCTGGCTGATGTTCACGAACGGCGGAAAGTGGTCGGCGCCGCTGTCCGGGAGCTGCACGGTGAACAGCTCGCGATCGCGGAAGTAGGTCCGGCCCACGTTCCACTGCACGCCGCGCTGCGCAACCCGCTCGCCGATGCCCAGCCGGTCCCAGATCTCGAGCGTCTCGCGCTGCATGCAGAGCGCCTTCGATCCCTCGCCGGTGGGGGCGGCATGCTCCTCGAGGAGGATCACGCTGAGGCCGCGCTGCGCCAGGCGACCGGCCAGGGTCATGCCGATCGGTCCAGCTCCCACCACGGCGACCTGGGCGTCGAGCGCGGGCATGCGAGGGATCATAGGGCGCCGGCGGGGTTCAGGCCGTGAGCGCATCCCAGGTGGCGCGGTCCCGCTCCACGGTCCAGATGCGCGGATGGTCGATCCCGTCGAGCTCGTCCCAGGCGCGCTGCACGTTGAACGGCATGGTGTGCTCGAAGATGGGGAAGGTGCCGTAGCGGGGCGCGAGCGCAGCATGGGTGGACCGATACGCGTCAGCCGGCGTGCCGCCGGCGTCCTTGACCTGGCGCGTCCCGTCCAGGACCGCGGACAGGAAGGCACGGGTGTCGTCGATGGCCTGGCCGACCGCCGCTCCCCGGACGACGGGGCCGCGCCCGCCGACCATCTGCTCCGCGCCCAGGCCGGCCACGCGACTCAGCGTCTCGCCCCGCCAGTCACCGATGTGCGCGTCGCCCATGTACGGTGCGGCCATGGCCTCGACCAGGTCCCCGGCAAAGCAGACGCGCTCCTCCGGCAGCCAGACCACCAGGTCGCCGCTGGTGTGGCCGCGCCCCAGGTGGTGCAGCTCCACGACGCGGTTGCCGAGGTCGATCTCCATCCGCTCCTCGAACGTGTCGGTGGGCCGCGTCAGTCCCGGAATCGACTCGGCGCCCTCGAACAGCCGCGGCATCCGACCCTGCTCGCTCGCCCAGTCCTGCTCTCCGCGCTCCTCGATCAGGTCCGCCGTCATGCGAGTCGCCACGATCCGCCGGGCGCCGAAGGCGCTGGCACCCAGCACCCGCACGGCGTGATAGTGAGTCAGCACCAGATCCCCGAATGGCAGCGGGCTGAGGGTCCGCACCACGTCGATCCAGCGCTGGGCCATGACCGGAGTGGCACGCGCCTCGATGGCCAGGATTGCATCGGTCCCGATCACGCAGCCGACGTTCGGGTCCCCCTGCGCGGTGTACGCGTAGACGCCCGGCGCCAGCTCCTCGAGCGTCGCCTCCTTGGCCGCCAGATCCGCACTCGACGCGAAGGGCTTGCTGCTCACCGAGCCGATGATACCCAGCCAGGGTCAGGTTCAGGGCGTGACCGTCAGGACCGCAGACGGCGCTCCGCTCTCCTCCGGCGCTCCGGCAACGATGAGGTAGCTTCCCGGCCGCACCGTCACCAGCATCACGTTGCCGCAGGGACCGGTCATCCCGCGTGCGGCCTCGTTCTGATCGGGGTCGCAGCTATTGGCTTCCAGGCCGGAGACCGACGTGTCCTGGAGGTTGCCCTCCCCGACCTGCGCGACCTGGTCGTCGCTCAACGGCTCCGGCGATGCGTACGCGCCAGCCTGGCGAGCGACAAAGCTGATGGACCCGTCGTCGAGCACGAGGTAGACGTCCCCGGCTGCCACGCTGTCCGGCTGAAGCTCGACGCTCGAGTCGGTGGCCGTGACCTGCACCTGCTGCGCACCCGACGGAATCGGCGCATTGCCAGCGCAGGCGGTCAGCCCAAGCAGGAGAGCCCCGACACATGCGGCGGTTGCTCGCGGGATTCGCAACGTGCGGTTCATCGCCAGGCTCCATTGTCGCCCGGCACGCAACCGCTCAGCCGAGGGGCGGCAGCTCCACGACCCGTGCCTCGCGGATGCCCGGCACGCTGAGCAGATGCTCCAGCACCGCGTCCGGCACCGGCGAATCCACGCTGACCACCATCATCGCCTCGCCGGCGGCAGACAGCCGCGACAGCTCGAGCGACGAGATGTTGACGCCGGCCTCCGCCAGCGCGGTGCCCACCGAACCGACGATCCCCGGCTGGTCGCGGTGGCGCGTGACCAGCATCAGGCCGGCCAGCTCGGCGTCGATCTGGAAGCCGGCGAGGCCGGCCACATGCGGGCGGCCATGGGCCGTCGAACCGGCCAGGCGGAGGGCGCCCTCGCCCTCGCCCGCCTCCAGCGTGACCAGGGAAGTCCACGGGGCGGGGGCATCGGTCCGGGTCTCGCGGACGGTGAGGCCGCGCTCGCGCGCGACCAGGTCGGCGTTGACGGCGTTGACACGCTGGTCGGTCACGGCTTCCAGGATCCCGGCCAGCGCGGCCGTGCGGATGGGGGCGCAGTCCCACTCGGCGATCTCGCCCGCGTAGGTCAGGGCGATGCAGTCGAAGGCGGCCGGTGACAGCTGCCGGGCCAGGATTGCCAGCCGGCGGCCCAGCTCGACGTAGGGGCGCAGCCGCGGCACGACGTCCGGCGCCACCGACGGCGCGTTGACGGCGTAGGTCGGCGTCACCCCGGCCAGCGCCTCCAGCAGCTGCTCGGCCATCTCGACTGCCACCCGGTCCTGGGCTTCCGCGGTCGAAGCACCAAGGTGCGGTGTCAGGACGGTGTTGGGTGCGTCGCGCAACGGGTTGTCGGGAGCCATCGGCTCGGAGGAATAGACGTCCACGGCGGCACCGGCCAGCCGGCCGTCATGCAGCGCAGACGCGAGGGCGGACTCGTCCACGATCCCGCCCGCGCGCCACGTTCAGCAGGACCGCGCCTGGCTTCATGGCCCCGATCTGCGCAGGACCGATGAGCCCGCGCGTCTGCTGCGTCAGCGGGGTGTGGACGGTGATGACGTCGGCCCGCAGCAGCAGCTCGGGCAGCCCGACCAGCCTGGCGCCATGCTCCGCCGCCTGCTCCTCGGTGAGATACGGGTCGTGGGCGACGACGCGCATCTCGAAGCCGTTTGCCCGTCGGGCCACTGCCTTGCCGATCTTGCCCAGGCCGATGATGCCCAGCGTCCTGTGCCGGAGCTCGCTGCCCGTGAAGCGGCCGCGCTCCCACTCACCGGTCCGCAGCGAGGCGTCCGCCGCCGGCACGTGGCGCAGCAGGGCCAGCATCAGCGCCATGGTGTGCTCCGCCGCGGCGATCGTGTTGCCGGTAGGCGCGTTGACGACCATCACCCCGGCCCGGGTGGCGGCCGCCAGGTCGATCCGATCGGTTCCCACGGAGGCCACGCCGATCACCGACAGGCGGGGCGCCGCCGCCTCCAGCAGTTCGGCGTCGACTCGCGTCTGCGAGCGCACGACCAGTCCGTCCCAGCCGTCCTCCTCCGCCAGCGCGCCAAGGAGCGCTTCGCGCGACAGCCCGGTGCGGACGATGACGTCGTGGGCCGCCGCCAGGACGTCGCGCCCGGCCTCGGCGACCGGCTCTGCGACGAGGATGCGGGCCATTGATCGAGTGTACGGGCTAACCTAGCGACCCATGCACCGATTCATGGGAGTGGGGTTCGCGGTCATCCTCGCGGCCCGCCTCGTGGTCGGCCTCCCGGCCGGCGCTGCCACACCACCAATGGTGGCCACCATCGTCGGTGCCGGCGACATCGCCTCGTGCGCCTACACCACCGACTCCCAGACGGCCGCGCTGCTGGACAACGAGTGGGGCACCGTCGTCGCGCTGGGCGACAACGCCTACCTGAAGGGCACGGCGGCGCAGTACCAGGATTGCTACGGGCCTACCTGGGGGCGTCACCTGAAGCGCACCCGACCGGTGCCGGGCAACCACGAGTACGAGACCCCCAACGCGTCCGGCTATTTCGGCTATTTCGGCGCCCGCGCCGGCGCGCGGGGTCTGGGCTGGTACGCCTACGACCGCGGGGCGTGGCGCATCTACGCCCTGAACTCGAACTGCGCAGAGATCGGCGGCTGCTGGGTCGGGTCGCGGCAGCAGCGCTGGCTGGCGGCGGACCTGGCGGCCCATCCGCACGGATGCGTGCTCGCCTATTGGCACCATCCCTACTTCAGCTCCGGCTTCCATGGCAACGACATCGAGCTCCGCGGCCTGTGGAAGACGCTGCAGGCCGCCGGCGCCGAGGTGGTGCTGAACGGCCACGACCACGACTACGAGCGATTCGCGCCGCAGACCTGGCAGGGCCAGGCGGATCCGACGCATGGCATCCGCGAGTTCGTGGTCGGCACCGGGGGCACCGGCCTTCGCCCGTTCCAGGCCGTCAAACCCAACAGTGAGGTGCGCAGCAGCACCGCCCATGGCGTGCTGCGCCTGCGCCTCCACGACGGCCTGTACCGCTGGCGCTTCATCTCGACCGACGGCGCGTTCAGCGACACAGGAACGACCAGCTGCCACTGATGCGACGAAAGCGCCACCTGACTTCGCACGCTCCCGCGTGTAGAGTGGGCGCTGGCATGCCACTCGCAGAGGGAATAGGGAGCCCATGATCCGCCGGCACCTGATGGCCCTTCGCATCGGCCTCATGCTCCTGGACGGCGTTGTTGCCGCGGCCGTCTTCATTGGCGTGGCCGCCCTCCGCTACCGCGACGGCGATGTCCAGGCGCTGTGGCGCACGCTGTCGATCGACCCACCCGTCGCCGCAATGCTGTTCGCGCTGCTCTGGGTGCTGGCGTTGTGGACCGTCGGCCTCTATCGGCTGAATGCCCGCTGGAACGTATGGACCGAGGTGCGGGACATCGCCCGGGCCACGCTGCTGGTGATCGCGCTGACGCTGTCCACCCTGTTCGTCTTCAAGCAGAACGACGTGAGCCGTCTGTTCCTGATCATCCTCTTCATCGCCGAGCCGACCGTCGCCCTGATCGGGCGGCTTGGCTTCCGGGCCGTGTTCGAGGCGGCACGCCAGCGCGGGCACAACGCCCGTTACATGGTGATCGCCGGCACCGGCAACCTGGCGCAGGACTTCGCGGACCAGCTGGAAGAGCACCCCGGACTGGGGATCAAGGTGATCGGCCACCTGCGGGCGCCCGGCGAGCGCAAGGCAGTCGTGAGCCGTCCCGTCCTTGGCACCATCGACGACATCGAGGACATCTTCCACAGGAGGGTCGTGGACGAGCTCGCGGTCTGCCTGCCGGCCACTGCCTGGGAATATCTCGAGCCCCTCACCCAGCTGGCCGCCAGCGAGGGCAAGACGGTTCGCATAGCGGTCGAGCCGGCCCACGAGCTGCCATCCGGCGATGCGGAGGAAGTCTTCGACCGCTTCCTGGTCCGCTCCATCGTCAATGACGGGCATCGCGAGGCGGGCCTCATCTTCAAGCGTCTGTTCGACATCGTTGGCGCGGCCCTGGCACTGATCATCCTCAGCCCGATCCTGCTGGCGACGGTGGTGGCCATCCGCCTCGCCGATCGGAAGCCCGCCCTCTTCGGGCAGACCCGCATCGGCCTGCATGGCCGGCCGTTCCTCATGTACAAGTTCCGCTCGATGGTCATGGACGCCGAGGATCGGCTGCATGAGGTGAAGCATCTCAACGAACGGAGCCACGTCGCCTTCAAAGCGACCAACGACCCACGCATCACCCCCATCGGCCGCTGGCTGCGCCGGACATCCATCGACGAGCTGCCACAGCTGTGGAACGTGCTTGCCGGCTCGATGAGCCTGGTCGGTCCGCGCCCGCCGCTGCCGGCCGAGGTTGCCCGGTACGACATCTGGCACCGACGCCGATTGTCCATGAAGCCCGGCATCACCGGCCTGTGGCAGGTCGAGGCGCGCAACGAGGCCGACTTCGACGCCTGGGTCGAGCACGACCTGGTCTACATCGACGGCTGGTCGCTCTGGCTCGATCTCAAGATCCTGGTCAAGACGCTCCCGGCGCTGCTCGCCCACTCGGGCCGCTGACGTCCCGCCCGGCGCCGGCACGCGGCGCTCGGTGATCAGTTGAACGGGAAGACGATCGGAACCAGCGTCAGGGTCAGCACGATGGTCATCAGGTTGAGCGGCACGCCCACTCGCGCGTAGTCGCCGAAGTGATAGCCGCCCAGGCCGTAGACCATGAGGTTGGTCTGGTAGCCGATGGGTGTCAGGAACGACAGGCTGGCGCCCAGCATGATCACGATCACGAATGGGCGAGCATCGACGCCCAGCGTGAGCGCCGTGGCCACCCCGATCGGGAACATGAGCGCCGCTGCCGCGTTGTTCGACAGCAGCTCGGTCAGGGCCATGGTCGCGATCAGGACCGCGGCCAGCGCCCCAATCGCCCCCAGCGGCGACATCACGCTCACCAGGCCGCCGGCGATCGTATCGGCCAATCCGCTCGATGACACCGCCGCGCCGAGCCCGAACGCCGCGGCAATCATGATGATGATCTGCAGGTCCACCGCATCGCGGGCCTGGCGCAGGGTGAGGACCCCGGTGGCGATCACGATCAGCGCAGCGGCGATCGAGGCCTGGAGGATGGGCACCAGGCCGGAGCCGGTCGCCAGGATGAAGCCCAGGAACACGGCGCCGATCAGCCAGGCGCGCCGCGGCTGACGCGGCGAGATGCCCGACAGCGGCGCGATGACCAGGAAGTCCGGGCGATCACGCCAGCGACCACGGAAGCCGGGGTCGGACAGGACCAGCAGCGTGTCACCGACACGCAGCGGCACGTCACCGAGCTTGGCGTCGACCCGCTGCCCAGCCCGGTGGATGGCGATCACGGCCGCGTCGTAGCGCGCCCGGAAGTCGACCTGCTTCAGCGTCTGCCCGACAACGTCCCCTCCGGCGCCGACCACGACCTCGTAGAACGCATGGACGCTGCCCGCCAGGCTGCCGATCTGGCGCGCCTCGGTCGAGGTCAGGCCGCGCACGCGCTGCAGGTCGACGATGTTGTCGACGCGGCCGACGAAGGTGAGCAGGTCGCCGCCCCGCAGGCGCTCGTCCGGGCTGACCGGCGCGATCGACCGGCCGTCGCGCCCGATCTCGACCAGGAACACGCCCTGCAGCTGTCGCAAGCCCGCCTCGCTCACGCTGGCGCCGTCGGCAGCGCCACCGGACTCGACCGACATGCTGACCGTGAAGTCGCGGCCGCCCTCGGCAATGGCACCGCCGACCGGCGTGCGGTCCGGCAGCAGGCGCGGCACCACCAGGACGAGCACCGCCACGCCGACGAGGGCGATCGGCAGGCCCACCGCCGTCGGCTCGAACAGCCCGAGCGGCTTCATGCCGGCCTCGGTCAGCAGGCCCGAGACGGTGAGGTTCGTGGACGTGCCGATCGCCGTCACCACCCCGCCCAGGATGGCCGCGTAGCTGACCGGCATGAGGAAGCGCGACGCCGGCAGGTTGCGGCGGGCGGAGATGTCGATCACGGCGGGCACCGTCATCGCCACCAGGGTGGTGTTGTTGATGAAGGCGCTGATGCCGGCCAGCGGAAACAAGAGGCGGGACAGGATGCCGGTCGAGGTCTCAGCGCCACGGAACAGGCGGGTGACGATGGGCTGCATGATGCCGGCCACGTCCACCGCCCGGGCCACGATCAGCAGGCAGGCGACGATGATGGGCGCCTCGTTGCTGAACCCGGCGAAGGCCTGCTCCGGCGAGATGACGCCGACGAGCATCAGGAGCACGGTCGCACCCAGTACGGCAGGACCGGGCGGCACGCGCTCCGTGTAGAGCACGACGATCATGACCGCCAGCACGGCAAGCGTGATCCAGGCGCTCAGCTCCATCGGCGGCTCAGGCCTGGGTTTTGTGGGCGGTCAGGAGATCAGGCGGCGGGCGGGCTGTAGCCCAGCTCCTCCAGCTTGGCGAGCACCTTCGCTGCCGACTCCTCTGGCGTCTCGCGGCCGTCGGAATGACACACGACTTCGGGGTTGAGCGGCGCCTCGTAGGGATCGTCAACGCCCGTGAAGCCCTTGATCTCGCCCGCCATCGCCTTCTTGTAGAGGCCCTTCACGTCGCGGTCGGCCAGGACCTGGACCGGTGCCTCCACGTAAACCTCGACGAAGCGGCCGATGTTGCCCCGGACCTGGTCTCGGATGTCGCGATACGGGCTGATGGCTGCCGCAATGGCAACCACGTCGTTGCGCGACAGGACCTCGCACACCCAACCGATACGAAGGATGTTGGTGTCGCGGTCCTCCTTGCTGAAGCCAAGGCCCTTCGACAGGTGCTGCCGCACGGCGTCGCCGTCGAGAACCTCGACCTTGTGGCCGCGTTCCCGTAGCTCCAGCTCCAGGATGTGGGCGATGGTGCTCTTGCCCGAGCCGGAGAGGCCCGTGAACCAGAGGGTGAAGCCCGTGGTCTCGCGGTCCTGGCGCGTACCGGCGCCTCCGCCGAGGTGGATGGTCTGGCCGTGGCGGTCGGTGCTCGTGGTCAGGTCGGGCGTCGGGCGATCCGTTTGTGTCATGGGTCCTTCTCTCTTGTGAGGTTCTAGCGCGCCGCTGCGGGCGCGCGGTAAGCGTCAATCAGGATCTTCGCCACTTCCGGCCGGCTGAACTCCTGGGGCGGCATCTCGCCGGACGACAGGAGCTCGCGAACCTTGGTGCCGGAGAGGATCAGGTGCTGGTCATCACCGTGCGGGCAGGTCTTGTAGGAGGCCATGCCCTCGCAGGCGTTGCACCAGAAGGTGTGCTCGAAGAAGAGCGGGGTGATGCCCAGCTCATCGGGCTCGAACTCGTCGAAGATCTTCTGCGCGTCGTAGGTGCCGTAGTAGCTGCCGACGCCGGCATGGTCGCGTCCCACGATGAAGTGGGTGCAGCCGTAGTTCTTGCGCGCGATGGCGTGGAAGATCGCCTCGCGCGGGCCGCCGTAGCGCATGGCCGCCGGGTATACGCTCAGCAGCGTGCGGTCCGACGGGTAGTAGTCGGCCAGCAGCGTCTCGTAGGCGCGCATGCGGACGTCGGCCGGGATGTCATCCGACTTGGTGTCGCCCACCAGCGGATGGATCATCAGGCCATCGGTGACCTCCAGCGCGACCTTGGTCAGGTACTCATGGGCCCGATGGATGGGGTTGCGCGTCTGGAAGCCGACCACTCGGCGCCAGCCCTTCTCGGCGAAGATGGCGCGCGTATCGGCCGGCGCGCGGCGATAGGCGGCAAAGGGCGGATCGGCCGGCCCGTTCAGGACGGTGACCTCGCCGCCCAGGTAGACCTCGCCGGCGGCGTGGATGCGCGCCACACCGGGGTGCGCATCCTCGGTGGTGCGGAAGACCTGCTCCGCCTCGTGCTGTGCGTCATAGGTGTACTTCTCGGCCAGCGCCAGGATGCCCAGCAGGCGGCCGCTCTCGTCGCGCAGGGCGACTTCGCTGCCGATCTGCAGCGCGTCCGCCTCCTCGCGGCCGATGGCCAGGGTGATGGGAATCGACCAGGGCAGGCCGTTGGCCAGGCGCATGCTGTCGACCACCGAGCGGTAGTCGGCCTCACCCATGAAGCCGGTCAGGGGGCTGAAGGCGCCGTTGCCGATCAGCTCCAGGTCGGAGGCGGCGACGGATCCGATGGTGATGGAAGGAAGGGCGTTGGCGCGCTCGATGGCGCTCTCGCGCTCCGCTCCGGTGGGGGCGCGGTCGATGAGGACGCCGCCGTGCGGCGTCGAAGTAGCAGATGTCAAGTCAAGCTCCATGTGGCGCCGACGCGGGCAGGCAGCATTCGGGATGGGGGGCCGCATCGGGTCGGGTTCCGTATCGTAGCGCCTGAGACCCCCTTCCCGCCACCCAGCACCAAGGTCATGGCCCGTGCAGGGACGATTCGAGTTGCCCGGCTACAATCCTGCGGCGCCAACACGGTCGGCGCGACGCACACGCACGAGGAGAACCGGTTGTCGATCGCGGCTGAACGAGGGAGCAGCATTGGTGACGTTGTGGAGGCGCTCCGCGCCGCCAAGCGGGTGAGCGCGGTCTGCCACGAGAACCCCGATGCCGACACCATCGGTGCGGCAGTCGCCGTCTGCATCATCGCCGAGCGGCTGGGCGCCGAGGCCGAGATCGTCAGCGCCGACGGCATCCCACCCATGTTCGCCTTCCTGCCCCATGTGGCGCAGGTGGTGCGCAAGCCGCACCTGGAGCCGGATCTCGCCGTCTTCTGCGACGCCGCCACGCTGGAGCGAGTCGGCCGTATCGCCACCGAGGAGGCGGACTGGTTCTCGCGGGCAACCGTGCTGAACATCGACCATCACATCAGCAGCAACTACTTCGGTGACCTCAACCTGGTGGACCCCAAGGCCGCCGCCACGTGCGAGGTCGTGGCACGGGTGGTGGATGCGCTGGAGATCGAGCTGGACGAGGAGCTGGCAACGGCCCTCATGGTGGGGATCGTGCGCGACAGCCAGGGCTTCTCCGACATGGCCACGTCGGGCGACACGTTGCGCGCCGCGGCGCGCCTGGTCGATGCGGGCGCCCCGTTGGCGCTCATCCATCGCCGGATCCTGTCAGAGCTGCCGTTCGCGACCATCGCCCTGTGGGGCAAGATGCTGGCCGGCGTGGGGTCCGAGGCAGACGACCGGATCGTGCACACCACGCTCATGTTGTCGATGCTCGACGAGACCGGGACCGAGCAGCACGACGCCGACGGGCTGGCCGAGTTTCTGGCCAAGGCAAAGGGCGCCGACGTGACCCTGCTGCTGCGGGAGCTGGGCCCCGACGAGACACGCGTGAGCGTCCGCACCTCGGATGCCGTCGACGCCACGGCCATCACGTCCCGTTTCGGCGGCGGCGGCCACGTGCGGCGTGGAGGCTGCACAGTCCGCAGCCATGCCACCGAGGCCCTGAGCCTGGTGCTGGACGCCAGCCGCGCCGCCTTGGACGGGCCACCGGCAGCGGACGGCTGACCGTTCCGGGCCTGGATCGCCGGCCTTGACCGCAGAGCTCGCGACTCCTTCCGTCGACGCGCAGCCGCTCCCGCACGCCGGAGTGCGCTGGTGGCACGAGGCGCTGATCCTGGGATCGGTCATGGTCACGCTCCTGCTGCTGGGGCTCTGGCAGCTGGGTGATCTCAGTCTCTGGCGGGACGAGGTGGCGAGCGTCGTCTTCGCCAAGGGCTCGCTGGGGGACCTGCTGACCATCATCGGCCGCGACCGCAATGCGGTGGGACTGGCCAACATGGCGACCTACTACCTGCTGCTCCACTTCTGGCTCCTGGTCGGCGAGACCGAGGCCCGCATCCGGCTGCTGTCGGTGCTGTTCGGGGTGGCCAGCGTGGTGCCGGTCTACTTCATCGCCCGCCGGCTGGGCGGCTGGCTGGCGGCGGCCCTGGCGGCCGGCATCTTCGCCCTGATCCCGTACGTCATCCACTACAGCCAGGAGGCGCGTGGCTACTCGCTGGCGATGCTGATCGGCGGGGCCCTGACCTGGCTGGTGCTGATCGGGGTCGAGCGCGGCCGTGGCGCCTGGTGGCCGTGGCTGGCGTATGGGCTGATCGCGGCGCTGGGGCTGTACGTCCACTTCTTCGTGGCGCTGGTGGTGGCCGCCCACGGGCTGTGGCTGCTGGCCACTCGCCAGGTGCCGGGCTGGCGCGGCATCGCGGCCGGCGGCATCCCCCTGCTGCTGGCGGCCGCGCCGATCCCGCTGATCATCGTCCAGTTCGGCGGGGAACAGGAGTGGATCCCGCCGCTGACGCTGTCACAGGCAGCCGGCGCGATCACCGATCTGGCGGGAGGGCTGCCGCTGCTGCTGGCGCTGACCGCACTGGGCGTGGTGGCCGTGGTGGCGCGACCGCGCGACGCCGGCATCTGGCTGATGCTGGCGTGCATCGTCATCCCGATCGTGGGGGCGGCGGCGATCTCGCTGGTGAAGCCAATGTTCGTTGGGCGCTACCTGATCATCGTGCTGCCGTTCGTGGCGGTCCTGGCTGCCTGCGCCCTCGTGGCGCTGCCGCGGCCCTGGATGCGTGGCGCGGCGGCCGTGGCGGTGGCCGGCCTGCTGCTGCTGGCCGTTCCGAGCGCCTATGCCGACACGCACCAGCAGGACTGGCGAACCGCCGGCCCGTGGATGGCAAGCCGGGTCCAGGCGGGAGATCGAATGATCGCCGGCAATGGCCAGCGGTCGATCAACTACTACCTGCGGCAGGCAGGCGCGAAGGTCATGCCGCCCAACACGACGGCCGGCGACGCGCTGACCGAGCCTCCCGCCGGCAGGGTCTGGCTGGTGATGACCCAGAGCGCGGCCAGCAGCTCGTTGCGCGAGCGCCTGGCGGCGGGCTACGACGTGGTCGATGAGCACGAATTCGGCGACCACCTGGCGGTGGTGCTGCTGGAACCGCGCGACACCCCGCCTGCGTCTGGCTGACGAAGGACCAATGGAGAGCCAGCGTCCCATGTCCCGCGCCTGGCTGGCCGGGCGGATCAGCGAGGAGCATCGCGCGAACCTGCTGAGCTGGCTGCCCTGGCTGGGACTGGTGCTGCCGATGGTGGCCCTGCTGGTGCTTGCGCTGCAGGACCTCGGCAAGCCGAGCCTGTGGCGCGATGAAGTCTCCAGCGTCGTCTTCGCCAAGGGCTCGCTGGGGGACCTGCTGACCATCATCGGCCGCGACCGCAATGCGGTGGGACTGGCCAACATGGCGACCTACTACCTGCTGCTCCACTTCTGGCTCCTGGTCGGCGAGACCGAGGCCCGCATCCGGCTGCTGTCGGTGCTGTTCGGGGTGGCCAGCGTGGTGCCGGTCTACTTCATCGCCCGCCGGCTGGGCGGCTGGCTGGCGGCGGCCCTGGCGGCCGGCATCTTCGCCCTGATCCCGTACGTCATCCACTACAGCCAGGAGGCGCGTGGCTACTCGCTGGCGATGCTGATCGGCGGGGCCCTGACCTGGCTGGTGCTGATCGGGGTCGAGCGCGGCCGTGGCGCCTGGTGGCCGTGGCTGGCGTATGGGCTGATCGCGGCGCTGGGGCTGTACGTCCACTTCTTCGTGGCGCTGGTGGTGGCCGCCCACGGGCTGTGGCTGCTGGCCACTCGCCAGGTGCCGGGCTGGCGCGGCATCGCGGCCGGCGGCATCCCCCTGCTGCTGGCGGCCGCGCCGATCCCGCTGATCATCGTCCAGTTCGGCGGGGAGCACGGTTGGATTCCACCCTTCAATCTGCCGCGCTTCTATGGCGCCGTCGTCGAGCTGACCGGCAGCCTCTGGCTGCTCATCGGCCTGACCGCCCTGCTGGTGGTCGCCGCCGTGCTGCGTCGCCGCGATCCCCGTGTCTGGCTGCTGGTCGCCAGCGTCCTGCTGCCGATCGCGGTGGTGGCGGTCGTGTCCCTGTTCAAACCGTTCTTCGTCCCCCGCTACGTGATCATGGTGCTGCCCATGCTGGCGGTGCTGGCGAGCGTGGCGCTGGTGGCGGTGCGTCCCGTCCTGCTGCGAGCCGTCCTGATCGGGGCACTGGCGGTAGCGCTGGTGGTTGCGCTGCCGTCCGCCTACTGGAGCGCGACCAACATCAACTGGCGGGGGGCCGGCCGCTGGATGGCCGAGGAGGGGCGGCCGGGCGATCGGGTGTGGATGCAGTCGTGGTTCGGGTCGCCGCTCCAGTACTACCTCCATCGCGCCGGTCCCACCACCGAGCTCGACAAGGTCAGCTTCGACGAAGCCCTCTTCGACGCACGGGACCGGGTCTGGCTGGCGGTGACCGGGAAGCGCCAGGGCGAGATCCACGACATCGTGCTGCTCTTCGAGAATCGCTACCAGGTGGTCGATGCGCGCTCGCTGGGCGGCCGCGGGCGCCTGTTCCTGCTCGAGCCAATCGACGACGGCACGGCCGCTCGTTCGTCGCCGGTCGGGCGGCTTTGATACCATCCCGCGGTTCCAGCCAGCCCGGGAGGATCAGGTGAGGCCACCGAGCCACGCCGAGACCGAACTGCGGCGGCACCGAAATCCGAGTGCTCGGGCGCTGCTCCGATCCCTGCTCCGACCATCACGCTTCGCGGTGGTCGGCATCATCGGCATTGGCGTCAATACCGCCGCCCTTGTCTTCGGCACCGAAGTCATGGGCATGCACTACGCGGTGTCGGCGATCGTCGCCTCGCAGGTCTCGACGCTCAGCAACTTCGTCCTGACCGAGCTCTGGGTCTTCCGGGGGCGGGAGGCACGCCACCACATCGTGGTGCGCTACCTGACCTTCAACGCCCTGAACGTGGCGACGCTGGTGGTGCGCGTGCCGCTGCTGGTGCTCATCACGGAATGGATCGGCCTGCACTACCTGGTGTCGAGCCTGATCGCCATCGGCGTGACCTTCGGCATTCGCTACTTCATCGCCGACAACTGGATCTGGGCGGGACGCGACGCGCGCGATCAGTCGGCGGCTGACGGCTGGTTCCACTACGACATCCACGGCCTGGCCCGGCTGAGCTCGCGGATCGCCCTGCCGGAGCTCGCGGCCTTCAACACCCCGCACCCCGTTGAGGCGGACATCGTCATCGCCCGGCGCTTCGGTCTGGGTGGCCTGCCGCGGCTGCGCGTCAGCATCGGCTCCGAGGACGGCGTCATCCGCTACCGGGAGCAGTTGGGCGCGGCCGGCGTCGCCTTCGACGTCCACCTGGAACCGCACATCCGGATCGAGCCGAACTGGCTGCTGGCCTGGTCGCACCATGTCCTGTACACGAACGTGGTGGAGCCGCTCCTCCGCTTCCTGCTGGTCAGCCGCGGGGTGGTGCTGCTGCACTGCGCGTCGGTCGACACCGAGCGGGGCGCACTGCTCATGTCGGCCCAGACCGATACCGGCAAGACGAGCACCCTGCTGCGACTGCTGATGCATCGGTCATGGGGGTTCATGGGCGATGACATGGCCATCGTCCGGCCGGACGGGCAGGTCCTTTCCTATCCGAAGCCGATGACCCTGTCGCTGCACACCATGAGCGCCGTCAACGAGTCGGCACTGCCCTTCGCCGATCGGTTCATGCTCGCCATCCGCAGCCGCGTGCATTCCAAGCAGAGTCGAACGATCGGCCATGCGCTGGGCCGCTGGCCGGTGCCCATCGTCACCATCAACTCGGTGGTCCAGCTGCTGGTGCCGCCGCCCAAGTACCACGTCACCTCGCTGCTGGACTGCGACCTGGTGGACGAGTCGCCGCTCGATGGCGTGCTGCTGATGGAACGCGGACAGCCGGTGATCGAGGACGTGGCGCTCGAGCCGGCGCTGGACGAGCTGCTGGCCAACACGGAGGACGCCTACACCTTCCCGCCGTTCGGCTGGTTCGCGCCGTACCTCGCCTTCGACGGGCTGGACGTCGATGCCCTGCGCGCTCGCGAGCGCGATCTGCTGCGCTCCGCCGTGGCGCGTGGCTGGCGGACCCGGCTGCGCGTGGTCGGCCACGAATGGGCGGAGGTGATTCCCACCCTGCTGGACGGTCGGGCGAGCGCGCGTCAGCCGTCGGCCAGTCCCGCACCGGCCGGCGTGGGTAGCGCCCTCAGCTGACCGGCCCCGACCGGAGTTTGCCCTGCAGCCTGTACTTCTTACCCATGGCAGCAGAGCGTGAGTCATTCCATGCTGGCCCGGTCATGACGCGTCGCGCCCGATCCACGCTGCTCCTCGCATTGGCCCTGACGGCCTGGACCGTCGCCCCTGCCGTTCGCCCGGCGCCCGCCGCGGCGGCCGGCGTGACCCTCTACGTCGACGGCAAGCACGGGAGCGACAGCAACGGCGGACGATCGTGGGGCGACGCCTACAAGACCATCAACTACGCCGCGCGCCGCGTGCCGAATGGCATGGCCGCGGCCGGCTGGACGGTGGTGGTCCGCGGCTACACCGACTACATCTATCGCGAGCGCCCGGTGCCGGGCAACTACGACCGCGCCGGCACGGCCGGCGCGCCGGTCGTCTTCATGGCCGATGGGTGGTCGCCGGCCGGGACCGACTACGTCAAGCCGATCGTGTCGGGCGCCCAGGTCGCCCCCCACTCGGGCAATTCCTGGACGCCCGATGCCACCAACGGCGTGTGGTCCACGGCGTGGAGCTCTGCCCCGTCCGGTTTTGATCGCTTCAAGCCCTATTCGAGCGCCATCTTCCAGAACCGAATTGGCTTCCTGTGGCAGCACGCCAGCCTGGCCGATCTGCGTAACCGGGCTGGCACCGGCGCCGGCGGCTACTGGTGGGACGATGGCGCGAACCGCCTGTACGTGGCCACCCGCAACGGCGTCGCGCCCGGATCGGTGACGATCGAGGTGCCCACCTACATGGGCTTCTACTTCACCGGCGTGGCCGGCTCGCGGTACGTCTCGGTGCGGGGCTTCGTGGTGCAGCACACGTCGATGGGGATCACCTTCCACCAGGGCGCCGACCACAGCTCGGCCTGGGACAACACGGCAGTCGGCAACACGCCCATGGCCTTCGGCACTTCGGGCCGCGCGACGGCGTCCGGCTTCGATGCCGCAGTGGGCAACGAGTTCCTGCGCAACAGCGCCGCATACAGCACCCTCCAGGGATTCAAGGTGGACGCCGGCTCGCAGGACACGGTCATCTGCGGCAACACGGTGAGCCACAACGCGCTGCAGGGGATCAAGGTCCAGGGGCCCAACAACAGCGGCGACCATCGCGCCACCTATGGCACCGAGGTCTGCCGCAACACGTTGGCCTCGCAGAACGTGCAGCGCCCCGGACCCGAGCGCGCTGACGAGCGTCCCAACGGGCTGACCCTGACCAATGGCGCGCGCGGCACGAACGTGCATGACAACGTGATCCGCGGCAACACCATTGGCGTGCAGGTCAACCAGGGCGGCATCGGCTCGCCGATTTCGAACACCGTGTTCAAGCACAACCAGGTGTTCGGCAATACGGGCGCCGGCCTGAACCTGCGCGACGGCGTTGCGTCCGCCCACTCCGGCACGGGGCTGATGACCTTCTCGTTCAACCTGTACTGGGACAACCAGTACGGCATCCGGGTCAACGAGGGCAGCACCAACAAGGTGTTCCGCCACGAGACCGTCTACGCCAACCGGACCGCCGGCATCTTCATCGGCTGCGATTGCCCGTCGTCCCGGGCCGAGGTGGACCTGCAGGAGAGCCTGGTCTCGCACAACGGCGGGTACGGCATCCGCATCGCGCCCGGCCAGACGGTGCGCCTGAAGTACGTGGGCGTCCCGTCGAACAAGAGTGGCGGCGTGCTGGGACCGGCCACCAAGTACCGGATGAACAGCAGGCCGGCGGGTTACCTCTCCCGCACCCCCGGCAGCAGCCAGTTCGTGCGGATCGCCTCCGTTTCGTACCAGTACACCGCCGGCCCGAGCGCCAGCCCCATCGGCGCGCGTTACTGAGCCGATCCCTCCGCCGGTAGCCAGGCCGGCAGCTCGCGCCCCAGCATTTCTTCCAGCTCGCGGTTCGCACCCGCCATGTCCCGACGCAGGCGCTCGGCAGCCTCGCCCGTCAGCGCGTCGCGTGCGGCGGCCTCCGTGTTCAGGTTGACCGCGGAGCGGTAGAGCCGGCGCCGCATGCCCTGCGGGGCCACGCGGCGTGCCGCCTTGCGCAGCCACTCCGGCGGATCGTTGAGGGCTCGACGCAGCACCATGTTGCGCGAGCGCTTGCTGGCGTTCACCACCGCGAAGTCCGGCTGGTGGTCCGGATCGACGCCCAGGAAGGCCAGCGTGTCGCGGTAGGACCCCGCGGTATCGGCCCTGAAGTCGTCGTACACGATGACGTGCACCCGCTCACGGCCGAATCGGTCCAGGTAGCGCCCCAGCTGCGGGGCGTACGTCGCCACGCGCCGGTAGAGCAGGCCGCGTGGGAAGTTCGCGTGTTCCGGGATGCGGCGGCCCGCCGCGCGATCCTCCTCCGCGGCGAGCGCATCGGCCAGTCCGAGGTCTTCGTGGCCGTTGTAGACGAACTGGCTGTGCAGCGAGGGGATCATCTCGACCGGGTCTCGCAGCATGACGATGATCCGGGCGTCGGGCACCGCCTGGCCGATCTCGTCGGCGGCGCACTCCGAGTACAGGTACCAGACCGATGCCTCCCCGATGCGGCGCCGGTCGCCGGCGCCCGCGAAGTAGGACCGATATTGCGCGTCGCTGGGGCGGCGCCGGTAGCGGAAGTCCAGGTCTGAGCCGAAGTAGTGCGGCTCCTTCGGATCGGACATGAACACGTCCGGGTGCTGGGACAGGTAGGCGTGCAGCGCGGTGGTGCCGCACTTTGGCGCTCCCACGATGAAGAAGTTGGGCAGCGTCATGTGGGGGGCTCCTGCAGCCAGAAGCCGAGGTCGCGCCCGACCATGGCACTGAGCCGCTCGACCTCGGGACGGAGGTCCTCGACCAGGCTGGCGCGCAGTCCCGGGTCCATGGTCGCGCGTTCCTGGGGGCGAGCGTTCAGCCGCGTGGCGGTGCGGTAGATACCCTTGCGCGTGTTCTTGGGCAGGATGCGGCGGGCGGTGCCGCGCACCCAGCCGGGCGGGCTGGCCATCAGGCGCTGCGCCAGGCGGCTGCGGCTCGCCTTGGCCGGGTTCTTGACCTCCAGCCGCGGCCGGAAGGCCTCGTCCACGCCCAGGAAGCGGAAGGTCGCGGCCACCGATGCGGCGGTATCGGCCTTGAAGTCGTCGAAGACGATGATGTGCATCCGCTCGCGGCCGAGCGCGGCGTCGTAGCGGACCAGCTGCTCCGAGTAATTGACGGCCTCGCGATAGAGCAGGCCGCGGGGGTTGTTGATGGCCTTGGGGATGCGGCGGCCCTCGCGCCGGTCAGGCTCCGCGGCCAGCGCCTCGCCGAAGTCGGTGATCTCCTCCAGCCCCAGGAAGACGAGCTCCGAGTGCAGAGCCTGCATCACCTCCAGCGGGTTGCGCAGCATGACGATCGCCTGCGCCTCCGGCGCGAACGCGGCGATCTCCTGGGCGGCCAGCGTGGAGCGCAGGTAGCTGACCGATGCCTCGCCCACCCGCCCGCCGGCCGGCGCGGAGGCGAAGTTGGCCAGGTACTCGTCCAGCGTCATCCGCGAGGAGTGCCGTGATGGGCGGTCGCTGCCGAAGTAGTTCAGCTCCTTGATGGCGGGCATGAAGACCGCCGGATGCTGGCGCAGGTAGTCATGCATCGAGGTCGTGCCGGACTTGGCGGCGCCGACGATGAAGAAGTCCGGGCGACGCGTCATCGGCCCGATGCTACCCCGGCATCGCCGCGGCCGCCGTTGGGGCCGATCACCGCGTCGAGCAGGTCGGCGTACTGCCGGATGGCGGTCTCGGGGGCGAAGGCTTCCGAACGCTGTCGGGCGCCCTCGCGCAGGCGCGCCGCCAGGGCGGGATCGGTCAGGATGCGCAGGATGGCGTCGGCCAGCGCGACCGGGTCGCGGGTCGGCACCAGCAGGCCGCTGCGCTCCGGCTCGATGATCTCGTTCGGACCGAACTCGGAGTCGGTGGCGACCGCCGCCGCGCCGACGCGCATGGCCTCGACCAGCACGAAGGGAAATGCCTCCCAGTCGGAGGCGAGCACGAACGCGTCGGCCCGCCGCATGGCCGGGAAGGGGTTCGGCGCGTAGCCGGGCAGCTGGACCGCATCGCCCAGCCCCAGCTCGGTGATGCGTGCCTCCAGGGCGGCGCGCTCCTCGCCCTCGCCCAGGATCAGCAGCCGCGCCGGCGCCTGCTCGCGCACGCGGCGCAGCGCCTCCAGCAGGACCGGATATGCCTTCTGGGGCGTCAGGCGGCCGACGGCCACCAGGGTCGGGCCGGGACCCGCGAACCAGGCTGCCGGCGGCTCCTCCGCCGCCAGGCGGTCGACCTCCGGGTCGAACGGGTTGTAGATGGTCGTCATGCGGTCGGCGGGCAGGCCCAGCTCGCGGGCCATCGCGTCACGCAGGCCATTCGAGACCGGCACCACCGCGGCAGCGCGGCGATAGGCGCGGGCCGCCAGGCCCAGCTGCAGCCGCTTGCCGCCGCTGGCCCGCAGGGCGTCGGGTGTGACGTGCTCGGTGGCGATCACCGGCGTGCGGGTGCCGGCCATGCGGGCGGCGGCCACCAGCAGGAGGTTCTGGTAGGTCATGAAGCCGATGGCCGCCGCCGGCCGCCGGCCGCGCAGCTCTCCCACCAGGCGCCGCAGCGTGCGCGGCAGGTCGTAGCGGGACCGCTTGTCGAGTGATCGGATCGGCACCGCCGCGGGAAGCTCGCGCGCGAAGTCCGGGTTCTCGTCGCGGCGATGCAGCACCACGATCTCGACCGCGAAGCGCTCGGGGTCCAGGCCGCGCGCCAGGATGCTGACCAGCCGCTCCATGCCGCCCAGTCGAATGGACGGCAGCAGGAACAGGACGCGCTGCGGCCCGCTCACGGATCGGCGCGCCAGGCCGCCAGCGACCGTCCCAGCAGCCGCTCGAGTCGGCTGACATCGGGCTCGAGCTCGGCACGCAGCCGGTCGCGCAGCCCGGCGGGCATGGCGGAGCGCTCCGGGTTGGCGGCGTTCAGGTCGACCGCGCGGCGGTAGGCGGCGCGCCGCGCGCCGGCCGGGACGAGGGTGCGGATGAGCACGGCGCAGGGCCGGCGGCGGATCGGCCAGGAACCGCCGCATGCCGGCCGACCGGGCGCGCTTGTTCGGGTTGGCGTGCGGGAAGGCGAGCTGCCGGCTGCGCCGACAGGCCAAGGAAACGGACCACGGCGGCGCCGGTGCCCTCCGGATCGGCGATCAGGTCGTCGAACAGCAGGACGTGGACCCGATCCGCTCCGAAGCGCTCGAGATAGCGCTCGACCTGCTCCGCGTAGCGGACCGTGGCCCGATAGCAGAGGCCGGCCGGAAAGTGGGCGTCGCCGGGTATGCGCCGGCCGGCGCATCGGTCCGGCTCCGCCTCCAGCGCTGCCGTGAAGTCGGCGATGTCCTCGTTGCCGTCGTAGACGAACTCCGAATGCAGGGCGTACAGCGCCGCCACCGGGTCGCGCAGCGCGATCACGATCCGCGCATCCGGCCGCACCTCCGCGATCTCGCGCGCCGCCTCCCGGCTGTAGAGGTACCAGACGTACGCCAGGCCGCGGGTCGAGCCGGCCGGGGCTGAGCCATACAGCTCGGGCAGGTCGTCGGCGGTCCAGCGCCGCCGATTGCGCACGTCCAGGTCCGAGCCGAAGAGCAGGAGCTCCTTCCGGTCGGGCAGGAAGACGTCCGGATGAGCGGCCAGGTATTCGTAGAGCGAGGTGGTGCCGGCCTTCGGTGCGCCGACGATGTAGAAGTCGGGCCAGGCGGCCGTCATGCGCAGGCGATGCCGAGTTCGGGACGTCTCGTCACACTGGCTCCATGGCGAGGTGCTGGGCGGCGATTATAGGAAGGATGCCGATCCGCGAGCGGGAGAGCCGATGTCGATAGCGCTGGTGATGACGGTCCGCGACGAGGTGGAGTTCCTGCGCCAGAACCTGCTCTACCACCGGTTTCTGGGCGCGGAGGCGGTGTACGTCTACGACGACGGCTCGACCGATGGCACTCCCGACAGCGTCGTCGACCTGCCGTTCGTGCGAGTCGCGCCCACCGTCTCGCCCGATGAACTGCCGCCGGAAGACCGCACCGACGCATCGGCGGATGAGCCGGAGCGCTACGTCACCTCTCGCCAGAACATGAACACCATCGATGCCATGCGCCGCGCCCGCGCCGATGGGATGACCTGGCTTTTGGCGATCGATGCGGATGAGCTGGCCACCGTCAGCCTGGACGCCACCGCACCCGGCGCGCTGGCGGCGGCCTTCGATGGCGTCCCGGATGCCGTGGAGCAGGTGGTCCTGCGCCCACTCGAGATCGTCCAGCGGCGGGTCGACTTCGACGATGTGATGGCGCAGGAGACCCTCTTCAAGCGCGCCGACGTGGGGCTGGAGCACAAGACATTCGACCCGTTCACCAGCACCACCCACATGGTCCGGGGCGTCTACGGCCACACGCTCGGCAAGGGCGCGGCGCGCCTGTCGGCCGACCTGCGACCCGCCACGGTCCACCGCTTCCGGCGGCGGGGCGGGGCGCGGGCGAGATCAACCGACCTGGGCTGGCTGCTGCATTACTACTGCCACACCTTCGAGGCGTTCGTGCGCAAGTTCCGCCTCTTCCGCGATCACCCGGACATCCACCTGCGCGGCCACGAGGTGCAGCTGCAAAAACGGCTATGGCGAGACGTGGTCAACCGCTCGGGGATGAGCGACGAGGAGCTGCGGGACTACTTCGAGCGCTGGGTGCAGTTCGACGATGAGGAGATCGCTCGGCTGCGCCACCGCCGTCGCTTCGGCGTCCTGCCACAGGCGCCGGCGATCGTGGAGGTGACCGCCGCGCGGGATGCGTTCGCGCAGATGCGCTCGGAAGCGCAAGGCGCTCAGGCGCCGGAGTCGGCCACGGGACGCTGAGGTCGCTTGGCGACATAGTCGGCGAAGCGGAAGTACTTCCAGTAGATGCCGCGGTAGAAGCGAGCGATCCGCATCGCCACCCGCGACCAGGCTGGCGTCCGCACGCGGCCCCACTCCTCCGGGAAGGCGTAGTCCCAGTCGTCCATGTACGGTCCGAAGACCCACACCGCGCGCTTGACCGCCTCGGGCGTGTAGTAGCTGACGAAGTCGCGCTCCCGTCCCGGCGTCTTGTTGACCACGGGCAAGGGCCGCTTGGGCTCCAGCCCGATCCGCCGCAGCGCCTCCTCGAAGTCCTCGGGCAGGTGCTCGAAGCGCAGCACCATGTCGATGCTGCCATGGTCGAGGCTGGTCCAGGTGTCGTACGGCACCACGTACCAACGCTTCAGGAACTGCTCGAAGGTGGCGTCGGTGCGCTGGATCCACGAGTAGATGCGCCGCTCGATCTTGCTGGCCAGCGAATTCCGAACCTTGACCGACCACGTATCGGTGAAATGGTCCTTCACGTTGCCCTTGAGGTGGACGTAGCGGGTGACCGCCACGTCGAGCGGGTTGCGGATGCCGGAAAAGACGAAGTAGGTCTTCTCATCCTCGGTCGCCTGCCGCAGGAAGTCGCGGTACGTGGCGTGCTTGCGCAGGATGTGCTCCCCGCCGTACATCTCCTGCAGCTCCTTGCGCACGGCCGATGAGCCGGTGCGCGGAACCTCGACGTACACGTACCGGTGCTCGTGGTTGATGATCATGCGGCTGCAGATTAGCCGATCGTCTGGTTCGGCTCCGCTGGCGGGCAGCTGGGCCGCCATCTCGCGGTTCGCGTCGTACACGCCACCCAGTACCCGATCGGCCAGGAACGGTTCCGCCGCGCGTACCGCGTCGTCGCGGAGGCCTGCCGCCGGACGGCTGAGCACCGCATGGATGGCGGCGGCGACGGCCTCAGGCGTCCGGCCGGCGGCGACCTGGCCGGCGCCCGTCTCGCGCCACGACCGACGCAACCTCGCCGACATCGGTGGTGACCACCGGCAGGCCGGAGGCCAATGCCTCCAGGCCGACGGTCGGGCCGGTCTCGAAGGCGGAGGTGATGAGCAGCGCGTCGGCGGCATGCATCAGGCGCGCGACCTCCTCGCGCGGCACCGTGCCCAGGAGCGTGGCCGCAGATTCGAGCCCCACGGTCGCCAGTTCCGCGCGCGTCGCCGCCTCCAGGCCGCCCTCGCCCGCGATCATCAGGTGCGCGGCCGGACGGGTGGCGCGCAGCGCGGCGAAGGCACGCACCAGCAGCAGCGGATCCTTCTGGCCCTCGAGGCGGCCGGCGAAGAGCAACAGCGGCGCGTCGGGCGCCAGGCCGATCTCGGGCGGCGAGCCGCGTCGCGCTCCGCCTGCCGGGCCGCGGCATCGGCGCCGCGGAAGATGGCGGGGTCGACCCAGTTCGGCAGGAATCGGAATCGGTCGGCGACTTCGGCGAATCGCGCGCGATAGTCGGCGGTGACCTTGCGATTGACGACGTAGATGCGCTCCATGCGCCGGAAGCTGCGACGCTCGCTCATGGCCAGGCTGCGCGGAGACACGCGCCCATCGGCTTTCGCTGCCCTCGGTGGCCAGGTCCTCGACGCCCAGGTGCACCACCCGCCACATCGGTCCGGACTGCCGGATGGGAAGGTCGGTCAGCGGGCGATGGAATGAGCTGACCACCCCGGCACCCAGGCTCCGCCCACGACGGGCCAGGGCAGCCACGTAGCGCGCGGCGATCGGCACGCGCCCGCGCGTGTCGCCGGCGCGGACGACCGGCATGAACCTCATGGCGCGCCCCTCGAGCTCAATCTCGTGCCAGGTCCACAGCGGCAGCGACGCCGACACGCCCACCATGGAGAGGGCGAAATCGTCCGGTGCGTACTTCACGAAGCCGCGCACGAAGGTGGCGATGCCCCCGATCCGCATCTGGCCGGGATCCGCCGGCAGGAAGATGCGGACGGGGACGGGTTGGCCAGCCGCCGTCAGGGCGGCGCTCACGGATCGGCTTGGCGAGGCTGCCGCCAGGCGATGGACGCCACGATGCCGATGACCAGCATGACCAGGTAGACGCGCGACGGCGAGTGGAACATGGAGCTGGCCGCGGACTCGACCAGCGCCTGCGCGAAGACCATGCCCGCCGCCAGGCGCAGGATGCGCAGGTCTGGTTCGCCTTCCCTGCCGTTCTCCCGCCACAGCATCCAGCCCAGCGCCGCGATGAAGGCCGCATAGCCGATCAGGCCGATGACGCCCAGCTCGCCCAGGATCTGCGGCCAGAACGTGTCGGTGGCCGCCGTGGCAACTTCGGGCGGGGGCTGCAGGCCGCGGATGTGGCTCGCGTCGTAGGTCACGTACAGCGGGCTGTAGTGCTCGCGACTCATCCAGCTGCCCCACCGGCCCAGGCCGCCACCCAGCGGGAAGTCGTCGACGGCGATCTCGAACGAGCCGCGGTACAGGGCGAACCGGGCGCGCTCGTTCTCGCCCTCGCCGACCGGTTCCTCGATCGGCGTCTCACCGGGTGACAGGGTGGGCTCGGCGCCGTTCTCGAGAGTAGCGACCCAGGAACGAGTCGTACAGCCCCGTCAGCAGCGACAGGAAGACGAGGAACAGCACCACCCCGCTGATCGCGGCCGGGATCCAGGTGCGCCAGTACGCGCGCCAGCTCTCGAACATGGCTGCGCGACGCCACCGCGGCCGCCAGCGCCCCGGCGGCCAGCGCCAGGATCGCCCGGCGGCGGGCGGACAGGAACGGGCCGATCGCCGCGAACACGGAGAGCAGCCAGCCAGCGCAGCTGGCGCGTGACGACGTAGCGCGCCAGCAGCAGCAGGCTGACGAAGGCGGTGAAGTAGCCGAACAGGGCCGGATGCACGAAGAGCGATTTGACCACCACGTTCTCCGACCGCAGCCGGATGTAGTGGTTCATGCCCAGGAACTCCTGGAAGCCTCGGGCGTGGAACATCTCGATGAAGCCCAGCGCCGACGCCACCAGCACCACACCGATCACGATCCACAGCCCGGACGTCGCCTCCCGAACGGTGACCCGGCTGAGCATGACGATGTAGAAGAAGATGATCGGCTTGGCGAGCAGCAGCCCGGCCGGCACCCAGATCACCGAGCGGCACGCCGGCCGCCAGGCTCGAGATCACGCCCATCAGCAGCGCCAGGCCGATGGCCACGTCGCGCGGCCACCAGATCACCGCCCGCCACCGCGGCAGGGCGCGCCAGGCGGCGATCGGCGCGATCAGCAGCAGCGTGAACTCGTCGATGCGCTTGACGGAGGCGCCCAGGTACCAGGCGGTCGTCTCCGAGTACACCATGAAGATCGCCAGCGCGAACAGCGCCTCGGCCGGCCGCCACCAGTAGGTGATCGCGATCAGCAGAGCACCGGCGAGCGAGACCGCCAGGCGCCGGGTCTCGCCCGACATGGGAATCGCGGACATGACCGCCTGGATGCCGACGATGGCGATCAGCAGCACGACCACGCGCAGGATGAAGCCGGCGGTCCCCTCCTGACCGAACAGCCCGAGCCGCGAGCCGCGTGGCGCGGTTGGTGTTTCGACCGACGGCGCGGCGGTCATGAGCCTCCGGAGGGCAGCCAGGCGCTCAGGTCGCGGCCGATCAGCGACGCGAGCTGTCGTACCTCCGGGGCGAGCTCTTCGGTGAGCTGCGACCGAAGGCGCGGATCCATCTCGGTGCGGCGCTGGGCGCGGCTGTTCAGCTGCAGCAGCGCGGCACGCGCGCGATGGACCAGCGGGAAGCGCCGCAGCACGCGCACCGTGCGCAGCATCGGCCCCGGCGGCTGGAAGATCAGCCGTTGCATGACCGTCGACCGAACCCTGCGATTGGCGTTCACCACCTCGATCTGTGGCTCGAAGGTCGCGTCCACGCCCAGGAACGTGAGCGTGCCGGCGTAGGTTTGGAGGGTCTGGTCACGGAAGTCATCGTAAAGAATGACGTGGACCCGATCCCGGCCGAAGGCGTCGACGTAGCGCTCCAGCTGCTCGGCGAAGCGCACGCTCTCGCGGTAGTACAGCGTCTCGAGGCGGATCGGCCCCGGCGGCAGGCGCTCTCCACGGCGTCGGTCCGGCTCGGCGGCCAGCGCCTCCGCGAAGTCGGTGATGTCCTCGGCGGCGTTGAACAGCAGCTGGCTGTGCTGCGCATGCATGACGTCCACCGGGTTGCGCAGCATCACGATGATCTGCGCCTCCGGCGCGAACCCTCGGATCTCGTCGGCCGCGCAGCGCGAGTACAGGTACCAGGCCGATGCCTCCCCCACCCGCTGGCCGTTGCCGGCATCGGCGAAGAGCGACAGGTACTGCTCCCGCGTCATCCGCCCGTAGCGACGGGTGAGGTCGTCGCCGAAGAAGAGCGGCTCCTTGTGGAACGGCATGAAGACCTGCGGATGCTGGCCCAGGTAGTCGTAGAGCGCCGTGGTCCCGGACTTGAAGGCGCCCACGATGAAGAAGTCGGGGCGGTGCTCCGGCGTGGCGGGGTCGCGCTGCATCAGGCGAGATGATAGGGGCGCGACCGGAAACCGTTCCTCATTGGTCTCCCGGTGGCCGGCGTCGACGACCCGGAACCGCCTGCCTGGCGAAGCGCAGGACATCGACCATCAGCTCACGATCGAAGACCCACAGGGCGCCGACGAAGGTGATCGCGCCGATGCCGAGCAGCGCGACCAGCAGCACCCACGGCTCCCGCTCGCCCAGCAGGTAGCGCCCGCCGATCATCACCAGGGCCATCACCAGCGTGGCCGCTGCCACCCCGCGCAGGCGCGCCAGGTATGCGCGGATGCCGATGCCGGCATAGCGCTGCATCCAGATCAGGTTCAGCGGCAGCAGCAGGTAGCCGGGGATGACGTAGGCGGCCGCCACCGCCACGATGCCGAATCGAACGGCCAGCACGAATCCCCCCACAGTGATGACGGTGGTGACCAGCCGGAAGCGGAACGCCACGTCCGGCCGGCCCACCGCGTTCAGCATGGCGATGCTCAGCGCCTGGATGGCCACCACCGGACCGATGAGCAGCAGGACCTGGGCGACCGACCCGCTCTGCTCCTGCCAGCGAGCGCCGAACAGGACGGCGATAAGCTCCGGCGCCACGATGGCCGCCGCGATGTAGCCGGGCAGGATCACGGTGGCCGCGGCCGCCGTGACGCGGTTGTAGGTGCGCACCATGCGCTCCGGGTCGTCCTGCAGCCGGCTGAAGACCGGGAAGGTCATCTTGCGCGTGATCTTCGTCAGCACGGCCTGGGTGGCGGTCAGGATCCGATAGCCGACCACGTAGAACCCCAGCACGGCCGGGCCCAGCACCGCGCCCACCAGCAGGTTGTCGACGTTGCGGCTCATGTAGGTGATCACGTCGCCACCCACGATGTGGATGCCGAACCGGAAGAGGCTGCCGAACTCGGCGCGCGAGGCATTCCATGACGGCCGCCACGTCGTGACCCACCACAGGGTGAGCACCGAGAAGACGGCCGAGGCGACCTGCTGGGCCACCAGCGCCCAGACGCCCCACCCCGCGAGTGCCGCGACGACGCCCACCACGCCGCCACCCGCCGAGGCGCCCAACGCGCGCAGGGAGAGGCTGCGGAAGGCCAGCTGCCGGCGCAGCAGGGCGATCTGGATGGTGGTGAAGGCAGCGAGCACGAAGGTCAGCGACAGGACCTGCAGGATGGGCTGCAGATCCGGCTCACCAAGGAGCCCGGAGATCGGCCAGGCGAGGAGGAACAGCGCGACCGTCAGCAGGCCGCCGGTGGCCACCGCCACCCAGAAGGCAGTGTCGACCTGCAGCGGGGTGATCTCGCGCCGCTGCACCAGCGCGTCGCCCATCCCCTGGTCGACCAGCAGCTGGGCCAGCAGCACGAAGACCAGCGCCAGGGCCACCAGTCCGAAGTCCTCGGGCAGCAGCAACCGCGCCAGGAACGCGAAGACGATCAGGTCGATCCCCTGGCGTCCCCAGGTGCCGATCAGCGTCCAGGTCAGGCCGGTGGCGACGTCCTGCCGGAAGCGGCGGCGTGCGTCGCGTGAATCGGGCTCCGGCGCATCGGGCGGCGAACCCGGATCGCCCTCGATGGGCTCGGACATGCCCGGCAGTTTAGATGCGCGCCGGCCACCTCCACAGCGCCGCGAGCGAGCGCACGGCACAATGCGCGCCATGCAAACAACGCAGTCGAGCGGCCCGTGTGTCGCGATCATCGGCCTTGGCTACGTCGGGGCGGTGACCGCGGCCTGCATGGCCCAGATGGGTCGATCCGTCATCGGCGTGGACCAGGACGCGGTCAAGGCGGATGCCATCGCTGCCGGCCAGTCGCCGATCTCCGAGCCCGGCCTGGACGATGCGCTGGCGGCCGGGGTCGCGGCCGGGCGCATCCGGGTCGCCCCCATCGGCGAGGCGGTGGCGGCGGCCGACGTGATCATGATCGCGGTCGGCACGCCATCGGCGCCATCCGGGGCGCTGGACCTGACGGCCGTCCTGCGCGTGGCCGAGGAGATCGGTGCCGCCCTGCCGCACGACGGACGCTTCCGCACCGTGGTGGTGCGCAGCACCGTCCTGCCGGGCACGACCGAGGAGCAGGTGCAACCCGCCCTGGAGCGGGGCTCGAGCATGACGGCCGGCACCGACTTCGGGCTGGCCATGAATCCCGAGTTCCTGCGCGAGGGCAGCAGCATTCGCGACTTCTACGAGGCCTCGCGCACCATCATCGGCGCGAACGAACGATCGCTCCGCCGAGCAGGTGACAGCCGCCTACGAGGGCCTGGCCTCCCCGTTCGAGGTGGTCCCGATTCGGGCCGCGGAGATGGTGAAGTACACCGACAACGCCTTCCACGCCACCAAGATCGCCTTCGCCAACGAGATCGCCTCATTCGCCCGGGCCAACGGCGTCGACGGGCGGGAGGTGATGCGGCTGATGATGGCCGACCAGCGCCTCAACATCTCGACCACGTACCTCCGTCCGGGCTACGCGTTCGGCGGCTCGTGCCTGCCGAAGGACCTGCGCGCCATCACCGATCGTGCCCGCAAGTCGGATGTGGAGCTGCCGCTGCTCGATGCGGCGCTGGCGAGCAATGTCGCCCACTTCGAGCGCGGCGTGCGCCTGGTGGAGCAGGCCGGCGGGCGCCGCGTGGCGCTGCTGGGCCTGTCCTTCAAGTCGTCGACCGATGACCTCCGGGAGTCGCCGGCGGTCTCCATGGCCGAGCGGCTGATCGGCAAGGGCTACCGCCTGGCGATCTACGATCCGGACGTCGATCCGGCGCTGCTGCGCGGCGCCAATCGCGCCTTCATCGAGCAGCACCTGCCGCACCTGCTGGAGCTGCTGCGTGGATCGCTGGACGAGGCTCTGACCGAAGCGGACACGGTCATCGTCACCAAACGCTGGCCCGGCCTGGAAGATCTGGCCCAGCGGCTGCGGCCGGAGCAGCGGGTGGTGGACCTGGTCGGCGCCGGCGACGAGCTGGAGGCGCTTGGCTCGGAGCGGTATGCCGGCATCGGCTGGTAGCGCGAGCGGCCGCGCCGGCAAAGCCGGCCGAACCCTGATCTGGGTCGAGGACCTGCCCGTCCCCTTCGACCGCCGGGTGTGGAACGAGGCCAAGACCCTGCGGGCGGCGGGCTGGCAGGTCACCGTGGTCTGTCCGAAGGGCGAGGGCGCGCGACGCTGGCACGAGCGAATCGAGGGGATCGAGATCTTCCGCTATCCGTTGCCGACCACGGCCGCGGGCCTGGCGGCGCACTTGGCCGAGTACGCGGTTGCCATGCCGGCCAGCCTGATCCTGTCGCTGCTCGCCTGGCGCGGCCGGCGCCTGGACGTGGTCCATGCCTGCAATCCGCCGGACTTCTACTTCCCGATCGGCCGCCTGTTCCGGGGCCTCGGCTCGGCGTTCCTGTTCGATCAGCATGACCTGGGACCCGAGGTCTACGTCGCCCAGGGAGGCCGCGCGGGCGGCCTGGTGCATCGGTTCCTGCGCTGGTGCGAGCGCATGACCTACCGCAGCGCCGACGCGGTGATTGCCACCAACCAGTCCTACCGCCGCGTCGCGATCGAGCGGGGCGGCGTGCCGCCCGGAGCACGTGCACGTCGTGCGCAGCTCGCCGGACCCCAAGCGCATCTTCCCGGTCGAGCCGGATCCGGCGACGAAGGACGGAAGGCGGTTCCTGGTCAGCTACCTGGGCACCATGGGGCCGCAGGACGGGGTCGACCTGTTCGTGGAGGCCGCCAGCACCGTGTCGGCCGCCCTGCCCGGGCAGGTGCGCTACGTGGTCATGGGCGGCGGCAACCAGGTCGACGCGCTGCGCCAGCTGGCCCAGGACCGCGGCCTGGGCGACGACGTCGAGTTCACCGGCCGCATCCCCGACGAGCAGGTGCGCCGCGTGCTGGCCAGCACCGACGTGGCGGTCAGCCCCGACCCGCGCAACGGCTTCAACGAGCTGTGCACCATGAACAAGACGCTGGAGTACATGGCCATGGGGGTGCCGGTGGCCGCCTTCGACCTGGAGGAGACGCGCTTCTCGGCGGGTGACGCGGCCCGCTACGCCCGCCCCAACGACGCAGTCGAGCTGGGCCGGACCATCCTGGAGCTGCTCGCCGACGAAGGGTCGCGTGCCGAGATGGGACGCATCGGGCGGGAGCGGATCACCGGTCCTCTCAGCTGGGAGGTATCGGCCCAGGCGTTACTGGGCGCCTACGCCGATGCCATCGCCCGGCGGCATCGGTCCAGCCAGCCCACGCAGTTGGCCCCGTCCGACTGAGCGGGCGCATACTCGCGCCATGGCGGACGCGCGCGGGCCGATCGAGGTGATCATCGAGATCCCCTCCGGCAGCCGCAACAAGTACGAGTTCGACCACGCGCGCAACCGGTTCGTGCTCGATCGGGTCCTGTACAGCAGCGTGGTCTACCCCTGCGACTATGGATTCATCGAGGGCAGCCTGGCCGATGACGGCGACCCGCTGGACGTGCTGGTGGTCATCAGCGAGCGCACCTTCCCGGGTTGCGTGGTGCGCGGCCGGCCCATTGGCGTGCTGGACATGAGCGACGACAAGGGCCACGACTACAAGGTCCTGGCCGTGGCCCACGACGACCCGCGCTGGGACGGGACCGATGCGCTGGAGCAGCTCTCGCCCCACCTGCTGCGCGAGATCGAGAACTTCTTCGACACCTACAAGGCGCTCGAAGGGCGGCAGACCCACGTGAGCGGCTGGCTCGGGCTGGCGGACGCGTGGCGCATCATCGACTCCGCCAACGAGGCCGGACGCCGTGGGACGGACTCGGAGGGCGAGCCCGCCAACCCCGGCACGTGGCGCTGAGGGCGCGCAGGACCTGCTAGAAGGCCTCCAGGTAGCGCTCCACCTCCCAGGCGGTCACCTGCATCCGGTACTCGTCCCACTCCTCGGTCTTGGCCTCCACGAAGCGCTCGAAGACGTGCTCGCCCAGCGCCTCGGCGATGACGCGGTCGGCGGCCAGCTCGTCCAGCGCCTCGCGCAGCGTGCCCGGCAGCTGCTTGATCTGGCGGCTGGCCAGCTTGGCGGCGTCGAAGTGGTACAGGTTCTCCTCCACCGGGTCCGGCGGGGTCAGCCCACGCTCGATGCCGTCCAGGCCTGAGGCGCAGCATGCAGGCGAAGGCCAGGTAGGGGTTGGTGGACGGGTCCGGGCAGCGCAGCTCGATGCGGGTGGAGTTCAGCTGGCCGTGGCTGATCTGCGGGATGCGGATCAGCGCCGAGCGGTTGATGCGCGCCCAGCCGATGTAGACCGGCGCCTCGTAGCCGGGCACCAGCCGCTTGTAGCTGTTCACCAGCGGCGCCAGCACGGCGATCATGCCGCGGGCGTGCTCCAGGGTGCCGGCGATGTAGCTGCGCGCGGTGTCGGACAGCCCGTAGTCGTCCTTCGCATCGGCGAAGGCGTTCCGCTCCTTCTTGATGTCCCACAGGCTCTGGTGGGTGTGCATGCCCGATCCGTTGATGCCGAAGAACGGCTTGGGCATGAAGGTGGCGTACAGCCCCTGCCGCGCGGCGACCGCCTTGAGGGTGGTCTTGAAGGTCACCGCGTTGTCGGCGGTGCGCAGCGCGTCGGCGTACTCGAAGTCGATCTCGTGCTGCCCGGTGGCGACCTCGTGGTGCGCGGTCTCGACCTTGATCCCGAACGCCTCCAGGTCGTTCATCATCTCCTTGCGGACCTCGGTGCCCAGGTCCTCGGAGAGGTCGAAGTAGCCGGCCGCGTCGTGCGGCAGCGTCTCGACGTCGGTCTCGCTGCGGCGGAGCAGGAAGAACTCGAGCTCCGGCCCCGTGTTCAGCACGAAGCCGAGCTTCTTGGCCTTCTCCACCTGGCGACGGAGCACCCAGCGCGGGTCGCCGGGGAACGGCTCGCCATTCGGCGTGAAGACGTCGCAGATGACGCGAGCGGCGCCGGTCGCCCGCTCGGAGCCATCGGGATCGAAGCCGGGCTCCCAGGGGATCGGCGAGAAGGTGGCCAGGTCGGGCACCAGGAACATGTCCGACTCGGCGATGCGGGCGAAGCCCTCGATGCTGCTGCCGTCGAACCACTTGCCGTGCTCGACCGCCTCTTCCAGCTGGTGCATCGGAACCTGCACCGATTTGACCTGGCCCACGATGTCGGTGAACTGCAGGCTGACGAAACGCAGGTTGCGCTCCTCGGCAAGCTTGAGCGCGGCGGTCAGCTCCTTGGACGGCATGGGGTGAGGGCTCCTTCGAAACGGTGGTAGGGACGCCCGCAAGGCTAGCCCTGGGGCACCTGGCAGCGGCCGGTCCCTTCCGTCCAGGGAGGCGCGATTCCTTGTGCACTGTGCACAAGGAAGCCGATCAGTGGGTCGGCGGCGGCTGGGACTCGTCCAGCTCGGCCAGGATGCGCAGCGCGTCCTGCGGCCGCCGCGGGTCGAGACCGCGCTCGTCGCGGGCGCGGCGCAGCCGGTAGAGGACGGTGTTGCGGTGCACGCCGAGCAGCCGCGCCGCCGGCGCCACGCGGCCGTTGCTGCGGGCCACCGCCACCAGCGTGTCCTGCAGCGGGTCGCTGCCCGCTGCCGCCCGCCCCTCACCAGTCGTGGCAGCCGCCAGGTGCTCGGCCTGGACCAGCGCCGGCGCGGGCCGGCGCAGGAGCGCCCGGGCCGTGGCGGTCAGCGCGTCGGCCGCCACCTCGTCCACCGCCGCGAACGGCAGGTCGTCGAACAGCCATGCCGCGGCACCGGGGCGGATGCGGCGCTCCAGCAGCCAGAGGCCTTCCCGCGCCTGCCGGCCCGGGTCGCGGCGAGCGTGGGTCGACTCGCCCAGCAGCCGGGCGTGCAGCGCGGCAAAGCGGGCCGCCAACGCGCGTCCGGCCGGGCGTGGATGGAGGGCTTGCAGCTCGCCGTCGACACTGATGGCCACGCCTCGGCCGATGCGGGCGGCGACCAGCCCCGCCGGCGTGGCGAGCTGCGGATCAGAGAGCGAGGCTTCGGCGCAGGCCAGCCGCAATGCGCCGGAAATCCGCTCCAGCGCGGCCGGCTCGTCGACCAGGTACGCCGCCGCGGCTTCGGCCAGTACCGCCGGCGACTGCTCGCTGACGAGCACCGGAATCGGGGCGTCGGCCGCCTCCGGCGTCAGGCGCGACCCGGCCAGGATGATGGCCACCGGCGCCAGCTGCGCGTCCCGCAGTGAGTTCAGCAGGGCGTCCACTGCCGGGACCGCCAGCACGGCGGCGTCCACCAGCAGCAGCGCGGCATCATCGGCCTGTGGGAGATGAGGAGCGACAGCCCGGGTCCGCGCCACCGAACGCACCGACCGCCCCATGGCGCGGGCCGAGCCCGAGACCAGCCGCGCGTCCGGATCGATGGCGCGCCACAGGTCGACGACGCTCGTCACCGCGTGTCGGCCGCTGCCGCCGACAGGTCGGCGACCAGGTCGTCCGGGTCCTCCAGTCCGATCGAGATGCGCACCATCCCCGGCGTGAGGCCGGCACGACCCAGCTCCTCCTCGGTCAGCTGCCGGTGCGAGGAGGAGGCCGGGTGGCTGCAGAGCGTCTCGGCGCTCCCCAGGCTGGTGGCATGAACCGCCACGGTGAGCCGGTCCAGGAAACGCTCGCCGGCCTCCCGCCCGCCGGCCAGGTCGATGCTCAGCATGCCGCCGGCCATCCCGTCGCGCAGCGTGCGCCGGGCCAGCTCGTGCTGCGGATGCGAGGTCAGGCCCGGATAGTGGACAGCCGCCACTCCCGGCGCGCCCTCCAGGGCGCAGGCCACGGCCAGGGCGTTGGCCGAGTGGCGATCCATCCGGATGCCCAGCGTCTTCAGGCCCCGCAGCGCCAGGAACGCCTCAAGCGGCGCCGCGTTGCCGCCCACGTTGATGACGATGCGCCGCGCGGCGGCGACCCGCTCGGCGCTGCCCAGCACCGCGCCGCCGGTGATGTCCGAATGGCCGCCGACGTACTTGGTGGTCGAATGCACCACCAGGTCGGCGCCCAGCGACAGCGGGTTGGCCAGGTATGGCGAGGCGAAGGTGTTGTCGACGGCCAGCACGATCCCCCGACCGTGGGCCAGCTCCGCCAGATGGGCCACGTCACTCATGGCGGTGGTCGGGTTGCTGATCGTCTCGATCCAGAGCAGGCGCGTCCGATCGTCGATGGCCGCCTCGACCGCATCGGCGTCGGTGGTGTCGACCGCCTTGACACCGATACCCGACTTGGCGAGCACCACCTGGGCCAGGCCCACCACGCCCCCGTAGACCGCCCGCGGAATGATCACCTCGTCGCCAGCGGACAGCACCGAGAGCATGGCGGCGTGGATGGCGGCCATGCCGGAGGCGGTGATGTGGCAGGCCTCGGCACCCTCCAGCTCGGCGAGCGCATCTTCCAGCGCAGCATGGGTCGGGTTCGAGTAGCGGCTGTACGAGTGCCCCGGGCGCGAGAATTCGAGCAGCTCCGCCAGCTCCTCGGCGCTCGACACCTCGAAGGTGCTGGTCTGGTAGATCGGGACGTTGATCGGCGGCTGGGGAGCCTTCGGCACGCGGCTGGCGGCGCGAATCGCGCGAGTGGAGAAGCCGGGCATGCCAGCGAGTCTAGCAGCGACCTGCGGCGGTCCGGCCGCTCGGGCTAGGATGGGAGCCGATGGACCTGCTGCGATCGCGCACCTTCATGATCGGCGCCGCAGCCGTCCTCCTGATCGCGGTCGTGGGGGGCGGCTGGCTTGCGTTCAGCGGATCGCCGGATGCCACACCCCAGCCCACCGTTCCCGTCACGCCCAGCCCCAGTCCCAGCGCGACCCCGTCACCGAGTCCCACGGCTTCCCCGGAGCCGACGCCAACGGCGACGCCGGAGCCGGAGGCACGCTGCCCGCTGAATGGCCTGGCGCTGGACAAGCCGTCGCGCCTTGACCTGCCCGCGCTGGCGGTCCAGATCGAGAACCACCCGCTGGCCCGCCCCGTCACCAATCTGGGTCGTGCCGACATGGTGGTCGAGGCCACGGTCGAGGGTGACGTGACGCGCTTCACCGGCATCTACGTCTGCCGCAAGTCGAAGGACCTGGTCGGACCCGTCCGCTCCGGCCGCTACTACAGCATCGACCTGTGGCAGGACCTGCACGTGCTGCCATTCTTCTTCGGCGCCGAGTCCGAGGGCATCGGCCGCTACCACCGCGCCCATATGCCCTACGTGAACGGCATCCGAGGACCGTGGCCCTACTTCTACCGCTCGCCGCAGCGGGTGGCGCCACACAACCTGTACGCCGACCTGCAGCTGGTGCGCAACGACTTCGGCCACAACCCGAAGCTCGACCGGCTGCGAAACCGGGTCGGCCACCTGCACCCGAACCTGAAGTTCAGCGAGGACGTGGAGCTGCCGGATGGACGGCCGATCGAGCACGTCCAGTTCTCGACGAACAGCTACTGGACCTTCGGCTGGCAATGGGACGCCCGGATGCACGCCTGGCGCCGCAACGATGCCGGCGCCGAGCACATCGACGCCGGCACCCATCGCGTGCTCAGCGCGACCAGCGTGCTGGTGCAGTACGTGAAGGAGGACATCGTCTACGCCGGGTCGGATCCCGGCGGCTATCCGCGCCGCTACCACCACCTGGTGGGACAGGGTCGGGCCACGCTCTACGTCGACGGCAAGGCGATCCCGGTGCACTGGTCGCGGCCGACGCGCGCGGGACCACACGGAGTACACGTACCTGCGCGGCGGCGACCGGGTGGTGCTGCCGCCCGGCGTGGTGTGGTGGGAGATCCTGCCGACCTACACGACCGTCAACGAGCGCTGAGCCCGGCCGCGCGGCCGGAGCCTAGTTGGAGCCGTTGTCGTTCGGTCGCGACGGCGAGAGGAAGGCGTCCATGGCGCGCCGGATCTGGTGGTCCGGATCCATGTTGCGCCGCGCGGTGGCGATGTTGCGGCGCACCTCGGAAGGCGTGGCCTCGTCGTCCTCGAGCGTCTCGTGCGGCGGGCTCGATGGCTGCCATGACCGGCTCGGCGTCCTGCTCCGGCTCGACCGCGATCGCCGCTGCCGCCGGTTCGGCTGGACCTCGGCTGCGACCGGCGGCACCTCGATCGACTGGCGGCACCTCGATCACTGGCGGCGCCTCGATCGCGCTGCGGCGCGGCCAGGATGGGCATCGGCGTCACCTCGGCTCAGGCTCCACGTAGTACGGCATCGGCCGCGGACGTCAGCCGGCGCGGGCGCGGATTGCCGCTGACCTGGTTCTTGCCGAGCGACTTGGCCTGGTACATGGCCCGATCGGCCGCGATCATCAGGTCCTCGGCGCTGGTGCCGTCCTCCGGGCAGGAGACGAGGCCGATGCTGACGCTGGTCAGCAGCTCGCCGCCGCCGACCGCCAGGCCGACCTCCTCCGCTCCGGCGCGGATCTTCTCGGCCACCACGAAGGCACCGGCGAAGTCGGTCTCGGGCAGCAGCACCAGGAACTCGTCACCGCCATAGCGGTAGGCGGTGTCGACCAGCCGGATCGAGCGTCGGATGACGCCGCCCAGCAGGCGCAGCACCTCGTCGCCGCGATGGTGGCCGAACGAGTCGTTGACGGCCTTCAGGCCGTCAAGGTCGATCATCAGCAGGCAGAAGCCGCGCTCGCTGCGCCTGGTGCGCTGGACTTCCTCCTCCAGGGTCGGGAAGAGCTGGCTGCGGTTGTAGAGGCCGGTCAGCTCATCGGTCCGGGACAGCTGCAGGACGCTGTTGCGCATGCGGCGCTCGCCGGAGGCGAACACGCCCGCCACGTAGGCCAGCAGCCAGATGGAGCCGATCTGGAGGCCGAAGCGCAGCAGGTCGGCGGTGCTGTAGGTGGCCAGCTGTGGGTCGAGCGCCAGGACGCCCAGGAAGGCGAAGGTGGTCGCCATGGCCACCACCAGCGCGATCGGGCCGCCCAGCTGCAGGGCCACCGCCACCGCGATGAGCAGGTAGACGAAGACGAACGGCGAGCTGGCGTAGTCGGTCAGCACCAGCAGGACGGTGGTCAGCACGATGGCCAGGACCACCTCGAAGGCGATCACCGCCGGCGTGCGACGGCGATCCGGCAGCAGGTCGTGGAGGATGACAGCGGCGACGACCGCGATCGCCCCGAGCGCGTAGATCGCCGCCTGGTTGGCATCGTATGCGTCGGAGAGGCCCACGCCGATCAGCACCGCGGCGATGGAGACCCACCACAGCACGCGTACGGCGGTGCCGTAGGACCCGCGGCCGCGGCGGTCCAGGCCGGCGCGGTCGACCTCGTACTTGTCCGCCTGGCCCTGATCGGCGAAAGTCGCCATCCACCGCCTGGATGGCCGCCTGGTCGGTGCGGCCCCGGAGCGCGGCAATCACCGCGCCGGCCCCCAGCAGGACGGCTACAGCGGTGCTGACGAGAAGGAAGATGGACTCTGGCGGCACGTCGTCCTGCGGTACTAGGGCACGTCGGCGGGCAGCTGACCAAGGCCGAGTGCTGGGTAGTCTAGGGTCCCATCGGGGGGTGGCGCAAAGGTACCAGTTACACCGAACCCAACCGTAGTACCCACGGCGTCGCTTGCGCGCACCAGAATCCCGGCCAGGCCCTGCTCACTGGCCGAGCGAGCGTCTTTGCTAGAATGCGAGCCCCGCCCAGCGAGCATTGGGCCGAACGTGCCCGATTTCAGGTGGACATGATCGACCCTCCGAGCCGCCAGCGACGTCACCCGGCGATCGCCGCCTTCCTCTCGTTCCTCTTCCCGGGACTGGGGCAGGCCTATCTCGGCGAACGCCGCCTGGCGCTGCTGCTGGCGGCGCCGGTCCTGCTGCTGTTGGTGGCGGGCGTGCTGGCCGTCACGATCGGCGGTACGAGGGCCCTCAACAGCGCCTTCTCAGACGGCTTCCTGACGGCGCTGGTGGCGCTTGGACCTGGCACTCATGGCGTGGCGGCTGTTCGCCATTGGCGAGGCCGGATTCAAGTCGCCTTCGCCCGAGCCGCAGCGCGCCGCGGTCCCGGTCACCGCCAGCGGCCCATCCACCGCCGGACGGCAGCCGATGACGCCCGGACGCGTCGGCACCATCGCCTTCGTCGTGCTGCTGATGCTGCTCACGGTGGGCATGCACGCCTGGGCGGGCATGCTGATCGGCCGCGTCAACACCACGCTGGGCGACGTCTTCTCCGGCATCGGGGGCGGCGCGCCCGGCGGGTCCGGCGGCAATCCTCACCCGCTGAACCGCCCCGAGTACGCCTGGAACGGGACCGGTCGGATCAACTTCCTGCTGCTGGGCATCGACTCGGGGCCGGGACGCAAGGAGGCGCTGACCGACACGATCCTGGTGGTGAGCGTGGACCCGGTCACGCGCGAAGCGGTCATGGTCTCGGTCCCGCGCGACACCGGGTTCCTGCCGCTCCCCGATCGCAGCGTCTACCCGGATGCGCTGTACCCCAACAAGATCAACCAGCTCTCCACCGAGGCGAGCGAGAACCCCGCGCTGTGGTGCCCCGACATGTCTGCCGACCAGGCCGAGGCCTGCGGGCTGCGGACGCTCGAGCGCACCGTCGGCCTGTACCTGGGCATCCCGATCCAGTACTACGCCACCATCGATCTGGAGGGCTTCACGCACCTGATCGACGAGGTCGGCCCGTTGCGCCTGTGCCTGGACGGCAGGCTGGTCGATCCGACCTACAACGGCCCGGGCGATACGTGGAAGGAGAAGCGGCTGGGGGTCGTGCTGCCCGCTGGCTGCAAGGATTACGGTGGGATGAAGGCCCTGGCCTATGCACGCGCGCGAAAGGGCTACATGGAGATGCCCGACGGCACGCAGGTCCAGCTGGACGACTTCAAGCGCGCCGACCGACAGCAGCAGGTGCTGCTCGAGCTGCGCAAGGAGTTCGCCAAGATGGACCTCTTCTTCGACCTGCCCGACGTGCTGCAGGCGGTCGGGTCCACCGTGCTGACCGACTTCCCGCGCGACAAGGCCGGTGACCTGGCCTCGCTGCTGCCCCTGATCACCGGCACCGACATTCGCCGCGTCGTGCTCGACCTGCCGCGCTTCGTCGACCCGCCGCTGGAGCCGGAGGTGAACTACATCCTCGTGCCACGCCGTGACGACGTGCGCGCCGAGATGCGGCGGCTGTTCGGCCGCGGCAACCTGGAGGGGTGGTACCTCGCCACTCGCGATGAGGGACCGGACGCCTAGCGGCGCTTCAGCGCCGGGTTGCGTGGTCGGGGCGACTCGATTCGAACCAGCGACCTCCTGCTCCCAAAGCAGGTGCGCTACCAGGCTGCGCTACGCCCCGAGGCGGCGGCATCGTCGCGGCGTCGGCGATGAACGATCCCGCTCGACTAGAGGGCGGACCGAAGCCCGAGCTCGACGCCGAGACCGATCAGGTAAAGCGCGATGTGGTCCTGGAGCTCGTGGGCTTCTTCGTAATCATCACCTGCATGATCCTAATGCGTTTGCGCTAACAGGCGTGCGTCGCCCAGCAGGCGATGTTCCGGATCGGCAGGATACCGCAGCCGCTCAGGGCTCGACCCGATCCAGGATGCCCAGGAACGAGCGCCACGGGCCGACCTCGGCCACGTAGTGCGCCGACAGGGCGCCCTGCAGCTGCGCCACGTGGTTGTGGTCGTGCACGACCCAGGTGGCCAGCAGCTGGCGCATGGTGACCGGCCCCAGCGTGGGATGCAGGCCCTCGAGGGTCAGCTCGGGCTCGCCGATCCCCATGGCGTCCAGGTCGGCCAGATTGCGGCCGCGCAGCATGCCGAAGCGCTCGACCACCGCATCGGTTCCCATCCCGGCGTAGCGCTCCGTCTGGTCGCCGTGGTCGACGGGCGGGAACGGCTGGGACGGACCGACCTCGCGGATCATGCGGGCGCGCACCATCCAGTCGGTCTCCTCGACGTACGCCAGGTGGCAGGCCACCTGGTGGGCGCTCCACTCCGCGTCGGCGGGCTTGGCGGCCAGCCAGTCCGCCGGCAGGCCGCCGGTGAGCGCGCGCAGGACCGATGGCGTGCGGCTCAGCGCGTCGCGGGCCTGGTCGAGCTGGAAGGTCATGGCCGATCGAGCATAGCGCAGCGCGCTCAGCCGGCCTTCACCTCGTTCCAGAGCTCGTCCTTGGCGTCCGGCGACAGGTCGGCCAGCACCTGGCCGCGCGAGGCGGCCAGGGCCTCCACCCGCTCGTAGCGGCCGATCCAGCGGCGATTGGCCGCGCGCAGCGCCTCCTCCGGGTCCAGCTTCAGCCAGCGCGCCAGGTTGACGATGGCGAACAGCACGTCGCCCAGCTCGTGCAGGCGCGCGTCGCGCGCCTCGTCACCATCGCCGGTCGGGCGCGGCGTGCAGCTCGTCCAGCTCCTCGGCGACCTTCTCCCAGACCCCATCGATCGCCGGCCAGTCCCAGCCCATGGAGCTGGCGCGCTCCTGGATCTCGCGGCTGGCCGGCAGCGCGGGCAGGGCGCGGGCGATGCCGGCAAAGGGCGACTGCTCGGCGCCGGCGTCGCGACGCTCATCGGCCTTGATGGCCTCCCAGTTGCGCAGCACCTCGGCCGCATCGGCCACCTCGACGTCGCCGAATACGTGCGGATGGCGGCGCACGATCTTGGCGCCCAGGGTCCGATACACATCGGTCAGGTCGAAGGCGGCCTCCTCGGCCGCCAGCTGGGCATGCAGGATCACCTGCAGGAAGAGGTCGCCCAGCTCCTCCGCCAGGTCGGAGGCCGATCCCTGCTCGATGGCATCGACCATCTCGTAGGCCTCCTCCAGCACGAAGGGACGCAGGCTGGCGTGCGTCTGGCGCCGGTCCCACGGACAGCCGTCGGGGGCCCGCAGGCGGGCC
>CAVRFT010000007.1:0-676460 GCA_963720505.1 uncultured Chloroflexia bacterium
CGATGCCCGTGCCACCCAGCAGGCTTTCGACGACCCGGCTGGCATCGGCGTCGCTGAGCGGTCGCAGCACCAGGCGGACCGCTTGCTCATCCGTGCCCCACTCGGGCACGCGCTCGATGAGCTCGTGGCGGCTCGTGCAGAGGAGCAGGACCGACGCATCGGCCACGGTTTCGACCAGGGACTTGAGCAGCTCGAGGAAGGTCGGCTCGGCCCAGTGGATGTCGTCGATGATCACCAGCACCGGCCGCTCAGCGGCGAGCGTCTCCAGGAAGCGACGCGCTGCCCAGAAGAGCTCCGGCACCGGGAAGGCCGTCCCGACGCGCCGATCACCGATGCCAGGCGCTCGACGACGGCCGGATCCGGCATGGCGGAGCGCAGCTTGGCGTCCACCAGCTCGGCGGGATCATCGGCCTGGATGCTCGCACGCGTCGCGCACGATCTCGCGCAGTGGCCAGAAGGTGATGCCGTCGCCGTAGGGGAGGCATCGACCGCGGATGACCACCGCCGTGCTGGCGCTGGCGGACGTGAACTCGGTGACGAGCCGGGTCTTGCCGACGCCGGCGTCGCCGACGACCGTCGCCAGTCGGCACGCCCGCTCGGTGGCGGCCCGATTCAACATCGCCTGCAGCGCGCCCATCTCCTGCTCGCGACCGACCATGGGCGTATCGCTTTGCCGTTGGACGGCCGCCGATCGATCGCTCACCGCCACCAATCGGAAGGCCGGAACCGGCTCGGACTTGCCCTTGAGCGTCAGCGGCTCCACGGGCTCGACCTGCACGGCATCGCGGACCAACTGGTGGGTCAGCGGGCCGAGCAGGATCTCCAGGGACCCGGCGGCCTGCTCGAGGCGGGCGGCGACGTTGACCGTGTCGCCGGTGACCAGCCGCTGGCCCAGGCTGGCATCGCCGGCCACGACCTCACCGGTGTTGACGCCGATGTGGTTCGCAAGGGTGATCCCGTGCTCCGTCTCGAACGCCGCATTCAGGGCTGGCAAGGCCTCCTGCATCTCCCGCGCGGCGCGCACGGCGCGGAGCGCGTCATCCTCGTGCCGGATGGGAAGGCCGAACACCGCCATCACGGCGTCGCCGATGAACTTCTCGACGGTCGCGCCATGGCCCTCCAGCGCGCGCTGCATGCCGTCGAAATAGCGCGACATGACGTCTCGCAGCGCCTCCGGGTCGAGCGGAGCGCCGTCCACCGTGGAGGGCTTCGGGTCGGCGAAGATGACGGTGACGGTCTTGCGGGTCTCGCGATGTTGCTGTCGCGCGCGGCAGGTGCGAGCCGCAGGTGGTGCAGAACTGACCTTCGTCCGCATTGTCGGTGCCGCAGGTCTGGCAGATGCGTCCGCCCGACTCGGTCGCTTCGCCCTCGGGCGCCGCGCGCTCGACCACCGACACGAGTCGATAGGAGGGGATCGAGAGCGTCGTGCCCTTCGGCGTGACCACCGCCATCGGCTCGACCTCGATGGCAGCGCGGGCGGCCTCGAAGGTCGATTCGGCGAGCAGCACCTCCTGCGCTGGCGCGTTCTGCTCCATGGCTGTCGCGATTGCCACCGTCGGACCAGTCAGAACGTGCTGGCCGGCGCTTGCCTCGCCCACGACCACGTCGCCGGATGCGACTCCGGTGCGGACGATAAGTCGCACGCCCCAGCGCTCCTCGAGGTGGTCGTTCAGGCTCGCCATGGCGCGCAGCGACTCGGCCGCCGCTTCGACGGCGCGCAGTGCGTCGTCCTCCGCCGGACTTGGGGAGTCCGAAGACGGCGACGATGGCGTCGCCGATGATCTTCTCGATCGTTCCCCCGTGGCGCTCGAACACCAGGCGCATCTCGTCGATGTAGGTCGGTCATCACCTCGCGCAGCGATTCGGGATCCAGGCGTTCACCGAGGGCAGTGGATCCCTGAAGGTCAGAGGTCACGATCGTGACGGTCCGCGCGAAGGTCGTGGCGGCGCCCTTCGACAGCGCCGTGCCGCAGTCGCCGCAGAAGCGCTGATCGGCACCGACGTCCGTGCCGCAGGAGGGACACGCTCCCGTCACAGATGTCACCGCCGTGAGTGTATGGGTCTGGCAAGCGAGGCGGCAAAGCTGGCGATACGTTCGAGCACGTCGCTCTTGACGGGGCCCAACCCGTGGCCGATACCCGGATAGACGTGCAGCTCGGCGTGCGGCAGCTGGCTCACCGCCTTCCGCAAGCAGATCGATGCGGGCGAACGGATCACGATCGCCGGATAGCAGCAGCACCGGACAGCTGATGCCGGGCCAATGCTCGGTGCGCTCTCGCCACCGCTCGGCCCGACCCGGTGCGTGCAGCGGATAGCACAGGAGGACGAGCCCTGCCGCCACCGTCGGATCCGCGGCGGCCAGCATGGATGCAACGCGCCCACCGAAGGACTGTCCGCCGATGACTGCCGCGATCCTCCGTGACGGCGGCCCGGTAGACGGCCACGGCTCGCTCCGCGGCCCCGCGCGGCAGTGTGACGGCCGTGGCGGCATGGCCCAGCGCGCGCATCCCCCGCAGATAGGGGTCGATGCTGCCCAGGCCTCCCGACGCGCCGGGCGCAAGATAAATCGTCGGTGCCGGTCACGGCCGCAGCGTACGCCACGTGGCCGGCTCCGTATCATCAGGTGAGGAGAGCCTGATCCCATGTCCCTCGACGAGCCTTCCACAGCGGACGCCGCGACGACCGACCGCCGGCCATCGCGGTCGATGGCCGCCCTGTGCGGCGTGCTGGCCGGCGCCCTGGGGCTGGGCGTGGCGGAGCTGATCGCCGGACTGGTGCCGGGCGCGCCGTCACCGGTGCTGTCGATCGGGGCGCTGCTGATCTCGCTGCAGCCTCCGAACGCCAAGCAGTTGGTGGTCGACCTGTTCGGCACGGCCGACAAGGCGGTCCTCAGCGTGGCGGTCGTGATTGGCGCGCTGGTGCTGTCGGCGGGGATCGGGCTGCTGGCGCGCCGATCGCTGGTCGCGGGTCGCGTTGCCTTCGGGGGGCTGGGCCTGTTCGCGCTGCTGGCCGCGGTGCTGGATCCACTGTTCGACCCGGTGCTGGCGGTCGTGACCGCGGCGGTCGCCATCGCGGTCAGCGCCTGGTCGCTGGGCTGGCTGCTGCGGCTGGCCACGCCGCGCGGCAAGCAGGCGGCCCGGATGATGGACTTCGAGCGCCGGCGCTTCCTGGGCGCCGCCGTGGGCGTCGGGGCCGCGGCCGTCACCAGCGGGCTGATCGGCCGGACGCTGCTCAACCAGCGGGCTTCCGCGGCCGCCGATGTGCCGCCGATCCCGTCGCCCCAGGCCACGGCCGCGCCGTTGCCGGCGGGCGCCGAGCTGGCGGTCGACGGCATCACGCCGCTGGTGGTGCCGAACGGCAGCTTCTACCGGATCGACACCAGCCTGCTCACCCCGCGCGTGGATGCGGCCAGCTGGTCGCTGACGGTGAACGGCATGGTCGACCACCCCTTCACCATCAACTACGAGGAGCTGCTGGCCATGCCGCTGGTCGAGCAGTACGTGACCATCGCCTGCGTCAGCAACAAGGTCGGCGGCGACCTGGTGGGGAACGCGCTATGGCGCGGCGTGCGGCTGCGCGACGTGCTCGATCGGGCCGGCGTGCAGGCAGGGCGCCACCCAGGTCGTCGGCCGCTCCTTCGACGGCTGGACCGCCGGCTTCCCGACCGCCTGGCTCGACGATCGCCGATCGGGAGGCGCTGGTGGCGGTGGCCATGAACGGCGATCCGCTGCCGCCCGAGCACGGCTATCCGGCGCGGCTGATCGTGCCCGGCCTGTACGGCTACGTGTCCGCCACCAAGTGGCTGACCAACATCGAGCTGACCACGCTCGAGGCGTTCAACGGCTACTGGGTGCCGCTGGGCTGGGCCAAGGAGGCGCCGATCCTGACCCAGTCGCGCATCGACGTGCCGCGGTCCGGCGACTCGCCGAGCACGGGCCAGCAGCCGATCGCAGGCGTCGCCTGGGCGCCGGATCGCGGCGTCGAGCAAGGTGGAGGTGCAGGTCGACGACGGGGCGTGGGCGGCGGCCGAGCTGTCGACACCCGATCTCGGACGCGACGTGGGTGCAGTGGCTCTATCGATGGGATGCACCGGCCGGCGACCACACCCTGCGCGTCCGCGCGACCGACGGCACCGGCGAGGTGCAGACCGCCACGGTCACCGAACCCGCTCCCGACGGAGCGCGCGGCTACCACACCATCAACGTCAGGGTGGGTTGACGGCGCGCGCAGAATCGGGTCCGTGCCTGCCCCCCGAGCGCCCCTCTTCATCATCAATCCGGCTGCCGCCATGGGGCGCGCCCGCGACCTGGCGCCGCGCATCGAGGCCGTGCTCGGCACGCACCGCCGCCAAGGCCCGCCTGGTGGAGACCCGCGAGGCGGGGCACGCCGAGCGGCTGGCGGCAGCCGCCACCGATCAGGGTCACGACCGGGTGGTCGCGGTCGGGGGCGACGGCACCGCGCAGGAGGTGCTGAACGGCCTGATGACGGCGGGCGTCGGCCCGGATGGGGGACCGCCGGCCTTCGGACTCGTGCCGGGCGGCACCGGCAACGACCTGGCGCGCAGCCTGGGCCTGCCATTGACACTGCTGGAGGCGCTGACGGTGGCCCTTGGCGAGCAGACGCGGCCGCTCGACCTGGGCAAGGCCTCGCACGATGGCGAGACCCGCTACTTCTCGGCCGCCGGTGGCACCGGCTTCGATGCCGAGGTGGCCTTCACCATGGCCGGCAAGCGGGAGCGCTGGCAGCGCGGCCGGGCGGGCTATTTCCTGTCGACGCTCAACGAGCTGCGGCGCTACAAGAACCGCACCCTGAGCCTGCGCCTGGCCACCGACGCCGGCGTCCGCCAGGTGGATGGCCGCTTCCTGTTCGTGGCCTTCGCCAACGGCCCGTTTTACGGCGGGGGCATGCGGATCTGCCCGGACGCGTCGATCAGTGACGGCCTGCTGGACCTGTGCCTGGCGGGCGACATCGGGCGGCTGGGCGCGCTGCGCGAGCTGCCCGGGATCTATCGGGGCAAGCACGTCCACCACCCACTGGTCGAGATGACCAGGGTGCGCGAGCTGCGCATCGAGGGGGAAGAGGGCACGCGCGTCCATTTGGACGGCGAGCCGTTCGGCATGCTGCCGGTCGATATCGGCGTCCGAGCGGCGGCAGTCGCAGTCGCCGCGCCGATCGGCTAGCGTGGGGGAGCGATGAGCGAGACCGCCACCACCACGCCACGACGCGGGCAAAAGCTGCTGGCCGGCAACGGGCGGCGCATCGGCACCGTGGACGCCGTCTTCGCCGACTACCTGCTGGTGCGCACCAGCGGCTTGCTGCCGGTGGACCTGTACGTGCCCCGCAACGAGGTGACCGCCGATGCCGGCGACCGCCTGATGGTGGCCAAGTCGCCGCACGATGCCTACCACGCCTGGCACCGGCCGCTGAAGCAGGCGCCGCATGACTGACGCCGCGACGCCTGCCGGGCGACGCGTTGTCGGTGCTGCGCGAGACGCAGGAGGTCGACATCGAGACGCGACCCGCGCCCGACGTGCCGCCGCATCGGACCACCATCTGGGTGGTGGTCGACTCCGGATGACCGGGCCTTCATTCGCACCTACCGCGGGCCCGCGAGCCGCTGGTTCCGCGAGGCGACGGCCTCTGCCCAGGTGGCGCTGCTTGCCGACGGCCAGCGCATCGAGGTCAGGGTGGAGCCGGCCACCGACGCCGCGAGCGTGGACGCATGCTCGGCAGCCTTGCGCGCCAAGTACGCCCACGCCTCAGGTCTGCGCGGCATGCTGGCCGAAGAGAACCTGCCCACCACGCTCGAGCTGCTGCCGATCACGTAGCACCGGCATGGCACTCACCATGCGGTACCCTGTTGAGCGTGAAGCAGACGGAGAACACCGAACTGGAGCCCCGCGCCGAGGCCTTCTACGCCCACGTCGGCAGCGGCGGCAAGGTGGAGGCGGACGACTGGATGCCCGATGACTATCGGGCCGCCATCCTCAAGTTCGTGGAGATGCACGCCAACAGCGAGCTGATGGGCGTGCTGCCCGAGCGCGAGTGGATCCTGCGCGCGCCGACCCTGAAGCGGAAGCTGGCGCTCACCAGCAAGATCCAGGACGAGGTGGGTCACGCCCAGCTGCTGTACCGCGTGGCGGAGGACCTGGGCAAGCCTCGCGAGCAGATGCTGGCCGACCTGATGGCCGGCAAGACCAAGTTCCACAACGTCTTCCACTACCCAACGGCGTCGTGGGGCGACGTGGGGATCATCGCCTGGCTGGTCGACGCGGCCGCGATCGTGTCGCAGCAGGCGCTGCGCGACTCCTCGTACGCGCCCTACGCCCGCACCATGAAGAAGATCTGCTGGGAGGAATCGGTCCACATCATGCACGGGCGCGACGTCGTCCTGACCATGATGAACGGGACCGATGCGCAGCGAGCGATGGTCCAGGATGCCCTGAACCGATGGTGGGGCCCGCTGATGCAGATGCACGGGCCACCGACCGATCCGGCCAAGGACAAGGACCTGCACTGGCGGATCAAGGCCAAGAACAACGAGCAGCTGCGCCAGGAGTTCCTGTCGATCTACGTGCCGCGCATCTGGGAGCTGGGCCTGACCGTGCCGGACCCGGCGCTGCGCCACGACGAGGCGGATGGGCGCTGGGTCTACACCGAGCCGGACTGGGACGAGCTGCGCTCGGTGGTGACCGGCCACGGTCCGAAGTCGCAGGAGCGGCTGCAGTTCCGGCGCGACGCGCGCCGAGGTCACCCAGTGGGTCCGCGACGCGATCCTCGGCCCGTCCGGGAGCACCGCCGCCGCCTGATTGCAGGGCCTTGGTCCGCGAACCACCCTTATCGGCACCACGTGCGATTTGCGGACGATGTCAGGCGCGAGAACGGCCCTAATTCGCACCGAGTGACGGCTGAGACGCTCGCCGCGGGGTGTCGGCGACCATAACTCGCATCTCTGGCCGAGTTAGCCGCCGGCTGCGTCGCACCCAGTCGAGCGACAGACGAGTGACGCCGCGCGGCGCTACCCTTCGAACGTGGAAACGCCAGGCGATCGCGTGTGGGAGGTCTTCCGACAGGAGTCGGAGGGCGACCCCATGATCCACGGCGGCAACGTGCGCGCTCCCGACGAGGAGCTGGCGCTGCACTACGCCCGCGAGTTCTACGGCCGTCGCCAGGAGAGCCATCGGCTGTGGGTCGTGCCACGCGAGGCGATCGTGGAGCTGGACGACCCGGACCTGCTGCAGCCGCCATTCGATCGGTCCTTCAAGCGACCCGGGGGCTACATCATCAAGCACAAGCTGGAGGCGGCCAAGGCCCGCGCCAGCCAGGACGACGACGGCTCGTGACGGACGAGGAGCTGGCGCCGGCAACCCGTGACGCGCTGGCCGAGCTGCTGCTGACGCTGGCCGACGACGAGTTCGTGCTGGGCTACTGGGACTCCGAGTGGACCGGCATCGCGCCGATGCTCGAGGAGGACGTGGCCATGAGCAGCGTCAGCCAGGACGAGATCGGGCACGCCCGAGCCTGGTACGAGCTGCTGGCCGGCCTGACCGATGACGACGCCGATCGGATCGCCTTCGGCCGCGAGCCGGACGCCTTCCGGCATGCGGCGCTCATGAACCATCCGCGCACCGACTGGGCGTTCACCGTGGCGCGCCGCTACCTGTACGAGCAGGCCGACGCCCTGCGGCTCGAGGCGCTGATGCGCTCGTCCTACGCGCCGGTGGCCGAGCTGGCGGCCAAGATGCGGCGCGAGGAGACCTACCACCTGCTGCATTTCGACATCTGGCTGAAGCGCCTGGCGGACGCGGGCGGCGAGGCGCACGAGCGGCTGGCCACGGCACTTGACCGCCTGTGGACCGATGCGCAGGCCGTCTTCACCCCGCTCGCCGGCGAAGCGACCCTGGTGGAGGCCGGCATCCTGCCGGAGCCACTGGCCGCCCTGCGGCTGACCTGGCTGGCGCGGGTGATGGCCGCGCTCGATGGGCTGGGCCTGCCGGCACCGGACGCGTCGGTGCTCCCAGCGGAGGACGGGCGCACGCGGCGGACCGATGACTTCGCCTGGCTGCACGGTCAGTTCACGATGGTGGCCCGCTCTGAGGCGGCAGCCACGTGGTAGCGCAGGCCGCGACGCAGGATCCGCGGGCGCTGGCCGTCTGGGCAGCCCTGGACGAGATCGCCGACCCCGAGATCCCGGCCATCAGCCTGGTCGAGCTGGGCGTGATCGGCGAGGTGGGCTTCGAAGGGCGGGACGAGGGCGGGGAGCGCTTGACTGTCGAGCTGCTGCCGACCTTCGTGGGTTGTCCGGCCATCGACATCATGCGGCTGCAGATCGGGGAGCGGCTGCGCGCCATGGAGCTGGCGGACGAGGTGGAGGTGCGTCTCAGCTTCTCGCCGCCGTGGACATCGGATCGCATCATCGCCGGAGGGTCGCGACAAGCTGCGGCTCAGCGGCTTCGCGCCACCGGTGCTCATCGGTCCATCCTTCGACGGCGCCGAGCTGCAGGTGCTGCTCGGGGTGGCGACCTGCCCGTACTGCGGATCGCGCAACACGACCCTGGACAACCCGTTCGGGCCGACGCTGTGCCGCGCCATCTACCACTGTGACGAGTGCAACCAGCCCTTCGAGCAGTTCAAGGCCATCTAGTAGGCTTCCCGATCATGGCCATTGACGCGGACGAGGTCCGATCCGACGCCCAGGAGCTGCTCGATGCCGGCGCCCACGACCGGCTCGACACGATGCGCCACTCGGCGGCGCACATCATGGCGGCCGCCGTGCTGGAGCTGTTCCCGGAGGCCAAGCTTGGGATCGGTCCGGCCATCCGCGACGGCTTCTACTACGACTTCGACCTGCCCCGCGCGCTGACGCCGGCCGACCTCGAGGCGATCGAGGAGCGGATGCGCGCCCAGGTGACCGGCAACCTGCCGTTCGAGCGCAGCGAGCTCGATCGGGCCAGCCGCCCTCAACCAGCTCGAGAACGAGGGACAGGACTACAAGGTCGAGATCGTGCGCGAGCTGCCCGAGGCCGACGTCATCAGCTTCTACCGGCACGGAGCCTTCAACGACCTGTGCCGCGGGCCGCACCTGGAGACCACCGGCGCGCTGGGCCCATTCAAGCTGCTGAACTCCGCCGGCGCCTATTGGCGCGGCGACGAGAAGCGCCCGATGCTGCAGCGCATCTACGGCACGGTCTGGGAGACCCAGGAGGACCTTGACCGCTACCTGTGGCGGCTGGAAGAGGCCAAGAAGCGTGACCACCGCAAGATCGGCCGCGACCTTGACCTGTTCACCTTCCATCCTGAGTCGCCGGCCGCCCCGTTCTGGCATCCGCGCGGCATGGCCCTCTGGCGGACCCTGGAGCAATGGTCCCGCGAGGTGCGGCGCTCGGGCGGCTTCGACGAGGTCCGGACCCCCAGCCTGGTGCGCAAGGAGCTGTGGGAGACGTCCGGCCACTGGGAGCTCTACCAGGACAACATGTTCGTCCTGGACGACCACGGGCATCTGTCGGGCCTGAAGCCGATGAACTGCCCGCAGGAGATCCTGATCTACAAGACCAGGGCGCACTCCTACCGCGAGCTGCCGATTCGCTTCGCCGATTACTCGGTGCTCTTCCGCAAGGAGCTGACCGGCGCCCTGTCCGGCATGTTCCGGGTGCGGCAGCTGGTGCAGGACGACTCGCATGTCTTCTGCCGCGACGACCAGGTGATCGACGAGATCAACCTGGCGCTGGACCTGGTGCGCCGGCAGTTCGCGCCGTTCGGCATCTCGCCCAGCTTCAAGCTGGCGACGCGGCCGGAGAAGCGGCTGGGCTCCGACGAGTTCTGGGACATGGCCGAGGGCAAGCTGAAGACGGCGCTGGAGCAGTCGGGCACGCCGTACGCCATGGATCCGGGCGGCGCCGCGTTCTACGCCCCCAAGATCGACATCTTCTTCGAGGACGCCCTGGGCCGTGAGTGGCAGAACGCGACCGTCCAGCTCGACTATCAGCTGCCGCAGCGCTTCGACCTGGAGTACCGCGCGGCGGATGGCGGCTTCGAGCGACCGGCGATCATCCATTACGCGATCTACGGTTCGTTCGAGCGCTTCACGGCGGTCATCACCGAGCACTTCGCCGGCGCCTTCCCGCTGTGGCTGGCGCCGGTGCAGGTGATGGTCATCCCCATCGCCGATCGCCACCTGGAGTACGCGGCCACGGTGCGCGACGCGCTGGCGGGCGCGGGCCTGCGCGCGGAGATCGACGACCGCTCGGAACGGATGCAGGCCAAGGTGCGCGACGCCCAGGAGCAGAAGATCCCGGTCATGGTGGTGGTGGGGGATCGCGACGCAGAAGCCGGCGCCGTCTCACCGCGGCTGCGCACCGGCGAGGCGTCGCAGGGCGTGCCGCTCGACGAGTTCGTCGCGGAGCGTCGCCGGCCGGGCCGAGCGCCGGGAGCTGTGGCCGTACGCGGACGAGGCGGCCGAGGCCCCGAGGCACCCGCGCGGGAGACCGTCGCCGGCGCATGAGGAAGATGCGGGGGGTCGGGCAGCTGGCCCTGGCGTCGGTCGATCCGCAGCGCGTGGCCGAGTTCTACGAGTCCGCCTTCGGCTTCAAGCGCCGCGCCGGCGACGATTCGGGCGTCGACCTGGAGCTGGGCGGCTTCGAGCTCAGCTTCCGGCGCGCGGAGAAGCCCAACCGCGAGGGATTGCAGATCGGGTTTCGGCTCGACACCGCCAGCGAGGTGGACGCCTGGGCGCAGGAGCTGACGCAGCGCGGCTTCGCCGTCGTGGCGCCGCCATCCGGCGACCGATGGGAGGGCATGCGCTCGTTCCGCGTCGCCGATCCCGAGGGGCGGCAGGTCGCCGTCTTCTACGCCTACCCGGACTGAGGCCCATTCGTCGACGGGCTGGGTACCACCCCGGTTCAGTACCTATGGTGGGCGGCGCCCCAACGGTGAACCGACGACCATCATTCGGTGGGCTCGCCCGAAGGCCAGCCGGCGGCCCTTCCGGCCGGTGGATCCCACCGATCGCTCCTGACTCGCGGGCGCTCGGCAAGCCCGGCTGTCCGGGTCTGGATCTTCTCCGCCTGCCTGACGATCGTGGCCCTTCTGCTCTACGGGCTCTACGTCGGCGGTGACACCGCGCTGGCCACGCCGTTCCACATCCCGTGGTGGCTGGTCGCCATTCTCTTCGCGCTGGCCGACATCAAGGTCATCGAAGTCCATTTCCGGCGCGAGTCGCATGCCTTCTCGCTGACCGAGGTGCCGGCCGTCATCGGCCTGTTCTTCCTGAGTCCCAGCCTCTACGTGCTGGCCACCATGGTCGGAGCCTTCGCCGCCCTGGTGGTCAGCTCTCGCCAGGCACTGGTGAAGCTGGGCTTCAACCTGGCCAACTACTTCCTGCTGTCGGTGGTGATGGTGCTGATCTTCCGCTCCATCGAGCACACGGCCGGGGCGCCCGCGATCCTGGACTACGTGGCCGCCTTCGCGGCCACCCTGGCGGCGGCCGTCATCGGCGCGGTCAACATCGCCGCCGCCATCACCCTGTCGGGCGGCGCCCCGCAGTTCAAGAAGCTGCCGGACATGCTCCAGTTCGGCGCGCTGGTGGCCGTGGCCAACACCAGCATCGCCCTGCTGGCGGTCACCATCCTCTGGTTCAGCCCCGGCGCGATCTGGCTGCTGGTGATCCCGATCGTGACGCTCTTCCTGGCCTACGGCGCCTGGGTCTCCGAGCGCGAAAAGCACGAACGGCTGGAGCTCATCTACCAGTCCAGCCGCATCCTGCAGCACAGCCCCGAGCTCGATACCGCCCTGGTCGCCCTGCTCGACCACGCGCGATCCATGTTCCGTGCCGAGCTGGCCGAGATCGTCCTGGAGTCCGGTGGCGACGAGCAGCGCGCGGTGCGCACAACGTCCATCCAGGACGGCCCGTCGGAGACGATCGTGCCGATCCGCGAGATGGAGATCGACGCAGCGCTGTCGCTGTTGATCGCCGAGCGCCGCGCCGGGTTCGTTGTGCTGCCGCGGACCCCCGGTGGCAGGGTCATGCCCATCCGTCAGGCGATGGTGGCGCCGCTGGTCGGCGAATCGGGCGTCATCGGCCTGTTCACCATTGCCAACCGGCTGACCGAGGGCACCGAATTCGGCGCCGATGACCTCCGCCTGCTCGAGACGCTGGCCAACCAGGCCGGCGTGGCCCTGGAGAATGGTCAGCTCGAGCAGTCGCTGGCCGAGCTGTCACGCCTCAAGGAGCAGCTGCGCTACCAGGCTTACCACGATCCGCTGACGGACCTGCCGAACCGCGTCCAGTTCATCGAGACGGCCACGACCCGCATCGCGGAGCAGGAGCCGTTGGGCGGGCGGCCGGCGATCCTCCTGCTCGACCTGGACGACTTCAAGAACGTCAACGACACCATGGGCCACGCAGCCGGCGACGAGCTGCTGGTGATGGTCACCGAGCGCGTGCGCGCCTGCCTGGGCGAGGACGAGCTGGCCGCCCGGTTGGGTGGTGACGAGTTCGGGATCCTGATCACCGACCGCGAGGCGCTGACGCGCGCCGTGGCCCTTGCCGAACGTCTGATCGGGGACCTGTCGGCCGCCTTCCTGGTCCGCGGCAATGACGTGGTGGTGGGCGTCAGCATCGGCATCGCCATGAGCCTCGGAGCGGGGCAATCGGCGGGGGAGCTGCTGGGCAACGCCGACGTGGCGATGTACACCGCCAAGGCCTCCGGGCGGCGGCGCTTCGCCGTCTTCGATCCCACCGTGCATGCCACGATCGTGGCGCGGCGCGAGCTGACCAGCGAGCTGGCGCGCGGGATCGGCCGCAGCGAGCTCACCGTCCTGCACCAGCCGATCATGAACCTCGAGACCCTGCATCCCGTTGGAGTCGAAGCGCTGGTGCGCTGGCAGCATCCGACACGCGGCCTGGTCGAGCCGGACGCCTTCATCGCGCTGGCCGAGGAGTCCGGCTCGATTCTGCCGCTCGGCCGCTACGTGCTCGAGACTGCGGCCAGCGAGGTCCAGCATTGGGACCGCACCGACATCTTCCTGAGCGTCAACGTCTCGGCCGTTCAGATCCAGCAGGCCGACTTCCTGGGCGAGGTGCAGAGCGCCCTCGAGCATTCCGGCCTGCCGGCCGAGCGGCTGGTGCTGGAGATCACCGAGTCGGCGATGTTCCGCGACACGCAGGCCACCATCGACAAGCTCACCGAGCTGCGCCGCTGGGGCGTCCGGATCGCGATCGACGACTTCGGTACGGGCTACTCGTCGCTGACCTACCTGCGCCGCTTCCCGGTCGACATCATCAAGATCGCCAAGGACTTCATCGGGCCGGCCACCGACGAGACGCAGGAATGGGCGTTCGCGGGCGCCATCCTGGCGCTGGGCCGCCGGCTCGGCCTGCAGGTCGTGGCGGAGGGCGTCGAGGACCAGGGGCAGCTGGCACGCCTGCGTGGCATGGGCTGCGAGCTGGGCCAGGGGTTCTACTTCGCGCGCCCGGCGCCGCTGGACCAGCTCATCCCGCGTACCAACCGCTTCCTGGCAAGCGATCAGGCCGTCTCCCGCGTTCCGCGGCCTCAGCAACGCCGACATCGCGACCGACTGATGTTCATGCTCTATGCGATCCTCGCCGGCCTGCTGGCCGGTTGGTTGCTGGGCGGCAGCCTCGCCAACCTTGGCGCGCTGCGCATCCGCTGGGCGCCGCTGGCGGTGGCCGGCCTGCTGACGCAGGTGGTCCTCTTCTTCGGGCCGGTGGCGGAGCGGATCGGGGACCTGGGCATGCCGGTCTATGTCGGCTCGACCGCGCTGGTGCTGGTCGTGGTGCTGCGCAACCTGCGCCTGCCGGGCCTGGTGCTGGTGGCCGCCGGAGCGCTGAGCAACATGCTGGCGATCGTGGCGAATGGCGGCTACATGCCGGCCTCGGCTGCGGCCATGGCCTTCCTGGGCAAGGCCGTCAACCCTGGCTACTCGAACAGCGCCGTCGTTGAGTCGCCAGCACTCGCACCGCTGACCGACATCTTCGCGCTGCCGCCGTTCGTGCCGTTCGCGAACGTGTTCAGCATCGGTGACGTGCTGATCTCGGTCGGGATCGCGGTCGTGATCGCCGGCGCCATGCGGGGTGGTGCGCGCGGGAACCTCCCCGCAAAGTACCCCCGCCCCGGTACCACGGAGTCCTAGTCCCTCCGGACCACCGACCGTAGCGTGCGCTCGAGGGCGAGGGACGCCCTCCGTGGACCGCCCGTCCAGGGCAAACCCGTCGCGAGATGGGGACGCAAAGCCAGGGACCTCGGAGCTCGTGCGAGCGGCGAGGCCGCCCGGTTGCCGGTACCGGTCCTGCGGAATCGATCGAGGTGAACAAGCGTGAAGGAAAAGTTGACGCGTCTCACCTGGGCCGTGGCGATCCTGGCGTCGTTGGCCTTCAGCCTCGCAGCCGGCATGCGGTGGAATTAACCATGAACACCACCATGTCGACGAGGACCTCAGTCCCCGCGCGAATCGAGCTCGTCATCCGAGCCGGCCACCGCTGGAACTGACCAATCAGCGGGGCTCCTTCGGCCCCGAGCTGAGCATCGAGGACCGCCACGTGATGGCGGTCCTCGTTCGTTGACCGCCGATACCCAAAGCGGGTAAGATCCGCGGGCGTTGGGCATTGGATGTCGGCCACCTGTCGCGTATCGGCTGGTGGCCTGTTTGTTGAAGGAGTAACGGCACCATAGCAAGGGACCTGCGAGTCAACGACATGATCCGGATCCGCGAGGTACGGGTCATCGACGATGAAAACCAGCAGCTGGGCGTGATGCCCACGATCCAGGCTCTGACACTGGCGCAGGAGAAGGGGCTCGACCTCGTCGAGGTGGCGCCCACGGCAATCCCTCCGGTGTGCCGCATTCTCGACTACGGGCAGTACAAGTACGAGCTCCAGAAGCGGGAGCGCGAGGCCAAGAAGAAGCAGAAGTCGCAGACCTTCAAGGAGATCAGGCTCCGGGTCAAGATCGACGTCAACGATCTCCGGACCAAGCTCCGCCGGGCCGGCCAGTTCCTGGACGAGGGCGACCGCGTCAAGGTGACGGTCCAGTTCCGCGGCCGCGAGATGAGCCACGCCAACCTGGGGCGCGACCTCCTCGACCGGGCGGCGGAATTGCTCGCCGAGCACGGCACGGTCGAGCGGCCGCCGCTCCTGGAAGGCCGCAACATGTACATCGTGATGGCCCCGCTGGAGAAGCGGGCCGAAAAGAAGACGGATGACGCGGCGGGGGAGCGAGCGACGTCGGCGGTGAGGCGACGGAGGCCGCCGAGCGCAGGAGGCTCCGGCCAATGGCGAGACGATCGGTGATGCGGTGGCCGCCAAGGGCGCCGCGCCGGCCAAGGGCGGCGCGCCGACCGCCATCGTGGAACCGCCAGCCGCCGAAGAGTCACAGCAGCCAGCAGAACAGGGATAAGTGAGTGCCGAAGATCAAGACCCACAAGGGAACGGCCAAGCGCTACAAGAAGACGGGCTCCGGCAAATGGGTCCGTCCGAAGGCATGGCGCGGCCATCACCTGGAGATCAAGTCCAGCCGCCGCACCCGCCGCTACGCGGGCAAGGCCATCGTCGCCAAGTCGCATCGCAAGCAGCTCGAGCGGCTGCTGCCGTACGCGTAGGGTAGGCACCGATGGCTCGAGTCAAGCGCGGCGTCGCCGCCCACCGCCGCCACAAGCGACTGCTGGCCCAGGCCAAGGGCCGGCGCGGCACCCGCTCCAAGCTGGTTCGTCCGGCGCGCGAGGCGCTGTTCCACGCCCTGGTCTACGCCTACCGCGACCGCAAGAGCCGGAAGCGCGACATGCGCCGCCTCTGGATCGAGCGGATCAACGCCGCGTCGCGCCAGCACGGGCTGCCCTACGGCCGCCTCATCGCCGGCCTGAAAGCGGCGGGGGTCGAGGTGGATCGCAAGGTGCTGGCCGATCTGGCCGTCCGGGAGCCGGCCGCCTTCGCGGCCATGGTCGACACCGCCAAGGCCTCGTTTACCACGTAGCCGACGTCGTCTGACGTCGGCATCTCCGGCCCTGCTCCGTAATCGGAGCGGGGTCGTTCGTTTTTCACCGATGATTGCAGGACCGATGAAGAGAATCGTCTCGGGCGTGGGTCATATCGCGGCTGCGTCGTGTCGTCGCTTCGCGTGGCCCGCGGTTTCCGTGTTCCCGTGCTGCACGACGGTGCTCGTTGGGGGAGTGACGCCGTGAGCCTCCCGCTGGCCGATCGCCTCGAGCAGCTGCGCGCCGACGCTCGCGGGCGGCTGGCCACCAGCGCGGATGCCGCCGCCGTGGAAGAGCTGCGTCATGAGCTGCTGGGGCGATCCGGCACGCTGACGGTTCTGATGCGGTCGCTGGCTGAGGCGCCGGCGGAGGATCGCCCGGCCCTTGGCCGCCTGGCCAACGAGGTGCGCAGCGAGATCGAGGCCGCGCTGGCCGCTCGTCTGGCCGAGGTCAGCGCCGGGGCCATGGACGCGCAGCTCGAGTCGCGAACAGCTGGACATGACCGCCCCTGGCCAGCCGATGCGCATCGGTCATCTGCACCCGACTCACGCCGCGGAGCGTGATTTCCGCGAGATCTTCCACGCCTTCGGCTTCGAGGTCTTCGAGGGACCCGGAGATCGAGACCGAGTGGTGGAACTTCGAGGCGCTCAACATCCCGCCCGACCATCCTGCCCGCGACCTGTGGGACACGCTGTACGTGGCCGAGCCCGGCAGCGATCCGCCGCGCCCGGCAGAGGACGGCACCATCCTGCGCACCCACACCTCGCCGGTGCAGATCCGGGCCATGAAGGCGCTGACCCCACCGATCCGGGTGATCATGCCAGGCCGCTGCTTCCGCTACGAGAACGTGGCCGCCGACCGCAGCTTCGAGTTCTTCCAGATCGAGGCGCTGGTCGTCGACCGCGACACCTCCCTGGCCGACCTGAAGGGGATGCTGGAGGAGCTCGCGCGCGCCATGTACGGGTCAGAGACGCGGACGCGCTTCCGGCCGGGCTATTACCCGTTCACCGAGCCCAGCGTGGCGTTCGACATCAGCTGCCAGGTGTGCGGCGGCGTGGGCTGTCCGGCCTGCAAGCGCACCGGCTGGGTCACCATCCTGGGCGCCGGTATGGTCCATCCCACGGTCATTCGCAACGGCGGCCACGACCCGGACGAGTACCAGGGCTACGCCGTGGGATTCGGCCTGGACCGACTGGCCATGAACCGTCACGGCATCGGCGACATGCGGTCGCTGATGGGCGCCGACCTGCGCTTCCTCGAGCAGTTCCCGGGCGGGCGCTAGCCGATGCTGGTGCCGCTGTCCTGGCTGCGCGAGTACGTCGACATCAGCCTCTCGCCGGAGGCCCTGGCCGAGCAGCTGACCCTGCGCGGCATGGAGGTGCAGGGCATCAGCGTGAGCGGCGCGGACTGGACCGATGTCGTGGTCGGGCGACTGCTCAGCGTGGAGCGGCATCCGAACGCGGACAAGCTGTGGCTGACGAGCGTGGATGTCGGCGGCGACGGCCCGCTGCAGGTGGTGTGCGGCGCCGACAACATCTCGCCCGGCGACCTGGTGCCGGTGGCCATGGTCGGTGCGGTGCTGCCCGGGCGACCGTCGCATCGAGCGCTCGAAGATCCGTGGCGTGGAGTCGCAGGGCATGCTCTGCTCGGCGATCGAGCTTGGGCTGGGCGACGACGCGGAGGGAATCCATCTGCTGGGCGGCGCTGCCGACGAGCTGCCACTCGGAGCGCCGCTGGGCCCCATCGTGGGGGAGGTGGTGCTGGACGTGGATGTCAAGCCGAACCGCGGCGACGCCCTGTCGATGGTGGGCCTGGCGCGCGAGGTGGCCGCCATCACCGGCGGGGAGCTGCGCCTGCCGGATGCATCGGTCCAGGAGGATCCGTCCCTGCAGAGCGCGGATCACGTATCCGTCGAGATCGCAGGACCCAGACGCCTGCCCGCGCTTCGCGGCGCGCTGGCTTGACGATGTGCAGAACGGGGCGTCACCGCCGTGGATGCAGCAGCGGCTGCTGGCCGCCGGCATGCGACCCATCTCGGCGGTGGTGGACGTCACCAACTACGTGATGCACGAGCTCGGGCAGCCGATGCACGCGTACGACGCGGACACCGTTCCGGATGGCCGAATCGTGGTGCGACGCGCCCGCCCCGACGAGACGCTGGAGACGATCGACCACGAGCAGCGCCGGCTCGATGAGCGGATGCTGGTCATCGCCGACCGGGAGCAGCCGATCGGCCTGGCGGGGATCATGGGCGGCGCCGGCACGGAGGTCACGGGCGAGACGCGGCGCGTGATCCTGGAGTCGGCGATCTTCCACGGCCCCACCATCCGCAACACCGCCCGCCGCCTGGCCCTGCGCTCGGAGGCGAGCATGCGGCACGAAAAGGGGATCGGGCACGAGCTGCCGCGCTACGCGGCCGACCGCGCCGTGCGGCTGATGGCCGAGATCACTGGCGCGCGCGTGGCGTCGGGGATCGTCGACAACGACCCGGAACCTGCGCGGCCACGGGTGGTGGAGGTGGAGCTGCCGCGGGTCGAGCGCCTGCTGGGCATCTCCGTGACGAGCGAGGAGGTGGCGAGCCTGCTGGCGCCGCTGGGCTTCGCGGCGAGCGGCGACGCGCCGCTGGCGGTGACCGTGCCGGATCATCGGCTGGACGTCATCGCCTGGGAGGACGTGGCGGAGGAGATTGCCCGCGCCCACGGCTATGACCGCATCCCGGGCCGGCTGCCGGAGGCAGCGCTGCCGCCGTACCGGCCGGATCCTTCGGAGCCGAGGCATCGGGTCCGGCGCATCCTGGCGGGCCTTGGCCTGGACGAGGTGGTGCTGCACGCCCTGATCGGCGCCGACGACCTCGATGCGCTCCGGCTACGACGCCGCCGATCCCAAGCTGGTCCGCGTCGCCAACCCGCTGGCGGAGCAGCACAGCATCCTGCGGCCGGTTCCATACCCGTCGATGCTGGGGGCGCTGGCCGAGAACGTCCGCCAGCGCCGCTCGGACCCGTGGCTGTTCGAGATGGGCAAGACCTACTGGATGGGCGGCAGCCGCGGGCCGGCAACCGCCGAGACCGCTGGCAGCGGCCGCTGGGAGGCGTGGCACGCCACCATCGGGCTGCTGGGACCGCGCGTGCCTCCCACACCCGGAAGAACCGAGCAAGACGCCGATGTGGCAACCCTCAAGGGCCTGGTCGACGCGCTGCATGCCGCCGTTGGGGCGCCGCCACCCGCCTACCGGCCGGAGACGTCGGAGGAGCTCCATCCACATCTGCACCCCGGTCGCGCGGCGCGAATCGTGGACGCCACCGCGCGCGACTACGGCAGCCTGGGCGAGGTGCATCCGCGCGTGGCAGAGGCGTGGGGGCTGCCGGGACGGCCGGTGATCGCCTCCATCAACCTCGGTGCGCTGCTCTCGCTGCTGCCGGACGAGGTGCTGGTGCGGCCGGTGCCCGCGGCCCAGCCGGTCGACCGCGACCTGGCCGTATCGGTGGACGAGGCCACGCCATTGGGTGAGCTGCTGCGGGTGCTGCGCACGAGCGCCGGGCCGCTGCTGGTCGAAGCCCGGCCGTTCGACGTGTACCGCGGACCACAGGTCGGCGAGGGGCGCGTGTCATACGCCATCGCGCTCCGATTCCAGCCGGAGAAGGCCGGCGACGAGAAGAGCGTGGAGCGGGCCATGAGCAAGCTGCGCGGTGCGCTGCAGCATCACCTGGGGGCCCAGATCCGCTGAACGAAGGTCCCTTGCCGCGACCTTGTGCGTCGCGGATGGTGACTGCTACCCTTCGGCGGCCCGCGCAGGCCTCGCCCGTGCGGGACGCTCATGTCACCAGGAGGATGTGGTGGAGTTCATCTCCCAGCTGCAGCTGATCGACCTGTTCGTGGTGCTGTGCCTTGCCGGCGGCGTGTTTTCCGGCTTCACGCAGGGCATCATCCGCACCCTCCTGAACTGCGTTGTCGTGCTGATCGCGTTCGTGGTCGCGTCGATCCTGCGTGACCCGCTGTTCGACCTGCTCACCTTCTGGCGGGCGTTCACGCCCGAGCTGCGCCTGGAGCTCGTCTACCTGGCCCTGTTCATCGTGGTGCTCATCGGCGGCTGGTTCGCGGTGCGCTCCATCTGGCAGCGCAGCCGGTTGCCGATCCCGAAGGCCCTGGACGAGATCGGCGGCGCCATCCTGGGCGTGCTCTTCGTCGCCCTCACCATCACCTTCCTGATGGTGGTGCTGGACTCCTTCTTCAAGACTGCGCCCGATGCGGCGACCGCCGGCGCGGGCCTGATCAAGGGCTTCTACGACGCTCTGAACCGATCGGTCCTGGTCGACTTCTTCCGCACGGCCCTGCTGCCGACCCTCGGGGTGATTCTCAGCCCGCTGCTGCCGGACGACATCGCGGACCTGCTGGTCGCCCCATGATCGGGGCCCTGGCCGGAAGGGATCAGCCGGCCGCCGGGGCGCTCATCACCGATCGCGCCTGGTTCGATCGCCCAGCCCTGGAGGTCGCGCCAGAGCTGCTGGGGATGGAGCTCATCCACGAGACGCCGGATGGGCCGATCACGGGCCGCCTGGTCGAAGTCGAGGCCTACCAGGGGCCGGAGGACCTGGCCGCCCACTCGTCGCGGGGGCGGACTCCACGCAACGCGGTCATGTTCGGCGCCGCGGGTCACCTCTACGTCTACCTCATCTATGGGCTGCACCTGTGCGCCAACGTGGTCTGCGGCCCGGGCACCAAACCCGAGGCCGTCCTGTTGCGCGCCGCCGAGATCACCGCGGGTCATGACCTGGCGCGCCGGCGCCGCGGGACGGTGCCGGATGCGCGTCTGGCGGCAGGCCCGGGCAACCTGGGCGCCGCGTTCGGGCTCGCGCGGGCCATGAACGGGTTGGACCTCCTGGCCGGACCGATGCGCCTGGCGCTTGGCTCCCGGCCGGCCCGCATCGAGCGGTCTCCGCGCATCGGCGTGGCATACGCCGGCGAATGGGCGGCGCGGCCGATGCGGTTCTCGATCGCTGATGACCCGCACCGCTCCCGACGCTGAGCCGGCGGCCGGAACCGCCGCCGATCCTGGCACGCTCCGCGCGCTGGAGTTCGACGCCATCGTCGAGATGCTCAGCGAGCTGACCGCCTTCGGACCGTCACGCGAGCTGGCCGCGGCGATCCAGCCGATGGCTGATGCCAGGCATGTCTCGCTGTTGCAGGACCAGACCGATGAGGCGGTCCGGCTACTGGACGACCAGGCGCAGGCCAGCATCGGCGGAGCGCGCGACGTCCGGGCACCGATCGGTCGGGCCCGGCGCGGGGGACGCCTGACGGCGATGGAGCTGCTGGACGTGGCCGAGACGGCGCGCGCCGCCGAGCTGTTCGGCGCACGGCTGGCCGGCTGGAAGGCGCCGCACCTGGCCGAGCTGCGCGACGAGCTGGATCCGGCACCCGCCCTGCGAGAGCGGATCGAGCGCAGCGTCGACGAGAGCGGCGAAGTCCTCGACACCGCCTCCGCCGATCTGGCGGCCATCCGCAAGCGCCTGCGCACCGCCCAGGACCGGGTCAGGGAGCGGTTGAACGCCATGCTCCATTCGGCCGACCTGGCTGGCGTGATCGGGGAAGCGATCGTCACGCTGCGCAGCGGCCGCTACGTGATCCCCATCCGCGCCGAGGCCAAGGGTCGGGTGAAGGGGATCGTCCACGACCAGAGCGCCTCGGGCGCGACCCTGTTCGTGGAGCCGCTCGGCGTCGTCGAGCTCAACAACACCTGGACCCAGGCCGGCCTGGATGCGGCCCGCGAGGAGGAGCGCATCCTGGACGAGCTGTCACGCGACGTGGAGTCGCGCGCCGAGTCGCTGCTCGCCTCGCTGGCCGCCCTGGCGCGCGCCGACCTGTGGCTGGCGCGCGCCCGACTGGCAGCCCAGATGGATGCCGTGCGACCGGCCGTCGTCGACGACGCCGCCGAGCTGCTGAGTGCGCGACATCCGCTGCTGGGCCAGGGCGCGGTGCCCATCGACCTGCGCCTGGGCGAGCGCTTCGGCTATCGGGCGCTGGTGGTCACGGGGCCGAACACCGGCGGCAAGACGGTCTCGCTCAAGACGCTGGGACTGCTGGCGCTCATGCACCAGGCCGGCCTGCGGGTGCCGGCCGCCGATGGCGCGCGGCTGCCGGCCTTTGGACGCGTGATGGCCGACATCGGCGACGAGCAGAGCATCGCCCAGTCGCTGTCGACCTTCTCCAGCCATCTGCGGAACGTGGTGCGCTTCGTGGCGGCGGCCGGACACGAGCACGCTGGTGCTGCTGGACGAGGTCGGCGCCGGGACCGATCCCACGGAAGGCTCCGCGCTGGCCATGGCGGTGGTCGAGCGGCTGCTCGAACAGGGTGCCTGGGTGGCCGCGACCACCCACTACGCGGAGCTCAAGGCGTTCGCCCAGGAGCACCCGCTGGTCAGCAACGCGTCGGTGGCATTCGACGTGGCCACGCTGCGGCCGACCTATCGGCTCGAGATCGGCCTGCCGGGCAAGTCACAGGCCTTCGCCATCGCCGAGCGCCTGGGTCTGCCCGAGCCGATCCTGGACGATGCTCGCTCACGCCTGGCGGCCGAGCACGTGAGCATGGAGGAGACGCTGGCGGCCCTGGCGGCGGCGCAGGAGGCGCGGACCGCCGAGCTGGAGGAGGCGCGCAGCGACCGCGCGACAGCGGCGGCGGAGCGCGATCTGGCGAAGAGCGGCGTGGGGCGCGCCCGGCGGGAGGCGGCGCAGATCCTGGCCGATGCGAGACGCGCGGCGGACGACCTCCTGGCTCGCACCGAGCGCGAGGTGGCCGATGCCCGGCGCGAGCTGACGCGGCAACGCAACCTGACCGGCGGTCGCCGTGCCGCCGATCGAGCGGCTGCCGCGCAGGCGATGGACCGGCTGTCGACCGACCTGGAACGCACGCGCAGCTCCGCCGCTGCCACCGCTCCGGCAGACGCCGTCGCCGAGGACGCGGGATCAGCGCCGCCGAGGGTCGGCCTGTATGGCCGCAGCCGCACGCTGGGCAGCAGCGGTCGCATCGTCGAGATCAGCGGTCGCACCGGCCGCGTCACGCTGCAGACCGACGAGGCGCGGCTGGTCGTGCCGTCAGATGACATCGAGGTCGTGGACGAGCCGATCCGCGGGCCGGCGCCGCGGGACGCGGAGGCGGAGGCGCTGCAACGACGCGCCGCGGAGCGGATCTCGCCGCGGCTGGACCTGCGCGGCGAGCGGGTGGAGGCGGCGCTGGAGCGGCTGGGCGGCCTACCTGGACGAGGCGCTGCTGGCCGGGCTGGACGAGGCAGTGATCGTGCACGGCGCCGGCACCGGCGCCCTCCGCCGATCGATCAGGGAGTACCTGGCCGACCATCCGCGAGTGCGCGGCACGCGTCCCGGCCGTCGTGAGGAAGGAGGCGACGGGGCAACCGTCGCGCTGCTCTAGGGCGTGGCCACGGGGGTCGGGCGTGGGTGACGGCGACGATGTCGGCTCGACCGTCGGCGCCACGGTGGCCTCGGGCGTCGGGCTCGGGGTCGGTGACGGCGACGGCGTGGGCGTCGAGGTCGGGAACTCACCCGGCGTGCAGGTCTGGGTGGGCGCCAGCCGCGCGTCCAGCCGCGGGGCCGGGCTGCGGCCCAGCGACACCTCTTGCCCGCGCCAGCGCTCGATCCAGCGCCGGTTGGCCCGCTCCCAGCTCGGGTGGTCGCGCTCCCAGCCGACCAGGTCGAGGAAGATGCCCCCGGCCGCCGAGTCCGTCTCGCGCTGGTCGCCGCAGCCCTCCTGCCAGATCTTGCCGCTCTCCTCCTCGATCCGAAGGCGCTCGTGGAGCGTGTCCTGCTGCTGTGGCTGGTTTGAGGTGGCGAAGATCTCGGTCACCGTCGTCCGGGTCAGGTCACCCGGCAGCAACCCGCTCATGGCATCCACCTGTGCCTCCACGATGCCGTCCGGGCGCGGGAAGTCGCGCAGCGGCAGATCGGCGGCAGCGGTGACCTCGGCCATGTAGTCGTGCCAGATGAAGGTCGGTCCATCGGCCGCGAAGACATCGGCGATGGGGGAGAAGTCGCTGTTGCCGACCCACACGCCGGTGACCAGGGCGCCCTCACTGACCGTTGGATCGGCATCAGGTGCCAGGAAGCCGAAGGCCTGCAGGTCGCGGAAGTCGTTGGTGGTGCCGGTCTTCAGGGTCGCCGGCCGGCGACCCTCATCGGTCTGGAGCTGGAAGCGCGCGCCCCAGATCGAGTTCTGGGCGGGATCGGTGTTGTCGGCCAGGATGTCGGTCACCAGGTAGGCGGCCTGCTCCGACAGGATGCGCTGCGGCTCCGCCGCGTCCTGGGCGTGGTCGTAGATGACGTTGCCGTTGCGGTCGGTGATCTTCTCGATCATGTAGGTCTCGGCCCGCACGCCACCGTTGGCCAGAGTCCCGTAGGCCGAGGCCAGGTCGATCTGGTGGACGCCGATGGTGCCCAGTGTCAGCGACGGGACCGCCACGTCGTTCTTCTGGCGCGGGTCCCACTGCAGCCCCAGCCGCTCGGCCATGTCGACCACGTTCTCGGTGCCGATCATCTGCTGCGCCTTGGCGACCGGGATGTTCCACGAGTACTTCAGCGCGTCGCGGACACGGACCGGGCCGCGCTGCCCGCCGTCCGCGTTGGGGACGGTGTAGCCCGTCGGCGATCTCGCCCTGGACGTCCATGATCATGGTGGCGGGCGTGAGAACCCCCCGCTCGAAGCCGGTGGCATAGGTGACCGGCTTGAAGGCCGACCCGGACTGGCGATATGCCTGGCCCACCACGTCGAACTGCGGCTGATGCTCGGGGGTGGCCCGGCCGTAGTAGTTCGCCGAGCCGACGTAGGCAATCACCGCCCCGGTGCGGTAGTTGAGGGTCACCAGCGCGTCGTTGTTGATGTTGCGTCCCTGCAGCTGCTTGATCCAGCCCAGCGCGGCCGGGCCGTAGCGCGCCGCCAGCTGCTCGTCGCTGAGCCGATCCAGGTCATAGGCCACGCCGCGCCCACTTCTCGGCGGCCCGCTGGTAGCCGTCGTACTGCAGGGTGGTGTCGATGCGCAGGCCGCCGCGGTCGAGCAGGTTCTCGTCGCCCAGCAGCCTGGCCGCTTCGCGCCGGACGGCATACACGAAATGCGGCGCCCGGTAGCGGTTCGCGCGCGGCGGGGCCAGCACGATCTCCTCGGCCGCCGCCTCGTCCGCTTGGGCCTGGGTGATGTATCCGTCGGCCACCATCGTCGCAAGCACGTAGCCCTGCACCCGCTTGGCGCCGGCTGTGTCGGCCACCACCAGCTCCCGCCGCCCGCGATCGTTGGTCCGCTCCACCGCCTCCTTGGTCGGGTCCAGGGCCGATGGCGCCCGCACCAGGCCCACCAGCATCGCCGCCTCGCCGATGGTCAGCTGGTCATCGGGGTCGTCGGAGGTGATGTCCTTGCCGAAGTAGGCCTGCGCCGCGGCCTTGATGCCGTAGGCCTGGTTCCCGTAGTAGACCTGGTTCATGTACATCTCGAGGATGCGTTCCTTGCCCTCCCGGCCCGCATAGCGCTCGCCGACCCGCAGGGCCAGGATCCACTCCTTGATCTTCCGCTCGTACAACCGGTCGGGGTCAGCCATCAGGTCGGCGTCGAACAGGCGGATGCGGACCAGCTGCTGGCAGATGGTCGAAGCGCCGGACACCTGCTCCCCGGTGGTCAGGTTCTGCAGTGCGGCGCGCACGATGCCGCGCAGGTCGATGCACGGGTTATCCCAGAAGGTCCGGTCCTCGGCGGCCACCTGGGCGTCGATCAGGAGCTGCGGGATCTCGTCATAGGGCACCACCTCGCGACGCTCGGCCGCGAAGGTGGCGAGCTCCACGCCGTCGGCCGACAGCACCCGCGACCCCTCATCGAGGGTGAAGTTCTCCAGCTCCTCGACGGCCGGCAGCCCACTCGTGAATCCGGCGTAGACGCCCATGAGGCCGATGAAGAGCGCTCCCGCCAGGGCGACGAACACGCCCATGATGACCATGGGCAGCACCGCCGGACCGCGCCGGCGGACCGCCCGATGGGCAGCGGCAGGCGGTCGGGCGGGGCGGGGGGAGGCGCCACGCGGCGCCGGGCGGCGAGACATCGGTTGCGGACGATAGCACGGCCCGTGCCTTCCCTATACTCAGGCGCCCATGGCGAGCGAGATCCTGGACGACCTGCGCTGGCGCGGCCTGCTGGCGCTGACCACCGACGAAACGGCGCTCGATCGCGCCCTCTCGACGGGGTCGGTGACCTTCTACTGCGGCTTCGATCCAACCGCTCCGTCGCTGCATTTCGGCAACCTCGTGCAGCTCGTGACGATGCGCCGGCTGCAGGAAGCGGGGCACCATCCGATCGCGGTGGTGGGCGGCGCGACCGGCCTGGTGGGTGACCCCAGCGGCAAGTCGGCCGAGCGCGCACTGAACGAGCGCGACGTGGTCGAGGCCTGGGTGGAGCGCATCACGTCCCAGGTCAGCGGGTTGCTGCGGTTCGACGGCGACAACCCGGCGCGCATCGTGAACAACCTGGACTGGACACGGGAGCTGGACACCCTCACGTTCCTGCGCGACATCGGCAAGCACTTCAGCGTGTCGCGGATGCTGGCCAAGGAGTCGGTCAGCGCACGCATGACGGACGAGGGGATCAGCTTCACCGAGTTCAGCTACCAGATCCTGCAGGCGCTGGACTACCTGGAGCTCTACCGCCGCTACGGGACCACGCTGCAGACCGGCGGCTCGGACCAGTGGGGGAACCTCACGGCGGGGGTGGACCTGATCCGGCGGGTGGAGGGCGCATCGGTCCATGCGCTGGCCACGCCGCTGATCACGCGATCGGATGGCAGCAAGTACGGCAAGACCGAGACCGATGCGCTGTTCCTGGATCCGGCGCTCACCTCACCGTACGCCTTCTACCAGTTCTTCCTGAACACGGCCGATGCCGATGCTGGCCAGCTGCTGCGAGTCTTCAGCCTGCGCAGCCGCTCGGAGATCGAGGAGATGGAACGGTCCCTGGCCGAGCGCCCGCAGGAGCGTCGTGCGCAGCAGTCCCTGGCCGAGGAGCTGACCACCATGCTCCACGGCGCCGATCAGACACGAGCGGTGATCGCCGCCTCGCAGGCGATCTTCGGCCAGGGCGAGCTGCGGCAGCTGGACGAGGCCACCGTTGGCGCGGTCGCCGCCGCGGTGCCACATGCCGAGGTGGACGGCGAGCTGCCTTCGGTCACGGATCTGCTGGTGGCCAGCGGACTGGCCAGCAGCCGCTCGGAGGCGCGCCGCACCGTCACCGAGGGCGGCGCCTATTTGAACAACGAGCGAGTCACCGACCCGGAGCAGCGCCCATCCGCGCAGGACCTGCTGCACGGCCGCTGGCTGGTGCTGCGGCGGGGCAAGCGGACCGTCGCCGTGGTCGAGCGCAGGAGCTGACGCCGGCCGCCGCGGCGGCTAGTGGTGATCGCCCGTCGCCGCCTTGGATTCGTGCTCGGCGATCACCTTCTCGGCCACGTTGTGCGGCACCTCCGCGTAGTGGTCCAGCTTCCAGCTGAATCGGCCGCGGCCCTGGGTGATGGAGCGGAGCTCGGTGGCGTAGTGGAACATCTCGGCCTGCGGCACCTGGGCGCGCAGCTGCTGCATGCCGTCGTTCGAGTCCATCCCCAGCACGTGCCCGCGCTTTGATGTGATCTGTCCCATGACGTCGCCCATGTACTCGTCGGGGACGACGACCTCCACCTCCAGGACGGGCTCCAGCAGGATCGGATCGGCCTCCGGGAAGGCGCGCTTGAGCGCCTGCGAGGCGGCGACCTTGAAGGCCATCTCGCTGCTGTCGACGGTGTGGTAGCTGCCGTCCACCAGGGTCGCCTTCATGTCGACCACCGGGTACCCGGCCAGCACGCCCTCGTTCATCGCCTCGCGCAGTCCCTTCTCCACGGCCGGGATGTACTGCTTCGGCACCACCCCGCCCACGATGCGGTTGCCGAACTCGAAGCCGGAGCCGGAGTCCATCGGCTCGAACTCGATGACCACGTGACCGAACTGGCCGTGCCCGCCGGTCTGCCGCTTGAAGCGATTGTCGATCTTGGTGGGCTTGCGGATGGTTTCGCGGTACGGCACGTGCGGCGTGCCGGTCTTGACCGATGCGCCGAACTTGCGCTTCAGCCGGTCGACGATGACATCGACGTGCGCATCGCCCATGGCGGTCAGGATCGTCTCGCCAGTGCCGTCCTCGCGGTGCACCCGCATGGCCGGCTCCTCTTCGAGCATTCTCTGCAATGCCTGACCCAGCTTGTCCAGGTCCGCCTTCGACTCGGGCTCGATGCTCACCTGCAGAGTCGGCTCCGGGAAGCCCGGCTTGACGAGCTCCAGCGCATGGGCACGGTCCGCCACCAGGGTGTCCCCGATCTGGGTGCTGGTCAGCTTGGCCACGGCCACGATGTCGCCCGGGCCGACCTGCGCCATGTTCGACTGATCCTTGCCCATCAGGCCCAGCACGTTGCCGATCCGCTCCTCTTCCTTGTGGGTCGCGTTCCAGAGGTGGTCCTGCGCCTTCAGGCTGCCCGAGACGACCCGGAAGAAGGTGAGGCGACCGACGAATGGATCGGCGGTGGTCTTGAACACCTGGGCCACGAACGGGCCCGATGCATCAGCGCGCGATCTGCTTGCCATCGGTCGTCGTACGTCCGCCGACCTCGGCCGCCGAGGGCACGTGCTTGGCGATCATGGCCGTCAGCTCGCGGACGCCGATGTTCTTCAGCGCGCTGCCGACGAAGACGGGGACGACGCTGCCCTCGCGCGTGCCCTTGTGCAGGGCCGCCTCGATCTCAGCGTCGCTGATCTCCTCGCCCTCGAGGTACTTCGTCATCAGCTCGTCGGACGCTTCGGCCGCGGCCTCCACCAGTGCCTCGCGACGCTGCTCCTCCCCGGCCCGCAGCTCGTCGGGGATGGGCGCCTCCTTCGGCGTCCCGCCTTCGTAGATGTTGGCGTGCTGCTCGATGACGTCGACGTATCCCTTGAAACCCTCTGCACTGCCGATGGGGAGATAGACGGGGGCAATCTTCGGGCCGAAGCGTGCCTTGAGCTGGTCGAGCACCGCATCGAAGTTGGCGTTCTCGCGGTCCATCTTGTTGATGAACACGAAGCGGGGGAGCTTGCGCTCGTCCGCCAGGCGCCAGACCGCCTCGGTGCCGACCTCCACGCCGGCGCTGGCATCCACGACCACCACCGCCGCATCGACAGCGGCCAGCGCCTCGATCACGTCCGACTGGAAGTCGGCATAGCCGGGCGTGTCGACCAAGGTGATGCGCGAACCATCCGCCTCGAGCGTGCCGATCGCCAGGTTGATGCTCTGCTTGCGCTTCTGCTCGTCAGGGTCGTGGTCGAGCGTGGCGGTGCCAGCATCCACGCTGCCAAGACGCTGGATCGCGCCGGCGTCGAAGAGCATGGCCTCGGCGAGGCTCGTCTTGCCGGCGCCACCGTGGGAGATGAGCGCGACATTGCGGATTCGATCGGGAGTGGTCGGCTTCAATCGATGCTCCCTTGCGCGGCTGAGATGGCGGAGGGGACGATGGTGATGGCTCCGCTCGGCACGGCCGGATTCGACCGCGGGGCGACATTATAGGAGGCGCCAGTTGGGCGTTCACCTGACCCGCCCGGATACTTCGGCGTTGGGTCTCATCCTCCGGATGATGACCGATGCCCCAATGACCGCTAGCATCACGCCATGGCAATCACCATGCGAGCGGCGACGGCAGCGGCAGGTGGTCGTTCGTAGCAAGGACGCCACGAGCGTGGCGTATCGCAGTCCGGGCCATCGCGCCCGATAGAGGAGGACCCAGCATGGCTCTCGGACCCATCGAGCTGCTGGTCGTGAAGTTTCCCGGTAACCAGTTCAAGGGCGAGATTGCACCGGCCCTGAAGGAGCTGATCGACAACGGGACGATCCGCATCATCGACCTCATCTTCGGCATCAAGGACGAGCAGGGCACCCTGGCGGTTCTGGAGCTCGATGCACTGGGCGACGAATCGCTCCACGTCTTCAAGCCCGCACCGTCCGAGCTGAGTGGAACGCTCACTGAGGACGACGCGCGGAGCCTTTCCGGCGGGATCGAGAACAACTCATCCGCCGCGATCATGCTCTTCGAGAACACTTGGGCAGCGCGATTCGCCGAGGCGATGCGCAACGCCAATGGCGAGCTGATCCTGAACGAGCGCATTCCGCGCGCCGTGATCGAGGACCTGATCGCCGAGGTCAGCTCGCCCGAGGCGATCGAGGTCGGCGAAGAAGCACAGACACCAGCCTAGGTTCGTACGGCAACGAAGGAGAAATCGACATGATGATGCGACGTCGCAGGGGTGGACTGGTTCGCGGGGTTGCCCGCACAGCCGTGGTGGTTGGAACCGCCAGCGCCGTGGCCGGTGGTGTGCAGCATCACCAGCAGCAAAAGTACGCGAACCAGGAGGCCGAGCAGCAGGCTGCCGCGCAGGCCGAGCAGCAGCAAGTTGACGAACAGAATCAGGTGGCACAGATGCAGCAGCAGCTCAATGCCATGCAGGCTCAGCAGGCTTCCGCTGCGACCGCCAGCGCCGCCGCCCCGCCCGGAACGCCGGACATGACTGCTCAGATCCAGCAGCTGGCCACGCTGAAGCAGCAGGGCGTCCTGTCCGAAGAGGAGTTCCAGGCGGCCAAGGCCAAGCTGCTCGGTATGTGACCTGCCGGCGCGCTGTCGGAGTGCAGCGCGGCGCTATATCGGAAGAGAAACGGGCGGATCGTGTCGCGCGATCCGCTGGTGTGCGGTTGAGCGTGGATTTCGCTGGCAGTCGAGGGATGACGGAGGAGCAATACCGCAACGCCATGGCGCGCCAGTAGGCCGCGGCCGGAGGCTCCAGGCCGATGGGCGCCATTGACCTCGCCATCCTGGCCGGCGTTGGCCTCGCCTATGCCCTGATATCGGGCCGATTGAGTCGCACGATCTTTACCTCTGCGATCGTCTTTCTCTCGGCTGGACTTGTGCTGGGCGATGCGGGTCTTGGCTGGTTCAGCTTCGGCGGCGACAGCTCCGTCCTGCGCCTCATCGCGGAGGCAACGCTTGCGCTGGTGCTATTTGCCGATGCGTCGACGATCGACCTGCGGACCCTGCGCCGCGAACTCGCCGTCCCGCTTCGGCTGCTGGGGATCGGGCTTCCGCTCACGATCGTGGCGGGGGTGGCCGCGGCGCTCGTGATCCTGCCCGAGCTAACGATCGCCGAGGCAGCCCTGCTCGCCATATCGGTCGCACCCACCGATGCTGCGTTGGGTGCAGCGGTTGTCTTGGACGAGCGCGTTCCGTCGCGCATTCGCCAGGGCCTCAACGTGGAGAGCGGACTGAACGACGGACTGTGCGTTCCGCTGTTGCTGATCGCCCTCGCCTTCGTCTCAGCCGAGGGTGGAGGCGATACCGCGCCGATTCAGCTCGTGATCGAGGAGATCGTGTTCGGCGTCGTGGGTGGGTTCGTGGCCGGCGGCCTCGGAGCGCTCGCACTCAGGTGGGGGAGGGAGCGCCAGTGGGTCGCCAATCTGTGGGCCCCTGTGGTACCGCTCATGATCGTTGGCCTGGCCTACGGTCTCGCCACCGTGCTGCACGGCAGCGGACTTATCGCCACGTTTGTGGCCGGCCTGGCCTTTGGCACGATCCTTTCTAGGGCCGACCACGAGGCGGCCGAGATGGCGGAAGTGCTTGGCAGCGCCCTGAGCGCATTCACCTTCTTGATCTTCGGGGCGGCCGTGGTGCCGATCACCCTCGTCGAACTCAGCTGGGCACCGGTCATTTTCGCGGTGCTGGCACTGACCGTGGTCCGCATGCTGCCCGTGGCGCTTGCCCTGCTGGGCATTGGGGCAAGACTGCCAACGGTCGCCTTCCTGGCCTGGTTCGGCCCTCGCGGCCTGGCCTCCATCGTCTTCGCCGTTCTGATCCTGCAGGACGGACCGATCCCGCATCTAGAACTGATCCTGGCGACCATCACTGTGACAATCATCCTCTCCGTCTATGCCCATGGCGTCACAGCGCTGCCGCTCACGAATCGGTACGTCGCGTGGGCTGCAGCCAGGCCGCACCACGCACTCCACGCCACCGCAGACGCATGACGGGATGCGTGGCCATGGCCGCCTTGCCGAAGGCGAGATGACCGCGGTGCACGACCACGTGCGCAGTAGACTTCGGCTTTGGCGGTTGGGTGACCGCACGGAGGCATGACGGCGATGGACAGGACATGCAGGAAGGGAGGCTCGGCGTGACCGAGTCTTCCGACCAGCCCGGCGCGGACCAGGAACCGGCGCCCGAGGCGCCGAAGCCGACGAGCCGTGGGAGGCGCCGACGGAGCACGGCTAAAGCCGCGCCCACAGGTACCAACGTCGACGAGCCTGCGCCGCCCAGCGATGCCGTCAAGCCTGACGCAGCCAGGTCGCAGCCCCCGCCACCGGATCAGCCATCGCAGACTCCTGCCATGGTGACAGCGACTACGACTACTCCTGCGATCGAAGCACCGCCGGCAGAGCCGATTGCGACGTCGTCCGGGACGCCGCCGGCACCGCGGCGGGGACGAATGCGGCCCATCGCGTCCTGGATCCTCACCGTGCTGGCAGGCATCGCCGTCGCCGCCGCGCTGATCGGTTACTGGGCGCATGAAACCGTGCTCGACACCGACAAGTTCATGGCGGCAGTCACCCCGGCCGTGGAGAGCGACGCGGTCAAAGCCGTCGTCGCGGATCGACTGGCCGACCAGGTGCTCGAGGCGCTCGACCTCGACACCCGGGTGGCAGAAGCACTCCAGAGTGCCGGGGACCGGATGACCCAGGCTATCGCGGATGCATTGGATCTGTCGCCTGAGCAGGTGACGAGGCTGCAAAGGCTAGGGACTGGGCTGCAGCTGCTCTCCGGATCGATCGCCGGAGGCCTCGAGACTCGCATTCGTGATGCGATCAACGATTTCGTCGCTTCTCGCGATGGCGACGGCTTGCTGGTCGACCTGGTGACGGCGCTGCACCACCGCACCGTGCTGCTGCTGCGAGACGAGATGGACCAGTTACCGTCCATCGACGTGGAGAGCGGCCAGGTCAAGCTCAACCTGGTGCCGATGGTGGCCGAGTCGATCCGCCGCGTGGTGAACGCCGGCATCGTGGCCATCGGCGGCGAGCGGCAGATCCCGGAGTTCGACTCAGGCGAGGACGCCGAGCAGGCGATCACCCGGCTGGCCGGCATTGTCGGGCATGAACTGCCACCCGATTTCGGCCAGGTGGCGCTGATGACCGAGGACCAGCTGCGGGATGCCCAGGGGCTGGTCAAGAGCTTCGACCGGCTGGTCTGGGTCCTGATCGTCTTGGCCATCGTCCTCGTGATCGGTGCCGTCCTGCTGGCACCGTCGTGGATCGCCGGACTGCTGCGGGCCGGCGTGGCCGTGGCCGTGGCCGTGCTTCTCGGCTGGTGGGCGGTGAGCACGATCAGTGACGCCGTGGCGCGGGCCGCGAAGACACCCGAGGGCCAAACGGCGGTGGCCGACATCGCCGGCTCGCTGGTGCACTCCCTGCAACCACTGGCCACGCTCTTGATCGTGGTCGGCCTGGTAGTAGCGGTTGGTGCGTTCGTCTTCGATCGTGGCGCCGCAGAGGTGACGGCGTGAGCGGGCGGGGCGCGATGCGGTCTGACGCGATCGCGCCACTTGCCCTGCGACGGGCAGGAGCCATCGCCTGGCGCGTCGTTGTGGTGGTTGCCCTGCTGAGCATCCTCGTGTGGCTTGCCTACGTGCTACGCACGGTCACGGCCTCAATCCTGATCTCGCTCATCGTGGCCGCGACGTTCGCTCCCCTGACGCGCCGCCTCCGCAGCCGGGGCTGGTCACGCGCCAAGGCGTCCGCCGTGGTGACGTTCTCAGCCGTGCTGCTGGCTGGCGCCGTCATCACGCTCGTGATCCTGGCCTTCCTGCCGTACGGCAGCGAGATGGTGGCGCAGGTGAACAGCGGCGCCGCGGACCTCAAGACTCGGCTGCAGGATGCCCAGCTGTCTCCGGATGCGGCCGCTGCCGTCGAGAACGCCATCACAGCCGCCCGCGCATGGATCGCAAGCAACCTCGCAGGCCTGGTGGGAAGCATTGGCTCGGCGGTCACCATCGGCATCCTCTCGCTCTTCTTGACGTATTACGTCCTGGCCGATGGCGACAACTTCTGGAGCCAGATCCTGCAGGCCACAGACGAGCGGCATCGCCCCCACGTGCAGTCGAGCGGCTGGGATGCGCTCGAGCGCGTCGGTGGGTACCTGCGCGGCACTGCCATCCTGGCCGGCTTCCGAGCGATCGTCGTGCTGGTCCTGCTGTTCCTGTTCGGCGTGCCGCTGGCCGCCCCGCTCGCAGTGCTGGTCTTCCTGGGCGGCTTCATTCCCTATCTCGGGCCGCTCGTAGCCACCCTCGCCGTGCTGCTCACCTCGCTAGCGACAGTCGGCCCACAGGCGACGATCCTGATCTTCGTGCTGATGGGCGTGGCGACCCTGATCCAGACGCAGTTCCTCAGGCCTTTCATCTATGGCCGATCAATTCACCTGCACCCGGCAGTGATCCTGATCGCGCTGCCGATCGCCGGCTACGTGGCCGGCATGGTCGGGCTGTTCGCGGCCCTGCCGATCATCGCGTTCGTCGTGGCGATCGGCGGAACGGTGCTCGAGATGATGGAACCGCCGGTGGAGGACAGGACTCGCCTGGTGTCGGGATGGCTGGATCGCGCCGCGCAGTGGAGCTGGCGCGCGCTGGCGATCATCGGCGTCCTGGCCATCGGCGTGGCGATGATCTCCCAGGTGCCACTGGTCGCCATCCCGCTGATCGTGGCCGGGGTGATCGCCGCTGCGGTAGTGCCCCTTTCTCAGGCGCTTCGTCGACGGGGGTGGAGCGCCAGCCGTGCCGCGGCAACCGTGATTGCCGGAGCGTTTCTCGTCCTGCTGGCGGTGATCATCATTGCCCTTGCCCAGCTGGCAGGACCGGTGGTCGATGCGGTCCGCGCATCCTTCGATGGCGCGCAGCTGGCGAACGCCAGGACGTCCGGCGACCTTGAGGCGCTGGTCGACCTGATGGCCAGCGTGGGAAGCTTTATCGTGCCGGCGATCGATGCGGTGTCCGGCGCAGTGGCCGTGCTCGGAGTCGTCCTGCTCCTGTCTCCTCTGCTCGGCTTTTATCTCTTGCGGGACGCCCCCCGCGGTTGGGCCATGGTGACCGCGCGCACGACGCCCTGGCGACGCACGCTCCTTACCAAAGGGGCGGTGAGAGCGACCGAGATCCTGGGTGGCTACATGCTCGGAACGGCCGCCATCTCGGCGGTCGGGGCGATCTCGCAGCTGGTGATCATGCTCCTGCTAGGCCTGCCCTTCGCCGTACCGATCGCCGTGCTCTCATTCATTGCGTGCTTCATCCCGTACATCGGCGGGTTCGTGACGACCGGGCTCGCCTTCCTGATCGCGGTGGCCTTTGGCACGCCGACGGAGATCGTGATCATGTTCATCTACACCATCGTGTTCAACCTGGTGCAGGGCAACATCGTGACCCCGCTGGTCTACAGCCGGACGGTGAGCCTGCATCCGGCCGTGGTGCTGTTGGCGATCCCTGCCGGCGGCGCACTGGCTGGCATCGCCGGCATGTTCCTGATCGTGCCGATCCTGGCCGTCATCTCGGCAAGCTGGCGCTCGGTGGTCGTGCTCCTTGGCGACGAGCCGGCAGCCCCGTCGCTGGCGCGATCGGCGGCCGCCGAAGGTCCCGACGAGGCCGCAACCGCCGTGCTGGTGCCGAAACCGGCTGACTAGGGGTCGGAGCAGGGCGCACCGGTCCCCATTTGCTAGTATTCGCGCTCGCACGAGCACGAATGAGCCCGCGGCGCGTGGGCAGGAGAGGCGATGTCTGGCCACAGCAAGTGGTCGCAGATCAAGCGACAGAAGGGCGCCAACGACGCCAAGCGCGGGGCGCTGTTCACCAAGCTGACCCGCGAGATCATCACCGCCGCGCGGCAGGGTGGGGGAGACGTCGACGGCAACTACCGGCTGCGGATGGCGGTCGACAATGCCCGATCCAGCTCCATGCCGGCCGAGAACATCAAGCGCGCGATCGAGCGAGCGACCGGCAGCGGGGCCGATGCGGAGCAGTACGAGGAGATCACCTACGAGGGCTTCGGCCCATCGAACGTGGCGGTCATCGTGGCGACCATGACCGACAACCGGAACCGCACCGCCGCCGAGATCCGCTCCATCTTCACCAAGTCGGGTGGCTCGCTCACCCCGGTGGCCTGGCAGTTCGAGCAGCGCGGCATCATCAGCGTGCCGCTGAACGGGCAGGACCCGGACGAGGTCACGCTGGCCGCCATCGACGCCGGAGCCGCCGACGTCAGCTCACCCGAGGCCGGCGCCATCCTGGTCACGACCGCTCCATCCGAGCTGGAGTCGGTGCGCACGGCCCTGGCCGGGGCGGGCTACGAAGCCGATTCGGCGGAGCTGTCCATGGAGCCCACCACGCGCGTCGAAATCGGCGACGAGAAGACCGCCCGCGGCGTGCTGACCTTCGTCGAGCGCCTCGAAGACCTGGACGATGTGCAGAACGTGTACGCCAACTTCGACATCCCCGATGCGCTGATGGAGGCGCTCGAAGCGTCCGTCGCCTGACGCCGTCGCTACGATAGGCGGCGTGATCGCGCTGGGCATTGATCCGGGCACCGCCACCTGCGGCTTCGGGGTGGTGTCCCTGGAGGACGGCCAGCCTGCGGCTGGTGGACGCCGGCGTCATCCGCACCACCCCCGACGACACCGATGGTGCCCGCCTGCGGCAGCTGCACGCCGCCCTGGCATCCCTGCTGGTGGAGCACGCCCCGGACCGCGTGGGCGTGGAGCGCCTCTTCTTCCAGCGCAACGTACAGACCGCCATGGCCGTCGGCCAGGCACGCGGCGTGGCCCTGCTGGCTGCCGCGCAGGCCGGCCTGGCGGTCGACGAACCGACCCCCAATGAGGTGAAGCAGGCGGTCTGCGGCAACGGGGCCGCCGACAAGGAGCAGGTGGCCGACATGGTGGCGCGGCTCCTGGGCGTGTCCCTGACCGGCGTGCCGGATGATGCGACCGATGCGCTGGCGGTGGCCATCGGCTGCGCCTACGCCGGCACCAGCGGTCTCCGCGTGGCAGCACGATGATCGGCACGCTTCGCGGCCCGGTGACGCAGATGGGCCCGGATTACGTCGTGGTCGAGATCGGCGGGGTCGGCTACCGGGTGGTGGTGGCGCCCAAGCTGCTGGCGCGGCTGCGTGCCGGGGAGCGAGGCGCACTTCTTCGTCCACCACCTGGTGCGCGAGGACCATCAGGCACTGTTCGGCTTCTCCTCGTCGGAAGAGCTGGCGTTCTTCGAGCTGCTGATGACCGTGACCGGCGTCGGTCCGCGGCTCGCGCTCGCCATCGTGGGCGCGCATCCGGTCACGCGCCTGCAGCTCGCCATCGTGGGCGACGACCTGGACCTGCTGACCTCGGTCAGCGGCGTCGGGCGGCGGACTGCCCAGCGGATCGTGCTGGAGCTCAAGGAGAAGATCCACGCCGCCAGCATCGCGGTGGGGCCGGGCGCGACCAACGAGTCGGACGTGGTCGCTGCGCTGGAGTCGCTGGGCTACACCAATAACGAGGCGCGCCGCGCGGCGGGCGCCGTGGCGGGCACAGACGACGCCCTGGACGCACGCATCAAGGCCGCGCTCCAGGAGCTGGCACGCTCGCGATGAGCGATCCGCGAACGCGCTGGAGTGACCCGGAGGTGGCGCGGCAGATCCTGGAGACCACGCACGTCTGGGCCGTGGTCGGCTGCTCGCCGGACCCCATGCGGGCGAGCTACGGGGTATCGCGCACCCTGATGGCCTACGGCTACGAGATGATCCCGATCTACCCGCGTGAGACGACGATCCACGGCATCGCCACCGCGCCCGACCTGGCCACCGCCGCGGCCGATCGCCCGGCGGACGGCCCGATCGAGGTGGTCGACATCTTCCGTGCCTCCCATCGGGCCGGGGCGCATGTCGACGAGGCGATCGCCATCGGCGCGAAGGCGGTCTGGATGCAGCTCGACGTCTGGGACGAGGCAGCGGCCGAGCGCGCCGCTGCTGCCGGCCTGCTGGTCGTCATGAATCGCTGCCCCGCCATCGACCTGCCTTCGCTGCGCGGGGTGTGAAGCCGAGCATCCGTCGCGGCAGGCCGGAAGAGGCGCCGGCGCTGCGAGCGCTGGCGCATCGGTCCAAGGCCCATTGGCCCTATACCCCGGAGTTCCTGGCAATGGTCGAGCCGATGCTGCAGCTGGAACCCGAGGACGTGGCGGCCCACGAGGTCTGGGTGCTCGACCTCGACGGCACCACGGTGGGCTGGCACCGGGTCACTGGCCACGGTGACCGCGCCGAGCTGGAGGACCTGTGGCTGGAGCCGCCGGTGATCGGCACCGGACTGGGGCGCGTCCTGTTCCAGCACGCGGTCGGTGTCGCGGCCGACCTGGGAGCCACGCGCATGGAGTGGGACGCGGAACCGTACGCGGTCGGCTTCTACCGCGCCATGGGCGGCGAGGAGATCGGCAGTACGCCGTCAGCCGCAGAGCCCGGACGCATGCTGCCGCGCATGAGCATTGGTGTGGGTCAGCGAGGGACGCGGAAGAGGTAGACACCGAACCCCAGCTGGTCGCGGCCCCCGGCCAGGTAGCGATCGCGTCCGGCTCGCGCACGCTCCAGGAAGTCAGCCCGCTGTGGATCGGTGGGATGCTCCGCCGCCCAGTGCTCCACGTTGGCCAGGTAGCGCCACTCGTAGCGATCCCAGTCACGCTGGGTGGCCGTTGCCGCCCACAACGGAACCAGGCCCAGGCCAATGGCGACCTGCACATTGGCCGAATGGCTGCCCATCTCGTCGCGCGTCACGCCCAGCAGGGCCATGTACTCGTCGGTTGGCTCCGTGCGCCAGAAGGCGTCGGCCAGTAGCAGCAGGCCCCCAGGCAGGGCGTGCGGGTACGTCTGCCGAATGAGCGTCTCGAAGCTGTCGTGCTCCCAGCCCGGACCCAGCGCCAGCACCGCGTCGAAGGTCGAGGCAGGCTCGTAGCGCAGGGCGTCGCCCTCGATCAGCTCCAGCGTGCCCTTGCGCAGCTCCATGGAGCCGGCGCGCGCCTGCGCGATGGCGAAGGGCGACAGGTCGACGCCCACGCCATGCACGTCGTAGCGCTCCACGATTCGGCGCAGGGCCTCCGCCTTGCCGCAGCCCAGGTCCAGCACGCGCATCCCGGGCGTCAGCTCGAGCTCGCCGATCGCCTCGTTCAGCACCGTGCCGGTCAGCGGGTTCATGATCGCCATCTCGCCGTGGGCGATCGACGAGAAGCGGAAGCGCTGCTCGTCCTCCGGGGTGAGGCGAGAAGCGCTCACCGGCGCATGACGAGGCCGATGCGTCCGTACGGCGGCCGCGGGTCGGCGTAGGTCTTGATCCGCTCGTCGGTCTCGTTGACGGCGCCCGGATCCCACAGGCGGTTGGTGGCCTCGAAGCTGACCTCGTCCAGCTGCGGCCAGCGCTCGAACATGCGAAGCCCGATCTCGTGCACCAGGTGCTGGATGGAGAGGCTGACGAACTGGTGGAAGACCGTCCCGGCCAAATCCGCCACCTGCTGCCCGTCCACGTAGCGCGCCGGATCGGTCCCGAGCGCGTCCGATGCATCGCCGTAGCGCCAGCCGATATCGGTCCAGATGTAGAGCGGCCGGTCGCGCCGCTCGGGCAAGGTGGTGTGCTCGTCTCGAGCAAAGTCGGCGAAGGCGCTGCCCGTGATCTTGATCAGCTGCAGCTCGCTGCGGCCGCAGGCGTGGCCGGTCACGATCACGCCGCCGCCGCCATCCCGCTCCAGCTCCAGCGACGCCGTGGAGCGGTCGTTCCGGTCGCGCGCAAACAGCACCTCCGACTCCGCCCAGCCATCGTCGTCGTCGGCCGGCACCAGGGCGGCGGGAAATGGCAGCTCCCGGCCGAGCATGGTCAGGCGCTCCATGTGCGGGTACTCGGCCAGGAACTGACTGCCGATGTGGTGCAGCCAGCCCTCCAGCGTCGCGGCCGGGCAGTCCTGGCTGGCCGCGTGGATGAAGTTCTTCATCGTGTCGGTGGCCACCACCAGGCGGTTGTCGCCGCGGGTGTAGGCGTCCAGGAAGGCCTCGCCCCGCACGTTCACCTCGATCTCGGCCGCCATCAGCGTGTTCGACCGCCCGGCGAAGGGCGACTCGGGAATGGGGGAGATGCCCGCCAGCGGCGTCCCGTAGGTGCGGTAGACCCTGACGTCCGCCTTGCCGTAATGGATCTCGTACTGCATCACCCTCTCCGATCAGGTCTCGCTGTCCAGGCCGCGCAGCCGGCGCAACCGGTCGCCGGCGATGTAGATCGCGTCGTCGACCGCGCGGCGCAGCTCCACCTCCCGGTCGCTGACCAGCGCGTGCTCCAGCAGCGGCACGATCTCGTCCCGCGGCCGGCCGGCGACGAAGATCACGTACCGGAAGCCGAAGCGTCGCTCGTACAGCTCGTTCAGCATGGCCAGCTCCTCGTCGGCCCGACGCAGCTCCGCGGCCCGCTGGGCGGCAGCCTCCTCGGCCAGCTCCGCGTCGCTGAACAGGCTCTCCTCCTCGTAGGCGCCGTCGCCATCCGTCGCCAATACGGAGGCGACCGCGACGGCCGCCGGTGCGTATCCCTGCTCCACGTACGACAGTGCCGAGACGGCGTCGGCCGCAGCCCCAATGGGCGGATGCGCATCGATCAGCTGCACCCGCGCCTCTTCTGGCAGGGCGTGCCCGACCTCGAAGGCCGTCGCCACCAGGCGCTCGTCGGTCTCGAGCGGACGAGCACCGGCCATGGCTTCCAGGAAGGCCGGTGCGCCCTCGACCAGCGGCGCCATCTCGGACACGAATGCCTCGAGCGGCAGCTTGTCGAGGTCGGCCACTCTCGGGAAGGCGGTGGTCTGCAGCGGGCGTTCCAGCTCGTCGCCGACCAGCTCCATCTCGATCAGGTCGCGGATCGGCAGCCCGTTGATCGGGTTGACGGTTGGGATCTCGGGCTTCAGGGCCCGATCCGTGTCTACCGCGCCCTCGTGCACCGCCGCGACGTGCAGGCCGCGGCGCAGGTAGAAGTGAATGGCCGGCAGGTTGTCATTGGTGGTCACCAGCCAGAGCCGATGGTGGCCGCTGGCCGACGCCACCTGGCGAGCGGTCTCGAGCAGCGCCGTCCCGGCACCGATGCCGCTCGGATCGGCCTGCAGCAGCAGGACCTCCAGCCCCTTGCCCGGCGCCTCGATCACGGATGCCAGGCCAACCGGGTCGCCGTCCCGCTCGGCGACCATCCCCTCCAGGGCCAGCGGATCGATGAGCTCGCCCAGCCGCGCCACCCGCGGCGAGCCCTGGAAGCCGGCGACCAGCGCCCGCGCCCAGTCGTGATCGGCCGGCAGGAGGTCGCGGACCGTGACCTCAGCCACGCTTGTAACGGAACTCGTCACCGGGGACGTGTGGCTCGGCCGGCGTCTCGAACCAGGCCAGCAGCTCGCCGGAGCTCGGCTGCCGCTGGTAGACCATCCAACGCGACTCGCCGCGCTTCAGGAACACCGCCTCGCCGTCGGTCAGCCGCACCAGGTCGAGCGTCACCGCGGCGTCCTTCTCCTCCCAGCCGACCAGGCCCGGCGCGAAGTGCTTGATGCGGAAGACCAGGCGGGCTTCGTCCGGCTCCATCGACATCAGCTCATAGAAGCGCGGCTCGCCGTCGCGGTGCCAGCGGAACATGCCCAGCAGCATCCCGGCGTGCGGCTCGCTCCACCACTCCTCGATGCGATCGCCGTCGTGCTCGCCGACCCAGCGCCCTGCCATCCAGGCCACGTCGCCGGCGGCGGCATCGATCGGCTCGGTGGGCAGCATCGGCTCAGGAGCCCCGATAGGTGGACAGGCCGAACGGCGAGAGCAGCAGCGGTACGTGGTAGCTGCGCTCGGGATCGTCGATGCGGAAGCCGACGGCCATGTTCTCGAAGAACTCGGCGTCGTCCTGCAGATAGGCGGCCACGTCGAAGACAAGCTGGTAGCTGCCCGGCTGCAGGTCCTCGCGCAGGAGGGCGCGCACGCGCCCGTCGGCATCGGTCTCGGCTTCGGACAGCAGCGCCGGTTGCCCGTCGTCGCCCAGGCGGAAGAGCGCCACCGGCACCCCGGCCGCCGGCTCGCCGCTGCCCAGGTCCAGGACATGGGTGCTGATGGTGGGGCGTGAACCGGCCACTGGTATCCTCCGCGCCATGGGTGACCTTCGCATCAGCGTCGGCGACCTGAACTTTACCGCCCGATGGGAGGCGGACGCCCCGCGCACGCGCGAGGCCCTTCGCGGGTGGTTGCCGATCAGCTCACAGCTGATCCACTGCCGCTGGAGCGGCGAGTCGACATGGATCCCGTTCGGCGACAAGCGCCCGGACGTCGGCTACGAGAACGCAACCTCGCACCCCGCGCCGGGAGACGTCCTGATCTACGTCGGCGACATCAGCGAGTGCGAGATCCTGTTCCCGTACGGGGCCTGCAGCTTCTCGTCCAAGGTCGGACCACTGGCCGGCAACCACTTCGCCACGCTGGTCCCCGACGAGGGATGGCAGGACCGGCTGCGCGAGGTGGGACGGCGGGTCCTGTGGCAGGGCGCCCAGGACGTCCGCATCGAAGAGGGTGGCTGATCTCCTGATCAGCGGCGGCACGGTCGTGACCGCTGAGCGGTCGCTCGCGGCCGACGTGGCGATTGGTGACGGCCGCATCCTGGAGGTCGCCCCCGGGCTCGGCAGGCGCTACCCGGAGGCGGAAAGGCTGGATGCGCGCGGGCTGCTGGTCCTGCCCGGCTGCGTCGACGTCCACACCCACACTCGGCTCCCCATCGACGAGGAGCCGGACCGCTTCTACCAGGACAGCGTGGCGGCCGCCTTCGGTGGCACCACCACCTTCCTGGCCTTCAACAACCCGGGCACGGGCATCAGCGAGCGGGGGAGTGCCTCGCTGCTGGCGCGGTCTGGAGGAGTTCCGCGCGCGCACCGACGGCGAGGCGGCGGTCGACTTCGCGCTGTCCTCTGTCATCTCCGGCCAGCAGCCGGATCCCATTGCGGAGCTGCCAGAGCTGATCGCCCGTGGCGTGCCGACCGCCAAGGCGTTCATGGTCTACGACTTCCGCCTGCCCGATGACCGCCTGTTCGCCGCCCTGCGGGTGATGGGTCGCCACGGCGGCATGCTGCAGGTCCACTGCGAGAACGCCACCATCATCGACGCACTCGTCTCGGGCGCGCTGGAAGAGGGCCGCGTGGAGTGCCGGCACCACGCCACCTGCCGTCCGACCTATGCCGAAGCCGAGGCCACCCACCGGGCCATCGCGCTGGCGCGGGCGGCGGACGCATCGGTCTATGTCGTCCACCTGTCCTGCGCGGATGCGCTGGCGGAGGTCGTGGCCGCCAAGGCCCGCGGCTGGCCGGTGTACGCCGAGACCTGCCCGCACTACCTGTCACGGACCGATGCGGCCTACGAGGGCACCGACGAAGCGGAGGTGATCAAGTCGGTGATCTCCCCACCGCTGCGCAGCGAGTCCGACCGCCAGGCCCTGTGGCTGGGGCTGGCCCGCGCCGGCCTGGACCTGGTCGCGACCGACCACGTGCCCGACCGCGTCGCCGTCGAGAAGGTCGTGCCGGCGCCGCCATTCCCGCAGATCAGCAACGGCGCGCCGGGGATCGAGACGCTGCTCAGCGTGGTCCACGCCACCGGGGTGGCTGCCGGGCGCATCTCGGTCGAGCGCATGGTCGACGTGCTGGCCACCACGCCGGCGCGGCTGTTCGGCCTGCCGGCGAAGGGCGCAGTGGAGGTCGGTCGTGATGCCGATCTGGTGCTCTTCGACCCGGATGCCTCGCGGGTGATCCGCCAGGCGGACCTCCATCACACCAGCGACTTCACCCCGTACGAGGGCATGCCCGTGCGTGGCGCGGTGCGGACCGTTCTGCTGCGTGGCGAACCGGTCATTCGGGAGGGGCTGTTCGTCGGCCGGCGTGGGCGCGGCCGGTTCCTGGAGCGCAGCCTGGCGCCCGTCGCCGTATGACATTCCATCGGTCCGGCTCGAGCTGCTGATGGCGCTCACCGAACGGCTGCGCAAGGTCGCGCCCAACCCGACGGACTAGCCGCGCCAGCGTGGCCCGCGGCCTCGCGTCAGATGTGACGCATGAAGGGGATGCGCGGGCCAGTGGCGAAGTTCAGCTGCACCGCCACGATCCAGACGATGCTCAGCGTGGTGCTGAACACGCACAGCAGCGCTCCGAAGGCGTACAGCGCCTGGGCCACCAGGATGCGCCGCCGGATGGCACGGTCCACTTCAGGCCCGGCCTCGTCTCGCAGCAGACCGGCCCGCCGCGCGTAGGCCCAGGCCAGGAACAGAATCGTGCCCAGCACGAAGATGTTCGCCCAGTAGACCAGCAGCGCCAGGCGCAGCTCGATGTGCACCGCCAGCAGCGAAGTGGTGAACGGCATCAGCGACACGAATGCCAGGAAGCCGATGTAGATCCAGCTCAGGTCGCGGTCGGCGCGGGCCATGTGGTTGAGCTGGGTCTGCTGCCCCGCCCAGAAGATGCCCAGCGTCAGGAAGCTGAGGCCGTAGGTCACGAAGCTCGGCCCCTGCTGGATGAGGCCCTGCCACAGGTCGGCGTCGGTGGCGCCGGCCGGAAGCTCCGGGACGTGGATCTCGAGCACGATCAGGGTCATCGCGATGGCGAACACGCCGTCGCTCAACGCGGCGATCCGCTCAAGTCCGCGAGAGGCGATCGTGCGGTAGCTGACCACCTCGCCACTCTGCCGCCCGCCGATCGGCGCCGTCAAGACCGCTAGGATGAGGACATGGCCGGGCTGCTCGCCGTGCTGGTCGCCGTTGCCGTCGCCGTTCACGCGGCGCCGACGGCCGCCGCCCCGAGCAAGCCGGCGACCACCACCCAGCTCGGCCAGGCCTATCGGCTGACCGCCACGCTGGACGTTGCGGCTGGACGCATCCGCGTCCTCGAGCGGGTGACGATCACGAACCGCGCCCCGTACGCAATAGATCACGTCAACCTGTCCATCCTGCCGCGTGCCTTCGGCTATTTCGCCTTCACCGGCCAGGTGCGAGCGGCAGGTGCGGTGGTGCCTGCGCGCTGGACGACCGGCACCAACCTGCGCGTGTCGCTCGGTCGCTGGCTGGGCCACGGCCAGACAATCAGCATCAGCGTGCCATTCCGCCTGACAGTGGGCTCAAGCGGCGGTGCCTTCACGGCACGCACCAGTCGTGACCGCGGCGTCATCTCCTTCGGGGAGTGGTTCCCGATCCTGTCCCGACCGCATGACAGCTACGGCGTCGGCGACCCGCAGGTGACCCGCACGGCGGACCAGGTCCGGCTGGACCTGACCACCTGGACGCGTCTCTCGCGCTTTGCGGTCGCCTGCCCCGGCATGGTCCAGGCGCCCGCGGTCCGCGGCCGCCACTGGACCTGCGTCAGCGACCAGGTCCGTGACTTCAGCTTCGTGGTCAACCCGCGATTCCACCTGACGCGGCGCACCGTTGATGGGATCCAGCTGCGCATCTACACCGAATCCGTCGACGGCAGGGTGACCGCCAACAAGGCACGATCAGCCGTGGCGCGCCTCAACGACCTGTATGGCACATACCCGTGGCCGGACCTGGTGCTGGCCGAGGTCGGCGCCGATGACGGCTTCAGCATGGAGTACCCACGCGCCATTCACCTGACTCGGTCGAAGGTGGCCGATTCGTACGTCGTCAATCACGAGGTCGCGCACCAGTGGTTCTACGCCCAGCTCGGCAACGACCAGATGCGCGAGCCGTGGCTGGACGAGGGCTTCGCCGACTTCACCGCGCGCTGGCTGATGGGCATCGGCGAGAACCAGTGCTCCGGGCGCGAGGTCGACAGCCCGGTCTTCGCCTGGCCGGCGGGACGCACCAGCGGCGGCGACTGGCAGAGCTGCGACGGCTACTTCCACACCGTCTTCTACAAGGGCACCGAGTTCCTGAACGCCGTCCGCGCCAGGATGGGCACGCAGGCGTTCTTCGCTGCCATGCGCGACTACATCGCCGCCCATCGCCATCGGGTCATCACCACCCGCGGCCTGCTGGACTACCTGGATGGCCGCACCGCGGCGAACCTGCGCCCGCTGTACGTCGCCTACCTGGACGCGTACGACCCGTAGCCGGGCGGCGGCTCAGCCCAGTCGCGCGTAGGCAGGCAGGGTCAGGAAGTCGGCGAAGTCGTCGGAGAGGACGAGCTCGTCGAGCAGGGCGGAGGCATCGGTCCAGCGATAGTCCGGGGCGGATGTCCGCAGCCGGGCCAGCTCGTCGTCGCGGATCGCGGTGTAGCGCTCGGCCGTCATCGGGCTGCCGTCGTCCAGGGCGGCCGAGTGCACCCGCCACTGCCACAGCTGCGAGCGGCTGATCTCGGCGGTGGCCGCGTCCTCCATCAGGTTGTTGATGGCCGCCGCCCCGTTGCCGGCCAACCAGGAGGCCAGGTACTGCAGCGCCACCGACACGTTGGTGCGCACGCCGGCCTCCGTGATGGCTCCGCCGTCGATAGCGACGTTGAGCAGGTCAGCGGCGGTCGGGGAGACCTGCGGCGAGCGGTCCTTCTGGTTCGGACGCTCGCCCAGCGCCGCGTCGAAGATCTCGCCAGCCACCGGCACCAGGTCGGGGTGGGCCACCCAGGTGCCGTCCGACCCGTCGCCGGCCTCGCGACGCTTGTCCTCGCGGACGGCCGCCAACGCCCGCTCCGTGACCTCCGGCTCGCGGCGATTCGGGATGAAGGCGCTCATGCCGCCGATAGCGTGTGCCCCGCGCCGATGGCAGGTCGCCACCAGCAGCTGTTGGTAGGCGCGCATGAACGGCACCGCCATGGTGACCTGGAGGCGGTCGGGCAGGATCATGTCCGGCCGGCTGCGCAGCTTCTTGATCAGGCTGAAGATGTAGTCCCAGCGCCCGGCGTTCAGCCCGGCGGCGTGGTGTCGCAGCTCGTAGAGGATCTCCTCCATCTCGAAGGCGGCCAGGATCGTCTCGATCAGGACGGTGGCGCGGATGCTGCCCTGCGGCACCCCCAGCCCTTCCTGGGCGGCGACGAAGACGTCGTTCCACAGCTCCGCCTCCAGGTGGGACTCGAGCTTGGGCAGGTAGAAGTAGGGGCCCGATCCGCCCGCCAGCTGCTCTCGCGCGTTGTGGAAGAAGACGAGGCCGAAGTCGAACAGGCTGGCCGAGATGGGGGAGCCATCCACCAGCAGATGGGCCTCGTCCAGGTGCCAGCCGCGCGGCCGGATCAGCAGCGTTGCCAGCGCGCCGTCATTGAGGGCATACGTCTTTTCGTCGGTCTGGAAGGTGAGCCGGCGGCGAACGGCCTCTGACACCGCCCACTGGCCGGTCACCACGTTCTGCCAGGTGGGGGAGAGGGCGTCCTCGAAGTCGCCCATGAAGACCTTGGCGCCCGAGTTCAGGGCGTTGATCATCATCTTCGGCTCGACGGGCCCGGTGATCTCCACCCGCCGGTCGTCCAGATCCGCGGGCGCCGGCGCCACGCGCCATTCCGGGTCGGAGCGGACCTCGTGGGTGTTCGGCAGGAAATCCGGCAGCTCGCCCGGCGTCAAAGCGCGCCTGGCGGTCTCGCCGCTCGCCAAGGAGGCGCTGCCTGCGCCGGTTGAAGGACCGATGCAGCTGCGCCACGAAGGCCAGCGCCTCCGGCGTCAGGACGGTCTCCGCGTGCTCAGCCGGGGTCGTGACCTGGACGCCGGCTGCCTCCTGCTCCATCGACGCGGATGCTAGCGGTCCTGCCGCTCCACGATGAATGGTTTCGGTCTTGTCCCGACGCGGGCGGTCTCCAGCAGCTCGGCGAAGCGCCGTTCGTTGGTCTCGGGCTGCTTGCCGGACGTGACCCACCAGGCGACCTGCTTGCGGAAGGACGGACGTTCACCCTCCCAGAAGGCCCAGGCCGCTGTGTCCGCCTTCAGTCGATCCAGCATGTCGGCCGGCATCTCGGCGGGCGGCCGCTCGTAGGAGTAGATGGCGTCCTTGCGGCGATCGCGCTCCTCGAAGGCCCGCAGCCCGGCCTGGTGCAGGCGTCCCGCCGCCTTCAGCTCGGCCATCTTCGCGATGTTGACGGCGCTCCACGACGAAGTCTTCCGGCGCGGTGTGAAACGAGTCGCCGTCGTTTCCGCGTCCATCCGGTAGGTGATGCCGTCGATCCAGCCGTAGCAGAGGGCCTCCTCGACGGCCTCCGGGTACGTCATGGCAGCCTTCGCCACGCCCTTCTTGTAGTAGCCGATGAAGACCGCCAGTGCGGAGTCGTGGTTCCGGTCGAGCCAGGCGCGGAAGTCGGACGCCCGCGCAAAGATGCGGACCTCCTCGGGTCGCGGGCGCGTAACTGGCAAGCTCTACCAGCCGCCTTCGTCGCGGATGAGCCGATGGAGGACGCGGGCGGCCACCTCCCGCCGGTAGTCAGCAGTGGAGCGCACGTCGTCGATCGGCTGGATCTCGCTGCGCAGCGTGTCTGCTGCGCGGTCGGCCGTCTCGGCGATGGGGGAGGCACCATCCAGGGATGCCTCGGTGCGGGGCGCTCGGATCGGCGTCGCCGCCACCGAGCCGAGCGCCACACGAACGTCGCGCCAGGTCCCTTCGGTCCCGGGCTGCCAGGAGAGCGCCATGACCACCTTGGAGATGGCCTGCGCGCGGCGCGTGCCGACCTTGCGGAACCGCACCCGGCGCTGCCCGGACAGCGGAAAGCGGATGCGCAGGATCAGCTCGTCACGCGCCAGCGCCGTCTGCCGGTAGGAGGGCCAGAACTCGGCGGCAGGCACCGTGCGCTCCCCGCGCCCGCTGCCCAACACCAGCTCGGCATCGGCGGCGAGCAAGATTGGCAGCGTGTCGCCGGCTGGAGAGGCGTTGGCGGCGTTGCCGCCCAGGGTGCCGCGGTTCTGGATCTGCGCCGCGCCAATCGTCGCCGCGGCCTCGGCCAGGGAGGGCAGGAACTCGGCCACCTCGTGCGAGCGGCGGATCTGGGTGTAGGTGGTCAGCGCGCCGATCACCAGGACGTCGCCGTCGACGCGGATGCCGCGCAGGTCATCCAGTGCCCACAGGTCCAGGATGCGTTCCGGCACCTCGCCGATCTCGCCGGTGATCTGCACCAGCAGGTCGGTGCCGCCGGCCACGGGGCGATGCCGGACGGCCGCAAGTACCTGATACGCCTCATCCAGTGTGCGCGGCGAGACGACCGGCGGCTCGGGCGGCATCCGCTCAGCGACCGGCGCGCCGGTCGGCGGCGAGCGCGATGGCGTCGATGATCTTGGTGTAGCCGGTGCAGCGGCACAGGTTGCCGGCGATGGCGTGGCGGATCGCCTCTTCCTTCGGCGCCTCGCCGGAGGCCAGGAACGCCTGGCCGGCCATCAGCATGCCCGGCGTGCAGATGCCACATTGGGCGCCGCCGGTCTCCAGGAAGGCGGCCTGCAAGACGTTGAGCGCGCCGTCATCGGCCAATCCTTCGACGGTGTCCACGCTGGTGCCCTCGACCTGGCAGACCGGGACAAGGCAGGCGTCGACCAGCGCGCCGTCGACGAGCACCGAGCAGGCGCCACATTCGCCCTCGCCGCAGCCCTCCTTGGTGCCGGTGAGGGCCAGGTCTTCGCGCAGCACGTCGAGCAGGCGACGCATGCCGGGCGCGTTCACTTCGACCGGGGAGCCGTTGACGTTGAAGCGAAAGCTCACGGGATGAAGTCCTGCGGCGGTTCGGTGGGGGAGCGCAGCGGGATCTCGTCACCGCCGGCGGGCAGATCCTCGATGGGCGGGGCCTTGGGGGCGGGCTGTTCGACCGAGATCCCGGGTGGCGGAGGCATCGGTCCATGGGTCAGGGCAGCAAGGATTCGCTCCGGCGTGGCCGGCAGGTCGTGGATCCAGATGCCGGTGGCGTCATGGATGGCGGCGACCACTGCCGGCGCCCCGACGTCCATGGGCAGCTCGCCGACGCCCTTGGCACCGTGGGGCGCGCCGGAGTACGGCTTCTCGACCAGGATGCTGCGGATGTGCGGGGCGTCGAGCGAGGTCGGGATCAGGTAGGTCGCCAGCCGGTCGTTCAGGTAGCGGCCGTCGACCAGCTTCATCTCCTCGATGGTGGCGTAGCCGATGGCCTGCAGCGAGCCGCCCTCCACCTGTCCCTCCGCCAGCACGGGGTGGATGACGCGCCCGATGTCATCGGCCGACACGAAGTCGCGCACCGTGACCTCGGCGGTGTCCAGGTCCACCTCGACCCGCGCCACGGCGGCAGCCCAGCCGAAGGCGGGGTAGGCGTCCCCGGTGTAGGTCTTGTCGTCGAACGTCACGCCGGGGTAGGGGGTGAACTGCTCGTCGACGCGCCGCGGCCGCGCCTCGCGATAGGCGTCGGCGAAGCTGCGGCCCGTCTCCTCCTCCACCTGGGCGCGGAGCCGCTCCGCGGCCTTGATCAGCAGCCCACCCACGACCATGGCCGTGCGGCTGGCGACGGTGGGGCCGGAGTCCGGCACGATCGAGGTGTCCTGCGGCGCGATCTCGACCTCGTCGTACTCCACGCCCAGCGTGTCGGCCACCAGCTGCGGGAAGATCGTCTTGGTGCCCTGGCCCATCTCGGTCGACGCGGTCAGGATCCGGATGCGGTGGTCTTCGGTCAGCTCGATCGACGCGACCGAGGCCAGGTGAACCTCGCCGCTGCCGGTGAAGCCGGCGCCGTGCCAGGCGAGCGCCAGGCCGATGCCCGACGCGCGCCGCGCGCCCGACCCCCGCAGCTCGCGCGCTTCCGCCGTGCGCTGGCGATGGGTGTCGAAGGCCGATGCCTCCGCGGCTGCCTCGAGCACGGCCGAGCCGCCGACGCTTTCGCGCAGGACCTGGCCGGTGGGCGTGGTGTCGCCCTCGACGTAGACCCAGCGCCGCCGCAGCTCCAGCGGCGACTCGCCCAGCGCCTCGGCCACGCGGTTGACCTGCATCTCGGCGGCGAACTCGGTCTGGGGCGCCCCGAAGCCGCGGAAGGCCCCATTCGGCGGCGTGTTGGTGGCCATGGCTCGACCCGTGATGCGGACGTTCTCGCAGCGATACGGGCCACCGGCGTGCAGCGTGCCGCGCGACAGCACCACCGGCGTCAGCGTGCAGTAGGCGCCGCCATCCATGATCACCTCGATCTCCTGGGCGATCAGCTCGCCGTCGCTGGTGACGCCGGAGCGGTAGCGGACGACGGCTGGATGACGCTTGGTGGTGGCGCTGATGTCCTCGTGGCGGTCGTAGATCATGCGCACCGGCTTGTGGCATTTGAGCGCCAGCAGGGCGGCGTGCAACGCGATCATGGAGGGGTACTCCTCCTTGCCGCCGAATCCGCCGCCGGTCTCCGCCTGCACCACCACGGCCAGCTCGTCGCCCATCTTCAGCGCCCGCTTCATGGCCTTGTGGATGTAGTACGGGCACTGCAGCGAGCCATGGACGGTGATGCCGCCGTCCTCGCGCGGCACGGCGATCATGGCCTGGTTCTCGATGTAGAGCTGCTCCTGGTGCCCGACCCGATACGTCCCCTCGATCACCACGTGCGCCTGCGCCATGGCCGCTGCCGCATCACCGCGCGCGACGGTGTACTGGGCGAACTGGTGGTCGCTCTCGAGCGGGTCGAAGACCGGCGCCAGGCGCTCGGTGCGCAGCGTCAGGTGGTGCCGTGCCTCGCGCACGGTCGACCGATCGGGCGCCGCGATCAGGGCCACCGGCTCGGCCTGGTGCCGGATCTCGCCGCCGACCGGCACCAGCACCGGCTGGTCGTCATCGATCAGGCTGACCACGTTCTCGCCGGGGATGTCGTCGGCGGTCACGACCACGACCCGGCTCCAGTCGAAGGCGTCGTCCAGGTCGATCCCGAGCAGGCGGGCATGCGGCTCCGTGGAGCGGATGGTGGCGCCGTACCACGCCCCGGGGAAGACGAGGTCGTCGGCGTACTTGGCCAGGCCGGTCAGCTTTTCCGGGCCCTCGCGACGGAGCGGGGCGGCGTTGGCTCGACCGCGGGCTGGCGCGTCAGCAGGCAGGATCAGCGGCTGGGTGGCCGCATCCGGCGGCTGGGTGCGGGTGGTGCCCCTCGGACCCTCCATGAGTGCATCGTAGCGCGACGAGGAGGGCGCTAGGCCCCGGTGCGGGCCTCGCTGATCTCGAGCAGGTGGCCATCCGGATCGCGGAAGAAGGCGCGCGTCTCCCAGGACGAGCTGACCGGCGGCGTCAGGAACTCCGCCCCGCGCGCTCGAAGCGCGTCATAGGCGGCCTGGCAGTCGGGCACGCGCATGGTGAAGGCGTGGTCGACGCGCGCCGGGTCGCTGGCCACGGCGAAGGTCACTCCTGGCTTGTCCTCGGTCGGTCCGCCGCCGGTGACGAGCAGGATCCACGTCCCGGCCAGGCGCAGCACGCATGAGGTGCCGCCGTACTCGCGATACACCTCCGCGCCCACCACGTCGCGCCAGAAGTCGCGCGCCCGGTCGACGTCGGACACGACCAGGATGGTGGTCAGCTCCACCTCGTCGGTCGGAAAGGTCATGACCGTCCGCGGCGCAGCGACCGCCCCGGCAGCGCGCCGGTGTGCCGGTTGCCGTCCACCACCAGCTGACCGTTCACGATCACGTGCTCGATGCCATCGGGAAATTGTCGCGGCTCCTCATACGTCGCATTGGCACGCACCCGCGCCGCGTCGAAGACCACCACGTCGGCGGCAAACCCGTCGCGCAGCAGGCCCCGTTCACGCAGGCCCAGACGCGCCGCCGGGGCGCCCGTCATGCGGTGCACCGCCTCCTCCAGCGACAGCAGCGCCCTCATCGCGCACGAACTGGCCCAGGATGCGCGGGAAGCTGCCGTAGGTGCGTGGCGAAGGCTTCTCGCCCAGGAAGGTGGAGTCGGTGCCGACCATCGCCGCCGGGTGCGGCAGGAAGCGGCGCAGTCCATCGGTCCAGGGGCCGGTGGTGACCTGCGCCACCCGCAGGTCCTCGGACAGCAGCAGCTCGCAGATGGCATCCACGGCGTCCCGGCCGGTCTCCTCCATGACGTCCGCCAGGGTGCGGGACTCCCAATGCAGGTTGTCGGGCCGGCTGAAGGCGCCGAGCCGCACATCGGCCCAGCCGGCGGCACTGGCGTAGGCCGCGCCGCGAGCGGCCATCTCGCTGCGAATGCGGTCTCGGATCGCGGTGTCGGCGAGACGCTCCTTGAGGCGCATCGGTCCACCAGCCTGCACCCACTGCGGCAGCTGGATCAGCAGGCGCGTGGAGGCCCACTCGTACGGGTAGGCGTCGAAGGTGACGTCCCGCCCGGCCGCCCGCGCGTCGTCGACCAGCGCCAGCATCTCGTCCGGCGAGCCCGGGAAACGTCTGGCGGTGATAGAAGTGGGTGATGTGGGCAGGCCCCTCCCCGCGCCGACCGATCTCGATCGCCTCGCGGAAGGGATCCAGGAAGCGATCACCAAGCGGATACCGAACGTGGGTGTGGTAGAAGCCGCCGTGCTGCGCGGCCTCGGCGGTGAGCGCCGCCAGCTCGTCGGTGGAAGCGTAGGAGCCCGGTGGATAGTCCAGGCCCGATGAGATGCCGAAGGCTCCCTCTTCCATCGCCTCGCGCAGCATCGAGCGCATCACCGCCAGTGCCCGCTCGTCGGCAGGCTCGTCATCCCAGCCGATGGCCCCGATCCGCAGCGCGCTGTTGCCGACCATGATCCCGACATTGATGGCCTGGCCGCGGTCGTAGCGATCCAGGTAGGACGCGACTGTGTCCCAGTCGTAGTCCAACGGCGGATCGCCGTCCAGGCCGGCGTTCAGCCGGACGAAGTCGAGCAGGTCGGCCCGATGCGCGAACGGAGCGTAGCCGTTGCCGTCGACGCCCACGATCTCGGTGGTCACGCCCTGCCGCACCTTCGGCTCGTGCCGGGGATCGGCCAGGATCACCAGCCCGCCGTGCGAGTGCAGGTCGATGAAGCCCGGCGCCACGATGAGACCGGCAGCATCGATGGTGCGGGCGGCGGAGGGCTGCCAGTCCACACCGCCGACGTGCAGCCGCCCGTCTCGGATCCCCAGCGTGCCAGGAAAGGCCGCCGCGCCGGTCCCGTCGACCAGCAAGCCGCCGCTGATCAGGAGCTCGACGTCAGCCGGGAGCGGGAGACGCATCCGACCAGGCCTGCAGCTCGACGATGTTGCCTTCCGGGTCGGTGACGTAGCACCACGTGACGCGGCGGCCGTCACTGGTCTGCAGGGTCACCACCTCGCCCACCGACCGACCATCGGCGGCCAGAACCGTCTCGCGGGCCTTCGCCACGTCGTCGACGACGAAGGCGATGTGCCCGAATCCCGGCCGGTTGACGGCCGGCGGCACAGCGTCCAGCTCGGGCTGGTACTGGTAGATCTCGAGCGTCGGCCCAGTGGGGCCATGCCCCGGTAGTCGCAGGTGCGCGCCCTGCAGCGCCGCCCCGGGCACGCCGGTCCCGGCCTCCAGGTCGGGACCGATGTAGTTCCGCTCCGGCGGCACCGGCTCGCAGCCGAAGGTCTCCTCGTAGAAGGCGGCCAGCGACCGCCAGTCGCGGGCCACCAGGTTGGTGTGGCCATACCGTGCGTTCAGTGAGCTCATATGGGGACCTCGATTGCAGCGATCTCAGTCTCGAAGGTGGCGCGCATGCGCCGTTTCTCGTCGTCCGACAGCCAGCTGGCCTCGATCCCGTCCAACGCCACCGCCGTCACCTCTTCCCATGCCATGTCCTGGGCCCTCGCCACCGAGCGGTACTCACGGCCGAGGTCGAGGTCGGTCATGGCCGGGTCGTCGGTGTTCAGGGTGGCCAGCAGGCCCATCTGACGCATGCGGCGGAATGGGTGCTCGGCCAGCGAGGGGTACTTGTTGGCGATCACGATGTTCGAATTCGGGCAGACGTTCAGCGGGATTCGACGCTCGGCCACCCGGACCGCCAGCTCCGGGTCATCCATGATCGCTATGCCGTGGTCGATGCGCTCCGCCCGCAGCGCCCCCAGCGCGACGGCGATGTTGCCCGGACCGCCGTCCTCGCCGGCGTGAGCGGTACGACGGAAGCCGGCGCGGGTCCCCAGCTGGAAGGCATCGGCGAAGGTGCGCAGGTCGACGCCGCGCTCCGTCGAGTCCATGCCGATCCCGATCACGCGCTCGCCAATCCCGTCGCGCCGCAGGTCCACCACCTCGCCCACCAGCTCCAGCGCTGCCGCCGGCCCGAACGCGCGATCCACGTCGCAGACCAGCATGCAGCGCACGCTTCGTCTCCGCCTCGGCGCGGGCGATGCCACGGCTCAGCCCTTCGACGATCTCGCGCAGCCGCTGTCCGGCGGCCAGGTGCCGGGCGGGTGTGAAGAACATCTCGCGGTAGCGCAGCCCGTGCGGCGCGGCATCGATCAGCGACTCGTAGGCGGCGCGTTCCCAGTCATCCGCGTCCACGAGCAGCGACTGGACCAGCCAGAAGATGTCCAGGAACGAGTCGAGCGAGTGGTACCGATACAGCTCGGTTGGATCCTCGGTCGGCAGCGTGACGCCGTTCTTGCGCGCCAGCTCGACGACCGTGGCCGGACGGACGGTGCCCTCCACGTGGCAGTGGAGCTCCACCTTCGGCAGCGCGTCGTAGGCGTCGCGATCGCTCATCGGTCTGGAGGGCAGTATATGGACCGATGAAGGGGCAGCAGCCGATAGCGGCGGTGGTCCTGGCGGCGGGAGAGTCGCGTCGCTTCGGCGGCGCCAAGCAGCTCGCCGAGCTTGACGGCAGGACCCTGCTGGAGCATGTCCTGGCACTGGCCGACGAGGCCGGACTGGCACCGATCGTGGCGGTGGTGCCGGTCTGGCTGACGCGCCCGGGCTCGATGACCGATGATCGGCTGCACTGGGTGCGCAACCCACACCCCGAGCGCGGGATGAGCCACTCGCTCCAGCTGGGCTTCGAGGCGCTCGGACCCGACGCGACGGCGGCCGTGATCCTGCTCGGGGATCAGCCGACACTCCCCGCGACGGCTATCGAGGCCCTCCTCGCCGCGCGTGGCGAGAAGCCCATCGTGGCGACCATGTCTGCCGGACGCCTGGCACCACCGGTCCTCATCGAACGCAGCCACTTCGACGTGGTGCGGCAGCCGAGCGGAGACATCGGCCTGCGGGAGGTATTGAACGACCATCCCGAGTGGGTGGCGGCGGTCGAGATCGCGGAGCCGCATCTCAGACGTGGACACCGTTGACGACCTGCGCGCGATGCAGCGTCATGACTGAACCATGTCCGGGCTGCGGCGCGCGCTATGCGCCGACCGACGACCCGCCCAGCCACCCGTACATCGGCGCCTCGTCGGCTTGCTGGGCTACGTTCGGTGAGCTGCTGGCCCGCGAGTTCGGCGACATTGCCTACGGGCGCGTCCATCGTCACTCGGTCGACGTGTACGCCGCCCAGCATCCGGGTAAGGACGGGCGGCGGGAGCGCCAGTCGGTGGCACTGCACCTGATCGCCATCGCGCACTGGTTGGAGGCTGGCATCACGACCCCGGAGCTCAACCGGATCACCCAGGGTCTCGCGTCCGCGGGCCGGAAATGGCCCTGGCTCGAGCCGCCGGATCCACAGGGGTACCGCATGACCGTGGTGGACGTCCTGAAGGCAACGAATGGGGACGAGCACGTCGCCCTCGTCCGGACCTGGGCCGAAGCGATATGGGAAGCATGGGCGCCGCACCACGATCTCGTGCGCGGTTGGGCGGCCGAAGCGCGGCAGTAGCGGGGGTAGAATCGGCCACATGTTCGATTCGGGCGTTGGCCGCCGGACCGCATGACCATCGAGCGGATCACCAGCGCGGAGGTCGCGGAGGACGAGCTGGTCCTGGAGGCGACCGTCCGGCCGCGCCGCCTCGACGAGTTCGCCGGGCAGGATCGGATCAAGGAGAACCTGGCGATCCTGATCGACGCCGCGCACCAGCGCTCCGAACCAGTCGATCACGTCCTGCTGTACGGCCCGCCGGGACTGGGCAAGACGACGCTGGCCAACATCGTGGCCGCCGAGATGGGCGCCCAGATCCGCACCACCTCAGGCCCGGCCATCGAGCGCGCCGGCGACCTGGCCGCCGTGCTGACCAGCCTGGCGGCGGGGGACGTGCTCTTCATCGACGAGATCCACCGCCTCAGCCACGTGGTGGAGGAGATCCTCTACCCGGCGATGGAGGACTACGCGCTGGACGTGGTGCTGGGCAAGGGGCCTGGCGCGCGCACGGTGCGGCTGCAGATCGAGCACGTCACGGTGATCGGCGCCACCACGCGGGTGGGGAGCATCACCGGGCCGCTGCGCGACCGGTTCGGCGTGACCTACCGCCTCGACTATTACACCCCGGAGGACCTGGAGCGGATCCTGCGCCGCAGCGCGCTGATCCTGGACGTGGACCTTGACGAGGAGGCCGCGCGCATCGTGGCCGGCCGGTCTCGCGGAACGCCTCGGATCGCCAACCGGCTGCTGAAGCGGGTGCGTGACTTCGCCCAGGTGCGCGGCAAGGGGGATGGGCGTGTCACTCCCGAGCTGGCGACCGATGCGCTGGACCTGCTGGAGATCGACGAGCGCGGGCTGGACGCCATGGACCGACAGCTGCTGCGCGCGATGGCCGACCACCACGCCGGCGGGCCGGTGGGCCTGGCCACCATGGCCGCCACCGTCAGCGAGCCCATCGAGACGATCGAGGACGTGGTCGAGCCCTACCTCATGCAGATCGGCCTGCTGGCCCGCACCTCCCGTGGACGCCAGCTGACCGCGTCCGGCTGGCGGCACCTGGGGCTGACCGCACCGGCCGGCGCCGCGGCGCATTCGCAGCAGCCGGGGCTGTTCGACTAGGCAGATGTCCCCGGAGATCGGCCGCATCGTCCTGGTCATTGGGGTGGTGCTGGTCGTCATCGGCGGCCTGGCGGTGATGGGGGTGAGGCTGCCGTTCGGGCACCTGCCCGGCGACATCGCGATCGAGGGCGAGCACGGAGCGATCTACATCCCGCTGGGCACCATGCTGGTCATCTCGCTGATCCTGTCCCTCATCTTCAACTTCTTCCTGCGCCGCTGATCCGACGACCGCGGCTCGTCGGGTTGCACCGCATGCGCAAATCGCTCTCGCGCGCGCGAACGCCGGAGTAGCATCCGTCGCGGCCGTTCGCCCACGGACCGCCGCGGAGACGGCTCGGAGGAGTGGAGGAGGCAGTCCGAACGTGGAGAGCTGGTTCCACCTGAGCGAACGGGGGACGAACGTCGGCACCGAGATTCGGGCCGGCGTTACCACATTCCTGGTGATGGTCTACATCATCGCCGTGAACCCGGCGATCATCGCCGGACCGCTGGGTCTTGACCCGGTCGCCGTCGCCGCCGGCACGGCACTTGTCGCCGGACTCATGACCCTGCTCATGGGCCTGGCCACGAACTATCCGTTCGCCCTGGCCGCCGGCCTCGGCCTGAACGCCGTGGTGGCCTTCTCGCTGCCCGCCCTGGGGATGACGCCCGGCCTCGGCAATGGGCGTGATCGTGATCGAGGGCCTCATCATCACCCTGCTGGTGGTGGTTGGCCTGCGAGAGGCGATCATGAACGCCGTCCCGCTGGGCCTGAAGCGGGCGATCGGCGTCGGCATTGGCCTTTTCATCCTGTTCATCGGCTTCTGGGATGGCGGCATGATCGTGGGCGTGACGCCCGAGTTCGCGCCACCACCGCCGCCCCTGGCGTTCGTCTTCCCGAACATCGACCGGCCAATGGGTCTTTCTGCTCGGGCTGCTGATCACGACGGTGCTGTGGGCCCTGAAGATCCGGGGCGCGCTGATCCTCAGCATCATCGCTCACCACGGTCATCGCCTTCGTTACCGGCATCGTCACGCTGCCCGATAACTTCACCATCACGCCGTCAGCTTCAGCACGATCGGGCTCGGCGTCCAGGACCTGGGTGGCATCTTCACCATCCCGACCGGCGTGCTGGGCGCGGTGCTGGCCATCTTCACGATCATGCTGAGCGACTTCTTCGACACCATGGGCACCGTGACCGGCGTTGCTGCCGAGGCCGGCCTGACCGAAGAGGACGGCACGGTGCCCGGTGTCGGGCCGCGTGCTGCTGGTCGACTCGTCTGGCGGCCGCCGCGGGCGGCGTCGCCGGCGTCAGCTCGAACACGACCTACATCGAGAGCGCGGCCGGCGTGGCCGAGGGCGGACGCACCGGCCTGACCTCGGTCGTGGTCGGCATCCTGTTCCTGGCCGCCATCCTGCTCTCACCGCTGGCGGCCATCATCCCGACCCAGGCCACCGCCCCGGCGCTGGTGCTGGTCGGCTTCCTGATGTTCACGCAGATCGGCGAGATCGACGCGCGGGACTTCATGATCGGCTTCCCGGCGCTGCTGATCATCATCCTCATGCCGCTCACCTTCACCATCACCATCGGCATCGGCGCCGGCATGGTGATGTGGGTGGTGCTGCAGGTCGTCGCCGGACGCGCGGGCCAGGTGCACTGGCTGATGTGGCTGGTCGTCGCTCGCCTTCCTCGCTCTTCTTCGCCCAGAGCTGGGTGCACGACCATGCTCGCGGGCTGATCCGCCTGCGATCAGCACCGATGGCGCCCGGCCGGGCCAACCGGCCGGGCGCTACGCTTTCCTCACCCATGCCGACTGCTCCTGACGGCGCGCGGCTGCGCGTCGACGACTTCGACTACCGCCTGCCGGCATCGGCCATTGCCCAGGTTCCGGCCGAGCCGCGCGATGCCGCTCGCCTGCTGATCCTCGACCGCGGCGCGTTCAAAGCCTGGCCACCCTCATCTCACGCACTCGACCTTCGCGCAGGTCGGCGAGGCACTACGCGCCGGGGACCTGCTGGTCACCAACGATTCGCGCGTCATCCGGGCGCGCCTACCCGCCCGGCGCACGCAGCGGTGGCGCCGCCGAGGTGCTGATGCTGCGCCCGATCGATGACGGCAGCGCCCGCTGGGAGGCGCTGGTGCGGCCGTCGCGGCGCATCGCGGTCGGCGACCCGCTGACCCTGCGCAACGGCGACACCATCGAGGTGGGGGAGCGGTTGGGAGGCGGCACCCGGGCCGTGCGATTCACGCGCGACCCGCTGGCGGTGATGGAGATGGCCGGCGAGATGCCTCTGCCGCCGTACATCCGCGATCGGTCGAGCGCGCCGGAGCGCTACCAGACGATCTATGCCCGGCCGCCCGGCTCAGCGGCCGCGCCCACCGCCGGGCTCCATTTCACGGAGCGGCTGCTGGCGGACCTGGCGGAGCGAGGCGTGGGGCGCGCGGCGGTCACGCTGCACGTCGGACTCGACACGTTCCGTCCGCTGGAAGGCGAGTTCGTCGACGAGCACCGGATCCATCGTGAGTGGTACGAGATCCCACGCGCCGCGGCACGAGCCATGCCGGCCGCGCGGCGCCGCGGCGGACGGGTCGTGGCGGTGGGCACCACCACCATGCGAGTGCTGGAGACGCGCGCTCACGGCGGACCGGCACGCGGCTGGAGCGAGCTCTACATCACCCCGCCGCACGACTTCCGAGCGGTGGACACGCTGATCACCAACTTCCACCTGCCGCGCAGCTCGTTGCTGCTGCTGGTCACCGCATTCGTGCAGGCGGGGATGCGGCGCGCGACGCCGTACCAGGCGCGGGACACGCTGCTCGCCGCCTACCGCACGGCGCTGGACGAGGGGTATCGGTTCTTCAGCTTCGGCGACGCGATGCTGATCGTCTGATCAGCTCTCCGGCCCGCGCAGGCCCAGCCGGCGCTCCAGCTCCATGACCGTGTCCTCTGCCTGCAGGGGCGACTGGGTCGGACGCCCCGCGGAAACAGCCGCCGTAGGCGCGGGAGCTGCCGTGGCGACTGGCGTGGGCGCTGGTGGCGGCGGGGTCGCCGGCCGGGGTGCACTGTCGTTATCGACACGGATCGGGGCTCGCGCGCCGTCGGACTTCACGGCCCGCCCGAGAAAGGCGGGCACGGCGTCATCAATTTCCGGGGAGGAAGCAGGGGCGGCCGAGCTCGGAGGCTCGGCCATCAGCGAGCAGGCGGCGGCGAACTCGGCCAGCGCCCGCCCGAGCTCGGGCGTATCGGCCATGGTGTCCAGGGCGGGGCGGCTCAGGCGAAGGCGCCATCGGCTCTGGTGCTCGTGCGCCCACAGGCGGGAGGTCTCGCCGCGCAGGTCGACGCCGTGCACGGCGTGCCACGGATAGAGGCGAACGCTCAGCGAGAAGCGGGCAGTCGAGCCGCGCGGCGCGTACCACGAGTCAAGAAGGCCCACCGAGGTGGCGACCAGCACACGCCGCTCCTCATCCTGTCCGGCCGCTGCCTGAGCGTAGATCGCCAGGTCCTCGACGCCCAGCGAGGAGAGGTGGAGGGCCACCCACTCGCGCAGTTCGTCGTTGAGATACGGGTTCCGGGGCCAGTCCGCCAGTCGCACCAAAGCCTCACCACCTCCCACAGATCGTCCTGCGCCGCGCGCCGCGCACTACGGTGCGTCGCGGGCACTACTCCGCAGCGAGTGCGCGGCCGGACGGCTGTCCGGCGGGTTCGCCGTCAGATTCTAACGACCGTGTCTCCAACTTCATACCCGGAGGTTTTGGATCGACGGTGAGCATCAGCGGCGTGCGGCCCGCGTGGTGGGGGATCTTCCCGTCGAGGTAGAGGTGGACCGGAATGACACCCTCAACCAGCGGCTTGTCGCTGATCAGCTGCCAGGCCGCCTGCGACAGGTTGACGATCCGCTGCTCGTCCGTCCCGTAGTAGCAGTCGCAGACGTCGACCACCGGCAACCTGGCGCAGCGATCGGCGCACACGCCAACCCAGCGATACCTCGAGCCGGGCGACGTGCCACCCACCGCCACGGGCAGCGCCACGGTCGGAGTCGTCTTGAAGCCGTGCGTGAACCGATAGCTGCTCGCCATTCCGGTCAGCGACGTGGACGTTGGTGTCTGGACGGGTGCGGGGCCCGGAACGGCCTCCGCATCGGCCATCTGAGCTTTCGGATTGCCCGCAAAGGCATACCAGTAGTCGACGTCGCCGTCGAAGTACGCGGACCGATGCAGCCAGATCTGCGCGCCCGGCGCCTGCGGGTGGGCGTGCCGGCTCACGGCATCGGGCCTGAACTGTGGCTCCGAGCGGAATACGTTGGCGAACGTCCGACCCGACTGGTCGAGGAGCGCGTGCACCAGCCGGGCTGCCCCGCCATAGAAGTCGGTGGCGTAGTAGGCGGACGCGCCCATCGCGAAGGCGGCGCGAGAGTAGTTCGCGACGTGGGTCAGCGCCTCGGCCTCGTCGGGCTTGGGCAGCCAGCCCTCGGACGCTCCGGGCGCGTAGCAGGCGTTCGAGTAGATCATCACGAACCCCGGCGCCGGGTGGGCGTTGGCAGCCAGCCAGGCCTCGCCGTAGTAGGCGAGCCGGCCCTTGGCCAGGTCGTCCTCGTGCGTCCCTCGCGAGCGAGGCCCCTGCAGGCCCCAGCCGTTGACGACCGCGGGATTCAGGGACTTGCTGTACGGATTCGGGAAGCCGGTGCCGTGGCCGAAGTAGATGACGACGTTGGCGCCGTCGACGGCCCGCAGGACGCGGCGCGGCGTCGCCTTGGGCGAGTACGCGCGCGCGACCGTCGCACCGGAGCGCTCGGCCTCGTCCGCGGCCATCTCCGCCAGCTCGATGTACTGGGGGGTCAGCTCCTTGCCAACCGGACCCACGATGATCGCCACGCGCAGGGGCGTGGAGGCGGCGGCCGGGGACGATGCAAACGGCACGCCGGCCGCGACCAGCACGACCGCCAGCAGCATCACTCGCGCCAGGTGCGTTGCCCGACGGCGAATGACGGTTGGATCCACTGTTGCGGCGCCTCGCGGTCTGATCATCCCGGGCAGGGCCATCACCCCGTTGTGATCGACTGGCAGGATCGGAAGGTTGACATTATCGAACGCGACCACGATGGTCGCCAATGGCGGTGCGCCGCGGCAACGGAACATGCCGCATAGCCTCCTCCGTCGCACGATCGGGTAGGCTCGCCGGCGTGGCGGCCATCACCTTCTCCTCGCGCCCCACCGGCATCGGTCGCGCGCGGCTCGGCCGGCTGCGCACGCCGCACGGGGCGGTCGACACGCCTCAGTTCATGCCGGTCGGCACCCAGGCCAGCGTCAAGAGCCTGACCCCGACCGACCTGCGCACGGCGGGCACCCAGATCCTGCTGGCCAATACCTACCACCTGTCGCTGCGCCCCGGGCACGAGCGCATCGCGACGCTGGGTGGCCTCCATCGGTTCATGGGCTGGGATGGCCCGATCCTGACCGATTCTGGCGGGTTCCAGGTGTTCAGCCTGGCACACCTGAGCCGCGTCGACGACGACGGCGTGACCTTTGCCAGCCACCTCGATGGATCGAGCCAGCGATTGACGCCGGAGCGCGCAATCGAGATCCAGGAAGCGCTGGGCAGCGACATCGCCATGGCCTTCGACCAGCTGGTCGATGCGACCCTGCCGGCCGCGCAGGTGGCCGCGGCCATGACGCGCACCCACGCCTGGGCCGAGCGCTGCCTGGCCGCCCACACTCGCGACGACCAGGCGCTGTTCGGCATCGTGCAGGGCGGGGTCGACGCGTCACTGCGGCGGGAGAGCGCGGCGGCAATCGCCGCCCTGGCCTTCGAGGGGATTGCCATTGGCGGGCTTTCGGTGGGGGAGTCGAAGGACGAGATGGCCGCCACCCTGGACGTGGTGGCCGATGCGCTGGGTGACGACCCACGCGTCCGCTACCTGATGGGCGTGGGCGCGCCGCCCGACTTCTTTGCCGCGGTGGAGCGCGGGATCGACCTGTTCGACTGCGTGCTGCCGACCCGGGTGGCACGCAACGGCCAGGTCTGGACGCGCGGCGGCAAGCTCAACCTGCGCAACGCGCGGTTCCTCGACGACCCCGGACCCATCGATCCGGAGTGCGCCTGCGAGGCGTGCCGCAACCACTCGCGGGCCTACCTCGCGCACCTGTTCCGGGCCCAGGAGCTGCTGGCATATCGGCTCTCCTCGGTCCATAACGTCACCTATACTCTCGACCTGATGGAGCAGATCCGCGGCGCCCTTGCCGATGGGTCGTTCGCATCGCTGCGGGAGATCGTCGCGGCGCAGTTTTCAAGCGCCGGCGCGGGTCGATAAGCAGTCGCTAAGGGGCCGATAAGGCCCATCCGACAGGCTTGTCAACGACACCGCGGCCGGCTCCCGGATCGGAGGTCTGCTGAAGATGGCGAAGGGCCGAGATCGACCGCGCCACCAGGAGAAGCGCAAGCCAAAGGCGAAGGCGCCGAAGGTGCCCCCGGCATCGGCCTATGAGCCGCCGGCATCGGTCGAGGTGATCAAGCCAAAGCGAAAGCCGCGCCACGAGCCCGGCGACGAGGAAAGCTGACCCGAGAGCCGGGAGCGAAAGAGAAGGAGCCCACGAAACGCATGGACGCCCCGGCGGCTGAGGCCCAGGCCCCGACAACCCCCGAGAAGAACGGCGAGCGAGAGAAGAACGGCGAGCGCGCCCGCGCTGTCGATGCCGCCATTCTGCAGATCGAAAAGCAGTTCGGCCGCGGCGCCATCATGCGCCTCGGCGACCGCGGCGCCATGCAGATCGAGGTCATCCCAACCGGCTCGGTGGCGCTGGACCTGGCACTCGGCGTCGGCGGCGTGCCGCGCGGCCGGATCACGGAGATCTTCGGTCCGGAGTCGAGCGGCAAGACCACGCTCTGCTACCACATCGTCGCCAACGCGCAGCGCTCCGGCGGGGTCGCGGCCTTCATCGACGCGGAGCACGCCCTGGACCCCGGCTACGCCCGCAATGTGGGCGTCAACGTCGACGAGCTGCTGGTCAGCCAGCCGGACACCGGTGAGCAGGCGCTGGAGATCGCCGAGACGCTGATCCGCAGCAACGGCGTCGACGTGGTCGTCATCGATTCGGTGGCTGCGCTCGTGCCGCGCGCCGAGATCGAAGGCGAGATGGGGGACAGCTTCGTCGGACTGCAGGCACGGCTCATGAGCCAGGCGCTGCGCAAGCTGACCGGCGCCATCAACCGCAGCAAGACCGCCCTCGTCTTCACCAACCAGCTGCGCGAGAAGATCGGCGTCATGTTCGGCAATCCGGAGACGACCCCCGGCGGCCGCGCCCTGAAGTTCTACTCCAGCGTGCGCCTGGACATCCGTCGCATCGAGACGCTGAAGACGGGCACCGACGCCGTCGGCTCCCGCACGCGCGTCAAGGTGGTCAAGAACAAGGTCGCCTCGCCGTTCCGCCTCGCCGAGTTCGACATCATGTACAACGAGGGCATCAGCCGCGAGGGCGGGTTGCTGGACGTCGGCATCGCCGCCGGCGTGCTGTCGAAGACAGGCGCCTGGTTCAACTACGGCGACACGCGCCTCGGCCAGGGCCGGGAGAACGCCCGCGACTTCCTGAAGACGAACGCCGAGATCGCCACCAAGATCGAGGACGAGATCCGGAGCAAGGTGGCCTCGATCGACGTTGGCGTGGAGGGGATCAGCGAAGCCGAGTAACGCCGGCGGGCCGTCGACGGCCGAGCTGGCGGCACGGGCGATCGCCTGGGCCACGGCCCAGCGCGGCAATCCGGATTACGCGCTGCGGTGCCTCGCCTTCGTCGAGGACGCCTACGAGCGATCGAACGCCATTGAGCTGCAAGGCGCGGCCAGCGCTGCCGAGTCGGCCGCGCTCTACGACATGCGCCCGTATGACGCAGAGGCTCCACCCGCGGCCGGCGCGTATGTCTTCTATGCCTGCGGCGGACTGGTGGACGGAGTGTGGCGCGACTGGGGGCACGTCGGCCTGGCGATGGGGGATGGAGGTGTGGTCCACGCCTGGGATGTGGTCCGTATCGACGATGCCAGAGCAATATGCGCGCTGCCGCCGGCGACCGGCTGGGATGCGCCGCGGCTGATCGGCTGGGCAACGCCCGAGCAGATCCTGAGTGCCCATCTGCCCCGCGACTGGGACGCAGCGTCGTGAGCTCGGCGCGGCGCGGCGCCACCCCACGCGAGCCACCGGACGACGAGGGCGCCATGGAGGTCGCCGCCCGCTACCTGGGCGCGCGGCCGCGCACGCGCTGGGAGCTGGAGCGGCGCCTGCGGCGCGCCGGCGCCGAGGACGATGTGGTGGAGCGCACCGTCGAGCGGCTGACCAGGCTCGGCTACATCGACGATCGGGCATTCGTGCGCTGGTGGGCCGAGCAGCGCGACCGCCATTCGCCGCGCGGCCGACGCATGGTCGAGTCGGAGCTGCGCCAGCACGGCGTGCCGCGCGAGATCATCGAGGAGCTGCGCGGCGCCGAGCTGGCCGAGCCGGCGCTCGACCACCACGGCCTGCCGGCATCAGAGGACGAGCGCGCCCTGGCGGCGCTGGATCGGCACCTGCGCGGGCGGCCAGTGCCGGAGGATCGCAAGGCCGTGGAGCGGATCGGCATGTATCTCGTGCGGCGCGGCTTCAACCCGGAGACCGCGCGCCGCGCCATCCGGAGCCGGCGTGAGCCCACCTGAGCGGGCCGGGCAGCCAGCCGCTACCGTTGGCGCGGAGCGCACGAGGAGACTTGGGTCCATGGTCAGCAGCACCGCCAAGAGCCCGGATGAGTACATCGCCGCCCTGCCACCCGAGCGGCGCGAGGCCATCTCGGCCGTGCGCGAGGTGGTGCGGCGCAACCTGCCCCACGGGTTCGAAGAGGGGATGGAGTTCGGCGTGATCACCTGGTACGTGCCGCTGGAGCGCTTCCCGGACACGTACAACGGGCATCCGCTCGGCCTGGTGGCGCTCGCCAGCCAGAAGCAGTACATGGCGCTCTACCTGAACACGGTTTACGGCGACCCGCAGCTGGCGGACTGGTTCCGCGCCCGCTATGCCGAGAGTGGCAAGCGGCTGGACATGGGGAAGAGCTGCGTGCGCTTCCGATCGCTGGACGACCTGCCGCTGGATGTCATCGGCGAGACGATCGGCAAGGTGCCGCTCGACCGATTCGTGTCGCACTACCAGGCAGCGCGCGGCTCGTCGCGCAAGGCCCGCCGCGCGGTGGAGGCCTGAGCGGCATGCGCCTGGCGCTGATGACCGAGCCCCAGCAGGGGCTCACCTACGACGAGATCCGGGCCGCTGCCCGCACCGCCGAGGAGGCGGGCCTGGAGGCCTTCTTCCGTTCCGACCACTACGCCAGCTTCCCCGGCCCAGACGACGGGCCAACCACCGACGCCTGGGCCACCCTGGCCGGCCTCGCACGCGACACGACGCGCATCCGCATCGGCTCGCTGGTCTCGCCCATGACCTTCCGCCTGCCGGGCCCCTTCGCGAAGCTGGTGGCCACGGTCGACGAGATGAGCGGCGGCCGCGTGGAGGTCGGCATGGGAGCCGGCTGGAACGACCTGGAGCACGCGCAGCTCGGCATTCCGTTTCCGGACCTGGACGAGCGCTACACCATGCTCGAGGAGTCGGTGGCGATCGTGCACGGCCTCTGGACGGAGCCCGATGGGTGGCGGTTCGACGGGGCGCACTGGCAGGTCCGCGACGCGCTGTTCAGGACCAGGCCGGAGCGCAACGGTCGCCGCCATCCGCCCATCATCCTGGGCGGCCGAGGCGGGCCGCGACTGGCGAGGCTGGCCGCGCAATACGCCGACGAGTTCAACCTGAACTCCGCGTCTCCCGCCAAGGCGCCGGAGGCATACACCCGGATCGATGCCGCCTGCCAGGCGATCGGGCGCGACCCTGGCGAGATCACCCGTAGCGCCATGACCGGCGTCCTCATCGCCGAGTCGCGCGGTGAGCTGACGGATCGGGTGCGGACGCAGCTGGAGCTCACCGGCGGCTCCGCCGCGGAAGCCGAGGCGTGGCTCGCCGAACGCCAGGAGCGCTGGGTGATGGGCACCCTGGACGAGGCGGGCGAGCGGCTCCGCGCCTTCGAGGCGGCGGGCGTGCAGCGGGTCATGCTGCAGGACTTCATTCCGCGCGACCTGGACATGATCCGCCTGATGGGCCGCCTGGGAAGCTGACCCGGCGCGGCCAGGACGCCCTCGCCGACCCTCGCCGCCACTTGCAGTACACTCCCCGGATCGGTCGGCCGCCCGCGGTGGCGACCGCTCGAGAACACCGTGTACGTGATCGTCGCATCCGGATTTTCGGACGCGAAACCTGCCCGTCCGGGCTCCCGCCATGGAGGAGCCGATGCCCAGTCCCGAGGTCATCATCGTGGCGATTGCCGCGCTGGCGGTCGGCATCGCTATCGGCTACATCGCGCGCCGCTACCTCGCCGCCTCATCGGTCAAGCACGCCGAAGGCTATGCGGAACGGGTGATCGCGGAGGCGCGGGCCAAGCAGAAGGAGATCGTGCTGGAGGGCAAGGACGACGCCCTTCAGGCGCAGCGCGCCGCCGAGGAGGAGGCGCGCGAGAAGCGCGCCGACCTGCAGCGCCAGGAGCGGCTGCTGATGGACCGATCCGAAAGCCTGGACCACAAGCTGGAGGCCCTGGAGCGCCGCGAGGCCGGCTTCGAGGAGCGGCAGCGCGAGGTCGAAGAGGAGAAGGTCCGTCTGGTCGTCCTGCAGCAGCAGCAGATCGCCGAGCTCGAGCGCGTCAGCGGCCTGACGGCCGGGGAGGCGCGCCAGGCGCTGATTCAGCAGATCGTGGACGAGGCGCAGGCCGAGGCCCAGCATCGAGTGCGCGAGATCGAGCGCCACGCCGCCGACGAGGGCGACGAGCGCGCTCGTCGCATCCTGACGACCGTCATGCAGCGGATCGCCGCCGACCACACCTCGGAGGCGACCGTCACCGTCGTCTCCCTGCCCTCGGAGGAAATGAAGGGCCGCATCATCGGCCGCGAGGGGCGCAACATCCGCGCCCTGGAGCAGGCCACCGGGGTCGATCTGATCATCGACGACACCCCGGAGGCGGTGGTGCTGTCCGGCTTCGACCCGGTGCGCCGCGAAGTGGCCCGCATGGCCCTCACCAAGCTCATCAGCGACGGACGCATCCATCCCGGCCGGATCGAGGAGACGGTGGTCAAGTGCCGCGCCGAGATCGAGGTGGTCATGCGCCAGGCCGGTGAGCAGGCCGCGTATGACGCCGGGGTGCCGGGGCTGCACCCCGAGCTGATCAAGCTGCTCGGCCGGCTCAAGTACCGCACCAGCTATGGCCAGAACGTGCTCAACCACGTGGTCGAGACCGCTCGCCTGGCCGGGCTGCTGGCCGCCGAAATCGGCGCCAACGTGCCCGAGTCCAAGAAGGGCGGCCTGCTGCACGATATCGGCAAGGCGGTCGACCACGAGGTGGAGGGACCGCACGCCCTCATCGGCGGCGACATCGCCAGCCGCTACGGGGTCAACGCCGTCGTCTGCAACGCGATCGCCGCGCACCACCAGGAGGTGGAGCAGGAATCGATCGAGGCCACCGTCGTCCAGATTGCCGACGCCATCAGTGCCTCGCGACCGGGAGCTCGCGGCGAAAGCCTGGACAACTACGTCAAGCGCCTGGACGACCTGCAGCAGATCGCGCTCTCCTTCCCGGGCGTCGAGCGCTGCTACGCCATCCAGGCCGGCCGTGAGATCCGGATCCTGGTCCGACCCGAAGACATGGACGACCTCGCCAGCTCGCGCCTGGCGCGCGACGTGGTCAAGAAGATCGAGGACCAGCTGCAGTACCCCGGCCAGATCAAGGTGACGGTGATCCGCGAGACGCGGGCCGTGGACTACGCCCGGTGACTGATCGCGCCGCGCTGCTGCGGTGCATGGTCGTCGGGGACATCATCGGCAAGCCGGGGCGCCAGGCGATCACCCATGCCCTGCCGGAGCTGCGCCGTGAGCTGGACCTCGACATGGTGATCGCCAATGGCGAGAACCTGGCCGCCGGCGCGGGCCTGACCCCCAGCCTGTCGGAGGAGCTGCTGGGCCACGGGGTAGACGTCATCACCAGCGGCAACCACATCTGGGACAAGCGCGAGGTGTACGACTACCTGGACTCAGACCGTCCGGTGCTGCGCCCCATGAACTATCCGGATGACGCACCCGGGCGCGGCTGGCTGGTCCACGTCCTGCCCGATGGGGGACAGGTGGCGGTCATGAACGCCATGGGTCGGGTTTTCATGAACCAGCTCGACTCGCCGTTCACCGCCATGGACGCGCTGCTGGATGGGGCCGCGGAGCCGCTGCCGCCGGTGCGCATCCTGGACTTCCACTGCGAGATCACCTCGGAGAAGAACGCCATGGGCTGGTACCTCGACGGTCGCGTCACGGCCGTGGTCGGCACGCACACCCACGTGCCGACCGCCGATGCGCGCGTGCTGCCCAAGGGGACCGCCTACATCAGCGATATCGGCATGACCGGTCCGCGCGACTCGATCATCGGCTTCAGCCTGGAGACGGTCCTGCCCCGCTTCCTGACCCATCTGCCCACGCGCTTCAACGTGGCCGAGGGACCGGTCAGCCTGAACGCGGTGGTGATCGAGGCGGAGCGCGAGACCGGGCTAGCGCGCTCGATCGAGCAGGTCCAGCGCCTGATCGAGGTCTAGCGGGCTGCCAGGACCGATGCCGTCGCCAGACGCGCGCCGTCAGCCGAACCCGCCGCCGCTGGCCGTCATCGTCGGCCCCACCGCATCCGGCAAGACCGATCTCTCCCTGGCCCTGGCTGAGCGCCTGTCGGTCGAGATCCTGGTCGCCGATTCGCGCCAGGTGTACCGCGGCATGGATGTCGGCACCGCCAAGCCCGATGCGGCCGCGCGAGCCGCGGTGCCACATCACCTGCTGGATCTGGTCGAGCCCGATGCCTCCTTCACGCTGGCCGACTGGGTCGCGCAGGCACGGAAGCTGGTGCCGGAGATCTGGGCCCGCGGCCGCCTGCCGATGGTGGTGGGGGGAACCGGCCTATATGTCAGCGCCCTGGTAGATGGCTACCAGCTGGGTGGTCAGGCGCCGTTACCCGCCCTGCGGGGTGAGCTGACGCTCGAGATGGAGCAGGTTGGCCTCGCCCCGCTGGCCGAGCGCCTGGGCCAGCTGGACCCAAGAACCGCGGGGCGGACCGACCTGCGCAATCCGCGCCGCGTGCTGCGGGCGCTGGAACGGGCCATCCAGGCGGGCGGCGCCGCGGGCGATCCGATCGCCGCGTCGTGGCCGGGCCGGCTGGCCATGATCGGCATCGAGCGGCCGCGGAGCGTCCTGGTGGCGCGGATCCAGGCGCGTGCCGCCGATCTGTTCACGCACGGCCTGCTGGACGAGACTGCACGCCTGCGGCACGCCGGGTACGGCCCGGAGCTGCCGCCGCTCAGCGGGCACGGCTACCGGGAGGCGTTCCGGGTGCTGACGGGGGAGTGGGACGTTGAGCGGGCGGTGGCCGAGACCGTGCGGCGCACACGCCAGTACGCCAAGCGCCAGATGACCTGGTTCCGTCGTGACCGCCGCATCGTGTGGCTGCCAGCGGGGGACGGTCCTGCGGCCGACCTGACCGACCAGGCAGTCGATCTGGTCCGCCGCCTCACGGCGTGATGCGCACGTGCTAGGCGACTGGCAAGCCGATCGACTGCCGCCATGCGGACATGCCCGGCGTGGCGCCGTCCGCCAATTCCTCATCGATCATCAGCGCCTCGCGATCGGCGGGAAGCATCTCCTGTCCCGGGAGCGAGCCCGGGCGACCCAGCAGGAAGCCCTGCCCGACGGTGATACCCAATTGGTCCAGCTGCTCCAGCTGCTCGGGATGCTCGATCCCCTCGGCTACCACCATCGCGCCGGTGCGGCCGGCCAGCGACACGACCGACTCGACCACGGCGCTCGAGGCGGCGCTCGAGGCGCTGCGCTGCACCAGGGTCAGGTCGACCTTGATGATGTCGAAGTTGAGCTCGGCCAGCAGGCGAAGGCCGGCGTTACCCGACCCCACGTCGTCCGCCGCGACCCGCATGCCGGCGGCCCGGCAGGTGTCGAGCTTGAGCCGGATCTTCTCGATGTCGGTGACCGGCTGCTGTTCGGTCAGCTCGATCACCAGTCGCTCCGGCGGGAAGCTGTGGCGGGCCAGGATGTTGAGCAGGGCAGCGGTGCTGAACTCGGGGGCCTCCAGCGTGGCGGGCGACAGGTTGATGGACAGGAACGGCCCACGCGCCAGGCCGGCGGCGCCGGCCACGATCGTCTCCACGCAGGCCAGCTCCAGCGACAGCAGGTGGCCGCTGGTCGCCGCCGCCGCGAAGAGGCTGCCAGGGTCGGCGAACGGAGCCGGCGAGATCGGCCGGATCAGGCCCTCGACGCCGAGTACCACGCCGGTGCGCAACTCCATGATCGGCTGGTAGACCGGCCGCAGCCAGGCGCGAGCCACGACCTCGGCCACCGCCGCGCCGACGCCGTTCGGGTCGGCGGTGGGCGTGGCCGCGCGGTCGAAGATCATGACTTCGGTCCGCCCGGCCCGCTTGGCGGCGTAGAGGGCCGCATCGGCCTGGCTGTACAGCTCGGCGCGACCGGTGGCGGTGTCGGGGAGCGCCGAGATGCCGGCCGAGAACGACAGGCTCCCCGGGTCGACGTGGCTGCGCAGCGCGGGCTGCAACGCCGTCGCCAGCAGGCGACGGATGACGATCTTGGCGGACTCGCCGTCGGCTTGCGGCAGCAGGATGGCGAACTCGTCGCCGCCGACCCGGAAGGATCGGTCCACCTTGCGCAACCCACGCTTGATCAGCGCCCCGAAGTGGGCCAGCGCCTCGTCGCCGAAGGCGTGGCCCTTGGTGTCATTGATCGACTTGAAGTCGTCGAGGTCGATCAGCACCAGTGCCACTGGCGCGCCATAGCGCTGCGCGGCATCAACCTGGCGATCGAGCTCCTCCTGGAAGGCCCGATGGTTGCCGAGCCCGGTCAGCGGATCGGCCAGCGCATCGGCCAGGGCGGCTTCGTAGCGCACCGTCAGGTCGGCGCGCGACTTGCTCAGCGGCGTCACGACCAGGTGGTAGAGCGCGATGCCCACCAATCCGGTGGCGACCAGCGAGCTGACCAGATAGCGCATGGCGGCCACCGGGACGAGTCCCACCAACAGCCGCTCGAGCACGATGCCGGCCAGCGCGCTGGCGCCCAGGGCCACCGCGAGGCGCATCCCGAGACCCGCCCGCGACTCGTGGGCGGTCGTTCCAGTTGTACGTTCCGGCAGCGCGTCTTGCACGCGTTTCTCCAGCGGCCCCCTGATGTGCGGTGAGGTATGGCACAGGCCGGTCACGGTCGCTAGGGCCCGAAAGTACCGCTCACGCTCGCCTGCCAACCCTGGAGGGCTCGACGGGTTGGCAGCAGGGGATCGGCTAGCATGGACCGAACAAATGTCCGAACGCAGCCGCCTGAGCGACCTCACCGATCCCGCCGAACGGGCGTTCCTGATCGGCCTCGACAACCCGCGCGACGAGCAGTGGCCGGTGGCCCGCAGCCTGGCGGAGCTCGGTGCGCTGGCCGAGACCGCCGGCGCCACCGTCGTCGGCAGCGCCTTCCAGCGGCGTGCCGGCCCGGATCCGGTGTGGTACTTCGGCAAGGGGCGGGCAGCGGAGCTGGTCGACGAGAAGGCGGCCAGCAACTTCAACCTGCTGGTCGTGGACGACGAGCTGGCGCCGAACCAGCAGCGCAGCCTGGAGGGGCTGCTGGATTGCAAGGTGCTGGACCGATCAGCCCTGATCATCGACATCTTCGCGCGCCATGCCCGCACCCGCGAGGGGCGCCTGCAGGTCGAGCTGGCGGCGCTGCAGTACCACCTGCCGCGGCTGACCCGCATGTGGACGCACCTGTCGCGCACGGCCGGCGGCATCGGCACCCGGGGGCCTGGCGAGAGCCAGCTCGAAACCGACCGGCGCCTGATCCGCGAGAAGATCCGTAAGGTCCGGACCGAGCTCGACGAGGTCAAGCGCCACCGCGCCACGGCCGGCCGGCGGCGGGACCGGGCGGAGGTCGCCACCGTGGCCCTGGTCGGCTACACCAACGCGGGCAAGAGCACGCTGCTCAACGCGCTGGCCGATGCGGACGTCTACGCCGCCGACATGCTGTTCGCCACCCTGGATCCGACCGCGCGCGCCGTCACCCTGCCGACCGGCCAGCGGATCGTGGTGAGCGACACGGTCGGCTTCATCAACAAGCTGCCGCACGACCTGGTCGAGGCCTTCCGCGCCACCCTGGAGGAGGTCATCCGCGCCGACCTGCTGCTGGAGGTGGTGGACGCCTCGGATCCGAACTTCATCGGCCAGCAGACGGCGGTGCAGTCCGTGCTCGACGAGCTCGGGGCGGGCAACAAGCCGCGTATCACCGTCTTCAACAAGGTCGACCTGTTGGACGCCGACCTGCGTGCCGTCCCGATGCCGGCCAGCCACGACACCGCCTTCGTCAGCGCAGCCACCGGCGAGGGCTTCCCGGTGCTGCTGGAGCGCGTGGCGGATGCGCTGCGGAGTCAGATGGTGGCGATCGACACCGTCGTGCCGTATGCCCGCGGCGAGCTGGTAGCGCGCGCCAAGGCCTCCGGCCACGTTGACCAGTCGTTCACCGAGACCGGTGTCCGGCTGGCTGGCCACTTGCCGCCGGCGATCGCCGCCGAGGTGCACAACGCGGAGGTCCGGGCCACTCCCCGCGGCCGCAGCGCCTAGCGCGTGACCGAGGTCAGCGCTGAGAGCATTCGCGCCGCCATCGACCGCGTGCCGGCCGCGTTCCGCGACATGCCGCAGTTCGTGTCCGAGCCGCTGAGCGATGCCATGGGCCGGCCGGTCGTGGTCAAGGCCGAATCCGCGAACCCGATCGGCTGCTTCAAGGGTCGCGGCACCTGGCTGACCATCGAGGCCATGGCAGCCGGCGGCGAGGTGGGGGAGGGATCGGGCCTGGTGGCGGCCTCGGCGGGCAACTTCGGCCAGGGCGTCGCGTATGCGGCACGCGCGCATCGGGTCCCGTTCGTCGTGTTCGCGGCGAAGAACGCCAACGCGGCCAAGGTGGCCGCCATGCGCCGGCTGGGCGCCGAGGTGCGCCTGGCGGGGGAGGACTTCGACGCCGCACGCGAGGCCGCGGCCGAGCACGCCGCTCGGTCGGGCTGGCGGCTGATCGTCGACGGCGCCGATCCACGGATCGCCATCGGCGCCGGCACCATGGCGGTCGAGCTGACCAATGCGGTCGAGCGCGGCGAGCTGCCGCCGCTGGATGCGCTCTACGTGCCGGTTGGCAACGGGGCACTGATCGCGGGCGTCGGCACCTGGCTGAAGGCCGCTGCTCCGGCAACGCGGGTGATCGGCGTGCAGGCCACCGGGGCGCCGGCCATGACCAATTCGTGGCGGGAGCGCCGCGCCATCGAGACACCGAGCGTTGACACCGTCGCCGACGGTATCGCGGCGCGCGTCCCGGTGGCGGAGGCGCTGGAGATCATGTGGCGAGTCGTCGACGACATGGTTCTGGTCGACGACGAGGCAATCCTGGGTGCGCAGCGCGAGCTCAGCGCGGCGCTGCCGTTCACCGTCGAACCATCGGCTGCCGCGGCATGGGCGGCCATGCGAAACGCCCCCGCCGGAGCGGGGGCGATCGGCTTCATCCTGACCGGCGGCAATCTGCCACCGGCGAAGGACTAAGAGGTCGTCTTCGCGGACGCGCGCGCGGCGCCCGGAGCGGAGGCATGCTCGCCGAAGGCTGCCGTCGGTGGCCGTTGCGGCAAGCGGGCGACGGCCGCGCGGTGCACACGGATGGACTCCGCCCTGTCGAGCAGCCGCTCGCGCAGCTTCAGGCCGGCGAACAGGAAGAGCCCGGTCCCCATCAGCAGCAGGCCGTAGGCACCCGCGACGGGCGCGACGTCGCTCGGGTTGGTCAGCCCGAACAGCGTCAGCACGCCGCCAACGGCGATGCCGGCCCAGCCTGCACCCCAGAGCGCGGGATGTGTGGTCTTCATGGGCGGCAGCCTACGGACCGACGCGGCACCCGGCGATTGGTCAACGGTCCCGATGTGGCCCGCCATTGGTCCCAACCTGGCGTTCCGTGGTCAGAGGTTGGGGGGTGGCAGCTGGTTGATTCGGGCGCGCGCCACCTCGTGCTCCTCGTCAAGCCCGGGCTCAGGCTCGCCGGGTTCCAGCGACCGACGATCACGTGGCCCGCCGCCCGATCGGACCCGCCGCAACGACGCCGCCGTCATCTTCGGCTGGCAGCACTCGTCGATGAAGACGGTGAACTGCTGGCCATTGAGCTCGGTGACGGTCCCGGACTTGCCGGCATACGGACCGTCCAGGACGGTCACCACGTCACCGAGGCGGGTCGTGCCGCCGAGCAGGGTCCGTAGTTTCGCGAACATCGACGTGATTATCGACCTCACCGGCAATGGATTGCATGTCAGGCGCCGTTTCGCCTGCCGTAGCACTTCCCCAAAGATATGTTATGTGACGTTGCGCTCATCCTACATGGTCGGGCGAGCCTGGGCAAAGGTCCAGCGGTAGCCCTCGACGTCCTCGACCTCGTATGCCCGGTACCCGTGTTGCTGGATTTCACTCACGATGGTGGCGCCTGCAGCGCGCACGTGGGCGAAGTGGGCATCCACGTCGTCGACGTAGACCCACGGCATGTGGGTCTGATCGCCGGCGATTTCTCGGGGGGCCTCGCGCTTCAGCAGCATCAGGGCCGCATTCCCGGCGCGCAATTCGATCCATCCGTCGCCGCGGTTGTCATCCTCGGCCAACTCGAGTACCGGCTCCAGGGAAAAGGTGTCGCGCAACCAGCGGGCCGCTGACATTGGCTGCTGGTAGTAGATGACTACGGCCAGGCGCGCGGTCTCACGAACGACGTGCGGCTGCTGTTCGCGGTCCCGGCACCAGCTCCCGAACCAGGCCGGAGTCACGCGAATGAAGCTGGTGCCGCCAGTGTCTACACCCGCCTCGACGATTGACGCGAGCAAACGCACGCGTGTCCCGCGGGTTGTTGCCTCGAAGTGGACGTCAACGTGCACGTCATCGACCGAGCTGTCCCACGCCAGCAAGCGGCCCGGGTCCCACTTGGTGATGCGTGCCAACTCCAGTACGTCTTCTTTCCTCTCGTCGTAGATCTCGAGCAGCCGGCCGCCTACCCCAGGTTCGCAGCGCATCTCCCTTACCCGCGCCGAGTCCCAGTTGTTGATCGGCCCCCGTAGCCACCAGAAGTCGATCTCGCCAGTGAACACATCGAAGGCCGTCCTGGGGTCAAGGGCCACCTCAACCTCGGAGCTCAATGCCGTCATGACTGTCCAACTCCCTCGGCATGCCGTCGGAACGATTCAAGCTGGCTATCCCACTCCGCCTGCAACGCGTCCATCCAGTCGCGCACCGGGTGCAAGCCTTCCGGCCGAAGGCGGAATAGTCGAATACGCGCATCGGCTGCGGAGCGCTCGTCATCCACCATGCCGGCCGAGAGCAGGATCCGCAGATGTCGACTCATCGCGGGAGGCGAGACGCGAGCCGTCTGGGCGAGCTCTCCTGGGCGCTTCGGGCCCGTTCCGAGGAGCTGGAGCACACGACGCCGGGTCGGGTCGGCGAGCGCGTCGAAAAGCATGTCATTCGCCATGGCTCTAATAGTTAACCCGGCGGTGAACTATGTCAAGTGGCGAGTCTTGTGGGCTCACGGTGGGCGCGAGCGAGGTCAGCGTTCCGCCTGGACCCCGAGCGTGATGGCCGCGGCGATCACGGCCACCACCAGGGCGGTCGCCTCGCGCGCGTCGAGGGCCACGTTGCCGTCGAAGGCCGACAGCGCCTGGCCCGGGAATGAGCCCAGGATGGCCGGCACCAGGATCCAGCCCACCACCAGGGCCGTGGGGGCTATGGCACCGGGAAGCCGCATGGAACGCGTCAGGACGGCTGTCAGGAGCCCCAGGAAGGCCGAGAGCAGCAGCACCAGGATCACCGCCGGCTGATCCTGGGCGCCTGAGGCTTCCACCAGGCGGATCAGGCCACGCTCGAGCACTGCCACCGCCAGGGCCAGGACCGCGGTCAGGAAGATCGTGCGCGCCGGGGCTCATGGGCGCGAGCCTCATCGGTCCATCCCGGGCATCGAGCGCTGGGCATCCAGCACGCCGGCCTCAAGCGCCTCTTTGAGGCCGAGAGCGATGCGATAGGACTTCCCCGCCCCCATGACCAGCACCGCGTCGCCCGCCCGCAGGTGCTCGGCCACGTAGGTCGTGGTCGCATCCACGTCTCCCACCGTGATGGCGGGCACGCCGGAGATGCGCTCGATGCCATCGGCCAGGGCTTCCGCGGAGGTGGCGCGCAGCGCCTCATCGGTGTCGCGTGAGGCGAAGATCTCGGCGATCACGACCTCATCGGCATCGGTGAAGGCTCCGGTGAATTCGTCGAACAGCAGGGCCGTGCGGGAGTACATGTGGGGCTCGAAGACCGCCCATAGACGTCGCTCCCCCACCAGCTGTCGGGCCGCGCCCATGGTGGCGCGCACTTCGGTCGGATGGTGCGCGTAGTCGTCATAGACGATCACGCCGGCAGTATCGGCGATCAGCTCCATCCGCCGTCCGGCTCCGGCGAATGTCTTCAAGCCCTCCGCCAGGGCGCCCAAGGGGGCGCCCAGCTCGCGTGCCAAGGTGAGGGCCGCCGTGGCATTGAGCACGTTGTGCGCCCCCGCCAGGCGCATTTCGAACGCCTGTTCGAACAGGCGGAAGCTCGCTCCCCCGGCGGTGAGTTCGACGTCGCTGGCCTGCACCTCAGCGCCTTGTCCGTACCGGACCACGCGCCCATCCCAGTCGCGGAGACGGACCAGCAGGTCCTCCGCACCGCGATCCGCCGCCGTGGTGAGCAGCAACTGCCCGCCAAGCGCCGGATGGGAGCTCATGCCGCGGACGAAACGCTCCATGGAGACCAGCACCGCCTCGCGATCGGCGAAGAAGTCGGGGTGATCCATCTCCACGTTCGTGACGATCGCTCCCGGCCGGGTGGTAGTTCAGGAAGTTGTCACCGAACTCATCTGCCTCCACCAGGAACGGTGCTCCGTGGCCGGGTCGTACGGTGGCTCCCCATGGACCGATGAAGGCGCCCACCTCCACGGTCGGGTCCAGCCCGGCGCTGATCAGCAGGTGCCCGAGCAGCGCGGTGGTGGTCGACTTGCCGTGCGTGCCGGTCACCGCCAGGCCGATCCTGCCCTCCGCCGTCATCAGCTCGCCCAGCACCGCCTGCCACGGGACGATCGGCAGGCCGCGCTCCCGCGCCGCTGACCAGCTCGGGGAGATCCGGCACCGCCCGCAGCGCGGGCGTGATCGCCACACGCTCCACGCCTTCCAGGTGGCCCGGGTCGTGGCCGGACAGGATGCGGATGCCGGCGGCCTCGAGCGGTGGCGTGTATGGCGAGGGCGTGTCCGCGTCACATCCGTCCACCCGCATCCCGGCGTGGTGCATCAGCAGCGCGACCCCGGCGGCGCCGGAACCGGCAATCCCGATGACGTGGATGCGTTCGCCGGGCCTCACCACGGGCGCCGGCGACTCAATCGCTGACGGGAGAGGCGGCCATCACCTCGGCCAGGGCGAGCTCCAGGGCATCCAGCGCGGCTTCGGCCTTGTTGCCGTCGCGGTCGTGGGCATAGAGGCGGTGCTCCCCACGTGCTGGATGCCCGCGCAGCGCGACGCCGATCCAGTGCGTGCCGACCGGCTTGTCGTCGCTGCCGCCATCCGGACCCGCCACGCCGGTGACGGCCACTCCCAGCTCCGTGCCGAACCGCTGGCTGACGCCTTCGGCCATGGCCGCTGCCACCTCTTCCGAGACGGCGCCGTGCTCCGCGATGAGCATCGCCGGCACGCCAAGCTCCACTTCCTTGGCCTGGTTCGAATAGCTGATCACGCCGCCCGGGAAGTAGTCGGACGAGCCCGGAACCATGGTGATCGAGTGGCCGATCAGCCCGCCGGTCGAGGATTCCGCCACCGCCACCCGCCAGCCGGCTTCACGCAGGGCCACCCCCAGTGCGCGGGCCGCCGCCTCGAGCTGCTCCTCGGAGGGTCCGCCACTCATCGGTAGTTCTCGAACTGCAATGCCACCGGGTAGTCGAGCCCACGCAGGTGCCCGATCACCGCCTGCAGCTCGTCACGGCTCTTGCCGGTAACGCGCACCGCGTCGCCCTGGATGGCCGGCTTCACCTTCGGGAACCGCTCGCGCACCATCTTGCTGAGTTCCTTGGCCTGGTCGCTGGTGAGCCCGCGCTTCAGGCCGATGTGCTGCCGCACCGTGCCGCCGCCGGCCGGCTCCACCGCGCCCCAGTCGAAGATCTTGAGCGACAGGTTGCGGCGCACCGCCTTCGACTGGATCAGGTCCTTGACCGCGTTGGCCCGGTACTCGTCATCGGCCTGCAGCACGATCTCGGTCTTGGTGAGCTCCAGGTTCACGTGCGCTCCCTTGAAGTCGTACCGCGTGGCGACCTCGCGCCGCACCTGGTCCAGTGCGTTGACAAGCTCCTGCTGATCGAAGTCGCTCACCAGGTCGAACGAGGAATCGGCCATCTCGACTGCTCCGGCTGTGCCTGCGTATTGCTCTATCTTGCCCGTCAGCGACGGGTGATGCGCCACTCCACGACCGCGCCCGCGTCCCCCATCGGGCCCAGGTCGATCCCATTGACCGCCAGGTGCACGGCGCCGGCGTTGCCGACACGGATGCGCAGCGACTCATCGGCCTCCAGCCTGACGCGCGTGCCGGCGTCCAAGTTGCGGCCGGAGACGCCGCGCTTGGGCTGTCCGTCCTGGTCGATCTCCAGGTACGAGCGGCCGCTGACCCGCAGCAGGCCACTCAGTCCCTCGCCCACGCCAACGGTCACGCGGCGCGTGACCGGCTCCTGGCCTTCCACGGTAAGGCCCAGGTTCCAGGTGCCGGGTGCGAGCGCCAGCGTGCCGTTGATGGCGCCCTGCGCGTCGGCCGTCAGGCGCACCGGATCCGGCGCCGGTGGCCGGCGGTTCGGCACCGGCACCTCGTCGCCGGCCAGCGACTGGATCCGGATGGTCGGCGCGGCCGGCTCCACCAGCGCGGCGCCCAGCGTGACCTTGCTATCGGGTGGCGCGGTTCCCGTCACCTGCACCAGGCCGACGACGGTCGCCCCGTCCTCCGGCGCGGTGAAGGCCACCGGCTGCGCGCCTGCCGAGGGTGAAGCCTCCTCGCCAACCACGATCGTGCGAGTGACCGGCTTGCTGTCGCGACCGGTGACCGGGTCGCTGGCTACGAGGGTGATCACGTTCGAGCCCGGCACCAGGCCTACCACGATCGTGAAATCGCCGTTTGCGTCGGCCGTGACGGTGGGGTTCTCGCGCAGGTTGTCCACCGTGACCCGCGAGTTGGGTTCGGTTCTGCCGATGATCGTGTACTCCAGCTGGTCGTAGGCCGGCACGTCGCCTGCCGGCGCCGTGATGTCGAGGTCGGGCGTGCGCGCAAACGTCACCAGCTCCAGGGCGATGTAGACGATGAAGATCGCCACGCCCACGGTCAGCAGCGCGGCCATGATCGCACCCGGGGTCACGACCAGCGGCCGGCTGCGCCGAGTGCTGATCGGCCTTGGCGGTGTCTGGACGGTGGGCTTGTCGGTGGTTGGCTGGGAGCTCTCCAGCCGGTACAGGTCGATCAGGTACTCGGTGTCCAGCCCCAGGTAGGCGCCGTAGTTGCGCAGGAAGCCCTTGGTGTAGACCGCACCCGGCAGCTCGGCGTAGTCGCCGTCCTCCAGCGCCTGCAGGTAGCGCGCCCGGATCTTGGTGTCGCGCTCGACCCGGGCCAGGTCGACGTCCCGCGCCTCACGCGCGGTGCGCAGCACCTCGCCGAGCTTGTTCTGGTCGCCGTCGGTCACGCATCGCCCTCGTCCGGGCCGACCTCACCGCCCCAACCGTCGCTCGTGACCATCACCTCGCGGAAGCGGCTGCCGTCAGCCGGGCCCACGATGCCGCGGTCCTCCATCTGGTCCAGGATGCGCGCCGCACGCGCGTAGCCGATGCGCAGCCGCCGCTGCAGCAGCGAAGCCGATGCCTTGTCGGAGCGCCGCACGATGTCGATCGCCTGGCTGAGCAGCGCATCGGCGTCGTCTTCCTCGTCGTCGCCGGGCCGTGCCACCCCCCTTGCCGTCACGCTTGGGCGCCGTGATCTCCGGCCGGTACTGCGGACCGCCCTGCCCGCGCCAGTGGCGCGCCACGTCGTCGATCTCGCTGTCCGTGACCAGCACGCCCTGCAGCCGCACCGCTCGCGGCGCGTCGATCGGCTGGTACAGCATGTCGCCGCGGCCCAGCAGGTCCTCGGCCCCGGTCGTGTCCAGGATGGTGCGGCTGTCCACGCCCGAGGTCATGGCAAAGGCGATCCGGCTCGGGATGTTGGCCTTGATCAGGCCGGTGATGACCTGGACCGATGGGCGCTGGGTGGCGACCACCAGGTGGATCCCCGTCGCCCGCGCCAGCTGCGCGATGCGGGTGATGGTCGCCTCCACCTCGTAGGCGCTCACCATCATCAGGTCGGCCAGCTCGTCGATGACGATGACGACGTATGGCATCCGCGGCTCACCCGCCCGCAGCGCGTCGTTGAAGCCGGCGATGTTGCGCACGCCGCGCTGCGCGAACTCGTGGTACCGAGCCTCCATGGTGCCGACCGTCCACTTCAGGGCGTTGACGGCCTTGTCGGAGTCGACGATCACCTCGGTCAGCAGGTGCGGGATGCCCTTGTACTGCGCCATCTCGACCCGCTTCGGGTCGATCAGGATCAGCTTCACCTCGGTCGGGGTGGCGCGCATCAGCAGCGAGCAGATGATGGCGTTCACGCAGACGCTCTTGCCCGATCCGGTCGCGCCGGCGATCAGGACGTGCGGCATCTTGGCCAGGTCGGCGCTGAACGGCTGCCCGGCCACGTCCTGGCCAAGGGCGAATGCCAGCTTGCTGGTGACGCCCATGGCGTCGAAGGTGCGCGAGCCGAGCACCTCCTTGAGCGTGACCAGGTCGAAGGCGCTGTTCGGGATCTCGATGCCGACGTACGGTTCGCCCGGGATCGGCGCCTCGATGCGGATGGAGCGCGCCGCCAGGCCCAGCGCCAGGTTGTCGGCCAGGCCCTCGATCCGCGACAGCTTGATGCCCGGCTCCACGTCCAGCGCGTACTGGGTGACGACCGGCCCCTCCTGGATGCGGGCCACCTTGACCCCGATCCCGAAGTGCTGCAGCGTCTCCTGGATCCGCTTCCCCTTGGCGGTGAGATCCAGCTGGGCAGCGCTGCTGGCCGGCGCGTCGGAGAGCAGGTCGAGCTCCGGCAGGTCCCATGCGCGTTCGCTGGACTCCAGCGCGGCATCGATCGCCCCGGTCTCCCCCGCCACGGCCAGGTGCTGTTCCTCCTCCGCTTCCAGTGCCTCCACGCTGACCGCGGCCATGCCGGTCGCCGTGGCAGCGCCGGCCATCGTCGTGCCCGCCAGGACGTCAGCGACCGGCGCGATCGCGATGGCCGGCTGCGCCCGCGACGCGCCGTCGGGCGTCGACGCTGGCCCCTCGGCGCGCTGGCGGCGCACGATCAGCGGCGGCTCGTCGTCTTCCTCTCCCCCGCCGAAGGCGGTGCGGACCCGCTCCATGAGGCCCACCTTGACGGCGGTCTCGGCCGCTGCCACCGGAATCGGCTCGGTCCGCGAGCGACGCGCGGCCTGGCGCGCCTCGGCGGCGGCCAGCTCGTCGCGATCCTCACGACGCTGCAGCCAGGCGGCCACCACGTCGCCGACCGTCATGTTGAAGTAGAGCAGCATGCCGACCACGAACAGCAGGATCAGCACGATCCAGGCGCCGACCTCGCCGATGGCGCCGACCAGCGCCCAGGTCACGGCGTAGCCGATCACTCCCCCACCCTCGCCCTGCTCGACCGCGCGCGGCGCCGCCGCCCACCGCCAGGTGGAACATGCCGAGCAGGGAGAGCGCCACTACGGCAGCCCCGCTGGCTGCCATCCAGCGCTCGGTGGGCATCGACTTCATCCACAGCATCAGCGCGAAGCCGGCCAGCAGATGCCGGCGCGAAGGCGATCCCCCACCCCAGCAGCTGGCTGAGCGCGTCGCGCCACGGCCGCACCACGGCGCCCGACTCGGGCGCGAACAGGGCGATGACGCTGATGACGGCCAGGATCACCAGCGCCAGGGCCAGCAGCTCGCGCATGGCGCGCCCGCTGATCCCGAGACCGTTCGTGCGCCGTCGTCGGCGGCGTCGCGGTGCGGCGCCGGGTGCTCCGTCGCGTCGCCACCGCGGCTCAGACCTCCATCACGATCGGCAGGATCATCGGTCGTCGCTTGGTGCGCTCGAAGAAGAACCGCGCCAGCGTGTCGCGGATCTTGGCCTTCAGGAAGCCCGACTCGGCCGCGTGATCGGCATCCTGGGCTGGCTGGTTCAGCTCGGCAGCCAGGTGGTCGGCGCGCCTCCGCCATGATCGGGTCATCAGGATCGGGCAGGAAGCCGCGGCCGACCAGGTCCGGGCCGGACACCGGGCGCCCGGTGGCGTGGTCGACGGTCAGGGCCACCATCACCACGCCGTCGGAGGCGAGCATGCGCCGGTCGCGCAGGACGACGCCGTCGATGCCGTCGATCGAGGCGATGCCGTCGACCAGCACCTCGCCGGCCGGCACGCTGCCCGCCATCCGCGCGCGCGATGCCGTCGAATTCGACCACCTGCCCGTTCTCGAGCACGAAGATGTTGTCGATCGGCACGCCGGAACCCTCGGCCAGCAATGCGTGCTGCACGAGCATGCGGTACTCGCCGTGGACCGGGATGAAGTGCCGCGGCTTGACGAGGCCCAGCATCAGCTTGAGCTCCTCGCGCGAGCCGTGGCCGGAGACGTGGCAGTGCTTGAGCGGCTCGTAGTGCACCATCGCGCCTTCCTTGAACAGGTTGTCGATGGTGCGGGCCACCGCCTCCTCGTTGCCGGGGATCGGCGAGGCGGAGACGATCACCGTGTCGCCCGGCTCGATCGTGATGTTGCGGTGGTCGCGGTTGCTCATGCGGGTCAGGCCGGACATCGGCTCGCCCTGGGAGCCCGTGGTCATGACCACCAGCTCCTCCATGGCGAGGCGCTGCAGCTGATCCTTGCGCACCAGCGTGTCGCCACGAGGGTCCAGGTAGCCGAGCTCGACGGCGATCGCGATGTTCTGCTCCATGCTGCGCCCCAGGGCCACCATCTTGCGGCCATGCGCGGCAGCCGCGTCGAGCACCTGCTGCACCCGCCCGATATTGCTGGCGAAGGTCGCCACGATCACGCGCCCGGCCGCCTCGCCCACCAGCTGGTGGAGTGACTCCCCGACCGTGGCTTCCGACTGGGTGTAGCCCTCCTTCTCGGAACGGGTGGAGTCGCTGAGCAGGAAGTCCACGCCGCGATTGCCGATCTCGGCGATGAGGCCCAGGTCGGCGCGCACGCCGTCGGGCGGGGTGTGGTCGAACTTGAAGTCGCCGGTGTGCACCACCGTCCCCGCCTCGGTGCGGATGGCGAAGCCCATCCCGTCCGGGATCGAGTGGTTCACGCGGAACGGCAGGATGTTGAACGGGCCGATCTGGCACTCGACGCCGGCTTCCAGCGACTCCAGCGGCGTCTGGTCCAGCAGCCGATGCTCCTTCAGCTTGCCGCGCACCAGGCCGCTGGTCAGGCGGCCGGCGTAGACCGGCACGCCGGGCAGCTTGGGCAGCACGAACGGCAGGGCGCCGGTGTGGTCCTCGTGGCCGTGGGTCAGCGCGATGGCGATGACGCGGTCGCGGTTCGCCTCCAGGTAGGTGACGTCCGGAATGACCAGGTCGATGCCCAGCATCTCCGGCTCCGGGAAGGCCAGCCCGCAATCGACGACCAGGATCCGCCCGGCCGCCTCGATCAGGGTGATGTTCTTGCCGACTTCGCCCACCCCGCCCAACGGGATGATGCGCAGGGGTTCCGTCATCTTGGCTCCTGGAAGAGCGTCATCTGTTCAGCGTCGTCGGGGCTCGGCACCAGCTCGGGCTCCGGCTCAGGAATCCTCTCCTGCACCGATCCTACCCGCTCGGCCTCGAGCGCCTGGCGCGCGGCCAGCAATGCTGCCGGCAGCCCACGAATGTCGGCGAACAGCGTCTCCCGCAGCGAAGCCTGGTGCAGGGCGGCGGCAGGATGGTACATCGGGAAGACGAAGCGGCCGCCCGATCGGCGCAGCTGCCCGTGCACGCTCGAGATGCGCGCGCCGGGCAGGTAGCGCTGCAGCGAGTGGCGGCCCAGGGTCACGATGACGGCCGGGTCCAGCGCCGCCTCCTGGCGGTCGAGGTAGCCGGAGCAGGCGGAAATCTCTTCCGGCTCCGGGTCGCGGTTGCCCGGCGGACGGCACTTCACGACGTTGGCGATGAAGACATCCTCGCGCGCCCAGCCCAACGCCCCGAGCAGCTCGTTCAGCAGCTGGCCGGCGGGACCCACGAACGGGCGGCCGGTGGCGTCCTCGCGGGCGCCAGGGCCCTCTCCCACCATCAGCACGTCGGAGATCGGGTTGCCCTCGCCCGGCACGGCCTGCGTGCGGCCACGGTGCAGCGGGCAGCGGGTACAGGCTCGCACTTCGCTCGCCACTGCCGTCAGCACCGTTTCAGCGCCCATCGGCCTGGCTGCCTCCCTCCGCCAGAGCGGCCTGAACCGCCGCCGCGTCGCCGCGGCGGCGGCATCGGTCAGGAGTCCGAGTGGTCCGAGCCCCCTCCGTTTTCGGCGCCGGTCGCGGCACCAGCCTTGGCCATGTGGCGCTCCATCGCCGCCCGGCGGCTCAGGTTGACGCGGCCCATGCGGTCGATCTCGGTGACCACCACCATCAGCTCGTCGCCGATGCTGACCACGTCCTCGACACGCGGCACCCGGTAGTCGGCGAGCTGGCTGATGTGCACCAGCCCCTCCTTGCCGGGCAGGATCTCGACGAAGGCCCCGAAGTTCATGATCCGGGTGACCTTGCCCAGGTACTCCTTGCCGACCTCGACGTCCTTGGTCAGGCCCTCGATCCAGGCGATCGCCTTCTTGGCGGCCTCGCCGTCAGTGGCGGCGATCTGGATCGTGCCGTCGTCCTCGACGTTGATCTGGGTCCCGGTCTCGGCCGTGATCTGGCGGATCACCTTGCCGCCGGCGCCGATGACGTCGCGGATCTTGTCGACCGGGATCTTGATCGTCGTGATGCGCGGGGCATACGGGCTGAGCTCCTCGCGGCTGGCGCTGATGACCTCGGTCATCTTGCCCAGGATGTGGAGCCGTGCCTGCCGTGCCTGCTCGAGGGCGTCACGCAGCGTCTCGCTGGTGATGCCGGCGACCTTGATGTCCATCTGCAGGGCGGTCACGCCATCGGCGGTGCCGGCCACCTTGAAGTCCATGTCGCCGTACGCGTCTTCCTTGCCGGTGATGTCGGTCAGCACGGCGTAGCGGCCGGTCGCCGGATCGGTGATCAGGCCCATGGCCGCGCCGGCCACCGGTGCCTTGATCGGCACGCCGGCGTCCATCAGCGACAGGGTGCTGCCGCAGGTGCTCGCCATGCTGGTCGAGCCGTTGCTGCTAACCACCTCGGAAACGACGCGGATGGTGTACGGGAACTCCTCCACGCTCGGCAGAACCGGCACGAGCGCGCGCTCTGCCAGCGCACCGTGGCCGATCTCGCGACGGCCGGGGCCACGCATCGGGCGCGCCTCGCCGACCGAGTAGGGCGGGAAGTTGTAGTGGTGCAGGTAGCGCTTCTCCGTCTCCGGGGAGATCGTGTCCAGCCGCTGCACGTCGCTGCCCGGTCCCAGGGTGGCGATGCTCAGCGCCTGCGTCTGGCCGCGCGTGAAGATGCCCGACCCGTGGGTGCGCGGCAGGACGCCGACCTCCACGCTGATCGGCCGGATGGTGGTCGTGTCGCGGCCGTCGATCCGGATGTTCTCGCTCAGCACCAGCTCGCGCGACGGTCGCCTTGGTGAGGACGTCCATCAGCGCGGAGCCGATGCCGTGGCGGCGGCGGATGTCCTCCAGCCGGTCGCCCTGCTCGCTGCGGTTGTAGCTCTCCCTGCGCGCGGCGGATCTCGTCGGCGATGTCCGTCCGGACGGCGTCGAGCCGTCCGGCCAGGCCATCGGTCAGGTTGATGAAGAGCTCGGCGGTCGCCTCCGCGTCCGGCATGGCGCGATGCGCGGCGGCGTGGTCACGGCCGAAGACGAACCGCACCAGGTCGCCCAGCTTGTAGGCGCCCGCATCGGGGTAGAGCTGGTAGGCCAGCTCCAGGGTGTCGTAGACGGCGCTCGGCTTCCAGCCCGTGTCGTTCGGCATATGCCGCAGGATGAACGGAACGTCGAAGCTGACGTTGTGCGCGACCAGCGGGGCGTCGCCCGTCCAGTCGGCGAAACGAGACAGCACCTCGGCCGCGGTCGGCGCGCCGGCCACGTCCTGGTCGCTGATGCCGTGGATCTGGTGTCCCACGATCGAGCGGCCCGGGTTCACGAGCGACTCGAAGCGGTCGACCACCTCGCCGTTGCGCACCTTGAGCGCCGCGATGTCGACGATGTAGCCGTTTTCCGGCTTCATGGCGGTGGTCTCGAGGTCGAAGATCACGAACTCGGACGCGCCTTCGCCGAGCGCCTTGCCGAGCTTGACCACCGAGTCGGCCTTCGGGCCGAGGAACGGCAGCTTCTTGGGCTTGCCGGCCGTCTCGACCAGCTTCTCCTGCAGGTCGATGCTCTGCTGGAGCTCTGCCTGGCCGTAGACGATGGCATCGGCCATGACCGACTCCGGCAGGATCTTGGCGCCGGCTTCGACCATCATCACCGCCTCGCGCGTGCCGGCCACGACGAGGTCAAGATCGCTCTCTTCGAGCTGGCGTGGTGGTCGGGTTGGTGACGAACTCACCGTTGATGCGGCCGACGCGGACGGCGCCGATCGGTCCCAGGAACGGGATGCTGCTGACCGACAGCGCGGCGGACGCCCCGTTGACGGCGAGGATGTCCGGGTCGTTCTCCTGGTCCGCGCTGAGCACGGTCAGGACGATCTGGACCTCCTGCTTATAGCCCTTGGGGAAGAGCGGGCGGATCGGCCGGTCGGTGAGGCGCATGGCCAGGATGGCCGCCTCCGACGGGCGCGACTCGCGCTTGATGAAGCCGCCCGGGATCTTGCCGGCGGCATACATGCGCTCCTCGTAGTCCACGGTCATGGGGAAGAAGTCGATCCCCTCGCGCGGCTCCGCCGAGACGGCGGTCGCCAGCAGCACGGTGTCGCCATAACGGACGAGCACCGCACCATCGGCCTGCTCGGCGAGCTTGCCAGCCTCCAGGGAGAAGGTCTGGCCGCCGATCGGGGCCTCTACTTTGATTGCCACTGATTCCTCCAGTTGAGTCATGTTCTTGGATTGGGCCCTGCGCTCCGTCCCGCTCTGGTCGCTCCGGGTGGAGGACGGCGGGCGGCGCGGGCGCACTGGGTGGTTGATTCGGGGTTTCGAACGCCGGATACGCGAAACCCAGGGCCTTGGCGGCACCTGGGTCGATGGCGCGATGCCTAGCGGCGGAGCCCCAACCGGCCGATGACGGCGCGGTAGCGGTCGACGTCATTGCGCACGAGATACGCGAGCAACCGCCGGCGCTGCCCGACCAGCTTGAGCAGGCCGCGGCGCGAGTGGTTGTCGTTCTGGTAGGTGCGCAGATGCTCGGTGAGTGATTGGATCCGCTCGGTCAGGAGCGCAATCTGCACCTCGGGAGAGCCGGAATCGCCCTCGTGGGTGGCGTAGTCGTCGATGATCGCGCTCTTCGCATCCTTGGCGAGCGGCACAGAGTCCTCCATTTTCCTTTCCGTAACGCTGGGCATCGTACCAGATCTGGCCGGTTTCCGTTCAGCCCAGGCCCAGGCGAGCACGCGCTTCGCCTTCGTCCCGATGCATCTGCACCACGAGATCTTCGGCCGATGCGAAGCGGCGCTCTTCCCGGAGCCGATGGAGCAGCTCCAGCTCGAGCACGGCGCCATACAGGTCCCCGTCGATAGTCGAGCAGGTGGACCTCGACCAGCAGCCGTCCCTCGTCGTGGAAGGTGGGCCGCGTGCCGATGCTGACCAACGCCGGGTGCCCCGGCCCCACGCCGCGCTCCGGCACGCTGACGCGCCCCGTGTACACGCCCAGCGGCGGCATGGCCGGCGTGTAGTCGAATCGCAGGTTGGCGGTGGGATAGCCCAGCTCCCGCCCACGGTGGTCGCCTTCGATCACGGTGCCCTGCAGGTAGGCCGGCCGAGCCGAGACGCGCGACCGTTGCGAGGTCGCCGGCGGCCACGGCCTGGCGCAGCCGGCGTGGATGAGACCGGCTCGCCGTCCATCACCAGCGGCTCGACCACGCGAACGGCGAAGCCGAGCTCGGCTTCCATGCTCCCGCATGCGCTCCACCGTGCCGCCTCGCCCGCGGCCGAAGGCGCTCTCGGGCGTCATGACCAGCGCCCGCAGCGCGATCGCCGGCGACAGGTCGGCCAGGAACTCCTCCGCCGTGCGCTCGCGCAGCGCATCGTCGAAGCGAATCAGCAGCGCGTGGTCGATCCCGAGCGCCAAAGCCCGCTCCTGCACGACCTTCGGTGGGGCCAGGCGAGGCACGCGAGTGGCCGGGTGGATCACCTCGTCCGGATGCGGGTCGAAGACCAGCGCCACGGCGGCGGTTCCGAGCTCCGCAGCCGCAGCCACCGCCGCGCCGAGCAGGGCCTCGTGACCGCGGTGCACGCCGTCGAAAACGCCCATGCACACTGCCGCGGGCCCGATCGTCGGCAGGCTGCGCAGGTCCGTGGCGCGGGCCTCGGCGGCTGTCACGCCGCGCCCGTCGTGGCGAGCACCTTCTCCGGCTGGAGCTGCCCGGCCGTCACCGAGCCAACCCCCAGCAGCTGGTCGGCGCTGTCGAGCACGACGCGGCGTCCATCGGTCGCGCCGGCATCGGTCGCACCTGCCAGCGGGATGCGCGAGCCGTTGCGGAAGCGCTGCGCATCGGCGTCGGTGAGGTGCACCCGCGGCAGTGGCAGCAGGTCGGCCACCGGCAGCATCGCCTCGGCCAGCCTGCCGGCGTCGCGCAACATCTCGAGCTGCTCGGGGGTCACCGCGTCTTCCACTCGCAGCCCGGCCGCCTCGGTGCGCCGCAGGGCCAGCAGGTACCCACCGCAGGCCAGCGCCTGCCCCAGGTCGCGTGCAATCGAGCGCACATAGGTGCCGGGACCACAATGCAGGTCGACCGCTACGTCCACCGTTTCGTCGCCGCGACTGATGGAGCGCAGGTCGAGCGCGTGGACCGTGACCCGGCGTGCGGCCAGCTCCAGCGCCTCGCCCGAGCGCGCGGCGCGGTAGGCGGTGCGCCCGCCCAGCTTGCGAGCGGAGAATGCCGGAGGCAGCTGGTCCAGGTTGCCCGTGAACGTCGCAAGGGCCGCCGTGATCGCCTCGTCATCGGGCAGCGGCGCCGCACCGGCGATGATAGGACCCTCGCCATCATCGGTCGCCGAGGTGGCGCCAAGACGGATGACCGCGTCGTAGCGCTTGGAGCCGCCGGTCAGCTCCTCGCTGAAGCGCGTGGCGCCGCCCACCAGGATCGGCAGCACACCGGATGCGAGCGGATCAAGGGTTCCCGCATGGCCGATGCGCCGGCTTTCAGTCAGGCGGCGCAGCAGGCCAACCATGTCATGCGAGGTCGGCCCCACCGGCTTGTCGAGGTTAACGACTCCCAGCATCGATCCGGGCCAGCTCCCGCTCGCACTCGGCCAGCATCTGCTCGCGCGCCTCGGCGAGCGGCGCGGCGACCGTGGCGCCGGCTGCCCGCGCGTGGCCGCCCCCGCCGAAGGCCGCGGTGATCGCCACCGCGTCGGCGCGGTCGCTGGTCCGGACACTGACGCGCGTGGCCGGTATCGTCAACCTCCTTGAACAGGACCGTGATGTCGGCGGCCTTGGTGGAGCCCAGCAGGTCGATGAACCCCTCTCCGGCGCTCGGCTCCTCCCCCACCTCGGCCAGCATGGCATTGGTCATGGAGGCAAAGACGATGCGGCCGTCGCAGCGCTGGCCGATGCTCGGCCAGCATCAGGCCCCACAGCGCCAGCGTGCCGTACGGCTTGTCGACGTAGAGCGTGCGGTTGATCTGCGACAGCGGCGCCCCGGCCTCCACCAGATCGGCTGCCACCCGGAGCGTGCGGGGCGTGGCGTTGGGGTGGGCGAAGGTGTGCGTGTCCTGGGAGATGCCGGTCATCAGCACGGTGGCCAGCTCCTGGTCGATCGTCACGCCCAGCTCCGGGAGCAGCAGGGCCACCATCTCGCAGGTGGCGGCGGCGGTCGGGTCGACCCAGATCGCGGTGCCGAAGCCCGTGTTCGAGATGTGATGGTCGACGTTCGCCACGCGGGCTCGCGACAGCCAATCGGCATGGTCGATTGCGATGCTGCCGGTGCGCGCCAGGTCCCCGGCGTCGACCACCACGGCGACGTCCGGCTCCAGCCCGGGCGCGTTCCGCACCTGGTCGATGCGCGGCACGAAGGCCAGCAACGGCGGCGGAGGATCGGCGCTCACCACCTCGGAGGCCTTGCCCATCCGTTCGGCCGCGATGGCGATGGCGATAGCCGCGCCGAGCGTGTCCGCATCGGGGTTCTCGTGGCAGATCGCCGTGACCCGCTGCGCCGAGCGCAGCAGCGCGACGACCTCCTTCATGAGCCGTCCTTCGTGGCGGTCTCGCTCTCGATCTCGCGCAGGATGCGCAACACCCGGTCGCCGGACTCGATCGAGTCATCGGGTCGGATCGAGAGCTCCGGGACGTGTCGCAGGCGCAGCCGCTCACCGAGCTGGCGGCGCAGCCACGGCGTGGCGGAGCGCAGTGCCTCCATGGACGCGGATCTGCTCCGCGTCGGTGCCGTATACGCTGACCCAGACCCGGGCATGGCCCAGGTCGCGGCTGGTCTCCACCCGGGTGATGGTCGCGAAGCCGACCCGCGGATCCTTCAGGTCGCGCTGCAGCAGCTGCATGAGCTCCTGCTGGATCTGGCTGTCCAGCCGATCAGTGCGTTGGCTCATCGGCCGCTCAGGCGGACTCCGCCACCATCTGGAAGCACTCGATGACGTCGCCCTCCGCGATCTCCTCGATCGAGAGGCCGATGCCGCACTCGAAGCCAGTGGCCACCTCGCGCACGTCGTCCTTGAAGCGCTTCAGCGACGTGATCCGGCCCTCGGCGACCTGGGCGCCAGCGCGGAAGAGGCGGACGTCGCCACCGCGCACGATCCGCCCATCGGTGACGTACGAGCCGGCCACGTTGCCGGCCCGCCCGGCCTTGATCACCATCCGCACCTCGGCGTGACCCTCGACCTGCTCCACCAGCTTGGGGGCAAGCATGCCCTGCAGTGCCGCACCGACGTCATCGGTCAGCTTGTAGATCACGTCGTACAGGCGCACGTCCACGCCGGAGGCGTCGACGACGCGCTGCGCGCCTGGGTCGGCCTTGGTGTTGAAGCCGATGACCACCGCATCGGAGGCCGATGCCAGCAGCACGTCCGACTCGTTGATGTCGCCGGCGCCCTCGCGCAGGATGTTGATCCGCACCTCGCTGTTGTTCAGCCTCTCCAGCGCGTGACGGATGGCGCCCAGCGATCCCTGGACGTCCGTCTTGAGCACCACGCGCAGCTCCTTGACCTCGGCCGATTGGATCTGGGCGGAGATGTCCTCGAGCGTGAAGGCCGTCTTGCCGTCGCTGCCGATGGTGCCGCGGGCCGTGGTCTCGGCCATCTCGCGGGCCGCCTTCTCGTCGTCGACCACCCGCAGGATGTCTCCCGCCTCGGGCAGATCGTTGAGGCCGATGATCTCGACCGCGGTCGCGGGCTCGGCCGTCTTCACGCGCTTGCCGGCGGCGTTCTGCAGTGCGCGGACCCGGCCGTGGGTGCCGCCCACCGCCACGATGTCACCGATGCGCAGCGTGCCGGTCTGGACCAGCACGGTGGCCACGTTGCCGCGTCCCTTCTCGACCTTCGACTCGACGATGGTGCCGACGGCGGGGCGGTTGGGATTGGCCTTGAGGTCCTGCAGATCGGCGACCAGCAGGATCATCTCCATCAGGTCGTCCAGGCCGATCTTCTGCTTGGCGGACACGGCCACGGCGATGACGTCGCCGCCGTACTCCTCGATGAGCACGTTCATGTCGGCCAGCTCCTGCTTCACCCGGTCGGGGTTGGCGTCGGCCTTGTCGATCTTGTTGATCGCCACGATCATCGGCACGCGGGCCGCGCGAACGTGGTCGATCGCCTCTCGGGTCTGCGGCATGACGCCGTCGTCGGCAGCCACCACGATGATCGCGATGTCGGTCACCTGGGCGCCCCGGGCGCGCATGGCGGTGAAGGCCTCGTGGCCGGGCGTGTCCAGGAAGACGATGCGCTTGCCGTTGTGCACGACTTCGCTGGCGCCGATGTGCTGGGTGATGCCACCCCGCTCCCCCGCCGCCACGGTGGTGCTGCGCACCGCGTCGAGCAGGCTGGTCTTGCCGTGGTCGACGTGGCCCATGATCGTCACGATCGGCGCCCGGGTCACGAGGTCAGCGGTGTCGTCCTCGGTGAAGAGCACCGGCTTGCCGCCGGCGTCCGATTCCTCACCGGGCGCCACGATCGCGGCCGGGCCGGCAGCCTCGGCCGCGGCACGCTCGGCAGCCCCGCGCTCGATCGTCTCGATGCCAAGCTCACCAGCCACCAGCGAGGCGGTGTCGAAGTCGATCGACTGGTTGATGGTCGCGAAGATGCCGTTGCGGATCAGCTCCTTGATGACATCGGCAGTGCTCACCGTCAGCGCATCCGCCAGGTCCTTGACCGCGATCGACGACGGCAGCTCGACCGGCCCCTCGGGGCGGATCGGCGTCGGTGCTTCGGCCACGGCGGTCGCACCGCCGTTGCGACGGCGTGGCGGGCGTGGACCTCTGCGGGGTTGATATCTACGGGGTGGCATGCGGTACCTCGAGTTGGAGCGTTCCGGGCTCCACCGGCGCGGCGAGCGCGCGGCCGACGGCATCGGCCAGGCGCCGCGGATCGCGGCAATCAGGATCGTCGCAGATGTAGGTGCCCCGGCCGGCGGCCTTGCCGCTCGGGTCCAGGGCGACGGAGTTATCGGCTGCGCGCACGACGCGCGTCATCGACCGCTTCGGCTTGACCTGGCGGCAGACGGCGCAGGTGCGCATCGGCACGTGATCAGGTCGTCGCTTCGGCATCGGCCGTCACTTCCTCCGGAGCCGCTTCGGCGTCCATGGCCCCGGTGTCGTGCGCATCGGCGTCCATGGCACCGGTGTCGTGCGCATCGGCGTCCATGGCACCGGTGTCGTGCGCTTCGGCGTCATCGCTCCCGTCATGGGCAGCAGCCGCGGTGGCCACGCCCGCATCCGATCGGATGTCGATCCGCCAGCCCGTGAGCTTGGCCGCCAGGCGAGCGTTCTGGCCCTCCTTGCCGATGGCCAGGCTGAGCTGGCGCTCCGGCACGATGACGTTGGCGATCTTGTGCTCCTCGTCGATGCGGACGCTCAGCACCTCGGCCGGCGACAGCGCCTCGGCCACGTACTGCCCGGCGTCCTCGTGCCAGAGCACGATGTCCACCTTTTCGCCGTTGAGCTCGGCCACGATGGCCTGGATGCGGGCGCCACGCTGGCCCACCGCAGAGCCCTTGGCGTCGACGCCCGGCTGGCGGCTCTCGACCGACACCTTGGACCGGCTGCCAGCCTCGCGGGCGATGCCGCGGATCACGACCGTGCCGTTGTAGATCTCGGGGATCTCCATCTCCATCAGGCGACGCAGGAAGCCCCGATGCGTCCGGCTCACCACCAGCACCGGTCCGCGCGTCGTGCGGCGCACCTCCAGCACGTAGACCTTCAGGTGCTGCCCGATGCGGTAGTGCTCCATCGGGAGCTGCTCCGTCACGGCCAGGACCGCCTCGACGCCCTTGCCCATGTCGAGCACCACGGCCTGGTCGGTGGTGCGATGCACCACGCCGGTCATGATCTCGCCCTCGCGGCTGGCGTACTGGCTGTAGACCACGTCGCGCTCCGCTTCGCGCAGCCGCTGGCGATAGACCTGGCCCGCCGTCTGGGCCGCGATCCGGCCCAGCTGTGCCTGGGTCACGTTCTCCGGCACGCGGACCTTGCCGCCCACGCCGGTCGCCGAATCGATCTTCTGGGCGTCCGCCACGATCATCTGGATCTCCGGGTCCTCGATCTCGGCCTCGCCGGCGACGACCTCGTACTCGCGGTAGACGCTGATCTCGCCGCTCTCCGGATCAACGTGCACGACCACGTTCTCGGGGGCGTCCGCATTGCGCCGATAGGCAGACTCGATCGCCTGCTCCAGCGTCTGGATGAGGATCTCCTGCGGCACGCCTTTCTCGGCGTTCAACTGGAGCAAGGCTCCGATGAAGTCTCGATTCACGTCCGCACCTCGCGCCCGTCGTGCGGGCAGAAACAAAAACGTGGGAGGCGAACCGACCCACGTTGCTACTCAGTCAGTATCGATTCGGCTCGCTTACGCTCGCGAAACCGACGCGAAGTATAGCAGTCCGCACCAATTCCACGCCACCGGAGGCCCTGGCGCCGGGAGCAGCCTCAGCCTCCGGCTGCCTCGCTCCAGCGTCCTCTGACGCCCGTCAGGCCGTGAACGGTGCGAATTCACCTAATCGCACCCGGAGACACTTTTCCGTAGTCGGCTCCGTAGTTTCGCGGATGGCAGGCACGGCGCCGACGCCTAGATTCGTGACACGGTGACGGGGGGAGTTCCCGAGGGGGGAAACCGATTGGGCGGCCTCCCGGCCCTGGTGGAGTGCCGGGACGCCGCTCAGCCTTCGATCAGCCTCTGGACGTCCTGGATCGAAATCAGGATGACGAGCGCGATCAGGACCATGAAGCCCGTCAGGTAGATCATCGCCTCGCGCTCGGCGGGGAGCTTTCGGCGTCGCACGGCCTCGATCAGCACCACCGCGATTCGTCCGCCGTCGAGCGGCGGGAACGGCAGGACGTTGAGCACGGCCAGGTTGACCGACAGGATCCCCACGAAGATCAGCTGGTTGACCAGTGGCGCCTGCAGCTGCCGGCCGGTCTCCTCCGCGATCCCGATCGGGCCCACCGCCGACCCGGCGCTGTCGTTCAGGCCCAGCAGGCCGCCCACCGCCTCGGCCAGGCCGCCCGGGATGCGAATGGCCAGGTATCCCGCCTCGGTGAAGCCCTTCACCACGGCATCGACCGGCCCGCTGACGGCGGATGGCACCTCCACGAACCGCTCCGGGTCGTAGCCGAAGCCGATGGCGCCCTTGCCCTGCGCGAGATCCTGCTCGGTGAGCTGGCGCGGGATGACGGTCACCTCGATCGGTCGAACCGCCGCGTTGGACGCCCAGTGTCACCTCGTGCCCAGCGCGCGAACGCACGTACGCGGTCAGGTCGGCCGATGCCGGGAAGGTGCGACCATCGGCCGAGACGATCTTGTCCCCAACCTGCAGGGTCCCCTCGGCCGGACTGTCGGCCTGGATCTCGGTGACGGTCAGCGGGCCACGGCCCTGGGGAATCGGCATGGCCAGCGCGACCGAGAAGAGGATGCCGGCGAGCAGGAAGTTCATCACCACGCCGGCCAGCAGGACGACCATCCGCACGCCAATCGGCTTGCGGTTGAAGGCGCCTTCCATGGCCTTGTCGACCGCCGCCTCGGAGAGGCCGCGCTCGCGCATCTTGTCGGCCTCGCTGTCGCCGTCCTCGCCCAGCATCTTCACGAAGCCGCCGAGCGGGATCCAGTTCAGCGAGTAGCGCGTGCCATGCCAGACCACCGAGGTGATGCGCGGCGGAAAGCCGATGCCGAACTCCTGCACCGTGATCCCCGCCCGCTTGGCGGCGACGAAGTGTCCGAGCTCGTGCACCAGCACCAGCACGACCAGCACCGCCAGGAAGGCGACGATGGTCCCGAGCACGTCCATCAGGCGACCACCGTCCCGAGCTGGGCGGTCAAGGCGCTGCGCACCTCGGCGTCCAGGGCCAGGATGCCGTCCAGCGCGGGCTCCTCATCGGTTCCCCATCGGTCGACCGCCTGCGCAATGGTTTCGCCGATGCGCGAGAAGTGCAGAGCGCCAGCCAGGAAGGCCGCCACCGCCACCTCGTCGGCCGCGTTGAGGATCACGCCGCGATTGCCGCCACCGGCCGCCGCCTGGCGAACGGTGGCGTACGCCGGGTATCGCTCCTCGTCGAGCGGCAGGAACTCGAGCGCGCCCCATTCTTCGGGCGCGGCGTGACGCGCCGGCGAGGGCAGGCGCTCGGGGTAGCTGAGGGCGTACTGGATGGGGAGGCGCATGTCGGGGAGTCCGAGCTGGGCCTTGTAGGAGCCATCGGTGAACTCGACCAGCGAGTGCACGACGCTCCGGGGGTGGATCACTGCATCAATCCTACTGTACGGAAGCCGGTACAGCCATTTGGCCTCCATGGCCTCGAACGCCTTGTTGACCAGCGTGGCCGAGTCGATCGTGATCTTCGGCCCCATCTGCCAGGTCGGGTGCGCCAGGGCCTCGTCCGGAGTCACCGACTCGAGGTCGGGCAGCGGCCGATCGCGAAACGGTCCGCCCGAGGCCGTGAGCACCAGACGCCGCACCGTCTCGATCCGTTCCCCGAGCAGGCACTGCCAGATGGCCGAATGCTCGCTGTCGATGGGCCGCAGGCGGTCGAGCGGGTCGCCGCCAGCCGCATCGAGTGCGGCTGCGACCAGGTGCCCGCCGGCGACCAGCGTCTCCTTGTTGGCGAGCGCCACGCGACGGCCGGCGTGCAGGGCGGCGAGCACGGCGGGCAGCGCGGTCATGCCGGTGGTGGCCACCACCACCATGTCGGTGCCATCGGCGGTCGCCAGCTCCTCCAGGCCGCCATCGGCCCAGCGCCGATCGTCCAGGCCGTCGGGCTTCCCGGCGGGAGCCCAGGCGCGCGCATCGGGCCAGGCCGCCAGCTGCTCGTCGAGCCCCGGCTGCCGCCCGCCGGCCGCCAGGCCGGTCACCCGAAATCGGTCGGGGTGCGCGCTGATGACCTCCAGTGTCTGGCGACCGATGGAGCCGGTGCTGCCAAGGACCGCGACCCCGATCACGTGCTGGCGCCCACCACCAGCAGCGCGTAGCCGGCGAGCACGGGTGCCGCGAACAGGAACGAGTCGATGCGATCGAGCATGCCGCCGTGCCCGGGGAACAGGAAGCCGGAGTCCTTGCGGTTGGCGGCGCGCTTCAGCAGCGACTCGGCCAGGTCCCCGGCCTGCGCCACCAGCCCGACCAGCGGGCCGATCACGAGCGCGTGCCACGGCGCCATGCCCACCAGCCAGGTGCCGATGCCGGCCGCGATGGTGGCCGCCACCAGGCCGCCGACCAGGCCCTCGATCGTCTTGGACGGGCTGACGTGGTCGATCAGCCGCCGGCGCCCGATCCAGCGGCCGGTCAGGTAGGCGCCGGTGTCGTAGCCCCACACCAGCAGCAGCAGCGTGATCAGCCAGGCAGTGCCGGCCTTCAGTGACAGGCCGCCGACCACCGTGGACGCGCTGCCGTCGGCCGGACCCAGGTGGCCGACCAGGGCCACGAATGGCAGCAGGAGCGAGATGTAGGCGACGCCGAACGAGGAGGTCGCCCAGGTCAGGAAGCCCGCGCGAGGATCGGGCCGCGTGAAGGCCGCCACCGCCAGCACCAGCACCGCCGCCACGTAGGCCACCACCGGGAGCCCCGGGATCACGGTCGCCGACAGCAGGCCGGAAAGGAGCTCCCCCACCGAGTCCTGGTTGGCGGCGATCAGCGTGGCCGCTGCCACCAGCAGGCCGATCGCCATCAGCACCACCTGCGGTGGCTCATAGCCGGCCGCATCGAGCAGGCCGATGAGCTCGGTCAGCGCCAGGAACACGACCAGGCCCACCAGCAGGGACAGCCATGGCTCGCCGAGCCATGCCACGATCACGATCAGCGGGGCGAGGATGGCCGCCGTCAGCACGCGCGTGCGCAGCATCGGCCTAGGCCCCGTAGCGCCGCTGGCGACGCGCGAACTCGGCCAGTGCGGCATCCAGGTCAGCCTCGCCGAAGTCCGGCCACAGGGTGCTGCAGAAGACGAGCTCGGCATAGGCACCCTGCCACAGCAGGAAGTTGCTGGTGCGCTGCTCCCCGCCGGTCCGGATGATCAGATCCGGGTCCGGCTGGCCGGCGGTGTACAGGTGCTCGCCGAGGCGCTCGTCGTCGATCTCGGAGGCCGGCACGCCCGCGGCAATGAGCGCGCGCACCGCGTCCACGATCTCGTTGCGGCCGGAGTAGTTGAAGGCGATGTTCAGCGCCATGCGACTGCCACCGCGCGTCTTCTCCTCCGCCGCCCGGATGGACCGCTGCGACGTCGACCGGCGCCTCGTGCAGGCGGCCGATGACGCGCACGCGGACGCCCTGCTCGACCAGCTCATCGGTGTACTGGCGCACGGCGCCGTCGATCAGGCCGAAGCAGGCCGGCCACCTCGTCGTCGGGGCGGCGCCAGTTCTCCTGGCTGAAGACGTACAGGGACAGCACTTCGATGTCGCGATCGGGTGCGCTGCGCACGATGGGGACGATGGCCTCCACGCCCTGGACGTGGCCGGCGATGCTCGGCAGGCCACGGGCCGCCGCCCAACGGCGGTTCCCGTCCATGATGATGGCGACGTGTCTCGGGCGCTCACGCAAGGGCGCCTCAGACCTCCATCACTTCCGCTTCCTTGCGCTCCGCCCGGCCGTCCACCGCCTCGACGTGGCGATCGGTCAGCCGCTGGAGGTTGTCAAGCTCGCGGTGCTCCTCGTCCTCCGACAGGTCACCGTCGCGCAGCGCCCGCTTGAGGTGGTCCGCCGCCTCGCGGCGGTGGTTGCGGATCTCGACCCGCGCCTCTTCGGCGCGGCGGCGCACCTGCTTGACCATCTCCTTGCGACGCTCCTCGGTGAGCGGCGGCACGTTCAGGCGCACCACCGTGCCATCGACGTTCGGCATGAGGCCGATGTCGCTCTTGGTGATCGCCTTCTCGATGGACGACAGGACCGATCGGTCCCATGGCTGGATCACGATCAGGTGCGCATCGGGCGTGCTGATGCCCGCGATCTGGTTCAGTGGCGTGGCGGTGCCGTAGTAGTCGACCGGGATGCGCTCGACCAGCGCGGTCGATGCGCGACCCGTGCGGATGGCAGCGAAGTCGCGCTCCATCGCCTCCAGGGCACGCACCATCTTCGGCTCAGCCGCCGTCAGGGCCTCATGGGTCATCGGCTCACCTCCCCGCCGATCAGTGTCCCGATCGGCTCGCCGTGCACGGCGCGCACGATGTTGCCCGGCTGCGTCATGTCGAACACGACGATCGGCATCTCGTTGTCCATGGCCAGGCTCACCGCGGTGGCATCCAGTGCCTCCAGCCGGTTCGACAGGAGGTCGGTGTAGGTGATCTTCTCGTAGCGGCGGGCAGCCGGCTCCTTCTCCGGATCGGCATCGTACACCCCGTCCACGCGGGTGGCCTTCAGGATCACCTCCGCGCCAATCTCGACGGCGCGCAGCGTGGCGGCGGTGTCGGTGGTGAAGTACGGGTTGCCGGTGCCGGCCACCAGCACCACGGCGCGGCCCTTCTCCAGGTGGCGGATCGCCCGCCGCCGGATGTACGGCTCGCAGATCTCCGGCATGGCGATGGCGGACAGCACCCGGGTCGGGGTGCCGGCCTGCTCGAGCGCGTCCTGGATGGCCAGGCCGTTCATGACGGTGGCCAGCATGCCCATGTAGTCGGCGGTCGATCGGTCCATGCCGGTCGCTGCCGCCGACAGGCCGCGGAAGATGTTCCCGCCCCCGACGACGATGGCGATCTGCACGCCGGTCTGGCCCGCCTCGGCCACCTGGCCGGCGATGTCGCGGGCGACATCGGGATCGATCCCGTACTGGCGCGGCACCCATCAGCGCCTCGCCCGAGAGCTTCAGCAGCACTCGGCGGTAGGGGCCCGGGTCGGTGGCGGCCCGTTCGACCACCCTCAGGCGGCCTCCTCGCCGTTCTGTTCGCCGGCACTCTCACCGACCGCCATGCGCGCGAAGCGCGCCACGCGAATGTTCTCGCCCAGCTTCGCCACGCTCTCGGTGATCAGGTCGGCGACCTTCTTGTCGGTGTCGCGGTAGGGCTGCTCCAGCAGCACGACCGACTCGAGCCACTTGTTCAGCTTGCCCTCGACGATGTCGCCGATGCGATCGGCCGGACGCCCTTCGCGCGGCGGCCTCGTCGGAGAACGTGCGCCGCTTCTCGTCCAGCACCTCGGCCGGCACGTCGTCACGGCTCACGAACAGCGGGCCGAGGCCGGCGACCTGCATCGCCAGCTCCCGCGCCAGCTGCTGGAAGTCGTCCGTGCGGGCCACGAAATCGGTCTCGCAGTTCAGCTCCAGCAGCACGCCAAGGCGGCCGCCGTGATGGATGTAGCTCGTCACCACGCCCTCGCGGGCCTCGCGGCCGGCCTTCTTGGCCGCCGTCGACAGACCCTTGGCACGCAGCCAGGCGACAGCCTTCTCGACGTCGCCCTCGCTCTCCTCGAGCGCTCGCTTGCAGTCCATGATCCCGGCGCCCGTCTGGTCGCGCAGCTGCTTGACATGCTCGGGCTTGATCATCGTTGTCTGAGTCATTCCTTCCCTGGTCTTCCTGTATCCCGATCGGCGCGGCTAGCTGGCCGCGTCGACCTCTGGTTCGCTCTCTTCCTCTGCCGCCTCGGCGGCGCGGCGGGCACGCGCCCGGCGCTCCTCCTCCTCGTCCTCTTCCGGCTCCGGCTCGAACACGAGCGCCTCGCCGGAGGCCAGGGCGGCGGTGTAATCGGTGTCCTCGGCCAGCGCCGACTCGTCGACCGGTGGCAGCGCCTCAGCCTGCTCGAACTCTTCGTCGAGCCGCGCCTGGCGCTCCTGGTTGGCGGCGAGCACCGCATCGGCCACCTTTTCGCAGATGAGCCGCACGGAGCGGATGGCGTCGTCGTTGGCCGGGATGACCCAGTCGATCAGATCCGGGTCGCAGTTCGTGTCGGTCATGGCCACGATCGGGATCTCCAGCCGTCGCGCCTCCGCCACGGCGATCGACTCCCGATGCGGGTCGACCACGAACAGGGCTCCGGGCACGCGCCGCATGCGGCGGATCCCGCCCAGGGCGTGGTTCAGCTTCTCGATCTCCTCGCTGAGCTTGCTGGCCTCCTTCTTGGTCAGCCGCTCGAACTCACCAGCCTCGCGACGGGCCTCGAGCGCCTCCAGGCGCTGGATCCGCCGCTTGATGGTGGTGAAGTTGGTGAGCATGCCGCCCAGCCAGCGGTTGTTGACGTAGTGCTGGCCGCAGCGCTCAGCCTCGGCCGCGATCGACTCCTGCGCCTGCTTCTTGGTGCCGACGAACAGGACGCTGTCGCCGCGACGGACAGTTTCCGATATGAAGTCGAGAGCAGCCTCCAGCCGCGAGACGGTCTGGGCCAGGTCGATGATGTGGATCCCGTTGCGCTCCGCGAAGATGTAAGGGCGCATCTTGGGATTCCAGCGGCGGGTCTGGTGCCCGAAGTGGACACCCGCCTCGAGGAGCTGCTTCATGGATGTGGCAGCCAAGTAAGAACCTCCGGTTCGTTCCTCCGCTCGCATCGACTCCCTGCGATCGACCCGTGCGCCGTGCGGCGCGCCGGGCACCGTGGATCGCGAGATCCGCGAGCGTGTGTGATGGGAATTGCTCGGTTCGCATGCTGGCCCGATGGAGGCCATTCACGAACCGGCAGCCAGTATAGCACGGATGTTCGCTGCTTCCTCGCCCATGGTGGACCCTGGCGGCATCCGCCAAATACCAGCGCAGCCCACACAACGGTACCGAAGTACTCCATCCCCACCCGCAGGTACCTTGACCGATCAGGGCCGCCTCCTAGCATCAGCCTGCCGTCGTGGGCGGATGGCTCGCCTCCGACGCACGCGCACCAAGCACCGGAGGCACGATGTCGATCCGTCCGTCGCACCGTCCGAGATCCCCTCGCTCGGTCCGGCCCACGCGGCTCATCCTCGCCAGCGCCGTGGTGGTGGCCATCGCGGCGGGCTGGCTCGGCACGCTGCCGGCGGCCGCCAGCGATCGAGTGGTGGTCGTGCAGGCCGGCCAGACGCTGAGCCAGATCGCAGCCGCTCACGGCACGACGGTCGAGCGGCTGGTGACGCTGAACCGTATCGCCGATCCGAACCGGATCTACGCCGGACAGCGCCTTCGCGTGCGACCGGCGCCGGCATCGGCCGGCAAGCCGACGCATCGCGGCCAGCCGGTGCTCCACCGCGTCGCCTACGGTGAGACGCTGACCGGAATCGCCGCGCGCCACGGCACGACCGTCCGCGCACTGGTCATGCGCAACCACCTCGCCGACGCCTCGCGCATCTATGCCGGCCAGGTGCTGCGCATCCGGATCCATCACCAGGCGCGCCGCGCCCATGGCGGATCGCAGCCCTCAGGGGGCTCGTCGAACGCCGGCTTCCCACCCGCGGACAATCATCCACATCGTGCGCGCCGGCGAGACGCTGTCCGGCATCGCGGTCCGCTACCGCGTGACAGTGGACGCGATCGCCGCCGTCAACCGATTGGCAAACCCTTCGTTCATCCGCACCGGCCAGCAGCTCCGCGTGCCTCACGCGCACGCGTCGCGTCCGGCGCACCACGGTCGCCATGCGCCGAAGCCCCGGATGGGCATGCCTTCCTCGATGGCGACCCTGGTCCGGCAGCGCCACGGAATGCGACACCTGATCGTCCAGGAGGCCCGGCGCCAGCATTTCCCACGGGCGCTGGCGCTGGCAGTCGCCTGGCAGGAGTCCGGCTGGCAGGAGCGCGTCGTGTCCAGCGCCGGCGCCATCGGCGTCATGCAGCTGTTGCCGGCGACCGCGGACTGGGTGAGCGCCACCATGGTGGGCGGGCGGATCAACCTCTGGGACGCGCGCAGCAACGTGCGGGCCGGCGTGGCCCTGCTGAAGCATTACCTGGCCCGATATGGCAGCCGGCCGATGGCCCTGGCCGCCTACTACCAGGGACAGGCTGGCACCGATCGGCACGGGATCTACTCGATCTCGCAGCCGTATGTCGCCTCGATCCTGCTGCTGGAGCGCATCTTCCGCGGCTGACCGGCCATCACCACTGGTCCACGCCAGGCCAGCGCGACAGGCGCCACAGGTCACCGGCCGGCGTGAGCGCCACGAGGTCGATCCGCAGCGCCGCCGCGACACCACGCTGCGCTGCGTAGTCGGCCAGCGCCCGTCGTAGTCGAACCAACCGCCGCGCGTCGAGCGCCTCCTCCGGTTCGCCGGAACGTGAGGTCCGCCGCAGCTTGACCTCGACGCCGACCAGGACCCCGTCCGGATCCAGGCAGACCAGGTCGATCTCGCCTGAAGCGGATCGCCAGCGGCGCTCGAGCACCTGCCAACCGCGGCTCGACAGCCAGGAAGCGGTCATCTCCTCGGCCCGGCGCCCGAGCCGCTGCTGCGGCGCGGCCATGGCGAACCTCCGATTCGGGAGACGAGCGGCGGATTCTCTTCAGCCGGCGGCCGCCAGCTCCTCCTCGGCCAGCTCCTCGTCGATCAGGGACTCGTCGAGGAGGGACTCATCGGCGACCAGCTCCTCGGCGGCGAGCGCGTCGTCCGGGTCGATCTCGTCCTCGGTGAGCATCTGGTCGTCGAACAGCAGGTCCAGGCTGAGCTGCTCCCCCGCCAGCAACAGGCGGAGCGGTGCGAAGGATCGGCGATGCCACTCGCATGGACCCTCGTTGAGCAGCGCCTCAACATGGCGCCGCGTCCCGTAGCCCTTGTTGCGGGCGAAGCCGTACGCCGGATAGCGGGCGTCGAGCTCGGTGCAGATACGGTCACGGGTGACCTTGGCCACGATGCTCGCCGCGGCGATCGAGGCGCTGATCGCGTCCCCGTCGATGATCGGTCGCTGCGGCAGGTCAACCTCGCGCAGGCTGAGCGCGTCGATGACCAGGTGGTCGGGCTGCTGCGGCATGCGCCGCAACGCGTCCGTCATGGCCAGCTTGGTCGCCTGCAGGATGTTGATGCGGTCGATCACCTCGACCTCCACGCAGCCGACCCCGACCGACTGGGCCCGATCCAGGATCTGGGCGTACAGCGCCTCCCGCCGGGCGCGCGGCACGACCTTGCTGTCGCGCAGGCCCTTGATCCGATGGCGCTCCGGCAGGATCACCGCGGCCGCCACGACCGGTCCAGCCAGGGAACCGCGACCGACTTCGTCGATGCCGGCGATGCGCTGGAAACCGGCCAGACGCAGCTCGCGTTCGTGGCGCATGTGCGCGTCCCGCGGACGCCGGTGCTTGCGGCGCACGGTCCGGCGCCGAACGACCGATCCCATCACGAGATCGGTCACCCCGTCAGCGGCGCTCGCGCAGGGTCGCGGACTTGCCGACGCGGCCGCGCAGGAAGTAGAGCTGGGCGCGACGTGCGACGCCGTGCCGAACCACCTCGATCTTCTCTACGCGCGGCGCGTGCACCATGAACGTCCGCTCGACCCCGACGCCGCTGGCGATGCGGCGCACGGTGATCTGCTCGTTCAGGCCGCCGCCGCGCTTGCGCATCACCGTTCCCTCGAACACCTGGACTCGCTCGCGGTTGCCCTCCACGACCTTGACCGAGACGCGCACGGTGTCACCCGGGGCAATCTCCGGTACGTCGGTGCGGAGCTGCTCGCGCTCGAGCTCCTTGATGGCATCCATGGTGAGGCGACCTCATTATCGCGGCCTTAGCCGCGCCTTATCAGCGCTTCTGCGCCCGGCGGCGTCTGCGGGGCGTGAAGAACGCGACCGATGGCTCGGCCGCGACCGGCGGAGTATAGCAGTCCGGCTGACCCGGGCAACCACCGCCAAATGGCGGCGAGATCCGAGCGTCAGTCCGCCGTGCCCTCGCGCAGCGCCGCCAGCCAGCGTCGATCCTCCTCGTCCAGATCGGCAGTTTCCAGCAGGTCGGGGCGGCGCGTCAGGGTCCGCCGCAGGGCCTCGCGCCGGCGCCAGCGATCCACTTCGCCATGGTGACCCGACAGCAGAATCGACGGCACCGTCTCGCCGTCGTAGTCCTCGGGTCGGGTGTACTGCGGGTGCTCCAGCAGTCCGGCGGCGAACGAGTCGGACGCCGAGGAGGCGTCCTCGATCACGCCGGGCACGAGCCGGGCCACCGCATCGATCACCACCAGTGCCGGCAGCTCGCCGCCGGTCAGGACGTAGTCGCCGATGCTGACCTCCCGGTCCGCAAGCGCTCGCGCGCGCTCATCGATACCCTCGTAGCGCCCGCAGACCAGCGCAAGGTGCTCGTGGCCGGCCAGCTCCCTGGCCATGGCATCGGTCAATCGCTCGCCCGCCGGGTCGAGCAGGATGACCAGGGCGCCCGCAGCGCGCAGCGGCTGGACGGCCTCGAACAGGGGTTCTGGCCGGAGCACCATCCCCGCTCCCCCACCGTATGGGTAATCGTCCACGGACCGATGACGGCCGAGGCCATGCTCGCGCAGGTCATGCGTTGCCACCTCCACCAGGCCACGCTCCACCGCGCGCCCAATCACGGAGGTCCGCATCGGCAGGTCGAAGAGCTCAGGGAAGAGGGTCACCACGTCGATGCGCAGCATCGGTCAGCGAACCTCCTCGGACTCGTAGCGGACGGTCATCGTCCCGGCCTCCAGGTCGATCTCGCGCACGACCTCGTGCAACGACGGCAGCAGCAACTCCGGCCGGTCATCGGCCTCGACCCGGTAGACCTCGTTCTCGCCGGCGCGGAAGACCTCGACGACCCGCCCAAGCTCGCGCCCGTCCTCATCGGTCACGCGCAGGCCGACCAACTGGTGCCAGTAATACTGGCCCGCGGGCAGGGGCTCGGCTTCGACCTCCAGGTAGCGGCCGGAGAGCGCCTCCGCCTGCTCCCGCCGCTCCACACCTTCCAGGCGCACGACGGGCACGCGTCCCCCGCGCTCCACCTCGTGGATCCGGCGGGGGGCGTCCTCGCCCTCGACGAACAGCGCGGCGCCGACGGTCAGCCGATCGTCGCGGTCGGTGAGGACCTCCAGCCGCATGGCGCCCGCCAAGCCCTTGGGACCGATGATGCGGGCGGCCGCCAGCCGGTCACTCGTCGGTGACGATCTCCAGCTCGACGTGGCGGCCGTCGCGGGTGCCCATCACGCGCAGCAGGCTGCGGATGGCGTTAGCGATGCGCCCGTCGCGTCCGATGACCCGACCCATGTCCGGCTGGTCGACGTTCAGGACCAGCGACACCTCGTCGTCGTCCTCCTCGACCTCAACCACCACGGCGTCGGGATTGTCGACCAGTGACTTCGCCACGTACTCGAGGAACTCCTTCATTCCTTGGCCGCCTTTGTCGCGTCGGCGGCTTCTGCCTCTTCGGCCGGCTCGGCCTCTTCCGCTGGGGCAGCGTCCTCGGCCGGAGCGGCGTCCTGCGCAGGGGCGTCCTCAGACGGCTCCTCGGCAGCCTCAACAGGAGCGTCATCGGACGGCTCCTCGGCTGTCTCGGCTGCCTCGGTCGGTGCGGCTTCCTCCGCCGACTCCGCTGCGTCAGGGGTGTCAGTCGACTCCGCGATATCGGCCGCCGCAGCGTCGGTTGCTTCGGCCTCTGCCGATCCCGCCGCTTCTGCGGGCTCTGCTGCCGCAGTCGGGGCTGGAGCCGCCGCCGGAGCCTCGGCCTTGACCGATGCCTTGGTCGCCTTGGCCTTGCGTGGGGGCTTCGGGGTTGCCTTGGTGGGGGCGCTGACCGGTACCGCCGGCGCGCTGGCCATGCCGGCCTGGCGCATCAATCGCCCGACGCTGTCGGACGGCTTGGCGCCCTTCGCGATCCAGGCGTCGACGCGCTCCGCGTCCAGCCTGACGGTGGCCGGCTCGGTCAACGGGTCATAGAAGCCGAGGATTTCGAGCGAGCGGCCGTCGCGCGGGCGACGGCTGTCAATGGCCACCACGCGATAGCTGGGCCGCTTGGTGGCCCCGACGCGGGTGAGCCTGATACGTACTGGCAAGTGTTTCCTTCCTTACTGATGGACCGATGCTAGGCCGACCACGCGCTCAACGCACGGTCAGCACGATGTGCACTTCGGTATTGGCGTCGCGGGCCGGAGCGGTCAGCCCAAGGGCGCCGACGGTGAGCAGGATATCGCGCCCGTCGCCGGTTGTGCCGAGCGCGTCGTCTGAAGCGTCGACGATGGCACCGATATCGACGAATGCCTCGTTGCCGCCGCGGTCACCGGCCAGCTCCCACGCGGCACCATAGCGCGCGGTGGCCGCCAGCGTCTGTCCGCTGGCATGGGCCGAGAGGGTGGCGGCGACGTCGTCGGCGGTGAGGCCGGCCACGATCACCCCATCGGAGACCGCCCACGACACCGTGCCGACCTGCGGCACCGCAACGGTGGTGATGGTCAGGCCCGAGGCCTGCGACTCGCTCACCTGGCCGCCGCGTTCGCCGATGGCATCGCGCACGTGCTCCAGCGTGGCGGTCGCCGCGGTCACGTCGGATGGGCGCAGCAGCAGCTGCCCGTGCGGCGCATCGGTCAGCACGTCCGATACGCCAACTGCCGCCTCGGAGCTGAAGAGGGCGAGCAGGTCGTTGTCCAGGTCGATGCCCAGCCCGAATGCCGCCAGCGCCCGCAGCTGGTTGAGGGTGTCGATGATGCCCTGTGCCTCCGGCTGATTGCCTAATGCGTCTTCCGCCGCCTGGGCTGCCCGCTGCACGTCGAAGACGGCCGCGCTGACCTGCGTTTCAGCCGGCAGCCACTCGGCCAGCGTCGACGCGTCGCTGCCGGCGGCGAAGTCGGCGCGCTGCTCGGCGGAGGCGGCGCCGCTGTCGAATGGCGCGACCGCGTCCAGCCGCAGCCCATCGGGCTCGGCGAGCAGGGCGGCGCTCACGGTCGAGTAGCCGCCGATCGCCGCTTCTGCGTTTGCCCCTTCAGCGGCTCCGGCAAGGTTGAGGTAGGCGGAGGCAAGGTGGTCCGGCGGCAAATCGCGCATGGCCGCGGCGTAACCCGCGTCGTCCGCGAGCGAAGGACGGGCGTCCGCTTCGGCATCGAGAGCCGCTTCCAGCGAGGGCCGGTCGATGGTCGCGATCAGCAGGTCCTCGAGCACCGCCCAGGCCAGGCCGTCGGCCACGGTGATGGCCGTGCCCCGGTACGTGTCCTTCAGGCCGGTGAGTCCGCGGCCCGCGGCGATCGCCTCCATCCCCGACTCGGCCGCCGCCTGGTCGTTCACGCTGGCCAACAGGGACGGCGAGGGCATGGTGAGATCGCCGGCCCCTGGCCGCAGGGCAACGGACAGCTGGTTCCCGATCCATGGCCGAACGTCGGCCTCGTAGTTGATGCCCGCCATGCCCAGGAAGCGGGCGGCGATCTCGTGGATCTTCTGGTCAAGGTTCGCCGCGTCGGAGAAGCCGGGCACATGCCCGAGCAGCAGGGCCAGGTTCATCTTCTGCCCGGTCGACGGCTGCAGGTAGACCGTGGCATAGGCGATGGCATCGGCCGGCACGGCACGTGCGGCGCGATCGGTCCCCACGGCAAAGAGGATCAGGTAGCCGGCGACCACGGTTGCCCCGACCAGACCGATGAAGACGGTCAGGGCGATGACCAGCCTCTGCAGCACCCTCGCTAGTGCCCGAGCATCCCGCGCAAGCCGCCGATGTTCGGCAGGCGGCCGCTACCCAGCTGCTTCATCAGCTTCTGCATCTCGACGAACTGCTTCAGCAGCCGGTTGACATCGGCGGTGCTCGTCCCGCTGCCCACGGCGATGCGGCGGCGGCGGCTGGCCTTGATGAGCTCCGGCCGGCGACGCTCTTCGGGGGTCATCGAGTCGATGATCGCTTCGATGCGCTTGAACTGGCCTTCGTCCACCGCTTGCTGGGCGGCGCCCGCCATCTGTCCGGCGCCGGGGATCATCTGCAGCACCTGGCCAATCGGGCCCATCTTCTTGACCTGGTTCAGCTGACTCCGGAAGTCCTCCAGCGTGAAGCGCTGCTCCATCATCCGTTGGGCGACCCGTTCCGCCTCCTCCTGGTCGACGGTCTCCTGCACGCGCTCGACCAGCGACAAGATGTCGCCCATGCCCAGGATGCGCTGGGCCAGGCGATCGGGGTGGAAGGGCTCCAGGCCGTCGGTGCGCTCGCCGGTGCCGATGAAGCTGATCGGCAACCCGGTGACGCTCCGGATGCTCAAGGCCGCGCCGCCACGAGCGTCCCCGTCCATCTTGGTCAGCACCAGGCCGGTGATCGGCAGGCGATGGTGGAAGGCCTCGGCCACGGTGACCGATTCCTGGCCGGTCATGGCGTCCACCACCAGCAGCGTCTCGGCCGGCGTGACGGCACCCGTGATGCGCACCAGCTCATCCATCATGGGCTCGTCGACGTGCAGGCGGCCAGCGGTATCGAGCAGGACCACGTTGTGCCCACGCTGCCTGGCGGCCTCCAGGCCGGACCGTGCCACTTCCAGTGCGGGCGTGCCGACCGATCGGGTGTGGACCTCGATGCCGATGTGATCGCCCAGCTGCACGAGCTGGTCGACCGCGGCCGGCCGATACACGTCGGCGGCCACCAGCAGAGGCCGATGGCCCTCCTTGCGCAGCCGGACCGCCAGCTTGGCGGCGGTGGTCGTCTTGCCCGAGCCCTGCAGCCCGACCAGCATCACCACGGCGGGTTTGGCCGTGAGCTTCAGTTGGTGGCGCTCGCCCCCCAGCACCTCGACCAGCTCGTCGTGCACGATCTTGACGATCTGCTGGCCGGGCTGGACCCCGTGGAGGACGTCGGCGCCCATCGCCTTCTCGCGGACGCCCGCCACGAACGTCTTGACGACTTTGTAATTGACATCGGCTTCCAGCAGGGCAAGCCGGATCTCGCGCAGCGCGACCTCAAGGTCGGCCTCGGTGATCTTGGCCTTGCCACGCAGGCCGTTGGCAATGGCCTGCAGGCGCGCAGACAGGGATTCGAACATTCAGGTCCAGAGACGGTACAGGGTGTGGTGGGGCGGTCGGTCGGGCCGCGGTCCCGAAGCGGCTGCCCATTCTAGGCGTGAGGCCGATGAGCAGCAACGCGCCCGGCGAGATCAGTCGCTGAGCAGCCACTCGACGTAGGCGTCCGGGTCGAACGGAGCCAGGTGCTCCAGCTCCTCGCCCACGCCCACGAACTGGATCGGCACACCCAGGCGTTCAGCAGCGGTCACCGCCACGCCGCCCTTGGCGGTGCCATCCAGCTTGGTCAGCACGATCCCGGTGACGCCCACCTCGCGGCTGAAGGCCTCCGCCTGGACGATGCCGTTCTGCCCCGTGCCCGCGTCGAGCACCAGCAGCACGTGGCGCGGCTGGCCCGGCAGCCGACGGGCGATGACATTGCGGACCTTGCCCAGCTCGGCCATCAGCTGAACCTTGTTCTGCAGGCGGCCGGCCGTGTCGATGATCACCGCCTCCGTGCCGCGTGACTCGGCGGCCGTCACCGCGTCGAAGGCCACGGCACCCGGGTCGGCGCCCGAACGCTGCGCCACCACCGGCAGCCCCAGCTGGTCGCCCCACAGGCGCAGCTGCTCGATTGCCGCAGCGCGGAAGGTATCGGCCGCGGCCAGGACCACGCTGTGACCCTCGCCAGCCAGACGCCGCGCCAGCTTGGCGATGGTGGTCGTCTTGCCGGTGCCGTTGACGCCGACCACCAGGATCACCGACGGCGCGGGTCCCAGCTCGAAAGGGCGGGCGGTTGCCTCCAGCCGTTCGCGGAGCACGGCGGCAAGGGCGGCACGGGGGTCGGCGCCGCGGACACCCGATCGGGCACGTGCCGCATCGACCAGCGCGATCGCAGCCTCGGGTCCGAGGTCTGCGGCGATCAGCGCCTCCTCCACGTCGTCCCACGCCTCCGCGCTGGCGGTGCCGCCAGAGAAGAGCGAGCGTAGGCGCGCACCCAGGCCATCCGACCGCGGGCGCAGGCCCATCCCGGTCGGCTTCCGCGCCGGGCGGGGCATCATCCGATGGCCACCTCGGCGGGAATGTCGGCCAGCCGCAGGCTGACCACGGCCGACACCGCGGCATCGTCCATGGTGACGCCGTAGATCGTGTCCGCCACCTCGATGGTGGCGCGGTTGTGGGTGATGACCACGAAGTCGATGTCCTGGGACAGGCGCCGCAGGGCGTCAGCGAAGCGGCCGATGTTTGCCTCGTCGAGAGCTGCGTCGACCTCGTCCAGGATGCAGAAGGGCACCGGGTTGACGCTCAGCATGGCGAACAACAGCGCCACGCCGGTCAGCGCCCGCTCACCGCCCGACAGCATGGCCAGCCGTTGGAGGCGCTTGCCGGGCGGCCGCACCACGATCTCGATGCCACCGGGGGCGTCGCCGTCCTCACCGTCGCCCAGCTGAAGGGAGGCCGAGCCGCCGGCAAACAGGAGCCGGCAGAAGTCGTCGAAGCGCTCGCCGATGGCCGCAAAGGCGGCGTTGAACCGTGAGGTGATATCCGTATCGAGCTGCGCGATCAGCTCTTCGGTGCCGCTGATGGCGCCGCCCAGGTCTGCATCCTGGGTGGTGAGGTCCTGCAGCCGCGCCGACAGCTCGCGATGCTCCTCGACGGCGAAGGGGTTGACCGAGCCGATCTGCGACAGCGTCCGTCGCACGCGCCGCAGCTCACCATCCAGGGTGTCGTCGTCAAATGTGACCAGCTCGGCCACCAGCTCCTCGCTCGGCGGGATCGGTTCGCGGGGCGGCGCCTCCACGAGCTCCTCGCCGCCGCCCTCCACGGCGGGGCCTGGCTGCGGCAAGGAGTCCAGCGCCAGCTCACGCTCCCGCGCCAGCGCAGACAAGGCCTCCTCGTGCCGCGACGCCTCGATGGCCGCGGCCTGCGCCTGGCGTTCCAGCTCTCCCAGCGAGCCCGCCTCCCCGACCTCGCGCTCCAGCGCCACCAGCGCCGCTCGGACCCGGTCACGTTCGGCGTCGGCCGCGCTCCGCATTTCGGCGGCTGCCTGGTCCGCCTCCCGAGCGGCACGCACGACGCCATCCAGCTCGGCACGCTCGGCAGTCAGTCGTTCGGACGCGACGCGCTGCGCGGTGATGGTGGCCTCCGCCTGCATCTGGCGCGCAGCCTCGACCGCGCGGCTGCGCTCCGCGCCGAGCTGGCGGTCCTCGACCACCCGGGCGGCCGCCTGGGCAGCGGTCCACGCCTCCCGCGCGTGGTCCCGCTCCCGGACCGCTGACGTCCGGTGGTCGCGCAGCGCGGCCACCTCGGCTTCCAGGGTGGTCAACGCTCCCTCTTGGGAAGCTTCCCCACCTCCGTCGACAGCGGGCTCGGCGGCCCTCAACGCCGCCAGCTCCTCTCCGATGCGCGACTCGGTGGATCCGGCCCGATCCGCCGCAAGCTCCGCGGCCTCCAGGTCGGCCGCCGCTGTCCGCGCATCACGCTCGCTCGCCTCGCGGCTCCGTCGCGCCTCCTCCAGCCGGCGTCCCGCCTCGGTCACGGCCGCCATCGAGCGGGCGGCGTCCGCCGCCGCGGCCGCCTGCTCCTGGTCGACCGCCTCCAGCGCGTGCGCGAGCTCGCGACGGCGCCCATGACGCTGCGCTGCGGCGGATCCGTTCGACTCTGCCCGGCCGCGGAGCACCAACAGGCCGCGTGAATCGGCCATGTCACCGGCCGGCGTCACCGCAAGCCAGCCAGCGGGCAGCTGGCGCCACGCGCCCAGCAGCGTCTCGACATCCGGCAGCAGGGCGGTCCAGCGAAACAGGACGGGAAGGTGCTCCCCGCCGATCCACTCCGCCAGCGTCTTCTCTGCGCCGATCGCCGCCAGCGCGTCTGCCCGCGCGGCATCCGTTGGCCCCGCGGAACCCGGCCCGCCGTTGGCGAGGAGTCGCGCAGACCCACGCGCCTCGACCAGCCGCCCGGCCAGCTCGTCGTCCTGCCACAGCAGGGCCTGCTCCAGCTCGCCGCCGACGATCGCCTCGACCGCCGGCCACGCCTCGTCGGGGGCGTCGATCCCGTCCAGCAGTGCGCGCCAGCCCGCTGCCGACAGGATGGAACCTAGCCGGCCTCGCCCCTCCGCCCGTTCCTGGAGGGCGTCGAGCTCTCCGCGCATGGCACCGGCCTTCTCTGCCAGCTCCGATGCGCGACGTCGCGCCGCATCGGCCGTCGGCTGGGCCTCCACGATCGCCGCCAGGGCGGCTTCGTGCGTTTCGCGGGTGGCGGCCGCCGACTCAGCGGACGTGGATGCCGCTGCCCGCAGCGACGGGAGTGACTCGTTCGCCGCGGTCGCTTCCCGACGGGACTCCTCCAGCTCCTGCTCCAGCTGCTCGCGGCGGGCGAGGGTCCGGGTCGACTGCTCCTCGCGCCGCGCTGCGTCGGCGATCCGCAGTCCGGCTCGGTGGCGCGCATCCGCCAGCCGCTCCTCGGCCGCCACCAGGGCCAGGTCCAGCTCGGAGAGCGCCGCCGATGCCGCTTGCCAGCTGGCCTCGGCAGCCGCCGCGGCCGCCACCACGCGCGTCAGGGCGTCGTCGGGCGTCGCGGGCTCCGCCGGCGAACCCTGCTGCGTGGCTGCCAGCTCTCCTTCTGCGGTCCGAATCGCGGCCGATGCCTCGTCGAGCCGCCTGCTGGCGCCCTCGAGGGCCGACTCGGCGCGAACCAACGCCTCGCGCGTGGCACCGTGGCGCTGCGCCGCCTCGCGCGCCGCTGCATCGGCCCGCCAGTAGGCATCCTCCGCTTCGGCGATCGAGCGACGGTTGGCCTCGGCCACCGAACGGTGCTCCTCCAGCGCCGCCTCGGCGGCGGCCGCTCGACGCCGCGCATCGCCCAGGGCCTGGCGCTCGGAGGACTCGCGCCGGCGGTGCGCCTCGAGCACGAGTGCGCGAGCCCGCGTGACCAGCGAGTCGTGCTCCTGGGCGTGCTGGGCCTGCAGAGCGAGGCGGCGGACCTGCGGCTTCAGCTCGGCGATCAGGTCGGTGACGCGGGTCAGGTTGTCGCGCGCTCGCGCCAGACGGGCCAGCGCCTCGTTCTTGCGGACCTGCAGGTTCTTGACGCCGGCGGCCTCCTCGAACAGCTGACGCCGCTCTTCGGGACGTAGCGAGAGGGCCGAATCAACGGTCCCCTGCCCCACCACCACGAGCTCGTTGGCGCCCAGCCGCCCCTCGCCCAGTAGCTCGACCACGTCGCGCAGCCGCGCGCGCGCCCCGTTGATCAGGTACTCGCTCTCGCCCGAGCGGTACGCCCGCCGCCCGATCGAGACCTCGTTGAAATCGATTGGCAGCCAGCCATCGGCGTTGTCCAGCGTCAGGGTCGCCTCGGCCATGCCCTGCGGCTTGCGCTGCTGCGAGCCGGCGAAGATCACGTCATCGGCGCGCCGCGTGCGCAGGGAGCGGTTCGACTGCTCGCCCAGCACCCACCGCACCGCATCGGCCATGTTGCTCTTGCCTGAGCCGTTGGGGCCGATCACGGCGTTGACGCCCGGCTCGAACACGAAGCGGGTGGGGTCGGCGAAGGTCTTGAATCCGTGCAGCCGCAGCTCTCGCAGCCGGCTCACACGTCGAGCCCCGATACGCTCAGGCCGTCCAGCGCCGCGCTGGCTGCCTGCTCCTCCGCGCGCTGACGGCTGGAGCCGCGGCCGATGGCGATCCGCTCACCGCGCAGCACCGCTGCCACCGTGAAGATCTGGTCGTGATCCGGGCCGGTCGTGCTCACCAGCTCATAGTGTGGCTTGATCCGCTGCTCCCGCTGCGACCATTCCTGCAAACGGCTCTTGGCTGACTTCAGCGGTTCGGCCTCGTCCGCGCCCGGGAGCGGCGCGTCGAACAGGCGCGTCAGCCATTCGCGGCTGACGTCCATCCCCTCCGACAGGAAGATCGCGCCAGCCAGGGCCTCGAAGGCGCCGGCGAGGACCGATGGGCGGGTGGCGCCTCCCGCCTCCGACTCTCCCCGGCCGAGCAGGAGATATCGGTCCAGCCCGATCTGGAGGCCCAGCGAGGCGAGCGCGTCACGGTTGACGAGCGCGGCGCGGCGCGCGGTGAGGAGTCCTTCGTCCTCGGCCGGGAAGCGCTCGTACAGCAGGCGGCTGACGATCAGGCCGATGACGGCATCGCCAAGGAACTCGAGGCGTTCGTTGTGCCCCGAGACGGCGTTCGGATTCTCGTTGAAGTAGGAGCTGTGGACGAAGGCCTGGTGAGTGGCCTCCGGGTCTTTCAGGACGATGCCGAGACGTTCACCCAGTTCGTCCAGACGCGGAACGGCCATGGGCGATCGTTACTGCTGGTGCTCCTCGATGAACTCGACGGCGTCGGAGACCTTCTGGATCTTTTCGGCATCCTCGTCCGAGATCTCCATGCCGAACTCTTCCTCGAGGCTCATGATCAGCTCGACCAGGTCCAGCGAGTCGGCGTTGAGGTCTTCGACGAACGACGCCTGCGGCGTGACCTCCTCCTCGTCAACGCCGAGCTGCTCGACGATGATCTTCTTGAGTCGTTCGAAGGTGGTTCCGTCGGTCACCCGTCTCTGGCTCCTCTTTCGCTCCCCGATGGCCGCGACACGCTGCCGAGCACACCATTCACAAGGCGGCGGGCTGCGTCTCCGGCGTAGGTCCTGGCGAGGGAAACAGCATCGTGAATTGCTTCCCCGCTCGGAGTCGCGGCGGAGTATAGCACCTCGTAGATCCCGCTCCGGAGGATCGTCCGCTCCACGATTCCGAGCTCGCTGACCGGGATCGCCGGCGCGTGTCGGGCGATCTGGACATCCAGGTCGGCGCGATGCTCGAGCACGCCCGCCACGATCCGTTCCGCGTGCTCCCTGACCGAAGCCGACGCGCTCTTCTCGGCGGCCAGCCGCTCCAGCGCCGCCATCGCCTGGTCCGGTCGGAACTCCTCCTCGAACAGCACGAGCATCGCCAGTCGCCGCGCCTGGAAGCCGGACCCGGCACGGGACCGGTGACGCGGGGCATCGGCCACCTGGCTCAGGCCTCGGCTCCCGGTCCGGTGGCGATCGATCGCGTATCCGGCGCGATCGACTCCGTGGCATCCTCGGCAGCGCTGCCGCCGGTGGAGCGCGTCAGGGCGGGATGCCGGCGGCTCCACTCTGCGATGAGGCCGGGGATCCCCGCCTCGGCCGCCTCGGAGGCGACGCGCATGGCGTGCTCCACCATCCGTGCCCGCGCACGCCCGTGCGTGACGATGCTGACGCCCCGCACGCCCAGCAGCGGCACCCCGCCGTAGCGCTCGTAATCGAAGCGGTGCTTCAGGCGGTCGAAGCCTGGCTTGAGCGCCAGCAGCGCCAGCGGCGCGATCGGTCCCTCCTGCAGGTCAGTCCGCAGCGAGCGAAAGATGTAGCTGGTCAGTCCCTCGAAGAACTTGATGACCACGTTGCCCACGAAGCCATCGCAGATCACCACGTCGGCCACGTGGGCGACCATGTCGTTGCCTTCCACGTTGCCCACGAAGTTGAGGTCCGCGCCGCGTATGAGCCCGTACGCCTCGCGCGCCAGCGCATTGCCCTTCTCGACTTCCTCGCCGATGTTGAGGAGGCCGATGCGAGGGCGCGGCACCTTCAGCACGTGCTCCGCGTAGATGGAGCCCATGACCGCGAAGTGCACGAGGTTGGTGGCGTCCGAATCGACGTTGGCGCCGACGTCCAGGATCATGATCGGGCCGGTGGCGGTGACCAGGTGGGCGCCCAGCGCCGGACGGTCGATGCCCTCGATACGGCCCAGCCGGAAGACGGCGGCGGCCATGGTGGCGCCGGTCGAGCCGGCGGAAACGACTGCATCGGCCAGTCCATCACGCACGAGATCGGTGGCCACTCGAATGGAGGACTGCCGCTTGGAGCGGAGGGCGGTGGCCGGCGACTCGCCCATGCCGATCACCTCAGGCCCATCGGCAAAGCTGACGCTGGCCGGACGGCCACGGCCGTAGACGTCGATCTCTGATTCGAGCCGGGGAACGTCGCCGACCAGGATGACCTCGTCGGCGTTGGCGGCCGCGTAGTTGATGGCGCCGCGGACGATCTCGCGTGGAGCGAAATCACCGCCCATCGCGTCGACCGCGATGCGCATCAGCGACTGCGCGTCAGCGCGGTCCGCCCTCGGCCGGGGCGTTCGCCTCCACCGGCACCACCTCGCGGCCGTCGTAGTAGCCGCAGGTCGGGCAGACGTGGTGGGCGCGCTTCAGCTCGTGGCAGTGGCTGCATTCGACGAGTGGCGGCGCGCTGATCGCCAGGTGCGCGCGCCGTTCACCCTGGCGCGCCTTGGATACTTTTCGCTTGGGGACGCCCACGCGTGACTCCTGGTGCTTCCTTCAGTGGGACGCCGCAGTATACCCGGGCGCCACCCGGAAGGCGATGGGCCCGGACGGCCCTCAGTTATCGCGATCCAGAAAACGCGCCAGACCGGCCAGCCGTGGATCGATCTCGTCGGTGACGTGGGCCACGTGGTTGCCACCCAGCCGCTCACCGCACTCCGGGCAGAGGCCGGGACAGTCGGGCCGGCAGAGCGGGTGCATCGGCTCCGTGAGCGCAAACTCCTCGCGAATGACCGACGTCAGGTCGATCTCGTGATGGTCGTCGATGAGCAGCGTGGTTGCGTCGGCGGGGTCCTGTTCCACGGCCGACCCCGTCTCGGGGTCGATGCTGGGCAGGAACTCCTCCGAGATGCGGATGCTGGCCGGCTCGACGAAGGCTTCCAGGCACCGGGCACAGGTGCGGCGCACCGGGCCTTCGATCTCGCCGCGCACCAGGATGCCACGGTTGGTGCGCTGGAAGCGGAGCGTGCCGTTGAGAGGCCCGGCCAGCTCGACATCGGGGCCCAGCGAGAGGTAGCGGTCGCGCAGGCGAACCTCGCGAACCGCTCCCGGCGCTTCCCGGAGCAGGCCCGCGACGTTGAGAACGGTCATGGGGTGGGCGCGGCTTCGGTCGCCTCCGACTCCACGCTGAGCGTGCCCGTCCCGTCCATCGACGGACGCGGGACCTGGTGCCGCTCGTCGAGCATGTCGATTCCGCGCTTGATGCTGGTCAGCGCCTTGATGCACTCGCCCTCGAGCCGGATCAGCACGCCGGCGGCGTACTCATCGGCCCCCCGCCGCACCTCGGCCGCCTCCTGGTTGGCGGTGTCCAGGATCTCGCCCGCTCGCTGCTGGGCCATGCGCACCAGCTCGCGCTCTTCGAGCATCTGGGCCGCCTGCTCCTGGGCGCGGGCGATCACGGCGTCGCCCTCCTCGCGGGCGCGATCCGTGATGCGGCCGGCCTCTTCGGTGATGCGCTTCGCCTGGCGCACCTCGTCGGGCACCGCGCCCCGTAGCTGGTCGATCAACTCCAGCACCGCGGCCTGGTCGAGCACGACGTTGTTCGTGAGCGGCAGCTTCTTGCCCGCCGCCACGAGGCTCTCGAGGCGTTCGACGAGAAAGATGATGTCCGTGCCAATGCCCTCCTGAACCGCGCGATTATAGCCCCGCCCATCCTCAGCTCCTGGTGCGCGTGAGTCACGCCGGTCAAACGTGATGCGCGCGTCGCGTGCGAGCTCAGGCGCGGAAGCGAGCCTCCAGCGCACTGTGCACCGGCGCCGGCACCATCTCCCCCACCTCGCCGCCGAACTGCGCCACTTCCTTGGCCAGGGTGCTCGACAGGTAACCGAACTCCAGCGCCGACATCAGGAAGATGGTGTCCACGCCGCGCTGAAGGCGACGGTTGGTGTGCGCCATCTGCAGCTCCGCTTCGAAGTCACTGACCGCCCGCAGGCCGCGCACGATGAACGCCGCGTCCTGGCGCCGCGCGAACTCGACCGTCAGGCCGTCGAAGGCCTCCACCGCCACGTTGGCGTCGAACTCCGCCACCGACTCGCGGATCATGGCCACCCGCTCCTCGACGCTGAAGAGCGGCGCCTTCTTCGGGTTGTGCAGCACCCCGATCACCAGTCGATCGAAGAGCGCGGCGGCCCGGCGCGCCACGTCCAGGTGGGCCATGGTCATGGGGTCGAACGAACCGGGGAACACAGCCACGCGACTCATGACGCCTCCAGGAAGGTGAGCGTGGTCTCGCCGAAGCGCCGGTCCCGCCACATGCGCAGGCCATCCGGTACCGGCACCGCGGTCCGCCAGAAGTGCTTGACCACCACCGTCGCCGACGGGGCGAGCAGGGCGACCACGCCTTCGAGCGGCGGGAGGATAGCACGCTCCTCGTACGGCGGATCGAGCACCACCAGGTCGAACCGATGGTCCTCCGCCGCGGCGGATGCCAGGTAGCGGCGCACGTCCTCGCCACGCACGACTGCGCCCTCGGCCAGGCCGGCACGGCGGAGGTTCTCGCTGATGCTCGTCAGCGCCGCTCGTCCCTTCTCCACGAAGGTTGCCTCCGTCGCTCCCCGGGACAGCGCCTCGATCCCCACCGCTCCGCTGCCGGCATACAGGTCCAGCACCCGCGCGTCGAGCACGCGCTCGCCCAGGATGCCGAACAGGGTCTCCTTCACGCGGTCGGTGATTGGCCGCGTGGCACGGTCGCGTGGCGCCGTCAGCTGGATGCCGCGCGCCGTCCCAGCGATCACCCGCATTGCGCCCGACTGGCAGGCGCGCTCACGCCGCGTCGCCCTCCTGCTCCAACGCGGTGAACTCGTCCCGCATCCGGCTCAGCTCGGGGCGTTCGGCCAGCATCGGGTCGGCGGCGACCAGGCCGTCCGCCAGCTCGCGGGCGCGCTCGGCCAGGACCAGGTGCCGCGGCTCGAACAGGGATGCCACCCGCAGCGGGGGCAAGCCGGACTGCCGCGTGCCGAGCAGGTTGCCCGCCCCGCGCAGGCGCAGGTCCTCCTCGGCGATGGCGAACCCGTCCGACGAGTCGCGCAGCACCTCCAGGCGCTGGCGCGACAGGTCGTCGACCGCATCCGAGAGCAGGATGCAGAAGGACCGATGCGGCCCGCGACCCACCCGGCCGCGCAGCTGGTGCAGCTGGGCCAGGCCGAAGCGCTCGGCGTCCTCGATCAGCATCACGCTGGCATTCGGCACATCGATCCCCACCTCGATGACGGTGGTGGCCACCAGCACGTCCAGCTCACCGGCGGCGAACGCCTGCATGGTCACGTCACGGTCGTCGGCGCGCTGCTGGCCGTGCACCAGCCCGATCCGCAGCTGCGGCAGGGCCTCCGTCAGGCGAGTGAGCTCAGCCTCAGCGCTCGCCACCGTCAACGCCTCGCTCTCGGTGACGAGGGGCACGACCACGAAGCTCTGGCGCCCCTCCCCCGCCTCGGCGGCGATGAAGGCCTCGATCTTCGGCAGCGCCGGCCGGTTGCGCAGCTCGGTGCGGATCGGCTGCCGCCCCGGCGGCAGGTGGCGCAGCGTCGAGATGGACAGGTCGCCGTAGAAGGTGAGCGCCAGCGTGCGGGGGATGGGGGTGGCGGTCAGCGCCAGCACGTGCGGCTCCAGCTCTCCGCCCTTCGCCTGGAGGGCAGCCCGCTGCGCCACGCCGAATCGATGCTGCTCGTCGACCACGGCCAGTCCCAGCCTCGCGAACTCGACCGCCTCGCTGATGACCGCGTGCGTGCCGATCACCACCTCGGCGTCGCCGGCCGCGATCGCGCCCTGGATCTCGCGTTTGCGAGCGGGTGTCAGCGAGCCGGACAGGAACTCGGCGCGGACGCCCATCGCCTCCAGCAACGGCGACAGGCCGTGGTGATGCTGCCGGGCCAGGATCTCGGTTGGTGCCATCAGCGCCGCCTGCCAGCCGGCGCGCACCGTTCCTGCCAGCGCCACGGCGGCGACGGCCGTCTTGCCACTTCCCACGTCGCCCTGCAGCAATCTGCGCATCGGCCGATCGGCGGCGAGGTCGGCCATCACCTCGTCGACGGCGATGCGCTGGTCTTCGGTCAGGCTAAAGGGCAGCCCGGCGACCAGGCGTGCCAGCTCGTCGGGCGCGACCACGATCCGTGCGGCCGTCAGGGCCGCTCGCGCCTCACGGGCCTGGGCCAGTGTCAATTGCAGCGCCAGCAGCTCGTCGAAGGCCAGCCGGTCGAGCGCGGCGGTCACATCGGCCGCCTCCTCCGGAAAGTGTGCCGTGTGCAGCGCGTCGGCCAGGACGGGCAGGCTGCCCCGCTCGCGTTCCGTCAGCGGGTCGTCCAGCCCGGGCAGCGCGCGTTCCAGCACGCGGGCCAGCAGCTCCCGTACCCGCTTCTGGGTGACCCCCGACGAGAGCCGGTACACCGGCACCACGCGCCCGGTATGCAGCGACTCGTGGTCCGCCGCCGAGAACTCGGGCGAGACGAACTGCGGCCGCCAGCCACGCTGCTGCACCTTGCCGCTGACCAGCAGCTCGGCGCCCGGGCCGCAGCCGGTTCTCGACGTAGCGCCGCCCGAACCAGATCGCCTCGGCGGTGCCCGTCTCGTCGGCCAGCTGGGCAATGACTCGCTGCGGACGGCGCCCGAATCCCTTCTCGATCTTCACGTCGGTCACCCGCGCCCGCGCCGATTGCTTCTCGTCGGGCACCAGGTCACGCAGCGGTCGCAGCTCGCTGAAGTCGTCGTATCGGAAGGGCAGGTAGAAGAGCGCGTCGCGTGGGGTCGCGACGCCCAGCCTCCCAAGCGCGGACACGCCACGCGCCAGCTCCGGCAGCACCGCCTTGATCGGCCGGTCCAGGTCTTCGGCCGCCAACGGGCGGACCGCCGTGGAGACGCTCAAGCCGGGCCGTCCGATTGCACCGCCCGATCGTAGCGTGCTAGGATCGGCCCGTTCCGGCGACGCCGAGGAGCGGTTCGCCGGTTCGTTCGTGATTGGAGTTTCCCATGGCACGCGAGTGCGAGATCTGCGGCAAGAAGCCGATCACCGGTTGGAACCCGCAGTCGGTGGGGATGAACCGGAAGCGCGCCCTGCGCCGCTGGCTCCCCAACCTGCAGCCGATGATGGTCAGCCGCGAGGGCCGCATGGTCCGCATCAAGGCCTGCTCGCGCTGCCGACGAACCGCCGAAAAGGTCTAGACGCCGCACCGCACAATCGATCCACGATTTCCCCTTCGCACGAGGAACCGGGACCGATGGCAACGGAGCACCTTCAGACCCCACCGGCATCTGCCGGGACCGATGCGTCCCTGACGCCGATCACTGAGCTCCACGACCCGCGCGCGATCCAGATCCTGAGCACCGAACATTGGAGCGTGCTGACCGCCCGGTCATTGGCCTACAACGAAGCCCTGGTGCGAGCCGGCATGTTCCTGACGTTCCTGTCGATGTCGTTCGTAGGCCTCGCCCTGCTAGCCGATGCCATGAGCTTCGGCCCGGAGTTCCTCACCGTCGCGGCCATCGTGCTGGCCTTCGACCTGATCATTGGCCTGACGACCTACGGGCGAATCGCCGGTGCCAACAGCGATGACCTGCGGGCGATGCACGGCATGGCGCGGATCCGCCACGGCTACCTCCAGGCTGCGCCCCTGCTTCACCCCTACTTCACCAGCGCCGTACATGACGACATCGACACTGTGAGCGCCGGCTATGGCGCCCCGGCCGGGACGCTTGGCGAGATCGTCTATGGCCTGACCACCTCGATCGGGATGGTTGGGCTCATCGTGTCCCTGGTCGGCGGCGTGCTGGCGGCCGTGCTTGGCATGCTCGCCGGCGTGGCCCCCGGCGGCGCGCTATGGATTGCGGCTGCCGCCACGTTGATCATCTTCCTGGCGCTCGTCATCTGGACGCTGCGAACTGTCGAACGCTGGACTCAGCTGCTGGAAGTCCGCTTCCCGGTCAAGAGTGCGGCGGAGCCAGTCGAGCCCGCGGACTAGCCCAGCCCTGGCTACTGGTTTGGGCCGAGGTCACGCGCCGAGTCCAGGACCAGCGTGAAAGGCCCATCGTTCACCAGCTCCACGTCCATCATCGCGCCGAAGCGGCCCGTCGCCACGGGGTGCCCGAGCGTGCGGAGGCGGTCCACGAACCGATTGACCAGGGGCTCCGCGACGTCCGGCAGCGCTGCATCCGTGAAGCCCGGGCGCCTCCCCCGCCGCAGGTCGGCGTAGATGGTGAACTGGCTGATGATCAGGAAGCTGCCGTCCACGTCCGCCAGGGTCAGGTTGGTGCGGCCCGCGTCATCCGGAAAGTAGCGGAGCCCGGCCAGCTTGTCGGCCATGCGATCGGCCAGGGTGGCGTCGTCATCGGCGCCGATTCCCAGCAGGACCACGGCACCGCGCTCGATGTTGCCGACCACCTCCCCGTCCACCCGGACCGCCGCGCGGCTCACCCGCTGGACGACGAGCCGCATCAGCGCGAGGCGGTGGTGATGCCGGAGTCCTCCCCCGGCCGCGGCGGACCCAGCGCCGACTCGGTGAAGATGGCCTGCGCGTTCCAGATCATCCAGCCGCGCGCGTCGTTGTCGCGCAGCGCCCTCATCTCCGCCTCCACGTCGGTGGCCGTGTAGGCCCGGAACTCGCCGTAGCCGAAGTCCTGGATCCAGGGTCGGATCTTCATCGGCAAACCCTTCGACTCGTCGTTCATGATCTTCAGCGACCTGTCGATGATTTCGTACGGATGCTCGTTCGGCACCGCGAAGCCGAACGTGTACGGGCCGTAGTGGCTGGGGTAGACCATCGGGCAGAAGTAGTCGACGAACGGCATGATCACCTCCGGCCGCTGGCCGATGCCCTGGTCGTCCGGCGCGATGAAGCTGATCGGGAAGACATCGGCCCCCAGGAAGGCGTGGGTGGTGGCCAGCCGGTCGCTGACGACGCGGAAGAGACGCCGGATGGCCGGCAGGCGGAAGGACTGCGTGTTGGGCAGGTTCGTGTCGGCCACGTTGTAGTCGCCGTCGCTGAAGAAGCGGACGTAGTCCAGCTGGACCTCGTCGAAGCCCTTGTCCGCCAGGTCGCCGGCGATGGCGGCGATGTACTCGGCCACGCCCGGGTTGAACGGGTCGAGCCAGATGCCGCCACCGAAGTCGTGCCAGGGCCCGCCAGTGGCCGCGTTGCGGACCGCCAGGTCGGGCTGTGACTCGCCGATGGTGTTGTCCTTCATGACCACCATGCGCGCGATGGTGTAGATGCCACGTTCCTTGAGGCGTGGCAGCAGCTTGTCCAGCTCGAAGATCGGTCGCCGATCGGCGCCGGACCGCTTCGCCTCTGGCAGGTTGGTCTTGTAATACAGGTAACCGCCCGTCTCCTTCACGTCGATCACCATGGCGTTGGCCTCGGTCCGATCGATGAGGTCGAGCATGTCGTCGAGGCGGCCGGCGCCCTCGAATACCGCGCCCGGCGCGTACAGCGCGCGCGCCTCGAAGGGCTCCAGTGCCACGTCCCTGGTGGCGGAGCCGTCCAGCGGGATCTCGGCCAGGTGGTAGCCGGCCAGCTTCACGACCAGCGTGCCCTGCTCCGGCACCCCGGGAAGGGCGTAGGTCCCCCGTTCGTCGGTGCGCACCCATGCGGTTTGCCCGTCCACGAACACGCGCGCGCCGGCCACCGGGTCGCCGGCCTGATCGGTGATGGTGCCGCTCACCACGTTCGAGCGGAGGGTCAGCGTCAGGTCGCCCTTGTCCGGCACCGTGCCGGACGCGGGGTCATAGCCAGTGGCGGCGGCGGCCACCTCCGCGCCGCTGGGCGCGGTGACCAGCGCGGTACCGTCCGCTCCCGTCACGGCCGTGGCGTCGCCGACGGTCAGGGTGACGCCCGCAATCGGCTCGGACGAGCCCTGCTGCATCGCGATCACGGTCAGCTCACGCGGCGGCTGGGCAGTGGGCTCCTTGGAGGGAATGAACGGAAGAGGGCCGGAATCGCCGCAGGCCGCCAGCAACGTGGCAATGACCAGGAGGGCAACGATCGGTCGGGACGCGGCGCGGGTCAGTGATCGGCTCCGAAGCAGGTGGCGCACATGATGCCCGATTTGGCTCAACCGCCGATGGGCGTCGAGGCATCCGCCTCCAGCGCCGCGGCACGCAGCGCTTCGACCACCGGATGGAGATCTCCGCTGGTGGCATACAGCGCCTTGCCGGCGACCAGCACGTCCCCACCGGCCGCGTGCGCGGGACCGATGGTCTCCAGGTTCACGCCGCCATCCACCCCGATCGGCAGGCCGAGGCCGCGCGCCTCCGCCTCCCGGCGTAGCGCGGCGAGCTTGGGGAGGACCTCCGTCATGAACGGCTGCCCGCCCCAGCCGGGGTTGACGGTCATGACCAGCAGCATGTCGATCTGGTCCAGGAACGGATGGGCGGCCTCGGCCGGCGTCTCGGGATTGATGGCGAGTCCGACCTGCTTGCCGGCAGCCCGGACCGCGGCGATGACGGCAGCCGGGTCGTCGTCCGCCTCCAGGTGGAAGATGACGACGTCGCTCCCCGCCTCCGCGAACGCCTCCACGTATTGCAGCGGCCGGCTGATCATCAGGTGGCTGTGATACGGCAGCTGCGAGTGGGGCCGCACCGCCTCGGCCACGACCGGACCCATGGTGATGTTGCGCACGAAGTGCCCATCCATGACGTCCAGGTGGATCGAGTCCACGCCACCGACATCAGCGCGGCGCACCTCATCGCCCAGCCGGGCGAAGTCGGCGTTCAGGATGCTGGCGCTGATCTGCGGTGGTCGACGGCTCACCGCGCCACGACCTCGGACTCGCGTCCACGCTGGGTCGGCGTGACCGGCAGATCGCGTCCGGCGAGCTGCGCGTGGAGCTGTCCGCACGCCGCCTCGATCTCGCGGCCGCGGGTGTCGCGCACCGTGGCCGGGACGCGCGCCGCTCGCAGCACGCCGGCGAAGGCCGCGACACGGGCCGGCGGCGTGCCGCTCCAGATCGAGCCAGGGGTCGGGTTCAGCGGAATGAGGTTGACGTGGCTGCGCCAGCCGGACGCCAGGGCCGCCAAGCGTTCCGCCTGCTCCAGGCTGTCGTTCATGCCGTCGATCATCACGTACTCCAGGCTCACGCGACGCCCCGTCCGTGCCGCGAACCGCCGCCCGGCCGCGACCAGCACCTCCAGCGGCCACTTTCGGTTCAGCGGTACCAGCTCGTCGCGAAGCGTGTCGTCCGCGGCGTGGAGGCTGATGGCCAGGTTCACCTGCGGCAGCTCCTCGATCATGCGATCGATGCCCGGCACCACGCCGGAGGTGCTCACCGTGATGTGCCGGGCGCCGATCCCCAGCCGCTCGGGATCGTTCAGCAGGCGCACCGACTCGAACACGCGATCGGTGTTGTTGAGCGGCTCGCCCATGCCCATGAACACGATGTTGTAGGTGGCGCTCCGTTGGCCCGGACGCCAGTCGGCGCCCAGCGCCAGCCACGGGTCGCGATGCCAGTGCAGCACCTGGTCCACGATCTCACCCGGGCTCAGCTGCCGGCCGAACCCGGCCTGGCCGGTGGCACAGAACGGACAGCCGACCGCGCAGCCCGCCTGGCTGGAGATGCAGATCGTGGTGCGTGGCGCCGAGCCGCGGCGGCCGGGATAGCGCATCAGCACCGACTCGACCCGTTGCCCGTCGGACAGCTCGTGCACGGCCTTGGCGGTGAGGCCACCATCGGCCTGCAGCACGTGGCTGCCGCGGATGGTGCCGAAGCGGAAGGATCGGTCCAGGTCCTGGCGCAGTGGCCCAGGCAGATCGGAGATCTCGCTGAAGCCCGTCACCTCCGGCCGATGCACGCCCGCCATCACCTGGGCGGCCCGATACACGGGCTCGCCGCGGGCCTCGAGCCACGCGGCGAGCGACGGTGAAGGAACCTCGCTGATCGCCGGCAGTGGGCCGGCGAGCGGAAGGTCAGTCACGACGACCGACGATCAGCAACAGGTAGTACAGGAACGTCAGCAACGCGGACAGCGCCGCCGCCACGTACGTCCAGGCCGCGGCCTTGAGCACGTCGCGCGCGCCGGTCTGCTGCTCGCCCCGGATGCCGAGGTCCGACACGAAGGCCAGCGCCTTGCCCGACGCCCCGATCTCGACCGGGAGCGTGACGAAGGTGAAGATCACGGCGGCACCAAAGGCGATCAGGCCGAGCCAGGCCAACCCGGTCAGGGAGAAGATCAGACCACCGATGATCAGCCACGGGCCGATGCCGGATCCTATCTGCACCGCCGGCACGATCGCCTGCCGCACGCTCATCCACGGATCGCGATCGCGATCCTGCATGGCGTGACCGACCTCGTGGGCGATGACCGCGGCCGCGGCCACCGACAGGCCGGTCGACGCCGGAACACCCAGCGCCTGGCTGGTCGGGTCGGGATTGCCCAGCGCCGGATTGCCGGCGACGGCGCTGCTCACGCGCAGCACCTTGCCGCGCGGGTCGTAGTGATCGGTCAGCTGCCCGGGAACGGGCTCGATGCGAACGTCCGTCAGCCCCTGCCGATCCAACAACCGGCGGGCAAAGTCGAATGCGTTGAGCGGGATGCCAGAGTCGACCTTCGACCACTTGCCGTACGTCGACCGCACGCGCCACGCGGCCCAGCCGGTGATCGCGACGCTTGGAATGAGCACCAACAGGATGTAGGGAACGAAGTCACCCACAAACATGATTTGTCTTTGCTACCTCCTTGGAAGCGAATCGAGTATATCGGACCCTCGGTGAAGGCCCGATTTGGGGCCGATGAAGACCCGCTATCCCTTCTTCTCGGGGTCTGGGCCGCCGGCCCCCAGGATCACGTGTTCGCGCCCCAGACCCCGCCGCCACGCGTCCGCCGGCATGGCCGGCCGTCCCTCCGGTTGCACCATCTCCAGCGCCAGCGCTCCCTGCGCCGTCGCAACCTCCGGCCAGGCGCCAGGCAGCAGTGCGCCCATGGCCATGCCATCCACGCCTGATGTCGGGTGCGCGGCCCGGACGTGGAGCCGCTTTCCATCGATCGTCGTCCACGCTCCGGGCCAGGGCTGCATCGCACGCACCTGCCGGTCGAGGTGCTCGGCGGGCTTCCGCCAGTCCAGCCAGCCATCGGCCCGATGGAAGGGCCTGATCACGGTCGCCTGCTTCGGATCCTGTGGCTCGGCCTCGAGCGTGCCGTTCGCCCAGCGCTCGAGCTCCGACGGAACGACGTCCGCCGCCAGCTCGGATAGCCGCGCTTCGAGCTCCGGCGTCGTCTCGCGACCGGTCAGCGTCACCGGCCATTGCGCGGCGATCGGCCCGGCATCCAGCTCCGGGGTCATGACCATCAGGCTGAGCCCACCGGTCGGATCGCCGGCCAGGATGGTGGAGGCCACGGGCGCGGCACCGCGGTGGCGCGGCAGCAGTGACGGGTGAACGTTGAGGGGCGGCCGCTCCCCGAGGGCCAGGAGGTGGTCCGGCACCAGCTGGCCGTAGGCGACCAGCAGGAGCCCGTCCGGCGCGAATCGGTCCAGCGCCTGGCGTGCCTCGTCCGAACGGAGGCGTCGTGGCGTTTCGACCGGCAGGTCGTGCTGGCGCGCCCAGGCGGCGATCGGCGACGGCCGTGATTGGAGCCCGCGCCCTGCCGGACGATCGGGCTGGCTGACCACCACCAGCGCATCGGTCAGGTCGGCCACGCGAGCGAGCAGGGGGACGCCGAAGGGGCCGGTACCCAGGAAGGCGACCCGGCCCAGGCCGCTCACCAGCCGACGCTCGTCACTAGATGCCCGCGGTCGTCTCTTCCTCGATCTCCGCGTGCTCGCTGACGCGAACCAGCTCCTCCAGCGACTCGAGGTAGTCGATGTAGAGCACGCCGTTGAGGTGGTCGATCTCGTGCTGCAGCGCACGGGCGAACAGATCCTGGCCCTTGACCCGGAACTCCTTGCCGCGGCGGTCCTTGGCCTTGACGGTCACTTTGGCGGAGCGGGTCACCTCGGCCACGAATCCGGGAATGGACAGGCAACCCTCCCAGTCCACGATCTCGCCCGATGCCTTCACGATCTGCGGGTTGATGAGCTCGGTGATCTTCTCCTCGAGCTCGATCACCGCGACCTGCAGCGGCACGCCGATCTGGTTCGCCGCCAGCCCGATGCCGGGGGCATCGCGCATCGTTTCCAGCATGTCGTCGAGCAGGCGATGCAGCGACGCGTCGAACTGGGAGACCTTCCTGGCACGCTCGCGGATGATCGGTTCCTCGGCGGTCAGGATGCGGCGGATGACCATGGCCGGCATTGTACCGATGGCTACAGGAGCGACTCCGGGTCCACGTCGATGGCCACGCCGGCGGGCACCCGTTCCAGGGCCGCCGACCGCGCCAGGACGTCATTCGCCCGCAGGACGACCTGGAAGCGCCAGCGTCCGGCGCGGCGAGCGACGTACGACGGCAGCGGTCCGTGGACCTCGACCCCGGGGACGCGCACCGCTTCGGCGGCGGCACGCCCCCGCGCCTCGGCGCGCTCGCGATCCGGGTCGGCGACGAGCAGCCGGGCCAGGACCGTGGCCGGTGGATAGCCGAGCAGCTTGCGGCGCATGAGCTCCTCGTCGGCGAACCCGTCAACGTCCAGGCGGGCCGCGGCACGCACCGCATAGTGGTCGGCGGCGTAGGTCTGGATGATGACGCGCCCCGGCATCGGTCCCCGACCCGCGCGGCCGGCGACCTGGGCCAGCAGCTGGAACGTCCGCTCTGGCGCCAGGTAGTCCGGCAGGTTGAGAGTCACGTCGGCGGCGATCACGGCGGCCAGCGTCACGGTCGGCAGGTCCAGGCCCTTGGCCGCCAGCTGCGTGCCGACCAGGACGTCGATATGGCCGTCGCGCAGGTCGTCGTAGATCGCCTCGAAGCCGCGTCGGGCGGCCAGCGCGTCCGAGTCCAGACGCGCGACCCGCAGGTGTGGGAAGGCGCTGCGCAGCTCTGCCTCGACCCGTTGCGTGCCCGCGCCGAAGTAGCGGATCCGGCTGGAGCCGCAGTGCGGGCATCGTTCCGGCGGCGGCGCGGTGCGGCCGCAATGGTGGCAACGCAGCTGCTCGCCGGTGGAGTGGTAGACGAACGGCAGGTCGCAGTCGGGACAGCGCAGGCTCTCGCCGCAGTCGCGGCACAGGATGAAGGTAGAGGCGCCACGCCGGTTCATCAGCAGGATCGCCTGCTCGGTGCCCGGTCGGAGGTCGCGCAGGGCAGTGTGCAGCAGCCGCGAGAAGATCGAGCGGTTGCCCTCCGACAGCTCGTCCCGCAGGTCGACCAGCTCGATCCGCGGGGTGCCGCCGACTCGACGTTCGCGCAGCACGCTGCGCTCGACCATCCCGCCGCGCACGCGTGCCAGCGTCACGACATCGGGCGTGGCGGTGCCGAACACCGCCCGCCCGCCGCCCAGGGCGGCGCGGCGTCGCGCCACCCAGCGCGCGTCGTAACGCGGCGTGCGATCCGACTTGAAGCCGGCGTCATGGGCCTCGTCTGCGACCACCAGCACCGGGCCGGCGAGTGGGGCGAAGACCGCGGTCCGGGTGCCGACCACTACCCGCGCTTCGCCACGCAGGATCCGCCACCACTCGTCATGCCGCTCCCCTGCCGACAGGCCGGAGTGCAGCACCGCCAGCGCATCACCGAGCAGCCCGTGCAGCCGGTCCGCCAGCTGCGGGATCAGCGACACCTCCGGCACCAGCACGATCGCCGTCTCGTCTCGCTGCAATGCCGCGTCGATGGCCGCCATGTACACGTCCGTCTTGCCCGCCGCCGCCACGCCCTCCAGCAGCAACTCCCCTCCTGGCGGCAGTGCCTGGATCGCCGCCAACGCTGCCAGCTGCTCGTCCGCCAGGTCATGGGTCGCTGGGGCCGATGGCTGTCGGTGCGCCAGCGGATCCCGCTCGAGATCGCGCCAGTCCAGCTCCGCGGCGCCGATCGCCACCAGCCGTCGCGCCGGGCCCAGCAGCGATCCGGCATCGACCCCGAGCGTCTCCGCCAGCTCCGGCAGCGTCCGCTCGCCGTCGGCCACCGCCGACAGCAGCGCCTGCTGGACCGGTGCGCCCTTGCGCGGGGGCGGACCATCCGGCACCGCCCGCAGCACGCGGACGCGACGCGCCGTCACTTCCGGCGGTCGAAGCTGCCAGCGTGGCCGCACCGCCCCGCTGCGACGCAGGCGCTCCAGCCACCGCTCGCGGCCGCGTTTCGGGGCCAGCCGCATGAGCGCCGTGTCGGTGACGACGCCATCGTCTGCCGGCAGAGCGTCCAGGCCATCGGGCAAGGCTGTATCAGAGCCGATCTCCCAGCGCCGATCCAGCCGCGACTCGAGGCCAGGCGGCAGCATGGCGGCGATGGTCGTGCCGACCGGTGCGCGGTAGTACGCGGCGATCTCTTCAGCCAGGGTGAGGAGCTCTGGCGTCAGCATCGGTGCCGAGACCACGGCCTCGACGTCGCGCAGCTCCTGGTCCGGATCGAGCTCGTCCGGAGCGCCCGCCATCAGGTAGCCGAGCGCCAGCCGATGCCCGTAGGGCACCAGCACCAACGAGCCGGGCGCGGCGTTCTCACGCAGATCCGCGGGGAGGCGGTAGGTGAATGTGCGCTCCGGCCGGTCGGCAATGGCGTCGACCGCGACCCGCACGACGTCGGTCGCGAGCTCCACGGGGCGAGCCGTCAGACGCGCACCTGCCGCGGCGGCTCGCGACGCGCCTCGGCCTGGATGATCTCCCAGATGCGGTCGGCGGCGTCATCCGGGTGCCCGGTCTCGTTGACGATCACGTAGTCGTAATCGCCGCTGGACGCCATCTCGACCTCCGCGTTCCGCCGCCGCACGGACAGCGACATGGCATCCTCCGACCCGCGTCCGGCCAGGCGCGCATCCAGATCCTCGATCGACGGCGGCATGACGAAGATCAGCAGCGCGTCCGGCACGCGCTGCCGCACCAAGCGCGCCCCCTGGGGGTCGATGGTCAGGATCGCGTCTCTTCCCGCGGCGAGGATGCCGCGCACCTGCTCGAGTGGCGTGCCGTACCAGTTGTCATGCACCTGCGCGGACTCGAGCAGGCCGCCTTCCTCGCGCATCTCCTCGAACTCTGCGATCGACAGGAAGTGGTAGTGCACCTTGTCGATCTCGCCCGGTCGCCGCTCCCGGGTGGTGGCGGTCACGATCGGCACGACCTGGGGCCGTCGTTCGGCCAGCTCCGCGACGATGGTGCTCTTGCCCACGCCCGACGGCCCCGACACCACCACCAGCATCGGGTTCGGGAAGGTCATCCGCTTGTCCGGTTCCGGATCGCGTTCCGGATGCGGCATCGGCTCCTCGGGCGCCATCGGCTCCACCACCTGGTCAGCCATCGGTGTCCACCACGCGGGCGCCGACGCCGGTGGGCAGGGCCGTGGTCTGGATGCCGAGGTCCGCCAGCGACGCCGCCAGGTCAGCGGGCAGCTCGCTCCAGGCCGTCAGCCGGCGTCCGTCACCTGGCCGGTCCAGGGTCAGCCGCGCCGCATGCAGGAACTGTCGCTGCAGGTCCAGCGGACCGGCTCCCCCGCCGTAGCGCAGGTCGCCGGCGATTGGCAGGTCCAGGTAGGCGAGGTGCGCGCGGAGCTGGTGGGTGCGGCCCGTCTTCGGACGCAGCAAGAGGAGGGTGTAGCCGCCCGCCGATCCGAGCCGCTCGTACTCGGTGACCGCCTCGCGGCCGTCGGCCACCACCGCCATGCGCTGTCGGTCCTTCGGGTGGCGGCCCACCGGCGCCTCGATCCGGCCGCGTGGGGCCGGCGCCGCGCCACGCACCAGCGCCACGTACTCCTTGTCGATCGTCCGCGACTCGAACTGGCGCATCAGGCCGGCCTGCGCCTCATCCGTCTTGGCGACCACCAGCAGGCCCGACGTGTCCTTGTCCAGCCGATGCACGATCCCCGGGCGTCCCACGCCGGCGATCCCGCCAAGCGGCTCCCCCATTGCCTCGGCGTGCCCCAGCAGCGCGTTGACCAGGGTGCCCGAGGCGTGCCCGGCGCTCGGATGCACGACCAGCCCGGCCGGCTTGTCGACGATCAGCATGGAGCCGTCTTCGTAGGCGATCCGCAATGGGATCTGCTCCGGTTGCAGGTCCTCGTCCGGCGGCGCCGACAGCTCAACCTGGATGCGCTCCCCGCCGCGCAGGCGGTCCGACGCCCGACCGCGGCGGCCGTCGACGAGCGCCCGCCCATCCGAGATGAGGCGCTGGGCGTGGGCGCGACTGATGCCGGCCGCGCCGCTGACCGCCAGGTCGAAGCGGCCCGCCACCGCCACGCCGTCGACGATCCGCGGCGGCGTGGCGACGTTGCTCACGCCCGAGCCTCGCCCCGTCGCGGGTCGAGCAGCATCAGGTAGGCGACCAGGGCCAGGATCCCCACCACGATCGACGCGTCGGCCACGTTCCAGGTCGGCCAGCGCAGGCTGCCGATGCCGACCGAGATGAAGTCGGTCACGTAGCCCAACCGGATGCGATCGATCAGGTTTCCCAGCGTGCCGCCCAGGATCAGGCCCAGCACCACGTACAGCGCCACCCCGCGCCCTCGGAAGGCGCGCTGGAAGTAGACCAGCATGGCGAAGGCGAGCACGGTGACGATCAGGAAGAAGATCTGCCCGCCCTGGAACAGGCTGAAGGCCGCGCCGGCATTGCGCACGTGCCAGAGCACCACCAGGTCGCCGATCACCGACACCCGCTCCCCCAGCGCCAGGGCCGATGCGATTGCCGTCTTGGTTGCCTGGTCGGCGAGCAGGACGACCGCGGCGGTCAGGCCCATGGCCAGCAGCTCGTAGCGCGTCTGGCTCGGGGAAGCCGCCTGGCTGCTCATGGGCCGATGGTACGCGATGGCGCTCCTCAGGCGCGCCGGATGGCCAGGTCCAGTCGATGCCCTTCGGCCTCCAGTGACTCCGCCAGGTCCGGCTCCCGAATCGATCCCTCCGCGTCGCCAAGGCGCAGCGTGGTGGCGAGCACCTCCGCTGCCAGCCAGTCGCGGAAGCTCGCCAGCTGCCCGACGGCCTCCTCGTCGCCGCCGATGCTGACCTGGACCCGGTCACTGATCTCGTAGCCCGCGGTCTTGCGCATGGTCTGCAGCCGGTGGGCCACCTCGCGCGCCAGGCCCTCCGCCTCAAGCTCCGGTGTCAGCTGCGTGTCCAGCGCGACCAGAAGGTCGCCCTCCTCGGCCACCTCGTGGCCGGGCCGCGCCCGTGCGGTGAGCTGGAACTCGTCCGGTTCCAGCGTGACGTCGCCCACCGCCACGCGGCCGTCATCCAGCAGTTGCCACTCGCCGGAGCGTGCCCCGGCCATGACCGCCCCCACCGCCTTGCCGTGCCGCGGCCCGATCACCGGCAGCAGCGGGTACAGCGTCCGCTCGACCATGCCCGATTCATCGGTCAGCACGTCCAAGGCCTTGAGGTTGAGCTCGTCCAGGATCTCGCCGGTCAGGGCATCGGCCACCCCGGAATCCGCGGACAGAGCCGAGCCCGCCGCGCCGGGCAGCTTCACCCGGGCGGTGGCCAGCGGCTGGCGCGTCCGCACTCCTGACGCCGCCCGGGCCGTGCGACCCAGTGCCACCACCTGCCGCGCCAGCGCCACCGACGCCTCCAGCGCCTCGTCCCGCATGCCTTCGCGTACCTCCGGGAAGTCGGCCAGGTGCACCGAGTCCGACGCGTCCGCCAGCACCGGGGTCACCAGGTTCTGCCACATCGCCTCCGCCAGGTGCGGCACGAACGGGGCGAGCAGGCGGGTCAGGTCCACCAGCACCCGGTGCAGGGTGGCGTAGGCGGCGCGCTTGTCGTGGTCCAGCTCACCCTTCCAGAAGCGACGCCGGTTGCGGCGGACGTACCAGTTCGACAGCTCATCCACGAACGCCTCGATCGCGCGGGTGGCCCGCTGCGCGTCGTAGGCGTCCAGCGCCCCGCGCACCTCGCCGATCACCGCCTCCAGCCGCGACAGGATCCAGCGGTCGAGCAGCGTCCGGGCTGCGGCCTGTCCATCGGTCCCGTCCGCATCCAACGGCGTCCAGCCGTCCAGCCGCGCGTAGGTGACGAAGAAGCCGTACGTGTTCCACACCGGCAGGAAGAAGCGGCGCACCTCCTCGTGGGCCAGGTGGTAGCCGAAGTTCATGTTCACCGCCGGCGGGGTGGCACTGAACATCCAGCGCATGACGTCGGCGCCGATCTGCTCGGCGGCGTCGTCGAACCAGATGGCGTTGCCCTTGCTCTTGTGCATCTCCTCGCCGTGCTCGTCGCGCAGCAGCGCATAGCTGAAGAGGGTGGTGAACGGCGCCTGGCCGGTCATCACCGTGCTCTCGGTGATGAGGGCGTAGAACCAGTTGCGGAATTGGCCCGGGAACGACTCGGTCACGAGGTCGGCCGGATACCACTCCTGCCAGTAGGCACGGTCGGTCGTCCACTTCAGCGTGGAGATGCCCACGATGCCGGCGTCAAGCCACGGGTTGCCGACATCGGCGATGCGACGGCTGCGGCCTCCGCAGGATCGGCACTCGATCTCCACCGCGTCCACCCAGGGCCGATGCGGCGAGTGGCCCTCGAACGCGTCCCAGCCCGCGACCGCGCGCTCCCGCAACATCTCGCGGGATTCGATGATCTCCCATGCGTCGCAGTCGGTGCAGGTCCAGATCGGCAGCGCCAGGCCGTAATAGCGCTTCTTGCTGATCATCCAGTCGGACATGTTCCGGAGCCAGTCGAGCTCGCGCTCCTCCAGGCCAATGCCCGGCGGCAGCCAGGTGGCCCGTCTGGTCGAGTCGCCCAGCTCGGCACGCAGCGGATCCATGGCGATGAACCACTCGTCGACCAGCCGGAAGACGACCTGGGTGCCGCAGCGCCAGCAGACCGGGTACGAGTGGCGGTACTGCTCGCGCGCCACCAGCAGTCCCTTGCCCTCGAGATCCTCGGCCACCTCTCGCGCCAGGTCGGCGCCATCCGGGTCATCCGCGCCGGCATAGCGGCCCGACTGCCAGCCGAAGCCCTCCTTGAAGCGGCCGAACTCGTCGATCGGGTCGATCACGGCCAGGTCGAACTGCTTCGACAGCGCGAAGTCCTCCTGGCCACAGCCCGGGGCGATGTGCACGATGCCGGTCCCCTCTTCGTCCGACACCTCGTCCCAGGTGATCACCCGGTGGTCCACGCCCTGCGCCGCCGGCAGCTCGTCGAAGGGACCGCGGTAGTTCAGCCCCACCAGCTCTGCGCCCTTGGCCTCACGCACGATGGTCGCGTCCGGAGCGACGCGCGGCTGCGAGCCGTGGCTCAGCCACCAGCGGCGCCCATCGCGGCCCTCCACCAGCACGTAGGTCAGCTCCGGCTGGACGGCGGCGGCCACGTTCGACGAGAGCGTCCAGGGCGTGGTGGTCCAGACCAGCAGGTCCTCGTTATCGTGGCCTTCGCTCGTGATCGGCAGGCGGACCGTCAGCGAGAGGTGCGTCAGCTCGCGGTAGCCCTCCGTCGCCAGCTCCATGTTCGACAGCCCGGTGCCGCAGCGCGGGCACCACGGCATGACGTCGTGGCCGCGGTAGATCAGCCCGCGGCGATGGCACTCCGCCAGGAAGGCCCAGATGGCGTAGTTGTTCTCGTCGGAGTTGGTGTAGTAGCTGTTGTCCCAATCCATCCACATGCCGAGCCGGATGGACTGCTCGGTGATGCGGTCGGCGAAGCGCTGCGTGCGGGCCTTGCAGAACTCGACGAATCGATCGATCCCGTACGACTCGATGTCACGCTTGTTCTTGAAGCCCAGCTCCTTCTCGGCCTCGACCTCGATCCACAGCCCCTGGCAGTCGAAGCCGTTCTGGTAACGCTGTCGCTCACCGAGCATGGTGTGGTAACGCTGGAACAGGTCCTTGTAGGTGCGGCCCCAAGCGTGGTGGACGCCCATCGGGTTGTTGGCCGTGATCGGCCCGTCCAGGAAGCTCCAGCGCCGCTCGCTGGCCTCGTTGCGGGCCAGGTAGCGAGCCATGGTCGATCGCTCGCGCCAGAGCTCGATCATCTCTTGCTCCAGCGCCGGCAGATCCAGCTTGCTCGAAACCGGTTTGAACACGTGATGCTCCAACAACAACAAATCCCGTCCCGGACATCCGGGACGGGAGACTTGCCTGGCTCCCGCGGTACCACCCGCGCTTGACCGATGACGCCCGTTCGCTCGGAGCGCGTCGGCCCACTCGCACGCCACGGGTCCATTTCAGGGCCGATGACGCCGCCTTCTGCTATCGGATGGCGCACCCGGGAGGCGTTACGCACGGCTGGCCCGCCGCTTGGCGTCTCCGGCTCGGGAGGGATCGCTCGGCGCCCGACCCTGCCCGCTTCCACCATCCGGGCTCGCTCACAAGATCGTCCGCGACGCGAGCGCTGGCTCCGTCATCGCCTTGTTCGGTTGTGGACCGATGGTCGCAGCGGCGCGCTGTGCCGTCAACCGAGATTCGGCGCAGCTCCGTTCCTCAGCCGAGCAGGACGCGTCCGACCAGCACCACGCCGGTCAGCGCGGTGAGGGTGACCAGGCCCTGCAGCCGCGGATACCAGGCCCTGGCAACGAGGGCGGCCAACGCGCCGACCGGTCCCGCGGCCAGCAGTGCCAGGGCGAGCGGTCGTAGCTCCTCCACGGACAGGCTGAGGTCGCCACGCACGTAGGCGATCAGCCAGATCACGCCGGCGCCGATGACCGGAGTCAGCGCCAGCCCGAAGGCGAGCAGCTGGTCATTGCGAATCGTCGCGCGCACCGACTCTTCGGCCACGGCGGGTGCTTCCGGCACTGCGGCGGCAGCGGCAATCGGGACCGGCTCGGCGGCAAGCGGCGGCTCGAAGACCGGAATCGGCTCCGGAGCCGGGATGGGCTCCGGGGCAGGAATCGGCTCCGCGGCGGGGGTGGCTGCGACGGCATCCAGGGCCACCACGGTGGTTGCGATCTCCCCCGTCGTTGGCGCCGCGGCTCGCCGCGCGGCGATCCAGGTCGAGATGCGCCAGCGGCGGCCTCGCGGTTGGGAGGGGGTCATGACCGGCGGCGGAGCCGGCGCCTCCGCGACAGCGAGGCATGGCCATCGCCACGCCCTCGAGGGCCTGGATGGCGGCCAACCGCTCGGCCTCGGCCCGCTGCAATGCCGCGGCGCGTTCGGCGGCCATGCGCTCTTCCAGCAGCTGCCGTTCGATACCGGTCAGCATCCGCCGCCCATCCGGCGGCGCCGCAGGCTGGGGAGCGACAGGCGCCACCTCGGCTCCGCCCACCGGTGGCAGGTCCATGAACGCGCGCGCCCGCTCGGCGACTTCGTCCAGCCGTTGCTGGATCCGCGCCGCGGCGGCGAGCGCCGACAGCAGGTGCGCTTCGGAAGCCGGTGCGATCCCGAGCCGCCCACGATCGGTCGGGACCAGGATCATCGAGGCGGTCGGCGCCAGCCGGACGACGTCGATCTCCTCGTCACCGCGCAGCCTGGCATGGCCGACGGCCCAGCCCATGGCGCCGAAGCGCGGTCGCAGGCGCGCTGCCTCGTCGCCCTCCAGCGCCACCCGGGTCACCGGCCCGCGGACCAGCATGTACCGCTGCTCGCCCCCCAGCCAGCGCAGGTGAAGCGTGGCGACCTCCACGTCCAGCCGGACGCTCAGCAGCATGGCGGCCAGGTAGACGCTCAGCACCGCGACGACCAGGCCGGCGGCCACCAAGCCGATGCCGACCAGGTCGCCCAGGCTCACGCCGCCCACCACGGCTGCTGCGCCCGCGATCAAGATCAACGCCGGCGCCACCAGCATCCGACCGGTGGACCGCGCCAACGGGATGGGCGCGATGGCGGCGGTGTGCTCGATCATCGGCTCAGGCCTTCTCGGTGACGCGGTACTCCAGGTACCGGCCCGTGAGCATGCGGGTCTGCGCATCCAGGGCCGGCAGGTTGCTGAAGAAGATGCCGACGAACGGCAGCCCCACCCATTGCACGTAGGACATGAAGCGGGTCCAGGGGCCCCAGTGCGTCGGCCGCGGCGGCACGATCGAATGCTCGACCCAGATCAGGACGAACAGGCCCACCAGGCCAATCGACAGCATCACCGTGGCGTAGAGCTGCAGGTTCTGCCCCAGCGTGGTCTGGGCGAAGGCCGGGTTGAGCAGCAGCGGGATGGTGGCGCCGAACATGATCACGAACGGGGCGATCGCCCAGTTGATGTGCTCCCCGAACAGGTTGAGGATGCGCCAGATCCGCGACCAGATCGGGATCTCGCTGTGGCGCATTGCGTTCTGGATCACGAACGGGATGTCGGTCACGCCCCAGGCCCAGCGGCGAGCCTGGAGGTATTGGGTGGCCATCGAGCGCCAGTACGTCTTCGCCCGGACGGCGTCGCCGTAGATCGGGATGAAGAGGGGCACCGCCCGGAACTTGTCGCCGTAGGTGAAGTAGCTCTTCCAGTAGAAGCGGCTGTCCTCGGGAATGGCATCGGTGGCCCAGTAGCCGACATCGTGCACCAGGTGCAGCGTGGTCGAGTACGAGCCGAAGCTCTGCAGCTTCTCCGGGAGCACGCTGCGCCACATCTGCAGCTGGGTCAGGACGGCGGCGAAGAGACGCACCATCAGCGGCGCATCCCAGATGTTGTTGTGCAGGTACGGCACCGGCTGGTACAGCTGCGTCTCGCGATTCGGATCGGTCAGGTGCATCCAGGTCAGGTAGCTGAAGTACTGCGGGTGGACCCGATAGTCGGCGTCCAGGTCGGTGACCAGGATGCGCCGCGGATCCATGCCACGCTCGCGCACCAGGAGCCGATACAGGTAGCGGCCGCCCCAGGCCATGGCGCTGCTCTTGCCGACCACGATCCCCGGCTCCAGCGGATCCAGGATGTGGATGAAGTCGGCGAACTCGCTGCCGAACTCCTCGCGCAGGATCCTGACGTTCTCGATCCCGTCGGTGTCGGTCTCGCGCGTGATGATGGCGCAGATCTTCTGCTCCTTCGGCCACTCGGCCCGCGCCAGGGCACGGACCGTTTCCTGCAGCTTGTAGAGCGGTTCGGTGTAGGTTGGGATCAGGGCCAGGTGCGTGAACTCACGCCGGTCCGGCGGTGGCTCCGGCAGCGCCATCAGCGCATCCAGCTCCTCCAGCTCGGACTCGAGCGCCTTGCGGTCGCCACCGCCGCGCGGCGCCATGCCGGCGGCGATCCCCAACGTGCTGGGCGCAGGGCCGGCCAGGCCGGAGAGCTGGCGCAGCACGGCCTCGCGCCGGTCACCCGGGTTGTCCAATGTGCCGAGCCGCGCCCACCAGTCCTGCGCCTGCACGCGCCGGATCTTGCGGAAGGCGACGATCACCGCGCCGGCGAACCACAGCGCGCGGCACAGCCAGTAGAAGTCGAAGCTCAGGACGAAGTAGGCGACCAGCGATGGGTAGTTGAAGCTCAGCCAGATCGGCCCGACGATGATCGCCCAGCTGACGAAGCCGGGGACCATCTCCAGCAGACGCTGAAGCAGCCGATGGCGATCTGGATCCTGCGGCTCGGACATGTGCCCTCGTCCGGGTCGCCGGAGCCACCGCCCGGCGAGCGGCCCTCCAGCGACGGTTTCAGTAAACCGGCGTCAGCCAGTCCCGGTAAGTATCGACCCGGCCGCGCACCGCGTCGAAGTAGATGTCGTGCAGCTGGCGGGTAATGGGTCCCGGGCGCCCTCCGGCGATCGCCCGACGGTCGATCTCGACCACCGGGGACAGCTGGGCGCCAGTGCCGCACAGGAACACCTCGTCGGCACTGTACAGCTCGGTGCGGTCGATCTGTCGCTCCTCGACCGGCACCTCCAGGCGCTCGCGGGCGACCGCCATCAGCCGGCGGCGCGTGATTCCCTCCAGGATGTTATCCGTCACCGGCGGCGTGATCAGCTTGCCGGCCTTGACGATGAACAGGTTCTCGGCGCTCCCCTCGGAGACGTGGCCGTCCTGGGTCAGCACGATGGCCTCGTCGTAGCCGTTGAGCTGCGCCTCGGACTTCGCAAGCGCGCCATTGACGTAGGCGCCGGTGATCTTGCCGCGCGCCGGGATGGCGTTGTCATCGGTCCGACGCCAGGTCGAGACCTGCGCCCGGATGCCGCCCTCGGTGTCGATGTACTGGCCGAACGGCACCCCGAAGATCACGATATCGGCGTCCAGGTTGTGCAGCCGGACGCCGATGGTCTCGCTCGACTTGTAGATGATCGGACGCACGTAGACGTCCTCGCGAAGCTCATCGCGGCGAAGGATCTCCACCGTCCGGCTTGCAAGCTGCTCGGCGGTGTACGGCACCTCCATCATGAGCAGCCGTGCGGACGCCCGGAGGCGCTCGTAGTGCGCGATGAGGTCGAGCGCCCAGAGCTGGCCCTGCTCGGCATTCCAATAGGCACGGATTCCTTCAAAAACGGCGGTGCCGTAGTTGAAGGCATGGGTCATGACGCTGATGCGGGCATCGCGCAACGGCACGACCTCGCCCCGGAAGAAGGCCCACAGCTCTGACGTGCGGTCGTCGGCTGTCGTGGCGACCGGAGTTCCCTGCTTCAGCACGAATGTCTCCTCAAAGTGCTTGTGCACCGTGTTCGCTGCCGGCCGTGCCGGCGGGGGAAGTATACGCGCGCCCCCGGCCATGACGGCTTGCCGCCAGGGTTGGTTGCGGAATCCGTGGGCTAGTGCCCATTGCCCACCACACCAAGGGGGGTGAACAGGGCCAGGTAGACATAGACGAGGTACAACGGACCACCGATCAGCAAAGTCCATGCCGAGAGCCTGCCGCGGAGTCGCATCAGCCCGAAGATGAGCCCCACCGCCACGAACGCGACCCCAGCCGACAGGAACGAGATGGCGGTGTCCGGCGTGAAGAGCCACGAGGTGAAGAGCATGCCCAGCACCGTCGGTACGCAGCTCTGGAAGACCATGGCGCCGGTGATGTTGCCCATCGCCAGCGTGTCCTTGCCGGTCCGCACCCAGAGGACGCTGTTGAACTTCTCCGGCAGCTCCGTGGCGATGGGCGCGATGATCAGGGCCAGGATGGTCGGGTCAAGCCCGATCGCAGTGGACAGGTGCTCCACCGCACCCACGAAGACCTGGGCACCGATGATGATCAATGCCAGGGCCAGCACCACCTGGCTGACGATGATCCGCATCCGCGGCACCGCGCCCTCGATCTCCCAGCTGTCCTTCTCGCCCGGCAGGATGTCGATATCCAGCGTGTGCGGGCCTGCCATGCCCGGCAGGCGCGTGGCGTGCAGCTGGTTCAGCTGCTCCGGATCGGACTCCTCCGGCTCGTCGCTGAAGTGCAGCCGCACGTAGAAGGCGTAGATCAGGAGCAGCACGCCCGCAGCCACCCAGCGGACCCACACCAGCTCGGCCGGGACGAAGGCGGTGCCGATGGCGATGGCGTAGCCGATCACGAAGAACAGGACGTCGCGCCCCAGCACCCGGACGTTGACGCGCAGGTCGGTCTGCCGCCCTTTGGCTCGGGAGAACGAGAGCACGGCCACGCCCGTCACGAACATGGCCAGCGTGGACAGCATGAACGGCGCGCCCAGGATGGCGCCGGTGCCGATGGCGTGCGATGTCTCGGGGTCGCCGCCGAACAGCACCGGGCCGAGGATGGCGATGACCGGGATCAGCGTCTCCGGCATGGCGGTGGCCACCGCCGCCAGGACGCTGCCAACCGCCCCCTCCGCCAGGTTCAGCCGGTGACCGAACCACTCGATCCCGTTGGTGAACAGCTCAGCGGCGATCAGGATGATCGCCAGCGAGCCGATCAGGAGGACGATGTCCACCCGTCAGGCGATGGCTACGGGCGCAGGTGCTGCGGCGCGTACGGCAGCAGCGCGACCTGGCGGGCCCGCTTGAGGGCCACGGTCAGCATCCGCTGGTGACGGGCGCAGGTGCCGGTCTTGCGACGCGGCTCGATCTTCGCTCGCTCGGAGAGGTATCGGCGGAGGCGGTTGACCTCCTTGTAGTCAATCGACTCGGCCTTGTCGACGCAGAAGTTGCACACCTTGCGGCGACGTCGGTCGCGGTAGTAGTCCGCCGACTCGCGGCGGGAACGTGGGCTTGCCATGTGGTGGTTCGGTCCTCGTTGCCTAGAAGGGGATGTCGTCGACGTCGATGCTCTCAGCCGTCTCGCTGCGGGTCGCGGTGCCGGCTCCGCGCGGGCGCGCGATCGGCGCGTCCGAGGTGCCGCCCCCGGCGTCCGAGCTGCTGGCGCCGCCCTCGCTGAAGCTACCCGAGTAGCCGCCGCCCTCGCTCGGGTCGCGCCGCTCCAGCGAGACGACACGCGCGAAGCGAATCTCCAGTGAGGTGCGTTTCTGCCCGTCGTTGCCCTCGAACTCGCGCGGCCGCAGCTGGCCCTCGGCGTAGACCTTGTGGCCCTTGCGCATGTTCTCGGCGGCACGCTCGGCAGCCTGCTCCCACAGCTCCACGCGGAACCAGTGGGTCTCCTCCTGCCACTCGCCGTCCTGGCCGCGATAGCGGTCGTTGACGGCCACACGCAGGTTGGCGACCGCCTTGCCGCTGGGCGTGTAGCGCAGCTCGGGGTCTGCCCCCAGGTTGCCGATGATCATCATCTTGTTGAGGGTCATTGCCTCAGCCTCCTCATGGCGCGGTCAGGCCTCGACGGCCGTGCCGGCCTCCTCCGTCTGCTCGTCACCATCGGTTGCGGGCTCTGGCGCCGCCTCGGTGGATTCCGCGTCGGTTGACGCCGCCTCGGTGGATTCCGCGTCGGTTGACGCCGCCTCGGTGGACGATGCCTCGTCGACGGCAGCACCGTCGCCGCTCGTTCGCGACAGCTTCGTCGTCGCGCTCGGCAATCGCCGCGGGCACCCCACTGGCATCAGCGTCGACAGCGCCCTCGTCGTCGGTTCGGGACTCGTCCGCCGGCACCGCGGCTGGGGCCAGATCCTCCTCCGAGATACTGGTGCCGTGATCCTCGAGCACCGTCACCAGGTGCCGCAGGATCTCCTCGCTGATCAGCAGTCCGCGCTCGATCTCACGGATCGCCGACGGCGCGATGTCGAAGTGCAGCAGGAAGTAGCTGGCCTCGCGGAAGTGCTGGATGTCGTAGGCCATGCGGCGCTTGCCCCATGGCGAGACTTTGGTCAGGGTGCCACCCGCGTTGACGATGGCACGGGTCACCTTCTCGACCGCGGACTGGAGCTTGTCATCCTCCAGATCCGGTCGGAAGAGAAGCATCAGCTCGTATCGGCGCATGGACCGATCTCCTCCTCTCTAAGGGCTTGCGACCGTCCCGATGGAGTCCGGACGGCGGCAGAAAGGAGCCCAAGGGTGGACATGAAACGAGCCTCCTCGGAGGGAGGCGCCGACGCAGTATGCCCGATCCGGGGCACTCCGGCAACGCGAGGGGCCGGCACTATACTCAGCAGCCTTATCGCTGGGAAGGACCCATGGCTGCCAATCCGATCCTGATCTGCGCCCCCACTGACGAGCTCCGAACCGAGCTCGAGACGCAGCTGGGATCCGCCGGGTACGTCACGACCAGCGTCACCACCCCGGCCGCGGCGGTGGGCGCCCTGCGGGATGGATCGTTCGACCTCGTCTTGGCCGAGGGTCTGGCGGTGAGCGGTTCCATCGGCCGCATTCGAGCCGCGGCAGCCGAGCCGACCCCTGTGCTGGTGGTCGCACCGGCGGATGACGTCGAGGCCCGGATCGCGTTCCTGGAGGCTGGCGCCGATGACGTGGTGAGCACCGGCTTCGCCCGTCACGAGCTGGCGGCAAAGGTCGAGGCGCTGCTGATCCGCGCCGGCCGGGTCACGCCGGAGGCGGCCCGTTCCAACCTGCCGTCGGGCGAGATCGTCACCTTCTTCTCGCCGAAGGGCGGCGTCGGCACGACCACCCTGGCGGTCAACACCGCGGTGCTCCTGGCCGGCGGCGTGCCGGGCAGCGCACCTGGTGCCAAGGTGCTGCTGATCGACATGGACCTGCAGTTCGGTCAGGTCGCCACCCACCTGAACCTGTCGCCACGCTTCGACCTGGCCGGCCTGGCCGGCGACGATCCCGCGTTGTCGGATCCCGAGCTGGCGATGAGCTACCTCACGCCGCACTCGTCAGGGGTGCAGGTTCTGGCCGCGCCCGCCCACCCCGACGCCGATTTCCGCGTCTCGGTCGACCAGCTGGAGCGGGCACTGGCCGTCCTGCGACCGCGCTTCGACGAGGTGATCGTCGATTGCGGCTCGCGCCTGGATCCGCGCTCTCTGTGGATGCTGGAGCAGGCGTCCACCCACGTGTTCGTCATCTTTCCGGAGATCGCGGCGCTCCGCGCCACCAGCGTCCTGCTGGGATTCCTGGCCGAGACGGCCACGCTGCGTGCCAAGACGCACTTCGTGGTGAATCACATCTTCCCGAAGGAGCTGCTCAAGACCCGCGACGTCGAAAACCTGCTGCGCACCAAGCCCGCCGCCGAGATCCCGTACACCGAGGTCGACATGATCCGGGCGGTGAACGAGGGGGTGCCGGTGGTGACCAGCCGTCCCGGAACGCCGGTCGCCCTGGCGCTTACCCAGGTCGCGCAGGCGATCGTCGGCATCGAGACGGAGGCAGGCGGCAACGGCCGGAACAAGCAGCGGCGCCGGGGCCTCTTCACGCGCCGCTCGTCAAGCTAGCTGGTGCCGGAGGAGGGATTCGAACCCCCACGTCCCTTGCGGGACCGCCGGGTTTAAGCCGGCCGCGTCTGCCGTTCCGCCACTCCGGCCCCGGCATGCGACACGCTAGCACGCCGCATCCATGATCCTGCTGGTCATATCCAGCGCGGTCCTGCTGGTTGCGGCCGCGCTGCTCTCGGCCCAGCTCACGCCGCGAGGAGCTGTCGCCTGGCTCCTCGCCTTCTGCCTCCTGGCGTGGTCCCTGTGCGTCGGGACGGTGGGCATTGCCGGCCTGGTCGTGCGCGACCTCTCGGGGACGACCCTGTTGGCCCTTGCCGTCGCGTGGTGCGTGGTCGCGGCGCTGCTGGCCTGGAAGCGACCCCTCAACCCGCGGACCCGCCTACGGAACGCCGTCAATGCGGTGCGCGAGGCGATCATTTGGCCGCCTGCTTCGGCGGCGGCGCTGATCGTTGGTGCCGTGCTCATCTGGCGGACCGTGCTGGCGATCCGCGTGCCCGTCGCAGACGTTTTGGGCTGGCAATACCACCTTGTCCTGGTGGACGTCTGGCTCCAGGCCAATGCCATCGTGCGCGTGCCACAGAACATCTGGACCGATGGGTGGCCGGCAACCGGCGAGCTGCTGACGACCTGGCTCAGCGCCTTCACGCGGACCGATGCCTTGGCAGGCTTTACCGGATTCCTGCCGATCCCGGTGGCGATTGTCGCCGCCATCGGCCTGGCCAGATCGCTCGGCGCGACGCCACGGACGTCCCTTCTGGCCGGCCTGCTGTTGGGCATGACGCCGGCACTGCTGGCCCTGTCGGGAACGACCTACCTGGATGGCGCCTACACCGCCGCGGTGTTGGCGACCTGGGCGATCGGCCTGCGCATTATCGCCGGCGAGCGGGACGCCTCTGCCGCGCTGCTGTTCGGCATCGCGGCGGGCCTGGCGCTCGGCATCAAGCCCACCAGCCTGGTGCTCGTCTCGCCCATCATCCTGGTCGTCACGATCCTCATCCTGACCAAGGGGCCGGCCTCATTCCGAGCACGAATCGGGCACGTGACGGCGCTGGTCCTGCCGCTGCTGGCGTTGGGCGCCTCCTGGTATCTCAAGAACCTCGTCGTGCACGGCAACCCGTTCTATCCGGTGGGCATCGGTCCGTTCGAAGGCCTCGAGCCGGGGACCTACGGCGCGCCGATCGAACCGCGGAGCCTTCTGGGCCTGAGCCCGGTCGGCCAAGGTCGCTGCCTCGTGGATCTACGACTGGCAGCTGCACGGGTACATCTACAACCAGCGACCCGGCGGGCTGGGCCACGTCTGGCTGGCGGTCGCCGCGCTTGCCTGCGGCGGCATCGTCGTGCTGGCCATCCGGAGGGCCTGGTGGCCCCTGGCGCTCGTCGTTGCTCCCAGCTGCCTGGCGCTGGTCGCCCTCGCCAGCCCGTGGTATGCCCGATACACGCTCTTCCTGCCCGCGGTCGCGCTTCCCCTGTCCGCTCTCGTCCTTGATCGATGTCCCCGCCTGCTCAGGCTCGCCGCTGGATTCGGGCTCGTCGTGCTCGCCTCGATCTCGGTCGTGCTCGCCAACGCCTTTCCCAACGTGCCGATTCCCCTGCCGGCGGGCAGCGATCGAGCGACCGCCTACTGGGCCCTGGTTCTCGGCGGCTCGGCCGACCGGGCAGCCGAGCTCGATGTTCCGCCCCGCTGTCGGGTCAGTGCCAATCCGATTCCGCCGGGCGCCCGCGTGGCGGTTGCTCGGGGCTTCCTCACGCCGCATGCCGTCGTCGGGCCGATGCGCGACCGCATCCTGGTGGAACCGCCACCGATCGCGGCCGACCTCGACGTGCTCCTGACCCAGCTCAGGGAAGCGCGGGTTGGCTGGCTCGTCACCGCGCTGCGATCAGACCTCGACGATGTCGCGTCCGGCGCCCCCGACGTCTTCGTGCCGCGCGGGCGGCTGTGCCTGGATGGCAAGGTCTACGAGGTCCGATCAGGCGCCGGTTCCTCGGTCCGCGGCGAATCGCTCGTTCCCGCTGGGGCCTCGGGTCCGGACGCCTGGCTGCCGCGGCCGCCGAAGACCGCACCGATACGGGTGCCCACGACCTGAACGACGGGCTGGATGATCACCGGCTGGATGATCTCCTCCCGGACCTGGCGGAGCGTCTGCACCACGATGTCACCGAAGGCGATCGACGCCCCCAGCGCCAGCCCCGTGAAGACGGCGGTCGAGAGCAGGACCAATCCGGACACGGCGTTGGAGGCCAGCATCCCGCTGACGATCAGCAGGCCCGGCAGCAAGGGCAGCGATGCCGGCACCACCCAGAGGACCACCGGCGCCTCACGACGGCGCGCCAGGTAGCGACCCAGGCCGCCAACCGCCAGGCCGGCCGCGGCCGTGGCCGGCACCTCCCCGAGCCCGCCGGAGATGAGGCCCAGGTTGATACTCCAGCCGAGGGCGCCAAGCAGGCTGGCGGTCAGCAGCGCGAAGCGCGGCTCCCCCAGGCGCACCGCCCACGCGCCGCACGCGACACCGGCCGCGACGATCTGGATCACGAACTGCCAGTCCTGCGTTCCGGTGGTGGTCATCGTCAGGAAGACGTCGAACTGCGCAGCGGCCCACGTCCCGAGGGCGATGCCGGACGCCACAGCGGCGCCCAGGAACAGTGCCTCGGCCAGGCGTGCGGAGCCGCTGATGATCGATTGGTCGATCAGATCGCGCATGCCCGCCACCAGGGCGGCTCCTGGCAGGAAGCGCAGCAGGCTGCCGGTCAGCACCAGGCCGGCGTTGATCGGCGTCCCGAAGGCCACCGCGGCGGCCACCAGCAGGGACGAGATCAAGGGACCGATGAGGCTGCGGAAGAACGGCGGCAGCCCCGATCCGTCGAGCCGCACGATGATGGGCTGGACCAGCACACCGATGATCAGCGTCGCCAGCGCGTCCAGCGCCGATCCACCGAACAGGACGGTCGAGGCCGATGCGGAGACCGCCTGCGCCAGGCTGGTGAGCGGCTCCGGCCAGGCCGACCCGAGGGCCTCGATGCGTTCGACCTCGGCTGCCGCGCGCGATCGGTCCGCTTCGCCCGTCCGCAGCTCGTTGACCAGTCGCGCGGCGGAGGAGAGCCGGCGGTAGTCGCTCACCCGCTCACCCACCATCTGCATGGCGGTCGCCGGCTGGCCCTCCGGCCCCGCGGTGTACGACAGCGTGATGCTGCCGAACGACACGGCGGCCGTCACCCGTCCAAGCCCGAGTGCGCGAGCCGCCACCCCCATCGAGCGCTCGACATCATCGGTGGGTGAGCCGGCGCTGAGCATGATCGCCCCAAGGCGGACCACCAGGTCGACGGCGGCCGCGACGTCAGCCGAGCTCTGGCGCCTCTCCATCGGCCTATTCAATACCCAAACCAGTGGGCCGGTGCATCCCTCGCAGCGTGACTGCCGCAAAGCCGCCGGTGAGCGACGCCGTCGACCGGCGCGTCATTTTCAACGTGCGAAGCCGGGTCGGACGGTTCTTCAACGGCGTCGGTTTTGCACCGCACCCATATTGGCCGGGTATTTAGAGAACCCGGCTAGTAGCGCTCACGCGACGGGTTCCGGCTCCATGCCGGACCCGTCGCCTGCTCGCTCAGCCGTCGGCTCGACTTTTCTCAGCGACTCGGCCATCCGCAGATTCACGATGGCCACCGCGACGCGGTAGTCGCCGGAGCGCTCGTCATGCTGAATGGTGGCCTCCGTCAGCGGCACGAAGTGATGTCGCTGCGGCACCAGGAACGACGTCGCCTGGGAACCCGCCGGCACATGCGCGGCGCCATCGACCAGGTACGGCCCGATCTTGACGCGCACCTGCTGCCGGGGCCGATGGAGTCGCAGCTTGGGGTCGCTCCCCTGCTCGGGCGGCACCACCACCAGCAGCTCATCCACGTCGACGAACTCCCAGGCGCCGGCGCCTGACTCACGAATCCGGAGCTGGTCGTCGGTGCGATTCAACAGGTCCGTCGTGCGAGGGACGCCACCCTCGGTCTCCAGCTCACGCGACCCCTCAACCGTGAAGATGCGCACCGCGACCGACGCCGCCATAGGTTCCTCTGGCTGCACGGGCGGCGGTGCAACGTCGGCGTCTGGCGGCGGCTCGGGATGCTCGGTGCCTCGGAACAGAGAGCGGAGCCGGCTCATGTCGGCGGGATTGTGGGGCCCGTCAACGCCCGTGGCAAGCAATTCGGCGACGACCTCTGACACGATGCCGGGCCATGGCCCGGCAGGGGTACCCTCCATCACGGCGACGCACCCAGCATTCTTGTGCGCCGACCTCATGGAGGGAACCAATGGATCTCGGCGCGTTCTCGGTCAGCCTCGCCGTCAAGGACCTGGCGGCGTCGCGAGCCTTCTACGAAAAGCTCGGTTTCCAGGCATTCCACGGAGATGCCGCGCAGGGCTGGCAGATCCTGAAGAACGGCGCAGTCGGTCATCGGCCTGTTCCAGGGGATGTTCGAGGGGAACATCCTGACCTTCAACCCGGGTTGGGACCAGGCGGCGCAGCCGGTCGATCCCTTCACGGACGTCCGTGAGCTTCAGCGGCAGCTGCGAGGGGCAGGCGTCTCGTTCGACCAGGAGGCCGATGAGTCAACCGCCGGGCCGGCCAGCTTCATCCTCACCGATCCGGATGGCAACCAGATCTTCGTCGACCAGCATCGCTGAGAAGTGGAGGCGACGACGGGAATCGAACCCGTGTAAACGGTTTTGCAGACCGCTCCCTGACCACTCGGGCACGTCGCCGCAGGCCACTTGCTCGCTGGCTGCCCCGGGTCGATTCGAACGACCGTTAACGGATCCAAAGTCCGCTGTCCTGCCACTAGACGACGGGGCAATCAGGCCCATCGAGGCTAGCAGGTCATCGCCAGCAGGGCATAAAAATGGAGCGGAAGACGGGACTCGAACCCGCGACCCTCACCTTGGCAAGGTGATGCTCTACCAACTGAGCCACTTCCGCCCGTTTCTCGTCCGATGCGCGCGTCGAAGATGGTGCCGAGGGTCAGATTCGAACTGACGACACCCGCCTCTTCAGGGCGGTGCTCTACCAACTGAGCTACCTCGGCCCGTCCGGGCGGCGGCCCTCGCTCGTCGTCGCGTATCGGCTGCCGACGATAGCACAGGGCCCGATTGAGCGGCAAACCAATCGGCCGGTCAGGTGATGGCGTTCGGGTCCTGGCCGAACTGCCCCGCCAGGCCGCGCAGGACGGCGATCCGCTCCGCGATCGGCGGATGCGTGTCCCACATCGAGGACGCGCGCTGCTCGAAGGACTTGATCGGGTTGACGATGTACAGGTGCTGGGTGGCGCGATTGGCGACCTCCAGCACCTCCGGGTCATCGGCGATGGTGCGCAGGGCCCGCGCCAGGCCGGTGGGATTCCGCGTCAGCTCGACCGCCGAGACATCGGCCAGTGACTCGCGCCGGCGGCTTACGGCCAGCTGCACCATGCGGCCGATGAACGGCGCCACCACCGCCAGGGCGATCGCGATCAGGAACAGGATCGCCCCCACTCCCCCGCCGCGGTCGCCGTCGCTATCTCGCCCACGGCGTCCGCCACCGGTCCAGAAGCTGTAGCGCAGGAACCAGTCGGCCAGCAGCGCGATGCTCCCCACCAGCACGCCGACCAGCAGCGTGAAGCGGATGTCGTAGTTGCCGATGTGGCTCATCTCATGCCCGATCACGCCCTGCAGCTCCTCGCGGTCCATCTTCTCGAGCAGCCCGGTCGTGACCGCCAGCGACGCGTGCTTGGGATCGCGACCGGTGGCGAAGGCATTCGGGGCCGTGTCGTCGATGGTGTAGACCTTCGGCATCGGCAGCCCGCCGGCGATGCTCATCTCGCTGACGACGTTGACCAGCTGCTTTCGGTCGTCGGGCGGATCGCCGATGGGCACCTCGCGCGCGCCGGACGAGAGCAGCACCAGCTGGTCGCCGGCAAAGTAGGAGCCGATGCTGAGGAAGGTGGCGACCACCAGCGCGGCCACCACGCCACCCCAGCCAAAGTCGGTGGCGTAGCCGATGGCCGCCCCCAGGGCGGCCAGCACCAGCATCACGACGATGACCAACAACCACGAGTTCCGCCGGTTGCGGGCGATCTCGTGATAGAACGTGGACGGGGCCGGGCGCGCGGTCACAGCGGCATCCTTGCCGCGTCAGCTGCCGGGATCAGGCCGATGGCGGGGCGGCCGGCGGAGGCGAAGCGGGCGGCGGCGCGGCCGGTGGGGCCGAAGCCGGTGGTGCGGCCGGCGGGGGTTCGGTGCTGCGCAGGTTCACCTCCGGCACCGCGGCATCGGCCTCTTCGATCTGGAAGTAATCGCGCTCGCGGAAGCCGAACATCCCGGCGATCAGCACGTTCGGGAAGGTCTGGACGCTGGTGTTGAACTCCCGGACCGTGCTGTTGTAGTGCTGCCGGCTGAAGCCGATCTGGTTCTCGGTGGTGGTCAGCTCCTCCTGGAGCTCCAGGACGTTCTGGTTCGCCTTCAGATCGGGATAGTTCTCGACCAGGGCGAACAGCTGGCGCAGGGCGCCGGTCAGGAAGTTCTCCGCCTGGGCCGCCTGGGCGGCTCCCCCGGGTCCGGCCTGCTGGGCCGATACGGCCTGATTGCGGGCTTCGATGACTCGAGTCAGCGTCTCCTGCTCGAACTCCATGTAGCCCTTCACGGCGTTGACCAGGTTCGGGATCAGGTCATGCCGGCGCTTGAGCTGCACGCTGATCTGGTTCCACGCCTCGTCGACCATGTTCCGCAGTCGGACAAGGCCGTTGTACGTGAAGATCAGGAACAGGACGATGACCGCCACGACGACGATCAGGATGATCCAGCCGAATTCCATGGCTCTCAGCGGTCTCCACGCTTCGGAGTGGGACGGACCTGAATGCTAGCAGGGCCGATGCGGTGCGGTGCACTGGTGGGCGGTGAGGGACTCGAACCCCCGACCCCCTCGGTGTAAACGAGGTGCTCTAACCAGCTGAGCTAACCGCCCCGAGCGGCGAGGGTATCACGCTGACCTGCGCGGTCTCGCGGGTGCGCCAGCTCAGCGGAATGGTCGCCGCCGAAGCCCAGTTGGCAACGATCGCCGCCCGATTGCGCCGCCCGTCCGCCGTCAGCTCTCCGGCCTCCACGCTCAGGTCGCGCGGCAGGATGCCAAGCCGCCGCGGCCGCTCATACGAGGCGTGACCACCCAGCAGCCGCCTGACCTCGCCGACCAGCAGATCCTTCTCCGTCGCGCCGTCGAGCGCGGCACGTGACCCGGTGCTGTCGCCATCGGGCCAGAGCAGCACGCCGACGCCGTCGGCGCCCAGGTCGACGACGGCCGCCCGCGCGATCAGGTCCGAACCCTCGAGCTCCATCTCCAAGGGACGCGGGCTGACCTTCTTGCCTGTCGCCAGCACCAGCAGGTCTTTGCGCACGCCGGTGATTCGCAGGTTGCCCGCCGCGTCCCAGGCGCCCAGGTCGCCGGTGCGCAGCCAGCCGTCGGCCGTGAGGGTGGCGGCGGTCTGCCGCGGAAGGTCGTGGTAGCCCTGCATGACCTGCGGCCCGCGGGCCAGGATCTCGTCGGTCTCTGCCTCGATCCGCAGCTCGGTGCCGGCGACTGGCGGTCCCACCGTCCCCAGCCGCTGGCGGCCCAGCCGATTGACGGCCAGCAGGGGCGCGGCCTCGGTCATGCCGTAGCCCTCGATGACGGGGACACCGGCCGCCGAGAGGAAGTCCCCCACCTCGACCGGCAGCGGCGCACCGCCGCAGCACAGGTATCGCAGCCGTCCGCCCGTGGCGGCGCGCAGGTGCCGGAGCACCAGCAGATCGGCCACCAGGAGGCGCACCCACGAGCGTCGGCGACCCGCCAGCCCGGACTGCCCCCGGGCAGCGGTGCCGGTCGCCAGGCTCCAGCGCGCCAGCCTGCCGATCAGGCCCGGTCGTCCGACCGACCCGCCGCGCAGGCCCTTCACCAGGTGAGTCAGGAAGAGGGGCACCACCACCATCGCCTGCGGGCGGATCTCGCGCATGTTGTCGGCCCAGCGGTCGATGCGCGACTCGGCGAAAGCCAGCGTTGCGCCGCTCCCCAGCACCAGCAGCGTGCCCACTCGTTCGAGCATGTGGCTGAGCGGCAGGATCGAAAGCACCACGTCGCCGGGTCGCAGCGGCAATGCGTCGCGGGCGGCCTCCAGGTTGTGCAGCACGTTGCCGTGGGTCAGCACCGCCCCGCGGGAGACGCCCTCTTCATCAATGGTCTGCGCGATGGTCGCCACCAGGGACCGATCCAGCCCATCCACGCCCGCCTGCCAGGCCTCTGCGTGCGGGGCACCCAGGGTGGCTCCGGTCCGCTGCAAGTCGGCCAGGGTGACGACCCGGCGCACCGTCTCGGCCGGCGTGCCCAGCACGACTGTCGGCGCGATATCTCCAAAGCGGGACAGCTGCCGCTCGTCCTCCACGAACAGCAGACGCGGACGCAGCCCGCGTGCGATCTGCTCGATGCGAGCATCCGCTTCACCCGGGTAGATCGGGCAGACGACTGCTCCCAGCGCCTGAACCGCGAAGTCGGCGACCACCCATTCCGGGCGCGAGCGGCTGATGATGACGACGTGGTCGCCGGCGCCCACACCGCGCTGCTGCAGTGCCATTGACGTGGCCCGGATCCGATTCCATAGCTCGGCGTAGGTGAGGCCCATCCATCGGCCCTCGTCCTTCCAGCGCAGCGCCTCGGCATGTGGCTGCCGGCGCACCGTCGCCTGCAACGCCCCGACCACGCTCCGGTGGCGATCGGCTTCCGGCAGGTTCAGCGTTGCGCCGGCGTGGATGGCGAATGGGTCGGCGGGCGGTGATGTTGCCGGGATGGCGTGGACGGCGCCGCCCTTGGCATCCGAGGGGATGCCGAAGACGGCCCGCCCGACGCGGGTCCGCATCACAAGCTCGGTCAGCCCGAGCGTGCCTGCCAGCGACACGGCCAGGATGACCGCGAGCTTGGTCCAGATGCCCAACGACCACTGGACCACCACCGCCGACACCGCCACCGCCACCGGGTGGTGCAGCACATAGAACGGCAGGATTGCCCGGTTCGCGCGCGGCAGCCAGGCCGGCTGTGAGCGGAATCGGCGCACGCCGATCCAGAGGCAACCGCCGGTGAGCGCGGCGCCGGCCGCGGTCCGCAGCGTGATGTAGCCGAGACTGGGCACATCCAGCACGGGCGCTGTCTCGAGCCGTTGCAGGTGGCTTGCCTCCCCCGTGGGCACAATGCCCATGGCCAGCGCAACGCCGACCACCGCCACGCCGCCAGCGATGAGGGCCACCCCGATGCCGATCAGCCGCGGACCGTTGCGGACAACGGCGTTCAGCAGGCGCTGATCAGCGACCAGGATGACGCCGATCACGAAGAAGCCGAACCACAGCGCGAAATCGGCCCAGTCGCGGTAGCTCGGGGTTGGGATCCGCAGCAGCCACTGGCTGAGGAGGATCGGTGCGAACAGGATCACCAGCATGGTGGGCGTGGGCAGCGACGCCAGCCAACCGAGAAGACGCGCACCAGTGGGGCGGCGCAGCACGCCGAGCAGCGGCAGGCACAGGATCGAATAGGCCAGCAGGAAGGCGATGAACCACAGGTGCATGCCGTAGTCGCCGAACCAGCGCGACGTCGGCTCGAACCGCATTCCGCCGAAGAACCAGGCGATGGTGTTCAGCGGGTTCTCCCCGCCCCGCGCGATGGCAGCCGCCAGCCACCATTGCAACGGCGTCAGGATGACGATGCCGGCGATCAGCGGCAGGAGCAGCCGTCGAACGCGGGTCATCCCATAGCCGGTCAGCGATCGCTGCCCCAGCGACAGCCACGAGGTGGCGCCGGTCAGCAGGAACATGAGCGGCATGCCGAAGAGGAAGCTGAAGCCCGCGATGGCGCTGAGCGCGGTGCTGCGCTGGTCGTTCGATACCACCCAGTTGATGACGAAGAACGGCTCGGCGGCGTGGTAGACGAAGACCGCGAAGACCACGATGACCTTCAGCCAGTCGATCCAGACGAGGCGCTCGCCGATATCGCCGCGCGCCTGGGGCGGCGGGCTCATGGTCGCTGGGGATCGCGCTCGGAACGATTCCACGATGTCCTCGCGCGCGAGCGTATCAGCCCGAATCCATCGTTCGCGCTCCCAGCGTGCGAGGAATTGGTACTAGGAACGCCGCCCGGAGGGCGGCGTCATCGGTCTAGCGGCTGGCGGAGTGTGGTGCCCAGGCCGGGACTTGAACCCGGATGAGTTGCCTCATACGCCCCTCAAACGTACGCGTATACCAATTCCGCCACCTGGGCATCGAACGGTCACTGTTGTGAGGGTAATGGTACCGAGGGAGGGACTTGAACCCACACGACCGTAATGGTCACTAGGTCCTGAACCTAGCGCGTCTGCCTATTCCGCCACCTCGGCACGCGTCGCCACACGCGAACGTGCGACAAGTCGGGGGATTTTAGCATGGGCCGATTGAGGCGCCCACAGGACCGATGAGTCGGCGACGCATGACCAGTCATAGGGGCGCGGAACGAATGCCAACGGCCCTTGACGTGCCAATCGTCGACTTCCGGTAGGCTGGGGAATCCTGTGGCAAAACTGATGATCGAGGCCGAGGGCCTCCACAAGTACTTCGGCGAGACCAAGGCGCTGGTCGGCCTGGACCTCGATGTCCAGGAAGGGACCATCCTGGGCGTGCTGGGGCCCAACGGCGCCGGCAAGACCACCGCGGTCCGCATCCTCACGACCCTCACCCATCCGACCAAGGGCTCGGCCCGCGTGGCCGGGATCGATGTGCTCAAGCACCCGGATCGTGTGCGCGCCAGCATCGGCGTGGCCGGCCAGTACGCCGCTCTCGACGAGATGCTGACCGGGCGCGAGAACCTGGGCATGGTCGGGCGCCTGTACCGCATGGATGGCGCGAGCGTCCGCCAGCGCACCGATCTTCTGCTCGAGCACTTCGAGCTGACCGATGCCGGCGATCGCATCGTCAAGACGTACTCGGGCGGTATGCGACGTCGCCTCGACCTGGCGGCGGCGCTCATCTCCGAGCCGCCCGTCGTCTTCCTTGATGAACCGACCACCGGACTCGACCCGAAGGGCAGGCTCTCGATGTGGGACCTGATCGCTGGCCTGGCGAAGGGCGGCACCACGGTGCTGATGACGACGCAATACCTGGAAGAGGCCGATCGGCTGGCTGACGACATCCTCGTCATCGACCACGGTAGGGGGATCGCGCGCGGCACGGCCGACGAGCTGAAGCGTCAGGTCGGTGGCGAGCGCCTGGAAGTCACGGTCAGCGACGAGACGCAGCTCGAGCCCGCGCGCCAGGTGCTCGAGGCGCTGGGCGAAGGCCAGGTCCGCATGAACCGCGACGATCGGCGACTGAGCGTGGCAGTGACCTCGCATGCAGGGGTGCTGACGCGGGTCATTCGCGAGCTGGATGCGGTCGAGGCGCACGTGGATGACATCGGCTTCCGGCGACCGACCCTTGACGAGGTCTTCCTGACCCTGACCGGCCGGCCGGCCGAAGAGAAGGTCAACGAGGAGGTGGAAGCGTGACCGGCGCTGCCTGGTGGTTGAGCGACAGCTGGGAGATGGTCCGCCGCAACCTGTTCCACATTCGGCGCACGCCTGAGCTGCTGCTGGACGTGACCCTCAGCCCGATCATGTTCGTGCTGCTCTTCAGCATCGTCTTCGGCGGCGCCATCGACGTCGGCGGCCAGGGTGGGCAGAGCGCCTCGTACACGAACTACCTGATGGCCGGGATCTTCGTCCAGACGGTGGCGTTCGCCGGCATGTACACCGGCGTGCTGCTGGCCAACGACCTGCAGAAGGGCATGATCGACCGCTTCCGATCGCTCCCGATGGCGCAGTCCACGGTGCTCACCGGCCGCACGTTTACCGACCTGATGCGCGCCGCGCTGGCCGTGGCGATCATGTGGATCGTGGGCCTGGCGGTCGGATTCCGGCCGGAGGGCGGCCTGGCCGGCAACGCGGCGGGCATCGGCATCATGCTGCTCTTCGGCTTCGCCCTCTCCTGGGTCGGCGTGGCGGCCGGTGCCGCGGTCCGCACACCGGAGGCCTTGCAAGGGATCATGTTCGCCGTCGTCTTCCCGCTCACCTTTGTGAGCAGCGCCTTCGTCCTGACCGACACGCTGCCCGAATGGATCCAGCCCTTCGCCGAGAATCAGCCGATGACGGTGGTGGTCAACGCGGTGCGTGACCTGACGCTGGGCCTGAACGTGGGCACGTATACGGTGCCGGCGATCCTGTGGTCGGTGGGCATCCTGGCGGTCAGCTTCCCGCTGGGGCTCTGGCTCTACAACCGGCGCACGACACAGTAGGCACGGCTGGACACCGAGCGGACCGAGAGCTTGCGCGGGAGCCGGCCCGCGGGGATCAGACCTGCGGCAGCAGACCCAGCAGGCTGAAGACGACGAACAGGACCGCCAGCACGATCGTGAGGCGGAAGAGCGTGCGCTCGATTCCGCGCCGGCTTCGATAGGCGGTCACCTCGCCGCCGAACGCGCCGCCCAGCCCCGTCCCGCGCTGCTGCAGCAGGATTGAGGCGATCAGCGCGATGGCCAGGATCATCTGGGCGACGGTGATGGGGGTCATGAGCCCGCGGATTCTAGCAAATCAGCCGGTGAGCAGCGATCGGCCGGTCATGGACGGGCCGGGCGGGATTCCCATCAGCTCGCACACCGTTGGCGCCACGTCCGCCAGGACGCCGTCGCGCAGGCTGGCCCCGCGCCAGCGCTCCCCCACCAACACCATTGGCACCGGCGAGGTGGTGTGCTGGGTCTGCGGCGCGCCGGCCGAGTCGCGCATCTCCTCGATGTTGCCGTGGTCGGCGGTGATGACCAGCGCGCCGCCCGCATCCAGCGCCGCGCGGCTGACCCGATCCAGGCAGCCATCGATCACCTCCGCGGCAGCCACGGCCGCGCCCCACACGCCCGTGTGACCGACCATGTCCGGGTTGGCGTAGTTGACGATGATGAAGTCGTAGTCGCCTGAGCCGATGGCGGCCAGCAGCCGTTCGGTGATTTCGGGGGCGCTCATCTGGGGTGCCAGGTCGTAGGTCGGCACGTCGCGGCGCGACGGCACCAAGACCCGATCCTCCCCCGGCAGCTGCGCCTCCACACCGCCGTTGAAGAAATAGGTGACGTGGGCGTACTTCTCGGTCTCGGCCAGGTGCAGCTGGCGCAGGCCGAGACGCGCCAGGTAGGCCGCCAGCGAATCGACCACGACCGGCGGAAAGGCCACGCGCACCGGCAGCTCGGCCGGCGCCTGGTACTCGGTCAGGGTGGCGACCAGCAGATCGGCCGGGCGCCGGCCGCGGTCGAAGGCCGTAAAGCCGTCGAGTGCCAGCGCCTGGGTCAGCTGCCGTGCCCGGTCGGCCCGGAAGTTCATGTGGAGCACGGCGTCGCCGTCGCGCATGCCGTCGTACCCGTCGATCACGGTTGGCACCACGAACTCGTCACCCTCGCCTCGCTCATGCGCGGCCGCCACGGCGCCAGCGGCCGACCCCGACATCGGTCCAGCGCCGTGCACGATCGCGTCCCAGGCGCGTGCCGTCCGGTCCCAGCGCTGGTCGCGGTCCATGGCGAAGTAGCGGCCGGAGACGGTCACGATCGTGGCGCGACCGGCCAACCGTGCCTCCAGTGCCGGCATGAGCTGCGCCGCCGACTGCGGCGGCGTGTCGCGCCCGTCGGTGAAGGCGTGCAGCATGACACGCGCCGCCGGCAGCCCGTTGCGATGCGCCAGCTCGACCATGGCCGCGATGTGCTCGTCAACGGCGTGGATGCCGCCTGGACCGATGAGTCCAAGCAGGTGCAGCCGGCTCCCGTGGCGCAGGGCATGGTCGACCGCCTGGCGCAGGACGGCGTTGTCGAAGAAGCTGCCGTCCGCGATGGCCTGGCTGATGCGCGGCAGGTCCTGCAGGACCGGGAAGCCAGCACCCAGGTTGAGGTGGCCGACTTCCGAGTTGCCCATCTGCCCCGCCGGCAGGCCCACCGCCTCGCCCGAGGCCTCGAGCCGACAGGTGGGCCATTCGGCCGTCAGCCGCTCCCAGGCCGGCATCCGCGCAGCCAGCAGCGCGTTGCGGGCTGGATCCTCGCCCAGCCCGAAGCCGTCGAGCACGCACAGGACGACCGGGCGGGGCCGCCCAGCCCTCACCCGCGCAGCTCCGCCGCGGCGCGGACGATGCCGGCGAAGCGCTCCGCGTCGAGCGACGCGCCGCCAACCAGCGCGCCGTCGAGATCGGGCATGGCAAAGAACTCGGGCGCGTTTTCCGGCGTGCAGCTGCCGCCGTAGAGGATCGGCACCTCGGGCGCCCCCTCGCGGATCCGCCTCGCTCAGGATGGCGCGGATCTGGGCGGCGACCTGTTGTGCATCCTCGCCGGTGGCCGCGTCGCCGGTCCCGATCGCCCACACCGGCTCGTACGCGATCACCAGGCCGCTCCCCGCCAGGCCGTCGAGCTGCGAGATGGCAGCGCGCAGCTGCCGGTCGATGACCGCCGCCGTCTCGCCGTTCCGCCGCTCGTCGGCGCGCTCGCCGATGGCCGCGATCGGCACCAGCCCGTGGGCGACCGCGGACGCCACCTTGGCCGCGACGGCGGCATCGGTCTCGTTGTCGAACTGACGCCGTTCGGAGTGGCCCAGGATCACGTACTGCGCGAGGCCTTCCAGCATCAGTGGCGAGATCTCGCCGGTGAAGGCCCCGGACTCGGCCGCGTGCATGGTCTGGGCACCGATGCCGACGCCGCCCGGCTCGGTCGTGCCGCCACCCAGCCCGGTGGCGACCGCCTCCAGGAAGACCGCCGGCGGGCAGACTACGGTCCGCACTGCCAGGCCCGCGGTGGCTTCTGCTACATCGTGCGCGAGCAGGATTGCCGCTGAGCGGCTGGTGGGGTGCATCTTCCAGTTGCCCGCCACCAGCGGCACCCGTTTCGTGGCCACTCAGCCGGGCTCCCCGTGCAGATCAGCGGCCAGCGCCACCAGCCGCCGCAGGCGGTGGTTCATGGCCGATCGGCTGAGGCCGAGGGCCGAGGCAAGCGTGTCCAGGTCCGCGTCCGGCTGATGCCGGCGCAGGGCGGCGGCCTCCCGCAGGCCGTCGGGCAGGCGCTGCAGCTCCCCCGCCTCGTCGAGGTGGTTGATCGCCTGCAGCTGCCGATCGGCCGCTCGCACGGTGCGGTCGACGTTCGCTTCCTCGGCGTTCAGCAGGCGATTGAGCCGGTTGCGGACGTCGCGCTGGACGCGCCCCGCCTCGAAGTCAAGCAGCGCCCGATTCGCGCCGGTCAGGCGCAGCAGGGTCGCCACTTCCTCCTGGCCCTTCACGTAGACGACGGACCGACCGCGACGAAGGAGCATCCCCGCTCGCACGCCAACCTCGCGCAGTCGCGCCCGCAGCTCTCTGGCGCGGCGCCCTTCGCGGAACACGAACTCGACGTGGGTGCCGGAGGGGCCGAGCGAGATCGAGGCGTTCAGCACCGCGCCCCGCATGAAGGCTCGCCGGTCGCAGGCCTTGGCCGACTCCCAGCGCCAGTCTTCGACGGCGCTTCGGTCGAGCACGACCTCCAGGTGGCGGCGGCTGCCCGCCCGATGCGGGGCGGTGGCGCCTGCCGGCATGGGTCCCTCGGCCGGCATGCCGATGGCTGCCGCCAGTTGAACGGCCACCCGGGCGGTTGGGTGCTCGAGCGTGCGGATGGCTGCCCCGCGTCGCGATGGCGGACCGGTCTGGACGAAGAGCAGCCCGGCCAGCTCCGCACGCCGGCAGCAGCTGCGGGCCGGATGGATGCGGGCGAGCTCCCCCTTCAGCTCCGAGGCGACCAGCATGGACCGTCAGACGGCCGAAGCAGTCGGGCGGCGAATCCGGCGGTGGCGCACCCGCTCCGAGCGCTCCTCCTGCTGGAGGCGCATGAGCGCGGTGGCGAGCTTGGCCGAGTCGTGCCGGTGCGCGTTGGTGACGTCGACCAGGTCCTCCTCGATCACGGTCACCGGCAGCTCCTCCAGGTGTCGCTCATCCACCTCGACCGGCTCGCCCAGCCAACCCTCCGGCCTGCGCGCCGTGCGGTTTCCGTTGAGCAGCGCATAGTCGATCAGCCCGTCGCCGACGTGGGCGAATAGCGCCTCCAGGTGTGCGGCCGCGGTGTATGCGCCGGTCTCGCCAGGCTGCGTCGCAACGTTGCACACATAGACCCGGACGCCGGGCGCCGCCGCCACCGCATCCCGGATGTCGCTGATGAGCAGGTTCGGCAAGACGCTCGAGTAGAGGCTGCCGGGACCGATGACGACCATGTCCGCCTCCAGGATCCGCTCCAGCGCCTCGGGGCTGGCGCGCACGTCATCGGGCTCGATGGTGACCTGCTGGATCGGCTCCTCCGCATGGCTGATGGCGACCTGGCCGCGCAGCATCCGGCCTGACTCCAGGATCGCGCCGAGGTTGAGCGGCACGCTGGTGGCCGGCAGCACCTGGCCGCGAACGGCCAGCACCCTGTTCGACTCGCGCACCGCCTCCTCGAAGTCGCCGGTGACCGCCGTCATGGCGGCGATGAACAGGTTGCCGAAAGCGTGGTCGTCCAGGCCTGATCCGGGCGGGAAGCGGTACTGCATCAGCTGCGTCATGAGCGGCTCGGCGTCGGCGAGAGCGGCGATGCAGTTGCGGATGTCACCGGGCGGCACGATCCCCAGCTGTTGCCGCAGCCGGCCGGACGATCCCCCGTCATCGGCGACCGCCACGATGGCGGTGATGTTGGCCGAGTAGCCCTTCAGGCCACGCAGCAGCGTGGAAAGGCCGGTCCCTCCGCCGATCGCCACGATCCGAGGCCCACGGGTGAGGTAGCGCTTGGTGTAGAGCACCTCCATCACCGAGTCGCCGCGCGCCACGAACGGCGCAAGCACGCTGCGCATGAGGCCCCACACGCCGATGCCAGTGAGCAGGATGCCGAGCGCGGCGACCAGGATGGCTCGAATCGGCCGACCCAGCCCCGCCCCGGTGAGCAGGAAGATGACCGAGTCCGGCGGCAGGCCGCGATACCAGTCGACGATCAGGATCGCGGCGCCCAGGCCCATGATCGTGATGCCCAGGAAGCTGAGCAGCAGCCAGCGCTTCAGGTGCATGCCCGGGTACATCCAGCGTGGGATGCGAAGCTTCCTCATCGCTCAAGCTCCCGGTGGAAGACCGCCACGGAGGTGCCCTCATCCGGCTTGCGCAGCCGCGTGGCAAGCTCCTCGGCCAGGGCGATCGAACGGTGATAGCCGCCGGTGCAGCCCAGCGCCACCGTGAGCCGCGTGCGACCTTCTTCGCGATAGGCGGGCACGGTCAGCTCCAGCAGCTCGGCGACCAGCTCGAGGAAGCGTTTGGCGGTCGGCTGCTTCATGACGAACTCGCGCACCGGCTCCTGCAGGCCGGAGAGCGGCTTGAGTTCCGGCACCCAGTACGGGTTGGTCAGGAAGCGGACGTCGAAGACGAGATCCGCCTCCAGCGGGATGCCGTACTTGAAGCCGAAGCTGATGATGTCGATCTGGACGGCATCGGCCTGGCCGTCCAGCGGCAGCAGCGCGACCAGCCGTTCCTTCAGCTGGCCGATGGACAGGCTGCTCGTGTCGATCACCTGGTCCGCCAGCTCGCGGGTCGCCGCCAGCCGCTTGCGCTCCTCGGCGATGCTGGCCTGCACGCCGCTGCCCGCCTGGAGCGGATGGCGATGGCGCGTTTCGCTGAACCGGCTGATCAGCGCCGTGTCGCTCGCCTCCAGAAAGACGACCTGCATGGCCGAGCCCGCTGCGGCCAGCGCCGCGCGTGCCTGGGTGATCGGCGGCGCCGGGTCGCCGGCGCGGATGTCCAGCACCAGGGCGACGTGGTGGTAGCGGCCCGGGTCGGCCTCGCGGAGGGCCAGGAAGCCGTCCAGCAGCTCCGGCGGCAGATTGTCGACGCAGTAGTAGCCAAGGTCCTCGAACAGCTTCGAAGCCTGGCTCTTGCCGGCGCCGGAGAGCCCGCTGATCACGACCAGCTGCGCGGCCGTGGACGGCTCGGCCACCTCCCCCACCGCCGATTGCGCCGATGACTCGGGCGGCCCGACCTTCACGCGGCGTGAGGCCCGGCTCGCCGTCGCTGTGGGCTGTTCCGCTCGTGCCATGCTCAATCCGAGTTCTGGATGCACGCGAGTATAGCCCTCACGCTCCCCCGCTCAGGCCCTTGAGCAGGCCTCGAACGGTGGCGGCGGCGCTGCCCGACAACGCCTCCAGGTCGTATCCGCCCTCGAGCGTGAGGGCCACGCCGCGCAGCCCGAGCCGCGTCGCCAGCTCCCCGAGCGCGGCCGCCACCGCCTCGTAGCCCGCCTCCGTCACCTCGAGCATCGCCAGCGGGTCGTGGCGGTGCGCGTCGTAGCCGGCCGACACCAGGATCGCCTCCGGCGCGAAGGCCTCGATTGCGGGCAGCAGCTGGACCGTCCAGGCCTCGATGAAGGCGCGGTCGCCACTCCCCGCCGGCAGGGGGACGTTGTGCTTGGTGCCGATGGCAGGGCCCGAGCCCCGCTCCGCCGCGCTGGCCGGTCCCCGGGTAGAAGGGCGACTGGTGGGTCGAGGCATAGCAGAGGTCCGCATCGGCCTCGAAGATGGCCTGCGTGCCGTCGCCGTGATGCACGTCCCAGTCGACGATCGCGATCCGGTGCGCCAGCCCCTCCGCTCGCAGGCCGGCCACGGCGATGGCCACGTTGTTGAGCAGGCAGAAGCCATGCGTCGCTTCCTCGAAGGCGTGATGGCCCGGCGGCCGCACCACGGCAAAGGCGACCGCGGCCTCTCCCCGGGTTGCGGCCCGCGCGGCGGCCAGCGTGGCGCCGGCGGCCAGGCGGGACACCTGCATCGATCCAGTCGAGAGGTAGGTATCGGCGTCGATCCAGCCGCCACCCCGTGACGCCGCGGCGTCCAGCGAGGCCACGAACCAGGCCGGATGGATGCGCTGGATCTCTTCGTCGGTGGCCGGCGTGACGGCCGGGCGTTCCAGCCTGGCGCCCCCCGCCTCGGCACCACTCGACCACGCCATCCGCCACGGCCTTCGCCCGCTCTGGCCGTTCGGCGTGCCCGGGCGCCGCGTGCGCGTCCGAGCCCATGAGGTCATCGGTCAGGAGGAGGACGGTGGGCGCGGCCGTCATGCGGTCAGCGCCCGAGCAGCCGGATGATCTGCAGCGAGCCCTCGAACAGGATGAACATCACCGACGACAGGATGAGCGGCGAGATGGGGTCGCCGCCGGGGGTGAGGACGATGGCGAACACCACGATCGCCAGGATCGCCCATCGGCGCCGGCTGGCAAGACGCCGGTAGTTCAGGACGCCCACCCGCGAAAGGCCGATGAGCACGATCGGGAACTCCAGGATCAGCCCGAAGGCCAGCATCATGGTCGTCACGAAGCCGATGTAGGCATCGATCGTGAGCATCGGCTCCGCCAGGCCCTCGGAGAAGGTGAGCAGGAAGTTCAGGGTGTACGGGATCACGATGTAGCCGATCAGCACGCCGCACGATGAACAGGAACAGCCCGGCCACCACCACCGGCCAGACGAAGCGCTTTTCGCGGGGGGTGAGGCCCGGGCTCACGAAGCGCCACAGCTCGAACAGGATGACCGGCATCGCGAAGGCGATGCCCAGGAAGCCGGCGATCTTGAGCTGCGCGGCGAGGGCGTCGGCCGGCCCCAGGAAGATGAGGGTGCGGTGCTCTTCGGGCAGGCGGTCGCGCAGCAGCACGATGACCTCGCCGGAGAGCAGGAAGCCGATCACCGCAGCGCCCAGCACGCAGAGCACGACCACGATCAGGCGCCGGCGGAGCTCTTCCAGGTGCTCCACCAGGGTCATGGCCAGCTCGTTATCGGTCACGATTGGTCACCGCTGCGAAGCCGGGCGTGCCGAAGCAGGGCCGGCGCGGAAGTTGGGCGAAGCTGGCGACGGGCGGTCGACGTGGACCGTCGCCGTCGACCGCGGGTCAGTCGCTGTCGGGGTGGTCGCTGGAGGGCGCCGGCGCGGCGGGTGCCGGAGGCGAGCTTGGCTTCTTCGTGTCCCCGCGGATTGACTCCTCGAGGTCGTTGGAGGCCTTACGGAACTCGCGGACTCCCTTGCCGATCGCGTTGCCGATGTCCGGCAGCTTGCCCGGCCCGAAGACGATCAGGACGACCACGAGCAGGATGATGAGCTCGGGCCAGCCGATTGGTCCCATATCGCGGCGGTTCCTCGTTGGTGCGCTGGAGCGGGGCTGAACTAGGCAGGCAGTGTAGCACCGACCTCGGCCATTTCCCCCTGCCAGCGCCTGGCCGCCTCCCCCGCCGCGCGCTGCCAGTCACCGCCCCTGCGAGGCGCCGGCGATGGCCCGGCTGATGTTCACCAGGCCGGGCGCCCGACTGCCGTGACAGGCGCGGACCGCTGCGGCCAGGTCGCCGCCCTGGGCGCCGACGCCAGGCACCAGGAACGCTGGCTCTGGCACCGCGGTGCGCAGGCGTTCGAGCTCGGTGGGCGCGGTGGCGCCGACGACCAGGCCGACCCGTCCCTCCGGCCAGCGGCTCGCGACCCAGCGAGCAACTTCCTCGTGGAGTGGCCGCTCCGTGCCCTCTGCCCGGACCGACAGGTCCTGCAGGCGCCCGGCGTCTGGGTTGCTGGTCCGCGCCAGGACGTAGATCAGCCGGTCGCGATACTCGGCGAACGGCTGGATGGCGTCTTCGCCCAGGTACGGCGAGAGCGTCACGCCATCGGCCGCGAGGCGGTCGAACAGTGCGGTGGCCTGTCGTTCGGCGGTGGAGCCGATGTCTCCGCGCTTGGCATCCAGGATCAGCACGTGGTCGCTGGGTACGTCAGCGCGAAGGCGTTCCAGCGCAGCCCATCCGGCCGACCCGAAGGCCTCGAAGAACGCGACATTGATCTTCACCGCGCTGGCGAATTCGGCCGCGGCCTCGAGGACGCCGCGCGCGAAGCGCTCGATCCCCGCCGGACCGCGTGAGGCCGTCCGGCAGTGCGTCAGGATGCGGATCGATGCCCAGGCACAGCGGCGCACCGAGCGCTGCCTGACGCGAGCGCAGGCGCTCGAGCGGCGTGCCGCTCATGCAGTCGTCGCTCCGGCCGGCGCGGCCATCGGTACGGGCTGGAGCGTCGAGGTCTGCGCTGCCTTCCGCCGCTCGGCCAGCGGGCTCAGGGAGCTGGCGGCGTAGTCGACCACCCGCAGGCGCAGGCGCGGCTGGCCCTGGAATGTGTCGCGCTCCAACGTCCCGACCAGGTCGACGAGGCTCCCTTCCTCCGGGAGCGGACGGTCGGCCGGCGTTCCGAAGCCAATGGCATCGAAGGTCTCGCCGCCCCGCAGCATGCGCAGCGAGAGGTGACGTCCATCCGGGCCGACCCGACGCGCATCCCCCACCCGCAGCCCGGTGACGGCCAGCAGCGGCTCGACGTGGCCCGGTCCGAACGGCGCCAGCCGCTCGATCTGGTCGGCCAGCTCCCAGCCGAGATGAGTGGACGGCAGCACGAGGTCGATCGTGACCCGGCCCGCTGGTGCGACCTCGGCGGAAGAGGGTGGGAACGGTCTCGGCAGCGCCTGGAAGGCGGCAACGAACTGATCCCAGCCGCCCATGGCCACGCTGAAGCCGCCGGCCGCGGCATGCCCGCCGCGCTTGATCAGCAGGTCGGCGCACGCCTCGAGTGCCGCGGCGGCGTGGAAGTCGACAGGGCCGCGGACGGAGCCTCTCAGCTCATCGCCAGCGGGGGCGGCCACCGCCACCGGTCGCTCGAGCGTGTCCGCCAGACGACCCGCGATCAGGCCCACGATTCCCGGCGCCCAGGCGTCGTGGCGCAGCGCGATCGGTCCCGTGCCCTCCAGGCCGTCCACCATGGCGCGCGCCTCGGTCACCGCCACGCTGGTCAGCTCGCGCCGTTGCCGGTGGACGGCTTCCAGCTCATCCGCAAGACGCTCGGCGGCGGCTCCGTCCTCCTCGAGCAGGAGCGAGATCGCCAGCTCCGCCTCCGCGATCCGACCCGCGGCGTTGATCCGCGGCGCGATGTTGTATCCCAGGTCGCGAGCCGTCACCTGCTCCGGCGACTCGCACGCACGGGCCAGCAACGCCCGGAGGCCGGCCCGCCGCGTGTCAGCCAGCTCCGCCACTCCCAGGCGAACGATCGCTCGGCTCTCGCCCGTCATCGGCGCCAGGTCCGCGACCGTCCCGATCGCCGCCAGCGCAGCCAGGTCCCTCGCCACCGCACCCCGCCGCGCCAGCAGGGCGGTCGCCAGCTTGTAGGCCAGGCCGGCGCCGGTCAGGTCCGGATCGGGATAGGTGCAGTCGGGCCGATGTGGATCGACCACCGCCACGGCACGCGGCAGATCACCGGCGGGCAGGTGGTGATCGGTCACGATCACGTCCATGCCGAGGCTGCGCGCGTGCTCGACCTCGTTCACGTTCACGATCCCGCAGTCGCAGGTGACGACGAGGGTCACCCCGGCAGCCGCCAGGCGCTCGAGGCCGGCGTTCGACATCCCGTAGCCCTCGGCCAGCCGCGACGGAACGTGGCGAATCGCCTCCGCGCCGAGAGCCCGCAGCGCGATCGACCACACGACGACGGCGGTCATGCCATCGGCGTCGTAGTCGCCCCAGATGGCGATCCGCTCGCCGTGGTCCAGGGCGCGCTCCAGACGTGCGAGGGCGACGTCGGCATCGGCCATCAGGCTGGTGTCGTGCAGCGCCTCGGTGCCGGCGTTGAGGAAGGCGGTGAGCTGGGCGTCGTCGCGGAAACCGCGACGCGCCAGCAGGGTGGAGATCGGTCGACCGAAGCCCGCAAAGGCGGGCGGATCGAGGAGCGGCTCAGGCAGGTGCCACTCCAGGCGCGGACCGATCACGCGGCCAATGGTAGCCGCGCGGGGCTTACCGGAACCTTACTTGCGCGTTATCGCGGGAAGCGGGAGCGGGCAAGCGGCGTCAGCGGCTGAGCGGCTTGACCGCCCGCCCCGTGCCCGCCGGTCGCGCCTTGCGGTTCGCGTCCCACTCGTACCAGGAGACGAGCAGCTGGCTGGCGTTGAAGATCGACGAGTAGGTCCCACTGACGACCCCGATCAGCAGGGCCAGCGTGAAGGTGCGGATCGAGATCGGTCCGAGCAGGTAGAGCGCCGCCAGGGTCACCACCACGGTCAGGCTGGTGTTGATCGAGCGTCCCAGCGTCTGCAGGATCGAGTGGTTGACGATTGCCCCGAACGGCTCTCCGGCGTGTCGGATGCGGTTTTCGCGGATGCGGTCGAAGACCACGATCGTGTCGTGCACGCTGAAGCCGATGATGGTCAGCAGGGCGGTCACGAACAGCGCATCGAACTCGAGGCCGAAGAAGAAGCCCAGGATCGCGAAGACGCCGATCACCACGATCACGTCGTGCAGCAGCGCGATGATCGCGGCCGTGCCGAAGCGGAACCCGAACCGCACCCACAGGTAGGCGAGGATGAACAGCTCGCCCACCGCGATCAGGATGATCGAGGAGCGGATGAGCTCGGAACCGATGAGCGGGCCGACCGTCGTCAGGCTGCGAGGCCGTCCGCCATCCGCCTCGCCGAAGCGCGCGACCAGCGCCCGCTCGACCTCCGCCCACTCGGTGTTGTTGGCGATCGGCGCCGGGGAGGCCGAGGCAGCAGGCGTCGGCGACGCGCTCGGTGACGGTGACGGAGTCGGCTCCCCTCGGTGGATGGCGCCGGCGTGGGCGTTCCGCCTCCGCTCGGCGATGGCGCGAACGAGACACTGGGCAGCGGCGTCGGCGGGGGCAGCAGGCCAATCGGCTCCGTCCGGATCTCCAGATAGCCGTCGCTCGGTGAGCCGAACGGTCGCCTCGGGATGCCCGAGCTCCACCAGGGCGGCCTGGACTTCGGCCGGTGACGGGTCATCGGCATACCGCACCTGCCAGACCGTGCCACCGGTGAAGTCGACCGACGGCTTCAGGCCGCCGAGCAGGATGAAGACGATGCCCGGGATCGTGATCAGGGCGCTGAAGAGGTAGAACCAGCGACGCTTGCCGACGATGTCATACATGCGTCAGCGCTCCACGTGATACAGCTCGAGGCGCCGGCCCCAGTCGGTCCGCACCACGTAGCGCAGCATGGTCCGCGTCACCGTCACCGCACTGAACATGGAGACGGCGACACCGACGATCAGCACCAGCGCGAAGCCGCGCACCACGGTCGTCCCCTGCCAGTACAGCCAGGACGCGACAAGGATGGAAGAGACGTTCGAGTCGAGGATGCTGGACCAGGCCCGATTGAACCCGGCCTCGATGGCCGGCACCAGCGTCTTGCCGGCCCGGATCTCCTCCTTCATCCGTTCGAAGATGAGGATGTTGGCGTCCACCGCCATGCCGATCGACAGGATGTAGGCCGCGACGCCGGCCAGCGTCAGCGTGACGCCGATGAGCCGGAAGATGGCGTACGAGACCAGTGCGTAGAAGATGAGCGCCAGGGCCGCCAGCACGCCCGGCAGACGGTAGTAGGCGATCATGAAGAAGAGGACCAGCACCAGGCCGATGCCGCCGGCGATGAGCGCCTGGTTCAGGAAGTTGGCACCCAGCGTGGGTTCGACGCGGTCGAAGCCCTGCTCCTGCAGCGAGACCGGCAGCGCGCCGAAGCGCAGCGTGTTGTAGAGGTTGGTGCGCTCCTCCTCGGCCGCCCTGGCCGCGAACCGACCGTGATGACGGTCTGGCCGCTGCAGATGGCGTCCTGTGACGTCCGGGTTGGTGATGATCTTGCCGTCCAGCGCAATCGGTCCCTTGGCGTTCGCGCCCTGGGCGACCGTGAGGTTGTGCGCCGTGGTGAACTCGCACCACGCCTGCTGACCCTCGCTGCGCAGGCTGAACGTCACCGCCCAGCTGGCCATCCTGCGTGGTAGGCGCCACGCTGGTCGGATCGATCTGGCCGCCGTCGAAGATGACGCCCAGCGGTGCCGTCGGTGATCAGGTCGGAGACGTCCTGGCCCTCGGTCAGCGTCCTGGCCGCGCGGATCGATGAACTGCAGCTGACCGGTCGAGCCCACCAGCTCGCGGACCTGGTCCTCGTTCTCGACGCCCGGCACCTCGACCACGATCCGTCGCTGGCCGTCGTTGCTGATCTCGGATCGAACCTGCGGCTCACTGACGCCGATGCCGCCGACGCGTCGCTCGATGATGTTGCGCGCCGTTTCCAGCTGTTCGTCGGTGATGGTCTGGCCGGGCAGCGGCTCGACCGCGAGCGTGACGCGGACACCGCCCTGCAGGTCGAGGCCGAGCACGGTCTTGAGGTCTGATTGCCGGGGAGGCTGCTGGGGAGGAACTCGCGCGGGATGTCGATGAAGATCGCCAGCAGCAGGGTGACGAGGATCACCCATGGGGCGATGCGGCGCCAGGTCATGAAGGCCTAATTGGTCCTTTCGCTCGGGCGAAGGTTCGATGCGGGCGCTCTCATCTGGCGCAGGCCGCGGACACGAAACACGCCGCCAGTGGCGGCGGGCCGCGGAATTATAGGTGCGCCACCCCACCCCTGCAACGACGCCCGCCGCGAAACCCCGCGAACGGACAGGATCGCCGCGAACCGTCCGAATTCACACCGGAGCAGAGGCCCGCGCGGAATGCGCGTTCGAACCGTCCAGATTCACGCCGCGTGTGAATCTGAACCCTTCACAGCCATATTCCCGACATCCGTGTCGTCCCGGTGTGAATTCGTACCGCTGGCAAATCGAGACCCGGCCTCAGGCAAGCATCCCTTCGCGCGCGAGGTGCTTCTTCAGGCGTTCCGCGGCGGCGCGGCCGACGCCGGGCGTCTCCGCCACCTCTTCGAGGCTCGCCTCCCTGATGCGGCGCACGCTGCCGAATCGCTTGAGCAGCGCCTTCTTGCGGGCCGGACCGATGCCCGGCACGTCATCGAACACGCTGTGCAGCGCCCGCTTGCCGCGCACGTTGCGGTGGTAGGTGATCGCGAACCGATGCGCCTCGTCGCGGATCCGCTGCACCAGGTACAGGCCCTGTGACTTGGCCGGGAGGATGATCGGCGCCGAGCGGCGCGGCACGTACAGCTCCTCGAAGCGCTTCGCCAGGCCGGCCAGCGGCACCTCCGTCAGCGACAGCTCCTCCATCACGCCCATGGCCGCCGAAAGCTGCCCCTTCCCGCCGTCCACGATCACCAGGTCCGGCAGCGCCCAGCCGGTCTCGCGCCGGCGGCGCGCGGCACGGCCATCGCCGTTCCCTCCGTCGCCGTCGCCCTCGGCGCGCGACTCGATCGGTCCGGCGTACGCCTCCAGGTCCAGCGGCTCGCCGGGATCGCCGTCGCCTTCCGGCGCTTCATCGGCCCCGACCGCCGCCAGCGACAACGCCCCCGTCTCCGCCCGCAGTCGCGACGCGCGCTGGAATCGGCGCCGCAGCACCTCGGCCATCATCCGGAAGTCGTCGGGCGTCTCGCCGGATCGGATCCGGAAGCGCCGGTACTCTCGCGGCTCCGGGCGGCCGTTGACGAAGACGACCATCGAGCCGACCGCCGACGTGCCCTGGATGTTGCTCATGTCGTAGCACTCGATCCGCTCCGGCGCCCGCGGCAGCGACAACGCCGACGGAGAGCTGCTCCAGCGCCTCGTCGCGCTTCCCCTCGTCGGCCAGCCACTCGGCGCGCTCCTTGGCCAGCGCCTCGACCGCGTTCTGCGTCGCCAGGGCAACGAACCGCCGCTTCTCGCCGCGCTCGGCGACGTGGACATTCACGCGCGACCCGCGGCGATCGCTGAGGAACGCGGCCAGGGCATCGGCGTCGGCCGGCTCCGCCGGCAGCAGCACCTCGCGCGGTGGCCGCTCGGACACCGCGTAGTACTGCTGCAGGAACGAGGTCAGGACCTCTCCATCGGTCGCCTCACGGGCGTTCTCCACGATGAAGTGCTCGCGCCCGATCATCTTGCCGTTGCGGATGACGAACAGCTGCAGGCACGCCTCCCCCTCCTCGCGCGCCATGCCCACCACGTCGTGCTGTGCTCGGCTGAAGGCCGCCACCTTCTGCGACTCGATCGTCCGCTCGACCGCCCGCAACTTGTCTCGCGCGATCGCCGCCTGCTCGTAGCGCAGCGCGTCGGAGTGCGAGCTCATCTCCGAGCGCAGCTCGTCCGCGATCCCCTCCTGCTTCCCCTCCAGGAAGTCCACGATCTTGCCGATGGTGGCCCGATACGGCGCCTTCTCGATCGCCTGGATGCACGGCCCCTGGCAGCGATTGATGTAGTAGAGGAGGCAGGGCCGCTCCAGCACCCGCTTGCCCTCCGGGATGTCCAGGTTGCAGGTGCGGAACGGGAAGATCTTGCGCAGCAGCTTCAGCGACTCGTCGACGCTGGAGGCCGATGCGTACGGGCCGAAGTAGCGGCTCCCGTCGCGCACCAGCTTGCGAGTGCGCACGATGCGCGGGAAGTCCTCGCCCAGCGTGATCTGCACGAACGGGTAGCTCTTGTCGTCGCGCAGCCGGATGTTGAAGCGCGGGCGGTGCTCCTTGATGAGGTTGCCCTCGAGCAGGAACGCCTCGCTGATCGTGTCGGTGACGATGTAGTCGACATCGGCCACCTCCTGGGTCATGCGCACGATGCGCGAGTCCAGGCCCGACCTTCGAGCCGAAGTACGACCGCACCCGGTTGCGCAGCGAATCGGCCTTGCCCACGTAGAGGACACGGCCGTCCGGCCCCTTCATCAGGTAGACGCCGGGGCTGGTGGGAAGCTGGCGAAGGATGGCGCGCAGGTGCTGGTCGCGCGCGTCGCCGGGGGCCATGGACCGATTCTAGGCCGCTCGCCGGTGGGTCACGAACCTCCGGATGGGCTGGCCGGCGTGGCGGCCTCGATGCGAGGGGAATGGCTTCGCCATCTGACGCCGCAGGTACTTGTGCAGCGGCTGGTAATCGGTGGAGCTCTCGCGTCCGCGGACGACCAGGATGTACTGCCCGATGGTGTTGCTGGTCGCCTCCAGGATTCGTCCCTCCTTCAGCTCGATGCGCCGATCCGGGCGCAGGTGGCTGCTCAGCAGGAACAGGTCGATGGCGGACAGGTCGGTCTTCATCCGTCCGTCCAGCGCATCCATCATCGCCAGCCCCGGCCCCAATGAGCCGATACCGCCGCTCCCCAGCTTGGCGCGCAGCGCACCCAGGACGCGCTGCTGGCGGATCGATCGCGCGAAGTCGCTCGACTCGAGCGGGACGCTGGTGTATCGCGCCCTGGCGTAGGCCAGCGCCCGTTCGCCATCCAGGTGGATGGTGCCCTTGGCGAAGCGGTCATCCCACTTGTTGTGCTCGAAGCGCCAGGGGTTCCAGGTGTAGCGGAAGGCGCGCGGGTTCTTGACGTCGACCCCACCGACGGCGTCGATCATCTCGTGGAAGCCGGCGAAGTCGATCGCCATCCAGTGGTCGATCTGCAGGCCGGTGACCTCGGACAGGATCTCGGACGTCCGGTCGGCCGCTCGCTCGACGCCGCCCTGCTGCCAGCCGATGGCGAACGCCTCGTTGATCTTGCCGTTGTCGGGCAGCTGCGGCAGGCCCTCGATCCAGAAGTCGCGCGGGATCGGGATCACGGTCGTCTTGTTGGTGGTCGGATCGACCGACATGATCTGGATCGAGTCGGCCAGGTAGTTGCCGCTCTTGTGCTCGGTGCCGCCATAGCCGAAGAGCGCGATGTTCACCGGCTCGTCGCCATGGAGCGGACCCCACAGGGCCGATGACGTGGCCGGGGCGGTCGACACGGAGTCATTGAAGGCGGCTACGCGCTGCCAGAGCAGGATCCCGCCCACCGTGGCGACGATCAGGAGCAGCAGGAAGGCCAGCCCCAGGATCACCTTGATCGATGGTCCCCGGCGGCGCGCCACGGCCGCATTCGAGCTCCCGGAACGGCCGCCCCCGCCGGCTGCCGCACCGTCCGGATCGATTCCCTGTGCTCGGAGGTCGTCCTCGTAGGCTGCTGAGCTTCGAATGCGTCGTGCCCGATCCGTCGACGATGCGGATGTGCGGTTGCGACGGATCATGTGGCGCGACTGTGCATGCGGACTCCCGTGTGGGCGGGCGGCGACAGGATAGCGGGGTGGCATCTGGCGTGCCGGTGGCTGCGGTAAGCGACCGATCAGCGCGCGGTAAGCGCGGTCCGCCACGCTCCGGCCATGACGCAGCTTGCCGCGCCGGCCACGGCGCTGGCCGACACGCTGGTCGCCAGCCTGGATGCGGAGCAGCGGGCCGCCGCCACGCTGCCGGATGGGCCGGCCCTGATCATCGCGCCGGCCGGCAGCGGCAAGACCACGACGCTGATCGCGCGCCTCGGGGTGCTGCTGGCCCGCGGCGTGGCGCCGGAGCGCATCGCGGTCGCCACCTTCAACCGGGACGCAGCGCTGGAGCTGGCAGCGCGCATCGAGTCCCGCCTGGCGCCGACCATCCCGGCCGCCGGGCGGATCGAGGTGCGGACCCTGCACGCGCTTGCCCGCCAGGTGATGCTCGACGACGGGCGTGGCGCCAGGCTGGTAAGCGACCGTCTGCCGCTCCTGCGCGCCGTCCTCCGCCGCGCGGCTACGGCCGCCGCGCCGGACGATCCCCCGCTGCCGGATGCCGCTGCGCTGGACACGCAGATGTCCGCCTGGAAGGTCGAGCGGCGCGCACCGGAGCACCCCGAACTGGTCGAGGCCTATCGGGCCATGCTGGCCTCAACCGGATCGGTCGACTTCGACGACCTGGTCGTCGGGGCGGCCGATGCGCTGGAGTCGAATCCACGGCTGCGCGCCCGCTGGCAGGATCGCTTCACCCACCTGTGCGTCGATGAGTTCCAGGACGTGGATGCGGCGCAGCTGCGCCTGGTGCGCTGCTGGCGGAGCCGCAGCGCAACCTGTTCGTGGTCGGCGACGACGACCAGACCATCTACGCCTGGCGGCTGGCCGATGTGCGCCGGATTCTGAGCTTCGAGGCGCTCTACCCCGGCACGCGGCGCGTCCAGCTGGCCACCAACTACCGCTGCCCCTCGCCGGTCGTCGCGATCTCTCGACGGCTGATCGGCGTCAACCGGGAGCGCTTCGTCAAGCGCATCGACCCTTCACCCGCTGCCGCCGCCGATCCGGGCGACCATCCTGGCCTACCGCACCACCGACGCCGGCTGGCCCGATGGGCTGGTCGGCCTGGCGGCCGCCGAGGCGGAGGCACAGCGCACCGTCTGCTTCCTGGCGCGCACGCGCTCCGAGCTGGGACCGATGCTGCTGGCCCTGGCCCGCGCGGGTGTTCCGCACACGACCGCGGTGCCGGCCGCCGTCCAGGCCGATCCGGTCCAACGCCTGGTTAGCAGCCGCGCGACGGCTCCCGGGCGACGCCGTTCCGTTCGAGGCGCTGCTTCGGCCTGCGCGCCGGCCACGGCTGGCGCCGCGCCGATGCCAGCGACACGCTGTCGGACGACGACCACGCCGCCCTCGACGCGCTGCTGGGCTGGGCGGTTGGGATCGGGCGGCTCGACCGGTTCCTCGAGGCGCACGATCGCGCCCTCTCGCGGCTCGAGGCTCTTCGCCGGCCCGATGCGCCGATCGAGCTGGTCACCGTGCACGGCGCCAAGGGTCGCGAGTGGCAGACCGTCGTCGTCCTCGGCATGGAGGAGGATCGGTTCCCGAACCGGCGCTCGCTGGTGGACGCCGCCAGACCTGCAGCGGGCCGTCGAGGAGGAGCGGCGGCTGGCCTACGTGGCGCTGACCCGCGCCACCCGGCGATTGATCCTGGCCTACGACCCTGCGCGTCCGTCGCGCTTCCTGGCCGAGATGGGAATCGGCGCTACAGGCCGACCTCCGGCGCGACCACCGTGAGGAAGCGGACCATGTTGGCCACGTGCTCGTCGAAGTCCAGGCCCAGCTCGTCGGCGCCGGCCAGCAGCATCTCGCGCGGGCACGGCACGGGCAAAGGCCTTGTCCTTCATCCGCTTGCGGACGTTGGCCGGCTCCACGTCGGCCAGCTTCCGGGTCGGGCGCATCAGCGCCACCGCCACCAGGAAGCCGGACAGCTCGTCGCAGGCGTAGACGAGGTGGTCGAGCCGCGTGGTGCGCGGGATGCCCAGCGCGTCGTTGTGGCGCCGCACGGCGTCGACGACCTCCGCCGGGTAGCCGCGTCGCGCCATCTCATCGGCCCCAATGGCTCCGTGGGTCGACGCCTCCGGGTGCCGTTCGTAGTCGAGGTCGTGGAGCAGGCCGGCGATCCCCCAGCGCTCCACGGTGGCGTCGTCCAGGCCGTCGGCGGCGGCATAGCCGCGCACGCCGGCCTCGACCAGCAGGCCGTGCTTGCGCAGCGACGGGTTCTCGTTCCACTCGTGGAGCAGCGCCAGGGCGTCGGCGCGCGTCGGCTCGGTCGCGGGCGCGTCGCTCACGCGCGGCGTGCGATCCGCAGCTGCAGGAGGCCGCCGCCGACCACGAAGGCGATGCCCACGAAGATGAGCGGCAGGTTGCTGCCGCCCAGCACGCCGATCAGCACGATCAGCAGCCCGATCACAGCCAGGACCGCGGGCATCGGCTCTCTCCGTCAGCGCGATTGCGTAGGGCCGGATTCTACGACCGGCGAGCCGTCGTGCTCAGGCGGGGACGGCGTCGCGGGCGCGGCTGCGCCGAGCCGGCTGGGATTCCTTCACGCCCAGCACGCGCCGCAGGTAGCGCCCGGTGTACGAGGCGGGGACCTTCGCCACCTGCTCCGGCGTCCCGCTGGCCACCAGGTCGCCGCCGGCGTCGCCGCCCTCGGGGCCCAGGTCGATCACCCAGTCGGCGCTCTTGATGACGTCCAGGTTGTGCTCGATCACGACCACCGTGTTGCCGGTGTCGGCCAGCCGGCCGAGCACGGAGAGCAGCCGCGCCACGTCGTCGAAGTGGAGGCCGGTGGTCGGCTCGTCCAGGATGTAGAAGGTCTTGCCGGTGGCCCGCTTCGACAGCTCGGTGGCGAGCTTGACGCGCTGCGCCTCGCCGCCGGAGAGCGTGGTGGCCGGCTGGCCGAGGTGGATGTAGCCCATCCCCACGTCGTGCAGCGTCTGGAGCTTGTTCTTGATCGACGGCACCGCGCTGAAGAAGTCCAGCGCCTCGTCGACCGTCATCTCCAGGATCTCGGCGACGTTGCGGCCCTTGTAGTGGATCTCCAGCGTCTCGCGGTTGTAGCGCTTGCCCTTGCAGACCTCGCACTGGACGTAGACGTCGGGCAGGAAGTGCATCTCGATCTGCACGATGCCGGCGCCCTCGCAGGCCTCGCAGCGACCGCCCTTGACGTTGAAGCTGAAGCGCCCCGGCTTGTAGCCGCGCAGCCGCGCCTCGGGCACCGCCGCCAGCAGCTCGCGCAGCGGACCCCACAGGCCGGTGTAGGTGGCCGGGTTCGAGCGCGGCGTGCGGCCGATGGGCGACTGGTCGATCTCGATCACCTTGTCGATCAGGTCGATCCCCTCGATCGCCTTGTGCGCGCCCGGCCGTCGCGCGCGCCCCAGATCCGCGCGGCCAGCGCCGGATACAGGATCTGCGTCACCAGGCTGGACTTGCCGGAGCCGCTCACCCCGGTGACCGCCACGAAGCGGCCGAGCGGGAAGGCGACGTCGATGCCGCGCAGGTTGTTCTCCGCCGCGCCGCGCACGGTCAGCCACTCCCCGCTTCCCTCGCGGCGGCGCTTGGGGATCGCCACGGTCTTGTCGCCGCGCAGGTAGGCCGCGGTGATGGACCGATGGTTGCCCAGCAGCTCTTCCAGCGGCCCCGAGTGGATCAGCTCGCCGCCGTGCTCGCCGGCGGCCGGCCCGATGTCGATCACCCAGTCCGCCGACCGGATCGTCTCCTCGTCGTGCTCGACCACGATCAGCGTGTTGCCCAGGTCGCGCAGCCGCACCAGCGTGGCGATCAGCCGGTCGTTGTCACGCTGATGCAGCCCGATCGACGGCTCGTCCAGGATGTAGAGGACGCCCATCAGGCTCGAGCCGATCTGCGTCGCCAGCCGGATGCGCTGCGCCTCGCCGCCGGAAAGGGTGCCGCTCGCCCGATCCAGGGTCAGGTAGTCCAGCCCAACGTCGATCAGGAAGTGCAGCCGCGCCCGGATCTCCTTGAGCACCTGCCGCGCGATCTGGTTCTCGCGATCCGACAGCCGTTCGGGCAGGGCGGCGTACCAGGCCAGCGCATCGGTCACCGACAGGCGGGTGGTCTGGATGATGTTCCGGCTGCCGACCGTGACCGACAGCGATTCCGGCTTCAGCCGCATGCCCCCGCAGGTCGGGCACGGCTTGGTGGTCATGTAGCGCTCGATCTCGGCCTTGACGGCTTCCGAGCCCGTCTCCCGGTAGCGCCGCGCCAGGTTCGGCACCACGCCCTCGAACGTGGTGCGGAACGTGTGGATCTTGCCGTTGCGCGCCTGGTACTTGACCTCGACCCGCTCGCCGCCGTTGCCGAACAGGACGATCTTGCGGGCTTCCTCGCTCAGGTCGCGGAACGGCGTATCGATGCCAAAGTCGTAGCGCTCGGCCACCGACTCCAGGATCTTGGCGCCCCACGACTCGGTGATCACCATCCGCCGCCAGGGCAGCACCGCGCCGCCGGCCAGCGACAGCGACTCGTCCGGGATCACCAGCTCGGGGTCGATCTCCAGTCGCGAGCCGAGCCCGGTGCAGCCGGGGCAGGCGCCGTGCGGCGAGTTGAACGAGAAGTTCCGCGGCGCAGGCTCCTCGAACGAGCCGCCGTGCTCGGGACAGGAATACCGCTCGCTGTAGAGCCGCTCCTGCTCCTTCTTCGGTGCATCGGGCTGCAGCAGCAAGAGGTTGCCATCCGACAGGCGCAGCGCGGTCTCGATCGAGTCGGCCATCCGGGTGCCGTCCGGACGGGGGTTGCCGTCGTCATCGGTTCGACGCACGACCAGGCGGTCGACCACGACCTCGATGCTGTGCTTGAACTTCTTGTCGAGCGCGATCTCCTCGTCCAGGTCGCGCAGCTCGCCGTCGACCCGCACGCGCACGAAGCCGCCCTGCTTCGCGCCCGCCAGCAGCTTCTCGTGCTCGCCCTTGCGATCGCGCACCAGCGGTGCCAGCAGCATGATCCGGGTGCCATCCGGCAGGTCGTAGATCTGGTCGACGATCTGCTCGACCGTCTGGCGGGTGATCTCGCGACCGCAGATCGGGCAGTGCATGTGCCCCACGCGCGCGAACAGCAGGCGCAGGTAGTCGTAGATCTCGGTGACCGTTCCAACCGTGGACCGCGGGTTCCGCGACGCGCCCTTCTGGTCGATGCTGATGGCCGGCGACAGTCCGTCGATCTGGTCGACGTCCGGCTTCTCCATCTGGCCCAGGAACTGCCGCGCATAGGCCGATAGCGACTCGACATAGCGTCGCTGACCCTCGGCGTAGATGGTGTCGAAGGCAAGGCTGGACTTTCCGGATCCGGACAAGCCGGTGATCACGATCAACCGGTCGCGCGGCATCTCGACGTCCACGTTCTTCAGGTTGTGCTCGCGCGCGCCGCGCACGACGATCCGATCCGAGGGCATCGCTCCGATGATACCAGACCGATGTGAACGCCCGTTCGGTTTCAACACGTAAGGGATAGCTGGTCATCCGGGATTTGGATGCTGACGCGCATACCTGACACCGCTTGTCATGTATGACACTTGGCCCCGCTGGGCTCAGTCCGCTACGCCGGCGGGCCGTCCAGATTCACATCACCCGCGCACTATGACGTCGAATCGGCCCGGGAGCGTCCAGAATCACACCGCGCGTGAATTGGGACATTCCACCGCAGGTTTCGCGCATTTGCGCACGCCGGGTGTGAATTCGAACGCTTCGAGGCCGCCTGCTCTCGGCGCGGAACTAGCTCCCCCGCGACCGATGCGCCCGCGCAATCGCCTGGTACAGCCGCCCGCTGCGCTTCACGATCCGCCGCTGGGTCGGGTAGTCGACGTGCACGATCCCGAACCGCTGGGCGTAGCCCTCCGCCCATTCGTAGTTATCGAGCAGTGACCAGGCGTAGAAGCCGGTCAGCGGAATCCCCTCGTCGATTGCCTGCGCCGCCACCGCGACGTGGTCGGCCACGAACCGCGTGCGCTCCGGGTCGTCGACCACTTCCGCATCGGGCTGAACCGAAGGCTCCGGGAATGCCGCGCCGCACTCGGTGATGACGATCTCGCGCGGGCCGTAGTCGGTTCGCAGCCAGTCCAGGACCTTGAGCATGGCGCCCGGGTTCACCTCCCAGCCCATGGTGGTCCGCTGCACGTCCGGCGCCGGGCGCCAAACGCAGCCCGAACTCCCCCTCACGGTCCGCGGCAATCACCTCGCGGGTGTAGTAGTTCAGCCCCACGAAGTCGAGCGTGCTCCCGATCACCGGCTCGCCGTCCAGCACGAGCCCATCCGGCAGATGACCGGCGTCGCGCTGGGCGCGCACGGCCACCTCCGGATACGGGCGACCGAACAGCGGATCGGCGAACCAGCGCTGGTGGATGGCGTGGTGCCGATCCGCGGCCTCCGCGTCCTCCGCCGAGTCACTCGCCGGCTCGACCCGGTTCAGGTTCAGCGCGATCCCGATCTCAGCCCCCGCCACCGTCGGCACGGATCTGCTCGGCGGCGGCGGCGTGCCCACGCAAGGCGCCATCGGCGACGCGCAGGGCGGTCGGCCAGTCCTCCAGGCCGGGCGCATGCCGGCCGTACGCGTGCCCGATGAAGCTGAAGACATGCGGCTCGTTCAGCGTCAGCCACCGCCGCACCCGGTCCCCCAGCCGACCAGCCATGACCCCGGCGTACTCGGCGAACCAGGCGGCCGCCTCCGGGCTGGTCCAGCCACCACGGTCGTAGAGCGCCTGCGGCAGATCCCAGTGATAAAGCGTCGGCAGCGGCGTGATCCCGGCGGCCAGGAGTTCGTCGACCAGGGCGTCGTAGAAGTCGAGGCCAGGCTGGTTGACTGTCCCGATCCCGGCCGGCAGGACGCGGGACCAGCTCACGCTGAACCGATACGACCCGATCCCGAGCTCGCGCATCAACGCGACATCCTCGCGAAAGCGGTGGTAGTGGTCGCAGGCGACGTCGCCGGTCTCCCCGCTGTCGGGTCCGCCCGGGGGTGTGGCTGAAGGTGTCCCAGATCGACGGGCCGCGGCCGTCCTCGTCGGCGGCGCCCTCGATCTGGTACGCGGACGAGGCCACGCCGAAGACGAAGCCTGGCGGGAACCGGCCAGCCAACGCGGCCGCTTCGGCGGCGTCTGCCTCGTGTGCCGCGACGGTCGAGGTCATCGGTCCCAGCATACGGATCAGCGCACCAGCCCGTCGTAGTCGCTGACCACGAAGGTGTTGCGACAGAACTCGTGCAGGTCGGCGGCGCAGTCGGCCGCCGCCTCGTCGTCGAAATGACCGACGAAGACGAGCTGCTCCAGGCGCAGGTTCGCGCCGGTGGGCTCGGATCGGGACGGGAACGGCTGCCCGTTCGGCGCCGACAGCCGCAGGCCGTGCTCCTCGAGCTCGGCCTGGGTCACGTCCTCGCTCGGCTGCGCCGGCATCAGCACCCGCAGCGGGCAGTGGTGCTCAAGCCAGGGCACGGTCGATGCCGGCGGGCCTGCCGGCTCCACGCAGTCGGCATCCATGGATGCGTACCAGCCCACGATCCGCAGCTCACGACCGCCGTAGAGGTTCGCCGGGGAAGGTCCTGCGCCAGCACCTGCGCCACCGTCAGGCGCTGCAGCTCCTCGCGCGGCTCGCCAATGGAGCCGATCACCAGCAGCCCGAAGACGAAGGCGCCCAGCAGGGCGACGATGCCGATCCCGATCCGCGTCTCCCGGTTCACGCCGTCGCCTCCACCTCTGCCCAGGCATCGCGCAGCAGCTCGATCGAGCGCCGCCACAGTGCCACGCGGCCATCATCATTCAGCCAGGTGGACGCACCCGAGGGATGCGGCAGGGCCAGGACCGATGCGCCCGGTGCCAGCTCCCAGGTCGAGCGGCTTCCCGACCAGGTCATCCAGCCGGGCCTGCGGCCCGAACGCGAACCGATGCGCCAGCCCGCCGACCAGCAGCACCAGGCGCGGGCCGAGCAGGCGCACCTCCTGCTCCAGGATGGGTGCCCAGACGGCCAGGTCGGCGCGCGACGGCGGCGAGTCGACCGAGGCGCCCGGCCGGCGCCCCGGATAGCACTTGCTGACGCTGGTCACGTACCAGCGATTCCGGAAGTCGTCCAGGCTCACGCCGGCCAGTGCCAGCCAACCGGCGAGCCGCTTGCCGGCATCGTGGGCGAACGGCACGCCGGTGGCGATCTCGCGCCAGCCCGGCGCCTGCCCGATCAGCATGGCCCGCTCGGTCCCATCGCCGGACAGCACCGGCACCGATCCGTCAGCGCAGCGCGGCATGGCGTCCTGGAAGCTGCGCAGCTCGGTGCCCGGCGCGGCGCGCCGCGGCTCGGGCACCACCCACTCCCCCGCGTGGCGCACGCGCTTCGGCGCGAGGTCGGTCAGCCTCCACCCCCGCGCAGCCGATCGGCCAGCCGCAGGTCGTCGGCGATCGCCAGGCGCAGGACGCGGCGCACGCCATCGTGCGCCGGTCCGGCCTGCTCCAGCGCATCGGTCAGGACATCGCGCGCGGCGTAGAGCGCATCCACCGGATCATCCGCGGCCGAGCGCGTCGGCGGATCCGCCGAGCTCCCCAGCCATGGCCAGGTCGTGCGCCGCCACGGCCCGCAACGCCGGCCTCGACGTCCGGGTGCAGGTCGCCGGTCGCGTCCAGCGCGTCGGCCACCTCCTCGCGGGCCAGCTCCAGCCAGCGCATCCACTGCGCGAATTCCGCGTCGGAAGGCGACAGCTCGTCCAGGCTGAAGGCCGCGCGTCGCATGCCGTTCTCGCCGTGCTGGGCGGACGGCCCGCTCCACCTCGTACCAGTTGTCGCCGATCACGGTCGGCGCGGTTTCGCCGCGCTCGCGCAGCCAGCGCGCCGAAGGCCGCCACGCGAGCCGGCATGGCGGCGGCGGCCGCCTCGTCACTGTCGCCGAAGACGGCACAGCCCGGGAACTCGGCGGCATAGGCGGCGTACGTGCCGGGACCGTCCACGTCCGGCTCCATGAAGATGGCGTGCGGCATGGTGCCGGCCATCAGCTGGGCTCCACCTCCACGACCACGGCCGTCATGGACGGCGCCGGCGCGGCGGACGGCGGCGACGTGCCCGCCGCGATGACGTTCGGTCGCGCGGCAGTCGAGAAGACCTCGCGCCGCTGGCGACCGGTGCTGCCCATCGCCGCTGAACTCCCCCGACTCGGCCGCGGCCGCATACACGTCGGCCGGGATGTCGCCGGGCGCGGCGGCCAGCTCCTCGCGCAGTCGCCGCAGCTGCAGGATCTCGTCGCGCAGCGCGGCGGCACGCTCGAACTCCAGGTTGCGCGCGGCCTCCTTCATCTGCGCCTCCAGCCGCCCGACCATCTCGGCCAGCTCCTCCGGCTCCTTGCCGGCGACCTGGAGCTCGGCGCGCTCCTCGGCCACGCGGCGCAGGCTCTCGTGGATGTCGCGGATCTCCTTGATGATCGTCTCGGGCACGATGCCGTGCTCGGTGTTGTAGGCGACCTGCTTCTCGCGGCGCCGATCGGTCTCGTCGATCGCCGCCTGCATCGAATCGGTCACTCGATCGGCGTACATGATCACGCGCCCGCCGATGTTGCGGGCCGCGCGACCGATGACCTGGATCAGCGAGCCGCCGGAGCGCAGGAAGCCCTCCTTGTCGGCATCCAGGATGGCGACCAGCGTCACCTCCGGCAGGTCGAGCCCCTCGCGCAGCAGGTTGATGCCGACCAGCACGTCGTACACGCCCAGGCGCAGGTCGCGCAGGATCTCGATCCGCTCCAGCGTGTCGACCTCCGAGTGCAGCCACTGCACCTTGATCCCCAGCTCGGCCAGGTAGTCCGCCAGGTCCTCGGCCATCTTCTTGGTGAGGGTGGTGACCAGCACCCGCTCGCCGCGCGCCACCGTCTCGCGGATCTCGTTGATCAGGTCGTCGATCTGGCCCGATGTCGGCCGCACCGTGATCTGCGGATCGACCACGCCGGTGGGCCGGATGAACTGCTCGGCCACCCGCTGCGCACGCTCCGTCTCGTACGGGCCGGGCGTGGCGCTCATGTAGACCACCTGGCTCATGTGGTCCTCGAACTCCTCGAAGGTGAGCGGCCGGTTGTCCAGCGCCGATGGCAGCCGGAAGCCGAAGTCGACCAGGATCTCCTTGCGGGTCCGGTCGTTCTTGTACATGCCGTGCACCTGCGGGACCGAGATGTGGCTCTCGTCCATGATCAGCAGGTAGTCGGTCGGGAAGTAGTCGATCAGGGTCCACGGCCGTGAGCCCGCCTCGCGCCCGGCCAGGTGGCGCGAGTAGTTCTCGATCCCGGAGCAGAAGCCCGACCTCGCGCATCATCTCGGTGTCGAACTGGGTGCGCTGCTGCAGCCGCGCGGCCTCCAGCTCGCGACCCTCGCCGCGCAGCTGAGCGACCCGCTCCTCCATCTCGGCCTCGATCTCCTCGACCGCCTTGAGCAGCTTGTCGCGCGGCGTCACGTAGTGCGTGGCCGGATAGACGTTCACGTCGGGCCGCTCGGCCAGCACCTCGCCGGTGAGGTCGTCGACCTCCACGATCCGCTCGATCTCGTCGCCGAAGAAGTCGACCCGCACGATGTAGTCGCCTGACACCGGCGCGAACTCGAGCACGTCGCCGCGCACCCGGAACTTGGAGCGGGTCAGCTGCGCATCGTTGCGCTGGTACTGCAGGTCGACCAGGTGGCGCAGCACGCCGTCGCGGCGGTACTTGCCGCCGACCTTGAGGTTGAGCACGGTGGCGCCGTAGTCGATCGGGGCACCGATGCCGTAGATGCACGACACCGAGGCCACGATGATCACGTCGCGCCGCTCGAACAGCGCCCGCGTGGCGTTGTGGCGCAGCCGGTCGATCTCGTCGTTCCGGGACGAGTCCTTCTCGATGTACGTATCGGAGCGCGGGAGGTAGGCCTCCGGCTGGAAGTAGTCGTAGTAGCTGACGAAGTACTCGACCGCGTTGTCCGGGAAGAACTCCTTGAACTCCTGGTAGAGCTGCGCGGCCAGCGTCTTGTTGTGCGCCATCACCAGGGTCGGCTTCTGCACCGCCTCGATCAGCTTGGCGGCGGTGTAGGTCTTGCCGGTGCCGGTGGCGCCCAGCAGCACCTGGTGCCGGAGCCCGGACTCCACCCCAGCCGCCAGCTCGGCGATCGCCTGTGGCTGATCTCCGGTGGGCTCGTAGGGAGCGTTGACCTTCAGTTCGGACATGGCGGCAAGGAGCTCGTGCGGGCAAGCCTGCGGGGGTACCCAGATCTTACCGAAACCTCCATCGGTACCGATGCGGGAGTACCCGAGCGGCCTATAGGACGCGTGACCCTTCATTTCTACATTGGCGCCGATGCCCCGGGTTGTCCTGAATCACGCTCGTCGTCCTCGCCCGGTCCCGCAGGGGGCCGGGCGCTTGCCGCTTGCCGGCCGTCGCCGGGCGCGCGCGCGCTCTGCGCGGCGCCGCCGCTCCCGGGCCAGGCGATGGTCGAGTTCGCGGCGGTGCTGCTGCCGATCCTGCTGCTGATCGCGGGGATCGTCCAGTTCGGCCTGCTGTTCGGGGCGAACGTCACGCTCACCAACGCCGCTCGCGAGGCAGCGCGCGCCGGGACGATCTACGTCTACGACTACACCCACACCAAGGCCTGGAACGACGCCCAGCGCTGCGGCGACGTGGCCGATGCGGCGATGCAGTCGATGGGCTTCCTCTCGACCTCGTCGCCGCACTTCGCGGTCACCCTGTCGGGCGGCGCGTGCCCCACGCCGAGTGGCGACAGCCAGACCAACGGCGACCTGACGATCAGCTACTGCGACCACGTCACCACGCCGGACGGCGACTGCCCCGACAGCACCGACACCGACACGACCTGCGGACCGGACACGCGTGACGCCTGCCTGGTGCGGGTGACGCTCACGTACCGGTCGGATGTGATCGTGCCGTTCATCGGCGGGCTGATCGGGACCGATGTCAACGGCCGCTTCACGCAGAACGCCACCGCCACCATGGTGGTGAACTGATGCGCGGCCAGGTGCTGGTGATCTTCGCGTTCTTCCTGGTCATGCTGCTGGGCTTCACCGGCGTCGCCATCGACATCGGGCGCCAGAACGCGGAGCAGCGCCACATCCAGACCGCCGCCGACGCCGCCGCGCTCGCGGCCTGCCGCGCGCTGATCGACGGGGCCTCCGACAATGCCGCCGCCACCGAGGCGCGAACCGTGGCGGCCATCAACATCGAGCGCTCGCCGTCGGGCACCATCGGCGTCATCGCGCCGGACATCGCCAAGGTCTACGAGGACGGGCACGCCGGCGATCCGGCCTACCTGACGCAGCGGCGTGATCGTGAGCGGCACATCGGTCCGGGTGGCCATCTCCTCGACCGTCGACACGACCCTCGCCCGCGTGGTCGGCATCCCCACCCTGGACGCCAGCGCCCGAGCGCGCTGCACCCTGCAGGGCGGACCGGCGCTGCCGATCGTCGCCCGCCGCTACGACAGCGCCCCCGGCCCGGGCAGTGGCTTTACCGACTACCTGGCCACCATCGCCACCAGCACCACCGGCGCGGTCGACACCGTCAACCCGTGGGGCTACGGCGGGCGCACCCCGGCCAGCGAGGCGGCGCCCGGACCGGCGTTCGAGCTCTACGGACCCAGTGCCAAGGCGGCCAACGAGAGCGTCGTTCCGCGGCTTCGTGGCCCTGGACGTCCGCAACTTCGAGTCCACCACCTCCCGCGTCTACTACAACGGCGTGACGTCGGGCACCAACGAGCAGACGCTCAAGAACAAGGAAGGCGCCTACCTGCTGAGCGGCTATCCGGGACCGATGTTCCCGCCCGTCACCAACCCGGCGGACCCGGACGACCAGGTCGCCGCGCTGCTCGGCAACGACACGAACATGGTCGTCCACAACTTCGACGACGTGTACGTCGTCGGCGATCGGCTCCTGCTGGCGATCTACAGCGGCACGGTCATGCAGATCCCGGACTTCGCCATCTCGCCGCCCTCGGCGTTCACGCTGGCATCCACCGGCGGACCGGTGAACGGGCCGAACTTCAGCGTCACCCGCAACGACGCCTTCAGCAGCACGGTGACCCTGCACCTGCACGGCGACGCCGCTGCCAGTCGGCCATCGGCCATGCCGCCTGGGACATCCTGCCCGATCCACCCGTCTCGCCACCCGGGGCCGGCGACATGAACCAGCCGACCTGGTCGACCGACGTCTTCATCCCGGCCAAGAACGGCACCACGGTGAGCACCAGCGGCATCCGGACCAACACCGTGCCGGCCGGGATCTACACCGTCTGGCTGGAGGGCCACTCGGGCAATCCCGTATTTCCAGACCCGTCGGTATCCGGTGCCGGTCAAGGTTGGCGGCGCCGTCCGCGACTTCAGCCTGGCCAACTCGACGACCAGCGCCACCATCGCCGCCATGGGCGGCACGGCCGCCATCCCGATCTACACCTCGACCACCAACGCCAGCTCGACCAAGTGGGGCGCCACGCGGCAGCGCGGTGACGCTGGGCGTGGACGCGGGCTCGTTCACCGACTGCTCGCTGGACCCCGCCACCATCGGCGCCGGCCAGCTGACCTTCTCGTCGTCCAGCGTGACGCCCACCTCATCGGGCAGCGGGGCGCTGTCGACCCTGACCATCAACAGCGTCGGCCTGGCGCCGGGCTGCTATCGGTTCAACGTCCGCGCCTACGGCACCAATGGCGACGGCCAGCCGGTGGTCCACATCCAGCCGGTCACCTTCACGGTGGCCACCTCGGCCAGCTCGGGCAGCTACGTGGACATCATCGGCTTCGGCGTCTTCCAGATCACCGACATCAACTCCAACGCCATCTCCGGCCATGCCGTGAGCGGCATCTATCCGGATGCAACCGACCAGAACCTGCGCCGTGCCCAGCGTGCGCGCCTTCAACCCTGGTAGCCCCCAAGGAGAGCACCGTCGTGGAACTCGAGTACTCGGACAAGAACAGCAAGCGGTCGAAGCTCTACCTGGCCGTCGGCCTGCTGATGGCCCTCATGGTGGCGGGGATCGTCTTCGTCGCCCTGCAGGCCAGCAGCCTCCTGCCGCAGGACGACGTCGTCATGCGCGAGGTGGTGGTGGCCGCGCGTGACATCCCCGGTCGCAAGCCCATCGAGGAGGGCGACCTGGTGATGCGCAGCGTCGTCGCCGACGCCGACCAACGACTCGGCCATGACCCGCATCGACGAGGTGCTGGGCCGCGTGTCGGGCGTCACCATCCTGACCGGGCAGATGCTCACCCAGAACATGCTCGCCTCGAGCACCCAGGGCCAGGCCTACTCGATCCTGGAGCCCGGCCAGGAGTTCGACCCGAGCGGGCCGGACCTGCGCGCCGTGAGCGTGTCGGTGCCGGATGACAAGGCGGTGGCCGGCACCCTGGTTCCCGGCCAGCTGGTCGACCTGATCGTGACCATGGCCATCAACCCGGAGATCGGCCAGACCGCGGAGCAGGCCGGGAAGACGCAGTCCGAGATCATCCCGGGACCGTCGACCAAGGTCACGCTCCAGTCGCTGACCATCCTGGCTCGCAACGGCGGCCTCTACATCCTGCGCACGGACCTGGCCACCGCCGAGAAGGTCGCCGAGCTCACGGCGGCGGGGGGCCAGTTCACCTTCGTGCTCCGGCCGGACGTGGACGACCGCGTGGCCACGACCGATGGCTCGACCATCGACACGCTCATCGACGAGTTCGGGTTCCCGGTCCCGAAGCCACCGGTCTTCGAGGACCGCAGCGCGGAGCGCTGATTCCAGGCCGATTTCCACGACGGCACCGATCCCGAGCCGCGCTCGGTCTCCTCGACCGTGAAAGGGCGCCGGCGGTCTCCATCGCGGTCTCTCCCTGTAGCGCACCTTGGCCGTCCAGGCTGCCGCCGGCCGATCACCCGTCGCGGCCATACGGCAAGCTCGTCCACCTGGCGGCGGGTCTCCTCGATGCGGCGCCGAGCCGTCGATCACCACGTCGGCGGCGGCCACCTTCTCCTCCTGCGGCGACTGGTTGGCCAGCCGGGCGCGAGCCTCCTCCTCGCTCATGCCGCGCGAGGCCGCCACGCGGGCCACCGCATCGGCCTCGTCACAGCGCACCACCCAGATGCTGTCGCAGGCGTCATTCAGGGGCGACTCGAGCAGCTTGATGGCCTCGATGCAGGCCGCCTCCGCCCCGGCTGCCTCCAGCTCCGCCAGCCGCGCGCGGGTCTCGTTGCGGACCAGCGGGTGCAGGATCGCCTCGAGGTCGCGCAGGGCGGCAGGGTCACTGAAGACGATCGGCGCCAGCTTGCCCGCCTCGATCGTGCCGAAGCGCCGTCTCGATGCGGCGTCGCGCCTCGGCGTCGTTGTTGCGGATCTGGCGCGCGACGGCGTCCAGGTCGATCACCGCCACCCCCATCTCGCGCAGCCAGCCAGCCACGGTCGACTTGCCGCAGCCGATGTTGCCGGTCAGGCCGATCACCTTCATGCCGCGTCCCCTGTCGCGTCGGCCGGGTCCGCCGCCTTCTGGCAGTGCGGGCAGAAGTGCGTGCTGCGCTGCCCGACCACGATCCGCTCGATCGGCCGGCCACAGCGGAAGCAGGGCTCGCCGGTCCGGCGGTAGACCGCCAGCCGCTCGGCGTTGTCGCCCGGCTGGTCATCGGCCCCGACGTAGTCGCCGAAGCTGGTGCCCCGGTTGGTGATGCCCTGGCGCAGGACGGAGCGGATGGCCCGATGCAGCCGCGCCACCTCGTCCGGCGTCAGCGAGTCGGCGGTGCGCAGCGGGTGGAGGCGTGCCCGCCACAGCGCCTCGTCGGCGTAGATGTTGCCGACGCCGGCCACGAACGACTGGTCCAGCAGCAGCGTCTTCAGTCGCGCCGATCGTCCCTGCAGCCGCTCCGCCAGCCTGGCGGCGGTGAAGGTCGTGGCCAGCGGCTCCGGCCCGTGGCGGCCGAACACGTCGCCGACCCGGTACGGCGCCTTCGGGTCCCCAACCCGCTTCGCCGCGTATGGCGTGTCGCTTGCCGGCGGACGCGGAGGCCGCCGCCCTCCCACAGGCCGATCCGGCCGAACTTGCGCACGTCGCGGTAGCGCAGCTCCCGTCCATCGGCCAGCTGGAACACGACCCGCGCGTAGGGGTCGTCCGGGGTCCCGGCCGGCGCCACGATCAGCGCGCCGGTCATGCGCAGCGCCACGGTCATCACCCGCCCGTCGGCCAGGTGGATGAGCACGCTCTTGGCGCGCCGGCCGACGCGGCTGATCTGGGCGCCGCGGATCTCGGCCACGAACTGCTCCGGCTCCGGGTGGCGAATGGTGCGCGCCCAGCGCACCTCGGCATCGGTGATCTGCGCGCCCGCCACCCAGCGCTGCAGGTCGCGCGCGACGGTCTCGACCTCCGGCAGCTCCGGCATCCGGCTAGGCCGACAGCGGCTCGGCGATCGCCTCTTCCGCCTCCTCGCGGGCCACGTCGACCGCCGTCTTGGGGATGCGCCGCCAGGTGTCGTCCTCGCGGACGTATCGGTCCATGGTCTCCCAGTCGGTGCCGACCTTGAGCGCCACCTCCAGCGGCGGATCCAGCGGCAGCGCCCCCTCCATCACCTCGTCGGCGAGAGCGGCAAGCACCGGCAGCTCCTCCTCATCGGTCTCGAAGACGAGCTCGTCATGGACCTGCAGCAGCATCTGCGAGCGCAGGCCGCGCTCCCGGATGGCGGCATCCAATCGGACCATGGCGATCTTCATGCCGTCGGCGGCGGTGCCCTGGATGGGCATGTTGATCGCCATCCGCTCGCCGGCGGAACGCAGCGCCCCGTTGCGCGCGGTCAGCTCCGGCAGGTAGCGGCGGCGGCCAAGCAGAGTGGTCACGAAGCCCTGGTCGCGGGCCAGCATCCGGATCTCGACCGTGTAGCGGCGGATTCCCGGGTAGGCGGTGAAGTAGTCGGCGATGAAGCGCTGCGCCTCCTCGCGCGGGATCTTGAGCCGGTCCGCCAGCCCGAAGTCCGACAGCCCGTAGGCGATGCCGTAGTTGATCATCTTGGCCACGCTGCGAATGTGCGGCGTCACGTCCTCCGCCTGCACCCCCAGCACGCGGGCCGCGGCGGCCAGGTGGATGTCGGAGTGGGCCGCGAAGTCCGCCTTCAGTCCGGCGTCGCCGGAGACGTGGGCCAGGATGCGCAGCTCCTGCTGCGAGTAGTCGGCGCCCAGCAGCAGCTTGCCCGGCGGCGCCACGAAGGCGCGCCGGATGCGGCGCCCCAGCGCCGAGCGGATCGGGATGTTCTGCAGGTTGGGATCGATGCTCGACAGCCGCCCGGTGGCCGCCACCGCCTGCTGGTAGGTCGTGTGCAGCCGGCCGTCGCTGCCCACCAGGCCCGGCAGCGCGTCGACGTAGGTGCCCTTCAGCTTCGAGACCTGGCGGTGCTCCAGGATCAGGCCCGTCACCTCGTGCTTGTCGCGCAGCTCCTCCAGGACCGATGCATCCGTCGAGTAAGCCGGTCCGCGTGCGCTTCGTGGCCGGCAGGGCGAGCTCGTCGAAGCAGGACCTGCTCGAGCTGCTTGGGTGACCCGATGTTGAACTCGTGCCCGACCAGGCCGTAGATCCGCGTCTCCAGGTCGGCCAGGGTGGCGCCGAACTCGACGCTCATGGCCGCCAGCTGATCGCGGTCGATGGTCACGCCGGCCAGCTCCATCCGCGCCAGCACGGGCAGGAGCGGCATCTCGACCTCGTTGAACAGGTCGCTCATGCCGCCCTCGGTCAGCTCCGTCTCGAGCGCCGGGCGGACCAGCAGGCTCGTCAGCGCCTCCGCCGCGGCCCGGCGGGCGGTGGCCGTCTCCTCCGACGCCGGCCTCGGCGCTCACCGGCCGCTCCGGCAGCGAGGCGCCGAAGCGGTTGGCGGCCAGGTCGTCCAGGGTCTGGGCGCGCAGCGAGGGATTGGTCATGTAGCTGGCCACCAGCGTGTCGCTGGCTGGCCCCTCCATCACCACGCCCCGCCGCGCCAGCATGGTGAGCAGCTGCTTCAGGTCGTGGCCGATCAGCGGCCGGTCGGCGCGGCCGAACCAGGCGGGCAACGGCCGGTCGTCGCTCCACGGCAGGTACCAGGTGGAGCCGTCCTCGCCGGCCATGGCGATCCCGAGCAGCGGCCGCTCCAGCGGCCGGCCGGCGCCGGCTGCCCAGCCCAGGCCGACCGCGTCGCCATGGGCAGTCAGCCATGTCTCCAGCTCGGCCAGGTCGGCGTCGCTGCGGACGATCCGCGGGTCCACGTGCTCGATCGCCCCGCCCGGGTCGCTCACCGCGTCCGGACCGGCTGCGCACGTCGTCGGTCGCGCGTCACGCCGTCGCCATCGGCCGCGGGTTCAGCCGGGCGCGCGCCACCCAGCAGGTCCAGCGACAGCTGCAGGCCGCTGCCGGTCTCCTGCTCGGCCGGCCCGTAGCCGGTCGGCGCGATGCTCGACGGCGGCAGCCGGTCGATCAGCGTCCGGAACTCCAGCTCGCGGAAGCGCTGCGCCACCGCGCGGCGGTCGTAGCGGCCGGTCCGGCCCTCGTCCAGGTTCAGCTCCACCGGCAGGTCGGTGATGATCCGCCCGACCTCGCGCGACATGAAGGCGGACTCCCGATGCTCCGCCAACCGCTCGCGCAGCTTGCCCTTCACCTCGTCCAGCCGCTCGTAGATGGCGTCCAGCGTCTCGAACTGCTGGAGCAGCTGGATGGCGGTCTTCTCCCCCACTCCCGGGACGCCCGGGATGTTGTCGGAGGTGTCGCCCTTGAGCGCCTTGTAGTCGAGCATCTGGTCCGGGCGCAGGCCGTAGCGCTCCATGACCTTGGCCTCGTCGTAGATGACCGTGGCCGCCACGCCCATCCGCGTGGTCAGCAGCCGGACGTGGTCGTTCACCAGCTGCAGCCCGTCCAGGTCGCCGGACACGATGTAGGTGTCCACGCCCGCCCGCTTGCCGTGCTGGACCAGGGTGCCGATCACGTCATCGGCCTCGTAGCCCTCCAGCTCGCGGATCGGGATGTTCATCATCTGCGCGATCTCGCGCACGATCGGGAATTGGGCGCGCAGGTCGTCCGGCATCGACGGACGCCCCGCCTTGTACTCGGGGTGGGCGTCGAAGCGGAACTGCGGCCGGCCGATGTCGAAGCTGAGCATGGCGAAGTCCGGCTTCAGGTCCTGCATGCCGCGCAGCACGATCTGCAGGAAGCCGAACACGGCGTTCACCAGCGTCCCATCGGACATGGTCAGCGGCGGCAGACGCGAAGTAGCCGCGGTAGACCAGGCTGGGACCGTCGATCAGCATGAGGATCGGTCGTCGATCGGCCATCGGAGAATCCAGTCTAGACCGATGAATCCGGGCGAGCGGCCGGTAGAATCGCCCCATGCCCAACCGCGCGGCGCTCGATCCGTACGCCGTCCTGGGGGTCGGGCGCGACGCCTCGCCGTTGCAGGTCGCGCGTGCTCGTCGACGCCTGGCGAAGCGATTCCACCCGGACCTCCACCCCGATCAGGAGGTCACCGAGTCGATGCGCCGCGTGAACGAGGCGTGGTTCATCCTCTCGTCGGCGGTGCGCCGCGCGGAGTACGACCGAGCCCATCCGAGCGCCGGCACGCCGCTCTCCGGGCACTGGGCGGCATCGCGTCCGGAGATCCGGCCGCGGCAGCCGACCACGACCCGGACCTGGGCCACCTGGCGCACCACTGCCGACGAGGTGCGGGCCGCGCCCCGCACGCGCCGGGCAACGGATGGGGCGCCGGTGGTGACGACCCGGCGTCCGCCGCCCATGGCCCCCGCCGAGCGGACATTTCGCGACAGCGGTTGGGCGGCCGTCCTGGCCGGGATCGTGATGCTGCTGGTGCTGATCGCCGCGATCGTCGCCGGGCGGCTGACCTAGCGACGCAACCGGCTCAGCCGGCGCGTGGCTGCTGCGCGAAGCGCAGGTAGATCCCCGCCAGCAAGAGACCGACGCCCAGCCCCAGCACCACCAGCCACGGGAGGCGCGGGTCGGCCGTCGCGAACAGGCCGCCGTCCACGCCACGGTCCGTCGGTGGCTCCGCCTGCGGCTGCGGGGCGGTGCTGCGCTCCTGTTCCTTGCTGCGCTGGGCCTCTCGACTGCCGGAGCAGCCAGTCGCTTGACGGACGGGCTCGCCCCGCTAGCGGCGGGCGGTGCGGCTGGCCAGTCACGGAATCCTGACCGCCGGCCTCGGCGGCCTGGCTGCCCCGAGCTCGAACATCGCGCCGGCGCTGCGCCATGCCGGCAGATCCGGAGCTGCCGATTGCTCCAACCACGACCAGCACCAGTCCGGCCGCCATGGCGGGTCCGGCCAGGCGTCGCAGCCAGCCAGCTCGCGCCGTCGCCCGCGGCTCGGCGACGGGCGGCAGGAGCTGCAGCGGTCGCGACGGAACGAGGTCCGGCAGCTCGGCCAGGGCGGCACGCAGCGAGCCGAGCTCGCGCACGGTCTCGGCGCACTGGTCGCAGGAGTCGACATGCGCGCGCAGCGCGGCGTCCGACACGACCTCCGGGTCGCCGCCGGCCAGCGCCGCCAGGCGCTCGTCGTCAGGATGGATTTGGTGCTGCATCGTCATCGGTCCAGACGCCCTCAGCGCTCGAACAGTTCCCGGTGTTCGGCCATCAGCTCGCGCAGCCGCAGCCGGCCGCGGTGGATCCGCGACTTCACCGTTCCCAGGGCCGATGCGGTCGCCTCGGCCACCTCGCCATAGTCCATGCCATACACGTCACACAGCACCACCGCGGAGCGCTGATCCGGTGGCAGCAGCCGCAGCGCCGCATCCAGGTGGCGGTACAGCTCCGCGCGCGTGGCCTCCACGATCGGGTTCGGCGCGGACTCGTCCGGGAGCTCGGCCTCGCCCGCCTCCGGATCGGGCAGCTCGGTGGTCGGGCGGCGCTGGGCACGTCGCAGGATGTCGTAGCTGGCGTTGGCCGTGATGCGCAGCAGCCATGAGCGGAAGACGCCACCCCGGAACCCGCCAATGGCGTCGTACGCATGCACGAAGGCGTCCTGGGTTGCATCGGCCGCCTGGTCGGCATCGCCCAGAAGACGCCACGCCAGGCCGTAGCAGGCGGATTGGTAGTGCTCGACCAGCTGGGTGAAGGCGGTGCGATCCCCTGCCGCCGCCCGCGCCACGACTGCCGGCTCATCAGGGAGCGGCGCGGTCCTCGTGCCGGGACTGCTCGAGTCGGTGGCGGGCATCCGTTCCTATAATCACATCCCCCGTGGACCAAGCCACGTGCCGGAGTGGCGGAATCGGCAGACGCGTCGGTCTCAAACACCGATGAGCGCAAGCTCGTGTGAGTTCAAGTCTCACCTCCGGCACCAATACTTGGCAGCAACGCGGTAGCAGGTCTTGCCGCGATCGATGGTGGCCGCATCCCCTCTCGGGGCACAGAAGGGTTGAGCTAACCGCGATGCCGACCGTAGACGCGATCGACTGGCGCCGTGCCTTCTCTCTATGGAGCCTCTAGTGCTCGACGACCTTCTCGATCTTGCCTGACTCCTCAACCCAGGTCGCGATCTCGGCCTCGGTCGGGACGCGACGGACGATGCCGGGCCGTGCCGCGACGACCTCCTGGACGGTGATCGCGAGTGTTGCTGGATTGCGCTGAGCCAATTCGGCGGGCGAGTCGACGCCGGCGGCCTCGAGCAGGTCGCTGTATTGCCGGCCAACGCCGGGAACGCGCGTGAGGTCGATGTTGTTGACCCACTCCAAGATGAGCTTTCCGCTTATCTGGGTGGCCTCCGCGATCTGGTCGCGGCCGCTGGGCTTCGCCCCCGCCCTGAGCAGGTCGTCGGTCGTCTTGATGCCGACCACGGCGAGCTTTTCGGCGTAGGAGGGACCGATCCCCTCGACGTCCTCGATGTTCACGTGATGGGCGTCGCGCGTCTGCTCGACGGCTGTGGCTGCGGCAGCGACCAGCGGCGTGACAGGCTCCGGAGCGACAGTCTCGGCCGCCCCGACCACGGTCGCCGCCGGAGGCGTCGCGACCGCAACCCGCATCACGTCGGGCTCGGGCGCGGCCGCGTCGGCCGGCGCCGCGATCTGTTCCCCTTCCCCGAACGCGGCCTTGACCTCCGCAGAGTTCACGTACCAGAGGATCACGGCCGGCATGATCGCCATCGCGAAGCCAACGCCCGTGCCGGGGAACTGGAAGAACGTAACGACCGCCTCGAACAGCGCGATGCCCGCCATGATGAGCACGAAGACGCGCGCCCACGACTGAAGTGCCCAGAGGCCGACGGCGGCGAGGATCCAAACGATCCCGGTAAGGACCGCGAGCCAACCCCACAGGCCCACGTGTTCGAACCTGGGGAGGTCGCCAAGGACGCCGAACCAGTCGAATCCAACCATGCGGAGGCCGACGAACAGCCAGCCGAAGCCGGCGAGGGCTCCGAAGAAACCGAGGATCGAAATCAGAATGGGCGGGTTCTTCATCCCAGTGCGTCTCCCTAAGTGGCACTAGTAATACCACGCCAGCGGCTACGACCGGACTGAACTGCGCTACAACGCACCGGTGGTTGGTCGGTGGTCCTTCCCGGCGCGGCTCAGCGAGCGAATGAGAGGCCTAGACCGGTGCGGAATGCGGTCCTGATCGGCGCGACTCTGGGCCTGGTGGCGGCAGGCTGTTTCGCCCTGGTGTCGGGAGTGCTGGCTCGGCCATCAATCTGCGACGGCGAGGTGCCGGTCTGGTACCCAAGTAACTGTTCTGTTCCGGCGCTGGTCGAGTACCTGTGGCCGTCGGAGCGATTGGGTGCACCGACGTACTGCACCGGCATGTGCACGGACTTCGATAGTGGCCGGATGCGCGAGGAATGGATCCGGACTCACGGAACGGACAGTCTCGCCGACTAAGTCGCTGGTAGGCGTTTTGCAGCGCGATTCTTTAACAGCGTGACCATCGCGCGAAGATGTGCGCAGCTGGCATCGCCGGCCCTCAAGGTTGGCCCTGCGGCTTGAAGCGCCGAACCTCCTGTGGCCAGCCGCATGCCTCTGCGACCTTACCCGCCCACATCTTGGCGGCTTCGTCATCGGCGACCTCCACCACAGTGAAACCGCCGAGGAACTCCTTGGTCTCGATAAAAGGCCCGTCAGTGATCACCAGAGTGCCATCGGTCGCGTCTGCGCTGAAGGCCGTGTCGGGATCCTCTTCCAGCCCACCGGCGAATACGTAGACGCCAGCAGCCTTCATCTCATCAACGACCGCCATGGAGAGCGGCCCGCGCTTTTGGAACCACTCCGTGGTGTGGTCGCCGACCCACTGCTGGTTGAAGTAGATGAGGTACTCGCTCACGACTGCTCCTTCTGCCGGGTGTCCGCCCTTTCACCCTCCTCGACGAATGGGCAGTGGCGAAATCGACACGATCATGCGGGGAATGGCACACAAACGCCAAATGTCCCCCTCGGCGTTGCGATGCTTCGCAGTGGCACCGTGGTGCCGGACTGCACCGGCGTGTCACGAGCCGCTTGACGAAGCCGCCGCGTGGCGCTAATTTTCCCGCCGAAAAGTTGCCTGGCAGCCCCGTCGGGGCCAGTTCTTTGGCGTTCCGTGTTTCCAGTGACAGGAGGTGCGGCAGATGTCGGAGAGAGATGCAGAAGGCGCGTTGGGGCCCACTGCAGGGCAGATTCTTGCCTTCCACGCAGACCACCGTGGCGGACTGCACAGCGCGCCGGTGACCGGTTGCAGCGAGTGCCTGCTGGACCGGGTGATGGGTGCGTCCGAGGATGAGCTCGTTGACCTGTTGGAGAACGCGGCCGAGTCGGCCTGACCTTGCTGCCTGGGATCAGATGTTCGGCACCTGATCCATCGCAAAGGCGGTGTGCTCACCCGAGGCTAAGCGGCCGCCAGGACACGAAGAGAGCCCCGGCAACTGCCGAGGCTCTCTGCGGTGCTTCCGACTATCGGCGTGCCTTGACGTTGGCCACGGCAAGGACTCCAAGGGAGCCCAGCGCGATCAGGCCGAAAACGAGCGCGGGAATGGCGCTAAGACTCCCCTGCGCCGCCACTGAGGTATCGGGGATGCCTGGTGCGGGCGTGCCCGTGCCGCCGTGGACGCCGCCCTCAGGCGATGGGCTTGATGTTCCGCCCATGACGCTTCCTTCAGGCGTGGGAGTCGCGGCGGTCTGAGCGCACAGCTCCGTATTGCTCATGGCCTGGGCCATCGTGTCGTGCTCGCTCGTCCATCGCACGTACAGCGTGTCGCCACCCCTTGGGGTGGAGAAGTGATGCTCTCCCGCCGAGCCGAAGTCGGTGGTGGTGAAGGTGGCGAAATTCGCGTCAAACGACCAATCGATCATGAAGTTGTTCTCAGTCGGCAGATTGATCGTCCACGCAAGGGTCGCCTCGTCGGCGGCGCACTCCGCGTTCAACGTCAGGTTCCCCCACGCAAGCGCACCGGTTGTCAGGCTGAGGGCCAAGGCTACGCCAGCGACTGTTGCCAGCAGCTTTCTCATTCTCGTAATCCCCTGTCGCTCCGTGTCGGCGAGGGATGGAACTGCAAGTACCGGGCCATACCAGTACTAATGGCGGAAAGCGCTATGTAACCGATCTGACAGACGGGCTGCCTACGCTTCGCGGGAAGGTCGCGCGTTCACTCCCCCCGGACGCGCGGCCTTTATTGCTGCCTGAGGCGCGCTCCGATCAAGCGCGGTCCTTGTCATCCTCCGACAGCGGCGGCCCGTTTCGGCAGACCGGGCAATCGGCGTCCAGCGCGCCGCCGTGCGTGCCGTCGCCATGATCGATCCGGAGCAGTGCGACCGCTGTCTCGCTGACCCGCTTTGGGTCCGACCGGCGCTCATCGGCCATGCGGGTCATGCGCTGGCCGCCATGGCGCGCCGCATGGTCCGGTCCCGCACGGCTTCTGCTGTCTCCGCCATCTCGGCCGCGTCCCGCGCCGCGAAGCCCGACATCGTGCTGTCCATGGAATCCCACCTCCTCCGCAGACAGGGCATTTGGTTCCTCGCTCGACGATGCCACGGCCACCGTATGTCGTCTGTAATCGAAATTACATACATTGGGACTACACTTCGAGGCATGGATTTCAAGCTGCCGCCTGGCAGCGCGAACGGTGACGACCCACGGGCCAACACGATCCTCGGCGCCTTGCCGGACGCGGATTACGAGCGCATTCGCCCTCGGCTGCAGCATGTCGACCTCGCCCGTGGCGTCGTGCTCGAACAGATCCACGAGGCGATCGAGAACGTCTACTTCCCGACCGATGGCGTCGCATCCATCCTCGCGGTGGGCGAGAACGGCGAATCGGTCGACACCACAATGATCGGCCGTGAAGGCATGACCGGGCTGGCCATCTTCCTCGGTACGGGCCAGATGCCGGTCCGCACCATGGTGCAGGTGCCGATGCGTGGCTATCGGCTGTCGGCCGACGACCTTCGCGCCGAGCTGGAGCGCGGTGGCAAGCTCGTCAACCTGCTCCTCCGATATACCCAGGTGGTCATGGTCAGCATGGCCCAGCTCATTCTCTGCAACCGGACGCATCGGCTGGATCAGCGCGCTGCCCGATGGCTCCTGCAGGTCGATGAGCGCGTGGACGAGGCGCCATTCGATGTCACCCAGGAGTTCCTGGCCGAGATGATTGGCACCCAGCGACCATCCATCTCGCTTGCGGTCAGCCAGTTCAAGGACGAGGGGCTGATCAGCTACTCGCGCGGGCGGATCTCGATCACCGATCGCGAGGGCCTGCTCATGCGCGCGTGCGGCTGCATCGGCATCATGCACGAGGAGGAGCGCAGGCTCCGGGAGACGACCGAAGCCTTCGACATCGGCAAGCGGCGAACGTAGCGTCGGGGCGATCCAGGGTCAGGCGAATCGCCGGGCGAGTAGCCTTGTCAGTCCCATGGCACCGCTCGGCGCGCTCTCGCAGGCATGGACCACCGTGGAAGCCTCGCTCCCCCACGGCTGGCAGCTGGCCGGCTTGTATCGGTTCGACGAGGTCTGGATCGCGCTGTCCGAGGGCCCGGAATTCGACGATTACCTGAGTGGCTCGGGCCTGTTTGCCGAGCAGGCGTTGCGGAACCTGAGCTATCGGCTCCGGGAGCGACGGGGTTCGGCGAGCGGCTAAGTTGGACCGGAGTGTGTCGGGTCGCTGACAGCCAAGGTCTTCGTGGGGCAATACGGTTCCGCACCTAGTCCTGGGACGCGCGTTGCCGGTCCAGTACCGGCAGGGCAGCCGCGCCTCCCAGGGCTATTCGTTTTCCACGCAGGCCGGGTGGCACGCAAGGTGCAAGACACCTGGCTCGCGGGGGGAACGGATGAGCCGGCGAATTGACTGGTCCCCGACCAGCCGCAACCGCCGGTTCTTCTGTGCGCGGAGCTCAGTAGGCCGGACCGCCGCCACCGCCATCGTTCCCCTGGTTACAGGCAGCGAGCACGACACAGGATCGCCAACCACGCCCACCGCAGCAGGCCCGGGTATCGGATGGGAATGACTTCGCAGGTTGTTCATGGTTCGAGCAAGCAAGCATCACGCATGCCGATCCCGATAGAGTGATGGACCGATGTCTCCCGAACGCGACAAGCCCAAGCTGAAGCGCGAGACCGCCGGTCGCTATCGCAGCGAGGACGGGCGATACGTGGTGCAGCAGCAGTCCGGCCCGTGGTGGCTGATGGACACCGAGCAGACCGATGAGCTGGGACAGCCCGCCCTGCACGGTCCGTATGCCTCCCTGTCGGAAGCCACCGATGCCATCACCACGCTGCCGCCTGCCACGAAGTCACCCACCAAGAAGGCTCCGGCCAAGAAGACTCCGGCCAAGAAGCGCTAGCGCCGATCCCGCTCCGTCTGCTTCCGACGCGGCGCGCGGCCTCCGCGCGGTCATGTCGCGCGCTTCCGCATCATCGTGGTCGGCGCGTTCCAGCATGTCGCGCTCGTCCTCCTCGATCTCCGCCTTGCTCGCCGCTCCTCGCTCATCAGGCGGTTCCTGGCGCTCGGGTGCGCCCGGATCAGCTCATCGATCTTGAGGTGCAGCGCCGCCGACTCGCGGTTCTGGCTGGTCTGGATGGCGAACACCATCAGGAAGGTGACGATGGTGGTGCCGGTGTTGATGACCAGCTGCCACGTGTCGCTGAAGCCGAAGATCGGCCCGGTGAGCGCCCAGACCACCACGACCGCCAGGGCCGCGAGCATGGCCCAGGGCGTGCCCACCGCGCGGGTGAGGGCGTCGGACCAGGACCGGAATCGGTCCGCGAGGCCCTCCTCGTCCTCCTTCGGCTTTGGCTTGCTCCGTTGTGGCTGCGCCATCGGTCCACCTCTGTCTAGAACAGCGCGTTGACGCAGGCGACAAGCAGCCAGATCACCAGGACGATCCCGATGATCACGCCAATCAGAATCTTGCCCACCAGGGCCCTCCAGTCAGCAGTCGGTTGCTCGCTGGCTGGTTGCAAGGGCCGTGCCGCGCTCGGGGTCTTTCGGCCGGGGCACGCATGCTAGGCTGCACCCCCATGACGGGCGACAGCGTCGAGTGCTTCAACTGCGGGCGCGCGAACCCCTCCTGGGCCCAGGTCTGCCGGTCATGCGGCGTCCCGATGCGGCCGGGCGGTGCCGGCTCCCCTCCCCCATCCGGCCCGCTTCCCACTGACCGCGACTCCCTCGTCTCGATCGGCGCGGCGCTGGCGACGATTGGCGTCGCGATCGTCTTTGGCCTGGTCCTGTCCGGGATGCTGCCGGAGGCTCCGCCCGTGGTCGCATCCGCGTCGCCGACGCCCTCGCCGAGCATCGGGACATCCCCATCCCAGGTTCCGGCGTCCGCCAGCAGCGAGCCGACCGCCAGGCCCACGCCAGACCTGATCGGGACGCTGACCTTCGGTCGCGGCCTGAACCAGTCGACGCAGGAAGTGATCGACAAGACGAATACCTTCGCCAGCGGCAGCACCTTCTGCCACTCGATCTCGCTGCCCCAACCGTTCGGCGTCGATCAATACCAGGAAGAAGTGCTCAAGATCCGCTCCAACGGGAAGCTGGCCATCGTCCAGCAGCGCAGCGTGGGGACGCTGCCCGTGGCATCGGGCTCCTCGACCGTGGGCTGGTGCAACCCCACCGACGTGCTGATCTTCGGCGTCTCTGGCAGCGACGGCTGGGGCACCGGCGACTTCATGCTCCGCGCCTACCGACGCCAGGGCGGCTCCCCGCAGCTGCTCGCGCAGGGCCGCTTCAAGCTGACGGAGTAGGCGCCTCTCCATCTCGCGTCGCAATCTCGTCCCACGCGTCCGCGTAGAGCGCTGCCCGGGTGGGCAGGTAGCCGGGATAGGCAACCTTGGCCTTGCGGATGGTCTCCGCATCCAGCGTCACCAGCGCCAGCGTGTCGGTGGTCTCGAGGATGACGTTGGCGCCGGGATCCACGGCGATCGACGGGCCGCCGATCAGCACGCCCTGCTCCGGCGCCGGCCGGTTGACCGACAGCACGTAGCAGGCGTTCGTCAGCGCGTTGGCGCGGAAGACGAACTTCCAGCGCTGGTAGGTCTTTTCCTCGCTGGAGCGCGGGATGAGCACGGCCGCTGCGCCCTGGGCAGCAAGCAGCTGCGTGCCCTGCGGGCGGTTCGTGTCGGAGCAGACCTGCACGCCGATCGGCAGGCCGAATGCATCGATCCGGCGTGGCGCCTCCGTGCCCGGGTCGTAGTGGGCGGGCTCCCAGAAGCCTGGCTCGTCGGGAAGGTGCAGCTTCTCGTAGGTGGCGACCAGCTCGCCGGCGCGATCGAAGACCAGCGTCCGCTGCGTCCGGCGCCCCGTTTCCGCGTCGCGGTGGATGATGCCGCCCACCAGCCCGATCCCCGCCTCGGCCGCCGCCTCCTGCTGCGTCGTCATGCGCGGGCCACCCATCGGTTCGGCGTCGTCCTCGCGCTGGTCCTTGGTGGCGGGGCTCCACGGATTGAGCGGGATCTCCGGCAGCACGGCGATGTCCGCACCGCGGTCCGCCGCCTCGGCCAGGCGGTCGCGCAACCGGCCACGGCCGTCCGGCTCCCAGAAGACCTCGGAGATCAGCGCGACGGTGAGACGCCCGTCCTCGCGCGCGGGTGCGGCTGCCATGGAGGAAGCCTAGCCACTCCCCGGGAACTAAGCGCGCGGTAACGTCGCGTGGCCACCATCGGTCCATGCGCACGAACGTGCCTCGCGCCGTCCGTGCTGGGCCCCGCCGGAAGCCGGCGCGGCCGTCGCCGCTCAGCTACTCCCCCAGGAACTCGCGGACGAGGTTCTGGAAGTGGTAGACGCCGTTCTCCCGCTTCGCGGAGAAGCGACCCGTGTCGTAGGCACGCGACCGGAGGCCGCGCTGCACCTGCTCGCAGATGACGATGTCTTCCTGCTGGATCTCATCCGAGAACGCGATCGCCTGCTGCATGCTCTCCCACCCCTCCCCCGTCCCCGGATCCGCGAAGAACCACTCGAAGATGGTGAGCGTGCGGTGCGGTCCCAGCGGCAGGATGACGTTGGACGACATGTTGTCCTGGTACACGTTGAACATCGTGTTCGGGAAGAGCCAGTAGTAGAGGGCCGAATCTTCGGCACCGGGCTGGCGCATGTAGCGCCGATCGACGCCCAGCTCCTCCCCCGACTTCAGCTCGCGGATGGGCGCGTGCTGCTTGGAGTAGTAGCGGAACTCCTCGACCCGGTAGCTGTCGTAGTCGAGCTCCTTGAAGAGCTGCGGATGCGCGATCGGGAGGTGGTAGCCCTCCAGGTAGTTGTCGACGTACACCTTCCAGTTGCACTCGACCACGTAGTCGCGTCGCTCCACCAGGTGCATGTGGTCCACGTCGTAGCCGGACGCGGCCACCTCGGCCGGAATCGCCCCCAGGAAGTCGGCCAGCGGCGGGGCATCGTCTGAGAGGCAGACGAAGACGAACGGCCCCCATCGGTCCACCCGCACCGGGACGAGGCCGAAGTCCTCCTTGGCGAAGCCCTCGGTCTCCTCCATCTCGGGCGCCGCGCGCAGGCAGCCGTCCAGGCCGTAGGTCCAGCCGTGGTATCGGCATTGGAGGGACTTGCGGTTGCCGCGCGTGAGGGCGACCTGGCCTGCCCGATGGCGGCAGACGTTGTAGAAGGCCTTCAGCTCGCCGTCGAGGCCGTGGGTGATGACCACCGGCTCGTCCAGGACCGTGACCGGGACGAAGTCGCCGACGCGCGACAGGTCCTCGGCGCGGGCGACCAGCTGCCAGGTCCGGCCGAAGACGCGCTCCTTCTCGGCCTCCAGGATTTCGGGGTCCAGGTAGAACCGCGAAGGGATCGTGGAGGCGCGGGAGAGCGGCAGGATTTCGGCGGTCGCCATGCGGCCGAGTGTACCGTTAGGCGACAGGCGCTCGATGCCGACGGGATGGCCGCGGTACGTGCCGTGAACCGGTCGACTCGTGCAGGCGCCGCGACTGCATCCGAGGAGACCGCGAATTTACTCATGCTGCGGTAGAGTTCGCCTTTCTCGGACGATGGGCCGACAGGCGGCTCCACCCGGAGGCCGGTCACAAGCGGCGCCCAAGCAAAGAGGAGGCGGCAAGAGTGGTCCGATCATCGTGGAAGGGGGTCATCGGCGCGGGGGTCGTTCTCGCCCTGGCGGCATGCTCGTCGGCGTCGTCGCCGAGTGCCACTCAGTCGACAGGGACCGGCGCGAGCCAGTCCGCGGCAGCATCTCCTGTCGCCACTGTCCCAGATGACGAGCTGAGCTTCCCCGGCAAGCTGGTGGTCTGCATCGACATCCCCTATCCCCCGCAGGAGATGTTCGATGAGCAGGGCAACCCAACTGGCGCAGACCCGGATCTCGCGACCGAAATCGCCACGCGCCTCGGCCTGCAGGTCCAGATCGAGAACTCGGTCTTCGACACGATCATCGCGGCCGTGACCAGCGGCAAGTGCGACATCATCATCTCCGCCCAGAACATCACGGCCGATCGGCTGGGGCAGGTGAACATGATTCCCTACTTCAAGGCCGGCCAGGCATTCGTGGTCGCCAAGGGCAATCCCGAAGGGATCACCGAGGCACTGGACCTGTGCGGCAAGGCAGTCGCGGCCGAGACTGGGACCACAGAGGTGGATTACGTCAATGGGCACCGGCGACTACGAGGGCACGGGTGGCCTGAACAAGCAATGCACCGATGCCGGCAAGCCAGACAGTGGACATGCAGGAATTCCAGAAGGATGACCAGGCCCTGCTGGCACTCGCCGGCGGCCAGGTGGCGGCGTACTTCGCCGACTCGCCGATCGCCGGTTACTACGCCGCCCAGCAGCCGGACCAGCTCGAGCTCTCCGGGAGTGACCGTCGAGATCGCGAACGAGGGCATCAGCGTCCCGAAGGACAAGGAGGGCCTGGCGGCCGGCGTGGTGGCTGCCCTGCAGTCCATGGCCAACGATGGAAAGTACCAGGAGATCCTCGCGAAATACGGGCTCGAGGATGGAGCGGTGGATGTCAGCGACATGGAGGTCGTGACCGAGTAGAAGGGGACGTGGAGGCGGGCAAGCCGGCATGACCGTGCTGGTCGCCCGTCAGACCTCGCGCAAACGAACCCGGCTGGCCTGGCGGCTGGCCGGGTTCGCACTTCTGGCCGCGCTGCTGGGCGGGTGCGGGTCATCGTCGTACAACTATCGCTGGAACCTGTTCTTCGATTCCGTCTTTCGGCCCGGACGGCCTGATCTTGACGGGGCTGTGGCTCACCGTGTCGATCGCTGTGGTCAGCCAGGTCATCGGAGTCGCACTTGGGATCGTCGGTGCCATGGGCCGCATCTCGCGCATCGCGCCGGTGCGGATTCTCGCGTCCTTATACGTCTGGTTCTTTCGCGGCACCCCGCTGCTGGTCCAGATCACCCTGATCTACTTCGGCTTGAGCGTGACGCGGATCTATCCGTGGGACCCCATCGCACTCGGACCGCTGGCCGTCTCCGGCGCCGTCCAGGCCGGGATCTTCGCGCTCAGCGTCAACGAGGGGGCGTACATGACCGAGATCGTCCGGGCCGGGATCCTTGCCGTCGATCCCGGGCAGATGGAAGCCGCGAAGTCACTGGGCATGACGTACCGCATGGCGATGCGCCGCATCGTCCTTCCGCAGGCGGCCCGCGTCATCGTTCCGCCGCTGGGCAACGAGTTCAACAACATGCTGAAGACGGTCTCGCTGCTCGTGATCATCAGCGTCCCCGAGCTGTACGTGGCGTTCTCGCGAAAGAACGGCAGCCTCTTCGCGCCGTTCGAGCTCTTCTTGGCCTGTGCCGTCTGGTTCCTGCTGCTGACGACCGCCTGGAGCATCATCCAGTACTTCATCGAACGGCGGCTCGGACGCGGGGTCGGTTCCAGCGCAGAGGGCGTCAGCCTGCGCGAGCGGCTTGCCGGGTTCCGGCTCGGCTCGTCTGGGAGCGGCGTCCGATGATCTCCCCGACGCGCCCTGACCTTCATGCGCCGCACGACCTGCTGGATGCCATCGGGGGTTTGCCGGTGCCCTCCGGCGATGTCGTGGTGCACGCGACCGACGTCCATAAGTGGTTCGGACGCCTGCACGTCCTCAAGGGCGTGGAACTCACGGTTCGGCGCAAGGAGGTGGTGGTCCTCATCGGTCCGTCCGGATCGGGGAAGACGACCTTCCTGCGCTGCATCAACCACCTGGAGCGCATTCAGGAGGGACGCATTTCCGTCAACGGCCATCTGATCGGCTACCGCGACGTCGATGGCAGCGCTGGTCGAAGACCGTGAGCGGAGCATCGCCCGTCAGCGGGCGCAGATCGGCATGGTCTTCCAGCGCTTCAACCTGTTCCCGCACTTGACCGCCCTCGAGAACGTGACCGAGGCGCCCATCCGTGTGCGACGGATCGACGCAGAGGAGGCGCGGCGCATGGGCGTCACCCTTCTCGAGCGCGTCGGCTTGGGCGTCAAGGTCGACACCTACCCGACGCAGCTCTCCGGTGGCCAGCAGCAGCGCGTGGCAATCGCTCGCGCGCTGGCCATGAAGCCCTCCCTCATCCTCTTCGACGAGCCGACCAGCGCCCTCGACCCGGAGATGATCGGCGAGGTGCTGGACGTCATGCGAGAGCTCGCGCGCGAGGGAATGACGATGATCGTGGTCAGCCACGAGATGGGATTTGCACGCGAAGTTGCCGACCGCGTGGTGATGATGGACGACGGCATCATCATTGAGGAGGGAACGCCCGAGGAGCTCTTCGAGGGCGGCCAGCACGAACGGACGCAGGCCTTTCTCTCAAAGATCCTCTGACGCCGGCGCGGCTCCACGTCTAACTCGCTCACATGCGAGTACGGCTCCGAGGGCCATCAGCGCCCAATTGGCACCTCGCGAGAAATCGGACGCTTCCCGGTGGCATCGGCTTCATAGGTCGCACGTGGTGCGAATTAGCCGGGATCTGCGGGCTGCCACGCGAACCGTCCAGATTCACGTCACGCGCACACGGCGGCCGGAATCTGGGCTAGAGCGTCTGAATTCACACGGCTGTGAATCAGGACGCCTGGGGTCGAAACCCGCAGAGTGTCGTCCTGGTGTGAATTCGGACCGTTCGCGCAACCCATCGGGCCATCCGCGCGTCATTAGGTCAGGCACGCGGATTGCATTTGCAAGCCGCCAGCGTGCCGCTCCGGCGCGATACGGGAGGAATGTTCGAGATGGTCACCCGGCAGTGCACTCACTGCGACTCCGAGATCGAGGTCCCGGCCATCGATCGCATCAATTGCCCGGTCTGCGGCCTGGACCCGGACCTGCCCCCGCTCCGCTACGCCTTCGATGACGCGCCGGCGTTCTTCCTGGCCGGTGATCCGCGCGGAGTGAGCTTCGAGGTCGTCGAGAAGGCCGAGGTCGCCTAGACCGCGAGTCAGCGGCCCGGGCCGTAGACCTCGGATCGAGGCAGCCGCGCCGCCTCGTCCTTCGCGCGCACGTGGGCCTTCGCAGGCTTCAACGCCACTGGCACGTCCTTCGGCTTGCCGCCCTCGTAGGCGATCAGCCAGGCAAGCCCCTTCTGGGCGAGCTCCGCTCCCCCGCCGAGGCCGGGCTCGATGAACGGCAGCACCACGAAGCCGCGCCGGCCCAGCCGCTCCAGCTCGACCTGCAGCGCCTGCGGGCTCCATCCCCAGCTCCGTCGCCAGCGGCGTCAGCTCCACCACCCGGTTCGGCGCGCGTCGCAACGCCCTGAGGATCCGGGCGTAGAGCTCGTCGTGCGGCAGCGGGTGCTTCGGATCCGGCGCGGGCTTGGCGGCCGCGGTCGTGCGGCGGGTCCGCGGCGTCGCGCGTCGCGCGCGCGCGGCAGGGGTCGCGGCAGGCTTGGCCGTGGTGGCTCGTGGCATGGGACGCGAGGATACCAGCGCGGTCAGCCCTCGACCGATTCCGCCCGCAGCTCGATCGCCACGGGAACGCCCGCCGCCTGGCGCACGCTCTCGGCCAGGCGTTCGTTCCATTCGGCCCGATGCGGCAGCCGCACCTCGCGCGTGGCGCCCGCCACCGGGATGGTGATGACCACCGGCAGCGCACCCGGCCGGTCGCGGACCGCCTGCGTCACCGATTCGATCGCCGGCAGCAGCCGCTCCGTCCCGATCCCCTCCTCGAAGCCGATCCGGATCACGCCCGCCTCGGTCGGCGTGGCCGACAGCGGCACGGCATCGGCCGGCGCCGGCGTCTCCTCCGACGGCTCGGCCAGCGGCGTCGGCATCGACCGGGTCGGCTTCCACGGGTATCGCCGCGACCGTGGTGGGTGCCGGCATGACCGAGACCGCCCCGCGCGGGCGCACGCTCACGGGTTCCGTCGGGTGCGGGTGCCGCGACCGGCGCCGCCATTCCCGCCGTTGCCGTTCGCCCCGGCCCCGGCCGGCGTCCACGACCCGCGCCCGCGGCTGCGCAGCAGCCGATCGCGCTCCGCGCCGAAGGCAACCGGCCCCATGCGAGCCGCGTCCTCCCAGGCGTGCACCGCCTCGCACAGGATCTGCGCCGCCTCGTCGCGGTGATCGACGCGGCCGGAGACGAGCACGACGTTGTCATCGGTCCAGGAGTTGGCCGTCTCGGTGAAGACCTTCGGGAAGACCACGACCTCCACCGATCCCTGCAGGTCCTCCAGCGTGGCGACCAGCATGGTGGAGCCGGCACGCGTCACCACCCGGCGCGAGCTCTGGATGATGCCGCCCAGCGTGACCTTGGCCTGGTCCGACTCCTCCGCCAGGTCGCCGGTGTAGGCGGTCACGTACTCCGGCAGCTGGTCGGCGATGTCGCCCAGCGGATGCTCGGACAGGTACAGGCCCAGCAGCTCCTTCTCCCAGCGCAGCCGCTCGCGGCGCGGGACGTCGTCCTCCATGAGGTCGGAGGAGCCGGCGTCGGACGCAGGACCGATGGGTGCCGGCTCGGCGGGCATGGCGAACAGGTCGAACAGCGTCCCCTGCCCGGCCGCCACGTCGCGCTGGTGGCGCGCCCCGGTCTCCAGGGCGTGGTCCAGCCGCGCCAGCAGCCCGCCCGGCGACCCGAGCGAGAGCCATGGCGCCGGCCTTGATGAGCGACTCGACCACGCGCTTGTTGACCGTGCGCAGGTCCACGCGGCGGCAGAGGTCGTCCAGGTTGGTGAACGGCCCGGCCGCGTCGGAGGTCTCGGAGCGACCCTCGCGGGCGGCCACGATCGCCTCGATCGCGCCCTCGCCCACGTTCTTGATGGCGGCCAGGCCGAAGCGGATGGCCGAGGTGCCGTCGGCGTCGTCCTCCACCGTGAAGAGCGCGGCGGAGGCCTGCACGTCCGGCGGCCGGACCTCGATCCCCAGGCGCCGGCACTCGGCCACCACGGCCGCCACCTTCTCGGCGCGCTCCCGGAAGCCGTTGAGCACCGCGGTCATGAACTCGACCGGGTAGTTGGCCTTGAGGTAGGCGGTCTGGTACGCGATCAGCCCGTAGCAGGTGGCGTGGGCCTTGTTGAACCCGTAGCGGGCAAACGGCTCGAAGGCGGCGAACACCTGGTCCACCACCGACGCGCGGGATGCCCTTCTTCTTGGCGCCGGCCTTGAACTTGGCCTCGTGCTCGCGAAGGACCGATTCCTTCTTCTTGCGGATCGCGTAGCAGAGGTTGTCCGCCTCGGGGCCGGTGTAATCGGCCATGGCGATGGCGGCGGTCATGATGTCTTCCTGGTAGACGAAGATCCCGTAGGTGTCGCGCAGCGCCGGCTCCAGCGACTCGTGCAGGTAGGTGACCGGCTCCTCGCCGTGCTTCCGGCGGATGTAGGCAGGGATGTTGGCCATCGGTCCCGGCCGGAAGAGCGCGACCATGGCCGCCAGGTCCCGGACCTCGGTGGGCTTCAGGTCCTTGACGTAGCGGCGCATCCCCGAGCCCTCGAGCTGGAAGATGCCGGTCGTCTCGCCGGTGGACAGCAGCTCGAAGGTCCGCTTGTCGTCGAGCGGCAGGTTGTCGACGTCGATCTCCACGCCGCGGTGCTCGCGGATCAGCGCCACCGCATCGGCCAGGATGGTGAGGTTGATCAGGCCCAGGAAGTCGAACTTCAGCAGGCCCAGCGCCTCGCAGGCGTGCATCTCGAACTGGGTCATGGTGGTGCGGCCGTCGGTCGCACGCTGCAGCGGCATGATCTCGGTCAGCGGCTCGCGGCTGATCACGATCCCGGCGGCATGGGTGGAGGCGTGGCGGGCCACGCCCTCCAGCTGCTTGGCGATGCCGATCAGCTTGTCCACCCGCTCGTCGCCGGCGATCAGCTCGCGCAGCTGGGGTGAGGTCTCGACCGCGCGGTCCAGGCTGATGTTCAGCTCGTTGGGCACCGCCTTGGCCACCCGATCCGCCTCGGCGTAGGTCAGGCCCATCGCCCGCCCCACGTCGCGGATGGCGGCCTTGGCGCCCAGCGTCCCGAAGGTGATGATCTGCGCCACCCGGTCGTCGCCGTACTTGCGGGTGACGTACTCGATCACCTCGTCCCGGCGGCGAGTCCTGGAAGTCGATGTCGATGTCCGGCATCGTCACCCGGTCCGGGTTGAGGAAGCGCTCGAACGGCAGGCCGTAGGCCAGCGGATCGACCGGGGTGATGTGCAGCGAGTAGGTCACGATCGAGCCGGGCGCGCTCCCCCGGCAGGTGGTGTAGATCCCCTGCTCCCGCGCGAAGCGCGTGAAGTCGGCCACGATCAGGAAGTAGCCGCTGTAGCCCATCCGATCGATGATCCCCAGCTCGTAGTCGAGCCGGTGGCGGACCTCATCGGTCAGGCGTGGGCCGTATCGGTCCACCAGCCCGCGCTCGCACTCCTTGCGCAGCCAGGATTCGGCGGTCTCGCCGTCGGGCACCGGGAAGTGCGGCAGGCGGAGCTGGTCGAACTCCAGCTTCAGGTCCACCTGCTCGGCCACGCGGACGGTGTTGTCCATGGCCTCGCCCAGCTCGCCGCGGAAGAGGCGGCGCATCTCGGCCGGCGACTTCAGGAAGAACTCGTTGGTCTCGAACTTCAGCCGGCCCGGCGTGTCGACGTTGGTGGCGGTCCCGATGCAGAGCAGCAGGTCGTGCGCGTCGTGCTGCTCCGGCACGGTGTAGTGGGTGTCGTTGGTGGCCAGCAGCGGGATCTTCATGTCGCGCGCCAGCTCCACCAGCTGCGGATGCAGGCTGTTCTGCTGCGGGACGCCGTGGTCCTGCACCTCGATGTAGAAGTTCTCCGGACCCAGGATGGACCGATAGTCGTCGGCGGCCTGCCGGGCTGCCCGCTCGTCGCCTTCAGCCAGGCGGCGCAGCACTTCCCCGCCGAGACAGGCGGATGTCCCGATGAGCCCCTCGGCGTGCTTGGCCAGCAGCTCCTTGTCGATGCGGGGCTTGTAGTAGTAGCCGTCCAGGTGCGCGGCGGTGGTCAGCGCCAGCAGGTTGCGGTAGCCGACGTCGTTCTTGGCCAGCAGGACCATGTGGTAGTAGTCGGCGTCGGCCTTGCCCTCCTTGAGGGTCATGCCGCGCGGGGCGATGTACTGCTCGATCCCGATGATCGGCTTGATGCCCGCCGCCTTGGCCGCGGAGTAGAACTCGATGGTCCCGTACATGGCGCCGTGGTCGGTCACGGCCAGGGCCTTCATGCCGAGATCGGCGGCCCGCCGGGTCATCTCCCCGGTGCGCGAGAGACCGTCGAGGAGGCTGAATTCCGAGTGGACGTGGAGGTGGACGAAGTCGTCCGCGGGCGCAATCTCGGGTCGCAGGGTCACCGGTCGATAGTAGTCAACGGCGCCTCCCGACATGACCAGACCGGCGCAGTGCTGCGGGCAAGAGTTGGCATCGGCCTTGCGACCGCCGTGCTGTCCGGCTGACGCTCACCGCGGGGAGCGGGCCGGAGTCGCGGCGACCTCGAACAGCCCGTACCAGTAACCGCGCACGATGTCGTACGTCGCGGCGAGGCGATAGCCGGCGTCCGCCATCTCGCGCTGCAGCTGGATCGGCGATGACGCATGCGGGCGCCACCGTGCCAGCAAACCCTCGCGTCGTGACTCGAGAACGGCGACGCGCGCGCCGGGACGAAGGTGAGCACGCGCCTCCGCGAAGTAGGTCGATCGGTTGGGCAGGTGGTGGTAGGTCGCCGAGACGAAGAGGAGGTCCACCGGCTCGGGAACCTCGAGGCGGTCGCGGCGCACCTTCACCGCCCTCAGCGTCGTGATCGCCTCCGCCTCGGAGGTGCGCATCAGGTCGTCGAGCGTGCGCTGGCTCGCGTCGAGCGCGTAGACGACGCCGTTCGGCTCAACCGCACGGGCGAGACGGAGCGTGAAGTGCCCGGCGCCCGGTCCCAGGTCGGCCACCAGCATGCCGGGGCGGACATCCAAGCACGCGAATGACCGCAGTCCGGGTCGCGAAGTCGATCCTGCCGGGTCCCGCTGGCGTCCAGCCGACGCCGGATCGCGCCACGGAGTCGTTGGAGACTCACACACCTTGCCCGGGCATGTCGGCACGATAGCCGCTAGCGTCACAAGCGAGTCTTCCCCCTCGACAGCTACCAGCACGAATGTGTCACCCCACCCATCCAGGAGGTCTCTTCATGGCCATCACGCACCTGAATCCCGCTTCCATGCACGCCAACCCGGCGTTTTCGCAGGGAACGGTCATTCCAGCTGGATCGTCGATCGTCATCGTCGGCGGACAGAACGGTATTGGTCCCGATGGTGAGGTCGTGGGCGATTCGATCGGTCTTCAGACGGAGCAGGCCCTCCGCAACGTGATCACTGTCCTGGCCGAGGCGGGCGCGACGCCTGCCGACGTCGCGAAGATGAACATCATCCTGGTCGAGGGCCAGGACGTGAACGAGGGCTTCGCAGCCTCACGGAGAGTTTGGGGCGACACGCCGACGGCGATCACCGCCCAGTTCGTGCGCGCCCTGGGACGACCGGAATTCCTGGTCGAGATCGACGCGATCGCTGCCCTGCCGCGCTAGAGCGCCGGCAGCCTAGCCTCCCGGCGCCATCGCGGTATCGGGGAGAGATGGCGGGCCACCACCGTGTCCACCGGGCGCGGGTTGCGGCGGGTTCGGGCCACCGCCGCCCGGTGGTGGGTTCGAACCACCGCCGGGTGGTGGCTGACTGCTGGGCGAGTTCGGCGACCGGATGATGAAGCAGGACGGTCCGGCTTTCCGCTGGCTGGCCTGGGCCGCGGTTGGGCTGCGGGTCGTCTTGGAGTAGTTGCAGTACTCGCCGCCGACTGGTGCGTCGTCGGGCACGGCGAATGTCATGCGAAGCCGGAAGGACTGGTTGCTCGGCACGAACGTGACGAGGTACTTCAGCGACGCCACGTCGTTGATGTAGGCGCAGGCCGTGATGGCGAATTCTTTCCCGATGTCACTCGAGTCAAGTGGATAGGTGATCTCGAACACCGCCGTTCCGCCCGGAGTCAGGGTCCCACCTACCAGGGTCATGTCCGTGTTGCCGCCGCTGGAGGGCAGCACGCCGTTGCAGCCCTTGGTGTCGGGCTGGAGCGTTACCAGGGCGACGGCGGGCACTGCCAGCAGCGCGGCGGCGACGAGCGCCAATCCAAGGGATCGCGTGAATGGCCGGACGAAGTGCCCCCGCATGGCGCGCAGCGTCGCCGGTGGCGGGCGCAGCGGCCAGCACGCCTTTAGTACCGAGGGCGGCGTACTTCGCGGGCGATGCCCAGGCGCACCAGCCGTTGGTCGTCGGTTAACGGTCATCCTGAGCCGATGACTCGCGCCCGCGGCCCGAGTCACTACGCTGACAACCATCCATAGAGTCGAGGACTCACCAATGAACACCTTCTATCCCTGCCTCTGGTTCGACGGGAATGCCGAGGAGGCCGCAACCTTCTACGCCTCGTTGCTGCCCGACAGCCACGTCGACCGGCTTTGGCGCTCGCCGGCCGACACGCCCAGCGGACCCGCCGGCACGCTGCTGACCGTCGACTTCACGCTCCTCGGCAACCGTGTCCTGGGGCTCAACGGCGGACCTGACTTCCGGTTCACCGAGGCGGTCTCATTTGTGGTCGAGTGCGACGGTCAGGCGGAGGTGGACCGTCTGTGGGACGCTTTCACCGCAGATGGCGGCGAGCCGGGCCCGTGCGGATGGCTGAAGGACCGATTCGGACTGTCGTGGCAGATCGTCCCGCGTGAGCTCAACGAGCTGACGAGCGATCCCGACCCGGAGCGCGCCCGCCGGGCGATGGAGGCGATGCTGAAGATGGGCAAGATCGAGGTCGATGAGCTCCGCCGGGCCGCCGATGCCGCGTAGCGCCGGGTCGCCATGATTCGTGTCGGGTCCATCGTCATCCGGGTCGACGACCTCGACCGCCAGGTCGAGTTCTGGTCGAACGCACTCCACTACGTGCCCCGCGACAGGGATGATCCGGACTTCGTCCTGTTGCGGCCACCCGACGGCATCGGTCCAAACGTCTCACTGGACCGATGGCATGCCGATGTCCAGGTTCCACCCGAAGATCCACCTGGACCTGTATGCCGATGACCAGGCGGCTGAGGTGGAGCGGCTGGTCGGGCTGGGCGCCAACCGCGTGGAGTGGGAGCGAATGCCGGCCGATGCCGACTTCGTGATCCTGGCCGATCCCGAGGGCAATCGCTTCTGCGTGATCGACAAGGGCTGACGGCCCGGGCGCTGCCCTCGTCAAGCACCGCGTCAGCCCGGATCGTTGGGAGCGGGAGGATCCGCCTCCGGCGGCCGGCGCATCGGCCCGACCTGCGCCGCCTCCTCCATCGTGAATGCCCCTCGGTGGCTGCGGATCCAGTGTCGCGCGTACGGATAGCGCAGCGCCTCGTAGGCGATGAGCGCCGTGCAGACCGCCGTCACCAGCGCCAGAGCGGCCAGCGACGGAACGATGGTGGCGACCGGGATCAGTGCGACCAGGACGACCGTCGCGGTCGGACGGCCGTGCCCCCAGCCGCCGCCGATCCGCAGCCGCTCGGCGACGTGCGCAGCCAGGTACAGCGCAAGTCCGCCGCACAGGCCGACGGCCGGGATGATCGTCGAGAGGCTCGTCGTGGTGGGCGAGCGTCGTCTTCATCCCGAGCGCGAAGAGGATGATCCCGGCCACCATCGGCAGGTGCAGGTAGGAGAAGAGATCGCGGGCGAGCACCGCGCGCTCTATCGCCCTGCGCTTCCATCAGCCGCGCCAGCCCGACGTAGATCGTCCAGTCGAAGTACGACCACCACAGGGCGCAGGCCACGATGATGCCCAGCAGGGCGGCCGAGATCGTGCCGGCATCCAGCGGCAGGCCGGCCGCGCCGACGCCGATGGCCACGATCGACTCGCCCAGGGCGATGATGATGATCAGCCCATGGCGCTCGACGAAGTGCTCCGGCGAGACGCGCCAGCCGCGCATGCCGGAGACCAGGAGCCATAGGTAGTCGATCGCCAGCGCCACGGCCCAGATGGCGAGCCGCAGGGCGTCATCGGTGAAGCCCGCCACCACGAGCAGCGCCGCGCCGGTGAGGGCGCTCGGCGCGATCCGGAGGACCGCCTGCATCAGCTCGCGATCGCCGCGGCCGGCGATGCGCGTACAGGACGAGGTGCAGGGCGCGGACGATGAAGTACGCGACGCCGAACACCAGGCCATCGGCGCCAAAGGCGTTCGGGGCCGCCAGCGCCACGATCAGCATCGCCGCCATCGAGGCGAAGACGGCGATCCGGACGATACCCTCTTCGGGGTTCAGCGTGTTCGTGAGCCAGGCGTAGGCGGCCCACGCCCACCAGAGCGCGCCGAGGATGAACATGCCCTGCAGCAGGCCATCCCAGGTCGAGTGCGCGGCGAGGAAGCCGGTCACCTGGGTGATCGCGAACACGAACACGAGGTCGAAGAAGAGCTCGAGCGCGGTGACGCGCTGCTCGGATTCGGCCTGCTGATCGCTCGTGCGGGCTTCCGCGGCGGTCATCGGCGCAGCCTAGACCCTCGCGCGCTCCGCGTGCGCCAGCATGCCCCTTGACGTGTACGTAGGACTATACGTATACTCGTACGCATAGATGCAATACACATCGCAGCGCGCGGAGATACGATGCACACGTGCCGAACAAGACCATCTACGTTTCCGAGGACGATCAGCCTCTCTACCAGCGAGCGCAGGAGCTCGCCGGCGGCAACCTGTCGGCTGCCATCGGTGCTGCGCTCAAACGCTACGTCGAGGTCGAGGACGCTCGCGTTGCCGGCTTTGACGACGTCATCGTCAAGGTGGGCTTCGGGGCCGGCCGCAAGGTCCGCTTCCAGGGTGTCCTGCTCGGGGAGTGGTACAGCTCCGAGGGCGAGCGGTTCCAGCATTTCCGGGTCTGGCGTGGGCCGAAGCGGTTCGCTCTCCACATCGAGCGCACCGAGTACTTCGAGATGCGGGACGCAGACGGCAACCCGCTCACCGGCTGGCGCGCCTGGACCGGGATCGGCATGGCGTCGGGCGGCGGCAGGCCGGCGGCTGCGACCCTGGACGTGTACGACACCCTCGAGGAGCTCACGCGAGCACGTTCCCGCGGAGTTCTGGGCGGTGGTCTCCGCCTCCGTCAAGCACCCATACGTGGAAGACCTGGACATCTGACGTCACCGGCGTCGTGGAGGTGCAGCGATGACTGCTTCCTCCCCCGCCATCCAGGTCTCCGGCCTGCGCAAGTCCTACGGCGAGCTGCTCGTCCTGGACGGGATCGATCTCGAGGTCCCTGCCGGGACAGTGTTCGCCCTGCTCGGCCCGAATGGCGCCGGCAAGACCACGGCGGTCCACATCCTCACGACCCTGCTCACGCCGGACGCCGGTGAGGTCGCCGTGGGCGGCCACGACCTGCGGACCGATCCGGAGGGCATCCGCTCGCAGATCGGCGTGACCGGCCAGTTCTCGGCGGTCGACGACCTGCTGACCGGCGAGGAGAACCTCCGGCTCATGGCCGCCCTGCACCACCTCGGGCGCAAGGAAGGCCCGCGGCGGATCGCGGACCTGCTCGACCGCTTCGAGCTGACGGACGCGGCCGCCAAGCACGTGGCCACCTACTCCGGCGGCATGAAGCGGCGGCTGGACCTCGCCATGACGCTGATGGGCAGCCCGCGGATCGTGTTCCTGGACGAGCCGACCAGCGGCGTCGACCCGCGCGGGCGGCAGACGATGTGGGACATCGTGCGCGACCTGGTCGCCGACGGGATCACCATCTTCCTGACCACGCAGTACCTGGAGGAGGCCGATGAGCTGGCCAATCGGATCGCGTTGCTCGACCACGGCCGGATCGTGGCGGAGGGCACGCCTGCTCAGCTGAAGCGGCTGGTCCCGGGTGGCGCCGTTCGCCTCGAATTCGCCGACAGCCGATCGCGCCTCGAGCAAGTAGCCGGCCGGTTCGCCGCCGCGCGGCGCGATCCCGATGGCCTCGTCCTCCACGTCCCGACCGACGGCGGCGTGGCAGCACTGCGCTCCGTCCTGGATCAGCTGGACGGCGCGGCGGCCGACGTGGTCGACATCAGCCTCCAGACCCCGGATCTCGACGACGTCTTCCTGTCCCTGACGGGGCAGGGTGACGCACGAAAGGCGGCCACCGAATGACTTCGACCTATCTGCTCGCCGACTCGGCCACGATGCTGCGGCGCAACCTCATCCATGCCTGGCGCTACCCGTCGCTGACGCTGCTGGTGGCCGTGATCCCGGTGATCTTCTACCTGATCTTCGTGTACGTCTTCGGCTCCACGCTGGGCAACGGGCTTCCCGGAACCGAGGGCGGACGCGACGCCTACATCGCCTACGTCACGCCCGGGATCCTGCTGTTGGCGGTGATGGGCGGCACGCAGTCGACCGCGATCACGGTGTCCATGGATATGACGACCGGGATCATCACGCGCTTCCGGACCATGTCCATCCCGCGCGGCGCGGTGCTGGCTGGCCACGTGGTCGGCAGCATGCTGCTGATCCTGGCCCAGCTGCTGGCGGTCGCTGGCAGTGGCGATGCTCACCGGCTTCCGCCTGAGCACTGGACCGATGGAGTGGCTGGCCGCCATCGGGCTGCTGGCCCTGGTGACCTTCGCCTTCACCTGGTTGTCGGTCGGCATCGGGCTGTGGGCGAAGACCGTCGAATTGGCCAGCAACCTGCCGATGCCGCTCATCCTGCTGCCGTTCTTCAGCAGCGCCTTCGTGCCGACCGACTCGATGCCAGGTCCGGTGGCCTGGTTCGCGGAGAACCAGCCGTTCACGCCGATCATCGAGACGCTGCGCGGCCTGCTGCTGGGCACGCCGATCGGCAACAGCGGCCTGCTGGCGGTGGGCTGGTGCGTCGTGATCGCGCTCGGCGGCTACCTCTGGTCGATGCGCCTCTACAACCGCGACCCGATCCGCTGAGGTAGCCCCGCGTCCGGGATCTATGGCCAGGCGGCGATGCAGACCTTGGGGTTACCACCGTGGCAACCAACGGAGAGGAAAGCGGACTTAGGTGGCCCGCAGTTGTCGGGATCGGCAACAACCGACCAGCGAACCGAGCTGAATCGGCCGATTCCGACCACTGCTTCTCCGTTGGTTGCTCCCACAGGAACAACTGGATTCGGTACTTGGCTTGACACGTCTGTTGTACAACCGTATGGTTGTATGAATGCAGCTGATGCTCGACCACGACCGCATCTTCGGAGCCCTGGCGGACGCCACCCGGCGCGACATCGTCCGCCGCGCGATCACCGCGCAGGAGGGCGTCGCCGAGCTGGCCGACCACTACCCCATGAGCTTCGCGGCGGTGCAGAAGCACGTCGCCGTCCTCGAGCGGGCCGGGCTGGTCACCAAGCAGCGCATCGGCCGGCGAAAGGTCGTCCGCACCAACCTCCATGGCGTTCGCGTGGCCCAGCGCTTGCTCGAACGGTATGAGCAGATGTGGACGGACCGCGTCGACCGCATGACCGACCTCATCACCGAAACCAAGGAGACACACCCGTGACCGTCACCGCTGTCCAAAAGGATCCAGCTGCCCTGACCATGACCGTGACCGCCGAATTCGAGGCGTCGCCGGATCGGGTCTGGCAGCTCTGGGCCGATCCGCGCCAGCTCGAGCGCTGGTGGGGACCGCCCAGCTACCCCGCCACCGTCGACTCGCACGACCTCCGCCCAGGCGGCTCGGTCGCCTATCACATGACCGGACCAGAAGGCGACCAGCCGCGTGGCTGGTGGGAGATCGTGGAGACGGAGCCGCCGCATCGGCTCGTCTTCCGCGATGGCTTCGCCAACGACGACGGCACGCGGAACCTGGACATGCCGGTGAACGAGGCGCGGATCTCGATCCAGGAGGTGGGTGGCGGCCGCACGCGGATGGAGATCAAGAGCATCTTCCCCAGCACCGAGGCGCTGGAGCAGCAGCTGGCGATGGGGATGGAAGAGGGCCTGACGCAGGCGGTCGGTCAGATCGACGCGATCCTGGCCGAGGACGCGGCGCGGGTCTGACGCATGAGCCGGATCATCAACTCCACCGCGATGACGCTCGACGCTGTCATCGAACCCGTCAGCCCCGATTGGTTCGTGGCCGAGGGAGACCACGACGACGCAGCCCGAGCCGTGCTTGCCGCTTCGACGGCCATGCTGCTGGGTCGCACGACCTTCGAGGGTCTGGCCGGCTACTGGTCGCCACTGTCCGACCCGTGGGCCGACATCCTCAACCCGATGCCGAAGTACGTCGCCTCACGCAGCAAGCTCGGCGAGCTCGAGTGGAACGGCATCCCGATCGACGGTGACGCGATCGAGGGCGTCCGTCGCCTGAAGCAGGACACGGATGGCGACCTGTTCATGTCGGGCTGCGGTGAGCTGGCGCGCGAGCTGATCCAGGCCGGCCTCGTCGACGAGCTGCACTTCTGGATCCACCCGACGGTCAAGGGCGAGGGGAAACGGCCGTACGAGGCAGCCACGTTGAAGATGCGGCTGCTCGATACGAAGCGATTCGACTCCGGCGTGACGCTCCTCCGCTACGAACCGATGAACTCCAACGCCTGACCAAGTCCAAGAGCAAGCAACCAAACGAGACAGGAGACCTGAGCCATGACCGTGACCGAGGCCACGACGCGCACGCTTGACGCGCCGGGCGCGACCATCACCTATGACGTGCGACCGGGTGGCGACGGGAGCCAGCCGCCACTGATGCTCATCGGCTCGCCCATGGGCGCGGCGGGCTTCGCCACGTTGTCCAGCCACTTCCCGGATCGGACCGTGATCACCTACGACCCGCGCGGCGCGGAGCGCAGCACCAAGGACGATCCAGGCTCTGAGTCAAATCCCGGCCAGCACGCCGATGACCTGCATCGGATCATCCAGGAGGTGGGCAGTCCGGTTGACCTGTTCGCCAGCAGTGGCGGCGCCGTCAATGCCCTGGCCCTGGTGGCCGCGCACCCGGACGACGTCCGCACGCTGGTGGCCCACGAGCCGCCGCTCGCCGCCCTGCTGCCGGATGCCGACAACGCCAAGGCGGCCTGCCGCGCCATCAGCGACACGTACGAGCAGCGTGGCTTCGGCGCGGGCATGGCGCACTTCATGGCGATCACCGGCCATCGCGGCGAGTTTCCCGGACGACATCGCTCAGCAGCCGGCGCCGGATCCGGCCCAGTTCGGCATGCCCGCCGAGGACAACGGCGACCGGACCGATGTGATGCTCCACCAGAACATCATCAACACGACCCACTACCAGCCGGACTTCGACGCGCTGCGCAGGGCGTCGACCAAGGTCATCGTGGCCGCCGGCGCCGAGTCACAGGGCGAGATGGCGAACCGCGGCGCCTACGCGGTCGCGAAGGAGCTCGGCACCGAGCCGGTCGTCTTCCCCAGCCACCACGGCGGGTTCCTGGGCGGCGAGTACGGCTGGCCTGGCGAGCCCGATGCGTTCGCCGCGAAGCTGCGGGAGGTCCTCGGGTAGGGCTCAGTCCCGGGAACGCGTGGTGGAGATGTCGACCTCGTTGCCGGCCGAGTCGGCCAGCGTCCACCACGCCGGGGCGTAGTCGTCGCGCACCATGTGCCCGCCGGCTGCGAGCGCCGCGGCAATGCGAGCCTCCGCCTGGTCGTGCGGGATCCAGACCGAGATGTGGATCGCGCCACCGCCATCCGCGCGCGGCTCGTCCATCTTCTCGAACCAGAAGGGCGCCCCGCGGTCCTGCGGATCGACCAGATCCTCGTCCGGGCTGTCGATGCGCGGCTCGTAGCCCAATACTGCCCGCCAGAAGGGCATCACCTGCGTGATGTCCGGCGCACCCGGGATGACGAGCAGCGCCTGGATGCCGGCGGGATCGGCGGTCAGGCCAAGCTCGCGCCCCACGGTCGAGATGCGCTGAGCAATCTCGACGTCGGTATCGGTCATGCCCATGTAATCCGCTGACGCGCTGATGAGGCGGATGGTGACGCCGGCTGCGCGGATGTCGATCGCCGGTGGATGGTCCTCAATGCCCGGCAGCTCCGAGATGGCCTGGACCAGGCGGGTGCTCTCCGCGAGCGAGGCGGTGCGGAAGAAGATGCAGCCACCCTCGGAGATGACCCGCCAGTCCTGCAGCCCATCGGTCCCTTCGAACGCGGTTGGCGTGATTCGTTCGGCCATGACTCTCCCCTACCAGTCCCAGATGTCGATCTGCGGTAGCCCATTCCGGCTGAGCGTTTCGTTCAGCTCGGCACAGTGCCAGACGTCGTGGGCAAAGAGACGCTGCAATTCGGCGCCCCGGGTGCGATTCCGGGAGGCGTCCTCGTCCGGGCGGCTCAGCACCTCATCGAGCGACCCCAGCGTCCATCGATCCAGGACGCCTTCCACGAGGGCGAATGTCGAGTCCAGAGCCGTAACCAGTTGTTCCCCTGAAAGCACGTGCTCGAGGTCCTCGTCTCCGGGGCAGTTGGAAGCGGCGTTGGTGAATGGCGTGGTCTCGGCTCCGGGCTCACCGGCAACGTCGCAGAGCCCGAAGACGCGCTGGCAGGCGAGGTGGCCGACGGTGGCCCACATCGGCCAGCGGTCAGGCGTCGGCTTCAGCAGCAGCTGCTCGTCGGTCAGGCTCTGCACCACGGCGCGCAGCCGCTGGTTGACCAAGGGCCAGGTGCCGTAGGCGGGTCGAATGCTGCCGAGGCTCATGCGGTCTACCGTACCCTCATCTGGCGTCGATGCTGCGGCAAGGTTCCTGCCAACATCTGTCAGGAATCCCCGCAACCATCCGGTCAGGAGGACCCGCATGACCGTCGTTGACTGGCTGCTCGACTCCGATCCCGCCATCCGCTGGCAGGTAATGCAGGACCTGACCGATGCCTCGCCGGACGAGGTGGCGGCCGAGCGCGCCAAGGTGGCCACCGAGGGCTGGGGCGCCCAGATTCTCGCGGCCCAGGACCCCGATGGACGGTGGAGCGGCGGCACGTTCTTTCCCGAATGGATCTCGACGACCGATGCGCTGCACACGCTCTACCTCTTCGGCCTCGACCCGACCAGCGAGCAGGCACGACGGGCGATCGCGCCGGTCCACGAGGCGGCACGCTGGGAGTACGACGAGAACCTGCGCTACTGGGAGGGCGAGGTCGAGCCGTGCATCAACGGCCGCGTCGTGGTCATTGGTGCCTATTTCGGCCAGGACATCGGCGGGATCGTCGAGCGGTTGCTCAAGGACCAGATGGCCGATGGCGGCTGGAATTGCGAACAGGAGCGCGGCTCGGTTCGCGGCGCGTTCGATTCAACCATCAACGTCCTGGAGGGGCTGCTGGAGTACGAGCGCGCAACCGGCGCGAACGGCGCGGTGACCGCCGCTCGCATCCGTGGCGAGGAATACCTGCTGCAGCGGCGGCTCCTGCATCGACTGTCGGACGGCGAGATCCCGCAAAGGCGCTGGATGGCCGTCGGATTCCCGAACAAGTGGTTCTACGACGTGGTGCGCGTGCTCGATTACTTCCGCGCCGCGCGGCCGGAGCCGGACGAGCGGATGGACGAGGCGCTGGACATCGTGGAGTCCAAGCGAACCGAGGACGGCAAGTGGCCGCTGGACCACGCGTACCACGACAAGCTGCTGGTCGACTTCGGCGACACCGAAGGGCAGCCCAGCCGCTGGATCACGCTGCGTGCGCTGCGGGTCATGCGCTGGGCAGGACGCCCGCAGCCGGCCGAGACCGGCGTGGCCGCGTGACCGACGGTCTCAAGGTCGTCCGTGCCAACGAGGCGAGCTGGGAGGATCTGAAGGCCGTGTTCGGCACGCGCGGAGACGCGGCCGTGTGCCAGTGCCAGCGCTTCAAGCTGGCGCCGAAGGAGTCGTTCCGCTCGTTTCCAGTCGAGGAGCGCGCGTTCCGGTTGCGGACCCAGACGAACTGCGGCCAGCCCGGTGCAGCGCACGACCTCCGGCCTGGTTGCGTACCGCAATGACGTGCCGGTTGGGTGGTGTGCGGTCGAGCCACGCACTGCCTACACGGGGCTGTTGCGGGTCTTCCGCACGCCGTGGGAGGGGCGGCACGAGGACAAGACCGACGACAGCATCTGGGCGGTGACCTGCGTCTTCGCGCGGGTGGGGTATCGGCGCCAGGGCATCAGTTATGCGCTTGCCGTGGCGGCCGTGGCATTCGCCCGCGAGCGGGGCGCCCGCGCACTGGAGGCCTATCCGATGCTCGCCAGGCCGGGGGAGCAGATCACCTCGGGCGAGATGCTGGTCGGTAGCCGCAGCATCTACGCGGCTGCCGGCATGACCGAGGTCAACCGCCCTTCGCCCAGGCGGGCGGTGATGCGGATTGACTTCTAGACATTCGCGGCCCAGAGATCGATCTGCGGCAGGCCGTGGATCCCCAGCGTCTGCGACAGCTCGCCGCAGTGGTACGCCTCGTGGCTGAAGATGCGCTGCAGGATCGAGCTCCGGCTGTGGACCTGGACCTGACCGCCGTACTCGCGGCGCACCTCGGTGGAGAGGAGGTCCGGGGTCCATCGGTCCAGGACGCCCTCGATCAGCGCAAACGTGGTGTCGAGCGCACCAACCAGCTCCGAGGCGTTGCGCGGGTGCGAGAGGTCGTCCTCCCAGCCGTCGGTGACGGGGATGGTGAACGGCGTGGCTTCCGCGCCCGGCTCGCCAACGACTTCGCACAGCCAGTAGACGCGCATGCCTGCGGTGTGGCCGACGGTGGCCCAGATCGGCCAGCCCTCGGGCGAAGGCCTGATGGCGAGCTGCTCTTCGGTCATGGCGGCGATCACGTCGCGCAGGCGCTGGTTGTATTGCGGCCAGCGGTCGTAGAAGGGTCGGATGCTGGGCGTCGTCATGCCGCCCACCATAGCGAAGATGCGACGATTTGGAGGTTGCGATGAGCGGATCGATGCTGGATGACGCGTTTGCCCATCACATCTGGGCGACCGAGCGGCTGATCGATGTTTGCGAGGGCCTGGACCCGGCGCAGCTGAACGCTGGCGCACCAGGCACCTACGGCTCCATCCACCAGACGCTGCACCATCTCGTCGAGTCGGATCGCTGGTATCTCCGCTTCCACCGGCCCGAGAACGCGCTGGGCACAATTGAAGAGGAGCCGCTGCTGAGCCTGCCAGAGCTCCGCACGGAGTTGAACCGGAGCGGCGAGGCCTGGATCGAGGTCATCGCCAACCAGACCGACCCCGAGGCGGATGTGGCGGAACGGGGCGAGGATTGGGTCTTCCATGCGCCAGTCTGCCTTCCGCCTGGCGCAGGTCATCCACCACGGGACGGACCATCGCAGCCAGGTGTGCACCATCCTCTCCACGCTCGGCATCGAGCCGCCCGAGATCGACGTGTGGGCCTATGGCGAAGCCACGGGCCGCACGCGCACCGAGACGCTCACCCCCGCCTAGCCGATGTCGACCGTTCGACGTCCCAGGCACGATGAGGCGCTCAGCATCGATCAGATCCTGAGATTGCTCCGCGAGACCCCGCGCCAGGATCGGAACGCTGACCGCGAACCTGTCCGCCGCCGATCTGGGTTCGCGCCCGACGCCGGATGAGTGGTCGATCAACGACAACCTGGCGCACCTTCGCGCCTCCGCGGACGTCTGGGGCAAGTACATGGGCAGGATCGTGGCCGAGGATCATCCGACGTTCACGAGCATCAACCCTCGCGCCCACATGCGAAAGACCGATTACGCCGACCTGGAGTTCGCGCCGTCCTTCCGCGCGTACACGGAGCAGCGGGACGCCCTGATGGCGACCCTGGATGGCGCTGCCGGACGAGGGCTGGACGCGGACCGCCACGGTGAAGGTCTACGGCGAGCTCTTCGAGTTCACCGTCCAGTACTACGGCGACAAGTTGGCACGGCACGAGGCCGTGCACCTGCCGCAGATCGAGAGCCTCGTCATCTCCCTGAAGCGGTGAAGCTGACTGCCGGTCAGCTCAACCGCGCCACGCTGGAGCGCCAGCGCCTGCTGCGGCGCGAGCCCCTGGACGTGGTGGAGGCCGTGCGGGCGGTGTGCGGGCTGCAGGCCCAGTCCCCCGCCTCGCCCTACCTCGCGCTCTGGAACCGTGTCGCGCAGTTCGACGCTGCACAGCTTGATCGCGCCTATATCAACCATGCGGTCGTCAAGGCCACGCTGATGCGGATGACGCTGCACGCCGTTGCCGTCGATGACTACCCGGCCTTCCACCGCGCCATGGTCTTCGACATGCGGCGCTCGCGCATGTACGACCGACGCTTCACCGCTGCCGGCATCGCCGCTGAGGACGCAGACGCGCTCATCCCCGAGCTGGTGGAGTTCGCCGCATCCGGCCGCGCCAATGCCGAGTTCGAGGCGCTCATCGACGAGCGCGGGAGCTCGGGGCAGCACGTCTGGTTCGCGCTGCGCCGCTACGGCCCGTTCTGGCACGCGCCGACCAACGGTCCCTGGTCATTCACCGACCGGCCGTCGTTCATGGCCGCGCGGGCGGAGGAGTTCGACGGAGACCGCGAGACGGCGCTCCCGGTCCTGCTGCGGCGCTACCTGCAGGCATTCGGTCCGGCCTCGGCGGCCGATTTCAACCAGTTCACGATGCTTCCCCAGCCGCCGATCAAGGCCGCGCTGGCGGCCCTGGCCGACGAGCTGGTGACCCACCAAGGCCCGGACGGGAAGCCGCTGTACGACGTGGCCGGTGCGACCATCCCGCCCGCCGACACGCCAGCGCCACCGCGACTGCTGCCGATGTGGGACAACGTGCTGCTCGCCTATCGCAATCGCAGCCGCGTCACGCCGGATGCGTATCGGACCACCATCAGCCGGATGAACGGCGACACACTGCCAACCGTCCTGGTCGACGGGCACGTCGCCGGCATCTGGCGTCCCGCCCCGGATACGGCGGCCGGGATCGAGATCACCGCCTTCGAGCGTCTGGACAGGGCCACCTGGGCGGAACTCGAAGGGGAGGCGCACGACCTGGTCGGCTTCCTGGCCGATCGCCAGCCCGATGTCTATCGCCGCTACGCCCATTGGTGGGAGAAGCTGCCCGCAGGCGAGGTGCGTCTTCTCGGCGGTTAGGGCTCCCAGCCCAGGGCTCGCCCGCCGTCGACGATCAGTCGCTGCCCGGTCACGAAGCCCGGCCGCCTCCGAGGCGAAGTAGCTGACCGCAGCCGCAACGTCGTCCAGCGTTCCCATGCGTCCGGCGGGCACTGATGAGCGATAGGCAGCCATGGCCGACTCCGTCACGTCCGCATGGCGCTCCACGGGAATGAAGCCGGGCGACACGCTGTTCACGGTGATGCCGTCCGGCGCGAGCTCGCGAGCCCAGGCCCGCATGAGGCCGATCTGTGCCGACTTGGCGGTGACGTAGGCGGATCGGCCCGGACGAGGCAGGTGCACGACCTCGGAGTCGATGTGGACGATGCGACCGTATCCGGCCGCCCGCATGCCGGGGATGACGGCGCGGCCCAGCAGCACGGGGCTCAGCACGAAGAAGCGGAGCTGGTCGAGGTGATCGTCCCAGCTCACCTCCATGATCGGCGCCTCCGGCTGCGGACCGGTGGCGTTCAGGACCAGGACGTGGATCGGGCCCAGGCGGTCCTCGACTTCCGCGACCAGACGATCGACCTGCTCGGCGTCGGTGACATCGGCCGACGAAGGCCTCGGCCGTGCCGCCACCGCGAGCGCGGATGGCCACGGCGACATCGGCCGTGTGGTCGGCGTTCGAGCCGTTGACCGCGACGGCGAAGCCATCCGCCGCCAGTCGTTCGGCAATGCCGCGGCCGAGGCCCCGGGAGCTGCCGGTGACGAGCGCGACGCGCGGCTGGCCGTCCACGCGGCGAAGTATCGCCCCGGCAGCGCCGATTCGATGGTTCGGTCATGCTCGGCAATCACAGCTGTAAGGAGGATGGGCGTGAAGTATCGGATTGAAGTCGTGACCATGCCGGTCACCGATGTCGATCGGGCCAAGGCGTTCTACCAGCAGGCTGGCTGGAACCTGGACGTCGACACCGAGCCGGCCCCGGGCATGCGCGTGGTGCAGTTCACGCCGCCGGGCTCCGAGGCGTCGATCTCCTTCGGCACCGGCTTTCCGCAGTCGGAGCCGGGCTCGTACGTCAACACCTACCTCGTGGTGAGCGACATCGAGCAGGCGCACCGCGAGCTGAAGGAGCGGGGCATCCCGATCTCGGACATCTACCACTGGTCCGAGAACGGGGCAGACGCCGGGCGTCGACCCCAATCGCGGGGACTTCGGCTCCTACGCCAGCTTCGCCGATCCCGACGGCAACACCTGGCTGGTCCAGGAGGTTCCCAGCCGCAAGTCCAGCGACTAGCCCTGCGTTCAGGCGGGCGGCCTGCCGCAGGAGGTAGCGCTGCTCCGGCAGGCTGGTGGTGCGGGCCGCGGCCGCGCGGAAGTGCGTGATGGCTCCCTGCGTGTCACCCGCCATCTCGAGCAGGTGCGCGCGGACCGCATCGAGGCGGTAGAAGCCCCGCAGCGGCTCCTCGACCGTGTCGAGCAGCGCCAGGCCGGCCGCCGGACCGTCCACCATGGCCACCGCCACCGCCCGGTTGAGCGTGACCACCGGGCTGCCGGTGACCTGCTCCAGCAGGCCGTACAGCGCCTCGATCTGGGGCCAATCGGTCTGGTCCGCAGTGGGAGCGCGGTCGTGGACGGCTGCGATGGCCGCCTGGAGCCGGTACTCCCCCACCTTGCCGGAGCCCATCGCCCGATCCAGCAGCGCCACGCCTTCGGCGATGCGCGCCCGGTCCCAGCGAGACCGATCCTGCTCGGGCAGCGGGATCAGGTCGCCGTTCGCATCGGCCCGGGCGTCGCGGCGAGCATCGGTCAGGAGCATGAGGGACAGCAGGCCCAGCACTTCCGGCTCATCCGGCAAGGCCCGCTCGAGCATGCGAGCCAGGCGGATCGCCTCATCGGCGAGCTCGATGCGCTGCAGGTCGCTGCCCTCGCTGCTGGCATAGCCCTCGTTGAAGATCAGGTACAGGACCCGCAGCACCGAGCGCAGGCGATCGGTCAGTTCGTCGTCGGTGGGCATCTCGAAGCCGATGCCCGAGTCGCGAATGCGTTGCTTGGCGCGACTGATGCGCTGCGCCATGGTCGGCTCCGGCACCAGGAAGGCCCGCGCGATCTCGGCGGTGGTGAGGCCGCCAACGGCGCGGAGCGTCAGCGGGATGGCCGATCCGGGCGTCAGCGACGGATGGCAGCAGAGGAAGAGCAGCAGCAAGGTGTCGTCCTCGTCGGGGCTGTCCGGCGGTGCCGTCTCGGGCGGTGCGACAGCCGCCTCGCGCGCTCGGCGCGACTCGTCACTGCGCCACTGGTCGATCATCCGCCGGCTGGCCGTGCGCACCAGCCAGGCCATTGGCTGCTCGGGCACGCCGTCCTTCGGCCAGCGCGTCGCGGCGGCGACCAGCGCCTCCTGGACGGCGTCCTCGGCGGCATCGAAGTCGCCGTAGCGCCGGACGACCGCGCCGAGGACCCGCGGCGCCAGCTCGCGCAGCAGGTCCTCGGTGGCCGGAGAGCGGTCAGTGCGTCCCGCCCACCGTCTCCAGCCACTCGGACATCTCGGTGGTCGTCGACGGCGACGACTCCATCAGCTGCCGCACGTGGATCGGCTGCTCGGTCGGGATGCCGTTCGGACCGGGCACGGCCGAGATCCTGCCGGCGATCTCGAGGGCGCGCGCCTCCGACTCGACGTCCACGATCTGGTAGCCCGCCAGCCACTCCTTGAACTCCTGGAATGGGCCGTCGGTCACCATCGGCGCACCCTTGCCGTTCGAGGTGACGATCTTGGCCAGGTCGGGTCCGGCCAGGACCGCTGTCTCGATCAGCTCGCCGCTGGCGCGGAGCTCACGGTTCAGCGCCCGGTAGTAGTCGAGGTGCGCCTGGACCTCCTCCGGCTTCCACTCCTCCATGGGCGTGTCCACCACGCCGCCCTCGAAGTTGACGATCAGCACGAACTTGCTCATTGGACTCCTCGTCGTTGCCACGTGCCCTTGGTGGGCGCCTTCACCCAGAGAACGGAGCCGATCAGCCGTTCTCGACATCCTTCGGTCGCAGAATGAATGTCACAGTTTGGCCCTCCGGCGCATCGGGAGAGCTGGAACTGATCGCTTCGGCCTGGAGCTCGACGAGTAGGCGCCATGGCATGATCCGGCCGTGGTGGCGACGGACGGTTCCGGGGCGTGCGGCCAGCCGAGCAGAGCGCTTCCGCGAGGGCGTCACCATGGCGCTGTACATCGCCCTCTCGCTGCTGGCGGTCATGTTCGCGCTCCCTGTCAGCGTCGCGTCAGCGGCCGGCGCATCGCACGCCGCGATTCTGTTCGTCACCTCGATTGGGCTGCTGATCGCGCACCAGCTGGCGTTCCGGCTCTCCGCGCGGCTGGCACACGGAAAGCTCGCGTCCGAGCACTTGGAGCTGCTGGCCGCGCAGCTGATCGGCGGGCTGGCGGTGACGGTCGTGGCCGTGGTGCCGGTGCTGGTGATCGGCGGGCAGGCCGGGCTGCTGATCGCTGAGCTGGCGCTGATCACTTTTATTGCGGTGGTTGGCTATATCGCGGCGCGTGGCATCCCCGTCAGCCGGGTCCGAGCCCTGCTCTACGTGGCGGGCGTGGTGGCGCTGACGCTCGTGATCATCGGCGTCAAGAACCTCGCGCACTACTGAGACCGCGAGGCGCGAGTCAGGCGACCGTCAGGACCACGTTGCCGACCTTCCGACCGGACTCCACGTAGCGGGTAGCCTCGACCACGTCGTCGAGTGGGTAGGTGCGGTCAATGACGGGCCGATACCTCCCGGCCTCCAGCAGCCCATTCAGATAGAGAACGTCGTCCTTGCGGAAGCGTGCGAGGCCGATCCGCGCCCGTTGCCCGCCCGCCAAGCGAGTCGCCAGCACCAGCAGCGGCAGGTGGAAGAGGTAGCCGAGATCGGTGTCGACGTAGGTCCCGTTGGCCTTCAGCGCGGGCCGCGATCGGCGGAAGGAGTGCTGGCCGACAGCGTCGAAGACGACGTCGTAGCGGGCTCGGCGGGTCGTGAAGTCCTCCTGCGTGTAGTCGATGACTTCATCCGGGCCCAGTGAACCCACCAGCTCGACGTTCCGTGTGCTGCACACCGCCGTGACCGTCGCCCCCATCTCTCGCGCCAGCTGGACACCAGCCGTGCCGACCGAGCCCGAGGCACCGTAGATGAGGATCTCCTGGCCGGCCTGCAGGCCCGCCGCTTCCAGGCATGGCAGGGCGAGGCTGACACCATCGCATACCCCGGCCGCCTCGACCCACGACAGGTTCGGTGGTTTGTGCGCGACGGCGCCGCTCTCGCGAACGGTGAGGAACTCGGCGTGCGCGCCGGACCGCACGATCCCAAAGACCTCGTCGCCCGGCGCAAACGTGCTCACCGCTGCGCCGATCTCCTCGACGGTGCCGGAGAACTCCATGCCAAGGACCGGGTCTTTGGGTCGGACGACGCCCGTGAAGAAGCGGCTGATGACGATCTCCGCGCTGCGCAGCCCGGCGTCGGTCCTGGTCACCGAGGTCGCGTGGACCCGGACGAGCAGCTCGTCGTCGGCTGGCACTGGCCGATCGACCTCACCGATGCGCTGGACCTCCGGCGGGCCGTATCGGTCATACACGACCGCCCGCATGCGCTGGCTCACGGCGGTGAGCGTACAACGGCCTTAGGGCCTGCCCGAGGGTCAGGCGCTAGGTCGGCCGGCGGTTCCAGCCTGCAGCTTGCGCCAACCGCCGGCACGGTTGTGGTCGACGATCTGCCTGAAGATCGCAAGCAGAGCAGCGGCGTTGATGGGCTCATCCTCGAAGACCATGATCTGGCGCCCGGTCTTGTCCTCGTGGCCGCGCGTGATGATCCCCTGCGGATCGTCGATCAGCGGGTCATAGAGGAAGACGTTCACATGGTCCTTCGTGGCCTGGAGCGCCGCGATGTTGCCCTGCAGCACGAAGTAGGGTTGCACCGAGCGCTTGATCGTCTCCTCGACCTCCGGATCTGCGGCGTGGACGAGCTCACGCACCTCCTGGCAGATCTCCCGCTGCCAGGCCGGCAGCGCGTCGATGTAATCGTCCACGCGCGGATCGACCTCGTACGTCATTCCTGGCAGCCTCCGATCAGTTGGCGGGCCGGTACGACAGCACCAGGTTGCCCTTCGGCGTGGACTTCGAGCTGGCCAGCTCCAGGCGTTTCACCTGATCTGCATCACGGAACAGCCGCTTGCCCGAGCCGAGCACCAGCGGCGAGACGATCAGGCCGAACTCGTCGACCAGGCCGTGCGCCATGAGCGTCTGGACCAGGTCGCCGCTGCCCAGCACCACGATGTCCTTGCCCGGCTGCTCCTTCAGGCGAGCCACTGCCTCGCCCGCATCGCCTTCCAGCAGCTCGGAGTTCTGCCACTGCAGCTCCTTGAGCGTGCGCGATGCGACGTATTTCTTCGTGGCGTTCAGGTGGCCGGCGAACGGGTCGTCCGACGGAGCCGTGGGCCAGTGAGCGGCCATGATCTGGTAGGTTCGGCGGCCGAACAGGTAGGCATCGGCGTTGCCCATGCCCTCCTGGGCGCCCGCCAGGACGCCCTCATCGAAGTAGTCGGCCTGCCAGCCGCCGTGCTCGAATCCCCCGTCGCGGTCCTCGTCCGGCGAGCCGGGGCCCTGCATGACCCCGTCGACGGAGAGGAACTCGGTGACGATGAGCCGCCTCACGAATTGGGCTCCATGGGGGTCGCGATCTGGAAGTAGTTGCCATCCGGATCGGCAAAGGTGGCAATCAGGCTGCCGCTCTCGTCGCCTTCCATGGTGTAGGGATCGGCGATGACGGTGGCGCCCGCGCTCTTGAAGCGCTCGAAGTCGCCCTTCACGTCGGTGCTTTCCATGTTCCAGATCAGGCGGCCGGGACTGGCGTTCATCCCCTTCACCTCGTCGTGCGGACCGACGGTCACGTTGCCGACGCCGATTTGCCAGCCGGTGTACGGCTCAAAGACGAAGGCGGGCTCACCGAACAGCTTCGTGTAGAAGTCCGCCAGGCGCTTCGGGTCCTCCGACCCGATCAGGATGCTGTTGAAGTTCACGCGGATCTCTCCTTCTTGAGGTGCATGGGTGCACCCTTCCTGACCGCTGCAAGCGCCTTGCCTCATCGGTTTTGGCAGGCTTCGGCGCCAGTTCGTGGTCCTTTTGGGCCATTCCGGTTCGCTGTGGTGGATTCCACACTCCTGGGGTGAACACACCCCATCCGGAGCGAGCATCATGACTCGCCCAGCCATCGGCCCGGTGGCCACCGCGCTGGGAGCGGCCGACGTGCTCGTGCTCGAGCGCTCCGGCCGCGGATTGCGTCTGCTTGGCGGCACCGGACGAGGCGCGAGCTGGGCCGGCACCGTGGAAGTGCAGCCTACCGGCGAGGCGCTGCTGCGCAAGGCCAGGCCCGGCAAGGCGCCCGTGCGCGTCGAGGAAGAGGCCCCGGTCCGCATCGTGGGGCCGTACTGGAGCGCGCATGCGGCGCTGATTCCCGTGGGCGACGACCACGTGGTGGTGGCCGGCGGCGAAGGGCGGATCCGCGGCTCGGACGCGGAGCTGCTGCGGCACGCGGCAGAGGCGGTGGCCGCGGTCGACGACGTGTCGAGCTCCAAGCTGCTGGCCGATGAGCTGGAGGTGGTCGACGCCGTTCGCCAGCTGATGCACTACCGGCCCGAGAAGGTGCAGGACACGGCCCGCCACATCGCCGAAGTGGCGGCCGGCGCGCTCTCGTGCGAGTTCGCGGCGGTGATGGTCCGGTCGCCGGCAGGGCTGCTGGTCGAGCAGGCCGGCGCGACGACGGCCGAATGCAGCGATCCGCAGCTCTGCGCTGATATGCAGCGCCTCTCGCGGCGGCTGCGCGACCAGCCGCTGGTCGAACAGGAGCTGAGCGATGGCGGCACGCTGGGGAGCGAGCTAGGTCTCGTCTCTCGCTATGCGTTGGCTATCGGCACCGGGAGGGACCGCGCCATCCTGGTGGTTGGGCACGGCGCCGTCCGGCCGCGCGGCTTCACCAACCTCTGCCTGCGCGTGGGTCGTTCCATCGCCGATGCAGCCGAGGTGCTGCTCAGCCAGGCGCTGGGGCGCGAGGAGCTGGCGCGCGAGCGCGACCAGTTCGCGCGCGAAGCCCGGACCGATGAATTGACGGGCCTGGCCAACCGCGTGGCCTGGACCGAGGCGCTGGACAAGGAGCGGCCGCGGCGCTCGCGATATCGGCGACCGGTGATCGTGATGTCGGTGGACGTGGACGGGCTGAAGCAGGCAAACGACCGATTCGGCCACGACGCCGGCGACGAGCTGCTGCGCGGCGTGGCCGCCATCCTGCGCCGCAACCTGCGTGACGCGGACGTGGTGGCGCGCATCGGTGGCGACGAGTTCGGCGTGCTGCTGCCTGAGACGCAGCCGGACGCCATGCCGATCCTGGTCGAGCGCATTCAGATCGCCTGCGCCGCGTGGCGCGGCACGCAGCCGGATATGCATCTGTCCGTCTCCATCGGCTGGGCCGCACCGGAGCCGTTCGGCGACCTGCGCGAGGCGCTGCGGACCGCCGACGACCGCATGTACCTGGCTAAGCGAGGCGCCTGACCTCCGGCTACCATGCCGGAGATGCCCTACGACTACCGCACCGTGACCGTGGCATCGGTCACGCAGGAAGCCGACGAAGCCCTTGCCCGAGCCGATGCGCTGGTCGAGCGTGTCGTCACCGGCGTCGATCAGCCGACCTTCGACGAGACGCTGAAGCCCCTGGAGCTCGCCGGCGCCGAGATCGGTGTTGGCTACGGCCGCAGCGCCTTCATGGCGCAGGTGCACCCCGATGCGGCGGTGCGCGATGCCGGCCAGGTCGCCGAGGAGAGGATGACGAAGTGGCGGGTGGCCATCGCCTTCCGCGAGGACGTCTACCGCGCGGTGGCCGCCTTTGCCGGGACGCCAGAGGCGCGGGCGCTGACCGGCGAGCGGGCACGGCTGCTGGAGCACTGGATGCGCGACTTCCGCCGTGCCGGCCACGATCTGACAGGTGAGCAGCGCGCGGAGCTGGAATCGCTGCGCAACCGGCTGGTGGAGCTGCAGGTCGCCTTTGCGCGCAACATCAACGAGTCGCCCGACTGGATCGAGGTGGACCGCGACGGGCTCGACGGCCTGCCCGATTCCTACGTCGAGCGGCTGCGGCCCGGAGAGCAGCCCGGAACGTATCGGGTCAGCCTCGACTATCCGGAGATCAACCCCTTCCTGGAGCGCGCCACCAACCGCGACCATCGGGAGACGCTGTTCCGCAAGAACTTCAACCAGGCCGCGGACCTCAACCGGCCGCTGCTGGCCGAGGCGCTGCAGATCCGCCGCCGCATCGCCTCGCTGCTGGGCCACCCGACGTGGGCGCACTACGCCATGGAGGTCAAGATGGCCGCCAATCCCGATCGGGTGGCCGAGTTCTACGACCAGCTGGTCCCGCCGCTGGAGGCCGCTGCGCGCGACGAGATCGGCGACATGGGGCGCATGCACGCGGAGGCCGGGGCCACCGACGAGCTCCAGCCCTGGGATTGGCACTTCTACGACACGCGCCAGTCGATGGAGCATCACGGCGTCGACCAGAACGAGGTGACGCAGTACCTGCCGCTGGATCCGGTGCTGGACGGCATGTTCGCGCTGACCGGCGACGTCTTCGGGCTGGACTACGAGCGCGTGCCGGAGGCGAACGCGTGGCACCCATCGGTCCAGCTATTTCGCATCAAGGATCGTGCGAGCGGCGAGCTGGTCGCCCACTTCTACGCGGACCTGTTCCCGCGCGATGGGAAGTTCACCCACGCCGCGGCCTTCCCGCTGGTGATCGGCCACCGCGCGGCCGATGGCAGCTACGTCAAGCCGGTGAGCGCCATCGTGGCCAACTTCACGCCGCCGAGCGCCACCGGGCCCAGCCTGCTGACCCACGGGCCGCACGGCGAGATCGAGACGCTGTTCCACGAGTTCGGGCACATCCTGCACATGAGCCTGACCCGGGCCGAGTTCACGCGTTTCTCAGCCGCCGAGACCGAGTGGGACTTCGTGGAGGCACCGTCCCAGATCATGGAGCACTGGGTCTGGCAGCCGGAGATCCTGACCCGATTCGCCCGCCACTACCAGACCGGCGAGCCCATTCCCGCCGACCTGCTGCAGCGCATGGCGGCCGCGCGGTACATCAACGTGGGCATTCGCGCGACGCGGCAGGTCTTCTTCGGCACCATGGACCTGGCCCTGCATGCCACACCTGATGAGCCCGATATGGACGCCGCCATCCGCGACAGCTGGCGCGTGACTCAGCTTCCCTATCCCGAGGACACCTTCATGCTGGCCAGCTTCGGCCACCTGATGGGTGGCTACGACGCCGGCTACTACGGCTACCTGTGGGCGGAAGTCATTGGCGACGACATGTGGGGCCGATTCGCATCCGAAGGAATCGACTCGCCGGTCGTGGGCGCAGCGTACCGCCGCGCCGTGCTGGAGCCGAACGGGTCGCTGAGTGGCGACGAGCTGGTGGCCGGCTTCCTGGGCCGCCCCGCCTCGATCGACGGATACCTGCGCATGCGGGGCATGGGCGCCACCGCCGACGTCGCCGGCTGAGCCACTCCCGGCCAATGGCGCGACGGTTGGTCCGCCTGGCAATCGTCGCGGCGCTGGGCGTGATGGTGGCGCTGGGCGTCTACTACGTCGTCTTCCTCGAAGGCCCCTCGCCACGGGCGGCGCGCGACTGGGACCTGCTGGCCATCCTGCCTAACGCTCGCGGAGAGACGGCCGCCGCTGAGGTTGGCGGGCAGCTGTACATCGCTGGTGGGCTGACCGGGCTGACGTTCGCGGTATCGGACGAGGTGGATGCCTACGATCCTGCCACCGATGCATGGACCGTGATGGCGCCGTTGCCGGAGCCGCGGAACCACGCTGCGGCGGCAGGGCTGGATGGGCTGTTCTACGTCAGCGGCGGCGGCGGTCCGGACGACAACGCGGCCCAGGACGAGATCTGGGCGCTGGACCCCACACGCGACATCTGGACTGCGCTGGCACCCATGCCGGAAGGCCGTTACGCCCACCGCATGGTGGCTGCGGACGGCCTGCTCTACGTTGTGGGCGGCCAGGGCGAGAGCAGCCGGGTCCTGATCTACGACCCGGCCAGCGACACGTGGTCGACCGGCGCCGAGATGCCCGTCCAGCGCAACCACCTTGCCGCGGTGAAGGTGGACGGCCGCATCTGGGCCATTGGCGGGCGAGTGGCCGCGCGCATCCAGGACCGCGTCGACATCTACGACCCGACCACCGATAGCTGGTCGTCCGGTCCCCCGCTCCCCGAGGCCACCAGCGCAGCGGCGGAGGGGGTGCTGGACGGCGTGGTCCTCATCTCCGGCGGCGAGGCGCCCGGCGAGAACGGCCGCATCGTCGACGATCACTGGCAGCTGGACACCGCCGCCGGCGCGAATGCTCGATGGAAACCGCTGGCTCCCCCGCCGTTGGCCGTGCACGGCGCCCAGGGCGCGGTGGTCGACGGGCGCTTCATGATCGCCGGCGGTGCATCGCGCTACGGGCAGTTCTCGCGCTTCGCGTGGTCTGGCCTGCTGCAGGCCTACACCCCCGGCACTCGGTAATCGCGGCGGCCGTGGTGCGCCCGGTCACCGGCGTTTATCGGCCATCTAGTAGTAGTCGGAGCAGGACAGGAAGTAGCCGCACCCGTGGCAGATGAGCTTGCATTTGCGCTCTTCCATGCGTGATCCGCAGTTCGCGCAGACCCGCATCAGCTCGCCTGGGTCGGCCGACGGCTGGCGCTGGACCGATGCGGACGCATCGGCGACCCCGTCCGCGTCACCAATCTGCTTGGAGTTTGCGAGCATCGGTGGAACAATACCGATCCGCCAATCCCTTCGTTGCTGCCTCGGGGGACGTGGCTCTTCGATGGGATGTGCCGGTGTTCGAGAGCGACTACTACAAGATCCTGGAAGTGGATCCCGAGGCGGATCCCGACGTCATCGCGGCCGCCTATCGCGTTCTCGCCAAGCGGATGCGCGCCAAGCCCGACCTCGAGGAAGCCGACCAGATCCGGCTGGCCGAGCTGGACCTCGCCTACGCCGTGCTCTCGAATCCTGCGCAGCGGCGTGCATTCGACGCGCGCCGGCTGTCCGAGACGGTGGCCGTGGGACCCGGCTACGCCAACGGGAATGGCAACGGCCACGCATATGACGCGGCCGCCCGCCTGGCGGCCGGACCCCTCTCCGAACGCCTGGCGGCGGGGCTCAACGGCGAGAGCCTGGGCGAGCTCACCATCAACTTCGGCCGATATGCCGGCTGGACGCTGAGCGAGATTGGCGACTCCGACCCCGACTACCTGCGGTGGCTCAGCCGCCATTCATCGGGGATCCGCTACCGGCGGGCCATTCTCAGGTTGCTGCGCGACCGCGAAGACGCGAAGTCGACTTTGCACGTGCGGCCCACGCCCTAGCCGGCGCCTTCTACCGAGCCGCGGACAACCCAGCAGGCAAGCCGAAAGGCGGGTCATACAACCCGCCCCTCGGGATAAAGGCGCTCGGGCCGGCTGTTACTTCGTCGGCTGGAAGACCGCGAACCGCTGGGTTGAGATCTTGACCCCGGCCAGATAGACGTCCAGCCGATAGCAGCTGTTCGTCACCAGGTTCATGGCCTTGGTGTCCAGGTTGTAGATCCATGAGTCGCCTGACGGTCGGAAGTCATCAGTGTTGGCGTTCGAGTTGCCGGCGTCCGCGTACATCTCGACAGCGTCCGTCACGTCCGCCGCGCAGGTCGGCATCAGGAAAACCTTGATCGTCAGGTCGCCGGCCGGGATCTGGGCGCTCGTCTGCTTCACGCCCTCCAGGAACACGTCGATCTTGACCGGGATGACGCGGCCGTTCTTGCCGGTGTTCTTGACCACGGTCGATCCGATCGAGTCATCGAGCGGCGACAGGTAGTCGAGGGTGTACCGGTTGAGCTGGAACGTGGAGCTGGCATTGCCCATGTTGCCGGCATCGTCCGTGGTCACGGCGTGCACCGTGTACTGACCCGTCGCGGGGAAGTTCGCGTAGGCGAACGCCATGGACCAGGCGGTGCTGCCCACGGGGAACAGCATCTCCGACGTGCTGCCGAAGCTGGTGCCGTTCCAGTACGGGCCGGTGGGCCCGCGCCGCATGCTCGCCTTGGTGTTGTTCACGCCGCTGTTCGTTGCGCCCGGATCCGACGCGGTGCCGCAGAAGTCGCCCACGGCCGTGGAGCAGCCGGCGTTCCAGCTGGACTCGCTGTAGGCGCCACCGTTGGCCGGGAAGGTGATTACCGGAACCGGTGCCGTGCGGTCGATCAGCACCGTTCGCGTGGTCGTGAAGGCACTGAAGCCCCCGTCCTCGTCCTTGGCCTTCACCCGCCAGCAGTACAGGCCATCGGGCAGGTCCGTCGCAGGCGTAAAGGTGGACGTGCTCAGGTTCATCTCGCTGACTTCAGGGCTCGGGAAGGTGCAGCCGCTGTTGTCGGCCTCGAGCACGTAGTTGATGGTGTCGTTCGCGCCGGCGGGATCGGTTGAGTCGGTCCAGTCGAATGTCGGCGTGCCGTCGTTGGTTTCCAGACTGTCGGCGGGCGCCACGAGCGTTGGAATGCTGGGCGCCACGTTGTTGACGATGACGGTCATTGGTACGGTTGAAGCTGCCGTCCTTGTCGATGATCCGGCCCTCGACCGGGAAGGTTCCGTTGTCGCCGAAGGAGCAGCTCGTCGTCGAACTTGTGCTGCTGCCCGCATAGGTGGCGCCGGACAGGTCGCCGTTGGTGCAGCTGAACGCGTAGCGGAGTCCGGCAGCCATGTCCACGCTGGATGGATCGGCGGCGGCGCTGAAGCTGACCGAAACGGAGCTGCCCTCGTTGATCGGACCGCCGTTGCCGAGGCTGGCCGTCGGCGCCACGTTGTCGACGGTGACGGTGAAGCTGTCGCTGTTGGCGCCACCATCGTCGTCAGTGACGGTGAAGGTCACCGCGTAGCTGCCGTTGTCGTTGGGCGTGAAGCTGAAGTTCTGGCCGCTGCCGTCGGTGATGGTCTGGCCATTACCGGCGACCACGTGCCAGACGAAGGTGTGGGTGTCGGCCGTGCCGGGGTCGGTGAAGCTGCCGGTCAGGCTGACCAGGCTGCCCTCGTTGACGCTCTGGTTTGCGCCACCGTCCACGTTTTGGGGCTTCACGTTGGCGACATCGACGCTGATGGCATCGCTGTCGGTGCCGCCGTCATCGTCGCTGACGTCGACGCTGACGTCCTCGTTGGCGAAGTTGTCGGCCCAGGTGCAGTTGAAGCTGCCGGCGTTGACGCTGAAGGTGTAGCCGGACGCACGCCGTTGGGGCCGCAGTCGGCATTGCTGACGGTGAAGGTGTCAGCGCTGCCGGCGTCGGTGATGCTGAAGGTGTAGTGCACCGAGTCGCCCTCGTTGGCGCTGTCGGCGCCGCTCAGGGTGACCACCGGGTTCACGTTGGCGACCGTGACCGAGAACGTCTCGTGTCGCTGCCCGGGCCCGCGCCGTTCTCCTCGGGGACGGTGATGGTGACCGTGTAGAGGCCGTTGTCGGCATAGGTGTGGGCGGTGTCGGTGATCGGGCCGGGGCTGGCCTCGGTGAAGGTGTCGGTCGAGCCATCACCCCAGTCGATGGCGACCTTCCACGGCGTGTCGGTGCCGGGGTCGGTGAAGGAGCCGAGGTCGAAGGTGTGGTTGTCACCCTCGTCGGCGGTCTGGTTGGACGGCGCGGTGATGACCGGCGCCACGTTGTTGACGGTGACGCTGCACCAGCTGGTTGTCGGTGTCAGCGGCGCCGTCATCGTCAGTGGCGGTGACCGTCACGTTGCTGATGGCCGGGCCGTCGGGGAAGGTGCACTTGAAGCTGCCGGTGCGGGTCAGTCGGGTCGTAGGCGTAGTCGGAGATGGTGCCGGCCCGCCGCACAGGGCGGTGATGGTGTGCGTGTCCGCCGACCCCGGGTCGGTGATCGAGAACGAGTAGTCCTTGGTCTGGCCTTCGAAGGCGCTAGTCCGGACCGGACAGGCTCACGCTGGGCTTCACGTTGGCGACATCGACGCTGATGGCATCGCAGTCGGTGCCGCCGTCATCGTCGCTGACGTCGACGCTGACATCCTCGTTGGCGAAGTTGTCGGCCCAGGTGCAGTTGAAGCTGCCGGCGTTGCCATGAAGGTGTAGCCGGAGCGCACGCCGTTGGGGCCGCAGTCGAGGCATGCTGACGGTGAAGGTGTCAGCGCTGCCGGCGTCGGTGATGCTGAAGGTGTAGTGCACCGAGTCGCCCTCGTTGGTGCTGTCGGCGCCGCTCAGGGTGACCACCGGGTTCGACGTTGGCGACCGTGACACTGAGAGCATTGGCGCGGTTGAGGCACGTGCCATCCTCGTCGATGAGGTGACCGTGATGGCGCGGCTGGCTGGACCGTCGGCGTAGGTGTGGGTCTTGACGCCATTGCTGGCGTAGGTGTCGGTGTTGCCGTCACCCCAGTGCACGACGTAGCTGGCCACGGTGTCGCTGCCCGGATCGGTGACCGCGCCAGGTCAGGCTGTAGGCCGCGCCCTCGTTCACGTTGGCAGCACCGCGATGGCGATGGTGGGCGCCACGTTGTTGATCGTCACGGTGGCGGTGTACTCGGTCGACGCCGCCGTCCTTGTCCCGGATCTTGCCCTTGACCGTGCGGCTGCCGTTGTCGCTCGTCGGGCAGCTGGCCGTGCTGGTGCCGCTGAAGGCGCCGTAGCCGGAGCCACAGTCGAAGGCGTAGGTGAAGCCGGCGGTGGTGTCGACGCTCGACGGATCCGACGGACTGGTCAGCGACAGGTTGATGACCGAGCCCTCGTTGACCGCGGTCGGGGCGTTGAAGGTGGCGGTGGGCGCCACGTTGTCGACCGTGACACTGAGGGCATTGGCGCGGTTGAGGAAGGTGCCGTCCTCGTCGACCAGGTCGACCGTGATGGCGCGGCTGGCTGGACCGTCGGCGTAGGTGTGGGTCTTGACGCCATTGGTGGCGTAGGTGTCGGTGTTGCCGTCACCCCAGTGCACGACGTAGCTGGTCACCGTGTCGCTGCCCGGATCGGTGACCGCGCCCAGGGTCAGGCTGTAGGCCGAGCCCTCGTTCACGTTGGCAGCACCGCTGATGGCGATGGTGGGCGCCACGTTGTTGACGGTGAGCGAGAAGGTTGTGTTGACTGGCGGGCCACGCTGTCATCGGCAGTGATCGTCACCGTCTGGCTCTGCGGACCATCGGTGGTACCGAGCGACCAGCTCCACGTACCGCTGTTCGTGCCGGTCTTCGTAACAGTGCCCACAGATGCCGTGATCGTGACGTTGTCACCAGCGATTGGGGTCGCTGTATGTCGCCCGTATTGGTTGCCGTCTGACCCTCGTTGACGGTCGTGCTCGTTGTCGGCAGCGAACGGTCGGCGCAGTGTTTGCGGCGGTGACTACGATGGATGGCGTGCGCGGCCGTATTGATGACCGTGGCAATGGCTCCGCCGGCGCCGGTTTGCCGTGGCAGCGGCGGTCGGGACGCTATCGGAACCGGCGGAACACGACGCGGTGGCGTTGAGTTGGACGGTCACGAACTGGTTCGTCGCCGAGTCAGGCTGTGCTGCCGTCGTTCGAGGCGGATCGCGTTATCGATCAGATCCGCCGTCCAGCCTGCAGTTGTTGCCGACCACCGCCGATCATGGTCGGTGTTGATGATCGCCGTGAGGCAGGCCGGCAGAACGACGAAGGCGGACTGGACAGTTCGACGGTAGCCACTGGTTGCGCGTGATCCTGAAGCCGGAATGTTCGATGTGCTTCCCGTCGTGAACTGTTGGGGTGACGACTGCACCGACCCGCGTCTCGGAGGGTCGCGGCGTACTGCGGATCCGGCGATGTTGGCTACGCCGAATGGCCTGCGTACGATTGTGTCGGTTCCGCCGCTCCGTGCAGTCGCTGAGTCTGATAGCCCTCGATCGTCCAGTTGGCCGTCGAAGCGGCGCCGGGAGCAGTCGCCGACACGTGCCAGTCGTGCCCACTCACCGTCTATCAGATTGTCTGAATCACCGAGAGTGGCACGCCACTGAATGACTCGCGTCGACGGTGTTAACCGTGGGCGCGAGCCACGTCTCTCCTGCGGTGACTGTTGCGCTTGCGACGGCAGAGGCGGTGATCGTCGCAGCCTGTCGGCAGCAGTACCTGGACACAGCGGAGCGTACTGTCCGCCTCCGCCTGCATTCCCGCTGTGGCTCTCGATCGACTACGGTGTACTCGCACGTCACGCCGAGCGCAACGTGACGTCGGCGCCATGTCAACGTCCGTTGATGGCGCAGCTGCCACGTATGGCCCGACCAATGGGCCGCCGCTTCCCAGCGGGGCGGCGCCGACGGGCTGGACCTCATCGGTCGAGGTGTCGGAGGCAGCGCGGGCCAGGTTCAGGCGGCCATTGCCCGCCTCACCGGATGACAGCGGATCCGCATTCCGCGCCAGACGGCCCACGATCGCGCCATTCGAGGCATCGGGATCGAGCGCCGCCAGAAGAGCGGCACCCCCGGCGACGTGGGCGGCCGCCGCCGAGGTGCCGGAGATGGTTGCGCGCGTGCCGCCCGGCTCACTGGCCTGGATGTCGACACCCGGGGCCGCCATGAACGCGGCAGCACCGTAATTGGAGAACCCGGCGAGGACATCGGCCTGGTCAGTCGCGGCCACACCGATCACCCCCCGGTCCCCCGCCGGGTACGTCGCAGAACTGGAGCCGTCGTTGCCGGTCGCGGCAACCAGGACGGCGCCCTGCGCCCATGCATAGTCAATGGCGGCCTGCAGCGCCGGCGAGTAGCCGGGGTTGCTGAAGGCCATGAGGATGACGTCCGCGCCGTGATCGGCTGCGTAGACGACGCCCTCGATGATGTCCGTGTCCTGCCCGGTGCCATCGGCCCCCAGGACGACCACCGGCATCACCCCGACGCCGGCGTAGCCGACGCCGGCCATGCCGTAGGCGTTATCGGTCTCGGCGGCGACGATGCCCGCCATCCAGGTGCCGTGGCCGTTCGGGTCTTCCGACCAGTGCGACCCGGCCAGGACGGACGTGCCGGGCACCAGCACGTCGTCCAGGTCGGGGTGCGTCGCGTCGACGCCGGTGTCCAGGATGGCGACCGTCGCACTGTTCGCGGGGGCGACGGAGCCATACAGCTGGTCCCAACCGATCTTCGGCAGCGCCCACTGCTCGGGGTAGGCGGTGTCGTCGGGGGCGGCCTCGACCGAACGCTCGCGGTCGATGTCGACGCTCGCGACGATGGATGACGCGCGCAGCTCGTCCAGCACGGCGGCGAAGCCGTTCTCCGGGATGTCGACGAAGCGCATCCGCAGCTCAGGGACCGATGCGGTCTCGGTCGCACCGGCGGCTGCCAGCAGCGCGGACTCGGCGGCGTCATCGGCGCCGGCGGTGAAGGTCACGATGAAGGAGACGGTCGGCCCCGACGGAGCGGGCTCGCTGGGGGAAGGCGCCAGGATTGTCGGTGGGGCTGGGCTCAGCAGGTGGCGCCGATGGCTCGTCGGTGGGCTCGGGGTTCGAAGGGTCAGGGTTCGAGGGTCAGGTGCCGGAGTCGCCTCGGCGTGGGCTCGGTCGTCGGCTCCGCGGTCGGGTCCGGAGGAGGTGCTGAGGGCTCGGCAGAGGCGCTGCTGTCCGGAGGAGGGGTCGGATCCGTGGCCAACGCCGCGAACGGCGACATGAGCGTCGAGATGAAGACGACCAGCGTAAAGATGATCAGGACGCGGCTGGTCGTAGAGTGGCGCTCGGGTGTGGGCACGAACCATTCCCCTCTTCAGACGGACAGAAATAGCCGGCGGGCAGCACCGGCTCGATGGCAACCGTAGGAAATCGGCCCTGTCTGACGCATCCGGAGCATTACGGGCACGGTCCCGAATGCGCGCTACGGGTACGGAGATGCGGCTCCGTACCCGGGTCTGAGGATTCCCCGATGCCGTAGGACCTACGTAGGACTATCCTCGCGCCGTGACACCGCCCGGAGCGCCCGAACCGAGCCTGGCGCCGGAGGATGGCGTGGGCGATATCGGCACGACCTACCCTGCCGCGCCCGACGCCGCCCTTCGCGACGCGGCCATCATTGCCGAGCGCGTCAGCGCCGACGAGCAGGCTGCCGATGACGAGCGCGCCCGCCTCGTCAACGGCGAGCTCCCCGATCTCCGATCACAGATCGACGGCGCCCTGTCGCTGACAGACGGCGAGCTGGTGCACGCGATCCGTCGCTCAGCACTGCTCGAGGAGAGCGACGCGGCGCTGCCAAAGGGCGGCTCCCTGTACCTCACCAGCCAGCGCCTCGTGCATGTCGGCGAGGCGAGCCGCGAAGTCAGCCTGGATGCCATCCAGGAGACCGCGGTATCCCTCGAGCGGCTGCTGCTGCTGGACCTGACCGATGGCTCCGACCTGGCGATCGAGGTCGACCAGCCGCGCCTGCTCCGCGTCCAGCTTGCCGCGGCCCGCGCCAACGCGCGGAGGCGCGCGTCATGACCGCGACGCAGCGCGACTACTACAAGGTGCTGCAGGTGGACCCGGAGGCCAGCCTGGAGGTGATCACCGCCGCCTACAAGACGCTGGCCAAGCGATTTCACCCCGAGACCGACCTGAGCGGCGTGCATGAGATCCGCCTTGCCGAGCTCAACCGTGCCTACGGGGTGCTGCGGGACGGGGCTGCCCGACAGCGCTATGACCTGGAGCGGGCGGACCGCCTGAACCCGGTGGGTCCGGGCCGTGAGCCAGAGCCGATGCTGGCACCGGTCGTCGTTGCACCAGCCGCACGCCACACCAGCGCCGATGGCACGCCCGATGGCGACTCGATGCTGGCCCGCACCATTGCCAGCGGGTGGACGCCGCCGGTCACGTCGGCCGAGGTGTCGATGTCGGCCGGCGACCTGCGACTCGACTTCGGGCGGTATGAAGGTTGGTCGCTTCTACGACCTCGCCAAGCAGGACCCCGCCTACCTGCGCTGGTTGGCTCGCCACTCGTCCGGATTGCGCTTCCGACGCGAGATCGCCCGGGTCCTCGGCGAGCCGCTCGACGACCCCTACGCGCCGTCCCGATAACGCGCCGCCGCCTGCGCGCGGTTTCGCACCCCCAGCTTGCTGAGCAGGGAGCCCACGTGGGTCTCGACCGTGCGCGGCGAGATGCCCAACCGCTCCCCGATCTCGCGATCCGTGAGCCCCTGGGCCAGCAGCGCCAGCACTTCCCGCTCGCGGGCGCTGATGCCCGCCAGCTCATCCGAGCCCGATGAGGTGCTCGGCCGGTTGGTGGTCGTGGCCAGGTGCTGGATGACGTCCGCGGCCATGGAGCGTGACATGGCCAGGTCACCGGAGCGGATGCCGCGCACGGCGCGCTGTAGCGCCTCGGGGCTGAGGTCCTTGGTCAGGTAGCCGGCGGCCCCGCTGCGTACCGCCTCGACCAGGTCGCGGCGGTCGTTGGACACGGTCAGCATCACGATCCTGGTGGTCGGCAGCCGCGGGGCCAGCTCCCGCAGCAGCCGCAGCCCATCGGTTCCGGGAAGGTTGATGTCCAGCAGCAGGACGTCCGGCGCCAGCTGCGGGGCCAGCAGCAGCGCCTCGTCCGCGCTGGCGGCCTCGCCCACGATCTCCAGGTCATCGGCAGCCAGCGCCTGGCGCACGGCGGAGCGCACCAGCGCGTGGTCGTCGACCAGCATCACGCGGGTGGCCTGCTCGCTCATCGGTCCGTCATCCCCCTTCCGCGGCCAGCGGCATCTGCACCAGCACGCGGGTCCCGTCCTGCTCGCGCGAGTCGATCGTCAGGCTGCCGCCGATGATGGCGGCCCGTTGCTCCATGCTCGACAGACCATACCCGGCACGGCCCACCTGGTCCGTGGCGAAACCCCGGCCGTTATCCGTGACCCGTAGCTCCAATCCCTCGCCGGTCTCGGTCATCTCCACGCGCACCAGCGTGGCATCTGCGTGCTTGCGCACGTTGGCCAGCGCCTCCTGCACGATCCGCAGCAGCTCCGCCTGCGCGCGCGGGGAGAGCCGATCACCAGCCGCGTCGCAACGGCACTCGGCCGCGATCCCGAAGCGGTCGCTGAAGTCGGCCACGTAGCGTTGCACCACCTCGGCGAAGCTGCCGCCCTCCGCCGGCCGCAGCGCCAGGATGGCCTGCCGCGCCTCGGCCAGGGCCGACTCGATCGCGCCCGCCACCTCCCCGGCCAGCTCGCGGGCCGTGCCCACGATCTCCGGCAGGGCAATGAGCCGACCCTGCTTCAGCTTGGCGTACCACAGCTCCTGTGACATGCCGTCGTGGAGCTCGCGCGCCAGGTGGGCTCGCTCCTCGGCCGCGGCCCGTACCAGCTCGGACTCGCGCAGTCGCGTCAGCTCGTCGTTGGCCGCCCGCAGCGCCCGGATGTCGCCGCGCACGTCCACCGCCAGGGTGGCCAGCAACGTCGCGTAGAACGCCACCCGCAGCAGGTCGCCGGCGGTCACCACCGAGCTGTACGTTCCCGGATGGATGGCGAACAAGACCTGGCTGAAGGCGGCCAGCATCAGGCCGACCGCCAGCACGCCATCGGTTCCGCGACCATTGCGCCGGAACGCCTCGTACGACAGGGCGGCCGCGTAGAGGTAGGCCAGCGCCAGCAGGGCCTCGACCACGATCAGCAGCGGCGCTGCGCCCGGCATCAGCGGCGCCACCGGGTCGGTGCGCAGGGCGGCCATGCCCGCCGGAGCGATCAGGGGCGGCAGAGCGTCGGGGACCCCGGCCGCGATGAAGACGGCAGCCGTCGCCAGCAGCGATGGCAGCCAGAGCACCAGCACGGGCCGGCGCACGTGCTCGCGCCGCCGGCCTGTGGCGGCCAGTCCCGCCACGATCAGCAGTCCGCCGGCCAGCCCGCGCGTGAGCACGCTCGCCCACAGCGGCAGCTGGCCGGGCTGCTCCAGCGACAGCCCGAATCCTGATTCCACGCCAAAGATGGTGACCGTCGCCATCAGCGCGTTGATGGTCCCCAGCACCAGCAGGGCCGATGCGCGCCACAGCGCCGCCTCGTCACCGCCCTCGCGATACCGGACCCAGCCCAGGATGGCGACCGCCACGGCGACCAGCGTGGCCAGCGCATCGATGGCCAGGGACAGGCGCAGGTTGACGATCGCCGGCGGCACGCCCGGCTCCACCAGCACGACCAGGGTGAAGATGGCCAGCGCAATCGGCACCAGGGCCATCAGTACCTCGGCCCAGTGGCCGCGTCCGGTGCTCATTTCTCTGCCAGGGCGGCCACCATCGCCTCGTGCAGTCGCCCGTTGGTGGCCAGCGCCTGCGGACCGGCATGCGATGGCTGGCCGGCGAAGTCGGTCAGCCGGCCGCCTGCCTCCGCCACGATCAGCGACGGAGCTGCCAGGTCCCAGAGGGTCGGCCCGATCTCCAGCATCACCTCGGCGGCGCCCTCGGCGACCAGCATGTAGCCCCAGAACTCGCCGAAGCCACGATCACGCCAGACCCGCGTGGTCAGCCGCCTGACGGCCGGCCCGAAGCCCGCCTGTTCGAGGGGGCCGATCCCCGAGGTGACGAGCTGGGACTCCTCGAGGCGTTCGACGGTGGAAACGTGGATCGGCCGCTCCCCAAGGTGGTCGCGCGCGACGGCGCCCTCGCCACGGATCGCCCACCAGCGACGCGCCATGGCCGGCGCCGAGATGGCGGCCACGACCAGCTCCCCCTCGTCCTCGAGGGCCAGCAGGGTGCCGAACACGGGGATGCCGCGGACCAGGTTGTGCGTGCCGTCGATCGGATCCACGATCCAGCGCGTTCCGCCTGCGCCGGCCGCGCTGCCGAACTCCTCACCCAGTACGCCGTGATCGGGATACGCGTCGGCGATCCGCTCGCGGATGCGGGTCTCGACCTCGGTATCGGCCTGGGTGACGAGCGTCGCATCGGCTTTGGCCTTGACAGTCAGGCCTCCGGCCAGGTGGCGCAGCACGATCGCATCGGCCTCATCCAGCAGCTCCAGCGCGAACTGGCAGAGGTCCCGATGCGTGCGGCGTTCGACGTGCTGGGCGGGCACGCGCGAAGGATAGCCGCAGCCTGCGGCCGTTCAATAGCCCGCTCAGGGCAGGCCCGGACCGATAGTTGACCAGCATCACGAGCTCGATACCGAGCACGACAGCCCCCACCAGCACCACGATCAGGCCTGCTCTGAGGCCGCCCAGCCAGGTCGCCAGCAGGGCGCCCGCAACGGCCTCGGCCACGAACAACCCGCGCGCGACCGGGCTGTCCGCAGCCACCAGCAGGAGCACGCCCTCGATCACGAAGGTCGCGCCCAGCACCACGGCGGCAAGGAACCGGCCCCGCTTTCCGTGGTGGATCTCCGCGCCGGCCGCGCCGTAGCTGAGACCGGCCGCGACCGCCAGCAGCGGCAGGCCCGGAAGCAGTGGCGGGGCATCGGCGCCGGCCAACGCCAGGTAGGTGGCCACCGTCGCCGACAGCAGCACCAGTCCGGCCGCGGCGCCCCAGGCGAGGCTGGCGTCGCGGCGCGCGACCCAGGCTCCCGCCAGCCACGGCCCAGCCAGCCAGGGCGAGAGGATGAGACCGATCCACGGCGGCGCGCCCTCCGCCGTGTCGACGATGCGGCTCGCGATGCCCAGCGCCACGCCGGCGACGGCGCAGAGCAGCAGCGCGGGTCAGCCGTCCAGCTGGCGTCGCAGCTCCCCGTTGACCAGCTTCGCGTCGGCGCGACCGGCGGTGCGCTTCATGACCTGCCCCACCAGGAAACCGTAGATCTGCTGCTTGCCGCCGCGATACTGCGCCACCTGCTCCGGGAACTCGGCGAGCACGGCCGCCACTTCCCGTTCGATCTGCTCCGGTGTCGTGCACCTGCCCCAGCCCCTCTCGCTCGATCACGGCCCGCGGCGACTCGCCGCTGGCAAAGACGGTGGCCAGCACCGCCTTGGCGTTGGTGCCTGACACGCGGCCACCTTCCACCTCGCCGATCAGCTCGGCCAGCCCTTGCGGCGTCAGCGCGACGTCCGACGCGCGGAGCCCATCGGCGGCATGCTGGTTCAGCAGCCGGCTGAACTCGCCGGTCACCCAGTTGGCGGCCGACTTCGGCGCAATGCCCGCCGACACGACCTGGTCGAAGTACTCCGATAGCGCCACGTTGGCGGTCAGCACACCGGCGTCGTACGCGGACAGCCCGAGCACCTGCTCGTATCGCTCGCGACGCGCGGCCGGCAGCTCCGGCATCGCTTCGCGGATCTCGGCAATCCAGTCGTGCGACGGGCGCAGCGGCGGCAGGTCCGGCTCGGGGAAGTATCGGTAGTCGTTCGCCTCTTCCTTGCTCCGCTGGCTGACGGTGCGCCCACCGATCTCGTCCCAGCCGCGCGTCTCCTGGACGCAGGCTCTCGCCGCGCTCGAGCGCCTCGGCATGACGCACGACCTCGAACTCCATGGCGTGTTCCAGCGAGCGGAAGCTGTTCAGGTTCTTGACCTCGACCTTGGTGCCGAAGCCGGACGATCCCATCGGCCGCAGGCTGATGTTGCCTTCGATCCGCATCGACCCGGTCTCCATGTCACCGTCCGATGCACCGATGTGCCGCAGGATGTCGCGCAGCGTCTCGCCGTACGCCCGTGCCTGGGCCGGGCGAGCGGACATCCGGCTCGGTCACGATCTCCATCAACGGCACGCCGGCCCGATTGAAGTCGACCAGGCTGTAGCCGCGCCCGCCGTGCTGCAGCCGGGCGGTGTCCTCCTCCAGGTGGGCCCGCGTGATGCCGATGCTGACGTCGGCGTGCTCGGCCGGCACCGGCACGCTCAATCGACCGTTCGAGCACAGCGGCAGCGCGTACTGGCTGATCTGGTAGCCCTTCGGCAGGTCCGGGTAGAAGTAGTTCTTGCGCTCGAAGCGGACCGCCTCGGTTTCGATGTGGCAGTCCAGCGCGATGCCGGTGCGGATCACCAGCTCCACCGCCCGGCGGTTGATGACAGGCAGGGTGCCGGGCATGCCCAGGCAGACCGGGCAGACGCGGGTGTTCGGCTCGTCCGGCTCCCCCGCCGGAGCCGATGTCGGGCAGCCGCAGAACATCTTCGACTCGGTGCGCAGCTGGGCGTGCACCTCGATGCCGATGATCGTCTCGTAGCGCGTGCTGGTCGCGGTGGCCATGTGGCCCGATTGTAGAGGCGGGCCGCATACCGGCAGACCGGTCCCTCCCGGCGCACCCACCATCGCTATTCTTCTGCGCGTGAAGATCGGCGAATGGGACAACCTGGGTCGCGCCCGGGCGGCCGTGCAGCGCCAGCTGGGCGAATTGGGCGCCGCGGAATATGCGGCTCACGTGACTCTCAACCAGGAGAACGGGCGGATCCGGATCTACCTGGCGACCGATATCGGGCTGCTGGAGTACAGCTACTCCCCCGCCGGCGCCGATCCCGAAGGCGCGTGGATGCTACGAGGCCAGCTGTACCGATGGTCCAGCGTGCGCGGTCTGCGGCTGCAGAACGAGGCCCAGATCGATGACGACTCCGGTGAGGTGCGCGCCATCTGGCGTCTGGTGGCCGAGGACCCGAAGCTCGACCTGTCGGCCGACTCGGAGGGCGTGGACGACCACGCCATCGGCCCGATGCTGGCCTTCGCGCGGGCCTGCATCCAGCACGCCGGCTAGCCCGGCCTGACCCCGGCGCGGACCTAGTTTCGCGCGGTGAGGTAGAACGCTCCGAACGGGATCGCGTAGCTGCCGTCCGGCTGGCGTGGCGTGGCCGTCAGCATGTCCGCGGTCAGGGCCGCGTGCTGCTCCTCACTCCAACCGGCGGTGGCGGCACCCCGGGAGCCGGTGCGACGCCAGGTGGCGAAGGCGTCCGCATCGGGCAGGCGGATGGCAACGGTTGGGTCCTGGTCGACGGCCGCATCGGTCCATCCGGCGTCGCGCGCCCAGCCGGCCAGCTCATCGGCCACGGGGTAGTCGAACGTGCGTCGCCACGCCATGGCGGCGGTAGACCTCGCCGTACATCGCGCCCGGGGTGCGTTCCTCGGGACCGGGCACGGATAGCGACAGGCGCCCACCGCGACGGCAGACGCGCCGCCACTCGCGCAGGGCCGCCACGCGATCTCCGGCGAAGAGCAGGGCGTGCGAGCTGATGACGGCGTCGAAGGCGCCGTCCTCGAATGGCAGCGCGTTGAAGTCGCCGACCTGGAACTCGACGCCGGGCACATCGCGGCGGGCGATGTCGATCATGCCCGGCGCGCCGTCCAGGCCCACCACCTCGGCGCCGGCAGCGTCCGCGGCCGCCGCCGCGATCCCGGTGCCGCAGCCGACGTCCAGCACGCGCTCACCCGGGTGCAGTGCGGCTCTGCGGACGACCTCCGCCGCCACCGGGCGCAGCGAAGGCGCCATCGTCGCCGCATACCCCGCGGCGGTGGCGTCGAAGATGGCCGATGCGGCCGGGGTGGCCGGTTCGTTCACGCGGAGGCGGCTGCGGTCCGGCGTCGATCGACGAAGCGCTGGGTGCGGTCCATGGCCTCCACGATCTCGTCGTAGGCCGTGGCGTAGCAGGCGCGCACGTGCCCGGCGCCGGACGGGCCGAAGGCGCTGCCCGGCACCACCGCCACGCGCTCCTCGCGCAGCAGCTCCTGGGCGAACTGCTCGTCATCCAGCCCGGTGGCGTCCTGCACGTTCGGGAAGCAGTAGAAGGCACCCATCGGCTCGAAGCAGGTGAGGCCCATCTCGTTGAAGCGCCGGGTCATGAGGACTCGGCGACGCTCGTACTCGGCGTGCATGGCGTGCACGAAGGGCTCGCCGCTGCGCAGGGCTTCAACCGCGGCGTATTGGGCGGCGGTCGGCGCGCACATGATCCCGTACTGGTGGACCTTGGCGATCCCCGCCATCAGCCCGGCCGGGGCGCACACGTAGCCGATGCGCCAGCCGGTCATCGCGTAGCTCTTGCTGAAGCCGCCGATGTGGATCGTCCGCTCGCGCATGCCCGGCAGCGAGGCGATGGCCACGTGCTCGTGGTTCGCCGTAGACCAGCCGCTCGTAGATCTCGTCGCTGATGACCAGCAGGTCGTTGCGGCGCGCAACCTCGGCGATCCCCTCCAGCTCGTCGCGATGCAGGACCGCGCCGGTGGGGTTGTTGGGATAGCCCAGGAAGATGGCCTTGGTGCGGGGCGTGACGGCCGCGTCGACCATGGCCGGGGTGAGCTCGAAGTTGGTGGCCGCGGTGGTGGCGTATCGCCACCGGCGTGCCGCCGGCCAGCTGGATGCACGGCCCGTAGGCCACGAAGCACGGCTCGTGATGGATCACCTCGTCGCCCGCCTGGCAGACCGCCCGCAGCGAGGCGTCCAGCGCCTCCGAGGCGCCGACCGTCACCACGATCTCGGTGCGCGGGTCGTACGACAGGCCGAGCCGCGCCTCCAGGTCGGAGGCGATCAGCTCGCGCAGCTCGATCATGCCGCCGTTGGCCGAGTAGTGGGTCTCTCCGGCCTGCAGGCTGGCGATCGCGGCCTGGGTGATCGGCTCAGGGGTGGTGAAGTCCGGCTCGCCGATGGTCAGCGAGATCACGTCCTGCATCTCGTTGAGCATGTCGAAGAAGCGGCGGATGCCCGATGGCGGCATGTCGCGGACGCTTGCCGACAGGAAGCGGGCGGATGCCGCCGAAGCCTGATCGGCCGTATCGGGACGCGACTCGGCGGCCGGTTCGACGCTCATGGCCACTAAGTGTAGTCAGTCCCGAATCCCGATCCGCGTCCGGCTAGGCTTCGCGCGTGCACGAGGTCGAGATCGTCCTGCTGCTGCTGGTGCTGGTCGCCGGCCTGACCGTGCTGGCCCGCCGAATCTCGGTTCCATACCCGATTCTCATGACGCTCGGTGGCCTCATCGCCAGCCTGATCCTCAGCCAGGTGCCTGGGGCGCCGCAGATCTCGCTCGCGCCGGAAACGATCTTCCTGCTCTTCCTGCCGCCGATCCTGTTCTCGGCGGCGTACTTCACCTCACCCCACGAGCTCAAGGCCAACGCACGGCCGATCGGCCTGCTGGCGGTGGGACTGGTGCTGGTCACAACGCTGGCGGTGGGTTTCGTCGTGCACTCGCTCGTTCCCATCCATGGGTTGGGCCGCGGCCTTCGCCCTTGGCGCCATCGTCTCGCCGCCGGACGCCGTGTCGACCACGGCCATTGCTCAGCGCCTTGGACTGCCACGCCGGGTCGTCACGATCCTGGAGGGCGAGAGCCTGGTCAACGACGCGACCGCGCTGACCGCCCTGCGATTGGCCATCGCGGCAGCAGCGGCCACTGCGACGGCCGCCTTTTCGCTCCCGAGTGCGACGTTCGAATTCGTCTGTCATTTGCGTCGGTGGCGTCGCGATCGGCCTGGTGGTCGGCTGGGCTGTCGTCCAGCTGGCGAAGCGGCTGAGGGATCCGCCGGTGGCCGTGCTCGTCTCGCTGCTGGCGCCGTTTGCGGCCTGGATCCCGGCCGAGCTGCTCGAGGTCTCCGGCGTGCTGTCGGTTGTCACAGCCGGGATCGTGCTCGGCCGGGCCGCGCCCCGGATCCTGACCTCCGACACGCAGGGTGCTTGGCTTCGGGCGTGTGGCAGATGGTGATCTTCGTGCTCAACGGCCTGGTCTTCATCCTCATCGGCCTGCAGCTGCCCACCATCCTCGGTGAGCTGCGCGCCACCTGGACGCCCGGGCAGCTGGCGATCCTTGGCGCCGCGGTAAGCCTGACCGTGATCGTGGTGCGCATGGTCTGGGTCTTCCCCGCCACATACCTGCCGCGCTGGATCGTTCCCGGCCTGAAGGAGCGGGACCCGTCACCGCCACCGCAGATCGTGGTGATCCTCGGTTGGGCCGGCATGCGGGGGGTCGTTTCGCTGGCAGCCGCGCTGGCCGCTGCCGTTGGAGCCTCCCTTTCCTGCCCGCGACCTGCTCCTGTTCCTGACCTTCGTGGTCATCCTGGTGACGCTGGTCGGTCAGGGCCTGACGCTGCCGTGGCTGATCCGGCGGCTCGGCGTCGGCGACGACGGCAGCGAGCAGCACGACGAGATCCATGCCCGTGAAGCGGCGAACTCGGCTGCTCTCGAGCGTCTGGAAGGCCTGGCGGAGGAGTGGCCGGGCCACCTGGAGCTGATCGATCAGATGCGGGCGCGCTACCAGCACGCGGCCGAGCACCTGGAGCACGAGCACAGCGACGACGAGGGCGAGATCCCGCCCGACCAGGAGATGATCGAGCACGCCGCGATCCGCCAGGCGGTGATCGACGCCCAGCGGGTGGCGATCATCGACCTGCGCGACCGCCGCGTCATCGGCGACGCTGGCCCTGCGCGCAGTGGAGCGCGACCTGGACCTCGAGGAGCTGCGGGCCGAGGGCTAGCCCGCGTGGTACAGGAGCTCGCCAGCCTCGATCCGCAGCGGCAGGCGGTTCTCCGCCGGCGGCAACGGGCAGGTGGCGTACGGCGAGAAGACGCAGGGCGGGTTGTAGGCCAGGTTGAAGTCGACCACCACGGTGCCATCGTCGGCCACCGGTTCCAAGTACAGGAAGCGACCGCCGCCGTAGGTCTCGCTGCCGTTGGTGGCGTCGCCGAAGACCAGCCACAGCTTGCCGTCGCCGCCATCCAGCGCGCGCAGCCGCCATGTCTGGCCGTCGCGCTCGAAGACCACGCGACCGGGCGACATCTCGCGCGTGACGATGCCCGTGACGTCCAGGATCTCCATCGGCTCATCCGAGGCGTCGGGCTCCAGGCGGCCGGTCAAGCGCCAGCCGAGGTCGATCGGGAAGTGATCGATCCCGCTGAAGGCACGCCAGCGCTTGAGCCGTGTGATCTCGCACGCGCAGCGCCAAGCGGTCGCCACCGCGGCAGATGACGTGCATGCGCAGCTCGCCGAGCTCGAGCACGGTCGGCTCCTCCGACCGATCATCCGCGAGCGGGCCGTCGGCGGCGGGTCGCCCGCCGATCCGCAGCTCCGCCGCAGCGTCCTCCAGCCGCGCCGAGTCGCCCTCCACCACGATTTTGCCGGCTCGGGCCGGGATCCCGTCGCCGGACAGCGGGATCTGGCTCGTTGGATCGGCCCCGAAGCGGTTCTCGCCCTGCTCCAGCCAGTACAGGCCGACCAGCGTCAGCCAGCCATCGGGGCTGCGCAGCCGTTCCTCGCGCTCGGCGCGCCACGCCGCACACCGCCTGAACGTGATCCTCGGGCGTCACGCCGCGGGCAGGAACAGGACCGACGGGGAGGTGGCGGACATCCCGAGCCGGACCCAGACCGCAGCGCCTCTCGTCACCGGGTTGCTGCTCACCGGACCGGCCGCCGGCACTGGTGCCGTCCAGCGCCACCGCGAACGGCCCTTCGCCGAAGCGGGCCAGGCAGTCGAGCGCGTATCCCTCGCCCGCCGGCTGCGCGAGCACCAGCTCGCCGCGGCCAATCCGCATCCGCTGGCACGTCGCGCCCAGGACGGCATCTTCACCGGCTGGATGCCATTTCGAGCCGATCATCGGCTGGAGGTCCTGCGCCGCACGTTCGGCGTCGGCGGTCACCAGGAAGAGGGCACGGGGCGGATCGGTCCAGTCGTCGACGAGGCGCGGAAACAAGCCGTACCGCGGGTCATCGTGCGCCGGCAAGGACCCCACGCCCCGAGGATCGCGCACGCCCCACCACATGAAGCGCGCCTCAGGTCCCGGCTCGGCGTACAACCACTGCGGGAAGGCCTGCGCCCCACCCTCGCGCAGGATCCGGTTGAGCGTCGCCTGGTCGGGCACCTGCAGGCGGACGTGGCTGACCTCGGGCATCAGTCGTGCGCCGTGGGCGGGCGGAGCGTGGTGAAGCCGGCGGCGCGCTCATAGGCATCGGCCACACGCAGGACTGTGGCCTCGTCGAAGGCGCGCCCGATGACCTGCAGGCCCACCGGCAGCCCATCGGACAGGCCGCACGGGACCGAAATGCCCGGCAGGCCGGCGATGTTGACCGGCAGCGTGCAGGCGTCGTTCAGGTACATCAGCAGCGGATCCTGGGTCTTGGCGCCGATCTTGAACGCGACGCTGGGCGAGGTCGGGGCGATCAGCGCGTCGACATCGGCCAGGACCGCATCGAACTCGGCCTTGATGAGGGTCCGAACCTGTTGCGCCTTCACGTAGAAGGCATCGTAGTAGCCAGCCGACAGGGCGTAGGTGCCGAGCATGATCCGCCGCTTGACCTCCGCGCCGAAGCCGGAGCCGCGGGTGCGCAGGTAGTTGTCCAGCAGCTGGTCCTCCCCCGCCGAGAGTCCGTACTTCACCCCGTCATAGCGCGCCAGGTTGGCCGATGCCTCTGCCGGGGCGATGATGTAGTAGGTCGCCAGGCCGCTGTCAGTGGATGGCAGGCTGACCTCCACCACCTCGGCGCCCAGCCCTTCCAGCACCGCTGATGGCTTCACGCACGACTGCCTCGACGCCCGGTTCCATGCCGGCCACGAAGTACTCGCGCGGCACGCCCAGCCGCAGGCCGCGGATCTCGCCGGTCAGGGCGGCCACGTAGTCCGGCACCGACATCTCGACAGAGGTCGAGTCTCGAGGATCGTGACCGGCAATCGCACCCAGCACCGCCGCGCAGTCGCGCACCGAACGCGTGAACGGACCGCACTGGTCCAGGCTGGAGGCGAAGGCGACCATCCCGTAGCGGCTCACCCGTCCGTAGGTGGGCTTCATGCCCACCACGCCGGACAGGGAGGCCGGCTGGCGGATGCTGCCGCCGGTATCCGTGCCCAGCGCGAAGTACATCTCCCCCGCTGCCACGCCGGCCGACGAGCCGCCCGACGAGCCGCCCGGCACGGTCGATTCGTCCCACGGGTTGTGCACCGGGCCATAGGCGCTGTTCTCGTTGGAGGAGCCCATGGCGAACTCGTCGCAGTTGGTCTTGCCGACCAGCACGGCACCGGCCGCGGTCAGCCGTTCCTCGGCGCTGCCGGAGTACGGTGAGCGGTAGCCCTCCAGGATTCGTGACCCGGCCGTGGTGGGGAGGCCGCCGTCCGGCTGGCCGGCGTCGTCGAGCGCGCGGGTGACGAAGATGTCCTTTAGCGCATACGGGATGCCCAGCAGGGGCCGATCCGTCCCCGTCGCCGGACGCCAGCGCGGCGTCCGCGGCATCGGCGGCGGCCAGCGCACGGTCTCGGCCGACCGCCAGGAAGGTGTTCAGGCGCTCGGCATCGCGGTCGATGCGCCCCAGACAGGCCTCGGTCAGCTCCCGGGAGCTCACCTGGCGAGCGCGCAGCATGGCGCCGACCTCGGTGATCGTGCGATCGGCGAGCGGGAGGGTGTCAACCGCCACGGTCTAGCGCCCCTCCTCCAGGATCACCGGCACGCGGAGCATCGGCCCCTCACGCTGCGGCGCGTTGCCCAGTGCCGCCTCGCGGGTCATGGACGGACGCGCGACGTCGTCACGCATCACGTTCTCGAGCGCGATCACCTGCGCCGTCGGGCCTACGCTGCTGGTGTCGACCGCCTGCAACTGCCCGACCGCCTCCAGGATGCGGTTCAGCTGGCCCTGCATGAGGTCGACCTCGTCGTCGGTGAGACCCAGCCGGGCCAGCGCGGCAACGTGCTCGACGTCCTCGCGACTGATCACGAGCCGATGCGGATCATCTTCTTGTTCACGAACTCATCGGCGCCGAAGCGTCCGAGCTCGCGGCCCGAGCCCGACCGCTTGATTCCACCGAACGGCAGCTCGGCGCCATCGGCGAGGACGACGTTCACGAACACCATGCCAGCCTCGATGCCGTCGGCGACGCGGAGCGCCTGCTCCTGATCGGTGGTGTAGACGTACGAGCCCAAGCCGAACGGGGTGTCGTTCGCGATGCGCACCGCGTCGGCCTCGTCCTTCGCGCGGTACACCTGCGCGACCGGGCCGAAGAACTCCTCCCTGGAGGCGGGGTTCTCGGGTGTCACATCCGTCAGCACGGTCGTCTGGAAGAACGCGCCGTCGCGAGAGCCGCCGTGCACGAGCGTCGCACCGTGCTCGATCGCGCGCTTGACCTGCTCGTCGATGCCCTCGGCGGCCTTCAGCGAGGAAAGCGGCCCGAGCGCCGAGTCGGCCGACGTCGGGTCGGTAGCCTCGATCTCGGCGATCTTGGCGGTGAACTTCTCGAGGAAAGGCTCGTACAGCTCGTCGGCGACGATGAAGCGCTTGGCGGCATTGCAGGACTGGCCGCTGTTGTCGAGGCGGGCGTCGATCGCGTTCTGCACGGTGGCGTCGAGGTCGTCGGTCGAGAGGAGGATGAAGGGGTCCGAGCCGCCGAGCTCGAGCACGACCTTCTTCAGGTGACGGCCCGCGATCTCGGCGACCGCGGCTCCGGCCCGCTCGGAGCCGGTGAGCGAGACGCCCTGCACGCGCGGGTCGCCGATGACCTGCTCGAGCTGGTCGTGCGTCGCGTAGATATTCACGTAGGCGCCGGCCGGGAAGCCCGCGTCGAGGAAGGTCTGCTGTATCGCGGCGGCGGACTCGGGGCACTGCGCGGCGTGCTTCAGCAGGATCGTGTTGCCGATGATGAGGTTCGGGCCGGCGAAGCGTGCGACCTGGTAGTACGGGAAGTTCCACGGCATCACGCCCAGCAGCACCCCGAGCGACGAGCGGCGGATGACCGCCGAGCCATCGCCCGCGAGGAGCTGGATCGGCTCGTCCTTCAGGAAGTCCGCCGAGTGGTCGGCGTAGTACTCGTAGATCGCCGCCGCGAAGTCGACCTCGCTGAGCGCCTGGCCGATCGGCTTCCCCATCTCGCGCACGATGAGCTCCGCCAGCTCCTGGCGGCGCTCGGTGTGCAGTTCGCCGACGCGGCCGATGAGGGCCGCGCGCTCCTCGACCGTCGTCGCCTTCGACCAGGTGCGGTGCGCCTCGTCGGCTGCGGCGATCGCCGCCTCGAGGTCGGCGTCGGTGATGGTGTCGTAGGTCTTGACCGTCTCGCCGGTGGCGGGGTTGGTCACGGCGTAGCCCATCGTGTGGGTCTCCTTGTCAGTGCGCGGCGCCAGAGCCGGGGCTGCCGCGGTTCAGTCGCTCGTCCGTCAATACAGATATACCACCGAATCTTCACGACGACCCTGCGGCCTTGGTAGTGCTCTCCGTTGCGGGCGACAATGGCCCCATGGCAGAAGCACCGGGGGCGGTGGCGATCCCCATCCGGGGCGGGCGGATCGAGGCGTTCCGGTTGCCGGTGGCGGCGTCCGCACGCGGCACGCCGCTGCTCGTGCTGGGTGGCGTGGAGACCGGCCTGCGACAGCTGGCCGGGACCGAGCAGGTGCTCGTGCGCCGATGGGAAGGCCGCGTCGCGGCGCGGCCGGTGGTGGTGGTCGGGCGGCCGCTGGCCGATGATCCATCGCAGGTCGAGCACCTGATGCACCCGCGCGTGATCGCCGACGCGGTGGCCACGGCGATCACCTGGCTGGCAGCCAACGGTGGTCCTGAACCACCCTTCGCGATCGAGGCCGAATCGGGTGGCGGACGGATCTCCCTGTGGCTGACGGTCGACCATCCTGAAGCTTGTCGGCGCGGCTGGTGCTCGCCTCGGTAGCCTCCGAGACCCCCTCCGACTCACCCATGGCCGAGCGGATGAACCGATGGATCCAGATGGCCGAGGCGGATGACTGGGGCCGCTTCTTCGGCAACATGGCGGCCGTCATGAAGCCGGCCTCCGGAGGCGAAGCGCCTTCCTTCGAGGCAGCGGCCCGTCTCCAGCCGAGGCCCGCCACCCCGGAGCGCTTCATCGGAGAGCTGCGAGCCACGCTCGACCCGAGCTCGTTCGTGACCGATCGGCTGCGCGAGATTGGTGTCCCGGCGCTGGTGCTGGCCGGCGAGCAGGATCAGGTCGTCCCCGTCGCGTCCTCGCGGTTGGTGGCGGAGTCGATCCCCGGTGCGCGCTTCGTCACCGATCCGGAATGCGGGCACACCGTCCGCACCAGCATGAGCGGCTACGACGAGACGGTTGAGACGTTCCTGGCGGAGGGCGACGAGGCGTGATCGTTCACCAATGGTCCCGCCGTCGCGATCAGGCTTTCTCGATGTCGATGCTGACCGGCACCGCCCGACCGGCGGCCTCGGCAACGGGACAATGGTCGACTGCCCACCGGGCGACCTCGGCGAGCTGGGCGTCACCCGCGGCGTCTGCAGACATCCGAAAACCGACGCGGATGGACCGTGGCCCGGCGGGGACTTCGGGATCGACGCCGAGGATGCCGCGATCGTCGGATTCGGAGTCGACATCCACCTCGCACGTGAACCCGGTCACGCCCAGCTGCGCAGCCCGCATGGTTGCGAGCGACAGGACGCAGGCGGCCAGCGCGGCGCGAAACAGCCAGCCAGGACTTGCCGCCGACCCCGCTCCGCCAACGGCCGAGGGCATGTCGGTGGCGATGGACTCGCCGTCCGGCCCGGACACGGTCACTCGGAGGCCCGACTCCAGGCGGGCGGTTGCCAGCGTGTCGGTGTAGCTCGCTTCATCCGGGTGCTGCCGCAGCCACTCGCTGGCGCCCTCGATCGCAGCGCGAATTTCCTCATTCATTCGCCATCCTCCAGCAGGCGCCGGAAACCATCCTCGTCCAGCACCGGCACGCCAAGCTTCTCCGCCTTGGCCAGCTTGCTGCCGGCCTTGTCGCCGGCGACCAGGTAATCCGTCTGCTTGGAGACCGATCCGCCGGCATGCCCACCAGCGGCACGAATCGCCTCCTCCGCCTCCTGGCGGCTGAAGCCGGGCAGGGTGCCGGTGACCACGAGCGTCTTGCCGGCCAGCGGACCGGTGCCCGGCTCCGGCAGCGCGGCGCCGGCCTCTGGCGCCTCGGCGGTGACGCCCGCATCGATCAGGGCGTGCAGCGTGCCGGCGGTGTGCTCGTCGGCGAAGTAGGCGGCGATTCCCTCCGCCACCACCTGGCCGATCCCGAAGACCGCGGTCAGCTCCTCGGCTGAGGCGGCACGCAGGCGATCGGCCACGCGCCGCGTCCAATCGGCCTCGGATTCGCTCTCGGCGCGCGGCGTCTCGGCGGTCAGCCAGTTGGCCAGGTCGATCGCGGTCTGGAAGCCGACATGGCGAATGCCGAGTGAGTTGATGATGCGGGCCAGCGGCCGGCGTTTGGCGCCCTGGATGGCGGCGTGCAGGTTCTCGGCGGACTTGCGGGCGTATCGGTCCAGCCCTTCGAGCGTTTCGACGTCGAGCTTGAACAGGTCGGCCGGTTCGTTGAGGAGTCCCTTCTCGGCCAGCTGGTTCACGACGGCGTAGCCGGCGCCCTCGATGTCGAAGCCGCCGCGGCCGGTGACGTGCAGCAGCCCGCCGATGCGCTGCGCCGGGCACCACGGGTTCGGGCAGCGCCAGACGACTTCGCCTTCCTCGCGGACCGCATCGGTCCCGCACACCGGGCAGGCCTTCGGCATCTCCCAGGCGACCTCTGTGCCGTCCCGGGCATCGGTGACGGCGGAGACGACCTCGGGGATCACGTCGCCGGCTCGCTGCAGCACGATCGTGTCGCCCACGCGCAGGTCGCGGCGCCGGATCTCCTCGATGTTGTGCAGCGTGGCGTTGCGGACGGTGGTGCCGCCCACGGACACGGGCGTGACGTGCGCCACCGGCGTCAGGGCCCCGGTGCGACCGACGTAGACCTCGATCTCCTCCAACTTGGTCGTGACCTGCTGGGCCGGGAACTTGTAGGCGGTTGCCCAGCGCGGGGCGCGCGACACGAAGCCCAGCGTGCGCTGTGCCTCCGCATCGTCGACCTTGATCACGATGCCATCGGTCTCGTAATCCAGCTCCTTGCGCTTCTCTGCCCATTCCTCCACGAAGCCGATGACGTCGTCGATACCCTGCACCTGCCTCGTGGCCGGATTCACCGGGAAGCCGAGCTCCCGCAGCAGCGCCAGCGACTCCGAGTGGCTGGTGAGCCCCGGCACCCCAACCACCTGGTATGCCCACAGCGAGAGGCGCCGGCTGGCGGTGACGGCCGGGTCCTTCTGGCGCACCGTGCCGGCAGCCGTGTTGCGAGCGTTGGCGTAGAGCGGCTTCCCGTCGCGCTCCAGCTGCTCGTTCAGCTCGGCGAAGGCGCCGCGCGGCATGAACACCTCGCCGCGCACCTCCAGCTGGTCGCCGGGCGGGTCCCGGCGCAACCGCAGGGGGATGGCGCGCACCGTCCGAAAGTTGGCGGTGACGTCCTCGCCAGTGGTGCCGTCGCCACGGGTGGCGCCGCGCACGAACGAACGGCCCTCGTAGCGCAGGCTCGAGGCCAGCCCATCGATCTTCAGCTCACAGACGTAGGTGACCCCCGGGTCGTCATCGGCCAGCCCCAGGCCACGTCGCACTCGCGTGTCGAACTCGCGCAGCTCGTCGTGGCCGAAGGCATTGCCCAGGGAGAGCATCGGCACCTGGTGTCGAACCTCGGCGAACAGGCCCGATGGCGCCGCACCAACCCGCTGCGTGGGCGAGTCCGGGGTGGCGAGCTCCGGATTCGCCGCCTCCAGGTCCTGCAGCTCCCGCATGAGGCGGTCGTAGACCTGGTCCTCCATGGTCGGGTCGTCCAGGACGTGGTAGCGGTAGTTCGCCTCGTCGATGGTCTGGCGCAGCTCGGCCGCGCGCTCCGCCGGGTCACTCGCCGCGCGGGTCTTGCTCACCGGGCGGCTGCCGCGAGGAGGTGCTCGGCGTGCTCGGCGTAGTGGTCCGGGCCGTCGTAACGGATCACCGCCTCGACCGTGTCGCCGTTCCCCAGGCGGAGGTCGAGCAGCCTCTCGTCAAGGTCGGCCATGGCCCGCCGGAAGCGCTGGTAGGCGGCCTCCTCGCGGGCGCGGGCCTCGGCCAGCGTGGTGGCACGTCCGGCCGCGGCGGTGGCGGCGTTCATGGCGTCGGTCTTCGTGCTGTCGTAGTCGAATTCGTCGCCGCGGCCAGCGGTCGCGAGCTCCACGGCATTCGCCCCATGCTCGGACCAGAAGGCGGCGTGGATCACCAGGTCACGGCCGTCCCAGCTCTCGACGATCGCGCGACCCTCCGGCTCCGGCAGGCCGTCCAGCGCCGCGATGAAGGCGGCACGCTGTCGGTCGAGCTCCTCGACCAGGGCCCCGACCCTGGAACCCGCGGTCAATCCGCACCCTCCGCGTCGGCGGCGTCGGTCGCATCGGTGCTGTCTGTCCGCGTCGCATCGGCCTCGTCGTCCGCGCCCGTGAACCAGGCGCGCAGATCCAGCGTGTGCTCGCGGTAATGCTCCGGACCGTCATCCTGGATGACCCGCTCCAGCGTGTCGCCATAGGACACCTTCTCGTCCAGCCAGGCAGGGTCCGCGCGCTCCAGACGGGTGACCAACGCCTCGAACGCGGCACTCTTCGCGCTGGCGCACGGTGGCCAGGTCGGTCTCGGCCGCCACGCGCGCCACGATGGCGTTGCGCTCGTCGACGTCGTGCTCGTCCTCGCCGAAGTCGGCGGCGCGGCCCATCTCGGCGTGATGGATCGCCTCCGCGGCGTGGCCGGTCCAGTAGCCCAGGTGCGCGATCAGCTCCCGAGCGCTCCACTCGCCGGCGAGGCCCGGAGCGAGCAGCAGGTCGCGGCTCCACGTCCGCCAGCGCGGCCAGGAACTCGTCGCGCGCCGCGACGAGATCGTTCAGCAGCGCAATGACTTGTTCCGGCCCGCGTTCGATCACGCCGCGATCACCTCCAGGCCAGATGCTAGCGCCCCGCGCTAGACACGCTCCAGCCCGGCGTAGGCGGCAATCAGGCGCTTCACGCCCTGCCCCACGAAGGCCACGGTCACTTCCTCGTCGCCCTTCACCCACTGGCTGGAGACCACGATGCCGTCGCCGAAACGCCGATGCCGCACACGGTCGCCGGCACGCCAGGCGAGCTCATCCGACGCCGTGGCGGTCACGCCCGGCCGGTCGAAGGTGCCACTCCCGAGGTCCGGCTCCTCGCCCGCGGCGTAGCCGGCGGACGCGACGCGGCTGCGGGCCGCATCCAGCTCCCGGCCGACCTGGCTGGGCTGCGCCATGTCGGGCAGCGACACCGGCCGCAGCGGCTCGGAGACGCGGCCGCGGAAGGGGGCGCGGTAGCCACTGGGCAGCCAGCCCTCGTCGTCGGTGCCGCGCCGTTCGCCCCAGCCACCGCGCCGGAATGGCGCGCCGCTGTCGGTGCGCTCGGCATCCAGCAGCTCCTCCGGCAGCTCGGTCAGGAAGCGGCTGGCCTCGGCGGCCGCGCCCACGCCCCAGGTCGACCGGTGCCGGGCATGGACCAGGTAGAGGCGGTCCTTGGCCCGGGTCATGCCGACGTACGCCAGGCGACGCTCCTCCTCCAGCTCGCGCTCGTCCTCGAGTGCCCGCTTGTGGGGCAGCAGGCCCTCTTCCAGCCCGACGATGAACACGATCGGGAACTCGAGCCCCTTGGCGGCGTGGAGCGTGATGAGCGTCACTCGATCGGGCCGGTCCTCGAGCGTGTCCTGGTCGGAGACGAGCGCCACCTCCTCAAGGAAGCGTGCCAGACCCTCCGGCACGGCCAGCTCGTCGAACTCGGCGGCGTGGGCGCGCAGCTCCAGCAGGTTGGTCCAGCGCTCCTCACCGTCATCGGTCCCGTCCTGGATCGTGGCCTGCAGGCCGGAACGCTGGTAGGTGGCGTCGAACAGCGCCGACGGCGGCTCGGTGCCGGCCATGGCCATCAGGCCGCGGGCGATGCCGGCGAAGCCGGCCAGGGCGGTGCGCGCCCGTCCACCCAGGTTCGGATTCTGGTCGGCGGCCTCGACCGCCTCCCACAGGCTGATTTCGCGCGCCTCGGCCCAGTTGCGCAGCTCCTCCACCGTCTTCTCGCCGATCCCGCGCGCCGGCACGTTGATGATCCGCTCCAGCGCCACCCGATCGGCCTGGTTCCGGGCCAGCCGGACGTAGGCCAGCGCGTCCTTGACCTCGCGCCGCTCGTAGAAGCGGGTGCCGCCGACGAGCTGGTACGGAATGCCGAAGCGCATGAACGCCTCTTCCAGCACGCGGCTCTGGGCGTTGATGCGGTAGCAGACCGCGATCTCGCCGTAGCGGAGCGCCCCGTCGTCGTCATCGGCGCGACGCGTCAGCAGACCGGTCAGCCCGCCTCGGCCGGAGCCGCCCACCAGGCGCTCGACCTGGCGCGCCACGAACTCGGCCTCCTCGTACTCGTTGTAGGCGTCGAAGAGCGTGATCTGGGTCCCCGCCCCGCGATCGGTCCACAGCTTCTTGTCCTTGCGCCCCTCGTTGCGGCTGACGACGGCGTGGGCCGCATCCAGGATGGTCTGGGTGGAGCGGTAGTTCTGCTCCAGCTTCACGACCTTGGCGTCGGGGTAATCGGTCTCGAAGTCCAGGATGTTGCGCAGGTTGGCGCCGCGCCAGGAGTAGATGCTCTGGTCGTCGTCCCCCACCACGGCCAGGTTGCGGTGCTTGCCGGCCAGCATCGAGCAGATCAGGTACTGCGCGCGGTTGGTGTCCTGGTACTCGTCCACCAGGATCTGCTGCCAGCGGCCCTGGTACTTGGCCAGCACCTCGGGGTGCTGCTCGAACAGCTCCACCACCCGCATCAGCAGGTCGTCGAAGTCGACCGCATCGTCTTCCTGCAGCTGGCGCTGGTACGACGCGTACACCCGCGCGGCGGTCTCGTCGTAGAAGTTGGCGGCCTGCCGCGCGGCGGTGGTCACGTCGGCCAGCTCGTCCTTGCGCTGCCCGATCCAGGCCAGCATCCCGGCCGGCGCAAAGCGCTTGTCGTCCAGGTCCAGGTTCTTGAGCACGCCCTTGACCAGCGCCACCTGGTCGGCGCGGTCGTAGATGTTGAAGCTGCGGCTGAGCCCCACCTTGTCACCGTCGCGCCGCAGGATACGGGCGCAGATCGCATGGAAGGTGCCGATGGTGGCCTCGCGCGCCCCTTCCTCCCCGATCAGCCCCGCGATCCGCTCGCGCATCTCGTTGGCCGCCTTGTTGGTGAAGGTGACGGCCACGATCTGCCACGGCTTGACCCCGGTGGCGACCAGATAGGCGACCCGATGCGCCAGCACCCGCGTCTTGCCGCTCCCCGCCCCGGCCAGGATCAGCAGCGGGCCCGATGGATGCTGCACGGCCTCGCGCTGCGGCGGATTCAAACGCTCAAGGATCTCTTCCGCGGTCCGCGGCCGCGCCCCGCGAGCCGATGCGCGCGGTGCGGCGGCCGGCCCCTGGGGAGCGGCCGCCTTGGGCTTGCGCGCGGCCTTCTTGACGGCGGCCGTGGGCTTGGTGGGGGGCATCAGTCCGATTCTATCCGGCGCCCTTCTCGTCGGCCGGCCAACGAGCGATATTCAGCCGCGGACGAAGCCCTCGCGCACCTGTACGGTCGCGTTTGGCTGGCTCGCCAGTGACGGCCACTCGGCGGCCATGGCGACAGCCTCGTCCATCGAGTCCGCCTCGATGACCACGAAACCGCCCAGGATCTCCTTGGTCTCCAGGAACGGCCCGTCGATCGTCACCACGCCCTCGCCCTGCCGCCCCGGCCGCAGCGTCTTGACCGCTGGCGGGTAGGCCAGCTCCTCGCCACCGACAACCTTGTCACGGTACTTGGCGAACCATTCGTTGTGGCGCTCGACATCGGCCGCCTGCTCGGCCTCCGGCCACGCCTCCCAGGCGGCGGCATCGGCGGGGTCGACCCAGTTGAAGATCACGTAGCGCATGTCGTCTCCGTCCCGCGGGCTCGGCGCGTTCGCTTGAGCGCGCTCCGAACCGTACGACGTGCGGGGCGGCGCCGTGCTCGACAAAAGCGCGCCTCAGGTCTCTGGCGCCAAGCGTCCGCATTCACGCCACGAATACATGAAGGGGCTGGATCGGTCGTCGAAGCGTCCCGATTCACACCCGGCGTGCATACGGACGCCGCGGCGGGCGATTTCGCGCAACCGTGTCGTCCTGCTGTGAATTCGGACGCATCTCACAGCCCTGCGCGCGCGATGATGCGCGGCGAGGAGGGCTGCCAAGGCGGCCCAGCACGAGGAGGTCGTCCAGATGGCGGATGCCAAGAACCGCGAGCTGAAGGGTGTCGGCTACGAAGTCTTCATCCTGCTGCTGTCGATCCTGTCGGTCTTCAACCTGGTCATCACCGCACTCGGCACGTTCATCGGCCGGCAGGGCCCGGCGCTGGACGTCGTATTCGCCATGGACACGATCATCACGCCATTCTTCGTGTTCGACTTCTTCTACCGATTGCTCACGGCCTCGTCGCGGCGCGGATACTTCATCGGCAGCATGGGTTGGGCCGATCTGCTGGCGGTCATCCCGATGTTCCGGATCTTCCGCATCTTCCGCATCATCCGGGTGGCGCGGCTGCTGAGCGTGTACGGGCCGCGCCGCTTCCTGGCGGACCTGGTGGAGGCGCGGGCATCCGCAACGTTCCTGCTGACGATCTTCCTCGTGATCCTGGTGCTCGAGGTGGCCGGAGCCTCGATCTATTACGCCGAGCAGGGAGACACCCAGGCGAATATCGGTTCAGCCGGCGACGCCATCTGGTGGGGCCTGGTGACCATCACGACGGTCGGCTACGGCGACCGCTTCCCGGTGACGCCCGAAGGCCGCGTGATCGGCGTCTTCCTCCTCATGTCCGGCATCGGCCTCTTCAGCGTGCTGACCGGCTTCATCTCGAACCTGTTCCTGGCCCCGCCGGCCAAGCCGCGCGCCGTGCCATCGTCGGACGACCCGCGCGCTGCGATCGTGGCCGTGCGGGCGCTGCTCGCCGAGCAGGAGGAGCGGGCGGAGGCCATCCGGCGCCACCTGGACGAGCTGGAGCGGCAGGTCAAACCGGCGGTGGCGGGCTAGAGCGTGCTCATTCCTCCACCGCCCATGCCTCCGGTGCCCGCACCGGGAATCCCGGTGATACGGCCCGACGCCCTTGTAATTCCAGCCCGCGATCTCGCCGCTCTCGATCTTCTCGCGGAGCTGCTCGTCGCTCAGCCGCGACTCGCGGGCGGCCACGTGGATCTGCTCCGCACACTCCTCGCAGAGGTAGGAGCTCTCGGCCGCGGTGTCGTCGGCTCTGGGCGGAATGACCCGGCGGCCCGCGAAGAACGGCGTGCCCACGGCCGTCGGCCGGCCGCAACTGACGCAGGGCTGCGTTGCCATCGGCTCGGAAGCTTCCATGGGTTCAATCTTACGGGCTCGGGGTGCTATCGAACCGGATCGTGTCGATGAACGCCCGGGCAACGGGCAGCCAACTCTCGAAGTCATCGTCGTGCCGCGAAGACGACGATGAGCACCAGCTTGCCGTCGATGTCCAGCGCCAGGAGCCGACGAGTGTCGCACCTCATTCGCGGCACTGGCGAACGTGCAACCGCAGTTTTCGAAGACCCAGACATCCTTGCAGGGCCGGTCGGGGCGCACCCGCACGTCAGCCGTCAGAGCGGGGTAGCCATCGACGCGTCGCCGTACCTTCGTTGGTTACGTCAAGGCCAGGCACCGTCTGGAGGTAGGCGATGAAGTCTCGCGGCGTCGGGGCGCGGATGACCGCTCCGCCAGTCTCCGAGCATGGATCCGCGCGGAGCCCGTCGCGCGGCGGTGCGGACAACCACTCCCTTGCAAAGACAGCTGCGGTCTGACGGTGTCTCGGCCCGGAATCGATACTGATCGGCCCCCGAATCGTCGGCCCGATGCGTCAAGCCGCTGGCTGGATCAATGGCCCATGTGAAGGGCACGGCAAACGCGGTGGCGACTGCTCGTCGGGAATCGATCGGCCCAACCAGGCGTCGACGTTGGTTCTCCGAGATTGGGGCTCCCGATGCGAGGTCGCAACAGGATGAACGCGAGCGCGATGAGCACCACCGACACGCCCAGGGCGATCGGCTTCAGCCATGGCCGGAACCCCAGATTCATCCACGACCTGAATCCCCGCCGCTGCCTGACGGCGGGATAGCTCCGGAGGATCTCCTCGAGAAGATCGTGGGGGGCATCCTGAGGAGGCTCATCGAGCCACTGCTCCAGCCGGTCGCGATACGAGCCTGGCCGGCTCATCCCGCTCGCCCCTTTCGCTCTACCACGTCACGCTCGTCCTCCCCGAGGGCGGCTCGCAAACGGCGGGTCGCATTGTGCAGTCGTGAACGAGCCGTGCCGGGCGGAATGCTGAGGACCTCAGCGACCTCGGTGAGCGGTAGCCCCACGTAGTGATGGAGGACGACGGCAGGCGGAGACGGCGGACATGCGCGCTGGCGATCGGCCGCCGAGATGCTGCGTCAGGTGACGCGATCGTCGAATGGCTGGATGGCGCGCGCGGCGCCCGATCGCGTCGCGCGTAAGGCGGACCACCATCCGGGCCCGCGTTCAGCCAGGCGGCGCCGGACGGTGCGCGCGACGAGAAGGCAGCTGCTGCGTCGCATCGTCGCCAACAGGTCAGCCTCGCGCGAATCGGAGGCCGCGACCATGGACGAAGGCGGTCTGAAGGATGGAGGTCGCATCGCCACGGTCCTTAGGTCATAAATCGTTCCGTCGCCCTCATCGCTCGTGACCGGTCAGGTGGGCGTGCGATCCGGTACGCTGGACGGCGAACGGCTGCGTTGCCGCAGCTCACGGGCCGCAGCGATGACCTGCACCGCGCAGGTCGCGAAAGCGACACGATCGGGTTCTGCCGGAGCCGGTTGAGCGCGTCGCAAGCGGACGATGGTGCGGGGTACGAAGCGCTCGGTCGGGGAACATCTGGAGTCTTGGCTACGGACGGATGCGCAGATCTTGCCTCGAAAGCCGGGCGGATGGCTGTCGCTGTGGACGCCGTGTGGTGGTGCGCGCGGCGACGAGCGATCACCGACGGCTCCAGCCGTGGTCGATCACCGCGATCCGCGATCGTGCGGATCGACGGCTTGATCGGCTGGATCTACCACCCGTGCCGTTCGACGTGCCTCGCGATGACTCGTCGCCGGAGCCCAACGCTCTTCGCGGCGCTCATTCCGGACCCCGCCGTACTTCTCGAGATCGACGCGGCGACCCGTCGGGTCATCGGGCGGTTGCCCGTACCAGCTCAATCCGAGGAGGGTGTGACCCAGCCGTCGATTGGCGTTCTTGGGGATGCCATCTGGATGCGGTTCCCCGGGTCCGTCGTGGAGCTGAACCGATCCTAGGTTGTTCGCGAGGAAGCCGAAGGCCCCGGCACGAGCCGGGGCCTTCGTATCGGTCCAGGGAAGGTCGACACGACCCGAAACGACGTGCCGGCCGACCAGCGGCTGTGCAAGCGGTGTCGGCGGATCTTGGACGCCCAGGGGAGGAGAGCAGCCGCACGCCTGGCGGTAAGCCGCCGGTAAGCAGCCACGGCCAGAATCGACAGGGCCGGCGCTCCATGGCACCGTGATCATCCGCGAGGATGGTGAGCGGCTGGAGTAGATTTCGCGCATGTTCACGCACATCGCGATCCACACCCCCAAACCGGAACACCGCGACGACGTCATCGCCTCGATGCAACGAGCGGGCGCTGCAAGTGATGGTGCGGAAGGCCTCCTCCAGATGGGACCGTGGCAGGAGATCGACGGCGGCCGACTCGTCGGCCTCGCCATCTGGGAGTCGCGCGAGGCATTCCTCGCCGCGGCTCCGGGCATCTTCGCGGCTGTCGGCGACGACCCGTTCGACGCCTGGGAAGCCGAGCCGATCGTGAGCCTCCAGCTCGAGGAGGCCTAGACCGCAGGCATCGGGCCGGCTAGTCGATGCTGCGGCGGCGTCCGGGCTGCATGCGCAGGGCGTTGCGGGTGCCGTGGTGATAACGCGCAGGTAAGCGGTCAACCGTCAGCATCGACCAAGGGTCGGCGCTCCGTGGCAGCGTGACCATCCGCCAGGATAGTGAGCGGCTGGCGTCGCCGGCATACGGTGTCCCCGGTTCTCGGTACCTATCACACCAGCGGCGGCGAGCCGTGAAGCCCGCCGCCACTCCCGGTCGCAACTACGTTGCGGCGCTGTCCAGTCAGCGCCTACCCACCGGTGGCAGGCGTCAGGACTCCGGTGAGGAGGAACACGTGTCCACTGTCCGCCCGGACAGATCGGCACGTCACGGCTGGCACGGCATTACGCTTGAAGCCGGGAGTCACCACGACCAGGGTATTCGTCGTCTCGTCGAACCCGATCATCGCCTCGAAAATCTGCCGGCTATCCGTCAGATGCCAGGCGGCTCCGCGTACTTGTAGCTCCGCGTCGAAACTCGTGGGTGTTCCCGCTGGCCCCGTGCAGTCGAAAAAGTGCGCTTGCACATTCGCTCCATCCGGGCCGCCCGGTTCAGCAGCCTGGGCCGTCGCTGGGACAACTAGTGCGACAAGTAACGAAGCCGCCGCGATGAATGACTTTGTAAGCATTCGGCCTTCTCCTTTGCTATTGGGCGGGACGTTGCCCCGCTGCTCGATGGAGAAGGTGGTCCTAAGGGCGGGCAGGCCGCATCGTCACGGTCCTTAGGTGACGGTCGTCCGTTGCCTCATTTCTCAGACCGGGGGTCAGGTGCAGCGTGGCCATCTGTACCTCGGATGTAGCGGCTGGCGCCGCCAGCCATAGGCGGTAAGCGCCCGGTAGCACCGACCGGGATTCTCGGGAGGGCCGGTGCTCCGTGGCAGCGTGACCATCGCCGCCAGGACAGTGAGCGGCTAGCGTCGCCGGCCCCCACGGGCCGCTGATCCGCGAGGATCGGGCGGTGCAGGCGACCCCGGCCTTCGCTACGCTGATTCTGCGACAGCCCGCGAAGGGGAGAGGACCGGTGATTGGATGACGGGAAGCTTTCAGCTCTGCGACGCCCCGACTTGCGAGGAACTGGCAACGCACGAGCTGCTCGTGGAACTACCCGACGTGGAGCGGGAAGTCTTTCACCTGTGCCGCTCACACGCGTTGGCCGCGCAATCCGTCCTCGTTCGTCGCCGGGCGGAACTGCCACTGGCCCCGAGCGATGGGAAGCGACGAAAGCTGCGCCGCCCGGGAATCGTGCGTTGGCTGGCCCAAGGCACCGAGAGCGACGAGGCCCCGGAGGACCTAGACGCCACCGCCAAGCGGGAACTGACGACCGACACAGAACTAGACGTCTATCGCGAGGTCCTGGAGCTCGACGATGGGACTCGGATCGAAATCACAGCGCGTCTGACAGACCACGAAGGCGAAGCGGCCCGCCGTTAAGTCCGTAGCCGTCCATGAACCTGGTCGCGCCCTAGCCGGTTCAGGGGCGCCATCGTTCTGCAGCCGGCCGTAGAGCGGACCGCCAATCGGCTCGGTACGCACCTCCACGCCGGCCTTTGGTAGCAATCCTGGCAGCATAAGAGGCGGACGCCCACGAATGGGACGCCCGCCTCTCGGCGTCTTTCGAGCGTGAATCCGCTATGCGCGGACGCTCGCGGACACTATCGCCCCCTCTAGTAGTCCATGCCGCCCGGCGGCATGCCGGGCATTGCCTTCTCCTTCTCGGGGATGTCGGTGATGACCGTCTCGGTGGTCAGCATCAGCGCGGCGACCGAGGCGGCGTTCTCCAGCGCGGAGCGCGTCACCTTGGCCGGATCGATGATGCCCGACACGAACATGTCGGTGTACTCGCCCTTCTGGGCGTCGTACCCGTTGCCCGGCTCCATCTTGCGGACCGCGTCGACGACGACCGAGCCCTCCTGGCCGGCGTTGATCGCGATCTGGCGGAGAGGCTCCTCCAGCGCGCGGCGCAGGATGTTGACACCGATCGCCTCGTCGCCCAGTGCCTCTACCTTGGCGAGCGCGGGGCTCGCATGCACGAGCACGGAGCCGCCCCCGGCGACCACGCCCTCCTCCACGGCCGCGCGGGCCGCCGAGAGCGCGTCCTCGATGCGGTGCTTCTTCTCCTTCAGCTCGACCTCGGTGGCCGCGCCGACCTTGAGCACTGCCACGCCGCCGGAGAGCTTGGCCAGGCGCTCCTGGAGCTTCTCACGGTCGAAGTCGCTGGTGGTGTCCTCGATCTGGAGCTTGATCTGCGACTTGCGCGCCTCGATCGCGCTGGCCTCGCCCTTGCCCTCGACGATGGTGGTGGCGTCCTTGGTGGCAGTCACCCGACGCGCCTGGCCAAGGTCCTCGATCTGGACGCTGTCCAGCTTGCGGCCCAGCTCCTCGCTGATGACGCGGCCACCGGTCAGGGTGGCGATGTCCTCGAGCATGGCCTTGCGGCGATCGCCGAAGCCCGGAGCCTTGATGGCCAGCACGTTGAGCGTGCCGCGCAGCTTGTTGACGACCAGGGTCGGCAGCGCCTCACCGTCCACGTCCTCGGCCACGATCAGGAGCGGCTTGCCCTGCGCGACGACCTTCTCGAGGGTCGGCAGGATGTCGGCCACCGCACTGATCTTCTTGTCGGTGATCAGGATGTACGGCTGGTCGAGGACGGCCTCCATGCGGCCGCCGTCGTTGGAGGTGGCCATGTAGGCGGACAGGTAGCCGCGGTCGAGCTGCATGCCCTCGACGTACTCCACGTCCAGCTTGAGGCCCTGCGACTCCTCGACGGTCACGACGCCGTCCTTGCCGACCTTCTCCATGACCTCGGCGATCAGGTCGCCGATATCGCCGTCGCGAGCGCTGATGGCCGCGATGTGGGCGATGTCGTCCTTGCTGTCGACCGGCTTGGAAAGCCGCTTGATCTCTTCGACCACGGCGGTCACGCCGCGCTCGATGCCGCGCTTCAGGCCCATCGGGTTGGCGCCGGCGGTGACGTTCTTCAGTCCCTCGGTCACGATCGCCTGGGCGAGCACGATGCTGGTGGTGGTGCCGTCGCCGGCGATGTCGTTGGTCTTGGTCGCGACCTCTTCCAGGAGCTGGGCGCCCATGTTCTCGTAGGGCTCCTCGAGCTCGATGTCGCGCGCGATGGTCACGCCGTCATTGGTGATGGTCGGCGCGCCGAACTTCTTGTCGAGGAGCGCGTAGCGGCCACGCGGGCCCAGGGTGACCTTGACGGCATCGGCCATCTTGTCGACCCCGCGCTTCAGCGAGCGGCGCGCCTCCTCGTCGAACTGGATCTGCTTCGGCACGGTAGTAGTCGTCCTCCTTGCGTCCCGCGCAACGCGCGGGCATCGGTTGATCTGGTGAGTGGCGCTGCCTACTCGATGACGGCCAGGACGTCCTTCTGGGAGAGGATCAGCAGTTCCTCTTCCTCCAGCTTGAACTCCGTCCCGGCGTACTTCTGGAAGAGGATCTTCTGGCCCACTTCGACGTCCATCGCCTCGCGCGAGCCGTCGTCGAGGGTCCGCCCTGGGCCGATGGAGAGGATGGTCCCTTCCTGCGGCCGCTCCTTGGCGGTGTCAGGCAGGACGATCCCGCTCTTGGTCATCTCCTCGCGGGGGGTCGGGCGCACGACGATCCTGTCGCCGAGGGGCTTGAGGGACGTCGCGGTAACGCTGAGCGTCATTGGTGCGTGGTGCCTCCTTGGTTTGAGCCGATCCCTGGCGTTTCCACGGGAGGCCGCTGCGGCCACTGGGACCGGCGCTGCTGGCACTCGACCGTGGAGAGTGCTAACGATCGTAGCGGCTGCCGGAGACCGCTGTCAAGGCGGACCGATGCCTCTGCAGCACCCTGGCCCGGTACGCGACGAACGCCCCGGCGTCGCCGGGGCGTTCAAGAGGTCGCGGAAGCGTTCGGGCCGGGTCAGACGGACCTCATCTGCAGCGAGAATCCGCTCGCCTCGGGGGTCGTGGTGTTGTCCGTGGTCCCGCCACCGTTGTTGAAGACCAGCAGCCAGACCAACAGCGCGATGACGAGCACCGCCACCAGGATGCCGATGATGAAGCCATAGCCGGAGCCATCGCTGGTCGGCGCGGGCTCCGGGGTCCCGGGAGTGTTCACGTTGACTTGGCTCACGCCTCGTCCTCCATCTCATTTCTCGTGCGCGCTTGGGCACACGCGTACGGGTCGCCCTGCAATGCAAGGCTCGTGCCACGCGCCGAGCTGTCGCTCAGCCGCCGAGCAGGCGACCGTAGGCGGCGGCGACCTGCGCCGCGATCTCCTCGGGCGACACGCCACGCAGGCGAGCGAGCTCGATCGCCACGCGCACGGCGGTGGTCGGCTCGTTCCGCGCCCCGGCGCCGCCCGGCGCCAGCCACGGCGAGTCCGTCTCGACCAGGAAGCTACCGTCGGGGATGGCCGCAGCAGCGGCGCGTGGGCCGATCGCCGAGCTGAAGGTCAGCGGCAGGGCGAACGAGACGAAGAAAGCCCGCGGCCGTCATTTCCAGCGCCATGGCGGCGTCGCCGGAGAAGGCGTGCAGCACGCCGCGGCCCGTCCGACCGAGCAGTGCGGCGCGGACGTCGTCGTGCGCGTCGCGGTCGTGGACCAGCACCGGCTTGCCCAGCCCGGCCGCCAGCCCCAGCTGCCGATCGAATGCCTCGCGTTGAACGTCCGCCGGCGAAAGGTTGCGGAAGTAGTCGAGCCCGATCTCCCCGACCGCCAGCGCCAGCGGTGACGCGGCCAGCCCGGCCAGCTCCGCCCAGTCCGCCTCGGAGGCGTCGGCCACGAAGTGCGGATGGATGCCAACCGCCGCGCTGATGACCCCCGGATGCTGCTCGGCCAGCTCGAGCGCGCGCCGCGATGAGGGCAGGTCGTAGCCCGGCACCAGCAGCCGCTCGACGCCGGCCGCCGCGGCGCGGGCCATCACCTCGTCGCGATCGGCATCGAAGGCCGGATCCTGCAGATGGCAGTGCGAGTCGACCAGCCCGGGCAGCGACGACGGCCCGCGTGGGCTCAGGACGGAACCTCGACGGCGGCCTCTTCGGGCATCTCCACCCGCGGGAAGAGCGGCACGGCGCGCCGACCCGCAGCCCATCGGTCCCGCCGCCCCAGGCGGCTGCGTCCGCCAGGCGCTGGCCGCCCGTCTCCGCCACGCCGAGCTGCTCGTGCAGCCTGGCCGCGGCCGTGGGCGTGAAGGGCGCCACCAGGTGGCCCAGGATGCGGCACGCCTCGGCCATGGCGGCCAGCACCTGGCCCAGGCGCTCGGTGTCCCCCGCCTTGGCCAGCTGCCCACGGCGCCTGCGACTCGGCGTAGCCGTTCCCGGCCCGTACCAGGTCGATCATCGCGACCAGCGCCTCGTCCAGGTGCTGCCGCTCCATGGCGTCGCGGTAGCCGTCCCAGGCGCGCGCGGCCGCCGCGCGGAGGTCGACGTCCGCCTCCGCATCGGCCTGCGACCAAGGCCGGCAGCTGGCCGTCCAGGTAGCGGTTGGCCATGCTGACCGTGCGGTTGAGCAGGTTGCCGAGGTCATTGGCCAGGTCGGCGTTGTAGCGCCGGACCAGCCCCTCCAGCGTGATATCGGCGTCGCGGTCGAACGGGATCTCGCGCAGGACCAGGTAACGGATACCGTCCACGCCGAACAGGTCGACCGCGGTATCGGGATCCAGCACGTTGCCGCGCGTCTTGGACATCTTCTCGCCGCGCAGCAGCATGAAGCCGTGGGCGAAGACCTGGCGCGGCAGCGGCAGGCCGGCGCTCATCAGCATGGCCGGCCAGTAGAGGCAATGGAAGCGGGTGATGTTCTTGCCGATGACGTGCAGGTCGGCCGGCCAGAAGCGCTCGAACATGGCCGGATCGTCCGGGAAGCCGGCGCCGGTCACGTAGTTGGTCAGCGCGTCGAACCAGACGTAGATCCGATGCTCCGGATCGCCGGGGAACGGGATCCCCCACGACCCGCCGGCGCGGCTGACGCTGAAGTCGCGGAGCCCTTCCCTGAGCCAGCCCAGCACCTCGTTGCGGAAGTGCTCCGGCTCGCAGAAGCCCGGGTTCTGCTCGAACAGCTGCTCCAGCTTCTCCTGGTAGCGCGACAGGGCGAAGAAGTAGTTCTCCTCTTCCAGCCACTGCAGCTCCAGCGTCGGGTGATCCGGGCAGTGACCGTCGACGATCTGCGCATCGGTCTTGAACTCGTTGTCGCCCGGGCAGTACCAGCCGGCGTAGGTGCCCTTGTAGATGTCGCCGGCGGCCTGGGCGCGCGTCACCATCTCGATCGAGGCGCGCACGTGGTCCGGATCGGTGGTGCGGATGAATCGGTCATAGCTGATGCCGAACCGATCGAAGGCCGCGCGCCAGACGTCGGCCCACTCGTCGACCAGGTCCTTCGGCTCCTTGCCATGCTGCCGCGCCATCGGCTCAACCTGCGCCGAGTGCTCGTCCATACCGGTCAGGAACCGGGTCTCCTGGCCCAGGGCACGGTGGTAGCGCGCGATGGCATCGGCGCCGATGGCCTCGAACAGCGAGTGCAGCGGCGGCGCCGGGCTCGGGTAGAAGATGGCGGTGGTCAGGTAGTAGCGGTCGTCCATACCGTGGCGCCTAGTGCGTGCGGCCCTTCGGCCAGTACAGCTCCTTGCGGATCTGCTCGGCCGCGAAACCGCGAGCCGTGGCGATCTCGTCCACCGCACTCACCATCTCGGGATTGCCGCACAGGTACAGCGTGGTGTTGTCCGGCGTCAGGCCGTGCTCGTCCATCTGCTCCTCGATCACGGCCTCCGCTCGGCCGATCAGGCCGGACCAGTCGGGGCACGACTGCGGGCGTGACACGGTGGCCGCATAGCGGAGCGGAAACTCGCCGTCGTCGGCCAGGTCCTGCAGCTCGCCGCGCCAGGCCAGGTCGTGGTCGTAGCTGACGCCGTGCAGCAGCACGATGTCCCGCTGCTGGTCGTCAGCGCGCAGCGTGTCGAGCATGCTCATGAACGGCGCCAGGCCGGTACCGGTGGCCACCCAGAAGCAGGTGTTCCCGTCGTCCTGCAGCAGGAACTTGCCCTTCGGCCCCTTGATGTTGATCGGGTCGCCCAGCGTCAGCTCCCACAGCAGCGGCGTGAAGCCGCCACCTTCCACCAGGCGGATGAAGAACTCGTACTCGGACAGGTCGGTGGACGGCGACGAGATCGACATCGGGCGCTGGACGAGCTTGCCTTCGCGGCCCCATCAGGCCGAGCGTGGCGTACTGGCCCGGCGCGAAGGGGAACGGGTCCTCCAGCGCCTCCACCCCGACCACCACGAGGCCGTCGGCGATCTCCTCCCACCGACTCAGGCGCCCGTTGTAGGGGTAGCTCTCGCTCACGCGCAGGTCCTCGCGACGCGGGCTCGACGAACCTGACTCCGGCCCGCGGCCGTGCGAATTGGGCGGCCAGTATACCGATGGTGCCGGCCAGCACCGTGCGGCAGCGCCTTCCGGATGGGCCGCGACTGCCTTACGCTGCGGCGCCACGTCACGTGTGGGGGCTTGGAGGAGCTGCACATGCAGGGCGCGAACATTGCCATCGCCATGCTCGTCATCCTGGGCGCGATCCTGACCGTTCTCGGGCTCTTCGGCGGCGGCAACATCCCGATCATGGCCATGGGCCTGATCGCCATCGCGGTGGCTGGCCTGCTGGGCGTGATGCTCGCCCGCCGCTCCGGGTAGGGCGCCTCAGCGCGGGGATCGCTCGGTTCACGCGAACCGTGGGCCGCCGCGGCGCTACTCGCCTGTTACCGCCGTCAGATTCATGGTGAGCCGAAGACCCGGCTTCGGCAGCTCACGCACGCCAATCACCGTGCGGGCAGGCCGATGGTCCCCCATCTTCTCGGCATAGGCGTCGTTCATGGCGTCGAAGTCCGCCATGTCGGCCAGGAACACGTTCACATGGACGACATGGTCGAGGTCCGAGCCGACCGAGCGCAGCATGGTCGCGAACGAGTCGATGATCATCCGCGTCTGCGCGCCCACGTCCGCCCCCGCAAGCTTCCCGGTCGCCGGATCAATCCCCGCGACGCCGCCGATGGTCACCTCGGATCCGACTTTGGCAATGTGACTGTACGGGCCGATCGGGGTCGGCGTGTGCGGTGGCGTGGAGGTTTCGACCCTGGGCATTACCCGTTCCGTTGAACGTAGAAGAGCCGCCCCGATGATCGGAGCGGCTCCTGACGGTTTCGCGAGCGCGTCAGATCCCGGGCGGGATCGACGGTGGGGTCTCCTCCTCGTCGCCGGCGTTCGACTGCGGCGTGCCACCTGGATTGGCCGGATCGGCCTGACCCAGGCTGCCGGTCCGACGCGATGGTGCCGCCCATGTTGGCCGGATCGGCCTGACCGAGGCTTCCCTGCCGAGCGCGATGGTGCCGCCCATGTTGGCCGGATCGGCCTGACCGAGGCTCCCAGCCGAGGTGCGAGCGTGCCGCCCATGTTGGCCGGATCGGCCTGACCGAGGCTGCCCGCCGAGGCGCGAGCGTGCCACCCATGTTGGCCGGATCGGCCTGACCCAGGCTGGCAGCCGACGGGGCGAGCGTGCCGCCCATGTTGGCTGGATCGGCCTGGCCAAGGCTGGCGGCCGACGGTGCGAGCGTGCCACCCATGTTGGCCGGATCGGCCTGGCCCAGACCAGCGGACTGCTGAAGTGCTGCCGCCGTGCCACCCATGTTGGCCGGATCGTACTGACCGACATTCGGGGCGTACTGGCTCACGACCGCGGTGGGTGCGTTGACGTCGGTGCCGGAAGCCGCCATCCCGATCGCCGCGCCACCGGCCGCGCCGACCGCGAGGGTTGCGGTGAGGAGGCCCGCCGCAAGCAGGTTGCGCCGGAAATCGTTTGCCTCCTGAACCGACGGGAAGTGAAGGCTCAGCGCGTGCCCTTCGACGTCATCGTCATCCGCATCGACCAAAACGGTCACCGCGGCAGAGCTTTCATGGCCCTCGGTATCGGCGTCGTCCGGGATTCGGATGCGAACGATCTTGCCCGAATCGCTCAGCTGCTTGACCCAGGTCTCGTCGTCAGAAGACCAGGCGGCCGTATGGGCCTGCGTGCTATCTCCTGCGATCTTGATAGCGATTGACGTGTCGCTCATGCCCAAAATTCCTCCGTCCCCGCCTATTTCGCGCAGTCTGCGCTCGCGGGGATGTTCTGTCGAGGTTGGGCTTCAGGGCGCCGGATGCAGAGCCGATGGCCGACCGGAGCCCTGTCAATTCGCGGACCACTGCCCTGTCGGGGGCCGACCGGCTCCGGTTGACAGCCTGCTCGCCGCCTCGGACGATGAAGCCGATGTCCCTGATGCGCACGGTCTCATTGGTCCTGCTGTCAGGCGTGCTGTTGGCCTTCGGACCCGCCGTGGCGTCTGCCGCGCACCATGGTAATCCGGGTATCGGCTCCTTCCTCGACTGCAACCGACCACTCGTGCCGCCCCGCTGCGTCAGCGTCGGCAACGACTCCATCCACTACGTCTACATCGACTCGTCGGTTCCCACCAGCATCGCCTGGGCGGTGCGCCGCTCCATGCGCTGGGACTACGGGCCGACCCACCTCGTCATGCGCGAGCAGTCGCGCATCACGCCCAAGACCGATGTCATCGTGCGAGCGGGCAACTACGGCCAGAACGGCGCCGCCGGCTGGGTCTGGTGTCCACCCTCCAGCCCGCAGGGCGTCAACGCGCACGGCGATCGCTTCTGTCGAAGGCAGCGGCTGTACTTCAACCTCAATCCCACCTACAACGTCTTCTTCGCCGATCGCGGCAGTCGCGACTACATGGCCTGCCACGAGCTGGGCCACACCATCGGCCTCCGCCACTGGGGTAACCCGCCGATCAGCGACGGACCGGCGCGTCCGACCTGCATGCAGCCCGACGTCCCGAACGGACCCACCAATCTGCACCGATGGGACATCGAAGACATCAACATGTACTACCCCACGCCGCCGACACCGTAGACCGGTCTCGCTCCCTCAAAGCGCTGACGTCGGCGACGTGCGCCGGCTCGGCTCAAGCGCCAGAACCTTGCGCGATTAGGTCGGATTCCCCCGCCAGGACGCGTTACCTAACCCTTGTGGACATCTGCGCAGACCTGCGCCCCCACGGCCGCGGCGGCCTGCTCGAGCTCTGGCTGGGCGGTTCGCAGCACGGCTGTGGCCGCGGCGAAGGCTGCCACATCGCCGGCCTTGGCCGCACTGACCTGATCAGCGTTGGCTTGAACGATCGTGTCGATGGCATCGAGCATCGCATTCCAGCTGTCCTGTCCGGTTGGCGGCGCACCCAGAGCGCGGAGCTCCGCTTCCCACATGGTGAAAGTGGGCGTGACCTGCTCCTCAAGCCAGTTGGCCACGGCCGGCAAGACGGTCGCATCGGGCTTCGTTGGGTCGAACGTTGCGACAGGAAACGCGTCCCACGCTTGCTTACTGGCCAGGGCCGAACGACAAACATCCGATGCCTGTCGGGCAAAGTCCGCGCCCACGGCCGCGGACGGTTGGACTGCGTCGCATGCCACTAGCGGAAATGCCAACGCAAGGCCAACCGCAACGAGGACTTTGCCGGATACAAACACAGGCAAGTGTACGGGCCGGAACGCCAGCCGCTCCTTCGGACCTGAAGGCGTGTAGCAGTGGCCGCTGGCGCATCGGCGGATGCACCTAGGACGATGGTCGCGTTGATGGCGGTGCGCCGGCAAACGACGCTTGGCGGGTGCAAGGCGTCAGCCATCTTCTCGGGCAGCTAGTAGCGACCGCCGGACTGATCGGCGCCACGATCGAGTATGCCGAAATCATCAAGCGACGCGGGATCCGCCATGCGGTCGCGATCCGCGAGGAGAATGCCGATCTCGGCCTCCGGGGCCTCGTTCGAGTGCTCCTAGTGGACCAAGGTGAGCAAGGCCGGCCGGGGTAGAGCCCCCGAATGGCGCCAGTACGGACAGGCGGGTCCAGCGCCGCGAGTCGATCGGCCGCCAGTCGAATTCGCGGACGGGCCAAAGGCGAGGCCGCTCGCCGAAGCGAGCGGCCTCAGTAACGACGAGTTGAGGGGCGCCGCCCCCGCGGTTATGCCGGTACGGCCACCAGCTCTGAGTCCGCCACGAGCTCAGACGGCGGCGCGGTGATCGGCGCCGCCAGGTCAACGCCGTGCACACGCTTGGCGGTCTCGAGGAACCAGGTGGTGAACGCGTCGGTGGCGCTGGACATCTGCGCGAAAGCCTGCGCCGGATCGTCGCCCTCGACGGTCACGATCACCAGGTCGCCCATTGGGGTCGACTGGAAGAACGTCCGCTCGCGGATGCCTGCCCGTCGGCGTGACTCGACGAATTCCGCGTGGCGTGGGCCATTGAGCTCGGCGATGAAGCTGCGCCACTCGGCGGTCTTTCCAGGCGCGATGGGAATTGCGACTGCGGTAAGCAAGGGAACCTCCATGGGCACGTGCGTACCCGGCGACGGAGGGTCGGACTCGCCATTGGCCCTGCGCGACGGTCTTGGCGACCGGATGGAGACGCCGCACTGGAGAGAACCCGGAGGTTCAGATGCCTCCCTGCCGATGAACCGAGTATGGGGCTCTTGGCGTATCGCCGCTCGGCACCTCGGAATGTGCAGCCACCGCAACTGGTAAGGGCGGTCTCCCTGGTCCCGCGAGAGCGAATCGCTCACCGTCCTCGCGATTGGTCCGCTGCGACGGAGCGCCGACGCGGACGAGGGACGGCGGTACTGGTTGGGCAGCCCTGCTACGGGCCGAGGACCCTGGAACGGCTACCCGCTCAATGCGGTCGCGGTCATGTCGGTGCCCGTGACCGGCATCCCACCGGCCTCGGCGGTGGTCCAGGGGTGGCGTTGACGGCCCTGGGTGCTTGAGGAACCGTAACGCCTTCCTGCCGCAGCGCCACGTGCGCTTTTCGGTCACTCCTGCGACATCTCAGATTGCACTAGAGGTCTTCGATCATCGCGCGGACCCTTGGCTCGGCGTGGTTGCGAGTGACGGAGCAGACGGTAACCGAGCCGCCGAACGAGTAGCGCAGGTCGGGGTCAAAGGCGACGCGCGGCATGTCGGTAACGTGCCAAGTCACGTCGCGGACGTGCGGCATATCCGGGTCGCCGTCGGGGACCCATCGGTAAGGGCCTGTGATCTCACCGATCGCGATCATCGGCTGGCCCAGGAACGGCACGACCACTGGGTCGCCGATCTGCATCCGATGGCCGAAGGCCCACAGCTGGGCCGCCTGGGTGTTGACGTGACCATCCGGCCGTTCCGGATGCGACCCGCGGTACGCGGCCCGCAGCGCGTCACGATCCGGGTACTGCGACAAATCGCCGACCTCGCCCCACCCGATACCGATAACGGACCGGGCCCGAAAACGCTCCTCCCGGATGCCGCCACGTCCGCCCTTCACCACCCACAGGGTCACGTGCATGCACCTCGAATGGGCCGCGAGCGCCTTGGCGTACCGACGCGTCGACAGCCATGGCGAAGTGTAGGGCCGGGGTCGCCTGCACCAGCCCATCCCTTGTGGGTCGGCAGCCGTCTACGTAGCCCCGGTCACGCAGTGGCGAACGCGCCACTGTCAAGCTAGACCCAGCGGTGAATGGTAGGGGCCGGTGGCTCCAGCGGCTCGCCAGCCGAGGTACAGATGGCGACTCTGCGTACGCCTCCGAAGTGCAATGACATCGACTCCTGGCCGTTAGGGCAAAGAGCTGCCTATGTGCTGCGCGAAACGAGAGATTGAAGGTCCGGGCATGTCGCATGGTCAGACAATGTGGGAGGCACTGCGAGCCGCCTCCGACAGGAGTGACGCGTGGAGCGGGATCTGGTGGAACGGGCTCAAGCCGGCGATCGCGATGCTTTTACACAGCTAGCGCAAGCCATGCTGGACGGGCTCTTTGCGTTAGCGCATCGAATGCTGCGCGACAGCGGGCTCGCAGAGGACGCGACCCAGCAGGCTCTTCTCGACGCTTGGCGGAAGCTGCCGCAGCTACGGGAGCTCGAACTCCCTGCCATCGCTCGCGCCGCGACGGCCCGGGCATGTTCATCAACTAACACGAGACGGAGGACGTCGTCCTCGACGGACCATTGGTAGGTGCGCGATCTCACGTTGGCTCCGTGGTTGGCGGCGTGAACGGCGACCACTCGTAGACGTTCACCGCGCATACCTCCCGGAAGCCCAGCCGCTCGTATATCGGCTGCCCCATCGGTGACGATCCGAGCACACCGACGTCGAAGCCGAGCTCGAGTGTGCCTGCGAGCGCCTCGCGGCTAATCGCCGCGCCGATCCCGCGACGGCGGGCGTCCGGCACGGTGCAAACGAAATAGAGGCCCGCCACGCCCGCCGCGAGGAACACTGAGGCGCACGCCACCGGGTCGCCGCCGGCTAGGCCGACGTAGTGCCGCCAAGGCACGTCGTCTCCAACGCCGATGCGTGCGTACATTTCGCGTACCCACGCCGCCTCCGGAGGTCCCTCACCGAAGCCGAGCGAGAGCACCTGCTCGTAGGCGTCGAGACCGATGTCGGTCACGACACGCGAGATCCGGACGTCGGTCGGCGCCTCGACGTCCGGGAGCGCCCGGAGGTCCGCGGCCATGCCGGGTTCCGGGCCGCCCTCGAAGCCCTGCGCTTCGAGGCGGGTCCCGACGTCGGTTGGACGCATCGACGGCCCGACGTGCCACGAGCCCGCAACGCCACTCGTGCGCATCAAATTCTGCGACTCGGTTATCGCGGCGTCTGCGCGCTCGGGCTCGAGATCGGCTCGCACGACGCAGTTGTGGTACGCGATCGGCGACCCGCCGATTACCCACGAGATCTCCGCGTCGGCGCGCTCGCGACCTCCTCCCGCGCGTCCGAGCGCGAGCAGGAATTCCGCTTCGTTGTCCTCGACCGCGCGTGCGACCCAGGCGGCGGGCGCGTCCGTCATGGCTCGTATGCTACGAGCCGCGTCGACGGGCATCGACGAAGGATGTCGTCGACAACGTGCTCGATTCGGTGCGATGGCGTCGATGACGATCGTGTTCGCCGGGGCGAATTTCCGCTCAGTGGTGATAAGAGGCCGGCGACGCCAGCCGCTCGCCATCCGAGGTACAGATGGCTGGAGCGATGCCTCGGCGGATACCCAGGCTTGGGAGAGGGCGCCGAGCGGTGCCACCAACCAAGTGTAAGGGGCGCCGGAAAGCCAAAATGGGAACCCACGGAGTTAAAGGTGCAATGGGATGGGCGCAACGCAGGTAGAGCAAGCTCCTTGACCAACCTGGACCTGAGCAACCGAACCTATTACCCGCCAGCATTAGACGAACGTGCCACTCTCACGCAGTTCCTGCAGTACGAGCGTCTGACGGTGCACGCCAAGTGCCTTGGCCTTGCGCATGCGAACGCGGCCAAGACGCCGCTGCCGGCTTCGCCGGCCATGAGTGTCGCTGGCCTGGTCAGCCACCTCCGCTGGGGGGAATCGTATTGGGTCGACGTGATCTTCCTGGGGCAGCCCTCCCAGTGGCCCGGCACCGAGCAAGACTCAGAGCTACAGATGCGGGCAGGACTCGAGCGGCCACTGGATGAGCTGCTAGATGAATATGCCGTCCAGGCGGCACATACCGATGAAGTGGTCGCAGCGCATGACCTAAACGAGGAATCGGTACGCGTGGATGGCGACGCCGGCAAGCGAGTTGCGCTGCGGTTCATCGTCATTCGCCTGATCGATGAGACCGCCCGACACACCGGCCACGTCGATATCCTTCGCGAGCTCGCCGACGGCGTGACCGGCGAGTGACCGGCGACGCAAGCCGCTCGCCACCCGCTGCTTCCTATGTTTCCTCGGCGTTGGCGAGCAGTTCAACGTCCAGGCGATGGGTCTCAGGCAAGGCATAACCGGTATGCATGGCTTGTTGGGCCGCCAGCGAGACACATGGCACGGCGTGGCCATCGATAACGCCACTAACCGTGATAGACGCAGGCAGCGGCCACGGCGGATCGTAGTGCTGGACGATGCTCTCGTCAGGCCCCAGCGAAACGACATGCACATCCACCATGCGACCTTGACCGTCGGCGGCGACGAACGCCGACGGCGACTCACCTGCCTCCGATGGTAGGGGGCGACTCTCCTCCCAGACATGCGCCAGGTAGAACTCCTGCTCCGTGAACACGCGCCATAGGACAGGCAGATCGTCCAGCAAGACGAGGATGTCCAGATCCTTGTGCGGTCGCGTTTCGCGTTGAAGCAGTGCGTCGACGCCCCAGCCGCCCATCACCCAGAACCGGATGTCGGCGCCGATCAGCAGACGGCACAGTCCGGTTGCATCGTTGGCCGACAACATTGGCAGTCAGGCGAGGACGGCGTCAGGGTGGTGAACGGCCAGACCAGTTCGCACGCCAGCCAATATAGGGGGCCGGCCGCTCGCCATCCCAGGTACAGATGGTCACGCTGCCACGGAGCGCCGGCCCTGGGGGTGATGGTGGCGGTGGCGCCTACTGGCGGCTTACCCCGAGGGCCGGCATCAGCCTTGCCGGCCCTCCCCTTCGGGCTCTGCGATCCGCTGCGCAAAGACCCACAGCTGTCCTTCGGGATCGGTAGCCGTGAAGCGCCAATCGCCGGCAGGTGACGTTCCAAGATCCGTAACATCTGCCCCTGCTGCCTTGGCGCGCTCATGCAGTGCATCGACGCCGTCCACGTAGACATGAACCATCGAGGGCGGAAAGACGCCCAGCGTCCTACTGCTCTTGAAGGACTCGCTCGCCTGCCCGACCATCACCAGCCCGTCCTCGCCGATGATCAGCTCGTTATGGGTGCGGCCGGCCGCACCCGGTTGCGAGAGGCGGACCTCAAAGCCGAATGCGCGCTTGAGGTAATCGATGGCTCGTCCGGCGTCCTCGTATAGGAGGTAGGGCGAAACCGTCTGGTATCCGGGCGGTGGATGTCCCATGGCCGCAGGCATGCGCATCCAACGTGCCAAGCCTGCGAGCGTGCGCCAAGTGGTCGCCTTCCTGCGCCGACCGATGTTCGCAAAGGGCCGGCGACGCCAGCCGCTAGGGAGCCCGCTCGAACTCCCTGCCATCGATCGCGCCGCGACGGCCCGGGCAGGCGTCATCAACTAACACGAGACGAAGGACGTCGTCCTCGACGGACCATTGGTAGGTGCCCACTCCACACATGCCGCCCAGCAAGGTCACTTCCCCTGCCTCGACGTTGAGCATGCCCAGCACCTGCTCAATACCGGTTTCGAGGCGGTATGTCGCATCTTCCATGATGTTCAGAGTGACCGTGTCCCCGCCGGCGGTTTCCGCTCGCCACTCGCCTACCAGCTCAGGCGGTGGAGTGGGTCGTGGCGTTCGGGCCGCTGTCGGTATCGCTGAAGGGGAGGCTCTGCTAATCGAGGCTGGCACTGAAGCGCCTGGGGCGGCGCATGCGCTGAGGAGGAGCATCGCAAGCAGCGAACGCGGCACGCGCGACGTCGAGGCGGTCAGCGCGATGAGGCTTCCCATCAGCCGGTCGTCGACCCTCGCCGCTCCCGCAGCCGGTCGCTGAGCGTCGGGTCGTCCAGGACGAGCCGGGCGCCGCACATCGAGCACTCGGCCCACACCTCATCGGGGTTGCTGTAGAGAAAGGCGGTGGCGCTCACGTCGCCGTGCCGGTGCTGTGGCGCCTGGCCGAGCTGGTCGGCCAACTCCCAGTCAGGGTGATCGCTTCTCACTTTGCCGCTCGTCGATCGCGTCAAGGTTGGTTCCGGATCGCATCGATCACAATCACGACGGCGCCGATGATGATGATGCCGGCGATGACCACCGTTGCACGCCAGTCACGCATGCGCTGATCCTCGCACCTCGCGCAACCGATCACTCAGGCAACGCCTAGTCGAAGACGTAGAACTCAATTTCCCAGTCATGATCCTCCAGCCACGACAAGGACTCGAACTCGTGCACCTGATCAGCCACTTGGATCACATATCGACCGAGGTCAGGCAGGTCGGTGACCTCGAACAGGAACCTGCACCCCGCAGGGTGGAAGTCAGCGGGAGTCCCGTCACTCAGCTGCCCTTCGCCAAGTAGCTGCTGGGTCGGACTGGTCACCCGCACCAGGGCGCCCGGCGCGAGGTCCGCGTACTTTCCTGATCCCACGCAGGTGCCGTCACCGAGGTCGGTGAAGCCTTCGCCGGCAGGCAGTGCGATGGTGAATGACCCGCTCATCGTGCGGCGAATCGGGCTCGGCGACTCGGCTGAGGTACACCCCATGAGCAGGAATGCCACGGCCAGGCCCGCGGCCAATCGAGCGATTAGCGTCATCCGCTCGCCGTTCCTCGCCGCTCGCGCAGCCGGTCGCTGAGCCGCCGCAGCGCCTGCTCGGCGTACTGACGTTGGCGCCGGGTCTCAGTCATCGGTCAGTCCGCTTGAACAGCGCGCTGCAGTAGAACGCGAGGGTGAATCGCCGGTGGGTCTCCTTGGCTTCGGCGGTGCCCTCCTCCGTCGAGGCCACCCAGCGAAGGCTGAGGTCGTCGCCTGACAGAGCTCGCATCGAGCGTGTAGGTATCGATGTTCCCAGGCTCGCCAGGCCTAAGAACCAGCTCCGTGCCAGACAGCGTGAACGTGCCCAACTCACCGACCTGCATTGGCACGTCAGGGGTCTCCTCGGAGTGGGTGAAGGTCTGGCCCGTGAAATCGAGCACGAACGAGAACTGACTGGGTGAGCCAACCTCAGCCACCCAAGCATCGACGTCGGCAGCGCTAATCCCGGCGGCGATCATGGCGGCTTTGATGTCGGCGATCGGCACAGGGCCGGTGGCCCACCGTCCTTCGAGCCGGCTGACGCTTGCGCTCGCAGTTGGAGAACCCGCTGTGGCTACCACGTTGGGGTTAGAACTGATCGATGGACTCGCCGCGCTCGCGCAGCCAAACAGAGCGGCGGACATGGCGAGAAGCAATGCCGCCGTTCGCGTCTGGCTACTGGTCACCCCAATCAGGGGGCGCGTGGTCTTCGCCATTGGACAAGGGTAGCAACAGGCCGCGGGCACTGGTGCCGGCGGCTTTGGCTGGGATTGCGGGCGCGACAGCCAATATCGCCGCCTTATCGCTCACCTAGCGCGAGCCAGAATCCTCCGATCGGTCGCCTAGCGGTCAGGTCGCAGCGCAGCGTCTGTCCAGACTGGTCCAGCTAGAGCGAAATACCCATGCTGGTAAGGAGCTGCTGCAGGACGCCCGGTGACATAGACGGCGATGAGCAGACCAATCGCCATTTCAGCGATCCGAAGCCAGATGTTCGGTGGCGCCGTGACGTTGCCCTGGGGTCGGCCTCGACTCTGACCAAGAGGCCGCCGACTTCGTTGGCCTTGCGCCGGTGTAGACCGATGCAGCCGTCCTCACCGTCCTCGACGGATGGGCCGGCCGCCCACGTAACGTTTCCCGCCTGCCAGTTGTCGTGTAAGCAGTGGAGACGACTAAGGTGGGAGCAATGGCGGATCCGGAGCTCCTCGAGATAGGAGGGGAGAGGGCGCGCGCCGATGCGTTCCGAACGCTTGCCGCTCGGCATCTCGACGCCAGCTATCGCCTGGCGCACGCGATCCTCGGCCAGCGGGATGAAGCGGAGGACGCCACCCACGACGCATTCGTCACCGCGTGGCGCAAGTGGGCGACCCTCCACCATCCAGAGCTCTTCGAGCATTGGTTCGACCGCATCCTGGTCAACACCTGTCGAAATCGTCTTCGCCAAGCATCCCGCTGGCGGACCCAGGATCTCTCGCCTGAGATCGCCTTCGTGGCATCGGACGTGTACGGGCACACCCACGATCGTGGCCTGCTGTGGCCAGCGATGGAGCGACTGACACCTGACCAGCGCGTGGTGGTGGCACTCCGTTACTACCGAGACCTGAGCGTTGATCAGATCGCCGCAGGGCTTGGCCTCCGCCCAGGCACGGTCAAAGAGCCTTTCCGACTTCGGGCCTCATCGTGCGCTATGCAGCACGCGTACCAGCTAGGGCTGGGCGTTCTCCGGACGGATTGGCCGCTCAAGATCCACGTCCGCGCCACACATCGTGCACTCGGCCCAGGCGCGATCGGGACTGCTGTAGATGTAGGCCACCGCATTCACGTCGGCATGCCGGTGCCTGACCACCAACCCGCCGAAGTCATCCGGCTCGACGTCCCAGCCGGGCGGCGGGTCCACCGTCAGCGCCGTCCCCGAAAGTCCGCGCGCCATCAGCGGCGGGCGCGTCGCGCATCGCGCCGACTGAAGGTGTTCTGCATCCGGACCCACACGATGCCGCCCATTACGACGAACTCCCCTCCGCCTATCTTTTCAGGTGCCTGCAGGCCGGCGAGCCTTTCTGCTGGGCTCGGACTTCGTGCGGCTCGCCGGCGCCTGTTTGGCCCGCCCTTGAGCTGTGCCATGTGCCCTCACGCTGTTGACTGACCAGCCAGCAACTGCAGGGCGCGTGCCGAATGGACCTAGCGATCGGAGCGGTCAAGGTCGGCCGCTTCCCCCAGGGCACGGGATGGTGCGCGGCCGACCCGCGGTTGCGTATTTCGCAAGGGACATGCCGAGTGCTCGCCAGGCCTCGAAGCCACGTCCGCAGCCGATATCGGTGACAGGATGCACACTCGGCGGATCGTTGGCAGGAGCCGTGCTTTCTCGGGTCCCGCATGGAACCTTCGGATATCACGTGGGCTGAAAAGGCCGTCCTAATCGCCTGCTGCGTGCCTGTCGTGCTTATTGGCCTCCTGTACTTGTTTGCGTAGCTCACGCGGGCCAGCACGGGCGGCGCATAGCCGCACGGGCGGCGCATAGCCGGCAGCGCCTCCAAGGCGTTCACGTCCGGCGTTGGCACAGGCCTTGCGTTTGGCCTTGCCGCAACCAATCCATCGGTAAGGGGAGACAGAGCGTGAAGTTTCTGATCGTGCTAGTGCTGGCCGGCTTGCTGACCGCGTGCAGCATCGGCGCTGGCACTCCGTCCGAGAATCCACTGGCCACCAGTGGCGAATCCACAGCTGCGTCCGCCTCGGCGTCGGCGAGCATGGAAGAGTCGCCAACCGCCATGTCGTGCAGCGAGGCGTTTGCCAACATCGACGCCGCGGGCATCGTGGCCATGGGGCGGCTGGACGCTGTTTCCGATCAGCTGGACAAGACCATCGCGGCATGCTCGACCGCGGATGAATGGGAATCCGCCGCCGAGGGCGCTCTGGCCGGATTGGACATCAGCGATCCGCAAGCCTTCATCGCGGCACGCTGCGCCGAGGCAACTTCGCTGGTCGGCGCGGCCATCTGCAGCGACGTTGGCTCTTAGGCAACTGATCCTCCCGTGGAGGCTCCATGGCTATCCGCTGGTGGCCCAGTCTCGTGTGGTTTCGCCCTGAGCGGGCACGGCGGATGCAGATTGAGCGCATATGGCTGTAGTCCTTGTCGTGAATGACGACCGCGACATGCTCGCCGTCTACGCAGCACTCCTCGCCGAGATGGGCCATCGGGCCGTGCCGCGCCTGGAACTCGATCCCGATCCGGAAGAGGTCCTAATGGCGCGCGCCGATGCGTTGGTAATCGACCTCCAAGCCGGTGCCCACCCCGTAGCCGGCCTCACGGTCATCGAGGCGCTGCGGAGCGATCCGGCGACGCAGAGGATTCCGATCGTGCTCAGCACGGGCGCTGCGAATGAAGTCAAGCCGCTCCTTGACCGTCTATCGAAGCTCGACGTGCCGGTGCTGATCAAGCCCTTCGCTACGGACGAGTTCAAGAAGGTCGTCGAGCGCGTGCTGCCGCCCGACACCTAATTCTCACCAGGGCCCGACCCCTTTCGGTCCTCCCACGTGAGGGCCGAAGGGCGAGCCTTCGGGCGTAATGACCGCTCGGCGCGGTGGGCCTCAGCCGAGGTCCAGGCTTGCGAGGGGGCGCCCAAGGTTGCGATCGGATCTAGCGGCGGCTCACGGAGGCGGCAGGGCGGTGTTTGGGAGCAAGGGCACGGTGGGGTATGCGTAGGTGAGCCGAATGTTGGTTTCCCCGTCCGGGACGATCACCGAGCCCGATAGGTGGACCTCAGGCTCGCTGTCGATGCTGCCCGGCCAGCGCAGGAGCGCGTAGCGCAACTCCGTCCCTACCGGCAGGGCCCCGACACGCACGCGGTACTCCCGATTCGTGCACGCAGGGTGAAAAAACCCTTCCTCAGTCCCACACAGCGGCACGATATTTTCAGTGAAGCAGGCCGTCGGACAAGTTCTCGAAAGGCCGAACAGGTCAGACGGATCGACCGGCCCGGTGAGGATGATGGTGAACACCACAACGCCGTGCGTGTGACCCGCGGCCAAGCGGTTTGAGGGCGCCTGGATCCCAGCCAGAAGTCCGGCGACAAGTAGCGCGAGCAGCACTCTCGGCATCAGCGGACCGCCTCAGCGGAGGTCCAGGCTTGCGAGAGGGCGCCGACCGTCTCGTTGCCGAACCGCCACACGCCGAGGATCTGCCAGTCCAGCGGAAGCGATGCCTCAGCCGATACCCATGCTTGGGAGAGGGCTCCGAGCGGTGCCATGCGTGCGACTATAGGCCGAGCCGCATGGGAAAGACGATATGGACTGGATCGTCGTTGTCGTGCAATGGCTGCACGTTTTGCTGGGCATCATCTGGTTTGGTAACTCGTTGGTCCTCGCGCTTATCCTTATCCCGACGCTGAACCCATTACCGATCTCCATCCAGCGCGATGTCGGCGGCAACTACGGCGATCGCGCCACTCGCCTGTTCGATGTCATCGTTCCACTGATCCTCATCCTCGGGTTCGTTCGCGGCACGCTGCTAGGCCCGATTGACGCCGTGGCCGACGTATTCGGAACGACCTACGGCCTGACGTGGCTCGTAGCTCTGATTGCCGCCTTCGCGACGTTTCTATGGGGGAGGCTCGTCATCGTGCCCGCCGTCAGAACGATGAACACGGCGCCGCTCGACGGTGCGGGCGGCCCGACGCCGGCCCTCGTCTCCGCGACCGATCACGTTAAGCGCGTGGTCGTGCTCGAGCTCATCGGCTTCTTCGTGATCTTCACGTGCATGATTCTCATGCGGTTTGGACTGTAGAGGCGGCGACTCCAGCCGCTCGCGTTCAGGACGGACTTGGTGGCTGCCAGTCGTCGGGCACAGGCCCAATCACGCCCGCAACTACCTGATCCTCCCCGTATACGCCACAGAACACCCGCGCAGGCTGCTCTTCGGGCAGCAGCGCATCGTGCTCGATCTCGTTGGCGGTCACGTAGATCATGCCCACCTGGTCATGCGCTTCAACGGGACCCTTCTGATCCAGCCCAAGCGCGGTGAGTGTGGTCTCGCCGGAGAATGCCAGGGCCGTTCCAGACGGAAAGCCGCAATATGGGTCCGCGGCCACGGTCGAGGCGCAGGCAGACAGCATGAGCGCGGCCAGTGCCATCGCGATGGACCGGCGCCGGTGCTTCACGCCGAGAATTGTAGGGCCGGCGACGCCAGCCGCTCGCCATGCGAGGTACGACCCACGTGCCGCCCGCGCAACGTTTTGCCACCTCTCCGCGTCGGTCCCGCAGCACACAGCAGCATTGGAGAACGAACGTGAGCATCAAGGCGATTCGCACCGCTCCCTTGGTCGCCATAGCGTTGAGCGTCGGCGCTCTGTGGCCCGTGGCGGCCTCTGCGGCCAGCGCAAAGGTCGAGGTCGAACACCAACGCGGGCCACTGGCGAACGCGTCGTTCACGTCCTTCGACCCTTCGGGCTGCGTCGAGACTGATACGTTCGTTTCCGCCAATCAGCCGACCGACCACCACCTGGCGAGCCGTAGCACCGCGGTCATCGGCGCCGTGAGCGTCTTCGTCTACGACTTGTGCACGGATACCGTCCTGCTCCAGGCCGCCGGCTACGCCGACAACCTCAGCCCCGACGACCTGGTTGTGTCGAACCGGCTGGACGCCGCCACACTCAGTGCGGTGGTCCAACTCACCAACATTGATACGGGAGGCGTCTTCGACGTGCAGGTCCGGGTGTCGTGGTCAGGCACCAGTGACATCCGTCGCGATCACAGCAACACGAATGACCAGTATCCCGGCGGCTGCCACGTGCTGAATCGGTGGAAGGGCTCGGGTCGCAGCGCCACGGCCTGGGGAAGCGTCAGCGACGGGCTCACGAACTTCACCCCGGCCATCACCGAGCAGGCCGAGATCGGCGTCGTGCATGACGGATTCGTGGTCATCGGCTGCCCGTGAATGCCGCAGTCTGGGAACAAGCCGCCACCCACGGGCCATCGAAGCGGCACAGGCCGCTACGCTGCCAGCCGAGGAGCAACGCCTCGGCGGAGGTCGAGGCTTGGGATAGGGCGCGAGCGGGGCTATGCGGCCATACGGCCCCGCTCCGCTAGCTCCGCCTAGGGCTAGGCCAGCATGGCGCACACGTCATTGATCTGACCATGCGCCACGCCGACCTCGATCAGGCTGAAATCGACCTCATTGACGACGAACGCGTGCCGGCCCGTGGTCAGGTAGAAGACGCCCTCGAAGATCGGCAGGCCATGCCCGAGGAACAGCTGGATGACGGTGCCGTCCCCTTGATACAGGTTGCGGCCGGGACCACCGACATTCAGGTCGACCGACTCGTCAGTCAGATCGTTGAAGACTCGGATACGCAGCGAGCCATTGGTCTGGGCGCGGACAGGGTTGCCATCCGCATCGAACCAGGTCTTCACGTACTCGCGGTTGACAAGGATGTCGATGTGGACCGGGAACTCGCAGGCGGTCCCCGCCTCGAAGGCGAGAAAATTCCCGGGAATCACCACTGGCACCCGGTCCGGCTTGGCCGCGGCTGCTGGCAAGGCAAGAGCCGCGAGCGCCAGGGCGAGGATGAGCGCGGTCACTGGGCGACGCATGTCGTACTCCGACTAGTTGGCGGGGCGGGTTCGCCAGTAGCTCGGTGCGTCCCCCGGCGGCCATGGACATGGGCTCGCACGTCATCGCTTCCCGTGTGCGGTTAGTTGTACTCCGGTTCAGTCTGGAGCACCAGTAGGCTGAGCATATTGCGGAGGGGCCATCTGGGCATGCCGCTTGTAGGGAGGTTGGCAAACGCCACTAGGTCAATGCCTGAGGCGTGGTGCTTGAGGTCGTGGGGCATAGCGTGACGGCCCTCGGTGGTTGAGGAACCGTCACGCCTGCCTGCTACATCGCGACGAGCGCTTCCTCGGTTACCTCGCCCTCACCGTTCGCTGCTGGTCTGCTCGGTCGGAGCCCATCGGGTCCAGCCTCGGCGATGGTCTGCGCCTCCTTGGCGTATTCCTTCTTGCCGCGGCCGGAGAGCATCTCGAGCTGGTTGATGACGACCTCGGTCTTCCAATGTCGAACGCCGGCGTCGTCGTCCCACTGGCGCGTCTGCAGGCGGCCCTCGACGTCGATCAGCTGGCCCTTCGACAGGAACTGGCCGCAGATCTCGGCCAGCCGGTCCCAGGCGACGAGGTTGTGGTACTCGGTTCGTTCGGCGGCCCCGCCGCCACGGAACTCGTTGGTGGCGACCACGAAGTTCGCGACCGGCTTTGCCGGACGGCAGCGTCCGAAGCTCCGGGTCGCGGGTCAGGCGTCCGACGAGCAGCACCTTGTTCATGCGATTGATCCTCCTGCCCAGCGCGTGGGCCACACCGGCACGCCGGGCGAGGCGGCTGCCTTGCGCAGGAGGCTAGGAGCGCCCGGTTACCGCCGGCTTACGGGTGCCTTACTCGGACCGATGGGCTTCGACACGACGGTACGCGTCGCGCCGCTTGAGTCCGATGGCGCGCAGCAGCGCGACCAGGCTGCGATCCGATAGCCCTTCGCGGCGACCGGCCGCGATCAATCGCTTCGATGTCGAGATCGGGGCCTGTCCATCGGGGTGGGTGGGAGATCACTGACGACCACCGTGAACTCGCCGCGAGGACTGCCGAGGCGCGATGCGACCTCCGCCTGGCGTGCCGACCAGTACCTCCTCGTGGCGCTTGGTGAGCTCCCGAGCGGCAGCCACCGAGGCCGCTGGGCACCCGCTCGCCCAGCGCTGCCAGCAGGGCCGCCATGCGATGCGGCGCCTCGTACAGCACGAGCGGCAACTCGGCGGCCGCCGCGGCGGCCAACAGTCGGTCGAGCGCCTTGGACGCGCGCTGATGCCGGCCGCGACGGCAGGAAGCCGCCGAACAGGAACCCGGGCGCCTCCACGCCGGAGAGGGCCACGGCCGCGGTCACCGCCGCCGGCCCGGGCACGACTTCGACCGAAGCCCCGGCCTCGCGCGCGGCTGCCACCAGCTTGGCTCCGGGATCGGACACGCCGGGCATTCCCGCGTCGGTCGTCAGCGCCAGCGTCTCGCCGGCTGCCAACCGTGCCAGCAGCCCGGGAAGGCGGGCGGCGTCGTTGTGCTCGTTGAAGGACTGCGTCGGCGTGCGCGCTCCGACATGGGCGAGCAGCCGCGCGGCCAGCCGCGTGTCCTCGGCCACGACCAGGTCGGCGGTCCGCAGCGCCTCGGCGGCGCGTGGGGTCAGGTCGCCCAGGTTGCCGATCGGCGTGCCGACGACCAGGAGCCTGCCGGCGGTCACCGCTCGCGGCGCGAGCCGGGACGGCGCCGTGGGATAGAGGTGGTCGATCCCCGGCGTGCGCAGGCTGACCTTGGCGACCGGCGGCACCTGGCGCTTGAACTCCATCCGCGCGACCGTGGCGCCGACGCGAGCGACCAGTGCGGCGTCCAGGCCGGCGCGGACGCATCGGTCCTGGCTCCAGCGTCGGTCGACGAGGGCGTACAGGATGCGGTCCAGGTCGTCGTAGCTGGCACCGAGCTCGGTTTCATCGGTCTGGCCCGGCCAGAGGTCGGCCGATGGCGGCTTGGTCAGGATGCGCTCGGGCACGCCCAGGCACTCGGCCACCTCGCGCAGCTGGCTCTTGTACAGGTCGCCGATGGGCTGGATGGCCGCCGCCATGTCGCCCCAGAGCGTCCCGTAGCCGAGCAGCGCCTCCGTCTTGTTGCTGGTGCCGATCACCAGGGCGTCGAAGGCGGCCGATCGGTCGTAGAGCACGATCATCCGCTGGCGGGCCATCACGTTGCCGCGCCGAACCCGGGTGGCAGCCTCGTCGCCCTCGATGAGCGCCAGCATCGGATCCACCATGGGACTGATGTCGACCCGTTCGGTGCGGCAGCCGAGCGCCTCCACCACGGCCAGCGCATCGGCCTCCGATTCAGGCGACGAGGTCCGGTACGGCATGCGCACGCCCAGCACGTAGTCCGCGCCCGCGGCGCGCACCGCCAGGTAGGCCGTGGTGGCCGAGTCCACACCGCCGGACAGGCCCACCACCAGCCGGCTGAAGCCGGTCTGCGCCATCTGTGAGCCGATGAAGCCGGTGATCACCTCCACCGCCTGCGCGGCGTCGATCTGGGGCAGCGGGGCGGGCTCGGCGCTGCTCACTCCGCCATCTCCTCGGGCGCCGGCAGGTCCGCACGCTCGGCAATGACGCGATCCAGCTCGCGACGGTTCAGCTCCAGCCGTTCGTCGGCCAGCAGCGGCAGGCTGTAGCGCTGCATGCGCAGGTCATCGGTCTCCAGGCTGCCGACCACCAGCGCCTCCTCGTAGAGCGGCCCTTCGGCGACGACGGAGCCGTCGGCGGCCAGCAGGCGCGACCCGCCCCAGAAGGTCAGCCCTTCCTCGTTGCCGACCCGGTTGCAGAAGGCGATCGCCACCGTCCCCAGCAGCGCGTAGGTGTCCTGCATCTTGTGCCAGCCGGCGATGGCCCGCGTGCCGGCGGCGCTGCCCGGTGCCCGCGCCGGGCCGGCGGCGATGTTGACCAGCAGCGAGGCGCCCTCCTGCGCCTGGAGCATCGGCAGGCTGGGGTGCCAGAAGTCCTCGCAGACGGAGAGGCCGATGCGTCCCAGCGGCTCCCCCACGTCGTGCGTCCGGATCCGATCGCCGGGGCGCGTGAAGCGTCCCTCGTCGAAGAGGCCGTAGGTCGGCAGGTAGACCTTGCGATGGACCGCCAGCAGCTCCCCGTTGCGCAGCAGCGCGGCGCTGTTGGCATAGCGATGGTCGTCCGTCTCCTCCACGAAGCCGATCACCAGCAGCACGTCGCCGGCGTCGCGGCTCAGCGCGGTCAGCCGCGGGATCGGCGGCGGGCATGGCCACCTCCGGCACCAGGTCCGACAGCAGGTAGCCGGTCAGCGCCAGCTCCGGGAAGGCGACCAGCTGCGCACCGTCGGCCACGGCGCGGCGGGCCAACTCCCCCGCCAGCTCGAAGTTGGCGTCCACCTCGCCGAGACGCGGCGCGACCTGCGCCAGGCCGATGCGGTATTCCACGGCCGTCAGCCTATCTGATGGTGGGATCCTCGGTGTCCCAGATCGAAGATGCTGGCGTCCGTGCCGGTCCCGGCGCTTCCGGGCGGCGCCAGGTCTTCCTCGGGAGCGACAGTCCGCCCGGTGGTCGCCTCGGCGGCCTTGCCGACCAGCTCCTGGCGGCGTTCCTTGGCGAGCAGCTCCTCCGCGTAGTGGCAGGCCACGGTGTGGTCGGGCAGCAGCTCGCGCAGGACCGGCCGCTCCTTCACGCAGCGTTCCGGGTTCTGCAGCTCACGGCGCAGCCAGCAGCGGGTGTGGAAGCGGCAGCCGGACGGCGGGTTGGCCGGCGACGGGACGTCGCCGATCAGGATCAGCCGCCGGCGCTTGGTCTCGATCGCCGGGTCGGGGATCGGTACGGCGCTGACCAGCGCAGAGGTGTACGGGTGCAGCGGGTTGCGGTATAGCTCGTACGACGGCGACTGCTCGACCACCTCGCCCAGGTACATGACCGCGATCCGGTCGCTGATGTGGCGCACCACGCTCAGGTCGTGGGCGATGAACAGGTAGGTCAGGCCGAGCTCCGTCTGCAGCTCGGCGAGCAGGTTGATGATCTGCGCCTGGATCGAGACGTCCAGGGCGGAGACCGCCTCGTCGGCGGCGATGAACTCCGGCTTGACGGCCAGGGCGCGCGCGATGCCCGGCGCGCTGACGCTGGCCGCCGCTGAACTCGTGCGGATAGCGCCCCAGCGAGTTCTTCGGCAACCCGACCAGCTCGATCAGCTCGTTCACCCGTCGGGTTCGCTCCGCGCCCTTGGCCAGACCGGTGCACGCGCAACGGCTCGGCCAGCATGGAGCCGATGGTCATCCGTGGATTCAGGGAGGCGTATGGATCCTGGAAGATCATCTGCATCCGACGCCGCATGCGGCGCAGCGGTGCGCCGAACATGCCCACGATCTCCTGGCCGTCGAATTTGATGCTCCCCTCGGTCGCGCCGACCAGGCGGATCACCGCCCGCGCAAAGGTCGACTTGCCGCAGCCCGACTCTCCGACCAGCCCCACCGTCTCACCGCGCCGCACGTCCAGCGTGACGCCGTCCACGGCGCGCACGTCGCCGATGTGGCGCTCGAAGATGAGCCCCTCCTTGATCGGGAAGTACACCTTCAGGTCGCGAACCTGCAGCAGCGGCACACCATCCGCTGCCGGCCGGGTGGCGGTGGTTCCCTCGGCGGCCACGGCGGCATCGGTCATGCGCTGGCCCCCGTGGCGAAGCCGGACGGCACGAGCTTCTCGCCCTCGGCTGGGTAGAAGCACGCGACCTCGTGCCCATCGTCGGCGTCTGGGCGCCTGCTCCAGCGGCGGATTCTCGGTGAGGCAGCGGTCCTGGACGTTGAAGCAGCGGGGCGCGAAAGGGCAGCCGGTGATGGTCCGCGACATGTCGGGCGGCTGCCCCTTGATCGGTACCAGCTCGCCACGCTCGCTCTCGTCGAGGCGCGGGAGCGAACGCAGCAGGCCCACGGTGTAGGGGTGGCGCGGGCGCCCGAAGATTTCCGTCGTTTCGGCGCGCTCGATGATGCGGCCGGCGTACATCACCGCCGTGATGCGGCACATGCCGGCGACCACGCCCAGGTCGTGGGTGATCAGGATCAGGGCCGTGTGCACCTCCGCCACCACGCTGCGCATCAGGTCCAGGATCTGGGCCTGGATGGTGACGTCCAGCGCGGTGGTCGGCTCGTCGGCGATCAGCAGCTCCGGATCGCAGGCCAGCGACATGGCGATCATCACGCGCTGCCGCATGCCGCCGGAGAACTGGTGCGGGAAGTCGTGGAGGCGCTTCTCGGCGCCGGGGATGCCCACCATCTCGAGCAGCTGGATGGCGCGCCGCTCGGCCCCGGCGTGCTTGAGCTTCTGGTGCGTCTCCAGCACCTCGGTCAGCTGACGCTCGATGGTCAGCACCGGGTTCAGCGACGACATCGGGTCCTGGAAGATCATGGCCAGGCGATTCCCGCGCAGCTTCCGCAGCTGGTCATCGTCCTGGCCCAGCAGCTCATCGCCGTCGAAGACGATGGAGCCCGATGCATTGGCCGCCGGCTTGGGCAGCAGGCCCAGCACGGCCAGCGAGCTCACGCTCTTGCCGCTGCCGGACTCGCCCACGATGCCCATCGTGTCGCCGGCGCCAAGGTCGTAGCTGATGCCGTTCACCGCGTGCACCACCCGATCGCCCGAGCCGAAGGTCACGTGCAGGTCTCGCACCGACAGCATCGGCGCTCCGGCCAGGTCCTCCGGTCGGCGTCGGGTCACCGCCCGGATCGTCATCGACGGAGCTTGGGGTCGAGCGCCTCGCGCATGCCATCGCCGAGCAGATTGAAGCCGAGCACGCTCAGGACGATGGCGATGCCGGGAGCGAACACCAGGTAGGGCGCGTCGTTCAGGTACCGATACGTGTCGGACAGCATCATTCCCCACTCGGGCGTGCGGGGATCCGGCACGCCCAGGCCAAGGAAGCCCAGCGCGGCGGCCTCCACCACGGCGGTGGCCAGCGCCAGGGTGCCCTGGACGATCAGCGGGCTGACCGCGTTGGGCAGCATGTGCCGGTACAGCAGGTCCTGGGCGGGCACGCCCACCGAGCGGGCGGCCAGCACGTAATCGGCCTCGCGCAGGCTGAGCAGGCTACCGCGCAGCAGGCGAGCGAAGATCGGGATGTTCAGGATGGCGATGGCGATCGCGATCTGTACCACGCCGCGGCCCAGGAAGGTCACCACCGCGATGGCGAACAGCAGGCCGGGGATCGCCAGCATGATGTCCACCACGCGCATGATCAGCGGAGTCCACCCAGCCACGGAAGAACCCGGCCAGTGCGCCGAGCATGGTGCCCACCGCGATCCCGATCGAGACCGACATGACCGCGATGCCCAGCGTCAGCCGCGCGCCGAAGATGATGCGCGACAGCACATCCTGTCCTTGCACGTTGGTCCCGAACCAGTGCTCCGGACCGGGCGGCAGATAGCTGTCCGCCAGGTTCCCGCGGGTCGGGTCGTAGGGCGCCAGGAACGGCGCAAAGATGGCGATGAAGACGAAGAAGAGCACGATGGTGCCGCCCACGAGGGCGGCGGGGCTGTGCCGCATGCGGCGCAGCGCATCGGTCCACAGACCGAGCGGCTTCTCCTCTTCGGCGGCAACGGGGATGGTGGTGGCGGCCTGGCTCACGAGTAGCGGATCCTGGGGTTCAGGTAGGCGTAGCTGACGTCGACCGCCAGGTTGACCAGGATGAAGATGAACGCCAGCAGCAGCACCCCGCTCTGGATGACCTGGTAGTCGTTGTTGACGACCGCGTCAAAGATCCACTTGCCGACGCCACCCCAGCCGAAGATGGTCTCGGTCAGGATCGCGCCGCCCAGCAGCAGCCCCAGCTGCAGGCCGATCACCGTGATGACCGGCAGTAACGCGTTGCGCAGGATGTGGCGGTTGTCGACGATCCGGCCGGAGAGGCCCTTGGCGTTGGCGGTGCGAACGTAGTCCTCGTTCATGACGTCGATCACGCTGGCCCGCGTGATGCGCATGATGATCGCCAGCGGGATGGTGCCCAGCGCGATGGCGGGCAGGATGAGGTGGCGCAGGGAGTCCACGAACGCGTCGAGCCGGCCGGCCAACAGCGTGTCGACGGTCATGAAGTTCGTCACCCGCGGGATGTCGTAGGTGATGAGGTCGATCCGCCCCGAGTCGGGCAGGATCGGCCACTGGATGGCGAACAGGAACTTCAGCATCAGCCCCAGGAAGAAGATCGGAATGCTGATGCCGATCAGTGACGCGATCGATCCGGCAGAGTCGGACCAGGTGCCGTGCCGCTTGGCGGTGTACATGCCCAGCGGAATGCCGATCGCGATCGCGAAGGTCATGGCCGCCAAGGTCAGCTCGATCGTGGCCGGGAAGCGCTGGAGGAAATCGTCGGTGACATCGCGGTTGGTGATGAAGCTATGCCCAGGTCCAATCGCGCGATGCCCGCCACGTAGGCCAGGTACTGCTCGATCAGCGGCTTGTTGAGGCCCAGCGCCTCGCGCACCCGTTCCAGGGCCTCAGGCGTCGCTCGCTCCCCCAGGATGGCTCCTGCCGGGTCGCCCGGAAGCGCCCGGATGAACAGGAAGACGCAGCAGCGTCAGCCCGAGCAGGATCGGGAAGAGCAGCAGCAGGCGCCTGAGGATGAACTTGCCCACGATGCTCCCGTGAAGGTGTCAGGAGGGCCCCGGCGCATCGCCGGAGCCCTCCGAGTCTACTGTCTGAGCCGCAGCTACTCGCTGATCGACACCGTTGCCAGGGACTCCGAGCCGGTCGGATTCACCTGGTAGCCAGAGACGTTGGGGGCCAGGGCCACGGCGGTGTCGCCGTGGACCAGGGTGACGAAGCACACGTTGTCGTGCACGACGCCTTGGCGACCTCTGCCCAGTCTGCTCCGCGGGCTTCCGGATTCGACCTCTTCATTGGCCGTGGTCAGCGCGTCCTCGATGTCGGCGTCGCAGCCGAACTGAACCGCCGGCTCACCACCGCTGTAGGCGAAGTGGATGCCGTAGAAGTTGCCCGGGTCGTCCCAGTCGCCGGTCCACCCGAGGAAGTGCAGATCGTAGTAGCCGTTCTGCGCATCGAACAGGTAGCCCGGGTCGTCCCAGATGTCGCTGTGGGACTCGACTACGAAGCCGGCGTCCTCCAGCATCTGGGTGATGGCCTGGTGCAGGCCAGCCGGATCCGGCATGTACGGTCGCGTCACCTCGGTCGGGAACCAGAAGTGCACGACGGCCGGGTTGTCGGCGGTGAAGCCGGCATCCGCCAGGAGCTGCTTTGCACCGTCAAGATCGAACGGGACCGGGGTCACAGCGGCCCCGATCACATCGGCCCATTGGCTGGTATCGGGCATGAAGTTGTCAGCCACCGAGCCGCGACCGCCATAGAAGGCCGGGATGAGGGCCTCCTTGTCGATCGCCATCTCGATTGCCTGGCGGACTTTCAGATCCTTCAGCGGCGACTCGCCGGAATCGCCGTAGTACGTGCGGCCGGCCGCCTTCGCGTTCTCCCGCGCGTTGGGGTTCAGGCCCAGGTACAGGGTGTTGAACGAAAGCCGCTCCACCAGCTGGAAGCCGGCGTCCGTGACCGCCTCATAGTCGGACGGCGAGACGAGGTCGTAGCCCTGGATGCTGCCGCCCTCGAGCGCCTGCAGGCGCGCAGCGGGGTCAGCGATGGGCCGAATGATCAAGCGGTCGAGGGGTGCCTTGTCGCCCCAGTAGTCCTCGTTGCGGACCATGGTGGCTTCCTCGTCCGGCGTGTAGGAATCGAGGATGAACGGGCCGGTGCCGGCCTGCGTCACTTCGGTTCCAAAGGTGCCGGCGGGATCATCCGCGTTGGTCGACTCGAGCACTGCCGGACTGACGATGCCGAAGCACGGCAGTGCCAGTCCATACAGGAAGTTGGGGTTGGGCCGCTTGAGGGTGAAGACAACCGTCATGTCATCGGTCGCCTCGACGCTGTCGAGGATGCTGTCATCGCCGAAACCGAAGACCTGTTGGTAGTAATAGGCGCTGGCCTGCAGCTCCTCGACGAAGTTCGCCATGCGGTCGAAGTTGGCGACCACCGCGTCGGCGTTGAACGGTGTCCCGTCCTGGAATGTCACGCCCTCGCGCAGGTGGAAGGTGTAGACCGTGTCCTCCGGCTCTCCCTCCCACGTCTCGGCCAGCGCGCCAACGAGCTCGTTGGTGCTGCCCGGAGCCAGGTCGACGAGCGTCTCGTAGACCTGCCGCAGGACGCGGAACGACTCGCCGTCGCTGGTGAGCGCCGGGTCGAGGCTGGATGACAGTCGCGCGCCGCCAAAGACGAACGTGCCGCCCGTCTGGACACCCCCACTGGCGCTGGGCCCGGCACCGCTCGCGGACGGTGAGGTCGTGCCCCCGCCGCATGCGGCCAGGACCAGTCCCATCGCCACGATGGCGGTGAAGATCCTCCTATGGTTCATCTATGAACCCTCTCCTTCATATTGCTTGGCCTCCGGTGTGCCGGCGGCATAACGTTCCCACCTGTTGTTACCTCTAGCCCGATCACGGGCGGCGAGGTTCATCCGCCGGGGCTCTCTCCATCGGTGGCCGGGCTGCCCGGGGCGGCCTCGGCTTCAGGCACCGGGGCGGTGACCGTGGCCGCGTCGGCCACGGTCGCAGGGGCGTCGGCGGCCGGCGCGTGCACGACCTCCGGGATGCGCGTGCGACGCTGGTCAGACGCCAGGTGGGCGACGCCGACATCGCTCTGCAGCGCATCCTCCGCGTAGTGGCACGCGGCACGATGATCCCCGCCGACCAGCCTCAGCTCCGGATCGTCGGTGCGGCAGTTCTCCGGGCGGCCGAGCCGCTCGTAGAGCCAGCACCGCGTGTGGAAGCGGCAGCCGGAAGGCGGGTTGGCCGGCGACGGGACGTCGCCGGTGAGAATTACGCGCTTGCGCCGCCGCTCGGCCTTCGGATCGGGGATCGGCACCGCGGACAGCAGGGCGCGTGTGTAGGGATGGGCGGGAGTCTCGTAGATCGCCGACGGTGGACCGAGCTCGACGAGCTTGCCCAGGTACATCACGCCGACCCGGTTGGAGATGTGGCGCACCACGCTCAGGTCGTGCGCGATGAACAGGTAGGTCAGCCCGAACTGCTCGCGCAGCTCGACCAGCAGGTTGAGCACCTGGGCCTGGATCGAGACGTCGAGCGCGCTGATCGGCTCGTCGCAGACGATGAACTCCGGCTCCACCGCCAGGGCGCGGGCGACGCCGATGCGCTGGCGCTGGCCGCCGCTGAACTCGTGCGGGTAGCGGTTGGTGTAGTTCGGGTTCAGTCCCACCAGCCGCAGCAGCTCGCGGACGCGCTCCATCTTGGCCTTGCCCTTGGCCAGCTTGTGGGTGTCGATCGGCTCGGAGATGATCGACCCGACCGTCATGCGCGGGTTCAGCGACGAATACGGGTCCTGGAAGATGATCTGCATCCGGCGCCGCATGCGCCGCAGTTCGTTGGCCGAGACGCTGGTGAGGTCGACGCCGTCAAACTTCACCGATCCTTCGGTCGCTTCGCGCAGGCGGATCAGCGCGCGGCCGGTGGTGCTCTTGCCGCAGCCCGACTCCCCCACCAGGCCCAGCGTCTCGCCCTTGCGGATCTCGAAGCTGACGTCGTCCACCGCGCGGACCTCGCCGCTCTTGCGCTGGAAGACGCCGGTCAGGATCGGGAAGTAGACCTTGAGGTGCTCGACCTCGATCAGCGGCGGGCCGGCCGCCGGCTGGCCGTTCGTCTCCGGGCCACCCTGCGGGACCGGCGCCGCGGGCGCGGTGTCGGCGGTCATGGGATCGGCCTCAGTCACTGGATCCAGCCTCCCGGCTCCGTGCCGTGGCAGCGCGCGAGGTGGCCCTCTTCCTCCCGCGGGCTGAGCTCGGGCTCCTGCTCGCGACAGATGTCACGCACGTATCGGCAGCGAGGCGAGAAGCGGCACTCCTGCTCCCGGGTTGATCAGGTCCGGCGGCATGCCCTCGATCGTACGCAGCCGGGCGCCCTTCTGCTCGTCGAGGCGCGGCAGCGAGTCGAGCAGGCCCCACGCGTATGGCATGCGCGGATTCTCGAAGATGTCGTCCACCGATCCGGTCTCGACGATGCGCCCGGCGTACATGACATTGACCCGTTTGCACATGCCCGCCGCGATGCCGAGGTCATGGGTGATCAGGATCACCGCCGTGTCGAACTCATCGGACAGGGAGCGGATCAGCTCCAGGATCTGAGCCTGGATGGTCACGTCCAGGGCCGTGGTGGGCTCGTCGGCCAGCAGCAGCATCGGGTCGCAGGCCAGGGCGATGGCGATCATCACGCGCTGGCGCATGCCACCGGAGAACTGGTGCGGGTAGTCGGACATGCGGTCGCGGGCGCGCGGGATGCCCACCTTGCTGAGCAGCTCGGCGGCGCGATCATCGGCCGCCTTGCGCGACAGGCCAAGGTGCAAACGCGCCGACTCGGCAATCTGGAAACCGACGGTCAAGGTCGGATTGAGCGAGGTCATGGGGTCCTGGAAGATGAAGCCGATGCGCTTGCCGCGCAGCAGGCGCATCTCCTCGTTGGACAGCTTCATGATGTTGACGCCGTCGAAGATGATCTCGCCATTCACGATCCGACCCGGCGGGTTCGGAATCAGCCGGGTCAGCGAGAGGGCGGTGACGCTCTTGCCGCAGCCGGACTCCCCCACCAGGCCCAGCGTCTCGCCGTAGTCCAGCTCGAAGCTGACGTCGTCGACGGCATGCACGACGCCGTCGGCCGTGAAGAAGTGCGTGGAGAGGTTCTTGACCTCCAGCAGCTTCCGCGCGTGCCGACGGCTGTCCTGCAGCTGTTCGGCGAGGCGACGGCCCTCCTCCGTCGCGATGGTGATGTCTTCGGGCAGCTCGGTAAGCGCCGGGCCGCCCGGTGCCCGATCCTGATCGTCGGTGACGGTCAAATTACTGCTTTCCCTTCAGCTTCGGATCCAGAGCGTCTCGAAGGCCGTCCCCCAGGAACGTGAAGCTCAGCAGGGCGATCGCCACTGCCAGGGCCGGGAAGAAGACGAGATGCGGGTCGCCACGAATATAGTCGCGACCGTCATCGATCAGGCTGCCCCACGAGGCGCGCGGGGCCTGGGCGCCGATGCCCAGGAAGGCGAGGGTCGCCTCAGCCAGGATGGCGCCCGGGATGCCGAGCGTGACGGCCACGATGATCGTGCCGATCGAGTTCGGCAGCAGGTGCCGGCTCACGATGGCGCGATCGCGCACGCCGATCGCCTTGGCGGCCTCGACGAACTCGGTCTCCTTGAGCGAGAGCAGCTGCCCGCGCACCAGGCGCGCCATGGTGATCCACGACGTGATGCCGATGGCGACGAACACGAGTAACAGCCCGTCGAGCGCTCTGCCGAACCATGTCTCCCGGAATGCGACCGTCAGGATGATGATGAAGAGCAGATCCGGAAACGCGTAGATCACGTCCGTGAAGCGCATCAGGTAGTTGTCCATGCGCCCGCCGAACCAGCCGGCCATCGCGCCGACCGGGATGCCGATGAGCAGCACCACGATCTGGACCACCATCGCCACCGTGAAGCTGATCTGCGCGCCATCCATGATGCGGCTGAGCAGATCACGGCCGAGCTGGTCGGTGCCGAGCACGTGGCCGTCCGTCAGTGGCGGGATCGGCCCGTTGTACGGCGCGGTCGCCGCCACGTCCTGCTGCTTGTAGTCATACGGCGCCAGCCACGGCCCGAATATGGCGACCAGCGCAAAGAGGATGACGAGGAACAACCCTACGAGGGCCAGCCGGTTCTTGGCCAGCCGGCCAAAGGCATCGCGCCACAGCCCACCGCTCTTGCGAGCCGGGATTGGCGCTTCGAGGACCTGTGTCTGGGTAGCCATCGAACGCGCCTCCTAGCTGTACCGGATCCGAGGATCGATGTAGGCGTACAGGATGTCGACCACCATGTTCATGACGGCGACCGCGGCAGCGTAGATCATCGTCATGGCCATGATCAGCCCGTAGTCACGCTGGGTAATGGCGGTCACGTAGAACCGGCCAATGCCCGGGATGCTGAACAGGATCTCGATGATGAACGACCCGGTCACCAGCGCCGCCAGCAGCGGGCCCAGGATGGTGACGACCGGGATCAGCGCGTTGCGGATCATGTGGATCACGACCACGCTCCGCTCCTTGAGGCCCTTGCTGTGGGCGGTGCGGATGTAGTCCTTGCGCGTCACCTCGAGCATGCTGGCCCGCGTGTAGCGCGCCACCACGGCCACCGGCGCCAGGCCGAGCGCCATCGTGGGCAGCACCCAGTACTCCGGCCCTTTCCAACCTCCGGTCGGGAACCAGCCTAAGCCGAGGCTGAACACGATCACCAGCAGGATGGCCGCCACGAAGCTGGGCGTGCAGATGCCGAGCACGCTGACGAAGGTCGCCAGGTAGTCGGGGAGCCCGTTCTGTCTCAGGGCGGCGATCACCCCCAGCGGAATGCCCACCAGCACGGCCAGGGCGAAGGCCATCACGCCCAGCTGGATGGTGACGAGGATGCCGTCGGCAACGATGTCATTGACGGTGCGGTCGGGGTAGCGGTACGAGGGGCCCAGGTCGCCCAGGATGATGCCGCGCTGGAAGCCGTCCTCCGACGGCCAGCCAACCAGCCAGCGGACGTACTGGACCATGAAGGGATCGTCCAGGCCGTACTTGGCGTTGAGGAGGGCCTTCTGGCGGTCCGACAGCTCCTTCTCGCGGTCCCACGGACCTCCGGGTGTCGCCTTCATGAGCGAGAACGTCAGGAAGGACACGACGAGCAGCACCGGAATGATCCAGAGCACTCGTCGGATGATGTAGCCGACCACGGCTGGTGCCTCCTCTGTTACGGGACCACGCTCCATGCCGACGGCCCCGAACCCCGAAGCGAGCTCCGAGATGCGGGGCCGTCGGGTGGACCGGCGGACCGGTCCACCCGAGCGGTGTATTCGGTTGTTCAGCCCAACCTTAGGCTGCTTCTACTGCGCTACTCGTGCGCCGCGATGGTGACGTTGGTGTAGAAGTACGCGCCGCTGGTGTAGTCCTGCGGCGTCAGCGTCAGGCCGGTGACCCAGGGCTTGACCAGCGTGAAGCGACCGCCCCAGCTGATGAAGATGACCGGTGCGTCGTCGACCAGCATCTCCTGCGCCTGGTTGTAGATGCCCACCTGGGTGTCCAGATCCGGCTCGACCGCAGCATCGGCCATGAGGGCATCGAAGTCCTCATTGCAGTACTGCATGTTGTTGTTGCCGGACTGGTGCAGGTGAACAGGTCCGTCAGGAAGTTGTTGGGATGCGGGTAGTCCGCGCCCCAGCCCAGACGGAAGATGTCGAACGGATCCTCGTTGAGGCGGGTCAGGTAGCTCGACCACTCGAGCCCGACCAGCTCGACGTTGACGTCGAAGGCGGTGCGCCACTGCTCCTGCAGGAACTCCACCGTCGGCTCGTGATCGGCCTCGGTGTTGTAGCCGAGCTGCAGCTTCAGGTCGCCGGCACTCACGCCCGCTTCCCCGAGACCGGCCTGGAAGTCGGTCTTGGCCTTGTCGACGTCATAGCGCGATGCCGATGTCGGCCTGGTGACCCGGCATGCCCGGTGGCACGGCCGAGCCGGCCACGGTGCCGACCCCCTGGCGCAGCGTGTCGATCAGCGTCTGCTTGTCGACCGCCTCGCTGAAGGCGTAGCGCAGTGACTTGCTCTTGGCGAACACGCTGTCCGGCCGCATGTCGAAGCCGTAGTACTCGAGCGAGAGGCGATCGCCCTGGATCACCTGCTGGCTCAGGTCCGGATCGTCCTTGATGCGCGGCACGTCGGCGGACGGCACCGCGGCGATGTCGACCTCGTCGTTCTCGTACGCGGCCAGGGCCTGCGCCGGATCGGCGATGATCGGCATCTCGATGCTGGTCAGCTGCGAAGCCGGGCCAGCGGTCCACTGATCGTTCGGGACGAGGGTGATGTTCGCCTCGTGGTTCCACTCCGACATGATGTACGGACCGGACGAGACGTAGCCATCAGCCTCGCCATACTCGAAGTCCTCGCGAATCGGCGCGGTGACCCACAGCGTGGCGATCGAGACGAAGTAGGTTGCCGGGTGAGACAGATGCACCACGAAGGTCGCATCGTCCGGCGCCTCGACCCCGAAGTTCTCGAGGGCAGCTTCGACGGCGGCGTCGTCCTCGGGGTCGGCCCCGGCCACGTCGCTGGCGCCGTCGATGTCGAGCATGACGTAGTAGTAGTCAGCGGCGGTGCGCGGATCGATCAGGCGCCGCCACGAGGTCACGAAGTCGGCGGCCACGATGTCGCTGCCGTCGGAGTACTTGATGCCGTCCTTCAGGTGGAAGGTGACGGTCTTGCCGTCCTCGCTGACGTCCCAGGAATCGGCCAGGCCGCCCTCGGACACCGTGTTGAGGTCGGCGTCGAAATAGACCAGCGGGCGCACCAGCTGGTTGAGGACGGTAATTGAAACGCTGTCGCTGGCACGGTTCGGGTCCAGCGTCGCCGGCTCGCCACCGAGCGGGATCGCGCAGCACCTGGTCGACAGCCGGGGCCTGCGACTGCGACTCGCCGGCCGAGCCACTCGGTCGTGCAGTTGCCGCAGGCCGCGATGATCAGCCCGAGGGCCATGATCGCGCCCAATGTTCGCTTATGCCACATATATCTTCCTTTCGCCGTCATCGGCGGTTGCGGAGACGCCGCCCCTGGCGGCGTATCGGTCTGTCCGACATGAGCTCGAGATCTCTTCAAAGCTCGCGGTGACCGTCGAGTCCATGACGTTCAGTGATCGTCGCCGGTCTGCCTCCTTCGTCCTCCATCTCCCTTGGCTACTGCCAATACTCGGACCATCCCGACTCAAGGGGCGGCCGGGGCTTCGGTCCAAGGATTCGGTGGCGCCGCGCGGAGGCCTCCAGGGCAAGGCGAAATTGGGCCGGCGCAACGGCGCGCACATATTGGCCCCTTAACGCTCGCGGAGTCAAGGAAGCATCCGAGCATGCACCTTTACACCGATTCCTACTCTGGTTGGTTACGATTTCGTTCATCAGTCGACCCAGGCGAACGCGCGCGCGGTGGCGATCTGGTCGGCCAGCACCCCTCGTCCACTGATTTCGAAGGCTGTCGGCTGGTCGCGTTCGAGGGCCGATCCGGTGGCGGCCGAGACCACGGCACCCAGGAAGTCATTCGCCGCATCGAAGAAGGCGACACCCACGGTGGGGCTGGCCGGGCGGGGCGGGCCCTGCGTCAGGGTGAGCGTGCCGGTCACGGTGGTCAGCCCATCGGCGCTGGACCAGTCCAGGTCGCTGACGTCCACCGGGACCGATGGGATGTCGTCCATGCCGCGCGTCGGGCAGTACTTGATGTGGCTGACCAGGTCCCCGATGGTGCCGCTCCCCTGCACCGGCTGCCCGCCCATCAGGTAGGCGCCCGACTCCCCCGGCTGCAGGATCGCCGGGCTGGGGAAGAAGCGCCCGGCCCGGGTCTGGACCAGGTTGCCGCCCTCCTGCCACTCCAGCCGCACCGCCGGGGTGTAGAGCTGGTCCGGCTCGTAGTCGTACAGGGTGTTGAGGAAGGTGACCGGCTCCTCGCCGATGTTGCGCAGCTCGAAGTACATGCTCACGTAGCCGTCCACGACCCGGATGTGCTGCTGCATCTCGCCTCGGAACGGCTTGACCGGCCCGGGATTCGGGCCCTGGCTGAGCTCCAGGCTGGCATCCGGCACGACGGCGGCCGGGGACGAGGAGGGCCCAGCGCTGCCGGTGGCGGGCGCGCAGGCCGCCAGGCCCAGGGCCAGGACGACGAACAGTCCAGGCAGCCGGCCGACCCGGCGCTGCCGGACGCGGGGTCACTTCAGCAGGCCGGCGACCGGACGCGGGACGGGTCGGGTGGTCGCGACGGTTTCGCCAGACTTGCCGTAGGTCATGACCACGGACATCCGGCCGGCGGCGGGCCTGGGCAGCGGGGTGGGCGGATACCAGACCCGGCGCGCCTCATACGGCGGCGGATCCGACGGCAACTGGTCGCTGAACGGGATCTCTCCGCGTCCGGTCGCCCGCAGCTGGAAGGCAGCCGCTTCGTCGTTGCCGTTGCCGATGGTGCCCAGCATCACGACCAGCGCCACTGCGGCCACCGCACCGGCGGCCCGCAGGCTTGACGTCAGGCGGCTGAACCAGCCGGTCCACAGCGACGGGCCACCCTCAGCGGCCAGGGCCCGCTCGCGGACCAGCTGCCACGACGACGGCGACGGGTCGTAGCCCTCCACTCGCGCCTGCAGCGCGCGGCGCAGCTGCGCGACCAGGGCGCGGTCCAGCCCGACCTCCTCGCGGCACTCGAGGCAGGTCTGCAGGTGCTCAAGGTGCGGGGCCGATCGAGCGTCGAGCTCCTCGCCGAAGCGGAAGCGCTCGAGCAGCTCGCGGCGAGCCTTACGGCAGGTCATCGGTGGCAAGTCTCGGCGCGCCGGCCGTCGCCCGCCGCTCGGCGGGAACCAGGGAGCGCAATGCCTTCAGCGCGTAGTGCAGGCGCGACTTCATGGTGCCGACGTTGCACGCGGCGATCTCGGCCGACTCGGCCAGGGAGTAGCCGTGCAGGTAGTAGAGGATGATCGCGGTCTGCTGCTTCGGCGGCAGCGCGTCGATGCCGCGCTGCAGGACCTCGATGATCTCTCGCGACTCGGCCACCTGGTCCGGGCGCGAGGTCAGATCGGCGACGAGGTTGCTGATCAGCGCGGTCAGCGGCTCGGCGATCGCCCGCCGGCGCGCGATGCGGCTGTAGCACAGGTTGGTGGTGACACGCTGCAGCCACGGCAGCGGCGACACGTCGGTGCGCAGCCGATGGCGAACGCGGTACGCCTTGACGAAGCAATCCTGCAGGATCTCCTCGGCCAGAAACGGGTCGCGGGTTATCGCCAGCGCGGTCGTGTAGACCGGCCGCTTGTAGGTGTTGAAGAACTCCTCGAACGCGTCGAGGTCCCCCGACTGCATGCGCTCGACAAGCCCATCCGGCTGTTTCGTGACCACTGGCACCCCGTAGGCGAACCGCCGATTGGTGTCGAATACTACCCCCGCAGCCCGTTCCGGGTTCAACCGGCGCCCACCGGCACGGCGGGCTCCTCTTCGCGCTCGGCCGGGGCCGACTCGCCGAAGGTGTGGCGCAGGTCAGGGCGTCGGGCAGCGGTCGCCTCGTCCAGTCGCCCCACCGGCGTGGTCAGCGGGGCCCGCTTGAGGGCCTCGGGATCGGTCCGAGCGGCTTCGGCGATCTCCAGCATCACCTCGGTGAAGCGGTCGAGCGTCTCGATCGACTCCGTCTCGGTCGGCTCGATCATCAGCGCCTCCTCCACGATCAGCGGGAAGTAGATCGTGGGCGGATGGATGCCGTGGTCAAGGATGGCCTTGGCGATGTCCAGCGTGGTCACGCCGTGCTCACGCTTCTGGCGGCGGCCGCTGAAGACGACCTCGTGCTTGCAGATGCGGTCGTAGGGCAGGTCGAAGGCATCGGCCAGTCGCACGCGCAGGTAGTTGGCGGCCAGCACCGCGTCCTCGCTGACGGCGCGCAGCCCGGCGTCGCCGTTGCTGCGTATGTAGGTATAGGCGCGGATGAACATGCCGAAGTTGCCGGTGAAGGACCGCACCCGGCCGATGCTCTCCGGTCGCGCCTCCTCGTCCTCCAGCGCGAAGCGGGCATCCGGCGTGGAGCGGCCGGCCCGCGCGTTGCGCAGGACCTCCGCCGCATCGCCGTCGACCAGCAGCGGCATCGGTCCCGGCAGGAAGGGCGCCAGCCGCTCGCTGACGCCCACCGGGCCGGCGCCCGGACCGCCACCGCCGTGCGGCGTCGAGAAGGTCTTGTGCAGGTTGAAGTGCATCACGTCGAAGCCGGCGTCGCCCGGGCGGAAGCGGCCCAGGATGGCGTTCAGGTTGGCGCCGTCCATGTAGGCGATGGCCCCCGCCTCGCGGACCGCGGCCACCACCTGGTCGATCTGGTCCTCGAAGATGCCGAGCGTCGAGGGGTTGGTGATCATCAGCGCCGCCGAGTCCGGGCCAAGGTGCCCGCGCAGCTCGTCGAGGTCGATCCCGCCGCGCTCGTTGGAGCGGATCGTCACGGTCTGGTAGCCGACCATGCTGGCGGTCGCCGGATTGGTGCCGTGCGCGCTGTCGGGCACCAGCACCTTGGTCCGCTGCTCGCCCTCTCCCCGGGACCGATGGTAGGCGCGGGTCATGAGCATGCCGGTCAGCTCGCCCTGCGCCCCGGCGGCCGGCTGCAGGCTGACGGCGGCCAGGCCGGAGATCTCCTTCAGCAGCTCGGCCAGCAGCCACTCCAGCTCCAGGCTGCCCTGGGCCAGCTCGTCCGGGTCGAGCGGATGCGAGTCGGCCAGGCCGGGCAGGCGCGCCGCCCATTCGTTGACCTTGGGGTTGTACTTCATGGTGCAGGAGCCCAGCGGGTAGAAGCCCAGGTCGATGGCGTGGTTCAGGTGCGAGAGCCGGTTGAAGTGACGCAGCAGGTCCAGCTCGCTGACCTCCGGCAGGCGCAGGGCGGTGGTGCGCCGCTGATCTGCCGGGATGTCTGGCTGCATGGCAGCAGCGGCATCTGCGTGCTCCGAGGGCGCCGGGAAGCGAACGCCTCGCCGGCCCGGCGCCGAGGCATCGAAGATCAGCGGTTGGACGATCTCCAGCTGCTCGCCGCCGTGCGGCGAGGCGAAGGCGGCGCCGCGGCCGGAGGCATCGGTCTCGTTGGGTCGCTCGGCCACGCTCATTGGGTCGCCCGCAGCCCGTCGATCAGGCCCGCCACGTCGTCGTCGGTGGTGAGCTCGGTGGCGGCCAGCAGCAGCGTGCCCGCCAGCTCGGGATAGTCGCGGCCCAGCGGGTAGCCGGCCACGATCCCCTGCTCCGCCAGCGCGCGCGTGGCGCCGCTCGGCGTCCGGGATGCTGACCGCGACCTCGGCGAAGTAGGGCGCGGAGAAGCGCCGCTCGCCCAGGCCGGCATGCTCGATGGCCGTCACGACGTGGCGCGCGCGGGCAGCGGACAGCTCGGCCACCTCGCGCAGGCCCTGTGGCCCGACCGCGCTCAGGTACGCGGTGGCGGCCAGGGCGCAGAGCGCCTGGTTGGTGCAGATGTTGCTGGCCGCCTTCTCGCGGCGGATGTGCTGCTCGCGCGCCTGCAGGGTGAGCACGTATCCCTTGCGCCCCTGCGCGTCACGAGTGGCGCCCACCAGCCGGCCGGGCATCTGCCGCACCGATGCCATGCTCGCCGCCATGAGGCCCACATACGGGCCTCCGTACGACAGCGGAATGCCCAAGGGGCTGGCCCTCGGCGGCCACGAGGTCGGCGCCGTAGTCTCCCGGCGGCGCCAGGACGGCCAGCGATGTTGGCTCGACCACCGCCACCAGCTGCGCGCCGACGGCATGGGCCGCCTCGCCCAGCTCGCGCATCGGTTCCAGGCCGCCGAAGAAGTTGGGCTGCTGCGCCACCAGGCAGGCCACGCCGTCGTCCAGGACCTGCGCGGCGGCCTCGACCGGGGTGAGGCCGCTGCCGCCCGCGACCAGGTCGGCCGGCACCTCCACGATCTCGATGCCCGGCCCCGAGCAGTAGGTCGCCAGCACGGCACGGACCTGCGGCGCAACGGCGGTTGAGATGGCGATCCGGTCGCGGCGGGTCAGGCGGCATGCCATCAGCGCCGCCTCGGCGGTGGCGGTGGCGCCGTCGTAGTGGCTGGCGCTGGCCACCTCCATCCCGGTCAGCTCGCAGATCAGCGACTGGAACTCGTAGATGCTCTGCAGCGTGCCCTGGCTCACCTCCGGCTGGTACGGCGTGTACGAGGTAGCGAACTCGCTGCGACCGATCACCTCCATCACCACCGATGGAACCAGATGCCGATAGGCGCCGGCGCCCAGGAAGCTGATCCGCGGAATCCGGTTGCGGTCCGCCAGCCGCGTCAGCTCGGCACGCACCTCCTGCTCGGTGAGCGGGGCCGGGAGGTCGAAGCGGTCGGCGCGAACCTGCGGCGGGATGTCGGCGAACAGGTCTTCGATCGAGGCCACCCCCACCACGTCGAGCATCCGCCGGTGGTCGGCCTCGGTATGCGGCGAGTAGGCCATCAGCCGCCGGTCAGCTCGGCGTAGGCGGCGGCATCGAGCAGCGACTCCAGCTCGGCTGGATCGGACAGCTTCACCCTGGCGATCCAGCCATCCTCGAAGGGCGCCGTGTTCATCAGCTCCGGCGTGTCGCGCAACGCCTCGTTGACCTCCATCACCTCGCCGGAGATCGGCGCGAAGAGGTCGCTCACCGCCTTGACGCTCTCCACCACGCCGAACGAGGCGAACTGGCTGAGCGTGGCGCCGGGCTCCGGGGTCTCCACGAAGACGATGTCGCCCAGCTCATCGGCCGCGAAGCTGGTGATGCCGATGGTGGCCTGATCTCCGTCGATCCGGACCCATTCGTGCTCTCGGGAGTAGCGCAGGTCATCCGGGAACATGGGCGGATCGGCTCCTCGAGCGGCTGTCTTGGGAGGGCGGCGGGCGTCAGCCGGCGTCCGGCTTGGGCCGCTTGTAGAAGGGCAACTTTACCTGCTCGGCCCGATGCGGGCGCTCGCGCACCACGACCTCGACCTCTCCGCCGACCGATGCGGAAGCGGCGGGCAGGTAGGCCATCGCGATCGGCTCGCCGAGCGTCGGCGAGGCAGTGCCGCTGGTGACCAGGCCTCCCTCTTCCCCATCGACCACGACCGGATAGCCGTGGCGGGCGATGGCGTTGTCGCGCATCACCAGGCCCACCAGCTTGCGGGCCGGCCCGGCCTGCTGGACGGCCGCCAGCGCCGCGCGTCCCATGAACTCGCCCTTGTCCAGCTTCACCACGCGCCCCAGGTTGGCTTCATATGGATTCACGTCGCGGCCCAGCTCGTTGCCGTACAACGGCATGCCGGCCTCCAGCCGGAGCGTGTCGCGGCTGCCGAGGCCACACGCCTTGAGGCCGAACGGCTTCCCCGCGTCGACCAGCGCGTCCCACAGGCGGGTGGCGCGGCGGGCATCGCAGAACAGCTCGAAGCCGTCCTCGCCGGTGTAGCCCGTGCGCGCCACCAGGCAGTCGACGCCGGCCACCGTGCCGCGCTGCGATCGGTAGTAGCCGAGCGAGGCGAGATCCAGGTCGGTGAGCGTGCCGAGCAGCTCGGCGGCGCGTGGGCCCTGCGGGGCGATGAGCGCGGTGCGTTCGGACCGATCCTCCACCGTCGCGTCGAAGTCGCCGTGCCGGCGCAGCGCGTCCAGGTGGTCGAGCACCGCCTGGTGGTTGGCCGCATTGCAGACGATCAGGTAGCCGTCGTCGGCACGGTAGACGATGAGGTCGTCGATGATCCCGCCGTCGGTGTCGCACAGCATCGAGTACTGGGCCTGGCCGGGCTCCAATGCCCCGGGATCGCTGACCACCGCGTAGCGGGTGAAGGCCAGGCTCTCCGGACCGGAGACCAGCACCTCGCCCATGTGCGACAGGTCGAACAGGCCAACGGCGCTGCGGACCGTCCGGTGCTCGTCGATGATCGACGCGTACTGGACCGGCATCTCCCAGCCGGCGAACGGCACCATGCGCGCGCCGAGCGCCACGTGCCGATCGTGCAGCGGCGTGCGCAGCAGGGCGGGAGCCTCGGTCATTGGCTCGTCACCCGCTCCGAGCTCGGGGTCGGCTCCGGCTCGCCCAGGATGCGCAGCGCGTCTTCGACCACGGACCGTTCGGTGGCATGGGTCATCAGGCTGAGCGCCTCATCGGCCGGGAACCAGCCCACCTCGTCGAACTCGTGGTCGTGGTCGGCCAGGTCGCCGCCCAACGGCACGCATGAGGAAGAAGTGGACCGTCTTGTGGAAGCGGGTGCGCCCGCGCACGAAGACGTAGGTGATGTCGCGGACCGGTCCTTCCAGCTCCACGCGCAGGCCGGTCTCCTCGCGGGTCTCGCGCAGCGCGGTCTCCTCGCGGGTCTCGCCGGCGTCCGGAGTGCCCTTGGGCAGCGCCCACAGCGGAGGACGGCGCCGGTGAACCAGGGCGATCTCGGTGCGACCGTCGATGGACCGATGGACCACGCCACCAGCTGACGTGGCGCGCGCGTTTCGAAGGGCGGCCACCGCCCGGCTACGCGCGGCGAGCGCGCTGAAGCCCGAGCGGCAGAGCGGGGCGGCGGTCTCGGATCCGACCGGCGGGGCCGACGGTGGGGAAGATGAAGCGACTGGTCGGGACCCGCAGCGAGGCCACGCTCGTCGCCGCCAGGCGCGCGACGCGGGGCCGGTGGAAGACCGTTGCCGTTCGTCCCAACCCCAGCCGCCGGTGGCGCGAGCGCGCCTGGCCGGAGCCAAAGTGAATGGTGGGGTGAGAGACGTAGCGGGCCGTGAGACTCACTCGCATGGCCGGCATTGTACGCCGCGCCAAAGGCGGCGCAAGCCTCTGCGCACGGCACTCGATGAGATCAGCCGGTCCGGTCGAGCAGCTCCCGGTACAGGGCCTCCACCTCGTGGATCCGGTGCGTCACGTCGAAGCGATCGGCGCCCAAGCGCGCCTGCATGGCCATGGCGCCGCGCCGTTCCGGGTCGCCGGCCAACGCCGCGATCGCCCCTGCCAGGACGGCCGCCGCGCCGGCATTGGCCGGCGGCCGGACCACCACGCCGTCGACCCCGTCGCGCACCGAGTCGTCAACGCCCGGGCCGGCGAGCGCGATGACCGGCAGTCCGACTGCCAGCGCCTCGGCCAGCACCAGGCCCTGCGTCTCGGTCTGCGAGGCGAAAGCGAACAGATCCGCACCAGCCACGGCAGCCAGCGCCTCCAGCCGGGGCATCCGGCCGGGTAGCGCGACGCGGCCGGCCAGGTCCGGCGCCGCCGCACGCGAAGTGACTGCCTCGGCGGCCGGGCCGTCACCGACCAGCACGAGCCGCAGCCGTGGATCGCGGCTCGAGGCAACCGCGAAGGCCTCCACCAGCACCGCCACGTTCTTCTCCTCCGCCAGACGGCCATGGCTGGCCACGACCACCGCTTCAGGCGGCCAGCCGTGCGCCGCACGCAGGTCTCGCGGGGTGAGCGCCTGCAGCGCTCGGACGTCCACGCCGGTCGGGATGACTCGCACGAGCGGCCGGCGCCGAGGTCCGAGCCGCTGACGGATTTCGGCCGCCATGACGCTGCCGGGCGCGACGATGGCCGCGCAGCCGGCCCAGAAATCGCCCAGATACGCGTTCAACGTCCCCTCGGCCACTCCGGCCAGGGGCCCCAGGTAGTGGCGGTAGTCGCCGAAACGCGTGTGATGCGTGAAGACCAGCCGGGCGCCCGTGCGCTGGGCAGTGCGGCGCGCCATCAGGCCGGAGACGAACGGCGACTGGGCGTGGACGATCTCCGGCGCGAAGTCGCGCGCCGCGCGCAGCGCGTCGCTGGGAAACGGCCACGGCATGCGATAGCCCGGCGGCGCCGGCGGTGGTGGCTGGTACGACGGCAGCCAGGCGTAGCTCGGCGACGGCCCCGGCGCTCCCGCGCCCGGCGGCTCGGCGCCATCGGCGGGCCGCGGCACGACCAGCAGGACCTCGTGGCCGGCGGCCCGCAGCCCGCGCGCCAGGGTCTCGGTGGAGACCGTCACGCCGGAGAGGTACGGCAGGTACGACTCGCCGAAGATGGCGACGCGCAGCGCCGTCACGGGGCCGCGGCCGTCCGGTCGGCGGAGAAGGATGGTGGGCGATACTGGATTCGAACCAGTGACCTCACGGATGTGAACCGTGCACTCTAACCAGCTGAGCTAATCGCCCAATCGGGGACCGCGAGTATACCGGCGGCGCCTCGGGCCCAGCAACGGCAGGACCAGAGCGGGCAGCGCGTCAGCGCAGGAACACGCGGGCCAGGATGCCCAGCAGCAGGATGGCGATCATCGGCGCCCAGTCGATCCCGCCGGTGGGCGGGATGACGCGACGGATGGGCCCCAGGATCGGCTCGGTGACCTGGTACAGAAAGGCGGTCAACGCCCCGCCGCCGGTCGGATTGGTCCAGCTCACGAGCACGCGCCCGAGGATCAGGACGGTCAGCACCAGCACCAGCATGCTGAGGAACGTCGTCAGCAATGGAGGCACGATCCGAGGATAGCAGGGGCCGCTCGGGACCTACCGATGCGGCCGAGGGCCGAAGATGGCGGTCCCCACTCGGACCAGCGTCGCCCCTTCCGCGACCGCCGCGTCGGCGTCGGCGGTCATGCCCATCGACAGCTCGGGGAGTGGCAGCCCGGCGGTCGCCTGCAGCTCGTCCCGCAGCCCTCTGAGGGCGGCGAAATGCCCCCGTGGCGAGGTGCCATCGACGGGCGCCATGGTCATGAGGCCGACCACGCTGGCAGCGTGCAGCTCGCCGCAGCGTCCGCACCAGGTCGCCCCCGGGGTCGCCGACCTGCTCGCCGAACCGCGCAGCGTCAAACCCCACGCGCCCGCCGGCGGCGCTGGTGTCGACCTCCAGCAGCAGCCGCGGCCGATGCCCGTCGTCATGCGCGATCCGCTCGATGCGCTGCAGCAGCTCCAGCGAGTCGACGGAGTGGATGGTCCGGAACAGGCCCAGCGCGTGGCGCACCTTGTTCGACTGCAGGCGCCCGATCATGTGCCACTCGACGTCGGGCACGGCCTCGACCTTGGACGCCGCCTCCTGGACGCGGTTCTCACCGAAGACGCCGAGGCCGGCCGCCTGCGCGGCGCGCACCGCGGCCACGTCGAAGCCCTTGCTGACCGCCACCAGGCGGAAGCCATCCGGGTCGCGCCCGGCGTCTTCCGCCGCGGCGCGCAGACGGCTCATCAGGGTCGCGACCCGCTCGCGGATCAGCTCCGGCGTGATCGGAGGCTCATCGACCGGCAGCATCGGTCCAGCCTAGCGAGCCGGGCACGACGACGCCCCGGCCGGTGGCCGGGGCGTATCGGTCAGGAAGGAGTCCTATTCGCTCTTGCGGCGCAAGAAGGACGGGATGTCCAGGTCGGTGTCGCCGTAGGCCGGGCGCTCCGCGCGGATCGGCACCGGCTGGCGCTCGGTGGTGGCGACCGGCTCCTCCCGCTCCGCGGCGGTGGCGAACGGCGACGGCTCCGGGATCTGCTCCTCGAGCGACTGGCGCTGCGTCCGTTCGCGCTCGATCTCGGCCAGGATCTCGCGGCTGCGCTCGTCCAGGCTGGCGTCGATGCCGGTGGCCGCCTCGGCGGCGGCCTGGCCACGGCCGGCCGACCGCGGCTTGGTGGTGGCATCGAAGCCGGTGGCGATGACGGTGACCTTCACCTCGTCGCGCATCCGGTCGTCGATGACCGTGCCGAAGATGATGTTGGCCTCCGGATCGGCGGCCTCCTTGATCACCTCGGCCGCCTCGTTGACCTCGAACAGGCCAAGGTCGCTGCCGCCGGTCACGTTGAACAGGATGCCGCGCGCGCCCTGGATGTTGACCTCCAGCAAGGGGCTCATGACCGCGGCCCGTGCCGCCTCCACCGCCCGGTTCTCGCCGGTGCCGATGCCGATGCCCATCATCGAGCTGCCGGCGTCGCGCATGATCGTCTTGACGTCGGCGAAGTCCAGGTTGATCAGGCCCGGCACGGTGATCAGGTCGCTGATGCCCTGCACGCCCTGGCGCAGGACGTCATCCACCACCCGGAAGGCGTCAAGGATCGACGTCTTCTTGTCGACCACCTCGCGCAGGCGGTCGTTCGGGATGGTGATGAGCGTGTCGCACTTGTCCTTGAGCTGCTCCGAGTACTGCTCGGCGACCAGCTTGCGGCGCACGCCCTCGAAGCTGAACGGCTTGGTGATGACGCCGACCGTCAGCGCTCCGAGGTCCTTGGCGATCTCGGCGATGACCGGGGCCGCGCCCGACCCGGTGCCGCCGCCCATGCCCGCCGTGATGAAGATCATGTCGGCGTCCTTGAGCGCCTCGTAGATCTTCTCCGAGTCCTCCTCGGCGGCCCGCTGCCCGACCTGCGGGTCGGCGCCGGCGCCCAGGCCGCGGGTCAGCTTGTCGCCGATCCGGATCTTGTGGGGAGCGTCACTCTGGAGGAGCGCCTGCGCGTCCGTGTTCACGGCGATGAACTCCACGCCCATCATCTCGGCGCGGATCATCCGGTTGACGGCGTTGCTTCCGCCCCCGCCGACGCCAATGACCTTGATGAGTGCGAAATGCTCTGCGTCGGACCGTAGCGGCATGGGTGATCTCCGTTGCGCGTAATGGAGCTTGGCAACCCGTCTCGCCGCGGGTTCCTCCGATTCTAGCGAGCGACCCGGAGCGAGGTGGTCGGTTTTTTCCACAGAGGGCGGCGAAGTTATCCACAGGCTCGAGAGGCGGCGTGGACGGCAGGGCCGCGACTCCACAGGAGCCAGAGGGATCAGCCGGGGAAGATGCCCCGGATCCAGTCCACCACCCGGCCCCCCACGCCGCTCAGCGACGAGGAGGTGGCGTAGGTCATCGGCTCCTCGCCGGCATGGCGCGCGCCCCACAGCAGCAGGCCGATGGGCGTGCTGAAGGCCGGATTCGAGAGCTGGTCCATCAGGCCGCCCACGCCCTGCGGGGCGCCGACCCGGACGGGCATCTGGAAGACGTCGCGCGCCAGCTCGGCCGCGCCGGCGATGCGCGCCCCGCCTCCGGTCAGCACCACTCCGGCCGGCAGCATGCCGGCGTGGCCGGAGCGCTTCACCTCCTCGGAGATGAGCGAGTAGATCTCGCTCATCCGCGCCTCGATGATCTCGCACAGCTTGCGGCGCTGGATGGTCTGGCCGCCGCCGTCGCCCAGCACGGCCACGTTCAGCAGCTCCTCCGGCGCGACGGCCGCCAGGCTGGCGGTGCCGTGCTTGATCTTGATCTCCTCGGCCAGGTTCAGGCTGGTGCGCAGCCCAATGGCCACGTCGTTGGTCACGTTGATGGCGCCAACCGGCAGCACCGCGGAGTGGTAGATGCCGCCGTCGGTGAAGATGGCGATGTCGGTGGTGCCGCCGCCGATGTCGGCCACCACCACGCCCAGCTCCTTCTCCGTGTCGGTCAGCGTCGCCTCGGCCGACGCGAGCGCGCCGATCACCAGCTCGTCGATCTGCACGCTGGCGTTGGCGATGCACTTGGTCAGGTTCTGGACCGATGTCGCCGCCCCGCTGACGATGTGCGTCTCCACCTCCAGGCGGACGGCGCTCATCCCCAACGGGTCCTTGATCCCCTCCTGCCCGTCGACGATGTAGCCGCGCGGGATGACGTGCAGCGTCTCGCGGTTGGAGGGCGTCTGGATCGCCTTGGCCGCCTCGGTGGCACGGGCCACGTCCTCACGGCCGACCTCGCGCTTGTGGCCGGAGACCGCCACCACTCCACGACTGTTCTGGCTCGAGATGTGGCTGCCGCCGACGCTGACGAAGGCGCTGCTGATCTTGTAGCCGGAGAGCCGCTCCGCCTTCTCGAGGCTGTTGGCGATCGACTGGACGGTCTGGTCGATGTTGGCGACCATCCCCTTCTTCATGCCGACCGACGGACCGATGCCATAGCCGATGATGTCGACGTCGCCCGAGCGACCGACCTCCCCGATGAGGGTCGTCACCTTCGTCGTGCCGGCATCAATGCCGACCAGCACCGTCTCCCTGTCCAAGCTACCTCCGTTGGCCGCGCGACGAGGCGAACACGATCCGCCCCGCGTTCGAGCCTACAGGAAGTGGCGCCGGATGAGGGCCACGTTTTGGAAGATGCGCAGCCCGAAGGCGAACAGCGCCACCAGGTACAGGTCGATCCCCAGCCGATCGCCCACGAAGGTCAGCCCCACCGCCACCAGGGCATTGGTGATGAAGCCAGACAGGAAGACGCGGTTGTCGTAGTGCGCGTCGAGCTCGGCACGGACCGCGCCCAGCACAGAATCGAGGCCGGCCAGTATGGCGACGGCGCTGTAACGCGCCAGGTCTGGACTGACGCTCACGTTGAGCACCAGTCCAAGCGCGATGCCCACCGCGAGGCCGATCAGGGGAAGCCACATTCGGGTCGGTACCGCTGCACGCCGCTCGGACCGTGGTCGGTGCCGTCGCGAGCTCTAGGGGGACCAATATACCTTCCCCGGGTTGCTCGCATCCAGCCAGGAGATGTTGCGCTCCGGCCTGCTGGCGAACAGCGTCCTGATGGCCGCCAACTGCTGCTCCAGCTTGGCGTCGGCGGCGGCCTGGTCCTCGCGCGGATCGAGCTGGTAGAAGCCCAGCGCCGCGGTCCAGCCGGGTTGCGTGGCCTCCAGCACGAAGCCCATCTGGTAGTCGACCTTGACCTCGAGTGCCGACGCCCGTGAGCCGATGAGCCTCGGGTCGATCGCCGTCAGGCGCTTCGCCACCCGCAGCTCGGCCGGCGGCACGGCCTCGCCCACCGACAGCAGGCGCGACACGAAGCGCTCGTCCTCCACGCTCGGCAGCCGGCGCAGGCCGTCCGGCAGCACCTGGTCCAGCGGCAGCTCGGCGATGATCGTGCCGTCCCGCGCGCCGACCAGCACGGCCCGCTGCGTGCGCCACAGGAAGGAGGGAGCCTTCTCGGTGATGGCGACCTGCAGCCGTCCCGGCAGCCGCAGCTCGATCTGCGCATCCGCCACGGTCGGCAGCGCCGCCAGCCGGTCACGCAGCGCGGCGCGGTCGACGGCCAGGATCGGCACGCCGCGGTAGTCATCCAGGATCTCCTGGACGCGGCCGGCCGGCGTGTACGCATCGCCGGTGTGACCCAGCGCGGTGACCCGCATCCACGGTCCGTACACGCCCGCCACCAGGCCGGCGATGGTGGCGGTGAACAGGAGCAGCGCCAGGATGCGGCCACCGCCCCGCAGTCGCGGACGGCGGATCCGGCGGCGGAGCGGCCTGGCGGGCCGACGGGCCTGGCCGCCGGACTTTCGCCGCGGACGGGCGCCGCTCATCGGTCACCTCCGCCCTGCTCGCGGGCGCGATCCAGGCCAAGCTCGATCAATCGGTCGATCAGCTCGCCGAAGCCGATCCCCGCCAGCTCGGCCTGCTTCGGGAACATGCTGGTGGCGGTGAAGCCGGGGATGGTGTTCATCTCGCTGATGTACACCGCGCCATCGGGCACCAGGAAGTCGACCCGGGCGAAGCCCGCCGCGTCCACCGCCGTGTAGGCGGCCAGCGCCAGCTCCTGGAGGCGCGCCGCCAGCGCGGGGTCGACATCGGCACGCGGGAAGACGTCGGCCAGGCCCTCGGTGTACTTGGCGGCGTAGTCGTACCACTCGCCGTGGCTGCGCACCTCGCCCGGCGGAAAGACCTGGGGGTGGTCGTTGCCGAGCACGCCGCACTCGAGCTCGCGCGCATCGGCCAGGTACGTCTCCACCAGCACCTTGCTGTCGTAGCGGAGCGCCTGGTCGATGGCGTCCGGCAGCTCGGACGCTTCTCGCACCACGGTCATGCCCAGGCTGCTCCCGAGGCGGGCGGGCTTGACGACCGCGCCGTGCGCCGATGCGGGCGCCGATGTCGGCCAGCACCGCGTCGGGGTCATCGGTCCATCCGCTGCGCCGAAACCAGGTGAAGTCGACCACCGGCAGGCCATGGCCGCGCATGAGGTCCTTGAACACGATCTTGTCCATGGCCACCGCGCTGGCCATCACCCCGGCCCCGGTGTACGGGATGCCGGCCAGCTCCAGGAAGCCCTGCAGCGTGCCGTCCTCGCCGAACGGCCCGTGGATGACCAGGAAGGCGATGTCAATTGCGTCGGCCAGCGAGCGCAGGGCGGCGCGCGGCGCCAGCGCGTCCTTCCCCGCCACCGCCGGCAGTGCCGATGTGCCGTCCGCCAGGTGCGCGGTGTGCGCTCGCCGGCGTGTCGACGCCCAGCAGGCCGGCCAGGCCGGACGTCCCCAGCTCCGCGGCCGGGCCGGCCGGCAGGTGCCACCGCCCTTCGCGGTCGATGTAGACCAGGTAGGGCTCGTAGCGCTCGCGGTCGATGGCGCGCAGGACCGACTCGGCCGACGAGACGCTCACCTCGTGCTCGGCCGACTGGCCGCCGGCAAAGATGCCCACTCGCAGCGGCCGCGTCATGCGTCGGCCACCGGGCTGTCCCAGTCGCCGACGAACTCGATCTCGTACGCGAGCTGCACGCCGAAGCGATCGTCCACGGTGGCGCGGACGAGGTCGCCCAGCGCCCGCACGTCGGCCGCGCGTCCGCCGCGGTCGGTGACGATGAAGTTGGCGTGCAGGGTGCTGACCGATGGCGCTGCCCACGCGGTGGCCCTTCAGGCCGGCGGCCTCGATCAGCCGTCCGGCATGGTCGCCGGGCGGGTTGCGGAAGACGCTGCCGGCGTTCTGGTCGGCCAGCGGCTGCGTCGCCTGCCGCGTGGCCTGGTGCGCGGTCACCTCCGCGGCGATCCGCTCCGCGTCGCCGGGTCGCAGCCGGATGGCCGCCGCCAGCACCACCTCGTCGCCGTGCTTGAAGCGCGACTCGCGGTAGGCGAAGCCGCAGTCGGCGGCGACCAGGCGTGCGACCGCGTCGCTGGCGGGATCCCAGGCGTCGACCCACTCCAGCACGTCGCGCATCTCGCCGTCATGGGCGCCGGCGTTGGCCCACACCGCGCCGCCCAGCGTGCCGGGGATGCTGATGCCGAACTCCAGGCCGGTCAGCGCCTCGGCGGTGCAGCGCTTGACGAGCATGGCCATGGGGCTGCCCGCCTCGGCGGTGAGCAGGTCGTCGGTGATCGAGGCGTCCTTGGCGCGGTTGCGGATCACCAGGCCGCGGATGCCGGCATCGGCCACCACCAGGTCGCTGCCGTTGCCCAGCACGAAGGCCGGCACGTCCGCCTGCCGCGCGATCCGCAAGCAGCGCCAGCAGGCCGTCGCGGTCGCGCGCGTCGGCCAGGCGGTCCGCCGGGCCGCCTACGCGCAGCGTGGTCAGGGGCGCCAGCGCGGCGTCGGGCCGCAGCTCCAGGCCGTGCTGGGCGGCGAGCGCGTCGAGCTGCGCCAGGCCCGCCGTCGCCCCCGCGGCCGCGCCCATCAGGCGCTGCCCCCGGCCAGCGACGGCAGCGGCCGGCCCTCGCCCATGGCGAGCAGCTCGGCGGCGATCGTTTCGGCGGCGTGCGGCAGGCCCAGGGCCGCCGCGGCGGCAGCCATCGGGGCGCGCGTCGCGTCCTCGCGCAGGCGCGTCGCCTCGGCCAGGAGGCGATCCCCGTCGAACTCCTCGTCGAGCACCGTCACCGCGGCGCCGCGATCGGCCAGGTAGGCGGCATTGGCGCGCTGGTGCGCGCCGGCGTACGGGTACGGGACCAGGATCGAGGCCACGCCCACGGCGGTCACCTCCGCGCAGGTGGAGGAGCCGGCCCGCCCGAGGACGAGGTCGCTGGCCACCAGCGCATCGGTCATGCGGTCGGTCAGGTACGCGACCGGGAGGTAGCGCTCGGCCAGCTGACCGCCCAGCGACGCGCGGGTCGCCTCCGCCGCGGCCATGCCGGCCTCCCCGGCAATGTGCAGCACGCGCCAGTCGGTCAGCAGCCGCTCCAGCGACGCCGCCACGGCATCGGTGATGCGGGCCACCGCCTGCGAACCACCGAAGACGAGCAGCAGCCTGTCGTCCGGCTGGACGCCGAAGGACCGACGCGCGGCCTGGCGATCGGCGCCGTCGAACGAACGGATCGGCGTGCCGGAGACGAAGGCGCGGCCGGGGAATGCGGCCTGGGTCGGCGGGAACGAGACCGCCACCCGGGTCGCCATCCGGCCCACCGCCGCGGTCGCCCGGCCCGCCACCACGTTGCCTTCCCAGACCAGGGACGGGATCCCGCGGGCTCGCGCGGCCATGACCAGCGGGATGCCCAGGTACCCGCCGCTGGTGAAGACCGCGCGCGGCTGCAGGCGGCCGAGCAGCGCCCAGGCCTGCGGCACCGATGCGGCCAGGCGCAGCGGATCCGTGACCAGGTGCGCGTTCATGCCGCCGCTGCGCAGCGAGCGCACGGTGAGCTCGTGGTACGGCAGCTCGGCCTGCGCGGTCACGATCCGTCGCTCCAGGCCACGGACGCCACCGACGTAGGCGAGCTCAAGCCCGGGCTGCGCGTCGCGCAGGGCCCGCGCGACGGCCAGCGCGGGGTACACGTGCCCGCCGGTCCCGCCGCCCGACACCAAATACCGCATCGAGCAAGGATCCTGTCTGGTTGGTCTCGCGCGAGATCGACAGCAGGATGCCGACCGCCACGAGGTTCAGGGTGAGCGCCGACCCGCCGTAGCTGATGAAGGGCAGCGGGATGCCGGTGACCGGCATCAGGGCGGTGACGACCATCATGTTGACGCAGGCCTGGACGACCAGCCAGGTGGTGATCCCGGCGGCCAGCAGGCCGGAGAACGTGTCCGGCGCGTTGATCGCGATCCGGTAGCCGTGGTAGGCGAGCATCACGAACAGGGTCAGCACGGTCAGGGTGCCGAGCAGCCCCCACTCCTCGCCGATGATGGCGAAGATGAAGTCGGTCGACGGCGCCGGCAGGTAGAGGTACTTCATGCGGCTGGCGCCGAGCCCCTGCCCCACCACGCCCCCCAGCGCCAGCGCCAGCAGGCCCTGGATCGTGTTGTAGCCGGCGTCCAGCGGGTCGCGGAAGGGATCCAGGAACGTCTGCACGCGCTCCAGTTGGTACGGCGTGCTGCTGATCATCACCACCGCGGCGCCGACCACGCCCGCGGCGATGGTGCCCAGGTACAGCAGGTTGGCGCCGGCCATGAAGAAGATGCTCAGCGCGATGATCGCGTAGACGCCGGCCGTGCCGAGGTCCGGCTCCAGCGCGATCAGCAGGAAGCCCGGCGCCACCAGCAGGCCGAACGGCACGAAGCCGTTCCAGAAGCTGCCCGCCAGGCGCCCCCGCCGGTCGAGCCAGTGCGCCAGGTAGATGCAGATCGCCAGCTTGGCCAGCTCGGCCGGCTGGAAGCTGCCGATGCCGGGGATCACGATCCAGCGGCGCGAGCCGAAGGCCTCGGTGCCGATGCCGGGGATCAGCACCGCCACCAGCAGCGCCCAGCGTCACGACGTAGAAGGGAATGGCCAGGTAGCGCAGCAGCCGGAAGTCGGTGCGGCTGGCCAGGAACATGGCCCCCAGCCCCAGCACGGCCCAGATCGCCTGCTGGATGCCCTGCGCCGATGGGTCGCTGCTGAGCAGGTAGGACTGCACGCTCGACGCCGAATAGACCATCACCACGCCGATGGCGACCAGCGCCAGCACGGCGGTCAGCAGCGGATAGCTCAGGTGGTGCCGCTCGCGACGCACGCCCGACGCTCGCGAGGTGGCGCCGCGCGAGGCGGCGCTACGCGACGCTGCACCACGCCGCGCGGTGGCGGCTGCCGCGCTCACGTTGCGCCCCCGTCGAGGGCGGCCACCGCGGCGCGGAAGGCATCGCCGCGGGCGGCGTAGTCGGCAAACATGTCGAAGCTGGCCGCCGCCGGGGAGAGGAGGACCACGTCGCCAGGCTCAGCCAGGTCAGCGGCCTGGCGCACCGCCTCGTCCATGCTCACGGCGCGTCGCGTCGGCACGCGTCCGGCGAGCAGCGTGTCCAGCGTGTCGGCCGACTCGCCGATCAGTACCACCGCGCGGCTGCGGCGCGCGATCGTCTCGGCCAACTCGCCGTAGTCGAGGCCCTTGCCGCGGCCGCCGGCGATGAGCACGACCGGCGCCGGCGCGAACGCCTCCAGCCCGGCCATGGCCGCCATGCGGGATGGTGGCCTGCGAGTCATTCACCCAGCGCACGCCGGCGCGCTCCCCGAGCGCCTCCAGCCGATGCGGCACGCCCGCGAACCCGCGCACGCCCTCGGCGATCGCCCGTCACGGACGCGCCGGCCAGGTGCGCCGCCAGCGCCGCGGCCAGCACGTTGCCGAGCATGTGGCGTCCGGGCAGCGGGACGTCGGCGGCCGGCAGCACCGGCCTCGCCCTCGACCGTCACCACCCCGTCGCGCACGCCGGCCGCCAGCGACCCGTCGTCCAGGCCGTACCAGCGCAGGTCGCTCGACAGCCGCGCGCCCAGCTCGCGGCAGCCGGGGTCGTCGGCGTTCAGGATCACGATCCCGTCACCGCTCAGCTCGGCCAGCCGCGCCTTGACCGCGCGGTACGCCTCCAGCGAGCCGTGCCGGTCCAGGTGATCGGCACCGATGTTGGTGTAGACCGCGATGTCGGCACCGCGCGGGATGGTCGGCAGCTGCAGCTCCGACAGCTCGAGCACCGCCCAGTCCTCGGGCCCCAGCTCGTCGACGCGCTCGATCAGCGGCGTCCCGATGTTCCCGCCCACGGCGTGCGGCAGGCCCGCCGCGTCCAGCATGGCGCCGATCAGCGCGGTGGTCGTGGTCTTGCCCTTGGTGCCGGTCACCGCCAGCACCCGCGCGCGGGTCAGCGACAGGAAGAGGTCGACCTCGCCCATCACCGGCACGCCACGCCGCTCGGCGGCGGCCAGCGCCTCGCGCAGCCACGGCTCGGTGGTCGGGAATCGCGGCGAGATGGAAGGGCTGGTGACCACCAGCTCGGCCGCGGCCAGGAGGCGCTCGGCTTCGGCCGGGGCAACGGCGAGCGCCAGCGACGGCTGCCGTCCATCCAGCGCCGGCCAGCGCATCGGCCAGGTCGTCTGGTGATCGGCGGTCATAGACCGTCACCTCGGCGCCGGCGTCGAGCAGCATGCGAGTGGCGGCCACGCCGGATCGGGCCAGGCCCAGCACCAGGACCCGCCGGCCGCGCAGGTCGGCGGTGGAGGTGATGAACGGCGGTGCCGTCATGGTCTGCATCGGTCCTAGGACAGCCCGGTGGTGGTGGCGAGGAAGACGCTGAAGCCGAGCAGCGCGGCCAGCGCGCTGACGATCCAGAAGCGAACCGTGATCTTCTCCTCCGCCCAGCCGATCAGCTCGAAGTGGTGCTGCAGCGGCGCGCAGCGGAAGATGCGCCGCCCGCGCAGCCGGAAGCAGATGACCTGCAGGACCACGCTCATGATCACCGCGAAGAAGACGATGCCGATGATCATCAGCAGCGGCAGCTGGCGGCTCAGGGTGGCGACCACGGCCAGCGTGGCGCCCAGGCCCAGCGACCCGGAGTCGCCCATGAAGATCTGCGCCGGGTGGACGTTGAACCACAGGAAGCCCATCAGGGCGCCGGTGATCAGGGCGCAGAAGATCGCCAGGTTCGGCTGCGAGTTCAGTGGCCCGGGCGGATCGAACAGCGCGATCAGCAGGTAGGCCACGAAGCTGAAGATCAGGACGCCGGCCGCCAGGCCGTCCAGCCCATCGGTCAGGTTCACGGCGTTGCTGACGCCCACGATCACGAAGGCCATGAACAGGGCGAAGAAGAGCGCCCCGACCACGACCTCGCCCAGGAACGGGACGTTCAGCACGGTGATGTTGAAGTGGCGCTGGACGTAGAACGCGGCCAGCAGCGCCACCGCCGTCTGCCAGATCAGCTTCCAGCGGCCGCGCATGCCGAGGCCGGTGCGGACGTTCACGTAGTCGTCGATCGCGCCCAGGATGCCGACGCCCACCAGCGCCAGCATGGGGGTCAGGGTGACGCTGTCCTCGATGCGCATGGCCATGGCCAGGAACATCACCACCAGCACCATCAGCATGCCGCCCATGGTCGGCGTGCCCGCCTTGACCTGGTGGCTCTCCGGCCCGTCGGTGCGGATGCGCTTGCCGAAGCCGAGCCGCTGGAGGAGGCCGATGTAGAGCGGTCCCAGCAGCACGCACCCCGGTGAAGGCCAGCAGCAGGGCGACGACGATGCTGATCATCGGCGTGGCGCCCAGCGCGTCCACCAGCCGGTCCAGCTCGACCCCACGCGAGCCCTTGACCAGCACCAGGTCGCCGGCGGTCGCCGGGATGGACCGATCGAACGCGGTCACTGCCTCGTCCACGTCCGCGGCCGTGTCCACGCGAGCCAGGCCGGCCTGGCGGGCAGCCTCGGCGATCCAGCGACCGCGCTCCCCGACCGCCAGCGAGGCCGTCCACGATGCCGGCGGCCTTGGCACCGATCTCCCGGTGCAGGCGCTCCTCGTCCGGACCCAGCTCCAGCATGTCGCCCAGCACGGCGTAGCGCCGGCGCCCGGCGGCGAGCGGGCGTCTCGCCCAGGAAGTCGAGCGCCGCCGAGACCGAGACCGGCGAGGCGTTGTAGGTGTCGTCGATGAGGGTGGCGCCCGAGGCGGCGGTCAGCACCGCCATGCGGTGGTCGGCGTGGCTGCCGGCCGCCAGCGCCGCCTCGACCTCGTCGAGCGGCACCGTCGAAGTGCTCGGCCACCGCCGCCGCGGCCAGGGCGTGCGGCACCAGGTGCCGGCCGGGCATCGCGCTGCGGAGGCGGCGGCGTCCCCCATGGCGCCTCCAGCGTGAAGACGGTGCCGCGCAGGCCAAGCGACTCGACTCTCGGCGGCGCGCACGGTCGCGTCCGGCCGGAGCCCGTAGGTGCGGACCTCGGCGGCGGTGATCGCGGCCATGGCCGCCACTCGCGGGTCGTCGGCATTCAGCACCGCCAGCCCGTCCGCGCGGCAGGGCGGCGGGGAGCTCCGACTTGGCGCGGGCGATGGCCTCGATGCTGCCGGCGCGCTCCAGGTGCGTGGGGTGCACCGCCAGCACCACGCCGACCTCGGGCCGCGCGATCTCGGCCAGGCGGGCGATCTCGCCCTCGGTGTACATGCTCATCTCGAGCACCGCCACCTCGTGCGCCGGCTCCAGGCGGAGCAGCGTCATGGGCAGGCCGGTCTCGGAGTTCAGGTTGCCCTCGTTGCGCAGGACGCTGCGGGTCCGCGCCAGGACGTCGGCCACGATCTCCTTGGCGATCGTCTTGCCGGTCGAGCCGGTGATCCCGACCACCCGCACCGCCGAGCGGCCGCGCCACCAGGCGGCCAGCTCCTGCAGCGCGACGAGCGTGTCCGGCACCTGCACCAGCGCCATGATCCGATCCCGCGGGAAGCGTGACCGGCCGCTCGACCAGGGCGACGGAGGCACCGTTGGCGGCGGCCTCGCCGACGAAGCGCGTGGCCGTCGACCCGCTCACCCGGCAGCGCCACGAACAGGCTGCCCGGCGATGACGTGCCGCGAGTCGACGGCGGCGGTGGTGAAGTGGGTGACGGTCGTGGGTCCGAGGAGGCGGCCGCCGGTGGCGGCCACGAGGTCATCGAGACGGATCGATGGTGGCACTCGGCTTCCTGCGACTGGGTTGGCCGAGTCTAGCAGCGTCATCGGCTGGCCACCGGTTGGACGGGCCGGTCCGGCGGGATGGCCAGGTAGCTCGAGGATGTCCGGCGCCAGGTCGCGGAACAGGTCGTCCGGCCGCTGCGCCATCTGGTACAGGCCCCAGGTCGCCGGGCGATGGATCAGCAGCAGGGTGACGATCTGCGGATCGGAGGCCGGCAGCAGCGAGATGAAGCTGGAGTCGATCCAGCCGTCGATGTAGCCGTAGTGCGTGGTCTTGCTGTAGATCGGCTTGCCGTGCGCATCGGTCCCGGTGCGGACGCGGCTCGGTGATCGGCCCGGCGATCTGCGCGGTCCCGGTCTTGCCGGCCACCGAGTAGCCCGGGATGGAGGCCGGCTGCGCGATCCCGTAGTCGACCGCGTCGGTCAGCAGGCTGCAGCACCGTGTCGGCCGTCTCCTCGCGCATGATGCGCTGCGGCGCCGGCGGGTCGGCTTCGTGGTCGACGCCGTCGGGGGTGGTCCAGCCGGCGACCACGTGCGGCGTCACCAGCTCCCCACCGTTGCCGATCGCGGCGTAGCCGGCCACCAGCTGCATGGCGGTCACCGACAGGCCCTGCCCGAACGCATTCTGGGCGGCGGTCAGGTCCCCCGACCCGTTCGGCCCGTCGGGGTTCCAGACCACGCCCGGCGCCTCGCCCGAGATCTCGATCCCGGTCGCGCTCGCCGAAGCCGAAGCGGCGGAACGCCTCGTACAGGCGCTGGCGGCCCAGGGTCAGGCCGATCTTGGCCGCGCCGACGTTGTTCGACAGCTTCAGGACGTCACCGGCCGTGATCGCGGCCGTGGCCATAGGGAGAGGTGTAGCGGTCGGCATTCTGGATACGGACGTCGCCGATGACCAGATTGTTGTTGTCCTTGAACTTGTCTCGCAGGGTGATCGCGCCCGCGTCCAGGGCGGCGGAGATGGTGAAGGCCTTCATCACCGAGCCCGGCTCGTACTGTCGCGACACGGCCGGGTTGGTGAAGACCTCCGGGTCCAACGTCCCGTACTTGTTGGCGTCATACGACGGGAAGGTGGCCAGCGCCAGCACCGCGCCGGTGTTGACGTCCATCACCACGCCGGTCACGCCCTGGGCCGCGTTGCGCCGGTAGGTCCCCCACATGGCGGCCTCCAGCAGGTGCTGCAGGCCTGCGTCGATGGTCAGCTGCAGGTCGGAGCCGTCGACCGGCTGGCTGCAGCTCGTAGACCGAGTCGGCGATCTGGCGGCCGATCACGTCCTCCTGGGCGCGTGACCGATCCGGGCAGGCCGGCCAGCAGGTCGTCCTCGGCGGACTCGATGCCGTACTGCCCCACCCCGTCCACGTTGACGAAGCCGATGACCTGCGCCGCCAGGGTCGTCCGCGGCGAGATGCCCTGGACGGGGTAGACGCGCTTCGTCTCGGGCAGCATGCCGATCCCGGCCAGGTGCATGTCCCGGATCCGATCGCTGACCGCCAGGTCCACGCGGCGCTTCAGCCAGACCCACGGGTCGTCGCTGGTCAGCTGATCACGCAGGTCGTCCACGTCCATGCCCAGCGCCGGCGCCAGCAGGGCGGCCGCGCTCTCCGGATCCTCGACCGATGGCGGCGTGGCGAAGATCGACTGCAGCTCGACCGAGGTCGCCAGCAGCACGCCGGTGGCATCGGTGATCTCGCCGCGCTCGGCCGGGATCTGCTCGTGCTGGGCCAGCTGGTTCATGGCCGATGGCGACCAGCTGGTCGCGCTCGACGATCTGCCACCAGGCCAGCCGCGTGCCGATCCCGGTGGCGACGATGGCCGCCACCAGGAGCAGGAGCAGGGCGCGGGCACGGCTGTCGGTCCTGGCGAGCAATGGCGTTCTCCCGACTCCGCCCGGGCCGGGCGGAGTCATCGGTTCACTTGGGTCTGTTGGTCGATGGCTGGGCGAAGGTGACGGCGCTCGGAGGCAGGGGCACGAGTCGCAGCGTGCTCTTGGCACGCCTCTCGATCACTGCCGGCGATCGGGCCTCACCGATCTGGAAGATCAGCTGCTGCTGCTCGGCGCGCAGCTCGGCGAGCTCCGCGCCGGAGGTCGTCGATCTGGTAGCCGATCGCCGCCACGTGGCTGGACTGGCTCAGGTGGAAGAGCGCCAGGCCGGCCGCGGCGGCGATCCCGATGAGCACGCCGGGCACTCCGCCGACCCGCTGCGCCCGCCGCCCGGCACCCGCCCGACGACGAGGCTGCGCAACGGTGCGCGGGCGCGGCCGCGAACGGCCGAAGAAGCCGAACCGGCTTGCCGGGCGCGCTCCGCAGATGGCCATGGCTGGATCAGGCCGCCGAGCGGCCGGGCAGGCGGATGCCCCACGAGGTCGGCGACTCGAAGTCGAGGCTCTCCTCGATCTCGAAGGCGGTCATGTTGTCCGCCGGCCACGGATTGCGTGCCCTCGACCTCGCGGTCGCGGCGCTCGCGGACGTCGCGCTGCCGGGCCGAGTAGGTGCGGCGCCGGCTCGCCTGGTGACGTGGCTTGCCTCGACTCATGCTGGTGACCCTCCGTCGTGTGGCTGACCTGGGACCGGGACGAGCTTTTCGGCCACGCGCAGGCGTGCGCTGCGCGCGCGGCGATTGCGGCGGACCTCGTCCGCGCCGGCGGTGATCCCCCGTCGATGAATGACCCGCAGCTGGGCGCGGTGGCCGCAGATGCAGACCGGCGGCAGCGGCTCCTCCACGCAGTCGCGGCTCTCGCGCGCCATGAAGCGCTTGACGATCCGATCCTCGCCGGAGTGGTAGCTGATGACGGCCAGCCGTCCGCCGGGACGCAGGGCGGCCAGCGCCCCGGCCAGGGCGGGCGGCAGGACCTCCAGCTCGCGGTTGACGGCGATGCGCAGCGCCTGGAAGGTGCGGGTCGCCGGGTGGATGCGTCCCGCATCGGCGCCGGTGGCCGGGGCGGCCCTGGCGACCACGGCAGCCAGGTCGGCGGTGGTCATCAGGCGCCCTTCCTGGCGCGCCGCCAGGATCGCCTTCGCGATGCGACCCGCACGGCGTTCCTCACCAAACGTCGCGAGGATTCCGGCGAGCTCTCGCTGCGACGTCCGGTCGATGAGCTCCAGGGCCGATAGGCCGGTGTCTTCATCGAACCGCATGTCCGGCGGCGCATCGGCCGTGAAGCTGAAGCCGCGCGACGGGTCGGCCAGCTGGTAGCTGCTCAGACCCAGGTCGAACAGGACGCCGTCCAGCGGGATGAACGACTCCTCCCGGGCCACGTCGTAGATCGCCTCGAAGTTGGCCTGGCGCAGCACGACCCGATCGCCGTACTGCGCCAGCACGCGATGCGCCTCCTCGATGGCCGCCCGGTCGGCATCCAGGCCGAGCAGGCGACCATCGGGAGACGAGGCCTCCAGGAGCCGGTCGGCGTGCCCTCCGCCCCCGACCGTGCAATCGGCGATGGAGCTGCCCGTCCGCAGGTCGAGAGAGGCGAGAACCTCGTCGACCAGGACCGGCAGGTGCCCTTCTCCCATTCGCCGTTGCACCTCGTTGGTCGGGTGACGGGCCGATCGGCCCGGAGACGCATGAATGGCGGGGCGAGACGTGCGTCATGGCGTCGCTCGCCCGCTAGATGCCGAGGTCGGCGAGGTGCTCGGCGAGCGCCTCCGGCTCGTCCTCGATCTTGGCCCGATACGGCTGCCAGGCCGCCGGGGACCAGATCTCCAATCGGTTCAGCGCCCCAACCACCACCACCTCGCCCTCGCCGATGCCGGCGTACTCGCGCAGGTACTGGGGCAGGAGCACGCGTCCCTGCCGGTCGAGCTCCACCTCGACCGCGCCCGATGACATGAATCGCGCGAACTCGCGCGCCCGCGGGTTGGTCAGCGGCAGGGCCCGCAGCTTCCCCGCCAGGTCCTCCCACTCGTCCTGCGGGAAGAGGCCAAGGCAGCGGTCGAGCCAGCGCGCCAGCGTGGCACCGGCCGCCAGCCGCCCACGGAATCGCGCCGGGACCGCTACGCGGCCGCGGTCGTCCAGGGCATGCCGGAACTCGCCGGTGAGGAATGACGCCCGTTCCATCGCGCTCGTGTCTTACCACTGCTCCCCATTTGGCCCCACTTTGGACCACAGGGCGCCATCATACAGGCGCAATCACCCCCGTCAAGGGGTTTTGCGCAGGGCAGGGAGAGACGATCGTCCTGGGACCGGCTGGGCGCCGAGGGATCGGTCGGGCGCGCTTGGGCCCGGCCGCTAGTTGGAGGTGAGAGGTCCTCCGGCGGCGTCGACCGTGGCGCAGGTCTGACCTCGCCCGTGCCGCCGGCATCGGAGGCGAACACGGTCACGCAGAGCTCGTGCTCACCCGCCGACAGCGCGACGATCGGGTAGTTCACCTGCACGTCCGCCGGGCCCTGCTCCGGCAACCGCGGCGAGGCCTCGTGGCTGATGTCGATCGGCTCGCCGCCATCCACCGCAAGCTGGATGCGCAGGATCTGCGGCAGCACCACCGACTCCAGGATGTCCGGCAGCCGGCGTCAGGTCGACCACCGTGGTGCACACGCCCATCCGTCAGGTCGGCGATCTCCTGCAGGCCACCCAGCTCGGACTCCTCCTCGCAGCTGGCATCGGCTCCGACGGCGAAGGTGTGGATGACGGCGGTGGCGTCGCAGGGCAGGACGCTGGCGACCGGGTCGCCGCTGCTGTTGCCGCCGTCCGACAGGAAGACGACCAGGCGATTCGGATTGTCGGTCTCATCCATGATCTGGCAGGCCGCCGTGATGCCGGCGCTGAAGGTCGTCGTCTCGGTTGTGGTGGTGACCGGCGTGAACTGCCTGAACCCGACCGGCCGGATGCGGCCGGCGGAATGCGCCGACTGGAGCGCCTCGACGACGTCCGGCGTCCCGTCCGCATCGCCATCCGCGTCCGGCGCAGTCAGCGCCTGGACTCCGTCATCCGCGGACAGGTCGGCGGTGACCGCCCCTCCCGCGAAGCCGACCAGGCCCACTTCCCCGACCGTGCCGTTCTCCACCGCCTGGGCATTCAGCGCGGTGGCGGCGGCGATCTCGCAGTCGAGAGGCGTGTCGGCGCGGCCGTCGTGGTTGCGATCACCGCCACAGCCCGGTCCATGCAGGGTGCTCCCCGACAGGTCGATGACGTACACCAGGGTGGTGTCCGGAACGGCCGCCGCGGCGCCGATCGCGGCCTGCGCGCTGAGGTTCTGCGAGCCACCCTTCGGCTCCGACAGGCTGAGCGAGCTCGGCGCTCAGGTCAGTCCCGCCCGGCAAGCGTGGCGGCCGCCGCCGATGACGGGACCTGGTTGCGGAGGTACAGGTAGCCGCCGCCGGCCGCTGCACCCACCAGCAGCAGGACCGCCAGGATGCCCAGGATCAGGCCGCCGCGGCCACGACGCTGCGGTTCGGGCCTGGCGACGGCGGCCGCCGCCACTGGCGGAGGCGGGAACGGCTGCGGATGCCGGAGCGCCTCCAGCTCCTCGGTCGGGATGACGAGCACGCCGCGCAGGTAGCGCGGGCAGTTGCCGTAGCCGGGCTGCAGGCAGACCTTCTGCTGCTGCTCGGCTGACAGCTCGGCCGGGTCACCGAAGGCGTAGCAGCGGTGCTCCTCGCTGACGCCCTCCTGGTAGTCGGTGCGGCTGCCGGCCATCCCCAGGAAGGGGCAGATCGTATCCGGGCGCTTTGCCAGCTCCGCGAACAGGGCGCGGCGTTCCGCTTCGCGGGCGGCCTCCTCCTGTTCTCGCTTGCGTCGTCCGAACACAGACCCTCGTCTTCTTCAGTCAATCAGGGCGGTGCCGCCCGTCAAACGCGACGTGAGTCTAGCGCGCGAGGACCGCTGTGGAGGCTGGCCCGATGGGGGTACGAACGCGCCATTGAGCCTATTGAACCGATGGTCATAGGCTGGACGCCGGCACGGCTGCAACCGGCGGCCGGGGCCGGGAACGGGAGCCGTCACGTGGCCATCGAAGAGATCGACAGCACCCAGCGCGCACCGATCCCCCGCCAGGGGCGGATCCGGCGCTGCAGCGTGCGCCACGTATCGATCGTTCCCGGCGACAAGCTGCCCACCGTCCAGGTCGACTGCCTGCTGGGAGGCCGCGACTACCCGCTCCCGCTGGGCACCATGGATGAGGCGCGCCCCATCTGCAACGCCTGCACCGCCACGACGGTCTGGCGCGCCGACGAGGACTAGCGGCTCACCGTCCGCGTAGTCCCGATCGCCGGATACCCAGCGGCTGGGTGTTCGACCGGCGAGACCCGCCGCGAAGGCTGTGAATCCCTGGAGGCGGCCTGTAAGCCGAGTTCTGTGCCCGGACCGACTTGCATCGGCCCGGCGACGGCCATCCATCTGAGCGACCTACCCGAGGGCTGAACGAGCAGCCTCAACGCCCTCCTATTCGGTCTTGCTCCGGCTCGAGCTTGCCGCGTTTCACTCCCGCCGCGCGGGCATCGTCACTGTGGCGCTATTCCTCGCCTCACGGCGGACGGGCGTTACCCGCGAGCCTGCTCTGTGGAGCTCGGACTTTCCTCGGACGCGGCCTTTCGACCGATGCGCCCGCGGCCGTCCGGCCGCCTCCAGGGTCCCAATTCTATGCGACGGCGGGCCTAGGTCCCCCGCTGGTCGATGGCCACGTTCGAAAGCCGATCCGCCTCCTTGTTCAGCTCACGCGGCACGTGACCGACCGTGTAGCCGTCGAAGCCGGCCAGCAGCTCCATGACCTGGGCGTGGATCGGCTTGAGGTCGGGGTGCTTCACGCGGTACATGCCCGAGATCTGGCGCGCCACCAGCTGCGAGTCCATGCGCAGGTCGACCCGCGACGCACCGAGCAGCTTCGCCTCTTCCAGCGCCAGCGCGACGGCGGTCCACTCCGCGTAGTTGTTGGTGCGCCGGCCCAGGAAGACAGCCAGCTCGGAGAGCAGCGAGCCGTCCGCGGCGTCGCGCAACGCGGCGCCGGCGCCGGCGGGGCCGGGGTTGCCGCGCGCCGCCCCGTCGGTGTGGATCATGAGGCGCAGGCCGTCAGCCGTCGCCGTCGCCGGCCCCTTCCCCAACCTTCGCGGAGCCGGTCCGTGGCGCGGCCGGCTTGCTCGCGCCGGGTGAACGCCGCCCCGTGCCGGCGATCGCGCGCCAGGCGGCCTGCAGCGGGTCGTAGCTGGCGTCGACCACCCGCTCCTTCAACGGGATGATGGCGTTGTCGGTGATCTTGATGTGCTCCGGGCAGACCTCGGTGCAGCACTTGGTGATGTTGCAGTAGCCGATGTTGCCCTCGTCCTTGAGGTAGCGGCGACGGTCGGCCTGATCCATCGGGTGCAATTCCAGCCCGGCCACGCGCACCATGTAGCGCGGCCCAAGGAACGGGTTCTTGGTCTCGTGGTTGCGCAGCACGTGGCAGACGTCCTGGCACAGGAAGCACTCGATGCACTTGCGGAACTCCTGCACCCGCTCGATGTCCTGCTGCTGCCAGCGCCACGCCTCCTGCGGCGCGTCGGCCGGCGGGGTGAACGGCTGGATGCGGCTGTTCACCTCGTAGTTCCACGAGACATCGGTCACCAGGTCCTTGATCAGCGGGAAGGTCCGCATCGGCTCAACCTTGATCGGCTGGTCCGAGGGCAGGTCGGTGATGCGCGTCTTGCAGGTGAGCGACGGCATGCCGTTGACCTCGGCGCTGCAGGACCCGCACTTGGCCGCCTTGCAGTTCCAGCGCACCGCCAGGTCGGGGGCCTCGTTGGCCTGGATCCAGTGCAGGGCATCCAGCACGACCATCCCCTCTTCCACCGGCACCGAGAACTCCACGAACGCGCCCTCGTCGTCGGGACCGCCACGGAACACGTCGAAATGCCGGAAGGCCAGGGTGCGGGCGAATGGCATGCGGCGGCTCCTCAGGTCGTGATCAGGCTGCGCAGATCATCGGGCATCTCGGGCAGCGGGCGTGCCTCGACCCGCATCTCGCTCGCCATCCTGCGAGACCGCGTTGTTGCGCGTGCCCCACTCGGCGTCCAGGCCCGGGTGGTCCAGGCGCGCGTGGGCGCCGCGACTCTCCGTGCGCTGCAGCGCGCTGCGCGCCACCGCCTCCGAGCAGACCAGCATGTTGCGCAGCTCGAATACCAGGTTCCAGCCCGGGTTGTAGGCCGGCGTACCCGCGCTGCGCACCTTCGTCCACCGCTTGCGCAGGGTCGCGATGTGCTGGATCGCCTCGTCCAGATCGGCGGAGGTTCGGAAGATGCCGACCAGCTTCTGCATCATGGCCTGCAGGTCGTGATGGAGCCGATACGGATCCTCGCCGCCAGCGCGGTCGAAGGGCGCCTGCAGCTCCCCCTTCGCCTTGCGGACCTGACGGCCGTCCAGCTTCGGCGCGGCGCCCTGCTCCTTGGCGAACGCCGCGGCCGCTTCCCCGGCGCGCCGCCCGAATACCAGCAGGTCTGACAGCGAGTTGCCGCCCAGCCGGTTGGCACCGTGCATGCCGCCGGCCACCTCCCCCGCCGCGTACAGGCCGGGCACGCTGCTGGCCGCCGTCTCCGGATCGACGCGCACGCCGCCCATCACGTAGTGGCAGGTGGGGCCGACCTCCATCGGCCCGGCGGTGATATCGACGTCGGCCAGTTCCTTGAACTGCTCGTACATCGACGGCAGCTTGCGCCGAACGTGGTCGGGCGCCAGGTAGCTGATGTCCAGGAACACGCCGCCGTGGCCGGAGCCGCGCCCTTCGCGGACCTCGGTGTAGATGGCGCGCGCCACGTTGTCGCGGGTCGACAGCTCGGGCGGCATGCGCGCGTCGGTGGTGCGCCCCTCGCTGAGCGCCTCGACCCAGCGGCTGGCCTCTTCATCGGTCTCGGCGTACTCGTGCCGGCGGTCCTCCGGCAGGTAGCGCCACATGAAGCGCTCCGCCTCCTTGTTGCGCAGGATGCCGCCCTCGCCGCGCACCGCCTCGGTCACCAGCAGGCCGCGCACGCCCGGCGGCCAGACCATGCCGGTCGGATGGAACTGCACGAACTCCATGTCGATCAGCTCGGCGCCGGCCCGGTAGGCCAGGGCGTGCCCGTCGCCGGAGTACTCCCACGAGTTGGAGGTGATCTGCCAGATGCGGCCGATGCCGCCGGTGGCCAGCACCACCGCCTTGGCGGCGAAGGCGATGGGGTCCCCCGTCTGGCGCCAGTAGCCGAAGGCGCCGGTGACCCGCCCGTCGTCGACCATCAGCTGGGTGGTGGTGCATTCCATGTAGACGGTGACGCCGGACTGCACGGTCCGGTCCTGCAGCGTCCGGATCATCTCCAGCCCGGTGCGGTCGCCGACGTGCGCCAGGCGCGGATGCGAATGGCCGCCGAACGGGCGCTGCAGGATGCGGCCGTCGCGGGTCCGATCGAAGACGGCGCCCCAGTACTCCAGCTCGCGGACGCGTTCCGGCGCCTCCTGCGCGTGGAGCTGGGCCATGCGCCAGTGGTTGAGCATCTTGCCGCCGACCATGGTGTCGCGGAAGTGCGTCTGCCAGGTGTCGTTCTCGGCCACGTTGGCCAGCGCCGCCGCCACGCCGCCCTCGGCCATGACGGTGTGCGCCTTGCCCAGCAGCGACTTGCAGATCAGCCCCACCGACGCGCCGGCGTCCGCCGCCTCGATCGCCGCGCGCAGCCCGGCGCCGCCGGCCCCGATCACCAGGACGTCGTGTGAGTACTCCTCGTGGCTGGCCGCCGGGCTCACAGGAAGATCGCCGGGTCCACGATCCAGCCGGCCGCGATGGCCCGCACGTACAGGTCGGCCAGCGCCACCGACACGAGGCTGACCCAGGCCCACAGCATGTGACGCTCGTTCAGGCCGGTCAGCCGCTGCCAGGCCCGATAGCGAACGCGGTTCGCCACGCCGCAGGAGAAGCAGTCGAGGCGGCCGCCGGCCAGGTGGCGCAGGGAATGGCAGGACAGCGAGTAGCCGCTCAGCAGGGCGGCATTCGCCAGCAGGATGAAGCTGCCCAGCCCGATCCGGACCTGCCCGGTGTTCACGAACGAAGCGAAGGCGTCGTACCACAGGAAGAAGAGCGGGACGAACGCCAGGTACAGGAACCAGCGATGGATGTTCTGCAGGATGAAGGGGAAGGCCCGCTCCATCGCGTAGCCGCGGTGGATGGTCGGCTCACCGACCGCGCAGGCGGGCGGATCGGCGAAGTAGGAGCGGTAGTACGCCTTTCGATAGTAGTAGCAGGTCGTCCGGAAGCCGAGCGGGATCCAGAGGATGAAGATGGCGGGCGAGATCCAGATCGGCAGCACGTTCTCGAAGATGAGTGGCGAGAAGAAGGGCGACAGGTAGCCGTCAACCTCGTACTCGACGCCGAACAGCGGATACCAGACCAGCGCCGAGAAGAGCGAGTAGGCGATGAACGTCCCGAAGCCGACGGCGATGATGCCGGGCATCACCCACCACGGGTCGCGACGGCTGGTACGCGCCAGTCCCTGGCGCGCCGTGCCGCGCGGGTTGACCAGTCGGCCGGGGGTGGCGGTCATGCTGGAACGGCACCTCCTCTGTCGAGCTCACGACGACGGGGGGCCGATCTGCGGTTGCCGCGGACGGCGGCTCGGCCTCCGCCAGATTCTAGCCACAGGCCACCGCGGTCGTGGGTGGGGCGTCTCACCCGCCGGTCACCCGTTGCGCCACGAACTCGCCGAACTCGCGGGTGCCGGTGCTGCCGCCCAGGTCGTAGGTGGTGGTTTGCCCGTCGGCGATCACGCCGCGTACGGCTGATTCAACCCGGTCGGCAGCCTCCGTCTCTCCCAGGTGCCGCAGCATCAGGGCGCCGGACAGGATCAGCGCGGTCGGGTTGGCCTTGTTCTGGCCGGCGTACTTGGGGGCCGAGCCGTGGACCGGCTCGAAGACGGCCGCATGGTCGCCGATGTTGGCGCCCGGCGCCACGCCCAGCCCGCCCACCAGCCCCGCCGCCAGGTCGCTGACGATGTCGCCGTACAGGTTGGGCAGGACGAGCACGTCGTAGAGCTCCGGCTTCTGGACCAGCTGCATGCACATGTTGTCGACGATCCGGTCCTCGAAGCCCACCCGCCCCTCGTACTCGGCGGCGATCTGCTGGCAGCTCTCCAGGAAGAGGCCGTCGGACAGCTTCATGATGTTGGCCTTGTGGACGGCGGTGACCTTGCGCCGCCCGTTGCGCACCGCGTACTCGAACGCGTAGCGCGCGATCCGCTGGCTGGCGGCGCGGGTGATGATCTTGATGCTCTCCGCCGCATCCGGGCCGACGCGATGCTCGATCCCGGCGTACAGGTCCTCGGTGTTCTCGCGCACGATGATCAGGTCGACTGACGTCGTAGCGCGTCTCGACGCCCTTCATGGTCCGCGCCGGCCGGACGTTGGCGTACAGCTCCAGCGCCTGGCGCAGGCCGACGTTCACGCTGCGGAAGCCGGAGCCGACGGGCGTGGTGATGGGGCCCTTGATGGCCACTCCGGTGCGGCGGATGCTGTCGATCACGCGATCCGGCAGCGGCGTCCCCTCGCTGGCGATGGTCGCCTCGCCGGCGGTCTGCACGTCCCATTCGAAGCCGATACCGGTGGCCTCCAGGACATGGACGGTGGCATCGGCCAGCTCCGGCCCGATCCCGTCGCCGGGGATCAGCGTGACGACGTAGGTCACGGGAGGCATTCCTCAGTTCGCGCCGGTCAAAGCGCCGGCGGTGCCGCGCCAGTGTAGGGCGGGCGACGGCTACAATCTGGTCCCCGCGCGGCGTCCCGTTCGATGCGGTGCGCGCGTGATTCCGGAGGCGCGATTGAAGCTCCAGGAGTATCGGTCCAAGGAGATCCTGGCCCGCCACGGCGTGCCGCTGCTGGCCGGTGAGGTGGCCACCAGCCCGGAGGAGGCGCGTGCCGCCGCCGAGCGGATCGGCGGGCCGGTGGTGGTCAAGGCGCAGGTGCTGGTCGGCGGCCGCGGCAAGGCCGGCGGCGTGAAGCTGGCCGCCAGCCCGGACGAGGCGGAGCAGCGGGCGCGCGAGATCATCGGCCTGGACATCAAGGGCGTTCGCGTGCAGACCGTGCTGGTGGCGCCGGCAGCCGACATCGCGAAGGAGTTCTACCTGGGGCTGATCCTGGACCGTGGCGCCAAGGCGGTGACCATCATCGCCAGCGCCGAGGGCGGGGTCGAGATCGAGGAGACGGCCCGCACCAACCCGGAGGCGATCCTGCGCCTGCCGATCGACCCGCTGCTGGGCCTGCAGGACCACAACGTGCGGCGCGCCGCCTTCTTCCTGGGACTGCCGGCCGAGCTGCGGCCGGCCTTCGCATCGGTCCTGCGCGGGCTCTACGACGCCTTCATGGGAGCCGATGCCGACCTGGCCGAGATCAACCCGCTGGTGATCACCGAGGCGGGCGAGCTGCTGGCGCTGGACGCCAAGATCGTGCTCGACGACTCCGCCCTGTTCCGCCACGCCGACCTGGAGGCGATGCGCGACCTGAACGAGGAGGAGCCCTCCGAGATCGCCGCGCGCGAGGCGGGCATCAACTTCATCAAGCTGGACGGCAGCATCGGCTGCATGGTCAACGGCGCCGGGCTGGCGATGACGACCATGGACCTGGTCAAGCTGGCGGGCGGCGAGCCGGCCAACTTCCTGGACATCGGCGGCGGGGCCAAGGCGGACCGGGTGGCGGCCGCGTTCCGGATCATCCTGGACGACCCGAACGTGAAGGCGATCCTGGTCAACATCTTCGGCGGCATCACCCGCGGCGACGAGGTGGCCCGCGGCATCGTGGAGGCGCGCAGCATGCTGGAGCGCGACGTGCCGATGGTGGTCCGCATCGTGGGCACCAATGCCGAGGAGGCGAAGCCCATCCTGGCCGAGGCGGACCTGATCACCGCCGACTCGCTGGACGACGCGGCGGCCAAGGCGGTCGCGGCCGCAGCGGCTGCCGGCCGAGCATGAGCATCCTGGTCGGCAGCGAGACCCGCCTGGTGGTGCAGGGCATCACCGGCCGCGAGGGTGAGTTCCACTCGCGCGCCATGCTCGAGTACGGCACGCCGCTGGTCGCCGGCGTCACGCCCGGCAAGGGCGGGCAGATGGCATTGGACGGGCGCGTGCCGGTGTTCGACACCATGGCCGATGCGGTCGCCCAGACCGGCGCCAACACCTCCTGCATCTTCGTCCCCGCCGCCTTCGCACCCGATGCCATGCTCGAGGCGGCCGATGCCGGCGTGGAGCTGGTGATCTGCATCACCGAGGGCGTGCCGGCGCTGGACATGCTCCGCGTCTACCACGCGCTGAAGGCGCGCGACGTGCGGCTGATCGGGCCGAACTGCCCCGGCGCCACCACGGTCGGCGAGGCCAAGGTGGGGATCATCCCCGGCTCCATCCATCGGCCCGGCTCGGTGGGCCTGGTGAGCCGCTCCGGCACGCTGACCTACGAGGTCGTCCAGGCCATGACCGATGCCGGCATGGGCCAGTCGACCTGCGTCGGGATCGGCGGCGACCCGATCATCGGCACCAGCTTCATCGACGTGCTGGACATGTTCAACCGCGACCCGCAGACCGAGGCGATCGTGATGATCGGCGAGATCGGTGGCGAAGAGGAGGAGCGTGCGGCGGCATTCGTGGAGCGCGAGGTACGCAAGCCGATGGCAGCCTTCATCGCCGGCCGCACGGCTCCCCCCGGCCGTCGCATGGGCCACGCCGGCGCGATCATCTCCGGCGGCGCGGGCACGGCCGAGTCGAAGCGCCAGGCGCTGGAGGCAGCCGGCGTGCGCGTGGCGGATTCGCCGTCGCAGATCCCCGCCCTGCTGCGCGACGCGGGGGTCCGCTAGCCCTCCCCGGTCTGGGCGGCCTCCCACTCGTCGCGCAGGATCGCCATCAGGAGCGCAGTCGACCAGCTCGCCGCAGGCCACGCCGCGACTGCGGCGCATGATGCCCTCCGGCTGGAAGCCGACCTTCTCGTACGACGCGGATGGCGCGCGCGTTGTCGGCATCGACGGTGAGCCAGACGCGCTGGAGGCCCAGCGCTGCCGAACGCGAACCGCAGCAGCGTGCGCTGGGCATCGGTCCCCCAGCCGGCGCCGATGTGGTCGCTGATCCATGTAGATGGCCAGCTCCGCGTTCTCGTCGACCCAGTTCACCTCCTTGAGCCAGGTGGTGCCGACGAAGCGGTCGTCACCGAGCTCGCAGACGGCGAAGAAGAAGGCGTCGCCGCGGCGTGACAGCTGTCGTGGTGCGCGCTCGAGCCAGGCTTTGGCATGCGTCGACGCTCATCGGCCAGCGGTAGCCGGCCAGCATGCCGACCGCGGTGTCATTGATCCCGGCCGACGTAGGCGGCCATGTCGCGCTCCTCGAGCGGGCGCAGCCAGACCCGCTCGCCGCGCAGCATCGGGCCGTTCGGGAACGGGCATGCGGTTGGCCGGCCGTCTTCGCTCATCGGCTCGTTCTCCTCCAGCTGCTCGACCAGCTCCCACAGCACGCCGTTCAGCGTCCGCGGATGGATGAATGCCACGCGGCCGTGGGCACCGGCGCGGGGCTCGCGTGTCGATCAGCTCCGCCTCCGCCGCGGCCAGGGCGGCCAGGTCCGCCGGCAGGTCGTCGCTCACCAGGCAGACATGGTGCACGCCTTCGCCACGCTCGGCCAGGAAGCGGGCGACGCCGCCCTCCGGATCCAGCGGCTCCACCAGCTCGACGCGCGTGGCGCTGCCGTCGCCGGTCGGCAGGAAGCAGAGTCGGACGCCCTGCTGCGGGAAGTCGAAGGGGGCGCGCTCGGGCCGCCAGCCGAAGAGGCGCTCGTAGCGCGGCAGCGCCTCGTCGATGGAGCGCACCACGACGGCGACGTGGTGGATGGCGCCGATGGTCATGGCCGATGCTCGCCCCACACGCCGCGCAGCGCGTCGGAGATCTCGCCCAGCGTGACGCGCGCCTCGACGCAGGCCAGGATGCGCGGCAGCACGTTCTCCGTGCCGGACGCCGCGGCGGTCGAGGGCTGCGACGGCCGCATCGGCGGCGACCTGGTCGCGGCCGGCGCGCACCGCCTGCGTGCGAGCCACCTGGCGAGCCTCCGCCTTCCGGGTCGATCGGCTGCGGGGCCGGGCGCTGCTCGTCGCCACCGTCGGCGAAGGCGTTGACGCCCACCACGATTGCCTCTCCCGCCTCCACTGCCCGCTGGAAGTCGTAGGCCGCCTGCGCGATCTCGCCCTGCTGGTAGCCGTCGGCCAGCGCGGCAAGCGTCCCGCCGCGGCGCTCGATCTCGGCCAGCTCGGCGGTGACCAGCTCGTCGAGCGCATCGGTCAGCGACTCGACGTAGTACGAGCCCCCGAGCGGGTCGACCGGGCCGGTGACGCCGGACTCGTAAGCCAACACTTGTTGTGTTCGCAGCGCCAGGCGGGCGGTGGACGGGCTGGGCAGGCCCAGTGCCTCGTCCAGGGCGTTGGTGTGCAGGCTCTGCGCGCCGCCGAGCACCGCGGCCAGGCCCTGGACGGTGGTGCGCACCACGTTCGTGTCCGGCTGCTGGGCGGTCAGCGTGGAGCCGCCGGTCTGCACGTGGAAGCGCATGGCCTGGCTCTCGCGGCTGGTCGCGCCGAAACGATCGCGCGCGACCCGCGCCCAGGCGCGGCGCGCGACGCGGAACTTGGCGACCTCCTCGAACAGGTCGTTGTGGGCGGCGAAGAAGAAGGAGAGGCGCGGCGCGAACTCCTCGAAGGCCAGTCCGGCGGCCACGGCTGCATCGGCATAGGCGATGGCATTGGCGATGGTGAAGGCCACCTCCTGGGCCGCGGTCGAGCCCGCCTCGCGCATGTGGTAGCCGCTGATGCTGATCGTGTTCCAGGCCGGCAGCTCGGCCCGGCAGTAGGCGAAGGTGTCGGTCACCAGCCGCATCGACGGCTCGGGCGGGAAGATGTAGGTCCCGCGCGCGATGTACTCCTTCAGGATGTCGTTCTGGATCGTGCCGCGCAGCAGGGCCGCATCGGTCCCCTGCCGTCGGCCGACCGCCTGGTAGAGGCACAGCAGGATGGCCGCGGTGGCATTGATGGTCATGCTGGTGCTGACCGTGCCGAGGTCGATCCCGTCCAGCAGCAGGGCCATGTCCTCGACGCTGTCGATCGGCACGCCGACCCGGCCCACCTCGCCGGCGGCCATCAGCGCGTCGCTGTCGTAGCCCATCTGGGTCGGCAGGTCGAAGGCCACCGACAGGCCCGACTGGCCGCGCTCCAGCAGGTAGTGGAAGCGGCGGTTCGTCTCCTCGGCCGACCCGAACCCGGCGTACTGGCGCATCGTCCACAGCCGCCCGCGGTAGCCGGTCGGGTGGATGCCCCGGGTGAAGGGGAAGGCGCCCGGCTCACCCAGCTCCTGGGCGGGCTCGAAGCCGGCCAGGTCGTCAGGGCCGTAGACGGTCTTGATCTCGACGCCGGAGGTGGACCGATGCGCTGGTGGCGGCGTCTCGTCGGCCTGGCTCACGCGCCGGATTGTACCGGCGGGGTCGCCGTCGTCCGGCGGGTGGCTCACTCGAGGCGGAGGAGCAGCACGCCGGTGGCCACGGACTGGCCAGGGCCCACACCAAGCGCCGCGATGCGGCCGCCGCGCGGGGCACGCACCTCGTTCTGCATCTTCATGGCCTCGATGGTGAGCAGGGTTGCCCCCTGCGCCACCTCGTCGCCCTCCGCCACGTTGACCGCCACCACCAGGCCGGGCAGGGTGGCGCGAATGTCGACCGGCGCCCCGCTGTCCGCGGCCGCGCCCCGGGCCTCGGACAGCAGCCGCTCCCGCCACGACTGGACGCTGAGCGGGATGCGGCGCCCGGCCAGGGTGACGAACCACTCGCTCCCCGCCCCGTCGACGAGCACGGTCCGGCTGGTCTGCCCGTTGGTCAGCCTCCCGATCCCCCGCTCCCGGTCGACCCACTCCAGCGCCCAGCCGGCCGCCGGCTGGACCTCGGTCCCGTCGAACGCGGACCTCGTAGTCGGTCATCGGCGCTCGCCCCGCAAGGCGCGTGCGGCGGGCCAGCCGTGCCCACTCGGAGAGGTCCGTGGCCGCGCCGGCGGCTCCGGCCGTTGGTCGCGGCGGCGGACTGCCGCGCTTCGACGGCGACCGCAGCCGCCAGGGCAAGGTCTTCGGCGCCGGGCGCGGCGCCATCGGGCCAGTCGTCGGCGATCAGGCCGGTGTGGTAGTCGCCGCGGACGAAGCCGGGGTGGTCGACCAGCCAGCGATGGAAGCCGAGGTCGGTCTGCAGCCCGCCGACGAGGGTCTCGTCGAGCGCCCGGCGGAGGCGCGCCACCGCCGCCGGACGGTCGTGGGCATGGACCATGAGCTTGGCCAGCAGCGGGTCGTACTCGGCGGTCAGGGGCTTCCCCTCGGCCACCGCGTGGTCAACGCGGATGCCCGGGCCGTCCGGGGCATGCCAGGCGGTGATGGTGCCGGCCACCGGCCGGAACCCGTCGTACGGGTCCTCGGCATAGATCCGGGCCTCGATGGCGTGGCCGGCGAAGCGCGGCTCCAGGACCGACGCGTCCAGCGGCATCCCCTCCGCGACGCGGATCTGCCAGGCCACGATGTCGATGCCGGTGACCAGCTCGGTGACGCCGTGCTCCACCTGCAGGCGGGTGTTCATCTCCAGGAAGTAGTGGCCGCCGTCGGCGTCCAGCAGGAACTCGACGGTGGCGGCGCTGTGGAAGTCGACGGTGCCCGCCACCCTCCGCGCGCTCTCCGCCAGGGCCGCCCGGACCTCGGCTGTCACCGCCGGCGAAGGCGTCTCCTCGACCAGCTTCTGGTGCCGGCGCTGGACGCTGCAGTCCCGCTCCCCCAGCACCGCCAGCCCGCCGTGGCGGTCGCCCAGCAGCTGTACCTCGACGTGGCGGGCGGGGGCGATCATCCGCTCGGCGTAGAGGGTCCCGTCACCGAAGGCGGCCTGGCCTCGCGCGCGGCCGCGGCCATGGCATCGGGCAGATCGGCTGGGTCGTCCACCCGCCGCATCCCCCGGCCACCGCCCCCGGCGGCGGCCTTCAGCATCAGCGGGAATCCAACCTCCCCCAGGTCCGGGGTGGCACCGGGGTCAAGCGCGACCAGCAGGCCGGGCACCACCGGGACACCGGCATCGGCCACCGCCCGGCGTGCCGCCAGCTTGTTGCCGAGCGCCTCCTGGGTCGCGGCCGGCGGACCGATCCAGGTCAGCCCGGCCGCCTCGACCGCCCGGGTGAAGCCGGCGTTCTCCGACAGGAATCCGTAGCCAGGATGGATCGCATCGGCGCCGGACTGGCGCGCCGCGGCCAGGATGGCCTCGACGTTCAGGTAGGAGTCTGCCGCCGCCGGCGGACCGATCCGCACCGCCCGGTCTGCCGCCATGACGTGGGGTGCGTCGCGGTCGGCATCCGAGTAGACGGCGACGCTGTCCAGGCCCATCTCGCGACAGGCCCGCATCACTCGGATCGCAATCTCGCCGCGGTTGGCGACCAGGATGCGGCGAATCGAGGAGCCGGATCCTCCGCTGTCTTTGCGCACGGACACCCGCCCTACAGCGGGATGTTGCCGTGCTTCTTGGGCGGCACCGATTGGCGCTTGCCGGCCAGCAGCGCCAGTGCATTGGCAACCCGGGCGCGCGTTTCCGACGGCAGGATCACTTCGTCGACGTAGCCGCGCGCGGCGGCGAGGTACGGATTGGCGAGACGCTCCTCGTACTCGGCCACCAGAGTTGCCCGCTCCGCCTCCGGATCATCAGCGTTGGCCAGCCGATCCTTGAAGATGATGTTCACCGCGCCCTCGACGCCCATCACCGCGATCTCGGCGGTGGGCCACGCGAAGTTCAGGTCGCCGCGCACGTGCTTGCTGCTCATGACGTCGTATGCGCCGCCATATGCCTTGCGGGTGATGACGGTCACCTTCGGAACGGTCGCCTCGCAGTAGGCGTAGAGCAGCTTCGCGCCGTGGCGAATGATGCCGCGATGCTCCTGGTCGACGCCTGGCAGGAATCCCGGGCACGTCGACCAACGTGACGATGGGGATGTTGAAGCAGTCGCAGAATCGGACGAAGCGCGCGGCCTTGTCCGACGAGTCGATGTCCAGCACGCCGGCCAGCACTTCCGGCTGCTGCGCGACGATCCCGACGCTGCGTCCCTCGACCCGACGCGAAGCCGCAGATCACGTTGCGCGCGAAATGGGCGTGCACCTCGGTGAACGACTCGGCGTCCACGACGCCGGCGATCACCCGGTGCATGTCGTAGGCCTGCTGCGCCGAATCGGGGATCAGTGCGTCGAGCTCTTCGCCGCTGACCGCGGGCGCCGACCACCCGTCGACGCGCGGCGCGGGGTCGACGTTGTTCGACGGCCAGTAGCCGACCAGCCGCCGGGCCAGGTCGATCGCATCGGCCTCCCCCGCCGCCAGAAAGTGCGCGACGCCGCTGGTCTCGTTGTGGACGCGTGCACCCCCGAGCCCCTCGAAGTCGATCTCCTCGTGGGTCACGGTCTTGACCACGTTCGGTCCGGTGACGAACATGTAGCTGGTCCCGTCGACCATGATCGTGAAGTCGGTGATGGCCGGCGAGTAGACCGCTCCGCCGGCGCAAGGACCAAGCACCAGCGAGAGCTGCGGGATGACGCCGGAGACCAGCGTGTTGCGGAGGAAGATATCGGCATAGCCTCCCAGGGAGACGACACCTTCCTGGATGCGCGCACCGCCGGAGTCGGATAGGCCGATGATCGGCGCGCCGTTCTCCAGCGCCAGGTCCATGACCTTCACGATCTTCTCGGCGTGCGCCTCCGACAGCGAGCCGCCGAACACCGTGAAGTCCTGGGCGTAGACGAAGACACTGCGTCCGTCGATGGCGCCGTGGCCGGTCACGACACCATCACCCAGGTAGACCTCCTGGTCGATGCCGAAGTCGCTGGCTCGATGGGTGACGAGCGCATCCAGCTCGATGAACGTTCCCTCGTCGAGCAGCAGCTCCAACCGCTCGCGCGCTGTCAGCTTGCCGCGCCGATGCTGCTGCTCGACGCGTTCCGCCCCGCCACCGACCGTCGCTTCCTCGCGCAGCTGCCGGAGGCGCGCCAGCTTATCGGCCGTCGACAAGGAAGTCCTCCGCGTGGTGGTGGGCCCAGCAGGGATCGAACCTGCGACCAGCCGGTTATGAGCCGGATGCTCTAACCACTGAGCTATGGGCCCGATGGATGGTGGACAACTTCGAGTATACGGGCTCGTCTTTGCACAAAGACATCGACACTGCGCGGCTTTGTGGATAACCCGGGTGACCCGCTCGAAAGGGTCATGTCTATGATCGGGACGAGTCGTAATCACGACGTCTGCCTCCACGTCGACCAGCGAAGGGTGATGCGTTGACCAAGGTAATTTCAATCGCGAACCAGAAAGGCGGCGTCGGCAAGACGACCACCGCCATCAACCTGGGCGGCGCGCTGGCGGAGGTTGGCTACCGGGTCCTGTGCGTCGACATGGATCCGCAGGCGAACCTGACCGTCGGCCTTGGCATCTCGCTTTCCGAGGTCCATGTGTCGATGGCCGATGTCCTCTCCGAGGATCGCGTGGCATTCGACGAGATCGTGCGCCCCGCGGAGATGGCAGGCCTGTCGGTGGCGCCGGCCACGCTGGAGCTGGCCTCGACCGAGGTCGAGCTGTTCACCGCCATCGGCCGCGAGATGGTGCTCCGCGACGCGCTGGCGGGCTGGACCCAGCGTCAGTTCGACGTGATCATCATCGATTGCCCACCGACCCTGGGCCTGCTCACCATCAACGCGCTGGTCGCCAGCAGCCGGGTGATCATTCCGGTGCAGACCCAGTACTACGCCATCAAGGGCCTGACCGCGCTGATCAAGGTGATCAACACCATCAAGCTCAAGCTGAACCACGACCTGGAGATCATGGGCCTGCTGGCCACCTTCTTCGACGGGCGGACGGTGCTCGCGCGCGAGATGCTGGCCAACCTGCGCGAGCTCGGGGACCATCGGGTCTTCAACACCATGATCAAGAACACGGTGAAGCTCGGGGAGGCGCCGCTGACCGGGAAGCCGGTGACCGAGTACGCCACCAATTCGGCCGCGGCTCGTGCCTTCCGTGACCTGGCCCGCGAGGTGATCGAACTTGGCTAGCAAGCGTCCGGCCTTCAAGGAGAACATCCACCGCCTCTTCGACGAGGCGCAGGCCGTCGACCTGGGCCCCGGCATCGTCTCGCTGATCGAGTCGAAGGAGATCCAGGCCCAGATCCGGGAGATCCCGATCAGCAAGATCCTCCCCAACCCGGCCCAGCCGCGCCTCTCCTACGAGGAGGACTCGCTCACCGAGCTGGCCGACTCGATCCGCGAGCATGGCGTCCTGCAGCCGATCCTGGTGCGACCGGTCGGCTCACAGTACGAGCTGATCGCCGGCGAGCGACGCTGGCGTGCCTCTGGCATGGCGCACTGCGACACGATCCCGGCCATCGTCGCCGAGTTCGACGACCAGACCGCGCTCGAGGTCTCGATCATCGAGAACCTGCAGCGCGAGGACGTCTCGCCGCTCGAGGAGGCGGCCATGTTCCGCAAGATGATGGACCTTGGCTACTCGGTGCGGACGCTGGCCCAGAAGATCGGCAAGGACAAGGGCTATGTCGAGAACCGCATGCGCCTGGCCGATGCGCCGCCGGAGATTCGCGAGCTGGTGTCCGTGCGCAAAGACACGATCAGCCATGCCTACGAGCTGATGAAGATCAGCGACGAGCGGACACGGAAACGGTTGGCCAAGAAGGTCGCGGCCGGCGAGCTGACGCTGGCCAAGCTGCGGGCCATGAACGGCACCGGCAACGAAGACGGCGAGACCACGCGGCGGCGGGGCCGGACCGTGGCGGGCGAGGTCGCCGTGGCCAAGGCCGCGGCCGCCACCGACGACGCCCTCATGTCGAACCGCGGCAAGCTGGCAGACGCCATCGAAGAGCTGGTGGACCTGCTGCGCCGGCCGGAGTTGATCGAGCAGATCCCCGATACCAACCGGGACAACCTGGCGCGCTACCTGACGGTCAGCAAGCTCAAGCTCGAGAACGCGATCGCCATCATCCGGGCGTCGCGCGAGGCAGCCTCCTAGGGCGTGTAGCTCATGACCTCGCGGTGGTCGACCAGGAAGTCGACCAGCCGCTCCCGGGCCTGAGGGTCGATCTTCCGGAGCCCGACGATGGCCTTCGGCAGCTCGAAGATCGGTGCCGCCAGGGCGCCACCGGTGTCGATGCCGACGACATGGTCCGGACCGCCGCCGACCAGGAAGACCCGTTGGAAGCCGCGCTCATCCAGGCGCGCCGCGCGACAGAAGGCCGCAATGGCGGTGCCCACGCCCCGGCGCTTGGCGAAGTCGATGAACAGGTCAGCCGCCCAGCGGTCGATCTGCTCGTCGGACTGGTCCTCCGCCATGTCGCGGTAGCCCTTCTCGTCGATGGCCTGCATGGACCGATTCTAGCCCGCCGCCTGCCGCCGCCGGGGCGCGATGAAACCCGCGGGCGGCGACGGCGATTCGTCTATCCTGCGGGACGTGCTGAACCAGCCGACCGACCCGCGCACCGAGGACACCATCGTCTTCGAGCTGGTCCGCGCCAACCGCCGGACGGGCGCGTCGGAGATGGTGGGGCGGGCCATCTTCGCGGATGGCGAGACGAGGGTGGATGCGCCCGAAGCGGTGAGCGTCGCCGTCCTGGAGCTGCTGCAGCGACCCTTCGTCGACCGGGTCCAGGCCGATGAGCGACCCCGCGGCTACCGCCGCAGCGGGCGTGGCATCGTGGACATGCTGGTACCCGGCATGGCGGAGCACTTCATTGCCCGCATGCGCGGCCTCTGGCTCCCCTACCCCGACGGCACCGTCGTCACCGCGCGCGAGGCGACGGGTTCGCCGATCGCCGTGGTCGAGCGGGTGGAGATGGCCCCGTCGGTCACCGATCCATCCGTCCGCCGCGGCACGCTCGCCGAGAGCGCCGAGATCCTGAATGCCCGACCCCTGGTGAAGGCCAACGACCCTCTCAGCGGGATCCGGCCGTCCGGCGAGAGGCCCGACGTCTCCCGGACCGACTGTGGCTGGATCTGCTGAAGGCATAGATATGCCGAGTTTCGCCCAACGCCCTCCGCGTGACACCAGCGGAGGCGCTGCGGCTATCATCGAGCCATGTCGCTGAGGACGTACCTGATCCTGCCGATCGGCATCATCCTGATCGGCATCGTCTACTGGTTCTTCAGCTACGAGCCGGCGGGCGCCGTCATGCTCATCGTCTTCGGTGCCGCCATGGCGGTGATGGGCTTCATCCTGCTGCCGACTCTCGACAACGTCGGGCCCACCGCCCCGGTCGATCCTGACTTCGAGGATCCCGGCCGCTAGCTCCCCCGCTCCGCCATCGACGGTCACGCCCAGGGGCATGCGAATGCCGGGCATTCGTGGCTGCCCTGGCGAGTAGACTCGCCAACACGAATGCCCGGCGCACACCTAGTAACGCGCGACTGCCGATTGCGTTAGTGGCCGACCGTGTCACATTTGTGACAATCATCGGGACCCATCGGTCCAGTGCCTGGCGGGATGTATTTGTGCGACTGAAGCACAAACCTGTGCTAGGCTCGAAGACTGACCGGCGAGCGCGGCGGAGGAGTGAAGCGTGCCAGGCGAATTCTTTCCCGATGTTCCCGGACCGATCCCGTTCAGTGGCCTTGGATCGGACGAACCCCTCGCCTTCAAGGTCTACCAGCCCGACCGCCTGGTCGGCGGCCGGCGGATGGACGAGCAGCTGCGGGTGGCGGTCTGCCTCTGGCACTCCTTCAACTGGCCGGGCTCCGACGTGTTCGGGTCCGGCACCTTCGACCGACCCTGGCTGAATCCTGGCGTCGACCCGATGGAGGGCGCGGCCGCCAAGGTCGACGCCGCCTTCGAGTTCATCCACAAGCTGGGCGCCCCGTTCTTCACCTTCCACGATCGCGACGTGGCCCCGGAGGGCGCCACCTTCACCGAGACCCAGGCGAACCTGGACGCCATGGTGGAACGCATCGCGCAGCGGCATGGACGAGACCGGTGCGCGGCTGCTGTGGGGCACCGCCAACCTGTTCAGCCACCCGCGCTACGCCGCCGGGGCCGCCACCAACCCGGATCCGGAGGTGTTCGCCTTCGCCGCCGCCCAGGTGCGCTCCATGCTCGACGCCACCAAGCGGCTGGGCGGCGCGAACTACGTCCTGTGGGGCGGACGCGAGGGCTACGAGTCCCTGCTGAACACCGACCTCGCGCGCGAGGAGCGCCAGCTGGCGCGCTTCCTCCACCTGGTGGCCGAGCACAAGCACCGCATCGGCTTCGACGGCCTGCTGCTGATCGAGCCGAAGCCGCAGGAGCCCACCAAGCACCAGTACGACTACGACGCGGCCACCGTGCACGGCTTCCTGGCCCGCAACGGGCTCGAGGACGAGTACCGCGTGAACCTGGAGGTCAACCACGCCACGCTGGCGGGGCACAGCTTCCAGCACGAGGTGGCCACCGCGATCGCGCTCGGCATCTTCGGCAGCATCGACGTCAACCGCGGCGACTACCAGAACGGCTGGGACACCGACCAGTTCCCGAACTCGGTCGACGAGCTGGCCCTGGCCATGCACGAGATCCTGCAGGCCGGCGGCTTCAGCAGCGGCGGCTTCAACTTCGACACCAAGCTGCGCCGCCAGAGCATGGACCGGACCGACCTGTTCCACGCCCATATCGGCGGGATGGACACGCTGGCGCGCTCGCTGCTGGTGGCGGACGACATGCTGCGGCGCGGCACGCTGCGCCAGGCGCGCGAGGCACGTTACGCCGGCTGGGATGCCGCGCTGGGTCGCGAGATCCTGGATGGAGCCGCGTCGCTGGAGTCGCTGGCGCGCGCGGGTGGCGGACGGTGCCGTCGATCCGCGGCCCGGTCTCGGGTCGCCAGGAGTACCTGGAGAACCTCGTCAACCAGCGCATCTGGGCCAGCGGTGCGGACGCCTCCGCCGACGACTGAGCGACCGACCGTGGGCCTCGTCCTCGGGCTCGACGTCTCGACCACCGCCACCAAGGCCGTCCTGGTCGATGGCGACGGCGTGGTGCGCGGCATCGGCGCAGTCCGCCTATGGCCTGTCCACCCCCAAGCCGCTGTGGAGCGAGCAGGACCCCGCTGACTGGTGGACCGGCGCGGTGGCGGCGATCCGGACGGTGCTCGACGAGAGCGGCGCGCCGGCCGAGGAGGTCGAGGGGATTGGGCTCACCGGCCAGATGCACGGAGCCGTCCTGCTGGATGCCGCCGACGCCGTGCTGCGCCCGGCCATCCTGTGGAACGACCAGCGCACTGCCGCCGAGTGCGACCTGATCCGCGCGGCGGTGGGTCGCGGAACGGCTGATCGCGATCACCGGCAACGACGCGCTCACCGGCCTCACCGCGCCGAAGCTGGTCTGGGTCCGCGAGCACGAGCCGGAGGTCTGGGCGCGGATCGCCCACGTGCTGCTGCCCAAGGACTACGTGCGGCTCCAGCTGACGGGCGAGCATGCGATCGACAAGGCCGATGCCGCCGGGACGCTCCTCCTCGACCTGGCGGCCCGTGACTGGTCTCAGGAAGTGCTGGAGGCGCTGGGCATCCCGAGGTCGTGGCTGCCGCGAGCGTTCGAGGGTCCAGAGGTAACCGGCACGCTGACCGATGCGGCCGCGGCGGCGACCGGCCTGCGCCCCGGCACGCCGGTGGTGGCCGGTGGCGGCGACCAGTCTGCAAACGGAGTTGGCGTCGGTGCCGTGGCGCCGGGTACCACGGCGCTGTCGCTCGGGACGTCCGGCGTGATCTTCGCCAGCACCGATCAGCCGCTCTTCGATCCTGGCGGACGCGTCCATGCCTTCTGCCACGCGGTGCCCGGACGCTGGCACATGATGTCGGTGATGCTGTCGGCCGCCGGCAGCCTGCGCTGGTTCCGTGACGCGATCGCGCCGGGCACCGGCTACGACGAACTCCTTGCCGGGGCGGAGGCTGTCCCGGCCGGCAGCGACGGCCTGTGGTTCCTTCCCTACCTTTCCGGCGAGCGCAGCCCGCACCCCGACCCGCTGGCGCGCGGTGCCTTCGTCGGGCTGACGCTTGGCCATGACCGCCGCCACCTGACGCGCGCCGTGCTGGAGGGTGTCGCGTACGGGCTGCGCGACGGGCTCGACCTGATGCGCGAGGCCGGCATGCCGGCGCCATCGCAGATCCGCATCTCGGGCGGCGGAACGGCCAGCCCGCTCTGGCGACAGATCCTGGCCGACGTGCTGCGGCACCGAGCTGGCCACGGTCAGCACCACCGAGGGCGCCGCCTACGGGGCGGCCGTGCTGGCGGCGGTGGCGTCCGGCTGGTTCGCGACCGTCGACGAGGCGGTGACGCGCTGGTGACGGTCACGCCGGCCGCGACGCCCGGACCGAATGCGGAGCGCTACGCCGAAGGGCACGCGCGCTATCGGGCGCTCTATCCGGCACTGGTCCCCCACTTCCACGGCCGGCTGAGGGCGCCGCCGGGCGAGCTACATCTGCAGCTCGGCCAGCTCCTCGCTGGAAGCCTCGTGCTGGCTTCTTGCCCAGGATGATCATGGCCAGCACCTCATCGGGCGTGACATTGGTGCGGTCGACGGTGTCGACGATGTTCCCGTGGTACATGACGCTGATCCGATCGGACAGGTCGAAGACGTCGTGGATGTCGTGGCTGATCAGGAAGATGCCGATCCCCTCGTTCTTCAGCTGGCGGATGAGGTCGCGCACCTGCGCCGTCTCCGCCGGCCCCAGGGCCGCGGTCGGCTCGTCCATGATCATGATCCGGGCGTTGAAGTGGACGGCCCGCGCAATGGCGACCGCCTGGCGCTGACCTCCGGACAGGTACCTCACCGGCGTCGTGAAGCGGGTGAAGTTCGGGTTCAGGCGGCCCATGACCTTGCGGGTGGCGTCCTCCATGGCCCCGTCGTCCATGGTGCCCCACCAGGTCACCGTCTCGCGCCCGAGGAACACGTTGGCGGGCGCGTCGACGTTGTCGGCCAGCGCCAGGGTCTGGTAGATGCACTCGATGTTCAGGGCCTTGGCGTCGCGCGGGTTGGTGATGGATACCGGCTTGCCCTCGATCAGGATCTCGCCCGGAGTCCGGCGCGATGCGCGCCGGACAGGGTGCGAATGAGCGTCGACTTGCCCGCGCCGTTGCCGCCGACCAGGCCCATGACCTCGCCCTCGTGAAGGTCGATCGTCGCGTCGCGCACGGCATGCACGCCGCCGAAGGCGACGTTGATGTTCCGCATCTCAAGCGAGGGGCGTGGCCGTTCGTCGGCCTTGGTGGTATCGGCGGGCGTCTCGACCGTCATCGCAACCTCCTAGCTCCCGCCGCTGCGCCGGCGGTTCCAGGTGTCGAAGCCGACCGCCACGATCAGGACGATGCCGGCCACCACGTTCTGGGTCGGCGAGTTGATGCCGTTGAAGCTCATGCCGTAGGCGAGCGACTGCATCACGAATGCGCCCAGCACGGCGCCCGGAATGGTGCCGATGCCACCGCTGAACGAGGTGCCGCCGACCACCGCCGCGGCGATGACGTACAGCTCGTCGCTCTGGCCCACGTCCAGCGTGGCGCCGTTGAGCCGGGCCGCGCCGATGGCCGCCGCGATGGCGCACAGCGTGCCCATCAGGATGTAGGTCTTCATGATCGTCCAGCGCGTGTTGATGCCGGCCAGCTCGGCCGCATCCGGGTTGCCTCCGTACGCGTAGACGTACCGGCCGAACCGACGGCGCGTGGCCAGGAAGGTCATCGCCAATGTCACGAAGATCACGATGATGAGCGGCCACGGTAGGCCGAGCGGAACCTTCAGGCCGCCCGGCGGCTCGGTGATCCCGTTGTCGATCGCATACTGCCGCGCCAGGTTGGGCGGCATGAAGTTGGCATTGGCGAAGGCGGCCACGCCCAGGACGATGGCGCAGCCCACGACTGCCAGCAGCACCTCCGCCCACATCGGTCGAAGCGGGAAGCCGAAGCGCTGGCGCTGCCGGCGGTTGTAGACGATCAGGGCGATGATGGCCGACGCTGGCCAGGCCGGCCAGGATCCAGGTGATGGTCCCGCCAATGGAGCCCTGCGGCGCCGCCGCCGATCTTCTTGAATTCCGTCTGCAGGCCGGACACCGCCGCGCCGCTCGAGAGCAGCCACACCGACCCTCGCAGGGACAGCAGGCCGCCCAGCGTGACGATGAAGGACGGGACGCCGATGTAGGCGATGATGAAGCCCTGCAGGCCGCCGATGAACGCGCCGAGGCCCAAGCCGGCGGCAAGCGCGACGAGCCACAGGAAGCCGCTGTCGGCGCCCAAGCCCAGGGCGGGCAGCCAGTCGGTCTGCAGCAGGGCGTATGCCATGGCCGTGACGCCGACGATCGACCCCACCGACAGGTCGATGTTGCGCGACACGATGATCAGGACCATGCCGGTGGCCATGATCGCGATGCCGGAGGCCTGGACGGAGAGGGTGATCAGGTTGGCCGGCTGGAGGAATCTCCCGCCGGAAAGGATGTGGAAGCCGACCAGGATGGCGATCAGCGCGAGCAGCATCCCGAACAGCCGCATGTCGATCTCGGTTGCGCCAAGCAGCCGGCGCAGCGAGGTGCCGCTCACCGGCTGCGTCTGAGCTGGCGCTGGTGCGGGTGCGGCTACGTCAGCCATGGTTCACGATCAGAAGCATGAGGCGCCCTGCGGCGCGGAAGTCCGCACGCGCAGGGCGCCATCAGTTCGCTCCGACTAGCTCGTTACTCGACGCAGACGGCCGCTCCCGGATCGTCCGCGGTCACTCCCTCGCAGATGTCGTCCTTGGTCGCCCACCAGCCTGCGTCGATCGGCAGGTTCAGCGTCTCGGCCGTGACTGGTGTCGGCTTCAGGATGAACGACTTGACGGTGTTCTCGTCGCCCGAGTCCGGCTTTCCGTCCGGTCCCGGGGTCACGAAGTCGGACGCCGTCAGGCTGTCCGGCGCCACCGTCGGATCGATGAGGCCGTCCGGCAGCGTGATCGTCGGCCATCTCGGTCCCAGCGCATAGCTGCAGCGCAGCGGAGCCGGCGGCCTTGCCGAGCTCGTTGGCGTTCTTCCAGACGTCGATGTACTGCCAGCCCAGGGCGACGTTGTTCAGGTTGGCGGGGTCGCCGTCCTGGCCGCTGACCGGGATCTGGTCGTAGCTCTTGGCCTGGAGGGCCGCTGCCACGCCCAGCGCCGTGCTGTCGTTCTCGGCCAGCACCGCATCGATCTGGACGTCCTGCGAGTTGGCGGCGTCGATGATCGCCTCCATGTTGTTCTGCGCGGTCTGCGGTGTCCCACGCATCGGTGAACTGCTCGTCGAAGACCGTGATGTCACCGGCGTCGATCGCATCCTGCAGTCCGGCTTCGTTCCAGCCCTGCGGCAGGAAGGTGGACGCGTTCGGGTCGCCCGGGTCGCCCTTGATCAGGACGTACGTGCCGGTCGGCACCTTCTCGAGCATGGCCTGGGCTTCGGCCGCGCCGACGCCCACGTTGTCGAAGGTGATGTACAGAACGCTCGGATCCTCGATCAGCCGGTCATAGGCGATGACCGGGATTCCGGCATCCGCCGCCGCCTGGAGGGCGGGGCCGACCACCGTCGTGTCCTGGGCAAGCAGGACGAGGACGTTGATGCCCTGGTTGATCAGGTTCTCGACGTCGGTCAGCTGCTGGACGCTGTCGAGGTTGGCGTCGACGTCGGTATACGTGCCGCCGCCCGCTTCGACAGTCTCCTGGAGATTCGGCTTGTCAGCGGCTGCCCAGCGTGGCTGCTGGAAGTTGTTCCACGACACGCCGACCTTGCAGGCAACGGAGCCTGTGCTACCTCCGGCGCTAGCCGAAGGAGAGGCACCGCCACCGGTGCACGCCGCCAAGACGATGGCGACGACGGCCCAGAGGGCCGCGAGCCTGGGAATACGCATTGGATTGCTTCCTCCTCCGAAGATGGTGACTCGTTCCCGTGAGGGTGCCTCGCGATAGGCTACATCCTTGTCAAGTCCTCCAGATCGATTTCGACGGCCCCTCCTGTCTTCCCTCGTCATGCGCTCACCAGCCGAAGCGGCCGCGCCCGAGGGCTGAGCCAGGCCGCCGGATCAACCAGGAAGGGCTCGAACGCAGTTTCTGCAGCTCCGAAGAGCGTGGCATCCGCGCCGAGCGAGGCCTGGACGACCCGCACCTCGTCCCGCGGAGCCCGCAGCGCCCGATGGTCGAGGGCATCCTCGACCTCGTCCGCAACGAACGGCGCCATCCGACCGAACACGCCACCCAGCACGACCAGGCTTGGGTTGAACAGGTTCACCAGGCCAGCCAGGCCGATACCCAGCCACTTGCCGGTCTCCGACAGGGCGGCCAGGGCCGTGACGGACTCGGCCTCGGCCTGCGCAATCACGTCGTCCACGGCGGCGCGGCCGCTCGATCCGGGGCGCCCTGCACGGCGCAGCAACGCCCGCTCGCCAACCTCTGTCTCCCAGCAGCCGATGGAGCCGCAGCGACAGGTGGTGCCCGCCGGGTTGACTGGCATGTGGCCGACTTCGCCGGCGTACCCGGCTGCGCCGATGAGGGGCTGACCGCCGACGATCAGGCCACCGCCGACACCAACCTCGCCGGACAGGTACAGGACGTCGTCGATGCCCATCGCCACCCCGCGGCGATGCTCGGCCAGCGCGCCGAGGTCCGCCTCATTGGCGACGAGCACCGGCAGCCCCAGCCTCAGTCGTTGGCCCAGCAGCTCGCCCAACGGGACGTCCTGCCAGCCGAGGTTGGGTGCCAGCCGCACGAGGCCATCGTTGAGCCGAACCACGCCCACCATGGCGACGCCGATGCCGATCAATGAGTCCCGGGCGTCGTGGCGCTCGATGAGCGGCAGCGCCAGCCGGGCCAGGTCGGCGGCGATGCGTTCCGCCGCCAGGTGTCCGCGAGCCCGATCCACCCGGACGTGCTCGATCAGACGGCCGCCGAAGCCGACCAGCGCGGCGCCGATCGAGTCGACGGCGACGTCCAGCGCCAGAACCGTGGCGCGGTCGTGGCACGGACGCACGAGCGGTGAAGGCCGGCCGGGCGTACCCACCGGAGCGCTGCGCTCTTCACGGACCAACCCAGAGGCAGCCAGCTCGCCGATGAGTCCACGAATCGCCCCACGCGTCAGCCCGGTGCTGCATACGAGGTCTGATCGCGAGAGCGGTCCCCGCAGATGAAGCTCGCGGACGATGGTGCTCAGGTTCGCGCGACGGACGGTCTCGCTCCGCTGCCCAGTTGCCTCGCGACTCACCACGGCGGGTTTGTGTTCGTCTTGCTCAAACTCTGGCGTAGACTCGGGCATAGGCGTCGGTGGTGTCAAGCATCGCGCGCGGCTCAGACCGCCTGACCGGCGCGTCATTCCGCACGGAGGAGAGTCGGATGGACACGCTCGACGGCCCGGTCGCCTTCCGGCCCGTGACCGGGACCTCCGGGGGCTGAGCCGGATGGACACGCTGCGTTGGGGGATCCTGTCGACCGCCGACATCGCCCGCACGAAGGTCGTGCCCGGCATGCAAAAGGCCCGGCGTTGCAGCATCGTGGCCGTTGCGTCGCGCGATGCCTGGCGGGCGGAGGCGGTCGCCTCCGAGCTGCGGATTCCTCAGGCCCACGCCTCCTACGAGGCGCTGCTGGCCGACCCGGAAGTCGACGCGGTGTACATCCCGCTGCCGAACCACCTGCACGCCGAATGGGCGATCGCCGCCGCCCGCGCCGGCAAGCACGTCCTGTGCGAAAAGCCGCTGGCGCTCACGGCGGAGGACGCGCAGCGCATGATCGACGTGGCCAACGCCGAAGGCGTGATGCTCATGGAGGCGTTCATGTACCGCCTGCACCCGTCGTGGCAGGCGGTGGCCGAGCTGGTGGCATCGGGCGAGATCGGCAGGCTGGTATCGGTCCAGTCCTGGTTCTCCTACTTCAACGACGACGCGACGAACATCCGCAACATCCGCGAGGCGGGCGGCGGAGCGCTGTTCGACATCGGCTGCTATTCGGTGAACCTGTCGCGCCTGCTGTTCGGCGCCGAGCCGCGGCACGTGTCGGCGGCGCTGGTGCGCGACCCCGCGATGGGAGTTGACGTGCTGACCAGCGCGATCCTCACCTTCGACCAGGGCATCGCGTCGTTCACGTGCTCTACCCGGGCAGAAGACGACCAGCGGGTGCACATCTACGGCACGACGGGCCTCATCTCGATGGTCATTCCCTTCAACATCCCACCCGACCGGCCGACCGAGGTGTACGTCAGCGCCGGCGGGGATCCGCCGGTCGCACCGGCCACAAGGGTCCTGACCTTCGAGGTGGCTGATCCCTACACGGTCGAGGCGGAACGCTTTGCGGCCGCCGTGCTCGATGGACAGCCGGCCCCCGTGCCGCCGGAGGATGCGGTCGCCAACCTGCGCGTGATCGAGCGCATCTTCGAAGCCGCCGAGGCAGCCAGCGCGTGACCCGCCACCGGCGAGGATGGATCGCGGCCGGCCTCGGCCTGCTCGTCGTCGGCGTGGGGAGCGTGGCCGCCCTGGCGAGCCTTGGGGCGCTGGCCGGCGGGGCCCTGCCGGCACCGCACTACGTCGAGGAGGCCGCTGCCGCCGGGCTGGCTCATGCGTATGCCGGCGACTTCTTCTACTTCGTCGGCGGCGGCGTCGCCGTCTTCGACTGTGACGGCGACGGCCGGCAGGACCTGTACCTGGCCGGCGGCGAGGATCCGGCAGCGCTGTTCCGCAACCGGAGCCCGGTGGGAGGAGCACTGGCCTTCGACCCGGTGCCCAGCCCCGTCACCGACCTGAGCAAGGTTGTCGGCGCCTATCCGCTGGACATCGATGCGGATGGGAACGTCGACCTGGCCGTCCTGCGGCTTGGCGAGAACGTCCTGCTTCGCGGCCTTGGTGATTGCACCTTCGAGCGCGCCAACGAGGCCTGGGGCTTCGACGGAGGCGACGCCTGGACGACCTCTTTCTCCGCGACCTGGGAGGACCCTGAAGCACTGCCGACCATGGCGTTCGGCAACTACCTGAAGCCGGAGACGGTGGACGACGGCAGCTACGTCTGCGATGACGATCAGCTGATCCGTCCCGACGCAACGGGCCGGCGGTACGCGCCGCCGACAACGCTGGCGCCCAGCTACTGCAGCCTGTCGATGCTGTTCAGCGACTGGGATCGGTCCGGGCGGCGTGACCTGCGCGTCTCGAACGACCGCCACTACTACCGCTTCGGCGAGGAGCAGCTGTGGCGCATGACGCCGGACGCCGCCCCACGGCTCTACACCCATGAGGAGGGCTGGCAGCCGGTCCACATCTGGGGCATGGGGATCGCCTCGTACGACCTGGACGGCGACGGTTATCCCGAGGTCTACCTCACCAGCCAGTCCGACAACCGCCTGCAGACCCTGGCCGATGGACCGGCCCACCCGCGGTATCGCGACATCGCGATCGAGCGCGACGCCACTGCCCACGAGCCGTACATCGGCGACGTGGAGATGCCGTCGACCGCCTGGCACGCCGAGTTTGCGGACGTGAACAACGATGGCGAGATCGACCTGTTCGTGGCCAAGGGCAACGTCGAGGCGGAATCGGGCTACGCCATGCGCGACCCGAGCAACCTGCTCATGGGCCAGGTGGATGGCACCTTCGTGGAGGGTGGCCAGGACGCGGGCATCGTCAGCTTCGCTCGTGCCCGCGGTGGCGCGCTGGCCGACCTCAACCTGGATGGGATGCTGGACCTGGTGATCGTCAACCGGCGCGAGAACGTGGGCCTGTACCGCAACGTCGGGACCGGCACGGCCGATGATCCTGAGCCGATGGGCCACTGGCTGACGGTGCGGCTCGCAGCAGGACGGCGCCAACCGCGACGCGATCGGCGCCTGGGTGGAGGTCACCGCCGGCGACCGGGTCATGCGGCGGGAGGTCACCGTGGGTGGCGGCCATGCCGGCGGGCAGCTCGGTTGGATTCATTTCGGGCTGGGCGACGCGGAGTCCGCGTCGGTCAGGGTGGTCTGGCCCGATGGCGAGCGCGGCCCCGCCATGTCGGCCGCGGCCGACACGTTCGGCACCATCACGCGCGGCACGACCGCGATCGAGCTGTGGACCCCGCCGCGATGACCGCGCGGAGCCCCAACGTCACGGCCCGCCTGGAGGCGGTGACCCTGCCCGACTTCGGCATGCCGGATGCGATGCCCGAGCTCCCCGCAGCACTCTACGCCGATCGCCTCCGACGCCTCCGCGAGCGGGCCGACGCGGCTGGGCACCAGCATCTCGTCATCTATGCCGATCGCGAGCACAGCGCCAACATGGCCTACCTGACCGGCTTCGATCCGCGCTTCGAGGAGGCGGTGCTGATCGTCGGGCCGGATGGCGATCCGGCAATCCTGGTCGGCAACGAGTGCTGGGCCATGGCCGGCGCTGCGCCGCTGCCGATGCGACGTCATCGGTTCCAGGACCTGAGCCTGCCGAGCCAGCCCCGCGACCGATCGGCGCCGCTGGCCGACATCCTGGCCTCGGAGGGCATCGGTCCCGGCAGCCGGGTTGGCGCTATCGGCTGGAAGACGTACAGCCATGCCGAGCAGAGCGACGCACCGTCCTACCTGGTCGATGCCCTGCGCGAGGCGGTTGGCGGGACCGGCTCGGTCGAGAACGCCACCGGCCTGCTGATCGATGCCGCCGACGGGCTGCGCGTGATCAACGAGGTGGAGCAGCTGGCCGCCATGGAATGGGCGGCATGCCAGACCTCGTCCGGCGTGCTTGCGGCTGCTGCGAGGCCTGCAACCAGGTGTGACCGAGCGGGAAGCCGTGTCCCTCCTGGGCTGGAACGGGTGGCCGCTCTCCTGCCACCTGATGCTGACCGCGGGTTCACGCGCCGCCCTCGGCCTCCTCAGCCCGGGCGACCGCCCGATCCAGCACGGCGACCCGTTCACGGTGGCGTTCGGCATCTGGGGGGCGCTCAACTGTCGTGCCGGCTTCGTGGTCGAGTCGGCCGGCCAGCTGCCGCACGAGATCAGCGACTATGTCGAGCGCCTGGTGGTCCCCTACTTCGGCGCGGTAGCGGAGTGGTACGGGGCGCTGCGCATCGGGCAGACCGGCGGGGCGCTGCACGAGATCGTGGCACGCCGGTTGAGCGACCCGTTCTTCGGGATCTTCCTCAATCCCGGGCACCAGATCCAATTGGACGAGTGGGTGAACTCCCCCATCGCGCCCGGCTCGACGACCGAGCTGCGGTCCGGCATGGCGTTCCAGGTCGACATCATTCCGGCCACCGGCACGTCGTACTTCACCACCAACATCGAGGACGGCATCGCTCTCGCCGACGACGGCCTGCGCGGCCTGCTGGCCGACCAGTATCCGGATGCCTGGCGACGCATCGAGGCGCGGCGGGACTTCATGGCCAGCGAGCTGGGCATCGAGCTGCATCCGGACGTCCTGCCCTTCTCGAACATCCCCGCCTGGCTGCCGCCCTTCCTGCTCGGCACCGAGCGGGCCATGGTCGTCGCGCGCTAGCCGCGCCGTGCACGAGCTGCGGATCGCAGACGGCCCCCTGGAGGCCATGCTGCTGCCGGAAGCGGGGGCGCGGCTGCATCGGCTCCGCGCCTTCGGCCACGACCTGCTGCGCACCCCGCCCGACCCCGCCGAGCACCTGCGCGACCCGTTCATCTGGGGCGGTTACCTCATGGCGCCGTGGTGCAACCGACTTGCGGCTGGAACAACGCAGGTCGGCAGCCAGACCGTCTCCCTGGCCGGCAACTTTCACGATGGATCGGCCATCCACGGGCAGGTCCACGCCATGGCGTGGTCCGTGATCGGCCCGGCCTCATGCTCCGTCCGGGCCGGGGGCGACGGCTGGCCGTGGCCGTACGAGGTCACGCTTTCCGCGGAAGCCCGCGACGACGCGCTGTCTCTGCACTGGCGGCTCACGAACCTGGCCGATGAACCGATGCCGGCCGGCATCGGCTTCCATCCGTGGTGGCGGCGCCCCGTCCAGCTGCGGGTTGATGCCGGGCTGGCCTACGCCTCGAACGTCACGCCCACCCCCGACCCGCAGCCGGTCAGTGGTGCGCTGGACCTCCGTACGCTGGCGACCCCGACGGACGGGCTGGACGGGACCTGGACCGATGCAAACCTGCGCGCGATTCAACTCGCCTGGCCCGAGCTCGGCCTGCGCGCCACCCTGACCGCCTCCACCGACGCGCGCTACGTGGCGGTCGCGACGCCGCCCGACCTGGAGGCGATCGCTGTCGAGCCGCAGACCCACGCGCCCGATGGCCTGCGGCGCCTGCTGGATGGCCGACCCGATGGCCTGTCCTGGCTGCCGGCGGCTGAGTCCCTGGCGTTCGAAGTCGAGATCCGGGTCAGCCGTGGCTGAGCCGGATCGTCGTCAGGAAGTGGTCCGAGGTGCGCCGGCGCTGGCCGGCGCCGCGCTGTATCCGTTATCGGCGATCTCGGCGGCGCGCTCGCGGTACACCTCGGTGGTGGGCGCCGTCCTGGCCCGGAAGCCATCCACCAGGCGGTTGTACATCGAAAAGCCGGAGGCGATGAGCACGGCCAGCTGCACGTCGCCCTCGCTCGCCCCAGCATCGTGGGCCGCGGCCACGTCCGCCTGCGTCAGGCGCAGTGGCGCATTCTGGACGACGCGGGCGATGTGCAGCAGCGCCGCCATCTTGGGGGTGACCCCATCGGACGAGCCGGTCTTGATGACGTCGATCACCGGCTCGAGGTGGACGGCATGCTCGCGCTCCAGCAGCGCACCGGCGAAGGCGCCGTGGGAGTCCATGCAGAAGAAGCAGTCGTTGGCGGCCGAGACCGCGGTGGCCAGCATCTCGCGCTCGTGGCGCTGGATGGTGGCACCCGGAAAGTCGTTGACCAGCAGCTCGTCGGCGAGGCCGCGGAGATGGACGCCCAGGCCGGGCGTCAGGCGCATGGCGACGCCGATGCCGGGCACATCGGGCAGCCCGCCAACGATGGGCTGTTCCTGGGCGCGCGCGAGGCGCTCGTCATCTCGGGCCATTCGGTTCTCTCCAAGCGTCGTCTGCGTATCCTAGGCGACCGTGACAGCCCGAACCCTCACCATCGCCGGTGGTACCTACCCGCTCGTCCTGCCGAGCATTCGGGATCCGCGGCTGCATGTGGCGGCAGTGATCATCACCATCCACGTCCTGGGCCAGCTCGGGCTGCACTTCGACGTCAGCGTGCCGCAGATCCTGGCGGCCATCGTCACCTGTGCCATCCTGGAGATCGCGCTCACCTTCCGGCAGTCGCGCGCTTTCGTGTGGCCCGCCAGCGCCATGCTGACCGGCAGCGGCGTCGCCCTGATCCTCCGCGTGGTCGGCACGCCGGCAAATCAACCGTGGACCACCGACTACTGGTACGTGTTCGCCGCGGTGGCCGGCCTCTCGCTGCTGACGAAGTACGTCATCAAGTACCACGGTTCGCACGTCTTCAACCCGTCCAACATCGGGCTGGTCATTGCCTTCGTGGTGCTCGGCAGCTCCCGGGTCGAGCCGCTGGACTTCTGGTGGTCCCCGCTCAGCAGCCCGTGGATGATCGCCGCGTACGCGGTGATCATCGTGGGCGGCATCCTGATCACGCGGCGGCTGCACCTGCTGGGGCTGGCCGCCTCGTTCTGGCTGACCCTGGCGGCCGGGCTCGGTTTGCTGGCGGCATCGGGCCATTGCATGGTGGCCAACTGGGCGTTCGCCCCGGTCTGCGGCGCCGATTTCTGGCGCGTGATCGTGACCTCGCCCGAGGTCCTGATCTTCCTGTTCTTCATGATCACCGATCCGAAGACTGTCCCTGCCAGCGCCGTCGGCCGCATCGTGTTCGGCGTGCTGGTGGCGGTCAGCAGCGTCCTGTTGATGGCTCCCCAGACCGATGAGTTCGGCACCAAGGTCGGCCTCCTGGCCGGACTGGTCGCTGATGTGCGCGATGCGTCCGGTGCTTGACCGATTCCTCCCGGCCGCACATACGACCGCGGACGACCTGCGCGCCTTCGTACGCGGTGGAGCCGATGCACCGGCCACCTCGAGACGGCGAGCGACGGCCCGGGTTGGCGCGGTGGTGGCTTCCGGCCTGCTGGTCGCCATTGGCATCGTCGCGGCCGGCATCCCGGCACGTGGTTTCGTGGTGCCGGATCGGGCGGAGGCCCTCAACAACCCACCCGCCGTGATTGATCCCAGCACGCTGCCGCCGATCACCGTGAACCAGGAGGTGATCGACTACGACCACGAGCTGGCCGGACCGGGCATGCAGGCCGTGGTGCTGTCCCTGGCACAGAACCTGGAGATCGAGAACCAGGCGCTGCTGGCGCGCGACAGCTCCCTGCTGACGGCGGTCGACCACGGCGACCGCCTGGACGAGATGCAGGGACGGCTGGAGGGGGCCACTGCCAGCGGCGCCACGACCGTCGCGCAGTACGACTTCGACGCAATCGACGTATCGCTGCTCGTGCCGTTCGGGCAGCAGACCGGCCTCAGCCTGGGCCTGCGCGGACGGGGCACCGTCACCGAGGAGCGGTACGCCGCGGACGGCACGCTCACCGATCGCCGCTCGTCGCCGTTCGATCAGACCTTCGCCATGCGCCAGGCCACGGGTGATCGGTGGATGCTCGTGGCGGTCCTGCCGCCGCAATGAGCGCGCTGCCAGACCTGCGCCGCCGCATTCGAGTCGGGATCGTCGGCTGCGGAGACGTCGCCCACCGCTGGTACCTGCCGGCCCTGGCGGAGATGGCCGATCGCGTCGAGCTGGTCGCCGCCTGTGATCCGCGGCGCGAGGCGGCAGAAGCGGCCGTGGCGGCGGTCGAGAGCTGGTCGCCCGGCGCTGCCGCCTATACGGGGCTGGATGCGTTCCTCGCGGAAGCCGCCCTGGACGCCGTGATCAACTTGAGCCCGGCGCCGGCCCACGCATCGGTCAGCCAGCCGTGCCTGGCTGCCGGCATCAATGTCTACTCGGAGAAGCCGCTGGCCGGCACGCTGGCCGAGGCGGATCGGCTGATCGAAACGGCCCGCGAGCGCGGCGTGCTGCTGCTGTGTGCCCCCGGCGTGGCGGTCACGCGCCGCTTCCAGTGGCTGGCCGAGATCGTGGCGTCAGGGCGTTTCGGGCCGCTCAGCCTGGCCGTCGCCCACCATGCGGACCCGGGGCCGGCCGCGTGGCGCGAGTACACAGGCGATCCATCGGTCTTCTATCGCGAGGGCGTGGGCCCGCTGATCGACCACGGCATCTACCGCCTGCACGGGCTGACCATGCTGATGGGGCCGGTGCGGCGGGTTCAGGCAATGGGGGCCATCGGCAACCCGACGCGCGTGGTCCGAGCCGGCCCCCTGATAGGGCAGACGATCCCGGTCACCACGCCGGACCACCTGCTGATCAACATCGAGTTTGCAAGCGGGGCACTGGGGCAGCTGCTCGCCTCCTTCGGCACGGCCAGCACGCTTGCCCCGTGGCTGGAGCTGCACTTCGCCAGCGCCACCATCAGCTTCGCCGGCCCTTCGTGGGACAAGGACGCACCGGCGAGCATCTACGTCGATGACGACGGCCCGCTGGGCCTGGAGGGTTGGACGCACGGGGTACAGCTGCCGCCGCCCGGCGAGCCGCTGGCGGTGGTGGGCGCCGGCATGGCGCACTTCATTGCCTGCCTGCGCGGGGATGAGCAGCCGGTACTGACTGCGGAGCACGCGCGGCACGTGCTTGACATCATCGTGAAGACGTACGCGTCAATCGCAGACGGCGCCTCTCACGAGACCGAGACGACCTTCTAGGCGAACGTCCCCGAGACTGGCGGGTGGTCGCCGTTATCCGGTGCCGCAATCGGCAGACCAGCTGGGTAGGATCCGCGGCAGCCCGGACGGCCACGCTCCTCGGGTGCGGCCGTCGGAACGTACGACCCCGCCACGGGCGAGTTCGGCCAAGCTGGACCAACGTGCTGGGGCGAAACCGGAGGCCAGAGATCATGACGGTCGTCCCAGCCCATCACCCAGTCGTCCAGTCGATGCACGAGAAGCGATACGCTGATTTCCAGTTGCGCGTTGCTGACCGGATCACCAAATTCGCCGGCTCGATGCGGTTCGTCTACATCCACGCCATCGGGTTCGGGGCCTGGATGCTCTTTGTCGAGCGAAGTCCGTGGCCGACGTTGACGCTCGCGGTCTCCCTGGAGGCGATCTTTCTGTCCACCTTCGTGATGATCGGTCAGAACCGGCAGGCGGACTTCCAGCAGAAAAAGGCCGACCACGACTTCGTCGAAGAGGAACTTGAGCTGAAGGAGAACACCGCCATTACGCGGGAGATCGCCGTGCTCGCGAGCCAGATCCACGACCTAACGACGGAGATCCGCGACCGGGTGGCGCGCAACAACGAGACCTAGACGACGTTCCTGGAGACTCACCGGATGCCGGTGTCGTAGACGACCGTCACCTCCGTCGGTTGGCCTATCGAGACCGTGACGCCGACGGGAGGCGCGATGCCCATCAGCCGTCGACCGGGTGTGGCTTCCCGCGGGAGGCGCGATGCCCATCAGCCCGTCGACCGGGTGTGGCTGTACCTCGTACGTTCCCGGCGGCAGATCCAGATGAAACCGGCCATCGTCGCCGGTCGTGGCGGTGGCGATCTCGTCGCCCGCCTGGTCAACGATCACCAGCGTTGCGCCTGCGACCAGCCGGTCGCCGCAGCCCGACTGCGGCGGATCGGTCACCACCGGGCACGTCGGCCCCGCCACCGCGACACCCGCCACGCTGCCTGTTCCGGCCGTGGGCGACGCGCCAGCGCCGGGCGTGCAGGCGCCGATCCCGACAACCACGATGGCAAGCACCGCGGCGACTGACGGATGCGTCAACTGCATGCACGAGGGACGCTGCGCGCGGGGCATCGGTTCCCGGACATCCGGATTGGGAGGGTGGCTCCGGCGGTAGGATTCGAACCTACGACCAAGCGGTTAACAGCCGCCCGCTCTACCACTGAGCTACGCCGGAACGCAGCGCGGATCAGCGTCGATCTGACCCTGCGGAACGGCGGCGATGATACGCGTGGGGCACCGCTCCGGTCAAAGCAGCGGCGGGTATCTCAGTTCATGCGCGAAAGCGCGGAGTAGGTGATCACCAGCCCGATCGCGAGCACCAGCATGCCCGATCCAGCCGGCAGCAGGCCCAGCGCCCGACCCAGGAGCCAACGCTCACCAAATGCTCGTTGGTCGAGCCAGCCACGGGCAAAGGCCGTGACCGCTGCCAGGCCGCCCAGCACCACCGCCATGCCAAGCCCGAAGGCCACGATAAGCGCCAGCCCGAATGCCAGGCGACCCGTCGTCACCGCGGCGAGCAGCACGATCAGGGCCGAGGCGCTCGGCACCAGACCGCCGGCAACGCCCAGCACTGCGACATTCCGCATGCCCAGGCGCGTCCGAGCGGGGGCTGGAGGATGCGCGTGAGCCTGCCCGCGGCCGTGTGAATGAAGAGGGCCGTGGTCATGGCTGTGGCCGTGGCTATGGTCGCGTCTGCCAGACAGCGCCTTCCAGACGAGGCCCGCGCCGAGGACAGCCATCAGCGCCCCGGACGCGATGGTCAACCAGCCGATCAGGGTCTCCGGCAGGAGCAGCTCCCCCGCTACCAGGACGAGCACGCCGAGGAGCAGCACGCCAGCGGTATGGGCGAAGGCGACGGTCAAGCCCAGGGCCACAGCCTGGCGCATCGTGCCGCCGGAGCCGACCAGGTAGGCCGCAACCAGCGTCTTGCCATGTCCCGGCGAGAGCGCGTGGGCCGCACCGAGGCCGGCGGCGAGCAGCAACGCCAGCACCACGACGGCCGGCGAGAGGTCTCCGGCCAGCAGGGCGGCCAGTGGATCGGTGGGCCTCGGGTTGCCGGCCGCCGAGCTCAACTCATCGGGCGACGATGGCCGGGCGCCGCCGACCAGCCGGAACGCCGCGTGACCCTGGCGGACGTCGGGTGGAGACTCCAGTCGCCCCGTCGGATAGGCGCGGAGGTAGTCGGAGTCGCTGCGGGTGGGAACATCGGCGTCGTTGATACGCACGCCGGCGGCAGTTGCGATCGTGACCTCGCGCCAGCCGACGTGGCCATCATCGGTGCGGTCCACCACCGTCAGCGACCCGCCGCCTGCCGACGGGGCGTTGAAGTGGCAGGCGAGACGTAGCGTCTGGAGCCCGCCCGCGCCGGGCAGGAGGTCCAGCTCGGGCTTGTTGGTCACGGACAGGCGCAGGGACGTGGCATCCACCCGCAGCTCCAGCTTGCTCAGGGCGCGCGTGCAGGCCGCGCCCGCATAGGCGTCGGCCTCGTCTGGGGAGACCGATCCGTCGGCGTTGCCGTCGATCACGCCGACCTCACTGAAGGCCGGGATCTCGGCCATGTCGATCAGGTACAGCAGTGCAACATGGTCCGGGGCGATGGTGACGGCCACCGCCCGATTCACGGTGTAGTTCCCGAGCGGATGAGCCGATGCGGGCCGCGCCAGTGCAGGAACCAGCAGCAATGCGAGGCAACCGGCGGCAAGCAGACTCCTCATGGCTGGCGGTCCTGGGACGACAGTTCCACGAGGGCTGCGCGAGCAGCGTCTGCCTGCAGCGGTGGCAGCAACGCAACGCCGCGTACGGCCACGCGCAGCAGGCTCATGGCCTGCACGTCATCGCCCCGCGCCGAAGCGATGAGGCCGGCGTGATACGCGATCCTCGGATCCGGCGTCCCCAGCGCCAGCGCCGCCTTCGCGTGGGCGGCAGCTTCATGGAACCGGCCCAGGCGGTACAGCACCCATGCCAGCGCATCGTGGCCATAGATGTCGCCGCGCACCGCCAGCTCGGCTCGAGCGCGCGCCAGGGCATCGTGAAGGCCCCGCTGGTGGTCGGCGCCGAATATCACCAGCTGGCGGTCATAGACCGATCCGGTGGCACTGGACAGCTGGGCAATCCCCGCCACGAGGCGGTATTGCGCCTCTGCGCGCGCATCATCGCCAGCGAGTGCGTACAGGTCGCCGAGGGCGGCCACCAGCTCCGGTTGCGGGAGCCGGGCGGTCGCCAGCTCCAGGATCCGGATCGCCTCGTCGCGCCGGTTGGTCGCCGCCAGCACTGCTGCGAGACCATTCATGGCTGGCACGTACTCGGGCAGCGCTGCCAGGGAAGCGGTGTACGCCGCCTCTGCCCCTTCCAGGTCGCCCGTCGCGCGATGGAGGTCGCCGAGCTGGAAGTCATAGAACGCCTCCGCGTCCGGAAGGCCTTGCTCGCGCGATGAGGTGGCGGCGCGGGAGATGAGCCGAGCGGCAGCGTCGGGATCGCCGTTCAGGAACGCCATTCGGCCGAGGCGGCTCCACGACGCCGGGGAGGGCGCAAGCTCCGCCAGCCGCTGGTAACGCTCGCGGGCGCCCGCGATGTCGCCCGTCTCGAGCCGGGCATCACCGGCAACGCCCAGCGCCGCGAGATCATCTGGTGTCCGTCGCAGGACGTCGTCCGCACGGCGCATCGCCCCCACGAAGTCGTGGAGCGCGAATGCGACCATGGCGCGCCGATCGATGACGCGATCCGGGTACGGATCCGTCTCGACCGCCTGGTCCAGGGCGGTGGCCGCACGCCGCAGGTCGTCCAGATCACCGGTTGCCCGCGAGCGGTCGAGATAGGCGTCGGCCAGGTTGATGAGATCCAGGAACGACCCGCCCTCGGCGACGCGCTTCTCCCAGAAGGCCACCCGCTGTGCGGGGGGCAGCAGGCCCAGGCTGCCGCCGCCGTCGAGCTGGGGAGCGGCGGCAATGGCGTCCACAGGCGGCTGCACCTCAGCCGTCGTGGCCGGGGACCCAATCTGGAGGCGAGTGAGCGCCAGCACGATTCCCAGCGCGGCCCCGGCACCGATCAGCCGGTACGCGAGACGCCCTGGGTCACGGCGGCGGAGTCCAATCGTTGTCATTTGTCGTCACCTGCAGGCCCGGCCACCGCCGGCGGCTGCCGGCGGTGGCATCGGTCCATCAAACGTCGGCCTAGTTCGGCCGGCCGACATACGGGAAGTGAGCGCGGAACGCGCTGTCGTTGCCGATGCAGTCAGTCAGCGGAGTCTTTGCGACCACGCTGAGCGCGACATCGACCACGTCATCTGTCAGCGCACGTCCGTTCAGCACGCCGAAGTTCGCCGGCTGGGACGTGTTGTAGGTGATCATGTCGGGCAGGAGCACGCCGGCAATCGCGTCGCCGTACGCGGCGGGATCGGGGGCGGTACCGGCCAGAGTAGTGATCAGCTCGACCACGCCGGACACGTCGTCGCTGTAGTTGGCCACGTCGTTACGCGGCTCAGCGCGGTTGTATGCGTCCTTGGTGGCGTCGGTGTGGTTGAAGACCGTGTTGATCGTGGGCAGGCCCATCCGCTCCACCTGGGTGCGGACGCCGTTCTCTTTGATCGAGGTCTCGCCCCACACGCGGATCGTGCCGCCCAGCGCCGAGTCGGCAAGCTGGATCACGATCGCGGTTCCGTTCAGGCCCTTGAAGAAGTTGGTCGGCGCCGGATTGGTCCTGGTGCAGTCGGTGAGACCGCCCAGATCCGCGAGGCCGCCACCGGCCAGCAGGGTCGCCTTGAAGGTCTGGAAGCGTGCCAGGTCGAAGAAGAATGGGTCATCGACCAGACCGGCCCATGCCCGACCACCGCCCGCGAGCTGGATGGCCTCGCCCGTCGAGCCGTGACCGATCAGCATGCCCTGGTGCGTTCTGGGCCTTGCTTCCATCGGCCCGATACACGTGAATCTCCTGGCTGCCATCTCCGCGGACAGCGCCGAACCTCACGCGCAGTGAGATGTCCTCGATGGCATCGGTGCCGGTGTCGACCTTGAACTCGTACCGGGCGCTCGGGCGGAAGGTGGTGGGTGACAGGAGGCCAGCGGCCGGGTTGACCGTCATGACCAGTGCGGTCCTACCTGCGTTCCGGCCCTGAAAGACGTAGACGTCGTTGATGTCGATGCGGCCGTCCTTCTTGACGGTCGGTGCATCCAGATGGTCGGCGGCCCCGACACGCAGGGCGGTCGAACCAATGATGAGCGCGGCGGCCGCCAGCACCAGAAGGGGTACGGCGACGACGCGCATCGTGAGGGTACGCATCAGTATCTGCTCCAGTTCGATCAGGGGGGCGTCGGCGTCGAGACGTCGACGGGCATGGCAAAGCTGTCGAAACCAGACCGATAGGCCTCTCCTCCGGGTGCGTCGTCCGGCGAGCGGTATTGCCGGCTCGGGACTCGAAGGGGATACGGGCGAGGGGGGTTAGCGCATCACCGGGGACGTTCGGTCAGGTGCCCCAGGTCTCCCAGCGGGCGAACTCGTCCAGGCCGCGCCAGCCGCGCTTCAAGCTTGGCGAGCGCTTGTCGGGCAGCGGCTGCCCGACCGGGATGACGCCGACCGGGACGTAGTCGGCCGGGATGTCGAGCTCCGCGTTCAGCCGCGTCGGATCGTGCGTGCCGGCAAAGCCGGCGGCGAGGCCCTCGTTCACGGCCGCCAGCAGGATGAGCATGACGGTGCAGCCGATGTCCATCCACCAGTACGGCACGGGCCAGTCGATGGCGTCCTCGCCCGGCGGCCGCTTGTCCGGCTCGTCGTAGCGATCGCGATACACCTTCTCGCTGACGCACGGGATGAACTGCGCCGCGCATTCGCTCAGCCACGGGTCGAGGCCCATCTCAACGTATTCGGCCTCGTGGGCGATGGCGGCCACGCGGCGCATCCGCTCGGGCTCGGTCACGATCACCAGCCGCTGGCCCTGGCTGAAGCCGGCGCTCGGCGTCCGCTGCGCAGTGGCGGCGATCCGCTCGAGCACCGCTCGGTCCACCGGTTCGGACGAGAAATGGCGCACCATGCGCCGGCGCGCGACGACGTCCGCGAATTCCATGCCGTTCTAGAGTAGCGGCGCCATCCGTTCCAACACCGCGTTGCGCAGGCGCGCGCGGTGCCCAACGGCCCCGGCTCCCGCCTGCGAGGCAGGGATGTCCACCTCGAACAGCTCGCTCCGGAAGGTCTCTGCCACGCCAGCGTCGCGGATGTGCAGCGCGATCTCGGGGTTGCGGTAGAGCGCCCAGGCATCCAGGTTGAGCGTCCCGACCAGCACCTCGTCATCGGCGACCAGCGCCTTGGCGTGCACCAGCGCCGGGTACTCCCAGATGGAGACCCCGACGGCCAGCAGGCGATCGTAGTGGTGCTGGAAGGCGGCATACGCCACGGCGTTGCCGTGGATCGCGTCGGGCACGACCATGCGCACCGTCACGCCGCGCTTGGCGGCAGCCGCGATCCGGTCGACCATGCCCCGGTCGCCGACGTAGGGGTTCATGATCTCCAGCCGCTCGCGCGCTCCTTCGATGAGCCGCTCCGCGGCATCGGTGACCGGTAGCCAGCCCGGCGGCCAGTTCATCAAGAAGGTGGTGTCGATGGAACCGGGGTCATCGGCCACCGGGAAGAACTGGCCAAGGTCGTGCGGCAGCGGGGCACCCAGCTCGGCGAAGCTCGCCAGGAAGGAGGCCTGCTGCTGGGCGACGATCGCGCCGGTGACGCGCACGAACAGGTCGTGGAAGCGGCCGTCCTCGAAGTGATCCTCGATGCCCGCGCCCCCCAACCAGCCGATCTGCCCGTCGATGACGTACAGCTTGCGGTGGTCGACCCGACCAAGGCCATCGCCGGTCCAGCGGATGTGCCGGTCGCCCACCACGCCGTAGCGTCGGGGCGGGACCGCGTCGTGAATCGCGATCTGGACGCCCGCCGTGGCGAGGCCGTCGAGCATGTCGCGGGAGACGCCGCTCACGGCCGATCCAACGGCGTCGAGGACCATCCGTACCTGCACGCCGGCGGCCGCTCGTTCGACCAGCACCGGCAGGAAGCGGTCGGCCACGGAGCCCGGCTTGAAGCCGTACTGGATGACGTGCACCGAGTGCTGCGCGGCGGCGATGTCCTCGACGATGCGTGGGTAGAAGCGCGAGCCCTCGGGCAGCAGCTCCAGCGACGCGAGCGTGCTCGGCGCGAAGCGGACTGCCAGCCGATCGTGGCTCGGAGCGGCAACCACCGAGGCCGCCCATTCCTGCGCGCCATCGGTCGCGATCAGCTGATGGGAACCGTCATCCGGCGTGCGCACCACCCGCAGGAAGCGCCAGCCGAGCACGCCGACCACGCCGGCGATCAGCCCCCCCAGCAGCCCCAAGCGTCCCATTGCTGGCCTACCTCCATCTGCTGACGCCGTCCTGGTGCGTCCGCCTAGCTGAATCCTATGCTGACTACTCGAGGTAGTCCTTGAGCTTGCGGCTGCGGCTCGGGTGCCGCAGCTTGCGCAACGCCTTGGCCTCGATCTGGCGGATCCGCTCGCGGGTCACGTTGAAGTCGCGGCCCACTTCCTCCAGCGTCCGGCTGCGACCGTCCTCCAGGCCGAACCGCAGCTGCAGCACGCGCCGCTCGCGTGGCGTGAGCGAGTCGAGCACGCCTTCCACCTGCTCCTTGAGCAGCTGATGGCTGGCGGCGTCGGCCGGCGCCACGCTGGCCAGGTCCGGAATGAAGTCGCCCAGGTGCGAGTCCTCCTCCTCGCCGATGGGCGTCTCCAGGCTGACCGGTTCCTGGCTGACCTTCATGATCTCGCGGACCTTCTCCGGTGAGACGGTCTGCGGACCGATGGCCTCGCGCTCGTCGACCTCGACGTCGGTCGGCTCTCGCTGCAGCTTGTCCCGCAGCTCGCGCACGATCTCGTCGCGGCTCATGCGCCGCGCGATCTCCTCCACGGTCGGCTCGCGACCCAGCTCCTGGAGCAGGGTGCGGCTCACCCGGATCAGGCGGTTGATGGTCTCCACCATGTGGACCGGGATGCGGATGGTGCGCGCCTGGTCGGCGATGGCCCGGGTGATGGCCTGCCGGATCCACCAGGTGGCGTAGGTGCTGAACTTGAAGCCCTTCTCGTAGTCGAACTTCTCGACGGCGCGGATGAGGCCGATGTTGCCCTCCTGGATGAGATCCAGGAAGCTCATGCCTCGCCCGATGTACTTCTTGGCGATGCTCACCACCAGCCGCAGGTTGGCCTCGGTCAGCCGCTTGCGAGCGTCGACGCTCTGCTCGACCAGCCGGCCGGAGCGCTTCTCGAGCGGAACCTCCAACGCGATGGCCGGGTCATAGCCCATGTCGCGCATGTAGGCGGCATCGTTGCCGTCCTCGATGTACTCGCGCGCGATGGCCTGCGTCGTCTCGCGCGCCCAGCGCTCGAGCTCCTGCAGCTCCGAGGCGCCGACATGGTCGAGCGGCTTGAAGCGGTACGAGTGTCCGAACAGCACGGTCTGCTTCAGCGACTCCACCGGATCGGTGGCGAACAGCTTGATCAGCGACTCGGCATGCATGATCCGTTCGCGAGCCTCGTCGTTGAGGTCCGGGGCACGGCGCGCCTTGGTGAGCTTGACCGTGGGCGGCTCGATCTGACGCCGCTTGCGCTTGGTCCACCAGTCGACCGCGTCGACGGTGACGTGCGGCGCCTCCTTGGGCAGGTCGAAGGCGCGCATGGCGGCCATGCTCCGCGCCTTGGGCTCGGAGTTGGTGTTGACCCAGGTGTAGAGGTCGACCATGGCGCGGGCCGGGTCCTCGACCGCTTTTTCGCCGAGCTCGATGGCCTTGGCCAGGACGACCTCCTCCTCGGCGGTGAGCAGCGCGACCTTGCCGATCTCCTTGAGGTACATGCGGACCGGGTCGTCGATTCCGATCAGGTCGGCGGCCAGAGCCTCCAGGTCCTCCTCCGGCTCGGGCTTCTTCTCGCCTGCGGCGGTGGCAACCTCCTCGTCCGGCTCGGCGATCAGGGTCGGCTGGTTCTCCGCATCCAGGACCTCGACGCCACTCTCCTCGGCGGCGGCGAACAGCTCCTCGATCTTGTCCAGGTTCGCCTCGGGCTGCGGCACCACCTCCAGGATCTGGTCCTGGGTGATGAAGCCTTCGCTGCGGCCCTTCTCCAGCAGGCCCTCGATGGCGGCGTTCTCGGCGGCCGTGCTCTCGCCGTTGGAGGCGGTGGCAGCACGCGACGCCTTCTTGGGCTTGGCCGCTGCCTTCACCGTCTTGCCATTGGCCTTGGCCGGTGCGGGCTTGACCGGCGCCGCCTTGACGGCGGCTGCGCCCTTCGCGCTGGCGGTCTTGCCGTTGCTCGCGGTCCCTCTTGGAGGTGCGGGCTTGGCGGGTGTCGTCTTGGCAACGGTGGTCTTGGCAGCCGTCGCCTTCGCCGCCGGCGCCTTGGCAGCGGTCCCGCTCTTGGCGGGCGCGGTGGTCTTGGCAGCCGCTGTCTTGGCGGCCGCTGCCTTGGCTGCCGGTGCCTGCGCCTTTGGCCGCGTTGCCGCCGCCCCTCGATTCTTGATAGTCGTCGCCACGGTCAGCTCCTCCTGCTCCCGGCCAGGTCGGCCGGTTCTCGCATCGCCTTCGTCACCTCGGCCTTTTCCCGACCGAGCTGGATGATCTGTTGCTCAATGGTTGCCAGCCGCTCTCGATCCCCGTCGCGCTGCGCCTCTTCCAGCAGCAGACGGCCGTCGCGCAGGTCTTCCTCCAGCCGCGCCTCGCGCAGGCGCAGCACCGTCACGCGAAGCACCCCGCGCGCGGCCTCGAGATCAAGTGCGCCGTTCTCCCCGCCCGCCGCCAGGCGGGCCAGCAGGTCCCGGGCCAGGTCGGCCGACGCCGGATCGAGCTCCGCCAGGAACCGCTCCAGGTCCGCGGAGGTCGGGACGCCGTCGGTGGCCGCCACCCGCTCCTGCCAGGCGCGGACCAGGGCCACGGCCGTGGCATCACGGAACGGCAGGGCGCCGTTGCCGGCGACCTCTGTCGCCAGCGCCGGATAGCGCAGCAGCATTCCCAGCGCTTCCACCTCGAGGCCGGATGGACCGCCCTCGCGCGGAGTGATGGTCGTTGAGCCTGGGCCGGTGGGCACGGCACGCTGTACCGGCCGCCTGACCGGCTCTCGCTGCAGCGCTTCCGCGAGTACGCCTGGTTCCACGTTCACCCGCTGGGCCAGCTGCTGGACATAGAAATTGCGCTCCAGCTCATCCGGGATGGCCTTGAGGATGGCCAGCGCACGTCCGGTGAAGGCACGCTTGCCCGCCACGCTGGTCATGTCGGCCTCGCTGGCCAGGCGGTCGAGCGCGAAGCCCACGACCTCCTTGGCATCGGCCACCGCCTCGCGCCAGGCGTCCGGATTGCCACGGATCAATTCGTCCGGATCCTTCCCGCCGGGGATGCGAATGATGCGCACCTTGCTGACGCTGTGATCGGCCCCGAGCTGGGACAGCAGCCCTTCGCGAGCGGCCGAGTCGCCCGCCAGGTCGACGTCGTAGCCCAGCGCGATGGCCTCGCCGTATTTCAGCGCCAGATCGACCTGGCCGCGCGTCAGGGCCGTGCCCAGGCTGGCCACGACGTTCTCGAAGCCGGCCTGGTGGGCGGCCATCACATCGGTATAGCCCTCCACGATGACCGTCAGCTTCTCGCGCCGGATCGCGGCCTTGGCGAGGTCGATGGCGAACAGGGTGTGGCTCTTGTCGAACAGCGGCCCGGCGGGTGAGTTCAGGTACTTCGGCCCCTCCTGCCCGGGCATGATCCGCCCGCCCAGGCCAACCGCACGACCCGATGAATCGCGAATCGGGATGATCACGCGACCGCGGAACCGGTCGATCACCCCGCCGCGGTTGGACGGGCTGGCGAGGCCGGCACCGATCAGCTCCTCGCTGCTGAAGCCACGTGACGCCAGCCGGCCGGTCAGCGCCTCCCACGTGTTCGGCGCATAGCCGATGGTGAACCGATCCAGCGTCTGCTCAGTGAATCCGCGCTCGTCCAGGTAGGCGCGGGCGCGCTCGCCCTGTCGCGTCTGGATGAGCACTTCCCGGTACCAGGCAATGGCGGCCTCCAGCGCCTCGCGCATGCGCCGCTTGCGCCGATCCTCGCGCGCGGTGCGCTCGGAGAGCTCGACGCCCGCCCGCTCCGCCAGTCGCGTCAGCGCCTCGCGGAAGTCAAGGCCGTCGCGCTTCATGAGGAACGTGAAGATGTCGCCGCCCTCGCCGCAGCCGAAGCAGTGCCACGTCTCGCGATCGGGGCTGACAATGAAGGACGGCGTCTTCTCCGCGTGGAACGGACAGAGGCCCTTGAACGCGGAGCCGGCCCGCTTGAGGGCGACCGTCTCACCGACCAGGTCGGCGACAGGAATCTTCGATTTGATCTCGGCAGTGATGCCCGAGGAAGAATTGGTCATGAAAACGCACAGGCCGAGCCCGGCCTACATCTGTCAAGGGGTTTGTCAATAGCCGCACGCTAATTCTACCCCATTGTCAAGTCCTGAGCACGTTTCAGGCGCATGACAATGCCTGGACCCCCGCGTGACCGACATTGCGGCACTGGGTACACTCACGTCACCCAGACCCCACCCCTTCGCTCCGGACCCCACCAGAGGAGACGCCCACGACCCCGTCGGCCGTGCCCATCGACCTGAACGAGGCGAACACGCTGCGCGCGGCATTCCGGGATCTGCATGCCGCGCGGCTTCACGGCTTCGCACTGCTGGTCACGGTCGGAGACCGCACGCGCGCTGCCCAGGCAGCTTCGACGGCTGTGGCAGCCGGCGCGCAGCGCGCCGTGGAGCTGCGTCATCCGGAACGGGCGGCCGCGTGGCTGCGGCGGCGCGTGCTGAAGGACCTGCGGCGGATATCCGCAAGCCGGAACCTGACACCGACCGAGCGTCACCTCGCGCTGGTCGAGATCGGCGCTGCGCCAGCCGGCCATCGCCGCGCTCGAGGACCTGACGCTCGAACGACGGTCGGCGCTGGTCGCGGGCGTCGTGGAGCGCTTCTCGGTCGCCGACGTCGCCAGCATCCTCGACACCGACCTGGCCGGCGCACAGCGGGCGCTGGACGGGGCCCGCCGCGAGTACCTTGCCCACGCCGCGTTCCTGATGCGCGAGCTGCCGAACGCCACCGTCCCGGGCGGCGCGCTGGCCGATCGGATCGACCGGGTTGCGGCACGCGCCGTCGGCCCGCCGCGGGTCGAGTCCTGATGCCACGTGGCAGAAAGCGGTCGACCAGGGATCCGCATCAGCGCTTCACCGAGTGGCTGGAAGGGACCGCTGACGGCGACCCGCCGCGAGACCTGGCGGTGCACGCGGCCGTATGCGCGGATTGCCAGGAGCTGATCGCCGCCATCGACATGCTGACGGCGGTCGACCCCGCCCTGGCCGGCGTCCCGATGGTTCGACCCTTGCCGCTCGGTGGCTGGTTGCAGACGAATGGCCGCGCAGCTGTGACCGCAGGCGGCTTGGCGGCGCTGTTGGCGGTTGGCATCGGTAGTTGGCGATTGATCCAGACGACCGGCGTCGTATTTGTACTGCCGATCGAGTCCCCCACCCAGGCCGTCCAGGGCAACACCGGAGCGCCCGAGGCGACCCCCTCCGCGACAACGCAGGCATCGATTCAGCCGGCCAGCGAGGACCCGACCCCGCCGAGCCAGGCGCCGGCGTCGCAGCCGGTGTTCACCAGCCCGCCGTACGTGCTTCCCGCCGCCGATCTTCGGCCCCCCGACGCCGACCATCGGTCCCACACCGCCTACAGCCCGTCCGACTTCCAGGCCGACCGCACGTCCCACGGCCACGACGCGGCCGACGCCCCTTCCAACACCGACCGCTCTTCCGACACCGATCCCGACGCCGGAGCCAACGCCCGTTCCGGATGACTGTGCCGACGGCATCGACAACGACGGCGATTTGCTCGTTGACCTCCTGGATCCAGGGTGCCTCCTGGACGGGAACGAGCCTTCGGCCTGACGCCTACTTGTCCCGGACCTCGCGCTTCGCTGATGGCGGCCTGGGCGGCGGCCAGCCGAGCCACCGGCACCCGGAACGGCGAGCAGGAGACGTAGTCCAGCCCGACCTCGTGGCAGAAGGCGATGCTGGCGGGGTCGCCGCCGTGCTCGCCGCAGATGCCGACTTTCAGGCCCGGCCGGGCGGCGCGTCCGCGCTCGGTGGCGAGCCACACCAGCTGCCCCACGCCATCACGGTCGAGCACCTGGAACGGGTTCTCGGGCAGGATCTTGCGGTCCACGTACTGCAGCAGGAACTTGCCTTCGGCGTCGTCGCGGCTGAAGCCGTACGTCATCTGGGTCAGGTCGTTGGTGCCGAAGCTGAAGAACTCGGCGTGCTCGGCGATCTCGCCGGCGGTCAACGCGCCGCGCGGTACCTCGATCATGGTCCCGAACTTGTAGTTCACCTGCTGGCCGCTGGAGCGCACGATCTCCTCGACCTCCGCCTCCAGCACGCGCCGCGTCTCGGCCAGCTCGTTCACGTGGCCGACCAGCGGGATCATGATCTCGGGCAGCGGCGTCTTGCCCTCGGCCGCCACACGGGCCGCGCCGGCCAGGATGGCGCGCGTCTGCATCCGCACGATGTCCGGGATCAGGATGCCCAGCCGGACGCCGCGCATGCCGAGCATGGGGTTGACCTCGCGCATCGCCTCGACCGCTGCCAGCAGCTCCTCCGCCTCGGCCAGCTCGGCTTCCATGGCCGCGCGATCAGGCGGACCCTCGGCCGCCGCGGCCTTGCCCTGGCGGCTGATGAGCTTCATCGCCCGTGCCGCGTCCTTCTTGCCGAAGACCTTGGCCAGGCCCTTTTCCAGGGTCGGGCTCATCTGGTCGGCCACGGCATCGGTCTGGACCGATGGTGCCCCCAGCAGGGTGCGGAGGCGGGTCACCTGCTCCAGCAGCTCGTCGTGCGCCGGCAGGAACTCGTGCAGCGGCGGGTCGATCAGGCGGATGACGACCGGCAGGCCGTCCATGGCCCGGAACAGCCCGGCGAAGTCATCGGTCTGCAGGACCTCGAGCTCCGCCAGCGCGGAGTCGAAGGTCGTGATCGCCTCGGCGTCGTCGGCCGGACAGCTCGCTCGCCGGCGTCGCGCCGGTGCTTGGCCTCGGTGGCCCGGGTGGCGTTCAGGATCATGCGCTGCACGGTCGGCAGCCGCTCCTCCTCGAAGAACATGTGCTCCGTCCGGCACAGGCCGATGCCCTGCGCCCCGAAGGCACGGGCGCGCTCGGCATCGCGCGGGTAGTCCGCGTTGGCCCACACCTGCAGGCGCCGGATCTCATCGGCCCAGGACAGCAGCGTGGCCAGGTCGTGCTCGTCCTCGAAGCGCGCCTCGATGGTGGGCAGCTCGCCCGCGAAGATCTCGCCGGTGGTGCCGTCGATGCTGATCATGTCGCCCTCGCGGACGGTGACCTTGCCGGCCTTCATCTCCCGCCTGGCGTAGTCGATCTTCAGCGTCTCGGCGCCGGCCACGCAGGGCAGGCCCATCGAGCGCGCCACCACCGCGGCGTGGCTGGTGGCCCCGCCGCGGGCGGTGAGCACGCCACGGGCCGCCAGCATGCCGTGCACGTCGTCCGGGCTGGTCTCGATCCGCACCAGGATCACCGGGTCGCCGGCGGCCTTGGCCTCCACTGCCCGATCCGGGTCCAGGATCGCCTGGCCGGTCGCAGCCCCCGGCGAGGCGTTGAGCCCCTTGGCCAGGAAGCGGTCGCCGGCCTTGGCCTTGGCCTCCTCGTCGAAGCGCGGCAGCAGCAGCTGCACGATCTGGTTCGGGTCGACCCGCTGCACCGCCTCCGGGCGCGACAGGATCCCCTCGTTGGCCATGTCGACCGCGATCTTCACGGCGGCCGGGGCGGTGCGCTTGGCGGAGCGCGTCTGGAGCATGAACAGCTTGCCGCGCTCGATGGTGAACTCCAGGTCCTGGACGTCGCGGTAGTGGCGCTCGAGGCGCTCGGCGATGCCCTCGAACTCGGCGTAGACCTCGGGCAGCTCGTCGCGCATCTGGCTGATCTTGGCCGGCGTGCGCACTCCCGCCACCACGTCCTCGCCCTGGGCGTTGGTCAGGTACTCGCCGAAGATGGCCTTCTCGCCGGTGTTCGGGTCGCGGGTGAAGGCGACGCCGGTGCCCGAATCGGAGCCCATGTTGCCGAACACCATGGTCACGATGTTCACCGCCGTGCCCAGGTCGTGCGGGATCTTGTTGAACTCGCGGTAGTCGTGGGCGCGCTTGCCGAACCACGAGTCGAACACGGCCCGGATGGCGAGCTCCAGCTGCCGGTAGGGATCGGTCGGGAACGGCTCGCCGGTCCTGGCGCGGACGAGCTCGCGATACGTGTCGGCAATGCCCTTCAGGTCGTCGGCGGTGAGGTCGGTGTCGAGCGTTGACGCCGCGCTTGTGCTTGAGCGCCTCGAACGGCTCGTCGAACTCGGTGGCCGGGATGTCGAGCACGATCCGGCCGAACATGGCCACGAAGCGGCGCCAGGCGTCGTAGCCGAAGCGCTCGTTGCCGGTCAGCTCGATCAGGCCGCTGACGGTGTGCTCGTTGAGGCCCAGGTTGAGGACCGTGTCCATCATCCCCGGCATGCTGAAGGCCGCCCCCGACCGCACGCTGACCAGCAGCGGGTTCTTCGGGTCGCCGAAGCCCTTGCCCGTCTCCTGCTCCAGCGCGGCCATGTGCGCCAGCACGTCGTCCCACAGGCCCGGCGGCAGCTCCTTGCCGGCGGCGTAGTAGGCGTTGCAGGCCTCGGTGGTGATGGTGAAGCCGGGCGGCACCGGCAGGCCGGCATTCGTCATCTCGGCCAGTCCGGCGCCCTTGCCGCCGAGCAGGCTGCGCATCTGCGCGTTGCCCTCGGCAAAGGTGTAGATCAGCTTGCCCGGCTCTGCCTGGGTGGCAGCCTTGGGAGTGCGCTTGCGGCTGGTGGTGGCCATGCGGTGACGGGGCCTCCGTGTCGGCTGGGGAGGGTTGATTGTACCGATGTGGGCGCGTGCGGACCTGCGCTCGAAGTCCTTGGCGCTTACCCGCCGGCGACGCCTAGGCCTGCCAGCTGATCGGCTTACCAGACTTCGCCCGCCTCCAGTCGACGGCGATCGGCAGCGTCAGGTCGAGACCGGGCGGAGTCCGCGGGGTGGTCCGGACCATGATGTCGCCGTCCTCCGCAGCTGACCGCTCGAGGGCGCCGGCGCGGTTCCGGATCCAGGTGGGACCCTGCCACACCACCCAGCCCAGACGGGCGTAGAAGGAATGGCGGCCGGTTCCCAGCGCGCCGAGCTCGTATCCGTCGTCGATCAGGCGGTTGATGGCCGTCATGACCCCGGTGCCGACCCCTCCGCCCTGGAGATCGGGCCAGACGGCGACCGCCTCGACGTAGCCGGAGCGCAGCGTCGCCTCCGCCGGATAGAGGAGGCGGTCGACGATCGCGGCGTGCCCGACGATGCCTCGCTCCGGATCCTCGGCCAGGACGTGGACGCCGGGACCGATGTCCTCCCAGTAGCTGTCCCATGGCTCATCGAACGCCGCCACGCACAGATCGGTCAGCGCCGACCACTCCGACGGCGTCAGCTCGGCCGAGCGCACCACCCGCAGCGTGGCCACCGTCAGCGTCGCGGCCGTACTCGGCGGCGTCCGGGCTCGCGGTAGCGGACCTCGAGCAGCGCCCACAGGTCGTCCAGGCTGACCCGGTAGTCGCCGCCCACCCGCCGCGCCCGCAGCCGCCCGCTGCGGATCAGGCGCCGGACGTGCTCGGGATGGAAGCCGAGCACGGTTGCCACCTGCCGGGTCGGCAGCTCCAGGCCGGCCAGCTCGACCGGGGCGTCGTCCGGCAGGCCGGCCAGCGCCACCGCCATGGCCTTGGTGCGATCGGCGGTGATGGCCACCGCCTCGGGCTCCGGGCGGCGCATGGCGGCGCGCAGCGCAGCCGCCAGGTGGTCGCGCAGCAGGCCGGCGGTGGTCGGCTGGCCGCCCGGTCAGCCGGCTCGCGACGGCCGGTCATGCCAGGTGCAGCCAGCCGCGCCGCAGGGCGACGCCGAAGAGCGGAGGGATGCCGGCCAGCAGCCGTCCGCCGAAGCCGGCGTGCTGCCGGTACAGGGCACGGGCCTTGGCCGTGACCCGCTCGCGGTCGCGGCCCTCGCAGCCGGCCGGCCAGCTCCGCCAGCCCGGCGAACGCGGCCGCGTCCTGCCCGAGCAGCCAATGGGCATCGGCCAGCGCCTCGGCCGCGCGCGGATCGCCGGGCAGCAGCCGCTCGGCGGACGCCGCGGCGGCCATGGCGCCCGCGCCGTCACCCAGTCGGGCGAGCGTGGTCGCCAGCGTCAGCTGGGCGTCGGCGTCGGCCGGATCGAGGCGCACGGCGGCGCGTGCGGCCTCGGCCGCGCGGCCCGTCTGGGCGGCATCCAGCCGCTCCCCCGCCTCGGCCAGCAGCCAGTCACGCTGGCGCGGGTCGTTGCGGGCGAGGCGTCCGTACTCGGCCGCCGCATCGCGGTGCGCCCCACGCGCCGCAAGCGCCTGTGCCAGCAGCTCGCGGTAGCGGATCTCGTCGGGGTCCAGCCGGACGGCGTCGGCGGCGTGCCGCTCCGCCTCATCGATCCGGCCCAGCGCCAGCAGGGCGCGCGCCCGCAGCTCGTGGGCGGCGTCGTCCCCCGGTCGTTCGGCCAGCAGCGCGTCGGTGAGCCGCAGCACGTCCTCGTTGTCGCCGCGATCCAGCGCTTCCTGGACCGATGCCACCGACGTCGCGGGCTCGGTCACTAACCGGGGTCTCGCTGGTCATCGGTCGAGGCAGGCTGACGCGGCACGCCCTCCCAGGCGGTGGTGCCGGCGATCAGCGCCGCCAGGCGATCGGGAATGGCGGCCATCGCCACGCGCTCCTGGGTCATCGAGTCGCGCTCGCGGATGGTGGCGGCGCCGTCGTCCAGCGTACTCCACGTCCACTGTCACGCAGAAGGGCGTGCCGATCTCGTCCTGGCGGCGGTAGAGCTTGCCGATCGAGGCGGTGTCGTCGTACATCGCGGGCAATCGAGCCTTCAGGTCGGCGGTCAGCGCACGGGCACGCTCGACCAGCTCCGGGCGGTTGCGCAGCAGCGGCATGACCGCGGCCTTGATCGGCGCCAGCGAGGGACGGATGCGCAGCACAGTCCGCTTCTCCTTCTCCAGCTGCTCCTCCTCGTAGCCGTCGAGCAGGACGGTCAGCACGGCGCGGTCAACTCCCATCGCCGGCTCGATGGCGAATGGCGTGACGTGCTCGCCGCTCGACTCGTCGAAGATCGCCAGCGACTTGCCGGAGCCCGCGGCATGCGCGCGGAGGTCGTAGTCGGTCCGGTCGGCGACGCCCTCGAGCTCGGACCAGCCCATCGGGAAGGCGTACTCCACGTCGGTGGTCTGCTTCGAGTAGTGGCTCAGCTCGTCCGGGTCGTGCGGCCGCAGCCGCAGGCGGTCGGCCGCGATCCCCATCTCATCGGTCCACCAGCGCAGGCGCTCCTCCACCCAGTAGGCGAACCAGCGCTCCTCCTCGGAAGGGTGGACGAAGAACTCCATCTCCATCTGCTCGAACTCGCGGTCGCGGAAGATGAAGTTGCCCGGCGTGATCTCGTTGCGGAAGCTCTTGCCGATCTGGGCGATGCCGAACGGCAGCTTGCGGCGGGTGGTGGTGGCCACGTTGTCGAAGTTGACGAAGATGCCCTGCGCCGTCTCGGGCCGCAGGTAGGCGACGCTGGCGCTCTCCTCCAACGGTCCGACGTGGGTCTTGAACATGAGGTTGAACTGCCGGGCGTCGGTGAGCGTGCCGCGCTGGCCGCAGTTCGGGCAGGCGATCTCCGAGGGCGGCCCCTTGAGGTCGTCCGCCCGGAAGCGGAGCTTGCAGTTGCGGCAGTCGACCATCGGGTCGCTGAAGCCGCCGACGTGGCCGGAAACCTCCCAGACCCGCGGGTTCATGACGATGGACGCGTCCAGCCCGACGATGTCGTCGCGGCGCTGGACCATGGCCCGCCACCAGGCCGCCTTCACGTTGTTCTTGAGCTCCACGCCCAGCGGCCCGTAGTCCCAGAAGCCGCCCATCCCGCCGTAGATCTCGCTGGACGGGAAGACGAAGCCACGCCGCTTCGCGAGCGAGACGATGACCTCCATGTTCGGGGCAGGCACGGCTGGCTGGTCGCTCCTGATGCAGCAGATGTTGGACCGATGGGTGGGCTTCCGAGTCTAGCCTAGCCGCCGCGGTGGAGGCCGATCAGTGCCAGACGCCGGTCACCCGGCCAACCAGCAGGGCTACGCCCATCAGGCCGGCCGCGACGACCATCAGGAAGGTCCAGGGCCGCGTCACGTATCGGCTACCGACCAGGCCCGCCGCCTGGTCGCCCAGCTGCGGCCGCACCGCCGCCAGCGCGGGGTAGGGATCCTGGCCGGCGGCCGCTGCGACGTGCGCGTGCATCAGGGCGCGATTGGCCGCCGCCAGGCGCCGCTCGTCGTCCGTGTCAATGGTGGCGGCGGCCGCATCGACCGCCTCGATCGGCCGCTCAATGCCTTCGACGAAGTCCAGGAACCAGCCGTCCGCGGCCTGGTCATAGCGTTCGTACGGCGTCGTGGTGGGATAGCGCGCCAGCGTGCGGCGGGCGTCATCGATCATGCCGGCGCTCAGCTGCGCCGACAGCCGCTGGGCCGGCAGCGACGCCTCGTCCGGATGGGCGGCGAGCCAGGCCAGCGCCTGCTGTCGAGCCAATCGGGATACGCCCGGCGCCCAGCTCGCGCCAGCGATCCTCGGTCCGAAGACGAGCCCACACCACCACCGCCAGGGCGTCGCCAAACTCGCCGCCGAACTGGGTCACCAGCATGACCGCCAGCGTCGTGCCGAAGACCGCCAGGAAAAGCCCGTAGGTCATGAGCAGGTTGCCGGCGATGGCAATGGGCACGAGCGAACCGCCGAGCGCGAAGGCGGCGAGCAGCGACGCTCCCAGGGCCACCAGGAACGACCGCCGTACCCGGCGGTAGACCTCTTCCTGGACGACGGTCGCCAGGTGGTTGCGTCGATCGGTCACCCGATGACGGTGGCAGGAGCCTCGGTCGCCTGAGGCACCCCTCGGGTGGCGACCTCGTCAAGGAAGTCGCGGCTCCGCAGCTCACGCTCCAGCACGGCCGATACGGTCGTGTGCTGCAGGCGCTCCACCTCGCGCTGGACGGTGGAGGCGAGCCGCAGCCGCAGGACCCCTGACAGAGGCGAACGTTGCAGGTGGCGCATCACCTTCAGGGCATCGGCGCTGATCGGGCGGGCGCCCATGGCGGCGTGCAGGCATTCGGGTCCCAGGATGCCCCCGGCCACCGCGGCATAGCCGTTGCCGTCCGGGCCGATCTCGGCACCGCATTCCAGGCACTGGTTCAGCTCCGGGCGGAAGCCCATGGCGTCGAGCAGGTGCAGCTCGAACCAGCGCGCGATCACCTCGCGCGACACCTCCGACGGCGTCGAATCCAGCGCGGCCAGCCCCTGGGCCAGCAGCAGGAAGGCCTCGTGCGAGTCGGCCGATCCCTCGCAGAAGCGGTCGGCCAGCTCGACCAGGTACCAGGCTGCGGCCGTGGAATGCAGGTCGTTGCGCAGCCCCAGGTGCGGGTCCTCAAGCGCGATCTGGGTCACCACGTCGAAGGTGCGGCCGATCGCCAGCACCAGGTGGACGTCGCTGAACGGCTCCAGCCCTCCACCCAGGCGCGAGCGCGGGCGGCGGATGCCCTTGGCGATGACCCGCAGCTTGCCGAGCCGCGGGGTGAGCAGGGTGAGCACCCGGTCCGCCTCGCCCAGGTCCATGCTGCGCAGCACGATCCCCTCGGTCTTGTAGAGGCGCGCCCGGCTCACGGCGTCACCCGGCTCGGGTAGGCTTTGGGCGTGGAGCAGACGAGCACCGACATCAGGACCGAGTTTACCGACCTGCTGACGCAGATCGAGGACGAGATGCGGGCCGTGCTGGCGGGCCACGACGGCCCGGCCGCCCCGCTGTACGAGATGCTCGCCTACCACCTGGGCCTCGACCAGCCGGATGGGCCACGCGGCAAGCGGATGCGGCCGCTGCTGGGCCTGCTGGTGTATCGCGCCCTGACCGGCGACCATGCCGCCGCACTGCCCGGTGCTGCGGCGGTGGAGCTGGGCCACAACTTCAGCCTGGTCCACGACGACATCGAGGACGCGGACGCGGAGCGACGGCACCGACCCACCCTGTGGGCGATCTGGGGCGTGCCGCTGGCCATCAACGCGGGTGACGCGCTATTCGCGCTGTCGCGGCTGGCGCTGTATCGCGCCCTCGACGCCGGCACGGTCAGTGACCGCCGCATGCTGGAGCTGATGCGCGTCTACGACGAGACGTGCCTGGCCCTGTGCGAGGGCCAGTTCCTGGACATCAGCTTCGAGCGTCGCACCGACGTCACCGTCGACGAGTACATGGAGATGATCGGGCGCAAGACTGCCGCGCTGCTGGCCGCCTCGCTTCAGGCGGGCGCCATCCTGGCAGACGACACCCCCGAGACCGCGGAGGCATTCCGCAACTTCGGCTACCACATCGGCCTGGCCTTCCAGATGGCCGATGACGTGAAGGGCAGCTTCTGGACCACGGCCGAATCCGGCAAGCCGGAGGCCGGCGACATCCACAAGCGCAAGAAGACCCTGCCGCTGGTCTGGGCGCTGCGAGCACGCGCCGGAGCCCGATGCCTCGCGCCTGCGCGAGATCTACGCCGCCGAGGCCACCGGACCGATGACGCAGCCGGAGGTGGACGAGGTGCTGGCCATCCTGGAGCGCAGCGGCGCCCACGCCGAGGCGCTGGCTCGCGCACGTCGCTATCGCGATACAGCGCTCGCCGACCTCGAGGTGCTGCCGATCAACTCGGAGCGCCGTGGTGAGCTGCGGTTCCTGCTGGAGTCGGTGATCGCCACCTGAGCCGCTCCGGCGGTCAGCCCTCCGAAGCCCCCTCGCGGTTCGGCGGCTCCTCTTCGGGCGTCGGCCGCGAGGCGATGACCTTGGCCACCCGACGCGGCTCGGCCGCGTCGACTGTGAGGGTCACGTCGCGGAAGGCGACCGTCGCGCCGGGCAATGGGATACGCCCGACGCGATGGACGATGAAGCCGCCGACCGTGTCGTACGCGTCCTCGTCCTCCTCCTCGTCATCGGGCAGCCCGAACAGGTCGCGCAGGTCGTCCATGCTGACCTTTCCGTCCAGGCGGAAGCTGAGCTCGCCGTCGTTGCTGAGCGGCTCGACCAGCGACTCCTCGCGGTCGTACTCGTCCTGGATCTCGCCGACGATCTCCTCGACCACGTCCTCCATGGTGATCAGGCCGGCGGTGCCGCCGTACTCGTCGACCACGATGGCCATGTGCCGCTTGGTGACCTGCATCTCGTGCAGCAGCTCGTCGACCGCCTTCGTTTCGGGCACGTACACCGGCGGCCGCACCAGCTTGCGCAGGTCGATCTCGCTGAGGCGGCTGCCGTTGGCGTTCAGGTAGGGCAGCAGGTCCTTGGCGTACAGGATGCCGATGATGTCGTCCAGGTTCTCGCCGTAGACCGGCAGCCGCGAGTGGCCGGCGCGGACGATGACGTCCAGCACCTCGTCGATCGGATCGTTCACGTCCACGGCGCGGATCCCGATGCGCGGCACCATCACCTCGTGGACCTTCGTCTCGGCCAGCTCGATGACGCCGTGGATCATCTCCTTCTCGTCGTGCTCGATCCCGCCGTGCTCGCTGCCGGTCTCGACCAGCATCTTCAGCTCCTCGGTCGACAGGTAGCCGGCCTGCGGCCGCTCCTTGCCGCCAAGAGCGCGGACGAGCAGGCCGGAGATGAGCGAGACGATCCATACGAACGGGCTGAGCACGCGCTGCATGATGGCGATCGGCTGGGAGAACATGAGGGCAAAGCGCTCGGAGAAGGTCAGCGCCAGGGTCTTCGGCGCCAGCTCGCCGACCACGATGCTGACGAGGGCGATCAGAAGCGTGGTCAGCAGGAACGCGATGGTCGGCGCGGCGTCCTGAATGAATCCCACCGGGATGAGCTGAATGACGGAAGCAACCGCACCGGAGAACGAGACGGCACCGACCGCCGAGGCCAGGAAGCCCAGGAAGGTGAGGGCGACCTGGATCGTGGCAAGGAACCGAGATGGATCCTCGAGGAGCCGCTCGGCAGCGCGAGCCCCGCGGTTGCCCTCGCTCGACAGCTGCGCAAGCCGGTGCCTCTTGACCGTGATCAGAGCGAACTCCGAGGCGGCGAAGAAGCCGCTGCACACGATGAGCGCGGCGACGATCAGCAGGTCGAGGAATGGATTGCCGGTGGCACTGCCGCCACCGCCTGCCTCAGGCATCGGTTGGGCCTGCCTCGCCGCCCTCATGCGGGTTCCGCTCGGCGGCCCGTCCGCGCGCGGCTGCGCCGGAGCTCGATCGCGCGTGCCGGCATGCCGACCACCGTCTTGCCCGCCGGCACGTCGCGCGTCACCACCGCTCCCGCCCCGGTGCGAGCGCCGGGACCGATGGTGACCGGAGCGCGCAGCAGCGTGTCGACGCCGATGAAGGCCCCGTCGCCGATCACGGTGCGGTGCTTGGCCTCGCCGTCGAAGTTGGCCGTGATGGCGCCGGCTCCGATGTTGACCTCCTCGCCGACGTCCGCATCGCCCAGGTAGCTGAAGTGATGCTGCTTGGTACCGGCGCCCAGGATGCTGTTCTTGAGCTCCGCGTGGTCCATGATCTCGCAGCGCGGACCGATGCGGCAGCCAGAGCGGACGTGCGCATACGGACCGATCTGCACGTCCTCGGCCACGGTCGACTCCTCGACCACGCTCACCCAGACGCGCGTGCGCGGGCCGATCCGCGAGTCCCGGATCTCGGTTCGCGGCCCGATCACCGCGTCCTGCGCCACCACCGTCGCCCCGGCCAGGATGGTCCCCGGCTCGATACGGGCGTCCTGCCCGATCTCGACGCCGGCGTCGATGGTGGTCGTGGCCGGGTCCACGATCGTGACGCCGTTGCGCATGTGCGCCTCGGCGATCTGTTGACGCAGCATGCGCTCGGCAGCGGCCAGCCCGATCCGATCGTTGATGCCGGTGGTCAGCTCGGCCCGTGGCGCTGGCACGACCGCCACGCGGCGCCCACCGGCAATGGCGACCGCCACCAGGTCGGTGAGGTAGTACTCGCCCGATGGCGAGGCGGGCACGTTGCCGATGTTGGCGCGCAGCCAGGCGGCGTCGAAGCAATAGGTGCCGACGTTGACCTCGGCGATGGCGCGCGTCGGCTCGTCGGCGTCGGCCTCCTCGACGATGGCATGCACATCGCCATCAGGCCCCGCGCACGATGCGGCCGTAGCCGGTGGCGTCGCCCATGCTGGGCGGACAGCAGCGCCACCGCCGCGTCGCCCTCAGCCTGCTCCCGCAGCAGGTGCTGGAACAGCTCGCCGGGCAGCAGCGGCACGTCGCCCATGGTGACCACCACGTGGCGCACCTCCGGCGGGACGCGGCCCAGCCCGCATCGCACCGCATCGGCCGTCCCCAGCTGGGGATCCTGACGCACGGTGGGCACGCGGCCCTGGAGGGCCTCCTCCAGCTGATCGGCCCCGAAGCCAGTGACCACCACCGGACGCTCGATGCCGGCAGCGGCCAGCGCATCCAGCACGTGATCGATCATCGGACGCCCGGCCAGCGGGTGCAGGACCTTCGGGACGCGGGAGCGCATGCGCGTCCCCTGGCCTGCGGCCAGGACGATGGCCGCGGTAGCTAGCACGGGCCTGAGCGCTCCAATCTCACCGGACGGTGCCGCGGATCGTATCGGTCAGCCGGCATCCGGGGCAATGGCGATGCACTCGATCTCGACCAGCCCGCCGCGCGGCAGCTCGCGCACGGCGACCGTGGAGCGCGCCGGATACGGGGACGGAAAGTGGCGGGCATAGGCCTCATTGACGGCGGCGAAGTTCGCCATGTCGCTCAGGAAGATGGTCGTCTTCACCACCCGATCCAGCGACGCCCCCGCCGCATCCAGCACGGCGGTCAGGTTGAGCAGCACCCGCTCCGCCTGAGCAGCCACGCCGTCGGCCAGCTCACCGGTGCCCGGGTCGGCGCCCAGCTGGCCGGCCACGAAGATGAGGTTGCCGGCCCGGATGGCCTGGCTGTACGCACCGCTGGCGGGCGGGGCGGCGCTCGTCTCGATCTGGGTTCGCACGCTGTCGGTCACTCCTCCGGCTCCGCGATGGCCTCGATGCTAGCCGGTTCCGAGCGCATCCGCGTCTGCGTGGCACGCAGCCCGCCCCGCTCGAGGCGCGCCGTCACGGCCGCGGCGCGTTCCGGATCGTCCATCACCGCAAAGACCGTCGGACCGCTGCCGGAGAGCTGCGGCGCGCCCCCGGCGGCGACCACCAACCGCATGACGTCCTCGATCGCCGGCTGAAGGCGAAGGGCGGGCGCCAGCAGGTCATTGCGCCCTCGTTCGGCATTCACGCTCCATTCGTCCGGTCGCAGCTCGGCGAAGACTGCGCCGGTGCTCAGTGCGAATGGTGGCTGGGCCAGCACGACGTGGACGGCAGCCTCATCGGGCGGCAGCGGGGCGACCTGCTCGCCAATCCCCGTGACCTGCGCCCGGGCCAGCTGCGCCGCGAAGAACGACACATCGGCGCCGATGCGCGACAGCGGCCTGTAGGGTCGCCGCATCTGCTGCCTCGGATGCGCCCTCAGAGCGACGGCCGAGGCGCCAGGCCGCCGCCGCATCGGACGAGCCGCCACCCAGCCCGGCCGCGACCGGCACGCGCTTCTCCAGCGTGAGGCAGACGAGGTCCGGCGTCCGGCCGATCCCGGCGAGCAGGCCGCGCCAGGCCAGGTTCTCCTCGCTCAGCGGGCAGCGCCTCGCTCTCCTCCCCCTCCACCCGCAGGCCCGAGCATCCGGGCAGCAGCAGCAGCCGGTCGGCCAGCTCCAGCAGCACCAGCTCGCTGTCGAGCTCGTGGAAGCCATCCGCGCGGCGCCCGGTCACCGCCAGCGACAGGTTCAGCTTGGCCGGCGCCTCGAGCGCGCATCGGCGTCATGCCGCGGCCTCCAGCAGCGGGCCAAGCTGAGCCAGCAGGCAGGCCCACTGCTCGACCGTGAGGGTCTGGGCGCGTTGCTCCGGCTCCACGCCACAGGCGGCAAAGGCGCTGGCAAGCACCTCGCGCTCCACGCCCAGCTCGCGAGACAGGGCGTTGTGCAGCTGCTTGCGACGCTGCCGGAAGCCGGCCTGCACCAGGCGATAGAACGGCTCCCGCCGCGCGCCGGCAGGGATCACCGGCGCCGTGCGGCGGCGCAGGCGCAGGACCGCCGAGTCGACGCTCGGCGCGGGCTCGAAGGCGGCCGCCGACACGCGGGTCACGACGTCGACCTCGGCGACGTTCTGGGCAAAGACCGACAGGTAGCTCATCTGCCCCGGCGGCGCGGCGACCCGCTCGGCCACCTCGGCCTGCACCAGGAGCACCACCAGCTCGGGCGGTCGCTCCCCCTCCAGGAAGCCGTGCAGCAGCGGGCTGGTGATGTGGTACGGGATGTTGGCGACCACCTTGAATGGCTCCCCCGGGAAGGCCGATGCGGCATCGAAGGTGAGCGCATCGGCTTCGACCAGCGAGAAGCCATCCACCGCGCCGAGCTCGCGGCGCAGCCATGCCGCCAGGCGTGGATCGAGCTCAACGGCCATCACCGTTGCGCCTGCCTTGAGCAGGCGTCGGGTGAGCACGCCCAGACCAGGCCCCACCTCCACCACCCGATCGCCGGGCGCGAGCTCGGCCGCGTCGACGATGGCGTCCAGCACCGCGCCATCGGTGAGGAAGTTCTGGCTCAGCGAACGGCGGGGCTGGAGCTTCTCGGCCGCCAGCAGGCGGCGCAGCTGGCCGGGGGTCGGGGGAATCAGCAGGTCCGGCGCGAGCGGATCGGTCACGCTGCCAGCCATGGCAGCGACAGGTTCGGGATCGCCTCCAGCGCCGCGTCTGGCGTGGTCGCCGGCCGCGAAGCGGTAGCCGGCCGCCGCGCCGATCATGGCCCCGTTGTCCGTGCACCACGCCGGCGGCGGGACCAGGAGCGGCAGGCCGTGGCTCTCCAGCCGCTCGCGCAGGGTCGAGCGCAGGGCGGTGTTGGCGGCCACGCCTCCGCCGAGCGCCACCGCGGCCACGCCGTGGTCGGTTGCCGCGGCCACCGTCTTGCGCGCCAGCGCATCGACCACCGCCTCCTCGAAGGCGGCAGCCAGGCCGTCGACCGGGATCGGCTCGTTGCGCTGCCGGTAGCCCTCCACCTCGCGCAGCACGGCGGTCTTGAGGCCGGAGAAGCTGAAGTCGTAGCGCCCATCGGTCCGCGCCCGCGGGAAGCGCAGTGTGGCGTGCGCCCCCTCCGCTGCGGCCGAGATGGCCGGCCCGCCCGGATACGGCAGTCCCAGCAGGCGGCCGACCTTGTCGAACGCCTCGCCGGCGGCGTCATCGGCGGTCTGGCCCAGCAGGCGGTAGCGCCCGTGGTCCTCCATCAGCACCAGCTGGGTATGGCCGCCGCTCACGACCAGGCACAGCAGGGGAAATGGTGGCTCGGCGGGCAGCGGCTCTGCGGCGGCGACATCGGTCAACCAGTTGGCATAGATGTGGCCCTCGATGTGGTTGATACCGATCAGCGGCAGGTCGGTGGCGGCGGCAATGCCGCGCGCCACGTTCACGCCCACCAGCAATGAGCCGATGAGCCCCGGGCCGTAGGTCACGGCCACCGCGTCCAGGCCGGTCCAGTCCACCTCCGCCTCGCGCAGGGCGGCCTGCAGGGTGGGGACCATCCAGCGCAGCTGCTGGCGGGCGGCTACCTCCGGCACGATGCCGCCGGTCTCGGCATGCAGGGCGATCTGCGTCGCCACCTGGTTGGCCTCGATCCGTCGTCCACCCACGACCACCGCCACGCCGGTCTCGTCGCAGCTGGTCTCGATGGCCAGGATGCGCGGCCCGCTCATCCGGCGCGACCCTCCAGCCGCTCGCGCTCGATCGTTGACGATGTCCTGCATGGCAGGGTCTGACAGCGCGGGCGTGGTCATCACGAAGGCGTCTTCGCCGTCGTCGGTGTAGTAGCGCACCCGGGTGCCGGCGATGGCGAAGCCGAAACGCCGGTACAGCTCCTGCGCGGCCTGATTGCCGACTCGCACCTCCAGCGTCATGCGCAGCGGCGCCGAGCTCGAGCGCGATGTCCAGCAGGCGCAGCATGCAGGCGCGCGCCGACGCCCTGCCGCCGCCAGTCGGGGTGGACGCCGAAGGTGGTGATGTGCCCCTCGTCGACCATCAGCCACAGGCCGGCGAAGCCAACCACCCGCTCACCATCCAGGGTTCCCGCCCGCGCAACCACGTATCGCGCCAGGCGATTGCCGCGCAGCTCCTGCTCGAAGGCGTAGGTGGGCCACGGCGAGCTGAAGCTCAGCCGCTCGATCTCGTGGACAGCCTCGATGTCGGTGGTGCGCATGGCGTCCACCGTCAGCGGCGTGCCGATCGCCACGTCAGCTGCCGCCTACGGCGGCCTGCGCCACGCCACGCGGCGCGCGCAGGTAGGCGGGCTCCAGCCGCGACAGGTCGTCGCCGATGGGGTCATCCCGCAGGCGGAGGGCCGCCTGGCGAGCCACCGCGGCTGCGGCGCGCAGCGGCTGGAGTGCGTCTGGAAGCTCGAAGGCCTCGATCAGCTCCGCCGGCGCGACGAGAGGACCGGGCACGGCTCGCCAGCGCGTCGCGGTCCACGATTTCCGGCGACGCCGCGTCGCGACGCAGGAGGTACGCGTCGCGCGCGCCGGCGCGGGCGACCGCGGCGGCGGCATCGGGCTCTGATTCGAGCCAGGCCGGCAGGCTGGGCACCCCGATGATCGGCCGGTCCAGGGCGACGGCCAATCCCTTGGCCACGCTCATCCCGACCCGCAGCCCGGTGAACGAGCCGGGACCGGTGCCGACCGCCAGCGCGCTGATGTCGGCCATGGCGATGTCATCCGCCACCAGCAGCGCGGTGATGCGGGGCAGCAGCTCGTGCGATTGCCGCGGACCGGCGCTCCAGCCGTCCACGCGGCGCAGGGTCCCGTCCGAATCGGCCAGCGCAATCGATACGTCGGCCGATGCCGACTCGATGGCGACGATCACCCGACCGCTCCCAGCGCCGTGGCGGCCAGCACGGTTGCGGCCTCGCCGTGTGCCTGCCAGCGCAGCGTGCGCGAGCGAGCATCCGCCGGCTCCAGCCCGATGACGATCTCGAGCCGATCCTGCGGCAGCCAACCGTCCAGTCGGTCCGCCCACTCGACGACCGTCACGCCCGTCGCCTGTCGCTCGTCGAGGAGCCCGGCCGCCAGGGCCTCCTCAGGTTCGCCGAGGCGATAGGCGTCGACGTGGAAGAGGCGCAGCCGGCCGTCGTGCTCGTTCATGAGGATGAAGGTGGGGCTGTTGACGACTGACTCCACGCCGAGTCCCTCGGCAACCCCCTTGGCCAGCTGCGTCTTGCCGGCACCCAGCGGCCCGGTCAGAGCCACCAAGGTCCCGGGCGTGGCGACTCGGCCGAGCGAGCGCCCCACGGCGCGCGTTTCCGCCGCGCTACGGCTGGTGATGACCCCGGATCGGTCCACGACGGCAAGGATACGCAGCCTAGGCGGGTGGCACCGGCAGGGTGGCCTCCAGGTTGGCCAGCGGCACCGGGGCCAGGCGGCCGTCCTCGAAGCGGACCAGCCCCATGCGCGTCGGAATGCCCGATGGCGTGGCATGCAGGTCCTCGAGCTCGGCCACCAGCACGCCGGCCCGGCCCTGGAACGGCCGGCGATGGGCGATCACCCGCTCCCCGACCCGCGGCAGGCTGCGACGACCGGGCGCGAGCTGCGCGTCGTACACGTACAGCAGCCCGTCGGCGCCAAACAGGCTGGCCATCCGTCCGGCGTGGGTTCGGAACCAGGCGAAGCGCTGCGGGTCGATACCGACCTTGCCAAAGCCCTCCAGCAGCAGCACGCCGAACGAGCCCGTCAGCCCGCCAACCTCCCGCCGCCGGCGCTGGATCGCCTCGAAGTCGCGCAGCTCCTTGTCGAGCACGCCGCCCAGCACGATGCCCGCGACGCCCATGGCACGCGCCCGGGTCAGCGTCTCGGCCGACGCTCGCGAGCCACCGACCACGATCTTGCCGGTGGCGCCGACGTCAATCGCTGCGGCCCGCAGCTCCTCGCCTGGATCGTGCACGGCCACCACCAGCTCGCCGTGGACGGCCGATCCGGTCCCGCCCACGCCGCGGACCAGGACGCCGGGCACCTCGATCGTGATGGCGCCGTCCTCGATGGCGGTCACCGTGCCACTGACGTGGCCGATCACGGGCTCCTCGTCGCCCAGCGGCGAGAGCAGCGCGCTGCCATCGGATGAGGCCACGCCGAGCAGGAGGCCGTCGATCGGCGCGCGGACCTCGCGCCCGGCGTCCGTACGCGCGATGACGTCGCCCTCGACCAGCATGCTGCCGGGGGTTACCACCAGCAGCCCGGCGATGTGCTCCCGGTCGGCGTGGAGCGGTCCGGCCAGCGGCACGCGGCGCGGCGCGCCGGGACGCCGGTGCTGGGCCAGCACCTGGTCGGGTCGCACTTCGGTGCCGACCGTGATGCTGGGTGACGCGCCGCGTGGAATCCGAACGCGATGAAGGGTCGCCTCGTTCACGCCGTCACCGTCGCGGCCGGCAGCGCGGGCTCGCGCTGGAACGTGTCGCGCCAGCCGGCAAGCACCGCGCGACGGTCCTCGCTGCGTCGCGGCAGCCCCAGCGGCATGTCCCTGGCGTCCAGGATCAGCCCCACCGCGCCGCCCGTGACAGTCGCGTGCACGCGCTTCCCCTGCCGAGCGCCGCCGAGCGTGACACCCCCGGCCAGCTCGATCTCCAGGTCGGCCGCCTGCCCGCGACCGAGCGGCAGGACGACCACGTTGCCGCCGCGCACCTCGATCGGAGCCTGCTCGGGCCATCCGGTGCGGTGCACCGTCACGCGCATCGCCAGCTGTCCGGATCGTCCGCCGCGGGAAACGACCGCCGTGCCCAGCGGGACGAGCAGGTCATCGCGCAGCACGCCCATCCCCTCGCCAATCTCGCTGTCGTCCAGGGCCCCGATCGGCGGCAGCGCGCCGGCGCTGTCGATGGCCAGCTGGGTGATGCCCAGCGGGCGCACTCCGTCGAGCAGCAGCTGCGCCGCCTGCGCCGGCCGCGGCGCCGCCGCGATGGTGCGTCCGCCGCCGACCAGCAGGTCCAGGTCCCCTACCCCGGCATCGCCGGCCGCCTGCGCGAGCAGGTACCGCGCCGCGGCGTGCGTGATCGCCAGCTCGTCGTCGGTCTGCGGCAGCGTGCCGGGCCGGGCGTGAAGGTTGCGCAGCGCGTCAGCCACGGCCAGCTCGTCAATCGCCATCGGCAGCAGGCGGGACAGGCGGCCGGCGCCGCCCGGCGCGATCAGGCTCCGCGAGGCCAGGCCGCCATCGGCGAAGACCCGGCCTTCGGCCGCACCATCCTCTTCGGCCAGCACCCACGTCAGGTAGTGCGCACCCAGGTCGACACCCAGGATCCGCCGCATGCTGGCGCGGGCGAGCTCGGCCACGCCGCGCCGGAAGGAGACAGGCGTCAGCTGCCGGACTCCGCCGGGCTCGACCATCTGCTGCAGCATGTCCTCCAGCAGGTGGCGCAGCGGCGCTGGGTTCTCGCTGTGCGCGCTGGGCCGGGGGTTGGCCACGCTGCGCACCGCGCCGTCCTCGAAGAGGAGCGACACCTCGGCCGTCAGCGCCTCGCTGCCCGCCCAGACCACCGGCTGCGGCGCCCCGCCTCGCGCTGCGGCGACCAACCCGGCCATCTCCAGTGCCTGGTCCGCGCGACCCTCGTCGAACCCACCGGCCAGGAGCCACACGTCCACGTCGGCAGCCTGCAGCGCCGACAGCCGCGTGGAGAGCGAACGCCCATCGTCGGCGGTCGCGGCCTCGACCACGCTCCAGCCCGCCGATTCGGCAGCCCGGCGGGCGGCGTCGCCGGACAGCTCCGAGGAGACCGCCGCCAGCGCGACGTGCCCCGGCCGGCGCGGTGTGTGGCAGGCGATGCGCGGCACGCTGCGCAGCACGTCCGCTATACGCTCGGCAACGCGGCGGTCGGCCACCGGCGCCAGCTGCCCGGCCAGCGCGGCGCGCAGCTCGTCCTCGCCCCAGCCGGTCGGCTGCGCCACGTGGCTGACGATGCGCCAGCGGCCACGGCTGCGAGCGACGGCAGCCGCCTTGGTCCACGCTGAGCCAACATCGACCAGCAGCGACATCTCGGCCCCGATGGGCGAGTCGCCGTTTGCGTTCGGCCGCTCGTCGGCGGTCATCGGGTGATGCCCAGCCAGTCGACCAGCAGGAACTGGAGCCGATCCACGAGCAGCGTCGAGACGGCTCACCAGCAGGAAGCCCAGCCAGCCGCCGATGCCTCCGAGCAGCAGCCAGCGGCCGGTGCCGGCAGCCCCGGCCATCAGCCGCCCACGCGGGACGCCGTGGAGGAAGCCGACCAGCACGAGCGCGGTGATGGCCAGGCCGATCAGCCCGTTCACCAGGCTGCCGGCAGGCCCGGGCGGCAGCAGCGCCCCGGCCATCTGCGGCAGGAGCGTGCCGGCTACGGCGCCGCCCAGCGCGAAGGCGGCAACGCCGGCAACCAGGATCGCGGCTGGCACCGCCACCACCGGTCGCGCCAGCCACCGCGCACCGGCCATGGCCAGCACCAGTACGAGCGCAGGCCACAGCAGGAGCTGGCCGCCAGGATCGGTGACGAGCGGCTCGAGCAGGCGTGGGATGAGCACTTCGCGCACCGCCAGCACGGTCAGGTAGCCGGTCGCCAGGCCGGCCAGCAGGTGCTGGGCGAGGCGGAACAAGCGGCGCTCGCCCACCAGGTACGCCCACACGCCGATCGTCACCAACGCGGCCACCCAGGTCGCGACCACGCCGGCCAGCCCTTCGTCGAAGAAGCCGTTCATGCGTCGTCGTCCTCAGCCGCCGGCTGCCGGGTGGAGCCCCATAGCCGCGGCGCCGCACCGACCAGCGCGCGACCCAGCACGACCAGCGCGACCAGCATTCCCAGCAGCATGGCGGCGGCGCTGGGTGAGCCACCCGGTGGCGCGGGTTGGCCATCGATCTCGGTCACGCTCTCGACGTAGGCGGCGTCGTCGCGCACCGTCGCCAGCAGTGCCACCAGCTGGCCCGTGCGCAGGTACGGCACCAGCTCGGGCTGGGCGAAGGTCGGCGCCACCCCCACCATGGGCAGCAGAGGCAGCCGGGTCCCCACCTGCTCGACCCACGTGCGCGGGCCGACATCGCCACCGCCCACCAGCAGCGCCATGTCGAATGCCGCGAGTCCGCCGCCTCGCTCGGTCACGGTTTCCGCCATCCCGCCGCTGGCGCCGGCAGGCAGCGCGTCACTAACCAGGCGCACCATCCCAGCCTCCACCCCGCTGATAAAGCCCAGGTCGAGCAGGGAATCAGGGGCCGCGCCGGCTGCGCGCAGGCGGGCCAGCTCGGCGGCGGCGACCGCTCGTCCCTCGACACTCACGCTCACGAATGCCAGCGAGTCGCCGCGAGCCAGCAGATCGTCCAGCGCGACCCGAACGGCCGGCCGGATCTCCGGGTACGTGCCCAGGTCGGCATCCATCGCGACCAGCACCAGCGCGTCCGGAGGCAGTGCCTCGAAGGCGGCCCGCACCTCGGTGACACGGCTCTGGTCCGGGTTCGCCAGCTGCAACGGTCCTCCGGAGACAGCCGACCCGATCAGCACGGCAATCGACAGGGCCAACAGGAGCGCCGGCCACCACAGCGCCATGCCGCGGGGGCTGTGCCAGCCGCTGAAACGACCCGATGCCGGGGGCGCGGCGCCCGCGTCAGTCATCGGCGCCTTCCACGGTGAGCAGGATCCGCGCGGCATGCAGCGCGGTCAGGACGGCGACGCCGATCAGCAATCCTCGGAACACGGCACCGATCGGCACCGCGATCGCCCAGCCGGCCAGCGCAGCCAGCGAGTCGCCAACCGCCCCGCCGATCGGCAGCAGCAGCACGATCACCACGCCCGCGGCGCCAAGCATGACCACGGTCTGGCGCGTGCGCAGCGTCACCCCTTTGCGCGCCGCCGAAAGCAGGAAGACGAAGAGCATGGCAAACAGAGCGGCGACCAGCGGAGCCAGGAGCGCGGCCACCAGCCAGCGGACGGCGGGATCGCTCGCGCCGGTAGACCCGGGGTAGAAGCCGGCCAGCAGCATGACCGCGAATCCAGACAAGAGCACGCCTGAACCCAGCGGATCACGGCGGCGTTCGGCCAGGTCCGTCCAATGCCGGAGCACCAGGGTGGCGGCGCCGGCGAGCGCGGCCGCCGCGGCAAGCAGCACGATCAGCTCGAGCACGCCAGAGGCGAGACTCGCCACGGTCGGGTTGATCAGGACGAAGTCGACCAGTAGCAGCAGGCCGACCACGACCACCAGCAAGGTGGGAAGCGAGCGGCGCATCAGCGTCCGGCCAGCACGCCGGCCAGATCCAGACCGCTCGCCACCGTCAGCAGGCTGCCCAGCAGGATGGTCACCAGCGCGGCGACGAGGATGCGGTTGGCGGCCAGCACACCGATCCGTTCATGCCCCGCGGCGCGCAGGTCGCTGGGTGCCTGGTACAGCTCCGGACCGATGAGGCTGCCCTCGCCCTCCAGCAGCACCGATCCGGCCTGGCTGGCGGCCGCGGTGCCGAAGCTCGTCCAGGCCGCCCCATCCTGTGCGCCGTTCAGCAGCAGGAGCGCTTCCTCGGCCAGCCCGCCATCGACGAATGCCGCCGCCGGAGTACCTGCCTCGGCCAGTGCGACGGCCGCCGCCACTCCCCGCCCCTCGCCGAGATACTCGCTGCTGGAGCGCTCCTGGCGCTCCTCGGTCTCAGTGGCCCGATGCGCCGCCTCCAGCGCTCCATCCGCCAGGTGGATGGCCAGCGGGTCGTTGGCCGTGACCCGCAGCGGCACGCCGGCCCGCGCGGCGGCCCTGGCCACGTGACCCAGAACCGGGATGGCGGCCAGCGTCTGCAGCCGGTCGAACGACGATGCGGCACGCGCCACCCCGGCGCTCCCCAGCGAGAATGCGGCGACGCCGCCCGACTCCGCCGCCAGGGCCATGGCGCGGCTGACCGCCGCCAGCCGGCCGAGGTCGCGGGCGGCCCAGCGAGTGGTCGGCCGGGCGATCAACGACAGGAGCACCAGGACAATGCCGAGCAGCGCCACCGTCGGGATGGCACCGAGCCGCAGCGACGACGCGTTGATCTGCTCGCCGATGGAATCAAGCAAGCCGGCCAGCAGCGCTCCGATGTCCGGCATCAGCCGGCACCCTCATCGGCGGCCAGCCGGTCGATCATTGCCTCGTACGCCTGATCGTCGTCCAGCGCCTGCTGCACGAGATCGGCTCGCCTACCGAACAACGGCCGGGACACCGGTTGGAGGAAGAGCGCCAGGCTGCTCAGCAACGGCCGAAGGGGCTGGTGCGCCCGGAGCAGCAGGAGGGAAGGCGGACCGAGCCCCCGGCGACGAAGCTCCGCGGCGATGATCTCGCTGCGGTCGTTCGTCATCGGCTGGCGGCCTGCAGTGCCTCGCTTGCCGATCGGTAGGCGGTCGCCTGCTCGGGACCCGCGACAACGATGACGAGGGAGCTGGGCAGCGCCTCGCCGCGTGCCTCTCGTCCCACCAGCACCTCGGCCAGCACGCCGGCCGCCTCTTCGGCGCTGAAAACACCCCGCTCCACGCCGATCGGCGTCATCGCGAGGCGTGGCAGCCCCAGGTGCGAGGCCATGTCGAAGGCCGTGCTCAGCGCGGACGCGAGCACCGCCCGATCCTGCTTGAGCTCATGCCCGACGGCCACGGCGTGGATGATGTGCGATGCGGCCAGGTTCCCGCCACCCGTCACCGCGGCGGAGCCGGGCGCAACAGGGCTCTGCGCCACCGCCTCGAGCTCGACGGCCTCGCCGGCGCGCCGCTTGACCGATTGGGCAAGCGGGTTGGTCATGAACAGGCTCTCGTTGGCCGGCACGATGATCGCGTCGACCTCCAGCTCGGCAATCTCCCCCTGCCACACGTCGATCTCGATCGGTACGGCCATGTTCGCTCGCTCGATGCCTCTTGGCCGGTTGTGCGCTTCAGGCCCCCAGGTGGAGCCGAGGGAGCCGGCCGCGGAGGGCGGTCGTGACTTCGTAGTTGATCGTGCGCCGTTCGGCCGCAACGTCATCGGCCGAGATGCGAACGCCCGACTGTTCGCCGATCAGGACGAACTCGTCTTCGTAGGTTACCTCATCGATCTGGCCCAGATCGACGGTCATGCCGTCCATGCTGACCGCCCCAACGATCGGCGCTGGGCGGCCGCGAACCAGCACCCGGCCGTTGTTGGCATGCAGCCTGGGCCAGCCATCGCCGTAGCCGATGCCGAGCGTGGCGATGCGCGTCGCCCGCGCCGGTCGGTAGCGCAGGCCATAGCCGATCGGCTGGCCTGCCGGCAGGTCGAAGATCCGGATCGGCAGCGCCTTGAGCGACAGCACCGGCCGCAGGCCCGGATCGCGGTCCGCCGCCCATGCTGGACGCATGCCGTACAGCCCGAGCCCGGGCCGCACCGCATCGGCAAATACGCCGGCGCCGGCCAGGATGCCGCCAGTAGCCGACACGTGGACCAGCCCGGGATCCACGCCGGCCGAGCGCATGGCGTCCAGCGTCTGTGCCAACCGCACGAGCTGGACCTCGGTATAGGCGTCGTCCTCACCCGGCACGGCCAGGTGGCTGAACGTGCCCGCCAGCTGCAGGCGGCGGCTGCGTCCCAGCCGGATCGCCAGCTCCACCGCTGTCGCCGGATCGGCGCCCTGGCGCCCGAGCCCCGTGTCGACTTTGAGGTGCACGGCCAGGCGTCGTCCGGGATCGGCGGCCCCGTCGAGCATCGCAATGCCCGCCGCGTCGTGCACGACCGGCTGCAGGTCATGGGCAACGGCCAAAGCGGCTTCGGGGCGGCCCAGCGCCCAGAGCACGACGATGGGTGCCGCGATGCCGGCGCGGCGCAGCGCGATCCCCTCGTCGATGGTCGCCACCGCCAGCAGCTCCACGCCCTCCGCCAGCAGCGTACGGCTGACCTCGATCGCCCCGTGGCCGTAGGCGTTGGCCTTGACCACGGCGATGACCTGCTTCTCCGGCCCTGCCAGCCGGCGCAGCGCGCCGAGGTTGTGGCGCAGCGCGGCGTGATCGACCTCGACCCAGGCCCGATGCAGGCTCGGCGTCGGACCCTCCGTCACGCCGAGGCGCTCCGGCGCAGGCGCTCGGCCGCCTCGGGCAGGAGGCTGGCAATGTCGCCGGCAATGACGCCCGACCGGCCGATCCGCTCCTGGGCCAGCAGGCCCGCAGTGCCGTGCATCGCGACGCCGCAGCCAGCCGCGAAGGTCGGGGTGCAACCTGCCGCCAACAGGGCGCCGATGACGCCGGCCAGCACGTCGCCGCTGCCCGCGGTGGCGAGGCTGGGCGTCGCGATCGTCCGAGCGCAAGATGGTGCCGTCCGGACCGGCGACCACGGTGCGCGCCCCTTTCAGGACCACCACCTGGCCCCACGCGCTGGCCGCAGAGGACGCGGCCGCCAGGCGGGCATCGTCGTCGTCCGACAGCGCAGGGTCCGGGTCACGTCCGAGCAGGCGCGCGAACTCACCGGGATGCGGCGTCAGCACCGCGGGCGCCGTGAGCGGCCGCCACCAGCGTTCTTCGGCGGCCAGGGCGTTCAGGCCGTCTGCGTCGATCACCAGCGGCCGCCGCAGCTCATGCAGAAAGCCGCGCACGCGTCGCTGGGTGGCGGGGTGCCGCCCCAAGCCGGGGCCGACCACCAGGGCGTCGAAGGAGCGCGCTTCGGTCGCGACGCGGCGCCATCCAGCGGGCCCGATCAGGCCGGGCGCCTCCTCGTCCAGCAGCATGGCGGTCAGCTCGGGCGCGGCACCCAGGAGACGGGCTCCAACCGACTCTGGCGTAGCCAGGCAGACAACCCCCGCCCCGGCCCGCGCGGCGCCGCGACCCGCCAGGAGGGCGGCGCCGGCGTACTCCATGGAACCCGCCACTACCAGCACCCGTCCGAAGGTGCCCTTGTGGGCGCGGGCTGGGCGAGGCGGCAGGTGCGCCGCGGCCCAGGCTGACGTCAGCTCGGTGACGACCACCGTCTACCTCGGTTCGCGGACGTGAGCGATGGCGACCGCGGTGGCCATCTTGCGCTCGTGCGAGATGGAGACGGTGACGTCCTCCAGGTCAAGCGCCGCCGCGCGCGCCGCGGCCCGCGCGTGCAGCCGAACCTGGGGCGCTCCGGCCCAGTTGGGCAGGATCTCGATCTCCCGCCAGCCGACACCTCGGACGCCAAGGCCCAGCACCTTGCTGATCGCCTCCTTGGCCGCCCAGCGGCCGGCAATGCGATCCACCTTCTTGCCGCAGTAGCGCGCCTCCGCTTCGGTCAGCACACGCTCACGGAAGCGGTTCGGGAACCGATCCAGGACGCTGATGATCCGGTCGATGTCGACCAGGTCGATCCCTATCTCGTGCCTGCTCATTCGGCGATTGTGACTACTCGACGGTCACGGACTTGGCCAGGTTCCGCGGCTGGTCGACATCGGTGCCGCGGGCGACCGCCACCTCGTAGGCCAGCAGCTGCAGCGGCAGGATGGCGATGATCGGGGTCAGCTCCTCCAGCATCTCGGGCACGTAGAGGACGTCGGCGGCATAGCGCGCGATCTCCTCGTCGCCCTCGGTCGCCACGGCCACCACCGGGGCTTCACGCGCCCGCACCTCGGCCACGTTGCTGACCACCTTCTCGTAGGTGGCGCCGCGCGTGGCGATGGCCACCAGCGGCGTGTCGCGGTCCAGCAGGGCAATCGGTCCATGCTTGAGCTCGCCGGCGGCATACCCCTCGGCGTGCACGTACGAAAGCTCCTTGAGCTTCAGCGCGCCCTCCAGCGCGACCGGGAAGCCCAGCGCGCGGCCGACGTACATGACGTTGCGCACGCCGCTCCAGCGCTGCGCGAGCTTCTTCACCTGCGGCGCGACGGCCAGCGTCTGGGCGGCCAATCGCGGCAGCTCCCGCATGCCGCGCCCGATCACGCTGACGCGGTGCTCGCTCATGCGACCGCGGAGCTGCGCCAGACGCAGCGCGATCAGCTCCAGCACGACCACCTGGGTCACGAAGGCCTTGGTGGAGGCGACGGCCACCTCGGGTCCGGCCTGCAGGTAGCAGACCGCGTCGGCATCGCGGGTCAGCGCGCTGCCCACCACGTTGGTCACCACCACGATCGTGGCGCCGCGCTCGTCGGCCAGTCGTGTGGGCGCCAGGGTGTCCGCCGTCTCGCCGGACTGGCTGACGCTGATGACCAGGGTTCGCTCGTCGATGGGCGGCGGCGAATACCGCATCTCGCTGCCGATCTGGGCCGATGCGGGCAGGCCCGCCCACTGCTGGATCAGATGCGCGCCCACCTCGGCCGCATACCGCGCCGTGCCACAGCCAACCACGTAGACGCGCTCCGCCGTCCGCAGCGCGTCCTCGATCGGCTCGAGCTCGGCCAGCGTGACCGCCCCCGATGGGTCCACTCGCCCGCGGAGCGCCTCCTGGATGGCGTGCGGCTGCTCGTAGATCTCCTTCAGCGTGAAATGGGCGAAGCCGCCCTTTTCCGCTGCCTCGATATTCCACGTGATCCGCGTCACGTCCCGAGTCGACTTCGGACGCCGTCCAGCTGGAGGATGCGCACCCCGTCGGCGGTCACGTCCGCGATGTCGCCTTCCTGCAGGATGACGACGTTCTTGGTGTGCTCCAGGATGGCCGGCACGTCGCTGGCCAGGAAGGCCTCACCGCGGCCCAAGCCCCACGATCAGCGGCACGTTCATGCGCGCCCCCACGATCCGGTCGGGATGGGCGGTGTGCATGACGCCGATGGCGTAGGCGCCTCGCACGCCCTGCAGGGCGCGACGCACGGCCTCGACCAGGTCGCCGTCGTATTCCTGCTCGATGAGGTGCGCCAGGACTTCGGTATCGGTCTCTGAGGTGAACCGATGACCCCCGGCCAGCAGCTGGTCCTTGATCTCGCGGTAGTTCTCGATGATGCCGTTGTGGATCAGCGCCAGCTGGCCGGTGCAGTCGGCATGCGGATGCGCGTTGACGTCGTTCGGCCGGCCGTGGGTGGCCCAGCGGGTGTGGGCGATGCCGGGGTGCCCGGCCGGCGCCGCGCCGTTCAGGTGCTCGGTCAGGTTGGCGAGCTTGCCCGCCTTCTTCTCGACGAAGACCTCGCCGGACTCGGTCAGGAGGGCGATGCCGGCCGAGTCATAGCCGCGGTATTCGAGGCGCCGCAGGCCGTCGAGCAGGATGGGCGCCGCGTTGCGCGGGCCGACGTAGCCGACGATGCCGCACATGGCGCCTCCTTCGAGCTAGCTCAGGCGCGCCTGGGCGAGCTCGTCGAGCTCACGCGCGATCTCGCTGATCTCGTCCATCCGGTCGCCCTCGACCATGATCCGGAGCCGCGGCTCCGTGCCCGAGGGTCTGACCAGGATCCTCCCCCGCGGTCCGAGACGCGCCTCGGCGCTCGCCACCGCTCCGGCGAAGACCGGGTCCACCTGCCACGAATCCTTGTGGCGGACGGCCGAGTTTAGCATCACCTGTGGAAGCCTCGGAATCTGGCCGGCCAGCTCGCCGAGCGTCATCCCACCGGCAGCGCGCACGGCCTTCGCGAGCTCGATGCCGGTCAGCATGCCGTCTCCGGTCGTGGCGCGATCGCGAAAGATGATGTGGCCCGATTGCTCCCCGCCGAGGTTCGCGTCCGCCCGCTCCATGGCTTCGAAGACGTGCCGATCACCGACCGGAGTGCGCAGCATCCGGCCGCCGGCGTCGCTCGATCGCCTGCTGCAGGCCGCCGTTGCTCATGACGGTTGCCACCAGCGTCGCGTTGCGCAGGGTGCCAGCCTCGAGCATCTGCAACGCGCAGATCCCCATCACCGAGTCACCGTCGACCAGCTCGCCGTGCTGCGTCCACCGCGATCAACCGATCGGCGTCGCCATCGAAGGCAAAGCCCATGTCGAGTTGCTCGCTGATCACCAGCGCGGCGAGGCCCTGCGGGTGGCTTGAGCCGGCATCGAGGTTGATGTTCGTGCCGTCGGGCTTGGCGTTGATCACCATCACGTCGCCTGCCAGTTCGCGGAAGAGGTCCGGCGCGATCACCGAGGCGGATCCATTGGCGCAATCCAGGCCGATGCGCAGGTCGCGCAGAGCGTCTCCTGCCGCCTCGACCAGGTGGGCTCGGTAGTCGGCCACGGCGGCGCCGTCACCACCGAGGCGACCCAGCTCGGCGTTCCGTCGGCCGGGCAGGGCGTCGGCCTGGAAGATGAGGCGCTCCAGCTGGTCCTCGACCTCATCGTCCACCTTGCGGCCGCCGGAGACGACCTTCAGGCCGTTGTCGTCGGCCGGGTTGTGCGACGCCGAGACCATCACGCCGGCCGCATGCCCGCCGTGCTCGGCGACGAAGGCAAGGCACGGTGTCGTGACCACGCCGAGCTGCCGCACATCGGTGCCCACCGCCGCCAGGCCGGCGCTCAGGGCCGCGACCAGCATGTCGCCGGATCGGCGAGTGTCCTGCCCGACCACCACGCCGCGGCCCTCGCCATCGAGCAGATGACCGACCGCCCGACCGAGGTCGTAGGCCAGGATCGGTGTCAGGTCGACGTTGGCTGCGCCCCGGATCCCGTCCGTTCCGAAGAGGCGGCCCATCAGCCCGGTGCGGGCGTTGGCGTGGCGGGTGGCACGATCTGCACCGTGACGGACCCCGGCGAGACCGACACCAGGTCCACGCCGTTCGGCAGCGAGAAGGTCGGTGTCAGGGAATGGTTGCCGGGACCGAGACCAGAGGCATCGAGCGTGGGCGTCAGGTCCGCCGGGTCCAGGTCGGCCAGTGCCGACACGGGGCCGCGCAGCGTGACCGAGAGCTGCGCCTGCTGCGGCAGGCAGGCGGAGCCGTCGGGCGCTCCCTCGCAGCTGACGCCGACCAGGTAATTGCGGGTGGCGATCGACGCCTGGATCGTGATCGTGACGACGGGCGTGGGAGCGTCGTCTGCCGTCCGGGTGCCATCGGGCAGGACCAGGGTCGCGTCGAGCTCGAGGTTCGTGCTGGCGCCACCCACCGCCAGCGGCTCCGTAGTCACCTCAGTGATCTCCTCGACCGCGTCGGGCGGCCCGAAGATGGTGACCACGGCAGGCTCCACCGTCACGGCGTTCACCTGGAAGCCGTCGGCCGGGTTGCCGGCCAGCCGTGGCCGGATCGGCACGGTCTTGCTCGTCTCGACAGCGCGCACGTCGATCTCCACCTGGATGGTGGCCGGGTCCAGCTCCACGGACTCGACCTCGCGCCCATCGATGTCGACCGGCACCAGCGGGACCTGCGGCTGCCGGACGTCGATGCCCGATTCGAAGATCTGGACTCGCGCCACGGCGTGGTCCACGCGGCCCAGCTGGCTCTGTGGACCGCTGGCGGTCACCTCCTCGTGGCTGGTTCGTGGAGTGCCGATGGCGAAGCCCTCCGGCACGGTGCCGGTGTCGACCTCCACGCGCACGGTGCGCTCCGCCAGTTGATCCAGTGCCACGGCCACGGTAGTGGGCTGGAATTCCAGCACCTCGACACCCTGCTGGAGGGAGGTGACGCGGACAGGCAGCGACTGCAGCTCCGGGGAGCGCTCCATGTCGTAGGCGGCCAGGTCGACCGTTACCGCGAACGAGTCAGCCGTCACGCGTTCGGGCGCATCGGCTGAGAGGCGGTACTGGACGTCCACGGTTCCCAGCTGCTGGGTCAGCGGGAATGCGCCGGTTGGCTGGTTGACGGCCTCGACCGGCAGGCCGGGAAAGAGCTGATCGGTGAACGAGCCCGAGTACACGAAGCCGGTGTACAGGATCGTCGCCAGTCCCAGTGCGGCCAGCTTCAGGTGCCAGTTGCGGGTCAGCCAACCCATCTACTGCTGCCGATCGGCACGTGCGACCCGCGTGGCCCCCTCGGCCGGAGCCGATGCGGTCGCCGGAGCCGATGCGGTCGCCGGAGCCGCCGGTTTCGCAGGCGCGCTCGACGAGACAACCCTGGCCTCGGGGTCGATCGGCAGCTCCGGCTCGACGTCGGGCTTCACCTGCCAGGCGCCTTCGACCGAGCGGCGCAGCAGCGGCACCCGCTGCCGTGGTGCCTGCGGCCGGATGAGGTTGAAGATCCGGCGTCTCAGCTGCTCCTCGGTGAGGTTGCGCTCGATCCTGCCGCGCTGGACCAGGCTGATGGACCCTGTCTCCTCGCTCACGACCACCACCAGCGCATCCGACTGCTCGCTGATGCCGATGGCCGCGCGATGGCGGGTGCCGTAGCGCTCGCTGTCGAGCACGTTCTGCGACAGCGGCAGCACCACCGCGGCGGCGGTGATCTTCTCGCCGGAGATGATCACGGCTCCGTCGTGCAGCGCGGTGCCGTGGTAGAAGATGGTGGCCAGCAGCTCGGCTCGCAGATCGGCGTGCAGCGGCACGCCGGTGTCGGTGGCCAGGTCCTGCAGCCCGGTGCCGCGCTCGATGACGATCAGCGCCCCATGGCGCGAGCCGGCCAGCAGCCGCGCAGCGCGGCTCGTCTCGCGCGCCACACGTTCCGCGGACGAAACATCACTGGACACGAAGAAGCGGTTGAACGAGCCAACCCGCCCGATCTGCTCCAGCGCGCGCCGCAGCTCCGGTTGGAAGACCACCACGATCGCGAACAGACCGACCACGGCGCCGGTCTGGAGCAGGGTCGACAGCAGCTGCAGGTTGACGGCGTCAGCGACCAGGTAGACCAGGTACAGGATCGACAGGCCGAGCACGATTCGCACCGCACGCGTGCCACGGATGAGGATGAAAACCCAGTAGATGATGATCGCGACCAGGACGATGTCCAGCAGCGCCAGCCACCCGCCGCGCAGATAGGTCCCGAGGAAGTCGCCGATCGCGTCCAGCACGATGCAGCAAAGGGTACAAGGGCCCCGGCGTTCCCGCCGGGGCCTATCGGTCTAGCGTCCTGCCTAGCGCTTGGTGTACTGCGGTGCCTTGCGCGCCCGCTTGAGGCCGTACTTCTTGCGTTCCTTTGCGCGCGGATCGCGCGTCAGCAGACCCGCCTCGCGCAGCGCGCGCCGGGCGTCCGGATGCGCGCTCAGCAGGGCGCGGGCGATCCCGTGCCGGATCGCGCCGGCCTGGCCGGAGAAACCGCCGCCGGCGACCAGCACGGAGGCGGAGTAGCGACCCTCGGTCTCGGTGACGCGGAACGGGAGGCGCAGGGCGCCCGCACCGCCGGTGCCGCCAAAGTAGTCGGCGACGTCCTTGCCGTTGACGACGATCTGCCCGTCGCCGGGGAGCAGCCGGACGCGCGCCACGGACGTCTTGCGGCGGCCGGTGCCATAGATGTAGCTGGTGCTCATGCGTTCCTCATCGACCTCTTACAGCTCGGCAGCCAGGGGCTGCTGCGCCTGGTGCGGGTGATCAGGCCCGCCGTAGACCTTCAGCTTCTTGAACATGGCCCGGCCCAGCCGGCTCTGCGGCAGCATGCCCTTCACCGCGCGCTCGATGACGAGCTCCGGCTTGCGGGCCATCAGCGCCTGCAGCGACTCCTCCTTCAGCCCGCCCGGATACCCCGAGTGGCGGTAGTAGCGCTTCTGCAGCAGCTTGTTGCCGGTCACCTTGATGCGGCCGGCGTTGACGACCACCACGTGGTCGCCGGTGTCGATGTGCGGTGAGTAGACGGGCTTGTGCTTGCCCTCGAGCAGGGTGGCAACGCGCGTCGCCAGGCGACCCAGGGTCTGGTCGCTGGCGTCGACCAGCCACCACTGGCGCTCGATGTCGCTTGCCTTGACTGCGTAGGTCTTCACGATTCCTGCTCTCTCGTTCCCATTGCCTTGCTGCTTGCGGTGGTGCGGGCCGATGAGGGCCCGCCGTTGCTCTTCGGATAGACGACCCGCTCGAGGGTCAGGCCCTTGGCCGGCGCCGCGCGCCCGTCCAGAGCCCGATCGCCGGCCTTCAGCAGCGCGTCGACCGCGTCGGGGTCGAGCCGTCCCCGGCCCGCCTCGATCAGCAGCGCCACGATGCTGCGCACCATCCGGCGCAGGAAGGCGTTCGCCGTGACCCGGACCTCGATCGAGGTGCCGCGCTGCACGATGCGAACATCCGTCACGCGCCGGACCGTCCGACCTCGGACGTGGCTGCCCAGCGCCCCGAAGTCACGCTCCCCGGGGAGCGCGGCCGCGGCGGCGCGCATGGCGCCCACGTCCAGCCGGTCGTCGATCTCGAGCGTCCAATGCCGATCGGCCATGCGCCGCTCGCCTGCCATCCGGATTCGGTAGCGGTACACGCGCGCGATCGCGTCGCGCCGCGGGTCGAATCCGGCAGCCGCCGAACGGAGCGAGCGCACCGCCAGGTCCCGCGGCAGCACGGCGTTCAGCCGTTTCTGCAGCTCCGGCCAGCCAACCTGCCGGTCGCCGGGGCGACGCGTCAGGCAGAAGGCCGCGACCTGGCCGGTGGCATGCACCCCGGCATCGGTTCGCCCGGCGAATCGGACGCGAATCCGGTCGCCGGTCAGTCTGTTAAGCGCCTCCTCCAGCTCCCCCTGCACCGTCCGAGCGTTCGGCTGGTACTGGGAGCCGGCAAAGGCGGTCCCGTCGTACTCGATCACCGCTCGCGCGCATCGCTGCGTTCGAGGCGGCATCGGGTCCGTCTGCGGTTGTTTCTCGCCCGGTTCGAGCGCGCCTTGGTCAGACGAGCTCGATCTGGACGATCGGCGCCGCATCTCCAAGCCGCTCCCCGATCCGTGTGATGCGGGTGAAGCCGGAGCTGCGATCGGCGTATTTGGTGGCGAGCTCGCCCATCAGCTTGTCGATGATGAGCGGCTCGTGCGGCATCTGCGAAGCGAGCGAGCGGCGCGCGTGCAGGTCCCCGCGCTTGGCGGTGGTGATCATGCCGTCGACGATGCCTCGGACCTCCTTGGCCTTGGCCTCGGTGGTCTTGACGCGCTCGTAGCGCAGCACGGCCACCGCCAGGTTGCCCAGCATGTGGAGCCGATGGCTGCTGGAGCGGCCCAGCCTGCGTCCGGTGACGCGGTGCGGCACGTCTTAGGCCTCGCGGTCCAGCTCGGCGGCGGCGGCCTCGTCCAGCTCGGCAGAAGCCGGCAGGTCGGACTCGTCGGCGTCGCCTGAAACCGCCTCGGGGCTGATGAAGCCGCGCAGCGCCAGGCGCTCCTTCAGCTCATCCAGGCTCTTGCGGCCGAAGTTCCGCATGCGCAGGAACTCGTCGTCCGACAGCGCCAGCACCTGACCGATCTTGGTGATGTTGTTGCGCTTGAGGCTGTTGTAGGCCCGCATCGGCAGGTCAAGCTCCTCGATTGGCGCATCGAGCAGGTTGGCGGCCATGGGAGCCGGCGCCTCCTCTTCGCCGGCCAGCGGCCGGCGGCCGATCTCGGTGAAGCGGCTGAACTCGCGGACCAGGATGTCGGCCGCCTGGGACAGCGCCGCCTTCGGCGTGCTGGTCCCATCGGTCTCGATCTCGAGCGTCAGGCGGTCGAAGTTGGTCATCTGCCCGACGCGGGTGTCGCTGACCACGAAGTTGACGCGCCGAACCGGCGAGAAGATGGCATCGACCGGGATGATGCCGATGGGCATGTCCTCGGTGTGCTCCGCCGGTCGGTAGCCCACGCCCGTCTCGACGGTCAGGTCCATCTCGATCGAGCCGGCGTCGCTGTCCAGCGTCAGCAGGACCAGCTCCGGATTCACGATCTCGACGTCCGCCGACTCGGCGATGTCGGCGGCGGTGACCGGGCCGGCGCCGTGCTTCACCAGCTTCAGGGTGATCGGGTGCCGGGCGAACGAGCGCAGCCGCAGCTTCTTGATGTTCAGGACGATCTGGGTGACGTCCTCCTTGACGTTCGGCAGCGTGCTGAACTCATGGAAGACGTTGGCGATCTGAATGGAGGTGACGGCGGCTCCCTCCAGGGAGTTCAGCAGCACCCGGCGCAGGGCGTTGCCCAAGGTCACCCCATAGCCATCGGCCAGGGGATTGACCTCGAAGGTGGAGAGGTTGCCCTCCGCCTCGGATTCCTCGATGCGTGGGGCCGGCGTGGTCTCAAGTTCGATCATGAAGGATTCGTGACTCCTGAAAAGGCTCTATCGCGAGTAGAACTCGACGACGAGCTGCTCGTTGAATTCCATCGGCATCTGCTCGCGGGCCGGCTCCGACAGGATCGAGCCCGAAAGCTTCGCCGCATCGACGCTGACCCACTCGGGGACCTGCGCCGCCTTGACCTGCTCGGATGCGCCCTTGAAGTACTCCCGCCCGCGGCGGCTCTCCCGAACCTCGATCCGGTCACCGACCTTGGTGCCGAAGCTCGGGATGTTGGTGGGACGTCCGTTGACGGTGAAATGGCCATGGGTCACCAGCTGGCGCGCCTCTGCGCGCGAGCGGCCCAGGCCCATCCGGAAGACGACGTTGTCGAGGCGCATCTCCAGCATGCGCAGGAGGTTCTCGCCGGTCATGCCCTTGCGCTGCTCTGCCTTCTCGAAGTAGTTGCGGAACTGCTTCTCGAGCACGGAATAGCTCTTGCGCACCTTCTGCTTCTCGCGCAGCTGGATGCCGAATTCGCTCACCTTGCGCCGGCGCTGGGTGTTCATGCCCGGCGGCGTGCTGCGGCGCTCGAAGGAGCACTTGCGGCTGTAGCAGCGCGACCCCTTCAGGAAGAGCTTCAGGCCTTCGCGGCGGCAGATGCGGCAGACGGGATCGGTGTATCGAGCCATCTCGCCTCCTAGACCCTGCGCCGCTTGGGAGGGCGGCAGCCGTTGTGCGGGATGGGGGTGACGTCGGTGATGGCGGTGACATCCAGGCCGGCAGTCTGCAGGGAGCGGATCGCCTGCTCGCGGCCGGCGCCCGGTCCCTTCACGAACACCTCGATCTGGCGCATGCCGTTCTCCATGGCCTTGCGCGCGGCGAGATCCGCCGTCTGGGCGGCGGCGTACGGCGTGCTCTTGCGAGAGCCCTTGAAGCCAACCAGGCCGGCGCTGCCCCAGCTGATCACGTTCCCGGTCGTGTCCGTGATGGTCACGATCGTGTTGTTGAACGTGGACTGGATGTGAGCGTGCCCGACCGGCACGTTCTTCTTCTCGCGCTTCTTGGTGCGTGTGGAGCGCTTTCGCTCAGCCATGGAACTCCCGTGCTACTTCTTGCGCCGGATGCCGACGGTCCGACGTGGACCCCGACGCTGGCGCGCGTTGGTCTTGGTGCGCTGCCCGCGGACGGGCAGGTTGCGGCGGTGACGGATGCCCCGGTAGGAGCCGATCTCCATCAGCCGCTTGACGTTCATGCTCACTTCGCGGCGAAGGTCGCCCTCCACCTTGTAACGCCGCTCCACCAGCTCGCGCAGGCGGTTGACCTCGTCCTCGGTCAGGTCGCGGACGCGTCTGTCCTCGTCGACGCCGGCGGTGCTCAGGATCTGGCGCGCCGAGGTGGGACCGATGCCGAAGATGTAGGTCAGCGACACCACCACGCGCTTCTCGCGCGGAATGTCGACGCCGGCAATTCGTGCCACGCTCTCGCTACCCCTGTCGCTGCTTGTGCTTGGGAATGGCGCAGATGACCATCACCACGCCGGAGCGCTTGATTACCTTGCAGCGCTCGCAGCGAGGCTTTACGGACGCAGAAACCTTCATCTCATCCTGTACGTGATGCGACCCCGGGTGAGGTCATAGGGACTCAGCTCGACGCGGACGGTGTCGCCGGGGAGGATGCGGATGAAGTTCTGGCGAAGCTTGCCCGAGATGTGCGCGAGTACCTCGTGACCGTTCTCGAGCCGCACCTTGAACATCGCGTTCGGCAGGGGCAGGACAACCTCGCCCTCAACCTCGATGGCATCCTTCTTTGGCAAGCGCTACGCACCCTCGTCTGGCTGTGTGGAACTGATGGGAAACACACGGAAAGGCCGCCGCACGGGGCGACCCACGGAAAGAGGAGTATACATCGGATCGAGCCCCCGGCACAACGGGCCACTCATGGGATGGTGAGGACCTCCGGCCCATGATCGGTGACCGCCAGGGTGTTCTCGAAGTGGGCCGATAGGCCGCCGTCCGCGGTCACCACAGTCCACCCGTCGTCCAGCAGCGCCACCTCGTCCCCGCCCAAGTTGAACATCGGCTCGATGGCGAAGCACATGCCAGCCTCGATCCGCAGCCCGGTGCCCGGGCGGCCGTAGTTCGGCACCTGAGGGTCCTCGTGCATGGCCTGTCCGATGCCGTGGCCGACGAACGGCCGCACGATCCCGTAGCCGCGCTCGTTGGCGACCGCCTCGATGGCCGCCCCCACGTCGCCCAGCCGGTTGCCGGGCACGGCGGCGGCGATTCCCGCCTCCATCCCCCGTCGGGTGGCATCGATCAGTTCCGCCACCGGCGCTGCCGGCGTGCCGACGGACCAGGTGCGGGCACAATCTGCGTGCCAGCCCTGCCAGATGCAGCCGACGTCCAGGCTGACCACGTCGCCGTCGCGAATGCGGCGGTGCGGCGACGGGATGCCATGCACCACCTCGTCGTTGATCGAGGCGCAGATGCTGGCTGGGAACGGCGGGTTCGAGCCATAGCCCTTGAATGAGGGGACGGCGCCAGACCGCACGATGATGTCGTCGGCGATGGCGTCCAGCTCGGCGGTGCTGACACCCGGCGCCAGCGCGCCCTGCAGGGCGTCGAGCACCTCCACCAGGATCAGCCCGGCGTGGCGCATCCGCGCCACCTCCTCGGGCCGCTTGATGGTGACCATGGCAACCCGCGAGGGCAGGCCCATCAGCCCAGCGCCGCCTTGATCTCGCTCGACACGGCATCGATCGACTGCAGACCGTTGATGTGGTGCAGCACCCCGGCATCCTCGTAGTGCTTGACGACGTCGAGCATCGGCGGCACCTGGTTGGACAGGCGCTCCCGCACGACCTCCGGCCGGTCGTCGTCACGCTTGACCAGCGGCGTGCCGTCGCGATCGCAGATGCCCGGAATGGCCGGCGGGTCGGAGACGTCGTGATACACGGTCCCGTCGGTGGGGCAGACCGAGCGACCGGCGACGCGCGACACCAGCTCCTCGCTGGGCACCTCGATGTAGATGGCGCCGTTGATCTTCTCGCCACGGCCGGCCAGTGTCTGGTCGAGGGCCTCCGCCTGGGCGACCGTACGGGGAAATCCATCCAGGATGGCGCCGCGAGAAGCTTGGGGCTTGCCCAGCTCCTCCATGAACATGTCGATCGTGATGTCGTCGGGGACCAGCTCGCCACGGTCCATGTAAGTCTTGGCGCGGTCGCCGAGCGGCGTACCGTCGCGCAGGGCGGCACGGAACAGGTCACCCGAGGCCAGGTGCGGAATCCCCAGGTGAGAGCTCAGCGCATCGGCCTGGGTGCCCTTGCCGGAGGCGACTGCCCCGATCAGCAGCAGGATCCGGCGCGGGCGGGGCCCGGTCGGCGACTCGGTTGACTGGCTCATCGGATGAATCCCTCGTAGTGGCGCATCAGCATCTGCGCCTCAAGCTGCTTCATGGTCTCCACCACCACGCTGACCACGATCAGCACGCTGGTGCCGCCCAGCTGCAGCGCCTGGGTCCCCGGGATCAGCCCGGACACGACCAGGGGCAGCACGGCCAGAGAGGCCAGGAACAGCGCGCCGCCCAGCGTGATGCGGTTGGTGACGCGGGCCAGGAAGTCTTCCGTGGGTTTTCCTGGCCGGATGCCCGGAATGAAGCCGCCGTTCTTGCGTAAGTAGTCCGCTGTTTGATCGGGCCTGAACTGGAAGGCCGTGTAGAAGTAGGTGAAGAACACGACCAGGATGAAGTAGAGAACGCCGTACACCCATGGATTGTTCGAGCTCAGGTTCGCCACGATCCAGTCCGCCCCCGACTTGACCCACGGGATCTCGCTGGCGGTGAAATACTGGGCGATCTGCGCCGGGAACAGCAGGATGCTGATGGCGAAGATGATCGGGATCACGCCCGCCATCGTGACCTTCAGGGGCAGGTACTGCGTCTGGCCCTGGTACATGCGACGCCCACGGACGCGGCTGGCGTACTGGACCGGGATGCGGCGCTGGCCCTCGTTGATGAAGACCACGCCGGCGATGACGATGATCCCGATGATGATGAACGGAATGATCCGCAGCAGGCCGTCCGGACCGGTGACCACCCCGCCTGCCTGGTGCGGGATGCGGCCGACGATGCCGGCGAAGATGATGAAGCTGATGCCGTTGCCCAGGCCGCGCTCACTGATCAGCTCGCCCAGCCACATGAGCAGGATGGTTCCCGCCGTCCAGCTGAGCAGCAGCGACAGCGTCTCGAAGCTGAAGAACGGGTTCTGCGGAATGACGCCGCTGGACGCCAGCAGGACGCTGAAGCCGTAGCCCTGGGCGAACGCCATCGGCACGGTCAGCAGACGGGTGTACTGGTTAAGCCGATTCCGCCCGTACTCCCCCTCACGCGCCAGCTCCCCGAGGCTGGGGATCACCCCCTGCATCAGCTGCATGATGATGCTGGCGTTGATGTACGGGTTGACCCCCATGCCGATGATCGACGCCGTCGCCAGCCCGCCACCCGAGAAGAGGTCGAGCAGGCCGAGCAGCTGGTTCGTCTCGAACAGCTGTGACAGCTTTGCCTGGTCCACGCCGGCCACCGGCACGTTCGTCAGGATCCTGAAGATGAACAGGATCCCGAGCGTGAAGAGGATCTTCCGCCGGATGTCCGGGGCGCGGAAGGCGGTGACCAGGGAGTCGATCACCTAGGACTCGTCCTCGCCTGCGCTGGTTGCCTCGTCTGAATCGTCTGTCTCCGGGGCCGATGTCTCAGCCGTGGTGCCCTCCGCGCCGGGAGCGGCCTCCGGAGTAGCAGCCTCGGCAGGTGCTGCCTCGGCAGGCGCCTCATCGGCGTCCTCGTCCGCGGCGACTTGGCTGGACTTGGGCTTGGTCCCTGCTTTGGTCTCTGCCTTGGCCTCTGCCTTCGCGACGCGCTTCTCGGCCTTTGCCTCGGTCTCGGCCTCGGCCGCAGCTACCTCCTTGGCCTCCGCCGCTTCGTCGATCGGCAGGCCATCGGGCCAGCTGATGCGCTGGGCAGTGCTGCCGGCAGCCTGCAGCTTGTCGATCGCGGATCGCGTGAAGGCATGGGCGTGGATGGTCACGCCCTTGGGTGCATCGCCGCCGCCCAGGATCTTGACCGGCAGCAGGCGCGTCTTCGAGCGGCGCAGTAGCCCGTCGTGGCGCAGGACGTCCGGGGTCACCAGCGTGCCGGCCGCGACATCGCTCAGCTTGCCCAGGTTGAGCCCCGCGTACTCGACGCGGAAGCGGTTCTTGAAGCCGTGCAGCTTCGGGGTACGCACGTGGAGCGGTGTCTGGCCGCCCTCGAACCAGGCTGGAATGCTGGAACCGGCACGGGACTTCTGCCCCTTGGTGCCGCGACCGGCGGTCTTGCCGCGGCCGGAGCCATGCCCGCGACCGACCCGACGCGGCGGCTTGTGCGCACCCGACGGCGGTTGGAGGTCGTGCAGCTTCACTCGCTCTGTCCTTCCCTGGCGCCGGCCGGCTCCTGCACCTTCAGCAGGAACGCGACGCGACGGATCATGCCGCGGTTCGCCGGCGTGTCGGCGATCTCGACGGTCTGATTGAGCCGATGCAGGCCAAGCGCCCGGATGGTGCCGCGCGCGCCGGCCTTATGCCCGATCGTGGATCGGACCCAGGTCACGCGTAGACTGCGGGACTGGCCGGTGGTGCTAGCGGCCACGCGGGCCTCCCGGGAATGCCGGAGCGGGGCGCTCGACGTACTCGTGCGGCCGTCGCGCCGCCTCCGCGCCGCGCTTGCCCAGCAGCTGCTCGGCGGTCTTGCCGCGATCGGCGGCGATGGCGTCGGCGGAGCGCAGGCTGCCCAGCGCCTCGATGGTGGCGCGCACCACGTTGACCGGGTTGTTGCTGCCCATTGACTTGCTGAGGAGATCGCGGATCCCGGCGGCTTCAACCACGGAGCGCACCGAGCCGCCCGCGATCACGCCGGTGCCGGCGGAGGCCGGCTTCAGCATCACGTGCGACGCGCCGTAGTCCTGGTGCACCTCGTGCGGGATGGTGGAGGCCACCAGCGGAACGCGGATGAGGTGCTTCTTGGCATCCTCCACGCCCTTGCGGATCGCCTCGGGCACCTCGTTCGACTTGCCGAGGCCGGCGCCAACCACGCCGTTGTGGTCGCCCACGACCACCACCGCGCTGAAGCTGAAGCGGCGGCCGCCCTTGACGACCTTGGCGACGCGATTGATCTGGACGACCTTCTCTTCCAGGTTGAGCTTGGTCGGATCGATTCTGGTCATGCTTGTCTCCGCTCTACAGGTCGAGGCCGCCCTCACGGGCGCCCTCGGCGAGCGAGCGAACCCGCCCGTGGTACTGGTAGCCGCCGCGGTCGAGGACGACCGTGGTGACGCCTGCCGCCGTGGCGCGCTCGGCGAGCGTCTTGCCCACCACTCGCGCCGCGTCGACCTTGCTGCCGTCCTTGGCGATGCCCGACTCGCGGCTCGAGGCCGCGGCCAGGGTGCGGCCGGTGGCGTCGTCGATCACCTGGGCATAGATGAACTTCGAGGATCGAAAGACCGAGAGGCGCGGCCGCTCGGCGGTCCCCTCCACTCGGAGCCGGAGCCGTTCGTGTCGCTTGCGACGCAGCGCGTCGCGGCTCTTCGTCTTGATCATGCGGCACCCCCGACCTTACCGGCCTTGCCGGCCTTGCGCAGGATGTGCTCGCCGGCATAGCGGATGCCCTTGCCCTTGTAGGGCTCCGGCTTGCGCCGCGATCGGATATAGGCCGCGATCTGTCCGACCAGCTCCTTATCGGCGCCGAAGACGGCCAGCCGGGTAGGGGTCTCGACCCGGAACTCGATTCCTTCCGGCGCCTCGACCTCGACCGGATGCGAGTAGCCGAGCGCGAGCACCAGCTTGGTGCCCTGCAGCTGGGCGCGGTATCCGACGCCGCTGATCTCGAGCCCCTTGCTGAAGCCGGAGGTGACGCCGGTGACCATGTTGTTGACCAGCGTACGGGTCAGGCCGTGCAGCGCCCGATGGCGCGGCTCGTCGGTCGGCCGCACCACGCGAATCTCGCCGTCCGCGCGCTCGATGCTGATCTCCGGGTGGATCTCGCGCTCCAGCGTGCCGAGCGGGCCCTTCACACGCAGGCGCGAGCCCTCCTGCGTCAGCTCGACGCCGGAGGGAAGCGGGATCGGAAGTCGTCCGATGCGTGACATCAGCGCCTCCTCACCACACGTAGCACAGCACCTCTCCACCGAGATTCAGCTTCCGGGCCTGTGACCCGGTCATGATCCCGTGGGAGGTGGAGAGGATGGCCAGGCCCAGGCCGCCGAGAACGCGAGGTATCTCGGTCTTGCGGGCGTAGACGCGCAGGCCCGGCTTGCTGATGCGCTTCAGCCCGCTGACGACCGGCGTGCGACCCTCGACGTACTTGAGGTGCACGGTCAGCATCTCCTGGACGCCCCCCGGCTCGGTCGCGAACGACTCGACGAAGCCCTCCTCGACCAGGATGCGCGCGATCTCGCGCTTCACCCGAGATGAGGGCAGCGTCAGCTCCTGGTGGCGCGCCGCGCTGGCGTTCCGGATCCGGGTCAGCATGTCGGCGATTGGATCGGTCGTGTTCATGTTCGGTGTTGCACTCCTCGGCGGTGGTTCGCATCACGCTCCTCGCGTGGGAGGCGCCTTCCGCTGATGGGACCGCCCGCAGGCGGTCGATGGTGCCGAGCTACCAGCTCGACTTTGTCACTCCCGGCAGCAGGCCCTCCAGGGCTCGCTCCCGGAAACAGATGCGGCACATTGCGAAGCGGCGCATGTAGCCCCGCGGCCGCCCGCAGATCGAGCAGCGGTTGTGCTGCTGGACCGGAAAGCGGGCTGGACGCGCCGCCCGGGCGATACTCGACTTCTTAGCCACGTGCTCTTCGTCTCTCCTAGCTGGCCTGGAACGGCATACCGAGGAGCTGCAGCAACCTGCGGCCCTCCTCGTCGGTCTTGGCAGTCGTGACGATGCTGATCTCGAATCCGCGCAGGCGGTCGATCTTGTCGTAGTCGATCTCCGGATAGACGAGCTGCTCACGCAGCCCCACGCTGAAGTTGCCCCGCCCGTCGAACGAGCGCGTCGCGATGCCCCGGAAGTCGCGGATGCGCGGCAGTGCCAACCGCATCGTGCGCTCCAGGAAGTCGTACATGCGCTGACCCCGAAGGGTGACCTTGGCGCCGATGGGCATGCCGGTTCGCAGGCGGAACTGCGCGATCGAGCGCTTGGCACGCGTCACGATCGGCTTCTGGCCGGTGATGGTGGCCAGGTCGCCGACGGCGGCATCCAATGCCTTGGCGTTGGCGATCGCCTCGCCGAGCCCGATGTTGACCACCACCTTCTCGAGGCGCGGGATCTCCATTGGATTGGCGTAGCTGAAGTCGCGCTGCATGGCCGGCACCACCTCGTCGTGGTAGCGCTGCCGCAGCCCGGAATAGACCGGCGGCTGGAAGCCATTGCCCTTGCCGTTCGTGGCGGCCCGCCCATCGGCCTTGGCGGTCGCACCGGCCTTGGCGGTGGTGCCAGCCTTGGCGGTGGCCTTCGGCGCAGCCGCCGTTGGCGCCTTGGGGGCGGCCTTGGCGCGCGCGGTCGTCGGCCTGCGGGTCGTGGGCTTGGCCTGCTCGTCGCCGCTCACTTGCCCGCTCCTTCGAGCTGCTCTCCGCAGTGCTTGCAGACGCGCACGTGGCGCCCACCCTCGAGCAGCTGGTGGCTGACCCGTGTCGGCTTGTCGCAGCGCGGGCAGACGACCTGGACGTTGCTGACGTGGATCGGCACCGGCAGGTCGATGATCCCGGCGGATTGCGTTCGTGACCGCGGGCGCTGATGACGCTTCGCCATGTTGATGCCCGGCACGACCACACCCATGCCGCGCTTGGTGCGCTCGACGCGCTCCACGGTGCCGCGCTTTCCGCGGTCCTTGCCGGCGAGCACCATCACGGTGTCGCCCTTCCTCACGTTCACGGCTACAGCACCTCCGGGGCGAGCGAAACGATCTTCATGTAGTTCCGCTCGCGGAGCTCACGCGCCACGGGGCCGAAGATCCGGGTGCCACGCGGGCTTCCCTGGGGCGTGATCAGCACGGCCGCGTTCTCGTCGAAGCGGATGTGACTGCCATCGGGGCGGCCGTATTCCTTGGCCGTGCGCACGATCACCGCGCGGACCACGTCACCCTTCTTGACGCCCGAGTTCGGCAACGCCTGCTTGACGCTGGCCACGATCACGTCCCCCACCTCGGCGGAGTCCGCCTGGGAGCGGCCGATGATGGTGATGCACTGCAGCGTCCTGGCGCCGGTGTTGTCGGCGACCCGCAGGCGCGTGTACTGGCGGATCATCTAGCCCACCAACTCCTCATGCGAGCCGCGGGCAACGATCTCGACCACCTTCCAGCGCTTCTCGCGCGACAGCGGGCGGCTCTCTTCGATCCGCACCGTGTCACCCACGTGCGCCGAGTTCTCCTCGTCGTGCGCCTTGAACTTGCTCGAGAGCCGCACCACGCGCTTGTAGATCGGGTGCCGCTGGAGTCGCTCGACGCTGACCACCACGGTCTTGTCCATCTTGTCGGACACCACGCGTCCGGTCTTGCTTCGTCGTTTTCCCTGCATCGTCAACTTGCCTGCTTCTCGGCGTCAGCGGCCGCCGCTTCGGCAGCGTGCTGACGCTCGGTCATGACGGTCAGGATGCGAGCGATCCGCTTGCGGGTCGCCGGCAGCCTGCTGTAGTTCTTTTCCTGGCGGGTGGCGAGGTCGAATCGGACCTTCCACAGCTCCTGCTTGGCATCGACCAGGGCAGCCTCGAGGTCGGGGTCGGACAGCCGCCGGATCTCACTGATGTCCATGTTCGAGTCCTTCCTTGACCACGAACTTCGTGGAGATCGGCAGCTTGTGGCTGGCCAGCCGCATTGCCTCGCGGGCGATCGGCTCCGGCACGCCGGACATCTCGAACATCACGCGACCGGGCTTGACCACTGCGACCCAATGGTCGGGTGCGCCCTTGCCGGATCCCATGCGGACCTCCGCCGGCTTCTTGGTCACCGGCTTGTCGGGAAAGACGCGGATCCAGATGCGCCCGCCACGCTTGATGTGGTGGGTCATGGCCCGCCGCGCGGCCTCGATCTGGCGGCTGGTGAGCCAGCAGACCTCCTCCGCCATCAGGCCGAAGTCGCCGAAGCTGACGGAGGTGCCGCCCTTCGCCATCCCGGCTCGTCGACCGCGCTGGACCTTGCGGTGCTTGACGCGCTTCGGCATCAACATGGCTAGGCCTCCTCGCCGGTGTCGGCCGGCACGCTGGGGGCTGCCTCGTCCGCCTGCGCCTTGGCCGATGCGGGCTCAGCCGAATCGGCGGCCTCCGGTGCGACCGGGGTCTCTGGCTCAGGCTTGATCGCTGCCTCAGCCGTGGCGGCTGCGCTCCTCGGCAGCAGGGGCCCGCTTGACAGCGGCCTTCGCGGGGCTCGCCGCGGTGGCCTCAATCGTGGCAGCGGCGATCGGCTCCGGCTCGGCCACGGCCACCGCGCCGGCCTCCTCAGCGGCCGAAGCGGCCGGGTTGGTTGGCGGAACGGGTGCTCCGACCGGAGCGGGCCGGTCGCGCGCGCTCGCGCGGCTCGGTGCGTGCCGAGCCTGGCGGCTCGCCCAGCTGCTCGCCGCGGTAGATCCAGACCTTGACGCCGATCCGGCCCGCGGTGGTGCGGGCGTGGACCACGCCGTAGCTGATGTCGGCGCGCAGCGTCCCCAACGGGATGCGACCCTCGCGATCCCACTCGGTGCGGCTCATCTCGGAGCCGCCCAAGCGGCCGGAGACCTGGATGCGGACCCCTTTGGCGCCGGCCTTGATGGTGCGCTGGATGGTCTGCTTGATTGCCTTGCGGAATGCGATCCGGCGCTCCAGCTGGGAGGCGACGTTCTGCGCCACCAGGACCGCGTCCAGCTCAGGCTGCAGGACCTCCTTGATCTCGAGCTTGACCTTCTTGTCGGTCTGCTTGCCGATCGAGGTGCGCAGCAGCTCCACGTTGGCGCCGCCCTTGCCGATGACGATCCCCGGCTTGGCCGAGTGGACCGTGACCGTGACATGGTTGACGCCACGCTCGATCTCGACCTGGCTGACGCTGGCGTTGGCCAGCTGCTTGGCGACGAGCTGCCGGATCCGCATGTCCTCCTGCAGCAAGGTGGCGTAGTCGCGATCCGCGTACCACTTGGCCAGCCAGGGCTTGATGATGCCGATCCGGAAGCCGTACGGGTGAACCTTGTGACCCATCAGGCCTCCTCGTTGTCAGCCACGGCGACCGTGATGTGGCTGGTGCGCTTCAGGATTCCGAAATAGCGGCCCTGCGCGCGCGGGCGTCCGCGCTTCAGGGTCGGTCCCTCCTCGGCGGTGGCGCTGACCACGGTCAGCTCATCGGCCGAGAGGCTGAAGTTGTTCTCCGCATTGGCGGTCGCGCTCTTGAGCACCTTGGCCACGTCGCGGGCCGCGGCGTTCGGCAGGAAGCGCAGGACGGCAGCCGCCTCCTCGACCGGCTTGCCGGTGATGAGGTCGGTCACCAATCGCACCTTGCGCGGGCTGATGCGGATGTACCTGGCGGTGGCGGTGACGCGCATATCGGCCTTCCTACTTCAACGCCGAGCTACGCTCGGTGGCCTTGCCGTGGCCACGGTAGTGACGCGTCGGGGCGAACTCGCCCAGGCGATGGCCGACCATGTTCTCGGTGATGAAGACCGGCACGTGCCGCCGCCCGTCGTGGACGGCGATGGTGTGCCCGATCATCTGCGGGAAGATGACGCTGGCCCTGGACCAGGTCTTCAGCACCTTCCGCTCGTTCTTGCTGTTCATCTCGTCGATGCGGCCGAGCAGGCGCGCCTCGACGAACGGTCCCTTCTTGAGAGAGCGACTCATCGAGTTCTCCTAACCTCGTCCATACCGACGGCGGACGATGAACTTGCTGGTGATGTTCTTGCGCTTGCGGGTGCGCAGGCCCATCGCCGGCTTGCCCCACGGCGTCTTGGGCGGCATGCCGATCGGTGACTTGCCCTCGCCACCACCGTGCGGGTGGTCGTTCGGGTTCATGACCACGCCGCGCACCTGCGGACGACGGCCCATGTGGCGCGAGCGTCCGGCCTTGCCGATGTTCTGGTTCTCGTGGTCCAGGTTGCTGACCTGCCCGACGGTGGCCATGCACTCGGCGCGCACGCGGCGCACCTCCCCGGACGGCAGGCGGATGGTGGCCATGCCGCCTTCCTTGGCCAGCAGCTGCGCGCTGCTGCCCGCGGCACGCACGATCTGCCCGCCGCGCCCGGCGACCAGCTCGATGTTGTGGACCTGGGTGCCCAGCGGAATCCGCGACAGCGGGAGCGCATTGCCGACCCGCGCCTCGGCATCGCCGCCGGAGACAACGGTGTCTCCCACGCCGAGGCCGTGGGGCAGGAGCATGTACCGCTTCTCGCCATCGGCGTAGTGCAGCAGACCGATCCGCGCCGAGCGGTTCGGGTCGTACTCGACGGTCGCGATGCGCGCCGGCACGCCGGGCTTGTCGCGCTTCCAGTCGATGACCCGGTAGAGGCGCTTGTGGCCCGAACCCTGGTGGCGAACGGTCAGCTTGCCCTGGCTGTTGCGTCCGGCGCGCCGCACCAGACGCTCGGTCAGCGGCTTGTGCGGCTGGTCGGTGGTGATCTCGTCGAACGTCGCCCGCGTCATCTGGCGAAGTCCGGGGCTGGTGGGTCGGTAGCTGCGAAGTGGCATTGGTCTATACCGTCTCGAAGAGGTCTATCTTCTGACCGTCGGCGATGGTCACCACCGCCTTGCGCCAGCCGGGAACGGTCCCCATCTGGCGCCGGCCGCGGCGCTTCTGCTTGGGCTTGACGGTCAGGACACGCACGCCCAGGACGTTGACCTGGAACTCGGCCTCGACCGCCTGCTTGATCTGGAGCTTGTTCGCGTCGCGCGCGACGGCAAACGTGTAGTTGTTGCGCTCCGTCTCCATCACGCTCTTCTCGCTGATGACGGGCCGCAGCAGGATGTCGTGCATGCTGGTGGCGGTCACGCGTACACCTCCTCGGCGCGCGTCAGCGCGTCGCGGGTGAAGACGATGGTGTCGGCGTCCAGCAGGTCGATCACGTTCAGGCTGTCGGCCAGGACCACGCGCACCTCGCGCAGGTTCCGGCACGAGCGCTCCACCACGTGGTCGCGCGCTGGCAGAACCACCAGCACCTTGCCACCGGCATCCCAGGCCGTGAGCCGCTCGGCGAAGGCGCGGGTGCCGATCTCGTCCAGGCCGAAGCCCTCGACCACGCGCAGCGCCCCGTCGGCCGCCTTGGCGCTCAGCACGCCGCGCAGCGCAGCCCGGCGCATCTTGGTGTTCATCTTCTGGTCGTAGGCGCGCGGGTGCGGTCCGAAGACCACGCCGCCACCGGCCCACTGCGGAGAGCGGCGGCTGCCCTGGCGCGCGCGCCCCGTCCCCTTCTGGCGCCACGGCTTGCGGCCGCCACCGCGGACCTCCCCGCGAGTCAGCGTGTCGGCGGTGCCGACTCGACGGCCGGCGAGCTGCCGGACCGCGGCCTGGTGGATGAGGGCGGTGTTCACCGGCGCGCCGAACAGGCCATCGGCCAGCTCCAGGGAAGCGCCCTTGGCGCCATCGGCCTTGAGCACGGTGGTCTTGGCCATGATCAGGTCGCCTTCCTGACCAGCAGCATGGCGTTGCGTGCGCCCGGCACGGCGCCCTTGACGAGCAGCAGGTTCCGCTCGGCGTCGACCTTGACGACGCGCAGCTTCTTGACGGTCACCCGCTCGTCGCCCATGTGGCCGCCCATCTTGGTTCCCTTGAAGACGCGACCCGGCGTGGTGCCGGCGCCGATCGAGCCGGGCTGGCGGTAGTTGTTGGAGCCATGCGTCTTGGGACCGCGCTTGAAGTGATGCCGCGCGATGGTCCCGGTGAAGCCGTGGCCCTTGCTCACGCCGGTCACGTCGACCAGCTCGCCGGCCTCGAACAGGCTGACGTCCAGCGTCTGGCCGACCTCGTAGCCCTCGACCGAGTCGACCCGAAACTCGCGCACCCGCGCGGGCGACTGGCTTTCCTTGTCGAGGTGCTTGAACTGGCCGGCAACGGGTTTCGTCAGGCGCCGCGCCACGCCGGAGCCCAGCTGCAGGGCGGCATAGCCGTCCTGCTCCGGGGTCCGGAGCCGCGTGATGCTGTTCGGGGTCGCCTCGATGACACTCACCGGCACGACCGTTCCGTCGTCGCCGAAGATGCGCGTCATACCGAGCTTGCGCCCGATCAATCCTGCCGCCACTGGTCTTCTCTCGCGTTCCTTCCTGTTGATGGACCGATGGGTGGGCCGCCCTGCGTCGAGCGGCCCAACCTCACATCTTGATCTCGATATCCACGCCCGCGGCCAGGCTCAGCCGCATCAGCGCATCCACCGTCTTGGTCGACGGATCGATGATGTCGATCAGTCGCTTGTGAGTCCGGATCTCGAACTGCTCACGGCCGTCCTTGTGGACGAATGGTCCACGAATGACCGTGTACTTCTCGATCCGGGTCGGCAGCGGCACCGGGCCGGCGATGGCCGCGCCGGTGCGCTGCGCCGTCTCCACGATCTGCTCGGCCGACTGGTCGAGCAGCTTGTGGTCGTACGCCTTCAGCCGAATGCGGATGCGCTGCTTGGCCATGGATTTAGCCGATCACCTCGGTGATCACGCCGGCCCCCACCGTGTGGCCACCCTCGCGGATGGCGAAACGCTGACCCTGCTCGATGGCGATCGGCGTGATCAGCTCCACATCGATGTTCACGTTGTCGCCGGGCATGATCATCTCCACGCCCGCCGGCATGGCGATGGCACCGGTCACGTCGGTCGTCCGCAGGTAGAACTGCGGCCGGTAGCCGGCGTAGAACGGCGTGTGGCGACCACCCTCGTCCTTGCCGAGCACGTAGACCTCGGCCTTGAACTTGGTGCCGGGCTTGACGCTGCCGGGCTTGGCCAGCACCTGGCCGCGCTCGATCTCCTCGCGCTCGATGCCTCGCAGCAGCAGGCCCACGTTGTCGCCCGCCTGGCCGTTGTCCAGGGTCTTCTTGAACATCTCGACGCCGGTCACCACCAGCGCGCGGCTCTTGGCGTGGATGCCGACCTGCTCGACCGTGTCACCGGTGTTGACGGTGCCGCGCTCGATGCGGCCGGTGGCCACCGTGCCGCGGCCCTTGATGCCGAAGACGTCCTCGATCGGCATCAGGAAGGGCTTGTCGACTTCGCGGGTCGGCGTCGGGATGTAGCTGTCGACCGCCTCCATCAGCTCCTTGATCGAGGCGTAGTCGTCATTGGCCGGATCATCGCTGGTCGACTCGAGCGCCTTGAGCGCCGAGCCGCGGATGACCGGGATGTCGTCGCCGGGGAAGTTGTACTTGCTGAGGAGCTCCCGGACTTCCATCTCGACCAGGTCGACCAGCATCTCGTCGTCGACCATGTCCACCTTGTTCAGGTAGACGACCAGCGACGGAACCTCGACCTGGCGAGCGAGCAGGATGTGCTCGCGCGTCTGGGGCATCGGGCCATCCGCCGCCGACACGACCAGGATGGCCCCGTCCATCTGGGCGGCGCCGGTGATCATGTTCTTGATGTAGTCGGCGTGACCCGGGCAGTCGACGTGTGCGTAGTGACGGTTGGCCGTCTCGTACTCGACGTGGCTGATCGCGATCGTGATGCCGCGCTGCCGTTCCTCGGGAGCGTTGTCGATGCTGTCGAAGGCGCGGAAGTCGGCCCCGCCCTGCAGAGCGAGGAACTTCGTGATCGCCGCCGTCAGGGTCGTCTTGCCGTGGTCGACGTGGCCGATGGTGCCCACGTTGACGTGCGGCTTGCTGCGGTCGAACTTCTGCTTGGCCATGGTGTGTCCTTGTTGCTCCTTACTCGGGTTAGCTCTTCGACTTCGCGATCAGCTCGTTGGCGATGCTGTTGGGAACCTCGGCGTAGCGACTGAACTCCATGGAGTAGGTGGCTCGCCCCTGGGTCATGCTGCGCAGCTCGGTGGCGTAGCCGAACATCTCGGCCAGCGGTACGAGGGCGCGGACGACGCGTGAGGTGCCGTGCTCGTCAATCCCCTCGATGTGCCCCCGCTTGGCGTTCAGGTTGCCGATGACGTCCCCCATGAAGTCCTCGGGTGTGGTCACGTCGACCTTCATCACCGGCTCCAGGATCGCGGGATCCGCCTTGGCCACCCCAGCCTTGACGGCCATGCTGCCGGCGATCTTGAACGCCATCTCGGACGAGTCGACCTCGTGGAACGAGCCGTCGATGAGGGTGGCCTTCAGGTCGATGACCGGATAGCCGGCCACGATGCCGCCGGCCAGCGCATCGCGGATGCCCTGCTCGATGGCCCGCCAGTATTCGCGCGGCACGGCGCCGCCCACGATCTTCGACTCGAACTCGACGCCGGTGCCGCGCTCGAGCGGCTCCAGGGTGATGACCGCGTGGCCGTACTGGCCCTTGCCGCCGGTCTGGCGCACGAATCGGCCCTCGCCCTTGGCGTCCTTGCGGATCGCCTCGCGATAGCTGACCTGCGGCCGACCGACGTTGGCCTGCACCTTGAACTCGCGCAGCATGCGATCGACGATCACCTCGAGGTGCAGCTCGCCCATGCCCGCGATGCGGGTCTGGGCGCTCTCCTCGTCGGTGCTGACGCGGAAGGTGGGGTCCTCCTCCGCCAGGCGCTGCAGAGCAATCGACATCTTGTCCTGGTCGGCCTTGGTCTTGGGCTCGACCGCCAGCTCGATGACCGGCTCCGGGAAGGTGATTGCCTCGAGCACGATCGGCTTGTCCTCGACGCACAGCGTGTCGCCGGTGGTCGTGTTCTTGAGGCCGACCGCGGCGGCGATGTCGCCGGCGCTGACCGAATCGATCTCCTCGCGATGGTTGGCGTGCAGCTGCAGCAGGCGACCGACGCGCTCCTTGGTGCCCTTGGTCGAGTTGTACACGTACGAGCCGGTCTTCAGCGTCCCGGAGTAGACCCGGAAGAAGGCCAGCTTGCCGACGAACGGATCCACGGCGATCTTGAAGGCGAGGGCGGCGAACGGCTCATCAGCATCCGTCGGCCGGGTGACCTCGTCGTGGGTGCGCGGGTCGAGGCCGGTGACCGGCGGCCGGTCCAATGGCGACGGCAAATAGTCGATCACGCCGTCGAGCATTGGCTGGATGCCCTTGTTCTTGAGGGCTGAACCGCACATGACCGGAACGATGTGGTACGCCAGCGTGGCAACGCGCAGCGCGCGCCGCAGCTCATCGGCACCGATCTCCTCCGCCTCGAGGAACTTGTGCGCGATGTCGTCGTCGTGGTCGGCCAGGGCCTCGATCATCTTCTCGCGCCAGCTGCCGGCCTCATCGGCCAGCTCGGCCGGGATCTCGCCGACCTCGATCTGGTCGCCCAGGTCGTTGCCGTAGGTGATCGCCTTCATGTTGATCAGGTCGATCACGCCGCGGAAGGTGCCCTCGATGCCAATTGGGATCTGGAGCGGGACGGCGTTGGCGCCGAGTCGATCCTTGATCATGTCGACCACCCGCCAGAAGTCGGCACCGGTGCGATCGAGCTTGTTGACGAAGCAGAAGCGCGGCACGCGATAGCGATCGGCCTGGCGCCAGACCGTCTCGGACTGGGGCTCCACGCCGGCCACCCCGTCGAACACGACGACCGCGCCGTCGAGCACGCGGAGGCTGCGCTCAACCTCCACCGTGAAATCCACGTGCCCGGGCGTGTCGATCAAGTTGATGCGATGATCGGCCCAGAAGCAGGTTGTGGCGGCGGCGGTGATGGTGATCCCCCGCTCCTGCTCCTGCTCCATCCAATCCATGGTGGCGGCGCCCTCGTGGACCTCGCCGATCTTGTAGATCTTCTTGGTGTAGAAGAGGATCCGCTCGGTCACGGTGGTCTTGCCCGCATCGATATGGGCAATGATCCCGATGTTCCGGGTTCGCTCCAGTGGGATGGCCGCTTCGGAGGATCGGGCCGCGGTGCTGCTCATGGCCATGGCCGCTACCACTTGAAGTGGCTGAAGGCCTTGTTGGCCTCCGCCATCCGGTGCGTATCCTCGCGCCGCTTGACCGCGGCGCCAAGGTTGTTCGACGCGTCCATGAACTCGCCTGCCAGCTTCTCGGCCATGGATCGGCCGTTGCGCCTGCGGGCAGACTCGATCAGCCAGCGCATGCCCAGGCTGATGCGCCGATCGGTGCGGACCTCGACCGGGATCTGGTAGGTCGAGCCGCCGACGCGCTTGGGCTTCACCTCGATCAGGGGCATGGCGTTGCGGAGGGCAAGCTCCATCACCTCGACGCCGGCGCGCCCGGCCTGCTGCTCGCAGCGGGCGATGGCGTCTTCCAGGATGCGCGCGGCCAGCTGCCGCTTGCCTCCACGCATCAGCTTGTTGGTGAACTGGTCGAGGGTGAGCGCGGTGCCGACGAGCTGCTCTTCGTACTTGCTCTTGCGCGCGACAGTCGGACGACGGGGCATCTGCTAGCCCTTGCCCGGCGACTTCGCGCCGTACTTGCTGCGACCCTGGCGCCGGTCGCGCACACCAGCAGCGTCGAGCGTGCCGCGCACGATGTGGTACTTCACCGCGGGCAGGTCACGGACCTTGCCGCCGCGGACCAGCACCACCGAGTGCTCCTGCAGGTTGTGCCCGATGCCCGGGATGTAGGCGGTGACCTCCATCCCGTTGACCAGCCGGACGCGCGCGACCTTGCGAAGCGCCGAGTTTGGCTTCTTCGGCGTACGCGTCATGACCTGCAGGCAGACACCGCGACGCTGCGGCGCGCCACGCCCCATGGAGCTGGTCTGCTCCAGGGTGTTGAGCGTACGGCGCAGTGCCGGCGCCTTGACCTTCTTGCCTGCCGGCTTCCGGCCCTTGCGGACCAGCTGGCTGATAGTGGGCAACGAGTACCTCTTCGCCTGGTGCGATTGCTTCCGTTCTTCGCTCCTCCGCGAGCGCGCACGAACACCTTAGAGAGGCACTCAGTGAGCTTCAGCGGAGGGTGCCCAGAAGGGCACACACGAAGGCGTCCCGACGCGGGACACCGAAGCGGGAGTATACGGTTCGGCGCTCTGGAGTGTCAACCGAGCGCGTGCTCAGCCAACGCTCCTCCACCGTTCACACCAGCCGGCGGTCGGTGGCCCAGCGCGTGAGCTCGTAGCGACTGGAGAGCTGCAGCTTGCGGAGCACGGCGGACACGTGCGTTTCGACCGTCTTGATCGAGATGTGCAGCTCGTGCGCCACCTCCTTGTAGGCGTAGCCACGCGCGATATAGCGCAGCACCTCGCGCTCCCTGGCAGTCAGCTGATCCAGCTCGGCGTCCACCGGCTCTGCAGACGACGTAGCGGCGAAGGTATCGAGCACGAAGCCGGCGAGACGGGGTGAGAACACCGCATCGCCCTCGTTGACCCGACGGATGGCGGCGTCCAGCTCCTCGGCCGAGATCGACTTGGTGACGTAGCCACGGGCGCCGGCACGGATCACGCCGATCACGTCCTCCGCGGCATCCGACACGCTCAGGGCCAGGAAACGGACGTCCGGCTGCTCGGTACGCACGGCGCTGATCACCTCGCGGCCACCGCCCGCGGGCATGTGCACGTCCAGCAGCACGACGTCCGGGCGCGTGGCCCGGATGCCGGTCACCGCCTCGTCGACCGTGCCGGCGTCGCCCACGATCTCGAAGCCGTCGCGCAGCTCGGAACGAACCCCCGAGCGGAAGAGCTCGTGGTCGTCGACCACGAAGACGCGGACCGTCATGAGGCGCGGCCTTCGGTGGTGGTTGGGCGCGGGATCCGCAGCCTGACCTCGGTTCCATCCTTGCCGCTGACCACCTCGGCCGTGCCACCGTGGCGCTGCATGCGGGCCACGATCGAGTCGGCAATCCCCCGCCGGTCAGCCGGCACGGCGGCGGGATCGAAGCCCGATCCGTGGTCGCGCACATAGGCAGTCACCGCATCGGCCTCCACCTCGACATAGACCGATACCTCGGCGGCACCGGAATGGGTGGCCGCATTCAAGGTTGCCTCGCTGATGGCCGCCACCAGCGCGCGCAGAGATTCGTCGAGGGCGGCGTCGCCCACCACGACGGTCTCGATCTTCACGGCGTGACCGCGCTCGATCCTGCTCGCCATGGCATCGAGCGCATCGCGCAGCCGGACGCCGGGCACGCTCGGTGCGCGTCCGTACAGCCAGGCGCGCAGCTCACGCTCCTGGGTGCGCGCCAGCATGGCCATCTCGCGAGGCTCGCGGGCACGCTGAATCAGCGCCAGGGTCTGCAGCACCGAGTCGTGCAGATGTGCCGCCATCTCGGCCCGCGCCTCGGACCGCACCCGGCTGGTCCGCTCGGCGATCAGCTCCTGACCCATGTTCCAGACCCATGGACCGAACACCAGGGCCAGCCCGCCGATGGTGACGATCACGGCCAGCGTGACATTCATCACCCCGCCGAGGTCGGTGGTGGCGGCCAGCACGATCGCCATGCCCACCAGGATCAGGAAGGTCCCTCCAATGAGGCGCGCCAGCGGCCTCCCTCCGGACAGGACCGATGCCAGCGGGCTCCCCAGGCTGGCAGGGTCCCACCGCCGGCGCTCGTCGCCACTGCGGGCCCAGATGACGGCAAAGCCGATGGCGGCCAGCACCACCGGCCAGAAGAGCGTGCTCTCGAACGTGTAGCCCAGCAGCCAGAGCAATGCGATCACGCCGCCGACAACGAGCAGCGTCCCGGTCAGCTGGCGGCCTCCTGGCCGCGCCGCGGGCTGTGCAGCGGTTGCGGGCGCCGCGTCCGCCGGCTGCAGCGGGGCCAGCAGCCAGAGCAGCAGATAGACGACGAGGCCGAAGCCCGCGGCCGCCGTCAGCGCCACGAATGCCAGGCGGACTGCCCAGGCCGGAGTGCCCAGGTGTTCGGCCACGCCGGCCCCCACGCCGCCGATGATCCGGTTGTGCCGGCTGCGCTGCAGGCGCGGCCGAGCGGCCCCATCAGGGCGGGCTGTTTCGCGGGCGGCGACGTCGAGCTGGGCCATGGACCGGCATCTTCCCACGGAGGCTAGCGCGTGGCGATCGGGAATGACCCTGAGCGCGCGCCACTCTCTCAGGGTCGGCCGGGGGATGTTCCCGATAGGCGTGCGTCCGGCGAACGGGCACCATCGGCGCATGACAACCGAGCAACCCCAAGCCACGCAGAGCCCTCGCCTACTGCGGCGGCGCGCGACCGATCGGGTGATCGGCGGCGTTGCCGCCGGCATCGCCGACTACCTGAACATCGACCCTGTGCTGGTCCGCGCGGTGTTCGTGGGCCTGGTCGTCTTCGGCGGCGCCGGCCTGGTGCTGTACCTGGGCGCGTGGCTGCTGATCCCGGTCGAGGGCCACAACGAGTCGCCGCTCGAGCAGGTGCTGCCGCGTTCAGGCGGGCTACTGCGCGGGCTCCTGCTGGTCGCGGCGATCGTGATTCTCGGGGCCATCGTCTTCCCGTGGTCCGATTGGACCTTCGGAAGCAGCTGGCCCGCGATCGCATTCGTGGCGCTGGTGGTGTTCGGGATCTACCTGCTGCGCCGCGGCGGACCCTCCGCCAGCCCGGCGAGCGCCACCACCGCACCGGCCGTGGCCTCTGACTCCGTGGCGCCACCGATGGGCGTCACCCAACCGGCCCCAGCCGCCGTCGAGCCGAAACCGCGAGCGCCGCGGTCGCCGTTGGGCTGGTACGTCACCGCCGCCACCCTGATCGCGATCGGCGTGGCCGCCATGCTCGATCGAGCGTCCGACCTGGCCCTGTTGCCGGGCCAGTACTTCGGCCTGGCGCTGACCGTGATCGGCGCCGGCCTACTCATCGGCTCATGGTGGGGACGCGCCAGGGTGCTGATCCTGCCCGCCCTGCTGGTGCTGATGCTCGGCATTCCGGCCGCGTTCATGACGGTGCCACTCGACGGCGGTGTGGGCGACTTGACCTATGCGCCCACCACCATGGGCGAGCTGCAGGACAGCTATCAGCTGGCTGCGGGCCGCATGGAGCTGGACCTCACCCAGCTGCCGGTGAGCACCGAGCCAATCACCGTCGAGGCCGCCGTGGGATTGGGCGGGCTGCGGGTGATCGTTCCCGCCGACTCGCAGGTCCAGGTGGACACCGACGTCGGCTTCGGCGCCACCTACGTGCTGGGCGCAAGCCAGGGCGGCACCAGCCTCAACGACCACTATCAGCGCGGCGACCTGGGCCGGCTGTTCGTGCTGGACCTGTCCGCCGGAATTGGCGCGATTGAAGTGCAGCAGCCCTACGACGACATGCAGCTCGAGCTGGATTACGGAGCCTACTGATGACACGCCACGCTCTCGACGCAGTCTCCTTCGCGTTCGGCGCGCTCTTCCTGGTCGCCGGCGTGGTGCTGCTGAGCGGCACGCCGAGCGCAGAAACGATGCAGTGGGTCGGTCCGGCGGCCGCCATCGGACTGGGTGTCCTCATCCTGGTCGCCACGGTGCCACGCCGACGCGCGGATACAGCGGACGAGGCCGCGGATGATGAGCCGATGGGTGACGCTGGCGAGGCCTGAGCCTCAGGAGTCGTTCGCGCCCTAGCCGTCGAGGTCGGCCACGATGATCAGCGGCTGCTGCAGGGTCATGCTGGCGACCTTGCTGACCCCGATCTCGATGCACGGACTGTCCACGTTGGCCAGCTGGCCCTCGCGGAGGCTCACCGTGACGAGGCCATCCGCTGCGCGATCGGCATTCGCCTCGGCCAACGCGTAGCAGGTATCCACGCCGCCGACGAAATACGCGCTCAGGGTCAGGCCATCGGCCGACAACGCGTAGCCGCTGACCGCCATGGGAATCGCGTCGACCACGCCCTTACGCGGCTCGACAGCGGTCGCACCGCTTGGAAGCTCGGGCTCGCCGGGGGCGACATCGCCACCGGCCGCATCGGCCAGGATCGGATCATCCAGGGTCACCACCGCTGACTTGAGCGCCGCTTCCATGGTGCACGCCTGGCCGACGTGGTCGGCGCGCGTACCTTCCTGGACGGCGATGATCGGCGTGTCATGCTGGAATGAGACGGTGACCTCCTTGAGGCCGAAGCAGGTCGTATTGCCGCCCCACCAGTAGACGATCACGGTCCGTCCGTCAGCGCCGATGGCGAAGTGGTCAATGGCCGCGGCATGCGCGTCCACGACCGTTGGATCGGGCTCCTCGCGGGTGGCGCCGTCGCCCGATGGCGGGCTCGGCACGCCGCCGGGTGTGGCGGAGATGGGGTCGTCCTTGCTGCCGCTGTCTCCGCCGCCGGGCGACGAACTGCCGGCACCCGCCCGGCCAACGTAGGCACAGGCGCTCAACGCAACCACCAGGCAGAGCAGGGCCAGCGTCATCCTTCGCATGCCCCCTTGACGCGCTGACGCCCTGATCGGTTCCGCAGGAACGACGATGGGCGGACCTGCCGGCCCGCCCATCGGTTCGCGATTGCCCATCCGCGCCACCGCCTACTTCTCGGCGGCGACCTCCTCGTTGAGCTCGTCGAAGACCTGCTCCTCGACCTCGGCCTCGATGGCCGGATCGTCGTCCGCGCCCATCAGCTCGGCCACCGTCTCCGCCGCCTCCTCGGCTGCGGCCTCGGCCTCGTCGGCCTCGACCACGCCATCGGCGTTGGCATCGGCATCGCCGGTGAGGAAGGTCATGGCCGCCTCGCGCTCGCGCAGGGCCTCCGACTCCTCCGGCGTCAGCTCGCGTGCCTTGGCAGCCGCCAGGGCTCGCGCCGCGGCGCCGGTCCCGGCCGGGATCAGCTTGCCGATGATCACGTTCTCCTTCAGGCCGATCAGGTGGTCCTTGGACCCGTTGATGGCGGCCTCGGTCAGCACCCGGGTCGTCTCCTGGAAGGAGGCGGCCGCCAGGAAGGACGAGGTGTTCAGGCTGGCCTTGGTGACGCCCAGCAGCACGGTCTGCGCGGTGGCCGGCTCGCCGCCCTCGGCCAGGATCCGGTTGTTTACCTCTTCGAACTCGAAGCGGTCGATCAGCTCGGACGGCAGCAGGTCGGTGTCACCGGCCGTGTCGACCGTGACCTTGCGCAGCATCTGGCGGACGATGATCTCGACGTGCTTGTCGGCGATCGTCACGCCCTGTGAGCGGTACACCTTCTGGACCTCCGCCACCAGGAAGCGCTGGACGGTGTCCACGCCCTTGATCTGCAGCAGATCCTTCGGGTTGAGCGAGCCCTCGGTCAGCGGATCGCCGGCCAGCACGTCGTCGCCGTTCTCGACCCGCAGCCGGGCGGAGTGCGGCACCGCGTACTCGCGCTGATCCACGTCCTCGGAGTGCAGGGTCAGCGTCGAACCCTTCTTGGTGACGCGACCGGCGGCCGGGGATCGCACCTCGGTCGCCTCCTCGCCCTCACCAAGGCGGGCCAGCAGCTGGCCCTCGGCGACCTCGTCGCCCGAGGCGACCAGCACCTCGTGCTGCGGCGTGAGCTTCACCGGAGTGTCGTAGGCCTCGCGATGCGTCACCCGCACCACGATCGGCTGGTCGACGCCGGCCCGGACCACCTCGACGATGCCATCGATCTCGGTCATGGTCGCCTGGCCCTTGGGGATGCGCGCCTCGAAGAGCTCCTCGACGCGCGGCAGGCCCTGGGTGATGTCCTCGCCGGCGACGCCGCCGGTGTGGAACGTCCGCATGGTCAGCTGCGTGCCGGGCTCACCAATCGACTGGGCGGCGATGATGCCCACCGCCTGCCCCAGCTCGACAAGGTTGCCGGTGGCCAGGTTGCGGCCGTAGCACATGCGACAGACGCCGTGGCGCGCCGCGCAGGTCAGCGGTGAGCGGACGTTGACGCGGTCCATGCCCGAGGCCTCGATGCGCTCGATGGCCACCTCGTCGATCTCGTCGTTGCGGGCCACGATCGTCTCGCCGGCCTTCTCGTCGACCACGTCGATCGCCGCCATGCGGCCGACCAGGCGGTCGCCGAAGGGCTCCGGGATCTGCTCCGACTCGTCGCGGGTGATCCAGGTGCCCAGGTCAGTCTCGCAGTCGTCCTCGCGAGTGATGACGTCCTGCGCCACGTCCACCAGGCGCCGGGTCAGATAACCCGAGTCGGCGGTGCGCAGCGCGGTGTCGGCCAGTCCCTTGCGGGCGCCGTGGCTCGAGATGAAGTACTCGAGCACGCTCATCCCCTCGCGCAGGTTGCTGCGGATGGGCAGGTCGATGATCCGGCCAGACGGGTCGGCCATCAGCCCGCGCATGCCGGCCAGCTGGTGCACCTGGGTCACGTTTCCGCGCGCGCCGGAGTGGGTGATCATCCAGACCGAGCCCCGCTTGTCGAGCCCGTCAAGCATCTTGGCGGTCACGTCGTCGGTGGTCGCACGCCAGACGTCGACCGTCTGCGTGTAGCGCTCGTCCTCGGTGATGAAGCCCTTGCGGAACTCACGGTCGATGTCGTTCACCCGGGAATCGGCATCGGCCAACAGGGCGACCTTCTCCTTCGGCACGCGGATGTCGTCGATGCCGATGGTGATGCCGGCCACGGTGGCGTAGTGGAAGCCCAGGGTCTTGATGCCATCCACCAGGCTGGTGGTGGCCGCCGGACCCAGCTCGCGGTAGCACTGCGCGATCAGAGCCTTGAGGCCCTTGCGGTCCATGATCCGGTTGATGTAGCCCAGCTCGCCCGGGATCACCGTGTTGAAGATCACCCGGCCCGGCGTGGTGTCCACCAGCTGGGTGCTGGTGGCGGTCTTCCCGTCCTCGCCGATGGGCTCAGTGATCTCCAGCTCGACCTTGATCGGCGCCTGCACATGCACATGGCCCAGCTGCGCCGCCATCATCACTTCGGCCGCGGAGGAGAAGGCCTTGCCGGCCCCCTTCTCTTCGGGCGCCTCGACGGTCAGGTAGTAGCAGCCGAGCACCATGTCGTGGGTCGGCGATACCACCGGCGAGCCATCCGCCGCCGACAGCAGGTTCTGCGTCGACAGCATCAGGTCCTTGGCTTCCTGCTGGGCGGCCGTCGACAGCGGCACGTGGACCGCCATCTGGTCGCCGTCGAAGTCCGCGTTGAAGGCGAAGCACACCAGCGGGTGGATCTGGATCGCGCTGCCCTCGACCAGGACCGGCATGAAGGCCTGGATGCCCAGCCGGTGCAGGGTGGGGGCGCGGTTCAGGAGGACCGGGTGGTCCTTGATGACGTCCTCGAGCACGTCCCACACCTCGGGGCGCACCCGCTCCACGATCCGCTTGGCGCTCTTGATGTTGTGGGCGAAGCCCTTCTCCACCAGCTGCCGCATGACGAACGGCTTGAACAGCTCGAGCGCCATCTTCTTGGGCAGGCCGCACTGGTGCAGCTTCAGCTCCGGACCGACCACGATCACCGAGCGGCCCGAGTAGTCGACGCGCTTGCCGAGCAGGTTCTGGCGGAACCGGCCCTGCTTGCCCTTGAGCATGTCGCTCAGGCTCTTGAGCCGATGGTTGCCGGTGCCGGCGATGGCGCGGCCGCGCCGGCCGTTGTCGATCAGCGCGTCGCACGCCTCCTGCAGCATCCGCTTCTCGTTGCGGATGATGATCTCCGGCGCCTCCAGGTCCAGGAGGCGGCTGAGGCGGTTGTTGCGGTTGATGACCCGCCGATACAGGTCGTTCAGGTCGGACGTGGCGAATCGGCCGCCGTCGAGCTGCACCATGGGGCGCAGGTCGGGCGGGATGACCGGCAGGGTGGACAGGATCATCCACTCCGGGCGCGCGCCGGACTTGCGGAAGGCCTCGATCAGGCGCAGGCGCTTGATCGCCTTCTTGCGGCGCTGGCCGGAGGTCTGCCGCATCTCGACGTGCAGACGCTGGGCCAGGTCGTCCAGGTCCAGCTGCTCGATGATCTTCTTGACCGCCTCGGCACCCATGCCGGCATCGAACATGCGGCCGTACTGCTCGGACAGCGACCGATACTCGGACTCGGTCAGGGTCTGCATGATCTTGATGTCGGCCAGCTGCTGCTTGGCGGCGCGGGCCGCCAGCTTGGCGTCATCGGTCTCGCGCGCGACCTGCTCGCGCTCGTTGGCGAGCGCCTGGTCGATGCCCGCCAGTCAGGTCGGCCACGGACTGGTCGAATCGCTCCTTGGCCTCGGCCTTGGCCTGCTTGACCTCGGCGTCGACCGCCTCGATCTCGGCCTTGACCGCGTTGCGCAGGGCGGTCAGTCCCGCCTTGGACGTCTCGCCGGCGCGCACGATGACCTCGCCGGTTGGCGCGAAGACGACGTCCTCGGCGACGGTCTTGCCGCCTTCCTTGATCGACGCCTCGACGCCCTGGGCGGCGGTGGCCAGCTCTTCGGAGCGGGCGGTGAAGCGCTCGTCGTGGCGGCGGACATCGGCCTCGTGGGCGGCCTCCACCTCGGCGCGCTTGTCGCCGATGGCCCCCTCGAGCTCGGCGCGCTTCTCCTCGACCACCGACTCGGCGGCGGCGATGCGCTCGGCCATCTCCTCGTCGACGGCGGCAATCGCCTTGTCGCGCTCGCCCTCGTCGACGCGGCTGACCACGTACAGGGCGAAGTAGAGGATGCGCTCCAGGTTGCGCGGGCTGATGTCGAGCAGGATGCCGAGCCGCGACGGCGTGCCCTTGAAGTACCAGATGTGGCTGACGGGGCTGGCCAGCTTGATGTGGCCCATCCGCTCGCGGCGCACCTTGGAGCGGGTGACCTCCACGCCGCACTTGTCGCAGATGATCCCCTTGTAACGGATGCGCTTGTACTTGCCGCAGTAGCACTCCCAGTCCTTGGTGGGACCGAAGATGCGCTCGTCGAAGAGACCGTCCTTCTCCGGCTTGAGCGTGCGGTAGTTGATCGTCTCCGGCTTGGTGACCTCGCCCGACGACCATCCCTTGATCTGATCGGGCGACGCCAGGCTGATCCGGATGGCGTCGAAGTTATTGACTTCCAGCATGAGCGGCTATGACTCCTGCGGCTGATGGCCGCACCTGGCTCGGGTGGCCGGGGCTGACCAGGCTCCGGCGGGTGATGGACCGATGGCTCGCGTGGCGCCCGACCCGGGCGCCACGCCCTGATTACTCTTCAAACCCCTGGAGGTTGATGCCCCCGAGGTCCGGCAGCGGATAGCTGCCCGGTGTCCTCGATGAAGCGAATCTCCTCCTCGTTCTCGTTCAGGATCTCGACCGACAGCCCCAGCGCCTGGAGCTCCTTGATCAGCACCTTGAACGACTCCGGCACGCCGGGTGACTGGATCTCTTCGCCCTTGACGATCGCCTCGTAGGTCTGGACGCGACCCAGGACGTCGTCCGATTTCACGGTGAGCAGCTCCTGGAGGATGTTCGCCGCGCCATAGGCCTCGAGCGCCCATACCTCCATCTCCCCGAAGCGCTGGCCGCCGAACTGCGCCTTGCCACCCAGCGGCTGCTGGGTGATCAGCGAGTAGGGGCCGGTGCTGCGGGCGTGGATCTTGTCCTCCACCAGGTGGTGCAGCTTCAACATGTAGATGTAGCCGACCGTGACCTCGTGGTCGAAGCGCTCGCCGGTGCGACCGTCATACAGGATCGTCTTGCCGTCCTGCGGCAGGCCGGCGCGCTTCAGCGCCTCGCGGATGTGCTCCTCGCTCGCGCCGTCGAAGACCGGGGTGGCGGCCTTCAGGCCGAGCACCTTCATGGCCCAGCCCAGGTGCGTCTCCAGGATCTGGCCGATGTTCATCCGGCTCGGCACGCCGAGCGGGTTGAGCACGATGTCGACCGGCGTGCCGTCCGGCATGAACGGCATGTCCTCGACCGGCAGGATCTTGGCGATGACGCCCTTGTTGCCGTGGCGTCCGGCCATCTTGTCGCCGACCGCGATCTTGCGCTTCTGGGCCACGCTGACGCGGACCAGGCGGTTCACGCCGGGCAGCAGCTCGTCGCCGGACTCGCGGCTGAACTGGCGGACGTTGACCACGATCCCGCGCTCGCCGTGCGGCAGGCGCAGGGAGGAGTCCTTCACCTCGCGCGCCTTCTCGCCGAAGATCGCGCGCAGCAGGCGCTCCTCCGCGGTCAGCTCGGTCTCGCCCTTGGGCGTGATCTTGCCGACCAGGATGTCGCCGGGCGTCACTTCGGCGCCCTCGTAGATGATCCCGTCCTCGTCCAGGTTGCGGAGGCTCTCCTCGCCGACGTTCGGGATGTCGCGGGTGATCTCTTCCGGACCGAGCTTGGTGTCGCGGGCCTCGATCTCGTGCTTCTCGATGTGGATGCTCGTGAACAGGTCCTCGCGCACCAGTCGCTCGCTGATGACGATGGCGTCCTCGTAGTTGCCACCCTCCCACGGCTGGAAGGCGACCAGGATGTTCTGGCCCAGCGCCATCTCGCCCTGGTCGGTGCTCGAGGAGTCGGCCAGCACCTGGCCCTTGGCCACCCGGTCGCCGACGTCGACGATCGGGCGCTGGTTGATGCAGGTGCCCTGGTTCGAGCGCAGGAACTTCTTCAGGACGTAGGTGTCCCGCTCGTTGCCCTCGTCGCGCTCGACCATGATCTCGGAGCTGGTGACGCCCACCACGGTGCCGGCGGCCCGGGCCACCACCATCTGCTGGGAGTCGAAGGCGGCGCGGTACTCCACGCCGGTGCCGACGACGGGCGCCTCGGGCTGGAGCAGCGGCACCGACTGCCGCATCATGTTCGAGCCCATCAGCGCGCGGTTGGCGTCGTCATGCTCCAGGAACGGGATCATGGCGGTCGCCACGCTCACGATCTGCTTGGGGCTGACGTCCATGTAGTCGACGTCCTCGGCCGGCTGCACGCGGAACTCGTCGCGGTAGCGGACCATGACGCGCTCTTCCGTGAAGTGCTGCCCATCGTCGAGCGGCGCGTTGGCCTGGGCGATGTAGTAGCGCTCCTCCTCGTCGGCGGCGAGGTACTCGATCTCGGCGGTGACCACCGGGCGCACGCGCACGCCGGCCACCTTGTGCTCCTTGATCGCGGACCACAGCTTCTCGTCGATGGTCGTGCCCGTGCGGGCGATCGCCTTGCCACCGTCACCGGTGACGAGCGGCTCGGCCAGCACCTGCCCGATGACCTCGGTCTTGTTGTCCCGATGGCTGACGAGCTTGCGCACCTTGCGGTACGGCGTCTCGATGAAGCCGTAGTTGTTGATCTTGCCGTAGGTCGCCAGCGAGCCGATCAGGCCGATGTTCGGACCCTCCGGCGTCTCGATCGGGCACATCCGGCCGTAGTGGCTGGGGTGCACGTCGCGGACGTCGAAGCCGGCCCGCTCGCGGGAGAGGCCGCCGGGGCCCAGCGCCGACAGGCGCCGCTTGTTGGTCAGCTCGGCCAGCGGGTTGGTCTGGTCCATGAACTGGGACAGCTGGCTGCCGCCGAAGAACTCCTTCATGGCCGCCACCACCGGGCGGATGTTGATGAGGGTGTTCGGCGTGGCCTGGTCGGAGTCGGTGATCGTCATCCGCTCCTTGACGACGCGCTCCATGCGGAGCAGGCCGATCCGGAACTGGTTCTGGATCAGCTCGCCGTTGGCGCGGATGCGCCGGTTGCCCAGATGGTCGATGTCGTCGCGGCTCGCCGCGGCCGTTGTTCAGCTCGATCAGCTTGCCGATGATGGCGGTGATGTCGTTGCGGCTGATGACTCGCGCATCGCGCAGGTTCTCGCTCGCCTCCGAGGGCAGGTCGATCTTCAGCTTGGCGGCGACGTCGCCCAGGGCCTTGTTCAGCTTGTAGCGGCCGACCCGGCCCAGGTCGTAGCGGCGGAAGTTGAAGAAGAGGCTGGTGACCAGCGCGCGGGCGTTGTCGACCGTGGGCGGATCGCCGGGGCGCAGCTTCTTGTAGACCTCGATCAGGGCCTCGTCCTGCGTGGCGGCCGTGTCCTTGTCCAGCGTCAGCTGGATGAACGGATGATCCGGATGGTCGTCGGCCGGCGCGAAGAGCTTCAGCATCTCGGCGCTGTCCTCGACGCCCACGGCGCGCAGCAGCGTGGTGACGGGGATCTTCCGCTTGCGGTCGACCTTGACGCTGAGCAGGTCCTTGTTGCTGGTCTCGAACTCGAGCCAGGCGCCGCGGTTCGGGATCACCTTGGCAGCGAACAGCATCCGGCCGGTGGCCGGGTCCTCGGCGGAGGTGTAGTAGACGCCCGGCGAGCGCACCAGCTGGCTCACCACCACGCGCTCGGCGCCGTTGATGATGAAGGTGCCCTGCTCCGTCATCCACGGGAAGTCGCCCATGAAGACGGTCTGGTGCTTGACCTCGTCGGTCTCCTTGATCACCAGGTCGACCTCGACCTTCAGCGGCTTCGAGAAGGTCAGGTCACGGGTGCGGCACTCGTCCTCGCTGAACTTCGGCTCCTCGAAGTAGTAGTCGCGAAAGTGCAGCTCGAGATTCTTGCCGGTGAAGTCGGTGATCGGGGTGATCTCGTCCAGCAGATCGCGAAGGCCGGTCTGGACGAACCAATGGAAGGAATCGGTCTGGGTCTGGATCAGGTTCGGGAGGGGCAGAACTTCCGGGATGTGGGAGAAACTCTCACGGCTCGGTGCCAGCTCAAACCGGCTGGCGGACTCGGCCAAGGCCATTCGAACTCCTTGAGAAGGGCATGGTGGAAGGCATGGAGGGGCGCGGACACGCGAACGGAGAGTATATCACGGGCTAGCGCTTCGTCAACTGAAGCGGTGATCGGGGTGATCTCGTCCAGCAGGTCGCGAAGGCCGGTCTGGACGAACCAATGGAATGAATCGGTCTGGGTCTGGATCAGGTTGGGGAGAGGGAGAACCTCGGGGATGTGCGAGAAACTCTCACGGCTCGGTGCCAGCTCAAACCGGCTGGCGGACTCGGCCAAGGCCATTCGAACTCCTTGAGAAGGGCAGGGGGGAAGGCATGGAGGGGCGCGGACACGCGAACGGAGAGTATATCACGGGCTACCGCTTCGTCAACTGAAGCGCCCAGCCTATCCTTCCGGCCGTGAGACTGACCGTGATCGGGGGCAGTGGCGGGTATCCGGGTCGCGGCGAGCCGTGCAGTGGATACCTCGTCGAGGCCGATGGCTTCACCATTCTGATCGATCCCGGCTACGGCGTGGCGATGGCCCTCACGACCGAGGATGCGCCCCGCTTCGATGCGGTGCTGGTCAGCCATGCCCATCCCGACCATTGCGCCGACCTGAACCCCATCCTCCGGCACCGGGCATGGGCCGACGTTCCCCTGCCACCGATGCCCGTGTTACGCGCCGGCCGGCGCCCTCGACGCCGTCCTGGCCCTCGATCGACCGGAGGTCGTGGACGGCTCGTATGTCCTCCACGAGCTCGATGCCGGCAGCGAGCTGACCCTCGGCCCGTTCGAGGTTCGGACCGCGCTGCTCCCCCACCCGCGGCCGAACCTCGGGTTCCGGATCGACGCCGGCGGGCGATCGCTGGTGTACACCGGCGACTGCGGCCCGTCGGAGGAGCTGATCGCACTGGCCGAGGGGACCGACTGCCTGCTCGCGGAGGCTTCGTACGCCGAGACCGTCCCGGAGGAGATCGTCGGCGCGCTTTCGAGCGCCTGCCGACGTCGGTCGCGAGGCCGCATCGGCCAGGGCTCGGCGCCTGGTCCTGACCCACCTCATGCCACGGACCGATGAGGCGGCTGCCATCGCCGCTGCCGCTCGCTCCTTCGCCGGTCCCATCTCGGTGGCGCGACCGGGACTCGACGTCGAGATCTGAGGCCCGTGGCGTCCGGCACCGCGCAGTGCGTGAGCGTCGCGAGGCCGCGTGTACGATACGCGCGGCCACCGAGCGGCCGCAGGACGCGCCATGCCCAAGCGCGCGGCTGGAGGTAATCGGTGACGGCCCAGGAATTCCTCAGCGCCATCAGCCAGCTGATCTACCTGGTGCTGTTCGCCATCTCCATCGTCCGGCTGGTCCGGCTGCGCACCCTGGTCGCGCTGGACACGTTCCTGTTCTTCGGCGTCATCGCGGTCATCCTCCTGCTCGGCGACGCTGACCGGCCTGCTGGGCCTCTCCGACGAGCGGTGGGTCGGGGTGGTGAGCTGGGTGGGCATCGCCGCGCTGCCGTTCCTGCTGCTGCGCCTGGCGCACGACTTCCAGCCGCGCCCCACCTGGGTGATGATCGCCGCCACTGCCGCGTTCGTGGTGGTGGCCGGCCTGGGCATCGTGGTGCCGCAACCGTGGCCGACGCCAGTCGTGCTGGCCCTGATCATCGACTTCGTGGCCTTCGGCGCCTATGCCTCGTTCGCCTTCCTGCAGGCAGCGGCCGAGACGCGCGCCGGGACGCAGCGCCGCATGCAGGCGGTGGCTGCTCGGCTCCGGCCTGATCGCCGCCGTCATCGCGCTGGCCGGCCTCTCGCTCGCGTTCGCGGAGCCGCCGGAGTGGATCGCGCTGACCTCGCAGGTGCTGAGCCTGGCGGCGGTGACCGCCTACTTCGTCGGCTTCGCCCCGCCGGCCATCCTGCAGCGTGGCTGGCAGGAGCCGGCCATTCGCTCGGCGCTGGCGCGGGCGCCGGAGCTGGTCCGCCTGGCCGATCCGCATGACATCGGCGACGGAGATCGCGACCGCAGCGCTGGAGGCCACGGGCGCACAGGGATCGGCGGTCGGGCCTCTGGGACGAGGCGGCCGGCGTGCTGCAGTTCCGCCAGCCGACGGGCGAGCTGCAGCCGATGATGCCGGGCGAGGCGATCAGCGGGAGGACGTTCGCCCAGCAGCGTCCCATGGTCACCGGCCGGGCCGAGCGCGATGCTCCCGAGCGCGCGGACGAGTACCGACGCTCGGGCATCCGGGCCATCGTGTCGGCGCCAATCACCAGCGGCGATCGGCGGCTGGGCGTGCTGACCGTGTACGCGGTGCGGCCGCCGATCTTCACCGATGACGCGGTGGCGGTGGTGCAGATGCTGGCCGAGCAGGCCGCCCTGGTGCTGCGCAGCCAGGAGCTGCTGCGCGAGGCGGCGCAGGTGCGCGCCATGGCGGAGATGACGCGACTGAAGGACGACTTCCTGTCCGTGGTGGCCCATGACGTCCGGACCCCGCTCGACCACCATCCTCATCAACTCGGAGCTGCTCCAGAAGGCGCTCGATGGCGACGGCCGCAACGCGCAGCGGGCGGGCGCGCTGCGCGCGGAGGCGGAGCGGCTGAAGGCGCTGGTCGACGACTACCTGGATATCGTCAGCGCGGAGGCCGGGCGGGAGACGCGCATGGTTCCGGGCGACCTGGTGCAGATCGCACGCGAGGCGCTGGAGGGCATGCCGGAGCCAACCCTCTCGCGTGCAGCTCACCGGCGCGCGGCTCGGTGGCCGGCATGTTCGACGCCGCGCGGCTCCGGCAGCTCATCCAGAACCTGGTGGGCAACGCGGTGAAGTACTCCGATGCCGCCGAACCGGTCGAGCTGCGGATCTGGCAGGAGGACGGACGGGCCCAGCTCACGGTCACCGACCGGGGCATCGGCATCCCCGACGAGGACCTGCCGCTCCTGTTCGAGCGCTTCCATCGGGGCAGCAACACCGACGATCGACGCTACCGCGGGCTGGGCCTGGGGCTCTACATCTGCCGCCAGATCGCCGAGGAGCACGGCGGGTCCATCAGCGTCAGCAGCCGGGTCGGCGAGGGCACGACCTTCCAGGTCACGCTCCCGCTGGCCGCCAGCGGTGGAGATGGCCGATGTCTGACGGCGGACCGGTGCTGGTGGTCGACGACGACGCCGCGATCCGTGACGCCGTGCGCGACGTCCTGGAGAGCGAGGGCATCGCGGTCGAGACGGCCAGCAACGGAGCCGATGCGCTGGAGAAGGTCAGCCGCCATCGGCCACGCCTGGTGCTGCTCGACATGCGGATGCCGGTGCTGGACGGCTGGGGCTTTGCCAGCGCCCTGCAGGAACGCGGGCTGGCGCTGCCGGTCGTGGTCATGACCGCTGCCGCCGATGCGAGCCGCTGGGCGGAGGAGATCGGGGCGATTGGCGTGGTGCCGAAGCCATTCGGCGTCGCCGAGCTGGTCAGCGCGGTGCATCGCTTCAGCGGCGCCTCACCCGGGAACTAGCCAGCCCGGAAAGCGAGAGGCCGGCCCCCGAAGGACCGGCCTTGTGCGTGGTTGAGCGAGAAGGGCCTAGCGCACCTCGACGGTCGCGCCCGCCTCGGCCAGCTTCTCCTTGACCTGCTCGGCCTCCTCCTTGGCGACGGCCTCCTTGACCGCCTTGGGAGCGGCGTCGACGAGGTCCTTCGCCTCCTTGAGGCCCAGGCCGGTCAGCTCGCGGACCGCCTTGATGACCAGGATCTTGTTGGCGCCGACCTCGGTCAGAACCGCGTCGAACTCCGTCTTCTCCTCGCTGCCGGCGGCTGCGGCGCCGTCGCCACCCGCTGCCGGAGCCGCGGCCACGGCCACGGGGGCCGCCGCGGTGACGCCGAACTTGTCCTCAACGGCCTTGACCAGGTCGCTCAGCTCGAGGACGGTCATGTTCGAGATCGCGTCCAGGATCTCGTCCTGGCCCAGGGTCTTGGTTGCCATGGTGTCGTTGCTTCTCCTTCGTTCTCGGGAAGCGGCCGTCAGGCCGCGCCCTCGGTCTGCTGCTTCTGATCGGCCACGGCGTTCAGCACGCCGGCCAGGTTGCGGAGGTTGGCGGCCAGCACGCTGGCGAAGCCGGTGAGCGGGCTGGCGATGCCGCCGGCGAACTTGCCGAGCAGCACCTCGCGGGTCGGCAGGCTGGCCATCCGGGCCAGGCTGGTGGCGTCGACGGCGGCGCTGCCCAGCAGGCCTCCGCGGACGGTCACCACCTTGTACGGACGGAACGCCTCCTGCAGCGCCTTGGCCAGCGTCACCTCGTCGCCGCGTGATGGTGGCCAGCGCGGTGGGGCCATCCAGCATCGGCTTCAGGTCGGCGACGATCCGCCTCGTCGGCGGCGATCTTCAGCAGGCGGTTCTTGGCGACGTGCAGCTCCACGCCGTTGGCGCGGAGCGTCCGACGCACGGTCTGCATCTCCGAGACCTTCAGCCCGCGGTAGTCGGCCACGGCGATGGCGCTGCTGCCACGGAGCAGCTCCGCCAGCTCTCGCACCGCGTCGCGCTTGGCATCGGTCGGCATGATGGGTCCTCTCGAACACATGAAAACGGTCCGCGCGCGTCAGCACGAGGACCGTCGTCGGTTCCAATCGTGCCTCGGCGTGCCGCCGGCCTCGCGGGCCGGCAATTTGTCCGGGGCTTGCACCCGGAACGCATCGCTGTCTTCGGCGAGTCTTCAGTTGGGCCGGCCGATGGTAGCCAATGCGGCGCCCATCGGCAAATGATCAGGCGTTGGCAGCGGCCAGCGCCGACGGAATGTCGATCCGGACGCCGGGCCCCATGGTCGGCGCCAGCGTCAGCGTCCGCATGTAGGTGCCCTTGGCGCCGGTTGGCTTGGCGCGGTTGATCGCGTCGACCAGGGTCGCCACGTTGGCCCGCAGCTGGTCGGGCGTGAAGCTGGCGCGCCCAACGGTGGCATGCACGATGCCGGCGCGGTCGACCTTGAACTCGATGCGGCCGGACTTGATCTCGCTGACCGCCCGCTCGATGTCGAAGGTCACGGTGCCCGACTTCGGGTTCGGCATCAGGCCGCGCGGCCCGAGCTTCTTCCCGAGGCGACCGACCATGCCCATCATGTCCGGCGTGGCGATGGCCACGTCGAAGTCGAACCACCCGTCGTCGATGCGCTTGACCAGGTCCTCGCCGCCCACCTCGTCGGCGCCGCCGCGCAGCGCCTCCTGGGCCTTCTCGCCCTGGGCGAAGACGATGACCCGCGACGAGCGACCGGTGCCGTGCGGCAACACGACGGTGCCGCGCACCAGCTGGTCGGCATGACGCGGGTCGACGCCCAGGCGCAGGTGCACCTCGACGGTGGCGTCGAACTTGGAGGTCGCCAGCTTCGGCAGCAGCTCTGCCGCCTCGTCCAGCGGGTAGCGGCGCTCCGCCTCGACCAGGGCGGCGGCCTCGCGGTACTTGCGTCCGTGCGCTGCCATCAGTCGCGCACCTCGATGCCCATGCTGCGCGCGGTGCCGGCGACGATGCGCATGGCGTGCTCCACGTCGTTGGCGTTCAGGTCCTGCATCTTGGTGGTGGCGATCTCGCGCAGCTGCTGCTGCGAGACGCTGCCGACCTTCTCGCGGTTCGGCTGCGCCGACCCCGACTCCACGCCGGCGGCGCGCTTCAGCAGCGCGGCGGCCAGCGGCGCCTTGGTGACGAAGGTGAAGGAGCGGTCCTCGTAGACCGTGATCTCGGCCGGCACGACGTAGCCGCGCTGGTCGGCGGTTCGTTCGTTGAAGGCCTTGATGAACTCCATGATGTTGATCCCGTGCTGGCCCAGCGCCGGACCGACCGGCGGGGCGGCGGTGGCGGCGCCGGCAGGCGCCTGCACCTTCAGGATCGTGCGGACTTTCTTGGCCATGTGATTCCTCCGAGGTACTGACGGAGCGGGTCACGCTCCTCCCTCTCGCTGGCGGCGGCCGTCAGGCCGCCATCGGTTCAAACGCTAGAGCTTGTCGATCTGCAGGAAGTCCAGCTCGACCGGCGTCTCGCGGCCGAAGATGCTGACCAGCACCTTGACCTTGTTCTTCTCCGGATTGACCTCGTCCACCGTGCCGATGAACTCGGCGAAGGGGCCGTCCTTGACGCGGACGCTCTGGCCCTTGCTGAACTGGAGCTTGAACTTCGGCGCCTCGACCCCCATCTGCTTGAGGATCTTCTTGACCTCGGCCTCGACCAGCGGGGTCGGGCGGTTGCCGGAACCCACGAAGCTGGTGACGCCGGGGGTGTTGCGCACCACGTACCACGACTCATCGGACATCGCCATCTCGACCAGGACGTAGCCGGGGAAGACCTTCTTGTTGACGGTCATCCGCTGGCCGTTCTTGATCTCGATCTCCTCTTCCATGGGCACGAGCACCTGGAAGATCTGGTCCTCGACGCCCATCGACTCGATGCGGTGCTCGAGGTTGGCCTTGACCTTGTTCTCGTAGCCGGAGTAGGTGTGGATCACGTACCACTGCTTGGCGGAGCCGGTGGCCTCCACGGGGAGTGGCGCTTCGCGCGACAGGCGGGCGGCCTGCTGCGCCTCGACGTTGTGCCGGGGCTCTGACGACTTGGAGGCCGATGCGCCGTTTGTCGACTCGTGCCGACGTCGGCATCGCCGTCGGCCTGCGACTCCTCGGCCTCGACGGCAGCCTCTTCGGCGGCGATGTCTGCCTCGGCGGTGCCGGACAGGCCCTCCTCGAGCGACTCCGTGTCGGCGGCGTCGATCGCCTCCTCGACTGCCTCGGCGACCTCGTCCTCTCCTTCGTCGATCGTGTCGACGTCGGCGGACTCGATCTCGCCGGCCTGCGGCTCGTCGAAGTCCCCGGTGTCCTCGGTGGCCTCCGCCTCGATGACGGCATCCACGTCGGCGGTCGGCTCATCGGTCATGGGCTCATCGGTCAGGGTCGCGTCCAGGCGCGTCTCGTCGGTCATCACAGCACCTGCTGCAGGATCGCGTGGAGCGCCGTGTCGATGACGGCGATGTAGGCGCCCACCGCGACGCTGACGGCGATCACGATCAGGGTCAGGTTGATCACCGTCGAGCGCGTGGGCCAGGCGACCTTCTTGAGCTCGGCTCCAGGCCTCGGAGAGGTAGTTGCGTAGGCGGCCGATCACGGTCTGGTCAGTGTGCTCCTGGAATGTGCGTTCTTGCGCGTCATTGGCTGGTGATGGGTGGTGCGGCGACGGTCTGGCAGGGGCGACAGGACTCGAACCTGCAACCGCTGGTTTTGGAGACCAGTGCTCTACCAGTTGAGCTACACCCCTCCGACGTCGCCCTACTTCGTCTCCCGGTGCAGCGTGTGCTGCCGGCAGCGCGGGCAGAACTTGTTCAGCTCGAGCCGCCCCGGGTCGTTCCTCTTGTTCTTGCGGGTGCTGTACGTGCGCTCCTTGCAGGTCGTGCACGCCAGGGAGATGACTGGTCGATTCTCAGCCTTGGCCACGGTTGATTCCTGTCGATCTGGTCGGATTCCGCTGCCGGTTCCGGCCAACCTTAACTAGGGCAGGACTCCCGGGGGAAAGCCGCGAGATAATAGGGCTCGAACGGGGTCGATGTCAACGAAGGCTGGCCGGTCAGACCGCCGTCAGCCCGGCGTCGTCTCGCTCTCCGGGGCCTTGTCCCGGCGCGCCAGCACGATGTGCGTGAACGGCAGCCGGATAGTCGCTGAAGACCTCGATGCTGACCAGGAACCCCAGGAAGATGAACAGCACGCCCAGGAATTCGCCCAGGTAGAAGGACCACGTCACGCCGAAGCGGTTGAGGCCGCTGGTCCAGCCCGGGATGAAGCCCGCCCAGCGCGATGAGCAGCGTGGCCGGCACCCGCGAGTTCAAGCGTGCCGGCCCGGAAGGCGCGCCACGCACCGGGGATCGAGGCGAAGAAGTTGACGACCACCGCGATCCCCCGCCCGATCGCGCCGATCACTGGCGGACCGCCCTCCACCCGCATGACGCGGTTCTTGGGCATGAAGATGTAGGCGGAGTAGATCGCGCCGAAGACCAGGGCGAACGAGCCGGCGATGTTGAAGGGCGGCGTCATGACCCGCAGGTCCGGCGGGAAGGCCGCGCCGATCGGCACGCCGGTCACCGGATCCAGGGCGTAGCCCGGCGGGTCGACCGGCAGGGTCAGGGTCAGCACCGCGACGACCGCCGGATGCCGACCACCAGGATGACGGTCGCCAGCGGCGCCACCGCCTGGCGCCGGACGCGGGTGGCCACCGCCAGCGCGATCGCCGCCACCGTGCAGAAGGCCACGACCGCCAGGATCGTCCCCGGCGAGGCCGGATCGCCCTCCTTGGCGCGCGCCAGCCCGGCCAGGATGCTGAACAGGCCGCCGGCGAAGACGCTGAAGGCCACGAAGTAGCCGAAGCGCGTGTTGCGCAGCAACCAGACGGTGCCGAGGCCGAGGTAGGCGGCGACGCCGAAGGCGCCGATCAGGTACCAGACCCGATAGAGCGGCTCGTTCCAGCCGTAGGCCCCACCCAGGAACTCGGTGCCGGCACTGATGCCGTACCACAGCAGGCCGATCGCCCACACCAGCTGGTACGGCTGTCGCCGTCGCAGCCACTGGTCGACGACCAGGATGGCGAAGATGAACGAGAGGAGCGACGAGAGGAACGGAAGGACGACGTTCGGGTTCACGCGCTGTGCGTCACGGCCTCCATCTACCTGCCCTGGGATGGAGCCCACGTCCGGGCTCGAACCGGAGACCTCTTCCTTACCAAGGAAGTGCTCTGCCTACTGAGCTACGTGGGCGCGCCGTGATTCTCGCTGAACGTCCGGAGTCTGGGCAACCATCGGTCTATCTTGGTAAATCTTGGTATCGGATTCACCTGTCCAGGACCGATGTGATGGTGGGCAGGGAGGGAATCGAACCCCCACAGTCGAAGACGGCTGATCTACAGTCAGCGGAGCTCACCACCTGCTCAACCTACCCACTGAAATCGACCGACATCGTGGTGCACTGCCGATCGGACGCGCAGTATAGCGAACGGCTTCTCCCCTCTCAATCGAGTGTCGTGGTGCGCAGGTCGATGCCGTCGCGGATGACGCGCTCGTACTCGTAGGACTCGCGCACGACGATGCATCCCCGCCTTTTCGTACAGGCGCGTGGCGCCGGTCAATGACTGCGAGTCGACCCCGAGCCCGACGCGCGACTTGCCCCTCGCGGCCAGCTCAGCTGGAAGGCATGCCGCAGGATCGCCAGGGCCAGGCCACGGCGCCTCCATGGGCGCCGCACGCCGAGCGAGCTGACCCAGCCCAGGTCGGGCTGCCCGGCACGCTGCGAGGCGCAGATCGCCATCCCGGCCACCTCGTCGCCGTCCATGGCCATCATCCACAGCTCGGGCTCTGGCTCGTTGAACTGCGTCCGGAAGTGCCACCACTCCTCGAACGGCGCCGGCGTGTAGCCGTAGTGATCGCTGAACGCCTCCAGCTCGGTGGCGTGGAGGAGGCGAGCCTCGCGCTCGAGGTTCGGGCCGTCGGCAGCGGTGCGAACGCTGATGCCGGCTGGCCACGCCGGGGCGGGCAGAGGCGCGAGCCGCGGCCAGATCGATCTCCATGGTCCAGTCCACCCGGTCGCGGTGCCAACCGTTGCGCTCCAGGGCCGCCACGATGTCGCGGTTCACGGCGGCCGTATCGGCGTGGAGGGCGACGCGCGCCCCGTCCGGCGCCAGGTGCAGGTTGTTCGCGGCGCGGTCCGCGCCCCAACGCAGCAGGGCATCCGCGACGCCGCTGGCGGCATGCTCCGGCTGCACGCGAAAGAAGAAGTAGGGCGCAATGTGCTGCGTGTCGCCATCGTAGTAGACGGCAGTGCCGGCAGCGCGGCCATCCTTGTCCAGCACGAGCAGCGAGTCGCGTTCGAGGTCAGCGCCGGGCAGCTCGAACGCGCCGCGGATCATGCGCTCGTCGATGTCTGGTGAGCCGTATTCGGCAACCGCCGCAGCGCGGCACAAGTCCAGGATCTGGTCGACATCGCGATCGGGAACGACGGGGCGGGCACTGAAGCCCGGCGGCAGGTCGGCCATCGGCCCAGCCATGATAATCGGGCCAATGCTCCGCATCCTGCGCCAGCCCAACTTCGCCAAGCTGTGGTTCGGCGGTCTCATCTCGATGACGGGCGACTGGATCCTGATGGTGGGCCTGCCATTCGAGATCTATCGGCGGACCGGCTCCACCCTCGCCACCGGGGCCATGGTGCTGGCCTTCCTGATCCCGTCGATCCTGCTCGGCTCGGTGGCCGGGGTGTTCGTGGACCGATGGGATCGCCAGCGCCTGATGGTGGTCATCAACCTGGTGCTGGCGGTGGTGGTGCTGCCGCTGCTGGCGATCGATGCGCTGGGCATCTGGATCGCCTACGTCGTCCTCTTCGTGGCGAGCTGCCTGGACCTGCTGTTCTCCCCGGCCGAGGGCGCGCTCCTCCCGAACCTGCTCGAGAACGCCGACGACGACCTGGTCACCGCCAACGCGCTGAACGGCATGAACAACCACCTGGCACGGCTGATCGGGCCGGCGGTCGGCGGCATCATCGTGGCGACCGGCGGCCTGGCGGCGGTGACGGTCATCGACGCGGTGTCCTTTCTGGTGGCCGCGGCCCTGATCGCGACCATCCGCACGACTCACGCCCGGGCCGCACGCCACGACACGCTGGAGCACGAGGCGGTCAACGCCTGGCGCCGCCTGCTGGGCGAATGGCGCGACGGCCTGCGGACGGTCGTGCACCACCCGGTCCTGCGCGCGCTGCTCGCCTTCTTCGTCATCACCCGCATCGGCGAAGGACTGACGGCGACCCTGTTCGTGCCCTGGACGACCGATGCGCTGCACTCCGACGCGACCGGGTACGGCCTGCTGCTGTCGACCCAGGCGATCGGTGGCCTGGCGGGAGCGATCGTGATCGGGCGCCTTGGCTCGCGGATGGATCCGCTGCGCCTGGTCATCCTGGGCTCGCTGGCCTTCGGCTTGATCGACCTGGGGCTGTTCACCTACCCGGCCATCTATCCCTACATCGGTCCGGCGCTGGTGGTGATGGTGGTGGTCGGGGTGCCGGGCGCGGCCATGATGGCGGGCATCGCCACCCTGGAGCAGACGCTCGCCTCGGACAGCCACCGCGGAAGAGTGATCGGGGCGTTGGGAGCGGTGGGCGCGGCGGGTTCGCTGGTCGGGGCGATCGCGGCGGGCTTCCTGGGGCAGACCGTGCCGGTGGTGCTGCTGCTGGTGGTCCAGGGCAGCGGTTACGTCATCGCGTCGCTGACCGTGGCCTGGATGACGCGGCGGCAGCGCGTTCCGTCGGTTCCGCTCTCAGCCGCCGAGGGCTGAGGAGGAGGCCGGCGTCCAGCGCGGGCTGGCGCCGGCCGATTGGTTCTCGGCTTGGACGGCCCTAGGCCGAGGCCTCCGCGGCTGACTGGTGGGCGGCCCGATGCAATCGCCACACTTCGCCCGCGATGAGCGCCGCGGCCGCGCCCGTGACGATGGCAAGGACACCGGCGATGTTCGCGTACGTGTTGCTGCCGCCCATGTTGAAGATGACCGAGATCAGTCCAAGAATGGGTGTCACCAATGCGGTCAGCAGCTGCGGGATGCGCCACTGCTCTTCCCGTCGCCGAGCCTCGTCGCTGTCTGTTGGCTGCGCAGCCGCCGCTTCACCGCTGCTGACGCTGATGGGGGTGGCAGCGACGGGCTCGTCGGTGCTCACGGTGCTGACAGGCGTTTCCGTCGTCATCGATCAGTCCTCCCTCTACGGATCCTCGCTCACGGTGACCGCTCGCGGGTTGGTAGCAAGGGTAAGACCGGTTCGGGGCGATCGGTGCGCGGGTGCCCCATCCTTTCGTTCAGGCGACGGTACCGGAGCGTCCTAGGAGCCTTGCTCCTCGAGCTCGACAAACGGTGCTCGCCACGCCGGTGGGTCGAAGGGTGGGCCGAAGTAGGCGACTTCCCGCCAGATCTTTCCCTGCCGCATGGTCACAAAGAGGACGATATGCCACGTCTCTCCGTTCGGGTACGTGATCTTTCCGATCAGTGACAGGTCGTCGCCGGACCCCGACACGTGAATCATGTTCCAGGACGGCCCGGTCACGAACTCGTCGTCCGTGCCGATAATCCGCTCGGGGGCAGCCCGTATCCCTCCCTCTGTCCCCGGGTAGTTCTCCATGATCGCCCGACGGTTCTCCCGGCCCCGGATGACCTCCCCCGACTGCGGGTACCGCCCCATGTAGTCATCGTGCAGGAGGGCGTCCTGCGCGTCGAAGTCGTTCGCGTCCAAGGCCTCGGTGAACCGCTCGACCACCGCTCGATTTCCCATGGCCGCCTGCCTTCCTCTTGTGTCGCAGCACCGTCTTGTGTCGCAGCACGGTCGCTCAGCAGCTGCAGCGCGCCGTAAGCGTACTGCCCCGAGCCAGTGGGGCAGTCATGAAGGCCGGGCGCTTCGGAGCCCGGCCACGCGTGTTCCGGGTATGTCTGTGACGGAACTCCGGTGCCGGACCGCCTGAAGGCGGCCCGGCGAGTCCGAGGGCGCTAGGCCGGCATGACCGCCGCCTTGAGCACCGGGACCGGGGCTGTCTCTGGGCGAGTTGCCCACACCAGGCCTGCTCCCGTGACGATCAGTGTCGCGCCCAGACCGGCCATCAGAGCCGCCAGCGCCAGCCCGAGCTGCAGCGCGGAGGCGGTCGTGGTGCCGACGCCCAGCTCCGCGATGAGGGCATGAGCGGTCCCACTCCAAGCCTGATCGCGTGCCGGACCCTCGATTGGATTCAGGCGATCAAAATCGGAGAAATAGCGACCGTCAACCGGGAATTCGTATGTTCCAGCGGCGTAGGTCGTGCCGTTGTAGTCGACCGGCTCAGTCAACACCACGGTCTGCGTTCCGGTCAGGGTGTGATGGGCGATGGTCGCCATCTGGTACATGTACTCGGTGGCCGTGTTGACGATCGGGTCATTCGGGTTCAGGTCGCTGGCCACGACCGGGTAGCCCCAGTCATCCTTCAGCAGCGACAGGATGGCCACCGCGCCGGCGGTCTCCCCGCCGTCCACCAGCTGGCCAGCTTCGTTGTAGCTGAGCTGAACGTTCTGGGCCGCGCTGAACGCGTTGAGGGACTTGTAGCCTTCCTGAGTCTTGATGTAGGCAAATGCTCCGGCAGCCGCGAAGGCGACGCCGATGACGACAAGGACAATGCCGAGTCGTGTCGAGACGAGTGTTCATTGGGCTGGGCCTTCCTATTTCTGGCACACCGGCCACCGTATCTACGGTCGAAGGAAGGCTGTTCCGTCAGACGACTGCAATGGCGGGACGCTGTGACCAAACGGTCGATCAGGTGCCGCAACCAATGGACCCCGGGCTTGCTGGGCCTCGAAGTGTCCCCAGGGAGATACCCTGCAAGATGCGCGACAGGAGTCGGCACGGGCATCTTAGCACAAATGTTCGAATGGCTCGTCGCGGGATGGCCCGGATTGCGCGCAAGGTTGGAGCCGACGGAGGGAATCGAACCCACAACCGGCGGTTTACAAAACCGCTGCTCTACCGTTGAGCTACGTCGGCCTCGAGCCCGATTCTACCGGCCGTGCGAGCCGGATCGCTGCCGCACGACCTCGAACAGGAGCAGCGCGCCGGCGGTCGCGGCATTCAGGGACGCCACCCTGGCCGGACATCGGGAAGCTGACGAGCAGGTCCACCCGACGGCGCGTGGCGCCGGAGATGCCCTCTCCCTCCGCGCCGACGACGACCGCCAGCGGCCCGCTCAGATCCGTCTCCCACGCGGACGCCGGTGCGTCCTGGTCGGCCGCCACGACGCGGACGCCCCGCTCCTGAAGGTCGCGAAGCGCATGACCCAGGCTCTCGACCCGTGCCAGCAGCAGGTGCTCGCTCGCCCCCGCGCTGGCCTTGACCGCCGCGGCCGAGAGCGGCGCCGCTCCTCGCTCTGGAAAGATCACGCCGTCGACGCCGGCCGCCTCGGCCGAGCGAAGCAGGGTGCCGAAGTTCACCGGATCCTGCAGGTGCTCGAGCAGCAGGACCAGCGGGTCGCGGCCCGCCGCCTCGGCTCGCGCCAGCATGTCCGACACGTCCGCCCAGCGCCGCTCCCCCACCTCCAGCAGCACGCCCTGGTGCCCGTCGAATCCGGCCAGCGACCGCAATCCGGTCGCCGGGCACCGTCTCCACCGGGACCGATGCCTCCCGCGCGCGCGCCAGCACCTGCTTCAGCTCCGGACTCGGCCGCGCGCTCTTCGAGACCAGCAGGCGGTGCGCCTCACGTCCGGCGGCCAGCGCCTCCGCGACCGGCCGGCGGCCGCCGATCCATTCCGTCAAGCGGGACCCACGGTGGCGACGGCGAAGGCCGCGATTCCCTCCGCTCCGGCGAAGCCGAGGCCGTCGGAGGTGGTGCCCTTCACGCTGATGGCATCCGGCTCCAGGCCGGTGAGCTCGGCCAGGCGCTTGACCAGCTCGGCGCGGCGTGGCTCGATCGCCGGCCGCCGAGCCACGATGACCACGTCCACGCCGACCGGCCTCCAACCGGCCCCGTGCAGTCGTTCCACCGCCGCCGTCAGCAGGTCTCCGGAATCGGCGTCGCGCCACTTCTCGTCGTCCGCCGGGAACAACGCACCCACGTCGCCCAGCCGCGCCGCGCCGAGCAACGCATCGATCACCGCATGCAGTGCCGCGTCCCCGTCCGAGTGACCGGCCAGTCCCGTCTCGCCGGGGAACAGCAGCCCACCAAGGTGCAGCTCCCGCCCCTCCTCGAGACGATGCGCATCGAACCCGATCCCGGCGGACAGGCCCTCCCCCACCGCGGGCGCGGACAGCGGGACGCTCCAGCCGCCGAGAGCGGCGCGCAGCATGGCGTCGTCGCCCGGATCGGTGAGCTTGCGGTTGATCGGCTCGCCCTCGACCGCCCGGACGCCGATCCCGCCGGACGCCATGGCCGCCGCCTCGTCGGTCGCGGAGCGTCCCCAGGCGTGCGTCTCCTCCATGGCGGCCCGCAGCTGGACCAGCGTCGCGCCCTGCGGCGTCTGGGCGGCAAGGACCGTGTCGCGGTCGACCGCGCCGGTCACCGCGCGCGCGGCGTCGATCGTCTTCAGCGAATCGGGGACGGGCACCAGCGGCACCGCACCGGTCCCAGCACGAACGGTGGAGACGACGCGCACCATGAGCTCGGGCGACGCCGCCGGCCGCGCCGCGTCGTGGACGAGGACCGGCGTCTCCTCCGCCACGCCGGCGGCGGTCAGGGCCGTGATGCCGGCCACGACCGAATCGGTCCGCTCCTCGCCGCCGCCAACGACCAGGACGCGCTCGCCGGCATCGGGTGGCAGGGCGTCGGTGAAGCGCTCGATGCCATCGGCCGGGACCACCAGGGCCACCGTCGTCATGCCGGGCACGGACAGCAGCGCATCCAGGCCCCAGCGCCAGACCGGGCGGCCCCAGATGTCGATCCACAGCTTGTCGGTGCCGAACCGCCGGCTCTGCCCAGCCGCGACCAGGATGGCGGCGACGGGCAGGCTCATCGGTCCATCAGCGAGGTCAGGCGACCTCTCGGGGCTGGGCGAAGATCATGCGGCCGGCCACCGTCTGGAGCACGCGGGTGACGGTGATGCCCGACCTCGCTGTCCATGAAGCGGCTGCCGCCCTCGACCACGATCATGGTGCCGTCGTCCAGGTAGCCCACGCCCTGGCCGGGCTCCTTGCCCTCCTGGATGATCTTGACCTGCATCTCCTCGCCCGGATGCACGACCGCCTTCACGGCGTTGGCCAGCTCGTTGATGTTCAGGACGCGGATGCCCTGCAGCTCCGCCACGCGATTCAGGTTGAAATCGTTGGTCAGGATGGCGGCCTCGTTGTCGCGCGCGTAGGCGACCAGCTTGGCATCGACCTCGTCGACCTCCGGATAGCTGGCCTCGCTGACCTCCACCGGGCTGACCGAGTCACGCTGGAGGGCGGCCAGCATCTCCAGGCCGCGCCTTCCACGATTTCGGCGCAGGGCGTCCGGTGAGTCGGCTATCCGCTGCAGCTCGTCCAGCACGAAGCGCGGCACCACCAGCGTCCCCAGGATGAAGCCGGTCCGACCGATGTCCACGATCCGTCCGTCGATCACGGCGCTCGTATCGATCACCACCTCCTGCGGCCCGGATCGCGAGCGAGCCCCGGGCAGCACACCGGTGAGCGCGGGCACCAGCACGTCCCGCTTGTAGAGGGTTGCCCACAGCATGACCAGGGCCAGGATGATGGCCACCGCCGCCGGCAGCAGCGAGCCGGCCACACCGCCCAGGTTGGACAGCGGCACGCCCACCAGCAGGCCCATCAGCAGGCCGATGACGATGGCGATCACCCCCAGCGCGAACTCGCCCGCGTTCGCCTGCCCCAGGCGATCGACCGCCCAGCGGGTCGGGTACACGGTGATGTACGGGATGGCCAGGTACCCGAACAGCAGCGAGGCAGCCACCATCGCCATCAGGAACGCAGGCCGGTTGGGCTGCGCGATGACGTCGGGCGCGCTCGTCAGGATCAGCAGGCCCAGGAACATTCCCAGGAGCGCGCCGATCAGAGCTCCCAGGAGCTGGATGATCTTGTGCATGAACCGATGAGACCGAAGATGAATTGAACGTCGCGACCGGAATGAAACTGATGAAGCCGATGAATGACGTGGTCGCGGCCCGCCCTCGCGGGCGGCGTGCACCTTAGCACCGGTGGCGACCGGGGGCAACGGCCGCGATCAGCCCTCGGCGAGCGCGGAAAGCAGCGCTGAGCGCACGTCCACGGCCGTTTCGGGGCCGTTTGGCCCTGCCCCGTCCGTGCCCCGCGAGGGGCCGGTGATGAGCCGATCGAACCCCAGGCGGCGCGCCTCGGCCAGGCGCCGCTCGGCACGACTCGCGGCGCGCAGCCGTCCAGCCAGGGAGAGCTCCCCGGCCAGCACCGTTCCGCTGCGCACCGGGCGTTCGCGCAGGCTGGAGGCGAGCGCCACCGCCACCGCCAGGTCGGCGGCCGGCTCCTCGATGCGCAGGCCGCCCGCCACGTTGACGTAGACGTCGTGGCCGGTGAGGTTCACGCCGGCGTGGCGGGCCAGCACCGCGATCAGCATCAGCACCCGGTTCACGTCGATTCCCGTGGTGGCGCGGCGGGGCGAGCCGGCGCCCGACGGGGCGACCAGCGCCTGGATCTCGACCGCCAGCGGCCGCGTGCCCTCCAGCGCGATCGTCACCGCGCTGCCCGCCACGGGCGGCTGCTCCGACTCCAGGAAGAAGCGGCTGGCATCGGCCACCTCGACCAGGCCGTCACCGCGCATCTCCAGCACGCCCACCTCGTCGGTCGAGCCGAAGCGGTTCTTCGCCGCGCGGATCAGCCGCGTGGAGCCGAGGCGCTCGCCCTCCAGGTAGATGACCGCGTCGACCAGGTGCTCGAGCGTCCGCGGCCCGGCGACGGTCCCCTCCTTGGTGACATGGCCGACCAGCGCCACGCAGGTTCGTCCGGCCTTGGCCACCTCCGCCAGCCGCGTGGCCACCTCGCGCACCTGCCCGACGCTGCCCGCCGGGCCGGTCAGGTCCGCCGACGCCATGGTCTGGACGCTGTCCACCACCGCCAAGGCCGGCGCCACCGACTCGATCGCGCCAACGGCAGTGGCGAGCTCGGTGGTCGCCACCAGGCCCAGGCCGTTGACCACGGCGCCGACGCGCTCCGCACGGCCCCGGACCTGGGATACCGACTCCTCGCCCGTCAGGTACAGGACCTCGGAGCCCGCGGCCGCGAACCGGGCGGCCAGCTGCAGCAGCAGCGTGCTCTTGCCGATGCCGGGGTCGCCGCCGAACAGCACGATCGAACCCGGCACCAGGCCGCCGCCCAGCACGCGGTCCACCTCCCCGATCCCGCTCACCAGGCGATCCGCCTCCGCGCTGGAGAGCTCGGATATGGGCGAGATGGCGCCGACCGCGAAGGCGGCCGTGGTGCGGTCGCGAGCGCGGGCTGCGGCCACGGGACGGCTGATCACCGTCTCCACCAACGTGTTCCACGCCTCGCACGACGGGCACTGCCCCGCCCAGCGGGGCGTCTCGGCGCCGCACTGCTGGCATACGTGGACGGTTCGGACTGCAGGCATGAGGACTCGATCGGGCTCGGTACGACAACGGACGGCGCCATTGGCGCCGTCCGTCATGTTGCCACGCGGCGGAGTACCGCCGGCGTATCGGTCCGTTATCGGCGGCTTATCGGGCCTTGACCGGCTGGCGCTCCGGCTTCTTCTCGATCGAGAGGCCGCCATCCGGAATGGCGTCGACGATGATGGTGTCGCCGGCCTCGAAGGTGGCCATCAGCATCCGCTCGGCCAGAGGATCCTCGATCTGGTTCTGGATCTCGCGCCGCAGCGGCCGCGCGCCGAAGGCATTGTCGTAGCCCTTGGTGATGATCGAGTCCTTGGCGGCATCGGTCACGATCAGCTCCATCTGCTGGCCGGCCAACTGCGCCTTCACGCGTGCCAGCAGCAGGTCCACGATCTCGCGGATCTGCTCGCGGCTGAGCTGCGTGAAGACGACGGTGGCGTCGATGCGGTTCAGGAACTCGGGCCGGAAGGCGTTCTTCAGCTCGCCCAGCACCTTCTCCTTCATGCGCTCGTAGTCCGCCGTCGCCTGGGCGGTCTCGTCTGGCGCGCCGGTGCGGAACCCGATGCTCGTGTCCTTCTGCAACAGCTGGGCGCCGACATTGCTGGTCATGATGATGATCGTGTTGCGGAAGTCGACCCGACGGCCCTTGGCATCGGTCAGGTGCCCGTCCTCCAGGATCTGGAGCAGGATGTTGAACACCTCGGGGTGCGCCTTCTCGATCTCGTCGAGCAGCACCACGGAGTAGCTCTTGCGCCGCACGGCCTCGGTCAGCTGACCGCCCTCGTCGTAGCCGACGTAGCCCGGCGGGGCGCCGACCAGCCGCGACACGTTGTGCCGTTCCATGAACTCGCTCATGTCGATCTTGATCAGCGCGTCGTCGCTGCCGAACATGAACTCGGCCAGCGCGCGGGCCAGCTCGGTCTTGCCGACGCCGGTGGGGCCCATGAAGATGAATGAGCCGATCGGCCGCTTTGGATCCTTGAGCCCGGCGCGGGCTCGACGGACCGCCCTGGAGACGATGTCGATCGCCTCCTGCTGGCCGATGATCCGCTTGTGCAGGGCCTCCTCCATCTTCAGGAGGCGCTCCGATTCCTCGGTGCTGATGCGGATCACCGGGATGCCGGTCCACATGCTGACGACCTCGGCGATGTCCTCGTCGGTCACCACCGGCACGTCCTTGGCGGCCTCCTCGTGCCAGGTGGCACGAAGCTCCTCGATCCGCTCCTTGCCCTGCGCCTCTTCGTCGCGCAGCCGGGCCGCAGCCTCGTAGTCCTGCCCGGCGATCGCCTCGTCCTTCTGACGAGTGACCTCTTCCAGGCTCTTCTGCGCCTCCTTGATCTCTGGCGGAGCCGATGCGTTGCGCAGCCGCACGCGCGACCCGGCTTCGTCGATCAGGTCGATGGCCTTGTCCGGCAGGGCGCGGTCGGCGACGTAGCGGACCGACAGGTCCACCGCCGAGCGGAGCGCCTCGTCGGTCATCTTCACGTGGTGGTGCGCCTCGTAGCGCTCACGGATGCCGAACAGGATGTCGATCGCCTCGTCGACGGTGGGCTCGTCGACCATGACCGGCTGGAAGCGGCGCTCCAGCGCGGCGTCCTTCTCGATGTACTTGCGGTACTCGTCCAGGGTGGTGGCGCCGATGCACTGCAGCTCGCCGCGTGACAGCGGCGGCTTCAGGATGTTGGCCGCGTCGATGGCGCCCTCGGCCGCGCCGGCACCCACCAGGGTGTGCAGCTCGTCGATGAACAGCACCGAGTCGCTGCTCGAACGCAGCTCCTCGATGATCTTCTTGAGGCGCTCCTCGAACTCGCCGCGGTACTTGGTGCCGGCCACCAGCGAACCGATGTCCAGCGTCAGTACCCGCTTGTCGATCAACGTCTCCGGCACGTCGCCACTGACGATCCGCTGCGCCAGGGCCTCGGCGATGGCGGTCTTGCCGACGCCGGGCTCACCGATCAGGGCTGGGTTGTTCTTCGTCTTGCGGCCCAGGATCTGGATGACCCGCTCGATCTCCTTCTCGCGGCCGATGATCGGGTCCAGCTTGTCGGCCCGCGCCAGGTCGGTCAGGTTGATGCCCAGCTGGTCCAGGGTCGGCGTCTTGGATGGGCGCTTCGACTCCTGCGCCGGGGACACGCTGGTGCTCTGGCTCAGGACGTGGATCACCTGGTGGCGGACCTTGTCCAGGTTGACGCCCAGGCTCTCCAGCACGCCGGCTGCGATGCCCTCGCCCTCGCGGACCAGGCCCAGCAGCAGGTGCTCGGTACCGATGTAGTTGTGGCCCAGCCGCCGTGCCTCGTCGATGGCCAGCTCGATGACCCGCTTGGCGCGCGGGGTCAGGCCGACCTCGCCGACGACCGGCCGGTCGCCGCGACCGATGATGAACTCGACCGCGGTGCGGACCTTGGACAGCTCGACGTTCATGTTCTCGAGCACGCGCGCGGCGACGCCCTCGCCCTCGCGCACCAGGCCGAGCAGCAGGTGCTCGGTGCCGATGTAGTTATGGTTGAAGCGCTGGGCCTCATCCTGCGCCAGGGTGAGGACCTTTCGCGCTCGGTCTGTGAACTTGTCGAATCGGTCCATGTCGCGGTCTCGCTGGGCTCCTGCAGCAGGCTTGGAGTCGGCTGCCTTCGGCTGAGTGTACGGCACCACTGACGGTCGGTGCCTTCAATAGGTACTACGGTGTAGGAGTGCTGGACGCTCACAAATCGCGTTCGGATCCAGCCCTTTTCGAATGCCGAGAGGCGGGTCCTCTGCGGGTCCCGCCTCTGCGATCGCTGAGAAGGACCCCGCCTGCGGGGCCGATGGGTCAGGCCTTGGCGCCCTCCGCCGGCTCCGCCTCTGCCTCGGTCTTCGCCTCGGCGGCGGTTTCGGTGGCCTCGGCTTCCGGCTCCGCCTCGGCGATGGCGTCAGGCTCCGCTGCGGCTTCGACCGGCTCGGCCTCCGGCTCCGCCTTCGCATCGGCCTCGGCTTCGGCTGCGGGGGCTTCGGCCTCGGTTGGCTCGGTGGCCTCGGTGGCCTCAACCGGCTCGGGCTCCGCTGCCGGCGCCTCGGCATCGGCCGCGGCGTCCACCTCGATCGCCACCGGCTCTTCGGTAGCGGCCGGCTCCGTGGCTGCCTCCTCGGCCGCCGGCTCCTCGGCGGCTGCCTTGGCACGTGACCGCTTCGGCTTCGGCGCCTCAGCCGCCTCCGGCTCCTCGGGCTCCGACCGGAACTGGTCCAGCAGGCCCGATGACGCGAAGGCCGCGGCCATGCTGTTGTCGATCCCCTCGTCCGGCTCGCTGATGGCGTCCTCCGGACGGTAGTCGCGATCACGCCGATCGCGACCGCCTCCCCGATCCCGGCGCGGCGGTCGATCCTCGAAACGGCCGGCGGGCGTCGGAGCCGGCATCGCCGCAGCGGCGGACGGTCGGTCGTCGGCCTGCTTCAGGCTGAGGCCGAGCCGATGGCGCTCGGAGTCGAGGCTGATGATCTTGAGCTTCAGCACCTCGCCCTCCTTGACCACGTCGCCGGGATGGGCGACGCGCTGATTGGAGAGCTCGCTGATATGGATGAGGCCCTCGAGGCCCTCCTCGACGCGGACGAAGGCGCCGAAGTTCACGAGCTTGGTGACGGTCCCCTCGATCACGTCCCCGATCGTGTACTTGGCCACCGACTCCTGCCACGGGTCCGGCTGCAGCCGTCGGATCGACAGGCTGATGCGCCCGCGCTCGTGGTTGATGTCGATCACCTCGGCCTCGACCTCTTCGCCGATGGCGTAGGCGGTCTCCGGGTTGTTGACCTTGTTCCAGGAGAGCTCGCTCTTGTGGACCAGGCCGTCGATGCCACCCAGGTCGATGAACACGCCGAACGGTGCGATGCTGCGCACCACGCCGGTCACGCGCTGGCTGACCTGGAGGCTGCTGAACAGCTCGTCGCGCTTCTCGCGTCGCTCCTCGTAGAGGGCGACCTTCTCCGACAGGATCAGGCGGTTGGCCTTGCGGTTGACCTCCAGGATCTTGAGCCGGAGGGTGCGGCCGACGAACGGCTGCAGCTTCTCGGCGATCTCCTGGGCGGCGTCACGCGGCTGCTCGTCGCGCGGGCGACGCGGGAAGTCGACGATCTGGCTGATCGGCACGAAGCCCCGTACGCCGAGGTCGACGATCAGGCCACCCTTGTTGTGGTCGATGACCCGGGCCTCGACGATCTCGCCGGCGTCGAACCGCTCCTGCATGGCGCGCCACTTGCGCTCCAGGCCGGCTCGTCGCAGCGACAGGACGGCGTGCCCCTCGGGTGACTCCGGCTGCAGGACGTAGACGAGCACCTCGTCGCCGACCTTCAGCTCGGGGCGTGACTCGTCCGCTTCGCGCGGGCCACGGCGGCCCATCAGCTCGCGGTTCGAGACGACGCCTTCGGACTTGCCGCCGAAGTCGACCAGGATCTCGTCCGGATCGATCCGGACCACGGTGCCCTCGACGACGTCGCCGTGCTTCAGGCTCTTGACCTCGTTGTCGGGGTCGTCGAGCAGCTCGGCCATGGTTTGCGGTGCATCGGACGGGAGCGGCTCCGCGGGTCGGCCGGCATCGGCAGGCTCGGCCTCCGCAGCAGGGCCTTCGGACTCGGCCTCGGCGGCGGGTGCATCGGACTCGGCCTCGGCGGCGGGTGCCTCGGACTCGACAGGAGCGGTATCGGTCGGCGGCCTCCTCGGCCGTCGCGGCCACGGGCGCGGCAGCGTCATCGGCAGGCTCGGCGCCGTCATTGCCGCTCTCGACCGACGCAGCCGCAGGCTCGGGAGTGGCGGTCTCCGCCGTCTCGGCCTCGGGCTCGGGGGTTTCCGCCGGTGCCGCGGCGGCAGCGGGCTCGGTGGTGGCCGCGCCGTCGGTCAGTGCCGGCTCGGTGCCCGCAACGTCAGCAGCCTCGCCCTGCGGCTCGATCGGCGTGTGCGTCGGCCTGGGCTTCGGTCTGCTTCGTTTCATCGGTCAAAAGTCAATACGCTCCTTGATGGTCAGTGTCCCTGCAATAACAAACGCCCTCCGCACAGGGAGAGCGTGACGTCCGGTTCGAGTTCGTGTGGGAAGCGGCCTGCACCGTCGTTGAGTTCGACTTAGGGGGCTCCTCCGCTACGTCCGATGAGAACGAAACGCGCACCGCGCGCGACTATGCGGTTGTTCGCTACAGAGCCGCTGCAGCATACCATACGGTCAATGGGGCCCCCGCGTGCCTGAGCTTCCCGACCTGACCATCGTGGCCGAGCAGCTGGCGGCTCGCGCGGCCGGTCGCACGGTGCGTGAGGCGACCGCTCCGGCGCCGATCCTGGTGCGCGCCACGCCGCAGGAGCTGGCCACGCTGCAGGGCACCACCCTGGGTGCCGCCACGCGGCGTGGCAAGTTCCTGCTGCTGCCGTTCGACCGCGACGGCACAACCGAACGGGTGCTGGCCGCCAACCCGATGCTGGCGGGGCGGTTCTGGCTGCTGGACGACGGCAAGTCCAAGGTCCGTGCCCGCACCGGATTGCGCCTGCGTTTCACCGACGGCGGCGAGCTGCGCTACGTCGACCGCGAGATGCTCGGCAAGCTGTATCTCGTCGCACCGGACGCCCTGGACTCGATCCCCGGCTGGACCGAGATGGGGCCCGATGCGGACGATCCCGAGCTCACGCTGGAGGCCTTTCGCCAGCGCATCCGCCGCCATCCGGGCGAGCTGAAGTCGCTGCTGCGGAACTCGAAGTTCGTGGCCGGCATCGGCAACGCCTACTCGGACGAGATCCTGTGGGAGGCGAAGCTGGCGCCGCTGCGTCGCCGCAGCTCCCTCAGCCAGGAGCAGGTCGACGACCTGTACCGCGCCATGCGCAGCGTGCTGGCCGATGCCACCGAGCGGTTGCGTGACCTGGTGCCGCCGAACATCGAGGTGCAGCACCGGGAGTTCCTGAAGGTCCATCTGCGCGGCGGTGAGCCGTGCCCGCGCTGCGGGCGGCCCCTGCGCCAGATCGGCGGCGACGAAGCAACGACCTTCTGCCGGACCTGCCAGCCCCCGTTCTGAGGCGTTCCGCCGCGGGCTCAGGGGATGATCAGCACCTGCCCGATGTTGATCACGTCGCTCGGCAGGCCGTTCGCCTGGCGGATCGCCTCGACGGTGGTGCCGAACTGGACGGCGATCCCGTTCAGGGTGTCGCCCTCCTGGACGACGTACGTCGTCTGGGCCGGCGTGGCCGTCGGCTCCGACGCGGAGCGCGTAGGACGGGCCGTCGGCTCGGCGGGTTCCGAGGTCGAGGGTTGGGTGGTGGGTTCGGTGGAGGCGCTCTGGCTGGGCACGGTCGTCGCGCTGGGAGATGAGGTCGCCGGGACGGAGCTCTCGGCATTCCGGTCGCCCGCACCCCCAAAGCCGCCGGCCACCGCGGTCGCGGCAGCGGCCACGCCGATCAGGGCGACGCCGCCGGCGACCACCCAGCGGCGGGAGCTCATGCCCAGGGCGGTCTCGCCCATGCCGGCCATGCGCCGCGCTTCCGGATCGACCACCAGCCGCGTGCGCGGGATGATCGCGTCAGCGGACGGCGTCGGGATACCGGAGGAGTCGGCCGCGTGAGCGGCCAGGAAGGCGAGGTAGCGATCGCACTGCCGATGCGCTTCGGTCAGGCACTGCTCCGCCTGCCGGGCACGATCGAGCGGCTCGGCGCGGATTCAGGGCGTGGCAGGCGTGGTCGGAGTCGTAGCCGTCGACCGCCGTGCGGTGATCGGCTGCCAGCGCCAGGAATGGGCAGATCCGATCCACGGTCCGAGGATACTCAAATGAAAATCCCGGCGACGACCTATTTTCCCAGGGAGTTGCCCCCCGAGTATCTTCGGCGCTGGAGAGCTTAACTTCCGTGTTCGGGATGGGAACGGGTGGAGCCTCTCCGCTAGCGTCACCGGGATCATCTTCAATTGGCGCCTGCCCCATCCGGGGAGGCGACCGTCGACTGGAAGCGTCGATTCGTCTTGGATTTGTGCACCGTCCAGCTGCGTGCTAGACGCGTGAGTTAGGTCAAGCCCTCGACCATTAGTACCGCTTAGCTGAACGCATTGCTGCGCTTACACGTGCGGCCTATCAAACAGCTAGTCTCGCTGCGGTCTTACCCGGTTAACCCGGTGGGGAACCTGATCTTGAGGCGAGCTTCGCACTTAGATGCTTTCAGTGCTTATCCCAACCGAACATACCTACCCAGCAATGCCACTGGCGTGACAACTGGCACAACATTGGTTCGTTCACTCCGGTCCTCTCGTACTAGGAGCAACTCCTCTCAAGTTCCCTGCGCCCACGGCGGATAGAGACCGAACTGTCTCACGACGTTCTGAACCCAGCTCGCGTACCGCTTTAATTGGCGAACAGCCAAACCCTTGGGACGTACTTCCGCCCCAGGATGCGACGAGCCGACATCGAGGTGCCAAACAGGGCCGTCGATATGAACTCTTGGGCCCTATAAGCCTGTTATCCCCGGGGTAGCTTTTATCCGTTGAGTGATACCCCTTCCACTCGGAGGTACCAGATCACTAAGCCCGACTTTCGTCTCTGCTCGACTTGTAGGTCTCGCAGTCAAGCACCCTTATGCCTTTGCACTCTTCGGCTGGTTTCCATTCAGCCTGAGGGTACCGTTGGGCGCCTCCGTTACTCTTTAGGAGGCGACCGCCCCAGTCAAACTGCCCATCTGACACTGTCCGGCGCCCGGATCACGGGTCGCCGTTAGAGCCGAAATCAAACAAGGGTGGTATTTCAAGGTTGACTCCACCGAGGCTAGCGCCCCAGCTTCAAAGTCTCCCACCTATCCTACACATGCTTAACCTCAGTCCAATATCAAACTGCAGTAAAGCTCCACGGGGTCTTTTTGCCCTGCCGCGGGTAACCTGCATCTTCACAGGTATTTCAATTTCGCCGGATCCCTCGTTGAGACAGCGCCCTGATCGTTACGCCATTCGTGCGGGTCGGAACTTACCCGACAAGGAATTTCGCTACCTTAGTACCGTTATAGTTACGGCAGCCGTTTACCGGGGCTTCAATTCGGAGCTTGCACCCCTCCTCTTAACCTTCCGGCACTGGGCAGGCGTCAGCCCCTATACGTCAGCTTTCGCTTTAGCAGAGACCTGTGTTTTTGCTAAACAGTCGCCAGGGCCATTTCACTGCGGCCTCGATCAGCCTCTCACAGAGTGAGCCACTGCGAGGCACCCCTTCTCCCGAAGTTACGGGGTCAATTTGCCGAGTTCCTTAACGAGGGTTCTTCCGATCGCCTTGGTATGCTCTACCCGTCTACCTGCGTCGGTTTGCGGTACGGTCGCCTCTGATCTCGCTAGACGCTTTTCTTGCAGGATCGGCTCAGTCGAATCAGCTTTCGCCTTTCATTCGCTGCTCGGAGTTAATGAGAGGACGGATTTGCCTGTCCTCTCCCCCTACCGGCTTAGACGCACATAGCCAAAAGTGCGCTCAACCTACCGTTCCCGGTCACGCCCTTGCTCCCAGATCCGCTTCTCATCTGGCTGCCTCGAACGACCGAAGTCGCCCTCAGCGCACCAGCGTCCACGAACCAGGCACCTTGCGGTGCAAACGATCTTTGGCGGTATCGGAATATCAACCGATTGTCCATCGCCTACGGCTTTCGCCCTCGGCTTAGGCCCGACTAACCCTGAGCGGATTAACCTTCCTCAGGAAACCTTAGACATACGGCGTGCGCGTTTCTCGCGCGCATTTCGCTACTCATGCCGGCATTCGCACTTCCGTCCGCTCCAGCCGTCCTCACGGTCGACCTTCTCTGCTGACGGAACGCTCCCCTACCACTGCACCCGGCCCGAAGGCCAGGCACAATCCGAAGCTTCGGTACCAGACTTGAGCCCCGTTGGATCTTCGGCGCGGAATCACTTGACCAGTGAGCTATTACGCACTCTTTAAATGATGGCTGCTTCTGAGCCAACATCCTGGTTGTCTGAGCGACTCCACATCCTTCCCCACTTAGTCTGGATTTTGGGACCTTAGCTGTCGGTCTGGACTGTTTTCCTTTTGACCACGAAGCTTAGCCCTCGCAGTCTGACTCCCGGGGTCTGAAATCACGGGATTCGGAGTTTGATTGGGTTTGGTAAGCGGGAAGCCCCCTAGCCCATTCAGTGCTCTACCCCCGTGACTGAACCCCCGAGGCTAGCCCTAAAGCTATTTCGGGGAGAACCAGCTATCTCCGAGTTCGATTGGCATTTCACCTCTACCCACAGGTCATCCCCTAGCTTTTCAACGCTAGTGAGTTCGGTCCTCCACGGGACATTACTCCCGCTTCAACCTGCCCATGGGTAGCTCACTCGGTTTCGGGTCTACTCGCGGCGACTCTGACGCCCTATTCAGACTCGCTTTCGCTGCGGCTGCGTCCTTCGCGGACTTAACCTTGCCACCTACGAGTAACTCGCCGGCTCATTCTTCAAAAGGCACGCCATCAGGCTACCCACGGCCGAAGCCGATGGGCAACACCCTTTGACTGCTTGTAGGCATTCGGTTTCAGGTACTATTTCACTCCCCTCCCGGGGTGCTTTTCACCTTTCCCTCACGGTACTAGTTCACTATCGGTCGCCAAGAGTATTTAGCCTTGGACGGTGGTCCGCCCAGGTTCCCACATGAGAGACCTTCCACGTGGTACTCAGGGACTCGGCCGGGAGTCGGATCGCTTTCGCTTACGGGGCTGTCACCCTCTACGGCTGGCCTTTCCATGCCACTTCTGCTAGCGAACCCGATTTGTAACTCCCTGCGGGCAGTGCAGTGCACACGCGGGCCGGCCCTACAACACCACGACTGAAACGGCTGCAACCTATCACGCAGTCGTGGTTTGGGCTCTTCCGCTTTCGCTCGCCACTACTAACGGAATGTTCTCTGTTCCTCGAGGTACTTAGATGTTTCAGTTCCCTCGGTTTCCTCGCTCCGACCTATGAATTCAGTCGGTCGTACCCAGGCATGACCCTGGGTGGGTTTCCCCATTCGGACATCTCCGGGTGATAACGCTTGCTCGCAGCTCCCCGAAGCATTTCGTCGCCTGCCACGTCCTTCATCGGCTCTTGGCGCCAAGGCATCCACCGAACGCCCTTAGTAGCTTGACCTAACGCACTCACGCGGCTAGCACGAAGCTGGCCCGATGGTGCGCGGTCCGTCCCGCACGGCGGTCAGCCGTGCGAGCGTCGGAAAATCCTCGACGAAATCGATGCTTCCAGTCTTCGGTTGGTAAGGTTCGCACCCGTTCGAGACGGGGCATCAGCGCAATCCGCTGACCGATGAGCACGACGCGAGGTCGCGCGCAGCGGTCAACCGACCGATCCGATGTGGGGTTTTCACACAGATCGCGAGACGACCTGGAGGGGTCACCTCGCGAAAGTCCGATGAGTTTATCACCGGGCTTTTGGACGGTCAAGGCGGGGCAGGACGTCTGCTAGGCTTCGCCGCAGGCTCGCCCCGACGCCGTCGCGGCGACCGCTCGAGCAAGGTGAACGTGCATGGTCGCGCAGGCCGATACGGCTGCTCCCGCTGAGTCCGAGAATCCCGGCCGCCTTGGCCTCCTTCTCTCGATGGCGATGTTCGTCCTGGTCGTCGACACCTCGCTCATGAACGTCTCGATCTCGGCCGTGGTGGAGGACCTGCACACCACCGTGAGCGGCGTACAGTCGGCGATTGCCCTCGAAGCACTGGTCTCCGCCGCCTTCATCCTGATCAGCAGCAAGATCGGCGACCTGTTCGGTCGCAAGCTGGCGTATACGCTCGGCCTGCTGGCCTACGCGGTCGGCGCCACGGCCATGGTGCTCGCCCAGGACCTGCGGCTGATCATCATCTTTTGGGCGATCGTGGGCGGCCTGGGCGCCTCCCTGCTGCTGCCGGCGATGCAGTCCCTCATCCATGGCAACTTCGAGGGTGTCGCGCAGCGGCGCGTGTACGCCATGGTGGGCGCTGCGGCGGCGATCGCCGCCGCCATCGGTCCCTTGCTCGGCGGCTTCATCACGACCTTCCTGTCCTGGCGCGTTGGGTTTGCGCTCGAGGTCGTCGTCATCGCCTTCGTGCTCTCCGGCCTGGGACTGGTCAAGGACGTGAAGTTCACCGGCGACCGCACCATCGACCTCGTGGGCGCCGCCTTCTCCGTCTTCGCCATGGGCGGCGTGGTGCTGGGGATCCTGGTGTGGGAGGGCGGCGGGCAGGCAGTCGTGGCGTTGCTGACCATCGGCTTTGTCTCGCTTGGCCTGCTGGCGTGGTGGCTGGTGCGACGCAAGCGCCGTGGCGAAGTGCCGCTGATCGATCCCGGCCTGTTCAGCTCGAAGCCGTTCCGCATCGGTATCAGCGGCCAGATGATGCAGCAGATCGCCCTGGGCGGCCTGATGATCGCTTTGCCCATCTTCCTGCAGATGGTCCTCGAGTACTCGCGCTCTCGGGGCCGGGCTGATGCTGGCCCCGTTGTCGCTTAGCATGTTCGCGGTGGCGACCCTGGCCGGTCGACGGGCCGGACAACGCCGTCCCGCCGTGATCATCCGCCTCGGCTTTGCGCTGGTGGCGATCGGCGTCCTTCTCGTGATCCCCTTGGTGCCGCGGATCGAGCCGGATACCGGCTGGTGGCTGGCGATCCCGCTGGCCATCGCCGGCGCCGGGCTGGGCCTGCTCGTGTCGCAGCTGAACAACTACACGCTGGCGCCCGTCGAGGCGGAGCGCATCAGCGAGGCCGCCGGCGTGAACTCGGCGGCCGGGTCGTTCGGCCTGTCATTCGGCCTGGCCCTGGCCGGGAGCCTGATGCTCGCCAGCCTGGCCTTCAACTTCACCGCCCTGGCCAACGACAGCGCGGTGCTCCCGCCCGACGACAAGGAGCAGGTGGCCACCGTCCTCAACGAGGACGCGGAGGTGATGAGCAACACCGCGCTCGAGGCTCAGCTCGCCGGTCAGCCGGAAGCGATCCAGGACGAGATCATCCGCATCAACGACGAGGCTCGGCCGCGCGCACTGCAGGTGGCGCTGCTGGTTCCGCTGCTGGCAGCGCTCATCGGCCTCTTCAACGGGTTCCGGATGGTGCGCATGCCCGACGTCAAGCCAAAAGCAGACCTAGAGGAGTTCGCCCTCGGCGGCTGACAGTGCGCCGATCTGCCCGATTGGTGGCGCGGGTCGGGACCACTGACCGTCCTGCGGCGGGGGCCCGCGGGTCGAAAGCCGTCGCCACTGGACATAGACTCGTTGGCGATGCTCAGTCGTTTCGCCACCTCGCCCGGCCCTGCCTGCCCGCCATCCGCAGGGGGCCGGCGGCATCCTGGTCGCGCTACCGTGTTCGCCGCCCTGGTGGCAGCGTTCGTCTTCGCCGCATGCGGCGGGCCAGCCGCCAGCAGCTCGTCCGCCGGCGTCGTCGTCGCCTCAGTGGGCGTCTGCCACGCCATCGCCGCCCTGCCGGACGCCGCCAAGGCACAACGCGCGTTTGACAACGAAGCGCACGAGGCATTGCACGCCCTGGCCGCGGATACCCGTCTCGACAGGGCGATGACGGCCAGCGTCCTGGAGTCGATGGAGCGGGTGGAATCAGATTTCGCAGGGGCCGCCGATCCTGATGCCCTGCGGGCAGACCTGGCCGGCCTGCTCGAAGCCGCGGACGACGCACTAGCCGCAATCGGTCAGGCGGTGCCGGCGTGCGCGTGAGATCGTCGAAAGGAGCGCGCCTCCTCGGAGCGGCACTTCTCCTCAGCCTGCTCCCTGCCTGCGGCGCGTCCGGGAGCGAATCGCGCTCGTCCGTCGGCGCCAGTTCGTCAGCGGGCGGCTCCGGGATCATCGTCCAGGTCGCCAGCTACCAGCTCGTCGCGAACCATCCCGGACGGCTCATCGCGGCGATCCTGTCGGCAGACAATCGCTGGGTCAGCTTCGGCTCGACGATGATGTCCTTTACGTACCTGGGCACCCGGACCGACGCATCTCCCAGCGATGTGCACCGGCCGCCGGCCGAGGCAACGTTCCTGCCGATCCCCGGCACGCCCGATGGCGACGGACGCGAGGCGACGCTCACCGCGCCAGCGGATGGCCGAGGCCTGTACACAGTCGAGCCCATCACGTTCCCGGCTGCCGGGTACTGGCAGCTGACCGCCAGCGGTGAGCTCGATGACGGCACCGATTACAGCGCCGAGGCTGCATTCGAGGTGCTGGCTGCCGCGATCCTGCCCGAGCCCGGCGATCGCGCGCTGAAGAGCGAGAACGCGGTGATCGGTGCGCCCGGCGTCGAACCAGCGTCCATTGACTCGCGCGCCGTCACCGAAGGGACCATCCCCGACCCCGATCTCCATCGCGTGTCGATCGCCGAGGCGATCGACGCCGGACACCCGGCCCTGGTCGCCTTCGCAACCCCGGTCTATTGCGTCAGTCGGTTCTGCGGTCCGGTGGTCGACATGGTCGCCGACCTCGCGCGGAAGTACGCGGATCGCGCCGATTTCATCCACGTCGAGATCTACGAGGATTTCGACGCGGGAAAGATCAATCAGGCGGCGGTGGATTGGCTCCAGGCTCCGAGCGGCGACCTACGCGAGCCGTGGGTGTTCTTGATCGGCTCCGATGGGCGGATCGCCGCGTCCTGGGACACGATGGTGACCCGCGCCGAGATCGAGCCGCTGCTGAAGGCGCTGCCGAAGATGGATTGATCCCTAGCCTGGCTGTGGCAGGATCGTCCGCAGGGCCTGCTCCATGGTCGGCGCCGTCAGCTGGCCGATGTGGCGATCGCGAATCACGGCGTTTCCGTCGATGAAGAAGTGGACCGGCAGGCCCCAGCCACCGTACAGGTCCCGGATGGCGGCGGTCGCGTCGAGCGCGACGCGGTAGTCAAGGTGATGGCCTTCAACGAAATCCTCGACCGACGTTGCCGGCTCCTGGACGTCGATGGCGAGCACGATGAGCCCCTCGTCGCGATGGGCGTCGTAGCGAGCAATGATGTCGGCAGCCTCCTCCTGACAGGGGGTGCACCAGGTCGCCCAGAAGACGATCCACAGCGGCCTGCCGGCGAAGTCGGCCAGCCGCACCGGCTCTCCGTCGAGATCGGTCAGCGACGGAAGCCCCCGGGCGTCGAGGAAGTCCGGCGCGCGATCGCCGATCGCGATGCCCGTGCTGTCGGACGCGCGGATGCCTCCTGGGCTGGCGCCCGCCTGGTCGTCACCGCCCAATGGCAAGGTAGAGATCCATGCCAAGGCAGCGACAGCCGCGATCGCCACGAACGCCAGGCCAATGGGCCGACGTCGGCGCGCGGCCGATTCACGCAGGGAACCGCCGGATGGGCCGTTCACGTCGCGAAGGGTACTGCCGCGTAGGCGGTCAGGCCTCTTCCTGCACCAGGTGGTGCTCGACTGCGTAGCGGGTGAGTGCCACCCGGCCATGGACCCCAACCTTGCTGGCGACGTTGGCGAGATGTCGACGGACGGTGTGGGCACTGATTCCCAGCGCGCGGCCCGTCTCGATCGCCGTCCGTCCCGAGGTGACGAGGCGCAGCACTTCCGCTTCGCGCGGCGACAGCCCCTCGGCCTGTCGCAGCAGGCGCAGCGAGTCGACGACCAGTACCGACGCGACGACCGGATGCACGTAATGATGATTGCGCGCCACGGCGCGCACCGCGCTGAGCAGTTCGGCGCTGGCGGCACCCTTCACCACGTACCCGGCAGCACCCGCTTGGAACGCCTGGCGGACGGTCTCCGGATGATGGTGCATCGTGACCACGACGATGCGGATGCGTGGATACCGCGCCACCAGGTCGCGGACCAGAGACAGCCCATCGCTTTCGCCAAGGGTCAGGTCAACCAACATGATGTGCGGCTTTTTGGCCGCCAGAGCAAACGCACCATCGGCATCACCCGCTGCGCCCACGACCTCCATGTCAGGCTGGGCTGCGAGGATCATGGCCAGCCCGTCGCGCACGAGGTCGTGGTCATCAACGATGCCGAGACGAATCTGCATGCGCTCTAGCCCTCACCTTCGATGGGCACCACGAGGTGCACCGAAGTCCCAGCGCCTGGCGCTGTGGTGATGGACAGCTGGCCCCCGAGGAGCCTGGCGCGCTCCCTCATCCCTGCGAGACCGATCCCAGAATCAATGACCTGCGAGGCGTCGAATCCCCGCCCATGGTCGGTGACGTCAGCAACCAGCCGATTCCGATGGCGGCGCAGAGTGACCTCGGCGCTCAGGGCGCCGCTGTGGTGCGCGGCGTTTGCGAGCGCTTCCTGGACGATGCGATAGACCTCGACGGTCGCGGTCGGGGTCAGCAGGCTGGCCTCGCACGCCTCCGCGGAAGCGTCGAGCCGGACGTCGAACCCCGAGTCGCTGACCATGTCGGCGAGGGCCGCCGCCAGGCCACGCTCCTCGAGGCGCGCGGGACGCATCCGATGCGACAGGTCGCGCGTCCCGGCCAGGGCGGTATCTGCCAGCCGCCGCGCGGTTGTGATCCGCCGGCGGGCTTCCGACGATGGGGCGTCGGTCAGGGCCGCGTCAAGCGTGAGCGTCAACGCAGTGAGCACCTGCCCGACTCCGTCGTGGAGCTCGCCGGCGACCCGCCGACGCTCGTCCTCCTCGACGGTCAGTAGCCGTTCACTGGCGATCCTGAACAGGCTGGCGTAGCGCTGCGAGGTGGCGGTGCGCAGGTCGGCCATCCATGCCACGAGGACAGCAATGACGAACATGAGCGGCCATTCGGTCAGCTCCAGCGGCGGCATGACCATGCCAAAGACCGCGGCATCAGCACGCACCAATAGCGGCACGGAAACCAGAGCGATCCGCACCAGCGTGCCGCGCAGGCCGAAGAGGAACGCATGCAGGACCAGGATCACGAACACGCAATGGAACAGGAACTCGGCCGAGATGGCCGTTGTCAGGAACGCAAGCGCGATGAATGCAATGGCGGCAACATCGAGCAGGGCCTGAACCACCCAAGGCCGACGGAGGATCCGAAAAGCCAGCGGCAGCTGCTGATCGGATCCTGCGATGGAGATCTCGGACGGTGTCGGCGGCGCGGCCACGGGCGCGGCTTCAGCGAGCTCACCTGCGGCGTGCCTGACGTACGACGGCGTGGTCAATCCGGACTCCCAGAATGGCTCGTTCGGAGTATAGGAAGCGCCGCAACCCCCACGCCATCCTGTCACCGACGAGGGCAGGAGCTGGCGCTCGGCTGGCCGTGCCCGGGAGCGAGGTGGAGATAGTGTCGAAGGCCTACCAGAGGGTCGCGGCCCTCCTTGCGATCAGCGGACTCGTGGCGGCGTGCTCTTCGCCGGGCGGCTCAGGCGGGGCCCAGACCGTGGATGCCACGGTGAAGGAGTGGGAGATCACGCTGGCCAGCTCTTCATTCAACGCCGGCTCGATCACCATCAACGTCACGAACGACGGCGATAAGCAGCACGAGTTCATCATTCGCAAAACCGACCTGCAGTCGGATTCGTTGCCAACCAATGCCGACGGCGAGGTGATCGAGGATGACCCGCAGCTGTCCGAGGTCGGCGACCCAAGCGAGATCCCGGAGTTCGATCCGGGCACCTCGGACAACAGCATCACGACTAGATCTTCAGCCCGGTCACTACGTGATCTTCTGCAACATCCACGATGAAGACCTGCTGCACTACCAGAAGGGAATGCACACGGACTTCACCGTCAACTGACGGATGAACGCGGGCTGCTCGTGACCTGCCCGAGGCGCCTCACCAGGGCCGATTGGACTTGATGTCGGCCCGCGGTCATCTCATCACGGCCCTCGTCATCTGGGCACTCCTGTCGGCGGCCAGCATGGCGCTGGTCGCCGGCGTCCAGATCCTGCCGGAGATCGCCTCGCACGAGGCGGAAATCGAGGATCGGACCTTCGTGCTGCTCACGGTGGTCTCCATGCCGGTGCTGTGGCTCGTCGTGGTCGGCATGGCGTATTCCGCGCTGCGCTTTCGTGCGCGCGGCGATGACGACGGCGATGCAGCGCCGGTGCATGGCCATCGCGGCATCCAGGCCGGGTGGCTGGTCGTGACGTTTCTGATGGTCATCGGCCTGTTCGTGTACGGGGCGGTCGGCCTGGTCGAGATCCGTGGCGTGCAGCAATCCGACTTTGAGGTGCATGTGAACGCAAAGCAGTGGGAATGGCGCTTTGAATACCCCAACGGGGAGCAGTCGAAGGAGTTGCACCTCCCGGTCAACCGTCGGGTTCACCTGGTGCTTGAATCGGAGGACGTCATCCACTCGCTGTGGCTCCCCGCGCTGGGCGTGAAGCAGGATGTGGTGCCGGGCCTCATGACCGAGGCCTACACCACGCCGACCGTCACGGGCACCTATGGGGGGCGTTGCGCCGAGCTGTGCGGCTTCGGTCACACCGACATGACCACCACCTTCGTCGTCTCCAGCGAGGATGACCTGAATGCGTGGCTTGAGGCTCAACCCCAGGAGCAACCGCAGTGACCGCCGCCCTCGGCAGGTCCGAAGTGCGGACCCCAGGATTGACTCGCGCCCTTCTTGGCGCGGCACTGGGTGCGCTCGTCGGCGCGGGGGGCCTCTTCGCGGCCCGCATCATCGGCCTCAAGGCTGACCCTGGCCAGCTCCTGCTGCTTGGCTACCTCTTCGCGCTGTTCGGGTTCCTGCTGGGCCTCGGCGCGTTCCGGTTCTGGATCACCTGGGCTGCCGCGCGGGCGGTCGATCCGGCCGAGGAGCACGCCGCGCACGGCACTGCCGGCGACTGGCGACGCTACTTCCGTTTTACCACCGACCACAAGGTCATCGGCATCCAGTACCTGGTGACAGCATTCGTCCTGCTCTTCGTGGCGGGCACGGCGGCGATGCTCATGCGCTTCGAACTCGCGCAGCCAGGCTTGGCCTTCGACAAGGAGGTCTACAACACGATCATGAGCACGCACGGCGCGATGATGATCACCGTCGCGCTGATCTCGATCATTGGCGGGCTCGGCAATTATCTGGTGCCACTGATGGTGGGAGCGCGGGACATGGCCTTTCCCAAGGCCAACGCGCTCAGCTACTGGATGCTGCCGCTGGCGGTGCTGCTGGTCGCCATCAACCCGCTGCTCGGCGGATTCGACTCCGGCTGGACTGCGTATCCCCCGCTCAGCCAGCAGGCCAACCTGGGGCAGCAGGCCTACATCATGGCCTTCGTCACGGTGGGCGCGTCGTCGATCCTTAGCTCCATCAACTTCCTGACGACGGTGTTCCGCATGCGTGCCCCGGGCATGAGCCTGATGCGGATGCCGATCTTCGTCTGGGCGCTGACGGTGACGGCCACCCTGGGTCTGATCGCCACGTCGGTTGTGGCGGGCGCATTCACGATGCTGCTCTTCGACCGCGTGCTGGGGACCTCATTCTTCAGGGCGAGTCGCGGGGGGGACGTGATCCTCTTCCAGCATCTTTTCTGGTTCTACTCGCACCCGGCGGTCTACATCATGGCCGTGCCAGGGCTGGGCGCGATCCTGGAGATCGTGCCGGTCTTTTCGCGCAAGCCCCTCTTCGCGTATCCGCTGGCCGTGCTGGCGTTCGTGATGATCGGCGTCATGAGCTTCATGGTGTGGGCGCACCACATGTTCGTCAGTGGCATGGCGACGTTCTTCCACATTCCGATCATGCTCACCACGGAGCTGATCTCGGTGCCGACCGGCGTCGTGTTCCTGACCGCGTTGGGCACCATCTGGATGGGGCGCCTGCGCTTCAAGGTGCCGATGCTGTGGGTCTTCGGATTCCTGTGGGCGTTCCTGATCGGTGGCATCACCGGCGTCTACCTGGCCGATGTGCCAACCGACATCGCGCTCAGCGACACGTTCTTCGTGGTCGCGCATTTCCACTACACGATCATCGGAGCCACGATCTATGGCCTGTTCGCCGGCACCTACTACTGGTTCCCGAAGATCACGGGCCGGATGTACGACGAGCGCCTTGGGCAGATTCACTTCTGGTGGTTCACGATCGCCTTCAATGCCGCCTTCCTGCCGATGTTCTGGCTGGGCATCGAGGGAATGCGGCGGCGCGTGGCCGACTACCCGCCCGAGCTGGGGCCGGTGAACCTCTTCGTCAGCTTTGCGGCGCTGAATATCGCGCTGTCGGTGGCGGTCTTCGCCTATAACCTGGTCCGTTCGTGGCGACGTGGCCCGCGGGCTGCGTCCAATCCGTGGGACGCAAAGACCCTGGAGTGGACCACGGACTCGCCGCCACCGGTCGAGAACTTCGAGCACATCCCGGTCGTGACCAGCGGCCCGTACGAGTACGGCTCTCCGCCGATCCCGGCCTCCGCGCCGGGCTCCGCACCCGCTCCCGGACGCCCCGCGCCATGACCAACGCCGCCTCTGTGGCTCACTCGGCCGCGAGCGATCATGCCGACGATCCGGCGGGCGCGCGCGACCGAATGCTGCTTGGGGTCCGCCTGGGGATCGCGTCGGAGGTCATGCTCTTCGCCGCGCTTTTTGCGGCCTACTTCGTGATCCGCGGCGGCAGCGGGACGTGGCCTCCTGAGGGATTCGGCCTCGAGCGACCCGATATCCTGCTCCCCGGCATCAACACCGTGCTCCTCGTTTCCAGCAGCGTGACGATGCAGCTCGCGGTCTGGGCGGCAAAGCGCGGCGATCGCGCCAGGCTGGTGCGCTGGCTGGCCATCACGCTCGTGCTCGGCGCCGCGTTCATCTCCATCCAGGCCTACGAGTACGTGAACAATGGCTTCGGGTTACGGGATGGCGTCTTCGGATCGACGTTCTACACGCTCACCGGATTCCACGGGGCGCACGTGCTGATCGGGCTCATGTTCATCGCGATCGTGGCCCACCGCGCGCGCCACGGGTTGGTGAGCCCTCAGCATCACACCGCGGTCGAGGCCGGCAGCTACTACTGGCACTTCGTCGACGTGGTGTGGCTGTTCCTGTTCTCGACGCTGTACGTTATCTAGCCAATGCCACGATCGGTTGGCGCCGGTGCTCGGCGCTGGCTGCGGCGCACATCGGCGCGCATCCATGAGGCCACGACGTAGGTGACGGCCCCGAGCATCAGCAGGTCACCCACGCCCCACATGACCAGGCCCGCAACCTGTTGGTCAACGAGCGGGTCGATGCCCAGTGGCCTCTCCACCGTGGCGTAGTGCGCATACAGGACAGCAGGAGCGAAGTACAGGACCAGTCCCACTGCCGCGCTGATGGGCATCTGGAGAAGCACGAACGCCATGCGTCCCCCGTACCCCAGGCGCCGGGGCATCGGGTCGGCGCCGACCACGGGCCACCAGAAGAGACAGCCCGTGACCAGGAAGGCGAGGTGCTCCAATGCGTGCAGGGCCTCATTATCGAGCGCGGCGTTGTACAGCGGGCTGAAGTGCGCCTCCCACATCACGAGCGAGAAGAGCACCCAGCCGACGTACGGATGGGTCATGAGCTGGACTGCCCGCGAATGAAGAAGCGGCAGGATCAGCCGATTTCGTGCGCCGCGCGGAGCGGCGCGCAGCACAAGCGTGACCGGTGAGCCGAGCGCCAGCAGCACTGGCACGACCATGGCGAGCAGGATGTGCTGGAGCATGTGCGCCGTCAGCAGTTGGTCTGCCCATTCATCGAGCGGAGACGCCAGGGCGAGCACGATGGCCACGACGCCCGAGAGGAAGGCAACCATCCGCCAGCGTGGAACCGGCGAGCGCGGATGGGCGTGATTCACCCTGCGCGTGGCGAGTACATACGCTGATCCAAGGGCGCCGCAACCGACCAGCGCGAGCGCTGGCAGCAAACCGAGCGCATCCGAAGGCAGCACGTGCAACAACATCACGAGGGACGCCTGGTCAGACCCGCGGATCGATGTGGTGGTTGTGGAGATGAGGGGACTCGAACCCCTGACCCCCTCCTTGCAAAGGAGGTGCTCTCCCAGCTGAGCTACATCCCCGTAGGCATTCGCATTCTAACCGGTCCCTCGAGACGGCCAGGCCTGACGGACCGAAACGTCCTACGGTGGTGTGAGGCGGCGCTTGGGCTCCGGCGGCAGCGGCTGCCCGGCCGGCCACTCAACGCGGCGGACCACGGCGATCGGGGTCTGCTCGCGCGCCTGGCCCAGCGGGTTGTCGGCGAAGAGGCGCCTCACAAGCTGGCGGTCGACGCCCGGGCTGGCGCCGAGCACGTTGCAGCCGGCGTCGTTGGCATCGATCACCGCCACCGGCCGATCGATGGCGGCGGCCAGTCGCCGCGCGGCGCCATCGGGGTCCTTGGGACCGAGCGTGGCCGATTCGTTGTAGGGCGGGATGGTGTAGCTGGTCGGCCCGTCGATGGCGGCGGCCTGGGGTCCGGCGACCCGGTAGAACAGGCCGTGCACGCCGAACGGCTTGCTGACCGCGCTGACGCCGGCGGCGAGCAGGATCCGCGGCGCGCCCACCTCGTCGATCGCCAGCTGCATCGTCTCCGCCGTGCCGAGCCCGATGCCGTAGCCGGGACGCGTCACGAAGCGCACCAGGAAGCGCGCCAGGCGGCCGGGCCGGATGTCGACCATGCGGTGCGAGCGGCCCTGGGTGATGGCCACCATCCGCTCGCTGACGGCCACCAGGGCGGTGTCATCGGGCAGCGGGCTGGCGTAGCGCGCCAGGACCTCGGTCGCGTCGTCGGTGGCAGTGACCAGGTGGGTGCGGACCGGCTGGCGGGCATAGACCACCCCGTCGATGGCGGCCTCCAGGACGCGGCCGTCGTTGGGCTCGTCCAGGATGCCGGTCGGGCGTTCCGGCGGTGCGGCTGCGGCCGGTGGATCGGACATGGGCGCGCGCTCCGCTGGGACCGAGGGGGAGGTGGTGGGCGTTTCTGGACTCGAACCAGAGACCTCTGCCTTATCAGGGCAGTGCTCTAACCAGCTGAGCTAAACGCCCCTCGGGGGCGGCATGGTACCCGAGCCGTCTGAAGCGGCGCAAGCAAGACGCGCCAACCCATCGGGCAAAGGAAGAGCCGTCCCGAAGGACGGCCCACGCGCCTTGACGGTTGAAGAGTGACAGGAACCCGCGTAGTTAGCGGGATTCAGGTCTTCGGTGTCGAGGACGATCCGATCACCGCTTGCGCGGTTGCCAGCCCCCTCGCGGGATGGCAGTTGAATGATCTTCTCGATCGACCTGGAAGGTTCGGTCCTCCGGCGAACCGGATGACCAGGCACTCCCTAGAAAGGAGGTGATCCAGCCGCACCTTCCGGTACGGCTACCTTGTTACGACTTCGTCCCAATCACCAATCCCACCTTCGACGGCTGCCTCCTTGCGGTTGGCCCACCGGCTTCGGGTGTTATCGGCTTTCATGACGTGACGGGCGGTGTGTACAAGGCCCGGGAACATATTCACCGCAGTGTGCTGACCTGCGGTTACTAGCAACTCCAGCTTCATGCAGGCGAGTTGCAGCCTGCAATCCGAACTGAGACCGGCTTTATGGGATTGGCTCCACCTCGCGGTTTGGCAACCCGTTGTACCGGCCATTGTAGCGTGTGTGTAGCCCAGGGCGTAAGGGCCATGCTGACTTGACGTCATCCCCACCTTCCTCCGAGTTTCTCTCGGCAGTCTGGCATGAGTGGTACAACATGCCACGGGGGTTGCGCTCGTTGCGGGACTTAACCCAACATCTCACGACACGAGCTGACGACAGCCATGCAACACCTGCATGACGATCCCTTGCGGGAGGACGACGTTTCCGCCGTTTTCCGCCACATGTCAAGCCCTGGTAAGGTTCTTCGCGTACCGACGAATTAAACCACACGCTCCGCTGCTTGTGCGGGCCCCCGTCAATTCCTTTGAGTTTTAGCCTTGCGGCCGTACTCCCCAGGCGGAACACTTAATGCGTTAGCTACGGCACAGCCGGGGTCGATACCGACTACGCCTAGTGTTCATCGTTTACGGCTAGGACTACCGGGGTATCTAATCCCGTTTGCTCCCCTAGCTTTCGCGCCTCAGCGTCAAGAGTGGGCCAGGTAGCCGCCTTCGCCACTGGTGTTCCTCCCGATATCTACGCATTTCACCACTACACCGGGAATTCCGCTACCCTCTCCCACCTTCAAGCCGAGCAGTTTCCGATGCAATTTTCCAGTTAAGCCGGAAGCTTTCACATCGGACTTGCCCAGCCGCCTGCGCGCTCTTTACGCCCAGTAAATCCGGACAACGCTTGCCACCTACGTATTACCGCGGCTGCTGGCACGTAGTTAGCCGTGGCTTATTCCTCAGGTACCGTCTTGTATCTTCCCTGAGAAAAGAGGTTTACGACCCGAAGGCCTTCATCCCTCACGCGGAGTTGCTGCCTCAGACTTTCGTCCATTGGGCAAAATTCCCGACTGCTGCCTCCCGTAGGAGTCTGGGCCGTTCTCAGTCCCAGTCTGGCTGATCATCCTCTCAGACCAGCTACCGATCGTCGCCTTGGTGGGCCGTTACCTCACCAACTAGCTAATCGGACGCAGGCCCCTCCGGAAGCGGATTACTCCTTTAGTCGGCGAACTGATTCGACGACCACATGCGGTATTAGCCACCCTTTCGGGCAGTTATTCCCCACTTCCGGGCAGGTCACCTACGCGTTACTCAGCCGTCCGCCACTAGGTTTCACAGAGCAAGCCCCGTGAAACCCCGTTCGACTTGCATGTCTCACGCACCCCGCCAGCGTTTGTCCTGAGCCAGGATCAAACTCTCCGAACAGAAAAAACAGTGGTCTTGCCCGAAGGCTCCACCACCGTTCAAGTTCAGACTTTGTCCCGCTGACTCGTGTGGGTTCCTGTCACTCTTCAACTGTTAAGGTCAGTCGCCGATCGAGATCGGCTTCCTTCGATTCGAGGCCTCCGTATTGGAACCCCTGCGGCAAGCGGCGCGGTCGCGACGACCGCCGTACTTGCGTCGCATTCAGCCGACTGAATTGCCGGCGCGATCACGAATCTTACACCGCGCCGCTGAGAGCGTCAATTGGTGGCGCGAGGCCCGCGGACACCCGAGGCCATGCGTCGATAGCATGCTCGCAAGCATGGAGAGGGACCGATATGCCTGACGATCGCTCATACGTCGAGGCGAACACGCGCCAGCGCGAGCGGCTGCGGGCGCTGGTCGAACGCCTCGACGACGAGGCCCTCCTGGCGCCGGTGAACGAGTACTGGACGGTCGCCGGGGTGCTCGGCCACGTTGCCTATTGGGACCTCCGCTTCCAGACCCTTGCCGAGAAGATCGATCGCGGCGAGGCGTGGGCCTCCGGCGACCAGGAGCCGGACGGCGATTGGCTCAACGACTCGATGCGTCCATTGATCCACGCGATTGCGCCGAGGGCAGCCGCGCAATTGGCACTGCGAGTCGCGGAGGAGACGGACGCGCTCGCTGCGCGGCTACCACTGAACCGGCTCTGGCCCGGCGACTCCGACAGCCCGATCAGCCCGGCCCGCGGTGAGCACCGCGGGGAGCACCTGGACGAGATCGAGGCGGCCCTCCGCGCCCGAGGCTGACGCGAGCTTCAGGAACGCTCGACCTCGCGCCGGCCCTGGAACGAGCGGATCAGGGTCACGTCATCGGCGTACTCGAGGTCGCCGCCAACCGGCAGCCCGCGCGCGATGCGGGTCACCATCGGCACGTGCCGCGCCAACAGGTCGGCCAGGTACATGGCGGTCGCCTCCCCCTCCAGGTTCGGGTTGGTGGCCAGGATCACCTCCGCCACGCCGCCCTGCGCCGCCCGCTCGATCAGCTCCCGCGCCTTGATCTGCTCGGGACCGATGCCGTCGATGGGGCTGATGGCGCCGTGCAGCACGTGGTAGCGGCCGCGGAACTCGCCGGTCCGCTCGATGGCCAGCACGTCCAGCGGCTCCTCGACGACGCAGATGCGTGTCGGATCGCGACGGGGATCGGCGCAGATGGCGCAGGGGTCGACGCCGACATCGGTGATGTTGCAGCAGATGGAGCAGTAGGCGACCTGCTCCTTGACGGCGACGAGCGCCTCGGCCAGGGCGCGGGCCTCGTCGGCCGGGGCGCGCAGGACGTGGTAGGCGAGCCGCTGGGCCGTCTTGCGGCCGACACCGGGGAGGCGGTTGAGCTCATCGATGAGCCGCGCCACCGGCGCGATCAGACCGGTCACGCGCTCAGCGCAGGCCGGGGATCGAGCCGCCCATGCCCGGCATGCCGGGCAGTGCCCATGCCCGCCGGCGATGGCGCCCATCCGCTCGCGCTCCAGCTCCTTGCTGCGCGCGATGGCGTCGTTGACGGCGGTCAGGATCAGGTCCTGGAGCATTTCGACCTCCTCGGGGTCCACCGCTCCGGGATCGATCTCGATGGCGCGCACCTCCTGGGCGCCGGTGATCACGACGCGGACCGCTCCCCCACCGGCGGTGGCCTCCAGCGTCTTCTCGCGGAGCTCCTCCTGCGCCTGAGCCATCTGCGCCTGCATCTGCTGCGCCATCTTGGCGATCTGACCGATGTTCACGGAAACCTCTCAGCTACTGGGACGGAGCCGGCCCGAGAGGGGCGGCGTGTGGAACGGGATCAGTGGACCTCCGGCGCATCGACCAGCTCGCCGCCGGTGATGCGCAGGACGCCATCGAGCAGGGCCTGGCCGTCCGGATCGACCGGGCATCCGATGCGACGGCCTGCTGCACGGTGAGTGGCTCGAGCTCGACGTTGCTGGCGATGCAATCGACCGCCCAGGTGCCGCCCAGCACGGTGCGCCAGCAGCTGCTCGATGTTGCCGGCGCGGTTCGTGACCTTCTCACGCATGAAGCCGCGCTCCTCCGGGAAGGCGAGGGTCAGCCGCGCACCGTCAAGCGCCACCGGCCGGCACTCGCTCAGCAGCGGCCGGAGCGCCGGGCTGGCGCTGGCGACCACCTCGGCCCAGCGGGCGCGGATGCCGGCCACGCCGTCCGCTGTCAGTGCAGTCGGGCTGGCCGCCGGCGGCGGCGCCGGCTCGGGCCGCGGTGCGGCGGCCGTCGGTTCGGCCACAACCGGCTTCGGGGCTGGGGCGACGGGTTCGGGTCTGGCGGGTGGTGGCATGGGGAGCGGTGGCGGAGCAACGACGGCCACCGGCTGCGGGGCCGGCGTGGCCGCAACCACCGGCGTGACCTGTGGCGATGCCTGCTCGACGGCCAGCAGCTCCATCGCCAGCCGGGCGCGGCCCTCGATGGGCCGCGTCACCGGCCGCCTCGGCCAGGGTGCGCAGGATGGTGGCCAGACGTCGCGCGGCGGGCGGATCGGCGGCGGCCAGCAGCAGCATCTGGCGACGCCTCGCCCTCGGCCTGGGCTGCCACCTGGGCCATGTCGCGGCCACCATCGGCCAGGGCCTCGATCTGGTCCAGGGCGGCCGGAGCGTCACCGGCCACGTAGGCGTGCAGCAGCGCGCTGATGGCGGCGTCGTCGGCCAGGCCCACCGCCTCGCGCACCGACTCGAGCGGTGATCTTGTCGCCCGCATAGGCCAGCGCCTGGTCGAGCAGCGACTCGGCGTCGCGCATGCCGCCATCGGCCAGGCGGGCGATCAGGGCCAGCGCCTCCGGCTCGGCCTCGGCGCCCTCGGCGGCGACGATGCGGGTCAGCTTGCCGACGATGGCATCGGCGCGGGATCGCGACGGAAGTCGAAGCGCTGGGTGCGGCTGATGATGGTGGCCGGCACCTTGTGGGTGTCGGTGGTGGCCAGGATGAAGACGACGTGGTCGGGCGGCTCCTCGACCATCTTCAGCAGCGCGTTGAAGGCGTGCGCGCTGAGCATGTGGACCTCGTCGATGATGTAGACCCGCCGTCGCAGCTCGGCCGGCGCGGTGAGCGCCCGCATCACCAGCTCGCGGGCATCCTCGACCAGGCCATGACTGGCGGCGTCGATCTCGATCACGTCCATGGCGCGCCCCTCGCGCACGGCCACGCAGGCCGGGCAGGTGTCGCACGGCTCGCCGTCCGCGCCGCGATTGGTGCAGTTGATGGCCTTGGCCAGGATGCGCGCGGTGGAGGTCTTGCCGGTGCCGCGCGGCCCGACGAAGAGGTAGGCGTGCGCGGTGCGGTCCGCGGCCACGGCCCGACGCAGGGTGGCGACGATGGGGTCCTGGCCGAGCACCTCGGCGAAACGCTGCGCTCGCCAGCGGCGATACAGCGCCCGATGCTGGTCCGCGGGGGTGGGCGGTCATGGTCTGGCTACCGTACACCGAACCGCCGCCTCGCCGCGAAGGCGATGGCGGCGATCCGCGGAGGGTGGAGTAGGCCGTGCACCCGGTGTCGATCGCGAGCGCCCGCACACGCGAAGATCGTCCGGCTCCAGCCAGGTCGCCCCACGGCACCCGAAGGCGGTCGCTTACCGCTGCTTCCTTCCGGACCTGACGGGGTTCACGGACCTTCGCTGCGTGGGACCCGACTTTCAACGTCGGGCGATCTCGTGGGAGGCGGAGGCTCGGCGGCCTCGACCGGGAATTCAGCCCCGCTATAGCGGATTGCGGGTGCAGGGCACCGCTAGTTCCCCGCCTAGCACGGCCGCCGCGATCGTAGGGCCGTGCCGGACATCGGTCAATCGAGCTCAGGCGAGGGGTGGCGGAGAGGGGGGGATTCGAACCCCCGACGGGTTGCCCCGAACCGCATTTCCAGTGCGGCGCCATAGGCCACTAGGCGACCTCTCCGCGGACGCGACGATGCGAGGCGGGCCGGTGGTGGGAGTGGCGGAGAGGGTGGGATTCGAACCCACGGTGCTCATCGCACACCGCTTTTCGAGAGCGGCACCTTAAACCACTCGGACACCTCTCCGCGGGCGAGTCTAGCAGAGGATGGACCGATTCCCCGGCATGCCGACCAGGCGCTCAGGCGTTGGCCGGGGCCTCGGATGCCAGGCGTCGGGCCTCTGTCTCGCGCACGCCGGAGACCACCGACAGCTGGTGCGGCAAGCCCTTGCTGCGCGCCAGCTGGACCGCGCTGCCGGCCGCTCCGCGCTCCTCGTCAGGAACGGCATACACCAGCGCGAAGACCTCTGTCTCGATCATGCGCCCCGACGCACATGGCGCAGGGCTCGTGGGTGGTGAAGATGGTGACTTCGGAGAGCCGGCGCGACTCGAGCTTGCGGGCGGTGGCCTGCAGCGTCAGCAGCACGGCGTGTGCCGTGGGATCGCGCTGCAGCGTCATCCGGTCGTGATCCCGGGCGATCATGGCGTCATCGAGGACGGCAACGGCCCCTACCGGTACCTCTCCCTCTTCTCCTCCCCGGCGGGCCTCGGCGATGGCCTCGGCCATGAAGAGCTCGTAGTTCATCGGTCCTCAGATGACACATGAAGCCGCCCGTTTGACAGCGCCGGCGGCCTCGGCGGAGTCTAGCAGAGGGGCGGCACGGTTCCTGCTCTCGGACCTGACTCGGAAATGACTCAGAACGCGCTCACCCGTAGACGCCGATGGAGGCTGCCCACCCCCGTCGCCATCGCCTCGTTGGCCGTGGTCTTCGCCATGGCCCTGCTGGCGCCGCTGCCGGTTTCCCCGAATCAGGCGCGCGCCCAGGTGGTCGCCAACGTGGAGCGTCGCCTGCCGGGCTGGCACATCGAGCGTGCGCGGTCGTCATGGGAGGGCGCCTGGAGCGTGGTGGCCACCTGTGGCACGCTGCACCTTGGCTTCCAGCTGGTCCCCGGCCACGGCCTGGCGCCCGGCGACGCGTGGCTGCACCCCGAGGACCGGTATGCGCGCGAGCGCCTGGGCAGCATCTCGGACAGCTGGCGCGCACTGATCTGGTTTGCCGAGCCGATCGGCTTGCACACCAAGACGCTCAGCTGCCGACAGGAGATGGCACGCCTCGGCGGCCCGCGACCGTCACTCCTGGCGCCGGCGCCCGGTCCCGTCGACTAGTTTCGTGCGGGTTGTGCGCGCGGATAGGATGGGCGCGCAGCAGACCCGTGGAGGGACAGGAACATCGACCGCCGCCCCGGCTGGTCTCGCCTCGACTGGATCGCGCTCCTGGCGGTGACGGCGGGGGCCGCAGTCTTGCGCCTGCCCGGGCTCAGCCGCCCCGTGGGCTTCGTGTTCGACGAGATCTGGTACGCCCGCAATGCGTGCCGCTACGTGATCGGCACCCCCGAATGCGGCATCGACCAGCTCGCCAGCCGGGCGCACCCGCCGCTCGGCAACTGGATGATCGGCGCCGGCATCAAGCTGTTCGGCTACGACGAGTTCGGCTGGCGCATCTCCGCCGCGGTGGTCGGCACCATCACGGTCGCGGTGCTCTTCCTGCTGACCTGGCAGCTGCTGCGCAACGCGTCTCCTCACGCCCGCACCTTCGGTGCGTTCACCGCCGCCGCCCTGCTGGCCGGCGACTTCCTGCACATCGTCCAATCGCGGATCGGGATGCTGGACGTCTTCGTGACCTTCTTCGGGGTGGCGGCCATCCTGTTCGCCGTCCATGACCGCGACCGGCCGCGGGCGCAGGCCTGGGACCGGCGTTCGGCGGGGATCCTTCATGCGCTGACCCTGCACCGACCGTGGCGGCTGCTGGCCGGCCTGGCGCTCGGCGCGGCGGTGGCGGTCAAGTGGTCCGGCGCCTACGTGGCCCTGGCGGTGATCGGGCTGACCATCGCGTGGGAGATTGCCGCCCGGCGCAGCGCGGGGCCGGATGCGCCGCCGCGCAGCTGGACGCGCGCCAGCTGGCTGGCGATCCGTGAGGAGCTGCCGCGCAGCCTGGTGCTGCTGGGCCTGGTGCCGGTGGCCGTTTACCTGGCCGCCTACATCGGGCGGATGCCCGGCGAGCTCATCGGTCTGCCATGGCAGGAGGGCACGGTCTGGCGTGGCATCTGGGAGCACCAGCAGGCGATGCTGACCTTCCACACCACCCTCGAGGGCAGCCACCCCTACGAGTCGCCGCCGTGGTCGTGGTTGCTGCTCAAGCGCCCGGTGGCCTACTACTTCGACGCCAGCGACGGCTACCGCGAGATCCTGGCCATCGGCAGTCCGCTGACCTGGGCGGCCGGCGTCATCGGTCTGCTGGTGCTGGCCGTGCTGTGGGCTCGCCACGGCTGGCGGGTGGGCGGCCCGGCGGCGGTGGTGATCGTGGCTGCGGTCGCGACATACCTACCCTGGCTTGCGCTGCAGGGCAACCGCAGCCAGGTCTTCCTGTGGTACATCCTGCCGACCATCCCCTTCCTGTACGCCGGGCTGGGCGTGCTCGCCGCGCTGGCCTGGCGCTCCGTCGCGGGACGAACGGTCGTCGCGGCCTTCGCGGTGGCCAGCGTGGCGCTGCTGGCCTTCTTCTTCCCGCTGCTGACAGCCCTGCCGGTCTCGCCCGACGAATGGCGCGCCCGCATGTGGCTGACCGATTGTGCGCGCCCCGGCGCTCCGACCATGGAGCTCCCCGACTCCGAGATCAGCTCGGGCCCGCCGCCGGCTGGTTGGTGCTGGATCTGACCGATATCCTTCCGACGAGGTGATACGGGGACTGCCCATCCACGTTCCAGTCTCGGGAGCGACCGTCGACGGTTGCGAGCCTTGTCATGACTGATTCAGTGCACGCACCCGACGACCAGCTCCTGGCGGAACGACTCCGGTCCGGTGACCGCGAGGCGCTCGGCCTGCTGTACGACCGCTATGCGCCGGTCGCGATGGCGGTTGCCGTGCGCGTTGTGTCGGATCGGGAGCTGGCGGAGGACCTGGTGCACGATGCATTCGTGGCGGCGTGGCAGAAGATCGAGCGCTTCGACCCATCGCGTGGCAGCCTGCGATCGTGGCTGCTGACGATCGTTCGGAACCGTGCCATCGATCGGCTGCGCGCTGCGCGTCCCAGCATCGAGGTCGGCTCGGCCGATGAGCAGTCGCTCCTCCGTACCGGGCCCAACCCGACGTGGGAGGAAGCCGTGCGCCGCAGCTCGGCGTCGCAGCTGCGCGACGCGATGGCAGAGCTTCCAGACGAGCAGCGGCATGCCGTGGAGCTTGCCTATTTCGGCGGCCGCACCTACCGCGAGATCGCCGTCCTCACCGGCGTGCCGCAGGGCACCGCCAGCGGCCGCCTGCGCCTGGCCCTGGCCAAGCTGCGCGACAGCCTGGCTCTGACCGAGGCGGCGCCGGTCAGCGTGCTCCCCGAACGGCTCCCGGTGGAGCGGATGGACCGATGACGCTGCAGTACGCGTGCGCCGACATCGATGCCCTGAGCGGCGCGCTGGCCCTTGGTGCGGTGGACGCTGACGAGCTGCGCGCCGCGTCCGAGCACCTCGCGACCTGTCCGGAGCCGCACGCGGAGCTCCGCTCGCTCATGGGAGCCGATCTGGCACTGGCCACGAGCCTGGAGCCGATCCAGCCATCCGCGGGGCTGCGCGACCGACTGATGGCGACCGTGGCGGACATGCCGCAGGAGACGGCTGCCGTTCCTACACCCGCCGCCCCGGACGAGGCGCCGCCAGCACGCCGTGGCTGGCTCGACTGGCTCTCACCGAACGTCGCCCGCCCACTGGCCGTGGTCGCGGTGCTGGCGTTGATCGCCGTTGGGGTCTGGGGCCTGTCGACCGCCTCCCAGCTGCAGGACCAGCAGCGTGCGCTGCAGGCCGTCGCGGAAGCCATCGCCGCCGGCGAGCCGGCGCATCCCGTCGACGGGACGGCCGGACAGGGCTACGTGGTCGATACGGCAGGAGCCGGCGCCTCGTTCGTCGTCACCGACGCCAATGCCCTGGAGGCGAACGAGCTGTACGTGCTCTGGCTGATCGGTCCCGACGGCGTCCCGGTGGACGTCGGCGCATTCGAGCCCGGCGATGCCGGAGTGACGGTGGTGCCCGTCGAACATGACCTGTCTGGCTTCCAGACCTTCGCCGTCACGGTGGAGGCCGAGCGGGTGGATGCGCCGACCAGCGATCCGGTCATGGTCGGCGCGGTGGGAGTCTGACCGCCGCCGGCCCACTAGAAGACGAGCTCCCCCACCAGGTAACCGGCCAGCCCTGCCACCAGGCAGAGGGCGAACGAGCGACGCGGCGCAGCCAGCAGGGCGCCGAAGGCCGCCAGAAGGATCGGTCCCTCGACAAGCGCCGGCTGATCCGTGATGAGCGACAGGGTGGCGATGCTGGCGAAGATGGCCGGCACCACCCGCTCGAGGGTCGTCTCGATGCGGCCCGAGGGCCTGGGCAGCACGGCCATAGCCGCCAGCCGGCTGCCGTAGGTGATGGCTGCCACGGCGCCAAGCAGGAGCGGCGTCATCGGTTCACCCGCCGGGCCGGGTCGTTCGGGATCGCCACCAGCAGGCCGGCCACGACCGGGGCCAGCGCGCTCCATTGAGGCAAGGTAAAGGCGATGACTGCGGTGATACCGGCCGCCATCAGTGCGCGCGCCGCGAGGCTCAGCGTTCGCGCCGTGAGAGCCGCCAGCGCAATGAACAGGACCGGAAACAGGGCCACCGCCACGTCCTCCAGGCCCTGGACGCCAGCCCCCAGGATGCCGAGCGCGGTGCCGGCCAGCCAGACTGCGTAGCAGCACAGGCCGGTGACGAGCAACGTGCGCTCCGCGACCTGGATACGGCCCTCTCCGGACGGCGTGCGGGAGGCGGCCACCATGGTGAAGCCGAAGCTCTCGTCGAGCAGGAACCAGGCGAGCAGCGCCCGCTTCAGGCGGGACTGCCCGAGCGACGAACGCAGGACGGCGCCCATCATCAGGTGCCGCACGTTCAGCAGCGCCACCGTGGCCAGGATCGCGGGCGCGCCGGCGCCGGCTGCCACCAGCCCGATGGTGGTGAACTGGGTCGCACCCGAGAACACGATCAACGACGACAGCATCGTCAGCTCGGGACCGATCAGCGGGCGCGCCGCGGCTCCGTACAGCACGCCGAAGACCGCAATCGCTGCCGCCGCCGGCGCCGCCATTGCGACGATACGCAGGACGGACGGCTGGGCTGGGTCCGGCATGCCCGGACCCTAGCCCATCTGTTCAGTGGCCGGCGGCCACCAGGAAGGCCTCGGTGACCTCGCCCTTGTGCGCTGCAAACGCGCCCAGCACCTCGCCCTTCTCCCGGGCGGGCACGCCAACGGTGTCGAGGGTGCGACCGAGCTCGGCGGCGACCTCGTCGAACTCGTCCGGCGAGATGGTGAAGCGACGGTGCGCCTCTTCCAGGCTCACCTCGTCACGGCCGGGATGGGTGGCCACGTACGTGAACGGGCCGCCGGCCACGTTGCAGACCCAGAGGGTCCGCATGAACTTCAGGCCCGGCAGCCGCCCGAGCTGCTGCGTGTGCCACTCGCGCAGGGCAGGGTTCTGCGACGCCTGGCCCACGATGGGGTTCTTGACGATCGCATCACTGAAATGGTCGACCACGGCCGCGATGGCGAAAACGCCACCCAGCCGGTCGTACAGGCTCTGCTCCGACATGCCGCCAACCTCCTGGTGCTCGGATACCCGTTGCTCCTGCCAGGAGATACATCGGCGGCGGTTACACCGCTAGGCGGATCGGCTGGCCCACCAGCGCCACAGGGCGGTGACGATCAAAGCACCAATGAGCGAGCCGATGATGCCGCTCGCCCGCAGCTCCAGGCCGTCGCCGGCGATCAGGCTGAGGAGCAGCCCACCCACGAATGAGCCAACGAGGCCGGAGACCAGAGCCATGCCCCAGTCCACCTGACCGCGGTAGCGACCGAGAATCAGCTGCGCGCCCGCGCCAATGAGCATCCCGAACAGGATGAGACCAATGATCAGCATGGGCGGGAGTATAGGAGGGGTGGCGTGCCCGAGAGGACTCGAACCTCCGGCCTTCAGGTCCGCAACCTGACGCTCTATCCACTGAGCTACGGGCACACGCCGAGGGGCTGGCGGAGAGGGAGGGATTCGAACCCTCGGAAGAGGAAACCCCCTTCAACGGTTTAGCAAACCGCCGCACTAGGCCACTATGCGACCTCTCCCAGGCCGCCGCCGATGATAGCATGGGGTCCTGGAGCGCCCCCGCCTACGCCCCGGCCAACCGCTCCGCCCACACCAGTCATCGACCAGCTCGAGCCTCCCGTGCAGCGCCTACCCGTCATCGGTCAGTCCTCCACCCAGACCGCCTTCGAGGCGGTACAGCAGGCGGCCATTGCGGCGGCCGGATTGCCGCTGGCCATCGAGCGCTGGGAGAAGCGGCCGCACCTCCTCCCCGACGTCATGGCGCAGCTGCGAAACGACGAGTTCGCCGGCGCCCTGGTGGAAGCGCCACACAAGGAGAAGGTCGCCGCCCTGGTCGACGGCCTGTCGGATGACGCGCGGACGGCGGGCGCGGTCAACGTCGTCGTCCGCCATGAGGACCAGCTGCGCGGCCACAACACCGATGTCGATGGGGTGCGGGCCGGCCTGCGGGCGCTGATCGGCGCGCCGGAGAACAAGTGGCCGCCCGGCGCCCTGGTGCTCGGAGCCGGTGGTGGGGCTCGCGCAATCGTCACGGTGCTGATCGGGTCCGGCGTGCAGCACATCGCGGTCTTCAACCGGCATCTGCATCGGGCCGAAGCAGTGGTGGCCCAGTTCGCCAAGACGGCCCGTCTGTGGAGCTGCGCGCGCGTCCGTGGCACGAGACCTTCATGGAGGCGGACCTGGCCAGGACGCAGCTGCTGGTGAACAGCAGCGGCATCGGCCTGGAGGAAGGCGAAAGCCCGATTCCCGCTGAGCTGCTGCCGGACGGCCTGTTCGTGCTCGACCTGGTGTTCAACCACGACGTCACCCCGCTGATGAGCGCCGCGGGCGAGCGCGGCGGGACGGTGGCGAACGGCCAGCTTTCCTTCCTGGCCTCGTCGGCGGCCACCTTCAAGCTCGTCACCGGCGAGGAGGCACCGGGCGAGGTGATGCGCGCCGCACTGGCGACCGAGCTGGGGGTCCCCGAAGAGCACGTCGCCGTGGTCGGCGACTGACCTCGCAGGGCCGATGTTCTACAGCTCGGGCTGGGTGCACGTCATCTGCGGGTGCATGTTCTGCGGCAAGACCGACGAGATGCTGCGCCTGCTTCGGCGGTTCTCGATCGCCGGCCGTCGCGTGGTCCTGATCAAGCCGCGCCTGGACACCAGGACCGATGCGCTGACGGTGGTCTCACGCTCGGGCGCCCAGCACACGGCGCTCAGCGTCGAGGACTCCGGTGGAATCGAGAAGCTGGTGGGCGAGGCGGACATCGTGGCGATCGAGGAGGGACAGTTCTTCGACGAGGGACTGCCCGAGGTGGTCACCCGCCTGGCCGACGTTGGCAAGCAGGTCCTGGTCACGGGGCTGGACACCGATTTTCGGGGGATTCCGTTCGGACCGATGCCGCGCCTCATGGCGCTGGCCGACGAGGTCACCAAGCTGACGGCCATCTGTATGGTGTGCGGCGAGCACGCAACCCGGACCCAGCGTCTGATCGATGGGCAGCCCGCACCGGCGGACTCGCCACTGATCGTGATCGGAGGCATGGGCGACGAGCGCTACGAGGCTCGCTGCCGCCTCCACCACGAAGTGCCGGAGGCGACGCCTGAGCTGATCGGCGCTGCCTGGTGCCGCGCAGCACCGATCGGGTGCGAAACGGCTTGCCGCGGCGGATCGCGATGGCGCACCATCAGAGACGCTGAGCCCGGCACCTGACCGGGCCGCCATGTCGCATGGGGGTGCACTCCTTGTCCAGGAAGCTGTTCGCCTTCCTCGTCGCCTTCTCGCTCTTGCTCGCGCTGCCCGGGCTTGCGCTGGCGCAGACGAATCGGGCCACGTTGATCGACGTCCATCGGATCACCGTCAGCAAGGCCAAGCCGGGAGGCGGAACCGCCAACTGCTCGAACCAGCCCGCCAACCCGGGGAACGGCGGATTCGGGTTCACCGGCTGGCAGGTGCAGGGCAACAAGGTCGCAAGCCTGAACGCGAACTCGATCCCGAACGGCCTCGGCAACGCGGCCGCCGTCAGGACGCAGCTGTCCAACAGCTTCGCCACGTGGAAGGGTGCAGAGAGCGCGGCTCCCAGCATCGCTGTGACCGGCACGACCTCTGTCACGAAGGCCACCGCCAACCACTCGTATGACGTGCTGTTCGGCCGAACCGGCGGCTCGTCGATCGCGGTCACCTACACGTGGCAGTGGAACAACGGCGAGATCGAGAGCGACACCGTCTTCAACAGCCGGTTGCCGTGGTTCATCGCGTCGGGCGAGGGCGACGGCTGCGTCGAAACCAATGCGCGCTATGACCTGGCCAACATTGCGACCCACGAATTCGGGCACACCTACGGGCTGGATCACCCGGCCAATGCCCGCTGGGAGACGATGTACGCCTTCGGCTTCACCGGCGAGACGCTGAAGCGCTCGCTGGGTGCCGGCGACACGGACGGGATTCGCGCCCGCTACTAGCTCCTCGGCTCGCGCCCAGGATCCGAACGCCCCCGCTGCCAACGCGGGGGCGTTCCATACTCGGCTCATGCAGGATGGCGGCTTCATCGGCTATCCGACCGGCTGGCTGCTCGCGGTGGCCGATGACGCCGAAGTTGCTGCCGCCTGCCTGACGGCGCTGAAGCGCGTCGCCCCGGATGCGCAGGCAGTGATCCTGGAGGGGGCCGATGCCGCCGCGCGGTTCGACGGCCTTGGCCGCCGCAGCGGCCGAATGGCGTGGTGGCGGCGCACCATGCAGCAGCTGGCCATGGACCAGATGCCCGACTTCCTCTGGTACGAGGAGGCGCTCCGCCAGGGCCGCCGGGTCGTGGCCGTCCGTGCTCCGAAGGCGGACTTACGCAGGACGGTAGTCGTCGCGCTTCAGTTGGCGGGGGCGCACTTCATCAACTACTTCGGGAGGTGGACGACCGAGGCGATCTCACCCTGGCGTGGGGAGGAACCCAACGTGCCTCAGATCATGCGCCGCTAACGCCTGTCGGTGACGTTCGCGGAGAAAGCAGAGACCCGCGCCCAATGGACGCGGGTCTCCGTAGGTACGACGAAGCTATTCGCCGCCGCTGCGCATGGGATTACAGGCCATTCCCGGGTGCATTGCAGCCGGGAAACCATCACGCACGGCCTTGGGGATCTGGCCCCAGGACTGCGAATGGTTCGGAACGCCCTTGACGGGATTCTCGACGGGCACCTGATCGGTTCCCTCATCCTGGAAGAACTGCAGGTCTTCCTGGCCGGAGTACGCACACAACGATCGCGCGTGGAGGCCCGTGCCCCACTTGCTGTTTTCGATCGTATTGACCTTCCGTCCGTTGCCGGTGACCTCACCGGCAAAGGCCGCGCTCGTGCTGAGCACCAGCACCATGGCCGCAGCCATAACCGCAAGAACTAGTCGCCGTGTCATGGGCACATCTCCTCGCCGAGGTCGGTCTCGCCACTGGCTGGGACATGCATCCGGCGACCGGTCGTGGTGATGCATGTCTGGAACGGGCTGCACGTCCCCGCTACCTCTGCGCAGTTCCGATGATGCACGAATGCGATCGCGACCGGGGAGCACGGCCCTGACAGGCGTTGCCAGTGCGCACCGGAGTCTCGGTGGTCGCCTCGCCCAGCCACTCCGGACTCAGTAGTAGTGGTCAGTCCTCGAACTGGATGCTGTCGACGATGGGCTGCACGTCATCCACCAAGGTGGTGAGCTCATCGCCGTTCCATGCTGTGGCGTTCAGTGCGACGATCTGGTCGCCAGCGTCCAGCAACCAGAGCTGCATGGCCTGACCGCGAGACACTGCCCAGGTCCAATCCCATGTCGATCGTTCCGCCGGATCGGCTCCGCCGAGCAACATGACGCACGGCTCCGCATCGCAATCGTGCAAGCCGGATGGGGCGTCGTCTCGAACGCGGATCGTGAGCATCTTCCCGTCGAGCCCGCCGACTGTCACCGCCGCAGGCCCCTCAACCACCAGGTCCTCCCGTGCGGCCAGCCAGTCCGCCAGCTCTCCGGCCGAGCCGCTCACCCCGAATGGGCGCTCTCCCTCCGCGCTGCGCGCCGTTACCTCCTGGAGGAACCAGAGCTCGTCACCAGGGGAGTCCGTCGGACGAATGTCAAACAGGCCGCCGGCGCCGCGCAGGTTCTCCCAACCGGGCTCCGCGATCTCGAAGCTGAAGTTGGGGCGCACGTACTTCGTCCGATGCCCGCCTGGCGTCAGGAGGCCGAGGCAACGCCAGCCCTCTTCGCAGGTGCCATCGGTCGCCATTCCGTCGGGACGAGGCGGCAAGGTAAAGGTGGCCACAGCGCTCGCCGTTGGCTCGGCGCTACCGGAGGCCGCTGGACTCCCGCTCCCCGTCCCAGGGGTGCTGCAGGCAGCCAGTAGAAGGGCCAGGCAGACGGCGATCCGACGCACCTGCGCAGCGTAGCGCTCGGCTTGTGACCGGATTGTGCGCAACCCGACACATCCGAGTCCAAACGCGCCATTGAATGAATGGCGGAGGGGGAGGGATTCGAACCCCCGGAGGCTTGCACCTCAGCGGTTTTCAAGACCGCCGCAATCGTCCACTCTGCCACCCCTCCAGCGGCCGATTCTAGCCAGCCCCCAGCGGTGCGGTGCGGTCAGGCCTCCTTGACGACCACGGTGCTGGCGATCAGGTCGTGCCAGCCGCGATGGCGCTGGTCGATGAAGATCCAGATGAATCCAAGGTAGAAGACAGCCCCGGACACCCAGAAGCCGACCAGCCGCAGCAGCGCCTGGCCGCCGGACACCGGACCGCCATCCGTATCGCGGACCACGCGGAGACCGTTCATGCGCATGCCGGGCGTCGCGCCGGACCGCGCCCAGAACCACGGGAAGTAGCCGAGGCTCACGACCAGCGACCGCAGACGATGATCAGGACCACGAACCAAACCTCCCCGGCCGACAGTGTGCCGGACGGACCGGTCCCGACCATGGCGGCCAGCGGGATCGCCAGCAGCAGCGTGACGACGGTCACGATCGCGGCCACGATCAGGACGTCGACGATGTACGCCACCAGCCGGGGGCCGTGCGGGGCGAAGGTGAGTCCCGGGCCGGGCCCGGCAACCTGCTCGGGTGGCTCCCAGGCTGGAGTGGACTGCTCGGTCATGACGCGCCCTCCTCGCGAGACTCGATCCTACACCCGCCGGTCGCGCCGTCCGGCCTGCGGCCGTGGCCTCAGCGAATGGCGTCCGCGCCGAAATGCGGCTGCAGGGCGGCCGGGATCGCGGATGGACCCGTCCGGCTGGAGATGGGTCTCCAGCAGTGCGGCGTAGGTGCGCGGCATGCCGAGCGCGGAGCCGTTCAGCGTGTGGACCAGCTGCGTCGGCGCATCGGCCGATGGCTTGAAGCGCAGGTTCATGCGCCGGGCCTGGAAATCGGTGTAGTTCGAGCAGGAGCTGACCTCCAGCCACTTCCCCACCCCGGGCGACCACGCTTCCAGGTCGTAGCCCTTGGCCTGGGCGAAGCCGACGTCGCCGGTGCAGCGCTCGACCACCCGGTACGGCAGCTCCAGCGCCTCGAGCACCTCCTCGGCATCGCGCGTCATGCGCTCCAGCTCATCGGGCGAGGTCGAAGGCTCCACGAACTTGACCATCTCGACCTTGTCGAACTGGTGGACGCGCAGGAGGCCACGCGTGTCCTTGCCGGCGGCACCCGCCTCGCGGCGGAAGCAGGGCGTGTAGGCGGCGTGGTAGATCGGCAGGCGGTCGGCCGAGCAGGATCTCGTCGCGATAGAGGTTGGTGACCGGCACCTCGGCCGTGGGAATCAGGTACAGCTCGTCACGCTCGACGGCGTACATCTGCCCTTCCTTGTCGGGCAGCTGTCCGGTGCCCCGCGCGGAGGCGGTGTTCACCAGCAGCGGCGGTGAGACCTCGGCATAGCCGTGGCGCTCGGCCATCTCCAGCATGAAGCCGATCAGCGCGCGCTCCAGCCGGGCGCCCTGGCCGGTGAAGAGGATGAAGCCGGAGCCCGCCACCTTGGCTCCTCGCTCCAGGTCGAACAGGCCGAGCCGCTGCGCGATCTCCCAGTGGGGCGGCACCGATGCGGCCTCCGCCGGCTCCCCCCAGCTCCGCAGCACCGGGTTGTCGTCCGACCCCTGCGCCGTCCGGGACCGATGGATCCGGCGGATTCGGGACCAGCAGCAGGTCCGCCTCGATCGCCTGCTGCACAGCGGCGAGCTCGGCCGCGTTCGCGTCGATCTGGGCGGACAGCTCGGCCATGCGCGCCTTCAGCTCATCAGCCGCCGCTCCACCGCCGCCGCGCATCGCCTCGCCCAGCTGCTTGTTGCCGGTGTTGCGCTCCGCCCGCAGCTCGTTGGTGCTCGCCTCCAGCTCCCGCCGCCGGGTGTCGGCGGCCAGGATGCGGTCGATCGGCTCCGTCGGCTCGCCCTTGCGCGCGACCGCCGCCTTGACCGCCTCCGGGTCGTCGCGGATCGACTGCAGCGAGATCATGCGGGGAGCGTATCGGTCGCGGCCGCCTCACGGAGCCGCCCGATGACGAAGTCGCGATCCTGGGCCGCCAGCAGCGCCCCGGCGCGCGGCCCGCTCGGACTTGCCCAGGAAGGCGGCATAGAGCGCGCCGAATGCCTGGCCGGCTTTCAGGTCCCGTTCCTGCGCGACGCGGAAGATCTCGGCCTGCACCGCGTCGCCGGTCCAGGCGGCGGCGCCCAGCGCATCGGCCAGAGCGGGAAGGTACGCACGCTGCTCCGCCGACAGGTCGGCGACGCCGGGCGGAAGAGCCGCCTGCACCTCGATTCGGGCCGAGTCGGGGGCGTAGTTCGCCAGCCACGCGCGCGCGGCATCCGTGCGCTCCGCCAGCACAGCGGCTTCCGCGGTCGTCAGCGGGGAGCCCTTCTCCAGCTCGAAGGCGACCGCCGGATCGACGCCGGGGACCTGGAGCAGCAGGGCGAGGTGCGCGAAGGGCGCACGGTAGGCAGCGGCCGCGGCCGCTGCATCGGCCTGCGGGTCGACCAGGCTGGCTGCGAACAGCCGATCCGGGTCGGCCGGCAGCTCGCCCTTCACCTCGCGCCCGGCCACCGCGGCGGCAATGCGGTCGGACTCGTCGAAGACACGCGGGATGGCATCGGTCCCGTCCGGATCGAAGTCGATGGCCTGGTTGTAGCGCGGCCGCAGGAAGAGGAGGCGCAGCTGCTCCGGCGGCAGCACCTCGGCGATGTGATGCGCGGCGGCACCCCGCCCCTGAGAGGTGGACATCTTGCGGCCGCCGATGTTCAGGAACTCGTAGACCACGTTCAGCGGCGGCTCACGCTCGAATACCTCGCCGCGCGATCGCCTCCGAGCGGTCGCGCGCGCCGCCCTTGGTGCCCAGGTCCTTCCCGTTCGGCTCGATGGTCACGCCGAACAGGCTCCACTTCGCCGCCCAGTCGACGTTGAACGGCAGCTTGGCGCGGCCGCCAAAGGGCGACACGTCCCCGGCATGGCCGCAGCCAGTGGCCCAGGCCACCAGGTCGGAGCGACACTCGTAGTGGACTCGCTCGCCGTCCCAGCCGGTGACGATGGTGGTCCCAATGCGGCCGCAGTTCTCGCAGATGACCGACAGCGGGTGCCACTCGTCGGGATGGCGGACGTTGGCCACGCGTCGGTAGATCTCGCGGACGACATCGGCGCGGTCGAGCGCCACGCGGATGTATCGGTCCATCTCGCCGGCGGCGTAGACCTCGCTCATCCAATAGACGCGATCCGGCCGGACCCCGAGGCGCTCGAACGTGTCCAGGAAGAGCCCGGCGAAGTGGCGCGCGTACGAGTCGTGGCCGTCGCCGGCCGGATCAGGCACGTGGGCCAGCGGGCGACCCATGGCCGCCTCCACCGCATCGGGCGTCAGCAGGGCCTGGGCATCCATCGGGTCCAGGTCGTCGACGCCATAGAGGTAGGTGGCGTCCATGCCGGCGGCGCGGATGGCGCGCACGATGACGTCGTTGATGACCGGGCCGCGCAGGCTGCCGACGTGGACGGTGCCCGAGGGGGTCTTCGAGTCGTTGAGGACCTGGGGTCCGGAGAGGCGGGCCGCCAGCTCGTCGGCCCAGAACATGGGCGCTGGGCGGCTAGCTGATGCGGACGACGGTGTAGGTGACCGAGCCGGCCGGAGCCTGGACGGTGACCTTGTCGCCCTTCTTGTGTCCCATCAGGGCGGCGCCAACCGGCGACTCGTTGCTGATGCGTCCGTCGCGCGGGGCAGCCTCGGCCGAGCCGACGATGGTGAAGGTCTCTTCCCCATCGGACCCCTTGATCACGACCTTGGAGCCGATGCCGACCTTGTCGCCGTTGGCCTTCTCGATGACCTCGGCGTTCTTGAGCTGCCCCTCGAGCGTCGCGATGCGACCCTCCAGGAACGACTGCTCCTGCTTGGCGTCCTCGTACTCGGCGTTCTCGGTGATGTCGCCATCCAGCTTCGCGTCATGGATGCGCGCCGCCACTCGCGGGCGCTCCGACGTGATCAGGTGATTCAGCTCCGCCTTGAGCTTCGCGAGCCCTTCGGCAGTCAGATAGACGGGCTTGTTGTTCATCCACACCACCCCCTCACAAGTGGTTCCGCTGCGCTCATCCGTAACGACTGAGCGCGCCATCGTCCCCGTGGGGTGCCGACGACGATGGACGGCCTCCCTAACAAAAAACGCTCCAGGCCGCGTGCCCGTTGGCTGCGCGTCCCTGAAGCTGGCCGTGGCCAGGTTGCTCGGCCCGCCGGTCGCCCGCTGCGAGCGTCCGGCGCCGCGGCATTGTAGGCCGCGCCCCATGGGGTGTCAAAGCCGATTCGACCGTCCGGCGAGCGCTCAGCGGCCGGCCATGACGAGTGCCACCACGAGCGCTGCCAGCGCCACGCGATAGACGCCGAAGACCAGGAACGAACGGCGGCGCAGCCACGCCAGCAGGAAGCCGATTGCCAGCAGCCCGGCGATCGCCGCGGCGGCGAATCCCGCGCCGATGGCCAGCCATTCGGTGGAGGTGTGAGCCTCGTCGAGGAGGTGGCGCGAGCCGTACAGGCCGGCGCCCAGGGTGATCGGCGTGGCCAGCAGGAAGCTGAAGCGCGCCGCCGACTCGCGCGTGAGGCCCAGGGCCAGGCCGGCGCTGATGGTCGCGCCGGAACGGCTGATGCCGGGCAGCAGGGCCAGCGCCTGGCTGAAGCCAATGGCCACCGACGTCCCCGGTCCGACCTGCTCGATCTCGCGCCGCTTGGCGCCGAACCAGTCAGCGGCCACCAGGATGATGGCCCCGATCACCAGCGCGCCGGCGATGGCCAGCCGGATCTCATCGCTGTCGCCGTGGAAGGCCTGGTCGATGAAGTCCTCCCCCACGAAGCCGATGAGGGCCGCGGGAATGGTGCCGAGCACCAGGAACCATCCGAGCCGGCGGTCGGCATCCAGGCCGATGTGCCGATCGCGGATGCTGGCCAGCATCGCGCCGACCAGCCGCACCCAGTCGCGCCAGAAGTAGACGAGCAGCGCGATCAGCGTTCCGAGGTGCAGGAACGTGTCGAAGGCCAGGCTGCTGATCAGCGAGTTCTGGTCCCAGCCGAAGATCCACGGGGCCAGCTCCAGGTGCGCACTGCTGCTGACCGGGATGAACTCGGTCAGGCCCTGGATGATCCCGATCAGGATCGCCTGGAAGACGATGTCCATGGTGGTGGGCCGATCATCCGGCGTGGCAGCCGCCGCGCCGGCATCGGTCTATGGCTCTAGCGAATGAACAGCGGGGCGAGCACCAGGGTGATGGTGGCAAGCAGCTTCACCAGCACGTGCAGCGAAGGACCGGCGGTGTCCTTGAACGGGTCGCCGACGGTGTCGCCGACGACCGCGGCGGCATGCGCGGCAGTCCTCTTGCCGAGCACGTTCCCCTGTTCGTCCTTGAGGTTGCCCGACTCGATGTACTTCTTGGCGTTGTCCCACGCGCCGCCGCCGTTGTTGAGGACCGTCGCGAGCATCACGCCGGCAATCGTGCCGACCATCAGGAAGCCGGCCACGGCCTGGTAGCCGAGGATCAGGCCAACCAGGATCGGCGTGGCGACTGCGACGAGGCCGGGGGCGATCATTTGGCGCAGCGCGGCACGCGTCGTGATATCGACCACGCGCGCGTAGTCCGGGCGCTGGGTGTAGTCCATGATCCCGGGCATCTCGCGGAACTGGCGCCGCACCTCGACGATGATCGACTGGGCGGTGGTGCCGACCGCGCGGATCGCCAGGCTGCTGAAGAAGTAGACGAGCATCGCGCCAATCAGGGCCGCCACGAAGACACTGACGTCGGCCAGGTTGACCGCGGTCGAGCAGCTCCCCACCGCGGTTCGTCTGGATCAGGTTGACCTTGTTGATGTACGCGCTGAAGAGCAGGAACGCCGCCAGCGAGGCCGACGCGATCGCATAGCCCTTGGTCAACGCCTTGGTCGTGTTGCCGACCGCGTCGAGGCGGTCCGTGATCTCCCGTGTGTGGGCCTCTGACCGGCTGAACTCGGCGACGCCACCGGCGTTGTCGGTGATCGGTCCAAAGGTGTCCATGGCCAGGATGTAGGCCGTCGTCATCAGCATGCCCATGGTGGCCACGGCGGTGCCGAAGATGCCGCCGACGTCGTTGCCATTGCTATCGACGAGCCCAGCCTGGCTGCCGAGCCAGTGGCTGGCGATGAGCGCGATGCCGATCGAGATGGCGGTGACGAAGGTCGTCTCGTAGCCGACCGCCGTGCCGCTGATGATGTTCGTCGCGGGCCCGGTCCTCGACGCCTCGGCGATCTCACGCACCGGTCGGAACGAGCCGGCGGTGTAGTACTGCGTGATGTAGACGAACACCACGCTGGTGGCGAGGCCGACGATGCCGGCGAAGAAGAACCAGACCCACACCGGCAGCCCGTTCGAGATCGTGCCGGCGGTGTCCATCATCACGAAGGTGACGAACCCGAGGCCGATGACCGACAGGATCGTGGTGACCCAGTAGCCGCGGTTGAGGATGTTCATGGGGTTCTCGGTCTCGCTGCCGCGGATGAAGAACATCGCCACGATCGTGGCCAGCAGGCCGAAGGCGCGCACGACGAGGGGGAAGAAGATCCAGGCCTCGGGGTTCGGCCAGCCGGCGCTCTCGGCGATGGCGAAGGCGGCGACCCCCAGGATCATGGCGCCGATGTTCTCGGCGGCGGTCGACTCGAACAGGTCGGCGCCGCGGCCGGCGCAGTCGCCGACGTTGTCACCAACGAGGTCGGCGATCACGCCCGCGTTGCGCGGGTCGTCCTCGGGGATGCCGGCCTCGACCTTACCCACGAGGTCAGAGCCGACGTCAGCGGCCTTGGTGTAGATGCCGCCGCCCAGCTGGGCGAAGAGGGCGACGAAGCTGGCGCCGAATCCGAATCCGACGATGAGGAACGGCGCCTCGGCGACGGTCACGTCGGCGATGAAGGTCTCGTAGATGGTGAAGATGCCCCAGACCCCGAGCAGCGACAGCGCCACCACCAGGAAGCCGGAAACGGCTCCGCCGCGCATCGCGACCTGGACCGCCCCCACCAGGCTGGTCCGCGCGGCAGCCGCGGTGCGCACGTTCGAGCGAACGCTGACGAACATGCCGATGATCCCCGACGCCATCGAACAGGCGGCTCCGACCAGGAAGGCGACCGCCGGTCATGATCCCGATCGGCAAGCCGGCCAGCGACGGGACATCGGCGACCTCAGAGGTCTCGACGATGCCGATGACCAGGCCGATGACGCACCGCACCCACCAGGGCCAGCACCGCGATGGTCGTGTACTGGCGTCGCACGAAGGCGTCGGCGCCCTCGCGGATCGTGTCCCCGACGGCCACCATCTCCGGCGTGCCGGTGTCGCGCGACATGACGTCGCGGGCCAGGTATATGGCGAAGGCGACGGCAGCAAGGCCGGCGACCGGGATCACCCAGGTGATGGACTCCATGGAACCTCCGAAGCGGGTGCGCGCTCGATGGCGCGCCGATCATGTGCGCGCCCCGCGCAGAACGGTCTGACACACGGAAAACGCCGGCGGGGTCCGCTTTCGAGCGTCCGCCAGCGAGGCGCCGGTATGGTAATGCGCGTCCCGCGAGCGGGTCAACCGCGCCTGTGTGAGGTCAGACGCGTGTGTGAGCTCACGGGATCCAGCGCGGCATCTGACCATCAGGAGCCAGCTGCTGGCCACGGCCGGACGTGACGTCCACCAGCCACACGCCACCACTGGCGCCGGCTCCCGCGCGAGCCGCCACGACATCGTTTGGCTCCGGCCCGTAGCCGGCCGCCGTCACCGGCGCGCCACCATCGGCCAGGACGTCGAAGGCGCTGCCGCCGTCCGTGGTCAGCCACAGGGTTCCGGCCGCCTCCGAGAACTCGGCCTGCACCTCGATGAAGAGGTACCGGCTGCCCGGTCCGGCCTCAGGACGGGACGAGCCGGACGGCTGGTCCAGCAGCTGCACCACCGACGCACCGCGCTCGAGGCGACCCAGCCGTAAGGCCCCCAGCTCGAACGACGTCAGGTCCAGGGCGCCGGGATCCATCGCCTTGACCGGTTGTCCCGGCTCCACGGGCTCCAGCGACCCGCCGGGCGAACCGGAGAGGAGCACGCCGGTCGAATCAGGCAGCCACGCCGGCGGGCTGACCGCCGCGAAGCGCGCGGTGGTGAGCCGGTCGCCAGGCAGCTCCAGCACTCCGACCCGGCCGCTCATGTCGACGTAGGCGAGGGCCGCGCCATCCGGTGAGTAGCGCGGGGCGCGCAGGATCGGCGCGGGTTCGGGCACCGCGCCCGACGGGGCCGGCGTGGGCGTGGTGGGAACGAGCTCGCCGGGAAGCACCACCGGGTTGGCGTCCCCGCCCGCGACTGACTTGGTAAAGAGCCCCAGCCCGCCGCCGGTCACGGGGTCGACGCGGCTAAAGGCGATCTGCGAACCGTCCGGCGAGAAGGCAGGATCGATCTCCAGCACGCCGTCAGGGGTCAGCGTCTGGCGACCGCCACCATCGGCCTGCTGCACGACCAGGCGGGCGCCGTCGCCCACGATCAGGCTGCGTCCGTCCGGCGAGACGGCGTACATGGTGATCGGCGAGAGCTCGGAGCTGAGCTGACGCTGGCCGGTGCCATCGGGGTTCATGGCCCACAGGTTGTCGACGCCGCTGCGGTCGGAGAGGAACACGATCTGGTTGCTGAGCGACGCGAGCGGTGCGCCGGTGGTGAAGCGCCAGGTGATCGGCTCGGCGAGCGCGGCACCATCGGTCCCGGTCAGGCCTGTCGCCAGCGTGACCTGGTAGGTCGTGTTCGCCTGCAGCGGCGCCGATGGCAGGAAGCGAAGCACCCGCAGCCCCGGCTCGACCATGCCGGCCGCACCCGGTGCCTCGACCACCTCCACTGAGCCGGCCACATCGGGCTGGATGGTGAACATCCCGTCGTCCAGCGTGTCCGGGTCGAGCGTGCGATCGAAGACCGCGGCAATCGGCGTGCGGGTCGAGATGCCCTCTGCCTCGTCCGCCGGCATGAGGGTGCTGGCAGTGAGGCCGGAGGTGACCGCGCGGAAGCCCAGCAGGTAGCTGCGCTCGAGGGGCGTACCGGCACTGTCGCGCGCATCGGTGCCGATGCTGAGCGTGTAGCGCACTCCCTCGGTCAGCGGCTCGACCGGCGTCAGGGTCAGCACCTCGCCGCCCCAGCTCGGCGTCAGCTCGACCTCCGGTGAGATGCGCAGGGCGTCCTCGACCGAGGCGGTATCCATCAGGGTCGAGAACTGCAGCACGATGGCGCTCGCCAGCGGGACGTCGTCCTGGTTCGGCTCCGGCTGGCTCCCGACGATCGTCGGATGGCCGACTGTCACGAACGCCAGGGTCGCCTCCTGCGGCATGGCGTTGCCGGCGGCATCCTCCACGCCGGGCTGGATGGTGGCCACGAAGTCCGTCTCCAGCGGCAGCCGCTCCTCCGGGGTGAAGACCAGCGTATTGGCGTTCCAGCTGAACGCGCCGTCCACGTGCGGCTCGATCCGGAAGGCGTTCTCCGCGGTGGCGTGGTCGACGCCCTCCGAGAAGACGACCTGGATGCTGGTGGTGGTCAGCGCAACGTCGTCATCCGACGACAGGTGGTGGGTCAGGCCGAAACGCTCGACCTCCGGTGGGCGGCCGTCCACCGTGGTGGCGACGAAGAGGATGCCGCCGAGCACCACCAGGCCGATGGCGAACGCGACCAGACTCCGGGTGATCGAGCCGCGCGACACCGCGGCTTAGCGCCGGCGAAGGCGGGCGGGAAGGAGCTGAAGCTCGTCCCGATACTTGGCGACCGTGCGCCGGGCGATGGCGACCCCCTCGTCCGCGAGGCGGTCTGCGATCTCCTGGTCGGAGAGCGGGTGGCCCGACTCTTCCCCCTCGATCATCTTGCGGATCTGGTCCTTCACGCCCAGCGAGGCGGTGAAGAAGTGGCCGAACGGCACGACCTCGCCGGTCGGCAGCATCACGAACTTCTCGGCGGTGGCGCGGCTGACAGTGGACTCGTGCATCCCGATGACCGAGCCGACCTCGGCGCGGGTCAGCGGCACCAGGTGCTGGACGCCGTGCTGCAGGTAGTCACGCTGCCGATCGACCAGGCACTCGGCGATGCGCTGCAGCGTGGCGCGGCGGCGGTTGACGTTGTCGATGAAGAAGCGCGCCCGGCCCACGTACTCACGCACGTGCTCGCGGTCCGACTCGGTCGCCTCGCTGCGCCGCATGCCGGCGGACAGCCGCGCGTAGGTGGGATCCACGCGCAGGGCGAAGCGGCGCGACTCGACCACCTCCACGGTGATCTCGCCGTCGAGGTTCCTGATCAGGACATCCGGACGGACGATGGTCCGCGTCGACCCACCGACCGCGGCCGAGAAGGCCGCCGTCGGGTAGGGGTGCAGGTTCACCTTGACGAACTCCCAGGCCGCCAGCACCTCCGCGCTGGTGGTGCCCAGGGCGGCGGCGATCTGCGCGAAGCGCCGCGCGCCAAGGTCGGCCAGGTGGTCGCGCACGATGGCGGCCGCGATGGGAGGCACGTCCATCTCGCCAAGCTCTTCCAGGTAGGCGATCTGCGTCAGCAGGCTCTCCGCCACGTTCCGCGATCCGACGCCGATCGGCTCGACCCCGCGCATGGCCTCGCGGACGGTCTCGACGTCGGCCGGCGTGACGTTGGTGGCTGCGGCGATCGCCGCATCGGACTCGGTCAGGAAGCCGTTCTCGTCCAGCGCACCGATGGCGTACTCGGCCACGCCATGGAGCCTGGCCGGCAGCAGCGCCCGCAGCGTCCAGTCCAGGTGCTCCTGCAGCGTGAACTCGGCCTCGGCGCGGGCGATGGGATCCAGGTCATCCGACTCATCGCGCAGAGACCACTCCCCCACCGTGCCGTCCGCCGCCTCCGGCGCGGCGCCGGCAGCATTGCCGGGCAGGCATTCGGTGCAATGGGTGCCGGTGATGTGGTTTCCGCAGATGGGGCAGGTCGACTGCTCGAGCATCTCGAGGGCCGGGTTCTCGTCCAGCTCGGCGGCGATCGCCTCCGTCAGCTCGACTGAGCTCATGGCCAGGATCGCATTGGCGGCAATCTGCTTGGGGGTCACGCGGACCTGCAGCGTCGGCTGCAGGTGCTGATTCAGCTCGATCGACATGGGACCTCGGTGCTCGGCGACGCCGCGTGCCGGGCGTCTCGCCCGGACGGACTAAGCATTATAGGTGCCACCCTCCGCAGCCCTCCTCGGCAGCCTATTTCGGCACCGATCATCGGCCGGCGGAAGCCGATCTGGGTGGTGCGCTATGCTACGCGCCGCCTGCCCGCCCCAAGCCTGGAGCGCCGATGACCTATGCCCCCGACGCGACCTCCGACGATGGCGCGCGCCCCGAGGAAAGCAGCACGCGTCGAAGCCTCGGATGTCTGCTCGAGATCGTCGAGACGCTGGTCCTCACGCTCGTCATCTACCTCCTGATCCACAACTTCATCGCGCAGCCGTTCGAAGTCGAGCAGGACTCGATGTTTCCCACGATCATGGAGCACGAGTACGTCCTGATCGACAAGCTCTCGCCGCGATTCAGCGACTACGACCGCGGCGACATCGTCGTCTTCCAGCCGCCGGAGGGCTTCGAGCAGGGCGGCGTGCCGTTCATCAAGCGCGTCATCGGCCTGCCGGGCGACACGGTCAGCCTGGAGAACGGCCGCGTCTTCGTGACGCCGCCGGGTGGCTCGCCGGTGAGGCTGGACGAGCCCTACGTGGTGGTCGTCGACGGGGAGAGGGCGGCCACGCTGCCACGCGACGCCGAGCGGCAGAGCGAGTGGACCGTGCCGGAGGGCCAGTACTTCGTGATGGGCGACAACCGGCCGCAGAGCCAGGACTCGCGATTCTTCGGGCCGATCGAACGCTCGTCGATCATCGGGCGGGCGTGGCTGCGCTACTTCCCGCTCGATCGCATCGGTTTCATGGAGAAGCCGGTCTACGCCGGATTGGACGAGACCGATGCGGAGGCCAGCTGGCGCGCGCCTACGACCGGCATCGGCTACTGGCGAGGCGGCTCCATGGCCACGATCCAGGCGTCGACTTCGCGCTCGTAGTCGAGCAGCTCGCCCTCGCCGAACCATAGCGCCAGCTCGTCGCGCGCCGTCTCGGCACCATCCGAGGCGTGGATCAGGTTGCGCAGGCCGCTGATGCCCAGGTCGCCGCGGATGGTCCCCGGATTGGCCTCGTTCGGCATGGTGGCGCCCACCAGCCGGCGGACGGTGGCGATCGCATCGGGTCCTTCCAGGGCCACGGCGGCCACCGGTCCCGAGGTGATGAACTCGACCAGCCCGGCGTAGAAGTGCTTCTCGGCATGCACGGCGTAGTGCCGCTCCGCCATCTCGCGCGGGACGGTCAGCAGGCGCAGGCCGACGACCTTCAGGCCCTTGCGCTCGAAGCGGGCCACGATCTCGCCGATGAGACCGCGCTGAACGCCGTCGGGCTTGACCAGGACGAGCGTGCGTTCCATGGACCGATGCTGCTCCTGCTGTGGATGAGCGGGCTGAGTCTACGGAATCAGGCTCCGGCGCGGGCGGCGCGGTCGTACGCCTCCGAGGCTTCCTGCGTGCGGCCGGCGGCCCGCAGCAGGTCGCCGTACAGCAGCAGCCGATCGGGTTGCGGCTGCGGACCCAGCGTCGGCTCGGCCAGGGCCACGCCTTCGCCCGCCACGCGTGGGTCGAGCCGCAGCGCCAGCCCCAGCTCCCGGTCGCCCTCGTCGTCGCGGCCGGCGTTGTAGGCGAGGCGGGCCGCCTCCAGACGAGCGTGAGCTGCCGCCGTACGTTCCGGCGACGGAGGCGTCGGCGCGGTGGTCGTGGCCGTTCCGCCGAAGGCGGACGTCGAGGGACGCCGCGGGGTTGGCCGCATGGAGGCGGGCATCGGCCAGGGCAGGCGTGAAGGGACGCCGCCACGCAGGCGCCAGGCCTCGTCGACGCCCACCGACTCGATCACGCGCTCCATCAGGGCGTTGGCTCGATCGGGATCGCCGGCAGCCGCCATGGCCTCCGCCTCGACCAGCAGCACGATGGGCCGACGTCGCTCCAGGCTGCCCGCCCGAATGGCCTCGATCACCGCCGCGCCGGCCATGGGCCTTCCCTGCCGCCACAGCGCCTCGGCCAGCAGGGCCCGGGCTGCATCCAGCTCGTCCAGCCCACGCCCGTCATCGGCGTCGGCATCCAGCCGCGCGATGTGCCGCCGCAGGCTGCCCTCCGCCTGGCCGACCAGGCCCGAGCTGAGCTGGGCGCGCGCCAGCGACAGGTCGTCCGGGATGAGGTCGACGACGATCTCGTCCGACATCAGGCCATCCTCGCCATCAGGACGCGCCCGCGGCCAGCACCTTCTCGAAGCGCGTCGCCGAGCGGTAGGGTCCCAGCATCACCAGCCGCGCCTGCTCGGGGCGGGCACAGCGCCGCGCCACCCGCAGCATGTCGTCGGGCGTGACCGCCTCCAGCCGTTCCACCACCTCTTCCACGGTCAGGATCCGCGGCAGCAGGCTCTCGCCGGTGCCCAGCCAGGCAGCGACGGCGGACGTGTCCTCCAGGCGCAGCTCCAGCCGGCCGCGGGTGTAGGCTCGGGCGCGCTCCAGCTCGGCAGCGCTGACCGGCTCCTGGACGACGCGCTCGAGCTGCTCCCGGATGCCGGCGATCACGGCTCCGGCCTGGTCGGGGTCGAAGCCGGCGTGCACGCCGAAGGTGCCGCAGTCCGCGTAGGTGGCGGCGAACGTGGACACGTCGTACGCCAGCGAGCGCCGCTCGCGCAGCTCCAGGAACAGACGGCTGCTCATGCCGTCGCCGAGCACCGCACCCAGCAGGTCCAGCGCCCAGCGGTCCGGATCGTCGCGGGCCACGCCCGGCATCCCGAGGCACAGGTTCCCCTGCGCCAGCCGGCGATACGCCACCCGGACCGTCCCCGCGTTCGCTGGCGACGGCGCCGCCACCGGCAGCTGCGACACGCTCTGGCGCGCATCGTCCAGCCAGGGCGTGGGCTGCTCGAACCAGGACTCGGCAATCTTCCGCACCGCCTCGTGGGTGAGGGCGCCGGCCGCTGCCAGCACCAGATGGCGCGGCTGATACCAGCGACCCCAGTGGCCGACCGCGCCCTCGTGCGTGGCGCGGCGCACGGAACGCGGGGTGCCGGCGATCTCCCGACCGAGCGGGTGATCGCCGAACAGCGTCTCGTCGAACAGCGTGAAGATGTGGTCGCCGGGCGAATCCTGGTACATGCGGATCTCGTCCACGATCACCGGCTTCTCGGCCGACAGGTCGCTCTTGCGCAGCAGCGGGCGCAGCACCAGCTCCGAGACCACTTCCAGGCCGCGTTCGGCGGCCGCGGCCGGGACCTTGGCGCTGTAGACCGTCAGCTCGCGGTCGGTGGAGGCGTTGACCGCCCCGCCGCAGCCCTCGACCGCCTCCGACAGCTCGCCCGGCTCCGGGTAACCACCCGTTCCCTTGAAGACGAGGTGCTCCAGGAAGTGCGACAGGCCGGCGCGCGGGGCGTCCTCGTGGCGCGAGCCGACACCGACGAACAGGCCCACCGCCACCGAGCGGGCCGATGGCATGCGGGTGGTCACGACCCTGAGCCCGTTGCGGAGGACGCTTCGCTCGATTGGCAGCGCGGAGCTTCGCCGCCTGGGCACGGCCAGGCCGGAGCTCACCTCACGCGTCCTCGTCCTCATCAGCGGCATCCGACGACATCATCAGCTCCATCTGGATGAAGCGCAGGTCGCGTGCCAGCTCCTCGGCGTTGCGCGGCAGCGGTCGACCGTTGCCGCTCTCCTCCTGGTCGTCCTGGCGGGAGCCGCCGGCCGCGAACTCGAGCACCACGCGCTCGGTGCCGATGACCAGCGTGTAGACCAGCAGCTGCTCGGAGGTGGTGTCGAACTGCAGGTAGTCGAAGGAGTCCAGGTTCAGGCAGATCGACAGCGGCGTGAAGTAGCTGGCGATCTCCGGGTGGTCGACCACGATGCGCTCCACCCAGCCCGTTCCGCTGCTGGTCACCTGGTTGGCGCGGTAGTAGGTGTAGGTGACGGTCTGCTTCAGCAGCGGGCGCAGGATGTTGTAGACATCGGTCTTGTTGGTGACGACGCCGGTGTTGATGTAGAGCTTGGCACGCGCGTCGGTCATGGGTCGCGGCGGAGTCTACACCCGCACCGATGGCGCCGGGCGCGACGCCCGGCGCAGGCGAAATCGGCTGTTACGATGTCGCCCGTGACGCTCCTGGCGCTCGATATCGGCAACACCAGCCTGACGCTCGGCCTCTTCCGCGAGGCTGAGCTGATCGGCTCGTGGCGCGCCACCACGCGCGCCGGCGCCACCCCCGATGAAGCGGCCGCGCTGGTGCGCGACATGCTCGCGCTCGACGCCCATCGGCTCGACCAGCTGACGGCGATGGCCATCGCCTCGGTGGTGCCGCCGCTGACCGAGCGGTTTGTCGAGTTCGCGCAGGAGCGGCTTGGCCTGGAGCCGATGGTGGTCGATGCCGCCACGCTCGAGGGCATCCTGCCGATCGAGATCGATCGCCCGGCCGAGGCCGGCGCCGACCGGCTGTGCAACGCGCTGGCTGCCGGCATCGAGGTCGGCGGCCCGGCCATCGTCATCGACCTGGGCACCAGCACCAACTTCGACGTGATCGACGCCAACGGCGCCTACCTCGGCGGGGCCATCGCGCCGGGCCTCGGCGTCTCGCTGGAGGCGCTGGTCGGGCGAGCGAGCAAGCTGCCGCGGATCGAGCTGCGGCGGCCGGACCACGCCATCGGCGCCAATACCATCGACGCCATGCAGTCCGGCGCGGTGCTGGGGCACATCGGGCTGGTATCCGGCCTGCTGACCGCCCTGCGCGGCGAGCTGATCGAACGCTCTCCCGCCGGCAGCCGCGTGACCGTGATCGCCACCGGTGGCTACACGCACGAGCCGTGGCTGACGGACGTGCCGGGCATCGACCGCGTGGAGCCGGACCTCACCCTGCGCGGCATCCGCTACGCCTGGGAGCGCATCCGCGCCGTCCGCGGGGCGCAGCCCGCCAGCCAGGAGCAAAGGGCATGAGCGAGAGCCGCGGCGCGCTGGCCGGACGGCGGATCGTGGTGGGCGTGACCGGCAGCATCGCCGCCTACAAGGCAGTGAGCCTGGTGCGGCTGCTCGCCGAGCGCGGCGCCATCGTGGACGTGGCCATGACCCCCGCCGCCGCGCAGTTCGTGACGCCGCTCACCTTCGCCTCGCTCACCCACCGCCCGGTGGTCGACGACGTGATGGCCCTGGACGGCGACCAGCAGATCGCCCACGTGGAGCTGGCCGAAGGCGCGGACGCGATCGTGATCGCGCCGGCCACGGCCAACATGCTGGCGCAGCTGGCCGCGGGGCTGGTCAACGACTCGGTCACCGCCATCGCCTGCGCCAGCCGCGCCCCGGTGGTGGTGGCGCCGGCCATGGATGCCGGCATGTGGACCCATCCCGCCACCCAGCGCAACGTCGAGACGCTGCGCGGCTTCGGGCACTACATCGTGGAGCCAGAAGTTGGGGCGCTGGCCTCGGGCCTGACCGGGGTGGGACGCCTGGCCGACCCGTCGACCATCGTCGAGGCGGTCGAGGGGCTGTTCGCGCGCTCCGGCGAGCTGGAAGGGCTGCATGTGGTTGTCAGCGCCGGCGGGACGCGCGAGCCGCTCGACCCGGTCCGCTTCATCGGGAATCGGAGCAGCGGCAAGATGGGCGTCGCCATCGCCGAGGCCGCTCGCGACCGCGGCGCCAGCGTGACGCTGATCGCCGGCACCATGAGCGCCACCGCGCCCCGCGGCGTCACGCTGCAGGAAGCGACGACGGCCGCCGCCATGCGCGAGGCGGTGATCCGCGCCGCGCCGGCCGCCGACATCCTGATCATGGCCGCCGCCGTGGCCGACTTCGCTCCAAAGCGCCCATCGGCCACCAAGATCAAGCGCGACGCCGGCCTGCAGGTGGAGCTGGTGCCGAACCCGGACATCGTGGCCGAGGTAGGCGAGATGCCCGACGAACTGCGCCCGTTCCTGGTGGGATTCGCCGCGGAGAGCGACGACCTGGAGGCGAACGCGCGCAGCAAGCTGCGCGACAAGGGCCTGGACCTGATCGTGGGCAACACCGTGGGTGGGCCGTTCGACGCCATCGGCTCCGACGACAACAAGGTCACCGTCTTCGGCGGGGAAGGTGCGCTCACCGACTGGCCGATGCTCCCCAAGCGCCAGGTCGCCGAGCGGCTGTGGGACCTGATCGTCGATCGCTATCGCAAGGCTCGCCCGGATCCCAGCGCTCAGACCTCGACGCGGTCGCGGCAGCGCTGACGATCGGTGCGCGTCGTCGAGAGCGCTCCTGACCTTCGCGTTGCCATCCTGGAGCGTCGGGTCACCGGCGATTCCGTCGGCTTCGTGCCGACCATGGGCATGCTCCACGCCGGCCAGCTCTCGCTCATCAAGCGAGCGCGCGACGAGAACGGCTGCGTGGTGGTCAGCTGCTTCGCCAATCCCCACGAGTTCTCGACGCTGGACGAGGGGGACCACGGTCGGCAGGACGTCGAGCGCGACATGGCGCTGCTGGAGCGGGAGGTGGTGGACCTCGTCTTCCGCCCGGAGGTTGGCGAGCTCTACCCTGCCGACGACCTGACCCGGGTCAGCGTCGAGGGCCTGACCCGGCAGCTGGAGGGCGCCTCGCGTCCCGGCCACCTGGATGGGCTGACCACGGTGATGCTGAAGCTCATCAACCTGGTCGGCCCGGCGCGTGTCTACCTGGGCCAGAAGCACGCCCAGCAGGTGGTGATCCTGCGCCGCATGCTGCGCGACCTGTTCATGAACGTGGAGCTGGTGGTCTGCCCCACCGTGCGCGAGGCCGATGGGCTGGCCATGTCCAGCGCCAATGCGCGCCTCTCGATCGAGGAGCGGGTGGCGGCCACCTGCCTCTACAACGCCCTGACGGCGGCGCGCACGGCGTACGACGGTGGCGAGCGGTCGGCCGAGGTGCTCCGGGCACGGATGCAGGAGGTGATGGCCGCGGAGCCGATGGCGCGAATCGACTACCTCAGCGTCGCCGATGCGACCTCGCTGGCGGAGCTGCAGCGCGTCTCGGGACCGGCGCTGGCGCTGGTGGCTGGCTGGATCGGACGCACCAGGCTGGCCGACAACATGCCGCTCGCCTGGGACGTCGCCTGAGCCCGGACCCAGGGCGATTTCGGGCGCGCGATTTGTCGCTCAAAGTACTAGTGACGCAGACCCGTTCGTCCGTATGATGCGGGCCAGCACTACGGCATCCGGTACGCGACCGGAATTACGCCGTGGGGCATGGGAGGCCGGCGAGTGCCCACGTCCGGCCTCCCTTCATTTCCCGGCGGCCTCGGCGGCGCGCATCTGCGCCTTGTGGGCCCGCTTCGCCGCCTGGTACTCCGCCAGCGCCTCCGGCGAGTCCACGTCGCCCAGCGTCGGATGCTTCGGCGCCACCGCGTCCAGCCCCGGCAGCTGCAGCCGGTAGCGCTTGGACAGGATGCCGAGCATGGAGCGCACCTTCATGTCGCCGAACGACGGCAGCGCCTTCAGGCGCGCCCGCAGGTCGCGACCGTTCTGCGCCTCGGTCCAGACGCGCTCCGCGTGGCCGTCGTACTCTCGCACCACGTAGGCGCACAGCGCCTGCACGCGACCCGCCATGGCCGCCGGGTAGCGATGCAGCGCCGGTCGCTGCCGGAAGACGTCGGCCAGCTGCTCGGCGTCCATCTCGGCGATGCGCTGCGGATCGAGATGCCCGATCCGGCGCTTCAGCTCCATCGGTCCGCTGAAGGCCTTCTGCACGGGCACCTGCTGGTCGAGGGCGAATCCGATGAGCAGGGCCAGCGGATCGGTGACGAGGAGCCGGTCGGCCTCGTCGTCGCCGGTGAAGTGGAGCTTGTCGGGAGCTGCGGCGGTGACGGTCATGCCGGCATGGTACGTCGGCGCTCAGACGCGGGCCAGCAGCGGCTCCGGATCGAGCGATCGCCCGACCAGCTCCTTGATGGTGGCGATCTTGTCCGTGTCGGTCGGATGCGTCTTGACCAGGATGTCCTGCACGTCCTGCGCGGTCCGATAGGTGTCGGTTTCGACCAGGTAGGTGAAGAGGCCCGCCTGCGCGCAGATCGTCCACCCAACGGTCCGATGGCCGGAACCCGCCGGTCAGGACGATCCCGGTCACGCGTGGCCGCCGGCCCGGCTCGATCCCGGCCCGATACGCCTCCAGCGCCACCTCCAGCATGTCCTCGCGGTCGCCGGGCGTGATGAGCAGGGTCCGGTCGCGCAGGTAGGGCACCGCGTGGTCGGCCCGCATGGCGCCGATGGCCACGTGACCGATGATCGCGCTCGCCGTCGCCTCCCCGGCCAGCAGGTCGCCGGCCAGGTGGGTCGTGATCAGCTCCAGCGACGGGTTGGCCAGCAGCTCGCTGAACGGGATGCAGCCGATCAGCTCGATCCCGTGCTGCGCCAGGCCCTGGCCCAGCACCTCCGGCAGGTCCGGGTTGGCCTCGACGTTCACCTTGTTGACCACCGCCCCGAGCACCCGCACCCGGTGCCGATCGAACAGGGCGTGGTTGAGCACGATCTCGTCGATCGGCCGGCCCACGCCCCCCTCGCTGACGATCACCACCGGCGCCTCCAGCATCTCCGCCACGCGCGCGTTGGACAGGCCGATGACGGCGCCCACCCCGGCGTGGCCGGTCCCCTCGATCAGCACCACGTCCTTGTCCTGCGAGACCTTCGCGGCGGCCCGGGTCACGGCCGCTGCCAGGTCGTCGGTGACGCGGCCCATCACGTAGTCGGTGGTGAAGTGGCGCGGCAGGGTCACGGGGCTCATGTCGTTCAGGGCATCGGGCAGGTCGAAGACCTCCTTCATCAGGACGGCGTCCTCGTCCGCGCGCGTGCCGTCGATCACCAGGTAGCGCTGGCCGACGGGCTTGAGGAAGCCGAGCCGATGACCGTCCGCCGCAATCAGGGCCGCCAGCCCCAGCGAGACGGTGGTCTTTCCCCGGTTCTGGCCGGTGGCGGCCAGGAAGATGCGGCGCGCCCCGCTCACTCGCGGGCCTTCGACCGCCGTTCGATTCGCTCCAGGCCTTCCCGCAATCGTTGCACCAGCTCCGGGTCGAGCTGCTCCGGGTCGAGGTGCTCGCCCAGCCGATCCATCATGTCGGCCGCGATGGCCAGCAGGATCTCGGCGTCGGCGATGAAGAACTGCGGCTCGTTGTTGTAGCGCACCAGCGTCAGCCGCCCCTGCAGCGTGGTGCCGCCGTCGCCGTGCAGGACCTGGGTCCCGAAGTTGTGACCCTGGATCCCGTCGGGGTTGTTCAGGAAGTTCAGGGCGTTGTCGATGGCCAGCCCGAATCGGGCCCGCCAGCTGACGATCCGCTCGTGGACGTCGGGCGGCATGCCGATCTCGCCGACCTCCTCGAAGACCTCGCGGGTGACCGTCAGCAGGCCGACCATGGTGGAGCCGGCCCGATTGCCGAGCATGACCTGGAGCGAGCGCTCCAGCGTGAAGACGTCCGAGTCGAAGCGCGGCGAGGTGGTCACCTCGGCCAGCAGATCCTCCACGTTGTCCAGCGCCCCCGGCTCGGTGAGGGCGGTGGCAAGGTTGAGGATCTCCTCGCGGAAGAGGAAGCGTTCCTCGTGGTCGAGCACGGACGGTTCCTCAGCTATGGGTAGAGCCCCCGCAGGGTGGTGGCCTCGGCCACGCGGGCCACGGCAACCATGTAGGCGGCGGTCCGCATCTCGACCTCGCGATGCTTGCTCATGGCGTACACGGCCTGGAAGGCACGGTCCATGATCCCCTTGAGGCTTTCGTTGATGCGCTCCTCGGTCCAGAAGAACGACTGCATGTCCTGGACCCACTCGAAGTAGCTGACCGTCACGCCGCCGGCATTGCACAGGATGTCCGGGATCAGGAACACGCCGTGGTCGTGCAGGATCTCATCGGCCTCCGGGGTGGTCGGCCCGTTGGCGGCCTCGGCCACGATCTTGGCCTTGATCCGATGCGCGTTGCGGTGCGTGATCTGGTTCTCCAGCGCGGCCGGTACCAGGATCTCGCATTCGAGCTCCAGGATGGCGCTGTTGCTGATCTCATCGGCCCCGGGGAAGCCGACCACCGTGCCGTGCTCGCGCTTCCAGGCGCTGACCTTGGCGGGATCGAGGCCGCCGGTGTTGACGATGCCGCCCGAGCTGTCGCTGACCGCGATGATGGTGCAGCCCTCGGCCGCCAGCAGCTCGCGCGGCGATGGAGCCGGCGTTGCCGTAGCCCTGGATCGACACGCGCGCGCCGGCAAGCGGGATGTCGAGCTCCCTGCTGGCCTGCTGCAGCGTGAAGACGGCTCCGCGCGCGGTCGCCTCGTTGCGGCCGAGCGAGCCACCCACCGCGATCGGCTTGCCCGTGACCACGCCCGGGATGGTGTAGCCCTGGTGCATGGAGTAGGTGTCCATGATCCAGGCCATGGTCTGGGCGTTGGTGTTCACGTCCGGCGCGGGGATGTCGCGGTCGGGACCGATGATCGGGCTCAGCTCGGTGGTGAAGCGGCGGGTCAGGCCCTCCACTTCCTTCAGGGAGAGCTGCTTGGGGTCGACGATGACGCCGCCCTTGCCGCCGCCGTACGGGATGTCCACCACGGCGCACTTCCAGGTCATCCACATCGCCAGCGCGCGAACCTCGTCCAGCGTCACGTCCTGGTGGTAGCGGATGCCGCCCTTGGCCGGACCGCGGCTGAGGTTGTGCTGGACGCGGTAGCCGGTGAAGACCTCCACATGCCCGTCATCCATGGTGACCGGGAAGTTGACGGTGAGCTCCCGCTTGGGAACGCGCAGGACCTTGCGCATGCCGGCATCGAGGTCAAGCTGTTCGGCCGCATTGTCGAACTGCTCCTGGGCCACCGCCCAGATGTTCGGAGCGTCGGCGACCGTGTGCTGGGTAGCCATCGGCTGGTGGATTGCCTCCAGAGCTGAGCGCGCGCCGGCGCCTCCGCGGGTTGGTGCGGAAGCAGGCCCGCGCACGAGCGGAGCCGATTATAGGGGCCGACCTCATGCCGGCCCAACCAGTCCGATTGGGCTAGACGGTTTCCACGGCCATCGCGACTGCCCCGCCGCCGCCCAGGCAGAGCGTGGCCAGGCCCTTTCCCCCGCCGCGGCGCCGCAGCTCGTACAGGAGCGTGGTCAGCACGCGGGCGCCCGATGCGCCGATGGGATGACCCAGCGCAATGGCCCCGCCGTTGACGTTGACCCGATCCCAGTCGAAGCCCAGGGCATTGCCGTCGGCCAGCACCTGGGCGGCGAACGCCTCGTTGATCTCGATCAGGTCGTAGTCGTCCAGCGAGCCACCGACCCGTTCGATCAGGCGCTTCACGCCGTGGATCGGGGCCTCGAACAGCCACTCGGGAGCGACATCGGCCTGGGCGTAGCCGATGATGCGGGCCATTGGCTGCAGGCCATCTGCCTCGACAGCGGCGTCCGAGGCGATCACCAGCGCGGCCGCGCCATCGGTGATGCCGGGGGCGTTGCCGGCGGTGACCGTCCCCTTGTCGGGCTGGAAGGCGGGCTTCAGCTTGGCCAAGGCCTCAAGCGAGGTGTCAGCGCGAGGGTTCTCGTCGGTGTCGACGGTGATCGGGCCCTTCTTGCCGTCCACCGTGACGGGCACGATCTCGTCGCGGAAGCGGCCCTCCTCCATGGCGGCCAGCGCCCGCTGGTGCGAGCGCAGCGCGAACTCGTCCTGCGCCTGGCGCGTGACGTCGTGCTTGGCGGCCACCCGCTCGGCGTGCAGGCCCATGTGCACGTCGCAGGTCGCGCACCACAGGCCGTCGTGGACGGTGCTGTCGACCAGCTCGGCGTTGCCGAGGCGGTAGCCGGCCCGGGCGCCGGGGAGCAGGTACGGGCCCAGGTTCATGTTCTCCATGCCACCGGCCACGATCACGTCGGCATCGCCGGCGCGGATGGAGGCGGCACCCAGCATCACCGCCTTCATGCCGGAGCCGCATACCTTGTTGATGGTGGTGGCGCTCACGCCCTCGGGCAGGCCGCCCTTCAGCGCGGCTTGCCGCGCCGGAGCCTGGCCGGCGCCGGCCTGGATGACCTGGCCCATGATCGCCTCGTCGACCTTCTCCGGCGCGATGCCGGAGCGCTCGACCGCGGCACGGATGGCCGTGGCGCCCAGATCGGTGGCGGGAACGGTGGAAAGGCCGCCGCCGAACTTGCCGATTGGCGTCCGGGCGGCGGACAGGATGAAGACGTCGCTCATGGATTGATGGTACTCCGGGACGGTCGCCGGCCCCGGATCCGGCTCAGTCCTGCGACGTGTGGTCCTCGTCGAAGAGGTAGGCGACCTTGTCGCCCACTTCTCCTTGACGACGCGCAGCTTCACCTTGAGTGACGGGGTCATCTCCCCTTCCTCCTCGGTCAGCAGGCGCGGCAGCAGCGCGATCCGGCGCGGCCGTTCGTAGACGGCGAAGTCGTCCAGCTTCGATCGGACCTCGGCGTGGAACAGCTTCTCCACCTTGTCGTCGGCGACCAGCTGCTCCGGCGGTGCCTCTGCCAGGCCATTGGCGGCGGCCCATGATGCCAAGCTCCTCGAAGTCCGGGGCGATCAGCACGCCGGTGTAGGGCTGCTGGTCCCCCATGATCACGGCCTGGGCGATGTACTTGCTGGTGGCCAGCGCGATCTCCATGGGCGCCGGCGCCACGTTCTTGCCGTTGGCCAGCACGATGATGTTCTTCAGCCGATCGGTGATGAGGACGCGGCCGATCTCGTCAAGCTCGCCGATGTCGCCGGTGTGGAACCAGCCATCGGCGTCGATGACCTTCGCCGTCTCCTCTGGCTGGTTGAGGTACCCCTTCATCACCTGCGGGCCGCGCGCCAGGATCTCGCCGGTCGCCGGGTCGATCTTGATCTGCGTCTCGGCCACGGGCTTGCCGACCGTGCCGAACTTGAAGTCCTCAGGTCGGTTGATGGTGAGCAGCGGCGCCGTCTCGGTCAGGCCGTAGCCCTCCAGGATGAGCATGCCCATGGCGTAGAAGAATTCGCCGATCTCGCGTGACAGCGGCGCTCCGCCGGACACGAAGTAGCGGACGCGCCCCCCGGTCCGAGCCCGGATCTTGGAGAACACCAGCCGATCGGCGACCTTCATCTGCATGCCGAGCCAGACGGAGTCCCCGCGACCGTCCAGATGGTTCTGGTAGTGCTGCTTGCCCAGGTTCGCCGCCCAGTGGAAGATGCGCCGGTTCAGAGCCGGCCCGGCCTCGACGGTCGACAGGACCCGGGCGTACAGGGTCTCGTACAGGCGCGGCACCGCGACCATGACGGTCGGCTTGGTCTCCACCATGTTTGCCGCCAGCCGTGAGATGGTCGGCTCGGCATAGGCGATCGTGCAACCGCGACCCAGCGGCACGACCTGACCGGCCGCGCGCTCGGTCATGTGCGAGAGCGGCAGGAACGAGAGAAACAGGTCGCGCTCGTTGAAGTCCACGGCCTGGATGCCGGCCTCGAAGTTGAGCAGGATGTTGCCGTGGGTCAGCACCACGCCCTTCGGGTCGCCGGTCGTGCCGGAGGTGTGGACGATGGTGGCGACCTTGTCACGGCGGAAGGTGCGCCAGTGCTCCTCCCATTCGCGGAGCTCCCCCGGCTCGGCTTCCGACAGGTCGAAGATGTCGTCGAAGCTCACCGTCATGGGCGGCTGGCGCCCGTGATCGTCGATGATGACGACGTGCTCGAGCGTGGGGCAATCGGCCCGGACCTTCTCGATCTTGTGGTACTGCTGCAGGTTCTCCACGAAGATCAGCCTGGCCTTCACGTTGTTGATCACGAAGGCGGCCTGGCCGGCTTCGGATGAGGGATAGATCGGGCAGGTGACCGCGCCCAGGGACATGGCGCCGATGTCCGCGGTGAGCCACGCCGGACGGGTGCGCGACATGATCGCCACCGAGTCGCCGTCGCGGATGCCAAGGTGCTTGAGGCCCATCGCCACCTCGGTCACCCAGCGCCACGTTTCCTTATAGGTGGTGCTGCGCCACTGCACCGCCTCCTCGGCCTCCTCGTCCGAGCCGCCCATCTGCCGCGCCGACCGATGCAGCTTCCAGCGCAGGGCTTCCTTGTCCGGATAGCGCTGCACCGTGCGATCGACGAGGTCGACCAGCGAGTTCGCGCGCAGCTCGTCCGGGATCGACAGCGGCTCCACGTCAGTGATCATGCGACGGCCGGCGCCCGCGCTCGGGGCCGCCGATTCGCCGGGTGCAGTGCTGCTCGACATTTCGGACTGGGCCTCCGTTCGTCCTGCCTGGACCTTAGCCGATGCGGCGTGCTTCCTCGATCAGGTGCTGCGCCACGATGAGCCGTTGGATCTGGTTCGTGCCCTCATAGATCTGGGCGCCCTTGGCGTCGCGCATGAAGCGCTCGACCGGATTGTCGCGGCTGTAGCCCGCGCCGCCATAGATCTGCACGGCATCGGTGGCCACGCGCATGGCAGTGTCCGACGCGTACAGCTTGGCCATGGAGCTGGCGGCGCTGATGGGCTGTCCGGCATCGCGCAGCCGGGCGGCGCGCCAGGTGAGCAGGCGTGCCGCATCAACCGAGGTGGCGGCATCGGCCAGCATGGCCTGCACCATCTCCTGGTCGGCGATGCTGCGGCCGAACTGGGTGCGCTGCGTCGCGTAGCGGGCGGCGTGCTCCAGCGCGGCACGAGCCAGGCCCACGCAGGCGGCGGCAATGCCGATCCGCCCGGCGCCCAGGGCGGACAGCGCCAGCTTCAGGCCCGCTCCCTCTTCGCCCAGCCGATTGGAAACCGGAACCCGCGCCCCGTCGAAGATGAGCTCGGCGGACACCGAGTCGCGGATGCCCATCTTCCGCTCGTGGCTGCCGACCCTGAAGCCGGGCGTGTCCGTCTCGACGGCGAAGGCGGTGATCCCCTCCCGACCCAGCGAGCGGTCGACGGTGGCGAACACGATCACCAGATCGGCGTGGGCGCCGTTGGTGATCCACACCTTGGTGCCGGTCAGCAGGTAGTCGTCGCCATCCCGCTCGGCGCGCATGCCCAGGGCGGCGGCATCGGAACCAGCCTGCGGCTCGGTCAGGGCGAAGGCGCCCAGGCGCGTGCCGGCGGTCATCGGCGGCAGGAGGCGCTCCTTCTGCTCATCGGTCCCGCTGGAGAGGATGCAGAGCTGCGACAGGACGTGGACCGAGAGGCTGACCGCCATGCCCATGTCGGCCGCAGCGATCTCCTCGCAGGCCAATACCCACGGGAAGGTGCCGAGGCCTGCGCCGCCGTACTGCTCCGGGTACGGGAGCCCGGTCAGGCCAAGCTCGCCCATCCGGTCGAACAGGGCGCGGTCGTAGCGCTCCTCCTCGTCGCGCTGCGCGACCGTGGGCGCCAGCTCGCGCTGGGCGAACTGCGCGGCCGTGTCGCGGACGGCCCGCTCCTCCTCCGACAGCGCGAATGGGTCGGGGCTGCGGGCCGGGGCGGCGCTGGCAACCATCAGTCGACCTTGTTGCCCTTCTCGTCGTAGCGGTAGAACCCGCGGCCGGCCTTCCGGCCCAGGTGCCCGGCGGCGACCATCTGGCGCAGCAGCGGCGCGGCGCGGAACTTCGGGTCGCCGATGCCGCGCTGCAGCACGTCCATCACGCCCAGCATCACGTCATTGCCAATGAAGTCGGAGAGCTCCAGCGGCCCCATCGGATGGTTCAGCCCCAGCTTGGCCCCGGTGTCGATGTCGGCGGCGCTGCCGGTGCCCTCCATCAGCGTGAAGATCGCCTCGTTGATGAACGGACCGAGCATGCGGTTGACCAGGAAGCCGGGCATGTCCTTCGACTCGATGACCGTCTTGCCCAGGTCCCCGGCAAAGGCCCGCGCGGCGTCATGGGTGGCGTCACTGGTCTCCAGGCCGCGGATGATCTCGATCAGCCCCATCACCGGCACCGGTGAGAAGAAGTGCAGGCCGATGAAGCGGTCGGGCCGATCGGTGGCGGTGGCGAGCCCGGTGATGCTGATGCTGCTGGTGTTGCTGGCGAAGATGGTGTCGGGATCCGCCTGCTGGCTGATGGCGGCCCACGTCTCGCGCTTGAGCGCCTCGTCCTCGAAGATCGCCTCGATCACGATGTCGTGGCCTTGCACCCCATCGGCGCCGGTCGCAGTGGCGATGCGAGCGAGCGTCTCGTCGGCGACCGACTGCTCGAGCTTGCCCTTCCCCACCTGGCGTTCCAGGTTGCCGGCAATCCGCTGCTGCCCGGCCACGGCCAGCTCGGCGGTGCGATCGGCCAGGGTCACGGCCTTGCCGGCGGCGGCACTGACCTGGGCGATGCCGTGCCCCATCAGGCCGGCGCCAATGACGTAGACCCGTTCGATACCCATTGGCCGGCTAGCCTACCAGCCGCAACAGCAGGGTCGGGTTCCCGGCATTGCCCCCGTCGGTTTCGACGAAGCCAATGGACCGATACAGCGCGAGCGCCGGCGCGTTGCGCGCATCCACGCTCAGGCTCAGCGCGTCGTGGCCTGACACCCCAGCCGTGGCAACCAGGGCCTCGAGCAGCGCGCGACCCACGCCACGTCCACGCCAGGCCGTCTCGACTCCGACGCTGACCTCCGGAATCTCCGGTGCCACGAAGCCGTAGCCGGGGTCCTCCGCGTCGAACAGCCGATACCAGGCGGCGCCAACGGACTCGCCGTTCGCTTCGGCGACCACGCCAGCGTCCCCGGTACGGCCCCAGCCGGCCAGGTACGGCGCGATGCCCGGATCGCGCTGCACGTGCTCGACCGATGGCGTTTCCGCCGGTGGCAGGTCGGCCGTGGTGGCGAGCATGCGCCAGAGAAACGGCTCGTCCTCGGCGCGCGCGGGGCGGACGCGCAGAAGGGGCGGTGGGGAGGTCACGGGCGAAGCGTAGCGCGCCCCATAATCGGGGTGATGACCGACGCGAGTTCCGCCGTGCGCCTGCGGCCGATGCGCCCCGACGAGTTGCCCGCCTTCCTGGAGCACTCGATCATGAGCTACGCCACAGGCATCCGGGAACAGGGCGGACAGACGGCCGAGTTCGCGCGCAGGAAGTCTGAAGAGGACCACGCCGCGATCCTCCCCGGTGGCCTGGAGACGCCCGGCCACTCCCTATGGATCATCGAGGCCGATGGCGAGCGGGTTGGCCTGCTGTGGCTGGCCGAACGCGACTCCGGCGGGCGGAGGGTGATCTTCATCTACGACGTCGAGATCGACGAGGCGCACCGCGGCAAGGGCTACGGACGCGCGGCGATGGCGCTGGCCGAGGAACAGGCCCGCGCGCTGGGAATCGGGCGCATCGAGCTCAACGTGTTCGGCGGCAACGAGGTGGCGCGGAAGCTCTACCGCTCCGTGGGCTACGTGGAGACATCGGTCCAGATGGCGAAGGACCTGGAAGGGCCCGTCCCCTAGTTCACGACGCGGTACTTGAGGTGCGCGACCCCCGGCGCCTCGATCGCGCGGAGCTCCTGCAGCTTCAGATTGGGTCCGACTCCGTCGAAGAGGCGCGCTCCTCCGCCCAGGAGGATCGGCGCGACGTGCAGCTCCAGCTCGTCGACCAGACCGGCCGCCAGGTACTGGTTGATGACGTCGGCGCCGCCGCCGATGAAGACGTCCTTGTCACCGGCCGCGTCCCGCGCCTGCTCCATGGCGGATTCGATTCCGCCGGTGACGAAGGTGAAGGTCGTGTCCGAGAGGACGAGCGGCTCGCGCTCGTGGTGGGTGAGGACGAAGACCGGCTTGTGGAAGGGTGGGTCTTCACCCCACCAACCCTGCCACGGATCCTCGCCCCAGGGGCCACGGGTGGCCGGACCGAACTTGCCTCTTCCCATGATCTCGGCGCCGACATTCGCCTTCTCCTCGGCGACAACGCCATTGCTGACGTTCTCCTCGCCGCCCTCCAGGCCCACGGCCTCGCGCCACGCCTTCAGCACGATCACCCAGTCGTGCAGCCGTTCGCCGCCCTCGCCGAGCGGAGCCTCCTGGCTCTGGTTCGGGCCGGCAACGTAGCCGTCCAGGGAGGTCGAGATGTGCACGCGTACCTTGCTCATGTCACATCGTCTCCCAACAGGCGCTCGGCAGCCGTGATCGGGTCGAGCGTACGCTCCGCCACCGATTCCACGGTCGCCTCCCAGTCCGGCCTCGCCTCGGCACTGCGCCATGCCGCGTCCGATAGCGCCCGGCGCACCTGGTTCCGCGCGCGGCCGCGCGCCTGATCCGGCGAGCGCGCATCGGACCGATGCGACTCGATCGCCTTGACCAGCTTGTCCACGCCGTCAGCGGTCGTGGCGGTCGTGACGAGCACCGGTGGCGGCTTGCGGGCCACCCGGCCGCCAGCAGTCGACAGCATGGCGCGGAGCTGCCGTGCAGCCCGATCAGCTCCCGGACGATCGCCCTTGTTGACCACGATCACGTCGGCGACCTCCAGCAGCCCGGCCTTGATGGCCTGCACCTCGTCGCCCATGTCGGGCACCTCGACCACCACGGTCGTCTCGGCCAGCCGCGCCACTTCCACCTCGCTCTGCCCCGCGCCAACCGTCTCGATCACGATTGGGTCGTAACCGGCCGCATCCAGGGCCGCCGCGGCAAGCCAGGTCGCGCCCGCCAGGCCTCCCAGCTCCCCGCGCGAGGCCATGGATCGCATGAAGACGTCGCGGTCCGCGGCGTGCTCCATCATCCGGATGCGGTCGCCCATGATCGCCCCGCCGGTGTAGGGCGAGCTGGGATCCACGGCCAGCACGCCCACCCGCTTTCCGGCGGCGCGCCACGCGGCGATGAGGGCGTTGACCAGCGTCGACTTGCCGCTACCAGGCGGTCCGGTGACTCCCACCACGTGCGCGCGGTGGCCCGCGGCGAACAGGGCCGGCAGCGTTTCCCGCAGCGAAGGATCGGCAGCCTCGATGCGCGTCAGCAGTCGGGCCAGTGGCCTCCGCTCCCCGGACGCCAGCTCCTGCAGCAGGCCCTCGTCAGCCACCCGGCCGGCGCGCGTGCTCGCGGAAGTAGCGGGCGATCTGCCCGATGCTGGTGCCAGGCCCGAAGATCTCGGCGACCCCGGCATCCTTCAGCTTGGCGATGTCGGCATCGGGGATGATCCCGCCCGCGGCGATCAGCACGTCGTCCATGCCGCGCTCGCGCACCAGGGTGACGGTGCGTGGCAGCAGGGCCATGTGCGCGCCGGACAGGATCGACAGACCGATGATGTCCACGTCCTCCTGCTCAGCGGCGTCGGCGATCATCTCCGGCGTCTGGCGCAGGCCCGTGTAGATGACTTCAAAGCCCTCGTCACGCAGGCCGCGGGCCAGCACCTTGGCGCCGCGGTCATGCCCGTCGAGGCCGGGCTTGGCGATCAGGACGCGGATCGGCGTGGCACGGGACTCGGCGTCATCGGTCATGCGGGAGCCGATTCTACCGGCGCTCCAGCCTGCCCGAGCGACGGCGGCTGCCCGGGCGAGCTCACTGACCGCAGCGGCGTTGCGCGGCCAGAGGTGGACGATCACCTGCTCGATGCCGTGCCGCGCATAGCCGGCCATGGCGGCGCCCACGTGGTCGACGTCGCCGCGGATGGCGTCTTCCGGTGGCTCTTCGCCGTCACCATCGGCCAGCAGGTGCGGGAACGCGACGTAGATGCCCGCCGTCATCTGCAGCGTCGCCGGATCGCGACCCTCCGCCTCGCAGGCGGCGCGCTGCCGCGCGATCCGATCCGCCAGCTCGGTTGCCTCCTCCGGCATGCCGTACCAGGCGGCGTTCCACTGGTCGGCGTGCCGCGCGACCAGCTGCATCATGCGCGGCTGCTTGCCGGCGATCAGGATGGGCGGCCCGTTCGGGCGCGGCCCGCGCGGGATCAGCTCCGCCTCGGCGCGGTGCCATGTGCCCTGGAAGCTGACCTTGCCCGTGCGGAGCAGCGGCGCCAGCACCTGCAGCGCTTCCTCGAAGCGGCCGACCCTGTGGTCGAACGGAAAGTCGAAGGCGGCGAACTCCGGTTCGTGCCAGCCGCAGCCCACGCCCAGCACCAGCCGGCCGTTGCTGATCTCGTCCAGCGCGACCGCCATCTTGGCCAGCAGGGCGGGGTTGCGGAACGGCATGGCGAGCACCAGGGGACCGATCTCCACGCGCTGCGTCACGCCGGCCACCGCGGTCAGGATGGTCCAGCACTCGTGGATGCCAGCCGTCTCCTTTTCGTCGCGGAAGATGAGATGGTCGGCGCCCCATACCGAATCCAGTCCGCCGGCGTCAGCTGCCTCGGCCATGCCGCGGAGCTCCGGCCAGCTGAGCGGCCGGCCCAGCGCGTCGTTGTGCCCCAGCGGCAGCATCAGGCCGACCTTCACTCCGCGACCTCCATCGCGCCACTCGCCAGCGCCTCGATCTGCGCGGCCATATCGAAGTCCTTGTGGCTCAGCCCGCCGGCAGCCTTGGTGGTCAGCTTGAACGTGACCCGGCGCCAGTTGATCTCGAAGTCGGGATGGTGATCGGCAGCTTCGGCGGCATCCGCCACGCGGTTCACGAGGTCGATCGCTGCCCGGAAGGACGGGCAACGCACCGTGCGGGCGATCCAGTCCCCCTCGCGCCGCCATTCGGGCAGCTGCGCGAGGCCCTCGGCGATTTCCGGCTCGGACAGGAGGGGGGCGTATGGCATCGGTCCGCGCGACTCAGCCGCCGGTGGGCGAGGAACGCCCGATCAGCGTCAGGAACTCGCCGCGCGTCTTCGGGTCGCGGCGGAACGTGCCCAGCATCGCGCTGGTCACCATGCTCGCCTCCTGCTTCCTGACCCCGCGCATCATGGTGCACAGGTGGGTGGCCTCGACCACGCAGGCCACGCCCTTCGGCTCCAGGCGATCCATCAGGAAGTGGGCCACCTGCTGGGTCATCCGTTCCTGCACCTGCAGGCGGTGCGCGTACATATCCACGATGCGCGGAATCTTCGACAGGCCGATGACCCGGCCACGCGGCAGATAGCCAACGTGGGCATGGCCGTAGAACGGCAGCAGGTGGTGCTCGCACAGCGAGTAGAACTCGATGTCGCGCACGACCACCATCTCGTCGTAGTCGACCTCGAAGCAGGCACGGTTGATGAGCGCATCCGGATCGGTCCGATAGCCTTCGGTCAGCTCGGCGTACATGCGCCGCACGCGGGAGGGCGTGCCGACCAAACCGTCGCGGTCGGGGTCCTCGCCGATCTCTTCCAGCAGCGTTCGCACGGCGCCCTCGAGGTCAGCGCCGGGCTCCAGCAGGCTCGTCCCGGCCGCGTTGACCTCCATTTCATCCATGACTGGCATCCTATCAGCCGTTGCCCCAATCGGGCCCTAGGCGGTCCATGGGGCCCGGCGCTAGAATTTCCCACCTCATCCCGTTGTCCCGGTGCACCAGCAGCCATGATCCTGCACCCCATTACGCCCCGAAACGGTCGCTTCAGCCTTCGCTCGCTGTCGTCCCTGAGCGGCGATCGGCTGGCCGCGATCCTCGGGCGACACCTGGACGACGGCTACCACTACTTCCGCAGGGTGACGCCGGCCGGAACGACCGAGATCGAGACCATCGTGGTTGGCCCCGGCGGCACGTGGACCATCCTGCGCGCGAGCCTGCACGGGCGCTTCCGCAAGCGCAACGGCCACTGGTACCGCTGGAATCGGTCCACCGATTCCTGGATCCCGTGGGATGCCGTGCCGGTCAACGAGGCGCGACTGGCGGGGCACCGCCTGGAGCTGTACCTGGAGCGCGCCACCCAGCCGTCCGAGGTGGTGGCGGTCCTGGCCCCGGAGGCGGGCATGGACGTCAGCTGGGAGCGGGATCAGGCGCCCGGCGTCCATATCGAGGGCGACCTGGAGCGGCTTGCCGCGCGGATCGCGAAGGACGAGGTCCTGACGCCGGCGCAGGTCGACCGGATCGTGGCACTGCTCGATCCACGACAACCGCTCCCCCGCCTGGCCACCTCCAGCCCGCAGGGCTGAACCTGCTTCAGCCGGCTTGATCCCGCGCGGTCGCGCCGCCGGGGCTGCCGTATGATCCGGCCCCGATGACGGCCTCGGAGCGTGCACCCACCGTTGCCGGCCTGATCCTGCGCGGGAACGCCGCCGCGGCCGCGATCACCGCCATCGGCTGCGTCCTGGCCCTCCTGGCCGCCTGGTTCGTGCCGGGCCTGGCCATCCTCGTCATCTGGCCGCTGCTGTTCGTGGTCCCCGGCTGGGCGCTGGTGGCCTGGCTGAAGCCGCGGATCGCCGCCACGGGCCGGCTGGGATTGGCGATCGTCCTGTCGGTCGCCCTGTCGGCGCACCTCGTGTATTGGCTCTCGGTCCTGCTGGGTAGCTACACGCGCGAGACGATCTTCCTGGCGGCGGCCATCCTGATGACGCCGCTGGTCGTGGCCGCCTGGCGGGCAGGCCCGTCCGTGTTCACGGCCCAGCTGCGCGACGGCGCCCGCGCGCTGCGGCGCAACGGCGTTGCGTTCGCGGTCGCCGCCCTGTCGGCGGCGTTCGTCGGGCTGACGCTGGACAGCGGTCTGTGGCATCCGACCGACACCGGGGTGAGCGCCGGCGGCTCGAACTGGAGCGACCTGGGCGTGCACCTGTCGATTGCCCAATCGCTGAACGCCGGCAACTTCCCGCCACAGGTCCCCTATTTCGCCGGCGCGCCGCTGGTGTATCACTGGTTCGCCGACTTCCACGCCGCCATAGCCGCGAAGGCCGCAGGGCTGTTCGCGATCCCGGCCTTCGTGGCCTCGTCGGCCATCCTGGCCGGGGCGCTGGCGCTGCTCGTCCACGGCCTTGGGCGGCGGCTCCTCCGCGGGCGCGGCGCGCGGCGCGCTGCCGTCCTGGCGGCCGTGCTGGTCGTCTTCGGCGGCGGGTTGGCCTGGATGCGGCTGGTCGGCGATCTGGCCGCCGGCTACGGCGACCCTGTCTCGCTGGTGACCGCCAACTCATACGACAACAGCTGGTACGACTCCCAGGGCAACACGGCATGGCCGTACTTCCGCATCCCGTCGGTGATGGCCACCGGTCTGCTGGTCCATCGGGCCACCACCCTGGGCCTGCCGATCCTGATCGGTGCCATCCTGCTGCTGGTCGCCGGGCTGCCGACGCGCGACGAGCGGAAGCGCGGCGCCCGGGATCGGCCGATGCTGATCCTGGCCGCCGGGCTGCTGGGCGCACTGCTGGCGCCTTTCCATTTCTTCTTCTTCCCGGCCTTCGGCGTGGTGGCGCTGCTGTACGTGGTCATCGGGCGTCGCCTGCTGGATGCCGATGCGCCGCGCAACGCCGCCCTGCTGCTGGCGCCGTTCATCCTGGCCGTCCCGTTCGTCGTGGCCCCACTGCTGAACGCCAGCGGCTCCGGGGCGCTGAAGTTCTACCTGGGCTGGGAATCGGCTCCGCTGGCGGATGGGCCGGCGGCGGTCATCTTCTTCTACGTCACCAACCTGGGCGTGCCGTTCGTGCTGGCCATCGGCGCACTGTTCGTGCGCGACCTGAGGGCCAAGGCTTTCCTGGGTGCCTGGGCGGTGGCGCTGTTCGCGATCCCCAACCTGATGCAGGTCAGCGATGTCGCCTTCGACATGAACAAGTACTTCCAGGCGATGTGGATCGCGGTCGCCCTGCTGGCGGCGTGGCTCATCCGCCGCTGGCCGTGGCCGGCCATCGCCCTGGTGATCGTGCTCTCGGTGCCGTCGCCGTTGCTGGTGGCAGGCTGGACCGCCTTCAGCCGCGAGCAAGTGCTGGATTGGAACGGGGTCCAGGCGGCGAACTGGATCGCCGCCAACACGCCGCACGGGTCGGTGTTCGCGACCGATGGCTGGCTGAACTCACCCACGGACGCTGCGGGGCGGCTGCGGCTGATCACTTACACGCCGTACATCGCCAATCTTGGCTTCGACCCGGAGCAGCGCGCGGAAGAGGTGCGCACCATCTACTGCACCGGCGACATGGCGCGATACCGCGACGATGATGCGGCAGCTGGGCGCCACCTACCTGCTGGACAGCGGCCGGCCCTCCGACTGCGCCACGCCAACGGAGTTCGCGGAGGGTCCGCAGCTGCACAAGGTGTTCGAGAACGCGGCGCTCCGCATCTGGCAGCTGAACGGCTCCTGACCCGTCGCGCGGCACGCCGCCGCGGCGTCCGTATCATGCCGTGGTGAGCACCGGCCCCGAAGCGATACCGCAGACCCCGATGCCCGCGGCATCGCCCGCCGGTGGCGCGGTGGTCGCCCTGGACCACGTCACCAAGCGCTACGGGGATGCGCCCCCGGCGGTCGACGACCTGTCGCTGACCATCAACGCCGGTGAGATCTGCGTGCTGGTCGGTCCATCCGGCTGCGGCAAGACGACCACCATGAAGATGATCAACCGCTTGATCGAGCCGACCGGCGGTCGAATCACCATCGACGGCGAGGATGTGGCCGGCCTGCCGGCGGTCGAGCTGCGACGACGGATCGGCTACGTGATCCAGCAGGTCGGTCTCTTTCCTCATATGACGGTGGCCGACAACGTGGCCGTCGTGCCACGCCTGCTGCGTTGGCCCGCGGCGCGGGTCAGGTCCCGCGTCGATGAGCTGCTGGAGCTGGTCGGACTGGACCCGGCTGCCTACGCCGGTCGCTATCCCGCAGCCCTTTCCGGCGGCGAGCGCCAGCGGATCGGGGTGGCGCGGGCGCTGGCCGCCGATCCGCCGGTGATGCTGATGGACGAGCCGTTCGGCGCGGTCGACCCGATCCGCCGCGAGCGGCTGCAGAACGAGTTCCTGCGACTGCAGGCGCAGGTTCGCAAGACGGTCGTCTTCGTCACCCATGACGTGGACGAGGCGATCAAGATGGCCGACCGCATCGCCATCCTGCAGCGCGGCGGCATCCTGGCCCAGTACGACACGCCAGACGCCATCCTGGCCAACCCCGCCAGCGAGTTCGTGGAGCACTTCGTCGGGGCCGATCGCGGCCTGAAGCGCCTGTCGCTGGGACGCGTCCGCGACCTGGACTACGAGCAGCCGATCATCGTCCGCCTTGGCGAGCCCGGCGCCGATGCGCTGCGGCGGATGACCGACAGCCCGGACGGGCACGCGCTGGTGGTCGACGCCGCCGATCGGCCCATCGGCTGGATCGACACCAGGGACATCGGGCCCGATGCGCCGGTCACCGAGGAGATGGCAATCCCCGGCTCGCCGACGCGTCCAGCCGGAGACGACCCTGCGCGACGCGCTGTCGGCGATGCTGCTCTCCAGCGTGCAGCTGGGGGTGGTGGTCGACGGCCGGGACAAAGTGCTGGGCATGATCAACGTGGATGCCATCAGCGACGCGCTGCGCGCTCCGGTCGCCGCTGCCACCGACGGCGAAGGCGCTGACACGACCCCAGGTGGCGCGGAGGCATCGGTCCCGTGAGGGAGGGTCAGCCGTTCTTTCGCGTGGACTGGGTCCTCGAGAATGCCGACGTCCTTGCCCGACGGATCGGCGAGCAGCTGGTCATCACCGGCATCGCCATCGTGGTCGGCTTCGTGCTCTCGTTCGCGATCGCGCTGCTGGTGCGCCGCTATCCCCGCCTCTATGGGCCGGTGCTGGCGGCGACCGGGCTCTTCTACTCGATCCCCAGCATCGCCCTGTTCGTGCTGCTGATCCCGATCACCGGCCTCTCGCTGCTGACCGCCGAGATCGCGCTGGTCGGCTATGCGATGGTGATCCTGGTGCGCAACATCGTCACCGCCCTGCGCACGGTGCCGCCGGAGGTGCTGGAGGCGGCCGATGGCATGGGCTACACGCCCTCGCAGCGGCTGTGGCGGGTGGAGGTGCCGATCGCGGTGCCGATCATCGTGGCCGGGCTGCGGATCGCGACCGTCACCATCATGGGCCTGGTCACCATCGCCACCCTGATCGGGATGGGCGGTCTTGGCTACCTGATCGTGAACATCGGCATCAAGCAGCGCTTCCCCACCGCCACGCTGGTCGGGGTGATGCTGGTGGTCGTCCTGTCTGTGATCATCGACGCCGTCCTGCTGTTCGGCCAGCGGCGGCTCACGCCGTGGTCGGCGGCACGCGGGGCGTGAGGCGGGCGGCGGCGTGATCGATTTCCTTCGCGACGTCCTGGCCTGGTATACCGACCCGGCGCAGTGGACGGGGCGCAACACGCTGCCGGAGATGATCTTCGGCCAGATCCTGCTGGCGGCGGTCTCGTTGGCGGTGGCGATGGCCATCGCCCTTCCGATCGGCCTCTACATCGGGCACACCGGGCGCGGCGCGGGTGTCGCCGTGGCGATGAGCAATATCGGTCGCGCGATCCCGTCACTGGGCTGGATGGGCATCGTCTACCCCATCACCACTGGGCTGCTGCAGCGGACCGGCCACGGCTTCCTGCCGGGCATGATCGCGTTGGTCGCACTGGGGATCCCGCCGATCGTGACCAACACCTATGCCGGCCTGCGCAGCGTGGATGGCGACCTCCAGGAGGCCGGCCGCGGGGTGGGGATGAGTGAGGTCCAGCTGCTGGCCCGGGTCGAGGTGCCGGTCGCGCTGCCAGTGGTGCTGGCCGGCATCCGGTCGTCGGCGGTGGCGATCATGGCCACGGCACCGCTGATGAGCCTGGTGGGCGCGGACACCCTGGGTACCTACATCCTGGCCGGCCTGGCCCTCAGCGACGAGGTCCAGGTCTTCGCCGCCGCCCTGCTGGTGGTCTTCCTGGCGCTGCTCACGGAGATCGGCTTCGCACTGCTGGAGCGCCGCATCACGTCGCCGGGCCTCACCGGTTCCGACGCCGGCCCGACCATGCCGCAGCGCGTCTTCGGCGACGCCCCGGCCCCCGACGCGGCCGCCTGACCACGGTCGGCGCCGACGGCTCATTTCGCCGGATGAATGAACCCGGCGGCGAGCCGGATGGCCTAGTCAGGGCATCAATCGTGCACTGCTAGACTGGCTCGCAGGAGCGTGCCCGCGCGGCGCACGCAGACCATTTTCCCACAGGACAAGGAGGACCCAATGCGGAGGTACCGCACGCTCGCTCTCGGGGCGGCGATGCTGGCGCTCGTGATGAGCGCATGCTCGCCGGGTGGGAGCGGGAGCTCGTCCGAGCAGGCAAGCACCAGCCAGACGGCCAGCAAGCCTGACGTCAGCGTTGGCTCGGCCGACTTCTATGAAGCGGCCGTGGTCGGTGAGATGTACGCCCAGGCCCTGGAGGCGAAGGGCTACACGGTTGACCGCCACCTGAGCATCGGTGAGCGACCGGCCGTCCACACGGCCATGGACTCTGGCGACATCAACCTCATTCCCGAATACCTGGGTGGCCTGGCCGCCGCACTGACCGAGTCGGCCGACCTGCCGAGCGATCCCCAGGAGGCGTGGGACAACCTGCAGGAGCCTCTGGCCGCCAAGAATTGGGTGGCCTTCGACTTCTCGCCGGGGACCGATGCCGACGGCTTCGCCGTTCGCCAGGAGACCGCCACCGATCTCGGCCTGGAAACGATGAGCGACCTGGCCGGGGTTGCCGACCAGCTGGTCTTTGGCCTGGCCGAGGGCTGCCCGGAGAACCCGGTCTGCGGACCTGGCCTGAAGGACGTGTACGGCATCGACATCGGCGCGGTTGACGTCGAGACCCTGAGTCCGTGCAGCACCGAGATGGCCGATGCCCTCAACAACGAGGTCATCGACGTCGCCCAGGTCTGCACCACGCAGCCGGACATCGTCAGCTTCAACTTCAAGCTGCTCGATGACGACAAGTCACTGCAGCCGGCCCAGAACATGGTGGGTGTCGCCACCAAGGAGCTGGCCGACGCCGCGCCGGCCGACTTCGCGGAGACGATCAACGCCATCAACGCGCTGCTGACGACCGAGGCGCTCACCCAGCTGGGCGTCGAGATCGTGGTCGACCAGACCGACATGGCCGACGTGGCGCACAACTTCCTGACGGACAACGGCCTCCTGTAGAGCCGGAGTCTCCCCTGGACCGATGACGAGCGGGGCGCCCTGTGCGCCCCGCTCGTATCCTTGCCGGGCACCATGTCCGAACACCTCGACCTCGCCGACTGGCGACGGCGAGTGGCGACGATGTACGCCGCCATGCGCCAGGATCGCCGCGCGCCGCAGCTGCGGCTCGTCTCCTTCCGGGCCGGCAAGGACCGCCTCTTTGCCGAGCACAACTCCTCACCGGTGCCGGAGGGGCGTCGCGCGACGTTCCAGGGACTCGCCTACTGGCGCCATGACCCGGCGCTGCGCTTCAGCGCGCGTCTCGACGCGGACCCGGAGGCGGAGGCGCCCGACGTCCCGCGATCGGGCGACGGCCCGGCCATGCCGTTCAGTCGCATCGGCTGGGTCACCTTTGCCGTGGATGGCGCCGATCAGCGGTTGGCCGTCTACTGGTTGAACGAGTACAGCGGCGGCATCTTCATCCCCTTCCGCGATGCCACGTCCGGCAAGGAGACGTATGGCGGCGGCCGCTACCTCTGGGACTCGGCCAAGGGCGCCGACCTGGGCTCGACCGGCGACGAGCTGCTGCTCGATTTCAACTACGCCTACCACCCGTCCTGCGTGTACGACGAGCGCTGGAGCTGCCCACTGGCGCCGCAGGAAAACTGGCTGACCGTACCGATCGCCGCCGGCGAGCGGCTGGCTCCCGCACCGTGACCCAGGCGGAGGCGACTGATCCCCGTTCGCCGCGGCACTGCATCAAGTGCGGCCGCGAGATCGGTCCGGACGCGTCCATCTGCGAGGTCTGCAACCGGGCCGGGATGGCGACGCCATCGGCCAGCCAGTACCACGGCACCATGGCCGTCGCGATCATCGCCGGCGTCGTGGGGCTGGCCATCTGGGCGAGCCTGGCGATGCGCGGCGTGGGTCCGTATCAGGCCGAGGTCGTCTCGGTGACTGCCGGGGCGCCGAACACGGCGGTCGTCACCTTCACGGTCGAGAACCAGGGCACGTCGCGCGGCTCGGCCACCTGCCGGCTGGAGGCACGGGACGCGAACGGCTTTCCGGTGCGGGCGACGAGCGTGACCACGGGCCAGCTCGATGGCGGCCAGACCGATTCCTTCACCGACCAGATCGACGGGCTGCCGCAGCTGCCCGCATCGGTCGTGGCGACCTGCAGCTAGCCATCGCGGGCGGGACGTGACGCCGTCAGCGCCGGGTCGTTGAGGACGATCCGCACCCGGACCAGGCCCGCCGACAGCGGTCGATCGGTCACCAGCGGCCAGGCGGCGTGCGACAGATCGATCACGCGCTGGTCGGACGAGCCCCAGAAGCACTCGCACCAGTCAACGACCGGGAGCCGGGCGCAGCGATCGGCGCAGACGGTCACGTAGCCCTCGACCGATCCGGTGTAGTGGCCGCCCAGCGCGCCCGGCAGTGCCACCGACGGGACGCCGACGTAGCCGGCGGTGCCGGGATAGTTGCTGGCCGTGCCGCGCACGGCAGGGTTGTTCGCCACGTGGCGCTCCTGCGCCTTATGCCGGTCCGCGTGTTCGCGCTTGGCAGGGTGGTGGGCTTGCGGCATCTCGGCCGCGGGGACGCCGCTCCACCGGCTTGGCATCGCCGACCCGGTGGCTGACGGCGTGGGCATCAGGGTCGCCACGGCCACGAGGACCACGGCGACCAGCGCGGCGCACTGCGCCGCGACGCGTCGCATCACGAATGAGACTCCGTTGCAGATTCTTCGCGAGGCCTCGGCCGCGAAGCGGCCGCAGATGGGCGAAAACGGTGGCTCGCGCACACGGCGCGAGCTGGCCTCGACGTTCGCTTGCTTCGGTGGGGAAGCAGGCAGCGTGCCAAGCATAGCGGGGATCCCGCTGGGGCGCGCTATGCTGCGCCTCCATGCTGCGCCGCTTCATCGTGCCGATCGCCGCCGTCGGGCTGCTGGCGCTCTCCCAGTTCGGCCTGCCGTTCGCCATCGGCGCCCTCGGGGGCAGCGACCTGGCCTTCCCCGATCCGGTCACCAACCAGGCGGTCTACGACCAAGCCGGCGCAATTGATGGGCCAACCGAGGCGAGCCTCGAATCGCGCATCGACGCCATCGAGGCGCGCAGCGGGGCCGAGGTCGTGATCTACACGCGCGTCGCGCCCACGGTCGACAACGACACCAACCTGGCCGACGCGCGCCGGCTGATGGACCAGTGGGGCATCGGGCGCAGCGGGTTCGACGACGGGTTCGTCATCCTGGTCAGCTTCTTCGACAACTCATTCCAGCACGGCTCCCTGAGCACGTACGCCGGCAGCGGCTTCAAGGCCGTGTACCTGTCGGAGGATCCGCAGGCGCGCCTGCGTGATGACGTGATCATCCCGGCCATTCAGGCCGGCGACGTCGGTCGAGGATTGGTCGCTGCCATGGACCAGGTCGACGCCGAAATCACGCCCGCCCGCGTTTCCGAGCTGCAGCTGTACCGCACCGCCAACGCACTGATCGGCATTCCGGGCAGCCTATTGGCGCTGATCGTGACACTGGGCTTCGCGTTCGCCGCCTGGAAGCGGTACGGCGACGATCCGGAGCTGACCGATTCGCCCTCGATCCTGATGGCCGGGCCGCCGGCCGACATGACCCCGCCGCTGGCCACGGTGATCCGCGGCGGACGCGCCTCGCAGCAGAGCATCAATACCACCCTGGTCGAGCTCGCTGGATCGGGCTACATCGCCTTCCGCAACCTGGACCAGGTGCGGCATGTGAAGTCGGACGATGACCCGAACCCGCTGATCGATCCGGCGATCGACATCCTGAAGCTGCCACAGGACCGCAAGGAGCTGGCGAAGCCGGAGGCCGAGGCGTACGAGATCCTGCGTCGTGCCGGCCACAGCGACGGGGTCGTGACCCGTGGCGCACTGTGGCGCATCAATGACGAGCTCGATCCCGTCAAGGGGGATCTCGAGGAGGAGGCGGTGCGCCTGGGCTGGCTGGCCCGCATGCCGTCGCCGCTGATCAACCGCTGGAGCGGCATCGGCATCACGGAGCTGGTCGTCGGCGGGTTGTCGGTCTTCCTGGGCTACATCATCCCCATGTCCGGGCTGACGCTCCTGGGCTTCGCCCTGGGCGTGGGCGGCATCGGCACCATCGCCTTCGGCCATGCCATGAGCCAGCGCACCAAGGAAGGCGCCTACGTGGACGCCATGCTGAAGGCATATCGCCGCACGCTGCAGAAGACGATGGAGCAGGCACGGGACATGAACCAGGTGGTGCAGGATCCGCAGGTCCGGAGCCTGGCCGACACTCCCGACAAGGCGGTGGTGTGGGGCATCGCGCTGGGGCTGCATGAGGAGGTAGCGCGGGTCCTGGAGCGCAGCCTGGCCGACGTGCGCGAGGGCGTGGCCGGCGCGAGCGGCTACTACCCGGTGTGGCTGGGCAGCGGAGACTCGTCCAACCTGTCGAGCGGAGGCGGATTCGGGTCCGGTGGTGGAGGAGGCCTCTTCTCGGGCTCCGGCACGCCGGACATCGGCGGCATGTTCGGTTCGCTGGGCAGCATCGGCTCCAGTCCGGCCAGCTCGTCCTCGTCCTCAGGCGGTGGCGGCTTCGGCGGAGGCGGGGGTGGCGGTGGCGGTGGCGGCAGCAGCGGCTTCTGATCTCGGGTCGTGACGGACGAGGCGACTCTGGCGCACCACGAAGCGAACGACTAAGGTTCGCCCGATGACATACGACCGACGACCCGATCGCCGCCACGGCGGCTCTCGACCCAGCGGCGGAGGGTCCGGCGGAGGACGCCCCAGCGGACCGCGGCCCAGCGGACCGCGGCCTGATCGCCCACCACGCGACCGCGACGGCTACTCCGGCTACAACCGCGATCGGCCACCACAGACCTACAACCGCGATCGCCCGCCACAGACCTACGATCGCGATCGGCCGCCCCAGCGACCGCCGGATCGTGGCGGATACGTCCCCAGCAACCGCGACGACGGCGGCATGTCGATTCGGCTCGACCCGCGCCGCCTGGCGGCGCTGAAGCTGCTGGCCGCCGAGGCCGGCGTGCGGCCCGGCGAAATGGTGACGCGGTGGGTCGAAGAGCGGCTGGATGCTGCCCGCCGTGGCGAGGCCGCAGCCGCGCAGGCGCCAGCGCCGGCTACCGATGGCAACGCGATCGGTGCGTTGAGCGCGCGGATCGACGAGCTCGCGCGCCGTCTGGACGCGCTGTCGCCGCAAGCCGAACCCGCGGCGGGAGAGACGGCTGCGACTTCGATGGCGGCCATTGAGGCCGCTACCGATCGAAGCCGCCGCACCTGCCACACCCACTGCCCCGAAGCGTCGCGGCCGACCGCCCAAGGCCGCGACCAGCACGACAGGTCAGCCGCGGGCACGCAAGCCACGCGCAAAGGCAGGTGCTACCGCTCCGCGCATCCCGCTGCACGAAGAGATCATCGCCATCATCAACGAGCAGGGCCCCATGAGCGCGGTTCAGCTGGCCGCGGCCATCAGCGAGCGCGGGCGCTACACCGCTCCGCGATCGACCAAGCCCCTGGATGCCGCAACGGTCAGCGCCCGGGTCTCGAACCCCGTCTACCGCTCGCGCTTCGTCCGTCGCGGAGGGCTGATCAGCCTGGCCAGCACGGAGTAGGTGCCAGCCCGCATCGGCCCAGCCGGCGTCTGGTCCAACTTCGACCGGCTTCCCGGCGACGAGGTCGTCGCCTTCGCTCGCTCAGCCGAGGCGGCCGGCTACGACACGTTCTGGACTCAGGAGACCGCCGGCCGCGATCCGTTCACGCTGCTGGGGCACCTGGCCGGCCAGACCGAGCGCATCGGCCTGGCCGTGGGCATCGCCGTCATTTACGGACGCGACCCGGTGGCAATGCGGGCCGGGGCGGCCACCGTCCACGAGCTATCCGGCGGTCGCATGCTGCTGGGGCTGGGCAGCAGCCATCGCGACACGGTGAGCGAGGTGCGCGGCCACGCGTACCGCGGACCGCTATCGGTGATGCGTGAATACCTTGACGCCTACGAGGCGGCGCCCTACCGGGGTCCGGAGCCGCACGGCCGCCCGCCGTTCGTGTTGGCTGCCCTTCGGCCCCGCATGCTGGCATTGGCCGCCACCGCAACCGCGGGCGCCTTTCCGTATCTGGTGCCCGAGTGGTACGTCGCGGGAGCCCGCACGCGCCTGGATGAGGCAGCCGCGGCAGCAGACGGGCCGCGCCCACTGCTCATCGTCAGCCTGCCATGCCTGCGGGAGGCCGATCCCATGGCCGCGCGCGCCACGGCACGCCGCTACCTGGACCGCTACCTGGGGTTGCCGAACTACCTGAACAACCTGCGCGAGGCTGGCTTCTCTGACGAAGACCTGGCCAAGCCGGGCAGCGACCGCCTGGTCGACGCGCTGGTCGCCTGGGGCGACGACGCGTCGCTGCGCGCTCGCCTGCGCGCCTTGCTCGGTTCCGGAGCGGACCAGGTGGCGATGATCCCGCTCACGCCCGAGGGCCAGCACGCTGACCGCGCCACCATGGAAGCCCTCGCTCCCCCCTGGTAGGTCAGTCTTCGAGGACGAAGGTCACCAGGATGTTGGCCTGGAACTCGACGGCGCCATCGCGCCCGATGTTCACGCGCTGCTCCTTGACCCAGGCACTCCTGACCTGGCGCAGGGTGCGGTTGGCGCGCTCGATTCCCTGACGAATCGCGTCCTCGAAGGAATCAGGGGATGTACAGCTCAGCTCAGTGACACGTGCGACGGACATGGTCGTTTCTCCTCAATCTGCGTGGGTCGGCCAGTATGGACCGATGGGTGGGCTGTTCAGCCTTCATGCGCGGCGGCCCAGGCCAGCAGCGCATCGGCCTCGAATGCGTTGACGATGGACCCGATCTGCACGCCGCATGCCGCCGCCCGGTCGCATCCGTACGGCTGCCAGGCCATCTGCCCCGGCGCGTGCGCATCCGAGTCGATGCTGACCTTGCAGCCGGCCTCGACCGCCAGGCGCAGCAGGCGCTTCGGTGGATCGAGCCGCTCCGGCCGGGAGTTGACCTCGACGGCCTTGTCGAAGCGCGCGGCGGCAGCGAACACGATCTCGGCATCGAACTCGGAGGGCGGCCGGTTGCGGCGGCCCGCCTTCATGCGGCCGGTGCAGTGGCCAAGGATGTCCAGGTGCGGGTCGGCCAGAGCGGTCACCATGCGCCGGGTCATCGGTCCTGACGCCATGCGCAGCTCCGAATGGACGCTGCCGACCACGATGTCCAGCCGGCTGAGCAGCTCCGGCGTCTGGTCCAGCGACCCGTCTGACAGGATGTCGACCTCGATCCCGGTCAGGATCCGAAACGGCGCCAGCTCCGCATTCAGCGCCGCCACGTCGCCCAGCTGTCGCTCCAGCCGTTCGGGCGACAGCCCGTTGGCCACCGTCAGGGTCGGCGAGTGGTCGGTCAGCACCATGTATTCGTGGCCAAGCTCGATCGCCGTCTCGGCCATCTCGCGGATCGGCGAGCCGCCGTCGCTCCAGTCGGAGTGCACGTGGCAGTCGCCACGCAGCGCCTCGCACAGCTCCGCGCCGATCTCGGCCACCATTCGGCCGCCGGTCGCTTCCAGCCGACGGAGGTAGACGGGCTCCTCACCACGCAGGCTCTCGGTGATCGTTCGCTCCGTCACCTCACCGATGCCGTTCAGGCTGCGCAGCGTCCCCTGCTTGACGTGCTCTTCGAGGGCGCTCGGCTGCAGGTCACGCACGGTTGCCGCCGCGTTCCGAAAGGCGCGCACCCGGTACGACGGCTCGTTGGCGAACTCCAGCAACAGGGCAATCCGCCGCAGGTCGGCTATCGGGTCGCGCGGCTCAGCCAACGCGGCTGCCTCGTACGCGTATCTGGAGTACGTCAGCGCGGATTGACCGCGTTCGCGATGCATTTCGCATCATCACGTCGCTTCTCCCTCCTGGCAGGAGCGCGACGAGGCGTCGCGCGCAGTTCGCGCGCCGATGTACTCGCGACTCGAGTACAGCGGATTGGATCACGCGATCGTGAGGATGCGGCGCGGGTTATCGATCGTGATCTGCTGGATCTCGCCCTCGCCAACGGCCGCGGTGCGCAGCGTCGGGAGGAAGTGCTGCTGCAGGTAGGTGTAGCCGGAGCCGCCGCGTGCCTTGAGCTGGCTGTTGTGGCATACGTCCTGGCTGAGCAGCAGCTGCCCGCCCCAGCCGCGCTCCAGCAGCTCGACGATGTGCTCCACCAGACGGGGCTCTTCCGCCTCCTCCGTCTGGAACCGATGACCGATGAAGTCGAACTGCAGGTTGGCCCCGCGATCGAGGATGGCAAGGAAGTGGTCGAGCACCGGGTACGAATCGGCATGCCCGATGACGACCCGCGCGGGATCCACGCCCTCCTCCTCGAAGATGCGGAGCTGCGCCAGCCCCACCGGCGAGCGCACGCCGTGGGTGGTGATTGCCATGCCGGTCTCGCGCGCTGCGCGCGCGGCGGCCCGATGCACCCGCTCCTCCTGGGCGCTGACCCACGGCTTGTCGGTCCCGATCTCGCCGATGATCCCGGGCCGCACGCCGGTGCCCCCCACGCCGTCGCGCAGCTCGCGGATCAGCTCATCGGCGAGGTCATCGACGGTGCGCCGGTCGATGCGGGCCTCGGCCGGGTAGTAGGCCTCGCGATACCAGCCGCAGCCCATGACGACCTGGACGCCGGTTCGACTGGTCACGCGCCGCAGGCGCTCCGGGTCGCGGCCCACGCCGGGCAGGGTGAGATCAACCAGGGTCGAGCCGCCGCGTCGACGGTAGTCGCGCAGCTCGTCGGCGATGAGGTCCTCGTCGGGGGTGAGCTCCCAGTAGTCCCATCGGTTCTGGATGTGCCAAAGGTAGATACCGGTGTGCTCGTGAGGAAGGGTGAAGCCGATGCGCTCGGGTGGGATCGGCCCGCTGACGGTCATGACTCGGGGAGCCATCGCCTGCCTCCGGTCTTCGATTTGGCGTCGGTTGGCGTGCAGGTGCCACCGAAGCCTGGGTTGGAGTGGACGGGCAGAGTGTGCCACTGACGGCGCGGATGCGGAACGGTTGTCGGAGGCCGCGGAGCGACGGTATGCTCACCGCCCGTGCCGCGCCAGCGGCCCCTGACGGAGGGATCCAACCCTTGAGCAAGACCGTGAGCATGACCGCCGTGTCCCCCAGCCCCCCGTGCCGGATCGCCGCGTGACGGCCACCACCGATGTGGAGCACCGGCACGGCGATGCCGCGCCGGAAGACGTATGGGGAGCGGCCCAGCGGGCTCTGGACCTGGCGGCCGAGCGGCTGGAGCTCGACCCGGGCATGCACGGCGTCCTCCGCGACCCGAAGCGCGAGCTGACCGTCCACTTCCCCGTTCGCATGGACGATGGCAGCGTTCGCAGCTTCACCGGCTACCGCGTGCACCACAACCTGAACCGTGGGCCTGCCACCGGTGGCGTCCGCTTCACCGAGGATCTGACCCTGGACCTGGTGCGCGCCAACGCCATGCTCAATACGTGGAAGGCGGCGCTGGTCCAGATCCCGTACGGCGGGGCGATGGGCGGCGTGGTGGTCAACCCGCGCCGGCTGTCGACCAAGGAGCGCAAGGCGCTGACCCGCCGCTACACCACGGAGATCGGCGTGCTGATCGGCCCGGACCGTGACATCCCCACCCCGGATGTCAACACCGGTTCGCAGACCATGGCCTGGATCATGGACACCTACAGCATGCAGCACGGTCACACCATCCCGGCCGTGGTGACCGGCAAGCCGCAGGCCATCGGCGGCACGCGCGGACGCCGGGAGGCCATCAGCCGCGGCGCCTTCCGCTGCATCCTGGCCGCGGCGCGCTGCCGCAATCTCGAGCTCAAGGGGGCCCGCGTGGCGCTGCAGGGCTTCGGCCGGGTGGGTACGGTGCTGGCCGAGATGCTGACCGATGCCGGCGCGTCGCTGGTCGCGCTGGCTGACGACCGTGAAGCCGTGGCCAACGGCGCCGGTATCGACACGGCCGCCGCCATCGCGCACATGCGCAAGCACGACACCGTGCGTGACACGCCTGGCACGGATCCGATCGATCGTCCGACCATCTTCGGGGTCGACTGCGACGTCTTCATCACCGCTGGAGTCCAGTACCAGATCGACGAGGCGGCCGCCGAGCAGCTGCGGGCAGCCATCCTGATCGAGGCGAGCAACGCGCCGACCACACCCGAGGCGGACGCCATCCTGCATGACCGCGGCGTGCTGGTGGTGCCCGACATCCTGTGCGCGGCCGGCGGCATGGTGCTCGCTTACTTCGAGTGGGTCCAGGACATGCAGTCCTTCTTCTGGACCGAGGAGACGATCACGGCAGACCTGGAGCGGATCATGGATGGAGCTTTCAGCGACGTGCTGGCCATGAGCGAGGCGAAGTCGGTCGACCTCCGCGGGGCGGCCATGATGGTCGCCGTCGATCGTGTGGCCGGCGCCACCACCCTGCGCGGCCTCTATCCATGACCGATCGGGAGCGCTGGCGGCGCCACCAGCAGGGGTGGGAGGCGGAGCGCCTCGACCCCGCCTTGAAGCGGTCACCCGAGCGCCGGCCGCGCTTCATCACCCAGTCCGGCGTGGAGATCGACCGGGTCTACACGTCAGAGGACCTGCACGATCCGGCCAACGATCCGGACCGGGGACGTCCGCGCTACGGCTTCAGCCCGCCCGATGATGGCGCGCAGCCCGGCTGGGACGAGATCGAGGACCTGGCGCTCCCCGGCGAGCCGCCCTTCACGCGCGGCATCCATCCCACGGGGCATCGCGGCCGCCTGTGGACGATGCGCATGTTCGCCGGCTTCGGCACTGCCGAGGACACCAACCAGCGCTTCAAGGCGCTGATCGCGGGCGGCGGGACGGGCCTGTCGATCGCGTACGACATGCCGACGCTCTATGGCTACGACCACGACGAGCCGCTGGCGGAGGGTGAGTTCGGCACCTGCGGCGTGGCGGTCTCCAGCCTGGCCGACATGGAGATCCTGCTCGACGGCCTGCCGGTCGGCGAGATCAGCACCTCCATGACCATCAACTCGCCGGCGCCGATGATCTGGGCCATGTACATCGCGGCAGCCGAGAAGATGGGCGTGCCGCGCGCGCAGCTGACCGGCACGCTGCAGAACGACATCCTCAAGGAGTTCATCGCCCAGAAGGAGTACATCTTCCCGCCCGCCCCGTCGCTGAAGCTGGTGACCGACACGGTCGAGTGGGGCACGGCCGAGCTGCCGCGCTGGAACACGATCAGCATCTCCGGCTATCACATCCGCGAGGCGGGCTCCACGGCGGTGCAGGAGCTGGCCTTCACCATCGCCGACGGGATCGCGTACGTGGAGGACGCCCTGGCCCGCGGCCTGCGCTTCGACGACTTCGCCCCGCGACTCAGCTTCTTCTTCAACAGCCACAACGACTTCTTCGAGGAGATCGCCAAGTTCCGGGCCGCGCGGCGCATCTGGTACAAGCTGGCGCGCGAGCGCTTCGGGGCGGAAAACGAGCGATCCACCTGGATGCGCTTCCACACCCAGACCGCGGGCGTGTCGCTGACCGCGCAGCAGCCGCTGAACAACCTGACACGGGTCGCCATCCAGGCGCTGGCCGGCGTGCTCGGCGGCACGCAGAGCCTCCATACCGATGCGTACGACGAGGCGTGGGCGGTTCCCTCGGAAGAGGCCGCCATGGTTGCCCTGCGCCAGCAGCAGATCCTGGCCGAGGAGTCGGGCGTGGCCAACACGGTCGACCCGCTGGCCGGCTCCTACTTCGTCGAGACGCTCACCAACCGCACCGAGCAGGCGGCATGGGCCTACATCGCCCAGATCGACGAGCTGGGCGGGATGGTGCGCGCCATCGAGGCCGGCTTCCCGCAGGCCGAGATCGCCGATGCCGCCTACGAGCAGGCCCGAGAGCTGGAGGCCCACGAGCGCGAGCTGGTGGGCGTCACCCGCTACGCCGATCCGAACGAGGAGCTGCGCATCCCGCTGCTCGAGATCAGCCGCGAACAGGAGCGACGGCATCTGGACCGTCTGGCGCGCGTTCGTGCCGAGCGTGACGCCGACGCGCACGCACATGCCATGACCCGGCTGCGCGAGGAAGCGGCCCGCGGCGACGTCAACCTGATGCCGGCCATCATGGAGGCGGTCAGCGCCTACGCCACCATCGGCGAGATGTGCAACGCGCTCCGCGCGGTCTACGGGGAGTACCGCGAGCCGCTCCTGGTCTGAGGCTGGCTGAGGGCGGCGCGGATCCCCTCTGACCGTGGCGCCGTCGGGGAATTCGCAGGGCACGCGCCCGCGCCGTCCCCACCTCAATCAAGGCTGCCATGCCGCGCTTACCAGCCGCTTATCGGTATCCTCGACCGCGATGAAGGTCCACCTCGTCGACGCCACCTTCGAGCTGTTCCGCGCCTACTACTCGCCGGGACGCTCGCTCGCTCGCGGCCCGGACGGCCGGCCGGTCAACGCGGTGCGCGGCCTGATCGACAGCATGCTGTCACTGCTCCGGGAGCCGGACGTCACGCACATCGCGGCGGCGACCGACTACGTGATCGAGAGCTGGCGCAACGACATGTTCCCCGGCTACAAGAGCAGCGCCGGCATGGACCCTGACCTGCTGGCCCAGTTCCGCGACGCGGAGCGCGGCCTGCGCAGCCTGGGCATCACCACCTGGCCGATGGTCGAGGATGAGGCCGATGACGGCCTGGCCACCGCCACCGCCCGCTTCATCGGCGACTCCCGGGTCGAGCAGATCGTGATCTGCAGCGTGGACAAGGACCTGGGCCAGTGCGTGGAGGGCCAGCGCGTCGTCCTGCGCGACCGAATGCGGCGGGTGACCTACGACGAGGACGGCATCCGCGCCAAGTTCGGCGTCTTGCCCGAGAGCATTCCCGACTACCTGGCGCTGGTCGGCGACTCGTCCGACGGCTATCCGGGCCTGCCCGGCTGGGGCGCCAAGAGCGCGGCCGCCGTGCTCGCGAAGTGGCGGCAACTGGAGGCGATTCCCGACTCACCGTTGGAATGGGAGGTGCCGGTCCGTGGCGCGGTGGCCCTGGCCGCCACGCTGCGCGACCATCGGGCCGAGGCCGCGCTCTACAAGCGCCTGGCCACCCTCAACCGCGACGCCGCCGTGGAGGGCGACCTGGACAGCCTGGAGTGGGAGGGCGTGCCGCGCACCGAGTTCCTGGCGCTCTGCGACGAGCTGGGCTTCGACACCGTTGGCTCGCGCGTGCATCGCTGGCGCGACGGGGACTAGGACCATTGGTGGGTTCTGGTGCGGTGCGGTGCACTGTACGGTCGCGGCCCGATGTCCCGACGCATATGCGCGGTCGCCCTGCTGGCGGCCTTCGTGACCCTGACCAGCGCGGTGCCCGGCCTGCCCGGGCCGGCCGCGGCTGCCTCCTGCTCGGGCTGGACGTCATCGGTCAATCCGCCGTCCAGCATCCGCGTGTTCCGGCATGCCACGGGCGCGGTGGAGACCATCGGCTTCAAGACCTACACCAAGAACGTGCTGTCGCGCGAGTGGATCGGTTCATGGACCGCGCAGTCGCTGCGCGCCGGTGCGCTGGCGGTCAAGCACTACGCCTGGTACCAGGTGCTGCACTGGCGTGGCGGCACGAACGCCGGCGGCCAGTGCTTCGACCTTCGCGACGACACCGTCGACCAGGTCTATGACCCTTCCCAGCCGACCTGGACCACGGCGGCGGCGGCGGTCGACGCGACCTGGTCGGTGCGGCTGCTGAAGGACGGCAAGATCTTCCCGACCTACTACAACGCCGGCAGCTCAGGCGAGGCGTGCGGCGCCAACGCCAATGGCTGGCGGATGTACCAGTGGGGCACGCAGGCATGCGGCCTGGCCGGCAAGACCGCCAGCCAGATCGTGCTGATGTACTACTACCCGGGCGTCACCGTCTCGGGCGGGACCGATCCGGCTCCCCCGCCGACGCCATCCCCCACTCCACAGCCCACGCCGCGCCCGACGCCGCGGCCGACCGCCACACCCACGCCCGCAGCGACCGCCGCCCCATCCTCGACCTCCGGCGCGAGCCCGTCCGGCACCCCCACGCCCAGACCCAAACCGAGCCACACGCCGGTGCCCACGCCGGCACCGACCCCCGTGGCCTCCCCGCACGCGACTCCCGACCCGACACTGGCCACCCCGCCACCATCCCAGCAGCTGCCCGGTGGCGGCCAGTCCGGGATCGTGCACGCCGCCAAGCCACCGCCTCCACCGCCGGACGACCCGGTGCCGGTCGTGACCCACCCGGTGCGCACGCACCACGAGCGACCGGCAGCGACCGTCGTCCAGGGACCGATCAGCCTGCCGCGCCTGCTGGTCTGGGCCGATCGCGGGGAGGCGCCGGTCGAGTCGCTCTGGCCTGCCTATCGGCTGGTCGACATGCACGCGCCCGACGGCTCCACCGCCGATCCGCGAATGGCGGCCTTTGGTGCCCTGTGGCGCTCGACCGTCCACGACCTGGTGGAGCGGCTCATGCGCCAATTCGCCTGGGAGCGAACCAGCGTCGTTGGCTTGACCCGCCTTGGCGCGGGAGAGTAGCGCCGAAGCTCAGCCGCCGGGCGGCAGCACCGAATCACGATCGTCGACGGCCGGCAGCACATGGGCCGGTCCGCGGATGATCGGTCGCGCCAAGGTGAGCCAGCCAAGTGCCGCGACGGCAGCCAGCGCCACCATGCTCCAGATCGTGACCGCCGGCGGCACCACCTCTGCCAGGGAGCCGGCGATGAGGTACGAGATCGCGATCGTCACCGTCACCAGGCCGTAGTCGAAGCTGAAGACGCGGCCGCGGATATGATCCGGGCTCGCGCGCTGCAGCCCATACGACGACAGCATCCATTGCGACCCGCCGCCCAGGTGCGCCACGAAGACGCAGAGCATGGCGATCCACAGCAGCGGCGCCAGCGGCAGCAGCAGGTAGCCCACCGCCCAGGCCACGAACGAGCCGGCGATGCCCAGCAGCAGGCCGCGATCCGTCAGCCCCACCACTGACCGCGCCAGGAAGGGACCGATCAACGCGCCCATCCCGCGCGCGGCGAAGAGCAGCCCGATCCCGGCATCGCCCGCGTCGAACACGTCGCGGCCAACGATGGCCAGCATCACGATCACGCCGGTCCCCACTCCGAACGTGGTCTTCGACAGCAGCAGCGCCGCCAACGTGCGGTTTCCGCGGGCGAAGCGCACCACCACGCCCAGCGAGTCGCGCACGCCGCGCAGCCCACCGCGCGGTCGCTCGTGGTGCGCTCCTTCGGCGCCCTGCCGGCTGAAGGACCGATGGATGCCAAGTACCAACAGTCCGGAGGCGCCGAACGAGGCGGCGTTGATCACGAATGCCGCATCGCGGCCGAGGGTGGCCGCCACCAGGCCGCCGAGCGCCGCCCCGACCGCCAGCATGGTGCCCCAGGCGGAACCGATCAGCACGTTGGCCTCCCCCAGCTCGTCGTCATCCACCAGGTTCGGCAGCGCGGCCGACGAGGTCGGCTCGAAGACGGCCGCTCCGAACGAGAGCAGCGCCGCGGCGACGAAGGCGATCCACAGCGTGCCGGGATCGCGGGCCAGCAGGAAGGCCAGCGCCACGGGCACCCGCGCCAGGTCGGCAATCACCATCAGCCGCCGACGATCGAACCGGTCCGCCAGTACGCCGGCGATCGGCGAGGCAACGGCGAAGGCGCCGGTCTGCACCACCAGCAGCAGCGACGCGACCTGCGGGGAGCCGGTCAGCTCCAGCGCCAGGCCCAGGATGGCGACGGTGGCGAACCAATCGCCGGCGAAGCTGATCAGCTGCGCCGAGTAGAGGCGCGTGAAGGCCGGGTTGTGGCGAAGCAGGTCGAGATAGGGACGGACGCGCATCGGCGAGCGCATGATGCCACGTGCAGCAGCGCACCCCGGCACGCGGCTTGCGAATGAGGAGAAACCGATGAATACATTGCGTCGCGAGATGGGTGCCCTTGGCTGGATCCTGCGCACGGTCACGTTCGGCCTCGTGGCCGCCGCGGTCTACAAGGAGCTGCAGCTGCCGGCCGAGAAGCGCACCTGGCACGGCCGGCTGTTCGACTTCGTCCCCTATGACTTCCGCATTCCGACGCCGCGCAAGCTGATGCAGGCCTTCTGGAACCCCGACTCGGCGAACATCTTCAGCGAGCAGCCGTTCGGCGTGGGCTGGACGATCAACTTCGGCGCGCTGCTGCCCACGCTGCAGGGGCTGATGGGCTCCAAGGAGACGCAGCCGTCAGGGACCCGAAAGCGCCGCGCATCGCGCACAAAGGCAGCCTGAGGACCCTCTTCCGGCCGTGAAGGCGCCCCTGCGCTAGCATCGGCCAACCGTGAACTGGTTCCCCGTCCTGCTGGTCACCCACATCCTGCTGGCCATCTCGCTGCTGGCACCCAGCCTGGTGCTGCCCTTCCTGCTGCGCCGAGCTGACGCCTCGGGCGTCACCGAGTACGGGCCTATCACCCGCGGCCTGCTGGTCATGCAGGGCACTGGCTCGGTGGTGATCGCCATCGGGCTGGGGCTGACCGGTATCGGCCTGTTGGTCGTCCTGGGCGCGGAGCTGCTGGGCAAGCCGTGGCTGCTGGTCGCGCTCACCATCTACGCCATCAACCTGCTGGTCGCCGCCTTCATCTCGCGGCCGAACCTGCGCCGTCTGCTGCGCCTCGACGCCGGGGATCCGGCGGCATGGGAGCGGCGCGCGCGGACCCAGCGGTATGTGGCCTACGGCATGGCCGCTGCGACGGGCGTGATCGGCTTTCTGATGAGCACCAAGCCCGAGCTGTGGTGATTGCGTCAGCGCATCAGAAGTTCGGGATCGGCAGGGGTCGACCCATCAGCCAGAAGAGCCCAGCCACGATGAGCAGCAACGCGAGAACGAAGACGGCCATCCACTTCAGGACTTCCCACACGGCGCTCTCCTCGGCGTTCGGTCGGCAGCTGACCGTCCCCCCGCGGCGGGGCGATTCTACCCGGCTGGTCCAGCCCCGGACGGGCCATTCGGGCGCCCCCTAGAATCGCCAGCGATGTCCCTGCGCCTGTACGACACCCGTCGCGGCGAGAAGGTGCTCTTCGCGCCCATCGGCGACGGGCCGATTGGCCTCTACGTATGCGGCGTGACGCCGTATGACACGGGCCACCTGGGCCACGCCTTCACCTACCTGAGCTTCGACGTCCTGCATCGGTACCTGGAATACCTCGGCCACCAGGTGGTCTACGTCCAGAACCTGACCGATGTCGACGACGACATGCTCAAGCGCGCCCGCCAGCTCGGGGTCGACTACCTGGAGCTCGGCAACCGGCATGTCACCACCTTCCTGACCGAGATGGCGGCACTCAACTGGCTGCCACCGGACCACTACCCGCGCGCCACGCAGCACATCGGCCAGATGCAGGAGCTGATCGCTCGGCTGCTGGAGCGCGGCCACGCCTACCCGGCGGAGGGCTACGTCTACTACGCCGTCGACTCGTGGGCCGCATATGGCGCGCTCTCCGGCCTGCCGCGCGAGGCGATGCTGCCGATCGCGAACGACCGCGGCAACGTGCCGGACCTGCCAGGCAAGCGCGACCCGCTCGATTTCGTGCTCTGGCAGCCATCGGCTCCCGATGAGCCGTCGTGGCCGTCAGCCTGGGGCGCCGGCCGGCCCGGGTGGCACATCGAGTGCTCGGCCATGAGCATCGAGTACCTCGGTCCGCGGTTCGAGATCCATGGTGGCGGCGCCGATCTCGCCTTCCCGCACCACGAGTCGGAGATCGCCCAATCCGAAGGAGCGACCGGCGAGCAGCCCTTCGTCGAATGGTGGATGCACGCCGGCATGCTGCGTTTCGCCGACGAGAAGATGAGCAAGTCACTCGGCAACCTGGTGCTCGTTCGCGATCTGCTGGCCTCCTACGCTGGCGACGCGATCCGCCACTACCTCATCTCGCATCACTACCGTCACGAGGTGGAGTACGACGAGAGCGAGGTGGAAACCTCATCCCTCGCCGCGGCGCGGCTGCGCCGGGCCTGCCGCGTGGCCGAGGAGATCGAACCGCTGGCACCGGCCCTGGCCGACCCCGCAACCCTTGACCCGATGGTGGCCCAGCACCGCCAGCGCTTCCTTGCCGCCATGGACGACGACCTGGATACGCCGGCCGCCATGCCGGAGCTCCACGCCCTCGCCGCGATCTGCCTCAGCGAGGATGATCCGCGGCTCCGGGCCCAGGCGGGTTGGATGGTGCGCGAGCTCGGCGCACGGATCCTGGGCCTCCGGCTGGCGACCATACCCAGCGTGGCGGAGACGAGCCCCATCGACCAGGCCGTCCCGGCGTGACGTCGCCCACGTCGGACGGTTCGACGGAGACCGCGGCCGAAGTAGACGACGAGCTCGTCCCGATCAGCGTCCGGCTCGGCCAGGTGGTGCCGCCGGAGGATCCGGAGGACTGGACCCAGCCGCTGACCTGGGTGGCCGCCGCCGGCATGCTGGCCGCGCCGCTCGTCGCGCTGCTCTGGTTCTGGCTCGTTCCGCCGGCCGATGCCGATGCCCTGACCCTTGGGACCATCCTGGTGGCCACCGCCCTGGCGCTCGGTGGCGTGCTGACCGGAGCCACCCAGCAGGGCGGCTTGCGGGCGTCGACCGCGACGGTGGCGGCCGGGCTCTTCGCCGGCCTGGCGACCGTGATCGTCGGGTTGTTGGTGGCCGGTGAGCGCCAGACCGGAGCCGCCTCGCCCACGCTGGCGCAGGCTTTCGGCGCGTCGCTGGCCGGGTTGGCCGGGTGCGTTGCGGCGTCGCCCCTGGCCGCCCGATTTGCCTCGGCCCGGCGACGACTGCCGCGACTGCTCGGTCCGGGCGCCGCGGCGGTGGGCGTCAGCTGGCTGGTGGCCTCGTTCCTGTTCGGGCCGGTGGCCGCCGGGTCCTAGGCGCCGGCCTCGGCGCCCGTGGTGGTGGCTGCTGGCGCTGCGCCGGCCACGCGGTCCTCGACCAGCAGGCAGGCGGCCTCATGTCCGCCGCCCAGGTCGAACAGCGGGGGGTCCTCACGCGGGCAGCGTTCGAAGGCCACCGGGCAGCGTGGGTGGAAGCGGCAGCCGGACGGGATTCTCGATGGATCGGGCGTCTCGCCGACCAGGATGACGGGTCGCCGGCGCGCGGATGGATCGGGCACGGGCACCACTGAGCGGAGGGCGCGGGTGTACGGATGCTCCGGATGGGACAGGACGGTCCGCGCGTCGCCGATCTCCACGATCCGGCCCAGGTACATGACCGCGATCCGATCGGCGTAGGCGGCCACCGTGGACAGGTCATGGGTGATCATCAGCACGGCGATGCCATGCTCGTCCGCCAGCTTGCGCAGCAGGTTCAGGATTTCTGCGCGGATGCTGACGTCCAGCATGCTCACCGGCTCATCGGCCACCAACATCCGTGGTTGCAGGGCCAGCGCGGCGGCGATCACCACCCGTTGACGCTGGCCGCCAGAGAGCTCGAACGGCAATCGATGCAGGTAGGCCTCGGGGGGCGTCATGCCGGCCTGGGTGAGCGATTCGCGGACTCGGTCAGCGAGCTCCGCGGCCGTGCCCGCCAACCCGTGAACCTTCAGCGGCTCGGCAACGATGTCCGAGACTTTCATCCGCGGGTTCAGCGACTCGTACGGGTCCTGGAAGATCATCTGCACCTTGCGGCGCAGACGGAGCAGGTCGCGGTGCGAGAGGCCGCCCACGTGCTGACCATCCAGGGTCACGCTCCCGGCGGTCGGCGGCATCAGGCCCAGCAGCAGGTTGCCGGTGGTGGTCTTGCCGCAGCCGGATTCGCCGACCAGCGCCACCACCTCACCCGGCATGACGGTGAAGCTCACGCCGTCGACCGCGGTCACGTCGCGTGCCGGCCGCCGGGTCAGCACGTCGGTCAGCGATCGTTGGCCCGGGAACTCCTTCCGGAGGCCTTCGACGACCAGGATCGGCTCAGGCATCGGCCACCGCCTCACGCTCGTTGCCTGGCTCGACCAGGAAGCAGGCCACCCGTCGGCCGTGAATCAGCTCATAGGCGGGCGGGCGCTCGACCAGGCATCGGTCGAAGACCATCGGGCACCGCGGCGCGAACGGGCAGCCCGGCGGCATGGCGTCGAGCCGTGGCGGAGTGCCGGCGATGGAGACGAGCTCGCGTTCGGGATGCGCGAGGTCCGGGAACGAGCCGAGCAGCGCCTGCGTGTACGGGTGCCGCGGCTTCGCGTACAGGCGACCAGCTTCCGCCTCCTCCGCGATGATGCCGCCGTACATCACCAGCACCCGATCGCAGCGCTGGCCGACCACGCCCAGGTCGTGGGTCACCATGATGGTGGCCATCCCGAGCTCGCTCGCGAGCCCGGCCAGCAGCTCCAGGATCTGGGCCTGGATCATCACGTCCAGGGCCGTGGTCGGCTCGTCGGCAACGATCACATCCGGGTTGCAGGCCAGGGCCAGCGCGATCATGGCGCGCTGACGCATCCCGCCCGAGAAGGTGTGTGGGTAGTCGTGCGCTCGGTGGCGGGTGATGCCGACCCGCTCGAGCACTTCCTCGGCGCGCTGCGTTGCGCCGCGGCGACCGACGGAAGGCTCGTGGACTCGGACCGCCTCGGCCACCTGGTCACCCACCCGGCGCACCGGGTTGAGCGAGTTCATGGCGCCCTGGAACACGATCGCCAGCCGCGCCCAGCGCACGGCTCGCATCTCGCGCGCGTCGAGCGTCATCAAGTCCTCGCCGTCGAACAGTACCTGTCCGCCCACCACGCGACCACCTGGCGGCAACAATCGCAGCATGGCCAGCGCGGTCGTCGTCTTGCCCGAGCCAGACTCCCCCACCAGGCCAATCGTCTCGCCGCGTCGCAGGTCGAACGAGACGTCGTTCACCGCACGCAGCGGTCCGCTCGGCGAGTCGAACTCGACGGCCAGGTTGCGAACGCTGAGCAGCGGCGCCTCGGCCGTCACCGGGCGGGTGGGTAGCTGCTGCGGTCGGGCTGGAACCGCCGGCGGACCGCCGCGCTCCCGCTCCAGGTGGTGACGCTTCAGGCGCGGGTTGAGCGTGTCCTCGAGTGCCGTGCCGAGCAGGGTGGTGCCAAGCACGACCCACACGATCGCCATCCCGGGCGGTATCAGCGCCCACCACGCTCCGGCCGAGATCGCCCCGCGGTTGAAGGCATAGTTCAGCATCTGGCCCCAGCTGATCACGGTGGGGTCGCCGAGGCCGATGAACGATAGGGTCGACTCCTCCAGGACGGCGAGGCTGATGATCAGCACCGTGTTGGCGATCATCAGCGGCAGCACGGCCGGGACGACGTGGCGCCGCAGGATATGGGCGTCCCCCGCGCCAATGGCCTTGGCGCGAAGCACGAACTTGCGCTCGCGCACGGACAGCGTCTGGGACCGTACCAGCCGGGCTGTGGTCGACCACCCCAGCAGCCCGATGACCAGGATGATGTTGAGCAGCGACGGGCCAAGGATCGCCACGATCACGATCTGCAGCGCGATATCCGGGATGACCAGGAAGAAGTCGGTGAAGCTCATCAGCACGCCGCCGACCCGTCCGGCCACATACCCGGCGACGATCCCGATCAGCCCGCCGACGATGGTCGTGATGGCGGCAGCGGTGAACCCCACCGTCAGGGACACTCGCGACCCGTAAATCAATGACGACAGAACGTCCTTGCCGCCGTCATCGGTCCCCAGGAGGTGCTCAGCGGACGGCGCCTGGTAGATGTCAAATACCGTGACGTGCGTCGGCGCATATGGATCGTATGGGGCGAGGACCGGCGCGAAGATGGCCACCAGGATCGCGGACAGCAGCATGAACCCGCCGATGATGCCCATCGGTCCGCGCAGGAAGCGTCGCCAGGAGGTGCGCCCCAAGGGCGCCGTCGTGGGTGCGCTGACTTCGACGACGGCGGTCATGTGCTGGTCACCCGCGGATCGAGCCAGCCGTACACCATGTCAGCGATCAGGTTGGCTATCACCACCGCCACCGCGATCAGCAGGAACGCGCCCTGCAGCACGGGGTAGTCGCGCTCGCTGATCGCGTCCACGGTGAGGAGGCCGATCCCAGGCCAGCTGAAGACCTCCTCAACCTGGATCGCACCGGACACAGTGAAAGCGAGGTTGATGGCGATGAGCGTGACCATCGGCAGCATGGCGTTGCGCAGCGCATGGTCCTTGATGATCTGGAAGGTCGACAGGCCCTTGGCCTTGGCGGTGAGGATGTAGTCCTCGCTGAACACGTCCAGCACGCTGCTGCGCATGATCAGCATGTACTCGCCCAGCAGGACCAGCGTGAAGGCCAGGGTCGGCATGACCATGTGGCGGAATATGTCGACCAGCTGCTCCCACCAGGACGCGTACTCGGCGCCGATGGTCTGCATGCCGCGCGTGGGCAGGTCCAGGTAGCTCGAGCCGAAGACGAGCAGCAGGATGGCCAGGAAGAACGTCGGCAGTGACCACATGAACAGGCTGAAGGTCAGCGACGTGACGTCCAGCGCGGTGCCGCGACGCCACGCGGCGATCAAGCCGAGGATGATTCCGAAGAAGATGGCGAGAAGCTGCGCGGGCAGGATCAGCCACAGGGTGTTGACCAGCGCCTCCCCCAGCATGTCGGCCACCGACTCGTCGCGGAACGCGTAGCTGGTGCCCAGGTCGCCCTGGAACAGCGCGCCGAGGTAGGCGAAGTACTGTGAGTCGAAGGGGTTCTCGCCCGGCTCCAGGTTGATGAAGGCTGGCTTGTCCAGGCCGAAGCGCTCGGTCAGCGCGACGATCGATTCGGGGCTCAGTCGCGGGTCGTGCGCGCCGGCCTTGGCGGGGTCGCCCGGCAGGACGCGAAACAGGAAGAAGTTGAAGGTGATGACCACGAAGATCACCACCAGCGCCCAGAGTCCGCGGCCCAGCAGGAATCGTCCGCGACCCTTCATGCGCGCAGGCCGGGCCGACGTCCGTTGGCTGCTATCGGTCGGGCCACGGGTTGGTCAGCAGGTGATGGCGAATTACTCTGTCGGACGGAGAACGGTCAGCGTCTCCGGCGCGGTGAGACCGAAGGTCGGGTTGTCGTCGAGCCAGCCCGTGAAGGTGTCGGTCCGCCATGCCTCCACGACACCCGAGTAGTACGGGACGATGTACGGCACGTCGTCGAGCAGCTGCTGCTGCATCTCGTGCACGATTTCGATTCGCGCATCGCGATCCGTCTCACGGCCCTGGTCGGCGTATAGCTGGTCGTAGCCCTCGTCGCAGTAGCCGGTTTCGCTGTAGCCGGTCGGGATCTCCTGGCACGTCGTCACGCCAAGCAGGAAGCCCGGATCCGGATCCGAACCCCAGCCCCAGCGGATGACGTCGTAGTCGAAGGCCGGGCAGCAGACACTGGTCAGCGTGTCGGGGTCGAGCGCCGCGATCGTGATCTTCACGCCGATGGCGGTCCACATTTGGGAGATGAGCTGGGCCTCACGTGGAGCGGTGTCGCTGTCATCGGGGAAGTTGAAGCGGAAGGTCAGGTCGCCGGTCGGGCAGTCCTGCCCAGCCTTGCACTCCCGAATCCCATCCCCGTCCGTATCGACGTAGCCAGCCTGATCGAGCAGGGCGTTCGCGCCGGCAGGGTCATACGGAATGTCCGCGTCGGTACCGATGAAGTAGTCGCCCAGGCCAGGTGGAACGAAGCCCACGCCCGGACTGCCAAGCCCCACCAGCGCGACATCGATGATGTTCTGCTTGTCGATTGCCATCGCCAGCGCGCGCCGCACGTCGACCTCCTGGAGGGCAGGATGGCCGGTGCATTTGCCTCCCTCGTCGGTCGGGCAGTTCTCAGGGCTGACGGTGTTGAACAGGATGTCGGTCAGATCGCCACCTGCGCCAATGTCAGCGGCATGCACATGCACGTTCTCGGCATTGTTCAGGGCCGCGTAGGCGGTGGCAGGAAACTCACTGATGGCGTCCACTTCGCCGCTGGTCAGCGCCTGCACGCGGGAGTCCGCGTTCTTGTAGGTCAGGAAGTCGACCTCGTCGACGTTCGGGCGGCCATTCCAGTAGTCGTCATTCGCGGCCAGGCGGGTGAACTCGCGCCGCTTGTACTGGGCCAGCTTGAAAGGCCCGGAACCGATCATGTCCAGGTTCTGGAACTCGATCGGATCGTCGCAGCTGTCATCCTTTGCAGGACATGCCGCCACGTCCTCCCAGATGTGCTTGGGCAGGACGTACATGAAGGCCATGTTGGCCTCGAAGTTGCCGATCGGGTCCTTCGTGGTCAGGGTCACCGTCGTCGCATCGGTGGCCTCGATGGTGTCGAAGTAGGTGGCATACGACGGCAGGTACGGGAAGTCGGGCGTGTCCTTATAGAGCTGGATCGAGAAGGCCACGTCCTCGGCCGTCAGCGGGGTGCCGTCATGGAACACCGCGTCGTCGCGGATATGCATGGTCCAGGTCAGCCCATCATCTGAAACCGACCAATCGGTCGCAATCTCAGGCACGAAGTCGCCTGCCTGGTTGACCCTGATCGGGGTGTCATAGACGAGCTCGTAGAGGGTATATGCCTCCTCGAGCAGCCCGTTCCCAGGATTGAGGGAGTCCGGGGATCCGCCGATGCCGATGCGCACGGTGCCGCCGGTCGCGTTGCTGCTCGGCTGCGGACCGCCCGAGCCGGAGGGCTCACCCGACTGCTGCTGGCTGCCGCAGGCGGACAACACCAGACCCATCACAACCGCAACGGCGAAGACCCTGACCGACGATGAGCTGCGCATCGAATACTCCCTTCCTGGACCGATGGCGGCGGCGGACAGCGGAGTCGCCACCGAGGGATTGCCCACCGTCGGGGCGCCGATCGGCGGAGCATGGCACAGGCCGCGGAAACGGGTCAATGATTCGGCGACGATCCGCGGAATCCGCACCGTGCCGCGCGACAGCCACCGGATTCCTCAGCCCGGTGCGTGAGGCATACTCCGCCCGCATGCCATCACCCACCGGGCGCGCCCTGGTCAACGCCCAGGCCGTGATCGAGTCCTTCAGCCTGTCCGCCGACGGCGAGCGGCTGGCCTACGCCGTGCGGCAGGTCCGGGGTGGACGCTACGTCTCGCACCTGTGGTCGGTGCCCTGGTCCGGCGGCCGCGCTCGCCGCCTGACGTCAGGGCCGGTGCGCGACGTGAACCCTGCCATCTCGCCCGATGGCCGGCTGGTGGCCTTCGCCCGTACCGCGGTCGGGCCGGACCCCGGGGAGGCGCAGATCTGGATCATGCCGCTGGATGGCGGCGAGGCCTGGCAGCTCACGAAGCAGCGCCATGGCGCGGGGACGCCCGTGTGGAGCCCGGACGGCAAGCGGCTTCTGTTCCTGGGCCAGGCGGGAGAGGATCGGTTCATCGTCGGGCGGGTTCGTCCCAAGCAGGCGCCGCTCGCCCGCCGCATCACCCGGACGGACTTCCGCGACGACGACAGCGGACTCCTCGGCCGCCGCTCGCACCTGTGGACGGTTGCCGCGCGATCCGGCGCCCGCCCACCGCGCCTGACCCACGGCGACTTCGACGCCCAGGAGCCGACCTGGGCGCCAGATGGATCCTGGATCGCCTTCACCGCCGACATGGGCGATGACTGGAACGTGATGCCGCGCACGGCGCTGTACCGCGTGGCCGCCAGCGGCGGCCCGCACTCGGTCCTGGCCGAGCTGTCCGGCGACGCCTGGAACGCGGCCATCTCGCCGGACGGCCGACTCGGTGGCGTTCCTTGGCACGGACGTCGCCGACCCACCGGAGTACGCGTTGACCCGCGCCTGGCTGGCGTCGGTGGAAGGCGGTGACGTCTCGCTGCCTGACGCCCAGGCTGGATCGGTCCGTCGGCAACGGGGCGTGGGCGGACCTGGTGATGGCCGACGATCAGCCCGGTCCGGCCTGGCTCGACCCGGAGACGCTGGTCGTGATCGTGGGCGACCGCGGCCGGAACGTGCCGTATCGGCTGGGCACGGATGGCCAGCTTGCCCCGCTGGTGGCTCCGGGACGCGTGGTCGGCTGCGGGATCGCGACCGCCGCCGGGCGGGTGGCCCTCAGCGCCGGCGTGGACCGCCACGCCGCCGAGCTCTACGCGCTGGACGGCTCACGCCGCGGGGCCGCTCGGATGCGCCGGCTGACGACGAACGGCTCCGGCTGGCAGGACCGCTTCCCGCTGCCGGCCTGGGAGGAGGCCTGGATCGACGGCCCAGGCGGCCGGATCCAGACCTGGATCGTGTCGCCGCCGCGTGCCGGCAGCCGACCACTCCCGACCATCGTGATCATCCATGGCGGGCCAACCGGTGCCTCGGCGCCGGGCGGGACCATGGACACCACCATGCTCGCGGCGCACGGCTACCGGCTGGTGCTGGCCAACATCCGGGGCTCGGACACGCATGGGGCCGCGTGGATCAAGGCGCTCAACGGGCGCTGGGGCCAGGCCGACGCCGCCGACATCCACGCCGCGCTGGACGGGGTCATCGAGCGCGGCCTGGCCGATCCGCAACGGCTCGGCGTGATGGGCCTCTCCTACGGTGGATACCTCACCCAGTGGCTGGTCGGCCACAGCGATCGATTCCGGGCGGCGGTGGCGGAGAACGGCGTGGCGAACCAGGTCTCGGCCTGGGGCAACTCGTACTTCGGCGTGCATTACAACCGCCGCCACAACATCGGTGACCCGCTGAGCGAGCGCGGCATGCGCCAGCTGTGGCGCACCTCGCCGTTGAGCGCCGCTTCCGAGATCCGCACGCCGCTGCTGATGCTCCAGGCGGAGGAGGACCGCAACTGCCCCGCGGCCGACAACGAGCAGCTGTTCACCGCGCTCAAGGTGCTGGGCCGCGAGGTGGAGTACGTGCTCTACCCGGAAGAGCACCACGAGCTCAAGAACTACGGCCGGCCGGACCGGCGCATCGACCGCATGGATCGCGTGCTGGCCTGGTTCGACCGCTACCTCGCGCGCTGACCCCTCAGGCGGCCGGTGACTTCCGGCTGAGCCGCTCGGCCAGTCCACCCATCGTCAGGGCCAGGCCGAGGGCGATGATCCCGATCGCGGCCACCAGGCGGAACGCCTCACCGCCAAAGGCGGTGGCGAAGGCCAGGTAGGCAAGGACGCCGCCGAGCGCCACGCCGGAGCCGATCCACTTGAAGGCCGGTGCATCGGCGATCCAGCCCGCGGCGTACATTCCCAGCCCCAGGCTGAAGGGCAGGATGCTCCAGAGATAGGTCCAGGCAGCCCATCGGTCCGTCAGGCTGGTGTACAGCAGTGCGCCGCCCACGCCCGCCAACACGGCGCCCGGAATGACCATGCCGGCGCGCAGCCGCCGATGCTGCCCGCCGAAGAAGGCAGGCACCAGGAAGAACAGGCTCAGCACGACGAGGAGCAGCGGCCACCAGGCCCAGAGATCAGGGCTGACGCCGAGGTCGACCAGGACGCTGCGGATCCACTCCCCGCCCAGGATCACGATGCCGACCACCACCAGGGTCAGGCCGGCGAACAGCTCGATGGCGCGGCTCACCCGACCGAGTATACCGACGGGTCTTCGAGCCTCCGCCGCGACTGCGCTTGACGCCGCCGCCTGCCCGATGCGACCGTGCGGGCCATGCGCGCGCTGGTGCGGCTTCTGGGCCGTCGGCTGCCCCGAACCTCGGGAACGCTGCGGGTCGCCGGCATCCACGACGCGCTGCGCATTCGGCGCGACGGCTGGGGCATCCCGCACATCGACGCCTCCTCGGAGGCCGATGCCTGGTTCGGACTCGGCTTCTGCCATGCCCAGGACCGGGCCTTTCAGCTGGAGATCCTGCTGCGCGTCGGCCGCGGGACGCTGTCGGCCATGGTCGGGTCCGGCGGCCTGGCGGCGGACCGCATGTCACGCCGCCTCGGCTTCGCCCGGGTGGCGGCCGCCCAGCTGGAGCTGATCGACGACGACGTGAAGGCCGCCGCGGAGGCCTACGTGCGCGGCGTGAACCAGGGCCTCGAGATTGGCCTGGCGCGCCGCCCCCATGAGTTCGTCCTGCTCCGCGCTCAACCCTCGGCCTGGCAGGTCACCGACGTGCTGGCCTTCGCCGGGTTGCAGGCCTTCGCCCTCGGCGCCAACTGGGACATGGAGCTGGCACGCCTCAGGATCCTGGCCGACGACGGACCCGAGGCGCTGCGCGCGCTGGACCACGCCCATCCCGCCGATCACCCGTTGAGCGTGCCGGTGGCCGCTGCTGCGGGACCGGTCATGAACCGACTGGCCGATGACCTGGCGGCCTTCGCCTCCGCCGCGCCGTCGCCGGGCGGGTCGAACAACTGGGCCATCGCCGGCGCGCGGACCGCCAGCGGGGTGCCGCTGCTGGCCAACGACCCGCACCTCGCCGCCCGGCTGCCGGCGCCGTGGTACCTGACCCACCTGCGCTGCCCGGCGTGGGAGGTGGCCGGCGCGTCGTTCGTCGGCGCCCCGGTGCTCCCGATCGCGCACAACGGCCATGCCGCCTGGGGCATCACCGCCGGCATGACCGACCAGGCGGACCTGTTCATCGAGGAGATCGGTGAGGACGGCGCATCGGTGCGCGAGATGGACCAGATGGTGCCCTGCCAGGTCATCGACGAGCGGATCGAGGTGCGGGGCGGCGAGCCGCTCACCGAGCGCGTGCTACTGACGCGTCGAGGGCCGATCATCTCACCGTTCCTGGACGGCGCGCCCGCCGCCCTCTCGCTGTCCGCGGTATGGCTGCGCCCGATGCCGATTCGCGGCTTCCTGGCCTGCCTGACCGCCCGCGACTTCGATACCTTCCGGCGCGGCTTCGCCGCCTGGCCAGGCCCGGCGCTGAACGTGGTCTACGCCGATGCCGGCGGCCACATCGGCTATCAGCTGGTCGGCCAGCTGCCCCGGCGCCGGCTCGGCCACGGGACGCTGCCGCTGCCCGGCTGGCTGGAGGGCGTCGGCTGGGAGGACGAGCTCGTGCCGTTCGACCAGATGCCGCACCTCGCCGATCCGGACATCGGCTTCGTGGCCAGCGCCAACAATCGCCCTGCCGCCGACGGCGACGGGCCGTACCTCGGCGTGGACTGGATGGACGGCTACCGCATGGCCCGCATCGTCGAGGAGCTGGCCGCGCGCCACGACTGGGACGTGGCTGGTTGCGCGGCCCTGCAGCTCGACGTCACCAGCGGGCCCTGGCGGCAGGTGCGGGACATGGCGCTGCACCTGCCCGTCAGCGACCCGGACGGCCAGATGGCGGTCGCCATCCTGCGCGGCTGGGACGGGCAGGTGAGCGTCGACTCGGCGGCCGCATCGGTCTTCGCACTCTGGCTGGCCGAGATGGCGCACCGCATCGCGAAGGCCAAGGCGCCCGCCAGCTGGCGCTACGCGCTCGGCTTCGGATTCGGCGACATCGTGCCGCTGACCACGTTCTCTTCCGGATCGGCGGCGCAGACGGTCGAGCGCCTGTGCGCCCAGCCTGACGGCTGGTTCGCCCGTGGCTGGCCGGCGGAGGGCGCCGATGCGCTGTCGGCGGCCATGCGCCAGCTCCGCGTCGAGCACGGCGCCGACCCGGCGCGCTGGGGCTGGGGTCGCCTGCGAATGCTGACCCTGCGGCATCCGGCCGGCGACCGGGCGCTCACCGCCGAGGCCTTCAACCTCGGGCCGGTGCCGATGCCCGGCGATGGAAGCACGCCGCTGCAGGCTGCCAGCGGGCCGCTCGCACCCTTCGACAACCCCGGCTACGTGCCGAACACCCGCGCGGTGATCGACCTGGCCGATCCGGATGGCGGGCGCTGGGTCCTGGCCGGCGGGCAATCGGGCAACCCGATGTCACCGCACTACCGGGACCTGTTCGCGCTCTGGGTGCGGGGCGAATCGGTCCCCATTCTCTGGTCGGAGGAGAAGGTGGCCGCGGCGACCGCCTCGACACTCACCCTCGAGCCGGGCTACATCTCCCCTTCGTAGGCCGGCTGCGGCATCCGCAGCTCGCGATCCTTGCGGTAGCCGAGCAGGTAGTCGGCCTGCATCAGGGTGTGGATCTGCGACGTGCCCTCGTAGATCACCGAGCCCTTCGAGTTGCGCAGGTAGCGCTCCACCGGGTACTCGTTGGAATAGCCGTAGGCGCCGTGGATCTGGATGGCATCCATGGCCGATGCCACCGCGTGGTCGGTCGCGAACCACTTGGCCAGGCCCGTCTCGCGCGTATTGCGCTCGCCGCGGTTCTTCTTCCAGCCGGCCTTCCAGACCAGCAGGCGCCCGGCCTCGATGCCGGCGTACATCTTGGCGATCATCTGCTTGACCAGCTGGTGCTCACCGATCTCCGAGCCGAAGGTCTTGCGCTCGTGCGCGTACTTGACCGATGCGTCCAGGCATGCCTGAGCCAGCCCCACCGATCCGGCCGCGACGGTGTAGCGGCCCTGGTCGATGGCGCTCATGGCGATGGTGAAGCCCTCGCCCTCCTCACCGACGCGGTTGGCCACCGGCACCTCGCAGTCGTTGAAGTACAGGATCCCGGTGTTGCCGGCGCGGACCCCCAGCTTGCCGTGCAGGGAGTCGGAGCTGAAGCCTGGGAACGACCGCTCGACGATGAAGGCGGTGATGCCCTTGTGCCCCTGGCTGCGATCGACGGTGGCAAAGACCAGGAAGTGATCGGCCGTATCGGCCAGGCTGATCCAGATCTTGCTGCCGTTCACGATGTAGCGGTCGCCATCGCGGCGGGCGGTGGTCGTCAGGTTGGCCGCATCCGACCCGACGCCCGGCTCCGTGAGGCCGAAGGTCGCCAGCTTCTCGCCGCGCGCCTGCGGGACCAGGTACTGCTGCTTCTGCTCCTCGCTTCCCCATTGCAGCAGCGTCAGGGAGTTGAGCCCGGTATGAACCGAGAGGATCACCCGGAAGGCGGTGTCGGCGCGCTCCATCTCCTCGCACAGCGCCGCGAACGCGATGTAGTCGAAACCCGCCCCGCCGTACTTCTCGGGAATGGGCAGGCCCAGGAATCCCTCGGCGCCCATCTTCTCGTACAGGCCGCGGTCATAGGTCGAGGTCGAGTCGAGCTCATGGATGCGGGGCAGGATCTCGCGCTCGGCGAAGGCTCGAGCGGTGCGCTGCAGCTCGCGCTGCGCATCGGTCAGGGTGAAATCGATCATGCAGACTCCAGGGGGAGGACGGCTCGGGAACGGCGACGATTCTATCCGAGCCTCGCCGGCGCCACGCGCAGCCCCCACGAATATCCGACCTGCGCAGGGGTAGTTCGTGTTGACGAACCTTGGGGGTTAGGCTAGCCTAACTTCCCGTTACGAAGCGCCCCCGCGCCGCGCCGCGGCGGCCGCCCAACTCCCGCAGGAGATGCATCCGTTGGACGCTGGATTCTTCACGACCGGCCTGCTCACCGGCCTCCGGGAGGGCGTCGAGGCCGCCCTGATCGTGAGCATCGTGCTCGCCTACCTGGCCAAGACCGGCAACCAACGCTATTTCGGACGGATCTGGACCGGCGTGGTGGCGGCGCTCGGCGTCAGCGTCGGTATCGGCCTGGTGCTGTGGGTGACCATTGGCGGGCTGGAGGAGCCGGCGGAACAGGTCTTCGAGGGCCTGACCATGCTGCTGGCGGCTGCGGTCGTGACCTGGATGCTGTTCTGGATGCGCCGCACATCGGCCAACATCCGCGGCGAGCTGCACGCCGGCATCGACCGCGCCCTGACTGACGGTGGGGCCTGGGCGCTCTCGATCCTGGCCTTCACCGCGGTCATCCGCGAGGGCATCGAGACGGCCCTCTTCCTGCTCGGCCAGGTGACCGCCGCCACCGATTCCGAAGTCGGCGCACTCAGCACGCTGGTCGGGGCGCTGATCGGGATGGTCATTGCCATCGGCATCGGCTTTGCCTTCTACCGCGGCGCGCAGGTCATCAACCTGCGGACCTTCTTCCGCTGGACGGGCATCGCCCTGATCTTCATCGCCGCCGGTCTGCTGAGCCACGCGGTCCACGAGTTCGTGGAGATCGGCGTCATCACGTTCGGCACCTCCACCGCCTTCGACATCAGCTCGGTGCTGCCGCACGAGGGTGACGGCCTCTTGGCGACCATCGGCCAGCTGCTGCGGGCGATGTTCGGCTACACCAGCAACCCGGAGTGGGTCACCCTGCTGACCTGGCTCGCCTACGTGGTGGTGGTGATGTTCCTGTACCTGCGGCCGGTCAAGCCCGCCGCGCCGAAGCCGGTCGCCGAGAACCAGCCGGCGGTTGGGTCCTAGCTGCCCACGAAGTCGAGCATCTGCCGCCAGGCGTCCTCCGACTCCTTGTCGTATTCGGCCGCGGTGCGGTCGAAGAACGAGTGCGGCGCATCGGGGTAGGTGATACTCCGGTGCTCCACGCCAGCCGCCTGCAGCGCGCCCTCGAACTCGGCAACCACCTCCGGACCGATGCCCCGATCGGCGCCGCCCCACAGGGCCAGCACCGGGCAGGTCATGCGGTCGGCCAATTCGGCCGGCGACGGCAGGCCACTGCGGTGCTCACCGATGGGCCAGCCATAGAAGCCGATGACGCCCGCCAGACCATCCTGCGTGGCGGCCTGTACGAAGCTGATGCGGCCGCCGATGCAGAAGCCCACGGTGTAAACACGCTCGGCTGAGCCGCCGTCCGCGGAGCGCAGGAACGCGACGGCTGCGGCGATATCGGCATTGATGCCGTCTGCACGCAGCTGCTTCACGTGCTCCTCATACTCGAATCCGTCCGGACGTCGCCCTGTCCCAGCCGTGCGGCTGAAGTAGTCGATCGCGGCGGCATGGACTCCCGCCTCGGCGAAGCGCAGGGCCAGCTCCTCGAAGAACGGATGCAGCCCGCGCACGTCGGGCAGGACCACGATCCCCGGTCCGCCCGGCTGCTCGGCACGCGCCGCATAGGCGGCCACGGCGGTTCCATCGGCTGACGTCAGCGTCACCGCGCCGGCATCACCAGCCGCGCCCCGAATCGGAGGGAGCGGTGGGCGCGCGTCGTCGTCGTAGCACATCGGCTCAGATCACATTGTTGACGGCATACAGCGCGCCACCGGCCAGGATGGCGCCCACCAGCAGGTAGGCGCCGGCGCGCACGAAGGCAGGAGTGGTGCCCTTGGCCTGGCGCCCGTCGGGGGCGCGCCACATCCCGCCCAGGGTCGGCACGTTGGTCGGCGCCAGGAGCAGGCCGATGAGCCCGCCGACCAGCAGGCCGCCGATGTGCCCGGTCCAGCTGATGCCCGGGATGGCGAAGGTGAAGACCAGGTTCACCAGCAGCAGCGCGCCGACCTGCGACAGCATGGCGCGCGCCTGGGGGCCCAGCAGCAGGTGCCGTCGCCGCGAGACCACGAAGGCCAGTCCGAAGAGGCCGAAGATCGCGCCGGATGCGCCGGCCGCCGGGACATCGGGTGAAAACAGGATCGTCATCACGCTGCCGCCGATGCCGCACAGGAAGTAGATGATCAGGTAGTCGACGTGCCCGTACAGCTGCTCCAGCAGCGGTCCGAACAGGTAGAGGGCATACATGTTGAAGGCGATGTGCACGATCCCGAAGTGCAGGAACATGCTGGTCACCAGCCGGTACCACTCGCCGGCGGCCACGGACGGGCCGTAGATCCAGCCCGCCTCCATCACCTTGCCGGAGCCGCCCATGAAGTTGAGCTCTCCGCCCTGAGAGGCCAGGTCGGCCACGAAGACGATGACGTTGGCGAGGATGATCCCCCACGTCACATAGGCCGGGTAGGTGGCGTATGCGCCGCGAGCGCGGTTGAACTGGCGCCGCGCGGCGAAGTCGTGGCCGGTCTCCTTCAGCAGCCATGCGATCCGGTTGGCGATGGCGCCACGCTCCTCCTGGGGAGCCCGGCGATCGGCCTCGCGGTAGGCGCCAATCGCCTCCTCCAGGTCGCCGTCGCGGACGTGCTGCTCGGCGACGGAGCGCCACGCGTACCACGCCAGCGGCCCGTCAAGGTCGGCGGCGTGCTGCCAGGAAACGAGCGCGCCGGCCTCGTCGTCCATCCGGTACTGCGCGGTGCCCTTCCCGATCAGGGCCGTACCGCGGACCTCCGAATCCGGATTGGTGGTCAGGGCGTCGAAGATGGGCAGCGCGGCTTCGGGCTCGGCCTGGTCGAGCAGACGCTGGCCGTCGGCCAGCCGCGCCCGGGGATCGTCGGTCATCGGCCGCGAATTATCCCAGACAACGGTCGACCGCCGGGAGATGGCACCCCGGCGGTCGAACGCACGCCCCCCTGACAGGGACGAGGCCGCTCCGACGTGGGCGCCGGAACGGGTTTGAAATGCGCTGGGCTACTTGTCTCGGCGAAGGAACTCGAGCACGTCGTCGTAGCGGAAGCGCCGGTCGCCGCGTCGCGTCACCCGAAAGAACGGGAGCTCGCCGCGATCGCCAAGGCGCTTCACCGTATTGACGTGCAGGTGCAGCATCTCGGCGACTTCCGACGCCGTGAGCAGCTTCCCTACTTCATTGGTGATCATTCGTGTGGAATCCCTTCCGCCACCTGGTGATTAGTCCGGCCGGGCCGCTGAGCGCTTGAGTGCGGACGGCGCGGCTTCTGGCCGGATAGTAAGGTTGAGGTGCCGTCCGGCAGCCCGGTACTTTCGGTATGCCCACCGCAGTACTTCGGACTCCACCAGTCCACTCCGCAAAGGTCATCCCCACCCATGCCGGTCTACGAGAAGCACGTCTTCGTCTGCACCCGCGGCGAGTGGTGCCCGTCCGTCGACGGCGACGGCATCGGCGTCCACGCCGCGTTGAAGGAAGCCGTCCGAGCGGCCGGCCTCTCCGATCGCATTCGGATCAACCATGCCGGCTGCTTCTCGCAGTGCGGCAACGGACCGATGGCGGTGGTCTATCCCGAAGGCACCTGGTACGCGGCCCTCACGCCGGAGGACGCCGCCGAGATCGTGGAGCGCCACCTGGTGGGCGGCGAGCCGGTCGAGCGGCTGGTCTACGACCCGGACACCATGGGCGCCCATCAGCTGCCACGCGACGAGGACGGCCGGCCCATCGGCCGCCGCGCATCGTGGCCGGCCGGCGGAGCGCGGTGAGCGATCGCTGGCCGGACGAGGTCGCCGGCCTCCTTCGTGACCGCACCGACGCGCGCGACGCTCACGACTGGCCGCGCGCGGACGCCCTGCGCGATCGCATGCGCGAGCTGGGCTGGGAGCCAATCGACTCCCCCACCGGCTCGTCCGCCAGGCCGATTCCGCAGCGCACGCAGGAGCAGGCGTCGGTGATGGACCAGCCGGCGGGTGTGCCGGCGTCCATCGTGGTCGTGGTCGACGACCATCCCGAGGACCTGGACCGGCTGCTCGCGGCGCTCCACGCTCACCCACCGGCCACCGACCACGAGCTGGTGCTGGTCGCCAATGCGCCCGCCGGAGGAGCCGATGGGCTGCCGCAGGCGGGATCGGGCCTGCAGGTGGTCGAGTCGGAGCAGCGCCTTGGCTGGGCCGATGCCGTGAACCTGGGACTGCACCAGGCCCGCGGCGGGGTGGTGGTGCTGGTCGACTCCTCGCTCGAACCGACCGGCGACTTCCTGGCTCCGCTGCTCACCGCCTTTGAGGACCCGGCGGTTGGCGTGGCCGGCCCATGGGGCGTGACGAGCGTCGATGGCCGACAGTTCGACGAAGCGCCGCCCGGCGAGGTGGACGCCGTCGAGGGCTACTGCCTGGCCCTGCGCCGCGAGGCGTTGCAGCAGGTCGGCGGCTTCGACCGCCACTTCCGCTTCTACCGCAACGCGGACCTGGACCTGTGCTTCGCGGTGCGCGCCAACGGCTGGAAGGCAGTGCGCACGGCAGCCATCCCGCTGGAGCGCCACGAGCACCGGGGCTGGCTCGCGTACCCGGACGCCGAGCGCGATCGGCTCAGCAAGCGGAACTTCTACCGCTTCCTGAAGCACTGGGGTGATCGGCGCGACCTGTTGCTGCAGCCCGCGCCCCGCAACGAGCGCGGCGTGCCACGCTGACGTCGTCGTGAGCCAGGTCAAGCACCGTGTGCACGTCGTGCCGTGGCTGCGCCGCCCCGGCAGCCTGCTGCTGAAGGAGTGGCTGGCGATCACCATCGGGCGCGACATCTTGGCCTGGCGGGAGCTGAACGCGGCCGAGCTGAACCACGAGCTCGCGCACGTCCGCCAATGGCGGTCGCACGGCGCCGCATTCGCGTTGATCTACCTGGGCGCGTCCCTGCGCTCAGCCGCCAAGGGTGACGGCTGGTACCGAGGCAACCGCTTCGAAATCGAAGCCCGGCGCGCTGCCGGGCAGGAATGAATCGGTCCTAACGGAGCACCAGCCCGTAGCGGGTGACCATGGCGCCGCTCTCCACGCGCGTCACGCCGGCCAGCAGGTCCAGTGGCTCCAGCTGGGGCTGGATGTCGGTCGCGTACTCGGGCGGCAGCATGTCGCCGGCCTCGGCTTCAACGGTCTCGCGCAGTGCGCCCAGGTCCAGGAAGAAGGCACCCGCGTTGTCGTTGCCGCCGAACCGCTCGATGGCGGCCGTGTATCGCGCGTCGTCGGCCAGCGACTGGCCGGCTGCAAGCTGGAGCGCGCGGCCGACGAATCGATCCCCCACTCCGATGAGCACGTGGTCGCCATCCATCGCGTACTGGATGACTGCCTCCGTCTCACCGCCGTCGCTGCTGAAGGTGGGAGTCATGGTGGTGAAGCGGATGCTCGTGACCTCCACGCCGGCCACCGTGTCCGTGGTGACCTTCACCTTGGCCGATGGATCCATGGTGGTCAGGCTGAGCAGGTTCTTCAGCTGTCGCAGGCGCTCGGTCGCGGCATCCGCATCGGTGACCTCCAGGACCATTCCCACGTAGGCCTGCTCGCCATCCCAGCCAGCCGCCACGGCCGCCCCGCCGACCCAGCTGAACAGCTCGTCCAGCCGTCCGCCCAGCGCCGCCTCGACCTGCCGGAGCTGGTCCAGCTCGCCATTGGCGCCGCCGTTCTGGAGCTGCTCACGCAGGCGCGAGAGCTGCGCCGCCGCGCTTGCGCCGACGTTCGGGGCGTCGGCGAAGAAGATCGCGTCGCCGGGCACCGCGGCCGCCAGCGATCGCGACGTGTTGACCGGCGCGGGATCTGTGGATGGGACGCTCATGGCGCCGTCCACGCGGATCGCGTCGTCCTCGAAGGAGAGCGACGAGACCACGACGTCCGGCAGCGATGCCAGCTGTTCGTCCAGCAGGTCGCGCACCTCGGGGTCGGTGGCGCCCATCTGGTCACGCATGGACGCCATCAACGAGGCGACGTCCACGGTCACCACGCCCGCGCGATCGGCCGGGAGCCGATCGGCAAGGTCGCTGACGTCGGTCCGGTCGGCGAGGCTGTCACCGTTGCCACGGTGGACCGCCAGCAACGCCTCGACCGTCGCGCGGCTCGTTCCCATCACCAATTGGTCGTCGGTCAGTGCGTAGGCGAACCCGGCCTCCATACCTGACTCCCCGCTGGTCGGCGCGACATCCAAGGTCCAGATGGTCGTGCCGCTGGCGTCGGATGAGCTGAAGCTGCCGCCATCGGACTCGAGCACGGAGCGCACCGATTCGGCGAACGCGGACGCGGCGCCGGAGTCACTGACGCCCAGCAGTATGCCGGTGGCCGGCGGTCGCTGACTCTCAGGGTCCAGCGGTTGGTCGAGCAGCGTCACCGCCACCGTGCCCTCGAACCACGGGGCGATGTCGTTGGTGTAGTCGAATGGAGCCTCGCCCTGCTCCAGCGCGTCGTCGATCGCCTGGGCCAGGCCGTCGCCGGTCACCACGTCCGGATCGGTGCCCGGAAATCGCGCCAGGATGGCATGCAGCGCGTCCGCCTGGTTCGGCGACAGGGACAGGTCCGCCTCCAGGTACATCAGGGAGCCGGACGGAGCGTAGTCGGCAGCCGGAGACAGGGACGAGCCGCGGCCCTGCATCACGGACAGCCCGAGCACCAGGCCGATTGCCGCGGCCAGCACCGCAACCGCCGCGATCACGATGACGTTTCGGCGGCTGACGGATGCGGATGGCTGGGGCTGGGGAGCCTGGGTGGGAACGACCGGCTCGATGATCATGCGTGCCTCCGTTGCCGCCCCATGGACGCAATGGGAGGGCGCGGCTGTTGCCAGCATAGGCAGTCCCCGAGCACGCTGCCAGCGGCCAAGGGTCCTCCCCGGAAGTCACCCCTCGGTCCGGTGGCCCTCCAGGCACGTGCAGCCCGCGGGACCCACCACCGCGGCGTGTGGCGTGCCGGCTGGCAGGACGAACCCGTCGCCGGGCGCGAGCTCCACGGGGGACGCATCGGTCCCGACCAGGAAGGTGATGGAGCCGGCCGCGCACATCAGCAGCTTGGTGTAGCCGTGCTCGTGCACCGCATAGCGATCGCCCGGCCCGTTCGACCAGGCGTACGGCTCGACGCCCTCGTCGCGCAGCCGCTGGCTGACCGATGCCGATGTCGGTGGCACGGTCGCGCGTCCACTCGAGACGCGGAGTGGCGTGGCCGGCGCTCATGCGCCGCTCATCGGATTGCGGCCGCCTCGGCGCCGGCGATGCGCTGCGGCCAGGTACACGGGGATCACCGACACCAGCAATCAGGACGAGCGCCACCACGTTCACGACCGGGAGCTCGGCGGGCGCTGGATGGCGACCAGGATCCAGATGCGGAATCGTCTGCGTGCCCGGCGCCGGCGGTGAAGTTGCGTGACGATGACTCGTCGAACGAGAGGGCGAAGGCCAGCAGGGCGCCGGACAGCAGCGCCGTGCTCATGACGGGCAGCGTGATGCGCCGGAAGGTCGATCCAGGTGTCCGCCCCTAGGTCGGCCGATGCCTCCTCCGGCGATGCGCGTGCGTCCGGCGCAGGCGGGCGACGACGTTGTTGTAGGCGATCACCACGCAGAACGTGGCGTGGCCGACGATGATCGTCGGCCAGGCCGAAGTTGACGCCGATGGTCTGGAAGGTGGTGCGACAGCGCGATGCCGGTGACCACGCCGGGCAGCGCGATCGGCAGGATCAGCAGGAAGGAGATCGTCTCTCGACCGAAGAACGCGAACGGCTGTACCGCGAGGGCCGCCAGGCGTGCCGAGCATCAGCGCGATGGAGGTGGCGCCCGCCGCGGCCAGGATCGAGTTGATCAGAAGGCGCCGCAGGACGCCGGGTTGGCCGAGCGCCTCGGCGAACCAGTGCAGGGTGAAGCCCGGTGGCGGCCAGACCTGGAGGCGGCTCGGGTTGAAGGCGTAGATGGCCAGGATGCAGCGAGGGGGAGGTAGAGGAAGGCCAGCACGATCCCGGTCGCGATGCGCAGGCCCGATCCGAACCCAGCGCGATTCGATCATCGCCGCGCGCCCTCACAGCGACTCGAAGGCGCCCAGGCGCCGGGCCATGAGCAGGTAGACGATCATGATCACGATCGGGACCAGCGAGTACGCCGCCGCCAGCGGCAGGTTGCCCAGCGCCGAGTTGTCGTAGATGACGTTGCCGATGAACTTCGCGTCGACAGACCAGGTCCGCGGTGATGTAGTCGCCCAGCGTCAACGAGAAGGTGAAGATCGAGCCAGCCACCACGGCCGGCAAGACCAGGGGCAGGATCACCGCGTCGGAAGGTCGTTCCGGCACGCGCCCCAAGGTCGGCGGACGCCTCGAGCAGCGAGCTGGGAATCGCGTTCCAGTCCGGCGAAGATCGGCAGGATCATGTAGGGCAGCCACAGGTAGCTGAACACGATCCACGAGTTGCTGATCTCGTTCAGTGCCGGGCCCGCGACCCCGAACGGGCGTCAGCACCCACTCCAGAAAGCCGTTGCCCTGGAGGATCGATGCGCCAGGCGAAGACCTTGACGAGGTACGACGCCCACAACGGCAGCAGGATCGCGACCACCAGCATGCGGCGCGTACGCGGCGATCGCGATCCGGGCCATGTAGTACGCGATCGGGAAAGCCGAGGAGCGACATCGGTGACCGTCACCGCCGCGGCCATGCCGACCGTGCGCAAGGCGATGGTGCGATAGACCTCGTTGGTGGCGAGCTGCTCGAACGCATCGAGGCTGACCACTCGAACGGGTTGCACCTTGCCCGTGAAGGGATCCGTGGTCCAGAACGCATTCAGCAGCAGGATCGCCGAGCGATCCGAGGTAGGCGAGACCATCCACGGCCATCGGCGCGGCCAGCAGCAGGAGCAGCTGCAGCCGCGGCCGGACATGCAGCCAGGCCGCCAGGCGGCGCGCCGGGCGTGGGGCTTCGGGCCGGTGGCTGTCGGCGGTCAGCGGTCATGCGAGAGCATGATGCTCCCCGGAGGCGGCCCCCGGGGAGCATGGATCACTTGACGGACGGTTGCCGGATCAGCTCGGCCCCGCGAGCGTGGTCCACGCCTCCACCCAGTCGTCGTAGTCGACGCAGGTCGTGCCGACGTCGTCGTCGGCGCAGTCCTCCCGCGGCGTGCTCCAGTACCAGAGCTCGTCCCAGTACGCCTCATCGGTCGCGTGGCTGCTGCTCGCAGTGCCCCGGCGAGATCGTCTCGGCGTCGTCGCAGGCCTGCGGGCTGGTCGGCGCCTCGCCGAACCAGACGGTCGCCTGCGCGTTGGCCTCGGCGACATCATGTGGTCCATCCACATGTACATGCAGTTCGGATGCGCCGCCTTGGAGGCGATCATCCAGGTGTCGGACCATCCGGTCGTCCCTCGGCGGGCAGCGTCGCCGTCGACCGGTGCGTCTTCTCGGCCAGCAGGCTGTTGACCTGGTACTGCCAGGTGCGTGCCAGGCCAGCATGTCGCCGGCCTGGAATGACGTGATCTGATCGGCGAAGGTTCCGCGCCCAGTACTACGGATCATGCGCTCTGCTGCTCGAGCAGCGCAACGGCTGCGTCGAACTGCTCCTGGGTCAGCTGGTACGGGTCGTCGATGCCCAGGTCGGGTTGCGTCGCCTTCAGGTGCAGCGCCGCATCGGCGATGAAGATCGGAGAGTCGTAGATGCTGATCTTGCCCGTCGTAGGTGCAGGCGTCCTCCCAGATGCACATCCCAGCTGGTCGGGCGGTCCGGACCTCCTCGGTGTTCCACATCAGCAGGTTCGGGCCGCGGCCGTGCGGCACGCCGTACGTCACGCCGTCGACCGTGTTGTGCGGCTGGTTCTTGAGGCCGTCGAAGACGTTGTCGTAGTTCTCGAAGCAGGTCGAGTGTTCACCGGTGCCACGGTCGCCGGCCGGCGATCAGCCGCGCGGTGGCGTCGCCGGAGGCCGAGACGCCGTCGTACTCGCCGGACTGGAGCAGCGACGACGCCATGTTGCTCGAGTCGGCCTGTCGGTCGTGTTGACCTGGCAGCCGGTCTCGTCCTCGAAGGGCGTCACCCAGTCGTAGCTCGGGGTACGGCTCGCCGTCCTCGGCATATCCGGCCCAGATGATCGAGGTTCGAGCTCTCCCTCGCCCTCGCCGAGCTCGCTGCATCGTGGTCGGCCCGGCCGCGCCCACCGCTGCACGCGGCTGCCAGCAGGCCGATGCCGGCGATCAGGGATGGAATTCGCAATTGCCTCACTCGCCTGTCTCCATCTCCTCTTCGTCCCCGTTGGTTCCTGGCTGGTGGCCAGGCTCAGCACGTGCCGGCGCTTCCAGATCAGCCGGACGGGCCGGCCGTGGGCAGTCAGCGCCTCCATGGAGGATGTCTCCAGGTTCTGTTGGGTGACGACCAGTTGGCCTCCCGTGTCGAGCTCGACGATGTATCGCGTGTCGGGGCCGATGTAGACGACCTCGCGGACCGTGCCGCGCGCCGATGCCTCGTCGTCTGCCGCGGCGTGATCCGGTTCGGCAAGCCGAATCTTCTCCGGCCGCACGGTGAAGACGCCGTCCTCACCGATCACGGCGCGCGCCGCCTCACCGGTCAGCAGGTTGCTGGTACCGACGAAGCCGGCGACGAAGGTTGTGGCGGGGTGCTCGTACACGTCGGCGGGCGTGCCGATCTGCTCGATGCGGCCGTTGTTGAAGACGGCCAGGCGGTTGCTCATGGTGAGCGCCTCCTCCTGGTCGTGGGTGACGTAGATGAAGGTGATGCCGACCTCCGACTGGATCGCCTTCAGCTCGATCTGCATCTCCTCGCGCAGCTTCAGGTCGAGCGCGCCGAGCGGCTCGTCGAGCAGCAGCACGCGGGGCCGGTTGATCGAGCGCCCGCGCAAGCGCGACGCGCTGTCGCTGCCCACCGGACAGCTGCGCCGGCGTCCTGCCCTCATAGCCCTCCAGGCGAACCATCCGCAGGGCTTCGCGCATGCGTTCCTGCCGCTCGCGATTCGCGACCTTTCGCACCACCAGGCCGTAGGCGACGTTGTGACCAACCGTCATGTGCGGGAAGAGGGCGTAGTCCTGGAAGACGGTGTTCACGTCTCGATCGAAGGGCGGCACGCCGGTCACGTCGCGTCCGTGCAGCAGCACCCGTCCTTCGCTGGGCTGCTCGAAGCCCGCAATCATGCGCAGGGTGGTGGTCTTGCCGGAGCCCGATGGGCCGAGCATCGAGAAGAACTCGCCGTCTGCGATATCGAGGTCGACGCCGGAGACCGCCTCCACGTCGCCGAAGCGCTTGATCACGCCTTCCAGCCGCACCGCCGAGACCGGCCCCGCAGGATCGGACGTTGGATTGCTCGAAGGGTCAGAGGATGCCACGGTAGGTGGCAGCGAGGTCATCGGTTCGACGGCCACAAGCTCCTCGAGGCTGCTCGGCACCACGCCTCGCCGGTGGGCCCGGCTTACTCGGGAGGCGTCCGAGGATTGGGGCACTCTGCCGGTGCGTCGCGGCGGTGTCAAGCCGATTCCCGCAACGGCTCGCCGGCCCAGCGTGGCAATCCGCAGCCGCGGACCGCGCGTGCCGCGGAAACCGCCAAAACGCGGCTGCTAGAGTGCCGCGGACCGGCCACAGGAGACGATTGAGTGGAGCTGGGCGTGCTCTTCGGGCTCGGATCGGCCGCGGCATTCGGCACCGGCGACTTCAGCGGCGGGCTGGCCTCGCGGCGGGTCAGCGGGGTCACGGTCGCCGGCCTGGCGCAGGCGATCGGCCTGGTGGCGCTGCTGGTCCTGCTGGCCGTCCTGCGGCCCGCTCCCCCCAGGCGCTGGCGCGATCGCCATTGCCGCCGCGGCCGGCGCGTGCGGCGGCCTGGGCCTGGTCGCGCTGTATGCCGGCCTGTCGCTGGGCAGCATGGGCGTGGTGACCGCCTTGTCGGGCGTTGGCTCGGTCGCGCTGCCGCTGTTGATCGGCTACCTGCTGGGCCGAGCGCCCGTCTCTCCTGCGCAGTGGCTCGGTGTGGTGGTCACCATGGCCGCGGTGGGCGCCGCCAGCGGTGCCACGCGACAGGGCGTCCAGCCGCGTGCCGTGATGCTGGGCATCACTGCCGCCGTCTTCTTCGGCCTCTGGTTCCTGCTGCTGGACCTCGCGGCCGAGGAGGCAGGATCCGAGGCGTGGGTGCTGGTTGCCAGCCGCGGGGCGGCCACCGTGCTGATCGGCGGGGCGGCGCTGATACGCGGCCGATACGCCGGCCTGCGCTCCGTCTGGCCGATCGTCGTGCTGGCGGGCACCATGGACGTGACCGGCAACGCGGCCTTCGTGCTGGCGCGCAGCACCCTGCCGGTGGGCGTGGCCGCCGCACTGTCCGGCGTCTACCCCATCGTCACGATGCTGCTGGCGCGGGCCGTGCTGCGCGAATCGCTTCCCCGATTGGGCATCGCGGCCGTGCTGCTGGCGGTGGTGGGAATCGCCTTCATCTCGCTGGGCTGAACGTCAGGCGGGCCATCCGCCACCGGTGGAGGCGATTCGGGAGCGGGGCGGGCGAGGGCACCTCATCGGTCCATCTCCTGTCTGGTGACGCATCGGGTGACACGCACGAACAGGAGAGCGCTGCGGGCCTTACCGCCCGATTACCACCCGCTTACCAGCCCGATGGAGCCGCGTATCATTGGCCCCTCCACATGGACGTCATCCCCCACTGCGCATGACCTTCGACCGTGTCGCCATCGTCGAGCGCGCGCTCGACGACTACCTCGCCGGAGCCGCGGACGCGGCCGAGCACCTGGCCCCCGATGCCCCCCTGCATGAGGGGAGCGGCCTCACCGCCCGCAAGGCGGTTGAGCTGTTCGAGGACCAGGTCACGTCGCGCGCGCTCGATGTCGCCGGACGCGAGCTGAAGAAGACGGATCGGTCCTTCTACACCATCAGCTCCGCCGGCCACGAGAACAACGCAGTGCTGGGGGCGGCCCTGCGCATCACCGATCCGGCGTTCCTGCACTACCGCTCCGGGGCGCTGATGATGGCGCGCGCCCGGCAGCTGCCCGGCATGACGCCGGCCTTCGACGCGCTGCTCGGCATCGTGGCCAGCAGCGACGAGCCCATTGCCCAGGGCCGGCATAAGGTGTGGGGCAGCCGCCCGCTGTGGGTGCCACCGCAGACCTCCACCATCGCCAGCCACCTGCCGAAGGCGATGGGTCTTGCCTTCAGCCTGGCCCGGGCGCGGCGGCTGGGCGTGGACGGGGAGCTCCCCGCCGACGCGGTGGTGCTGTGCTCGTTCGGAGACGCCTCGGCCAACCACGCCACCGCCCTGGCGGCCATCAACACCGCGCGCTACGCCGCGCGCATCGGCCTGCCCATGCCGATCCTGTTCGTCTGCGAGGACAACGGGACCGGCATCAGCGTGCCGACGCCGGATGGCTGGATCCGGGACACCTTCTCCGCCCAACCGCATCTGCGATACACGCTTGCCGCCGGCGAGCTGGACGAGGTGTGGGATGCCGCGGTGGAGGCGGTGCACTACGTCCGGAGCTCGCGTCAACCGGCGTTCCTGCACCTGCCCGTGGTGCGCCTGTGGGGCCATGCCGGCAGCGACGCCGAGCATGGATACCGCAGCCCCGCACAGATTGCCGCCAATGAGGCGGGAGACCCGCTGCTGCGCAACGCCCGACGGCTGATCGGCACTGGTGCCATCTCGGCGAGCGCCCTTCGCGACCTGGTGGACCAGACGCGCGGCCGGGTGATGGCCGCGGCCGAGGAAGCCGCCCGCCGGCCGCGGTTGGACACCACCGACGCGGTGGTCGGACCCATGGCGCCGTACCACCGTTCGCGCGTGGCCGAGCGCGCCACCCGCCCGCTGCTCACCGATGAGGAGCGCCGCGAGGCCGTGGCCGATCCGCTGCCCGAGACCGCCGCCAACCCAAATGCCCGGACGCTGGCAGGCAACCTGAACGCGGCGCTGGCCGATGAGCTGGCCCGGCGCCCGGAGCTGATCCTGTTCGGCGAGGACGTCGGCCGCAAGGGCGGGGTCTACAACGTCACCAACGGGTTGCAGCAGCGCTTCGGCGCAGGGCGCGTGTTCGACACGCTGCTCGACGAGACGTCGATCCTGGGCATCGCGCAGGGCGCGGCGCACATCGGCCTGCTGCCGGTGCCGGAGATCCAGTACCTGGCCTATGTGCACAACGCGCTGGATCAGCTGCGCGGCGAAGCGGCCTCGCTTCAATTCTTCTCATCGGGCCAGTTCCGCAACCCCATGGTCGTGCGCCTGCCGGGCCTCGCCTACCAGAAGGGGTTTCGGCGGCCACTTCCACAACGACAACAGCGTCGGCGCGCTGCGCGACATCCCCGGGCTGATCCTGGCCGTCCCGGCCCGTGGCGACGACGCGGCCCGCATGCTGCGCGGCGCCATCGCCATGGCCATGGAGGACGGCCGTGTGGTGGTCTTCATCGAGCCGATCGCGCTGTATCACGAGAAGGATCTGCATGCGCCTGGAGACGGCGCCTGGCTGACCGATTACCCGGCACCGCCTTCTCATCTGCTGCCCGGCGAGCCGGCGGTGTACGACACCGATGGTGCCGATGGAGCGGGCCAGCCCGATCTGCTGATCATCTCCTACGCCAACGGCCTGCGCCTGTCGCTGCAGGCCCAGCGCCGGCTGGCCGACGAGCACGGGATCCGCGCCCGGGTGCTCGACCTGCGCTGGCTCAACCCGTTGCCGACCGATGCGCTGCGGCACCAGGCGGCCGATTCGGGTGCGGTGCTGGTGGTCGACGAGTGCCGTCGCACCGGTGGCGGCGTGGCCGATGCGATCATCGCTGACCTCGTCGAATCCGGGGCAACCCCGGCGCGCGGCCTCGCATCGGTCCGGGCGGTCGACAGCTTCGTACCGCTCGGCCCGTCGACGGCCACCGTGCTCGTCGGCCCGGACCAGGTGTTGACCGCCTCGCTGGCCGCGGTCGGCGAGCGGAGCGTGGTGGGCTGATGGATCAGCCGCGGGCCGTGATTGCCTGCGCGGGCCGCGGGGCGTACGGCGCCGGCAGCCTGGGCTCGCTGCCGCTCGACCACCCCGCCGTGCAGCGCGCGGAGACCCTGCGCCGGGAGTACGGCCTGGAGCCGCTGCTCGAGCTGGATGGCGCGGCGGAGTTCGACCTGCCGCGGCACCTGCGGCCGGCGAACGCATCGGCCCTGATCTTCCTGGTCACGTTGCTCGATGCCGAACGAGCGGCCGAAGACCACGACGCGGCGGTGGTGATCGGCAACTCGCTGGGCTGGTACTCCGCTCTGGCGATCGCCGGCGCCCTCTCATTCGACGACGCCTTCCGGCTGGTGCAGGAGGTTGCCCTGCTACAGGAGGAGCCGCTTCCGGACGGCGGGTCCGGCGGCCAGGTCATCTACCCCCTGACCGATGCCGACTGGCTCCCGGTCCCAGACCTGCGCGCGGCGGTGGCCGGGGTTTTTGACGCGCACGATGATGGCAACGGCTCCGGACGCATCTACGAGAGCGTCGACCTGGGCGCCTACACCGTCCTGGCCGGCGACGACGCGGGGGTCGCGACACTGATCGATCGGCTGCCACCGGTGAAGATCGGCGATCGGCTCTTCCCGCTGCGCCTGGCCATGCATGGTCCATATCACACGCCGCTGGTCGAGCACGTTGCCATCGGTGCATCCGAACGGCTCTCGGGGCTGGGCTGGCGATCGCCCGTGCTGCCGCTCATCGATGGCCGCGGCGCACGCTGGTCACCCTGGTCGACCGACCCGCTGGCGCTGCGCGACTACACCCTGGGAGAGCAGCTGACGACGCCGTTCCGCTTCGCCACCAGCCTGCGCGTCGCCATGCGCGAGTACGGACCCGACGTGGTCGTGCTGCCCGGCCCAGGCAACTCGCTTGGCGGCATCTGCGGCCAGCTGATCGTGGCGGAGGGGTTCCACGGCATTCGCAGTCGATCCGACTTCGAGCGCGCGCAGCAGTCCGCCACCCCGGTCGTGCTGTCGATGCGGCGGCAGTGACCTCGGCCGTTCCGGCGGCCTCGACCCAGGACCTCGACGCGACGCCCGATGCGCAGGTGGTCGTTGAGCCGGCGACGCTTATCGACCTGCCGATCAGCCTGGCTCCGCTGGCGCACGGCCGCGACGACCCGACCATCCGCCTGGAGCCGTGGGGTGCCTGGCGCGCGACCCGCACGCCGCATGGCGCGGCCACCATGCGGATGGTGGCGCGGGGCGCCACCATCACCGTCTCGGCCTGGGGGCCGGGCGCGGGTTGGGTCACCAGCCATGCCGCTGACCTGGTCGGCTCCAACGACCGGCCTGAGGCGCTCATGCCGCGGCACGCGGTCATCGCCGACCTGGTGCACCGCCATCCGGGCCTCCGCCTGCCGGCCAGCCTGCGCCCGTTCGATGCCCTGCTGCCCGCGATCTGCGAGCAGAAGATCACCGGAGTCGAGGCCCGCTCCGTGTTTCGTGCCATCGTGCGCGCCCTCGGTGAGCCGGCGCCCGGACCGGCCCGGCTGCGGCTCGCGCCGGACCCAGCGGTGCTGGAGGAGCTTCCGTACTACGGCTTCCATCGACTCGGGCTCGAGCGGCGGCGCGCCGAGTTGATCCGCCACTGCGCCGCGCTTGCCCCCCGCCTGGAGGGGATGACCCCGCAGCAGGTGGGAACGCTGCTGGCGCGCGTGCGAGGCATCGGTCCCTGGACGGTGGCGGAGGTCACCCGCGTGGCGTATGGCGATCCCGACGCGCTGAGCGTCGGCGATTACCACATCCCCAGCGTGGTGGCCTGGGCGCTGGCCCGGGAGCCCAAGGCCGATGACGACCGCATGCTCGAGCTTCTGAAGCCCTATCGCGGTCAACGTGGCCGCATCCAGCGCCTGCTGGAAGTGTCGGGCATCTATCCGCCCAAACGCGGCCCACGGATGCCGTCGCGCAACATCGCCGGCATCTGAGCTGGCGTCATGAGGGTGGCGCTGGCGACCGTCGGCACGACCGGTGACGTGGTGCCATTCGTGGCGCTTGCGCGCGGCCTCACCGCGGCCGGCCACGACGTCACCGCCGTCTCGTGGGAGGTCCACCGAGAAGCATTCGAGGGCGTGGCGACGAAATTCGTGCCGGCGGGTCCACCGACCACTCGGGAGGAGATCGCCGACACGGCGTCGCGCGCTGCGGCGGCCGGCTCCCCGCTGGCCCAGGTGGCCGTGCTGCGCGACTTCCACCTGCGAGACACGGCGGATCACCATCGGCAGCTGCGGGCGGTCCTGCCCGGCCACGACCTGGTGGTCCTGCACGGCATCCACACGCTGGCGGAGGCCGCGGCCCGCGACGCCGGGCTGGCGTGGGCCAGCGCGGTGTTCGACCCGGTCCTGCTGCCGACTGCCACCGCGCCGCCCGCCGGGATGCCGTCGCTCGGCCCGCTGAACCGGCTCGAGTGGCGGCTGCTGGATCGGATGCTGCGCCGCCACGACAAGCCGCTGCGCGCAGCGCTGGAAGAGGCCGGCAGCGCTTCGGCACGAGACGTCACGATGTTCCGCGCGCGCTCCCGGCGTCTGCACCTGGTCGGCTGCTCACCGCACATCGCGCCGCCGCCGGCCGACCTCGCGCCGAGCACCCACTTCACCGGTGCGTGGGTCGACCCCGCACCGCCCGCTCCACTCCCTGCGGATGTGGATGCATTCCTGGACGCAGGGCCGCCGCCGGTGGTCGTGACGTTCGGCTCGATGGCCACCGCGGATCCCGCGGCTCTGGCCTCCGCTGTCGTCTCCGGCATCCACGACGCAGGCCGGCGCGCGGTGCTGCAGGGCGGCCCAGCCATGCTGGACGGCGACGATGTGCTCAGCGTGGGGACAGTCGACCATCGGGTCCTGTTCCCGCGAGCCGCGGCGGTGATCCATCACGGAGGCGCTGGCACGGCGCACGCGGCCGTAGCGGCCCGCGTGCCATCGGTCGTGATTCCGCACCTCGGAGACCAGCCGTTCTGGGCCGGGCGATTGCACCAGCTCGGTGTGGCGCCCTCCCCGCTCGAACTCAAGGCAGTTACCTCGGACGCGGTGCAGGATCGCGTCGCGCAGGCCACCGCGGAGCCCATGCGGGCGGCGGCGGAGCGCCTGGGTCCTGCGGTGGCGGCCGAGGATGGGGTGCGTGCCGCCATCGGGCTCATCGAGAGCGCAATGAAGACGCTGGCAGCCTAGGAGTCGATGGCGTCCCCGGCAGGATTCGAACCTGCGACCGGCCGCTTAGAAGGCGGCTGCTCTGGTCCACTGAGCTACGGGGACGCGAACCGCGCCCGATCCTAGCACCGCCTGGCGGGCGCCCCGCCACGCTCAGTCCTGAAACCGCGGACGTACGAACTTGCGATAACCCGAGCTCGACCACTCGCTGGAGGATCGCAACCATGTCACGCAGACGAACCCTCTCTCTTGCCGTCATGCTCGCCGCCCTGGTTGCCCTGGCGGGGATGCAGGCAGGCACGGTCCTGGCAGGACCTGCAACCACCGCGCCCAAGTTCCTGGAGTGGAAGAGCATGGTCGGCGTTCCCCAGGCTTTCACGAGCACGGCGGTGCCGCAGCTGAACATCCGCGGCATCCTTGGCGGCGGCGTGCCGTGGACGCTGACCAAGGGCAAGGGGTCCCTGAGGACCGATGGTCATCTCAGGATCAAGGTCGATGGCCTGGTCCTGGCCACCACGCTCAGCAATCCGGTAACCGCCTTCCGTGCCACCGTGAGCTGCCTGACCAGCACCGGGGACACCATGAACGTGCAGACCGCAGGCACCTTCCCCGCTACCACGGGGCTGGCCAGCGAGGGCGGCGGTGACGCAGTGATCGAGGCCGATCTGATGCTGCCCCAGCCATGCATCGCGCCGATCGTCTTCGTGACGAGCGGAACGGGCTCCTGGTTCGCCAGCACGGGCGGCTGACCCGCTGAGCCCTGACACCTAGCGAACCGAGGACGGCCGGGTCCGGGGGCCCGGCCGTCCACCTGCGTGGGCCGCATCGGTCCTGCGCTAAACTCAGCCCCAATCCATGGCCGATGACGACCGCATCATCACGCCCACCCAGCTGCAGCCGACGCAGTTCGAGGTCGACAAGCAGCTGCTCCGCGACGAGGATCTGCTGAACGAGGAGCACCTGCGCCGCATGGACCAGGTGCTGCTGCGTCGCAATCTCGACCACGCCCGGATGTTCAGCCGCAAGATCAGCCTCGAGCTGCAGCAGTACGTCCATCTGTACACGCCGGAGGCCAACGAGCTCCGGCGCCGGATCGAGAAGTACATGGTCATGGAGCGCATGATCGAGCGCGAGATGGCCCGCCGGCACACGTACTAGGCCATCGGTCAGGCGCCGTCATGGGCGCAATTGTGGATAGTCGGAGCCGGAACGAAGGCGGGTGTGGATAACTCCCCGCCCTGCTGTCGGCCCCTGTTCAGGCCCTGGTGACGTGCTGCCCGCGATGGTCCCAGGGGGGTCCTGCCCTCCCGGCGGGCGATGCCGTCAGGCCGGTCCCGGCGCGGGCTGGGCGATGGCCCGATGGTCCGCCTCTGGCGCCGCGGCATGCGGTCCGAGGACCAGGCGAACCCACCCGGACAGCCGCGGCAGGTCGTACAGCGAGAAGGTGAGCCCGTGCTCGGCGAGCTGGTCGTGGTCCCAGCCGTTGAACTCGCGCCGTGCGGCAACTGCGCACATCTCGTCGTAGAGCTCGGGCCAGCCGACGTGGCGCCGCCGATGGCAGAAGCGAATGAACTCGACGACGTCGGCGGGCGGCGTCTGGCGAGCCGCATCGGCTGCTGACGGACTCGCGGAGGGTGCGGGAGACCGTTCGGACATGGGCGTGAATGCCTCCGACTTGATGCTGCGATGACGCCGGCTCGGGTCGCAGAACGCGGATGAGTGCCAATGAGTCGAGTGGCGTCGGCGGCGAATGCTACGCGCCTCGCAGCCGATTGCGAAGGGGTATGTCCACCAAGTTATCCACAACAATTTCCACAGCGGTCCGCCATTCGCGGCGCGTGCCGGCGGGGGCAAACGCGACGCCCGCCGGGCTCTCCGACGGGCGTCGTGATTGGGCCTCGTGTGTCGGATCAGCCGCGCTGAATCTCTTCCTCCAGGCGGTCCCAGCTCTCGATGGCGCCGCCGACCATGCCCGTCGCGATCGCGCCCTGGAGCGCCTCGGCGGATGGGAAAGCGAGACCGGCTGGTCAGCTTCGTCATGCCGTCAACCTCATCGAGCGTCTGGGTCACGATCGCCGGCTCGCCCTGGTTGAAGGGCGGTACGTCGAACATCTCGGTGTTGACCAGCCGGCTCGGCGGGTCGACCTCCAGGTATTCACCACTGAACGGGGCGTCGCCATCGGGCGTGTGCGCGATCCAGCGCCACTTCCCACCCACGCGGACCTCCATCTCGGCCACGGTCATGGTGTGGTCACGTTTACCCCACCAGCGTGGGACCCGCTCCGGATCGGTCAGTGCCTGCCAGACGAGCTCGCGCGGCGCGTCGAAAACACGCTCCATCACGAACTCGGCGCCTTCGGCATAGACGGTGGTGGTCTCGTTGCCCAGCTGTTTCACGGTCATCGATCCTTTGTCCTTCCCTGGTCGCCGGCGGCATCGGCGCCACCCTGCAGCTCGCGGAGGTACTCGTCCAGTCGGTCGTACCGCTCCCCGAGAATTTCCTGGTACCGCTCCAGCCACGCGGTCACGTCGCGCAGCGGCTCCGCCCGCAGACGGCATGGTCGCCATTGCGCCTGGCGTTCCTGCTCGACCAGTCCCGCCCGTTGCAGCACCCGCAGGTGCTTGCTGACTGCGGGCAGGCTTACGGCGAACGGAGCCGCCAGCTCGGTGACCGTTCCTGGACCTTCCGCCAAGCGGGCGACGATGGCCCGCCGCGTCGGGTCCGCCAGAGCGGCGAAGATTGCGCTGAGATGATCGGTCTGCTGTTCCATTTATCCCATCGGTTAATTAACCTATCGGAATAATAGACCGATGCGAACGGATGTCAAGCCCTACCGAGGACTGCCAGGCCGGCGGCCTCCTCGACGTAGGCCGCCACGACTGCCTCGGGGATGGGATCGCCCGGCTCGAAGGTGAAGAAGCGGACCTTGCGCAGTCCGATCTCTGCGCCGTGGAGCAGCTGCTCTGGATCGCTCATCCAGATCCCGTATTCGAACCCAAGGTGAACGTGCGCAGGCTCGGGCACCACGAAAGCGAAATAGCGCGTTCTCCGCCCGGCCGGGACGTCGTAGCCGATGAGGCGCCAGCCGATCCGGACGCGCTCGATCGCGTCCGGCACCGCAGCCATCACCGCGCCGCGAAGCGCATTGGCCACCGCCTGGATGTCCGGCGGATAGTCGCGCAGGAATATCTCGGGCGGGAGGGGCTCGTCAGACATCAAACCCGCCCGCGCGGCGCTCAGTCGAGCCTGGCCAGAAAGTCCAGCACACGACCGGTCAGCAGCTCCGTCGCGGCCGGGTCGTAGGAGGGCAGCGACGAGTCCGCGAAGAGATGCACATTGCCCGGATAGAGGAACAGCTCTGCCTGATCCGTCGAGTCTACGAGCGCGCGCGCCGCGTCCAGATCCCCCTCCTCGGCGAAGAACGGGTCGTGGTCCATGCCGTGCACCTGTACCGGGACGCCGTCGGGCCATCGATCGGCGAACTCGTTGACCGGCACGCAGGCGTCGATCAGCAGCGCGCCTCTGGCACCCGACCGGGTCTGGGCGAGCTTCTGGGCGGGCATGACGCCCATCGAGACGCCGGCGTAGACGAGGTCCGGACCCAGCCTTTCGGCCTCGGCGACTCCGCGATCGAGGATGGTGCCGAAGCCGACGGTCCTGGCGTAGTCCATTCCCTCATCCAGCGTGCGGAAGGTTCGGCCCTCGAACAGGTCTGGCGTGTGGACCGTGTGATTTGCCGCGCGCAACGCGTCGGCAAAGCCGACCATTCCCGCAGTGAGGCCCTGGACGTGGTGGAACAGCGCGATCTCGGCCATCGACATCTCCTTCGGCAGTAATGATCCATCTTTCCGGAACGTTCGGAGATGTTAGTCTGATCCGCGATGACAAGCAAGCCGACCGTACCTGACTATGACCTCGAAAGCAGGATGGAGCTCGTATCCGCCGCCCAGGTGCGCGCCATCGGCCACCCGCTGCGGACGACGATCCTGGGCCTGCTCCACGAGCGCGCAGCCACGGTGACCGAGATGGCCACCGCCGTCGGCCGACCCAAGAGCACCGTCGCGCATCACGTCAACGTGCTGCAGCACGCCGGCCTGGTGCAGGTTGTCCGGACGCGTCGAGTCCGCGCCATCGACGAGCGCTACTACGGGCGCACCGCGCGCATGTTCCACGCCGGCGTCGGGAGGCGGTCAGCGGACGGGGCCCTGCCTCTCGATTTCAACGACTTCGACGTCGCCGCTCGCGAGTCGCAGGCGGCATACGAGTCGCACCAGCTGTGGTCGTTCATCCGGCACGCCCGGATCCCACGGGAGCACGCCGCCGAGTTCTGGCGTCGCGGGATGGACCTGGTGCAGGAGTTCGAGCGCCTGCCCCGTTCGGGAGATACCACCTACGGATTCGTGGCAGGGGTCTACCCGATCCCCGACTACCCCGCATTGCCTGATCCAGAGGAGTCATAGCAGCCGGACAGCTGTCGATGCCTCGATGGCTCGCTTTCTGCGATATTGAGCGCCATGCCCGTCCGCACCGTCATTGACCGCGGACCCAAAGGGAAGCGGTCGGTCGCCGTCAGCCTGGACTGGCCCGGGTGGAGCCGCGGCGCGAAGACCGCGGAACTCGCCCTCGAGACGCTCGAGTCCTACCGGGATCGCTATCGGCCCATCGCGGCCCTCGCCGGCATGGCGGACGAGTTCAACGCCGCCGGAGACCTTGAAATCGTGGACGACAAGGTCGGGACGGGGTCTACCGACTTCTGGGGCATCTCCTTTTCGCCATCGGCCCTCGAGCAGGAACCGATGGGCGACGCGGAGCTCGAGCGCGGGATCACGCTGCTTCAGGCCTGCTGGGCGTTCTTCGACGGGATCGCGGCCCGCGTCTCACCGGTGATGGCGAAGGGCCCACGCGGAGGAGGACGCGACCGCGACGAGATCTTCCGCCACACCATTCGCGTCGAGAGCCTGGACTTTGCGTCGCGAGTCGGTTTGCGCATACCAGATGACGGGGAGGCGCTCACCCCGAACGGATTGCGCCGGTATCGGGCGGACTACGTCGCGGCGATGCGGGCGTACAACGCAGGCGAGGTCGAGGGGCCGATGCGCTCGTGGAACCTGCCGTTCCTCATCCGACATTCCGCCTTCCACACGCTCGATCACGCGTGGGAGATGGAGGACAAGGATCTCTCCGCCGAGAGCGCCTGATCCGACAACCGGGCGACCGCCGATCAGGCAACGTGGCGTGGTTGGTACCGCATACCGGATTCGAACCGGTGATCTCCGCCTTGAGAGGGCGGTGTCCTAGGCCTCTAGACGAATGCGGCCCGTCGTCCGCGGTGTCCGGGACGCCAGCGAGTATAGCAACGGGGTCCCGGCAGCCTCAAACTGAGCCGATATCGACGGTGCCGGTACACGCATGGATCCGACGATCACCTCGGCCGAGCAGGCCGCTCGCGATGAGCTGTCCGCCTACACGCTGACCCGCGGCGACCCGACCTTCATCCACCAGCATGTCGTCGATGCCTTCGTCGCGCAGCATGTGACGGCGCAGTCGAAGCCGATCGGTGTCGCGTTCGCGCTCATCGGCCTGTACCTGCATCTCGAGCGCGGCTACTCGGGCAGGCAGGTCCAGGAGGCGCACATGCGACTGGCGCGACAGCGGAAGCAGTGGCCGGCATTCGTGCCTCCCGCCGACGCCGGCGAGCTGACCGTGATCGACGTGGTGCAGTCAGCGCCGGGCGTGGCCCGCGATCGGGCCATCGAGGACTGGTGCACCTCGGTCTGGCAGGCGTGGCGCGGCAGCCATGCACAGGTGGCGGCCCTCCTCACCGAGCTGGGCGAGATGCGGTCCTACCGAGACCGCGACACGCCCTAGGTGGCGCTGCGGCTTGCGCGTCCCGCCTGCCGCCTGGCGTACTGGGCGGCAGTTCGAGCGTGCGCTTCCTCGAGCAGCGGCTTGATCAGCCCGTCGAAGGTCTTCGCGCTCGGGTTCAGGATCGAGACGTAGTGCTGCCTGGCGTAGACCGGGTGAGGCATGAGCTGGTCGAGCGCCGTGTACTCGGGGTTCTCCAGGTCGCCGACCAGCCGCTGAAAGGTGTCGCCGCTGAGGCCGATGTTGAGCCGATACGCCCCGTCCCGGCTCAGGTTCGAGGCGTCGTCGAAGGCGTCGCTGGTCACCACGGTGGCGAAGTTCGGAAAGTTGGCCGGATCGCACGAGTAGAACGTGCCGCCCTCGATGGCGGCCACGACCGTATCGGGGTAGGTCTCCGTGATGTAACGATGGACATCGTCAGGCGTCGGATCCGGGGTCGAATCGGTCATGAGCCGATCGTAAGAGATGCATGTCAACCCCCTTCGCCGGCCCCATAGTGCCGAGTGCTGCAGGGCAAGGAGGAGGACCCGATGAACGCAGACATGAGCGACGCCGCCCGGATCCTGGATGTCCTCGTGGGTGAATGGACGACGATCGCACCCGCCATGGAGGCGGAGGGACGGACGACGTTCGAATGGCTTGACGGCGGCGGCTTCCTGATACGAGAGGTCAGTCGTCCAGCGACCCGAGTTTCCCAACTCGATCAGCATCATCGGCCCCACCGGTCCTGGCGGTGCTTTCCAGCAGCACTACTTCGACTCGCGCGGCGTGGCGCGCGTGTATGAGATGACCCTGGAGAACGGAACCTGGACGCTCTACCGCGCGGGACCTGACTGGCCGCAGCGCTACGTCGGGCGGCTGAGCGAGGATGGCACCACGATCACCGGGCAATGGGAGCGCGGGGACAAGCCGGGCGCGCCGCTGCAGCACGACTTCGACCTGAACTTCAGCCGCGTGCGCTGACCGGCGGCTGTCTCAGCGGCCCGCCCCGACGGCGGCCAGCTGCGCGGTCATCGCGTGGCGCCGCTCCTCCAGCCAGCCGAGCACGGAGCCTGCGACCTGCGGCCATGTCTCCTGCCCCATCACCAGCCCAAAGTGCGAGGCCGACGGGAAGTACTCGTAGGCGGCGCCCAGCAGGTCGGCCGTGCGTCGTGCCTCGGTGGGATGGATGACGTCGTCGCGCCCCGCCGCAATGACCAGCGACGGCACCTCGATCCGCGAGGTGTCGACCGGCACGCCGCGCATCCGCTCGCGCCGGGCGCTGCCCGACTCGTGCGCGCCGTCCAGCATCTCCTGCATCTTCTCCAGCGCGTCGTCGGACATGTCGGGCATCACCTGGTGGAGCTTGTCCCAGTCGGTGATCCAGCCCCACCAGCGCGCGTCGTAGACCGGCGGCACGTCCTTCAGCTCGTGGTCGCTCGGGCGTCGTGGCAGCGCGCCGGCGGGTGGTGACGGCGCCAGCAGGACAAGCCCCAGCACGGGGTGCCGCTCCGCGTGGAGCATGGCGGCCAGGGCGCCGATCCCCCAGCCGATGACGACCGGCGGCCGGCCCAGCTGGCGAACGGCCACGCCGATGTCGTCGGCGTAGTCGCGCATCGACACCGAGCTGAGATCGGCGATGTCCGAGGTGTAGTGGCCGCGGAAGTTCATCGCGTGCGCTTCCCAGCCACGCTCGGCGAAGAAGGCGCCGAAGCTCGACCACAGCCACGAACCGGTGAGCGCGCCATGCACCAGCAGGAGCGGGGGCTTGCGGCTGCGCCGTTCCGGCTGCTGGGTCTCGACGTAGATCCCTTCGGGCTCGATGTAGACCTCGTCGCGCTTGATCGCCTGCACCACGCGCGTCAGTCCTCCAGCGGGTTGAAGACCATGCCGGTCAGCAGCTTGGGATAGAAGTAGGTCGATTTCTGCGGCATCACGTCGCCGGCCATGGCGACCGCCGCGAGCTGTTCGAGTCGGGTGGGACGGACCAGGATGGCGGCCTGCGCCTCGCCGGCGTCGACCGCGCGCCGAGCGTCAGCCTCGTCCCTAGTGTAGGCGAGCCGATCCCCGGCCGCGACGGCCTCGGCATCGATACCGAGCCGGTCGTTCAGCAGCGCCGCGTGCAGGACGGCCAGGTCCAGGTGCCCGACCGCGGTGCTCACCCGCTCGCGCCGCATCCGCTCCGCCGCCTCGTCCGGGTCGGCGGCAAGCAGGTAGCCGCGTCCGTCCGGCAGCAGCAGGCCGAAGGTCGGTTCGTCGGCGTCGCGTGCGGACTCGAGCCGGTCGACGACCTCCTCCGCCGGCATCGGCTCCGCCCGGAAGACCGGGCCGGGCGCGGCCACGAAAGCCTCCAGGGAGTCCAGGTTGCCGTCGCGCAGGAGCCGATGGGTGGGCCGGATGTCGATCTCCTCCATCTCGGCGTTGACCAGCACCGCCATGATCCAGTCGGCCGCCAGCTCCCCCGGCGGCAGGTCGGCCAGCGCCGGATCAGCGCGCAGCTCGGCCTGGTAGGCAAGTGCGGTCTCGTACCGATGGTGCCCGTCGGCGATGTACAGCCGCTGGCGCGACAGGAACGACAGGAGCCGGTCGTCCGGCTCGACCTCCGCCGCGGTGTGCAGCAGTCCGTCGACGTCGCGGGCGCGCCACTCGTCGCTCCATGCGCGGCTCATGACGTGGCGGTAGCGCTCGCTGCGGTCGAAGTAGACGGCCAGGATTGGCGAGAACTGGGTGCGGGTCGCGCGCAGCAGGGCCAGCCGGTCGGCCTTCGGGCCGGGCATGGTGTGCTCGTGCCGTCGCACATCCGCCCCGTACGGCTCGAGCAGCACGCGCGCCAGCACGCCCTGCACCGTCGGATCGTCCGGCATCGCCGTCGAGGCGTGGGCGTAGTAGTAGACCGATGCCTCCGGACGGCGTGCCAGCGTGCCATCGGCCAGCCACGATGCCATGCGTGGCCGCCGCCGAGGCGTGCGGATCGTCGCCCGGCGGCAGCTCCAGCCGGACCGCGTTGCGGTCGTGCGCGGCCCAGCAGCTCCGCCTGCAGGTCGGGGCCGATCACGTCGTACGGCGGGCAGGCAAGGTCCGTCAGGTCGGTCACCTGGCGGCCTGCCAGAACCGCCTCGGCTCGTCGGGCAGGCGAACGCGCTCGGGAATCACCGGTTGGGCGAAGCGCTCCGGGGCATAGGCGATCGCCCGGAAGGGGCGCACATCGGGCATGCGCCCGAGTCTAGCCGCGCCGCGTGACGAACGGCGGAGGGGCGTCCGTGATGCGGAACGCCTCCGGCACGCGGGCGGTGAGCGGCAGGGTGAAGCGGATCATGGTTCCGCGGCCGGCCTCGGCATTGGGCTGCGCCCCGATCTCGCCGCCGTGCGTCTGGATGATCGCGCGCGTGATGTAGAGGCCCAGCCCCAGGCCGCCGAAGCGGCGGCCACCGCGATCCTCATCGGCCTGGAAGAAACGTTCGAATATCGCGTCCGCCTGATCCGCGCTGATGCCGACCCCCTCGTCCAGCACGGCCACCTCGACGTTCGTGGGCGAGGCGTTGGCGCGCACCGTCACGTCGCCGCCGTCGGGCGAGTACTTGATGGCGTTGTCCAGCAGGTTGGTCAGCACCTGGCCGATCCGGTCGCGGTCGGCGACGATGGGCAGGGCCTCCGGGGCCTCGACCGTGATGGTGCGGCTGGGATGGTCGCGGCCCGTGCGCGCGGCAGCTTCCCGGATCTCCTCGGCCATGTCCATGGGCTCTGGCTCGACGCTGACGCCGCCGCGCCGGTCGATGCGGCTGACGTCCAGCAGGTCGTCGACCAGGCGCCGCATGCGCATCACCTGCGACCGGATCACGCGCATCTGCGACAGCTCCTTGGCGCCGGCCGAGTCACGCATGCGCGCCTCCAGCAGCTGGGCATAGCCCTGGATGCTGGTCAGCGGCGTCCGCAGCTCGTGGCTCACGATCGACAGGAAATCGTCCTTGATGCGCTGCGCCCGCTGCTCGCGTCGCACCTGCTCCTGGAGGTCGGCCCACAGCGAGGCGTTGTCCAGCGCGGGCGCCGCCCGCTCGGCAATGGCCACAGCCAGGCGCAGCTCGCCCTCGCCCAGCCGCGGACCGCTCGTGCTGCCGGAGGCGAGCACGCCGCGCAGCGTGCCACGCCACAGGATCGGCACCGCCAGCAGCGACGTCAGGCCCAGCGCCGTCACCCCGTCCGGATCCCCCGCCTCGGCGTTCAACGGGGCCTGGGCCCGGATCGGCGTGGCGGTCCCGGCGGCGGCGCCCACCACGCCCTCCCCGATGCGCAGGCGGCGGTCGCCCAGGTGGGCGCGCATCTTCTCGACCAGCACGTCATCCGTGCCTCCGACCTCGGCCGGGACCAGGCGCACCGAGCCGGGGTCGGCCGGGTCGGCGCGTTCCGCCAGCAGCAACCAGGTGACATCACCGAGCAGCGGCGCGGTCGCACGCGCGATCGCCAGGGTCGTCTCCTTGCGCTCGAGCGACGTGCCGAATTCGCGCGCCAGCTGGCTCAGCAGCTCCGTCTCGCGGCTGCGCAGCGACTCGCGCTCCTCCTCCACCAGTCGCTGCTGCAGCGCGGCGTTCTCGGTGGCACGGTCGATGGCGACTCGTGCGAACAGGCCCGCCGCGGCACCCAGCCCGATCAGGTAGCCGATCCGGATCGGCAGCAGCTCGCGCGCCGGGTCGCCGGCGTTGGTCGCCAGGAAGACGACCGAGGCATACATGAAGGCCATGACGACCGACGCCCAGATCGACGCCGCCAGCCCGTAGCGCAGGGCCACGCCCAGCATGACCGGCACGTAGAACAGGTAGGCGTCCAGGGCCCGAGGCTCGATGTAGATGGCCACCGTGACGACGACCATGTCCAGCGCCGTGGCCATGATCCCGACCTCTCGCGCCGGGAAGCGGCTGACCAGCAGCAGGATGCCGCCGGTATAGACCAGGACGAAGACCGCCAGCGCGGCCAGGCCCTCGAACGACGACAGCTTGTCGCGGAACAGGACGATGGCCACCAGCGCCGCGCCCGCGATGGTGGCGCGCACGACGGCCAGCTGCCGCTCCTGCACGCGCATCTGGCGCTCAAGGTGGACGTCCATCTCGGGGAGGAGGCGGCCTCCCGTCGGTTCCATTGGCAGCGGGTCCTCAACGGGTGGGGCGTGGCCGGCCGACTATAGCATCGGCCTAGTCGAGGTCCTCCAGGGTTGCGTCCGATATGGGGCCCGATGCCGTGGCCGGCCTGGCGGGCGGCACCCGCAGGTAGAGGACGATGCCGGCCAGGATGGTGAGCAGCGCCACGATCGGGATCCAGGGCAGCTGGCGGTAGTCCAGTGGCGCCACCACGCTGATGCTGGTCGTGGTGCGGTTGCCGAGCGGGTCGGTGGCCTCGATCTGCACGTCGCGCGGCCAAAGGCCGGCGCTCACCGCGACCGTGAAGCGGCCGTCGGCAGCAACGGGCACCGGGCTGCCGTCCACCGCCACGCTGGCATCCGGCGCCGTGCGGCCTGACACGCCGACGTCGAATCCCAGGGAGGCGAAGGGCGTGCTGGCGCTCAGCGACGGCGGTTGGGTATGGATCGACACCGTCCAGTTGCGACCGTAGCCCTGCCCGGCCGGCGTGAGGGCCAGCAGCAGGACGGGCACCCGATCACCATCCGCGAAGTCCGCCAAGCTGACGCGCACCCGCGCCCCGCCCTGTGGCGGAACCTGCGACTCCGTCACGACATCGCCGACCCGCAGCTGCAGCTGCGTCCCCGGCGGCCCCGCCACGGGCAAGACGAACGAGCCACCGGCCAGCACCACCGGTGGCTCAGATCCGGGCTCGACGTGGACGGGACCTTCCGGAACGGGCGCTAGCAGGCCGCCATCAGCCTCGGGCGACAGCGCGGCGGTCGGGTCCGCAACCACCAGGGTCGCCGATCGCAACCCTCCGGCCGGCTGCGACAGCTGCCCGCCTTCACGCGTCGCGTCGAGCCGAGCCTCAACGCCAAGCGAGCCGGGGAGCGACAGGGCAATCAGGCTGGATTCCCGACCGAAGAACCCGATCGGGGTGACGCCCGGCATGGCGCCGATGTCCGTGACCGTCACTCCAGCTCTGACCCCCGTGCGGGACGCCCAACAAGCGTGCCGCGGAAGATGAACGCGGAGCTTCCGTCCGGCATGCCGCCGGGCAGGGGGCCGACGTACGGCGGGATGTCAGCAGTTCGGAATCGGCCTTCCGCGTCGTTGCCGGTGAGCCCAATCCGGTCGGTCCCCAGCCGCGGACCGAACACATCGAGCAGGCGTCCTTCTCGCAGCTTGACCACTCGTGCGCTCGGGCCTTCGCCCAGGCTGGCGAGCGGGACGCCCAGCCAGGCTGATTGCTCTTCGGTCGTGATCTGCCCCCCTGCCGGCCAGTCGAGCAGCTCCGCACCGCTCTGGTCGTCGCCCAGCACCAGGCGGCCACCATCGGGCACCTCCATGGCGACCAGGCCTCCGCCAGAGCCGATCGTCGCGTGCTCGATACGTACCCGGCCGCCGGGACCCAGGGAAATCCGATGCAGGATGGCGCCGGACTGCGTGGTGCGCATGATGCCGAGCTCCTCCCCCGGTCGCCCGTCGCTATCGCCCAGGGGGATCAGCGGCCCGCCGCCGAGCACCCCCAGCTGCGCCGACTGGCTCGTGAATCTCGAACCTCCCCAGCGCAGGACGGCGACCGGCAAGATGTCCGGGTTGGCGTCCTGCCGCGGTTCGGTGACGACCAGCTCGTCTGTGCCATCCGCGTCCATGTCCACCGCCCGCACCTGGTCGGCGCTGCGCATGGTGTCGGTCATGAGCCGCAACCGGATGCCGTCACCGCCGCGCTCGACGGCCCAGATGCTCAGGCAGCACGCGCGAGCGTTGCGCAGCGTACCGATCGCCATCGCCAGCACGTGCTCGCGGCCGTTCATGTGCCAGGCGACCAGCCTCGCCGGCTCGTCCACACGCGCCTGCAGCAGGTTGTTCTCGTCCGGCCGCGGCAGACCGCTGAGCTGCTCGGTCACGCTCGCCATCCGCGCCAGCGGGGCGCTGCCAGCGGAGACCACCGCGCCATCCGGCCCTTCCTCGAGCACCTCGACCGCCAGGTGCACCGGGTCGTCGTCGCGCGGTCCCAGGCGGATCAGCTCGCGCACCCCATCGCCGTCGATGTCGCCGACGATGGCGGTGATCGGGATGCCGGCCAGCACCTGGCCGGTCTGGTCGGCGGGGATGGTTGATGCGCCGCGCGCCGCGCCCGGCACCCAGGTGATGGCGGCGGCCACGGCGAGTCCCAGGACGGCAGCGCGAACGGAAAGGACGCGCGTGGCAGGCATCGGTCCGGGCAGGATAGCGGCCCGTGGCATGATCGGCCTATGGCTGACCCGCCCGTCCTGTGGTCTCCCCCGGCCGACGTCCGCCTTCACTCGCGGGTGGGTCAGTACATGGACTGGCTGGAACGCGAGCACGGGGCGGCGTTCGACTCGTATGACGAGCTCTGGCGCTGGTCGACGGACGATCCTGGCGCGTTCTGGCAATCGGTCTGGAACCACCTGGACGTGCGTTCTTCAACGCCCGTGGACTCGCCGCTCTCCGACGGGCGGATGCCGGGAGCGCGCTGGTTCCCCGGCGCCAGCCTCAACTGGGCGGAGCACGCCCTGCGCCTCGGCCAGCGCAGCTCCTCCGACGTCGTGGTGGTCGCCCGTTCGCAGACGCGCGAGCGGCAGACCCTGACCGTGGCCGAGCTGCGGGACCAGGTCGCCCGCACCAGGGCCGGGCTGCAGCGCCTGGGCGTCGGTCGCGGTGACCGGGTGGCCGGCTACGTGCCGAACGTGCCGGAGGCACTGGTCGCGCTGCTCGCGACGGCCAGCCTGGGCGCCATCTGGACGTCGTGCGCGCCGGAGTTCGGCGTGCGCAGCGTGGTCGATCGCTTCAGCCAGGTTGAGCCCACGGTACTGATCACGGTGGATGGGTATCGCTACGGCCAACGCGCCATCGAACGAGCCGATGAGGTGGCCGCCGTGCGTTCGGCGCTCCCCGGCCTGCGCGCCACCGTGGCGATCCCCTACCTTCACCCGGGCAAGTCCACGATCCCCGAGGCGGTCAGCTGGGACGAGCTGCTGGCCGAGCCCGGACCGCTTGCCTTCGAGCAGGTCCCGTTCGACCACCCGCTCTACATCCTCTACAGCTCCGGCACCACCGGCCTGCCCAAGCCCATCGTCCACGGCCATGGCGGCATCCTGCTGGAGCATCTGAAGATCCACGCCCTGCACCACGACCTCGGCCCGGCCGATCGGTTCTTCTGGTTCACCACCACCGGCTGGATGATGTGGAACTACCTGGCCTCCGGGCTCCTGGTCGACTCGGCGGTCGTCCTGTACGACGGCTCCCCGGCCGATCCGGACCTGGGCGCCCTGTGGCGCATGGCGGGCGAGGAGGGCGTGACCTACTTCGGCACGAGCGCCCCGTTCCTGATGGCCTGCCGCAAGGACGGCCTGGCCCCCGGCGAGATCGCGGACCTGTCGGCACTGCGCGGGTTGGGGTCAACCGGCGCACCGCTGCCGGCCGAGGGATTTCGCTACGTGTACGAGTCGGTCAGCCCATCGGTCCACCTCCAGTCGGTCTCGGGCGGAACCGATGTATGCACGGCCTTCGTCGGGGCCTCCCCGCTGGTCCCGGTCTGGGAGGGCGAGATCAGCTGCCGTCACCTGGGCTGCGCGGTCGAGGCGTTCTCGCCGGACGGGCGGCCACTCAGCGGTGAGCAGGGCGAGCTGGTCATCACCAAGCCCATGCCCTCGATGCCCGTCGCCTTCTGGAACGATCCGGATGGTGCGCGGTACCGGGACGCCTACTTCGCCGAGTTCCCAGGCATCTGGCGTCACGGCGACTGGATCACCTTCACCGAACGTGGCTCATGCGTGATCACCGGCCGCTCCGATGCCACCCTCAATCGCGGCGGCGTGCGGGTCGGGACGTCGGAGCTCTACGCCGTGGTGGAGGCCTTGCCGGAGGTGGCCGACTCGGTCGTCATCCATCTGGACGAGGAGGACCAGCTGATCCTCTTCGTCGCGTTGCGTGAGGGCATGACGATGGATCAGGCGCTCGAAGGCCGCATCCGGACCGCATTGCGCACCAGCCTCTCGCCACGCCACGTGCCGGACAGGATCGTGGCGGTGCCCGGCGTGCCGCGCACGCTCTCCAACAAGAAGCTGGAGGTGCCGATCAAGCGAATCCTGACCGGCACCGCGCCGGAGGTCGCCGCTTCACGCGGCTCGCTGGCCAACCCGGAGTCGCTGGACGCGTTCGTGGAGCTGGCGAAGACGCGGGACGGTTCTTAGGTACCCGGCGTCGCTACATCGCGCGGATGCCAAGGAGGTTGCGCGCGATCACCATGCGCTGGATCTCGCTGGTCCCCTCCCCGATCTCGGTCAGCTTCGCGTCGCGCAGGTAACGCTCGACCTTGTACTCGGTGATGTAGCCGTAGCCGCCGTGCACCTGGACGGCGTCGTTGGTCACCTGTCGCGCCACTTCGGAGGCGAACAGCTTGGCCATTGCGGATTCCGTGGAGTACGGACGTCCCTGGTCCTTCAACCACGCCGCGCGGTAGACCATCAGCCGGGCGGCGTCGATCTGGGTCGCCATGTCCGCGATCTTGAACGCCACGCCCTGGAAGGAGGCGATCGGCCGGTCGAACTGCTTTCGATCCTTCGAGTAGGCCGATGACGCCTCGTAGGCGGCCTGCGCCAGCCCCAGCGCCATGGCGCCGATCCCGATCCGCCCGCCGTCGAGCGTCTTGAGGAAGAGCTTGTCGCCCTCACCCTCCGCCCCCAGCAGGTTGTCGGCCGGGATGCGGCAATCGTCGAACAGCAGCTCTCCGGTGTTCGAGGCGTGGAGCCCCATCTTCTCCTCCATCCGGCCGATGGAGAAGCCGGGCGCATCGGCCTCGACGATGAAGGCGCTGATCTTGCCCGAATCGGCCTCGCGCTCGGTCACCGCCGTCACGATGTAGGTCCCTGCCACGCCGGCGTTGGTGATGAAGCGCTTGCTTCCGTTCAGCACCCAGCAGTCGTCCACCATCCGTGCGCGGGTGCGCGTGCCGCGTGAGTCCGACCCCGCGCCCGGTTCGGTCAGCCCATACGCCCCCAGCACCTTGCCGCTGGCCATGGGGCGCAGGTAGCGCTCCTTCTGCTCATCGGTCCCCGCCAGGTAGACGGGGTTGCAGCCGAGGCTGGTATGGGCCGAGACGATGATCCCCACGCTGCCGCTGGCGCGGGACAGCTCCTCCACGGTGATGGCATAGGCCAGGGAATCGAGGCCCGTGCCGCCGAGCTCCTCCGGATACGGGACGCCCAGCAGGCCCAGCTCCGCCGCCTTGCGGATGATCTCGTGCGGGAACTCGCCCTTGCGCTCCAGCTCGTCGGCAATCGGCAGAATCTCCCGCTCGGCGAAGTCACGCACCGTTCGGCGGATCTCTTCATGCTGCGGGCCGAGGGCGAAGTCCATGCGGCACTCGTTTGCGGATTCCGTGGGGTTTGGAGCCGGTGAAGTGGCCCGTTGGCGAGTCTAGCAGCGCTGCCACGGGCACGGAAACGGCGGCCCTGTGAGAGACCGCCGTCAACCGCCGGAGAGAGGAGAAACCACGGCTCAGCCGCGACGCCAGCGCTCGACTGCCCTGCGAGCTCGCTGCTCGGCCGACCGCTGCTGCACGACCCGATGGCGTCGGGTCGACAGGGATCTCGGCCGAGAGCGTTTGGCGTGGTTCGGCTTCGCCATGGTGCTCATCAGACGCACGGCGCAGGGCAACGGTTGCATCGCCCGCCGATCGTTGACAGGGCGCCGCGAGCGAGACCTATACTGCGGCGCTGCCGGGCCTGCTGCCAGCCGCCACGGCATTCGAGTTGCACGAGGACCCCGTGTCGGCTCAGATCGACGTCAGGCTAGACCGCATCAGCAAGCGCTTTCACGAGGTCGTGGCAGTTGACGACCTCTCGCTGGACATCGAGCGCGGCGAATTCTTCTCCATGCTCGGCCCGTCCGGCTGCGGCAAGACCACCACGCTGCGCATGATCGGTGGCTTCGAGGAAGCCACCAGCGGGACGATCTACCTTGGCGAGGCCGATGTCACCGGGCTGCCGCCCTACAAGCGGGACGTGAACACGGTCTTCCAGAACTACGCCCTCTTCCCCCACCTCACCGTCTTCGAGAACGTGGCCTTCGGCCTGCGCCGCAAGAAGGTCACCTCCGATTCGATCGGCACCCGCGTCCAGGAGATGCTCGACCTGGTCGAGCTGCCAGGCTACGAGTCGCGCAGGCCGGCGCAGCTGTCCGGCGGCCAGCAGCAGCGCGTGGCGCTGGCGCGGGCGCTCATCAACCACCCGCGGGTGCTGCTCCTCGACGAGCCGCTGGGCGCGCTGGACCTGAAGCTGCGCAAGCAGATGCAGCTGGAGCTGAAGCGGATCCAGACGGAGGTCGGCATCACCTTCATCTACGTCACGCACGACCAGGAAGAGGCGATGACCATGTCCAACCGGATCGCGGTCATGCGCGCCGGCCGGATCGAGCAGCTGGGCACGCCGGAGGAGCTCTACGAGCGCCCGACCACAGCCTTCGTGGCCGGCTTCCTGGGCGTCTCCAACCTGCTGCAGGGTGAGGTGGCCGGAAGCGACGGGTCGCTGGTCACCGTGCGCCTGCCCGACGGCACCATGCTTCGCGCGCCCGCCGACGGGACTGCGCAGTCGGGTCCGGTTCGCGTGGGCGTGCGACCGGAGAAGCTGAAGGTCGACGCCGGCGACCAGGCGGCCGCCACCGACGGGCTGAATGCCCTGTCCGGCACCGTCCTGGATGCGAGCTACATGGGCGTGAGCACGCAGTACCTGGTGCAGACCAGCGAGGGCCATCGGCTCACGGTCTACGCGCAGAACCTGAACACGGCGGGGGCGGGAGAGCTGCTGGCGGACGGACAGCATGTCCAGCTGAGCTGGCAGCCGCAGCACACGTTCGTCATCGGCGGCCAGGCCGAGCACGCGGCCGACGATCCACATGTTCCCGAGGAGGAAGGAGCCACCGTTGAGTGACCTGGATGGCCGGAGCCGGATCGAGATCAGCATCGACAACCTGATGCGCCGCGAGCGCATCTCGCGCCGGGCCTTCATCCGGCAGGCAGGCCGTGGCGGGATCGCGCTCGGCGCCCTCGCCACCATTCCCGGCATCCTGGCAGCCTGCGCCCCCGGCAGTAGCAGCAGCGGCGCCACGAGCAACGAGGTGCGCTGGTTGAATTGGCCCGCCTACATCGACATCTCGGATGACGGGTCGACGAACCCCAGCATCGACGCCTTCAAGGAGGAGACGGGCCTGGACGTCGAATACGACGAGGGCCTGCTCGACAACGCCGACTTCCTGGCCCAGTACGCGCCCGACCTGCGCGCGGGCAACAACACCGGCTGGGACGTGATGACGCCCGGTGGCTGGGTCGTGGAGCGCATGGCGCGCAACGGCTGGCTGGAGGAGCTGGACCACTCCAAGCTGCCGAACTGGACCGCCAACACCCAGGACTACGCCAAGGGCCTGTGGTTCGATCCGGACAACAAGTACAGCGTCTGGTGGCAGGGCGGCATCACCGGTATCGCCTACGATCCGAACCTGACCGGCCGGGAGATCACCACCTTCGACGACCTGCTGGATCCTGCGTTCGACGGACGCGCCGGCGGCTTCAGCGACATGCGCGACATGTTCGGCCTGACGCTGCTGTCACTCGGCGTGGAGCCGGCGAACGCCACTGTCGACGACGTGGAGCAGGCGCAGCAGAAGCTGCTGGGCGTACCGCAGGGCCACTTCCGCGGCTTCTACGGCAACGAGTATTACGACGCCCTGGCCGCCGGCGACCTGGCCATCTCCGTGGCGTGGTCCGGCGACATCAGCCAGATGAACCTCTACGACAACGACAAGGTCAAGTTCGTGGTGCCGGAGACGGGCGGCATGCGCTGGAACGACAACCTGGTCATCCCCAAGGGCGGCGCCAGCCTGGACAACGCCCACAAGCTGATCGACTACTACTACAGCTTGCCGGCGGCGACCATGCTGTCCGAGTACGTGGGCTACTTCACGCCGGTCAAGGGCGTGTCGGAGCAGATCGCGGCGGACGCCGAGGCGGCCCGCACGGATGGCGACACCGAGACCGCGGACCTGTACGACGCTCTCGCCCCGACGGTGATCCCCGACGAGACCCAGATCTCGAACACGTACCCGGACAAGCAGCTCACCGAAGAGGAGGAGGGGCAATGGAACGACCTCTTCGAAGCGGTGGTCGGTGCCTGATCGCTCCCTTCTGATCCCCTGACGCAGTCGGGCGGGTAGACGAGCGTGCGCGGTGGCCGCGGCCTGACGGCCGGATTGCTGCTCCTGCCCGGGGCGGTTTGGCTGCTGATCTTCTTCGCGATCCCGATGGTCTTCATGCTGGTCATCTCGCTGGAGCAGGGGACCTTCGACACCGGCTACCAGCTGACCTGGAACTTCGGGATCTATCCCGAAGTGATCAGCCAGTACTGGGACTTGTACGTGCGCTCCGGCATCTACGCGCTGGCCACCACGCTGATCACCCTGGCCATCGGTTATCCGGTGGCGTACACCATTGCCTTCCGTGGCGGCCGGCTGAAGAACGCCCTGCTGCTGATCGTGATCCTGCCGTTCTTCGTGAGCTTCGTGATCCGGACCCTGAACTGGCGGATGATCCTGTCCGACAACGGGATGGTGTTCGGCACGCTGAAGGACATGGGCCTGCTGGCGCCGGACTTCCACTTCCTGGCCACGCCGGCATCGGTGATCTTCGGCCTGACCTACAACTTCCTGCCGTTCATGATCCTCCCGCTCTATGTAGCCATCGAGAAGATCGACCGGCGGCTGATCGAGGCCGCCACCGACCTGTATGCCAGCCGCGCCCAGGCCTTCTGGCGGGTGACCTTCGTGCTGTCCCTGCCGGGCGTGGTGGCCGGCTCGCTGCTGACCTTCATCCCGGCGGTCGGGGACTTCATCACGGCGGAGGTGATCGGCGCCGGAAACCCCGAGGTGTTCATGGTCGGCAACATCATCCAGCGCAAGTTCCTGGATTCCCTCGACTACCCCGCCGCGGCCGCGCTGGGCTTCGTGCTGGTGGCGGTGACCATGTTGCTGGTCACCGCCTACACCCGCCTGGTCGGCAGTGACCGGCTGACGACGTGAGCGCGTCATGACCGCTGCCGCCGCGCCCGCACCCACCCCCACCGCCAGCCCGCATCGGCCTTCGCTGCGCTCACGCCTGGGCAGCCTGATCCTGCCCGTGTTCACGGGCCTCCTGCTGCTGTTCCTGTTCCTGCCGATCGGCGTGATGATCGCCTTCAGCTTCAATGACCCCGCCGGGCGGCAGAACATCACCTGGCAGGGCTTCACGTTCCGCAACTACGTGGAGCTGTGGGGCCGCTCCCAGATCACCGACCCGATGCTGGTCAGCCTCGCGGTCGCCACGGTGTCGACGATCGTGGCCACCACCTTCGGCACCATGATCGGCCTGGCCCTGACCCGCTACCGGTTCCGCGGCCGCTCGGCCATGAACCTGCTGATCTTCATCCCCATGACCGCTCCGGAGATCATTCTGGGGGCGGCACTGCTGACGCTCTGGGTCAGCCTGGGCGTGGAGCGCGGCTTCTTCACCATCCTGGCCGCACACATCATGTTCAACATCAGCTTCGTGGTGGTCACCATCCGGGCGCGCCTGGCCGGCATGACCAGCTCCCTCGAAGAGGCCGGCATGGACCTGTATGCCGATGGCCGGACGACCTTCTGGAAGGTCACCTTCCCGATCATCTTCCCCGGCATCCTGTCCGCGGCGCTGCTGGCGTTCGCCCTCTCGATCGACGACTATGTGATCACGCTCTTCTCCGCCGGGCATACCCAGACCTTCCCGCTGTGGGTCTTCGGCGTCAGCCGGCTGGGCATCCCGCCGGAGGTGAACGTGCTCGGCACGCTGATCTTCCTGGTGGCGTTCGTCTTCATTGGCGTTCAGCTCTGGGGTCAGCGGCGGCAGGGTCGCAGCGGCGAGGCCGCGCCGCCCACGATGGTCGGGAGGTAAGGCTCATGGCTCAGGTGGTGGACGGTCCGGCGCAGGCGACGAGCGAGGCCGGCGGCGAGGTTGCCACCTGGCTGGCGCGACGCGACCGGGTGCCGCCGGTCTGGACTCGCTACACCGACCTGGTGGTCGAGCGGGGCGAGGGCTCGTGGATCGAGACGATCGAGGGCGAGCGCTACCTGGACTACACCTGCGGCATCGCCGTCACCAACACCGGCCATGCCCACCCACGGGTCTCCGCGGCGATCGCCGAGCAGGCGGGCAAGATCATCCACGCCCAGCAGAACATCCTCTACCACCAGCCGGGCCTGGAGCTCCACGAGCGGCTGCCGCGCACGTTCCCGGGCCTGGCGCATGGCGAGGAGGCCGGGCTGTTCCTGTCGAACTCAGGCGCGGAGGCGATCGAGGCGGCCGTCAAGCTGGCCAAGTACGCCACCCGGCGACCCGGGATCATCGCCTTCCGCGGCGGCTTCCACGGCCGGACGCATGGAGCCATGTCGCTCACCAGCTCGGGCGTCAAGTACCGCGGCCACTACGAGCCGCTGCTGGCCGGCGTGCACTTCGCGGCCTTCCCCTACCCGCTCCGCAATCCGACCGGGCGCACCGACGAGGCGGCCACGGCCTACAGCCTGGCCTCCGTGGAGGAGCTGTTCGCCACCGTCATCTACCCGGAGGATGTGGCCGCGCTCATCGTGGAGCCGATCCTGGGCGAGGGCGGCTACGTGGTGCCGCCGGACGCCTTCCTGCCGTCGCTGCGCGAGCTCGCCGACCGGCACGGCATCCTGCTCATCCTCGACGAGGTGCAGACCGGCGTCGGGCGAACCGGCCACATGTGGGCCAGCGAGTGGACCGGCGTGCGGCCGGACATCCTGGTGATGGCCAAGGGCATCGCGTCGGGCATGCCGCTGTCCGGGATCATGGCTCGGCGCGACCTGCTTGACCGATTCACCCCGGGCTCCCACGGAGGCACCTACGGCGGGAACGCGGTCGCCTGCGCGGCGGCGTTGGCCACCCTGGACGTGATCGCCGCCGAAGGCCTGCTCGAGAACGCCCGCCGCCAGGGCGATCGGCTGATCTCCAACCTGCGGCGCATCGCGGCCGAGCATCCGAGCGTGGCCGAAGTGCGTGGCCGCGGCCTGATGATCGGCGTCGAGTTCGCCGAGGGCGAGTCCCTCACGCCGCGGCCCGATCTGGCCAAGGGCCTGATCCAGGCGGCGTTCGAGCGCAAGCTGCTGCTGCTCTCGTGCGGCACCTACGGGCAGGTGGTACGCATCATCCCGCCGCTGGTCACCACCGATACCGAGGCTGACTCGGCCATCAGCACCATCGCGGAGTCGCTGGCCGCCATCGGCGCCTGAGCCTGCGTCAGCCCTCCGGTGCCGGATCGGCGACGAGCCGCCGGTAGCCCGAGCCGTACCAGATCAGCGGCTCCGCCTTCTCCTCGAAGCCGGCGGCCACGATCTCGCCGACGAACATGGTGTGGTCGCCGCCGGGATGCTGGGCCACCAGGCGGCAGTCGAAATAGGCGATCGCGCCGTCCAGGATTGGCGATCCCGTCTCGGCGTCGTGCCACGGGGCGTCGCAGAAGCGCTGCAGCTTGGCGGCCGTGGTTGGCTGGGCGAAGCAGTCGGCCAGGGCCTGCTGCCCATCGGCCAGCACGCTGACCGCGAACGAATGGCTGCCCAGGATGGCGCCATGCGTCTCCGACTTGTGGTTGATGCTGGCCATCAGCAGCGGCGGGTCGATGCTGATGCTGGCGATGGCGTTGGCGGTCATGCCTGCCAGCAGCGGCCCGTGGCGGGCGGCCACGACCGTGACCCCGGTGGCGAAGCGCGCCATCATCTGCCGCAGCCAGCGCTGCTGGTCGGCGTCCATCGGCGCCACCTGGGCACCGGCAGGCTCGCGCTCGATGCGCGTCAGGCGATCGGTCACCGGTAGCGCTCGAGCTTCTCCAGGATCACGTTGGCGGCCGCCCACTGCTCCGGGCTCGGCTGCTGGCCGCGGTGCAGGTGCACCAGCGGCACCGTGTTCCATGACGGCCCGTCCTCGCGCGGGATGTGAATCGAAAGGTCGCCCCGGTCAAGCAGCGCCACCACGGTGGCGCCACGGTCTCCACCGCGTGCCAGCGCCCGGTCCAGGGTGCTGGCGAACTCCTCAGGGGAGCCGAATTCGAGGCCGATGCGCATGGCGATCAGGCCGGACGTGGGCGGCAGGACGCTGCGCGCCGCATCGGTCATGTGAACAGGTCCGCCAGCCAGCCGAAGGCGACCACGCTGCCGATCACGGCGAAGGCGAGCACCAGCAGCAGGAGCGCCATGCCGATCACGTTGGCCCAGGCCGGGATCGACTGCGGCTGCGGGCCGACTGAGCCACTGGCCAGCCACACGGCCAGGGCGTCGCCATCCATCCGCATCTCGACATCGTCGTCGAGGGGCACCACCACCACGCGCTCGCGGTCCTTCCCGCGCTCCCCGGTGAGCAGTGCGCGGGACGCCTCTCCCTGCCGGACGAGCAGGGCGTGGTCGCCGGCGGCGTTCGCCAGCGGCACGGCTTCGAGGCGGCCGGTGGCGCCGAGCGGCAGCGCGCCCGATTCGTCCATGGCGGCGAGGATAACAGCGGTCAGGCGTCGAGCAGGGCGAGCACCGGCTCCAGCCGCGCGATCGACTCGGCGGTGATCGGGTCGAGCACCAGCTGCACGTGGCCCACCCCCTCGGCGGCGAACTCGCGCAGCGCGGCGGCCAGCGGCTCCGGCTCGCTCGGCAGCGGCCGTGTGTCCGAGGCGATGCGGTCACCCATGGAGCGGCCGAGCTCATCGGGAAAGGCGACGAACAGGGCGGCGGTGCGCTCCACCTCGGCCGGGTCGCGCCCGGCACATTGCGGCAGGCGGCATCGATGCGGTCGCGCAGCTCCCGGTAGCGATCGATGCGGTTGTCGAACCACGCGAACCACGCGTTCCAGGCCTGGACGTGCGGCAGGGTGATGCCCAGCATGCGCTCCCCGTCCGAGCCCACCATCAGCGGCGGGCCATCCGGCCGCGGCCCGCGCGGCAGCAGCTCGCAGTCACGCACCTGGTAGTAGGTGCCGTCGAAGTCGCAGCGCCCATCGCGCAGCAGCGTGCGGATGATGGTGAACGCCTCCTCGAAGCGGCTGACCCGATGGTCGTACGGAAAGCCGAAGGCGGAGTACTCCGTCTCGTTCCAGCCCGCCCCCAGGCCCAGGACCAGGCGTCCACCACTGATCTCGTCCAGCGTCGTTGCCTTCTTGGCGAGCATGGCGGGGTTGTGAAAGCTGGTGCAGGCCACCAATGGACCGATCTGCACGCGCTCGGTCACGGCCGCGATGGCCGTCAGGGCGGTCCATGCCTCCCAGGGGCCGCTCGATGGTGCGTCATCCGGACGGTACAGGAGGTGATCGCCAACCCAGACCGAGTCGAGCCCGATCGCCTCGGCGGTGCGCGCCATCTCGCGCAGCTGCGGCCACGAGGCCACGTACTCGACCTCCGGCAGCTGGACGCCGACCTTGAGCGGCCTCGTCACGCGTTACGCAACGCGCTTGGTCTTGCGGCTCACGTAGTCGACCAGCACGTACTCGCCCAGGTGCTCAGGCTCGACGTAGAAGGCGCGGCCTCGGTTGATGCGGCTCATCAGGTCCACGAACTCGGAGAGGTAGCGGGATCGTTCGAGCATGAAGGTGTTGATGACGATCCCTTCCTTGGTCGCCCGGCCGACCTCGCGCAGGGTGGACTGCATGGTGCGGATCGTCGGCGGGTAGGCGAACTCCACCTGCCCGTTGGCGATGTGGGCCGTCGGCTCGCCATCGGTGATGACCACGATCTCCTTGTTGCCGCCGCTGCGCCGCCCCAGCAGCTGCCTGGCGATCATTAGCGCGTGCTGCAGGTTGGTGCCGTACTCGAACTCGTACGGTGACAGCGTGGCGATTGCCTCGGGCTTGATCTGGCGCGCGTAGTACGCGAAGCCCACAACGTACAGCCGGTCGCGCGGGTACTTGGTGTGGATCAGGGTATGCAGCGCCATCGCCACGCGCTTGGCAGCGGTCGAGCATCCACGCAGCAGCATCGAGCGGCTCATGTCGAGCAGCAGGACGGTCGAGCTGACCGTTGTCTCCTCGGTCCGACGCACCTCGAAGTCGTCGGGCGCCAGGCGCACCGGTGTCCCGGGCCCACCACGCGCCATGGCGTTGAAGAGGGTCCGATTGAGATCCACCGCGAAGGCGTCACCGTGCTCGAAGCGCTTCGTCTCGTCGGTCGGCTCACCGCCACCGCCCGCGCTCGGCAACGGATGGCCACCCAGCGACTCGCGCCGCAGCCGGCTGAAGATGTCGGCCAGGGCGCGCGTGCCGAGCTTGCGGGCGGCGCGCGGGGTCAGCTCCAGCCGCCCGCCGTCCCGCTCCAGGTACCCGGCCTCCTCCAGGGCGCGCGTCAGCTCCCGCAGGCGCTCCAGGTCTTCCTGCGCCTCCTCCCCGGCCAGCTGGCGCAGCAGGTCGGCATCAAGCCGCTCCAGCGCGTCGGGATCGCGCGCCCCGAGCAGCTCCTGTTCCAGCGCGTCGTACTGCTGCTGCCGATCGATGGCGGCCAGGGCGTCCACCAGGCCCATCGGCTCGTCGCCGGAGAAGGGGTACGGCTCGCCAAAGGGCTGGTCAGGGCGCAGCGACTGCAGCGTGCCGGCCAGGCGGGCCATATCCCAGCGCAGGCGGTCGTCGCGCAGCAGGTCGTCCATCATCTGCTGCAGCTCGGATCGCATCTGCGGGCTCATGCTGGCCAGCAGCGAGGCCATCTGCGACGCCTGGCGGTGCAGATGGTCGATCAGCTCGTCCACGTTGCTGATCCCAGGCGGGAAGTACTGCCCGTGGCGCGCCATGAAGGCGTCGAATTCGGCGCGCGTATCGGCACCGGAGGCGTGCTTCTCGAGGAGCGAGTTCAGGTCGCGCACCATGTCGCGCACCCCGTCCAGGTCGTCCGGTGAGATGCCGGCCACGCCCTCCTTCAGCCCCTGGAAGAACGTTTCCAGGAGCTGCTGGCGCAGCTCGTCGGTGAGCTGGTTGAAGGCATCGCGCGCGCCGGGGTCCATGAACTCGTAGTCGCGCAGGGCATGGAGCTGCCCGGCCAGGTCCGGCGGCAGCGCGTCCAGCCGGTCGCGCCGCTGCTGCGCGGCCCGCTGCAGGACCTGCTCGCCCATCCGAGCCTGGTCCTGCGCCTCGCCGGGCGCCGCGTCCAGCGCGTCGCGCTCCGCCTCGGCCACGCGACGGTCGATCCCCTTTCGCTCCTGCTCCACGATCTCCTGCACCCGCTCGGCCAGCTCGTCGAGCATCCCCTCGAGGTGGCTCTGCTCCAGCTCCGCCTGGCGCCGTTCGCGCAGCCGGTCGACGATCCGCCGCAGGCCGGGAAGGTCGCCACCACGCGTCCCGCGCAGGCCGCGCTGCATGAGGCGCTGCAGCGCGCGCCGCACATCGCCCTCGGCCAGGACGTCGTCCGCCAGGGCGTCCAGCACGTCATCGGCGTCGAAGGGGGGCAGCTGCTGGCTGCCGTCCCAGCGGGAGTAGCGGTACAGGCTCATCAGTCCGTCCGGCGCGCGGTCAGGTGGGGCATCTAGCGCGCATAGCGGACGCCGCCGCCGCGCCGTTCCTTGTTCAGCCGGCGGTTCAGGTGGAGCCCCTCCAGCACGAACTCGACGCCGCTCGCCACCCCGGCCGGCGACTCGCCCACGTCCAGGCGCCCCACCGCGCGGCGCAGCTCCGGGATCTCGCTGACCAGCCGCTCGTGGGCGGACGATGGCGCGGTTTCGCCCACCTCTGCCTGGGCACCGGCCTCGAACCGTTCGATCAGCGGGACCAGCTCGGAGAGGGAGAAGTGCCGGTTGAAGACGTTCGCCACCGCGCGCTGGACCAGCTTCTCGATGACCTTCTCCTCGCGCGTCTCGTCGCCCAGCGTCTCCAGCTCGATCTTGCCAGCCGTGGACGCGACGACCGCCGGCAGGTCGCTGATGCGCGGCGCCGCCACCGGCTCGCCCGTGCGCACCGCGCGCTTCAGGGCCGCGGCCATCAGCGTCTCGTGATTGGCAATCGTCACCCGCACGCTCACCCCGGAGCGCTGGCTGACCTCCGACGAGCGCCGGGCAAGCTGCGACAGCTCGGCCACCACCTCGCGCATGAACCCGGGCACCTGCACCGGAACCGATGTCGCCGACGCGTCGTCGAATGACGTCTGCTCGGCGTCGACGATGGCGATCTCGACCTCGGGGTCTTCCGGGTAATGGGTGCGAATCTGCGCGCCGAAGCGATCCTTCAGCGGCGTGATGATCCGGCCGCGCGAGGTGTAGTCCTCCGGGTTGGCCGACGCGATGACGAACAGGTCCAGATCCAGGCGCACCTTGTAACCGCGGATCTGGACGTCGCGCTCTTCCATCAGGTTGAGCAGGCCGACCTGGATGCGCTCGGCCAGGTCGGGCAGCTCGTTGAGGGTGAAGATGCCCCGGTTGGTGCGCGGCAGCAGGCCGTAGTGAATGGTCAGCTCGTCGGACAGGTAGCGCCCCTCGGCCACCTTGACCGGGTCCACCTCGCCGACCAGGTCGGAGATGGTGATGTCGGGGGTTGCCAGCTTCTCGCCGTACCGGTCATCGCGGTGCAGCCAGGCCACCGGGGTGGCGTCGCCCTGCTCGGCCACCACGTTGCGGGCGTAGGCGCTGACCGGCCGCAGCGGATCGTCGTGCAGCTCCGCCCCGGCGATCTCCGGCACCCACTCGTCCAGCAGCGCCACCAGCGAGCGAGCGATGCGGCTCTTGGCCTGCCCGCGCTCGCCCAGCAGGATGATGTCCTGGCCTGCCAGCACCGCGTTCTCGATCTGCGGCAGGACCGTCTCCTCGTAGCCCAGGATGCCCGGCAGGAATGGGACCCCGTCGCGCAGCTGGGCCAGCAGGTTGGAGCGCATCTCCTCCTTGACGCTGCGCGGCCGGTAGCCGAGGGCGCGCAGCTCGCCCAGCGTGGTCTGGCTCGGTCGGTCGGTCATGCGCTGGCTCCTTCGGACGCGGTGGCGGGCAGGTTCGGAAAGGCCATCACGGCCTGCGCGACCTCCGGCGGCGCGCAGATGCCACGATCGGCAAGGACGGTGAGGAAGGCGGCACGATCCGCCAGCTCGGTCTCGAGCTCAGCGGTCGACAGACCCAGGGAATCCGCCAGCACCGCGTACGAATCGGGATCGTGAAGCAGCGGACGGCCGCGACGGCCGCCATCGCCGGCGAGCGTGGGCGGGACGGGCAGCCGCTGCGCCCCGGTCAGCCGCGGCGAGCGACCGCCTTCGATGGCCGCCAGCCGGACGGGCGCCAACGCGCCGGTGACATCGGTCCGCAGATGCCAGGCTTCCTCCACCCGGCGATACATGCCGGCTGGGGTGCGGTAGGCGGAGTACTGCAGGTAGACGGTCAGACCGGCGAGGTCCGGATCGGTGGCGCCCAGCTCGCCGCGCAGGCAGTCCAGCGCCTCGTCCAGCGAGTCGGCGTGCATGGTGCCGCCAAAGCCGTAGCCGGAACCGGCCAGGCGCAGCGCCGCCCGGGCGTTCGGGCCCCAGACATAGATCGGCAGGTGGTCGCTCATCTCGTTGATGAGCAGGACGCCGCGATCGGGGCCGATCTCATCGGTCCATTCCATGTCCTGTGCCCAGCCGCGCAGGAAGACTCCCACCGTGTCGTCGGGCAGGAAGTCGACCAGGGCCGACAGGGTTGTGGTCTTGCCCGCCTGCGGCGCCTCGCTGGCCAGCATCACGCCGCGGCGACGCGCCATCAGCGCCCAGAGGGTGGCCATCAGGCGCGCGTCCAGGCTGCCGGAGCCGATGATCTCGACCGCGCTCATGGGCTGGGGCATCGACCAGTGGTATCCCCACCAGCCCTCCGGGAAGCGCCGATACCAGTCGATCAGGGCCCGATCCATCGTGATCGCACGGTACGCGCGGGCGGGCCGGCACGCAACCGCCCGGTCTGACGGCGCTGGCTATCATCGGCCCATGCCGGACGAGACCCCGACCGCTGCCTCCCTGCCGATGCTGCGCGGCGAGCGCGTCTGGCTGCGCGCCTCGACCAAGGCGGACTTCATGGAGGACGTCGACCTGGTCAGCGACGCGGAGACCGGCCACTTCCTGGGCCTGAAGGGACCCATCGGCCCGGAGGGCAGCGAGCACTTCGCGCAGATGGTGCTCTCGCAGCAGGGGCAGTCGGCCTGGTCGTTCACCATCTGCCTGCTGGAGGACAACCGGCGGATCGGCAACTGCACGCTGCGCAACGTCGATCGCGAGAACGGCAGCGCGGAGGTGGCAATCGTGGTCACCGAGAAGGCAAGCCAGGGCCGCGGGCTTGGGACCGATGCGCTCAACTGCCTGGTCGATTTCGGCTTCGGCGAGCTCCGCCTGGAGCGCATCTACCTGCACGTCTTCGACTACAACTCGCGAGCTCAGCGGTCGTACGTGAAGGCCGGCTTCCAGACCGATGCGATCCTGCGGCGATCACGGTTCCACCGCGGCGAGCACCACGACGTGCACCTGATGTCGATCCTGCGCGGCGACTGGCTGGCGATGGACCGCCGTCGAGCCTGGGACCCGCCCATCCTCTGAGGCCCTACCTGTCGAAACGGAGCATCACCGCGTCGGTCACCGGCTCGTAGCCGATCGCTTGATAGATGCGATTGGCCGTGCCATTGGCCAGCTTGGTGTAGAGGAAGCAGAACATTCGCCCCTCGTCCAGCAGCTCCTGGCTGACGGTGGCGGTCAGGTTGCTGGCGTACCCGCGGCCCCGGTACGCCGGCGGGGTGTAGACGGGGCCGATGCGGATGCCATTCGGCGTGTCGCCACCGGCGCCGACCACGGTCACCGGCTGCCCGTCCGCCTCCCATAGCCAGTAGCGGCGTCCGGAACCGGACTCCCACTCGCGCAGGCTCAGTTCCACCCGCACCGCGTCGGCATCGTTGAGGGCCTCGATGCCGAAGTCGATCAGCCAGCCCGCCAGCAGGGCGCGGTCGGCCGGAACGGCCAGGCGCCAACTGCCGGGCGCAGGTCGCGGCGGTTGCACCGCCGTGAGCCCGTAGATCCGCTCGTCGGCGACGACGGCCCAGGCGCCACCCTGGGTGGATACCCAGCGATCGGCGAACCGACGCGTGGCCTCCGGCGGCCCCACTACACCGGGGAGGACGGTGCCCGCCAGATCGTCGGCCACCAGCTCCAGGGCGGCCAAATCGTCGACCTCGGACAGGATGAGGTTGAAGGGCGGCGTGCGCAGCAACGTCGCCATCACCACCTGATCGCTGTCGAAGACCGCAGCCATGTACGGCGGCGCGTCATACCCACCAGGCGGCGCGCGGAGGGAGGAACTGATCCCCAGGATCAGGTTGTGCTCGGCCTCGCGTGCAGTCAGGAAGTCAGCCGTGGCGGCCAGGAAGTCAGCGACGCGGGTGTATCGGTCCAGACGCATCGGCTCCTGAGGGTACGCTGTGCGCATGACGAAGATCGGTTACGCCTGCATGCTCGAGCAGTTCCATCCGACCGACCTGCTCGACTGGGCGGAGCAGGCGGAGGCGGCGGGCTTCAGCGCCGGCTTCCAGGTCAGCGAGCACTTCCATCCGTGGACCCCGCAGCAGGGGCAGGCGGCGTTTGCCTGGAGCTTCATGGGGGCACTGGGGCAGCGAACGTCGCTCCCCTTCGGGACCGCGGTGACATGCCCGGGCTTCCGCTACCACCCCGCCGTGATCGCCCACGCGGCGGCCACGTTGGGCGCCATGTACCCCGGACGCGTGTGGCTGGGCCTTGGCGCCGGGGAGGCACTCAATGAGCACGTCATCGGCGGTGAGTGGCCGGAGGTCGGCATCCGGAGCTCCATGATGTTCGAGGCCATCGAGGTCATCACCAAGCTCTTCAGCGGCAAGGTGGTCAAGCACGACGGCGAGTACTTCACGCTCGAGTCGGCCCGCCTGTACACCATCCCGAAGCAGCCGGTGCCCATCCTGGTGGCCACGGCCGGTCCCGTGAACGCGAAGCGCACCGGCAAGTACGCGGACGGGATCATCACCGTCGGCGCGGCCGACGAGAAGATCGCCATGCTGTGGGGCAAGTTCCGCGAGGGGGCCACCGAGGCGGGCAAGGATTCCGAGGCCATGACCACCCAGCTGCAGGTCCACGTCTCGTGGGCGCCGACGCAGCAGGAAGCGGATGACCAGGCCCTGCGCGAGTGGCCGAATGGGGGCATGCCGTTCCCAAAGCAGGACATCAAGAACCCCGAGGACTTCGAGAACATGGCGAAGCTGGTCCGGATTGAGCACTTCGCCAACCGGATGCTGATCAGCGCCGATCTGGACGAGCATCTTGCGGCGCTGCAGGGCTACGTCGACATGGGTTTCGATTCGATCTTCCTGCACAACGTGGGACGCAACCAGGCCGAGTTCATCCAAACCTTCGGCGAGAAGGTGCTCCCCCGCCTCAACCTTTCCTAGGGACCGATGCCTCAGCTTCCGCCGGACGAGGCGCGACGCCGCCTGATGGCGGCCCGGATCGCGCGGCTGGCCACCGTCCGGGCCGATGGCCGCCCCCACGTCGTGCCGGTTGTGTTTGCCTTCGATGGCGAGGTTGTGCGGACCATCGCGGACCCCAAGCCGAAGCGCGGCCTGGACCTGCTGCGACATCGGAACATCGCCGTCAACCCGGCTGTGTCGCTGCTCGTTGATGAGTACACCGAGTCATGGCAGGCGATCTGGTGGGTACGCGTCGACGGCGACGGTCGGGTGGTCGAGGATGGGCCGGAGCGCGTCGAGGCGATCAGTCAGCTGCGCGCCAAGTACCCGCAGTACGCCGAGTGGACCGAGCCCTTCGGCGCAGCGACGATCATCCGCGTGGACCGAATCACGTCCTGGACCCTGGCTGCCGTCGACTAGGCGAGGGCGAACCACACCCTGACGGAGGCGGAGATCTCGATCTCGCCGGCGGCGATCTCGGTCGGCGCCGATTCATCGGCAGCCAGCCGCATCATGGCGCCGCGCGGAAAGGGAGCTGGTCCGCCTTGATCGCCCTCTTCGATCCGCATCGGCACGCCCAGAGCCAGGCCCGCGGCCTCCGCGAGCGCCTCGGCCCGGGCCTGCGCCACCGCAAACGCCTGGGCCAGCGCCTCGCGCGATGCTGCCTCTGGCTCAGCCAGCTCCATGGACGTGCCGTGCACCTGGGTGGCGCCGTCGTCGACCAGCCCGTCCAGGATCGGGCCGAGCAGGGCGATGTCCCGGATGCGGAGCGTCATCGGTCGCGACGCTTCGAAGCCCGTGCGCTTCGGCTTCCCGCCGCTGTAGTCGTAGGTCGGTTGCACCGTCAGCGATGGCGCCTGGACGTCGGCGTCCGGCAATCCCTGCCCGCGCAGCCGCTCCAGGATGGCCGATGCCCGTCGGTTGGTCTCGTCACGCGCGTGGCCGGCGTCCTTGTCCTGCACCGTCACCGCCAGGGACACGACCGCCACGTCCGGTACCCGGCGCAGCGTCGCCTCGCCGCGCACGACGATCCCGCGCTCGATGGCGTCCGCCACTACTCGACGGCCTCCCAGACGCTGGCAATTCCCTGACCGACACCGATGCACATGGTGGCGAGGCCGTGGCGCGCGCCGCGGCGGCGCATCTCGTGCGCCAGGGTGGCGACCAGGCGGGCGCCTGATGCACCCAGCGGATGGCCAATGGCAATCGCGCCGCCGTTGACGTTGGTCGTCTCAGGATCCAGGCCCAGCTCGCGCATGACCGGGATGGCCTGTGCCGCGAAGGCCTCGTTCAGCTCCACCAGGTCGAGTTCATCCACGCCCAGGCCGGCGCGCTCCAGCGCCAGGCGTGACGCGGGGATCGGTCCCAGGCCCATCGTCGCTGGGTCGACCCCGGCCACCGCCGAGGAGAGCATGCGGATGATCGGTCGCAGGCCGAGCTCGGTGGCACGGGCCTCCGATGTGACCAGCACGGCTGCGGCGCCGTCGTTGATCCCGGACGAGTTGCCGGCCGTCACCGATCCGGATGCATCGCGCTTGAAGGCGGGCTTGAGGGCGGCCAACTGCTCCGGTGTGGTGTCCGGCCGCGGATGCTCGTCCCGGGTGACCTCAGCCTCCTCGCCCTTTCGGCCGCTGGGAGCAGTGATCGGCACCACCTCGTCCGCGAAGCGGCCGGATTCTTGGGCAGCGGCCCAGCGGCGGTGCGATTGCAGCGCGAAGGCGTCCTGCTCCTCGCGGCTCACGCCGCAGCGCTCGACCACGTTCTCCGCCGTCTCGCCCATGGAGTAGGGGTAGTACGCATCGGCCAGGCGCGGATTGGTGAAGCGCCAGCCGAGCGTGGTGTCGTACAGCGTCTGCTCGCCTCGCGGGAAAGCGGCGGATGGCTTGGCCATCACGAACGGCGCCCGTGTCATGGATTCCACGCCCCCGGCCACGAACGCCGATCCGTCTCCGGCCACCACCGCGTGCGCGGCATTGATGATGGCGTTCATGCCCGATCCGCAGAGGCGGTTGACGGTCGCGCCCGGCACTTCGACCGGCATGCCCGCCAGCAGCGCGGCCATGCGGCCGACGTTGCGGTTGTCCTCGCCCGCCTGGTTGGCCGCGCCCAGGATCACGTCGTCCACGGCGGCGGCCTCCATGCCGGTCCGGTCGAGCAGGGCGCGGATGACGTGCGCGGCCATGTCATCCGGCCGGACCTCGCGCAGAGCGCCGCCGTAGCGCCCGAACGGCGTGCGCAGGCCGTCCACGACGACGGGGGTATGGGCTGGATCGGTCCTCACCGGGCCGATCGTAGCACCGGACCCTCCACGGCTAGTACGACGGTGGGGTGAGGACGAAGAGCACGCGTGCCACGTCGGGACCCGGGTTCTGGTTGCGGTGGGCGACGCGACTCGAGTAACGGATGGCGTCGCCCGCTTCGAGCCGATAGTGCTCCTCGCCGACCCACAGCTCCAGGCAGCCGTCCAGCACGATGAGGCACTCCTCGTCAGATTCGTGCGCATAGGCATCCGGGCCCGTTCCGCCACCCGGTTCGATGTGCGACTCGATCACCTGCAGGCGAGCGTTCGCCCCATCGGTCAGGAACTCGTCGCGCGCGCCGAGGCCGGCGTAGCCGATGACGCGCCGCTCGCCTTGACGCACCAGGCGACCATGCGGGCCGGCACTGTCCAGCAACGTACCGATGGTGGTGCCAAGCGCCACTGCGATGCGTCGCAGGGTGGCGATGGAAGGGCTGGCTATGTCGCGCTCGACCTGCGACAGGAAGCTCTCGGTGACGCCGGCCTCCTGGGCGACCGCCTTCAACGTCAGTCCGCGACGGCGTCGGGCGTCGCGCAGGCTGCGGCCGATCAGGATGTCTTCGGCGGCCATGAGCCGATTCTAGGCGGCTCGGCTGCCGCCCATTGACCCGGTGGGCGCCCGACCCGTAGCATCGATCGGACTTAAGCAGTACTTCAGCGAGGGCAGGGTGTCGGAGGATCCGCGCGCGGTCGGCTGGTGGCTGCACGAGGCGCTCGCCGCTGAAGAGGCATCTGCGGATATGCCGGCCGCGGAGGACGTGGGGCCCTTCGACGTCGCGATCGTAGGCGGCGGGTACACCGGCCTGTGGAGCGCGTGGTGGCTGACCGAGCGCCAGCCCGATGCCCGGATCGCGATCGTCGAGCAGGGCATCTGCGGCGGCGGACCCAGCGGACGCAACGGCGGCTTCGTCCACGGCTGGTGGGACCAGCTGCCCTACCTGCACGAACGCTTCGGTGCCGACCAGGCGCTCCGGCTGGTGCACCTGGTGGACGAGGCGGTCGGCACGATCGGTGATTGGTGCGGAGCCAACGCGGTGGAGGCGTGGTACCGGCACGGCGGCTACCTGCGGGTCAGCGCGTCCGAAGCCCAGGACGGGGAGTGGCGATCGGCGGTCGAGGCGTGCGCCGGATTGGGCGTGGCGGACCAGTACGTGGAGCTCACGCCGGCCGAGATCCAGGCGCGCTGCGCTTCGCCGGCGATGCGCGGCGGGGCGCTGATGCCGAACGCGGCGACTGTCCAGCCCGCCCGGCTGGCGCGCGGCCTGCGGCGCGCCCTGGCGGCCCGCGGCGTGACGATCCTGGAGGGGACACGCATCACGCGCCTGCGACCTGGCTCGCCGGTGCAGCTCGAAACGGCACGAGGCACGCTCGCCGCGGATCAGGTGGTGCTGGCCCTGAACGCCTGGGCTGCCGGCTGGCGCGACTTCGCCACCACGCTGCTGGCGTGGGGCAGCCACATCGTCCTGACGGAGCCCATCCCCGGACGCCTGGCCGAGCTGGGCTGGACCGGTGGCGAGGCCATCGCCGATGCCCGCTTCACCGTCCACTACTTCCGCACCACCCCCGACGGACGGCTGGCCTTTGGCGCCGGCGTGGGCGCCGCGGGGTTCGGCGGACGCGTCGATCGCCGATACGACTCTGATCCGCGTGCCGAGGAGCGGGCCCGAGCCTCGCTACGCCGGTTCTTCCCGAGCCTCGCCGACGTCCGCATCGAGGACGCCTGGGGCGGACCCATCGACATCAGCCCTGATCGGCTGCCGATGATCGGAACCCGCCACGGCGGCCGCGTCCACTTCGCGCATGGCTTCTCCGGCAACGGCGTGGCCCCCGCCGTGTTCGCCGGTCGCGTCCTCGCCGGACTTGTCGACGAGCCCAGCGGAGAGCTCGCGCGGCTGCCGATCGTGGACCGCCACGTCCGTCGCTTCCCGCCGGAGCCCGTGCGATACGCCGGGGTCCGCGTGGTGCGAGAGGCGCTGATTCGCCGCGACGAGGCGGAGGACGTCGGCCGCCGCCCATCGGCCATGGTGCGGTTCTTCGCCGGTCTGCCGCGCCTGCTGGGATATCGGTTCGGCGCGGGAAAACCACCCCCGGGCCCGACCATCGGGCAGGTCGCAAATGATTGACCCATGGAGGGCCACAGGCCTACCATCCCGTCTGCAGTATTGCTTCAGGCGGGGGCCTTCAGGACAGGAGCGTGGAGGGTTCTACCCGAGCATGACCATCCAGTACCGAACGACGCGCCGCGGTCTGGCCACGCTGGCTGCCCTGGCGCTGGTCCTTGCCGCCTGCGGCGGAGGATCGCCGACCACCAGCGCCGGTGGATCGGGCGAGGCCAGTCAACCTGCCGGGCCAGAGCCGAACGAGCTGACCGTGCTGGAGTGGGCCGGCTACGAGGCGCCTGACTTCTGGGCCGATTTCGCAAGCGCCAACCCGGACGCCGACGTCCAGTTCGAGTTCGGCATCAACGATGCCGACATCCTGAGCCTCATGGAGGCCGGCAGCGAGGCCGATGTCTTCCACTTCTACACGGGCTGGCAGCAGTTCTACGTGGACGAGGGTCTGGTCCAGCCGATCGACACCAGCAAGCTGACCAACTGGGACAAGGTGCCGGACAGCTTCAAGGCCATGGGCCAGATCGACGGCGTCCAGTACTACGTCCCCTGGGACTGGGGCTTCACCTCGATCCTGTACAACACCGAGAAGGTCCCCGAGGTCACCAGCTGGGATGCGCTGTTCAATCCGGACTATGACCAGCACATCGCCATGTGGGACGACGGTCCCGCGGCGGTGACGGTGTCGAGCTACATCAACGGCTGGGACGAGACCGCCATCACCGACGACCAGCTTGCGACGATCGAGCAGGACTGGAAGGACCAGAAGCCGCTGAACCTGCACTACTGGGATTCGGAGTACGAGAACCTCTGCCCGGAGGTAGAGAGCGGCGACATCTGGGTCGCCTACGCCTGGCAGGGCTGCTACGCGCAGGCGCTCTACGATGGCATACCGGTCGCGTATGCCAACCCGCAGGAGGGTCGGAACTCGTGGGTCGGGCTGTATGGGATCAGCGCCGAGAGTGACAGCCCGGAGCTCGCGCTCCAGTTCTTGGACGACAAGCTCGCAGAGCTGTCGTGCGGCGCCGCAGTGACACAGTTCTATTACGGCTGCGCCAATCAGGAGGTAATGGACGCCGTTGAGGATCCGGTGCTCATCGAGGCGTTCAGCATCGACGACCCATCGATCCTGGAGTCGACCAACTTCACGCCGCTGGTGACGGCCGAGCAGCGCGACGCCTGGACGGCGATGTGGACGAGGGTCAAGGCCGAATAGCGGCCCGTTGACGGACGCCGCGGCGTAGCGTTCTCAGCCGATGCTGGGCCGCCGCGGCGTCCTCCGCTTCCTGGCGCTGCCGCCATATGTCTGGCTGGCGCTGTTCCTGGTGGTGCCGGTCGGCCTGATCGCCACCATCAGCCTCCGGCCAGAGCCCGGACCGCTCAGCTTCGATGACCCGTGGACGCCCTCCCTGATCCAGTACCAGCGCATCTTCGAGACGCCGGCCTACCTGCGCCAGCTGGGCATCTCTGCCCTGATGGCGGGAATCGTGGCGCTGACGGCGACCGTGCTTGCCTACCCGGTCGCCTACTTCCTGACCTTTCGGGCGGGTCGCCGCGCACCCCTCTACCTGACCTTGCTGCTCATCCCGTTCGCCGTCAGCTTCCTGCTGCGGGTTATGGCCTGGCGCCTCATGCTCGGGCAGTCGGGCGCCATCAACTCCTTCCTGGAGTGGCTGGGCCTCACCAAGGAGCCGCTCGACCTGCTCATCTACTCGCGCGCAGCGGTGGTCGTGACCCTGACCTACGTCTGGATCCCGTTCGCAGCGCTGCCGATCTACGCCGCCATGAGCCGCATCGACATCCGCCAGCTGGAGGCGGCGGCCGATCTTGGTGCAGGCCCCTGGACGCGATTCATGCGCATCACGGTGCCGCTCAGCCTGCCGGGCGCGTTGGCGTCCTTCTTCATGGTCTTCATCCCGAGCGTGGGCGAGTACGTGACGCCACGGCTGGTCGGCGGGAGCGAGACCTACATGTACGGCCAGCTGATCCAGGACTTCTTCGGCCGCGCGGCCAGCTGGGCCTCGGGATCAGCCGCCGCGGTGATCATGCTGGTGCTGACCATGGGGCTGGTGGCGATCGCGGTGCGGGTGATCGATCTGCGGAGGCTGGCATGAGGGCCAACCGGGCGATCGGCGTCGGACGGACCCCCGTGCCGCTGGGCACGGTCTACGTCCTGATGCTGATCCTCCTCTACTTCCCGATCGGCCTCCTGTTCGTCTTCTCGTTCAACACCAACACCGTCCTCAACTTCCCGCTGAAGGAGTTGACGCTCGACTGGTACGGCGCGGTGTTCGCCGATGCGGCCCTGCTCGAGGCGGCGCGCAACAGCCTCGTGGTCGGCATTGGCTCGGCCACCATCGCGACCGCGCTCGGGCTGGCGGTGAGCATCGCCTTCGTCCGATTCCGGTTCCGCGGGCGCACGCCCCTGCTGGCACTGGCCGTGCTGCCGCTGGTGGTGCCATTCATCGTGCTGGGCGTATCGCTCTTCCTGCTCTTCTCCTTCTTGGACGTGCCGCGGTCGCTCCTCACCATCGGCACCGGGCACGTGGTCATCGCACTGCCGTTCGCCACGCTGATCCTGCTGGCTCGCATGTCGGGCATGGATCCGGCCCTGGAGGACGCGGCCATGGACCTCGGCGCCAGCTACTTCACCACGCTGCGCACGGTGGTGCTGCCGCTGATCGGGACCGCGCTGCTGTCGGCGTGGATCACCTGCTTCATCGTGTCGTTCGACGAGGTGGCGATCGCCCTCTTCCTGGCCGGCAGCGACGCGACCTTCCCGGTCTTCCTCTACGGTCAGCTGCGCTTCGCCCAGCGGCTGCCGGTCCTGATCGCGATGGCGGTGATGCTGATGGCCGGCACCATCACGCTGACCCTGATCGCGTTCCGGCTGGGCCGGCGCCAGGCATGAGCGACGCGGCCGACCGGCCGGAGATCGTCGACAGCTGGCGCGGGCCGACCGCGTCGCAGGCTGCCGGACTGACGCTGGCCGCGGCGCGGCGGATGATCGCCGCCGTCGAGGCGGAAGCCGCCGCCATGAAGGTGGCGATGTCCGTGGCGGTGGTCGACGCCGGCGACCAGCTGGTCGCCTTCGCCCGCATGGACGGAGCCGACCTGGTCGGCGTGCAGCTGGCGCAGGACAAGGCGTACACCGCGCTCGTCAACCGCATGCCGACCCGCGACCTGGCGCCATTGGTCCAGCCCGGCGCCGAGTTCTACGGTTACGACTCGCTGGCGGCGGGGCGGATGGTCGTCTTCGCGGGCGGCATGCCGCTCGAGCGGGACGGGGTCCTGGTCGGCGCCGTGGGGGTCAGCGGCGGCTCCGCGGAGGAGGACCAGCGGGCAGTCGATGCGGCAGTCCAGGCTTTCGGATCCGGCTGATCCCGTCCTAGACTTGCCACATGGCTACTCGGGAGCTGCAGCGATTGAGCGGCGCCGACATCGGTCGCCCTCGCCGCTTCGTTCGAGGGCGAGCTGGTGCTGCCCGGCGAGGCGAGCTACGAGGATCGGCGCAGCATCTGGAACCGGATGATCGACCGGCGGCCGGCGCTGTTCGCCCGCTGCGCCACGACCGAGGATGCGCGCACGGGCCCTGGGCTTCGCCCGCGACCACGACCTGCCGGTCTCGATCATGGGCGGCGGCCACAACGTGTCGGGCAGCGCGCTGGCGGACAACGGTGTCGTGATCGACCACGGGTTGCGGCGGGGCGTGCATCTGAGCGCCGATCGGACCCGCGTCAGCGTCGAGCCGGGAGCGCTGCTGGGTGACCTGGATGCCGCCACCGTGCCGCATGGCGTGGCGGTCCCGAGCGGCATCAACACCACCACCGGCCTGGCCGGCCTGACGCTGGGCGGCGGCATCGGCTGGCTCATGCGCGCGCATGGACTCACCTGCGACCGCCTGGTTGGCGCGGAGGTCGTCCTGGCCGATGGCAGCCTGGTCCAGGTGGACGAGGCGACCGAGCCGGATCTGCTGTGGGCGCTGCGCGGCGGCGGGGGCAACTTCGGCATCGTGACCCGCTTCGACTTCGCCACGGTGCCGATGCACGAGGTCGTGCTGGCCGGCATGCTGGCCTTCCCGCTCGAGGACGGCGTGCCGATCCTGCGCGCCTACAACGATTGGGCGGCCGAGTCGCCCGACAGCGTCACCACCATCGTGGCGCTGCGCACCGTGCTGCCGCTGCCGGCGCTGCCGGCTGAAGCCCACGGGCGCCGGATGATCGGCATCGGGGTCTGCTTCGTCGGCGATCCGGCCGACGACGACGCGCTGCTCGCGCCGTTGCGCGCCCTCGGCACGCCGCTCTACGACTCCATCGCACGCAAGCCCTTCACCGTCCACCAGTCGATGTTCGACGCCAGCGTTCCGCCGCGGAATGGCTACTACTGGAAGTCGCACTACCTGGCCGGGCTGACCGACGCGGCCATCGAGACGGCGGTCGAGCAGCACTTGAAGGCCCCGCAGCCGTGGTCGTACTCCCTGCTGGGGCAGCTGGGCGGTGCTATCGCGGCAGTCGCCAACGACGCGACCGCGTACCCGCATCGCGAGGCGCCATTCATCATCAACATCAACGGCGTTGACGACGACCCGGCGCACGATGATGAGGTCATCGCCTGGACGCGCGAGACGTTCGAGGCCCTGGCGCCGTTCTCGACGGGCGGGGTCTATGTGAACTTCGTTGGCAACGAGGGAGACGAGCGCGTGCGCGCGGCCTACGGCCCCGCGTACGAGCGGCTGGCGCGCATCAAGGCCCGCTACGACCCGGACAACGTCTTCAGCACGAACCAGAACGTCCGGCCGGCAACCGCCTGACGGGGCCTAGCTCGCCTTGCGGGCCGGGTGGGTGGCGGTCACCGCCTCGAGCAGGTGGCGAGAGGCATGCGCTATCTCGTCCACGGCCGCATTGAAGGCGTCCTCATTGGCGGGTGATGGCTTGCGGTACCCGCTCACCTTGCGCACGTACTGCAGCGCGGCGGCGCGAACCTCGTCCTCGTCGGCTGGCACGTCCAGCGTGCGCAGCGTCTTGATCGATCGACACATGCTGCAAGTCTAGGTCTCGGCCAGCAGATCCTCCAGTGAGTCGATGACCCGATCGGCGGCGGAGACGTCGGTCTCGGCGAACTGCGGGACCGCGATGCAGGTCAGCCCCGCCGCCTTGGCAGCGGCGATGCCGGAAGCGGAGTCCTCGAGCGCCAGCGCATCGGCTGGCTGCACGCCCAGCCGCTCGCAGGCAAGGAGGTAGATGTCGGGGGCCGGCTTGGACTCGGCGACGTCGTCGGACGTGACGATGGTGTCAAAGGCATCGGTGATGCGGGCGGTGGCCAGCGCGGCATCGACCAGGTGACGCGGCGAGTTCGAGGCCAGCCCCAGCCGAGTCCGGCCGCGCAGCCGCTCGACCAGCTCCACAGCGCCGGGGCGGCCGTCCACCTGCTCGCGAAGCTGCGCCTCCATCAGGCTCACCATCTCGTCGACCAGCCCGGGGCCCTCCTCACGGGGCAACGACAGCCGGTTGGCGAAGTAGTCGGCGGTGAAGCTGAAGCTGGAGCCGATGACGGCCATCTTGTCGTCCCAGCTGAACTCGGCGCCGTGTCGCGCGAAGAGCTCCACTTCGGCCTTGTGCCACAGCAGCTCGGTGTCCAGCAGTAGCCCGTCCATGTCGAAGACGACGGCCCGATAGCGATCGGGCAGCAGCCCCTCGATCATGCGTCGCCGAAGAAGCTGCCGCCGCGCTCGGCCAGCTGCCGCAGCAGCGGCACGGCGCGGTAGCGCCCGTCCGGCACGGTGGCGTTGAGCGCGTCCAGGGTGTGCAGCACGTGATCGAGGCCGATCCGCTGGCCCCATTCCAGCGGGCCGGATGGGTAGTTCGTGCCCAGCCGCATCGCCGTGTCGACGGCTGCGGGCGTCGCCACCCCGTCGGCGACAGCCGAGGCGGCCTCGTTGACGATGGTGGCCAGGATGCGCGCCCCGATCTGCTCCTCGCCCAGGTGATCGACCCGCGGACCGTCCGGCCGCTGCACGACTCCCGACCACACCGCGGCACGAGCTCCATCGGGTCCGTACTCGTAGAAGCCCCCGCCGCTCTTGCGGCCGAGCCGACCAGCGTCGACCATCGCACGCTGCATCGGATGCGGCCGATATCGCGGCTCGAAGAAGGCCTGCTCGTAGACGCTCTGGCTGACGGCGAAGTTGACGTCCAGGCCGATGGCATCGACCAGCTCGAACGGCCCCATCCGGAAGCCGATGCGCCGTATCGCGGCGTCCACCTCGTCCACGCTGGCGGCGCCCTCACCGACGATGCGCATCGCCTCGAGGTAGAACGGCCGCGCCACGCGATTGACGATGAAGCCTGGCGTGTCGGCGGCCACCACCGGCTCCTTGCCGAGCTGGCGCACAACCGCGGCGACGCGGTCGACGGCGCCGCCGTCGGTCATCGGTCCGGGGATCACCTCGACCAGAGCCATCAGTGGCACCGGGTTGAAGAAGTGCATGCCCAGCACGCGATCGGGCCTGGTGGCGGCGGATGCGATGCGCGCCACCGACAGGCTGCTGGTGTTGGTGGCGAGCAGTGTCTGGGGTGGGGCGGCGGCGTCCAGCAGCCGAAAGGCCTGGCGCTTGAGCTCCAGGTCCTCGGGGATCGCCTCCACCACCAGCTCGGCGGTAGCCAGGTCTTCCAGCCTGGGCTGCAATCTGATGCGCCCCATCGCCGCGTCGCGATCGGCGGGCGAGAGCTCCTCCTTCTCGACGCGCCGCGCCAGGAAGCCGGCCACCTTGTCGCGTGCCTTGTCGACTGCGCCCGGAATGGGGTCGTGCAGCATCACCTCGATCCCCGCGGTGGCGGCAACCTGCGCGATGCCCGCCCCCATCGTGCCCGCGCCCAGCACGCCGAGGCGCGAGATCCTGCTGCCGCCCTCAGCGGCCAACGAAGCGCGGCTCCCGCTTCTCGGCGAAGGCGGCCACGCCCTCGGCGTGGTCGTCGGTGCGTCCGGCCAGGTCCTGCAGCTGGGCCTCGAGCGCGAGGCTGTCCTCCAGCGTGCCATCCTCGGCGGCGTTGATCAGCCGCTTGGCGTAGCCGATCGCCTTCGTAGGTGCCGTGGCCAGCCGCGTCGCCGCATCCCGGGCTGCTTCCGCCAGCTCGGTGCCCGGCAGCGTCACATTGACCAGGCCAGCGGCATGCGCCTCGGCGGCAGTCAGCGGCTCACCGTCGAAGATGAGCTGCGCGGCGCGGTGGCGGCCCAGGGTCCGGACCAGCGTGCGGGTCGAACCCGAATCCGGCACCAGCCCGATGCGGATGAAGGCCTGGATGAAGGTGGCCTCCTCGGCGCAGTAGACGAGGTCGCAGGCCAGCGCCAGGCTCACGCCCGCGCCGGCGGCCACGCCATTGACGGCGGCGATGACGGGCTTCGGGAGCTCGCGAATGGCCCGGATCAGCGGGTTGTATTCACGCACGAGCACCGTGCGGAAGTCACGCTCGCCGCTCCCGCCCCGCAGGTCGGCGCCCGAGCAGAAGCCACGTCCCTCGCCGGTCAGGATGACGGCGCGCACCGCCTCGTCGCGCGCGATCCCCTTCAGTGCGGCCAGCAGCTCGCGGCGCATCTGGCTGTTCAGCGCGTTCAGCGACTCGGGCCGGTTGAGGGTCAGGGTGGCGACACCCTCCGACACCTCGTGGCGGATCGTGGAGGGCTGTTCCGCGGCCATGCGGCCGATTCTAGCGACGGACCGCCGTTCGACCTGTCGCCCACGCGTCCGTCACCATCGAAATGGCCTTGACTGGTGATGGTTCCGCGCCCTACGATCGGATTCGCAGGCACCGCACTGAGGGATTGCCATGGATCGGGCAGGGGTCGAGCGCTGGATGGATGCCTACCGCAAGGCGTGGGCGAGCGATGACGCCGAGGACATCGCCGCCCTCTTCACGGAGGACGTGACGTATTCACCGTATCCGTGGCCGCGCGGCGAGAACCGCTGGATCGGCCGGGAGCAGGTGGTCCGCAAGTGGCAGGGCCACGGCGACTCGAAGATCGGTTGGAAGTTCGACCACACCATCCTGGCCGTCGAGGACGACACCGCGGTGATCGAGGGCTGGACCTACTACGACCGCGGCGACGGTGAGGCGTGGGCGGAGGCGTACGCCAACATCTGGCTGCTGCGCTTCGCGGATGACGACCGCGTGCGCGAATTTGCCGAGTGGTGGGTCCAGGAACCACACGAGGGCGACGCGGGTTAGCGCAGACCCGGTTTCTACCCGCTGAGCAGCAGCTCGCCGCCGGCGGCGGCCACTGCCTTCGCCACGGCCCGGCGGTTCCGATCCCATTCCTCCTGCGGAACCTTGGGCAGGAGGTCGTCCCAGACGGCCAGCAAGGCGCCGCGCAGCTGCCACATGCCCTTCGGCCGGGCAAGGAACCAGACGTGGAAGTGCTCGCCGCCGTCGCCCCACCGGTTGACGTGGACCCGACCAACGTCCTCGAGCGAGCTCATGGCGCGGGCGATGCGCTGGATCATCGGTCCCAGCTCGGCAGCCAGTTCCGCGGGTAGGTCCTCCAGGTCGTGGTGCTCGCGCGGGAGCAGGACCGCGAGCACGGGCAGGCCGGAGGGCTGGGACGGGATGCCCAGGGACCAGCGGTCGTCCTGCCAGACGTGGAAGCCGGCGTCCCGCCGGCAGCTCGAGCAGTCCACGCCACCCACTCCGCCGCGCGGTGGCTCCGGGATACGAGGCTCCTCCAACGCCACGGTTTCCTGGTCTGAGTCGAACGGCCAGAGCTCGTTCCCGGTGAGCGGCGCGGTCGAGATGCGCTGCCCGATGGGCAGGCGTCGCAGGTAGTCGCTCACCGGTCGGCTCGAAGTAGCCGATAGGTCTGTCCGGCCTCGACGAAGCCACTGGACCGATACATCCCGTGCGCAACGGTCCGCGACCGGCCGGATTCCAGCGAGACCTGCGTGGCTCCCTGCGCAGATGCCGCGGTCACCGCATCGGTCAGCAGCGCACGCCCGATCCCACGGCCGCGGGCCGACTCGGCGACGATCAGGTCCGCCAGCCAGGCATGAGTCTCGACCGTCCAGAACGGATTGCGCCATTCCAGGCTGCAGACGCCGACCACCGTGCCGTCCAGCTTGGCGACCATGGTGCGAACCTCGCCCGCCTCCACCCGACGCAGGTGGTCGGCGTAGGTACGGAGCACCGCCTCCATGCGTTCCGGCTGTGGCGTGCGGTGCGCTCCGAACTCGGAGAGCAGGCTCGTCACCACCTCACCGTCACCAGGGGTGACCGGCCGAAGGCTCACGCCCGGCGGCAGCTCGACCGCCGCGGGAGGAACGATTGGCCGTTGCACGAAGTCCAGCATCCACGCCTCGAACCCCGCTCGCGACAGCACGGCTTCAGCGGCCGGGACCTGGTCCGGCACCTGGATCTGCAGCCGATACCCGCCGCGCAGCCGCCACTCGGCGACCAGCGCTTCGAGCAGGGCGCGCCCGATCCCCTTGTCCACGGGCCGCAGGACGCACGAAGAGCTCCGAGATCCAGCCCTCGAAGCTCGTGAAGTTCAGCCGGCGGCGGAAGTGGAGAATCCCGATCCCCACGGCCGCGCCTCCGGACTCCGCCAGGAACGGCGTGACATCGGCCGAACCGAGCAGCGCCTCGAAGCGAGGCACAATCGCGTCCAGGTCAGCGGCAGCCAGTTCGCCGTGGAGCTCGCACGCCATCCCCACTGCCTCTGACAGGTCGTTCCGACCGATCGGCCGGAGCTCCACCCCCGAGGGCGCCTGAACCGCCAGGCCGCCGACCGGTCGTTCGGGGTTGTCCAGGCTCATCGGCCCGTGAAGTCGGGGCTCCGCTTTTCCATGAAGGCGGCCATGCCCTCCTTCTGGTCGTCCGAGGCGAAGAGCAGGTAGAAGAGCCGCCGCTCGTGGGCCAGCCCCTGCGTCAGGTCCGTCTCGTAGGCCGCGTTGACCGCTTCCTTCGCCAGCCGCAACGCCACCGGCGACTTGGTCGCGATCTGGGCGGCCAGCGTCAGCGCGTCCTCCTCGACCAGCTCGTCGGGCACCACCCGGGCCACCAGCCCGCGGTCGCGGGCCTCGGCAGCACCCATCGGCTCACCGGTCAGGATCATCTCCATCGCGCGCGCCTTGCCGATGGCCCGGGTCAGCCGCTGCGTGCCGCCGGCGCCGGGGATGACGCCGATGTTGATCTCCGGCTGTCCGAACCTGGCGCCCTCGCCGGCGATGATCAGGTCCAGCGTCATGGCCAGCTCGCACCCGCCGCCCAGGCACCAGCCGTTGACGGCGGCGATGACCGGCTTCCCGATCTTCCGCACCCGATCCCACTGCCCGATCCGGTTGGAGCGCAGCATCTCCACGGGTGTGGCATTGGCCATCTCACCGATGTCGGCGCCCGCGGCAAAGGCACGCTGGTTGCCGGTCACCACGATCGCCCGCACGTCGTCGTCGCGATCGAGCTCCTCCAGTGCCTCGCACAGGGCATCCATGGCCGCCGCGTTGAGCGCATTCAGCTGGTCGGGACGGTTCAGGCGCACGAGCGCGGTGCGCGCCTCCGCGTGCCGTTCGACGAAGGACCAGGCTGGATCCCTCGGCGCCGTCGGCGCTCACGGCACGCCCTCCTCCAGCGCGGTCAGCGACACGCCGCAGCCCGGGCAGAAGCGCGACCAGGCCGGGATGCCGCGCTCGCCGCAGCTGGGGCAGGTGAGAGTCTCCGCGCCCGCCGCGGAACGGAGGGCCTCGTAGTCCGGCGCGCGCTTGTCGTGGAAGGCGCGCACCGCCTCGCGAGTCTCGTCGGAGCCGGAGTGGATGGCCAGCCAGTCGCGTGCGTGGGTCACGGTCTGCGACCAGACCAGGTCGCGCCACCAGTTGAGCTGGGTCTTGGTATAGCGGATCGTCTCGGGCAGCTTGCGCCGCAGGCTCTCCGCCAGGGCTGCCACGGTGGCATCAAGCTCGGCCCGCGCCACGACCCGGTTGACCAGGCCCCATTCCAGCGCCTGTGCCGGTGGGATCTCCTCGCACAGCATCACGATCTCTCGCGCGCGCCGGTCGCCGACCATGATCGGCAGCCACTGGGTGGCGCCGCCAGCCGGCACCGAGCCGTGCTCCGGCCCCACGTGGCGGATGTATCCGTCGTCGACCAGCACCGACAGGTCGCAGGCCATCTGCAGCTCATTCCCACCGCCAACGCAGATGCCGTTGATGCGGGCGATGGTGGGCTTCCCGATGTTCCGCAGGCGGTCGTGCATCTCGATGAAGGCGCCCATCCAGCGCCAGTACTGGCCGCTGCTGGCACCGAAGGTCGCCTGCTCGTCCAGGTCCGCGCCGGTGCAGAACGCCCGCTCACCCGCGCCCGTCACGACCACCACCGCCACGTCGTCATCCCATGACGCGTCCTCGAAGGCCCGTGCCAGCTCGCGCAGAGTCTGGAAGTCGAACGCGTTCAGCACCTCGGGCCGATCGATGGCCACGGTCGCCACACCGGTGGTGTGGTCCTTGGCGTAGCGGACGCGGTCCAGGCCAAGCTCGGAGGGCTCGACCGGGGTAGGGCTGGAGGGCTCAGGCATCGAAGGTGGCCTCGTCATCGGCTATCAGCATGGTCACGCCCGCCCCGGCGAAGTTGCGCAGGTCCATGCCGCTCTCACGCCCTGCGTCCGAAGTGAGCGCCGCATCCAGATCGGCCCGGGAGTCGAAGGACATCTCAGCCACCAGGTAGAAGGCGGGGTCACGCCCGGCTACGCCGGACGGACGAGTCACGCGCAGGTCCCGTAGGCCCGGATAGCGACGCACCATCGGCGTGTGGACGTCGCGGTAGTGCGCGTCGAAGGCGGCCGGGTCGTCCGGCGGGCTGTAGAGAACGATCAGGCGGACGCCCACGCTACTTGCTGGTGAAGTAGTCGGCGTTGATCTGGATGAAGTTCGTCCACTGCTCGGGGACGGCGTCCTCGGCAAAGATGGCGGTTACCGGGCACTCGGGCTCGCAGGCGCCGCAGTCGATGCACTCGTCCGGGTCGATGAAAAACATCGCGTCGTCATCGGTGGCGTGGATGCAATCGACCGGGCAGACGTCGACGCACGAGGCGTCCTTGACGCCGATGCAGGGCTCAGTGATGACGTAGGTCATGCGGCGATCTCCATCGGGGAAGGGCAGTTCTTGGCCGTGGTTTGAGGATACACCGATGCGACCGTGCACTCAGGTCAGGCGGTGGCGATCTCCGCCGCAGCCGCATCGGCCCGCAGCCGCGCAAAGCCGGGCTTGATCTGCTCGTTGATGATCCGCAGCCGGCCGTCGAACGGCCAGAAGGCGCTCTTCATGGCGTTGAGCGTCAGCCACTCGAGGTCGTCCAGGTTCATGCCGTGCGCGGCCGCCAGGGTGGAGAACTCGCTCGACAGGGTGATGCCACTCATCAGCCGGTTGTCCGTGTTGACCGTGACGCGGAAGCGCAGGCGCCGCAGCAGGTCGATGGGGTGCTCGTCGATGGAGGTGACGGCTCCGGTGTGCACGTTCGAGGTCGGGCACATCTCCAGCGGCACGCGGCGGTCGCGGACGTAAGCGGCCAGCCGGCCCAGCACCACCCGACCATCCGCGTGGGTGGTGATGTCCTCCACGATCCGCACGCCATGGCCCAGCCGCTCGGCGCCGCACCACTGGAGTGCCTCCCAGATCGACGGCAGCCCAAATCCCTCGCCGGCATGGATGGTGAAGTGGAAGTTCTCACGTGCGATGAGGTGGAAGGCGTCCAGGTGGCGGGTGGGTGGGTAGCCGGCCTCCGGCCCGGCGATGTCGTAGCCGACCACGCCCTGATCGCGGTGCCTGACCGCCAGCTCCGCGATCTCCACCGAGCGGGCCGCCTGGCGCATGGCGGTGACGATCAGCCCCACCGTGATGGGACGGCCTTCCGCTCCACGCCGCAGGCCGTCCAGGATGGCCTCTGTCGCCTCGTCCAGCGTGAGGCCACCATCGGTCAGGAGCTCGGGTGCCATCCGAATCTCGGCGTACACGACGCCATCGGCGGCCAGGTCTTCGACACATTCGGCGGCCACCCGCGCAATCGCCTCCGGCGTCTGCATGACTGCCACGGTGTGCCGGAAGCCTTGCAGGTAGAGCTCCAGCGACTTGCGGTCGGCGCCCAGCGTGAACCAGCGCGCCAGCTCGTCCGGGTCGGTGGTTGGCAGGTCGCGATACCCCGTTTCGGCGGCCAGCTCGATGACGGTCGCCGGCCGCAGCCCGCCGTCCAGGTGGTCGTGCAGCAGCACCTTCGGCGCGCGACGAATGACGCCGGGCTCCAGGGTCGCGCGCGTCGCGGTCAGCGTCATGGTGGCGGGCAGCCTAGCGCCCGGCGCTGCCCGGCGACAAGGTGACGCGCTACCCTGCGCGCATGCCCACCCTGCCATGGCCCTTCGAACGACCGCCGCTGATCGTGGCGGCCGTGACGCCACTCACCGACGACGGCGAGCAGGTCGACGAGGAAGCCATCTGGCCGCTGGCCGCCTTTTTCGCCGAGCACGGTGCTGACGGTGTCTTCGCCTGCGGCACCACCGGCGAGGGCATCCTGCTCTCGCTCGAGGAGCGGCGGCGCGTGGCGGTCGCCTACCGCGCGGCGGTCCGGGGCCGGTTGATCGTGCATGCCGGCGCCCAGTCGACGCGTGACACAGCGGCCTTGGCCGCCCACGCGGCCGAGATCGGCGCCGACGGCGTGGCCGTCATCCCGCCGCCCTACTTCACCCTCGATCCCGACGCGCTGACCGCGCACTTCACGGCCGCCGCCCAGGCGTGCGCGCCACTGCCCTTCTTCATCTATGCCTTCGCGGCGCGCAGTGGCTACCCGGTGCCCGTTGAGGTGGTCGAACGCGTCCGCGCCTCCGCCTCGAACCTGGCAGGCCTGAAGGTCAGCGAGTCGCCGCTCGACCGCGTACTCCCCTACCTGGAGCTTGGTCTGCCGGTGCTGGTCGGATCGGAGCCGCTCATCCCGCCGGCCATGGCACGCGGCGCCATCGGCTCGGTGTCGGGGCTGGCCTCCGCCTTCCCGGATGTCGTCCGCGGCGCGCTGGATCAACCGGACGACGGCGCCGAGGCGCGCCTGACCGCGCTGCGCTCGGTCATGGAGCGCCAGCCGTTCATCGCGGCCGCCAAGCACATGCTCGCCCGACGCGGTGTCCCGGTCAGGCCGGACATGCGCCGACCGATGCGACCGCTCACGGGTGACGAGCAGTCGGCACTGGATGCCGCGGTCGAATCGGCGCGGGCGGCCGTCGCCGGCTAGCCGCTCTCCCCGACCTCGCCGGCGACCGCCATCTGACCGCCGGTGGCGATCCCCGTCTCCCGATGCTCCGGCGCGGTGGCGGCATCGTTCATCTCGAAACGGCTCGGGGGCGCGGCGGCGGCCAGCCGTGTGATTTCCTCTTCGGTGAGTTCGTAGCCGAAGCGCACCGCCGCCACGTTCTCGTCCTGGTAACGGCGCGGCAGCGAGTCGCGGATGGCCGGCTCGTTGTATTCAATCTCCGCCAGTCGCATCAGCCGGCCCAGGGCGATCATGTTGCCGAACAGCTCCTTGCCGAAATGCTCACTGCCCAGGCTGGCGAACGGGATCTGCTCGTCCCCCGGCCGGCCCAGTCCCAGGTCGGTCACCACTTTGCGCCCGCTGATGCGCAGGTGCCCCTTGTCGGCCAGCTTCAGCATGATGTCCGCCTCCTCGACCACCGGGTTGGCGATCGGGTCGTCGTCGAAGATGACGAACGCGTCCGACATGCTGCCGCGGACGCTCGAGTCGTAGTCGAACAGGACGGTGACCTGCTTGCCCATGCGGGCCAGCAGTGCGCCCAGCACGCCGGCGATCACGCGCACGCCCTGGCCACCCACACCGTCCAGCGCAATGCGGGTCGTCACTCCGGGTCCACGCCCGCCTCCCGCAGGGCGTCCTCCAGGCTGATCTCGCGCTTGGCGACCCGCAGCTTCAACTCCGACGGCAGGCGCTGCATCAAGGCGAGCTTGCGCTGCGCCTCGGCCCGCTTGGCCTCCTTCGGGTCGGCCGGCGCGGCGGCTACCGACTCAGCCACGGTTTCGACCGCCTGCGCGGCCAGGTCGCCGGGCTGCTCCTGAGTCTTCGGATCGGCACCGGTGGCGCTGATCTCCACCTCGCCGGGCGCGACCGGCGCCGGCGCGGGAGCGCTGGCTCCCGTGCGTAGCGATTCCGGCACGTCCAGGCCGGCCTCGGTCAGCGCCTCGGTCAGGGTCAGCTCCTTCTTGGCCACCCGCAGCTTCACCTCGGGCGACAGCTGCGCCATCAGCGCGGCACGCTCCTGCGACTCCGCTCGCTTGCGCGCCTTCTCGTCGTCGCTGGCGGGAGCCGCGGTTGTCGCCCCGGACTCGGCGGTGGCCTTCATCGGTCCGGCGGGCTGCTCGGGCAGCGCGGCCGGTCGCTCGGGGACCAGCGTCATGCCGGCGCCGTTGCCATTGGTCGCGGCGGCGCCATCGGTCCGCGGGTAGAGCACGCCGATCTCGAACGGATTGAGGTGCTCGGCGCCCTTGGCGGCTCGCTTGTAGGTCTTGCGATAGAAGGTGAGCATGTCGTTCGCGCTGGCGAAGCCGATGCGCCGCCCGTTGTTCTCGATGCACTGGCTGGTGATGTCCACGAACCCGAAGCCGGGATGCTCGATCGCCTCGCGGATCACGTTGCGCATGTGCTGCTGGTGGTACACGGTCGTCTTGGCATACAGGGCGTGTGGCGACGATCGCACCAGGCCCTGCAGGTTGATGGGCGTGTTCGGGTTCCCGGCCGGGGACGACAGCGTTTTTGTGCCGGTCGGGGTGGTGGGACCGGTCTGGCCGCCGGTCAGGCCATAGATCTCGTTGTTGTTGCAGAGCACGGTCAGGTGCGCGTTGCGCCGGATGGCGTGGATCAGGTGGTTGCCGCCGATGCTGGCGGTGTCCCCGTCACCGGCCACCACGATGACGTGCATCTCCGGCCGCACCGTCTTGATCGCCTCGGCCACCGGCATGGTCCGGCCGTGCAGGGTGTAGACCGATTCGTACTTCATGTAGCCGCCCATGCGGCCGGTGCAACCGATCCCGGTCACCACGATGGTGTTCGACTCGTCCATCGCCATCTCGTCGAGCACCATGGCCAGCTGCATCATGATCGTGCCGATTCCGCAGCCCGGGCACCAGATGGTGGGGAACAGGTCGAGCTTGAGATTCTTCTTGTAGTCCAGCTCGGCGTATGGCGCTTCCGGCATCAGCCCACTCCCAGCGGTGATCGCCGCTGGTGCTCAGTGGGTGCCGGTGGGATCGGCGGCTCCGACGGTCCGCCCGACAGCACCCGCTCCAGACCGTCACGCACCGCTTCCAGCGAGATGCGGCCGCCCAGCAGCGGCACGCGCTTGACTTCGCGGCCCAGCGCCAGCTGCGCCATGTCGGCGTACTGGCCGTCGTTGGCCTCGATGCACACCACCTGCTCGTAGCGGTCCGCGATGGCCCGCAGCTCGTCGCCCAGCATCGGGTGGATGCGGATCGGCCGGAACAGCGCATAGTCCGGCGCCAGTGGCGCCGCCACGCGGCTGACGATCCCGTAGCCGATCACCAGCACCGGCGCGTCGACCTTCCAGGTGTGCTCGTACAGGGCGTAGCGGGCGGCGACCTCAAGGTGGCGCTGCTTGGCGGCGTAGTACTGGCGCAGGTATTCGTCGGCGTCCGCGGTGGCCGGCTCGCCGGCGTTCGGTCCGTGCTCGTACATCAGCACACCGGCAAAGAAGCGCGGATGGCCGGGCTCGTGGTGACCGAGCGGCGGGATGCTGCGCTCGACCACCGGCACGCCGGCGGCCAGCTCGTCCAGGTCCACCACCTCGTTGAGGTGCGCCACGAACGTGTCCGACAGGATCACGACCGGGCTCTGCGACTCCTCGGCCGCGTTGAAGGCCTGGATGCTGACGCGAAACGCCTCCTCCACGCCGTTCGGATAGAAGGCGAGAGGCGTGTAGTCGCCGGTGCTCCCGTAACGCACCTGCATGATGTCGCCCTGGCCGGGCATGGTCGGCATGCCGGTGGCGGGGCCGACGCGCTGCACGTTCACGAAGACCGACGGGACGCCAACCTTCTGCGCGTAGCCGATTGCCTCCTGCATGAGGCTGAAGCCGGGGCCGGAGGTGGCCGTGAACGCCTTGGCGCCGGCCAGCGAGGCGCCGATCACCGCATTGGCACTGGCGATCTCGTCCTCCGCCTGGAGGAAGCGGAATTCCGGGTGCTCTGCCGCCCAGCCCGAGGCGATGTTCAGGATCTCGGTGGACGGACTGATGGGATAGCCCGCGTAGTAGTTCGCGCCGGCGGCCACCGCGCCGCGGAACACGGCCTCGTTCCCCTGTGTCAGCCGGCGGGTCACGATGGGCCCTGCTCCCCCTTCGCCTCGTGGGCCACCACCGCGGCCGGGATCATCTCGATCGCCAGGTCAGGGCAGTAGCGCTCGCACAGGCCGCAGAGGATGCAGTTCTCCTCCTCGATGATCGCGTCGTTGCGCAGCACCAGCGTGTTCTTGGGGCAGATGTCGACGCAGATGTCGCATCGCTTGCAGAAGACCGGGTTCCAGCTGATGTTCGAGTAGTCGACCCAGCGTATGCCGTCCTTGTGGTCGGCCGAGATGCCCGATCCGAAGCCGATGGCGTCCGTCGCGCGGTCGCGTGTCATGGGACGGCGATTCTACCGCCGTATCAGACCGAGGCTCGGGCAGGAGCTACTTGATGGTGCCGCGACGCGAGCTAGGGCGCCGCGCGCAGGGCCACCAGCTGGCCGATGGTGGCGCCACTGGCGGCGGCGGTGGCGACGCGGCTGCCGGTGGGGCCAGTCGACGGACGCAGCTCATCGGTCAGGGCAGCGGTGATCTTCTCGGGTCCCTTCGGGATGGTGATCTCGCGCTGCTCGGTCATGGTCGCCGGCGGGGTCAGGCTGGTCTTGCCGGTGATGCCGAAGAAGGCGACCAGCTGGGCATTGGCGCTGGTGGTGGTCACCGAAGGCGCGGTGATGGTGAAGGCGGCCGCGCTGGTCTGGCCGTTGTGGTCCAGGATCGGGTTGGCGGTGTCCACGCCGCTGTAGCTGGCGATGGTGCCGACCGCGTTGGTGGCCAGCGAGAGGAGCCAGGTGTAGCTGTCCGGGTCACCGGCCGCCACGTGCACGAACACCGCCTGGCGCAGGTTGGTGCCGCGCGTGTCGACCCGGACCTGGGTCCAGCCCGTCGGCGGGGTGATGGTCGGGGTGCCGCGGACGGTGATTGCCGCCAGCAGCACGTCGCCGTTCACCGTGCCCGTCGGCTTGGCCAGGACCAGGCTGCTGCCACCGGTGTTGGCGGCGGCCGCCGAGCCGCGCAGGGCGATATGCCCAGTCGGCGCGGCATTGACCGTGATCGAGACAGTGGCCGCACCAGAGAACAGGGTGCCATCGGAGACCCGGTAGGTGAAGGCATCCGGTCCGGAATACCCGGCGGCCGGCGTGTACGTCACGGTGGCCGTGTCGGTGTTCGGAGACCCCGGGGCGCAAGGAATGTTGGCGATCGCCCCGAGACTGCCGTGACTGGGTGCGCTCACGATGCTGAACGTCAGCTGGCAGGACTCGCTGTCGTGGCCGGTAAGCGTGACGCCGACCGACGCATCCTGGTCCGTTGCTACCGCGCCCGGCGAAGCAGTAGGTGCGGTGTTCTGCGGTACTCCAGTGGACCGGCGCAGGGCCACCAGCTGGCCGATGGTGGCGCCACTGGCGGCGGCGGTGGCGACGCGGCTGCCGGTGGGGCCAGTCGACGGACGCAGCTCATCGGTCAGGGCAGCGGTGATCTTCTCGGGTCCCTTCGGGATGGTGATCTCGCGCTGCTCGGTCATGGTCGCCGGCGGGGTCAGGCTGGTCTTGCCGGTGATGCCGAAGAAGGCGACCAGCTGGGCATTGGCGCTGGTGGTGGTCACCGAAGGCGCGGTGATGGTGAAGGCGGCCGCGCTGGTCTGGCCGTTGTGGTCCAGGATCGGGTTGGCGGTGTCCACGCCGCTGTAGCTGGCGATGGTGCCGACCGCGTTGGTGGCCAGCGAGAGGAGCCAGGTGTAGCTGTCCGGGTCACCGGCCGCCACGTGCACGAACACCGCCTGGCGCAGGTTGGTGCCGCGCGTGTCGACCCGGACCTGGGTCCAGCCCGTCGGCGGGGTGATGGTCGGGGTGCCGCGGACGGTGATTGCCGCCAGCAGCACGTCGCCGTTCACCGTGCCCGTCGGCTTGGCCAGGACCAGGCTGCTGCCACCGGTGTTGGCGGCGGCCGCCGAGCCGCGCAGGGCGATACCCGTGATCACGTCGACGCTGATGGTCTCGGAGTCCTGATGAATGCCGTCGCTGACGGTGACTGTCAGGTCGTGCAGGCCGACGTCAGTGGTGCCAGGACTCAACGTCAGCGTGGCGGTGCCGTCGCCATGGTCCGCCAGCGCGGCCCAGTCGTGGTCGCCGGGCGCAAGGCTGAAGGTCAGCGGATTGTCGTCTGCATCACTGGCGGTGATGTCTACCTGCAGGGTTGAGTTCGCCACTAGGGTCTTGTCGCCGATGGGTGCCAACACCGGTGATGCCAAGTTCTGGTTGGTGTTGGTCACCGTCCAGCTGAAGGTGTCGGTGGCGTCGACCACGGCCCCGTCGCGCACGGTGACGCTGACCGCGTAGGGGCTGTCGGCGGCGGCGCTGAGGCTGATGGTGCCGCTGATCAGGCCGGTGCCGGTGTCGATCGACAGCCCGGCCGGCAGCCCAGTGGCGGCGTAGGTCAGGGTGTCGCCGTCGGGATCGGTGGCGCCCGCATCCAGGCTGATCAGGTCACCCTCGGCGTCGCTGCGGTCGGCCAGGTTCTGGTCGAAGGTCGGGTTCTGGTTGGTGTTGGTCACCGTCCAGCTGAAGGTGTCGGTGGCGTCGACCACGGCCCCGTCGCGCACGGTGACGCTGACCGCGTAGGGGCTGTCGGCGGCGGCGCTGAGGCTGATGGTGCCGCTGATCAGGCCGGTGCCGGTGTCGATCGACAGCCCGGCCGGCAGCCCAGTGGCGGCGTAGGTCAGGGTGTCGCCGTCGGGATCGGTGGCGCCCGCATCCAGGCTGATCAGGTCACCCTCGGCGTCGCTGCGGTCGGCCAGGTTCTGGTCGAAGGTCGGGTTCTGGTTGGTGTTGGTCACCGTCCAGCTGAAGGTGTCGGTGGCGTCGACCACGGCCCCGTCGCGCACGGTGACGCTGACCGCGTAGGGGCTGTCGGCGGCGGCGCTGAGGCTGATGGTGCCGCTGATCAGGCCGGTGCCGGTGTCGATCGACAGCCCGGCCGGCAGCCCAGTGGCGGCGTAGGTCAGGGTGTCGCCGTCGGGATCGGTGGCGCCCGCATCCAGGCTGATCAGGTCACCCTCGGCGTCGCTGCGGTCGGCCAGGTTCTGGTCGAAGGTCGGGTTCTGGTTGGTGTTGGTCACCGTCCAGCTGAAGGTGTCGGTGGCGTCGACCACGGCCCCGTCGCGCACGGTGACGCTGACCGCGTAGGGGCTGTCGGCGGCGGCGCTGAGGCTGATGGTGCCGCTGATCAGGCCGGTGCCGGTGTCGATCGACAGCCCGGCCGGCAGCCCAGTGGCGGCGTAGGTCAGGGTGTCGCCGTCGGGATCGGTGGCGCCCGCATCCAGGCTGATCAGGTCACCCTCGGCGTCGCTGCGGTCGGCCAGGTTCTGGTCGAAGGTCGGGTTCTGGTTGGTGTTGGTCACCGTCCAGCTGAAGGTGTCGGTGGCGTCGACCACGGCCCCGTCGCGCACGGTGACGCTGACCGCGTAGGGGCTGTCGGCGGCGGCGCTGAGGCTGATGGTGCCGCTGATCAGGCCGGTGCCGGTGTCGATCGACAGCCCGGCCGGCAGCCCAGTGGCGGCGTAGGTCAGGGTGTCGCCGTCGGGATCGGTGGCGCCCGCATCCAGGCTGATCAGGTCACCCTCGGCGTCGCTGCGGTCGGCCAGGTTCTGGTCGAAGGTCGGGTTCTGGTTGGTGTTGGTCACCGTCCAGCTGAAGGTGTCGGTGGCGTCGACCACGGCCCCGTCGCGCACGGTGACGCTGACCGCGTAGGGGCTGTCGGCGGCGGCGCTGAGGCTGATGGTGCCGCTGATCAGGCCGGTGCCGGTGTCGATCGACAGCCCGGCCGGCAGCCCAGTGGCGGCGTAGATCAGGGTGTCGCCGTCGGGATCGGTGGCGCCCGCATCCAGGCTGATCAGGTCACCCTCGGCGTCGCTGCGGTCGGCCAGGTTCTGGTCGAAGGTCGGGTTCTGGTTGGTGTTGGTCACCGTCCAGCTGAAGGTGTCGGTGGCGTCGACCACGGCCCCGTCGCGCACGGTGACGCTGACCGCGTAGGGGCTGTCGGCGGCGGCGCTGAGGCTGATGGTGCCGCTGATCAGGCCGGTGCCGGTGTCGATCGACAGCCCGGCCGGCAGCCCAGTGGCGGCGTAGGTCAGGGTGTCGCCGTCGGGATCGGTGGCGCCCGCATCCAGGCTGATCAGGTCACCCTCGGCGTCGCTGCGGTCGGCCAGGTTCTGGTCGAAGGTCGGGTTCTGGTTGGTGTTGGTCACCGTCCAGCTGAAGGTGTCGGTGGCGTCGACCACGGCCCCGTCGCGCACGGTGACGCTGACCGCGTAGGGGCTGTCGGCGGCGGCGCTGAGGCTGATGGTGCCGCTGATCAGGCCGGTGCCGGTGTCGATCGACAGCCCGGCCGGCAGCCCAGTGGCGGCGTAGATCAGGGTGTCGCCGTCGGGATCGGTGGCGCCCGCATCCAGGCTGATCAGGTCACCCTCGGCGTCGCTGCGGTCGGCCAGGTTCTGGTCGAAGGTCGGGTTCTGGTTGGTGTTGGTCACCGTCCAGCTGAAGGTGTCGGTGGCGTCGACCACGGCCCCGTCGCGCACGGTGACGCTGACCGCGTAGGGGCTGTCGGCGGCGGCGCTGAGGCTGATGGTGCCGCTGATCAGGCCGGTGCCGGTGTCGATCGACAGCCCGGCCGGCAGCCCAGTGGCGGCGTAGATCAGGGTGTCGCCGTCGGGATCGGTGGCGCCCGCATCCAGGCTGATCAGGTCACCCTCGGCGTCGCTGCGGTCGGCCAGGTTCTGGTCGAAGGTCGGGTTCTGGTTGGTGTTGGTCACCGTCCAGCTGAAGGTGTCGGTGGCGTCGACCACGGCCCCGTCGCGCACGGTGACGCTGACCGCGTAGGGGCTGTCGGCGGCGGCGCTGAGGCTGATGGTGCCGCTGATCAGGCCGGTGCCGGTGTCGATCGACAGCCCGGCCGGCAGCCCAGTGGCGGCGTAGATCAGGGTGTCGCCGTCGGGATCGGTGGCGCCCGCATCCAGGCTGATCAGGTCACCCTCGGCGTCGCTGCGGTCGGCCAGGTTCTGGTCGAAGGTCGGGTTCTGGTTGGGAGGTGGAGGCCCATAGCTGACAGTCACGCTGCGCAGCGTCGGACTAACCGCATTGGCGGTCGTGGCCAGCGCGGCTCGGTATTGGAGGTAGCGGCCGCTCAGGGCAAACGTCCCGCCGCTGACCGGCACGAAGCTGCTCCAGCTGGCATCGGGGACCGCCACGTTCCCGCTGCGCACCTCGAAGCCCAACGAGGTATTGACCGGGTGGAGCTCATCGGCGCTCAGTTGCTGCCAGCTCACATTGCTGCCGGCGTCGAATACGCGCGAAGTAAATGTGCCAGCCGCCGGATAGGGCGACATGCGCAGCCAATCCACAACCACGGCCGGACCGCCACTCGTGAAGTCACTGACGCCGACCAGCATCGGACCGCCCACCGCAGGAAGGGTCGCCGCGGGGACCGCTACTCCGTCGACGTAGAAGTCGAAGCCGGCGGCAGTCCAGTCAATTCGGTATCGGTGCGCTGACCCGAGCAAACCAGTCCCGAGCGAGACTTGCGCGCCTGTGTATGACCGTGCATATACGCCGTTCCCCGCGCTGCCGGTGCTGATGATCACCCACGGATTGTTGAAGGCCAGATCTGCCACAAAACCGACGTGCTGAGATGCGGCCGCGCCAAACGTGGCGACGAACTCCAGTGAATGCCCCGGGGTGAAGGTGGCGGTAGTGCCGACCATGGTGCCGTTAACGGACAGCTGGCCGCCCGATACGGTGTAGTTCCCACCGGCGGTCCACGGCGCAGGCTTGGCGCTCCAGCCGGCCGGCAGGGCGCTGCCGCCGAACTCGGCGCCGACGGTGGGAGCCAGCATCACCTCGCCGCCCGACCCGTCGGCCAGGTAGGTGTTGCTGAAGGTGCCGGCCCCGAAGTCGGCCAGGCTGGTGTCGGTCAGGGTGCTGAGCGGGGCGGCCTCGGTGGTGAAGCTCCAGCTGGCGGCGGTGCCCAGCTGGTTGCCGGCCAGGTCGGCCACGCTGGCCGCCACGCTGGCGGTGTAGACGGTGTTGTAGGCCAGCGGCGCGTTGGGCACCAGGCTGGCCACGCCAGCGGCATAGCTGACTGTGGCCGGCACGTCGCTGCCGGCGCCGGCGGCGCGCAGGGTGACGCTGGCGGCGGTGATGGTGGCGGCATCCATCGGCTCACTGAAGGTGGCGCTGACCGAGGAGCCGATGGTGACGTTGGTGGCGTTGTTGAGCGGCGAGCGGGCGGTGATGGTGGGGGGCGTGTTGTCGACCGGGGCCGCGCCGTAGCTGAGGGTCACGCTGCGCAGGGTCGGGCTCAGCCCGCTGTCGGTGGTCTGCAGGCTGGCGCGGTACTGCAGGTAGCGGCCGGTCAAGTTGATGGCGCCGCCGCTGACCGGCACGAAGCTGCTCCAGCTGGCATCGGGCGCCGCCACGTTGCCGCTGCGCACCTCGAAGCCGAGCGAGGTACCGACCGGGTGGAGCTCGTCGGTGCTGAGCTGCTGCCAGCCCACGTTGCTGCCGGCGTCGAACACGCGCGAGGTGAAGCTGCCGGCCGCCGGATAGGGCGACATCCGCATCCAGTCAACGGCCAGCGCGCCACCGCCAGCGCCGAAGTCGCTGACGATCGGGCGCATCTGGTCGGTAATGGCGATCGCCGAGGTGTGACGAAGCGTGCCATCGACGTAGAACCGGATGGCGTCGGACACCCACTCGATGCGGTATGTGTGCGGAGATCCGAGCAGCGCGGCACCCAGGCCGATGTTCTCAGCCGTGGCACCCTGGACCCGCGCATACAGCTGATCGGCGCTGTTGCCGATGCCGAACACGGCCCAGCGCGACACGTTGTTGAGGTCGACCGCAAGTCCTGCGTTCTGGAACGTGGCGGCGCTGAAGGTCGCCCGGAACTCGATGATCCTGGTCGGGCTGTAGAGCGCGGTTGTGCGAGCGTAAGCGCCGTCAACGGTCAGGCTCCCGCCCGATACGGTGGCGGAGCCGGAGCCGATGGTCCACTGCGCAGACTCCCAGCCGGCGGGCAGGGCGCTGCCGCCGAACTCGGCGCCGACGGTGGGAACCAGCATCACCTCGCCGCCCGACCCGTCGGCCAGGTAGGTGTTGCTGAAGGTGCCGGCCCCGAAGTCGGCCAGGCTGGTGTCGGTCAGGGTGCTGAGCGGGGCGGCCTCGGTGGTGAAGCTCCAGCTGGCGGCGGTGCCCAGCTGGTTGCCGGCCAGGTCGGCCACGCTGGCCGCCACGCTGGCGGTGTAGACGGTGTTGTAGGCCAGCGGCGCGTTGGGCACCAGGCTGGCCACGCCAGCGGCATAGCTGACTGTGGCCGGCACGTCGCTGCCGGCGCCGGCGGCGCGCAGGGTGACGCTGGCGGCGGTGATGGTGGCGGCATCCATCGGCTCACTGAAGGTGGCGCTGACCGAGGAGCCGATGGTGACGTTGGTGGCGTTGTTGAGCGGCGAGCGGGCGGTGATGGTGGGGGGCGTGTTGTCGACCGGGGCCGCGCCGTAGCTGAGGGTCACGCTGCGCAGGGTCGGGCTCAGCCCGCTGTCGGTGGTCTGCAGGCTGGCGCGGTACTGCAGGTAGCGGCCGGTCAAGTTGATGGCGCCGCCGCTGACCGGCACGAAGCTGCTCCAGCTGGCATCGGGCGCCGCCACGTTGCCGCTGCGCACCTCGAAGCCGAGCGAGGTACCGACCGGGTGGAGCTCGTCGGTGCTGAGCTGCTGCCAGCCCACGTTGCTGCCGGCGTCGAACACGCGCGAGGTGAAGCTGCCGGCCGCCGGATAGGGCGACACATGTGCCCAATCGACCAGCAGCGGAGTCGACAGAGTGAGGTCGCTACCACCTACGTTGAGTCCGGACGTCGTGTAGGGCAGCGTGGCAGCCGGGACGGTCCCGCCATCCACGTAGAACTCGAAGGCAGTCGCCTTCCACACCACGCGGTAGCGATGGGCCGAGCCCTGCAGCCCTGTTCCGAGAGACACCCCGGTCTGGTCGGCGTCCGAACGGGCAAATACCCCGTTCCCGTCGGTGCCCGTGCTCACGACGATCCACGGCGCGTTGAAGTCGACGCCGTTGATGAACCCGAAGTGCTGATGCGGCTGGGCTCCGAATGTCGCGACAAATTCGAGCGAGGTCCCCGGCCCAAAGGTGGCATTGGTTGCAACGCTGCGAGCCTCCAATGCCATCTGCCCGCCGCTGACACTCACCGTTCCGCCGCTCGCCCACGGTGTCGGGTTCTGCGTCCAGCCGGCCGGCAGGGCGCTGCCGCCGAACTCGGCGCCGACGGTGGGAACCAGCATCACCTCGCCGCCCGACCCGTCGGCCAGGTAGGTGTTGCTGAAGGTGCCGGCCCCGAAGTCGGCCAGGCTGGTGTCGGTCAGGGTGCTGAGCGGGGCGGCCTCGGTGGTGAAGCTCCAGCTGGCGGCGGTGCCCAGCTGGTTGCCGGCCAGGTCGGCCACGCTGGCCGCCACGCTGGCGGTGTAGACGGTGTTGTAGGCCAGCGGCGCGTTGGGCACCAGGCTGGCCACGCCAGCGGCATAGCTGACCGTGGCCGGCACGTCGCTGCCGGCGCCGGCGGCGCGCAGGGTGACGCTGGCGGCGGTGATGGTGGCGGCATCCATCGGCTCACTGAAGGTGGCGCTGACCGAGGAGCCGATGGTGACGTTGGTGGCGTTGTTGAGCGGCGAGCGGGCGGTGATGGTGGGGGGCGTGTTGTCGACCGGGGCCGCGCCGTAGCTGAGGGTCACGCTGCGCAGGGTCGGGCTCAGCCCGCTGTCGGTGGTCTGCAGGCTGGCGCGGTACTGCAGGTAGCGGCCGGTCAAGTTGATGGCGCCGCCGCTGACCGGCACGAAGCTGCTCCAGCTGGCATCGGGCGCCGCCACGTTGCCGCTGCGCACTTCGAAGCCGAGCGAGGTGCCGACCGGGTGGAGCTCGTCGGTGCTGAGCTGCTGCCAGCCCACGGTGCTGCCGGCGTCGAGCACGCGCGACGTGAAGGTGCCGGGCGCCGCGTACGGCGTCATCCGCATCCAGTCGATGGCGAGCGCGCCACCGCCCGGTTGAAGTCGCTGACGATCGGTCGCATCGTGCCCGCAGAGTGCCGCGGTGTCCACGAGCGTGCCGTCGATGAAGAAGCGGACCGCGGCGCCCCACTCGATGCGGTACCGGTGCGGGGCATCGAGGTAGCCGGCCGCCAGCGGCGTCGGTGATCGCGCCGGCGGCAGTGATGCGGGCGTGCAGCACGCCGGCAGTGCCGTCGACGCCGAACATCGCCCACGTCGCGGTGCGACGTTCAGGTCAGTCCGAAGCCGGCGTTCTGGAAGGTCGCGCCATTGAAGGTGCCGACGAACTCGATCGCGCGGCCGGCGCCGACCAAGGTTGGCTCGCGTCCAGCAGCCGTCGACGACCAGCTGCCGGCGCCGACGGTCGCGAGCCGCCGGCGTTCCAGGGCCGCGTCGACCAGCCGGCGGGCAGAGTCGTGCCGCCGAACTCGGCGCCGACGGTCGGCGTGAGGATGACCTCGCCGCCGGTCGTGTCGGACACGTAGGTCGGTGCCCGGCGTGCCGGCCGCGAAGTCGGCCACGGTGGTGTCGGTCAGGGATGCGGCTGGGGCGGTGAAGGTCGCCGGTGGCCGGCGCGATCGGCGACTCCGTCGCATTCGCGTCCCGTCGGTCGAGGTCACCCGGAAGTGGTAGGTCGTGTTCGGGGTCAGCCCGGTCAGCGGACGGCGTGCGAGGTGACGTCAGCCGGCGTCGCTCACGGTCGTGTCAGGGCGCCGGACGTCGTCCCGTAGTCGACGCGACGATGTCGAGGCCTCGTCGGTCGTCCAGGTGATCGTCGCCGTTCCGTCGCCGTGCGGGTCGCCGCCACCGCGCTGATGACCGGAGCCGTCGTGTCGGCCGCGTAGGTCGCGGCGTAGCCGCCCGCCGCGGCGGCGAAGATCGCGTACTCGATCCCCTTGATCGTCTGCGTCGTGAACGTGACGGCGTCTGCCGTTGCGAGTGAGCGCTGAAGGGCGCCGTTCGGCCCATCGTCGGGGAGCATCGCCTGGAGGCCGTTCGCCCCCGCGCCGACGGCGATCGAGAAGGTGAGCTTGTCGCCGTCCCACGCCAGGTCGCCGAACGACGAGCCGTTCCGGCCGTCGAGCCAGGTCAGCATCTGCCGCGCCGAGACGACGGGCACGCCCTTGGCGAGCGCCGCGTTGACGATCGGTCTGCTGACCCGGATGGCTGCCGTTGTCGGTGTGCATGTTCGCGGTGACGACGCCGTAGTAGCCGGGCGCGCCGATGGCGTTGTCCAGCAGCGTGTTGATGTGGGTCGAGTAGGTGATCCCGCTCTCGTCGGTCATCTGGGTCGTCGCCTGGTAGACGTCGATCATCGAACCGTCGAGGTCGGCGAAGCGCATCGGCATGCCGGAGCCGGTGAAGTAGCCGGGTCGATCCTGGACCCAGGCCGCGGGCCAGTAGTAGTAGTTCGTGTCGAGGCGGATCCCGTGGTTCAGCTCGACCTTGGGCTGGGTCGCCCAGTCGCTCCACGTGATGCAGTGGGTGCGGTTCGTCGCGGGCGGCGCGACGCTCGGGAAGGTCGACGCGAACGGCGCGAGCTGATCGTCGTAGAAGTCGTCGAGCGACGCGGGCGTCCAGTCCGCGCAGTTCGTGTTGACGTGGAGCGCGATCTCGAATCCCTGCGCCTCGTACGCGGCGGCGGCGCATCGTCAGCGGCGTGCTCGTGTAGATGTAGGAGGTCTCGCGGATGCACTCCCAGTCCGCGACGTTGCAGTCGCCGGGGCTCTGCGCGCTGTGCCCAGTCGAACTGTCCGCTCGTCCCGCCGTTGCCGTGGTCGTCGCCGGTCATGACCACGACGGCCTTCTCGCCGCGGGGGAAGTACCAGAACGCGGGCAGCGGCATCTGGTCGCGGTTCATCTTCTCGATGAGGTTGACCAGCAGTCGCTGCTGCTCGTCGGCCTGCGGGATCTGGACCTTGTTCAGGTCGACCCAGTCGGGCTGGACGTCCCGGGCCCGTAGAACATGTCGTCCGATCGGATGATCGCGGCGGGCGTGACGCTCGCGTCGCGGTCGTCGCCGGCCCAGGCCGGGTTGCCCTGGCGGGTGTAGACGACCGAGCGGGCGAGGTCGTAGGTGAAGGCGGCCGCCTGACCGCCGTTCGACCCGACGTCCGCAGGGTGACGGCGGGGTTGGTCGTCGCCGTCGAGGCGCTCGAGTACAGGGTCGCGAGCGCCTACGGCGCCGCTGCCGAGGGTGTAGCGGTCGGCCGTGCCGTGGAACTGGATGGTCTGGCTGACCAGCCCGGCGCCAGGCTTGCCGGCGGTCGTGTCGATCTGGAGGTAGGCGTTGGAGAGGTCGGTCCCGGCGTCGGTGAGGCCGAGGAGACCCGCGAGGTCAGGGTCGGGACGCATCGCGATGAGGTTGCCGCCGCGCGGTGACCCAGTCGTCGAACATGGTCGCCTGGGCCGGGCTGACGGCGATGTCGCCGAGGATGACGACGTCGTAGTTGGCGAGCATCGTGGCATTGACCGGCGAGATGTCCGACGCCGTGAACTCGTTCAGGCCTTCGTTCCGGAGGATCTCCGCGTAGTAGCGGCTGAACGGGTTGCGCTGTCGATGAGATGACGAGGATCGGCCCGCCGGGCCCTCGTCGGGCGGCGGCGGCGGCGGTGCGGCGGTCGTGAACGTCCAGGTCGACGTCGGCCGCGAGCGGCGTTGCTCGACCCGTCCTTGATCGTCCCGTCCGCGATCACGCGTGGCCGTGTAGGTCGTGCTCGGTCGAGGGCGCCCGTCGGATCGAGGATCGCCGGCGTGTGCCGCGTCGTAGGTGACGGTGGCCGGAACGAGCGCGTTGGACGCGTCGCGCAGCTCGACGGTCGCTCCGCTCGACGCCGGTGACCTGGCTCGCTGAACGTGGCCGTGACGTTGGCGGTCGCGGCGACGCCCGACGCGTTCGGGCGCGGGCGTGCGCGCGTGATCGTCGGCGCCGTCGTGTCCGGCCCGACTCGTCGACGAAGACGACGTCGACGAGGTAGTTGGACGACCCGAAGCGTGTCGGTCGGGATAGGCGCCGCCCGCGCCGTACCGGTAGACGCCGTTCGGCCCGTCGACGCCGCCCTGCAGGGCATGCAGCGGCGGGTTGTCGACGCCGGCAGTCGCGAACGAGGTCCCGGTCGCGTAGTGCCCGACGGTCGTGTGGTACGACGCGACGTACGTGGTGTTGGCCTCGATCGCGACCGGCGTGGCGAAGGTGACCTCCTGCCAGCCGGTCGCCGACTCGCCGGTGAAGGTGACGGTCGCCGAGGTTCGTCCCCGGCGAGGACCAGAGCGTGCCGGTGTGGGTTCCGGTGTTGCCGGACGTCTTGTAGAAGCGGATGCCGGTGATGAAGCCGTCGACGTCGGATCGGAACTTCACGCCGAGCTCGACGGCGCTGGTGTCGTTGTCCTGGGTGCCGGTCGCCGACGGCGCGAAGATCGAGCACGGGCAGGCCTGCGCGCTGACGTCGAAGCTGACGCTCGCCGGCGCGCCGATGTTGGCGGCGTCGTCGACGGCGCGGCCTGGACCGTGGCGGTCCCGTCGGCCGCACTGAAGGAGAAGGTCCAGTCGGTCGTGCCCGTCGCCGGCTGCCAGGTCGTGCCGCCGTCGGTCGACACCTCGACCGCGGCCGACGACCGCCGCCGGTGTCGGCTGCGGTGCCGGAGATCGTGACCGTTCCGCCGGGACCGTGTCGCCGTGCCCGGGCGAGGTGATCGTCGCGGTGGGAGCGGTCGCGTCGAGCGCGCCGCCGGCGACCAGCCCGGCCTGGAGGGTTCCGGGCTGGAGCGCCCATGTCGGACAGCAGGTTGACGGTCGCCTGCTGGATCCGCGGGTCCCGGTCGAGCCGCCGCGGTCGTGCGTCCCGTCGAGGCCCCACGACCACTGGACGGTGCCGGCGCCGAACACGAGCGCGCCGCTCGGCGCCCGGTACAGGCTCATCTGGTGGTTCCTCGCCGGCCACGTCGTGTCGGACAGCGTGATCCGGCCCGCCGGGTAGGTGCTCGCGTACGCCGGGCTGCTCCCAGTCGAACTCGTAGCCCGAGCGGCCCTCGAGCGTGGCAGCGTCGTCGCCCCGCGATCCCGGTGTTGCGCCAGAAGCGGAGCGTCGGTCGGCCGCCGGGACCTGGATGGCGGTGGTGTTGTTGCCCCAGCTGATCTGGCCGGACAGGCGTTCTCGGGCTGCCCGCCGTCGTGGCCCGCGGTCGTTCTGGCGCCACAGCCCGGTCCAGACGTCCGGGTCGGGGTCGCAGTCGAAGTTGCCGAAGCAGTCCCAGTGCTCGGCGCTGCCCTGCGCGTCGCCTTCCTTGTAGGTGACGAGCGTCCGGTATCGGTGTTGCCGAACCGTCGGCCGAGCTGGCTCCCAGCGCGTCTTCCAGTAGATCTCGTTGCCGCTGAAGAACGCGAGGTCGACGCCGGCGTCCGCGCGGCCTCGACGTTGGCGCGCTGTCCGGCCGACCAGTACTCGTCGTGGCCCGACGACAGGAAGACCTTGTGCTCGAGGATCTCCGCGCCGTGTGCGGTCCGAGTCGACGTCGGTCGAAGTAGCTGACGTCGTAGCCGTTGCGCTCGAGCCAGCGGACCATCGGGTACTCGGCGTTGAAGAGCCAGTCCTCGGTCGGCGTGTCGCGGGTCGTGAACGGCCGGTTGTAGCTGACCTTGTGGGCGTGTCCGCTGCGGGCCGCCGTAGAGGCTGTAGCCGCCGTACTGGTTGTAGGCCTGCCAGGTCGTGTCGGAGGTCTGGACCAGGAGGTCGGAGCCGCCGTCGTCGTCGCGGACGATGAAGACGATGTGGCTGCCACGTCGCCGCCGACGTCGTCGCGCGACGGCCGGGCGATGTAGATCCCGGAGACGGCGTCGACGGCACGGCCCACGACGCCGACACGCCCAGTTGCCGCAGTCGACCAGGTTGTCGTCGGTCGTGCCGTCGAGACAGGCAGGCCGGCTGGTCGGTCTCGCGTGGTGTCGCGGTCGGCGATCGTGTCGACCAGGCGCGCGCCGAGGCCGCCGTAGTAGCCGAGCCGGTAGATGTCGATCCGGTAGTTGGTCGACGTGGTGTCGATCTTGAAGTCGACCGTCTGCCCTGGTCGACGCTGATGTCGGTCGCGAAGCCCTGGATCGACGGATCGCCCGGCGCCGGTGACGTCCCACTCGGACGCGGGTTGCCCGGCAGGCAGTTCTCGCAGACGATCTCGTTGGCCGGCGCGTCGCACGGTCCGGCGGCGCGCACGGGCACGGCGGCATTGAGCAGGAGCAGCGGCAGGAGGAGGGAAATCCCCACCAGGAGACTGAAGACGCGTCTCCACGCCGAATAGGCTCGGATCGATTGGACGGGCACGCAGACCTAACTGTGCAGAGGGAGGAAGTGCTCCCCGCGGCAGTGGTAGTGGGCACCCTACACGTCGGTCGGCTCGTTACCGCGAAATGGGGCTCCCCCGCCGACATCTCGCGCTTTGCAGCCCACGGATAGTACTTGTGGTTGTCAACACCCGGTACAAATTTCCCATCGAACGTGTTGACTCGAGTCAACAATCCGCGGTCTGTCTGGACCGATGGTGGCGGGCCAGTGCCCTACCCCGCCGACCCTCCGCGCCTTGTGATAAAGGCGATTCCGGCCAGCACCACGGCCGCCACGCCCAGGGCGGCGAAGACGAGTGGATCCATGCCCAGCGGGCCGTCGCCGGATGACGGCGACGCCGCGGACGGTGCCGCCGTGGCGCTGCTGCCGGTCGAGGGCGCTGCGGTCTGAGTGGCCGTCGCTGTGGGGACCGGCGTCGGCGACGCGGTGGGGATGGGCGTCGGGGTCGCGAGTGGCTCCCCTGTCCTCGGGTCAACCATCGTGTAGTGCTTCCACAGATACTCGCGGATGGTCAGCCCCGAGTTGTGCACCTTGCGCGCCATCGCACGGCCGAGATAGCGGTAGTGCCAGGGCTCGTAGTGGAAGCAGGTCCGCGGGTTGAAGAGTCCCCGTTGTCGGCCAGCGGGTAGCTCGTCAGCCACCCGTACTTCCATGCGTTCTCCGCCATCCAGTGTCCGGACGGATCCGTCGCCCAGTCGCCCTGCAGCGCTGCTGCCGCCGCCGAGCGTCATGAAATCGATGGTCAGGCCGAGCTGATGCTCTGAGTGGCCGGGTCGCTGTGAATACGTGATCGCGTCGTCATAGCCATCAACGTTCACCCACCCGTTGAAGCTCGCGACTTGGTCCGCGTAGCTCCGGTACGGGCTGTTGACTGCGATCGGCGTCCCGTTCCTGGCCGCAGCCCTGGTCATGGCGCGCAGGTCGTTGATCGCGACGGCGCGGATGAGGCCGGGGCCCGCGATGCCAGCCTCGCCGACGGGCACGAGGTCCGGCGGCTTGTACCCCCGCGACACCCTCAGCAGCCAGTCGACCAGCGTGGTGCTCCAGCTGTCGTAGTCTCGTGGCAGGGTCATTATGTCGGCGAGGCGGCATTTCGGCGCCGGACCAACCGCCCCTACGTCGACGGGCGCGCCAGCCCAAGCCGGCAGCACCGCCGCGGCCAGGAGCAGAGCCGCCAGCGGCGCGCGCGACGCCCGCCTCATCCGTCAGTCATCTGCCTCTCGTCGCCGGACCATCGCAACACCGAATCCATGCCTGCCTCCGCCAACCTACGATAGCGCCGTGCACATCCACGCCGCGCGACGAGGCGTTTCTCTCGTCGCCCTGCTCCTGCTGCTTGTCGGTTGCGTCAACCTGAACCCCAGCCCTGAGCCATCGTCGTCTGCCGCGACGCCTTCCGCCGCCGAGTCGCCCGGTGACTCGCCCTCCGCTGTCCCGTCGCCGACCGAGGCGGCCAGCCCGACGCCCACCGCCCCGGCGGAGTTCCCGCTGTCGGTCGTCACGGGGATCACCAACCTCAAGGCGACCATCGCCCTCGGCGAGCTGCCCGCGCTGGCTGCTCATGGGCGGCTGCTCGTCCCCTGCGGCGTGGCGGTCCGGCAGCCGCAGCTGACCGCAACCCAGGCCTGTCGCGCCGCGGATCGCGTCGCCTCCTTCGTGGAGACGCACCAGAACCGGATCGCCCTGCTGCCTGCCGGCCTGGTCGAGCCCACCACCAAGGTGCTCTCGATCGGAGGCGACGGGCCGTTCGGCCTGTTCGGACCTGACCTTTTCGGCGACCCCAAGGCTCGAGCCCTGGACTACCCGGTGATCGGCATGCCGTCCGACGACGGCTCGGCCGCGCTGGACCCCGCCTGGTTCGCCTACGACGCCTCCCAGGTCTGGAACCTGACCTCCATCGGCAGCCTGTGCTCCAGTCCGATCGTCGCCGAGCAGGCCGTCGATCTCGGCAAGGGCTGGAGCTGGGCCTTCAACGGCGGCACGGCAGTCTCCAGCGGCGCCGTGGTCGACCCGCCCGACGGTGGTCCGTACTTCCCGATCTCTACGGCCGAGACCGGCAATGACGGTGCCACGCCCGCCATCCTGAAGCGCTCCGACCTCGCGATCGCGGACCACGAGTGCCCGATCGAGCCGAACGCGGGCTGGGCGGCCAACCAGAGCGGCTCCCTCGTCTTCAGCGTGCCCGAAGACGTGGTCGTCCAGTGGAAGCGAAAGCTGGGCCTGGACGCCGTGTACCTGGCCGCCAACCACATGAGCGATCAGGGCGTGGCCGGCATCGAGTCCACGCTGCGCATCCTGGACAAGCACCACCTGCCGCGCACCGGGCTGGGCATGAACCTCCACGACGCCCTGGCCCCGGCCTTCCTGGAAGTTGCCGGCCTGAAGGTGGCGCTGGTCGCCTGGAATGACGTCAGCGGCGTGGCGCGGGCGGACGCGGTGACGCCCGGCGTGCCGTGGATAACCCGCCAGAACGTCTTCCGCGCGGTTCATCGCGCGCGGGAGGGCGGCGCCGACCTGGTCCTCTGCGATCCGCAGTGGTGGGGTGGCGCCGAGTACCACGACGACCTCTGGCCGCTCCAGCGCGAGCAGCTTGCCTGGTTCGATCGGGGCCGGCTGCGACCACGTCATCGGCGCCGGCACACATGTCGCAGGACCGATGCTCCTCCGCCAGCGCGAGAGCGGCCCCAGCGTGGTGCTGGCCAGCCCGGGCAACTACATGTTCGGGCAGAACTGGTGGCAGGAGGTGCAGGAGGGCGTGATCCTGGACATGTCGTTCAACGGCAAGACGCTGGTGAACGTCCGGATGCGCCCGTACGTGATGCATCTCGACGCGCGGGCCAGCCTCACCGATCCGGAGGGTGACGGCCACTTCGTCCTAGACCGGATCTTCAAGTATTCGGAGATCGACTCGACTCGCTAGAAGCCGTTCCCTCAATCGGTAGACAGGCGTCTCGCGACATCGGCTTCCCACCCCGAAAATAGCGGCCGATCACCGGCAGGTCGAAGCGGCCCAGGATCGATTCGCGAGGCTCGCGCGTCAGCAGGAAGTCGAAGGCCCCGCACACCAGCACCTCGGGGTCCGGCGCGCCGGGATGCAGTCGCTCGAGATCGGCGGCCGTGACGTCCACGTGGTGGTGGGTCGCCGCCGCATCGTCGCCGACCGTGACCGCGCAGAGCCAGCCGTCACCATGCGGTGCGCAGCTGACGGTGAGCGGGGTCATGCCGTGTCGTCGGCTGGTTCCAGCGCCGCAACGTCAGGCGACTCGCCGGCTTCCTTCGCCTGGCGCGGCCGCCCGCTGACCATCGCCACCACCGCCCCGATGATCAGCGCCGCCGCCAGCAGGATGCGTGGCGTCAGCGGCTCGTCGCGGAACAAGCAGGCCCAGGAAGACGGCGACCACCGGATTGACGTAGGCGTAGGTCGCGACAGTGCTGATCGGTGCGTGGTCGAGCAGCCAGACGTAGGCGGTGAAGGCGATCAGCGACCCGAACACGATCAGGTAGCCGAGGCCCAGCAGCGACTCGACCGAGACCGATCCGGGCTCCAGCGCGGCGAATTCGCCCAGCACCACTGCCACCGCCAGCATCACGCCGCCGCCGACCAGCTGCTCCATGCCGGAGCCCATCAGCTGGTTGGCGGGCAGAGGGGCGCGCCGCGCATACAACGACCCAGCCGACCAGGAGAGCGCGCTGCCCAGTGCTGCTTCCCATGCCACGCGCTCGCGGCGGTCGTCCGGCGCGGGCGGGTGATGACTGTCGCTTTGGCCGCAAAAAAGCGATAGCGGGTCAGTGCTCGGCGATTGGGCGCCCGACGGTCAGTGCGTCTCGGAGTTCGGGGTCGAGTTGGGCGTACTTGGCGTCGGCTTCGATACCGAGTCCGTCGAGGACCTTGCTGAAGAAGCAGCGCACGGCGGCGGCGAGGACGACGTCGAGGATGTCGGCGTCGGTGAGGCCGAGCGAGCGCAACTGGTCGATGTCGGCCTGCGTGACGGAGGATGCGTCGAGGGCGACCTTGTCGGCGAGCGCGATGACGGCGGCGTCGACGGCGTCGAGCTCGGTTGCGTCGCGGTCGCCGATGACGGCTCGGAGGTCGTCGGGGGTGAGGAACTTGTCCAGGAGGACTGAACCGTGCGCGAGGGTGCAGTAGCTGGAGCGCAGACGTTTGGCCGCGGCGACGGTGGCCAGCTCGTAGCGACGGAGATCCATGTTGGCCTTGATGGCTCCGTTGAGCTGTCGCCAGGCGGCGTAGACGTCGGGTCGCAGCGAGAAGCCCTTGGTGAGGTTGGGCAGGTAGCCAAACGCCTGACGATCCGCCTCGTACATCGCAGCGACGGCGCCCGTTGCTTGGTCATCGGCAATGGCGGTGATGAAGGGCATGCGAGCGTCCTTTGCGAGCGGGTCCCGCGCCGGAGCCGGGCAGGGCACAAGGCTCCGAAGCGCGGCGGTAAGCGCACTATGACGCCGCGACCACACGCAAAGCATGAACGCCTCATCGAGACTCAGCTCTCGACGTTCCTCGCCGCGCTACCGCCGTACGGGTCGCGCCTGTTGGCGGAGATTGACACCAACGATCCGCAGTGGCAGCGGCCCGCCCGGCGACGCTGGCACGCGACGCCGGGCTGGACGCTCCGGGCGGTCAGGCGTGGACTTTCGTGGGGAGGGCGATCGTCGTGTTGTCGCCCGTCAACGCGTCGCGGGCGTCGACCAGCGTCGCAACGGCCTGGAAGGTGACGCTGCCCGCCGTCGCGTCGTCTGCACCGAACGTGTAGCTGAACGGGAAGTCGGTGGTGCGGTTGCGTCCGCGCGCGGGCACCAACTGAGTGAGTTGCCCGACGGGTTGGAACCCGCTGCCGGCGACGCTCTTGAACAGTTGCACCGTCACCCGCTCGGCATAGCGGCTGTTGGCCACGCCCACAGTGAGCGTCTTGCTCTGATTGGGCTTGGCGCTCTGGGGGACGCCGAACGTCGTGATCCCGACGTCGTGCGTGCGCACCGACAGTGTGTGCGTGATCGAGGCGGTCCGGCCGTCCGTGGTCTTGATCGTGAGCGTGACGGGGTAGTCGCCGTCGGTCGTGTAGCGATGCGTTGCGGGCTGCCCTGGGGCGATCGTCGTGCCGTCGCCGAGATCCCACGTCTGCGTCTGGATCGGGTTGCCGCCCGGGTCCGAGGACTGATCGAAGAAGCTCACCGGGTCCACGGTCGAGGGGTCGCCAGGGTTCCAGCCGAAGTTCGCGACCGGATCCGGCGCCACCTCCAGCGACATGCTCGCCGGCCCGTACTGCCCGTGGTAGGGGTCGTTGACCTGCACGGAGTAGGTGGTCCCGGCGGTCGCCGCGAACGTCGAACGCGCGCCGTAGTACGACCCGCACCCCAGCAGGGTCAAGGAGCTCAACGTCGACCCGCGGAAGGCCGCGACCGAGACCGCCGGGCCCCCGTTGACGCCGATCGTGTAGGACCGACTCACTGTCGGCGTGAACGAGTACCACCAGCTCGCGAGCGGCCCAAAGGGGGCGCAGGCCCCCGGCTCATTGGCCTCGGCCGAGGCACCCGCGCCGGACTGCGTGTCGCGGAAGGGCAGCGACGCGGGGGCGATCGTCTGCGCGTTGGCGAGATCGTCACCCACGGGCGGCACGATCCGCTCCACATTGAGCGTCGCGGGCCAGTACCCATTGACCTGGATGTAGTAGCTCCCGCCACCGTCGGCGTGCACGTTGACGCTCTGCCCGCAGCCCTGACCCTGCAGGTTGCTGAAGACGCTGCCTCGGTAGACCTGCACGGTCCCCGGGCCCGAAATGCTGACGCCCAGAACCATGTCCGAGGACGGCGTGATCGCGTACCACACGCTGCCGCCGTACAGCCCGCACGGGCCCGGCTCGCCCGCCTCCACTGTGGCACTGGGCGGGTCGGCCGCATCCGCGTAAGGCAGAGCCGCGGGATCGATCACCGTCGCGTCCGCGAAGTTGTCATTCGATGGCGCAGCCGCGCGCGCGGCGGCCGGAAACAGCGCCAGGGTGAGCAGACAGGCCAGGACACAGACACGCATGACGACTCCTTCCGAGTCGAACCCTGAGGGGGCGCACAGCCGTTGCCGTGCAAAACGCGACGCTACGCCGAAGACCCTTCCGCGCCATCGGGCGAACACCCGACATCGCCTTTCATGACCGCCCTAACTCGCGCGGCGCTTCTTGGCGCGAATCTGCCCGCCGCAGAAATGGCCGCCCATCTGCTCAAGACGCCTCAAATCGCCGACCGGGCTTGGACGAACGAGCGGCGTCTTCCTCGCGAGACCCGCTCCGCTTTCATTCGCCGTGTCCTGCTCAGCGAGAGGCGGCCGAGCGAGGCTCGGTAGGGCGAACCGCCGCGCCGAGGCCGCCACCGCGTCCGCTGCGCCGTCTGGCAGCCGGATAAGCCAGACCTCGCGGAGTCGCGCTTAGCGGCCGAAATCTTGGCCGAGTTCCTGCTGGCGCCCATCGGTGAACAGCGGACCCTTGCGCTTCGCCCAAAGCAGCAGTGAGGGTTCCGCCCGAGCCGGACCGCTCACGGCCCCTGAAGTGCCAGTGCGGGGTGGCCGGGGCCAGCCGGTGGGGCGGGATCTAAAGCACTGAAGCAGGCCGCTCACGCACACGTCGCGCGAGGTCGCGTCGACGACTGAGCGCAGGGGAGCAACTGCGGTCACTGGATCTCAGACGCAAACCCTAGGGGGTTTCCCTGGAGTCCACGCGCGCCGGGAATAGGTACCCGCTCGACGGGCTCTTTCCCTTGCGACAACTCCAACGCTCTCCAGAGAAGGAGACCAGATGTTCCCCTCAGTTCCTCGGCGCCGACAAGCGCGGCGCCGCTGCCGTCCTGCTCGCGACGGCGGCCGCCATCCCGGCGTTCGCCGCCAGCGCGCAGGCGACCATTGCCCCGAGCTCAGGCTGGACTGGCATCCCCGCCGGCCAGGTCACGCTCGAGACGCTCGGGTTCGGCCTCGTCGGCCCGCCCGACGCCCACGGCAAGTCGTTCCGCTTGAACTCGGGCCAGGCGAAGTTCACCTGGTATCAGGGCAAGGTGGCGGCGCACCTGACCGGGACGATGCACGTCGACGGCGCCAACAACGCACAGGCCCGCGTGCGCGTCGACAGCCTAACCGTCAACAACGACGTGCTCGGCACCGTCTATGACGCCAAAGCCGGGACGCCGATCAACTCGCCAAGCCAGGATGTCAAGGTGGACCTGGACGTGCCGGCCCTGGCGAACCTCGGCAAGATCAAGATCGTGCTCCAGGAGAAGAGCAACACCCCCGATTGGGTCGACAGGGGTGAGTACTACGCCCAGTTCGTCCCGCGCACGGACGACGTGACGATCCTCGGCCCGCACCTGGACGTCGGCGGCAGCCAATGGGACAAGGGCGCCCCGCTCACCCCCGCCACCTCGACCTGGAAGGTCAACGACGACGGCTCGCTGACCGCGACCTACCGGGGCTACCTGCACTTGCAGGGCTTTGCCGGCTCGGCGCGGGTCCAGGTGCGCGCGATCGACCCGTTGACGGGCTTCGTGATCGCGTCAGCGGACGGCAAGACGCGGTTGTCGAACGGCGCCGGGCACGAGATGTTCCCCACCGGCGTGCCCGAGACGCTCCCGCTGACCTCCTACTCGCCGACCCTGGACGTGGTCACCCAGTCCTGGGTGTCCGTCCCGGGCGAGGCCGGCGGGGGCCATTGGGACGACGTTGACTCCCAGAGGATCAGCGCCGGGAAGTAGACGCCTCGAATTCGGCCGGTGGCCGCGCGGCTACCCCGCGGCCACCTGCCTCGACCCGATAGCGTCATCGTCGTCTCGCCCGCCATCCGACTCGGAGCGCGCCGCGACGAACGGCGACGTCCCGAGAATCCTCGGCGAGGGGCCCGAGGACCAGTCTCGCGCAAAGCGATAGCGCGCCTCCTGCATCGATCGACCGCTGGTCATCGGCGTGATTGCAGCAGCGACTCGTCGCTCGTGGGACCCTCGCGCCAGAGGATGACGACGAGCGGTTGAGGACCCGCCGATGTTTGGACGCACCGACCGGCTCATCGCCGATGCCGCGTCAGCGCTGGCGGCGGTCAGATCCAACCGCCTGGTCACCGGTGCCGGCGGAAGGTGGTGGCCGGTGTCCGCGTAGGATGCGAAGTCATGTGCCGATTGTTCGCTCTGCATGCCGGTCGCCACGATGTCCGCGCCGAGTTCTGGCTGTTGGAGGCACCGACCTCGATGGCCGTGCAGAGCGAGGTCAACGCCGACGGTTTCGGGATCGCGGCGCTGAGCGCGGATGACGCGCTGCTGTTGATCCGCAACCCCGTGCAGGCGTCGGCCGATCGTCTGTATCGCGGGGTTGCTCGGGGTGCCGAGGCGTGTCAGTTCCTCGTGCACCTGCGGTACGCCAACACCGGCGTCACGTCGTTGTCGAATACGCATCCGTTCTTGCAGGACGCTCGGGTGTTCGCGCACAACGGGGTCGTCGGCGATCTTGAGCGGATCGAGGAGCGGCTTGGCGCGCATCGGGCGATGGTGAGTGGCGAGACCGATTCCGAGCGGCTGTTTGCGCTGATCACGCTGTGCATCCGCGAGGCGGGTGGCGACGTGCGGGCGGGCATCAGGGCCGCGGTGCGCGAGTTGGCCGAGGGCTATGAGCTCTACAGCATCAACTTCGTGCTCGGCGAAGTCGGGCACCTGTGGGCGTTTCGGTACCCGGAGCACAATCCGCTGCTGGTCCTCGAGACGGCGGGCAATGGCTCCGAGGAGATCGTCGAGCGCGATTCGCACGGCACGCTGCGCATGCAGGCCGAGCGCCCGGACGGCCAGCCAATGGTCCTGATCGCCAGCGAGCCGATGGACAGCGATCCCGGGTGGCGGGAGGTCGGCGTCGGGGAGTTGGTCCATGTGGGTCCCGACCTCAAGGTCGATCGCGAGACGCTGTTGTCGGGGCCGCCGAGGCACCAGATGGTGCTCTCGACGACCGCCGAGCAGTCGCAGGCGTACGAGCGCGACGACTGAGCCCGCGCTTTCGGGCTCAGGCGGTACCCGGTCGCCATGGCTGGTGTTCGTGCGTGAGCCAGACCAGCTCGGGGTCGAGCGCACGCACGCGCAGTTGGCCTTCGGTGTGCGGTTCGTCGAGCTCGCCGAACCACACCGCCACGTCGCCGCCGACGACGACCGGGCGTCCGCCGGTCTCGACGACGACGACCTGCATGCCGGGTGTGTGGCCCGGCGCCGGGACGAGCCGGAGCCCGGGCAGCAGCTCGTGCTCGCCGTCGACCGGCACGTACTGCACGCCGGGCGGGTCGACCCACTCGCGAATCGTGTACTCCTCCTCACCCCGCGCGTCGTCGAGCTCCTGCGCTGGACGTAGATCGGCTTGCCCGGCGAAGAGGTGGTTGCCGCCGCAGTGATCGAAGTGCAGGTGGGTGTTGACGACGATGTTCATGCCGGCGAGGTCGAAGTCCTGCTCGCTCAGCGGCTGGAGGCGGGGATCGAGGTCGGCCGCCGCCGGGTGCAGCTCGGTGATGCCAGTGTCGACCAGGACGCGCGCATCGGGATGCTCGATGACGTGCACGTAGACCGGCATCCGCTCGTTCTCGGCGAGCAGGTCGGCCACGAGGACCGGCGTGATGGGGCGGGATCATCGTCCGGCCGCGCGGTATCGCACATGGACGATGCGCGAGCTGAACGTGCGCGTCTCGATCAGTTCCAGGTCGACCCGGTGGTCTCGCGGGAAGTACGGGATGCCGCCGCCGACCGCGACCGGATGGATGAACAGCCCGTACTCGTCGATCAGGTCCAGACGGACCGCCTCGGCAGCGAGCTCGGCGCCTCCGACCGCCACGTCTCCACGGGCGGACTTCTGGAGCGCAGTCAGCTCCGCACGCAGGTCGTCGCGCGCGAGCGTCGTGTTGGCTCCCTCGACCGAGTCGAGCGTCCGCGAGAACACCACCTTCGGCAGCGCCTGCCAGATCTGCGCGAAGTCGCGCACGATCTCCGAGGGGTCGTGGTCGGCCGTCTCCCAGTAGACCATCGTCTCGTACAGGCGACGGCCCAGCAGATGGCCGCCGAGCGCGCGCATCTGCTCGTTGTGGAAGCGGTGGAGTTCCCCGTGGGCGCCCCCCAGTCGAACCACCCGTCCGGCCCGACGACGTAGCCGTCGGCCGAGACGCCGCCCATCGCGTAGATCACGTTCGGCACCCGCGTTGCTCCTCGTCTTTGGGGACCGTCGGCCGGTATGACTGCGCGAGCCTTCAATTTTCATCGGAGCCGCTCGTGATCGTCACCACTGCGTGGGGGCGTAGTCCTTGAGGAAGACGCCGTGCAGGTCCTTCGCCTGCCTCGCCCCGCACCATCGGGTCGTAGACGCGTGAGGCGCCGTCGGCGAGGTCAAGCGGCGCGTGAAAGCCCTCGTCAGCGAGTCTCAGCTTGGTCGGGTGCGGTCGCTCGTCGGTGATCGAGCCGGTGTCGACGCTCGTCATGAGGATGTTGTCGGTCGCCAGCTCCCGCGCGCTCGTGCGGGTGAGCATGTTCACTGCGGCCTTGGCCATGTTCGTGTGCGGGTGGCCGGGGCCCTTGTAGCCGCGATTGAACCCGCCCTCCATCGCCGAGACGTTGACGAGTAGGTGCGCCGCTGCTGCGCCACCGCGGCCAGCGAGGTGGGGCAGCCGCGCATGATGAGGATGAACGGGGCGGTCATGTTGCACAACTGCACCTCGAGCATCTCGAGCGGGTCGACGTCGCCCACTGCCTGCGTCCACGTGTTCGTGTCGTGACGGTCGGGGATGAGTCCGCCGGCGTCGATCGCCGATCCGTCAGCAAGTTTCGCGAGCGACGAGGATCCGGGGGCCAAAGCGACCGCGGTGAGCGCTGCGCGGTGGCAGGGCGAGCGCGGATCACCGTAATGGCCTCCTCGAGCGCGTGGGGGTGGACGTCCACCGAGCGCCCGAGCGTGAGCGTTCCCGGGACGCGACCTCCGGGCCACAATCCCGCTTCAAGGGGACCCGACTCGGCGATGGCTAGCAGCGCGTACGCATCGGGCGAGCGGCGTACCGTCTGCGCGGCGTTGTTGATGAGGATGTCGAGGGGGCCGTCAGCGGCGACGGTCTCTGCCAGCGCCACGACCTGGCCGGGTCGCGCAGGTCGATCCCGACGATGCGCAGGCGATCCATCCAGTCGCGGCTGTCTCCATCGACGCGAAGCGACGCGCGGCGTCCTTGGGAAGCGGGTGGTGATCGTCGTGTGCGCGCCGTCGCGCAAGAGTCGCAACGCGATGTACATGCCGATCTTCGCGCGACCACCGGTGAGCAGCGCGCGTCGCCCGCTGAGATCCGCGCGCGTCACGCGTTCGCTGGCTCAGCGCCGCGCAGTCTGGGCACAGCTGGTGGTAGAACGCGTCGACCTCGGTGTACTTGCGTTTGCACTGGTAACACGGGCGCGCACGGATCAGCGTGCCGGCGGTCGCGCCCGCCGTGCTCGTCAGCTCGATGCCGCGCGTCTCGTCGTCGATCCGCCCCGGTGCCGCTGTGGCCGTCGCGGCGAGGACATTGCGGTCGGCGGCGGCGACCGCCGCACGGCGCTCGGCGCGGCGCACTTCCTTCACCGTCTTGAAGATCTTCGGCGGTCGCGCGGCGCACCGCGACCGCCTGGGGATGCTCGACCGGGAGTTGCTCGACGCGGGCAAGCACGGCCAGGCACGTCTCGAGGTCGTCGCGGTCGATCTCCGTCACAAGAGGTGAAACGGTACTCAGGAGCGCCGGAAGAGCCCGCGGCGACGGCGTTGCGGGGCCACGCTTGGCCGGTCCGGATCCACGGCTTCGGTGACGTTGGCCTCGGCCAACAGGTCCCACAGGTGCTCTGCGCCCTTGTCGAGCTTGAGCTGCATCTCGTCCTCGTAGAGGAAGTAGACGGCGTTGAAGATGTCCCGCCCTTCGTGCACCAGCGTCTCGGCGGCCTCGGAGGGCGCGAGGCACTGTTCGGCGAAGAGCGCGCCGATGAGACCGGTCGGGCTCCAGGGGAACGGGTTCTGGATCGTGTGGCCCGGCCCGAGCAGCGTGCCGTACTCGTGCGGGAAGTGCGAGCTGATCGAGCGCCATCGGATGGCGCCACACCACCGATTCAGGCCGTAGTGCTCGGCGATGTGCGCCTCGATGGCCGCGGTCAGTTGCGGTCCCCGCGCAGGCCGTTGTCG